>NZ_LNYY01000019.1:1139957-1277930 GCF_001468005.1 Legionella steelei
CTATAAAAAGGGTTTTGTCGCAGAAAATATCAGACTCTGTTAGAGTTGCCGAATTTTTTGGAGTTCGACAATGCTCAGTTTCAAGTAGAAGCATTTCAAACAGGATATGATCCTGCTGTTAGTCAGGTGCTATCTGGCTTATTCCCTGAGTTATCGTGAAGTTGAGGAGCTGGCTCTGGAGCGTGGCTTGAAAGTAGACCATTTGACCATTCATCGCTGGGTAGTTGAATATTCTCCTCAACTAGAAGAGGCTTTTCGCAAGCGTCACAAACACTCCACGGGTGGTTCCTTAAGAATGGATGAAACCTATATTAAGGTGAAGGGACAGTGGATGTATTTGTATCGTGCAGTGGATAAAGAAGGCCATACGGTTGATTTCATGCTGTCAGAGAAACGGGATGAATCGGCAGCGAGGGCATTTTTCGTGAAGGTCATTGGTTCAAGCGGTATTCCGCAGACGGTGACTATGGATAAAAGTGGTGCCAACAAAGCGGGTATTGATACCATCAACCTGCATCTGGCACTGCTTTTCACGTTGGGCGGACTGTTCCTTCAGATCAAAGTGAGGCAGATCAAGTACCTCAACAACATTGTGGATCAGGATCACCGATTCATCAAAAAAATAACCAAAGCCACGCTGGCTGGCATTGAACTTCACCACATGCTTCGAAAAGAACAACATCTACAGGCAGGAAACCAGTCCATTTTCGAACAGTTTTATGGCCTTGCAGGATAGCCTCATCCAGCATTTCTTCAGCTGCGATCTAAACAATTTTCGAGACAAAACCCGAAAGATGTTCTGCAGTTTGACAGACAGCTTTTAGTTGACCGGCAATCAGTCCTCTCACATCTTTATGAAGTTCAGTAAAAGGAGTAAAGAACAGGAATAGAGACTTTTGAATTACGTATTTAGTCTCAAACAAAGATTTCATTTGCTGTTTTTCGTCTTCTGTATTTCTACTATGCAAAAGCAAAGAAAGAACCAGCCTGGCTATCTCACAATTTCCTTTATTAAGCGCTGAGTTTACCATCTTAATATCTAGCTTCAGAGTGGAAATAGTTCCAGGCAAGTTGAGATTTTCGTAAATAGTTTTTACATTTTTCAAATGATTGCGTTCAATTGCCAGGCTCAATGCTTCCAATCTCTGATCTAGCTCGATATGAAGAAGTCTTTCAGCCAGAGAGGGATCACCATCCTTTTCCAGCGCATCCTTTAATGCTTTCTGACTGGATGCTTCTGCTTTTGCTTTTTCTTTTACTGCTATTTCTTGACGAAGAATATCCATCCATACCATACGCCGCGCTTCACGCCCTTGAACCATTATGCTCTCCTAAATTAAGAAAACCGTAATGCTACCAGATTTATCTGTCGACGAATCAAAATAATAGGGCGTGTTTACAATTCATCTCTAATGCTCCTCCCCTACTGATTTCATGCAAGGCTCTTTGCTGAGTAACCTCTATCAATTGGCTAATATCAGCATATAACTGCTCTTCATTAATCCGGTCAGGGGATTTCAATCTATGAAAAATGCCTATGCCACCATCAGGGGCTTTGAAATCATGCGCATGTTCAAAAAGGGACAGTTCAATGTATGGATGTATGGATGTATGGATGTATGGATGTATGGATGTATGGATGTATGGATGTATGGAAATCGTACTGAGATCTCGTTTATTAATGAACAATTCGGGTTATATTGCTGACCTGTGCCTGAAATTCAGATTTTGGGTTCTTGATCTTATTTGCAACGGAGCCCATTTTTTTATATCTGAAAATGAAAAAGATATCATCTATTGATGGGTGTAAGTACAGAAACGGGGCAAATGCGAACTATGTTTTCTATATTCGTTATCTAACATGATCCTAGTTTTAATAGAATAATAATTTTTTTATCTGCCTAAGTGATTTATCAATTTCTTTTATCGATAAAGGAGCAATAAAGATAGAATCATCCCCAGCGATGGTTCCAAGTATTTGAATGTTATTCTTATTATAATCAAGAACTCGTGCCACTAATTGTGCGGCTCCGGGGCTCGTGTTAACTATAATAGTCGTTTCATTGGCAACAACATCAATCACCAAGCTAGATAACTGGCTAGAAGTAGTTGGTGGGGCTGGTTCTCGAGCTAAACGATAAACAATCTGACCCAATTCGTTTTTAGATTTAATTGCATTGAGCTTATGAATAAGTCGCGAAATTTTTGATTGATTAACATGATGCCCTTTGGTTTGAAGAGCGATACATATATCTTCTTGTCTAGTGACCTTCCCTTCCAATAATAATTGTCTTAAATCATCTAATAAATCTAATTTATCATCCATTTTCATCTCTACAAAATAATTTTTATTCAATATAAATGCATATAAATATATTATTTTGCCATATTTAAGAATAATTTTTCAAATTTATGTTGCACCCAATTAAAGTGTGATTTATTATGCAATAACAATGAATAAATAATCATATTAAATGTCAAATACAGGATAAATATTCATGAAAACGCATTATAAAGTAGCCGTCATAGGAAGAAATGGTTATGTAGGTAAAGAATTAATAAACCTAATACAAAAACATCCTCATCTAAACCTTCTAAATCTCGGGAGTATAGCAGAGTGTGTACAAAACAGTTTCGAACTAGATACTATATTTTTAGCTACTCCGACGGTTGTTTCTATAGATGCAGCATCAAAACTAATTAATACTGATATAAACATAATCGATTTAAGTGGTGCTTTTCGTTTACCAAAAGATGATTTTACCCACTGGTATGGAATGCAGCATGATGCCAGTTTTTTAATTGAAAAAGCTTGCTACGGATTATGCCCTTGGGAGACATTGCAATCTAAATCTCAATTAATTGCTAATCCGGGTTGTTATGCTACGGCTGCACTTATGGCTCTTTTGCCTTTATTTAAAACAAATATTATTGATAAAAAATCAATCATAATTGATGCCAAATCGGGAGTATCAGGAAGTGGTAAAAAGCCAACTCCGGAATTAATGTTCTGTGAAATCGCTAATAATTTTTATCCTTATAAAATTGGAATACATCAACATATTCCTGAAATTGAAAAAGCAATACGTGATTTCAGTGAGAAAGAAACAAAAATAACATTAACAACATCAATTCTGCCCATTGTTAGAGGACTTGCCATGACAATCTATCTACAGCCAGCGTCTTCTTTTACACCTGATGAGGATATTTCAGAAGCGATTCTTAATGCCTTTCAAATTCACTATCAATCCTATCCCTTAATCCGATACCAAGAAGTTGGCAAAGGTTCAACAGAAGATGAACAAAAACTATTAGGATTACAACAGCTGATACATACCCCCTATTGCCACATTGGTTTTTTTGTAAAAGAAGGCCAAATTACTCTGTTTTCTTCAATTGATAATTTACTAAAAGGTGCTGCAAGTCAGGCTATAGAAAATTTAAATGCCATGTATCAATTGCCATTACAGACAGGTTTAACGCTTTAAGGAGACATTATGATTATGGGCTCAGGTATTTTTAGAACTAAATTACCAACTGGATTTAAAGCCGGGGGTATCAATTGCGGGGTTAGAGTATATCGACCTGACTTAGGAGTCATTATTTCGGAAACTCCTGCAACAACAGTCGGAGTATTTACTAAAAATCATCTTAAAGCTGCTCCTGTAAAATATGCGCAGCATTGTCTACCCGCGAATAGTATTAGAGCCATCATTACGAACAGCGGTGAAGCGAATGCAGCAACAGGCTTCGAAGGGGAAAAAAATAATTTAATGATGGCCGAGTCTTTAGCAAAAGAATTAAACTGCCACCCCAATCAGGTAATTACCGCTTCAACAGGTGTAATAGGTAAACAATTGTCAATACAAAAAATAACTGAAGCAATACCTGCTTTGGTTAAAAAAGTAACGAATATTGCTGAAAATTTTGCTACTGCTATTTTAACAACCGATCTTGTTCCCAAAACAGTATATAAAGATCTCCAATTATCCTCAGGCACCGTCCGAATTACCGGTATTTGTAAAGGTTCAGGCATGATCCATCCCAATATGGCTACTATGCTCGGTTATTTTTTAACAGACGCCCAATTAGATATACATCAAGCCCAATCACTCTTAAAAGATATCTGTGGTAAAAGTTTTAATATGATTAGTGTTGATGGAGAAACCTCAACTAATGATTGTACTTTTCTCATGGCGAATGGAGCGAGTGATGTTTCTTTAGATAACTCTGATGATTACGCTACTTTCTATCAAGCTATTTTAGAAATGGCTATCACTTTAGCCAAAAGTATTGCCCGAGATGGTGAGGGTGCATCAAAACTTATTGAAGCAAAAGTGAGTGGTGCGACAAACGATAAACAAGCAAAAAAAGTAGCTAAAGCGATCATTACTAGCCCATTAATAAAAACCGCAATTGCAGGAGAGTCGCCTAACTGGGGAAGAGTTTTAGCGCGACTTGGCCAGGAGGATATTTCTGAATCCTTGTTAATTCATTGCGTGATCTCAATCCAAGGTATTGATTTATTCGCACAAGGTAGTCTAGTCGAATCTGTTGATTTATATGAATTGAAGAAACAATTAGCAAAAGATCAAATCATCATTCATGTTAATTTTTTTGAGGGGGGGGGGTGTGCTACTGCCTGGGGCTGCGATTTAACAGAACAATACGTCAAAATCAACGCCGAGTATGTATCATGAGTGACCAAGTGTATCAAAAATTCATTTTATCTCCTAACAAACCAATTTTAATTAAAGTAGGAGGCTCAGTCCTTCACAATGAAGAATCGACATATTCATTATGCCAAGAACTTAAGGCTATGAGCATTTGTGGTTTCAAGGTAGTTATTGTTCATGGTGGGAGTAAAGCAATCAATGAGGCCCTAAATATCTATAGGATTAAGTCCACCTTTATTCAAGGCTTAAGGCAGACAACGCAAGAAGCGATGAAAATTATTGAAATGGTACTTTGCGGCCAAGTTAATCAACATTTAGTGAGAAATTTAAATCGACTTGGTGTACCAGCAATTGGCTTGTCTGGATCAACAAATCAAACTTTGGTTTGTGATTATGTCAGCGAAGAGCACGGCTTTGTTGGAGAGATAAAAAAAGTAAATACGACTTATCTTGAATGCCTGCTCAATGCAAAAGAAAACTTTCTTCCTGTTATTGCTTCACTTGGTGTTGATGAATTAGGAAATGCCATGAATATCAATGCCGATTTAGCAGCTTCCTATTTAGCTAACGCTCTAAAAGTTCAGAAACTAATTTACTTTACTGATCAAGAGGGTATTTACGACAAGCAAGGTAACTTATTAGCTCTGTTATCAGAAGAGCATTTAGATGAGTTAGTTCAAAAATCAATAGTCAAAGATGGCATGTTAGTTAAAGTAAAGGCCATTTTAGAATCATTAAGGCAAGGATTAAATCGCATTTTAATAGCAAATGGTCATCAAAAAAATATTTTAACTCACGCTCTTTTGTCTGAGAAAAATGTGGGCACCTTATGTGTGAAAGAATATTAACGTCAAGAGGAGCAAAATGATGAATTCAAATAATACAACAAAAATAGTGTTAGCTTATTCTGGTGGATTGGATACATCCGTCATGATTCCATGGTTAAAAGGACTCCGTTGCAAAAAAGAATCAGCTTGAGAAAAAATAAGTTTTGGACAGATCTCTGCTGTAAAGTCCAAATTGCGCATTAATAAAAGATATTTCTGTTCGTGCTCCATACATCTAAATATTAAACTGTCCTTTTTTAAACATGCGCATGATCTCAAAGCCCTTAATAGTTGCGTAGGCTGTCTTCATCGATTGAAATCCTCGCACTGGATTAATAAGTCGTTTGAGTTTCCCTCTCGAATAACTCAATACATTTGTACCTTCATAATTTTCTGTTCCCAAACTAAATATTTTGCAAAAAATATTTTTATAAAATTTTTCAGTTATCAAATCTAATTTGTTGTGATTTTTTGCATCTTCTATTTCATTTAAAACTAAAGGCTGAAGTCCATCAACACAAATAAATGTACAATGAAGTGATTCTTGGAGGAGAAAATAAGATTCTTCTATATTTTTTTTCGTTAATTCAATATCTTTTTGTACATTATATATTGCAGTTCTCAATAAACTCATAATTTTTAATTTATTATTAAAACGAGTTTCTCTTGAGATCCCGGTAGAAGTTTTCATACACACCAAGTGCTAATAGAATCCTTAATGCAGGATCCCACTCATAAGCCAAAAGAAATTGTTGATGATTAGTTTTAAATTTATAAACATAGACTCCAATTAAATCCCCTTTTTTCTCTTCTCCAATTTTAGAATTATTGACAATTATTCGAACAGCCTCGTTAACGATGGGTTTATGTGAGGCAGGCAATTTCTTATAGACCCTCTGAAACGCTGGCATTTGCCTTATTTCAATATCACTCACCTTCACCCTCGAATTGAAAAGGCTCAGCTAAAGACTTATCTTGAAGTTTAGAAAGCAAAACATCTTTTATAAACTCAATTGGTAAATCAGGATTATCCAATGCACACTTTCCTAACGTAGCCCAATATTCTATTTGATTCGGAATAGAACGAAATTCTGCAGCGGCAACTTTTTTGGCCTCATAATAAATGTTTTCGTCAATTCTTATTGGGATTCCCATTATTTCACCTACAATAGTATTCTTTTGCTACGTTTGTAGTACAGCATGGTTCTGGTTTAAATAAAGTTCAAGCAAATATTTTTCACACGTAAATAAACCGGGGCGGCCTGTTTACTTTTCTAAGACCGTTATAAAATTTCAAACTTTCAGCCTAAAAATGGTAAAAAAATATTGAGCATAGAGAGCCTTGCTTCGTGCTTACTTGCTACTTCTCAAACTTGTGTTTATTTGATAATTTCTGGGTTAAGCACACAGCAAGGCCTGACCCTCTATGTTTCGGCAGACCGTTTACCACATTACGTTGGAGATAGCTCTGACTTGGGATTAGGTTTATAGAAACGATAACTTGAAATTGGCTCCATATCTTTTTGTAACCCACAGCCATCATATCCCATGACACTTATTTTTTGGTAAATATCCCTCGCTGCAAGCTGGGCTAGCATTTTTGTAGTTCCTTTTTTAGAGCTCCACACGTCTTTGCCTTCGGGAGCGGCAAAAGGAGAGGTATTGTTCTCTGCATGACGGGCATAATGCCTTAAGACATCGTAGTTTCCTACTTTATATGCTTCAAGAATTTGAGTAAGGGCTGTAATTTTCATCTCTCTTGTATTATCTTGATGATATAAGCGAGGATGGGTATATCTCTTTTCCTTTAACTCTACTAAATGTAACTGAATTTTACCCACAATCTTATCATCAGGAGTGAATTTATCTAATTTTTTGCTTTCAGAAAATGCAATTTTAGCAGCTAAATCACGATCTTGAGTTAAATCTTTGTAAGCTGTTGCAGGAGACCCTACTAAAGGAAGGCCTATTTTAGGGAAAAATGTCAAATCACTCGTAACGATACAGTCGTCATTTCGAACCCAGCAACCGAGCTCAGTACTCAGTTTTCTTTGTGCCTCCTGTCGTTTGGCTTGCCCTTCCTGAAGTGAGTGCCCATGAAAAAAATCAGTACCCCAAAAAACACGTATTTCTCCATGTGATTTTACGAAATTTCGTGCTAAAAACATGGGATTTTTAGGATCTTCGGTTGCATTGACTTGATCATATTGTCTGGCATGAGCGAAAAAAAGGTCTATCTTACCCGTTTTTTCATTTCTACCCAGTATTGCTAATCCCATACATCCTGTTAGTCCAGGAGTCCATGTCATGTGAATGTCTTTATTTTCTACATCTTCTAAAATAAGACCCGGGCCGGGCCCAGGATTATTTCCATTTAAACCAACCAGATAGGGAATTTGTGTTTCATACCATGTATCTTGGCCAACATAGGCGGTTGTACCAGATAAATGAAAATCTGTTCCCCAATGGTGACCGCAACCATTTAATTTAGATTTTACTGACTCGAGTTCTTTAGAAAACATAGCTACATACACGTTTGGAATTCTTGACTTATAAAAAAAGTATAGCAGCACAAAAAACATACAAATTAAAAAGGAGACCGAAGCAGTACGCTTAATAAAGCGATAGATATGGCAAGAAGAACTATACTTACAAATACCTGGGTATTTGATTGTGGTAAGGAGTGCTCAATGCAAACAAATCGAGGTGTGATTTATACCGGAAAAGGAATGGTTCAAGTAGACTCAATCGACTTTCCAAAATTTGTTAATCCTAAAGGGAAAAAAATTAATCATGCAGTAATACTCAAAGTGATATCCACGAATATTTGTGGTAGTGATCAGCATATGGTGAGAGGAAGAACGACTGCGCCAGTGGGAATGGTTTTAGGCCATGAGATTACAGGTGAAGTCATTGAAGCAGGATCAGATGTGGAATTTATAAAAGTCGGTAGTTTATGCAGGCCCTTTAAAACCATTGGCTAGGCTAATACCTGCTTTTAGAGTGAGTTAGTTTTAATGCTCTCAATTCATGAAAGAACATTTAAGCTCGATTCATGAATTGAGGCTATCTTTCATTACCATAATCTACATTTCAGAAACTGGTTGACCACGTCAGCCTAATCTTTCATAGTAAAGACTATCTATTTGCCTTTTTAATTCCCTAACTGATCAATTTCCTTTAATGCATTATTGTTCATAGAAACTCCTTTTCTGCTCATCATTTATTTCTACTAGCATCTTAAACATGCGATATGAAATGCTATTTAAAAGCTCGTGAGGTTGAGCTTTAAACTGTGCCGACATCGTCGGCACTTTTTCAGTAATTTGTGTTAAACCCGAAAGCCCTTCATTAAATTGTGCTGACACTGTCGGCGCAATTTGAGTATAAGTCCGATAAAACTTAATATAGTCATATAGTTGTCTTTTATTGCAATTGCTGACTTGGATGATTTTTCGGCAAGCGTGCGTGACTAAAACTCAGGTTTCAATTAGAGTGTACCTACAATTAATTCAATTTTTGAAAAAAACCAATATCAGTTCTAAAATTTATTCTAACTACATGAAACATACTGAACCAAGTTTATACATATGTTTATTAGAAATAGTTTAATAATAATGAACTTGTAAGCAACAACTTTCAGTAATATTCGCTTGGAGTTTCTATATGAAAGATATTTAAATACTCAAACATCTAAATATAAGGGATTGCTATGACTCGTATTTTTGTGCACTTTCCAACCCCAGATTCTAATAGTGAAATTGATTTAAGCGTCTCACAATTTTTAGCTAATGAACTTAATGAAGAATGTATAGAAGTTATAGATCCAGAGCATATCCCTATTATTCCTCATACACAAACTCGCGTATCATTTATGGCTCATGGTCATCGAGAATCATTTGGATTTTTTAACTCTCCAGAGCAACTGTTTAATTACATAGTCCTATTTAAAAAAATTAACCCTCATGTTTTAGATATAGATTTGTTAGCCTGTAACGTTGGCCTGATTACTGATGAACATGATGGATTCGCCCAAAAATTGGCGGAAAATATAGATGGGATGAGATTTGAGAATGGTTTGGCGCTTCATACTTTCATGGTACCTGATGATAGAATAGGAAATATGAATTTAGTTATTGATTGTAAAAATAATAACTTTTTTATCGAAAAAACAAATGAATTTGTAGAGCAACTAGATATACAATGTAAGTTAATTCTCCCTGAGCTTAAGGGTATATCTGATGCTCTAGTTGTGGATGGGATGGATAGTTACACCTCCATTTTTAGAATTGCAAGATACTTAGAAGTAGATAATTTGGAGTTCTATCTTAGAAAAATGATCAGATTGAGAAAAGACGATCAAATAACTATTGAAACATCCGAGGACTACCCATATTCGTTTAACCTCAACAACATTAATCAATTAAAGGACAACAAAGATGGGTCATATACAATAAATTACGATAATGGAGAAACAGAAGTAATTGATGGCACAATTTTACGTGTGATTGCTCAAGAAAGTTTTATCACTTCAATTAAATATCAATATGAGGACCCTAGTATTAACCTTAGTTTCGATTACCCAGGTACAAAAATAGGTCAGCGAGATGAATTCTCTAACGCTATTGGAAATGCTTTATTTAAAGTTAAAAGGGTTAGAGGCAATTATACCAATGAAGAAGACATTCGAGTACCAATTAGATCAGACCATTTTATCTACTCTATAAAAGTGATTCGTGGTGCTCTAGAAACGTTTACTCAAAACCAATGTGACTTTCATCCTCAAGGACATCAAAAAACCTGTAAGCTATATAAAAAAATACTCCAACACCTCCTAAAGTTAGAGGACGATTTAAATGAAAATAAACCACTGGGAGGAGGACTTTACAGACTGTTGGATTCAACTGATAAAAAAATAGAAAAAGCTAAAGCAATAAGGTCAGCAAAAAGAGAAGTATTATTGTCCGCAGCCAATTATTTACTTGAACCAACATCATTAGCCAAATATTATGATTTTACACAATCAATGATTGATAATCATTTATTTAAAGAAACTGGTAGTGATACCCTAAATCTTTGCTTAAAGGTACTCGATTTAGCAAGAACAAACTATAGCTTCGTAGATTATTTCAATCTTACAAAACTGAATAATGATATGGTAATATTTGAAAACCATGCCTTTGATAAAAAATCATTAACTAAAGACATAGTTCAACTTAAAAGGGACTTTAGAGAATTAGAAATTAAGCTAAAGATTTTTGAAGAGAACTTAAACGAATTTAAAAACAGTGAACATTTAAATAATTTATTAGCTGAGTTAATTAATGATTATAATAAATTACGAAAATTAATATCGATTGCAGAAAAGATAAATAAAAAAGAACTGTACAATCATTGTACTAAAATAGTGGACTTTTTCAAAACATTTAAATCAGATTATCGAGAATTAGTATCAGTACTTTCTGAGGAGGAACCAGAGATAGTTTCTAATTTGAATTCATATACTTCATCTTATGATATGAGAACCTAATTCAGTTTGTAACAAATTATTTCGGTAAATTTCTGTATAACCTTCACTTCAGTCAAAAAACTCAATGCCTCTTTGTTTAAAATGAACATTATAGAGAGAAAGCTGGATTAAACGTAGCAACGCGCCCAATAGCCTGAAAGTAAAAATAAACAGAGTAATTCGTAACAGCCAAAAAGGCATGTTGCATAAAGGTATAAACTCCATATTTAGCCATTTAGCTATGGGCGAAACTCTTTTCTTTTAATGGAATTAGATGATATGTGCCTTTATCAGCAGAACATTGTATTGCCCTACCACTCATCAACTAAATTTAAAATATTTCAGCCCCATTATAGACAGATAACTCAAATTGAGAGATTTCTTACATGATTATGCGCTATTTTGAGTGTAACTCATTAGAATTATTCGCTATGATTAAATCAGTACGAGGAAGGACAGTGGATGTCTTATAAGGATTATTTGAACGCATCAAGGACGATGCACTACCACAAGGATGTGGTCTGCCTCCTCGGAACACTAATCACCTTCCCCAATTATAAATAATCAAGAACTTATTGTGTTTTTTATCACATCTCAAGCCAATGAAACACGAGGAAAATCCCGCTATTAACTCGATTATTTTGATATCAACTTGAACCTTGATTAATGTATAGAGTTTTCGAACTAGTTTCCCAGGTAAATTACAAATTTTTGCACATCAATATTAAGCGTCCACAAACCCATGGTTTTATGGAGTACTAATTGAAAGTAAGTCCGAATAGGGGTATAAAAGTCTTGAAAAGAAACGTACATTAAGAAATCCGATTTTCTGAACAAATTAAAAATCTCTATATAATTAAAAAATACCTGGACCACACTTTATATAAGTATTATTCGTCAGCGAAGAACAGTCCCTAAATGAATTTTTTTTATCCTTAAGAAAGACATTAAAAAAATCAAGTAAATACAGATTTATTGACTTAGCAATTTGCAATCCATTGCCGTTACCAAGATAATTTCCAAAATCCTGGCGAACTTTTTTTGAATGATCATGGTTCATAGAGGCTTGGTATACTGGCATATATTGCAATGTTGAAAAATCAGTAAAATTCATATGATAACTATAATGTTTATCATTTTCAGTTGGTGATAATGTCACTAAAAATCCATTTTTATTTAATCGATAATGAAGATTTAGCCAACGAAACATTGTCCGCCAATAGGCGGAAATAAAATGCATAGATGGAATGGCGTTTTTAGGCTCAAAAGAACCCATATGAACTTCCATATCAAAAGTTGCTAGAGCCTGAAACCACTTTTCATGACGGTTTGCCACATTAGCTATAGCCCTTCCCCCAAAAGAATGACCTAAGGCTCCAATATGTTTTAAATCCATTGATTTAAATACATTGTCTTGCGCTGTATCATGAATTTTTTTGTAAACAAATACAATATCTCGTTCCAATATGGGGATTGTTTTTTGCGTCACCACATCCCAGCTTTGTGGATCTATCATGCTTACAATCCTATTATTTGGTAAGATAATATCGCCGTTAATAAATACTGAATTGATCCCAACCACGATATACCCCTGACTCACAAGTTCAGTAATCATGTTTTCATATAATTGAGCAACCCCTCCCAATCCAGAAATGAAGAGGACAACAGGAAATTGTGCATTTTGAACAATTGAAGCATTTTCAGTTGTATGACTCTTGAGTAATAATAATTGTTCAATATCTTCTGATTTGACTCCAGGCTTGGTTTTTAAAATATTTTGTTCAGTATTAATAGTAGGTCGATAGTACGGTACACCACTATAATCTTTTAAACTAACTGGATAATAAATTCTGACCATTAATTCATGGCAATGTTTCGTGTTATCTGAACTAAAATCTTTTTCTTGTCTTTTTGAAAAGTTTGGATCGGGACAAATAGTATTGTTAACCCAATGTAGATCTTTAAAAGATACACCATACTTACCAGTTGGCTTGAGTAAATAATCTGTTAAAGGCTGCCCTGCCATGACTGTATAACTAAATAAGATGCTATATAAAAAATATTTTTTAAATACTGTAATCATGGTTGTTTAATTTAAGTCAGCAAACATAACGTGCTCAAGCCTAAATTTTTTGAAACCTATTGTTATCTATTACAAGAAATCGGCGCAAGAAATTTTTTTTTTCGATCAATGCACTTTTTCAATGATGATGGCTATACATATTCCATGGTAATTGTATAACCCAGCGATGGATCAGAATCTTTTTCTACCACGACATCCACTTTATTCCTCCTGGAACAATTGGGATCTCGGGCATCCCCGATTTCAATATGGTATGTTTGCTCAAGTGTTGCAAGTGCTCCATTTTCCTCAAAAAAAGGAATAGTCAGCTCTCCTCTACAAACAGAACTCCTTACAATGACGATAAGTATATCCCCTTGAGCGCCCTCTTTCTTTATTGAACCGCGATAAGGAAACGGCGTGCTGCTTAATTTAAGATAGTCATCATAACTTCTGTTCTTTATAAAGGAATAATCCATATTGTAGATGTGATAAGTGATCTTGGCAAAATCTACCGTTTTTATTTTTAGCCATTGCGTCAGCGGAGTGTAGTTTGCAAAGCTTAGGGTAGAATACAGTGTACAACATAGAAATAGAGATCTGGATTTAAAATTAATGAACACGATAATATCCTTATCACATGAAACATGAATAACCCTTAAATCTCGACTTTGGATCATTTTTGTCTCTCATCGGAGACATTTCTAAAGCCATGGGTTGTATATGCAAAAAAATCATTATTACATGTTTCGACGTAGAAATACATGGACTAATTTCGTTCATGCTGAGCTTTTAGCAGTTGAAGCATGCATCTATGATCAGACATGGTCCAATTCAGGTGTGCTGACTCCAGTATATTCTGCCATCCAAACTAGATGTTCAGGCTGGTCATTTTCACATAATAAGATTCTAAATCCATTTTGTTTAATGGTATTTTTCATATTTGCATGACTGTACTTGGACTTAATATTACTTTTCCTTCGCAAAATTTCACTAAGCCTTTCATGCGGTATTGATCAAGCAAACTAGAAAATGAAGCATCAAGAACATTAATATTATTTTCTCTTATGAAATCATGCACCGCTTTTCCATATTGTTTCATTTTACGCTCAATTCGCAGGTTCCAAGTACGTGTTACCGTTTGATTTGATGTTGAAAAATGACTTTGTAAATCTTTGCGAACCGCAGTTTCTGCCGTTTCTCTTTTTTTGTTTACAATCGTATTTTTTTCTTGTGAATTAAAAATTAATGAATTAAGTCCCCTACGCTGAGGTTGAATGGTCGTATCATCGTCAATATAGTGCAACCCCATCATCATTCTCGCTGGCAATGTAGGACAACGTACATAAGAAACATGGTTTTCCTTAAATGGATGCTCCATTTTCTTGCCATATTTTTTCATATGCTCCATGACGTTTGGAACATAATCTCGCCCAGGGGTTGCTAACAGCATCCCACCATCAAGAGAAAAATAAGTACAACTGGCTCCTTTTTGCATCATTAAATCAGATTCCCCAATTTCAATATGAGCAAGCGGAGAAATTTCGCTTACAAAATCATTGGTGATTAGAACATTGTATTTAATAAGCTGCGGAAATGGATCAATATGGGCGTATCTTACTGTTGGCGGATTCGTCGTTTTATCAATTTCAAACTCACCAAAACAACCATGCCCTCCATAATAAGCAATTCGAAATCTAATGATACGTTCAGAAGTCTCATTCTCTAATATTTTTTTAATTTGTTCGATTAATGAAGTTAACTGATCTTCTTTTTTAATAACAAAGACAGAGTTTTGGTACGTTTTTTTACTCATTTTAGCAGCTAATATTAACGCCATATCCTCGCCTTGAATTAACCCTAACTGAGTAAATAAATGATCAATTCGTTCTTCTGCACATTGTTTTAAAATCGAATAGTTTTCACTGTGTTCAAAATTCGGGAAAACCTGAATGATTCTTTTGTAATATTCATTAAATTTATCTGTTTTCAATTTTGAGAAAAGAGAGGGGGCATTTTTTAATATCCAGGAAAGCATTTCTTCGTCTTTATTATCTAAGGCAACATCAATCAAATTTTTGCCTGCATAAAAATCATAAAAACTGCCAAAAGGATTCCTTCCTTCTCTTAGCAGAAGGTAAGCTGCTTCATAATTTTTTTCCTCAAGAGCAATTTCTATTAACTCATCATGCTTAGGATCGATTTTTTCTATTTTAGCTCCCATTCTCGTAACAAGAGCGCCCTTATGGATTAAATAGCAGGCTAATCTTATTTTGGTATGAGGACTGATCTCATCGTGGGTAATTGCAGCGCATAAAAGAGTCTGTTTTCTAAATTTACTTTGGGGATTATCATAAGGAGCATCAATATCCTGATGAGATTCTATATATTGATTCATTCCTTCTTCATTAATGGTGCCGTCTCTTTTAATAAGAATATCTTTAATCTCTTCAACTTTTTCCATAAGAACATCTTTTGTAGCGGGTTCAGAATCTGGAGAAGACAGTTTTTGGAAAAAGAAATTGAAAATACCTAGCATAGAGCGTGCTTCTTTTGTATGGATTTAAAATTATAAATCAATGTTTAAATTTGTGTCAAATTAATCACAAATATCACACATTTGGCTTGCACGTAGGTTGGGTCAGGATTTATTGACTAAATGAAGCAATTGCATCTGCACATACATTTCTCTTATTTTGTCGGCCAAGGCCCGACATACCTTTCTTGTAAAGTTTCAGGTGACATTAGCATTTTATATATTTCACCAACATGTATTTCCTCTTCATCAATCATTTTTCTTGCAAAGTCTTCAACTAACACCGACTTTTTTTCTGAATGATGTAATAGTTGATGATACAAATTCAAACCTTGTTTTTCATGCTCAAGAGACTCCTCCAAAATAGTTCGAATATTATGCCGCCCTGTCCCATCTCCCTTCGGGAGATGGTGCCTGAAGGGTATAAATAATATTGTATGAAAAATAAGGCCATTTCTTTTATCTAGCATTTATTATTTATGCGCAGTGCATTAATAATGACAGCAACAGAATTCAAGGACATAGTCGTTGCTGCAATAATGGGACTCAAAAACAATCCAGTCACCGGCTTTTTCATTGTTCTAATAGGAACTTCGCAAAAATATCAGGGTCTTTGTTTTAACTCATTTTTTTGCTGACGATCAACCACATTGACCACATTGTACAACATCCCAGCCAATAAAACCGTGATGTCATCCATAGTAATAATACCAATTAGCGATTTACCCGCACCCACTACAGGTAGGCGACGCACCCCTTTTGTTTTCATGAGTTCAAGACAATCAAACACACTATCATTTTCTTGAGCCACTAATAATGTACGGGTAACTAGATCTTGCACAGTTAAAACTGTTGTTTCCAGCCCTACGGCCATTACTTCTACTACTAAATCGCGATCAGTAACAATTCCAATTGGAATACGTTGCCCTTTATTTTCTTCAACCAATACAACATCGCCAACATGGTGTCTGCGCATCAGTTCGGCTGCAGTTCTCACTGACTCATCACCATTCATTATTATCACATCCCTATTGCAAAACGCACCAATCTTCATGATTGTCTCCTGACATATTGATTCATTTGAATCAATTAATATTTTAACCGTAGTTTAACTTCTATATTTTTGCTTAATTTTAGCTTAAAAATCGGCAATTTTTTTATCAGGTCTGTTATTCACACATAAAAAAAATGATGAAGCATCTAATTAAGTTCAATTTGTATCACTATCAAGAGACTGTAATGCCGTTGTTTTGTCAAAATGAATGATACTGTCAAATTGGTAGGTTAAATGGGTAAAGAAATAGTGGCTCAGGCGCTCTGTTTCAGGCCGATAAATAACGCCCATAGCTCTTTGTAAGCGTGGAATTTTAAGAAAATGTTCCAATTGATCATGACCAATCAGATTTAAAATAAACTTTTATATCGAATAAAATGAAATAATTCCTCATAGCTTCCTGGAAGTCCTGGAGCAATTTTTTTGCATTGAGCTGGCTCATCCCAATTTGAAGCGGCAGTAACAAAACCATCCTAGGTTGAAAAACCAATCGAATAAGTATCGGTATGCTGCTCTCTTACCAGTTGACCGATATTAACCTCTCCTCGTGCACCCATTTCTGTAGCACGAGCGTCTCCTAAGAATTTATCCATTATTCACCTTGCTGAAAGGCTGCCAAGTACATAGTTAATTATAGATTTATTAACACTTGCCCATGCGCATGGACATAACCAAATGACATCTAATAAATGACATAGTTAAGTCTATACTTAGTTCATATGTGCCATAACGAATATCCAAACAAGGAGTCATTACAATGTATAAGAATATTATGCTAGCACTTGATGGGAGTAAGATATCTGACTCATTAGTAGACGAAGTAATTAAACTAACTAAAGATCAGAGCTCTAATGTGCGGATTATCCATGTTGTTGATGAAAGCTGCATGCGTTATGGTGGGCCTTCTTTTGACTATCTTTCAATTATTGCTGCGTGGAAGGAAGATGGAGAAAAGATATTAGATAACGCTGCAAAAAAAATAGCTCAGCAAACATCTATCAAACCTGAAACATCAATCTTGGAATTAAAACCATTTCATGGAAGAGTAGCTGAGGTAATTGTTGACGCAGCAAAAGAATGGCCTGCTGATTTATTAATTATAGGCACACATGGCCGGCATGGCTTTAGTCGTCTCTTTCTCGGTAGCGTGGCGGAGAATGTTGTTCGAATTGCGACAACACCCGTGCTTCTTCTGCGCAGTACTGATGTATAGCAAGAACATTCTTCTTTAATACGCTCATATTCAGTACCTCCAAATTTTAATCCATCGATAAATTATAGTGCAGAAGAGGTATTTCTTTTGACGGTTTCGATAATTTCAATTTTTAATTGAAAAACCAGATTTTTGATAGCATTTTCAATAGGTTGAGAAAGAATGGATTCCAAGACAATATTATCGATTTCTATTCCATAAAATTGAATATTATCTGGAAGTTCATTTAGAGCACTGGCTAATTGTAGCGCTTGTAAGATACTGGCGTCATGAGTAGAAAGTCTGCTTTCAAATTCCCATATGCTCTCCTTTTGAAACCTGTGAATGGCACCTATTTCTCTGCCTGATTTTATTGCATCAATGATAAAAACCGTATTAAATCCTTTCATCAGCTCGATAAGACGAGCTCCTGGTCGATCATGGCTTTCAATGCGTATAAAAGGGAATATATCAGTATGCTGGGATAGATTCTGCTTTAACGCTTCTGCTACTTCCCATCCTGCTTGATCATCTCCGAAAGGTGAGCCGATACCTAGAACCTTTATAATGTTCATTCGCGACTCACCTTTAACTTTAAAAAATGGGTGGAACAAGAAATACAAGGATCATAATTGCGGATAAGCATTTCACTATAAGCGCGCAAAGAATCCTCCTCTTTATCCAAACCAAACTGGTTTAAGGAAATCCGTAAGTCCTCCTCAATACGTGCTTGATTTTGGCTGGTTGGAGGTACAATGCGAGCCATTTTAACTTGTCCTTGCGCACCCAATTGAATATGCTGCCATAAAGTGCCTCTAGGCGCTTCAGTACAACCAAAGCCTATCCCAGCGCGTGGTTTAATTTCAGGGTGTGATTCTTCAGGAATTTTATAATGCTCCAAAATCCGGATGGACTCCAAAATACAAAAATAGATTTCAACAGCTCGAGCAATAATGCTGTGATACATATTATAAGAAGGAAAATTAATTTTTAAATCTTGTAATAGAAGATGTATCGGAATAGGCAGATGACCAAAACAATTGTTTACTCGCGCAAGGGGCCCTACTAAATAGGGTTTATTCTTGAACAAGCAATGTAAGGCAGTGGAATAAGGGACTTGATGTTCTTTGAAATAGGTATCAAATTCGTCAATGCCAATATTTAATCCTTGATTAGAAACTAATCTGCCCTCATTGAGGGGATATTCTGTGGGATGATAGAGTGAGACACAAGTAAATTCATGTGAGTTATCAGGAATTGAAAGCCCTGCAAGCCAGCGAATTAATCCTTCACAATCTTCAACTCTGGATTTTGCTTTCTCTAATAGGATGCTGATTTCAGAATGATTGGGTGCTTTATAAAACCCACCCACACAGGCACCAACTGGATGAACAGAGCGGCCACCAAATAATTTGATTAAATCATTACCAAATGCTTGCAAACGTAATCCTCGCCGTACTTCTTCTGGATAATTTTTTGCCATTTCAGGCGCAGATCTAAAACCCATAAAATCAGGTAGCGCTAAAAAATGAATGTGCATGCTATGGCTTTCCAGCCATTCACCACAATAAAATAAGCGACGCATCTCGCGAACCCAAGGAGTAGGTTTTATCCCAAAACAATGTTCAATTGCTTGGGTGGCACTCATTTGATATGCAACAGGACAAATCCCACAGATTCGAGCAACGAAATCCAAAACATCAGAATAACTTCTTCCTTCCAGAAATTTTTCAAACATTCGCGGTGGTTCGTAAATTTTTAGTTTTAATGTTGTAATTTTATTGTCACGAATTTGTAGCTCAAGTGCTCCCTCACCTTCAACACGTGCCAATATGGGAACATTAATGGATATTATGTTACTCATGGCTGATTTTAATTCCCTTGAAATAGTTTCCTGCTTCATTAAAGGCTGAGGCTTGATTGTTAATATGAAAAAACTTTTGGGCAATCGTATCTTTGGTTAATCCAAGTTGATGTTCAAACCAATTACCTAGGGATTTGGTATTCGGATTTTCTTTGGGACCATAACAAGCATAACATCCTCGTCCTACTGAAGGACAAAGTGATCCACATCCCATTTGAGTAACAGGCCCCATACAGGGCTGTTTTTTGGTAACCAAAACACAAACATTTCCTTTGCGCTTACATTCCATACATTCAGCATCTCGCTTGATGTGAGGTGTCGCATTCGATAATAAAAAACGAATCGCGTCTAATACTTGGTTTGAATTAACGGGACAACCCCATAATTCCCAGTCTACTTTAACATGATGCGTAATTGGCGTTGAGGTGCTTAAGCTCTTGATGTACTCTGGGGATGCATAAATGCTACTCACCCACTCTTTAGCATCAGCAAAATGGCGTAAAGCTTGGACGCCACCTGCTGTTGCACAGGCACCAATGGTAATAATGTATTTACTGTGTTTGCGAATTTCTTGGATGCGTAACTCCTCATCAGCTGTAGAGATACTTCCTTCTACAAAAGCAATGTCGACTTGAGCATCACTATTCACTTCCCCTGCTTCAGAGAAATGAATGATATCAACGAGCTCAGATAAAGTGAGCAAGGCTTCGCCCGCATTTAAAAAGGCCAATTGACATCCATCACAAGAGGTAAATTTATGTACAGCCACTCGTGGCTTCATCATCATTAAAATCCAGGCTCATTAAATAATTCCTTAATTTCAGAATAGGCAAATATAGGACCATCTTTACAGATAAATAGACCGCCGTATTGACAATGACCACACTGTCCAAGCCCACATTCCATATTTCTCTCCATGCTTAAATACATATCTTGCTCTGCAATTCCTTTTTTATTGAATACCTTGATTGCCGTATTCATCATCATTTCAGGTCCACACATCATCACCAGTGTATTTGCAACATCTAATTTGATTTGCTCAATCATATCCGTAACAAAACCTATAGCCCATGGCCATTTTGGACCTGCTTGATCAGCAGCAATATGAATTACAGTATTAGGTGATTTTTGCCATAATGCATATTGTTTTCTAAAAATAAAATCATCGCTGTGTTTTACACCTTGCAAGACACTCAAATGGCCGTATTGCTCTCTTCGCGCTAATATATATTGTATAATTGACACTGAAGGAGCACAGCCAAGTCCGCCTGTAAGCACAACAACATCTTTGTTTTTTGCTTGCTCAAGTGGCCAGCCACGTCCGAATGGACCGCGAACGCCAATTCGATCCCCGGGCTGTAGTTTTTGTAATGCTCTGGTTACCCTCCCTATTGCGCGAATAGTATGTATTAAAATATCCTTATGTTCTGGATCCGAGACGATGGAAATAGCCACCTCTCCAACACCATAGAGATAAAGCATATTAAATTGTCCTGGATAAAAGAGAAATCGCTCATGATGTGCGGGATCAAAAAATCGCAAATGTAAGGTAAAAATAGTAGGCGATTCTTGTGTTCGTTCAACAATAATTGCCTCAAGAGGCAAATAAGGGTCTAAATCAGGTTTACTCACTTTCTGGAATCCTCACATTTGATTCTCCGGAAATTGATGCCAGCTCTTCAGTAAGATCAATACCGACCGGGCACCATGAAACACAACGTCCACACCCCACACAACCACTCGTATCAAATTGATCAAACCAACTACCGACCTTGTGCGTCAACCATTGTCTGTATCGTTTGCTTGTATCATCACGAATCACTTTTCCACTCGAGTAACTGTGACCAGCAGTAAAACAAGAGTCCCATTCGCGTTGATGTTCACTACTGGTTCCATCCAAACTTGGTTTTTCAATTTCACTATGACAAAAACAGGTTGGACATACTGAAGTACAATTTCCACAGGATAAACACCGTTCAGCAACTTCTTCCCATCTTGGGTGATTTAAATTAGAGAACAGCAAATCCCGTAACCCTCTTTGATTATCTAATGGAATTCTTTTTGTTTGCATGGCTGCAGCTTGTGCTACATTCTGATTTGCCTTTTTACATTGAGCTACTTTAGCCTTAGTTAACTGTAACCCTGCAATAATGGCTTGTCCACGCTCACTGCCAACATTAACGACAAACCCATCATCAACTTCACTCATCAGCAAATCATATGGATTTTTAACTTCTGGTCCAGTTCCTGCAGAAACACAAAAACAATTGTTAGAAGAATAAGAACAATTGACGGCGACCACAAATAATTGTTCCCGTCGTTTTTTATAACGTGGCTCAGGATGCTTACTTTCAATAAAAACTTTATCTTGGATACTCATCGCGCTTAAATCACATGAACGTGCACCAATAATCGCAACAGGCTTTTCTTCTGCCAGATAGGGTTGAAAGATTAATTTTCCTTCATCGTTGCGTACCACTTTCCACACCGTTTCCTGTGGTTTAAATAAAATAGGCTTGATTGCTTGTGGACCATTTGCAAAAGCAAAAGCTTTGTGTTTATCAATTTTTTTTAATTGATAACTCCCTGGGGTTTGATCATCTTGAATTCCCCAGGGTAATTGATCCATGTGCTGAAGTACATCATAAACAATAGCTCCATCACGTACTTGGGGTCCAACACAGGAGTATCCTGCATCTATTAAGCCTTGCAATAAATGTTGCAATCTGTTGTAGGGTAAAAAATAGCTGAGATTATTAGTTGTCATAAAATTCCTTTAGTAAACGTTTCTCACCTCAACAAATTCTTGGCAATTGTTCTCCTACCAACCAATCAACAATTCTCATACCACCCAATTTTGTTTTAAGCTGCACAAAATGACGAGGGTCTTCAATGACTACCCCAATTATTTCTGCATGCATGCCCAAAGGATGTGAATGCATTACTGCTAATAATCTTTCTGTATCATTTGGAGAACAAATAGCAACTAACTTTCCTTCATTGGCTACATATAAAGCATCAAGTCCTAACAATTCACAGGCACTAGCAACTTCGGTTTGAATTGGAATTTTACTTTCTTCAATAATAAATCCAACATTAGATTGCTGTGCCAATTCATTTAATGTAGTTGCCAGACCTCCACGAGTGGGGTCACGCATACAATGAATATCAGGCACTGCGCTGATCATGCATGATACTAAATCATGTAATGAAGCAGTATCCGATTGTATTGTTGTTTGAAATTGCAAATTATTACGATGCGCCATAATAGCAACCCCATGATTACCAATGTGTCCGCTGACAATTACACTATCGCCTGGCTTTGCTCTATTTCCAGAAACATGAATTCCCGAAGGCAATACACCAATACCCGTGGTTGTAATAAAAACACCATCGCCTTTTCCACGTTCAACCACTTTGGTATCTCCAGTAATAATGGAGACATTGGCATGTTTCGCCGCATGAGTCATCGAAACAACAATTTTTTGCAAATCGGCCAATGGGAATCCTTCCTCTAAAATAAAACTGGCTGATAGGTACAATGGTTTTGCACCAGACATCACAATGTCATTTATAGTCCCATGAATAGCTAAAGAACCTATATCGCCACCTGGGAAAAATAAGGGAGAGATAACATGCGCATCCGTAGTCATAACCATCCGACCCGTAGATACTGCAAAACAGGCCTGATCATTTTTTTCTCTCAACCAGTGATTATCAAAAGCTTTCAAAAACATTTGCTCGATGAGCTGAGCCATCGCTCGTCCACCACTGCCGTGAGTTAAATTAATGACCCCCTCTTTAAAATTAAGATTTGGCGCTTTTAATTTTTTCCTACTTGTTGTTTCCGTCATCATGCATGAATCCGTCCATAAGCATACACTGCGGCACATGCACCTTCAGAAGAAACCATGCACGACCCCAAAGGAGTTTCTGGAACACAGACTTTGGCAAATAATTTACATTCCATTGGTTTTTTTACGCCGCGTAGTATTTCCCCACACAGGCACTGTTTGTGTTCTTTGGCGATAACATCAGGTAATTCAAAACGTTTTTCTGCATCAAATTCAGCATATTCAGCTCTTATTTTTAAAGCACTCTGTGGAATAAAACCTAAACCACGCCATTCAAATTGATCGCGTAATTCCAAAATATCTGCCACAACCTGTTGTGATAGCAAATTACCAGAACGAGTTACTGCTCGAGTATATTGAATTTCTACCTCACATCGCCCTTCATTGATTTGACGTATTAACATTAAAATAGAATGTAACACATCTAATGGCTCAAAACCGGAAATCACAATGGGTTTGTTATACTTTTGACCTACCGCTTCGTAGGGTTTGCTGCCAATAACAATACTGACATGAGCAGGTCCTACAAAACCATCCAATTTGACTTCTTTGGATTGTAATAAATGCTCCATAGGGACTGGGGTTAAAACATGATTGCAAAAAACACTAAAATTAGTGAGTTTCAATTTTTTAGCTTGTTTAATGACTAGAGCCGTTGGTGGAGTAGTAGTTTCAAACCCTATAGCAAAAAATACAACCTCTTTTTGCGGATTTTCTTGAGCAATTTTTAAAGCATCACTTGCTGCATAAATCATACGCACATCAGAGCCTTTTGCTTTAGCATGCAACAAACTTATCTGCCCTGTTCCGGGAACTCGCATCATATCGGCGTAAGTACAGAGAATAATATTGGGCTTCTCGCTCAATGCAATGGCTTTATCGGTGATTGACATAGGCAAGACACATACAGGACACCCTGGTCCATGAATCATTTCCACATTATCTGGAAGTAAACTGGGAATCCCATAACGATGAATGGCGTGAGTATGGCCACCACAAAACTCCATAAACTGATAATGTCTATTGGGATTAACAATAGCGGCAATTTCTTTAGCAAGTACTTTTGCATAATCCCCATTGCGGAATTCTTCAATATATTTCATACAGAAGCGCCCTCCAGCATTTGGGCAAATAATTCTAAGGTTTTTTGTGCTTCATCTTCATCTAAACGTGTTAATGCATAGCCAACGTGGATAATCACATAATCACCCACAGCAATTTTTTCTAATAACGCAATTGAGATTTCTTTAGTAATACCGCCTAAATTAACTATTGCTCGGGCATCATCAAGAATTTGTGTAATTTGTGCAGGGATTGCCAAGCACATAAATTATCCTTTTATTCCGGCAACCCAGGCTTGTCCCAGGGAAATGCCTCCATCATTTGGTGGAAGAACGCGTGGTAAAAAGGATTTGATACCAACCTCGTTCAAAGCCTTAGTTAATCCTTCCGATAATATTTGATTCAAAAAGCAACCTCCACTTAATACTACCATATCCATTGCTCTTTCTCGACATATCCCCTGAATCCATGTGCTAAGCCCAGCAATGAGTGTACCGTGAAAAAGATTAGCTCCTTCAATTGGAGAAGTTTTATTTGCTAACAATTCAAAAGAGGGTAACAGGTTAAAATGATTGTCCTTAATTCGCCACCCATTGGGGATTATTTGTAATTGAGTGACCTGACTTTCTAAACTCTGAGCTGCCTGACCTTCATAGTGTGATATCAATTGAATTCCCAATAAAGCACTTGCTGCATCAAATAAACGACCACAACTACTCGTGCTAGGACTATTTATTTTCTTGTTCAACAGTTGATGTATTGCGTTCGCTTGTGGATAATCTGCAAAACGTGTTGCAATTTCCTTGCCTCGGCCCAAATGGTACAACATACTTGCTGCCATCCTCCAAGGTTCGCGTACTGCAATTTCTCCTCCAGGTTGTAACAGAGGGAAAAAAGATCCAATCCGAGTACAAGTCGAATGCTCTAATATAAAAAGCTCCCCGCCCCAAGCCTCACCATGGATACCATATCCATATCCATCAAGAGCTAAACCTAAAACACGTTTTTGAATGCCATGTTCTGCTACAACTGAGGCCAAATGAGCATGGTGATGTTGTATTGCAAAAGTAGGTAGTCCATAGTCTTTTGCAAAGCGTGTGGTGTAAAAATCAGGGTGTAAATCATGAGCAATTCGCTCTGGCTTTATGCTTAAGAAATCAAGCAAATGGTTTAATGATTCGTGAAAAAATTCAATGGTTGCCTTATTGTTTAAACTACCAATATGTTGCGAAACAAATGCTTCTTGACCACGAGTAATACAAAACGTGTTTTTTAGATGACCACCTACTGCCAGCGTTGAGGGAATTGCATAAGGTAGTTCTATTGGGGTTGGTACAAATCCACGAGATCGGCGAATAAGCATAGGGGTATGATTGACCAAGTGCATCACTGAGTCATCTACGCGAGTGAGGATTTGGCGATTATAGGAAACAATTTTATCTGCTATTTCTTTCAACTCATGCTTTGCTGAATCATCTTCAATAATAAGCGGTTCACCGCCTATATTTGCACTGGTTACTACTAAGATCATGGATTGAAATTCATTTAACCAGTCACAACCGTTTATATTCCCTGCAAAAGCATTAAACAGTAAATAATGTAATGGCGTATAAGGAAGCATTATTCCCAGTTTGTTTAAACCTGGGGCTAATGCATTACAAATCAATCCATCTTCCTTCCTTAATAAAACAATTGGGCGTGCAGCATTTTCCAATAAGTTTTGCTCTTGTTTACTGATTTTTACAAAGCGTTTAGCACTTAAAGTGTTAGCAACCATCAGAGCAAAGGGTTTGGCATCTCGATTTTTTCGCTCTCGTAACTTCAATACAGTGGCCTCATTTCGAGCATCACAAATAAGTTGGTAACCTCCCAGTCCTTTGAAGGCAATAATTTCACCTTGCAAAATACATCGTGCTATTTCTTCTATAGGTAACGAAAGTTGGGGGCCACAATGACGACAAGCAGTAGGCTGCGCATGATAGCGACGATTTTCTGGATTAGCGTAATCTGCCATACACTCGTTACACAAAGGGAAGAAATCCATGGAGGTTTGGTCACGATCGTAAGGAAGACTGCGTGTAATTGTAAATCTGGGGCCACAATGGGTGCAATTTAAAAAGGGATAACGATAATAACGACTTTGTGCGGAAAAGAGTTCTTGCAAGCACTCAGCACAAATACTGATATCAGGAGGAATAATTGTATTTCCTTTGTCTTTTTGACTTTCAATAATTTGAAAAAACAGTTCATTGATTTTTATAGGGATCGTTTCAGGTTGAATACGATGGACCTTAGCAAGCGGTGGTAAATTTGCTTTTAAATGAGAAATAAATTGGTGGGCTTCAACTCCTTGGATTTCAATCAATACTCCTAGACCATTATTTTGTACCCAGCCTGTTAATTGAAGCTGCTTTGCCAATTGGTAAACGTAAGGTCTAAAGCCAACTCCTTGTACTTGCCCTTGAATGGTTATTCGTAATCGCTCCATTAACTCTACTCAGGCATTACAATATGCTTACTTTTTAACCACTCATACCAATCATTTAGACCTTCCTTATTAACGGTCGAAAGCATTAAGGATTCAATATTAGGATTGATTCGACGTGCGTATTCGAGGCATTGCGCAGGATCAAAATTCACATAGGGAAGTAAATCCATTTTAGTGATGACCAGTAAATCGGCACAACGAAACATATCGGGGTATTTAAGTGGCTTATTATCTCCTTCAGTCACCGAAAGAATAACTACTTTAAATTGTTCACCTAAATCAAACATCGCAGGACAAACAAGATTACCTATATTTTCAATAAACACGATGGATCCTTCCTTTAAAGAAAGATCTTCTAATGCATGACGAACACTATGTGCATCTAAATGACAGACTTTTCCTGTATTAACTTGTATGGCATGACCACCACTGGCTTTGATCTGTTCCGCATCGTACTGTGTTTGCTGATCCCCAACGACAACAGCAATTTCAAGTTCATTTTTTAAATCCAGAATTGTTTTCGCCAAAAGAGTCGTTTTACCTGATCCTGGACTGGACATGATATTTAATGCCAACACATTTTTATTGCTTAAGTACTTTTTATTATCAAGCGCAAATTGGTGGTTTTTCGCTAAAATATTTTGCTCTATATGAACGAAATGCTCCTCATGAACATGATGCCGGTGCTCATGACTATGCGCATGAGCCTCATGATTTTCTTCAGAGCAGCCACAAATTCCACACATTATTCCACCACCATTGATTGAACACGTAATTCCTCGCCTTGAGTAATATTTAATGCATGACTACCACAGATTTGACATGCATCATAATACTGTTGCACAGGTCCTAATTTTTGGCACGATTCACAAAATGCTTCTCCTGGGATATCAATGATCTCAAGCGTTGCGTTTTGGGCAAAAGTCCCTTCTGTTACTATATTAAAACTAAAAATTAAAGCTGCTTTATCAATTGCAGCAAGGCTCCCCATCTCTAAAACAATTTTTTTAACATGCGTACATTTTTTTTCAAGTACTTTTTGCTTTATGATTTCGAGAACACTTTTACACAGCCATAATTCATGCATCACGGACTCAATGTTAAATTTTTTAATTATGCATTTTACTCAAACTAATCATAGCAATAATAAGACTAAATAGCGCAATCAATAAGCCAGTAAAGCGAGAAAATATGAGAGAAATATTATCAGTCCTTTGAATTAACGCTGAAACAAACAATCCATTTAATCCATCAGACATCATCATCCCCAGCATAAAGACAACTCCTAATAACCCCGAAAAGAAAAAACCAGACATAGCTCTTGCTGAAAGAGAAAATAAAACAACTTGGCTTACTGTATCAAAAGAAAGAGCAAAAAGAGCACCAATAAGAATAATAAAAAAAGGATTAAATTTTTTCTGGATTACTCTTTTTGTTACATAGTTTTTAAAACTTGTAGGCAAAGGCGATTTAGAGGGATCTTGAAAAACATTCCAAAGATTTAATGCGCCAAAGACCAATAAAAAAGTAATAGAAATACTGTTGCCAACTCCGTCTAACCATTGGGGAATATGAGCTAATTTAAATCCACTACCCACAATTAAACTGATTAAAATCACTACAAAACCATGTCCGAGAGAAAATAAACATCCTACACTTTTGGCAAGCAGGCGATTGGCACTGACGATTCGTGTGACTCCGTCAATGGTAGCCAGGTGATCCAAATCAAAACCATGACGAATACCTAATAAAAATGCCATTGTGATTAAAAGAAGTCCAGAGTCCTGCATACCTCTTTGCATCCTCTTTGGTTTTGATGAACATCCCCTCATGTTAGCTTATGTTTTAATAGCAAGCTATATTCGAATTATGTGATATGTTTCTTATTATAAATAAAGTTACAGGGATTCCAACTTACGCTCAAGAGGTAACGATGGTGCATTCAATGAATAAGCCAGGTCAAAAGCTAATTTATAGTAGCGTGCAAAAACCGGCTCCGTTGCAAAAAAGATTCAATATATAAAATCTTAAGTTCTAGATCTCAACTGTATAGACAAATTGTTCGTTTTTGGCAATGGAGCCCCAAAGCGGGTGGTAATTACTCCAATTAGAGCGTAGTTTCAATTCGTGGCTAAAGATTATTGCTCGGAGCAGACCCAAGCCCTGAGATCCTTGCTTTAGCCTCTTTAAATATTTTCTCAACCGCCACATGGGAATCTGTATGCTTTAGACGAAGCTTTCCTAATATATAGGTTGAGCGGTCCTGGGCTGTGTCGATGATTTTCATTTCTTCAGATTTAAAGAAATTTGCTTTTATCTCTTTCAGCTCATCTTCTGTCGTTACCTCTTCTAAAGAGTCTTTGAGTTCTTTAAGAATTGTTCTCTTGAGGGTATCCCCTCTTAAACTCTGGTATTCTTGAGAGTTTTTCTATCTGTTTTATCCAACAATTCGTTTGAAAAAGTAATTTTTATAAAACCAATAAGAAATTTTTTTAAATTCCATTCTACATTCTTTTTTCTCCTAAAATCTGGCACCCACAAAACTGATCAAATATTAACCACCTATCGCAATTGACTCCTATACTAAATGTTAAGTGTTGTTACATTTGGAGTTGATGTATGTATAGTCGATTAGAACAACAAAATGCATTATTGGCTGATGGACCTATTTGTGTTGGTGAATGTCATAACCAATCTGCTGCTCGAAAAGAACTGTTTCAATTAATTGACAAGGGCAATGTAACAAAATTATTCCTTGAGATTCCAGCTTGTAGTTCAACGGTGCAAGAATTTCTTGCTAATCCTGACACGAGACTGGATGGTTCGGAACCTCAAGAGGTAAAAGATTACATTGCTCATATGACTATGGAAACCGTAGGGGATAATAGAGAAATTCCCTGGTCTTCTATTATTAGTTATGCAAAAGAACACCAGATATCGGTTTATGGCGATGACTTACCGATGATAGATTCTTGTTTTATTGGGGCAGGTAAAAAATTAGAATATACGTTTTCTGGCAATAATTCAGGCGAAAGCTTTGATGTTGATCCAACAGGCTATTTTAATAAAATATTGAAGGAACTACAAACCTCTGTAAGACAGATGTCCCGAGTAAGAAATAAACTTACAGAAGCACGTGGATTATCCGTTGGCGTGCGGTTAAGAAATGAATATTCAGAAGCTATTGTAAAAAAATTTACCGATGGACTATCGCCAGAGGAAATGAAAGGAGTGGTTATTTTTGGGGGTATCGATCACTTTAACGACAATTATAAATCCCAATCGCTTCGAAGCTTATGTCAAATTAATTCTGAACGATTATTTAGCTATTACATACCGACCGCCAAAACGCAACCGCGTATTGCCGCGTCCTCCTATAGTATTATTGGGGTTAGTATTTTTAATGATAACCAGAATAAAGACGATCCTCCATTACATACCGTTATTCATGACATGGGCTCTAGAAAGTAATCTTTCTCCACTCGCAGTGCCTTGTAGACTGGCATGTTTTCTTGCAAATAAAGATAGGGCCGCAGTGGCTACCATGTTAAAATCGGTGAATGGTGAGGGATTAACTCCTATGGAATTTGCTAAATCACTCGATAACATCAAACCGTTTATCCATTTTTTAGAGGACAAATTCGAGGAAATAAACCCGACTGCGAATCGTAGCCCAAAAAGCTTTTTGAGCTGTTTCGCAAGTGGGAACAATCCGTTTCCTTATCCTAGATAAAGAAACGAACTGCTCCCTAAGGGCTATCGTTCATATAATATAATTAAAACAATTATCGATAGCTGCACACTCAGCCCTTATTTACACGCTAATTTAATTATTTGTCTGTAAAAGAAATGGTGAGTAAAAGCAAATGGGGCATGCCCCTCTTTGCTGCCCCTCCATCCTGACTTAACGACAGTCATTTTGATTTTTGAATGGGAACCTACTCGGATGAAAAGAAAATACAGTATTTTTAATAGAAATAATGATCTAGATAAAAAAATAGCCACAGTAACCAAGAAGTTAAGGCTATTCGACTTAAATGAACCTTCTGGACGAAAATCAACCTTAAATAAAAGTGAAGGTAATGGTAAGTTAAAGAAAGTTTGCACGATGACTCAATCAGGTTATCAAAGTGAAGAACAATGGCCAGAATTTATTCAAAAAATCATTGCCAATCATCAGCTAAATCCGGATTGGTGTGTTAATCTTTATGATCGATATTCCGTGTCCCCTGAGTTAAAAATGGATCCTCAACTTGTTTTGAGAAATGCAGTCCCACATCTTAAACAAGAGGGAATGGGTGTTTTTATATTTAAAGATTGTAATGGTTCTATTAGTCTTCAGGAGAGCTCTCTCGAATATTGCACGCGCTTGATCATTACCAATGCCGAACACCACGTGGTTCTAGACAGCCATTTACAATTAGCAACAACAGAGATAAATGAATTTTTAAATGAAGATTTTAGAGATATAACGAGGTATTTACAGGAGAATAATGTCGACTTGCATAGTCCATCAACTCAAATTACTGTGATTTATGGACCTTATCCTGATTATGTTAATGAAGAAGAGGAAGAGCACGAAAACTCGGAGCTTCCTGGATTTTTACTCGCATTTATGCTGGAAGAAACGCTGAAGAGGCCTATTGTTTCCATAAAGGCCTGTCCTGAAAAAATATCTCAAATTGATTTGGCAACTGGAGTGATCCGCAGAGCGTCTTTAGCTAAGCCATCAGATAGTGATGCGGATGATGAATATTACGCCAATGATGAAAAACCTTCTTTTAGCATGCAATTTTAGATTAAAACCTGCCGTGGATTTTAGTACGCATGCATCTAAGAGTGAGTTTTACTATTTTAAAAGCCACTGAATTGACTCGTCTTGTCTGTAATCAGAAGACCAGACGTCATCAATTCAGATAACTCTTTATGAATAAAGGAATTTATTTTTGTTTGTAAAATTTATCTTAAATTGTGATTTCATTATCCGCTCTTGAAAAAAACTATACCATTGAATTCCTTAAACTGGATATTGAGTAGATTTAAGAATAACTCATTTAAATAGCCCTAATAGTCCCTCCATAATAAGAACTGAATTCTCGTAAGACTACAAGGCTTTATCTTTTGTCTTCTTAATGGAAACACCTTTTATCCTCTATGAGGACATGCTTCGCAAAAACCCTAATTAGACATAATTTTTCCTTAATGATTAACAATTAATCTACTCATAATTCTTTTCAAGAACAGTGAGTCATCTCAATGTCCAAGATAACTGGTCGTGATATTTATTCAATTAATGAATGGCAAACTATTTTGCTTTATTCTCATTACGATAAAGAAAATAGAGTTATTATTGAAATTACTGATGCATTAACAAAATACCATCAATTGGAAAAGCACAATGCAGACACCATCCTCGTTCGAAAAGAAGCTTTATCGCAAATAAACAAACTGTGTGCTCGCTATATTGCAGAACGTCATGACACTCTCGATCAAAGACCAAGTGGAAGCCACAAAAAAGTAAAAGACCGTATTGATCATTGGATTGTATCATTACAAAAAAAAGCACATCATAAGTCACAATACCTCGGTAAACTCGAATCCTTCTTAGCCAGTGCCAAACCATATCATATCCATCGTGACAAGATGATTGAGCATTTAAAAGTACGTAACCAATCGAATACCCCATCACGATTAAAATTATTCAGTGGGACCTATCTCGAAAAAATTGATCCCATACATCGGCAATTTGAATTTAATATGAATCAATTATCCCATAAAAATTCTGGGCTAAATTCAGCATTTTTAGACTGGATAAAAAGTAATGATTCGACGCCATTTTTTCTCTGGTTAGAAAATCATGAAGTGCTCACTCAAAACCGGGTTTCTAAGGAAAAGCATGAAATTAATTTAATTGATTACAATTTGCAGGAAGCACATGTGGCAACCATTAGTATGATTCAGGATCAAAATTATCTGGTTTCAAAGCTTAAAAATAGCGATGAAAACACCCAGAAATTAAATTCAAGACAAATGAAAAATTACAGCTTTAAAATGGGGACGACCTATGGTTCAACTGCATTTATTTGGTGCCATAATGAAAATGAGTTTCTTACTCATCCCCATCAAGCGGGTAAATTCCATCATTCGTCTTTGAGTGCGGGTCATAGTGTACGATGTGCCGGGATGTGGGTCGTCAACAATGGAGTAATTACCCACATTAGCAATAGTAGCGGACATTACCGCCCAAGCTCACTTTCATTTTATTTGCTCATCAAATTCTTGGAAAGTAAGCAGGTCCTTCATGAGAACACAAAAGTGGCCGATTTGCGCAAACCCATTGAATTGGTCAATCCAAACCAACCATTTGGCTCTACAAAAAGCCCATATATTTCCCTAAGTGATTATTTGAATTGGGCTGAACAATTACCAGAGGTACAGGAATATTTACAATCAAACAATCCTCCTGACGACCCGTCCAATGGAACATCCCCCTTCTTTTAAACCAACTCCCCAAAATAGAATTCAAATCATTGCACCTGAGGCAATTGGAACTTGATGCGCAAAAACTCTAAAAGGCACTGCTCACGACGATGGTGAGGCAAACTGCAGTGGTTCTTAGGATAGCAATCAACGCATACCTTACTTGAAGCTGTTACAGCGATGAGGGATGTAATATCGGAACAAGCACATATCCCTAGCGAATGTTCCTGATTTGGCCTGGTTAATCAGGCTCTTACGGTGTAGCATTGCTTTGTAAATCGCTTCCTGCTTCTTCTTTTTTCATATCAGGCGCTTTCGTTGCAAAGAAAGAGTCACTACTTTGACTTGGTTGCAAACACGATTTTTTTCTACACATATCAATTATATTGGCTACTTCAGCTTCAAATGCGGGTGCCCTAATACCTATGTTTTTCAATAATCCGACAGCCAAATCACCTAACTCCTCTAATTGTTTTAGTGTTTTCTGTTGTGTGAGTGGGGCACTGGGCAATTGATCTGCATGTTTATGAAGAGCATCTTTAATGAGTAACGCAGTATGAGCTGCTTCATTTACAGTAATTTTGAAGCTTCTCATTATCAAATATTGATGTAATTTTTGAATTGCACCATTGTTTGCAAATTCAGCTATTTTGCCTAAACGATTAGAGGTTGTATCTAAAGAATCGATTGAATTAACGACTCTTAAATCGCTTTGGTTCACACTACCTCTTAAGCGTTGCAATGCGAGAGCAGCTGTTTCTCCCCGTTGCCCCACGGTTCCCCATTTAGATACCCATAAAATGGCCGTTAAATCTAAACCTAGTGTTTCGAGTCTTGTTAAAATTTTTAACGTCATGTGGTCGTCTGGTTTAATATGTCCGCTATTGTTATCCATAGAATGAAAAAACCATTCGATACTACCTGTACTACCATTCATTTTAGACCGTAAAATAATTCGTCCTGCGCCATCGACTTGGCCACCTCCAAAAAAGCTCGAGTGATTGATAGTCCCTCTTTTTTTCGGCCCACCAAAAAAATCTATAGTATCTCCTTCAGAATTACCCAGAGCATAAATTATTTCTAGTTCTTCCCCAGGTGTATTGCCCTTTGGAACATTCTTACCTTCTACAATATTTCCTTTTTTAAAATGTAATAACCATGGCTCTCTTTGTGTGGGACTAACCATATAATTAACTTTGGGTATTTCACTTAAATTAATATCAAATTCGCTTAATTTTTTGGGGCATAACCCGCTAACCCATTGCAGAAAATCATTTGGATTTTTAGTTGCAGAATCCGTATTTAATAAATATTCATGCCAAATATCTAATAGCTTTGCTCCATACAGTTGGTTACCATAAATTTCACATTGATACTCAATACTAAGACCATTATTTTTTATATGCTTATCATTAAATTCGTTAGCCAATGGCTTACTCATTTTTGTGGCAAGTAAGCGTTGTAACGCTTGATGAGAAGAAATAAGATGTGGTAAGCCAACATTACCCCATTGTTTCCACATCATTTGCATGCTGTCACAACGTTCAATTAGCTCGATATCTCCAATTGTTTGATTCAGATCAGCATATTTTTTTTCATCTGCGATTAAAAAAAACATTGGGAACTTTTTAAAAATGGCTTGTGATGATAAAGCTCGCAGCACTTCATCAATATCAGCAATTTTTATTGAGCGATTTGTTGTATTCTTATTGGGAAAAATAGCATCATCGCCTTTACTCAGAATTTTATCCATGCCTTTTTTAGTAAATGCAATTTCTGGTTTTTTAGAATTAGTAATACCAACAATGTCGTCATGTTGAAGATTAAAATATTCTGCTAAGGCAAGGAGAAGCATTCCTTTTTTAACTGTTATTAATCCATCTGAAATAACATAATTTTGTTTCTTACCCATAAGAATTTAGGCCGCAATTTAAACCAATTGACCCAATGTTATTCTTAAATTATTAGAGAAATATTAAGGGTATTTCGCAAAAATCACACCTAATAAAACCATGTTTCCAATATGCCCAAAACAGGTAATTTATTTGTTTATGGATTGGATAAGTCTGAAACAGGCAGTTTGGACTTTTTAGCTGATATTCTGCTTCTACAGGTAAGCTTTCTCATTTAGAGAAAATGAGTATTTTGTTATCTTTCATTATAAATATTTCATGCAAATGTATTTAAAGTAAGACACCCCTCTTCCACGACTCACAGGACATCAAGAGATCTTAGTCTATAATCTGTATTAATAAATAAGCACTTAATCCAGGAAGATTTTGTGATAAAAAATATAGATCATGTTACTGTCGCAGTAACCAACTTACTAACTGCTAAAGAATTTTTTTCACACTTGGGGTTTGTGGAAGAACGTTCCGTCATCATAGAGGGTGAGCGTTTTGCCAATTATATGCATATAAAAAACTTGAAGGCAGATCATGTCACACTTGTGCTTCAAGACTCAAATCCACGCTTTGAAATTCAACTACTTCATTTTTATTCTCCAGAACCACAATATGACCCCTATATCAATCGACTCGATAAAGTAGGTTATAACCATATCTGCTTTGTTGTTGACGATATTGAGTTCGAAATCGAAAAACTAAAAAGTAATGGTGTACGAATTATAAGTGACATTTTAAGCTTTCATAAACGCAAACTTGTTTACATTGAAGGTCCTGATGGGATTATTGTGGAACTGGCCCAATGGTAAAGATTTGATAAGGAAATTTTTATGAATGAAATTTATTATATGTCAGCGACAGAGACATTACAAAAAATACAATCCAAAAACTTATCTTGTGTTGAAGTCATGCAAGCTTATTTAGATAGAATTGATAAGATCAATCCTATTATTAATTCCCTGCAACAAGTCTTACCCGCCGAGAACGCATTAAAGCAAGCAAAATTAGCAGATCAAGCTATTGCTCAAGGTTTGCCATTGGGCAAATTACATGGTCTACCTGTAACCATCAAAGATGCTTTTTTTGTAAATGATTTTGTGACTTCGTGTGGCAGTTTGGGTTTTCGTGATTTTTTTAAAAATCAAAAGATGCAAGAAGCAACTGCTGTCTCTCGTTTACGAAATGCAGGGGCAATTATTATTGGAATGACTAATGTACCCGAGATGCTCATCTGCCCAGAATCAGATAATCTGGTCTATGGCCAAACCAAAAACCCTTATAATTTTTCACGCACCTGTGGTGGAAGTAGTGGCGGTGAAGGAGCCACGCTTGCTGCAGGATGCTCTTCATTAGGAATTGGGTCTGATGGGGGAGGAAGTATTCGTGTCCCATCTCATTTCTCCGGTGTGGCTGGTTTAAAACCAAGCCAATATCGTGTTCCCAATACCGGAGGAGGTTTTGGTTTAGATTTAGGCCTACTTAGCCATTTTGTAGTAACAGGCCCTATGGCACGCGCTGTTGATGATTTGCTGTTATGTTTATCTATCATAGCTGGGCCTGATGGTTATGATCCACATACTATGCCTGTACCTCTTCATTCCTCCAGCCCTGCATCACTAAAAAATTTACGTGTTGCTTTTTATACAGACGATGGCAATAGAACACCAACACAAGATATCCAAGACACGGTTAAAAATGCAGCTTTTGCACTCAAAGATTTTGTTGGCATTGTCGATGAAAATCGCCCCGAATGTCTTAGTAAAACCTGGCCACTAGTATGGGAGGCTGCATTTTTAGGCGGTGACGGAGCTAAAGGGCATAAAGAAACGCAACAACTCTTTGGTAATCCACAAATATCATCACTGTACCAACAATTTTTTCACTTGGCCGAAGCCTGTAACCTCTCTGTGACTGAAATGAACAGCAGAATCAGAGCCATGGATCAATTTCGCGTCGAACTACTTGGTTTCTTTCAAAAATATGACATTATCCTTTGTCCCGTAGTTGCTACTTGTGCGAAACCACATGGTATGGCACTGAAAGAAATTATGGACCTTTCTTATTGTATGAGTTATAACCTAGGTGGAAATCCCAGTGTGGTTGTACGTTGCGGCACGTCAAAAGAAGGATTACCCATTGGTGTGCAAGTCATAGCTAAACCTTGGCTGGATGATGTAGCGCTTCTCGTCGCCAAACAATTAGAAAGCCTATTCGGCGGCTGGAAACCATCGCCACATCTTACTTAAACTCTAGTAACAAAAGTAGACCTGAGGGTGCAGGAAGCGTCTGCATTGTCCCTCTACAAGCAAATTAAATACTAAGAGTAAGAGCCATAAGAATTAGAAAATGGTGTCGGATGAAATGTTTGCTCCTCTGGCATTCTTTCTTCAGTTCTTATTGATTCACCTTCTTGCATGGATACATGTGTTCGTGCTTCTTGCTCTTCAGATTGAAGCGTTTTTAATGCTAACTCTTGTTTGGGTGGCATCAGTTGAAACATTTTTTTTGTACTATCAATGGGGCCAGTAACTTCTTCTGGAGATTGAGATATTTTCGGTGATTGTTCTTGATAGTGCATTCCGCGATTACATCGTACATTTTGCAGCGCCTCCCAATTTTCTTCCCAACCGGTGGCAAAACCATATTTCTCTTTAAACCACCTCATCGCATGCTCCAATTGGAAATAGGGTTTGATGAGTGTTTCAGCAAGAATATGTCCATTTCCTTCACTTGGCCCCTTTGCAAAATAAACTGTTGCTTTCCTTTCTTTTAAATCACCAGTTAAATCGATTGCAACCCACCCTCGCCATGGTCCCATGTCACCGGTCTTAAACGCGGTAAGTGGCTTGCCATTTTCATCGACCTCCAGTTGAAAGCCCAAACATTCAGCTACATATTTTAAATCCTGGTGATCTGACACTGTTTCTTTCGCCCAAGGATCCTGCGTCATAAGAATTTGGGGATTAAAAGCATATTGCAATGTTTCATCATTCATCCAAGCTTGCACAAATAGTGCATAATCTTCCGCGGTTGTGGTTAATGTATTTGCTGCACAGGGTTTTTTTCCAAAACTGCTGTGGTTCATATGTAAAGGGTTAAACACATATTTCTTAGCAAGCACATCAAGGTTTGCGGTATGACCACGTTTTGCTACTTCTTCAAGAATTTTGGGTAAATAGGGATTAAGCTCCTGGACATCAGTAAGCTTTTGTAAATTACAATTAAGTGCGTTTAAGTCTATGGTACTGGATGTTCCTATCCCCGTATTATCAAAAATTGTATATCTTAGATTTGGAGGATTGATTGAAACATACAGTTTATTTTCCTCAAAAAAATCATTATCCGGCATTAAAGCAAGTTTGGGCTCGTGAAGTTTTTCAATCACTTTCTGCAAATAAAACAAAGGTAATCCTGAATACCTATAATATTCTTGGCCAGGCTCAAACTGATGATTCACTTCATTTTTTCGATTTAAATCAAATCCCGTTTTATGAGCAAGAATCATAGCCGGGGTAAATGCATTAATGCGCGCCATATCTGCTTCATTGATTTCTTCATCATTTTTCCATGCAAAACCATGTTGTTGACAAAAGTCCTTAAAGGGCAAAATGTCATTAAGCCTCTTCATATCCAAGGAGAGTTTGCCTGCTTCTGCAAGCTTTAATACCAGATAAGTAAATACTGGCTTACTCAGTGATGCAGCGCCAAAAACTGTATCTTTATTCACGGGTCCATAACCATGGGTTTCAGGAATGCTATTACCCACCACTGTGGCCACACTTACTTGTTCTATATTGGCTGTCTTCCTAATCCGTTCCACCTCAGACTCGGTGCTGTTAGTCCTACTTAAATCCTCTCTAAATGATGCCATTAATTTGATAATTTTTGCTTTCATGCTGTTCTCCTTCGACTTATAAATCCATTATACCGAAACACAAATCGCTAATTGTATAATCTTTGTATCAATTGGATATACTTAGACAGGAGTAGGGGAATTACGAACGGCTCTATCTCTCAACACTTTTTAACTGATTTTTATTTGGCTTGTGGTTTTTATAAGACGTATACCTAGTATTTGGGAATTCTAGACCAACATGACTACACTAATATTAAACCGCATAGAAATATAAACGATGAACATAAATATATTGTTGGTTGAAGATAACTCCAAATTAGTCAAGTATTTAAAAAAAATGCTTACTGATGAAGGATATCATGTTGCTACAGAGTCTCGAGGAGATAGCGCCGCCTATCGCATTATTAGAGAACAGCCCGATTTAGTGATTCTTGATATCATGTTGCCTGGGATGAATGGTGAGCAGATTTGTGAGACCGTACGCGATGAGTATCGTGGTAAAATTTTAATGTTAACTGCCTTAAACAGTGAGCAAAACGAGGTAACTAGCCTTAAACTTGGCGCAGATGACTATGTAACCAAACCAGTTAAAGAAGAAGTATTAAAAGCACGAATTGCAGCACTCTTAAGGAGGCCGAAACTAACCGTAGAGCCTCAAAAAATTCAATTTGATAATTTAATAATTGACCTAATAAAAAGAAATGTAAGTTATGCTGGAAAACTAATTGATTTGAGTCCAACTGAATATGAACTACTCACACTACTCGCAAAGAATGCTGATACTGTTTTGAGTAGGGATAATATTGTTTATGCATTACGTGGCAGAGAATATGATGGTGTAGACAGAAGTATCGACCTTAAGATATCAAGATTAAGGAAGATGTTAGGTGATAACATTGAGAATCCTTATCGAATTAAAACTATTTATGGAAAAGGATATCTACTTTTATCGGACTCATGGAAAGATAAATGATAAAATTATACCTAAAAACAATCTTCTCCTCTTTATTAATACTCTTTTTTATCCTGTTTGCGTTTTATCTATCCTTTACATACTCAATACGAATAAGCTCTCAAAAAGTTCATGACATTTTAGAAATAGGCAATTTTTCAGTACTCGAGCAAATAGTACTAAAGTCAAACAAATCACAAGGTTCTCATGGTGAATTTAAGAAATTATTTCCGCTAAACAGCCATGTCGCGCAAGTTATTGAGATGAATTCACTGCCCTTTACTGATAAAGAAAAAGAACAATTGCGTGCAGGTCATATCGTTTATAAAGATAAAAAAAACCTTATGTTTTTAACTTATAGCCTCCATGATGCCTATGCCTACAAATTGATTGATAAGAGCTCTTCTGTTTTGAAAATCCAAGTAGGCACAACGATGAATGAGATTATTTCCAACTCAACCTATTTGATGAGAGCGATCATTTTAAATAGGTTAAATAGTATCCCAATGAACCAATGGAGTGGCGTATTAGAAAAGCTCCAACGTCAATATCAGATTCCCTTAAAACTTTTATCAATTAATAACAAAAATATTTCTCAAAAAGCAAAAAATGAATTAATAAATGAGGGTATTGGTTATGAGAATCCGGCGAATGAGAAACCGATAACAACTATTTATTTTATAATTCCTAATAGCGACAAAATAATAAGTGTTGGCCCTCTAAACTATCCCTATTTTTCACTTCGATTGTCAAAAATTCAAATCTACTTTGTCCTCACAATGACTTTTTTAGCTGTTTTTACTGTGGCCATTCTCACGTGGCTATTCAGCAGAAATAGCTTAAAAATATACAAATTAACTCAAGAGTACAGTCAGGGGCATTTTAACTATGATGTGAATCTAAATCGCTTTTCAACTTTAAGAGGCGTCTATGAAAATGTTGTTGCTATGGGTAATAAAATAAATAAACTGATGCAGTCACAACAAAATATGGCACGATTTGTCGCACACGAAGTCCGCACTCCTTTATATACCATACAGCTGGCACTAGATTCTTTAAAAAAACTTAAAACCCAGTCAAGTAAAGAGCAAGAACATTTTGAAAGCATCCAAGAAGACATCCAAGAATTGAATCAGTTAATTCACACTTTTTTACTCTACTCACAAAGTACTACACATGAACTTAAAATCAATAAGGAACTACTTAATCTACGCAAGTGGCTTGAACATTTAGTAAAAGCACATCAGTCCTATGAAATAAAAGTGTTATTTAATTACCAACAAAGTGATAATGAATTGATATTTTTTGATCCAAAAATTTTATATTTTGCTGTAAACAATCTTATTAGTAACGCGCTTAAATACGCCCATAACGAGGTGCTAATAAGCTTGGAGTATCAAAATAAATCCGCGATTATTCGCATAGATGATGATGGTCCTGGTGTGCCTGAAGGTGATAGAGTAAAAATAGTGGAACCCTTTACCACATTAAATTCTAGTGACACAACAGGAAAACATATTGGGTTGGGTTTATCGATCACGAAATCAATAATAAAATTACATGAGGGGATTCTCTCAATAAATGATTCCAGCATATTACATGGAGCGAGTTTTAGCCTTATCTTGCCTAGAAAAACTTAACGCTCAGGAAGCAGGACTTATAAAGAAAATGCAAATATAACCTTATTGAGTCACCACGTTCAAGTCAGAAAATCATCATGTATTAGGATATTTCAGTATTTAGTAAATAGCCTATCCTCCAGAACATCCAAGTGAATTTCTTCAAATGGCTGTGCTGAAAGAGATCTAATTTGAATAATAGCTTCCTTTATTTCTGCTGGCAGGATTTCGTTTGGAGCATCTTCTCCTGGCCAAGATTCATCACGAGTTTTCTTATCCGGCCAACACGAATAAGCCAGAAAAGCTCCATCATGAGTTTTATGTAAACGAGATCCCATTGCCCCTCTCTTTTCAATGAAGTAACTTGCGATAACTTTCCATAGTTTTTTATACTCTTCTTCATTTTCAGAGGGTATATAACCTCGATAAATAACAGCAAACATAATCTATATCCAAAAAATTAAAAATGCCTCTATTCTAAACAACAGGAAGAGTGTAATCCAATCTGTGGTTCTAACTCTTGTGTTTTTGGGCATAATTAGCCATGCGTAGTCTGGCTGCTTGCAGCCAGGAACTCACAGAAACTCTCCAGAAAGTCCTGGTTGTAAGCAAACAGGCTACAGTAATGACTTTTTAATAAAGCAATTTGCTAAAAATCTCAAACTGACTTCATTAACTCATCCTGGCTGCTTTATAATGAGTAATATAATTTAGAGTAACAGATTACTATTATAGGAGTTTGTAGTGAGTAAGGCTTTTACTAAAGAAGATGATGAGTATACGGAGCCAGAGCGCCCAGACTTAAAGTTACCAAGTATCAAAAATTATATGACTCCCATTGGTTTTACAATGCTGCAAACTGAATTACGAAATTTAGTGAGTCATGAGCGACCTGAAATTGTGAAAGTAGTAAGTTGGGCAGCGAGTAATGGTGATCGCTCAGAAAATGGGGATTATATTTATGGAAAAAAACGCTTACGTGAAATTGACAGACGCATTCGTTATTTAACAAAACGACTGGAAAGTGCTCAAATAGTAGACCCTAAACTCCAAGTGGGTCTTACGCAAGTTTTTTTTGGTGCCACTGTCGAATACATCAATGAAAATGGTGAATCCCATTCTGTCAAAATTGTAGGCCTGGATGAAGCTGATATTAATGCAGGAAAAATAAGCTGGGTTTCACCCTTGGCGAAAACATTATTGAAAGCTAGAGTTGGAGATAGTAGGACCTTACGCGTTGGTGATGAGGAATATAATTTAACAGTGACACATATTTCTTATGTGGTCTGATTTTATATTTAAATTCAGGCTCTTGAAAACCAAAGTTAAAAATAAAATCATCCTCGCGAAGAATCCATTTCAGAAATGTGGCATAGAAATGAGAAGCTCCCCTTTCTTCGCGAAAACAATAAGCGCTTTAACTGAATGACTGTGGTACAAAGGCTCTATAATTGAGTAACTCCACCATCGACGAAGAGCTCACTTCCTGTGATATAAGATGATTCCGATGCAAGCAAGAAAGCGACAGCCGCGGCAACCTCTTCTGCAGATCCGAAGCGCTTCATAGGATTGGATGCCTTGATATCCTCCAAAACCTTATTCACCTGATTTGCAGGCAATCCTCCTTCTACGAACCATAGTGGTGTATCTATTGGCCCTGGGCTGACTGCATTGACACGAATTTTTCGCGCCACAAGACTAGCAGCAAAAGTGCGAGCCATAGATCGCACTGCCGCTTTGGTCGCACTGTAAACCGAAGAGGTAGGACGACCTGTACTCCCAGCAACCGAGGCATTAACCACAATGGAGGCACCATCCGCCAAATGTGGAATTGCTTTTTGGAGGGTAAAGAAGACACTTTTGACGTTCATATTCATCAGTCTATCGAAATGCTCTTCTGTTACTTCTTCTACCGGTTCAAAGATTACCGTGCCTGCATTGGCAAAAAGTCCATCAATGAGACCAACATCTTTTTTAATAAAAGAGAACAAGGCATCAATATCACGCATACTACTGGCATCAGAAACAATGAACTGCGCCATTTTTCCAAGTTTTTTTACAGCAGCATCCAGATTCGTTTGATTGCGGCCAGTGATAATCACTCGTCCACCTTCATCAGTAACTCGTTTTGCGGCAGCAAAACCAATTCCACTACTTCCACCAGTAACCAGTACAGTTTTTCCATTAAATCTCATTATATTCTCCCTAATATTGTATGGAATAAATACATTCTAAGCGCTGTCCAGCCTCTTGACTTACCGAGCCAATAACCAACCCACACTTTAAACTTCAACTTTATAACCTACATCAACATCACAGCCTGAGAGACCACCAAGAATTCCCCAATTTTCTCGGCTGCTTTCTCTCAAAAGAATTTTTATATGATCTTTAGGTATACCACATTGTTCTAAGTTTTCTGTAATTCAACAGTAGTGATAGCGTTTGGTTTCAATGGTTCGCCCCGTAAAGCAATCAATGGTAATCATTGTATATAATTCAGGATGGCTATAATTTTCTGATTTATTTTTTACAATTGCTCTTTTAGGCATTAGATCGATGCTCACGCCTTTATCTCAGTACATACATGTTCGACAGGCTTTTCTGCAAAACGATCAGCAACCCAAGGGACATATAAAGGTTCCGCACTTGCTGGAGTGGTAAAGTGGTTTTGATTTCCAGGGAGTTGTACCCTTATAACTTGACCACCTATTTTGCACATTTGCTTAAAATAAAGCGATCCCATAATGGGAGGTACGGTTGTATCATTTGTTCCCCAATAAATGATTACCGGGGCAAGTGGGGCGATAGGGTTTACACTACCCTTTATGTTTGCTTTTACCCATGAATTAGCATTCTTGATATCTGAACGTAAAAAGTTCTGATATCTATCCCCATAATTAAAACTCAACGTATCGGAAGCGCCGTGCATGCATTTTCTTGCCATCAGTTTATTTACGACATCAGCCCCCTCATCAGTCAGAATATCGCTCAGTTTCAGCTCAGGAAATGCCGCAACCAGTCCCCAAAGATTTTGCGCATAATGAGTAAAATTAAACACATTGGTGCCAAATAACTTACTGATATTCTTTAAATGCCCTAAGGCCTCTTGCTCTGTTTTAATCTGAGCAGGAAAAGTCGCAGCGATATCGTAAGGTGCCATAGCAACAAAGCCGAGAATTTTAATCTGATTATTCACGGAGTTTTTAATTTTAAGATAATGCTGCATGCCTCCTACCGCAAGAGTTGCTCCGCCACCTTGAGACCATCCGTACACTATAGCTCTATTACCCGCATGAGCTTCCTTAAGCTGGGTGGCTGCTCTGATAGAGTTAATGACGTCCTGGGCTTGGGTTGTTGCAACGGCATATTGATGCTTGCCTCCGCCACCCAGTCCTTGATAATCCGTCGCTACAATCACATAACCTGCTTTAATGAATGCATTCATCGCGGGCAAACCGAAATCTGTCCAGGAAGTACCATTCATTAAGAAATATTGATTCAATGGCTGAGCTGGATTCAATACTTGTGATGGACCGCAATTTTGAGCGGTTCCTGTTGTACCATGAGCCCAAGCCATAACCGGGCGCGGCTTTTGAGAATCAGATAAAGGAGCCACCAAAATACCTGTGGCTAGTGTTTTATTTCCATTCACATCGGAAGAGAGATAGGCTATTTTCCAAGCCTGAATACCAGGAAAAGTAGTCGCTATAGATTCATATTTGATCAACGAACCTAACCTGCCTTCGGAAGGGACATTAGGCAGAGTGTTATAAAATTCGCCCATGTCTACAGGACCAAAATCAGGGGAAGCATTAATCAGTCCTGAGAACAAAAGGATAAGGCCGAGCAATAATTTTCTTGATTGCAGCATGTTAATATCCTTTTATAGACCAGTTCATTTGGAATGAGAGAGTAGCATGTGACAAATAAAAAAGTCACTACCATACACACGACTCGAGCAAGGTATTACATCTCATACAGTTTTGGGTAGATAAAAAAATGGACTGGCTGAGCGGTTAAACCCAGCCAAGGCTAATTCATTTAGGTTCTAAGAGCACAAAACCTGCTGCTTCAAATGGCGCATTCTCAAAAGCAGTATTGCCCGCTAAGGGGATAACCTTTAAAAGATTGTTTGCGGCTACTTTAGGTGTCATTCCTCTTGAAAGAATCATGTCAAAATAGAGAAATTCGATAATTGCGCTCATCGACCAGTCAACAGCAGTTGTATATCCTGAAATTGGAAATTGTACGTTTTGTGACATATGTTCATGAATTACTTTAGGAACACTTTCTTTCATCATTAAACAGGCTGAAAAATGTAACAGTTCTAAATTTACAGCATAGCTTAGAGCCTGGCTTATTTTTTCGCCGCTAATGGTTTCGTCACCGACAGTGATTCCATCAACACTTCCATGCGATGCTACTGATAAAACCACAGGTTCAGGAAGATACGCAATTTGTTGCACCCATTTAGTGAAACTTTTTTCACCCGTAAAATATCGATGACGAACTTGTACATTAGATATTCTTGCGAAAAAGCTTTTAAGCATGTCGCCAAAGGAAAACTCTTGTTGTTCAAGTGCAGTCTCCCAACGCGCTTCAACAATGACCAACCATTTGATCCCAGGCATTGGAAGCACTCTTGATCCTTGCCAATCAGTCCATTCTGTATTGCCTTTCGCACGCCATTTCCCTTTAAAACCATTACCGGCCTCATTTAATTGGAACCATCCCTCTCCCTCGGCATTTGGTTCTTTATAGGTAAAATTAAACCGATTATTTTCTAAAGTGCCATGAATCGTTGAATTCATTGATGGATCATAGACGCCATCAATTTGATTATCTTTTTGGATTAAACGCATCGCACCATAATCTGTTTTCCAAACCCCATCAAAATTCATTTCCTTCGTGGCAAAACGCTCACCTTTCCAGGGGTGCCAATCACTATGCCCTTTTTCACGCCAAAAACCTGAAAAACTCTGTCCGTCTTCAGAAAGTTTAAAGTATCCCTCACCACTAGCCTGAGGCTCGCGATAAGTAAAAACAAATTTTTGGCCATTGTTTTCAAGATGCCCATCAATCTGACACGATTGCTGACTTAAAATATATGCGCCTTTGAGCTGATTTTCTCCAGCACTTTCTAATTTCATAATTCCAAAAGTAGTATTCCAACTTCCTAAAAAGTCGCCCGCGGCATTAGCCGTAAAACTTACAATACTTATTAAAAAGAAAAGAAAAAAGACGCGTTGCTTCATGCTGAATATCCTTTTCACAGGTGAAAATCATTCTAAAACTAATTGGCGAGTATTTACAATTGCATGCGACCAATTGATAAATTTATTGATATAAACAATAAACGAGATTTTGTTTCCTAATCTCATTTATTTTTGCCTCTAATCGCTGTAAGAGCTTGATAAATAAGGTAAAATTATCGAGTCCAAGTAATTAAAAATTTTTATGCATTCCAGTACATTAAATCAGTCAATATCTATATAATCATCCATAGCTTTATTGCTGAAGAACTTTATATGTCAGCATGTTATTTTGCTCAATAGATTATAAAGGGTAAGTGAACATGGATTTTAATCTCCGTGAAGTGAAAATCTTAGCTCAAATTCAGCCCCATCAACTATGGATGAAAATTGGATTTCCCTTTCCTTCGAAAAACTCAAAATTGTCTCTCTGATATTCAAAAACAAAATACTAAATAGAATATTAACATCGAATCCAGCATAGCACTTGAGTGAGCTATCATTTGATTTTAAGTTTTTTTGAATTATTGATGAGGGAATCTATAAAATGGAAATGAAATTATTTAAACCGCAAAAACCGAACGCAAAAAAATGTCCATATGCTCCTAACACAACACAAAATTCAGCAACATCGCCGCATGCAGTACTGCCAAACATATCCGAAGCAGAGACAACCTCTAAAGTACTACCGCAGCACCAACAAGGGTGGCGCAACTTAGGACGTTTATTCGATCAGGGCCCCTCTCTTTTCTCTTACGAGATGGCTGCACGCACAAAACAAAAGTTTTTCAAAATTAACATTGGCCCACAGAACCTTTATATGATAACTGATGGGAAAATTGCAAAAGAGCTGCTGACAAAACATCCAGAGCTTGGGCGCGGAGATATTCTCGAGCCTTTTACACATATGGTAGGAAGAGTTTTTTTCGCAGAAGATGGACAGGCAGCTTCTGAACCACGTAATGTTTTTTTGAATACCATTGCTCGCGGGCCAATAAATTTTGAGCGAATCACCCAAGTCAATCAGCGTACCTTTGACTCTCTGCAACTGACATCCAATGGCGGCATTGATGATCTCTATGCCAGTGTCGCATGGCATACTATAGGTTGCATTGCAGCATGTTTTGTAGGCACTTATGATCTGTCGGCGTTACCACCAGACACACACAAAATATTCATGGATGCAACGCGCTTAATTACCAAAGCAAGTATGGATCCTTTAAGCCGCCTGGTCCATCCAGGCCTACGATCTGACTTTCGGGCAACCAGCAAGGCTATGGCAGATATTGCACAGAAACTTCTTTATTCAAACCTAGACAACATTTGCAAAGGCAATAATTACATCTGGGATTTGGGGGTATTTCGTGCCGAGCAATTGCACCCCGAGATGAATTTTGATAACTGCACGCACTTTGATGAAAACAATCCACAAGCAAAGATTATACGTAATCTGATTGAACATGATCGCTTTATTCGAGAACACGGGCCTCTAACGATTTTCGCCTCCTCTAATGTAGGAGCAACGATGTTTTATATGCTAGATGTGCTCAGTCAAAGACCCGATGTAGTAAAGAAGATGCACGAAGAAATTGCTCGCGTTTTGGGCAATGAACCATTTACATACAAACGAATAGCAGACTTACCCTATGTGCAGGCAGTCGTTCAGGAAGCATTATGGCAAGCAACACCTATTCCCAATTTTCCCAGAGCGGTACTCAAACCCTTCCAGGCGAATATTAACGGAGAGACTGTATCATTTCAGAAAGGTGAGATGTTGATGTTTCTGTTTAGACCCATGCAGGGGCCCAGTCGCACGTTTTCACCAGAAAGGTGGCTTGACGGCGATGATGAGTTATTCTCATTCGGCGCAGGAGCAAGACGTTGTCCAGCGAGTCCTTTTGCAAAGCAAATGTTAATTCAGTTTTTGGTCGACATGAACATACATGGCCTGCGAATTATGCCAACGAGACAACCCACCTATACCACGCGCAACGGTTTATTAGGGCCTGATTATCAGCCAGGACAGCCCCTGTCTGCCGAGGTGGAGCATGATACAGAAGCGGAATATCCAAGAGCAACTGCGAGATTATAACGCTTTCTGAAGGCATGTCTGGTTGCCGCTCATGAGCAGTGATCTTACTGGGGGATGGATTCATCCTCCCCCTATTATTATCCTGAAAATAAAAAAACTTTATCCTATTAATTATGCACCACCTAATCCAGATGAAAAGCACAATCTTCTTCTATAAACTGAATATATATCATACAAAAAGATTGCTATTTATTGCCCTTTGCAGCACACTTCTCTTGCATAAAAGAGAGTAATAGTACATGCAAGACAAAAAATGCACACAACATTCTTATCCCTTTTCTAAAACCCTAAATAATCCCGCAGTTTTTATCACGAACTCCAAAAAAAGAGAACGTGGCTCAAGCTTATATTTTGTTCATGAAAATGGGACTATTCGCTGTTCTGGATCCAATGAGGGTAAAAGAAAAGCAACAACCTTTATAAGACCTTATCTTGTTGGTTATATCACATCTAAAAAACCTGTTATCTTCAATGTGCCTGCCATAGGACTTTTTCCATTTGAAGGACGTGCCAAAAACTATCATGAACTACTGCAAATTAAAAAACTTGGATATGGTCATAAAGGAAATATAATCACAGAAGTCATATCGTTTGAGAGCCTAATAAATCCCCGTTTTATTCCATTATCTTGGCAAGGATCAGAGAAGGGAGGAACAGATTGGAATATTGCACGACAAGAAGTACTTGATGCATTGAGCAATATTCGCTTAAAAAACGGTGATTTTAAAAAAGAAGAACATCATGTAGAAGACCCTGAGTTTAAAAAATCACTTATTTAACTGCAATAACTATGACGTTACCTAAGAAATCACTGTATCTAAATCGCGACCATTATGTAAATAAGCAGCAACATTGTATTGAACTACAGTGATTTTTTGGCTAATCGATTTAACATATGTTTAGGAAGCAGGAGCCAATAATGGCCTTCATTTTTCATATGCTCACCAAGAAATGCAGCAAGCTTACCTGAACCCCAGTAAATATCACCACGCATAAACCCACGAATCGCACCACCGGTATCTTGGGCAATCATGAGACGCTGGAATTGCTTTTCTTTTTCTTGATCTTTTTTATCAGGACGTTTTGTATCCAACCAAAGTGGAGCACCCAACGGAATCCATTTTTTATCTACAGCTAAGGAATAACCTGGTGTAAGAGCCATCCCTTGAGCGCCAAGCGCCATAGGTTCCTTTAAATCCTCAAAAAAGACAAACGATTTATTTTTTTGGATAATCGTTTTTGCTTTTTCAGGATGCTTCTCCAAATAACGGATAATCGCCTCTTTAGATGCATTATGGCGAGTCATGATCCCCCTATTAATCATAACCTTGGCAATTGATGTGTATGGAGCGCCATTTTCACCTGCGTAGCCTAAATATATATTTTCACCATCAGGCAGTTGAATCACACCTGAACCTTCTATCTCTAAAAAGAGCCGCTCAGCAGGACTATGGATCCATGCGATCACACGTGCTTTTTTCTTAAGCGCCCCATTATCAATTTGCTCCCGAGTATAGGAAGTTGAATATTTACCCTTTGGCATTCCATAAATCGGCGTATTGTATTTAGAGCTTTTTGTTAAATTTCCTTTTATTTTAGGCATATAATAGCCTGTAAATAAGCCATGAACTGGTTTCTTTTGTGCAAACTCAATAGGGTGAAACCACTTTTCAAAAAACTCTTTTGCCGAATCATCTGAAACCGAATCCAGAGCTAAAGCCGCTTTACATGCCGGATGCCAATCCCGGGCTTTTAATTTGATGTGTTGTGTTCTACTAATCGTATGTGATGGTGATTGTTTCAAGAACGTCTCACACGATTTCTGAAATGCCAATAAAGATTTTTTTACATCTGCAGTATCCCAACCAGGCAATTCATCGAAAGATACTTTGGTTAAAGCAACATTTCTGCTTTTCGCAATCACCTTGTGTGGGGGAGGGGTAGATCGATTGCTTTTTTTGGCAATCACAGTTTTTTTAGTATGCTGTGCTATTACTTTAGCACTTTGCGCAATTTTTTCAGCGTCTTTATGTGCTACTTCTTTAGCACGACGCGCAATTTTTTTAGCGCTTTTATGTGCTATCTTGTCAGCATTCTTATGTGGGGTATTATCTTTTGTCGTGCCCTTTTTTACCGTTTCGGTTTTTTTAATAACTTCCTTTTTAAGACTTAACGGCGTCTCATGAACCTTAGCTTTATTATAAAGTGCCAGTCCAATCGCCCCAAATGTAAGGCAACTAATACCGATTATTATGTAAATTAATTTCCTACTCATAGGGCGCAAGGTTTACATAAGATGAAATTTAAATCAACACTTTTTGGCCTTTTTTCTACAAAATTAGCTCCAATTGCATTATATTTGCACTATTTTTATTAAAAAAATACTGAAAATGGTATCATAAGTAAGAAAATTTATCGCTCAAAAAGCGTCAATTTGAACCTTGCTGCGTGTTTTTAACCTGATAGGCGGAGTATTTTTTTGCACATATTTGAGATTAATTGCAAACATGTGCAGAACGGATTTAGCCCCAAAAAACCAAAGCCACTCACCAAAATGATGTGTATTTATTTATAATTTTTTTGATTGAATTAAGGAGAGCAAGTCTTGGTCCATAGCTGTAAAAAATGCCATTTTGTCCTTAGCTTGATGGCTAGACTTAGGCCCTACGCAAACCAAAGATTAATCCCCTCAACCAACGTAGGATGGGCAAACATTACATCGCGTAACTTCTGATAAGGCATACCTAATTCCATCGCCAACTGTATTACACCTAGAATTTCACCTGCTTCCGCACAGAAGAGGGACACACCCAAAATATGATCTGTTTTTGCATCAATTACGGCTTTCAAAAGGCCTGTTGTTTCCCCTTGTGTTTTTGCCCTAGGAATAATCGCCGCAGGAATTTTTGCTATCTTCACAACATGACCTTGAGCAAGGGCTTGGCTTTCAGTTAGCCCAATACGCGCTAGTTCTGGGTCGAGAAATACTGTATAAGGAATGAGCCGTCCTTGAACTGAACGCTTATTCTGAGGATTTTGCAGATTATGCGTCACTAACCGATAATCATCTAAAGATAAATGCGTAAATTGAGCCCCACCCTTTACATCGCCTAAAGCCCAGATACCTTTGGCTGTTGTTTCTAAATAGTCATTAACCTTAATAAAGCCACGATCATCCAGCGCAACACCTGTTTTCTCTAAATTTAATCCGCTCGTATTCGCAGTACGCCCCACCGCAATGAGCACATCACTCCCACGAATCTGCTCGGGCTTTCCATTTTGATTAACATGGATAAGTACTTCACCATGTTCTTCTTGAATACTATTAATTTTAGTATTCAGCGCAATATGAACTCCCTCTTTGGTTAAAGTAGTGAAAACCTGTTCCGCAATATCTCTATCTTCACGACTAAGAAACGTGCTGTCTGCTTCGATTACCGTAACCTCTGCCCCTAAGCGTCGAAATAATTGAGCGAACTCTAAACCAATATAACCGCCACCAACAATAAGCAAATGCTGAGGCACTTTATCAACATTCATTAAGCTGTCGTTGGTAAAATATTTTATTTTGTCAAGGCCTGGAATTGCAGGTATAAAGGGTAAGGCTCCAGTATTAATAAAAATTTTATCCGCAGTAATTTCCAATACTTTTTGGCCATCTCTTGGTGAGGATAGGCTCACTTCAATCGTCTTTGGGCCAATGAAGTGTCCACGACCCAACAACAGATCCATACCTGAATCCAAAAACTGTTTTAAATTAGCCTCTCGCATCGCATGCACTACGGCATCCTTGCGCGCACGAATCGCTTTAAAATCAATGGGCGCAAGAGTAGCCTCTAATCCATAATCTGCTGCAGAACGACAATAATGTGCTATTTTTGCTGATTGTACGAGTGTTTTTGTGGGGATACACGCCACATTAATGCAGGTGCCACCAATTTGGTTGTCTTCAACCATCGCAACCCGCTGCCCAGCTTTAGCTAAATTAACAGCTAGGGTTTTTCCTCCTTTGCCACCACCTAAAACAATCACATCATATTCCATTAGCATGACGATTTCCCTGAGTTATAATAACTAGTCCATATCGCAAAAAGAACGTGTGAACAACAACTAGTCACCACCTTTCTCTAGAGCAAAATTTGCTGTGATATTTATGGTACCGATCCCATAATTGCTGTTATTTGAATTCGTCACCGCGCTGGTATTATTTTTATTAAAATTGACGGTAGAAAGATAGCGAAAATCAAGGCCAAGAGTAGTAAAGTCGTCAAGATAATAATTGAATCCGACGATACCTTGTATCGCGAAGCCATTGCTTGATGTATTCAAAGTTTGCGAGACAATCGGCGAACAAGTACCTAAGGAAATACATTGGTTATTACTATGAAATAAAGCATGGTTTTTAATCATAGCGCCTCCCAAACCGAGCCCCAGATAAGGGACAAAGTTTACGGTTGGATCGCTGGACAAAAAATCATAAAACGTATTAAAAAGCCCATAATAACCCATGGTGTTGCCATTAAACGCAAGACCAGTATTTTCAATAAAAGCAGAACAGTTACCATTAGGACCTAACACATCGGGACTAATAAGAGTACAAGAACCAACATTAAGTGAACCGTAATTATTTATATTAAAAAGGAGCTCTCCCTCTAAGCGAAAGTTTCTTATTTTATACCCTATAGAACCGCCAACACCACCACCTACTATGCTTAATTTAACTGATCCATTATAAGTATTCCCATCGGGGAGTGAAAAACTAAGATTTGTATTTGGTGCATGACTGAGTTGCCCCAGTAAACCCAAATAAAACCCTTGAACAGGGTCTGCACTAAAAGCGTTGCTACTCGCCGCTAAACCTAATATAAATCCAAATTTAATTATATGTCTCATTCTATATCCTATATTAATCCAAAGGACAAAGTCCAATACTCCTGCACAGGCTGCAAGGCTATATGAAAACATACTGCCCATGCAAATTTTTTATTTTAAGAAATTAGTGTGTACCTCAAAAATTCTTCTATGGGTAGAAAATTTATTTTTAAATAGACTAAGCCCCTCTTCACGCATTGTTACCGCAAACTCAGCAAAATAGACATTGAGAGCGTTTCTATTTTCTAATTGATATTGGACAGTTAATTGCTCCTGCTCCGTAGTTCCCTCATTTTCGGGTGCTAAAACACTTGCTTGAATAAATCCAGGAAGTTGCAGCATTTCTTTAATGTGCTTTTTTAGCCATAATTGAAACTGAGGGTAAATATCTCCATCAATGGCCAAATTTACTTCATATATAACCATATTCTTTCCTAAACAAAGTCAAAGCTAAAGCAACATAAATACTTAATAACACACCTGTTTAAACAAATATGAAGGTTACAATTAAATTGGATGTTAATCCAGCAGATAAAATAGGAAGAGAATAAAATTTTTTATGAATACATGACTCAGCCAATACCATACTGAATTATTTTTTCAGGGCTTTATGCCAATTGTTCTTTGTACTCAAAGTTGCAATTCTTTAAGTTGACACAAGTAGGCGAACGGTTAACATAAAACAATGATTAGTAGAAAAACTACCAATAACAGGCACAATAAATGAAATGCTTGTTTAAAAATTTTAAAACAAGAAAAGCATCAACACTGCTTCTCAGCATCATGCTCATTATTTTTTCTAAAGTAAATTTTGCTGGTGCCCCTTTTCTTACCGATGATCCTGTCCCCCTGAACTCCAAACAATGGGAAATTTTCCTGTTTACAATTTTCGATAAAAACAATGATCTTTTTTTAGAACCCGACCTATTTGCTCCTGCCATAGAAATAAATTATGGCCCACTCGATGATTTACAGTTGCATGCTATTGTTCCTTATGCATGGTCTTTACCCAATGCTGCGCCGCCTGCAAATGGTTTGGGGGATATTGAGGTAGGGGTCAAATACCGATTCATTCGCGAAACATCAAAGCAGCCACAAGTAGGTTTTGCGCCTTTACTTGAGTTACCGTCAGGGAATGTATATCAAAATTTGGGTAATGGCATCCCTTGGGTAAAACTCCCTGTTTGGGCACAAAAAAGCTGGGGGAAATGGACCACCTATGGTGGTACTGGTTATGCCATTAATACAGCGCCAGGCATGCTGAATTATTTTTACACAGGCTGGTTGTTACAACGAAAACTCAAAGAATCACTTACGTTAGGCAGTGAGATTTTTTACCAAGGTGCTATAACAGCTGATGGCAATGCCTCCGTCATCTTGAATGTTGGCGGTTTTTATAATTTCAATAAGAATTTTTCCCTGCTTTTTACGGCAGGACATAGCATTGCAGGACAAAACCATTTAGTCGGCTATTTAGGGCTTTATTGGACGTTTGGTAAAGTTTACTCACCTCCAACATCACATCGTCGGGGTGGTAGGATTTTTTTTGCAGAACATTGATTAGTAGAAATAATTATATGTCGTCAACTACCTCGCAGGTTAAAGTAAGTTTAAGTCGTTCTGGAGTGGTCCTTATTTTATTTTCTGGAAAGATAATACGAAATCCTGGTTCCAGAATTTGCCCTCGAGGATTTAATGAAATTTCAGAAGCACGAACCTCTGCTTGCCGTTGCGCCAATAAATGATACATCATAAGTACGTTGTTACTCTTTTGCAGTTTGAATTGGCAGTGTTGCAGATATTTCTTTGCTTTTCGCATATAAAACGCTGCATCGTGTTGTGACGCCATGAGATTTTTAAGTAGACTTTTAGCAGCCCAATCCCCTGATTGGTTAAGATTTTCTTTAAACACTTCGCGCCAATTCGCTGTGAGGGCATTAGGAAGGAAACGCAAAAGCCGACAACGTGCTGAGGAAAATATTGGATTTGTCATATCTACATCCAAAACATCCATCATAAATTTTTGATCAATAATCCCATTTTTTATTAGATTGTCCACTGCCAGCATATCTGACTGAGCCTTCACGGGGGTAAGCCAGGCATGATCAGCATCGTTTAAATCAGTTTCAGGAAAATGACTCCCTACTGCATTCAATGCAGCATTATAAAAAACTCTAGAAATCCTTATGGTTTGCTTTTCTTTAGTCTGCAACAATCTTGAGTCAAGAAAAAACTCTGCCGGGATATTGAGTTCGGCGCGTTGTTCATCGCTAGGGGCCGTATCTGACATTAAATTTAATTCAACAGGACAAAATAAAGGGCGGAGTTGCTCCGGTAATGAACGCGCTTTTTGGCTCCGATTCAATTTTTTAAGTCCTTTTAGAACATTTTTAGCTAAATGCTCAGGAGGAACTAATGTTTCTAGAATCTCTTGCAATAAAGCATCCGGGTTGTGCCCACCAAAATCCAATCTCCTAATAGGTTCCCACCAATCATTATGCGGTTTAGCCAGCTCTTTCATAATGGGTCCACCAGCACCATGACAACCAGAGCAACGAAGTCGATTACCAAACTCTGGGTGCTGGGGATTGGGCTGTCGATGTAGTAACTCATTATCGGCAAAAATATCCGATGAATCTCCTCGATAAAACCATTGCCCCTGTGAGCCATCACCACGTAATTCATAGAAATTAAATACTTTTTTCTTTGTATCCCAGGCAAACGCTTCGATCATCAGTGAGTTTTCTTCTGGATTTTGATCCGCTATTAAATCACCCTCTGCTCCTATTCCTGTAAAATGCCCAAAGAAAAAATCACCTGCATTAATGTACCAATGAGCATCTGATATTTTGAGCTCCCCCAAAGCCATTTCAAATAAACTAAAACTACCCTGAGTTGGATTATGAAATCCTCGATTTGCAACCATGGTGGTTTCCAATGTCAAACCAGCATTTTTGAGCAGTTGACGCAATGCAAAAACATTTTGCGGACATGGCATATTAGATAGAAGTAAACGCCCTAAAGCATCATCCACACGCTCAACAGTGTGGCTTGAAGAATCAATAAGGGAACAACGAGCACATATATTCTGAGAAAAAATTATTGTTATGAAGTAGAGAATAACTGAAAAATAAAATGTTCCTTTGTTCGCCATGACATTCCTATTTCTATATTTTCTACAAGAGATTAGTGTTCACTTAAAAAAGTGGTAATTGTTGTTTCATCCAAAAATCATTCTGCAACTGATAGTGCATTCGCGAACCTTTAAGAAAATCATTTTTATTAATTTCTAGAATTTGCCATAAGTTTGGAATGATTTGCAGGACACCAAAAGACGAAGAAATCCCATCCACAGTTTTATTGGTATTTATTAAGTAATAATTTCTCCAATATTCATCTAGAAAGTTTTGCCAATATAAACTGGTTAACGAAAGATTGCTCTCACTTGTATCTAATACCGCAGTTCCCTCTACGATTATTTGCCCGTAATCTGGATTCAAGATACAAACTCCTATATTAGGACAATGACTTAAATGTATCCATTTGGGTGAACTCGTATCAGTTAAAAAAATCAACGAACCTTTAGGGGTAACATGGTAGAGATCCATCGTTCTAATATGTGGTTTTTGATTCATTACCGTTGTTACTTGTGCAAATATTTTCCTTTTAGGAAAAGAAAACCACTCATATAGATAATGTTCTACGGTATTCATTAGCTCCAAGGAAGTAATTAGCATCATTTCTCTTTAACCAAATAAATCACATCATAAAACAAATATTCATTGAGTCAAAAATTAACTTAACCCACTGAAAGACAACCAATAAATCACTCCGACCAAAATAAGTGCACTTTTTCCAAAAACTACTATACTTTTAAAACTTGGACGAACAGGAATTGAGTGATATGGATGCCATTCAATTAGCACTGGATGTACATTTAAAAAGGACTTATCAAAACTCGCAACGATTTTTTTTTAACAAGCATGAATTATCAGAAACCACTCATCCACTATTCGTATTTTATCTGGAATGGCTTAGAGCAATTAATGCAGAGCCGAATAAATTTGATGTGCTGCAGCAAAATGAACAAAAAAAATATGCATTCAAATTCTTATTGAAACACAACCTGTTATTTTTTCTAACAGTTACACGCCAATTTAATGTCATTGCCAAATTGTACAAAACGCCGTCTTACAAGGCGAAATTACGTCATTTGCACGCTTTAGTTAGAAAAGCGCATCAGAAAGCAAGACAAAAAAAGAGGAAACGTCTGCTGATGGCCAAATTTAATGAAAAAGCAAAAACCTACAACTTAGACCGAAAAAAAATCGATACACATTACCCGGCGAATGCACACGATAACAAAAAAATTAGTAGCCGCTTATCGGATGAATATAATGCTAGAAAAATAAAAGATATGTCTTATGCTATCAAAATTAATCATGTTAGGAGCACTTTAAAAACAATCCCAAAAAATGCCTATGCGCGAGCAAGTACTCAAAAAACATTCCGGCATCAACTTACATCCATTCACCGGCACACATTAAACAATAAGACCTCACAACAGCTTACAAAAAACCATAGTAACAATGAAGACTCTACACCTCCATATGTTGGATTTCTATCTGAGGTTTGGCAACGGCCAACTACAGCTCTTTTTCACAACCAATTAACTCCCGAATTAGCAGAACGTTACAATGAAGAAGTAGCTGTATTTATAAAATGCGCATATGAGCCAGAACACGAACATCATGAATTACAGAATGAGTTAGATTTAGAAAAAATAGATGATGTATTCACTGAAGATATTGATACACATTTAAATACCTATTCAGAACATCCTGTAGACACTAAAAAAAGTTCTTTTATGAATCAACGCCTCACTTTTTTTGCAACAATACCTCAATATAAAAAGGAAGAGGCAGTGCAAGCTTGCTGTGAAACAACTCATAGTACTAGGAGGGTAGGTAAAGAGATTTAAATTTGGACTTTTTGCTGCAGTCAACACTGCAGCAAGATAACCGACTCTATGAGGGTGTGTATTTGATTCGACCTTAAACTTCGCGTCGAATACACTCGATACCACCTAAATAAGATCTTAAAGCCATTGGAATATGGATATTGCCTTCTTTATCTTGATAATTTTCCATCAAAGCAACCAATGTTCTACCGACGGCAAGACCCGAACCATTCAAGGTATGTACCAATTCTATGTCACGTGTTTGCTCTTGTCTGTAACGCGCTTTCATTCGGCGCGCCTGGAATGCTTCCATATTAGAACATGATGAAATTTCTCGGTACGTATTTTGGCTGGGTAACCAGACTTCCAAATCGTAAGTTTTTGCTGAACTAGGCCCCATATCTCCGGAGCAAAGGGTCATAACACGATAAGGCAGCTCTAAACGCTGTAAAACCGTTTCTGCATGGTTTACCAATTGCTCTAAAGCATGGTAAGAATCTTGGGGTTTAGTAATCCAAACTAATTCAACTTTTTCAAACTGATGTTGTCGGATCATCCCTTTGGTATCTTTACCATAGGAACCCGCTTCACTACGAAAACAAGGTGAATGACACGCATAACGAATGGGTAAGACATTCTCATCTAAAAGCACATCACGAACCGTATTTGTTACAGGAATTTCTGCAGTAGGAATCAAGTAATATCCTTGCTCCCCAGTTAACTTAAACAAATCTTCTTCAAATTTTGGTAATTGCCCTGTACCCATCAAACTGTCTGCGTTAACCATATAAGGCACATAAATTTCTTGATAACCATGTTGTTGCGTATGCATGTCCAACATAAATTGGATTAAAGCGCGATGTAATCTAGCCAATTGATTTTTCATGACTACAAAACGGCTACCCGTGAGTTTAGCAGCCAAAGCAAAATCCATTTGGTTTAAATTCTCACCCAACTCATCATGCGATTTAACAGGGAAATCAAAAGTAGGAATTGTACCCCAGCGTCTTATTTCCTGATTATGTTGTTCATCTTCACCAACAGGAACTGATTCGTGCGGTATATTAGGTAATCTTAGCGCAATTGCTTCAATTTGCTGTAACAAGTCATCGAGTTCACCTTTTTTTTCTTCTAATTCCTGAGCAAGACGGCTCATATCTTCACGCATTGGCTCGATATCTTCACCGCGAGACTTTGCTTCACCAATAGCTTTAGAACGTAAATTACGCTCATTTTGCAAAGTTTGTGTGGCTACCTGCAGCGTTTTACGTTTCTCCTCTAAAGCAGTAAAAGAGGAAACGTCAAACTTAAATCCCCGCTTTAGTAATTGCGACGCAACAAATTGCGGATCATCTCGTAATAATTGAATGTCTAGCATAAGATATCACTCTAATCATTAGAATTCGTCAGAAACCCTACTACAAAGGAGAATTGCTTCGGCGATACGGTGCTGCGCTCCACTTTTCTCTTTGTAGCGAGTTCCGAAGAAGTCTATTGTTTATAATCAATTTACCTAACAATCCCGCGCGTGGATTGATTTAATGCATCAATCATTAAAACTACTTCTGGACATTCATTTTGCATTAATTCTAATTCAGTAACAGCTTGTTGTACGGTTAGTCCTTTGCGGAAAATTATTTTATAAGCACGTCGCAAACCATCAATTGCTTCTGATGAGAATCCTCGTCTACGTAATCCAACGGTATTAATACCACATGCAGAAGTTGTGTCTCCGGAAATCATAAGATAAGGAAGTACGTCTTTAGCTACATAAGAGGCTCTAGCAATAAAAGCATAAGCTCCTACATGGCAAAACTGATGTACTGCAGCATAACCACCTATATTTGCATAATCGCCAACAGTTACATGTCCTGACAGTGCAGCATAGCTAACCAAAATAATTTGGTTACCGATCATGCAGTCATGTCCAACATGCGAATAAGCCATAAAAAAGTTCTTATTACCAATACGGGTAACTCCACCGCCTTTAACGGTTCCACGACTAATCATGCAGTATTCACGAATAATATTATCATCACCGATTTCTAATCGAGTGGATTCGCCTTGATACGTAATATCCTGGGGAGCATCGCCCACTGAAGCAAATTGGAAAATTTTGTTATTTTTTCCAATGGTGGTTGGGCCTTCAATGATTACATAAGGACCAATCCACGTATTCTCACCAATTTCCACATCAGCCCCGATTACAGTCCCAGGACCTACGGACACCCCTTTTGCCAGTTTTGCAGAGGGGTGAATTATCGCTCGTTCATCTATCACTTTTGAATTTCCTTTGCAGCACTTAATAAATCCGCGGAACAGGCCAGTTTATCACCCACATAGGCTTCAGCATGTACACGCCAAAATTCTCTTTTTCTTGCTAATATTTTTACTTCCAAGCGTAATTGATCTCCTGGAGTAACCACATGTTTAAATTTTGCATTATCTATGCCCGCAAAAAAATGCAAAATACCATAGTTTTCTTCAGGTGTTTGAGATAATCCTGCTAAAAGCGCACTAGCTTGTGCCAATGCCTCCAGCATTAATACACCCGGCATAATTGGATTTTCTGGGAAATGTCCCACAAAAAAATTCTCATTAATGGTGACATTTTTTATAGCCGTCAAACAGTCAAACGGTGTGAAATCAAGCACCCTGTCTACTAAGATCATGGGGTACCGATGCGGCAATATACTAAAAATCTGTTTAATATCTACAGGTTCACTCATACGCAGTTTCTCGCTTTAATAAGTATGCTTAGATAGTATGGTCCAAAAAGGGAGTCCAAAAGAAAAAACATTATCCTGATTTAGTCGGTTCAAATCAATTGTTAATTGTTAAAAACTTATTCTTCTGATTCAATATGACTTAACTTTTTCTCTAAGGCACCTAACTTTAAGATATAATCATCTAATCGTCGAAATCGGGCTGCATTACGACGCCAGCGGCGATGTTCATGTACTAGAGTACCGGATGAATAAATTCCAGATTTGGCAAGCGATTTACTCACTGTAGACATGCCAGTGATCACGACGTCATCTGTCAAATGCACATATGCAGCAATACAACTGGCGCCACCAATAACACAATCTTCTCCAATTTGCGCATAAGCACCTATCGCAGCACACCCGGCAATGACCGTATTTTTCCCCACCAACACGTCATGCGCAACCTGGACCAAATTATCAATACAAACCCCTTCGCCCAAATAGGTATCGCCTAATGCACCTCTGTCAATTACAGTATTCGAACCTATGTGTACTTGGTCCGCGATAACAACAGCACCTGCATTAAAGCCTTGTTGCCAGTGTCCATGTTGTTTCAAATAATTAAATGGGGGAGCACCAATCACACAGCCGGAATTTATCACTACGTGGACTCCCAGCTGACAGCCTGAGTAAACCACAACATCATGCCCAATCTGACTGTTTTTACCGATATGTACCGATGATTCAATCACACTATTTGTACCGATTATTACTCCATCCGCCAATTGCGTGTTTGCGCCAATTACACTATAAGCACCTATTGATACATTTTGGCCTAATTGAGCAGACTCATGAACTATGGCAGTAGAATCAATACCAGAATATGTAGGCCGAGAGTCTGATAAAAGTTGAGTCGCTTGCATCATTGCTTGCAAGGGATGAGAAACAACAATGCAGTTTCCCGGATATAAATGTTGATGTTCTGCTTTCAGTAATACCGCACCAGCTGCTGTGTTATTTAGAATGTGGCGCAATGCAGAGTTATCATAATAGGCAATATCTTGGGCGGTGGCTCGTGCAAGAGAAGCATAACAAAAAATGGCGTGATTGGCATTTCCATGCCACACGCCACCCAAATGACTCGCTAATTCTGCTAACGTCAGCAATTTTGCATCGCCGATTAGTTAATTGCTTTTACAACTTTATCAGTTACATCAAGAGTAGTTGCACTGAAAGGAGCTGCATCTTTTTGTACAATTAGATCGTACTTGTCATCTTTCGCAACTTTTGCAATTGCTGCACGAACTTTGGCATACAAACCTTCCATTGCTTCGTTATTTGCAGTGCTTAATTCTTGTTGATACTGCTGACCATCGCGCTCAAATTGTTGTTGTGCACTAACAATTTTTCTTTCAATATCTTTCTTTTGAGTCGCGCTCAGAATCGCACTATCACGTTTGAATTTTTCCATATCCGCTTTAATGCCAGCTTCAACTGCAACAAGCTTATCACGACGTGGCTTAAACTCTTTCTCTAATTTCTTTTGGATTTCTTTTATTTGGCTTGAAGTCTGCATGATTTTTTGCAGGTCCACTACACCAATTTTTGCTGCATCAGCAAACGCGCTTGCGCCAAATACACTGAAAACAAAGGCCACTAAGACCAGACCTAACCGCTTCATAACTAATCTCCTAAATTAACGTGAGTTTCGACAAACTAAAGAGCATGATGCTAGCACAATTCCCAATAGGTTGCGATATATACAGCATGATTTTCGATAATTTTGTAACAAATAGAAAATGCTCATCCCTCTTTTCTCCCAGCACAGGGAGAAAAGGAGGAACAATATAAGTTAGAATCCTGAGGATAGAGCAAATTGGAAGAATTGCTTTTGATCGAATTGTTGAGGATTCAATGCCTTAGCTAAGCTAAATGCCAAAGGTCCAAATGGAGAACGCCATTCAAGCGAAAGACCCGCTGAATACCTTAAAGGACCTTCATCTCGTCCAGTCAAAATAGGTAAGGTATTTACAGCAAATACGTTACCCGCATCAACAAAGGCGGTAGTTCGCACATTATCCCGGCTCAAAGGATAAGGCAATATAATTCCCGCAGTTCCACTGAGTAATAAGTTACCCCCCACAGAGTTACGGTAATTATCCAAGGGACCTAAAGAGTAACTGTCATACCCGCGGACCTGACCTGGCTGCGCAGTACCCCCTGCATAATAGTTTTCAAAAAATGGCAATCCTTTATTATTAAAGGAGTTTCCGTAGCCAGCAAAACCTTGTAAGGAGAAAATCCAGCCTCGTGCTATAGGCTGATACATTCGGGCTTGATAAGATCCTTTGTAGTAAGACAAAGAACCTGAAGTCGCAGGCAAGGCAACTACCGCAGAAAGCTGCTGGTTAACTCCTCGTGTGGGATAAGGAAATTGATCATAACTGTTTCTATTCCATCCTGTAGATAACCGAATTTCCTGGAAATGGGTTCCATACATCTTCACAAAATTCTGGATGGGGATTACATAACCTACACTCTTGATTTCTACATCCTGATATCCATAACCCAATTGCCATCTACTTGCTTCCCCAAGAGGAATACTGTAGTTCACATCACCACCAAAACGGTTGGAGTTGTAAGTACTGACATTAAGGTTTCTGGGATCAACGCGAGCATAATAAAGGTTTAAGCCACGTCCTATACCTGTATCGGTATAAAATGGATTGTAATAATTTACGGTATAGTCTTGCCCCCATTTACTCGCAGTAAATGCAGCACCCATGGAGCGTCCAGTACCCATAAAATTATGCTGATTTACTGAGGCATTTAATTGATATCCGTTAGTACCGTAACCAATGGAAGCACTTGCTTCAGCCGAAGGAGCTTCTTCAACGTTCACATCCAAATCCACTTGGTTATTTGCTTCTGGTACTGGATTCGTCTTGACATCAACATTTTTTAAATAGCCTAGTAAGCGCAATTGTCTTTCAGATTCTTTAATATTGTGCAGCGATAATAATCCACCCTCATCTTGACGAATTACACTTCGCAATACGTAATCACTGGTTTTTGTATTACCATGAAACTTAATACGACGGACATAAACATGTCGACCAGGCTGTACTATAAATGCAATGAATACGGTCTTATTATTTTCATCGATTTGGGGTTCTGCATTAATTGCAGGGAACCCATAGCCTATATCACCTAAAGCCAAACCAATGGCTGAAATTGAATCAGTTACTTTCTTACGCGAAAAAACAGCACCTTTTTTGACTTGTATTAATGAATTAATTTTCTCAGGCGGTAACATCGGTTTCCCCACTACTTTGTAGCCTGAGAAATGATATTGAGGCCCTTCTTCAATATGAACATTAATATAAACATCTTTTCTATCTGGCGACAGTAATACCTGCGATGAGACGATTTTAAACTTCAAATACCCTCTATCCAGGTAAAAAGAACGCAATGCTTCTAAAGACGCATCCATACCTGACTTTGAGTACTGATCTTTTTTAGTAAAATAGGTAAAGATACCTGATTTTGATAGTGTAAACTCTGGCAATAATTCATTGGTGGTAAAATCATGATTGCCGATTATTTTGATTTGTTTAATTCGAGAAACACGACCCTCAGAAATATTAATAGTAATACCAACTCTATTATCAGTGAGTGGACTAACTCGAGTATCGATACGTGCGTTATATTTTCCTCTGGCGTTATATGCTTGTTTTAGTTCTTTTTCTAAACGTTCCAAAGTAGATGTTTGAAATACGCGACCTTTAACTAAGCCCATTTCTTTAAGAAATTCTTTCATTTTGTCGCTAGGAATTTCTTTATTTCCTACCACACTAATTGAACCTATAGTTGCTCTTTCAACCACATTAACAATTAAAGTATTACCTTGGCGTTCTAATGAAACGGACTGAAAAAAACCGGTATCATAAAGGGTGCGAATAATTTCAGCAGTTGATTCAGGGCCGACCTCTTCACCAACCTGGACAGGTATATAATTGAGTACTGTTCCGGTTGAAACACGTTGCAAGCCTGTAACTTTAATATTGCGAACGACAAAAGTATCTGCTGCTATTGTTTGTGAAGACCAAGCGATGAGCGAGGAACAACAAACACCTAATATAAACTTACTACTGATTTTTTTCATTATTATTTTACGCCCAGTACTACGTGTACTACTACTCAAATTCGGTACACTGAAAATTGAACCACTTTTTATAGGAAGTAGAAACTACTGTCAAGTTTTTGTTCCCTGACTTTGCCAATACTTTGCGATTAAAGTCTGATTAATTTTCCTACTATCCTGTTAGTCTTGACAGATCATTTGTTAACGCGATAAACATCAGCGCGGCTAATAGCAATAGACCTAAATAGGCTCCTGCTGATTTTAAACTATCAGATAAAGGTTTACGTCGAATTGCTTCCAAAAGGTAATACAACAAGTGCCCGCCATCCAGCATTGGAATAGGTAGTAAATTTAATGCCCCTAAGCTAATACTTACTAAGGCAAGGAAAAATAAATAAGAAGTTAACCCACTACGTCCCGAATCCCCGGCGCCCTGGGCAATACCCACTGGACCACTAATACTATTTAATCCTAATTTACCAGTAACTAACCTACCCATTAAAGTAAATGTAGTGGCGGTCAGTTGTACCGTTTGCTTTAATGCTGTAGGTACCGCAGTTAAAGGATCCTGTCTCTCTAAACGTAACCAATGTGCCGGCCATTTGACCTTTTGTGAGCGAACTCCAATAAACCCTTCAATCTTGCCTTTATTGTCCTGGCTGCCAGTTTGTACTACAACATTTTGTATACTTCCTGCTCTTTTAATCGATAAAGTTAATTGTTTATCAGGACGAGCTTTTACGTAGTCCACTAAAAACAACCAATCATTAAAAGGTGTTCCATCTACACTTAATATTTTATCGCCATTTTCTAGTCCTGCTTTCGCTGCTGGAGAATCAGGAACTATCTCACCAACAATAGGAGGAATTGAAGGAATAAATGGCTGAATTCCAAGGCTACCTAGCGGATCAGGCTTTTTGCTGTCTATTTGCCAATGAGTCAACGGTAAAAATATCTGTCGTTCTTGTCCATTAACCAAAGATTTTATTGTTAGCTGAATTGTTTCATTAGAGCCAACCAGAGGCATGAGTGCGTACTGAAAATCACGCCAACTATTTATCTTAGTATGATCCAATGCAATAATTTCTTCTTGTGCATTTAATCCAGCTTGTGCTGCGATACTATTGGGTTTCACTGATTCGATCATTGGCGCTAACGATTGTATCCCAATAACCAAGACTAACCATAAAGCAACAAAAGCAAAAATGAAATTGAAAAAAGGACCTGCAAGTACAATTGCAGTCCTTTTCCAAAGCGATTGATTATTAAAAGCTAAATGACGTTCCTTTTCGTCTACATCACCTTCAGACTCGTCAAGCATTTTGACATAGCCACCCAGAGGAAATAAAGACCAGGCGTATTCTGTTCCTTTTTTATCACGCCAATGCGCTAAAATAGGACCAAAACCAAAAGAAAAACGCAGTACTTTAACACCACACCAACGCGCTACTTGAAAATGACCATACTCATGTACCGTAACTAACAAGACCAACGCCAAAAGAAAATACAGCAATGTTGAAAGCATAGTACTATCCTAAATTAAAGTATATCCTCGAGAATACCATCCCAAATTCGCCGAAACCCAGGTAAAAAGAGCCTTTCTTGCGATGCACGCTTGCAAAACATTTTTGATTGATTTTCACAAGCGTACTCTATGGACCCCTTTAATTCGAGAATTACCAAGTTAGTCCGAAATAAAATACAGGTAACGCCGCAATTAAACTATCTAAACGGTCTAAAATACCACCATGACCAGGAATAAGAGCGCCTGTATCTTTTAAATGACAACGACGTTTCAATATACTGATGAATAAATCACCAAAGATCGCAATAATTATAGTACATAAGGCTAAAATGAACCAATGCGCCATAGCGTCCGGTTTAAAATAGCTATAGCCAACCCACGCAATCAGCATAGACAGAATAAGGCCACCAATAACACCCTCCCAAGATTTTCCTGGGCTGACCTGAGGAATTAATTTATGCTTCCCCATCAGTTTACCGCTAAGATAAGCGCCTGTGTCTGAGACCCAGATTAAAAACAGCAAATAAACGAGCAATGCTTTACCATTAGGCAAGTTATATAAGTGAATCAAGCTTTGAACGAATAGCGGTAGCAACAGAAAACAAACAACTCCTACGATGACCGGATAGCCCCAATATTTTTGTGAACCAGGAAAACTGAGGATAGCCAGTATATTTAGACCCCAAATAATTAGTCCAAGAACCAACCAATAAGAAAAAACATAGCCACAAGCCCACAAACCCAAGATCATCACTACAAGAAATCCGGCTTGTAGCCCCCAATTCTTCAATGGAATTAATTGCACACATTCTCTACATGAAGCAAGAAAAACAAGTAAAACAATTCCTGCCAAAAGCCACTGATTACCATAAAAAATAAGCCATAAAACCAAGGGCACTAAAATCAGTGTTGTAATCAAGCGTTGCAAGAACATAATGTTCCCTTATGTTTGGGGCCTATTTACATGTCTTCGCTCTTGGCCAACTGTCTTGATTTTCTGAAAATTCAGACGTTTTGCTCATCTTAGCGAAATGTAAACAGACACTAGAGTTAATTAAGAAATTTGCCCAAATCTTCTTTTCCTTTTATTAAAGGAAGCTAATGCCAATTCAAGCTCCTGCTCACCAAAATCGGGCCAATGTACTTCACTAAAATAAAGCTCTGTATATGCAAGCTGCCAAAGGAAAAAATTACTAATTCGCAATTCACCACTAGTACGAATAAATAAATCAGGTTCGGGCAACCCATCTGTATCCAGATAATGGGCAAAATTGGTTTCATTGATATCATCTATTGCCAACTCACCGTTTAGGACGGCTTTGGTTATTTTTTTTGCAGCGTTTACCAAGTCCCACTTACCACCATAATTAACAACCACATTCAAAATTAATTGTTCATTATTTGCCGTCAAAAGCTCTGCTTCTCGCATTTGTTGTTGCAACAGTGGTGAGAGCAAACTACGGTCTCCCGTAAATCGCATACGTATTCCATGCTGATTTAACTCAGCGAGCTCCTTTCGTAAGGACTCTAGGAATAATTCCATTAAAAAATTAACTTCCTCAGAAGGCCGAGACCAGTTTTCCGAGCTGAACGCAAATAAACTAAGACAAGGAATTCTTTTGGTCATGCAGCATCGAATCATTTTTTTTACTGATTCAACACCTGCTTTATGACCTTCAATACGTGCTAATCCTCTACTTTCAGCCCAACGACCATTTCCATCCATAATAATGGCAACATGCTGAGGAATTTTTTGTTCCAAAACTTACTCTTCCCAATCAAATAAATGGTGCATAGTCTAACCTCTTTAATACAAAAATGTCACTACTGAGAGGCAGAACAGCATAAAAGAAGTCCTGAGAATACATTTCGAAATACTTATTAAGTAAGGTATAATTTTCCGCACTAAATTTAGATTGTGTTCCATGGAGAATTGCATGCCAAAAAAAGCACCCTTGTTGCTCATGATCTTAGATGGCTGGGGATATAACAAAAATAATAAATATAATGCGATTGCCCAGGCCAACACACCACAATGGGATGAATGGTGGGCAAACTGTCCCCATATTCTTTTACACGCCTCCGGATTTGCCGTTGGTTTACCTGATGAACAAATGGGTAATTCAGAAGTTGGACACATGCATATAGGGGCAGGTAGAGTCATACAACAAGATTTTACTCGCATCAACGAAAGCATAAAAAATGGGACGTTTGCTAATACCCCCGTTTTCCATGAAGTACTAGCTACATTAGAAAAAACCGGGAAATCATTGCACATTATGGGTCTGTTTTCTCCCGGAGGTGTGCATAGCCACGAACAACACCTATTTGCCTTACTTGATTTATGTGCACAACAACAATTCACTTCTGTGTATTTGCACCTATTTTTGGATGGGCGAGACACGCCACCACAAAGCGTCTTACACAGTTTAGAACGTCTCAATACAGAATTAAAAATACACCCTGTGGCCCGCATTTGCTCAATTAGCGGGCGCTATTATGCAATGGACCGCGATAATCGTTGGGAAAGAATCGAACCTGTCTATACCTTATTAACTCAAGGATACTCCCAACATCTTTTTCAAGATGCAGAAACCGCAATAAAGTCTTACTATCAACAAAATCTGTCTGATGAATTCATACCTCCTACACTCATAGGTGAAAAGAAAACGATAGAAGACGGAGATGCTGTTTTATTCTTTAATTTTCGCGCAGACAGAGCACGACAATTAACTAGTGCTTTTATTGATCCGACATTTAAACAATTTAACCGCACAGTACAACCGCAATTATCTTATTTTATCAGCATGACCCAATATGATAAAAATTTACCAACTACCCAAGCGTTTCCACCGATTTCTTTAAATAATACCTTAGGTGAAGTTCTTGCAAACCATGGCTTAAATCAATTACGCATTGCAGAAACAGAAAAATATGCCCATGTCACTTTCTTTTTCAATGGCGGGAATGAAAATGTTTTTCCGAATGAAGAGCGAATTCTCATTCCTTCTCCTAAAGTCGCGACCTATGATTTGCAACCAGAAATGAGCGCCCCCGAATTAACGGAATGCTTAGTCGAAGCAATTAACAGCAAAGCCTATGATGTCATTATTTGCAATTATGCCAATGCCGATATGGTAGGACACAGTGGAGATTTTCAGGCTACAATTCGCGCTATAGAGTGCCTTGATCAATGCATGAGTAAAGTATGGGCAGCCTTAGCCAAACAAGAAGGTAAACTACTCATTACAGCGGATCATGGTAATGCGGAAGAAATGTTTGACGAAACAACGCATCAAGCACATACTGCCCATACAAGTGAACCTGTACCATTAGTATATGTTGGCGGTCATTGGCATTTCACTTGTAATGAAGGAAACTTAATTGATATTGCACCAACTATGTTGGCCTTGCTTGGAATTACTCCTCCAGTTGAAATGACAGGACATCAATTGTTAGAAAAAAATACTCATGAATAAACGGAATTATGTAATTGTTTATAGTTTGATCGCTGTCATGCGCAAATTAAAATTTACGATCAGGAAGTTGCGGGTAATCTTTTTTAACAGATTGGCCTTGGGGATATTGTTTTGCTTTGGAGTGCATGCAGAATCGTCTACCGTACTCCAGACACAAAATAAGTTAAAGCAATTAGATGCACAAATTAACAGTCTCCAACAGACCTTAAACTCTGCTCATGACAAACGCGGTGTTTTAAATAAAGAATTATCGGAGACTGAAAAACAAATCGGTGAAGGAGTTCACAAACTGCACTCCATTCAAGAGGATATCAAAAACAAAGAAAATAAAATTACTGACTTACAAAAACGCGTAAATCAGTTAAATCAACAACTGAGTACCCAACAACAATTATTAGCCAATCATGTTCGCGCTCGTTATCAAATGGGCGAATATCAACCCCTTAAATTGCTACTTAACCAAGATGCTCCGAATAAAGTAAGTCGAATTTTAACCTATTATCAATATGTCGTTAAATCTCGGCAACAACTGATTGAGAAAATAGATAATACGCGCGCGAGCCTAAGTGAGAGCAAAGAAAAACTGCGTACAGAGCTTAATGCAAACAAACAGCTCAAAACCGAGCTTACTCAGCATCAAGATCAACTCCAAAAAAATAAAAGTTATCATACTGCCCTGATTCAATCCTTGAATCATGAAATTCAAGATAAACAAAACACCTTGCGTGATGTACGCAAAAATAAGGAGAATTTGGCACGATTACTTAAGTCATTGGCACAACAAAGTATTGCTCGAGAAGATAAATCCCTGCATCAGGCGAGCAGTCCATTTAGTCAGATGCGCAAAAAATTGCCGCTTCCAGTCCAGAGCCAGAGCCGATCGCTACGAAAAATGAACCAAGGAGTGACATTTTTTGCCGAAGAAGGAGCCGTGGTTACTGCCGTTTACCCAGGAAAAGTAGTATTTAGTGACTGGCTTAAAGGCTATGGGCTACTTATTATTATTGATCATGGACAGGGTTTTATGACCTTATACGCTCATAATCAATCCTTATTCAAAAGTAAAGGTCAATATGTACGTCAAAATGAACAAATTGCAAATGTAGGTCATAGCGGCGGAATTAAACAAAACGGTCTATACTTTGAAATAAGACTAAGGGGAAAGGCGATTCCACCACTTAATTGGTTGTCATAAGTGAACCCTGGCACCTTAATTGCATTTCAATAATTATAATAAAAGAAGATGGCTTATGTAGTAGCCTTGCATCTGAGGAGATCGCTATGTTGATAAGAAAACTATATCCATCCACGCTTGCGATAGTATACGCTTTTACTCTTATGTTACCTCTGACAGGCTTTGCAGATGATGAGGCGAATACGTCTACAAGCTCCAGTACCACTTCTAAAGCAGTTCCTTTAGAAGATGTTCAACGATTTTCCAATGCAATAGGTGAAATTAAAAAATACTATGTCAAGCCTGTTGATGATAAAGAACTTTTCGATAATGCAATTCGCGGCATGCTCAATGGTCTTGACCCTCACTCAAGCTACTTGGATGAAGAAGAGTTTAAAGAGCTGCAAACATCAACTAGTGGTGAGTTTGGCGGCTTAGGATTAGAAGTGACCATGGAGGAAGGAGTTGTCAAAGTGGTTACTCCCCTGGTTGACACACCAGCATTTAAAGCCGGCATTAAATCTGGCGACTATATTATCAAATTAGGAAAAGAGTCTGTACAAGGACTCTCGCTCAAAGATGCAGTCAACCTGATGCGCGGCAAAGCTGGAAGTACTATTCAATTGACGGTATTACGCAAAGGAGTGAACAAAGCGCTTACTTTCGATCTAGTACGAGAAGTGATTCAAATTAAGAGCGTACAAAGCAAAATGCTCTCTCCAGGCTATGGTTATATCCGTTTAACTCAATTCCAAGCGTTAACTGGAAAGGATATGTTACAAGCCATTGATCGACTAAAACAACAATCTGGTGGAAATTTAAAAGGCCTGGTCCTGGATTTACGTAACAACCCAGGAGGCTTGCTTGATTCAGCCATTCAGGTTTCTGATGCATTCCTTGGTAAAGATAAGTCAGGTAAACCAGAAACAATCGTTTCAACTAAAGGACGTTTACCTGGTTCAGACTTTACCGCCTTATCCAAAGGCGAAGACGTTTTACATAATGCACCAATAGTTGTATTAATCAATAATGGTTCTGCATCTGCTGCTGAAATTGTAGCTGGAGCACTTAAAGACAATAAACGAGCTGTTATTCTAGGTACAACAAGTTTTGGTAAAGGCTCAGTGCAAACTGTATTACCTTTAGATGAAAAAACAGGGATTAAGTTAACTACGGCTCTTTATTACACTCCTTCTGGAACTTCAATTCAAGCCAAAGGGATTGTACCTGATATCGTAGTCAATGAGTTAGAAATTCCTAAAAATGCTCCTAAGTCCCCTGATCTTACTGGATTTAGTGAAGCAAACCTTAGTGGGCACTTACTCAATAAAAATAATGAGGGAAATGCCAAAGTCAAAAGCGCTAAAGCTCAAGTAGAGGATTTAATGCATAACGACTACCAACTTTACGCCGCTTTAACTGTCTTGGAAGGCATGTCATTAGCTAACAGATAATTATACTTGTACACAAAAAGGAGCCTACTTAGGCTCCTTTTTTTAGCTTGTAGCACTCACCTTAGCTTGATTCATTATTCAATCATCTTAATCCCGGTTGCTTGCAACCGGGAATGGAACACGTTTGAATATCATAAAATCAGGCGGTAAGGGTCTGTTTCTTATAAGAAACCCCATTTTTACCCAAGTTAAATCTACCCATTACTCCTGTTCCTGGATCAAGCGCCAAAAGATGTGATGCAACTACCTGGCTAGAAAAATCAGAATGAGTCTTCATAGCAAGCACCGCGCTATTATGAATCATATGAAATATATCAAAAGCATAACCTGCTTCGCTCACTGGATGACTGAAATATTCCTGTTTAAATTGAGCAATAAACTCTGGTTTTAATGAGTGAGTCAAAACAGCAGCTTGTTTGTGGTTGGGGCTTTGTGCTAAGAAATTATTTTTCCCATCAGCAATTATCGAATCATCGGTCAGACAAAAATGAATAAGATTATTTCTTTTTGCTAAAGGTGCAACTAAAGACCCACTATCAGCACCCTCAGTTATCAGTACATTAATGTGGTGTGCATCAATAAATTTTTGCAAGGTTTTTGCTGTATTCGCAGTATTTGGCATTTTATCTAGAGTATAAAATTCATAATTAATATCTGAGGATTTAAGTTGATCACGTGCAATTTCCATTGCTCCTAACATATTTCTACCAATAAAAGCAGATTCACTAGAAAAAGGGGCATAAATACCAACATTGATTGTCATCTTGGTTTTATTTGTAGAGTCACTGATGTTAGATGCAGCGTCGCAAAAACCTGTCATTAGTGATAAGAAAAAAGTACCCAAAATAGCGGCATAAAATTTTGATAAAAAATGGTTCATATTCATCATCCTAATTGATTAGACTCTCTTGCTCTTCCATTCAAAGGATTGCTGAGTTCTTTGCTCCTCCCACTGCGCTACTCTAGATGCGCACGAGTAGTTTTGAAGCAGGAATTATTTTGATAGCTACCTAAGAATAGTAAAATCATTTTGCTATGAATGGAATCTAAATACAATGGTTGGGATTTAATAATAATTATGCGATAATCATTCGCAAAGTGATATTTTTTAGAAAATAATGAACTATATTAAATCAATTTTCGTTCTGAGCAGCCTCTTTTTTTTCTCTTTTGCACAAGCTAATGTTCAATCACATTTTAATCAAATAAAAAATGATCCGAATTCCTTATATACGTTTTTTAAGAGCATGCCTAAAGGTGGGGAGTTGCATTACCACTTATCGGGAGGTGCATACCCTGAAATCATGCTGGAACTAACATCTAAAGATAATTATTGCTTGAATACAACCACTTGGACGGCCAGTAAAAATCCTTCTGTTTGCAAAGGCGTGGAAACAAAAGATCTGTTTAATCATCCCGACCTCTATGCAAACGCGATAAAAAGTTGGTCTATGAAAGATTTTGTTCCAGGAAAAGAATCCGGCCACGATCATTTTTTCAATTCATTCTACAAATTCAATGCCATAGTCGCTGATCATCAGCCTGAATTACTTGCATCAGTAATGCAAACTGCAGCACTACAAAATGAACACTATATGGAAGTAATGATTTTACCTGATAATGCGCATTCACTCAGTTTTGGCGATATGCTCAAGGACACGACTTCATTTAGCCAAAAAAGAAAGCTTCTCTTAGCAAACCCAGACTTTCAAAATAATGTCAATTTTACGGCAATAGAATCAAATCGTATTTTACAACAAGCACACCAAGAACTCGGTTGTGAAAGCAATCCAGAAAAGAAAGTCTGCCAAGTAAAAATTAAATTTCTATACTATTCACTTCGAGAACAATCTTCAGACAACCTGTTTGCACAAACACTGAATGCGTTTGAGGCAGCAGCCCAATCTATAAAAAATAAGGGTGCTCTTGTTGGTGTTAATTTAGTACAACCAGAAGATGGCATTATTTCTTTACGTGACTATCGTAAACAAATGCAAATATACCAATACTTACATAAGGTGTACCCACAAGTTAATATTGCCTTACATGCTGGGGAACTAACCCAAGAAATTGTTACTCCAGAGGATTTGGAATATCACATTCATGACGCACTCTTTACTGGCCAAGCCCAAAGAATTGGACATGGAGTGGATATTGCCCAAGAGCATAATGCAAAAAAAACCTTAGACCACATGGCAAAGCATCATAAAGCGGTAGAAATTAACCTCATCAGTAATTTAAAAATATTACAAGTCTCTGGTACAAAGCATCCTTTGAATTTTTATCTTAAGCACGATGTCCCAGTTGTATTGTCTACCGATGATGAGGGTATTTTACGCACCAATTTAACCCAGCAATATGTAGAAGCTGTATTAAACCATGGCTTAGATTACCAAACATTAAAACAAATCAATAGGAATGCACTAACCTATTCGTTTTTACCTGGAAAAAGTATTTGGTCTGATGCAAAAAATGCCGAATTGACTCATGACTGCCAAGATTTAGAAAGCGATAGTTGCCAGCAATTCATCAAAACCAGCGAGAAAGCCCAACTACAGAGGGAATTAGAACAACAACTGCATGCATTTGAAAATAAATTTTAATAGTTCCGTTCACCCAAGCTACAACACAGCATGTTTAGGTCGGGCCTTGGCTCGACAATTCCTTGTGATTAGTAGGTTTATGCAAATAAAAGATTGGGTTGGTTAACACACTGCGCTCGGGTCACTTCAGAGCAATTACATTGTCGGGCCAAAGCCCGACCTGCTACCTTGTTATCCTTCCAAATATGCAGACTATTTATTGAAACCGGTACGAATTACACTCTAAAAGGATCGCGTAAGATAATTGTCGAATCACGCTCAGGGCCTGTTGATAATAAATCAATAGGCACATTCAGTAGATTTTCTATTCGTTTTAAATAAGCTATGGCATTAGCAGGCAAATCGCTCATATTCGTGACATCAGCTGTAGGCTCTTGCCAGCCAGGCATTTCTTCATAAACGGGCTCTAAACCTTGGAAATCAGCCGCTGCTTGAGGCGGACGAGAAATTAAATTACCCTTTTCATCTTTATAAGCAACAGCAATACGTAATACATCTAATTTATCCAAAACATCCAACTTTGTGATGCATAATCCCGTAATACTATTTAACTCAATTGAATGTTTTAACAAAACTGCATCAAACCAACCGCAACGTCTAGGTCTGCCAGTAACAGCACCAAACTCTTGGCCACGTTCAGCAATTTGTTTCCCTACTTCGTCAAAAAGTTCTGTTGGGAAAGGACCACCACCAACACGGGTAGTATAAGCTTTGGTAATTCCTAAAACATAGTCGAGGTACTTCGGACCAAATCCGGCACCATTAACTACTGAACCAACGCAAGTATTTGATGAAGTCACAAAAGGATATGTTCCATGATCAATATCTAGATAAACCCCTTGAGCGCCTTCAAATAAAATATTATCCCCACGCTCTCTATGCTCATGCAAACAAGCAGAAACATCACAAACCATAGGACGTAATTCTTCAGCCCATTGTAGTGCTGAATCCAATAAAGGTTGTAAATCTAGGGCAGGCTGCTTGAAATATTGTGTCAAAATAAAATTATAGTAGTCTAAAAGATCTGCTAATTTTGTTGCAAAGCGCTCAGGATGAAATAAATCACTGACTTTTAATGCACGACGAGCAACCTTATCTTCATATGCAGGACCTATGCCACGTCCAGTAGTGCCTATGGCAGAGTTCCCCATGTGCTGTTCGCGCGCTTTATCCATAGCAACATGACAAGGAAGAATCAGTGGGCAAGCCAAGCTAATACGTAAACGGGAGCGTACATCAAGTCCACTTTGTTCCAGCTCTTTAATTTCCCCCAATAGAGCATCAGGTGAGAGAACTACCCCATTTGCAATATAACAAGTCACATGAGGTCTCAGCATACCTGAGGGAATAAGACGTAGAACTGTTTTCACGCCATTAATTTTTAAGGTGTGGCCTGCATTATGGCCGCCCTGATAACGCACAACAGCTCGTGCATCTTGCGTTAATAAATCGACAATTTTACCTTTGCCTTCATCGCCCCACTGTGTTCCTAAAACAACAACATTTTTACCCATGATCCACTCTTAAATTTGCAAATGCTATTCGCAGCTAAAACTGAGAACTTCAGAACCCAATTTCAACACAATTTATAACTACACATTCTACCCGATTCCATATTGACACATCTTAAATGAAAAACATCCTGAAAAAGCGCTCTTATAACCATGGCCCTTTTTCAGAATGTTTTTTGTTCAAGCTGCCTACAAATATAGGCATTTCTCCAAGATTTGGTATAGAGGTGAATAGTTACCAAAACTCGACATTATAGTTACTTTTTAGCAGGTACACCATCATTTTTTGGTGTGGATTGCTTAAAATAATCGAAAAATGCGCTACTTTGATCCAACACTAAAATGTCTTTTCTACTTTTAAAACTCCCTTCATATGCAAGCAAACTACGATATAAAGCAAAAAAATCTTTATTTTTACCGTAGGCATCAGTGTAAATAGACGCCGCCTGTGCTTGCCCAACAGCTCGTACTTTTTGTGCATTACTACGCGTTTTTGCCAACAAAACCATAACATCAGCATCTGCCTTAGCTTTTATCTCTTCAGCAGCCGCTTGGCCATCAGCTCGATGTTTGTTCGCAATTTTTTGCATATCCGCCCGCATACGTTGATAAATCGCATTACTGGTATTGGCCGGTAATTCGATTCCTTTAATACGCACATCAACCACGTTAATACCTAATCCACCAGCTTGTTTTTGAGCAGCTTTACGCAGTAATTCCATAACATCATCACGCCCACCCGATACTACTTCTGGAATAGTACGTTTACCAAACTGGGCACGTAATAAGGTGTTTAATTGTTGCTCTAGTAATGTTTCTGCTTTAAATTCATTACCGCCTGTAGATTTAAAATATTGAGCCAAATCAGTAATATGCCATTTAACATAATAGTCGACCATGACATCCTTTTTTTCTTTGGTCACAATACGAGTCGACTTGATATCCATAGTTTGAATACGCGTATCAAAAATGCGTACGTTTTCGATAAATGGTATTTTAAAATGCAATCCAGGATTCAATACTTTAACCTTATCAGTCAACTCATCATTAACTAAACGGCCTAAACGCAAAAGAATTCCTTGCTGACCTTGGGTTATAGTAAAGACACTAGTCAATAAAAATAGAAGTAGTAAAAAGATCAAAATACCAAGAGTTCTACCGGTAGTTTTCATTGTTAATTTCTCCCTTGTCGATAAACAGGTCTGGTGAACTCACGACCATCGACCAAGTTTTCTGTCTCGTTGGATTCATCACTTTCCGCTTTGCTATTTTTTGCGGTCTCTGTTGGAAAACCCGAGGTCTTTTCAAATAGCTTATCTAAAGGGAGATACAGCAAATTCCCTGATTTACTATCAACAATGATTGTACTACTACTGCTTATCACTTTTTGCATCGTTTCCAAATACATACGTTCCGCCATAATCTTTGGCGCTGCAGTAAATTGAGGCAATAAAGCCAAAAACGCAGAAACTTCCCCTTGAGCATTCAATACAAGTTGCTTGGAATAGGCTTCAGCTTCTTGTTGGATACGACTCGCTTTTCCTTCTGCAATCGGAACTACTTTCGCCGCATAAGCAAGAGCTTGTTCTTTAAAGCGTTTTTCATCTTCTTGTGCTTTAATTGCATCGTCGAAGGCATCTTGTACACTTTCAGGTGCACGAGCTGGCTGTGGCGCGACATTAACGATAAAAATACCGGTTTTATATAAATCCAGTGTTTTTATCAAAGTCTCTTGAACTTGGTTGCCCCAAACCTCTCGCCCTTCAGTAATCATTTGATCCAATGTAGTCGTCCCTACAACTTGTCTCAGCGCACTGGAAGTCGCTTGTTGTAAACTTTCCTCAGGATTAGCAACATTAAATAAATATTCGTTCAGATCACCAATGCGATATTGTACAGCCAAAGACACCGACACCAGATTTTCATCACTAGTAAGCATTTGTGCGGAGTAAGAATAATCCAACACTCGGTCAACATTCATGATAATTTTGGAAGAAATAATTCGTGGTATCCAATGTGGCCCTGGACCTACCGTTTCCACATATTTACCAAAGCGAAGAATCACTGCTTGCTCCGCAGGATCGACAATAAAGACACCAGACAATACCCACAAAATAAAAGCAAGCAAAATAACTATAGTAGTTATTAAACCACCATTCGATTTTTTGGAAGGCTCATTACCCACTTTATTGGAACCTCCAAATAACATTTTCTTCAATTTGTCATGAACGCGTTTAAACGCTTCATCCAAATCTGGAGGTTGATTTTTACCCTTCCAGGGATCTTTGCCTTTGTCCGGCTCATTCCACCCCATGTACTACTCTCCCGGAGAATTTTAAGAAAATTAGAATTCTATGGGGTATATGAAGTTTAAGCAAGTTCTCATGCTGTAATTAGCTCAATCCAAATTTTTAGTATTCCCCATAAAGTTGGCATTTCTTAGGCAGTTCATACTAAGAGAATAGGATACTTACCTGGCTTAGATCGGTTATAAAATAGCAATTTATGAGTTTCTACTGACATTTTCCTCGAAGATCAATATCCCAGACATCAACTACAATATCATTCTCAGTAATAAAAAATTGATCAAATAAATTAATGGTTGGGTCGCAATGAGGAACAACCAGTTCTAAAACTTCACCATAAGCAGGTAGTTGAGCTCCAGGTACTGCAGTCACTTTACCGTGCTCATCACCAAATCCACCCCAATCATATTCCAATCCCTGATGGCTGATAATTTGCGGTTTATGATGATCCACATAAATGGATTTTGTACCTGCATCAACGGTAACATGTTCTGTTCTATTGTTACTGATAACCGTGGTCAAAAGAGTCATTGCCGGCTTAAAAGTGTTAAATCGCCGCTCATTACTTTTCGAGCCAATCACTGTATATTGCACATCCATAACGGTATACGAACCCGGTTGAATCTCTGTTACTGCAGTCGCCTCAACATCAATATCATAAGTTCCTGTTCCACTTCCTGTTAATATGGGACAATTAAGCCCCTTTTCCCGTAGATTTTTTACAAGATCACTCGCCATTTGCATGGTCTGTAATGATTTGCTTTTTCGTTCGCTAAACGAGGCTATGTGTTGTAAATTACCTGCATAACATTGAACTCCCATCAACTTTAACCAAGGTAACTGCTGCAGTTCTAGAGCAAAATTTAAGACGTCCTCTGGTTTAACTCCAGTACGTCCAATCCCTGGATCCACATCAACTAACACATTGATCACTTTTTTATTGAGCATACCTGCTTCATTCAAAGCAATCATATTTTCTCTATTATCGACAACCACCAAAGTAGAAGAGGCTTTTTCCAGGCAGGAAATAAGCTTAGAAATCTTATTCTTTGTGACAATTGGTGAGGTAATCAGTATATTGGCTATCCCATTTTGAATAAGAACTTCAGCCTCTGAAATTTTCGCAACGCTGACACCTATTGCACCATACTCGACCTGTAAGTGAGCTAATTTGGAGCATTTATGGGTTTTACAATGCGGTCTGATATTTATATTCGTTGCAATAGAATGCTGTCTCATAACCTCTAAATTAGATTTTAGGATGTTTTTATCAATGACTAAGCAGGGAGTATCCAACTCTGTTTTTTTTAATCCCACAGTTGCTTTTGGCATTTTATTCCTCTGAAAAAAACTAATCCGTACTCAACATCACTCGAATTCCCACATAAACCAACAAGCCACCAAATATGCGGGTCAAAACAGTTTGAAAATTAGCCAAGGCTTTTCGAATATTATTTGCCTGCAGGAATAAAACTAATAAAGGCCAATAAATGGAAGATTCAACGATGAAAACCCCAGCAACTACAGCTTTATCACTAATTGATGCGTTAATTGAAACAAACTGGGTAAATAAGCTAAGTAAAAAAACTGCAAGTTTTGGATTTAAGGCATTACATAAAACCCCTTCAATATACGCTCTGGAAGCGGTTATCTCTTTTAATGAAGAACGATCCTGATGTATTTGGGTAGATTGTTTTGATTTTAAACCTTTTAATCCAAGATAAATTAAATAACCTGCACCTGCATATTTTATAGTCGTATAAAGAACAATGCTCTGAGTAATAACGAAGGCTAGCCCTAAAATACAATAAGTTGCATGAAAAAAGCATCCAGTAACAATACCCAAAGCAGTGGCTAGAGCCTGACGTTTAGGATATAAAAGTGCATTTTTTGTAACCAATATAAAATCTGGCCCTGGACTAATCATGCCAATAAAACAAATCACGGTTAAAAGTAATAAGCTAATATTCATAATCGCTATAAAATAAAATATTTTCCGATTGATACCAATTTTAATTCAATACCCATGTTACGTCCATTCATGAGCATTCGTTACAAGAGGTGGGCTCCATTAAAACGCCACGGTTTCCACCTCCACTACCGATGACAAAATGTTGTTTTGTACTCTTCTTAACTCTTGAATGTGGGGCTCCCAGTTGAATTTTCAATGGACTCATGCATCTCCATTTTAGGTAATTTCTTAAACATATCATCATAGATGATCTGTGTTCTACTTCCAGGATTACTACCCGCGTATTGTTTTACTGTATCCCAACTACATTTTCCTTCGGCTATCATCCCATGCATAGTACTCCAAGTAATTCTTTGGTTCTGATAAGCTTCGTTATGTCGCTTGACAAATTCCGCATAGAGTTTGAATGGAGGCTCATTCCCTTTTAATGGCACTGCGGCAGCGGTTGGTAATTCGGGACTATCCATACTTCCTTCTTGACGACGGCTGTATTTGCGCGTGACTAATCGTTCAATGATAAAAGCTGCGTCACTCTGTCTACCAAAAAGCTGGCGCAACGCGCTTCCCCAAGAATGATCTACATAAATTATGTTGTACAATGCACTGTCAACCACATGGCATCGGTGTACAAAAGGATCAACCAATTTGGGCCTGGAATCCATATAATTATCAATTTCTTTGAGTAAATCACTACGTTTGTCGGCCAATAATTGACATAGAGCCTCACTTCGAGGGGGTTCTGCTCCACTACAAAGCAACATAGCAACACCTCGAAGTAAATCTTTATTATTGCGGTCACGAGCCAAGCGCTTACAGAGCGCTTCTATTGCATTACTGCCTGTTTTCTCATCTTCCTCAGGACAACTTTCCGCTTCCAACTTCAAGTCTTTTACTGGAGATTCATCCAATAAAGCTTCAAGAGCCTTTATTTTACCTTTTCGTGCCGCTAAGAGCAGCGGAGTATCTTTCCTCACCCCCACAGGATTAGCCACATCAGCACCAGCTCTTACTAAATTAATCACTCCAGAAGTAAAATCCAATACTATAGATTGATGTAGCGGTTGAAAAGGAATACGGGCTTCTTTAAAGCGAGTCGTTGCATTTACATCGGGATGGCACATTAAAATTTTTATTAATAATTCACGCTTTTTGGTAGGTAATGCTAAAGACAATAAAGTACGTCCATCTTCATCGCGTTTATTGACATCAAATGCATGAGTATCCAAAAGATGGAGAGCCAGTTGAATTTTGCCGGTTGTAATTGCTTGATGCAAGGGCAGGCCAATGTTTTTATCCTGAACTTTACTTAGTATAAAATCAATAAATTCAGTCAAATCAGAAGGGATTTCCCTGTCAACAGAACCTACATTTTTTCTCTTGTGTTGTTGAATCAAATAATTCAAGACAGTCATTTGAACACCACCCTTCATCCAGAATGGATGCTCAAGATAACTCTTATCGATTAGCAGCTTCTGTTCAATAAACTCTTTGAATCCTTCTAGTCCTAATTTTAGAGCTGCATTTATTTCCATGATCAATTCCATATTACGTCCCCTGTAGTGTTACTTCCGGATTTATATTACACATTGGACAATAGAAGATCAAAAGATTAGTTAAAATTTCTACAACGCTAATTTTTAAAAGAACTGTTTAATCGTATGATTTATATTACAAATTAAGATAATCCATCCCGCTTCGTGAAAATTAAATCCCATACACCATGTCCTAAACGTTCACCACGTTGCTCAAATTTTGTAAGTGGTCGTGATAAAGGTCTGGGAGAATAGCCACCCTCTTCCTGTGAGTTCTTCAAAGCAGGCTCTGTAGATAAAACATCCAATATATGCTCAGCATATTCTTGCCAATCAGTAGCACAATGAATAAACCCACCTGGTTTCAATTTTTGTATTAATAATTGGATAAATTCTTTCTGGATCAAACGTCTTTTATGATGACGTTTTTTATGCCAGGGATCTGGAAAAAAAATTTGTACTCCAGCAAGTGAGTTATCTAGCAATTGTTTACGAAATACTTCAACGGCATCATGGGCCACAATACGTACATTAGATAACTGTTGCTCATGTAAATCAGCAGCCAAACTACCCACACCCGCAAGATGAACCTCTATACCGATATAGTTACATGTAGGATTATTTTTAGCCATGGTCAACAAAGATGCTCCCATGCCAAAACCTATTTCAACTACTGTATCTGCATTACGTGCAAATTCACCAACTAAGCTCCAGGGATTATCATCCACAGTAAGTTCATAATCTTTAAGCCAAAGCTCCAACCCCTGGCGCTGTCGATTACTCACACGGCCAGCCCGTAAAACATAACTTTTTATTCGGCGTTGCATAAATCACACTCATCATTTTGTCAAAGTCGGAATTATATGTTCTTACAAAAATCTTGCAACTAATGCATTTTTTTGATATAAAACCGCTCTTGTATTTCACATCCGGCTATTTGCCCAGAATTTTACAAAGACAAGCAACTTAAAACCTATTTTGGAGTAACACAATGTCTAGAGTATGTCAGGTAACTGGCAAGCGACCCATGACTGGTAATAAAGTGTCGCACGCTAACAACAAAACTAAAAGACGCTTTCTGCCGAATATTCAGAACCACAGTTTCTGGGTTGAAGAAGAAAAACGATTTGTCACATTAAAACTCAGTACCAAAGGTATGCGTATTGTAGACAAATTAGGTATAAAAGCAGTTCTGGATAAACTCAGAGCTAACGGCGAAAAAGTATAACTAAGGGGATAAACCATGGCAGCCGTCACGATCAAAGTGAAAATGGAATCCACAGCAGGAACTGGATACTATAAGACCACTACTAAAAACCCAAGAAACCATCCTGAAAAAATGGAACTGATGATGTACGATCCTAAAGTACGTAAGCATGTTCTGTTCAAAGAGAAAAAAGTAAAATAAGGTGTTCAGCCCCATTACTTGGGGCCACACTTCATGTCGTTTTATATTTTTTTTTTGCCTAAGCTCATTTCTAAGCAGCTCATATTTTAATTGCTCTACCCAACAGATTTAATTAATGAGTTATTCATTGAGAATTCATTAATTTATGTCGTAACGATTTAACCTCACCCTACTCTCTAAATATCAGTAGCTAAAATGCAGTTTTTTTCAAGGCTTACGCCTAAAATAACGCGTAGATACTGGATTATCCTTACGAATCGTTTAAACTGATAGTAAATAGCAATGAATACAAAGAGGATTTGCATGAAACCATCATTGCAACTAAGTATCGGACAGCATTTAACACTAACCCCACAGTTACAACAAGCAATAAGACTGTTGCAATTATCAACGATTGACTTACAACAAGAAATTCAACTCATTGTTGAATCAAATCCAATGCTTGAAGCAACGCCCAACGAAGATAAAGGAGAGTTCGAAGCCAATGAGGCAGAACATCTCCATAACGACGAATCGTACGATTTTCAATGGTCAGAACTGTATCAAAGTTCAGGTAAGCGCACTACTTTTGAAGATAATGATTATAATTTTGATAACTTGCATTGCACCACAACTAATTTACAAGATCATCTAAGATGGCAACTTGAACTGTCTCCCATGAGTGATATAGACAGGGCGATAGCAACTACGATTATCGATGCAGTGAATAGTGATGGATTCCTAACGATGAGTATTACTGAATTACATGCAAGCCTCACAAGTGACACTCATCCGCTGGATTTAGATGAAATAGAAGCCGTACGCCATCGCTTACAATTATTTGATCCCGTAGGCTGTGCTTCTGTGAGTCTCGCAGAAACACTACTGGTACAACTAGAGCAGCTGCCTTTAGGTGCAGAAAACTTGGCATTAACTAAAAAGATTATTGCTGAAGATATTGAATTACTAGCCCAGCATAATTATAGACAGCTCATGAAAAATCATCAAATTAGCGAAAAAACAGTTGATGATGTATTGAAAACAATTCAAGGATTAAACCCCAAACCAGGTAACTTAATTCATGAAGACATTACCGAATACATTATTCCCGATTTAACTGTAAAAAAAGTTAACCACAAGTGGAGAGTGCAACTCAATCAAAGCGTACTCCCCCATCTAAGCATTAATAACCAATATGCATCTCTAATTCAACGAGCCGATAATAGTGCCGACAATCAATTTCTAAAAAATAACTTACAAGAAGCACGTTGGTTTTTAAAAAGTATTCAGAGCCGTCAAGAAACACTGCTTAAAGTAGCCACTTGCATTATGGAATACCAACAAGGATTCTTAGAATATGGTGATGAAGCAATGAAACCATTAATTCTCAATGATGTTGCTTCTGCTCTCGATATGCATGAGTCCACCATTTCGCGTGTCACCACACAAAAATTTATACATACTCCCCGAGGAGTATTTGAACTTAAATACTTTTTCTCAAGTCATGTTAATACAAATGCTGGAGATGAGTGCTCCTCAACTGCCATACGGGCAGTGATAAAAAAATTAATTTCTGCGGAGAATAGAAAAAAACCATTAAGTGACAGTAAAATTACCCAATTACTGGAAGAGCAGGGTATTAAAGTAGCAAGACGAACCGTAGCAAAATATCGTGAAGCAATGGGAATTGCTCCATCTAATGAAAGAAAAACAATTCGTAATTAATTAAGAATCATGATCCTATCATGGTTCTATGTAACTAGGAGAATTTTATGCAAATTAACATCACTGGACATCATATTGATGTTACTCCTGCACTCAGAGCATTTACCGAAGAAAAATTCGATAAGCTGGAGCGTCACTTTGATCACATCACATCCATCAATGTGGTATTGAATGTAGAAAAATTGCGTCAAATTGCTGAAGCTACTGTTCATGTAACTAAAGGTGAACTGCATGCAAGCGCAGAATCTGAAGATTTATATACTGCAATCGATACTTTGATTGACAAGTTAGAACGTCAACTGAGTAAGCACAAAGAAAAAAATCAACATCATGCTTAATAAATAAGCTTATACAGTAGCTTTGTAGGCGGCAAAGCTTATCCTAAATCTTCTTAGGATCAACTTTGCTGCACTTAGCTACACTTATAACCTGATTCGTGGTAGATTTGTGACGCTATGATTAAAACTAAAATTAAAATAATTAATAAGCTGGGCTTACATGCACGTGCTTCGGCAAAATTTGTTTCTACTGCAGCACGATTTCAAAGCCAAATTGATGTAACCAGCAACTCACAAACCGTTAATGGAAAAAGCATTATGGGTGTCATGATGCTCGCAGCCAATAAAGGTAGTGAGCTCATTATGGAAATAGATGGTCCTGATGAAGTGCAAATGAACGAAGCCTTAACTCTTTTAATTAATAATTATTTTGGTGAAGGTGAATAATTAGGATTGAATTTCAAAATTTTCTTTTTGAAATCAACCCTAACGTCATTGGATTTTCGTTACAGTTTATCATTACTAATTTCTTTGGACTTTTTCTTTCTCATTTTTTGCAGAGCAAGTAACGTCATCAATAATCCAGATAAAGCGTAAATAGTAAAGCCAACAAATAAAACTAATGAAGGATTAGCTGCAATGGCTACAAATAAAATAATCATCACCAAAACATAAATGAATGGAACTTTGCCCTTAAAATCTACTTCCTTAAAACTATAATAACGAAAGTTAGAAACCATTAATCCTGAAGCAATTAATGATAAAATCGCAGCCAATATGGCAACAAATATATTCTGCCAATCGTGTTGATAGCATAACCAAGAAAAAGAAGCCATAACTGCTGCCGCAGGAGGGCAAGGTAAGCCCTGAAAATATCGTTTATCAGCTATTTCAAGCTGAGTATTAAAGCGAGCTAATCGTAAAGCAACAGCAGCAGTATAAACAAAAGCTACCAGCCAGCCGACTTTCCCTAATTGGCTCAAAATCAAATTATACATGAGTAATGATGGCGCAACCCCAAATGTAACCATATCCGATAAACTATCATATTCGGCGCCAAATTCAGTTTGTGTATTCGTTAAGCGTGCAATTCGCCCATCGAGCCCATCTGCAATCATACCAATAAATATCGCGATAATGGACGCCTCAAACTGCCCTTTCATTGAGGCAACAAGAGAATAAAATGCTGCGAACAAGCTGGCCGTTGTAAATAAATTGGGCAGCAAATAAATGCCAGAATGACTTTCTTTTTCCATTCCTAATAACCTTCAAAAAAATACCAAATAGAATATGTTGACATAATAGGGATAAAAATTAATTTTGAAAACCAAATTTAACACAAATTTATTTTTACAAAATGAATAAATTTCCGTACAGCACCCATCATATGATGATATACTTGGCACTCTGTATTTATATTGCATAAACATATGGCAACAGCTGAAAGCAAGACAATTATCATAGAAGGAATAACCTCCCAAGGAAAAACCTTTCGTCCCAGCGATTGGGCAGAACGAATGAGTGGCTCGTTGGCAAGCTTTAAAAACAGTCGCATTCGTTACTCTCCATTATTAAGACCAAGCATGAATAGTGAAGGATACCAATGCGTTTTGCTGGATCCTAAACTTAAAGAATCAAGCCCCTTGTTGTACCAATCTATCCTTGATTTTGCCAAAGCAAATAACCTGAGAATATGTGGAGAAGAAGATTAGGATATCTAAAATCCTGCGCTTGTTTTAACTGTCATAGTCCAAGTCGTCATAGTGCTCATCATATAATTTAACATCGCGATGGTGTTGTCAAAATTCATTGCCAATATGCCCGCAATTATAAATACCAAACCTTTAGGCCCATGCTGGGTTCCTGGTTGGCTGGAATGTGCGACTAATACACTCCCACGTACAAACCACAATACTCCGGCAGTTCGAACTACTAATCCCATGGAGCTGAAAATATTTGACGGATTATATGATGTATAAGTTAATACATTCCCGGTACCAAAAGTAGTATTAGCCATAAGGTCTAAAGCAGAAGGTAAATACAGTAATGCAGCTCCCATTACTAAATACATCATTGGTGTATACATCTTTTCTTGTGATGAAGATTGGGCCCGGTGATCTGCAATTTTTCTGAGTTTGGCGATAGCGGTCATAAAAAATAAAATGCCTAAAATATACGCCCCACCAGTAATTAAATGCTGCACAGGGTATAAAGAACGGCTAAGATTGCCTATAATTGCAATAAGATCTGGTGTATTCATAATTTAATTATACGCCGTTAAAACTTGTAATGCATAATTTTTTGCTTATTATTAACCCTAATTAAGGGTTATAATCTCAGATTTTTACAGTAAGTTGATATCCGCCATGCAAATAAATACATTTCCCGTCACTTTAAAAGAGTCTTTTATGATCTCTCCTAAAGTAAAACACTTCATTTTTACTTGTGAAGTATCCCCACATTTTAATTATCTACCTGGCCAATTTATTACTGTTCATTTTGAACATCAAGGTAAAACATTAAAACGTAGTTATAGTATAGCTAATACGCCCAAACAAGATAATCAAATTGAACTCGCGGCAGGTTATTTTGAAAATGGACCAGGCACTGAGTTCCTTTATAATTTAAAACCTGGAGATACGATCCAGATTAGTGGTCCATATGGCAGATTAATTCTTAAAGATGAAATACCTGGCCGACTTATCTTAGTTGCTACAAGTACTGGGATTACGCCCTATCGCTCAATGATTCAAGAACTTGGCATACTCATGGAGCAACACTCTGAATTAGAAGTGGTTATTTTGCAAGGAGTACAAAGACGAGAAGAAATTCTCTATGCCAATGAGTTCCATGCTTTTTCTCAGAAATATCCTAAAGTCATGTTCAAGCCTTACTTAAGTAGACAACCAGCACATGAGTTAAATGAAAATGAGTGCAGCGGTTATGTGCAACATGCTTTTCCTACGCTCAACCTGAATCCACAGCGCGACGTTGTTTATTTATGTGGAAATCCAAGTATGATTGACGAGGCGTTTAACTCGTTAAAAGAACAAGGCTTTGCGATGCAACACATTATTCGAGAAAAATATATATCTAGATAAATAACAAATCAGGAGCAAATACAATATGAGTTATGAAGAATTGTCCAATACTATGGAGCTAATACTGCAAGAGGGTAAAGGAATTTTAGCCGCAGATGAGAGTAATTCAACTATAGGTAAACGCTTTACCTCCATTGGTATTGAGAATACAGAAGAAAACCGTAGGGATTATCGATTGCTTTTAGCAACTACTCCCGATTTAGAGCAATACGTTAATGGGGTCATTTTATTCGAAGAAACCTTTAACCAGACTGATGAACATGGAACTCCTATCGCTAAGATATTTGCAGATAAAGGTATCGTTCCTGGCATTAAAGTCGATAAAGGATTAGTTCCGTTAGCAAATACTGAAAACGAACAAGTGACTCAAGGTTTGGATGGATTAGCCGAACGCTTACAACATTTTAAAAAATTAGGTGCAAAATTCGCTAAATGGCGTAATGTGTACTCTATTTCTGAATTTGCTCCTAGTTTAACAGCAGTAAAAACAGGTGCAGAAAATCTGGCTCGTTATGCTGCAGTTTGCCAAGAAGCAGGAATTGTTCCTATCGTTGAACCTGAAGTACTGATGGATGGGGATCATACTATTGAACATTGCGCAGAAGTTTGTGAAATCGTTCTTCATGAGTTATTCCATGCTTTATTTATTCACCAGGTTGAGTTAGAACACATTATCTTAAAACCAAGCATGGTTACCTGTGGTAAAGCACATAGTCCATTCAGTGAGCCTGATGAAATTGCTGACTATACGATTAGCGTATTCCGTAATAATGTACCTGCTGCAGTGCCCACCATTAACTTCCTATCTGGCGGTCAAACACCACAACAGGCTACAGCAAATTTAAATGCGATTAATAGCATCGATCATCAACCCTGGTTATTAAGCTTTTCTTTCGGAAGAGCATTACAGGAAAATTGTTTAACTGCCTGGGCTGGAGATAAAGCGAATGTTGCTAAAGCACAAGAGGCTTTATTGAATCGTGCTCGCTTGAATAGCTTAGCCTGTGTTGGTGAATATAATCACAAAATGGAGTAATTATCTTTTGGCGACCTTGTTTGTAGAAGTAAGTTAGTCCCCAATGATGAATACCCTGTACTGCATTAGAGAATTTGCAGCTTAATTGTTATTACTAATCGTGCCTATGCTCACTAAAATAGCATAGGCTTTTCCGAGCACACATATGTTCACGTAAACGAAAAGTAATTAGTTGTGATTCAAATAAGCAACTCAAAACGTGCATAAAGAGGTAAATGGTCAGAAAGCATACGCCAGGGTTTACCATGCAAACAAGCCACTTCTTGTACCTTCATCCCACGAAAATATACACGGTCAATGCAAAGTGCTGGTCTAATAGCCGGGAATGAGCGTGCATGTTGGCCTTCCACAGAAACAAAAGCTTCTTCTACATTTAAGTGTTCAGCCAGAGGTTTGGAAATAACCGTACGCCAATCATTGAAGTCTCCTGCCATCAATAAAGGCTCATCTTGCGGTACTACATCCTGAATGCGTTGCATTAAAGTATTGAATTGTACTATGCGCTCGGCCTTAAAAAGGCCCAGATGCACACATAACAAATGAACTGTTACTTTATCGAGTTTAAGTTGCGCGTGTAATATTCCTCTTGAAGCTCTACGAATGTTTGCCAGATTAATATTTTCAATGCGTTCAAAAGCATATTTGCTTAAAATTGCATTCCCATGGTGTCCTGACTCATAAACGGCATTTTTTGCGTAAACGTAATGAGGCCATATGTTTTCAGCGATATACTCAAATTGAGGGGAGTCAGGCCATGCATCAATTCGTTTTTGTCGTTTCCTGTGTTCACCCTGAACTTCTTGTAAAAAAACAAAATCAGGATTTAAACTGGTAATTGCGTCACGCATTTTAGGCAGCAAGAAACGTACGGCCCCTACTCCGAATCCTTTATGCATATTATAAGTTATTAATGAAACGCTATTTGCCTCTTTTTGCATAGTTTACTCTTTTCAAGTTCCCCTATTAGGGATAACAACCAAATGTATAAAAAAATTGTACTACACCCCCATCAAGGATCTCGCAACTTATCCAAAGATTAAGGACACAATCATTGTACTTGTTGAAACAGATGAGGTAAAAATTCTACTCTATAATGAATTATAGCCTTCCTGTTTGTAGTAGATATATAATGTTTACTAAATAAAAGTTAAAAAAATCGCAAATAAAATGAATACTCTAACGCTCTCTATTCCGGGTTTTTCTATAGCATGTAAAATTTGGGGAAACCCTGATAAACCTACTATCCTAGCTCTGCATGGATGGCTAGATAATGCAAATAGTTTTGCTCCTCTTGCGACGTACTTAGAAAGTGACTTTCAGGTTGTAGCCGTTGATTTACCTGGACATGGTCATTCATCACATCTGCCTGAAGGATGCCACTATCACTTTTTTGATGGTATTTTTATCGTTATTGAAATAATCAATGCACTTAAACTTGATAAAGTACACCTGTTAGGACATTCCATGGGGGCTTGTCTGGCAAGTTTAGTCGGAGGTGTAGCTCCAGAGCGATTTCTATCTCTAAGTTTAATTGAGGGATTGGGACCATTTTCCAATCCCGCAGAAACCGCATGTCAGCAATTAAGAGAGTATGCGCATGTTCTTAGTCAAAAAAGCAAAGAATCGAAAGGCTATGACCATATCAATAGTGCCGCCCTTGCTCGTGCATTTAAGGGGTATGTCTCTTTAGACATTGCAAAAATTCTTTGTGAGCGCAGTTTGCTTGAAAACAAGGGAAAATTTTATTGGCGGCATGATCAACGCTTACTGGTGCGCTCCCCCTTACGTATGACAGAAACGCAAATACTTTCTTGTTTACGGGAAATTACCGCGAAAACTTATTTACTTTTATCTAGTAATGGCTTTTCTTTTGACGCAGACATAATGAATCAGCGTGTGCAGGCAGTAAAAGATCTCACCCTTAAAAAAATGGAGGGAGGACATCACATTCATATGGAACAGCCAGAGGTTATAAGTAAGCTTCTAGCGAGCTTTATTCATCAGTAAATAGTCAGGAACGACCATATTACAAACTCGACCGTTCACTCAAAGATTTTTAACGTGATCATAATTAAGATTGGTTTTGCGATATAAAGGCAGTAAATGCCTTTATATCGCACTCATGTTAATTAGAAGTACATCCATCCATATTGATCATGATCTTAACTTCACTTAATGACTTTTTAACATCACATACAGCAGTTTCAGGATACTTCGCATGGCTTGGATCACCAGCTACCAAATCATTGATTGCACTGACCAAACCCTCGCCACCATCATCAAAGTTTGAGTAAGGAGTCCAGTAATCCATGTTGGCTTTAACCATGACATCAAATGCCAATCGAGTATTCCAATTCGCTTGGTTTGCTAATATGTAGAATAAATGGTTGTATACCCCACTGGAATAGTGAACATCCAAACCACCATAATACTCATCAGCAGTGTCAATAGACTCACCATCACGGCTTGGCATATCCATGTAGCGTAATGCGTCATAACCGCTGTCTTCTTTCATGATTTCGCCACCAATTTGCCAGGTGCTTTTATTTACAGAATAATATTCAGCTGCTTGAGCCGCCATATCAGAGAACGCTTCGTTCATACCACCTGATTGGCCATAATATTCAAGGTTAGAATGCTGTTCTGTAAAACCATGGCTGATTTCATGCGCTGCTACACCAAGAGATACCAAAGGATACATCATGGTATCACCATCACCGAAAGTCATTTGTCGGCCATCCCAATAGGCATTCTCATAGCCCTCGCCATAGTGAACACGCATCACTAATTGCATCGGCGTTCCATCTTCGTTGCTTAAGGCATTAGCATTATACCAATCTTTATACATGTGGTGTATTACATGGCCAGAGTACAATGCATCATTCGTTGGAGAAGCAGCACCATTGTCTTTATCGTAACCATCTGCTTTGTAACCTGTAAGATAAATATTTGCATCATTAGTGGGGCAATTAAACTTCATTGCTCTACTTCTTGCACTGTATTTATGCCCCATGTCAATTACTTTAACATCGGCATTTTCCATAAAGCAGAGTTCATTGGTCGCATCACGAGTTAAATCAAGATAGGGTAAATCCGTACCGTACTGAATAAAACCTACTTTATTATTTCCACCAAAACCAGACCCATTTACAGAGTCTCTATTTTGAGTTTTTATGTCGTTCCATTGCACAAAAGCTTGATTGGTTTTTGCATCAATAATTGCAGTGGGACGCTCTGGTATTTTATCTTGATGGACAACAAGAGCACTCACTTTGTATGCCCAGTGTGCTTTATGTTGCGCATCAATATAAACCATAGGAGTGACTTTCTCGTCACTGACGTCTTTACCTACATACTTCGCTTTAAATTGTTGTAACGCTGCATCAGCATTTTTCACAAAAGAAGCATCAGGTTGACCTAATTCAGTCTGCAAACCTTGATAAACAACACCATTCATCGCTACATTTGACTTAGCTTTCGCTAACGAATTTACAGTATGCATACTGTGCATAATTGCATAACCACCATACACAGGAAATCCTACATATTGCTGTTGCATACGGACGTGCGTTACTTTATTGCTGTCAGTGTGCTCACTAACGAATCGTAAACTGTCTTTAACAACGGAGACGCCTTGTATCGTCAAACCAAATTTTTGTTTTACTTGCTCTATAGATGCCTTTTGTAACAGCATGGGTTCAGCAGCTCTTGCAGAAGATGCTATTCCTAAAGCCAGGGCGACAGCCAGGGGAGATAAATAGTAATTATGATGCATTTTGAAACCTACTCCTTTATTTGCAACTTAATTGAAGCAACTCATCCCTGTCGAACCAATTTATCCATAAAATCAAAGCTATAAAATAACCTGACTGGCCCAGACAGTGAGTTACGCCTGTGGACACTACTAAATAAACTTTAAAAACTTATTCAAGCTAGCATAGTTTTGGCATTTTTGAAATATTATTTGATGCTTCGTGAGCAACTTATGTGAAAATAATGACCATGAGCGAAGGAACTTTTCATGCAGTCTGGATGCAGCGAAACCCCGGCTACATGAGAAATAAGGAGGGCTTTTACTTATTGAGTGATGGTATTTTGATAATACCATGCCACCAAAGCACCCAGACCTAATACAAGTAATATTACCGCTAAAGACAGCTGACCTTGTATCCTGTTTACAGCAATAATGCCGCTTGTTAATGCAGCTGTTAAATCTTGCATGCTGACATACAACGCAGCCACTGTTCCTGCAATTTGTGGAAATGGGTGAAAAACGCCTGCAAATGCGTTAATAAAGGTAAGGCCTGCTCCCATGCTAAATAAAGCAATCGGGAACATGATTGTCGGTACATTCATTATTCCAGCAAGTGCAAAAATGAGCATAATCCCGCTGCCGCCAATCATCAGCAAGACACCAATAAAGAGCATATAAGCAACTCCTTTAAGCATCACCAATTGACTATTAATTATCCCACTAAAACAAATAGCACCCGCAATGAAAATGGACAGTTGACCATACTCTAAAGGTGTTAAGCCCAATACATTTTGAAATAAAAACGGGGCAATAGTCAGATAAGCAACTAAACCTGCACAAGCAAAACAGGCACATAGGGTATAACCTAAAAAAATCTTTGATTTTAACAAAGCGTAATAATTTTGCAGAATGACGCTTATTTTAGTGGCATTAGGGTTAAGATTTTTATTGGTCTCAGGCAAAGCAAAAAAAATAAAAACCCAAAAGGTCAGACCTACAATGAAAATAAATAAAAAATTAGCTCTCCATCCGAAGTGCTCTTGAATAAATCCGCCCCAAATTGGTGAAACAACTAAAAGAAGTGTGCTTGCAACACCAACATAAGAGCCAATTTTCGATAAATATCTGTCAGCGAAGAGATCACGAATTAAAGAGCGCCCTACAGAGCTGCAAGAACCGATGCCAAACCCTTGCAAAAATCGCCCCAAAGTTAAAACGGCAACAGAAGGAGCAAGTAAACAGCAGAGGCATCCTATAACGCTGATTCCAATACCATAAATCAATGGTAGTTTTCGCCCAATTTTATCGGATAAAGGCCCAAAAAAAACATGGGAAATTCCCAGCCCAAACATAAAAAGAAACAGCGTGAGTTGAATTGATGATTCACTACTATTAAAAGATTTAGCAATAGCAGGTAGTGATGGAACATATTGATCGATAGAGATTTGCACCAATATCATCATCATAAAAATAATAACATATATGACAGGTCGTACCTTTTGTACCTCCTGTTGCTCAAGCATTTCCTGCATTAAAAGTTCCTTTTTCCAAAAGGAGTTGGAAATTTATGCCATTTTTAGTCTAAAAATGATTCCATCATTATCTAAAGTAAAGTCTAGGTTACTGTGATAAACCGTGCAAATGTCTCCTGGAATTTCATATAAAAAAATATAAAAAAAGTGGAGAACTTGCAGATATCCTCGGAGATATATAGACAATTTTAGGAAGATCAGGCAAAATCTGCCGAAATCGCTTGATACTAACTAAAACATGAAAAAAATTCTGGTTTTACATGGACCAAATTTAAACCTTCTGGGGACTCGAGAGCCTTCAGTTTATGGGGTCACTACGTTAGATAATATCAACACACGTTTAATCAAAGAAGCAACACTAGCTGGATTTTCATTAAACTGTTATCAAAGCAACTCTGAAGCAGATTTAATTCAAGCAATCCACCAGGCTCACATCGATAAAATAAATTATATAATTTTTAATCCCGCAGGCTTCACACATACCAGCGTGGCCTTAAGGGATGCTTTAAGTGCGGTTGCAATACCATTTATTGAAGTACATATCAGTAATGTTTATTCCCGAGAACCTTTTCGTCACCATTCCTATTTTTCTGATATAGCAAAAGGTACTATCAGTGGATTAGGGGCGCATGGGTATTCATTAGCATTAACATCAATTATTGAAAGAGAATCAAATAATGGACATTCGTAAGATAAGAAAATTAATCGAATTGCTGGAAGAAACTGGCATTTCTGAAATTGAAATTAAAGAGGGTGAAGAATCGCTGAGGCTAAGCCGTCACAGCAGTGCTCCTGCGATAGAAGCACCTCAAGTTCACTATGTTTCTTCTCCTGTCCCTCGTCAGGAACTTCCTATTATCAATAATGCACCTGCTTCTCCTATGGCGCCACATACGGAAAGTAAATCCGCAATGCCTGTCACTCCAGGTCATAAGGTTCGCTCTCCTATGGTAGGTACTATGTACACTTCTCCATCACCAGAAAGCGCTCCTTTCGTAGCTGTTGGCCAAATGGTTAAAGCAGGCGACGTGTTATGCATTGTTGAAGCAATGAAAATGTTCAATGAAATTGAAGCGGATCGTGCCGGTAAAATCGTTGATATACTCGTCGCTAATGGAGAACCTGTAGAATACGATCAGGTCCTGTTTGTTATTGAATAGAGGGTGCATTCATGCTCAGTAAAATTGTTATTGCCAACAGAGGTGAAATTGCTCTTCGTATTTTACGTGCGTGTAAAGAGCTTGGCATTCAGACTGTAGCCGTACATTCGGATGTAGATAAAGATTTATTGCATGTTCGTCTTGCTGATGAAACCGTTTGTATAGGCCCTGCGCCAGCACAAAAAAGCTACCTCAACGTCCCAGCGATTATTTCTGCTGCTGAAATTACTGATGCCGTAGCAATTCATCCTGGCTATGGCTTTCTTTCTGAAAATGCTGATTTTGCAGAAATAGTCGAACAAAGTGGATTTTGTTTTATTGGACCTCGGGCTGACACTATTCGCCTTATGGGTGACAAAGTTTCTGCCATTAATGCGATGAAGGCTGCCGGAGTCCCTTGTGTTCCTGGATCAGATGGCCCTTTATCTGATGATGACCGCTTGAACCTAGAAATTGCCCAAAAAATTGGCTATCCCGTTATCATCAAAGCAGCAGGTGGTGGTGGTGGTCGAGGTATGCGTGTTGTACATAGTGAAGCAAGTCTGCTTAACTCTATTGCACTTACCCGTAGTGAAGCGAAGGCCGCATTCAATAATCCCATCGTTTATATGGAAAAATTCTTGGAAAACCCACGTCATGTTGAATTCCAAGTGCTTGGCGATGGCCAAGGCAAAGCCATTCATCTAGGTGAGCGTGATTGTTCTATGCAAAGACGCCACCAAAAAGTAGTGGAAGAAGCACCCGCTCCAGGGATTAGTCCCGAACTGAGAAAAGAAATTGGTGACTCTGTAGTCAAAGCGTGCCAAGAGCTGAAATATCGTGGTGCCGGAACTTTTGAATTCCTGTATCAAGATGGATGTTTTTATTTTATTGAAATGAATACACGTATCCAGGTCGAACACCCAGTCACTGAAATGATCACTGGAGTTGATTTGATTAAAGAACAAATCAAAATTGCCAGTGGCATACCCATGTCCCTTACTCAAGAAGACATCAAATGGCGTGGCCACGCAATTGAATGTCGAATCAATGCCGAAGATGCCAAAACCTTCATGCCTTCACCAGGAACAATAAAATTATTACATCAACCCGGTGGACCAGGTATTCGTTTTGATTCACATATCTACAGCAGCTACACAGTTCCACCGAATTACGATTCGATGATAGGCAAGCTCATTAGTTATGGAGAGACTCGTGCTGAAGCCATTGCCAGAATGCGAAATGCACTCGATGAAATCATTATTGATGGAATAAGAACCAATATTGAATTGCATCAACGCATTTTCCATGACCAGTCTTTTATTGCTGGCGGCACTAATATTCACTATTTGGAAAAAATGTTGAAGGATTAATGCTGTGTGGTTTCAATTAAAGATAGAACATTGTCCAAGTCAAGAAATCGAACTGCTTAGCGAGGAGTTGGAAGAATTCGGTGCGCTATCGATTATGCTGACTGATAAAAATGATAATCCAGTTCTTGAGCCCGAGCCAGGAACAACCCCATTATGGCCTGAAGTCATCATTCAGGCCTTATTTTCAGAAGTATTCCAAGCACAGTATACACGTGATCACATACAGCAAACCTACCCTAAGTTGCTATGCACCCTGGAGGTTTTGGAAGACAAGGACTGGGAAAGGGCTTGGATGGATGATTTTAAACCCCAACGTTTTGGCCGACGCCTATGGGTTTGTCCTACTTGGTCTACTCCACCTGAACCTAATGCCGTCAACCTCATGTTAGATCCAGGCTTAGCTTTTGGTACCGGGACTCATCCTACGACTGCTTTGTGTTTAACTTGGTTGGAACAAGCTGATTTAAAAAATAAAGTAGTTATCGATTACGGTTGTGGTTCAGGAATACTTACCTTAGCTGCTTTGAAACTAGACGCAGCTGAAGTACATGCAGTCGATATTGATCAGCAAGCCTTACAAGCAACCCAAAATAACGCATTAGCTAATGAAATTGATGAGCACAAATTGTCAATTGGTATGCCTGATGCGCTATCTAGTCCTGTAGATTTAATTATTGCTAATATTTTATTGGCACCATTAGTTTCCCTGAAAGAGCGTTTTCAACAACTACTCACCTCAGAAGGTATGCTTATCGTATCAGGAATACTAGAAGAACAGGCCCCTGAACTGATTAAAAGATATGCTTCAATATTTGTCGTAGAGCGTCAGGAGAACCTTAATGGGTGGTCATTATTGGTTTTTTCTAAGTTAAATAAATAGATTTAAATTACTGTAATTGTTTTTAGTGCACGCACAAACATATTCTTAGAGCCTGTCTACGGCTTCAGGCCTATTTTTAGCGAATTTGCAGACAATTCTCATCCAGCTTACGATTGTTAAGGAAGGTATAATGGCCCAAGAACGTACATTTTCTACTTTTACTCCCAAAAGAGCTCTGCTTAGTGTTTCCGATAAGCGAGGCATTGTTGAACTGGGAAAAGAGCTGCACCAACAAGGTGTAGAACTCATTGCAACAGGAAATACTGCGGCATTACTCAGAGAACATGAATTACCAGTTACCGATGTAAGTGAATGCACAGGCTTTCCTGAAATGTTAGATGGCCGAGTAAAAACATTGCATCCAGGTATTCATGCTGGTTTGCTTGCGCGTGGGAAAAAAGATGCAAAAATACTCCGTGAACACTCAATCAAACCCATTGATTTGTTGGTAATTAACTTATACCCTTTTGAGCAAACCATCAGCCGCCCTGACTGTAATTTCAATGAGGCTATAGAAAATATTGATATTGGCGGACCAGCAATGATTCGCTCAGCTGCCAAAAATCATGCGCATACTTATGTGGTGGTTAAACCCGAGGATTATGCTGAGCTAATACAGTATCTAAAAAGCAAAAAAAGCCCTTCTGATTGGGGATTCACTTTAGCTAAAAAAGCCTTCGCTCATACAGCAGCCTATGATGCAGCAATTACAAACTATCTGACCACATTAGATGAACAGTACACCCCTTGCGGCTTCCCAGAGGTTCTTACCTGCCAGTTTAATAAAATAACCGACTTACGTTATGGAGAAAACCCGCACCAACAAGCTGCTTTTTACATTGATAAAAATGTTGAATCCGGTTCTCTCGGCGCTGCACAATTAATTCAAGGAAAGCAGTTGTCCTATAACAATATTCTTGATGCAGATGCGGCGTTGGACTGTGTGAAATCTTTTTCCTGCGAAAAACCAACGTGCGTTATTGTCAAACACGCTAATCCTTGCGGTATTGCCATAGGGGACTCTTTGCTTCATGCTTATCTCAAAGCATTTCAATGTGATCCGAGCTCAGCATATGGCGGTATCATCGCTGTGAACCAAAAATTGGATGCCAATACGGCAAAAACCATTCTGGAAAAACAATTTGTGGAAGTCATTGTCGCTCCCGATGCCAGCAAGGAAGCCAAAGAAGTTCTGGCTAGCAAAGAAAATATTCGTGTCTTGTTGACTGGAGCATGGAAACAAGATGATGCATTTCGTTTAAACATGAAAAAAGTAGATGGCGGATTGCTCGTCCAAGAACACGATTCACTCTCTCTTGGAAGTTATGAATTAAAAACTGTGACTCAAAAGAAACCTTCCGAACAACAAATGAATGACTTAATGTTTGCCTGGCGTGCAGTAAAACATGTTAAGTCCAATGCCATTGTTTATGCTAAAGACGCTGCAACCATTGGATTGGGTGGTGGTCAAACCAGCCGGGTGATGAGTGCACGCATAGGTCTTTGGCAAGCAGCACAAATGGGATTTGACGCTCATGGTGCAGTCATGGCTTCTGATGCATTTATACCTTTTCCCGATACTGTAGAGATTGCTGCTGAAGCAGGTATTTCTGCTATTATTCAACCAGGAGGCTCGATCAGAGATGCACAAATAATAACTTGTGCTGAAGAGCATGGGATAATTATGCTATTCACTGGAGTCCGTCACTTTAAGCATTAGCAAAGACACCAAATTGTAGCCTTGGTGCAGCGCAGCGAAACCCGGGATTACATCTTTAGATTTCCCGGGTGAGGGCTACGCCTTCACCCAGGCTACAAAGTATAATGGAGAATACTGTGAATACACTTGTAATTACAGGGATTAGTCGAGGGATAGGACTTGAAACAGCTAAAATCTTTTTAGCAAATGGTTGGCTCGTTATTGGAACATCAACGAATGGACATACTCCTTTAAAACATAAAAACCTACAAATCCATCCGCTTAATTTAGTGGATTCAGAACAAATAAACCACTTTGCAAAGCAATTACCCAAAATCGATGTATTAATTAATAGTGCTGCTGTTCTGTTGGAGGATTGGCGTGCAGAAAAAATTAATATGAGCCAGTTAAAAGAAACTTTTGCGATCAATGTATTTGGCACCATAGAATTAACGGAACAATGCATTCCTAAGCTAAATCCTAATGCACAAATAATTAACATTTCTTCAGGATGGGGAACGTTCAGCGGCAACGACTCCGCCTGTGTACCCCATTACAAGATGTCAAAATCATGCCTCAACATGTATACCCTACTTTTAGCAAAAAGGTTACCCGAAACTACAGTTTCCAGTTTTGATCCCGGTTGGGTCAAAACAGATATGGGTACCAACAATGCCCCAACCCTACCTTCCAAAACAGCACAAGAACTATATGAGCTCATCAATAAACCAAAGAAAAGTGGTTATTTCTGGCATGAAGGAACAATTAGGGATTGGTAAAGGGCATCCTTTCTATCCTTAATTTAAATCTATATAGCCAATTAGCTATCTGCTCAACAATACACTTAATGCTCGCTTAATAATCTTTTTGTATAATTTTAATTGTGCTGTTTACAAAAAGAGATTTACATAATGTCAATAGAAGCTCAAAAAACTCAACAAATACAGGATTTTCGTTGTGCTTTTCTAAAATACTTGCTTGAGCCTTCTGAAAAAAGACAAAGTGCGTTAATAGAAAGCTGTATCGAGTTAGGTAACCTTACCTGCTTAATTGCAAAACAAAAAGCAGGATCCAAAAAAATAGGGACAGACGAAATTAATGAGGAACTAGAACCTTTAGTTCAAGAGGCAATTAAAGACATTTGCATTACTACAGCACAATCAGAAGTTATTCAGGATTTTCGAGATAAGCTACTTAAAAACAATAGAAATAAAGCGTTTAAGGTCGACTCGGTATTAGAACCTGCGATTCAAACGTTAAAAGATGAAAATCGAGTAGTAGATAATAAGCATCAGAAAGTATTCGCGACCATTTATCCCATTGAACTTGATGGGCATCGCTTAAAAAAATCATGGTTCGAGGCATCGCAGCATGCCGGCGAAGCCGCTTTAACTCTAAGTCAAAAGCTTATGCAAACGACATTGGGCGTTTGTAAAAAAGATCAGATAGAGGAGAGCGATGCACGAGCTTATGCTCAGGCTTATGAGGATGCAAAAGGTCATGGTATCGAAAAACATCGTGGTCTCAAAGAAAAGTTCTATAATTTTTGTAGGGCTTTAAGTTGCGTATTGGTCGTCCCTTATTTTCATTACAGTTCTCAGCCTTCTTTTTGGACTACAGCGAAGACAACAACTCAAGAGGATGTTGATAAATCTCACGAGGCCATTGAGAATTATCAAAAATCTTTTCAAAAACAATAAAACTTGCTAATTACTAATAAAAAAACCAAAATATACTCCTGTTAATTTGTCTCGCAGGAGTTAGGATGACCCATGACAAAGAGCTTGGAGAGCTATTACACGCAATAGCTGAAAAAAGCCTGCAAATTATTTCTGAAATAAAGGAAACTCCCTTACAACTTTCCTTAATAATCAATCAGTATATTGAGCTAACGGAACACTTTCAAAGTGTAATGAGTATTCTGTTGCAGAATCCAGAAAAAATCTGGGAAATGCAGCTTGCATATTGGCAAGATGCTATTAATTTGGCTCAAACCCAAATGCAGCATTGGTTAGATGGGACTTCCATGCCCATTCAGGATCCACGTTTTCGTGAGGAAGAATGGCTCAATAATCCATTTTTTAATATGTTAACTCAGCATTACCTTTTAGCCAGTCAGCATATGAATACTTTGTTTGAACAACTGGAATATCCTGACAAAAACACAGCAAAACGCCTGCAATTTTTTACCAAGCAATATTTAGATGCATTGTCTCCCGCTAATTTTGTGCATACTAATCCCCAGATCATGGATGAAACATTGAAAAGCCATGGCAAAAATTTATTGCATGGCTTGCATAATTTGCTCTCTGATTTAGAAGTCGAGTCCTCGCGTCTCATGATTAAAATGACAGATACTGAAGCATTTAGGCTAGGTGAAAATATTGCGATAACTCCTGGAAAAGTAGTTTTTCGCAACAGCATGATGGAACTAATTCAATATGCGCCACAAACAGCGAGCGTCAAGTCTATCCCTCTGCTTATTGTTCCACCGTGGATCAACAAATATTATATTATGGATTTAAGCCCACATAACTCCCTCATTAACTGGTTAGTGAAGCAAGGAATTACTGTATTTATTATTTCTTGGGTCAATCCAGACTCAAATTTCTCTCATAAAAGTTTATTTGATTATTTAAATGAAGGACCATTAACCGCAATTAGTACAATTAAAAAACAGCTTAATATAAAGCAGGTTAATACCATGGGATTTTGTATCGGTGGAACCCTTCTATCCATGTTGCTTGCATACAATAAAGCGCATCAAGATAAATCCGTTCGTAGTTCCACCTTTTTAGCGTCAATGATTGATTTCAGTGATCCAGGTGATATTGCAGTTTTTATTGATGAGCAACAAATTGCAAAACTAGAAAATGAAATGAAATCTAAGGGATATCTTGCTGGAAAATTTATGGCCTCCAGTTTTAACTCACTCCGGGCAAATGACTTAATTTGGTCGTTCTTTATCAAAAACTATCTGCGCGGTAAAAACCCGGTTCCTTTTGATATCTTGTACTGGAACTCTGACTCCACCAACATGCCAGCAACGATGCATTCTCAATATTTAAGATGGATGTACCTACATAATGATCTGGTCAAACCAGGCAAGATTCATCTTAATCATACTCCGATTGATGTCAGTACAATTGATATCCCCACTTTTTTCCTGTCTACGGAACGAGATCATATAGCACCATGGAAAACAACCTACTTAGGCTTTAAACTGATGAATGGACCTAAGCGCTTTGTTCTCGGAGGTTCAGGACATATTGCAGGAATTATCAATGCACCTGAAGCAAAAAAATATGGCTATAAAGTGAATAGTCATGCCCCTGCTCATGCAGAACAATGGCTGGAACAAGCAACAGAACACCCGGGTTCTTGGTGGCCAGAATGGTTAAAATGGTTAAAACCTCATTCAGGAAAACTTGTTCCGGCTCCTGATTTTGAACAATTGCCATTAAAACCGATAATGGATGCACCAGGCAGTTATGTTTTGAAAAAATGAAAGAGCAAGCCGTAACCCGGGAAATTCGCGCTAGAAAAACCCGGGTTTCGCTTCGCTGTACCCAGGCTACATTGAAACTAAGCCTTCTTCGAGCTCTTTTTCAATAGTTAAGTAATCAATTTTTCCTGAAGGTAAAACAGGAATCTTACTTCCTGGAACAATCTGATGTGGAACGAGTAATTCCGAATATTCCAAGTCTTGTATTTTTTTAACAAAACTTGCTTTATCGGCATTGTTTGCCTCGCTATACAATATAATTTTTTCCCCTTTACTTGGGCTTTTCGTGCTCACTGCCGCATGTAACAATTCAGGCCAAATAGACGCAGCCACCCCTTCTACAGCAGTAAGCGAAACCATTTCACCCGCAATCTTCGCAAAACGTTTTGCACGTCCGGCAATCGTAATGAATCCTTCATCATTCATAGTGACTATGTCTCCAGTATCATGCCATCCCTCTTCAGAAGTAATCAACGCTCCTGGCTTTTCGGAAGAGAGATACCCCTTCATCACATTAGGGCCACGCAATATTAAACGTCCCCCTTGAGCAATGCCATCTACTGGTTGAATTCGACTTTCCATAAAAGGTAATATCATCCCTACACTACCCGGGATAGAGGCTAAAGGACAATTCATAGAAATTACGGGAGAAGCCTCGGTAGCCCCATAACCTTCATAAATTTTTACCCCAAAAGTATCTATCCAATGTCGAATCGTTTCCGGCTTCACTTTCTCAGCACCTGCAAAAATATAACGCACACCACTAAAATCATGCTGCTCTGCAGCTCGAGCATAACCGGTTAAAAAGGTATCAGTCCCGAACATGATGGTAGCCCCGGTTTGATAAACCAATCCTGGAATTATTTTATAATGCAAGGGAGAGGGATAATAAAAGCAACTGAGCCCATGTATTAAAGGAAGAATTGAACCGGTAGTTAATCCAAACGAGTGGAATATGGGTAAGGAATTAAAAAATTTATCACGAAAAGAAAAATCTACTCGCGAAGTTAATTGAGAACAATTCGCGAGCAAATTAGAATGGGTTAAAACGACCCCCTTGGGAACACCTTCTGAACCGGAAGTAAATAATATAACGCTTGGATCCTCTGGAGAAACTGGAGCGCCAAGGAGTTGATAAGCCAGAGCAGCAAATCTCCCCTTTAATAATCCAGAAAGCTTATGGCCCAAATGTATGGAATCCTTAAAGTCTTCAAGAAAATAAACTTTTATTCCTTTTTCCTGTAATCCCTCGACCAAATCCTCGAGCTTTGCCGTAGTAATGAATTGTTTTGCCGTATAAATTGTTTTTACTTCAGCAATCTTACATGTGGCCAGCACATTATGGAGTCCCAGGCTGAAATTAAGCATAGCCGGGATACGTCGATATGCATGCAGTGCAAAAAAGCTAACCATACCGGCAATGGTCGTAGGCAACATGATGCCTACATGTTCTCCAACATGGGTTTGCTTTTTAATTTGCCGTCCCAAAATAAAGCAGCGAGCAAGAAATTGCTTATGCGTTAACGGAGCACGATTTGCATCTTCAATGAGCGCTTTATTCTTTGTTCCCAAAGCAGCTCCCTGAATAAGGGACTTAAACATTGGCATGGGCTGAAAGCTGTTTGCAAAGGTTAACTCACTGATCAAACGAAACAAACGGGTACTCACTGCATTTCGGTCAAGAGGCTTATCTTTGTCTTGCATATAAGATTGTGTCGGTAATACATGCAAAATAATCTTGGGAAATAAACGAATAAGATGTTTGTCTTTGCTTATAGAGAAAATACTGTGTTGTGCTCCATCAATACGTATAGGGATAACTGAAGATCCCGCTTTTTGTAATACCATTCCAGGGGCATCAAAGACCTTCAAGCTCTCTTCCTGTAAGCCAATTCCTTGAGGAAAAATAACGCAACGCTTTCCATCTCGTATGGCATTAACTAATGCTCTTGCTGCAAAAGCGTTAGTAGAGTCGATGGTAATAACATCGGCAAAAAGCGCCATCATCTTAATCCAAAATTTACTTGATGAGTGAGGTGGGAAAGCTACAGTTAACTGCTCGGGTAAAAAAGCGGCAAGCAAAAGTAAATCAATTGTTGACGTTCTGTTGGCAATAATCACCGAGTTGAGTTCGGGCTGATAATTACCTCGTAACTCCACTTTAAACCAGCGAGCCAATATTGCTCTAATCCACTTACGAGCGCGCTGCTTTTGTCTTTCCTTCCAGGTAACTTGTTCCATGTTTCTGCTTCTCTTATAAAAAATTCGCTTTGGTTATACCCAATCAATCATTTTTTTTCAAGATTGCAACGTACACCCAGGTGTAATAGACTTCTTGATAAAATTGAATGCTAAGGGCAGTAGTGCGATTACTGAAGATTTATCCGACGTCAAAACAAATCCTATGAATTACCGTATCATTCATCCCATTAAAGCTATCATCATTGTTTTAACCTTGGTATTCCTAATTACCACTGCCTTCTTTTTTCAGAAGTATTCAAGTGAAATCATTAATTGGGTTGATCATCTTGGCTGGTTTGCTCCCCTTCTATTTTTAATTATATATTGTTTTGCAACGATTATGTTCTTACCAACTATGGTGCTCACTTTAGCAGGAGGAGCGCTTTTTGGCCCCTTCCTGGGCACCCTAGTCAATTTATTAAGTGCAACCAGCGGTGCAGCATTCTCTTTCTTAATTACCAGGCATCTCGGTTATGACTGGTTTTCGCAAAGAAAAGGAAAAAGACTAAGAAAACTAATTGCCGCCGTAGAACAACGAGGATGGATGAGTGTTGCCTTTCTACGACTAGTCCCAATTGTTCCTTATAATCTAGTCAATTATGGCCTAGGATTAACGGCAATAAAATTCCGCTCCTACCTAATCACTACGTTTATTTTTCTAATTCCCGCTGAAATTGTTTACACCTATTTTGGATATGCAGGAATGGAGGCTTTATTAAAACAAGGCGCATTTTATAAAAACAGAGGAGTCCTCATAGCAGGCTTAGTCATTTTGTTGCTGTGTATTATCAAGATAGCGCATCTTAATGGCTTTCGTTTCAAGCGCTCAGAAAAGAAGATAATTGAGTAAGTAATGGATGCGCTACTGCGAATACGAGCTCGTCCAAAGAAAGCACCGGACGAATTCCCTGTAAGGAGTTCGTTGTAAAAAGAACATCGGCTTCTTGAAGCATTGTTTTTGTCAACGAAACTTCCATACAACTTAAGCCTTGTTGTTGAGACCATTGCAACAATCTTGAGCGAGTAATGCCAGGAAGTATGCCATCAGTTATAGGCGGAGTCAGTAACCCATTTTCTTTTATCAAAAATAGATTCGCACACGTAGTTTCTGTTGCATGCTGCCGCGTATTAAAAAACAAAGCATCATTTGCACCAAGAGCATTTGCTTGGCGACGAGCGAGGATAGCCTCTAAATAATTGACCGATTTGACTTGATATATGGGGTTATTTTCATCTCTTAACCACGGTACGCTCACCAAACGTAGTGGATGAGTTTCCACCGTATAATTAAAAGTCTGGAATATGAGATGACTGACCTGTCCTTGAGCAACTAATCCCCTAGACGCAGCACCCCCACTTAAAATTGCTTTAATGCCGCCATGATATAAATTATCGCGTTTAATTTTATTCAGTAGATGCTCTAGCCATTGCTCATAAGAAAGATCAAAGGGGATCCCCAGTTTTTGTGCGGAATCGCCCAGCCGTTGCCAATGCAAAAAAGCATAACATGGTTTGGCGCCTTCCACTTTAAGCGTTTCAAACAAACCCTCACCCAAAAAGATGCGATCATCTATCGGAAACGCAAAACTGCTCTCCCCTTCTGTGAGTACTCGTGTTCGTATCATAACTGTAATCCTAGAAAAAGCAGCTGAATCTACAACGAGTGTTTATTGACGAACCAGATTAATAGTCTCCAAAATCGTCTTCCAGTTCATCACGTAAACGTTTTTCATCCAACATATTTTCCAACCGTCTACGTGCGTCTAAATCACGTGGAACAGCTTCTGTAACCTCAGCTTCAACATCCAATTCACTATCGACATCGCCGAAGTCTTCTCCGACTTCTACAACAGCATCTTCATCATCTTCAAACAAATCACTCATACCATTCTCTCAATGAGTTTATACTGTACCTGGAGTCTAAGGGGCAACAAACCCTCATAAAAAACCAGGACGGCTTATATACCTTATTTTTTCTTTCTTGCCTAGTATTTTAAAAAAAAACTAGCACTTTCCTGAGATTTTCAGAGTGACAAATTTTTTTGAGTATTTCAATACCTTGAATTTTTGCAATAAAGAATCGATAATTTAAAGAGAATAATACACCGACACCTGTATGACAGATCAAGTCAAAAAGGCTTTAAGAGATACAATGAAACAAATACGCTCTAAGATGTCTGTTTCGTATCGAGCCGCAGCATCAAGTCAAGTATGTAATCGTATTCGCTTGTTAGAGCAATATCGAGAGGCAAAAAAAATCGCTCTTTATTGTGCAGTTAAAGGTGAAATCGATTTAGATGAGCTTTGGAAAAATGCGCTCTTACAAGGGAAAATCTGTTATTTTCCTGTTCTTAATGAAGAAAATTTAACTCTTTCTTTTTTACCAGCAACATCCGATACCCCTTTCCACAAGAATCGTTATGGAATTGCTGAACCTGATGTTCATCCTGATTTGTCCATTCCTGTAGAAGAGTTAGACTTAGCTTTAGTACCATTAGTTGCTTTTGATGTACGCTGTAATCGTCTGGGCATGGGAGCTGGTTATTACGATCGCACCTTTAAAAACAAAGGAAATTGTCCCTTATTTGGGGTAGCGTACCAATTCCAACGTGTAGACTGCCTTGAGTCCGAACCTTGGGATATTCAACTCAATGCAGTAATTACTCAACGTGCCATTTATTGGTATGGTGGTTTTTAGGTTAACGCATCCGCATTAATTTCTCCGGTACGCACACGGACCACTTGTTGCAACTCATAAACAAAAATTTTACCATCGCCAATTTTACCGGTATAAGCAGATTTGCAAATCGCTTCAATTGCAGATTCGACCATATCATCAGGTAAGGCTAATTCGATTTTAATTTTAGGAAGAAAATCGACTACATATTCAGCCCCCCGATACAACTCAGTATGACCTTTTTGTCGTCCAAAGCCACGAGTTTCAGAAATAGTTATCCCCGGTACCCCTATTTCCATTAATGCCTCATGTACATCATCCAGTTTAAAAGGCTTAATAATTGCCATAATCATTTTCATAATATATTCCGCTGTGATTATACTTTTGTTAGACTCTTTGCAAAAACAAACATGGAGTGATTATGTTCGACCCCAAACAATTTGACGACTTAGCAAAAAAACTTTTTGCTGCTCTTCCCCCAAGTCTACAAAACATTGAAAAAGACATCCAACAAAAATTTAAAGAGGTGCTGCAAGCGGCTTTTGCTCATATGGATCTGATTACTCGCGAAGAGTTTGATGTACAAACCAAAGTTCTGGCGCGTACCCGAGAAAAAGTAGAGCACCTACAAAAGCAAGTCGATGTTTTAATGACCCAGCTTAACAAAGAACAGAAGTAATTGCAGCATAAGCAACGACAATAGAATTCTTGCAGGATGCAAGAATTCTATTAGGAAATTTTGTCGTTCACTTTGTCCAACATCACAGGAATAAGCAATGAATCTTGCGTTTACTAAAACACGTAGTACTGTTGGGATATTGGCACAACCGGTGTCAGTAGAAGTTCATTTGTCGAATGGTTTACCTGGTTTTACAATAGTAGGCCTTGCTGAAACTGCCGTAAAAGAAAGCAAGGATCGGGTTCGCTCTGCAATTATTAATAGCCAATTTGAATTTCCTTGCCGTAAAATCACTGTAAATTTAGGACCTGCAGATTTGCCTAAAACAGGGAGTGGTTTTGATTTACCAATCGCTCTGGGTATTCTTGCTGCGTCAAACCAAATCCCTAAAAACCAATTAGCCGACCATGAGTTTATAGCTGAACTTGCCTTAAGTGGCGAGCTTCGTGGCATTTCCGCTATTATTCCTGCTGTCTTAGCAGCAAATAAAGACCAAAGTTCGCTTATTATCGCCAATGCAAATGCTCATGAAGCCTCGTTAACCGGATATCAAAATATCTACAGTGCTAACAACTTACGTGAAGTATGTAGCTACCTTTGCCAAGGAACTTCGTTGCAGTCGCTGCCACCGCAACCAGACTCTTACTTCATGCAATATGCAGAGGATTGGTCTGATATTAAAGGGCAGTTTCACGCAAAAAAAGCCATGGAAATTGCAGCTTATGGCGGACACAGTATTCTACTCAGTGGTGCGCCTGGAAGTGGAAAAACCATGTTAGCAAAGCGCTTTAATACACTATTACCCCCTTTATCTGAAACAGAAGCTCTAGAATGCGTGGCGATTAACTCCATACGCGGTAAATTACCTGATTTTGCTGAATGGCGTTCCCCACCTTTTCGTGCGCCCCATCATACAGCCTCACCTGTCTCTTTAGTTGGCGGAGGAAATCCACCGAAACCAGGAGAAATATCTCTGGCACATCATGGAGTCTTGTTTCTGGATGAACTACCAGAATTTAACCGGCAAGTTCTAGAAACATTAAGACAACCACTGGAATCGGGAACAATATGCATTTCAAGAGCTGCGGCACAAATAGAGTTTCCAGCTAAATTCCAGTTCATTGCCGCAATGAACCCCTGCCCATGTGGACAATGGGGTAATCCTCAGGCGAACTGTTTATGTAGCCCTGACCGCATCAAGCGATATCATGCGAAGATTTCAGCACCCCTACTCGATCGTATTGACATGCATATCTCCGTCCAGGCACTCTCTCAGGAAGAATTAGTTGCACCCAATATTAATCCCAGCAAACAAAGTCATCTGATTCGAGAACAGGTCATTAAAGTGCGAACCCTCCAGTTGGAACGACAAAATTGTCTTAATGCATCTTTAGCAGCAAACACATGTGAAAAAATTTGTGCCTTGGGTTCTCAAGAACACGATTTTTTACGCCAGTCTATGTTGCAATTCAAACTGTCTGCTCGGGGATATCATCGTTTATTGAAAGTCGCACGAACTCTTGCAGACATGAATGAAAGTAGTCAGGTTTGTCTAGAACATTTGCAGCAAGCCTTGTCTTTTAGACACCCCCTACGCACCCCCGGATGAAGAAAAATCGAATGTTCCTTCTCTCCGCAAGAGAGAAGGTGCTGGCCAGAGCGGATGAGGGTATTGATTATGGCCATACACCTCTCATAGGAAAGGAAATTTCTTAGGTTATTGGTAAATTAAAAGTCAAATTGACCAAGCGTATCAGATAATATATTACAGGGACGAGCACTCCAAATATAAGAATAACGATCATTGCTGATATCGAGTAATGTTTTGTTGCAATACATTGGAGTTCATTATTCCCATAGATTTTTTTTCTTGTGCCTAAAAGATAACTGAGCAGCAATAAGCCATAAAATGGGCAGGAGAAAAAACTGATGCGTACCCACAAATGAGACATGTCCTGGCTGTTTACATAATCAACAGGAAAATTGATAAGAAAAAGACATAGGAGCCAAATAAATATTGTTTTTGTCGAAGCGTCTTGTTCTGTTAAAGCCACAAACCAAATAAGTATCATGGGAAAAACTAACAAAGGAAAATAATAAATCCAACCAAAAGGACTCATCAATAACATCATAGCCAGAGTCAAACAAAAAGGTTGGTGGTTTATCGGCTCGCTTTCCGTTGGTCCTAATTTTCTCCAGTACCATAAAAGCAAAATAAAAAATAGCACACTATAAACTAGATTAACGATCTTTAAGTAAAACATGTTAGGGAGTTTGTCGCCTCCCCAAAGTAGACGAAAAAAGTATCCATAAATTGAGGCATTCCAATTATCACCATACCAAAATACCCCCTTCATCATTCTAAAATATTGCTCATAAATCACCGGGCCATGAATCAGTAAGGGCAGCAATGAAGCAATGAATACCGTAACCAGCATGATTGCAAAGACTCGTTTACGGCCTTGTTTTAACGCATAGAAAAATAACAATGCAGGAAACAATTTAATTGCAACGATGATGCCCCAGGATATACCTGCCAGGTAGTCGCGATGATTTAAATAAAAATAATAACCCACCATAATTAAAAACAACAAAATACAACCAAACTGTAGGGTCACAAAATTCATTAGTGTCGGGAAAAATGCAAAATAAAGAAGGTACACATTAATATAATTTTTCTGTAAAAATTGCTTAGAAAATGCGTAATAAAAGGTAATGGTTATCCCTATTATTCCTAAAATAAAAGACATGCACACCCAAACAAACAATGCGCTGGAATAACTTAATTGCGTCAAAAAACCAAATCCCCACAAAACAAATGGTGGATTTAAATTAGCCGGCAATATCTTTATAGAGGGCAAAAAAGTAGTATAGAAATTTCTATAAGGATTTTCGTCCTGCGTTAATGCCTGAGACGATAGATAAAAAGAAGAAAAATCTACCCGTTGATAATACTTAAAAATAAAATAAAACAACAAACAGTAAAAACTCAGCAATACTAAAATGCATATATGCTGATAGCGTTGGCTCATGGGCATATCCTTGGATGTTCCATATTCAATATCACTGCCGTGTGAATTCCTAAATACTACCCTCGATTACTTATAGCATCAAAAATTGCCATACGCACAAAAACACCGTTCGTAACTTGATTCAGTATAAAAGAATTTGCTCCGTCGGCAACAGCACTGTCTATTTCGACACCTCGATTTATAGGCCCTGGATGCATCACCATTACATCAGGCTTAGCATAAGCGAGACTTTCTTCTGTTAGAGCAAAATCACGTCGATAAGAATTGAGATCTAAATGATCGGATTCCAATAAGCGTTCATGCTGCACACGTAAACAAATCACGACATCTGCATCAGTTAATCCATCGCGTAAATTATGGGTGACGCGTCCAAAATGTACTGCTTTGGGTTGCCAAAGTTCAGGAGCAACCAATACAAGCTCCCCTATACCTAATTGGGCGCACATACATTGAAATGAATTAGCCACTCGTGAATGCCTAATATTGCCAAGGATTGCTATTTTTAATTGATCTAATCGTGGCTTTTGTTCGATGATCGTCATCATATCAAGTAAAGCCTGGCTTGGATGTGCATGGGTACCATCGCCCGCATTAATTATATGAATCTCATCGCCAATTTGATTGGCTAAACTTTGCTGCAAACCATCTTGTCGATGGCGAATTACAAAATATTGGATTCCCATAGCAGCAAGGGTACGAATTGTATCCTCAATGGCCTCACCCTTAGTCTCTGAAGAACTCTGCAAGTCCAGATTAATCACCGGCATAGATAAACGCTTGGCAGCCAACTCAAAACTCACACGCGTGCGAGTACTGTTTTCATAAAACAAATTGGCAACAGTATATTGTGCATATGAAGGATAATGATTATGGTGTTTGAAATACACTGCGCGTTGCAGTAGAGACTCAATCTGTTGTCGTGATAATTGACTAATTTCTAAAAAGTGATTCATAAAACCCTTATTTTTTAACCACCAGGAATCTAGATCTGTTTGCATTTTGCGAGCATGAACCCAAATGATCTAATTTTCGAGCATTGAAGTACTGAAAATCAGGTTATTTGAACTAAGACAGTAGAAATGGAATAGACCCTATTCAGGATGTTGCAGCCATTGCTCAAGTATAACACACGCAGCGATACTATCTACCTCAGATTGTTTGATTTTACGATATCCACCTTGTGCAAACAATTGCTCCCTCGCCTCAACCGTTGAGAGCCGTTCATCAACTAAATGCACGGGTAAAGAAAATCGTTTACGCAACTCTTTGGCAAACCGACGCGCGGCAGAAGTTGTATATAATTCACTGCCATCAATACACGTAGGAAAACCAACTATTAGCGCTTGGGGTGACCATTCGGCAATGACCTTAGCCACTACGCTCCAATCAGGAACACCAGAGCGAGCACTCAAAGTTGCTAAAGGGGATGCACTACACGTGAGTTGTTGGCCAACAGCAACACCAATGCGTTTATAACCAAAATCAAAACCTAAATATACAGGACTAGGCATGGCCGACATTTGAACTCAATTGACTCATTCTGATCCCTAGGGTAGTTCCAGCATATTCCCAACGATCTTCGAAGGGAACCTCATACAAAATCTCGGAACGATACGGGCAAACCAACCAAGTATTTTCTAGAATTTCTTTTTCCAATTGACTTTCCACCCATCCAGCATAACCTAAAGTAATTAAAACGTCTTTAGGCCCTTTATCTTCTGCGATGGCACGAATAATATCATTTGATGTCGTTACCGTCACCTCATCCTGTAGAAACAAACTGGAGCGCCAACCACCAAACTGTTTATGAATCACAAACCCTCTCTCAGGTTGTACGGGCCCACCAAACATTAAAGGCATTTTGTTTTGTTCCATCCGAACAGGCTCAATATGTAATTGCTCAAAAACGATAGCCAAGGGAAATTGCATGGGGCGATTGACGATGAGACCCACAGAACCTTGTTCATGATGTTCACAAATATAAATCACCGTTCTCTCAAAATTAGGATCATTTAGAGAAGGCATTGCGATCAGCAAATGATTAGCCAATGAGCTTATAATTGCCATGCGCCCTCCCGAAAGGTTCAGTTTATTTATAGGTCTATATTAATTATATACCAATTGAGTATTTTTTATTCAGTTATTTAATCATGTTCCACTGTTACTTTTACATAAAGAGTTGCTTGCTGAGAAAATGGTCTTCCCGCAGTGTAAGATACTGACGAAGGATCAGAATTCTGTGCGCCCTCGGGGGTTCCTAAGGAAACCCATTTATTTAACGGTACCATTAAAGTTGTAGCTACATTTTGGTTATCAAATTGTTGTCCACCGGCGGGATTTTGTTGTTCACGTACTCGACGTACTTTTAGCTCTACCCTTGAACCACGCAGTACAGGTTGCACCAACAATCCATTTTTGATTTGATGCTGTTCGTAAGATATTCCTGTAAAAAAACCAGCACCTACTGAGGTGACTATAGGTACTTCTTCGCCTGTCGATACGAATGCAGAGTCGCCGCTCATTACTTTAACTGATTGTGAGCGTCTTACTTCCTCAGGAGATTGTGTGCTATAGCTTACCGAATTTTTATTTTGTGCACTCAACCAATTTGGATCCCCTTGATAAATAGAAATGTTAAATGTTACAGGGGGCACATCGATTTGATGTAATACGGTTCTGATTCCGGTAAGTGTTTGGGGAGAAACCTGAACAACTAAAGTTTGCCCAGAACCACTTATTTTTTCTCCAGATTGCAACAATGGTTGTACTAATTGGATCACCTTTGGGGCAGGAACATAGTGCAGTTCAATCACTTTAGTGATTAGTGTTTGTGAAAACACATTATTTGCCAACAACAATAAACCGATCATCCAAAATCGCTTCATCGTGAACTCCTTGTTCCTGTTGTCATCCATGGATTTCATTTAAGGAAAATTTTATTATGGTAAACCCTAATATTCTCAATTGTAGACCAATATAGAAAATCAATGGAGCAAAATAAAAATTTTTTTACTTTAGCCTTGAAAAATCAATAAATAAAAACGAAAAAACCGATGAACCATAATTCAATAGTTTTGTTCTGGAAAAAGTTTGGGTATACTTCTCCAAAATTTGCTTAAGAGATGCAAACATCATGGGTAGCATATTTAATATGTTTGGTCCTTCACCAATAAGACCAATTGAACAGCACATGCGAAAAGTACACCAATGCGCTAAGCAGCTCTACCCATTTTTTGAAGCAATACTCAAAAAAGATTGGGCAACCGCCAATAAAATAAAAGAAAAAATAATTTCTCTCGAAAAAGAAGCGGACTTAATTAAAAGAGATTTGCGTCTGCATCTGCCGACTGGACTCTTTCTTCCTGTTTCACGTACGGACCTTCTTGAACTTCTCAGTGCTCAAGATTTCATTGCGAATAAAGCAGAAGACATTGCCATACTCATCGTCAGTAGACAAATGGTTGTCCCAGAGATACTCATTCCTACTTTTATGCCTTTTTTAAGTCGCTGTCTGGATGCATCAAAACAGGCATGTAAAGCAATTAATGAATTAGATGAATTGCTGGAAACAGGTTTCAGGGGCTCTGAAGTTAAAATCGTAGAAGAAATGATCTTAACACTTTATGAGATTGAACATGACAGTGATGAACGCCTAGCAGATATTAGACATCGTATTTTTGAAATCGAAAAAGAGTTATCTGCAATTGATGCAATTTTCCTCTATAAATTGGTCCAATGGATTGATGATTTAGCCGATGGTGCCCAACATGTGGGTAGTCGTCTTCAAATTCTAATAGCTCGGTAGTCAAATTCTATGGATTATTCAATTATATATCTTTTTGTCGCAATTATTTTGTGTTTCATGATGACTTGGGGAGTTGGTGCTAATGATTTAGCCAACGTTATGAGCACTACCATGGGCTCAAAAGCAGTCACCGTCAGACAAGCCATGTTAATCGCCATAATTTTTGAATTTGCTGGCGCATTTTTAGGAGGGACTGGGGTTACAGAAACGATGCGTGATGGAATTATTAATTCCAGCGAGCTCTCCGGACAACCATTGATTCTTATTGAGGGAATGCTGGGCGTTTTATTGGCATGCACGATTTGGATGAATCTTGCGAGTTATCTTGGAGTTCCTGTTTCTATTACGAATGCATTAGTAGGCTCAATGGTCGGTTTTGGCGCCATAGTATTAGGGCCGCAAGCAATTCATTGGAATCAAGTAGGTCGCATCGCCGTGAGCTGGATCACGTCTCCGATGATTTCAGGAATCACTGCTTTTATATTATTTACCAGTATCCAACAAACTATTTTTGTCAAAAGCAACCCGCTCACTAAAGCGAAATTGTACATCCCAATTTATCTTTTTCTCATTGGCTCTATTTTGTCATTTATCACTGTATTTAAGGGACTTAACCATTTTCAGATTCACCTAAATTTTAAACAAAATCTGGCGGTAACCCTTGCAACCAGCATCATGATTACGATTATAGGGATGATCTTTATTAAGCGTATTCCTGAGCCACATAGAATAAGACGCCGAGAACGATTCATACAAGTTGAAAAGTATTTCGCGATACTTATGGCAATGACTGCATGTGCAATGGCTTTTGCACACGGCTCTAACGATGTAGCCTTGGCTGTGGGACCACTTTCAATTATTCATAGCTTGGTGATGAGTTCACATCAAGAATTTAATGCCAATAATTACCCAGCATGGATTATCTTATTAGGCTGTGTTGGTGTGGTAACAGGCCTGCTCATGTATGGTAGAAAAGTAATTGAAACTGTAGGTAGTGCCATCACCGCACTAACACCCAGTCGGGCCTTCGCAGCGACTCTTTCTGCAGCAACAACCGTTGTTGTAGCAACAAGTACTGGTATCCCTGTTTCCGCAACACAGACATTAGTTGGCGCAGTTCTTGGAGTAGGTTTGGCACGAGGTATTGGTGCATTAAATCTGATTGTAATTCGCAACATCTTTATGTCATGGATTCTCACTTTGCCCGCGGCCTCTCTTCTAACGATTTTGGCTTATAAATTATTACATTACTTTTTGGGCTAGGCTAATTGCTTACTCATATAATCCTTGTCTGTATTAGACAAAATAGCTCAATATTTGTAGGCTGGGTTGCTAAGCCCAGCATGTAACAAAGCACCAGATTTTTTTCATAGGAACACTATGAATAAGATACTTATTCATAGAGCTTATAGTGATGGTTTCATGATGGATATTTGGAGCGTGAGAGTTAATTCAGCAAACGCTGGGCAGAACAGCCCAACGCACGTTTAGCGCCAACCCTGCATTATAGAAAACGTCCCAGTTGATGTCTTTGAATCCGCTGCCTCGTTTCGCCAGGCATGTAGATTAAAACTCTTCCCAGATTTCACCCTTGTCATTTCCATAATCTTTATTATCACGCTTCTCAAAAATACTTTTATGCTTATTAATTTCTTTTATTTGTGATGCAGATTTATCATGAGTGGCATCAAATTCAAATAAAAATTTGTCATAAGGACTTACATACGCTTTATCTATATCGTCTGAGTTCATAACTAATCCAAAATAACTTTAATTTAGACCAGGTATTTTATAGCTTTTTCATCTAAGTTACCATTATCCTAGACAAAGCAGTTGCAATCTGTTGCACAATTTAAAGGTACTGACGGCCTATCGGTTGATTTTTTTGTCTTTTTTGAGCAGAAAAACTCAAAAAATCCATGTCCTCAACATCTTTAATGGGCCCACTACGATCGCAACTACTCTATTAGAATGATTCTAACTTTAAAAAAATTAAGGGCGAAAGATGAGTGTGAAAAAAGCAGAGTTACATGTCCATTTGGAAGGGTCGATCACTCCTGAATTAGCAGCAAAGCTCGCTGCACGCAATAAATTGGTGCTCCCAGAAGGTCTCGTCGCTCCTGATGGCATAAGCTATTTATCCAAAGATTTTCTCGATTTTTTAAAGGTATATGATACGCTCGCCTCGGTGATTCGCTATCCACAGGATTATTATGACATTACTTTCGACTACTTGCGCGCTCGTGCTCAAGAAGACGCAATTTATGTAGAAATGATGTATTCCCCTGATCATGCTGAACTCTCTAGTAAAATCCCATCCGCAGAACATTTAACCGCAATTCAACAAGCAATTGACGATGCTAAAGAACAATTCAATATAGTAGGTCGGATTATAATTACTGCAGTACGCCATTTTGGTGTTGAAGCTGTAGAACGAGTTGCCAAACAAACTCATAAAGATAGATTTCCATGCGCCACAGGATTTGGTTTAGGTGGTGATGAAGCAAAATTTCCTCCTAAATTATTTAGTAACGCGTATCACATCGCAGCTGATGCCGGTTTACAATGCACAGTACATGCAGGTGAATTTGCTCCTGCAAGTGGGATGATCGAAGCGATGGAAAACCTACCCATCCAGCGCATAGGACATGGTGTTAATTCAATTTATTCACCAGAAACCATGGCGATGGTAAAAGATAGAAATATTACTTTAGAAGTATGTCCTACAAGCAATATCTTTTTAGGCTTGTTTAAAAACATGCATGAACATCCTTTTCCTAAATTTTATGAAGCAGGGATGAAAATCAGCATTAGTTCAGATGATCCCCCCTTTATGAGTACTACATTGGGCCAAGAGTACCAGCAAGTACAAAAATCGTATGGTTATAGTGATGAGATAATGAATAAAATTACCCGCATGGCAATAGAAGCTGCTTTTGTTGATAAACAAACTAAAGCAGAACTTTTAGCGAGAATTTAGTTCGATGATTTCAAAGTAAGTACTCATTCACGTTTCAGACTGCGCCCAAGCTACAACTAATCTTTATACTTGAATCTTGGGGAACGGTTGGATTTGAGCGCAGGTTACGCGAAAATGATTCTGAGGAAACGTTGCATACACCAGTATGTGAGGCTCCCAAAGTATTGCTTTCGCGCAAGATGTGCCAATTTAAGTCGCTCAATGCCTGAGGCAACCTTACTAATCTTGTCGATGCAGCTCACCCAGTAGTTGTTCAATGTAGCGTCTGCACGTCAAAGGGTTATGCAAAAAATTAATGATACGACGCGTACCACCAGTACCAGTGATACATACCATCCCATAACTCAAAATGCTGCCCAGAATCGATTGGCGGATGTCTATTGCTTCAATCTTACTTAAAGGGATATCAATCGTTTGTCTTACAATAACTCCGGTACGAATAATAACCTGATTTCTCTTGATGGTGATGGAAGAAAAATAATAGGTCATCCAAGTCATGCCAACCCATAATAAAGCAAAAGCAGCTAAACCATATCCAACCTTACGTAAGAAATCTACCTCGACATAAGAAACAACCGCCAAAGCAGCACATAAAAACATCACTGGCCAAAAAAATATTATCCAATGCATTCGAGTAAAAAAAATAACATTATTGTCATGTGGCTTCTCAAACATTGATTCACCTATAATCCTGAATTGTCTAATAAAAAAATTATAATATTGTATTTAACACAAATTTACTATTCTATAGTTTGCTCGAAGTATATACTAACTTTACTACATTTTTTTCATTAAAATAGAAAATGCGCTCGATTAGTCATTGCCTTAACAAACAACTTGCCGACATATGCCAACGTTCTGTCCAATTAGAAGAGCTTTCCGATAAAGTCAGACAAATGCTGCCTGAGGTTTTAGCAAATACATGTCATGTAGGGAGTTTTAATAAAGGATGTTTGCTTTTAACGACTACTGATGCTGTCTGGGCATCACAATTACGTTATGCTATTCCTGAACTACGCGATAAATTACGCAAAGAAGGAGGGATGTATCAACTCTCTTCAATTAAAGTAGCCATTATTGAATCAACAACTCAATATGAAAAGTCAACACCTACTACAAAACATGTATTATCAGAAAAAGCTAAAGAAATTATCATAAGTGAAAGCCAGCAGTGTAATTATGAACCGTTACAAAAAGCATTACTGCATTTGGCTGATAGTGATAATTAAGTCATTGTTGTCTGGGTACAGCGAAGCGGAACCCAGGCTACAAAAAATAAAAAAATTAATGATTTGCTTCCGTGAGCGCAGTTGCAAAACGGCGGGCTACCCACTCTGAACCAAGATAAGCAAAACAATCGTGCAAATATTCAGCTAACTCGTCTTCTTGCATCATGTGCTCTTGGCCAACAGGTTCAACATCATGGTGAAAATAGGCTTCAAAATAACGCATGGAAAAATCAACATAATCGCGGGTATGGAGAATAAAAGCATGCCATACTTCATCAAGAATGAGCAACGGGCCAAAAAGATAAGTCTTTTTGCCTTGCTTTGCTCTGTATACATTTAACCACATCCATGCAAGCAAATCCGCGAACAAAACTTTAGCTTCTTGCTCAGAAAACTCAGGATGATGATGACAAAAATAATCTACTACTACCTGATTCTTATAATCAAGCAGAGTAGATAAATTGATACTGCTCATCCGCAACATGCTTTTTTAGTACTCGGTTTTTGTGTTACATAACGTACAATACGGCAAATCATTTCTTCTTGAGTCATTATTATCTCCACATTTAGTTACAAATAAACAGTGCAGGCAGTCTAACCAATGTTCACAATGGAAGCAATTTAATTGTTTTTTTCTTAGTCCATACAAAAGTCTAAATTCAATTCGATTAAGCTCACCCTGAGATATTTCAAGATGAGCGATATTGATTACCAAATCACACAACGGCTTTTATTCACCATTGGGCTATCATCTGGAATATGAAAAGCCTCCTGAAATTGAGGCATATTAGCCAAACTGCCATTGACTCTATATCGAGCAGGTGGATGAGGATCAGTAGTTACTTGATTACGCAGTTGTTGGGGTCGAATATTCATAGCCCATACATGTGCTGTTGCCAGGAAAAATTGCTGATCTGGTGTCAAACCACCAATTGTAGGTGCATTTTTATATGCCTGCGAATGCTTAAACGCTCTATAGGCAAGTGTAATACCTCCTAAATCAGCAGTAGCCTCTCCTACAACTAGCTTTCCTTGCACACGCAAATCATTATCCACAACATATTGCGAAAATTGGTTCACAATGCATTGTGTTGCTGATTTGAATTTTTCCAGATCGCTTGGCTTCCACCAATTCTTTAAATTACCTTGGCCATCAAATTGTGATCCTTGATCATCAAATCCATGAGTCATTTCATGTCCCATTACAAACCCTATGGCTCCATAATTTACTGCTGCAGGTGCATTAGGATCAAAGAATGGCGATTGAAGAATCCCTGCTGGAATATTTAAATTATTCATTGAAGCATCGTAATATGCATTGATGGTCTGCGGTGTCATTCCCCATTCAGTTTTATCTATGGGTTTGCCGATTTTATTCAGATCACGCTGAGTTAAAAACTCATTAGCACTAATCACGTTCAATACGTACGGACCCCTGTTCACTTTCAGCTTGGAATAGTCCCACCATTTGGAAGGATAACCCACTCGTTCTTCCATCATATCGAGTTTTTTCAATGCTGCCGCGCGAGTATCAGGAGTCATCCATGATAAAGTGCTGATGTCTTCTCGTAAAACAGTACGAATATTTTTGAGTATATCCAAAGCCTGTTTCTTATCCTCTGGAGAGAAATAACGAGCTACATACATTTTACCTATAGCAAAACCTAACGCACTATTTTCCGTACTCACTACCCTCTTCCATCGCGGTAATATTTTCTCGGCCCCAGTGAGAACGGCCACCATTTTGAAATTTTGATCGACGAAAGGCTGTGACAAGTAAGAAGCAAAAGCATCTATTAAATGCCAACGCAAATACGTCTTCCAATCATCAATAGGCACTGTTTTTAATTGTTTATTCAAGTCCTTAAAAAAATCAGGCATGGCTAAATTAATACTTTTAATCTGAGTTTGTCCTATTGCTGAAAAATAAGCAGGCCAAGAAAAATCGGGAGTTATTTTGCTCAGTTGCGCCCTATCCATAATATGATAAATCGCATGCGGATTACGTTGCTCAACCTGAGACATAGAAACTTTTGCCATTTGTGTTTCTAACTTCATCACTGTATTGGCTTCTTTTGCTGCTTTATCTGGAGCATCACCTAATAATTCAAACATCTTCGCAATATGATTGATATACGCCTCGCGAATTTGTTTAAATTTGGCATCATCTTTTAAATAATAATCACGGTCTGGCAAGCCCAGACCGCCTTGTGTCGCTGCACCAATCATCTCTTCACTGTTTTTGAAATCTTGCATGCTCCCAAAATTAAAAAAAACATCGACACCGATTTGATGCAAATGCGCTATTTCATTTTGCAGATCGGTTGAATTTTGTAAACGATTAATGCGATCAAATTCAGACTGAATGGGTTTAATGCCGAGCTGATTAATACTTTTTTCATCCATTCCACTATAATAAAAATCACCAACTTTTTGTTCTATACTACCTGGCTTGGCCTGGGTGTTTTCTGAAGCCTTGATTAGCATTTGATGAATGATATCCTGCACTTTTTCGTGGATAACATTAAAACTTCCCCAACTCGAATAATCAGGTGGAATTGGGTTGTTTTTTTGCCAGCTACCATCTGCATAAGAATAAAAATCCTTAGCCGGTGAAATATTGGTATCCAGCCAATTCAGATGAAGTGCTTGTTCAGCAGTAGTCTTTTGTGGTTCAGTGCTTGCAGAGTATATTGATGAACTGCAGAACAACGCAAAAGTAAAAAGGCCCATATTAAGTTTCATGCCACAACGCTCCTTTGCCAATCTTGATGTTAATTCACTAAGAATCTGAATAAAATGTAGCACAGATAAGGGCAAAATCATAACTAGGAATAGGAGCGTTCACGATATAACCGCCAATCATACTGCATATAGAGTTTTGTTTTTCCGTAATAGCCCAGGCTACTATATTAACATGTACTCGAATGGTTGGATTTGAGTGCAAGTTGTCAGTGCAGTACACATCAGTACGTGACCGTTGATTAGGAAAATTTTTTCGCAGAAAATGCTACAATACAGCTGTTTCCTGATGAGGAAGATATTTGTTGTTTTCCTGGGCTTCGATTAAATCTTCACCCAGGCTACATTTCTATGCTTCGAGGGGAAAAAACTCAGCGTGCATCTTAGGGAGATACTCTTCTGTATCAAAATAAGTATATTCCCACGCGTCTTGTCTTGCCATTAGCTCACGTAACAGTCTGTTATTTAATTCATGACCTGACTTGTACCCTTCGAATGCACCAATCAAACTAGAACCTAACAGGTATAGGTCGCCGATTGCATCCAAAACCTTATGAGAAACAAATTCTGATTCAAAGCGAAGTCCATCATCATTAAGCACACGATAATCATCAACAACAATGGCGTTATCTAAACTTCCGCCTTTAGCTAAATCACACTCTCTTAACTTCTCATAATCGGAAAGAAATCCAAAGGTACGTGCTCGGCATACTTCTTTTACATAAGACGTTGTAGAAAAGTCAAAACTTACTGTTTGTGGCTTATCATTGAACGCTGGATGATCAAAATCAATAGTGAAGGAAATTTTATATCCATTATATGGATAAAATTGAACAATTTTGCCATTGTCTTCGACGCGAATAGGCTTAAGAATACGTATGTATTTTTTAGGTGCATTTTGCTCGCGTATGCCCGCTGATTGAATCAAGAAAACAAAGGGAGCGGCACTGCCATCCATAATAGGCAGCTCAGGACCATTTACATCAATATAGGCATTATCGATGCCCAAACCAGCCAAAGCAGAAAGTAAATGTTCTACAGTTGCAATTTTAACTGGCCCATGATGTAAGGTAGTACATAACATTGTATCACCAACATTCTCATAAGACGCGGGTATTTCCACAACTGGTGAAAGATCTACCCTTCTGAAAACTATGCCTGTATTTACAGGAGCAGGTCTCAAGGTTAAAAGCACTTTTTCACCGGAATGCAATCCTACACCAGTTGCCTGGATCACCTTTTTAGGAGTTCTTTGTTTTGTCATTCAGTGCTCACCTTGTTCCTCATAATATCATTTTTCTAAATTTTTTTATTTTGCACGCAAAACTTCGTGAATCCTATCAATATTTTAATATTTAGTCTAATTATTTTTGTATCAAAGACTTAAATTTCCCCACATTAGCATAGTACTGATGTGGGGTTAATACTTATACCTCTTCTTGCCGACGTAAAAATGCAGGAATATCAAGATAATCTACATCCGGAATGCTATCACCATTTTGTTTTGCCGCAGAAGACATGTTTGATTGCGCTTGTTTACGAACCAGTGCAGGACGCTCTAATTGCTGATAGTCCAAAGAACCGTCACTACGTGTTGTTTCTAGCAAACGTGCACGATGAGATTGTTGCGGCTGCATTTGCTGATGGCGCTGTCTTACATCTCCCAAGCCAGTTACAATCACAGTGACACGCATTTCATCTGTCATCTCAGGATCAATTACTGTTCCGACGACTACTGTTGCATCATCAGAAATAAACTCTTTGACTACGTCGCCAACTTCCTCAAACTCACCAATTGACATATCAAGGCCAGCAGTAATATTGACTAAAATTCCACGAGCACCTGAAAAATTCACATCCTCCAATAGAGGAGAAGCAATCGCTGCTTCAGCAGCTTGACGCGCTCTTTGTTCACCTACAGCACTACCAGTACCCATCATAGCCATACCCATTTCGGACATTACCGTGCGTACGTCTGCAAAATCCACGTTAATCAAACCAGGACGAGTAATTAAATCAGAAATACCTTTTACTGCTCCAAGCAAAACATTATTTGCCGCCTTGAACGCATTCAGAAGGCTAATGTTCTTACCTAATACACTGAGTAATTTATTGTTAGGAATAGTGATTAAAGAATCAACATGTTCCGCTAAACGACGAATTCCGTCCTCAGCTGCCATTGCACGTTGCTTGCCTTCAAATGAGAAGGGTTTCGTAACAACAGCTACAGTTAGGATACCTAATTCTTTGGCAATTTCCGCAAAAACAGGGGCTGCTCCAGTACCAGTCCCACCACCCATTCCTGCAGTAATGAACACCATATCTGCACCACTTAAGATCTCTCGAATATGCTCTCTATCTTCTTCTGCTGCTTCACGTCCAATTTGTGGGTTTGCACCGGCACCTAAGCCTTTAGTCAGCTCATCACCCAATTGAATGTGTATTTTCGCATTTGAACCTCTCAGTGCCTGAGCGTCGGTATTAGCGCAAATAAACTCAACTCCGTCAATATTCTCTGCAACCATATGCTCGACAGCGTTACCACCGCCGCCACCAACACCCACAACCTTAATTACCGCATTATTACTAAAGTGTTGGCCTTCCGTTAATTCAAACATAACCCTGCTCCCCTCACATGTTTATTCTTTTTAGCAAAAATCCGGCAACACACCCCATAAATAGAATCAATTACCAGTTTTCGTTTTATTATTTGTAACCTAAAAATTACCCTGGAACCATTCTTTCATTCTTGCCCACAAACTTTGAGTATTATCATTCATTGTAGGTACATTGTAGTTTGATTCATATTGTTGTTGGTAACCTTGCAACAACAACCCCACGCCTGTAGCAAATGAAGGATTTTCAGTAGCTTCAGCCAATCCAGAAACATAATGAGCACAACCTTTTCTTACTGGCATTTCAAAACAAAGTTCTGCAAGTTCAATACCGCCTCTAACATTGGCAGCACCACCGGTAAGAACGATACCAGCAGCCATTCTGTCTTCAAAACCGCTTCGACGTAATTCATTACGAACGAGAGTAAATAACTCTTCATATCGTGCGGCAACTACATCAGATAAAGTTTTAGCGGATATTTTTCTTCCTGGCCTATCATTAACGCTCGTAACTTCCAGCATATGATCTGAGTTAGCTAATTCAGTTAAAGCACACGCATGATTCAGTTTAATCGATTCCGCTGCTTTTGTAGGCGTGCGCAAAGCCATAGCAATATCGTTCGTCACTTGATCTCCGGCAATAGGGATGACCGCTGTGTGTCGGATTGCACCTTCACAAAATATTGCAATATCTGTGGTGCCACCACCAATATCAATCAGGCAAACCCCTAGATCTTTTTCATCCTCAGTTAAAACTGCATGACTTGAAGCCAATTGCTCCAGAATAATATCATTTACTTCTAAACCACAACGACGCACACATTTCACTATATTTTGGGCAGCGCTTACTGAGCCGGTAACAATATGTACACGAGATTCTAGTCGAACTCCCGCCATACCGACAGGTTCGCGAATGCTGCCTTGGTGATCTATGATAAACTCCTGAGGCAAAACATGCAGAATTTTTTGATCTGCAGGTATTGCTACAGCTTTAGCTGCATCAATCACGCGCTCTACATCGGCCTGAGATACTTCTTTATCGCGAATGGCAACAATTCCATGCGAATTTAAGCTGCGAATATGGCTACCGGCAATACCCGCATAAACAGTTCTCACCTCACATCCAGCCATAAGTTCTGCTTCTTGAACAGCACGTTGGATGGAGTTCACCGTAGCCTCTATATCAACTACTACGCCACGTTTTAGGCCACGAGAGGGATGACGACCTATGCCGATAATTTCTATTGCACCATCAGTTGTTACTTCTCCAATTAATGCAATTACTTTTGAAGTTCCAATATCCAATCCAGTGATAATCTCTTTTTCTATTTTTTTTGCCATTATCGTTCCGTTTGTTGTTTCCACTGCACTGCCATACCACGTGGATAACGTAAGTCCACGCTAGACAATTGCTCAATTTTTTCGGCAAACACTGCAGGATATGCTTTACAAAAACGCAGCAATCGTTCTTCTAACTCTTTCTTTCCTAAATATATTTTTATATCATTGCCTAAAAGCAATACCCAGGATTGATTTTCTCGTAAATGCAGTCCAGTAGCGTTCAAGCCATACATTGATAATATCTTACTCAATTTTTCGTAAACTTGTAAGACTTCTTCTTGTTGAGATAGAGGTCCTTTTAATTTTGGTAAGTTTAAACCCTCTGGTACGGCACCCTCATTAAATAATCTGCCGTCCTCAGTCATCAATGCATTATCCCAAATTGCAACTGGCTTTTTTTCAACAAGCCTTATTTTCAATGTATCTGGCCAAACACGCTCTACTGTTGCCGTATCTATCCAGCTCATTTCATTTAGCTCATTCTGCAACCCACCGACTGATAAAGTAAAAAAGCTATCACTTAAATATTTTGCTAATACCCCTTCTAGCTCTTTATGCGTTACATGTTCGTAATTCGCAGCAACTTTAATGGTGGTAATTGGAAACCGTTCTGCATCGGATGCATAATAATAACCCAATCGGCAAGCCAAGAACATGGCACTTAAAGTCAATATCAATAACCAACAAATATAACGCAAATTCCCAGAATCAACATCCCTATTTTTATTCATGGCTTTCACAAATAATTGGTTACTAAGTGCTGACGGCAATGTTGATGAACCATCGCCATACGAATCAACTCATCCAGTAAATCAGGATAGGCTAGACCACTCGCCTGCCATAATTTGGGATACATACTAATTGAAGTAAAACCAGGTAAGGTGTTTACTTCGTTAAAATAAATGGTTTCAGTCGCATCATTCACAAAAAAGTCTACACGCGCCATACCTTTACATTTTAACCGTGTAAAAATATCAGCAGCCGCTTTTTTTAATTGCTCATACAAAGTCTGGCTCAATGGAGCAGGTATAATCAGATCCGTTTGCCCACTTTCCAAATATTTTGCTGAATAAGAATAAAATCCATCTGGATGATTAACACGTATTTCCCCAGCAATGCTGACTCTAGGTTCTCCCGAGGGTACCGCACTCTCAAGTACCGAAAGTTCAATTTCTCGTCCAGAAATAAATGATTCAACCAAAATCTCTTCGTCATAACGTAACGCATCATCGACTGCAACGAGTAATTCCGCCATATTTTTTGCTTTATGGATGCCTACACTAGACCCCATTGCACATGGTTTAACAAATAAAGGCCATCCAAACTCTTCAGCAACCTGCTGGCAAAAGTGTTGTCTTTCAGATGCTGAGCTATGCCAGGATAAAAGCTTATAATTTGCTGACTTTAATCCATCGACACAGACTATGCGACGTGCCATGTCTTTATCCATACCAATGGACGAAGACAGTACATCGCAGCCAACATAAGCTACACCGGCTAGTTCAAGCATTCCTTGTAAACACCCATCTTCATATAAAGGGCCATGTACTACAGGAAAAACAACATCCGCATCTACAGATAAACGACCATTAATAAATAAACCTGCCAAAGGTTTTGAGCGTTCGGTTACCACTGGAAGCTTTTCTTTATAGGCAAGTAAATCCTGGTATTGATGCAGATAAAATAGGCCATCTTTATCCATCGCTACAGGAATAATGTTATATTTTCGAGCATCCAAATGTGCAAGAACAGATGCGGCTGAAATCAATGAGATTTCATGTTCCCCAGATTTTCCACCATAAAGAAGAACCAGGTTAAGAGGCTTGGACATTAAAGGTCTCCGATTATATGAACTTCGCGCATCAACTCAATCGTTGTCTGCTCACGAACTTTAGTTTGTACCAAATGAATCAATGCTTCAATATCTGCTGCAGTTGCTGCTCCTTGATCATTGATAATAAAATTTGCATGCTTCTGAGAAACCATTGCACCTCCAATATTGAACCCTTTTAATCCACAAGATTCAATAAGCCGAGCTGCAAAATTTCCTACAGGATTTCGAAACACTGAGCCACAATTGTATTCGTTAGTAGGTTGTGTATTGGTTCGACGCTCCAACAATTCATTTATCACCTGCAATGAGGTTTCTTTCTTCCCAGGATTTAGCTTAAATGTAGCTGAAATAAACCATTCTTCAGGAGGTCCTGAAACATGGCGATAAGCCACTTCATATTCCTCGGGTTTACGCGTTATTACTTCCCCTTTACGGTTCATGGTTTGTAGCGCCACAACGAACTGCCAGGTCTCGCCACCATGACAACCGGCATTCATTCGCAAAGCTCCTCCCATAGTCCCGGGGATTCCTGCCCAAAACTCGCCACCGGCTAAATCATTTCGTGCACAAAAACGCGCCATGCTCGCACAAGATACCCCCGCTTCAACTTTAACGGTCTGGGCATCTAAAAGAGTCATTTCTTTTAAGCATCCTTGAGTCAGAATCACAGTTCCTGAGAATCCGCCGTCGCGGATCAAAGAATTCGAACCTAGTCCTAACCATAATAAAGGTTCTACTTCAGGAATCTTATGAAGAAATAAGGCCAAATCTGTAATACTTTTGGGTTTATAAAGCTTAGAAGCAGGGCCACCAACGCGCCAAGTAGTATATTCAGCCAAAGGCTCATTATAAAGCAAGGCGCCCTGAAATTCACCATCAAGGTTACAAGCATCAGTTGGACTCATGTTGCTCACAGTTCTTTCATCAAGTTCACAGCAATTTGACCAATACTTCCTGCACCTTGCATTAAAATCACATCACCATCTTTAATGAATTGATTCAGCTTCGTCTTCAGCGATTGTTCATTGACAAGCGTTACTTTCTTATCTTTATTTCTAATTTTTTGCGCCAGACCCTCACTGGTTATCCCAGGAATTTCAGGTTCACCAGCAGAATAGATGTCAAATAAGAACAACTCATCAGCAAGACTTAACACATCGACAAATTGTTCCTGTAAGGATTGAGTTCTTGTATAACGATGTGGTTGAAATACATGGATAAGTCGTTTATTTGGCCAAACATGTCGAAATGCATCTATAGTTGATAGAATTTCTTGAGGATGGTGGCCATAATCATCGACAACTAAGGCTGAACCATTCTCAAATCTTTTCTCACCCAACATTTGAAAACGACGGCCAACACCTTGAAATTTTGCCAAAGCACGGACAATAGAAGCATCATCAACACCTAATTGTGTTGCAATTGCAATAGAAGCCAATGCATTTAATACATTGTGACGGCCTGGATACTGAAATTGAATTTTTAATTCAGTATAAGGCACGGGACGCACCACAGTAAACTCACTAACCAGTTCATTTTGCGTCCAATTAATCGCACGGTAATGAGCTTCTTCAGCAAATCCGTAAGTCAACGTCGGTCGTTCAATAGCAGGGAGAATCTTACGCACTTCTTCGTCATCAATACATACCACTGCTAAGCCATAAAAAGGCAGATGATGTAAAAACTCAAGAAATGTTGTTCTTAATTTATCAAAATCATTCTCATAAGTATCCATGTGATCTGCATCAATATTAGTCACTATGGCCATCATGGGCTTTAAGAATAGGAATGATGCATCACTTTCATCCGCTTCAACAACAAAATACGGAGATTGACCAAGTTGCGCATTGACTCCCAGACTATTTAATTTTCCACCAATCACGAAACTAGGATCCAAACCACCTTCAGCCAGGAGGCTACTGACAAGGCTTGTAGTGGTTGTTTTGCCGTGAGTACCAGCAACTGCAATACCATGACGAAAGCGCATGAGTTCAGCAAGCATCGCCGCGCGTGGGATTACTGGAATCATTTGTTCACGAGCAGCCACAATTTCCGGATTGTTCATGCCAACAGCCGAAGAACGCACTACAACATCGGCACCCTTTATATGTTCGGCTTTATGCCCCGTAAAAACGGGAATACCTAAAGATTTTAGTCTTTGTACTGTACTGCCTTCACCCAAATCAGATCCAGTAATACGATATCCTTGGTAATGTAATACCTCAGCGATACCGCACATACCGACTCCACCAATTCCAACAAAATGTATTTGTTCTACACAGCCCATCCTTGAAGCTATAAATTGTCCTGACTTACCCACACACGCCCCCTTATGCTGACAATGGCCCTAATCCCAGAGCTTGCCAACGATTCTCATGATCAATGCGCAATAATAACGCAATTACAATACAATTGATAACCATACTTGCACCACCATAACTCATTAATGGTAAAGTTAGCCCTTTTGTGGGTAGTAAACCCGAGTTAACGCCCATATTAATGGCGGCTTGTAACCCTAACCAAAAAGTTAAACCATAAGCGGTATATGAAGCAAACAATCGCTCTTGTGCATGAGCATTATATGCAATAGTCAAACCTCTAATTACTAATATAGCGTATAAGGTCATAACCATTAAAATACCGATTAATCCCAATTCCTCTGCTAAAACAGCAAATAAAAAGTCAGTATGAGCTTCTGGCAAATACAATAACTTCTGAATACTTTCTCCCAAACCAGCACCAAACCACCCTCCTCGACCAAATGCAATCAAGGATTGAGTCAGCTGATAACCACTATTATACTGATCTGCCCAAGGATCTAAAAACGCAGTTAAGCGAGCCACCCTATATGGAGATGAAACTGCTAAAAATGCCAGTGCTGCCATAACAACGAGCATCAAACCTATATAATAGCGTAATTTTACACCAGCTAGAAATAACATGGCCATAACCGTGCCAGAAATTACCACTGTAGCACCAAAATCAGGCTCAAGTAATAACAAAAACGAAACAGCACCTAAAATCACCATGGGCTTAATAAAACCCAAGATACTGTTACTGACCGCTTGTTGTTGACGTACTAAATACCCTGAAAGATAAAAAATCATAGTAAGTTTTGCGAGTTCGGATACTTGGATACCTATTGGTCCCAAAGCTAACCATCGTCGACTGCCATTGACTGTACGACCTATGCCTGGAATTAATACGATGAGCAACAGCAACAAACAAATGAGTAGCATCGGCATGCTGATACGCTCCCAAACACTACTATCCGTCCTAATCACAATAAGGGCGATCATTAAACCAGCAAATAAATAACATGATTGGCGAATTAAAAAATGAAATGGTTGATGGAAATATTTAGTAGAGATCATGACCGAACTTGAAGCGACCATCATCAGCCCGATGATCATCAAAGCAATAACTACGCTAATTAGCCATTTATCATAAAGTGAAATAGGCCTGCTGACTGGCTTGCCCCTTTGATTCAGATGTCTAGGTCGCATCGATTACAATCCATTCACTAATGAAGCAAACGATTCACCGCGATGATTAAAATCACGGAACATATCCAAACTAGCGCATGCTGGAGACAATAAAACAACATCTCCTCGTTTTGCCTGCGATTTAGCTACCGCTACCGCATTATCCAATGAGGACGCACGTGCGATTGGCACTACATTAGCTAAAGCTGCTTCCAGCTTATCCGCATCTTCACCAATCAAAATGATAGAGCGAACATAATCAGCTATAGGTTGAGCTAACTCGCTAAAATCAGCCCCCTTTCCTTGCCCTCCAGCAATAAGTACAATTTTTCCTTGCATAGAACCTCCTATTCCATTAATAGCAGAGATGGTTGCACCAATGTTCGTCCCTTTTGAATCATTAATCCAATCAACGCCATCAAGAGTTCGCACCCATTGACAACGATGAGGTAACCCCGTAAATGAAGTCAATACACTCGTAATGTGTTGATAAGACATACCTGCCGCATCAGCTAAAGCAGAAGCAGCTAGCGCATTAAGCCAATTGTGAACTCCTTTGATCAATATAGAATCAACTGGCAAAATGCACGCATCCCCTTTCGCCAAGTATATTTTCTCTTCTTGAGTGATCAAACCCCAATTGTTTTGTTCAGGTGCATCAGCACCAAAAGAAATACGGTTAACTCCTGCAGTAGGAACAGTATAAGGATCATCGCGATTAAATAGTGCAACCTGTGCTTGGTGATACACCCGTTGTTTGGCTTGGGCATAAGCCTCCATAGTATGATGCCGGTCTAAATGGTCGGGGGTTACATTCAGAATAGTTGCCGCAATTGGGGCCAAAGAATAAGTTAGGTCTAATTGAAAGCTAGACAACTCCAAAACCCATAAATCATACTGATGACCATCATGGAGCATATCGAGAACAGGGGTTCCTATATTTCCAGCTACGGCAACTTTATATCCTGCAGCTTTCGCCATTTCCCCTACTAAGGTGGTCACGGTAGATTTTCCATTGGTTCCAGTAATTGCAATCACCGGAGCATGAATCTCTCGAGCCAAACATTCTATATCACCGTATACATCTATGCCCATCTGCATGGCTTTCTTTAAAAAAGGAGTATCTAAGGATAACCCGGGGCTTGCGATAATATCTGACAGCTGAGCGATTATTTCATCAGGCATGTGTTGCGTATAAACAGGGATATCTGGAAATTCTTTTGTAAACTCAGCGACACTTGGAGCTTGGGCACGTGTATCAAAAGCAAGAAAAGGTATATTTTTTCTACGTAAATATCGCGCTATCGATACTCCTGTTTTACCCAAACCTGCAACCAAATACAAAGGAGGATTCATGAGTGTATCCTTTTTATCGAAGTTTCAAAGTGGCCAATCCGCATAATACAAAAACAACAGTGATAATCCAAAATCTGACAATTATTTTAGGCTCTGACCATCCTTTTAATTCAAAATGATGATGTAAAGGAGCCATTCGGAATAAACGTTTACCATGAGTGTACTTAAAATAACCTACCTGTAAAATAACAGAAATAGTCTCAATGACAAATAAGCCACCCATCATTAATAAAACCAATTCCTCGCGGACAACTACCGCAACAATACCTAAAGCCGCTCCTAAAGCTAAAGAACCAACATCTCCCATAAATACCTGTGCGGGATAACTATTGTACCAAAGAAAACCAAGTCCTGCGCCAACAATTGAGGAGCAAAAAATCGTTAACTCCCCGGTATTAGGAACATAGGGTATTCCTAAATAGGGTGCATAAACAGCATTACTGGAAGCATAAGCAAAGATCCCCAAAGCCCCAGCCACCATGACTATAGGCATAATTGCTAAGCCATCTAGGCCGTCAGTCAGGTTCACTGCATTAGAGCTCCCTACAATTACAAAATAACCCAGAACAGGAAAGAAGATACCTAAACCTATAGTTAAGGATTTAAAAAAAGGAACAGTAAGCTGAGTATGGACAGGTAAAGTGGCATGCATATATAAGTAAATAACTGCAATAAGCGCAATAATTGATTGCCAAAAATATTTCCAGCGTGCAGGTAATCCTTTGCTATTTTTTAATACTAATTTACGATAATCATCGACCCAACCTACGACCCCATTTGCAAGGGTCACTAAAAGGACAAGCCATAAACTGGACTGTTGTAAATCCCCCCAAAGCAAACAGCTCACGGTAATAGCCAACAAGATTAAGACCCCACCCATAGTTGGGGTTCCAGCTTTTGATAAATGGGTTTGGGGACCATCATCCCTCACCATCTGACCAATCTGCAAACCACGTAACCAGCGAATCATCAGCGGCCCACAGACTAGTCCCACTATAAGCGCAGTCAAAGAAGCTAAAATAGATCTGAAGGTCAGGTATTGGAAAACTCTTAACGCATGATACTGTCCTTGGAATAGCTGCGTTAGCCAGTAGAGCATAATTGTTCCTCTTGTTAACCCCAATAAAAGCCTACTTACAAACTCTACTCTCTTGGTCGCAAAGCCTTGTGACTCAATCTAGCAAATTGTAAACACGCCCGATGGGTTTTTGTTAAGTAAGCCCAACAGGATAATGGGCCAAAAAAGCGGCCAAGCATACCATAAACCTACATACCATTCAGCATCGTATAAAAAAATTTCTTGGATTATTAACGCAATTATTCATGTATCTAGTCGCCTTGTTTCAGAGCACAGTCGTATTTGGTATACCTATACTCAAAATCAACCATTCATCACAATTCATATCCTAGGTGACCGACTACTTATTTATTGTCATACAAACTAAAGTCAACTTATATCAGCTGATGTACAATCTTTTCCATTGCACTGGATCGAGAACCTTTTACCAAAACAACCGTATCTGGTGACAACTTTTCTACGAGATTTTGTATTAATTGTTCCTGGGTAATGAAATGCTCACCACCAACACCAAATGATTCAGCAGCTAATTTGCTATTGGCTCCGCAGCTGAGTAACTGATTAATACCCAACCGACGCGCTGCAAATCCAACTTCCTGGTGATGCTGAGTTGCCCAAGCACCCAATTCACCCATATCCCCGAACACAAAAATTTTATTCCCTGGACATTCCGCCAATACTTCTAAAGCAGCTAAAACAGAGCGTAAGTTTGCATTATAAGTATCATCAATTACAGTAGATTGATTTTTTCCTTCAAGGACAGTTAGGCGTCCTTTTACACCACCAAATCGATTTAATCCTTGTTGGATCTCTTTTACGGAAATACCTACTGCATGGCAACACGCCGCAGCAGCCAGAGCATTACGAACATTATGCAGACCAGGAACTTTTAAATGAATATCAGCTCGTCCATTAGGGATGATTAAAGAAAACTGTCCACAACCAGAGTCATCTAATTGCACATCTTGTGCGTAAACATCGGCCGTATGATCCAAAGAAAAACGGAGTACTTTTTTATCAAGCAATAATTCGTCCCAAAAATGAGCATAAGCATCATCGTCATTCACCACCGCAACACCTGCAAGTGACAAACCCTGATGAATTTCTCCTTTGGCGCGCGCAACGCCATCTATGGAACCAAAACCTTCCACATGGGCAGGAGCAATGTTATTAATTAAGGTCACATCAGGATGAACAATTGCCACAGTATGGGCGATTTCACCAGGATGATTTGCACCTAATTCAAAAACTGCATAACGATGTTGGTTATTCAGTTGTAACACACTTAAAGGTGCGCCAATATGATTATTGAAATTTCCTCGAGTTGCATGTGAGGGAGAGGGTAAAATGGCCGCGATCATTTCTTTAGTTGTGGTTTTCCCATTGGATCCAGTCAATGCAATAACAGGGCAATGTATATCTTGTCGATGTGCCGCTGCTATTTTAGCCAGGGCTTGTATTGGATCAGGAACAACGAATTGTGGCATGCTCACACCGTCTACAGCATAATTAACTACTGCAGCGATTGCACCCTGCGCCTCTGCTTCCTTTATAAAATCATGCCCGTCAAAGCGCTCCCCCCGGATGGCAATAAATAAACTTCCTGGTTTTAGTTCACGACTATCAGTACAAATACCAGTAAGTTCAGCACTGATCTGACATGGTTGAGTAAGTAATGCAGCAACAGTATTTAGGTTCATAATATTAAGGCTTGGCTAAAAGTCTAGTGTACTAACACTTGCGCATAGAGTTCAAGAGGGTAATCACAGGAAAAACAGTCTGAATTCTTATTCTACAAATACTGTAGCATTAATACAGCGGCGTGTTCGTCGTCATCCCTATATGTGTTAGGTAATTTGTTGACAAAGCTAAATAACCGTAGGCTGGGCTGCTGTATAGCCGGGGACATCCCTGACACTGTTCGGGGACATCCTTGACACATGAGTTGAGA
>NZ_LNYY01000019.1:1277940-1543425 GCF_001468005.1 Legionella steelei
ACCAATAAAGGATGTCCTTGTACCGCTTGAAATAAACGACGCTTAACGCCGGAGAAGCAACTGGGTCTATCGCCTTGAAGATTGTCGTATTCCTCGCAAATAGGCTTGCCTTGTTTATCAAGTTTGCTGCGGGTGTCATCCCAATTATGCGCGCGGCCAATTAGCGCCAGTTCATCAATAAAATGGGTGAGCCTGGTTTCCAAGGTATAACCATCGCTAGCGGCAGTCTCATGGTCAATGGCTGCCAAATACAAGACCGCGATTAAGGGTTGGTATTCCTCAAAAGTTGACCATTTTTCCTGAGGATTTTGCTCGTCCACATAAACATAGCTTGCCCGCTCATGCATCCAGGGATTGGGTTTTAATAAATAACGCCAAGCACTGTGTGCCTTATGCGCATAATAAGCTTTGAGTGCAGCACTGTAATAAGGCTCGGCCAGTTTCAGGTCTTGGAAAGCAGACCATTGCATGGGGAGAACCAGCGCCTTACTTTGGCCGGCTGTCTCGCCAGGAACCAAGACTGTCGCCGGATGGGCTTCATAACGAGACACTAATTCCTCGCGTAAGTCCTGCATACAATTTATAATGCCTGCGGCAGTAAGTAAGGGTTGATAACGGGTTAAGATGCCCTGTAAGCGTTGCTGCTCGCCTTGGCTTAGCGCCGTCATTGATGATTCGCGGTCGCGCGCCAATTGTCCTAAGTCCAACGCACCTTGTTGCTCGTCACGATAATAGTTGTGGGCTTCGGCTTCTTGGCGTACGGCAGGGATGGCCAATAACAACTCGGCTGCCATCTGATTACCCACACTTAAGGCCAGCCGCAATAATTCATTAGGGACACCACCGCGAATTGCGCGATGCGCCCGGACTTTAACCCCGGGAAGCTCTAGTAATAATAACAGTGCATCGCGTAAGGCAGGGTCATTACGGCGAATTAATTGCCGTGCGTAGTAAAACAATAAATCCCCTTCCTCGTCACTGCCTACATCAAAAACCGCATTGGGGTGGGCTTGTTCAAAGGCCTGCTTGCGGGTACGTAAATTCAAAATCTGTTGTTCTAGATAAGGAATAACAATAGCCCCATATTCTCGTTGGTGCGCCTCAGCATAGGCAAATACCGAAGTAAAACCTAATAAGTGCTGGAGTACATCAACCTGATTGTTGTTTACGGCCAATCTAAAAGCTCGAAACTCATAAGCAGCAACCATTTCTTGTACTTTATCAAGTGACACTTTTGATGCCAAATAACGAAGTACTTCGAGATGACCATTTTCTGCTGCCCATCTAAAAGCCGCAAAATTACCAGCAGCAATGATCGCTTGCACTTTATCTGGAGCCTTTGATTCCAAATAACGAAGTACTTCTAGATGACCATTTTCTGCTGCCCACATAAAAGCCCAATAATCATCAGCAGCAATCATCGCTTGTAATTTCTCGGGCGACGCTTTTGATGCCAAATCAGTGAGCATGCCAAGACATCCATAGCCAGCCGCCAAACCAAAGAAAGCTCTTACCTGCTGCTCAATGACTTCTGCATAACCTGGCAGGTCTATCACATACGCTAAATTATCCTGGCGGTTAAGCATGATGCTCACCTCAAGATGCGCCTTGGGCGATAAGCCTATCTGCTTGGCAAGTGCCACCAATTGTTCTTTGCTCAGATGAGGATGACTGTACACCCCAGCAAGCCATAAACATTTTCGTTTTCTCTGTTCTTGAGGCATGACAAAATCACGTAAACAAGCAAATAATTGCGCGTTTGTCTGGGTTTGCATCAGTGGAATGAAATCATCCAACAGCTCATTCCTAAAGACGCTCTCATCATTCATTAGCGATTTAGGAATTAATCGAGCTTGAGGATGGGCTAGACGTTGTGCCTCAGTCTGAATACGCATAGATGAAGTCTTACAAAGTTACATTGGTGCAAATTATGATCAGCAATTAATTCTGGAACAATAGGGTCAGGATTAAGACACGAATTAAATAAGGCTTATTCGTTCAGCTAGTTAATTGATTTAAAATGAATTATTTCGGAGATAATGATAAAAAAACACAAATACGGCCGTATTTACGACAGGCGCTACGCCTGCTGGCAGTCAAAAGTAGCCTGGGTGAAGGCTACAATTTTGCAGGTGAAAGATAGGGAAAAATTTATAAACTGTGCGAAAAAAGTGATAATCCCTCGGGTTTTCCCCTAATGAATTCTTAAAGCCAACTGATTTAACGCATTTACATACGCTAAAAAGCCCCTTAAATCATTATCTGACACCTGGGAAAATGTCATTTTTTTATCAATTTCAGATAATAAATCCTGTAATTGATGACTTAATGTCAATCCATATGGCTCATCGTGCTGGCTAAACGCAACCCACACTTCGTGCTCATAAAAAGGCAAATCACATCCTAATGCTCGAGCTGTTTCCGCAACTTTTTCACGATTAATAGCACCCAAAATATGACTCATAGTTGCCTGTATCATGACCAAAGAATCAAAACGTTTTTGTAATTCAGCTAAAATATTTTGCTTTTTAGCACTTAAGGGTTCATCAACAAGTGATTCAAGCAATCCTCGAGAAGCCCAAAACAAGTTTGCCAAATCATGTAGTTTTTTTTGATTTCCTGATGTTAAGAGTATTTGCTTTAAATTTTGTCCCATATAAAGGTACAGTTTATTGAGATAACGATTCAACATAGTCCAAACGTCAGAACGCCAGATAAGATTTGCCACAATAAAACTGGCGACAATGCCAATAACAATTCCACCCAAACGTTGCAATGGAGGCCCCAAATAAACAGGAGGCCCTCCTTCTTGAGCAAGAGAAATAATTAAAGCAATGTTTGCCTGTAAGCCAATATAAGCGTATTTAGGCAGCTTGAACATAAAATAAGAAAAACCCCAAACCGAAAAAAAGAATATTAAAATAAAATCATAAAGTGTCATCTCAATAAGAAATAAGGAGAATAAAGCAATGCCCCCACCCAAAATACAGCCAAGTAAGCGATGAATGCTGACATTTTTCATTTCAAAAAGATTTTTACGAATAGAAATCACAAGACTGCTGATAATTCCATTTAAACCACCAGGCCAATTACTTGCCATCCAAAAACCCAAAGCCAAAATAACCGAAAATCCAGCTTTAATACTGCGCTTAATGACATCTATATCGGTACGGATTCGATCCTGAGTTTTTAAGACTTGAAATTTTTTGGTCAAGCCATGAGGAATGCGGCTTAATAACGAATGCATCAAAAGAAGACTTTGATTCACCTGATGCAGGAAATGAAGAAAAGCATAGACAAAATTACTTTTAACAGCAGGTTCTTGTGCTTCTATGTCAATGTTCGTTTTTGGATTCAAATAAGAGAAAACGCCCTCTCCCCCTTTTTGTATCTGCTGCACATGCTGTTCCATTTCAGCTATTGCCGCCTCTGTTTTTAATTCCAGTAGCGCATCTTGATGAGAAAAAGTCATCTGCAAATGCACCAGATCCTCTTGCATCGCATTCAGCACGGGTTGTATCGATAATGATTGGACAATCGACAAATCGCCATGCTGGGGAGATATTAGAATCAAATATTGTGACTGTCGTGACAAATCATAAAAAATATCCAACAATGCCCGAACTTGATCAGTTCGCGCTTTGGTAACCCCCAATTCATGGTTCATTGCACCGACAAGTTCGACTGCTTTACGTAGTTTCTTTTTTATCTTTAAATTGTTTTGTGCTAACACATCAAAATCAAACTGACCATCACGCAACATATTAAGCAATTGGCCTAACTCAACTGAGAAATCAGTAAAAATATCATGCAGTTGTATGGCAATATTGTCTTTTAAATGATTTGGAAAAATAAGATACGCACTAATTGCCGATACCAAAACGCCAATCCCAATCTCCACCGGCCTCCAAATCGCTACGAAAAAAGCGTTTTGTGGATTCATAGCAACTTGAGAAATAATAAGAAAGGCACAAAGTGCACCTAATAAATAAGCATAGCCATTGGCACTGAAACTATAATAATAGGAACCAATGCACACGATTAAAAAGCACGAAAGAAAATAGAGTAAAAAACTGTTGGCCACTAGTCCTGCAGCATAAAAGCCCAAAAACGCTCCAGCGACAGTACCAATAATACGCAACATGGCTTTATCAATAATATTGCCGGTATATAAATTGGACACAACAACAACGCTCATTCCAGACCAAAAAGGTGTTTCTAAATGAAATTTAAATGAAATCAACACCGCAGCTAATGCAGCAACTGCAGTTCTTATGGCGGCTCTGTTTTCAACAGTTTGAGGCCAGAAAAACACAAATCACCTGTAGGTAATGGTCGTCGCATTGGCTCCAATGCGCATGGGGTATTCATCCGTTAAATCATCAATATAAATTCGCACCGGAAAACGTTGTGCAATGCGAATCCAATCTTCAGTTGCTTCTAAATAAAGTAAGGTCGAAGGAACAACATCACCACGCTGTACTCGATTAATTCCCCAGCCAATGCTGTCTACATGCCCATGAAAGACTTTTCCTGGATACATATCAATCATAATTTCTGCCTTGTCTCCAGGTTGAATCAGTCGGATTGCTGTTTCTCGATAACGTGTAACGACCCACCATTGCTTGGTTTCTATAAATGCAAATAATCCTTCGCCGGTTTTAATGTATTGACCTACCCGCGTATTAAAATTAGTGATATAACCATCCTCAGGTGCTACAAGAGTAGTATGATTTAGAAGATAATTTGCCTCGCCCAGCTCCGCCTGTGCTGCTAAAATCTGACTGTCATCCAAATTGGTTTGTGCAATTTTAAGTTGCTCTTCCGCCTCTTTAATTGCTGCCGTTTGTTCTTTCATTTTATCGGTCAAATTAACTAAAGTGATTTTGGCCATATCACCTTTCAATAGTAACTTTGAATAGCGGTTGTAGTGATCTTGGCTTAAACTCAATTGGACTTGGCTTTCTTTTAATCGTTGTTCGGCTTTAATCACATTTGCTTTTTCATTTTCATAATTCAATTTGGCAATATTTAACTTAGCCTTAGCGCGTTGTACGGCATAAGTATATGGAAGAGAATCAATTTCAAGAAGTTTATCGCCTTTTTTAACCTTCTGGTTTTCTCTAACATAAATTTGCGTCACAGGGCCAGAAACTAAAGAGATCATATTGACCATATGTGCTGAGACATAGGCATCATTCGAACGCGTGTCATAAAAAGCAAAATAACGATATGCAGCATACCCTGCCAATAACAGCACAATCACCGCAATTTGCGGCCAATACTTGTATTCAAAAATCTTTTGTAGTCGCACCAAAAAGGGCCTCTCTATTTATCCTAACCATTACAATACAACTAGGTTCTAGATAGCTCAAGAGAATATTGGGATCTGTGGCCAACTCCTTTTCAATCCCAAATGATTTCATTTACGTAAACGTATGCCGGCCAACCTAAACTGTAGCCTGGATGAAACGAAGTGGAACCCGGAATCGGAGCCGGATGGTACTTAGTAAAAATAAAATGTTGCGTTGATGCATTATCCATAACAATCCAAATTTCTTTCTCTATCAATGGAAATCATTGAGCAATAGCTATATGTAGCAAATTCTAAATTTGAGTTTTATAATTCGCCGCACATAGACAGTGCTTTAGATGATTTAGGATTTAGGATTTAGGATTTAGGATTTAGGATTTAGGATTTAGGATTTAGGATTTAGGATTTAGGATTTAGTGAATCTTAATGCGAGCAATGAAATAAATTTTTTTAAGGAGTTACGATGCGCTATATTTCTTTTCTTTTGCTTTTTAGTATTCATCTAATTACCAATACTCTTTCAGCGGCTACTCTTGAACTGGATATGACCAATATTCTCCCGCAGCAAAATTTAATTAAGACTGTGCGAATCGAAGCCCAGAGCCTACAGGCAGAAATAGCACTAAACAATGGACAAGTCCTTGATCCTTTAGTGACGCAACAATGGCCATCATTTTCTGATATTGCTCTAATTTTAGTACAAGGGCCAGAGGTACAGTTCAAAGTGATTACTCAAAACGGTAGTGAATGGACGCGCTCTTTAGGTGCTTTTGATTTACAAATTACCAATGTTGTTCATGCTAACCGAAGAGAAATAGCCGTAGATTTGCATGGCAGGCCGCTTCATAAAATATTTAAACAAGTAAATGGTAAAACTGTATCCAATTTTGGTTATTATCTTTTCAAAACATTGATGTTACTCGCAGATGGAAACATCCATTTTTATTTATCAACTTCTATGGACTTAGAGAATAATGCTCATCCGGCAATGAAAACAACATTTGAACTAGATAGTCAAAGCCTAACCTTTGAATTGCAGGAAAAACAAGATGCCGTAAAGGAAGGGTTCTGGAAAATTAATGGTAATGGATTTGGGAAAGGATCTTTGGCAGATCTGGTCATATCGGCACTACGTACCATGAGCGAGGAATACCGAAATTTGGAAGAAAAGACAGAATATGATCAACTGCTGCAACAAGCTTTATATGGCGTTGACTTATTTTTGGATTTTACCGCACCGCTTTCTAAATGGACAGGTATAAGCGTAACGTTGCAAGGTTCTTTTGATTATTTGTTTAAAGACGCTATTTTTTTCACCCACATTAATAACTACTTCCAACTTGATGCTTACGATGGCAGTTGGAGTACCTCATTAGGCAGTAAAAGTTATTTTTCTAATGGTGTAGCTGATTCTCCAGTATGGAGCCAGGAATTCAACCTCAAAAATCCAGCCCATGACCTGCAAAAAGCAGCTGAGTGGATTCAACTTAATTGGGCTAACCAGCTTGCGGACTTAATGAATATGCCTTCCATAAAATATTATGCAAATTATTTTCCTAAGTATTTTATACAAGGATTAACACTTGCTATGTCAAGTTTAGGCGAAATTCAAGAAGATGGGACTATTTCGTTTAAATTCAGTGGTAATGCTGATGGATCTTTTGTCGTAGGTGGCTTAAATAGTTCAGAAATAGCATCTTTAATTATTGCTAAAATCAAGGAAAAAATGGGGTGGTTCCAATAGCCAAGTAACAGGCGCCTTGTTCCAAGTCATCTCTAACGCCTAAGATTGTTTGATTTTTTTTCACGTAGATTCCTAGCACGACCGGTGTCCATGGCGGTGGATCGTAATCCCCGACCATGCGGCACCTGCCCTAATATGAATAAGCCGCAAAATCAAAACCGAAACCCGAATCACTTAACAAAGGAAAAAACATCCACCGTTATCCAACTTAAGTGTTCTTCTAAACGTAGAATAGAAAACTAACTATCAATGAAATGACATTAGCCACAGACCTAAATAGAGATACGATCCTCAGTGACTTTAAAATTTACCTTATAGTGAAGGCAAATACCGCCAACTACTCACGCCAAGAGAAACTGAATGTTCCTTTGCAAGACACGGCATAACCTTGCCTCTACGGATAAATCGTATTTGTAGTATCGATCCCGGAACCCCATCTTCAATGAGCATAATAGTAAGTCGCAGGTGGTGTGTCGCCGATTTTTGCCCCCTATACCACACACTTAAACAAGGAAACTCACCTAAGTCTTCAAGGTAATATTTGTACAAGACATTATCACTATCCAAAGAGCAGCCCTTGTTGCGAAGAAGCTGATGCATCACCTGATTTGCAGCGTCGGTGTGCACCACACAATCCTGATTAAATGTTGTGTGCTGATGCAGCAATTGCAATGCGACATCTTCTAATTGATAAAAACTCTGATGTGCTACTTCTTGTTTATTAATTGCCTTGTAATACAGTAAAGTATGCTGCATTGCAGTCATTATAAGTAAACCAATCACCCCCATAATTAGCATGGTCACGAGTAAAACAAATCCTTTATCTTTTTTACTCATGAACCACGTACCGCTACTCTGAGTTTATGTATTTTGTTTTCATCCAAGCCCAAAATGATTTCAAGCAACTGTTTTTCTTTGACACGTCGATTGCGGGTATGCATAAAATGAATTAAAGAGGTTACTTCTTCTGTCTGCACTAAATGATAATGCAGTGTCGCCTCATCATTTGCATTGTTTTTAATGAACCATTTTTCCTCAAGATACTCACCTATATATGCCGAACTATCGTAGGAAAAAACCAATGGTTTGTTCAAAGTAATAAGCGAATTCTCAGCATGATGTTCTATATCAAATAACTCTTGTACCTCCGCATGCTCACAATCAGCGACAAGTACAGGCCGCCTTTTATGAAAGCTCACTGGATTTTGCACCAATATCCTTGTTGCACCTTCAACTTTGACTATTTTTGTAAAGTGCTCATTCATACGATTTACTTGGATAAATTGATTGGGCTGATTACTAATTTGCAGCGCATGAATCTTATTTTGCCGATTTCTGCGATCAATAACTTGCAAGCGCTCAATGCCCAAACAAGGAGTAAAACCTGCACGTCGAATGCTATCACTCAGCAAATCACTTACCCATTGCACATCAAAACGCGCTGTCAAAATTTTTTCAATTTCAAGATATTGGCGTTTGCAGCCTAAATAAAGCTGGCATAAAGTCGTTACAATCACACTCGTTAGAAAAAGACTTATCAAAACCTCAGTTAGGCTGATTCCTGCTTGTGTTTTCATTTGAAACGGCTTATGGAACTGTGTTTACGGGTAAGCGTTCCTAGTTGTTTGAACCAGGCAAGTTGAATCCGTAAGTATTGATTTTTATGGTGTATTTCCAAATGATAAGGTGTAGGAGCTGATGGTAATTTTGGCACTTTAGCCACCAACGTTTCTTCTATTTCATCAAGAAATTGGGAGGCTTGCATTCTTAAGACCAACTGATTAACCAGTTGTTTATTCTGCCATTGCTGCTGCAACAAAGTTAAAGCCAAAGTACTTACGAGAAATAAAGATACCAATACTTCAGTAAGGGAAAATCCCTTTTGCCAATTCATATTCCATGTCCTGTGGTTGGTTTGCCATCCACAGGTTAGCGCCGTAAAAATAAAAATGCAAGAACCTGCATTGGTCCAATACTACAAAATAGATTAAATTTAATTCATTGTGAATCATATAAAACCCGTTGGATTGTTATTAAACTTTTATGTGTTTAAAATGCGCCGGGAACAACGTACAATCCGCAAAAATATTTAAGAACATAAGAGGGAGAGAAGTGATGTATGCTTATTTCGCTAAAGGTATGACCGTAGGTCATGTATTGACGCGCATGGTATTAAGAGAAATTACAAGTATCCCTGGCATAATTCTTGACCTTATTTTAGCCATGTTCTGGATTCCCGATTATACCTCATATTGGAAAGAGAACAGTGCATACATAGACTATGCTGATGGCACACGTCATTATGGAGTCATGCGTGGAATATTTGGCTGGATAGGAGAGGCTTTAGGATTTGCAATTGGCGCTCCTATTGGCGCTCTTATTGGTACTGCTTTATTTATTCCTGACTTATTGCTTCAAGGACTTATTGCTCTTAAAAAGAAGATATATAGCTCGATTGATGATTTCGCTGTTTTTATTGGTAAAACAACTTTTTTCGAATCACTTGGTGCCTATGATGTACCAACAACTTATTTTCAAAAAGCCTGGAATATAGGAACTGCGACTGTAGGTATAGCATTTGCTGCCATTCCTTTTGTCATTGCCAAAACACTTGATTTTTTCTTGCCTTTTTTAAACTTGTCTCAACCTGTAGCTGTCTTTTGCTCTGCAATTGGTGGTCTTGCTGGCTGGGGTCTTGGACTTCTTCTCTCTCCACCTGCCCATTTTATAAGCAAATGCACCGAGTTACTCGAGCGATTTCGTGCTGCAGTACTTCAGGGTGTTGCACTCGTTTATGCAAAATCGGGACAAGCTCCTGTAACCCCCGATCGCCACAACCGTGAATGTTGTATCCCTGCACAAGCAATCCACTCCGATGAATTTTATCAACAAGTGAACTATTACAAACGCACATCATGGGCACAACTTCTTTTGGGTCCATTAAAGGGCGATGCATCATCTACCAAAGAAGAACCTAAGAATCAACTCGTCGATCCGATTACACATGAGCCTTTAGGAATTAAGGGAGTTCCTACCTTGATGGATACACATGGCCATACCTTTAATGATGATAATAAAACTGAAACACGAGGCATTCGATTTTGGATACGACAAAAACATGAGTGCCCTCTTGATCGTCAACCTTTAAATGAATCCGATTTGATCCCAAATCGCGCCTTTGATGACTTAATTGCCCAAAATCCCCCTTCTTACCAATAATCTCAATGCCGGGGCTCTTCAATCCCCGGTCATACTACTACACTATAAGTGTCCTAAAATCATTTCTTTGTTGCAACAAGCTCGTGACAGAAGACTAAAGCTTGGATAATATGAGAAAAATTTTAAATAGGGAGCATTTTATGGCAGTTAACTTTCAACAATTACCGCATCCAGGCATACGCTCTTTAGTCCCCTATAAACCAGGTAAATCCATAGAAGAATTAGCACGTGAAAAAGGGATTAATGACAGCGACATCATTAAAATGGCCAGTAATGAAAACCCTCTGGGCTGCAGTCCCTTGGCACTGGAGGCATTTCGAAAAATGTCACCCCATGTCTTAGCAATGTACCCCTCACCACTCAATCATCCTTTAATGCCTAAATTGGCAAATAAACTTAAAATCAATACCAATCAGCTTTTTTTAAGTAATGGTTCGGATTATATCTATACTATTCTACTCAACTGTTTCGCACTGCATCATGACAAACACATTATCACCCATGACCATGCATTTAGCACTTATGCGATCCAAGCACACACGTTGAACATTCCCGTGCATTCCGTTGCGGTGAATTCAGATTGGCAAGTTAATATAGATAACCTGATCCAAGCATGCAACTCAAAAACAGGGATCATTTTTCTTGCAAATCCCAATAATCCCACTGGCATCTTAATCAGTCAAAAAGAAATAAAACGTTTGTTAGAACATATTCCTGAAAGTACGCTCTTGGTCCTTGATGAAGCTTATTACGAGTACGCCGCCTCCCAATTAAGTTGCAACAGCATCGAATGGTTAGCACAACACCCTAATTTAGTGATTACGCGCACCTTTTCCAAAATATATGGATTAGCGGGAGTGCGTTTGGGTTATGCGATGGCCAACCCTTCAATCATTGAGCTGATGCAACGGATACAGTTGCCATTTACGGTCAACCAGGTTGCATTGACCACCGCTCATGCGGCCCTTGATGATGAGCAGTTTCTTCAATTAAGCTTGCAAACCAATACGGAAGGCATGCTGCAAATGAAGCAAGGGTTTGAGCAACTCAATATCAATTACTTACCCTCTGCATGTAATTTCTTGACCTTTGACTGCAAGGAAGACAGTATGTTGCTCTATAACTATCTTTTAGATAGGGGTATCATAGTGAGACCTCTGCATCCCTATAAAATGAACAATTACCTACGCGTAACTGTTGGAACTAAAGAGCAGAATAATCGATTTCTTGATACGTTGAGTAATTACTACAAGTAAGGAAATAAAATGACCAGTGATTTAAGCAGCAAACATTGTGAATCATGTGAAGGTATCGGAGCCGCATTAAACGCAGAACAAATTAAAAATTTAATGCCTCAATTAAATAAACATTGGGAAGTCAGTGCTGATCACCGCATCATCAAACGCAGTTTATCTTTTAAAGATTTTTATGAAACAATGGCGTTTGTCAATGCACTGGCCTGGATAGCAAATACTGAAAACCATCACCCTGATTTAGAGGTTGGCTATAATTATTGTCGTGTCAGTTTCATGACTCATGCACTCAACGGTTTGAGTCAGAATGATTTCATTTGCGCCGCCAAAATGGATAAACTGTTACTTGGTTAAAAGACCCTATTTAAAATGTAGCCTGACTGCTTGCAGCATTAAAACTCCCAGTTGCAAGTTACCAGGGGCTGTTTAACAGCCCCTAGTACCGCATCAAAACCTGCTCATCACCCAAAAGATTGGTCAAAAGTCCAAGTAATTCATCACTAGGAATAACCTGCCATTGTGGTGACAAACTTAGCAGTGCCCGTGCATGGTCATTGCTGTATAACAATTGAACGGAGCAACGCCCAACGTGCGCTTTTAACAATGCCTGAATTGAGGCTAAAATTCCCCGATTTCCAGCATGCAAACGTAATTCAAGACATCGAGCAAATCTGGTGCGAGCTGTTGGCACATCATAAAGATTATTTGCAGTCATTTTTACACCGCCATTATAATCATCATGTGCTACCTCACCTTCAATAACGAGCATATCGCCAGTGGCTAAGGTAGAACCAGAGGCCTCAAAAAGTTCACCGAACACAACAACATCCAATCGAGACGTGGAATCATCCATACCCAGAATCACAAGTTTCTTACCACGTTTGGTTATAATCTTGCGAATTCCAACTATTTGTGCACAAATCAGTGCTTTTTTATGCATGGATGGGTTTAATTGGCTGATTGAAACGATAAAATCACCAAACTCACGTCGATATTGATCTGCTGGATGTCCTGTTAGATAAAAGCCTAGAACCTCTCGCTCACCCTCTAGGCGTTGTGCCTCAGACCAAGGTTTACATGGAACATATTCTTGCTCCTTGTTCCCATCATCCAATAAGGAAAACAAATCAAATTGACCACTGGACTGATTTTGGTGCTCCTTTTCTGCTACTTTTAATGCTTTTTCCAAAGAAGCAGTCAATATTGCCCGTTCTACACCCCAATCATCAAAAGCACCACTTTTAATCAGTGCTTCTAAAACGCGTCGATTCACCTTACGCAGATCAAGACGTTGGCAAAAACCAAATAAATCCACATAGCTTCCTCCAATGCCTCGAGCCTCGGTAATGCAATCAATCGCAGACTCCCCTACTCCTTTTATGGCTCCCAGACCATAAATAATGGTGGTCTCATCAGTGACTGTAAACGGATACATAGAATGATTGATGGAGGGTGGTAAAACCTTCAATTTCATATGCGCACATTCATCAATAAAAGTAACTACTTTATCGGTATTATCCATATCCGAAGACATAACCGCGGCCATAAATGCTGCTGGATAATGTGCTTTAAGCCATGCCGTTTGATAGGCAACGAGTGCATAAGCTGCCGAATGCGATTTATTAAATCCATAACCTGCAAATTTTTCCATCAAATCAAAAATATGGGTTGCGACCTTTTCATCGACTCCGCGAGCGGTTGCTCCTTCGGTAAAAATCTCCCGTTGTTTCGCCATTTCTTCAGGCTTTTTCTTTCCCATAGCGCGTCGTAATAAATCCGCAGCGCCCAAAGTATAATTCGCTAATACCTGCGCAATCTGCATGACTTGCTCTTGATACAAGATAACGCCGTATGTTGGCTTTAAAATAGGCTCCAAATCAGGATGCGGGTAATCAACCGCCGCACGTCCATGCTTGCGATCGATAAAGTCGTCCACCATCCCAGATTGCAAAGGACCTGGTCTGAATAAGGCCACTAAAGCGATGATGTCTTCAAAGCAATCCGGTTGCAGGCGGTTAATCAACTCTTTCATTCCGCGGGATTCCAGCTGGAATACCGCAGTTGTTTTACAAGCCTTTAATAAATCAAATGTTGCCACATCGTCTGTAGGTATTTGGCTGATATCAACCAGAGGCAATCCTTCCAGAGCTCGTTTTTTATTTACGGTAGCCAATGCCCAATCAATGATTGTCAGCGTTCTTAAACCCAAGAAGTCAAATTTGACTAAGCCTGCTGCTTCAACATCATCTTTATCAAACTGGCTCACAATCTGAGTGGAGCCCTCTTCACAATAAATTGCAGTGAAATCAGTGAGCTGGGATGGGGCAATGACAACCCCTCCGGCATGTTTTCCTGCATTTCGAGTTATCCCCTCGAGTTTTAATGCCAAATCAATGAGCTCTTTCACTTCCTCTTCTTCGGAATAACGACGTTTGAGCTCCTCTTCCTGCTCCATAGCTTTGTTTAAGGTGATGCCTATCTCAAAAGGAATTAATTTTGCTAATTTATCAACGAAGCCATAAGGATGCCCTAACACACGCCCCACATCTCGTACGACTGCTTTTGCAGCCATAGTACCAAAGGTAATAATCTGTGAAACACTTTGTCTGCCGTATTTCTCTGCTACATAATCAATGACCCGATCGCGACCTTCCATACAAAAATCGATATCAAAGTCAGGCATTGATACCCGTTCTGGATTCAAAAAACGCTCAAAAAGTAACTCATACTCTAAGGGATCTAAATCGGTAATTTTTAATGCATAAGCGACCAATGAGCCAGCACCCGAGCCCCGACCAGGTCCAACAGGAACGCCATTTTTTTTAGCCCATTGAATAAAGTCCGCGACAATGAGGAAGTATCCAGCAAATCCCATGTTATTGATAACATCCAGCTCAATTTGCAAGCGCTTGTCATATTCTTCTCGAGATGCCTGCAATTCTTCCGGGGATTTGTTTTTAAATATTTGCAGCAAGCGCTCTTCCAAACCGACTTGTGATAAATGGGATAAATATCCTTCAACTGTAGATCCCTCTGGAATGGGGAAATTGGGCAGGTAATTATTACCTAGATCCAGTTTCACGGTGCATCGCTTACTGATTTCGAGTGTATTTTCTATTGCAGAAGGCAAATCAGAAAATAAGGCAACCATTTCATCTGCTGAGCGTAAATACTGTTGTGCACTGTACTTTTGTACTCTTCGAGGATCCGCTAACGTATAGCCCTCATGGATACACACACGCGCTTCATGTGCCTCAAAATCATCTTGATCCAGAAAACGCACATCATTGGTTGCAACTAAAGGTAATTGCAGTTCATCAGCTAAAGCAATCAGTTTTTCATTATAGCGTGTTTCATCCGGTCGACCTGTACGTTGAATTTCCAAATAGAAACGATTGGGAAAAAGGCTCTGCCAATATAAAGCACGACTTTTGGCTAAAGCATCATCATTGGCCAATAAAGCTTGGCCGATGTCACCAAATCGTCCTCCAGATAAAGCGATAAGTCCTGATGAATATTCTTCAATCCATTGATTTTGTACTCTTGGTTGCCCTTGATATTGTCCTTCTTGATACGCTTTGGAAACAAGACAAGTTAAATTTTTATAGCCTTCCGAATTAAGGCATAAAAGAACTAGAGAAGATACGCGTTCGGGTTGTTCTGGATCATGACAAGGTAAGTCACTGCCAATAATTGGTTTAATTCCGGCATCAACAGCACTTTTGTAATGCTTCACCGCTGCAAATAAATTGCAATGATCGGTTACTGCAACAGCACACATTCCACGAGATGGTAAAATCTTCATTAATGGTTTAACCCGTACCAAACCATCAACTAAAGAATATTCTGTGTGAACACGTAAATGAACAAAACGTTGTTGCATAAGGGACTGAACTCATTAAGCTTAATTGATGAACTTTAACCTAAATCAGGAGTTTTGCCTACGGCTAAATAAGCGCTTCCACGTAAAACAACGCACCATTTTCGTAAACGTATGTGCACCACTGCGTAGGCAGGGATCCATTTACAATGTACAACCTAGGCAAATGTAAGCTGGGCTGTTAAGCCCAGCATGTCACAATCCCAAACATTTCTTCGAGAGCAAAAATTAACTCAACAAAACGCTGGGCTTAACAGCCCAGCCTTGCTCACAGGCATAAGTTTATGTAGATACTCAATTAAACTTGAGATTGATGCGGATCAAAAGCATCCCTAACCGCATCTGCAAATAAATTGATTGCTAATACCAACAAAAACATAAAAACAAATGCAGCCAGCATCGGCCACCAGATTACGGGGTTACGCGCCAACTCAAGTCGTGCACTATTAATCATATTTCCCCAACTAATGGTCATGGGTGAAACACCTACTCCCACATATGAAAGCAATGCCTCAGCCATAACCAAAAAACTAAAATCGAGAACTAGAGTGATCACCACAATATGCATCACATTAGGTAATAAATGCTTGCGAATGATAGTAAACCAGTTCGAGCCCAAAGCACGCGCCGCCAGAACATAGTCAACTTCTCGTAATTTTAGGGTTTCAGCACGTAAAAGCCGGCATAAATTAGTCCAACTGGTTACTCCTAGAATAAAACAAAGTGCTAATAAACGGGCGTCCGCACTTTGAGCCAAAGTTGTAAACTGTTCAGGATGATTGGAGATATAAACTTGTAAAGATAGAACAGAAGCAGTAATCAATAAAACTCCTGGAATGGAACTTAAGGTCGTGTATGCATACTGAATCAGATCATCTGCCAAACCACCAAAATATCCTGCAGCAACGCCTAGAAATAAAGCCAAAGGTAACATAAATAAAGTAGTTAAAAGACCAATAACCAAGCCTGTGCGTATACTTTTAATCGTAAAATAAAAAATATCTTGTCCAATTTGTCCAGTACCCAACACATGAAATGTTCTTGAAAGCTCATACCCAAGCACAATAAAAAATGTAAGCAGACTCAAAGTAATTAAAGTACTTAAGCTAGTAGGACTTAAGGAAAACAACGGTTTTATCCGCTGGCAATAACGAATGAATACGCAACACGCCGCTACAAAAAATGCGACTAATATACAATATTTTAAAGCATCCCAAATGACACTGTGGATAACCTCTTTTCTGTCTGCCTTAGATTTTATTCGTTTGCTTGGGTACACAAGTAATGGGTGAATTTGTTTGACTACACCATTAACTAAGATTGTTTCGCTGATAAACTGTCTTAAAGCCAAAGGAGCCGAATAGGTTTTTTCAGTAATTTCATCTATAGGGGCCAAAATCCTATCCAATACAGTGGTCGGTGTTTCAGCCTCATTATTTGCTGATGCTAAATGAATGGAGTCCAGCACGCCAATAGTAATAAAAAACAACAGAATAATACCCGCACTTACTGCGATGGGCCGGTGCAATATTAGGTTAAAAGATCGCCTTATATGTTGTTTGCGCGAACTGAATAAAATAACCAGCACACTTAATGCTAATAACGTAAGGAAGCATTTATCAGTCCATAGAAATTCAAAAGTCATTTTATTCTAACGTAGCCTTATTTTTTTAAGATAATTTCACGCGCGGATCGACCAACATATAAGATAAATCTGTTAGTACTAAACCGACAATGTAAAGAATTGAACCCAAAAATACCATGGCCCTTACAATCGCAAAATCTTGTTGCTGAATTGCATCAATTGTATAACTCCCTAAGCCCGGTACACCAAAAAAAGATTCTAGGATTAAGCTTCCCATAAACAAAGAAGGAATAATGACTACAACTCCAGTTAAGATAGGGAGCATCGCATTTTTTAATACGTGTTGGAACATCACCCTTTGTTCAGATAATCCCTTTGCTCTCGCTGTTTTAACATAATCTTTATGCATTTCTTCTAAAAATAAAGTCCGATACCAACGTGCGCCTGAACCCAGTCCACTCAGTACGGCTACGGTAATGGGTAAAATAACAAATTTCACCGCTTCAAAACCACCGTCATAACCAGAGATAGGGACAAGGCGCAATACTTTCCCGAAAAGATATTGCCCACCAATAATATAAAACAAACTGGAAATCGACATTAAAATAATACAGATCACCACGCCAGATAAATCAAGATAAGTTGCACGAAAAAATGCCATTGCCATCGCAACAATAATGTTAGTAATTACATCTAAAAGCAGAACAGGTAATGCGATAGAAAGGCTAGGCCACATCCTGTACGTAATATCCTCACTTATATCTCGTCCTGCATCAGAGACACCAAAGTCAAAAGTAAACAGTTTCATCGACTTTTGAAAAAATAAAGTCGATTCTATTTTCTGCAGCCCATTTTTTTCTGCATTAAAAAACAGGGGAAAATTATAGCCATGGGCAACCTTCCAATCATCAATAACCTGTTGTTCAACGTGTTTTTGTCCTAGGTGCATACGAGCAATATCATCTGGCGTATTCACCATAAAAAACAAAATAAAAGTAAGAAAATTTATTCCAAAAAGAATAGGAATCGAGTAGATAACTCGTCGCAGCAAATACTTTATCATGATATATAAGTCCTTTCTGCCGGTTTTTTTTCTTTCTTGTAATATGCAATTATCAAAGGAAAAATCAGCATTAGAATAAGCAAAAGCAATAACCCTAAAGGCCAAAAAATCGGTTGATTCCAAGCCTGTCTCAATGTGTTTCGTTTAGGTACATTGATCGCAGTGTATTTTAGTGTTGCAAAAGACATTGTGTTCGGTTTAACGCGTGAAACCCAGCTTTGCGATAAAAGAAACTCTTCAGGATGTATACCCCATATCCAGGGCGCGTCATACTGAACAATACGCGTCATAGTATCAATAATCTGCTGTCTTTGGGCATCATTTCCTCTATTTTTCATTAAATTAAAGAGGCGATCAAATTCAGGGTTTTGGTAATTAGCCGTGTTTTCACCACCAAATTTTACTTTGCCATTGCCGCCATATAATTGGAATAGAAAGTTTTCAGGATCTGGATAATCCGCTACCCACCCCCAACTAAATATTTGGGTATCTCCTGTACGCATTTTTTCTTGAAAACGGTTATACAAAGTGGCCCGTACATTCAAATCTATCCCTATTTGCGCAAATTGTTTGCGCATCCAATCAAATAAGGCTTTGTCCTCAGGCCCACCTGTTGTTGTCACATCATAATGCAAAATTAAATGATTTCCTGTAGCCGGATCAACACCATTAGGATATCCGGCTTCAGACATAAGCTTTTGAGCATCCTTAATTGGCCGTCGTTCTGCTTCACCATCTATCCATTGATACACATAGGGATTGATTCCTTCTTTGCCCTCTTTAAAACCAAAAATACCCGGCGGAATCGGCCCTTGTGCAGCCATGCCACGCCCATTATAGAAAATAGCTATGTTTTCATCATAATTTACCGCGATTGAAATAGCCTGTCGTAACTTGCGCGCACGCTCACTAGAGCCTCCAACAACATTATCGAGCATATTAAAGCCCATGTAGTAAGTACTGGGTTGAAACGTTTGAGTCAGGTATATCTGCTTTTTTTTCATTTCCGATGTGAGTTCTGCCGTGCCATGTTTATTGATGTGAATGGCTTGATCAAAACTGTCATTACCAATTGCAGAGTTATCATAATAGCCTTGCAAAAATTTATTCCAACGAGGAATTGACTCTTTTTCCAAGGTATAAATTGCTTTTTCGATTAAAGGTAAACGTTTTCCTGCATTATCCAAATATCCTAACTCTCTGTCCTTATCTGAACCAATACTAGGATAATAATCTTCACGAAAATTAGGGCTTTTTTGCAACACCATCCTGCGATTTGGATTGTTTTTAACTAACATAAATGGTCCTGTTCCTACAGGATACCAACCCAAAGTAATATTCTTATCTGCCATGCCTGGTTGAGAATAAAAGAGATCGGCTTCCCAAGGAACAGGTGCAAAAAAACTCATGGCCAGCCAAAATAAAAATTGGGCATATTCACCTTTTAAAGTAATCTCAAAAGAATAATCATCCAATTTTTTAATCCCTTGCAAGGGATATTTGCGTAAATCAACATATTGTGTGCCACCAGGAAGTGTTTTGCCATATTCTTTAAAGCCAACAATATAGTCACTCATTAACCCATAAATGGATGAGCTAACTCTAGGATTAGCCAAACGTTTTATTTGATAAATATAATCATCCACAATTAATTCGCGCGTACCCGTATATTTGAAATCAGATAATTGATTAATGCCTTCATCCTCTAAATAGTCTGAGGACAATTGATGATAAAGGTATGATCCGTTTTTATCTTTGGCAAATGCTGGATGAGGCTGATAATAAATTCCCTTTTTAATTGTTAGGGTATAAACAGTAAAAGCCGCATCCTTACTCTTTTCTGGCAATGGATTTCCTTGAGCATCAAGGTATCGCAATTGTGGCATTTGTGCAGCAGTCAACGGAGTTAATTGGTATGGCCTTTGTAAGTAATCGTACGTCAACAAAGGCTCATAAATTTGAGCAATGAAAAGGTACTCATTTAAGGAGTAAGAAAGTGCGGGATCCAAGGTTTTGGGCTGCTCAGAAAATGATGAATAATAAATATTTTCATTTGCCTGACTTTTAGGATATGGGTTATTTAAAACCCAAGGCCATGCATATGCAAAACTAACACTCTTAAAAAGAAGCACAATCAGAGCGATACGTTGTATACGATTCAAAAAAATATCCTTATCCAAAGTCATCATAGGGAGGTAAAGAAAAATGCCGACCTCATCCGCCCTAACGGGCACCTTCTCCCCTCAGGGAGAAGGGAAACTACACGAACCCCAATTGCCCCCTCCGGTCATCAGGAGAGGGGTTGGGCTGAGGGCAACTTAACTGCTAGCTCGCTAGCAATTTTATAAACTGTTCTTCATCCAAAACAGTAACACCTAAATCATTTGCTTTATCCAGTTTAGATCCTGCCTCAGCTCCAGCAATTACATAATCTGTTTTTGCGGAGACACTGCCACTGACTTTAGCTCCTGCAGTCAATAATTTTGCTTTGGCTTCTTCACGTCCCATAGTATTTAAAGTTCCAGTTAAAACAACTGTTTTTGCAAATAAAGGATGCTCTTTATTTACTTTCTTTTTCTCAACTTTGGGCCAATGAATTCCGAGAGCTAATAAACGCTCAATAACTTGGCGATTATGATCTTGGGCAAAAAAATGAACAACATTAAAAGCACCTACAGGTCCCATATCTTGCAAATTCATCAACTCGTCTTCTGTGGCCATGGAAATCGCCTCAATATCACCAAAATGTTCTGCCAGCATACGAGCGCTGGACTCGCCAATTTCAGGAATTCCAAGAGCATAAAGAAAACGACTAAATGTTGTATTTTTGCTTTGTTCCAATGCATCCAATAAATTTTTTGCTGATTTTTCTCCCATACGAGGAAGATTTGCCAAAGTAGAAACATCCAGCGTATAAAGATCAGGTAAATGACGAATAAATCCTTCATCGACCAATTGTTCGATAAGCACGGATCCCAAGCCCTCAATATACATGGCCTTGCGTGAAGCAAAATGCCACATCATTCTTTTGAGTTGCGCTTTGCAAAATAAACCACCCACACAACGAGCAACCGCCGCCCCTTCTTCACGCACTACATCAGAACCACAAACCGGGCATTTTTCAGGTAAGTGGATCTCCTTGGTATTTGCAGGTCGTTGCTCCAAAACTACTGAAACGACCTCAGGAATCACATCACCAGCACGACGAATAATCACTTTATCGCCTATACGGATGTCTTTCCTGGTGATTTCATCCATATTATGTAAAGTAGCATTACTTACAGTAACTCCTGCAACGCTAACCGGTGCCAAACGTGCTACTGGAGTTAAAGCACCTGTTCTTCCTACCTGAAAATCAACTGCTAAAAGCTCTGTCATCTCTTCAGTGGCAGGAAATTTATGGGCACAGGCAAAACGCGGTGCTCTTGAAATAAAACCAAGTTGCTGCTGCAAAGGAATACTGTCAACCTTATAAACAACACCATCAACCTCGAAAGGAAGTTGATCGCGTTTGGCTAACATATCATAGTAATAATCCAAACAGCCTTGCATTCCCTCTTCTCGCTTAATGTCAGAAGACACTCTAAAACCAAACTTTTTGAGAAGTTGCAATTGCTCCCAATGTGTGTCGGGTAAAGCGTACCCTTCACAAGCGCCTATGCTATAGCAATAAATTGCCAAAGGCCTATTCGCAGTCACGGAGGGATTCAATTGCCGTAAACTTCCTGCTGCAGCATTACGTGGGTTCGCAAAAATTTTTTCACCCGCTTCCTTGGCTTTTTTATTGTACGCTTCAAAACCCTCTTTGGGCATGTAGACTTCACCACGAACTTCAATAAAACGAGGTGGTTTCTCTACTCTTAAAACTAAAGGGATTGCAGCGATTGTTTTAATATTGGCAGTAATATTTTCACCCGTAGTCCCATCACCGCGAGTTGCGGCAGAAACCAGGGTGCCATTCTCATAGGTGAGATTAACAGCAAGCCCATCCAGTTTAGGTTCACATGTAAAAACCAAGTTCTGGACCGGCTCATCCAGTTTATCTGTTACGCGTTTAATAAATGCTTTTAATTCATCTTCAGTAAACACGTTCGATAAAGACAACATCGATTGCCGATGTGTTGCTGGCATAAACGCATCTGCAGGGGTACCGCCAATGCGTTGAGTTGGCGAATCTGCAGTTAATAATTCAGGATACTTCGTTTCTAAATCCTGTAATGCTCGAAAACAACGATCGTATTCAGCATCAGGAACTATTGGTTCATCCAGAACATAATAGTGATAATCATACTGCCTTATTTTTTCTTTTAGCTCAGCAAGTGTTCCTTTTATTTCATCAATACTCATTCATCTCATCCGTATAATCTCAAACCACAGGAGTCATTGCTTTTGAATGCATTGTAGCCTGGGTGCAGGCAAAGCCGTAACCCGGGTTTCGCTGCGCTGCACCCAGGCTACAATACTCAATAAACTTATAACCAATCAGAGGGTAAGCAATTATCCTAAAACATTAGTTTATCATTAAAAAATATGCTATAGATACATGTCGATTTAACATGAATTGGGGCGTGATAAAAATGGATTTTAAACGTATCTTAATAACAGTGTTTTTGTTTCTATTCTCCACATTGATTTACTCTCTTCCTCAACCAAATGAACATAGCAATTTGGGCATCGCATTCGTTCATGGAACAAATGACCATCGTGAGGATGCGGATGGTGGTTATTGGAAAACTGATTTTATGGAAAGTATTGCCCAAGCACTCCCTAATCCTAGAAATTACTATGTAGTTCATTGTGATTACAGTAAGTATATGTGGGAAGAAGATGCTGCAGGATGTACAGTGAATCAATTATTAGCATTCATAGAGCATAAAAAAATTGACTCTTTAATTCTTTACACGCACTCCAATGGCGGCAATGTAATGCGTTGGATCCTGTCAAATCCAACTTATGACAGCCGATACCTGCGATTAAAAAGCAAAATCAAGCACATAGTCGCCCTAGCTCCTTCAAGTGGAGGAACGCCACTTGCGGACATACTTCTCAATGGAGGTATTTTTGAAGCCAGTCTGAGCTGGATATTAGGTTATACGGGTGATGCCATTAAGCAACAACGCGTTGGTGACATGAACATCTATAATGAAGAGCTTTTATTTGGTACTAAAAATCGACCTTCCCTGCCCGTAGCGTTTAATACCGTTGTGGGGACCGATGTAACCGCCTCACCTTTTTCTTCAGCCAGCTATTGTAATGGTTATTTACTCAATAGTGGCTTAAAAATTTCCAAAGTCTATTTAGACTCTTGTGCCGATGGCTTTTTAAATTGCAGTTCCCAAGCAGTTGCTGGTACTGTTTGGTTTTACGATAAGGAAAAAACAGAAGATGAAACGATACTAAGTCACAATCAAAGTCGCCATTCATGTTTTGGGTTAGATAAAATACTAATTTCTGCCTTAGCTTTAGAAGGAGCTTCAAAATGAGAACTACACTAACCTTATTGTCTTTGTTTTGTTGCTCACAAATCAATGCATTTACGCTCCCCCAAAACCAAATCAAGTCTTATGATTGTGATGTTTGCAGTACTTTGCCTCATGAAAGTTTGCAAGATAGCTGGAAGATTTCCGAAAACCTTTTAATTAAAACTGAAAAAAATGTGCAAAAAAGTTATAGTTACAGTCAAAAAATAACGGCAGCTCAATTACAACAAGGCATAAACTTACCCATTCATTCGCCAGAAGCTGTGCTACGCATCATCCCGCTACAAAAAGACAAAGCTATTCCTGCATTAGAAATAAAAAGTACTGCCAGTAAATTCATGAGTCTCAAAGATGCCTCTTCTTTGTATAGTCAGGATGAAGCAATCGATGAGTCACTCAGACTGGGTGCACATCAAACCATGCTACAAATCAAACCTGAGTTAGGCTCTGGTAATTTCGTAATCCAAAGCAAACACATAAATCCATCAAGTGATGCTGATCAATATCTAATTCATGTTTTTGAAAAATACTCCTTAATCTATTTGCAGGTCGAACCCTCTGAATTGCAATATCAATATGGCGATCAATTTAATGCACTCATTCTCCTAAAAGATAATATTACGTCCTATCCAGTGGATGATATTCACGCCTCATTGATAGGTCCTGATAACCAAATAGTTCCTCTCGAAATCAAACAAGTAAAACGTAATCAATTCCAAGCCAGTACCCAGTTATCTTCTGACGATAATACTCATGGCGGCAATTGGTATATTGATGTAGAGGTATCGAGTGAACTGGATGAAAACACACCTACACATCGTAGCGCACGTGCCGCTTTTTCCTATTCGGTGCCTTCTGCCAGCTTAATGAGCATTAAGAAAGTCTCTTCTAAGCCTTTGACCTTAGCTGCCACTGTGAATGTGGCTACTGCAAGTCGGTATGCCTTACAATGCATTTTATACAAGAAAAACGCTAAAGGTGAGGATATTCCGGTTGAAACATCACAAAGTGCGCAATGGCTTGATCCAGGAAAGCAAACAATTCAATTTAGTTTTGACAATTCGGCACATTTAGCAGAGGATCAGCTCTCAATTGGTTACCTACATCTTACTGATTACGGGCAACTAAAAACGGTTTATCAATATGATCAGCCAATTAGACTCAGTCAACTTTTGGACTAATGAATGCAATTTTTATCTTCAATCTCTTTGCTTGAGGGCATCGCTTGTGCCTTAGCCCTCCAATTTTCATTCTTCATTTGGTTTTTGCTAAAACAAAATCAACAAAAAAAACTAAGTAAGCAACTACACGAAAAGACTCTTGAGGCATTTACCACGCAATTGCATCAAGTACACGTGAATGTAAATGAGAAAATCAGCCAAGGACAATTGATAACACAACAAATGATTCATGACACGGTCCAAAAACAAATGACTGATGTTCGAGAACAAATCAACCATAGCTTTAAACAACACGCCAGCGCGCTCACCTCTCATCTACAATTGCTTACTGAAGAGATTCGTAATCATCTCCATGGACTAACGCAACAAGTCAATCATAAATTAGCGGAAGGCTTTGAAAAAACGTCCACTACATTTATTGACGTTGTAAAACGCCTCACGATCATTGATGAGGCACAAAAGAAAATTACTGAATTATCGAATCATGTGGTCAGTCTACAAGATGTGTTGGTTGATAAAAAGGCGCGCGGCGCATTTGGTGAAGTGCAGCTCGAAACCTTAATCAGCAATATGATTCCCCCCAATCATTTTCAAATGCAATATACATTAAGCAATCAAAAACGCGCTGATTGCATTTTATTCCTGCCTGAGCCTACAGGTGATGTGGTTATTGACGCCAAGTTTCCTCTAGAAACCTATCAACGGCTTATCAATATTGATGCAGGTTCAGTCGAAAAGAAATCTCTGCAACAGCAATTTCGTCAAGACATTCAAAAACATATTAAAGATATTGCCGAAAAATACATCATCCCTGGCGAAACTACTGATGGTGCCATGATGTTTATTCCTGCAGAATCCATTTTTGCTGAAATTCATGCCAATTATCCAGATTTAATTTCTCTTTCTCAAAGATTAAAAGTATGGATTGTCTCACCCAGTACATTAATGGCAGTCCTAACTACTGCTAAAGCAGTACTTAAAGATGATGCCACCCGTAAACAAGTGCACATCATTCAAAAACACTTACAATCTCTGGCAGATGACTTCCAACGCTTTGAAAAAAGAATGGACAAACTATCTAAACACATTGATCAGGCGCATCAAGATGTCAATGAAGTAAATACCTCTGCTAAAAAAATTACCTCTCGTTTTCAAAAAATCGAATCCGTGGATATCGAGTTAGAGCAGTTAGAGCTCATAGAGACCGATACATCATTGAATGAAAACTAAGATATTGTCTTGAAGTTGTGTAGCCTGGGTATTGATTTAAAGAAAATAGCGAAAGATTATGATGTCCCCATTTAATAAAAATACTTATACTAATCAAACATTCACGCAATTAACCATTGAAAAAGAACGAATCGAACGCATTGATTTTGAAAATTGTCAATTTAAACAATGTAAATTCATTGATGTTATATTCCATCATACAAAATTCACTGATTGCGATTTTGAATCCTGTGATTTGGCTCTGACAAAATTTCCGAGTTGTAAATTCTCAGAAGTCTCTTTTAAAAATTCAAAGCTCATTGGGATAAACTGGACGGAATTGAGTTGGCCCTTGGTCAAGCTAACAAGCCCCCTCTATTTTTATAGCAGTAATCTGAGCCACTCCAGTTTTTACGGATTAGAACTCTCTAACTTAATTATTGAAGAATGCAAGGCTCATGATATTGATTTTCGAGAAGCAAATTTAAGTCATGCGAGCTTTATAGACTCCGATTTACTAAATAGCTTGTTTCTCCATACCAATTTAAGTGCTGCAGATTTTACAAACGCCATCAACTACACCATTGATCCGAATGAAAATAGAATCAAGCATGCACGTTTTTCTTTCCCAGACGTCATCGCCTTGTTACATCATTTTGATATCAAAATTCAAGGCTTGCCTGGTAGTGATTCGTAATGCCATCCCTGTATGTGTTATGACTAAAATAACTCAAAGTGAGGGATCTGCACTCTGTAGTATGGTGTTACAATGAGAAATCCTCGTCGGACCCGGGATGAAAGCACTAAAAATAAATAATCCGCAATTTTAAGATGAACCAAGACAACACATCAGGTATAATAGCCAATTTTTAAACCCGAATGTCTAAGCTATGCCCATAAATACCTTACTCTATCAATCGACGCAGGCCAAACAAATATGGGGACAACTCCATGGAAGCAGCTTAGCACTAGCACTTGCTGAATATTGCCAACAGACTTCTGGAATTAAATTATTGATTGCGAAAGACAATCTCAGTGCAAATCAGTTGCAAGCAGAATTGAATTTCTTTCTCAATCCAAATTCCCCTCAAGAATTATTGTTTTTTCCCGATTGGGAAACACTCCCTTATGACCAATTCTCCCCCCACCAGGATATTATTTCCGAACGATTATATACATTAAGTCGCATCCAACAAGTAACAGATGCCATTGTCATCACTTCAGCAAGTACTTTAATGCATAGGCTTTGTCCACCTGAATTTTTGAATCAATATGCTTTAATGCTAAAAGAAGGACAAAAACTGGATTTAACTGCTTTTCGTAACCAGCTACAGCAATCCGGTTATCATTGTGTGAATAAGGTACTTGAGCACGGCGAATTTGCTTTACGCGGCTCCATTATTGATGTGTATCCTATGGGGTCTGGTTTGCCATTTCGTATTGAGCTTTTCGACGATGAAATCGAAAGTCTCCGCGAATTTGATACAGAAACCCAACGTACTATAGAAAAAATAAAAGAAATCAATGTATTGCCTGCACGAGAGTTCCCTTTAAATGAACAAAGCCAGCTCCTGTTTCGACGTGCTTTTAGGGAACTATTTCCAGGGAATCCAAGTCAATGCCCTATTTATGAGGCAATCAGTGAAGGCCAGTTTCCTTCTGGAATCGAATATTATCTGCCTTTGTTTTTTGAAAAAACGGTCACTTTTTTCGATTATCTGCCAGAAAATGCCAAGATTTGCCTGATTGAAGACATCCAAAATAATGCAGAACAATTCTGGCAAGAGTTGAACGAGCGTTATGAGCAAAGACGATATGATGTCAGTAGGCCAATTTTATCACCTCCAGCATGTTTTATTAATCCGACGGAATTATTAACTCAAGCCAATACGTACGAACAACTTCGCTTGTTCCAAAATACTTCAGATAAAAAAGGGGCTGTGGTTAATTTTGACATTATTTCGGGCCCACAATTACCCATAGATAGGAAAACACAAGAGCCTCTAAGCCAGCTGCGTGAATATTGTGCTGATTCTTCACGCCGCTATTTACTGGTAGTCGAAAGTGCTGGACGGCGTGAAGTGTTGCTTGATTTGCTTAAGCCAAGCGGCATTAGCGCTAAAGTCCAAACCTCATGGCATGATTTTATTAATGATACTGCGCCAATCAACATCAGTACTGGGAGTCTCATTTACGGATGTGAGCTAAAACAGAGTAATCTCGTTATTATTGTTGAATCACAATTATTTGGAGAACAAAGTACCCCCCAAAGACGGAGTGCACAAAAAACTGTTGACCCCGACTTAATTATCCGTGATATGGCCGAACTACGTGTTGGTGCTCCAGTAGTACATCTCCAATTTGGTGTAGGGCGTTATCAGGGATTACAGCATATTGAATCCAATGGGATTGCCAGTGAATTTTTAGTTCTTACCTATGCAGGCGAAGACAAGATTTATGTACCGGTAACTTCACTGCACATGATTAGTCGCTACACTGGCGTTGATAGTGATCATGCACCCTTACATAAACTGGGTTCGGATCAATGGCAAAAAGAAAAGAAAAAAGCCGCTGAAAAAATCCATGATATTGCTATCGAATTACTTGATCTTTATGCCAAAAGAGAAGCACAGCCTGGGCAGCAATATCAAGTAGATCACAATGAATATGTAAAATTTGCTAGTGCTTTTCCATTTACAGAAACACCAGATCAATTAAACGCTATCGAACAAATCATAAAAGATATGGAATCGCCAAGACCTATGGATCGTTTAATTTGTGGGGATGTAGGTTTTGGTAAAACCGAAGTAGCCATGCGCGCTGCTTTTGTTGCGGTACAAAACAATAAGCAAGTCTGCATTCTAGTCCCAACCACTCTGCTGGCAGGGCAACATTTTGAATCATTCCGAGATCGATTTGCCGACTTCCCCATCAATATTGAGTTGCTCTCACGTTTTCGTTCAGCCAAAGAAACTGAAACAGTTCTTGCATCCTTAAAATCAGGAGCCGTTGATATAGTCATAGGAACACATAAACTATTTCAAAGTAAGATTGCTTTTAAAAATCTTGGATTACTTATTATTGATGAAGAACATCGGTTTGGGGTGAAACAAAAAGAACACATCAAAGCCTTACGTACCTATGTCGATATTCTATCCATGACTGCGACCCCAATTCCTAGAACATTAAACATGGCAATGGCTGGAATCAGAGATATCTCGCTCATGACCACACCACCTGCCAAACGTCTCGCAATTAAAACATTCTGGCAAGAGAAAAAAGATTCCACCGTACGCGAAGCCATCCTTAGGGAAATCCTTCGAGGTGGCCAAGTCTTTTTCCTGTATAATAATGTGGAAACGATCGAGCACATGTGTCAGGAATTGCAAGCTCTAGTTCCGGAGGCAAAAATCCGTACGGCTCATGGGCAAATGCGTGAACGTGAGCTAGAACGAGTCATGTCTGATTTTTATCATCATCGCTTTAATGTCTTAGTCTGCACCACGATCATTGAAACCGGTATCGACATTCCCACCGCCAATACAATTATTATTGACCGTGCAGATAAATTTGGTTTAGCACAACTGCATCAGTTACGTGGACGTGTAGGTCGTTCTCATCATCAAGCCTATGCGTATTTATTGACGCCTAATGAAAAATTACTCACCTCCGATGCCACCAAGCGTTTAGAGGCTATTGTCTCCTTGGAGGATCTGGGCGCAGGCTTCACTCTAGCAACCCACGATCTAGAAATTCGTGGAGCAGGTGAGCTTTTAGGAGAGGACCAAAGTGGGAACATGCAGGCGATTGGCTTTAACTTGTTTATGGAAATGCTCGATAGAGCGGTTCATGATTTAAAAGCTGGAAAAATTCCTGAGTTATCTGCCCCCATGCATCAAGGTCCCGAGATTGATTTACGAATCAGTGCAATTATTCCTGATGAATATATTCCAGATATCCATAACCGACTCATTATGTACAAACGCATTGCCAATGCAAAAACTAAAGAGCAATTGCATGACTTACAAGTTGAGTTAATTGATCGATTTGGTTTGTTACCACACCAAGTCAAACATTTATTATTGATTACTGAATTAAAATTGAAGGCTGAAACAATGGGAATTCAAAAGATCAGTGCTGGTGCACAGCAAGGCAAGCTGGAATTTAGTGAAAAACCCAATATTGATCCGGCCATTTTAATTAATTTGATTCAAGTACACGCCAAAAGGTATCAAATGGAAGGACCGCAACGCTTGCGTTTTACTCTTGACAGTACCTCCTCAGAAGAGCGTATTTTTGAAATAAGTGCCCTGCTTAATAAATTAAATGGATAAAATGATCTGGAACAGGGTAACCCAGGATAGGTGTAGGATTATTGAATGATAAAGTATGATTTTTAAATACAGTCGAATAAGCCCAGAAATTGGCTTTGCTATTTCGGGAATACTTTGTGCCTTTATTTCGTTCTATCTGAATCAAAACACAGGTATAGACCTATCACATACCAGTTTTATTGTCATTTTAGGCGCCGCGTTCATTATGTGGACTTTTCGTCTTGTGCCTGAGTATCTCCCAGCTGCATTGATTATTCTTAGTGCACTTTTATTCAATATAGCGCCACAGAATGTCATCCTCTCCGGTTTTACCTCTCGGAGTTTTTTTATTGCGGTAAGTGTTTTTGGTGTTGGCGCGATCATGAGTAAATCAAGGCTATTTTATCGTTTGGCCTTAATTTTATTAATTCATCTGCCATCAAAATCTTCTTTATTGCAAAAATTCCTGTTTTTTATAGGTGCCTTAATTACACCGATTATGAGTGTACAAAGCTCGCGTATCGCTTTAATTGCGCCTTTATTAGATGATATTCTTGAGAGCAGTACCATTCATCCACGCAGTGATACAGCCAATGCATTAGCCAATGCAGCCTTTAATGGGTGTATTTTACTTTCAACTATTTTTCTTACGGGAAAATCGAGTAACTTTATTCTCTTTAGTCTCTTATCCGAACAAAATCAATGGCAAGGCAATTGGCTACATTGGCTTTGGGCGGCATCTTTTCCAGGCTTATTACTAATTGCTTTGTTTTTTATATTGCATTCAATCACGTTTAAATCACCTAATACCTTAAAAATAAATCATTCTAAATTAAAAAAAGAGCTGTGCTCACTGGGGCAACTCTCTTTTGCGGAGTATATTGCGATTATAAGCCTACTGCTTTTTGCAATCGGAACTATTATTTCTACCTGGAAAGATATTTCTACATTTTGGACCTGTATTACGATTTTCACATTGCTGTTATGGACTAATGTGCTGGATAAAAAGGAATTACTCAAAAAAATTAACTGGAGTTTTTTATTTTATTTCGGTGCCATAATAGGCGTAATGCATGCATTGCAAAACATTGGATTTGAACCTTGGCTACTAGCCCATCTTCAATGGCTTAGTCATTTAGCCCATGCAAACCCCTTTTATTTTATTGTTATCATTTATGTTATCAGCTGGCTTGGGGGCTTGCTTTTAGGAACAATGATTGCGCCTGCGCTCCTTTTCACCGTGATTATACCTCTAGCCAATCAGGGTACAGTAAGCAACTGGGTTGTTGCTTTCGTTATTTTAATGGCAACTGAAGCCTGGATTTTTCCTTATCAGTCGAGCTATTTTTTGTGTTTTGAAGAGTTACTCAAAACAAACAATAACTTCCATCTTAATCCACTACTAAGATTAAATGCCTGGTTTTCCCTATTAAAACTAGGCATTGTGATCGCGTCGATCCCTTTTTGGTATTTTTTTGGAATTTAATATAAAGACAACATAGATGTAGCCTGGTTGCGTACAACCAGGCTACGATATATTTAACTAGTTCCGCCAACGGTTAACGCATCTATTTTCAAAGTAGGTTGACCTACACCAACTGGAACTGATTGCCCTTCTTTACCACAAACACCTATTCCTCGATCCAACCCTAGATCATTGCCAATCATGCTGATTTTTTTCATCACATCAGGCCCATTGCCAATGAGTGTTGCTCCTTTGACTGGCGCAGTAACCTTCCCATTCTCAATAAGATAAGCTTCGCTGGCAGAGAAAACGAATTGGCCCGAAGTGATATCAACCTGTCCTCCTCCAAAATTAACAGCATACAAGCCGCGTTGCACAGAACGAATAATTTCTTCTGGATCATGTTGGCCCGCTAACATATAGGTGTTCGTCATCCTAGGCATTGGTACATGTGCATACGATTCACGTCGGCAATTACCGGTAGATTGCATTCCCATCAATTTAGCATTCAACTTATCTTGCATGTAATTCACCAAAACACCATTGTCAATCAATGTAGTGCACTGGGATGGAGTTCCTTCGTCATCAATGGTGATAGAACCACGTCTGTCTTTTAAAGTACCATCATCAACTACCGTAACACCTGGTGCTGCGACTTGCTGGCCGATACGTCCTGAGAATGCAGATAACCCTTTGCGATTAAAATCACCCTCCAAACCATGTCCTACTGCTTCATGCAATAAAACTCCTGGCCAACCTGGCCCTAAAACTACAGGCATTGTTCCTGCAGGTGCAGGTTGTGCTTCTAAATTAATCAATGCTTCGCGCACCGCTTCACGCGCGTAACTTAACGCATTCTCTTTTTCAAGGAAGTAGGAATAAGCCACACGGCCACCTCCTCCAGAGCGAGCAGATTCCCGTTTACCATATTTGTCTTCTACAATAACACTCACATTGATACTGACTAAAGGCCTAACATCTGCAATCATTTGTCCCTGCATCCCAGCAACCATCACCACTTCATAACAACCACTTAATGAGGCATTAACTTGGATTACGCGAGGATCAATGCGGCGTGCTTCTTGATCAATTGCCTCTAATAAAGCTATTTTTTCTTGCTTGCTCATGCCCTCAATAGGATTTAGTCCTTGATAGCGATTTATCGCAGCACTTTGAACCTGGATGGATTGCACTGGTTTGGAGCCCGTTAGTGCAATAGAACGAGCCGCATCAGCTGCTCGCAACATTGAAGGCAATAAAATGTCATCACAATAAGCAAAACCTGTTTTATCGCCACTGACCGCTCGAATACCTACACCTCTATCCAAAGAAAAGCTACCACTTTTCACTACGGAATCTTCTAAATACCAAGATTCATAGCTGCAACTTTGGAAATAAAGATCCGCATCGTCAATATGGTGACTCATCATGGTTTTAAATAATTTTTCTATACCCGTTTCATCTAGTGCCGCAGGAGCTAGTAAGATTTTTTTTGCGGTGGTAAGCGCTTCTGTCATTTAATAAGTACCTTTCAATAAATAAAAATAAATTATGTTAGTAGAATAGGATATCAACCATTCAGTTTTCTACTACCGTGCACTTGTACTCTATTTTATAAGTTTAATACATGATGTTCTAAACAGGGGAAATTTCGACGTAGCTCCTGCTGACTTTGTAAATCAATGTCTGTTGTTACTACACCAGGTCCTGTTTCTTTCTGTGTCAGCACTTTTCCCCAAGGATCAACGATCATGCTATGACCAAAAGTAGTACGTCCATTTTCATGTCGACCACCTTGATTTGCTGCCAAAACATAGCAAAGATTTTCAATCGCTCGTGCTCGCAACAATACTTCCCAATGTGCAAGACCGGTTACCGCTGTAAATGCAGAAGGAACCGTAAACAACTGCGCCCCCTCCAACATAAGTAGTTGATAAAGCTCAGGAAAACGTAAATCATAACAAACGGTAAGCCCTATTTTTCCAACTGGGGTATCTACCAAAGCCAAATCATGCCCCCGCTCAATAGACATCGACTCTTGATATGACTCTTGTGATGAGACATGCACATCAAATAAATGGATTTTGTCGTAACGTGCAGCACACTTGCCGTGAGCATCATAAACCAAGCAACTGGCACGTACCTTTGAACCAGAGCTTTTCAGAGGAATAGTTCCAGCAATGACCCACAAACCTAAGTTTTTTGCCAATTGACTGATTTTTTCTTGTATTGGCCCAACACCATAAACTTCACCAATCTGCAATTTATCTGTTTCATGAAGTCCCATGAACGCGAAATTCTCAGGTAAAAGTACGAGATCCGCCTGCTCGTCACGGGCTTGTTTCATGAGATGTTCGACATGTTGTAAGTTCTCAGCAACATGTGCTGAGGAAACCATTTGTACTAGTGCTGCCCGTGCCATAATAAATCCTAAAATTTAGACTTAAAAAACGTCGAAACTTCAATCTGTTGTAGCCTGGGTGCGGTGCAACGAAACCCGGGATTAAAAAACTCAGACATGTCTCAACCACTGCGCAGCACCTAGGCTATATCTTCTTTCATAATACTACTATAGTACTATAGAACCTCAAAACAAAAATACTTTGTTTTAAAACTTGAAATATAGGAAACTGACCCATAGATATGCTAGACTAAATATAAACATAGAGGAGCTCTAAACAATGAACCGAAATGATGTCACCATACTTACGCGACGTAATGAGTCAGTACTTTCGAGTAATAAGGTACTGCGAAATACTTATTTATTACTAGGTCTGACATTCCTGTTCAGCGGATTCATGGCTGTCTTATCACTTACAAGCGGCGCACGTCCAATGAACCCCCTTCTTATGATAGTTGGCGTTTATGGTTTAATGTTTTTGACCCAAGCTTTAAGAAACAGCGTCTGGGGATTAGTCAGTGTTTTTGCCTTTACCGGATTCCTGGGATATACCTTAGGTCCAGTACTTAATTTCTACATTAGTCACTTTTCTAATGGCCCACAATTAATTGCAACTGCATTAGGCGGTACTGGTATTATTTTCTTTGCATTATCTGCTTATGCCTTAACAACGAAAAAAGATTTTAGCTTCTTAGGCGGATTTCTTTTTGTTGGTATTATGGTCGTCTTATTGGCAATGATTGCAGGAATTTTCATTCACATACCTGCATTACAATTAGCGATTTCAGCTGCTTTCATACTTATTTCTTCAGGATTAATTCTCATGCAAACCAGTGCGATTATTCATGAAGGTGAAACCAATTACATTTCAGCCACAGTTGGTCTTTTTGTATCGATTTATAACTTGTTTGTCAGTTTGCTTAACATATTAAGCGCATTTTCTGGCCGCGACTAGTTACCCGTCTCCTCTACCTGAATCCCGGTTGATTTATGCCGGGATTTTTTTTGTCAGTGTTCACACTGTGGAACTTGGACTCAAATCTGACTTTCCAACAAGAATCAAATTTAGAATGCTGGACTTAACAGCCCAGCCTACAGTTACTTTCCACTTAGATTCTATATATAAATGTCCCTTCTCCCCATGGGAAGAAGGTGCCAGTCACTGCAGATGAGGGATGCCCTCCTCTACAAGTGAGAGAAGAAGTTCATTTTAGTATGATTACATAATTGTCGCTGGGTGCAGCCTAGCGGAACCCGGGAATGACATCTTCTTTAAACCTGGGTTCCACTAGGCTGCACCCAGGCTACTCATTTTGTTGCCAAGTGGCTTTTGCTCTAAACAGTTCAGGCAAATCCTTTATTATTTTCAGTCTACCACCATCAGATATTGCCATAAAGTCTGGCTTCCTGCATGAGTTGACGCATGTGTCGCACTGCCTCTTTCATACCACAGAATAAAGCCCGAGCAATAATCGCATGGCCAATGTTAAGTTCGTGTAATTCTTTTATAGCTGCTATAGGTTGCACATTATGATAATGAAGGCCATGACCTGCATTAACAATCAAATTTAAGCTGGCTGCATATTCTGCAGCATGTTTTATCCGTTCTAACTCACGCTGTTGCTGCTCAACATCGGTCGCATCCGCATAGCAACCTGTATGCAATTCAATTACTGGTGCACCAACATCTGCCGCTGCAGTAATTTGATCACGCTCTGGATCAATAAATAAAGAGACTTCACTGCCTATAGTCTGCAAACGTCGTACGGCATGCTCTACCGATTTTCGGTGTGTCAGTACGTCCAAGCCACCTTCCGTGGTTATCTCTTCACGTTTTTCTGGAACCAAACAAGCATGCTCAGGCGCTATTTCTTCTGCAAAATCCAGCATTGCATCAGTTACTGCCAATTCAAGGTTCATTCGCGTTTGTAATACTTGTTTCATCAAACGTACATCACGAGCCTGGATATGTCGCAAATCCTCTCTCATATGTAACGTAATACCATCTGCACCAGCTTCTTCTGCATCCATCGCAGCTTGTACCGGATCAGGATACCGAGTACCACGTGCCTGGCGTACAGTAGCTATATGATCAATATTGACACCCAATAAGATTGGCTTATTCATTCTACACCCTACAAATAAAATAAAGAGTATAAGGTCCATCTTGGACCAGAGCAAGAACCCTATTTGTTTAGATCACGTCATCCTGAGCTGATACATCCCCACGAATGTGTTGTCGTTCCTGCGCAGGAATAACAATTTAATCTAAAATTAAGCATTAGGATGATAATAAATTCAAATAAGCAGGCGTAGGCTGGGCTGTTAAGCCCAGCCTACGCCTGGTTCTTTCGTACTCCCCATAATTCTATTATGAAGCCCAATTAACACGTATCTTTCTAAAAAAATACTTCAGCACAATTGCTGGGCTTAACAGCCCAGCCTACGGTTATTGAGCTTTTTTGGGCAACGAATTACCTAACACCGCACTTTAATCACACCCATTTATTTTACTTCTGAAAAATACAAGGCCCGGGTCTTAATCTCGCGTCCCCCGAGAAGATGATCGATTGCTTGACGCATAATTATTTTTGCTGATTTGAGATAAGGAGCCTCATTTAAATTATCCTGTGCTAAAGCAAGAATATGCGTACCTGGAATTCCTCTACTGTTTACAACGAAGCCTTCACCTGCAACAAATTGATAGCATAAGTCGTCAACAATCACATGAGCTGTTCTTGCTTCTTGTGTTAGCGAAAAGGAATAACCACATGCATGCAGCAACGTCCATTCAAAACGTCTTAATAGCGCTTCAATAACAAATCGCTCTTTTGCAAAGGTAAGGCCATTTAAAGTAAATAAATACGCGTCAAATAATGTTGAATCAGAATAATTGGGGCTTAGTGCATGATAAAGGATTTCATTGATGTATAAACCCGCAAAAAGCGAGCTGCCTGTCAGGTGCAGTGTTGGAGAAATACTTTCAACAGTTTGAGCATAATATCGCTCATGACGTTCAGCAAGACTAAGCCATAAAGGAGTAAACGGTTGTAAAAGGGCTTGCTTTTTAGGTGTGCGCCCCCCTTTACAAAGGCACTGAATCAATCCTGACTCACGCGTAAAAAAACTCACATGAGCACTCGTATCTCCAGACCATTTCTTATGTAAAACCCAAGCCTCTATTGTCTTAGTGGTCATAGCCTAATTGTTTTAATATACGCTCGTCATCCGACCAGCCTGATTTGACCTTGCACCAGCACTGTAAGAATACTTTTTTACCTAATAATTTTTCCATGTCCATCCGTGCACTTGTTGCCATTTCCTTTAATTTTTGTCCCTTATCACCAATGATCATACGTTTATGATTGTCTTTATCCACAAGAATCAATGCATGAATACGCACTAGCGCGCCTTCATCTTTAAATGATTCAATGTCTACAGTAACAGCATAAGGTAATTCTTGCCCACAAAAGCGGAAAATTTTTTCACGCAATAATTCAGCACATAAGAATTTAATCGAACGGTCAGTCAGCTGATCGTCAGGAAACAAATGAGGTCCCTCAGGCAAATAATTCTGTAACTTATCCTGCAATTCATCGACTTGAACCCCTGTTTTCGCAGATATGGGAATAATTGCCGCAAACTCATGTTTTTGACTCATTTGTTCTATCCACGGTAACAACTGAGTTTTATCATCAATTTTATCTACTTTATTTACCACTAAAACACAAGGTACCTTAGCCTGCTTTACCAAACTTAAAACGTATTCATCTTCTTCTTGCCAATGAGTTCCATCAACTAGAAAAGCAATCACATCCACATCACGCAATACACTAATCGCCGTTTTGTTCATCATGCGATTCATTGCTTTTTTACTTCCTTGATGAATTCCAGGTGTATCTACATAAACAAATTGATAATCACCTTCCGTACGAATTCCCAAGATACTATGTCGTGTTGTTTGTGGCTTTCTTGAAGTAATGCTCACTTTTTGTTGCAAAATACAATTGAGAAGTGTTGATTTACCTACATTAGGTCTACCAACTAAAGCGATATAACCGCAATAACTAGTCATTAAAATGGATTCCTGTTTATTTTTAAAACATTTTATCAGTGACAGTATAAAATTTCTAGGTTTGTCACCGCTTCTACTTGATATTTCATTAAAAAACCAAGTATCCTGTGCAGTATGTGAACAGCGGATAGTTCCAATGCCTGATTTTGTAACGACGAATGGCCACACACAAATTATTGTTCCTTTAACTATCACTCCCTTTAGTCACCAAGCCCTACCTACGGTGACAGGAAGCCCATTCAGTGATGAAGCAGGAACAGTACTCTATGGACATTATGATATGGAATACCTCCTCCCAAGAGGCGATAGGCTGCGTTTAATAGCCAACCATGATAAAAAAACCGTGCAACTTATGTTGTTCACTCATCAGGCAGATCTCATACAACTTCTTCCAGGTGAGCGACCTTCCTCATTGGTATCTAACATTATAAGTAAAGTTCATCGTTATCGAATACGCTCAGCAAGTTACAACCAACCACTCACCTCAGCACAAGAACAAAAATTGCAACTCGCAAATGAATGCATTGATTCATTAAAAGGGTTATTGAAAAGAGAGCGCAAATTAGCCAGTCAGGATCATGAGGGGCACGAAGAACTAAGAAAACAAGTGATTGACATCATAGGGCATTGTTCTAATCAAAATCGCATAATAGCAACTGCCCCTCTCATCTCTGAGGGTACTTTTGGAGACATTCTTTATGAGTCTCATAAAACAGCACAGCATTATTCTTTTAACCGTGTTTATTCCATATCACGGCAAGACCAAATGGATTTTAGTCGTATCGTAAAAAACCATGAGGCTGGGCACCCTTGCCTTATTTGGGATAGTGAACTCCATATAGGACATAACAGCAAGGATTTGGACGATGCCTTAAGAGTTATTTGTGGCTATTATAAGCTACCCCTTGCGGCAAATTTAAGTGATGTTCCTGCAAATAGACTGGCACAACTGGCTGCTTTTTTTAGTAAGTTATGGCGAGATGGCCACGATTGGATCAATTATTTGGCCATGAATGCCAAACCTGAACATAAAACCGAAGTACTAAAACGTTTAGATGGGCTTACGATAACCAAAATAACCCCATACTACAAACTGCAAGGAGTTCCACAAAAGGGTTATCCTGATTTAAAAAGCTTAATCACCCAACTGACAAACAGCCCTAGCGAACCAATATCAGCAGGTAATACAAGAAAAGCGAAAAAAGCGCTCAACCAACTACCCTATGGCAGCTGGGCAATTATTGCTCACAAGCAACTCCTCCTGATAAGACAAGAAAGCAAAATCATACAATTACGTTATTTTATGCATGAAGAACTTTTCTACCCCTTGCCAGAAGGACAAGACTTATACACTTTAGGGCAAGTCAGTAAACGTCATCTTTATTTACCCGAGCGTGTTAGCCTTAAACTGAATGCGTTTATTTCGCGAATTCCTCGATTTTTCTATAAGTTCTATAAAAGCATGTATCGTTTTATTCATCACTTACATGACGATTTTTTCAATTATATTCATGACACACACCTCCCGCCAAAAGACTCCTCTGAATTAAACAAACAACAAACGCAACGCGCTAAAGCAAGAAACTCATTGATTTTAGCTTTAGAAAATAAAGGGCTTTTAGCTACTGGCCAAACCATAGAAGAATTCATTAAAGAGCAAATTAGTAACAGCCCTTACATCATTGCACGTCCCAATCATCCACCAAGCCCACATGCTTATGACAATCCCTTTCATCGAGCGTTAGAAGTAATACGCCATATCGCCAGTTTTTTCATCGACGTCAGTGAAAAAAATCCCTTGATTGGTAGTTTAGCGATGGCTGCATATGCTTACGGCGGTGGCGCAGTACTTGCTCCTGAGTTTCTTAAATCGATTTTAACCAAATTGCACTTGCATGGTTTAATCTCAGGCATTGAGCCGACACAAAAACTAGCTCATTGGATGAGTCATGGCACAATTTCTGAAGCGATCTCGGCATCTATAACCTACTGGCAAGGCGTTGTAGCAGGCGGTAATCTGGATAAGTTTTTTGTTGAAGCGGTGAATGTACTTAAAGAAGATCCAGCGGAAATTGCTATTATTGCTTCATTGGCACTTGGCCTAGGCTATAGTTTAACCAAAATAATTCCTTCACTAGGACATGAAATGGGGGAGTTTCCTTATACCAATTATGCTGCTTTAGGTGGAAAAGGCGGCGCTGCCGTTTATGATACAATCATGCATCCTGGTGATGATTGGCTTTTAGGCACCTGTAAATGGTTATGTAAAAGCTTTATCAACCTAGGAAAACTATGCATCGCCCCCTTTTTTGAAGGTTATTATTATGGATTTCATGATGGTTTTCTCAAAGGTTGGAGAAAAAGTGGCGTTCTTTTTACAAGCCTCAGCAAGCAAGTTCTTGCAGCCAGCGCGGATTTTATTTTAGCGCTGCTGACTGTGCCACTACTCGAGGTAAGTGCTCTTTTTATACATGTACCATTTCGTGGAATTACGAATCTACTCACTAAAACCCTTGCAATTCTTGGTAACATCAATGATATAGGCAAATTATTACTGTCTTTTTCTACACGGCCACCATCAGACAATTTAATAGCCAGTTTCAGATTTTCACCGCTCTATGGTTTTACCTGGCCATTTGGGCATTTTTCTGATAATGCATTTTTCAATATCTGTATTAATAGTGTACGTGCACTATGTTTACCACTCTTACAATTAACAAAAAATTGCATTATTTTACCTATCATTGATTTCATTTCATTTTCTACACGCGTAGGACTTACTCTTTTAAATCCTATAACACGCATTCTTGCCTATGCTTTAGGTAGTATCACATGTGCTCTCGGTGCGGTATGGGATCAGTCTTTTGGTCTTCTGTTTGCAGCCAGTGCAAAAGGACTCGCTATAGCCTGCAACTGGGTTGATAACCAAGCCTGTACGGTGAAACAAACTTTGTTATCCTTTATAGAAAGTCAACGCGGTCATTTATATTATTGGGCATTTGCACCTGAAGACCTAAAGTCACATACTACAGTAAACGATGCAGAATATTACTCAAGTGATCCCAGACGTTATGAGTTGATCCCACACTCAAGCAGTCATTGTTTGTTGCAAACACTGCTCGACAACAGCGGCGAATCACACGTATCAGATGGTAGTCATAATCCTATGCCTCATCATCCTCCTATGTTTTCAGTAAAAAATTCGAAAAATAACCTCAAAGCTTCCCAAAAAGAGGTAATTAACTATAGTATGTAGGGTACGTATTTTTAAAGCAGTCCACTTTGGTGTTTTATTGAACAGTATTATATAATTATAATATGCTGTAAGAGGATATAGACATATGACCATAGCGAAACGTTCCCTCGCAGAAATGCTTAAACAGGAAAAGCTTTCACCAGAAGAAATGAACGCTCTAGACCAAAAACTAGGTGATGCGATAAAATCAAAATTCGGTGATGATCCTACTTTTGATCCTAACTCTTCAATAAATTTAAGCCATTTCGGCCTACAGGGGCCCGATAGTCTACGACGTTTCTTGTTAACACCTGCTGGCGAAACAACAACTGAGCGACTTGTTACTGAAAAAGAGAGAGAAAGAGAAATTGAAGCAGAGCGGCTACTGCAGTACCAAGAAGAAATCAGGATGGAAGCGCAAAGAAGAGCCTTTTTACATTGGCTCCTGACAGAAGAAGAAGCCGAATCCCAAAAAGCTCAGTACGAGCTGATTGCAATGCAGCAAGAAAAAACGCTAAAAGATGAGCAAAAAGCGCAGCAAAAAGCAGCTACGCCTCAATCGAGTAAGGCACTTGAAGCGCGAATCGAAGATTATAATAAACAAATAGATAAACTGATGGACGAACTTGAAGCTCTTGATAAGCGTACAGACAGGTTAAAACAAGATCGCAAATTAATTAATAATAAATACAATGCGATGCAGAATAGTTTAGCCGATGCGCCTAAATTCGTACAAAAAACGGATAAAGAAATTCAAGCTGAGATTGTAAAACTCCAGAGAGAAGCTGATAAAATCGCTGATTCCATGATGACTCCAGGCTTATCAGACGAGGAAGTTTATAAAAAAGGCGATCAACTCAATGCAATAACCGCAAAAATTGCAAACTTAAATGATATACTTGCTAGCAAAAAAGTAGATGGCAAACAATTTGTTGATGCTAATGGAAAACCATCTTCCTATGAAAAGGCTGCTTTTGTTATTCCTAAAAATCAAAAAATTGTCAAAGATCCAGATGGGAATTATTATCTTATAAAAAATGGGAAAGATCTTAAAGATTTGAGTGACACCGAAAAGAATGACGCGCGAGAAGCATTCAAACTGGAGAAAAAAGACATCCAAGTCGTAAAAGACGTCATAAAAGACACCCAGCAGGCAGCATTACACTCCAACACGGCAAGTATGGCACAAGTTAAAACTGATAAATTAATGGTACAAAACCAAATCAACGCAATGGCCTCAGCCCGTGCAAGTCTAACGAAAGCTTTAACACAACAGTTGGCTCATGATGGGTTGCCTATGCACCCACCAAAATCCAGCTTCACCGCTGGTACTCAACCAAGCTTGATTTCACTGCCACCAACACCATCACCAACACAATCACCGAAAGTCACCTCGACCCCGGTACCCACACCACAACAAGTTTATCAATCTGCATTTGTCCAAACCCTAGGTAAAGCAAAACAGCATGGTTCTCAAATGACTTGGGGTAAGTTATTTACATTTGTCGATAAAATTGAAAATGAAGATGAAAAAAAAGAAGCAGAGAAGTTCTTAAACAAAGAACTAGAAAACATCAAAATGAAAGACAAGCCAACTACTCTGGAGAAAATAAAGGCAATGTTAAAAAGTACCCCAGTACCTGAGGTCACAATGAATGCCTTTCTAGCACATATGGAAAAATTTGAAAATGCTTATAAGCCGTCTGTCACTGCAGAAAAGAGTCCCTTGGCACAACAACAACGACAAGAGCCGGTTTCTCCCTCCGCTACCAATACATAAGTATCTTCGCTTCAGAGAAAATGTAACCTGAGAACATCCACTCGGATGCTCGGGTTACACTTGAATTTCTTTAAACTAATTAATATCCTTAATTTCTTCAGCCAACAATCATTAATATACTTGCCAATACCATCTAACTCTTCTAACATTAAGCTTTATGCTTTTACCCTTTTGCAACAAAATTTACTAAAAAATATACATCACTGTTAGGACTCACTATGATCTTAGATAAGTTACTGGGCAATCAATCTGTAATTATATCACTGGATGTAGACAATTTTTTGTTTGAACGATTACAACAAATTCAAGAAGCTGGGTTTGACTTAGTAGAAATTAACTCAACCGATCAAAATCTATTAGCACAAACAATTGCCCACTATCCTTCTCTTAAAATTGGTGCCGGTGGTGTAATTGACACGCAACAACTTGAAAATTGTTATCAGGCAGGAGTACATTTCGCGACCAGCCCTGGCCATCTACCTGAAATAGCTCAAACAGCAAATGTTTATTCATTCAATTATTTACCAGGAGTGGCTACCATTTCAGAAGCCATGGCTGTGATGAGCCTCGGTTACACACATGTTCGCCCCTTCCCTGCGGACTTAGCCTTTTGTACTCTTTTGAATAAATGCCTGCCGCACCTCAAATTATTCCCTGCTGAAATTGAATGGGAAGAAGCAGAACACTTTCTAAATTTACCTGCAGTAGCCGCTGTGAGTATCCATAATCCAGATACAAAACAGCTCAGTTCCCTTACAACAAGCATTTTGGCATAGCCCTAATTTTTAAAAATGGGTCACGAGGATAATCTTGGTGACCATTTCTACGCTAAAAATCCATGTAATGTTTCCTTAATGTTACACAGCCTATAATAAAGATAATCGCAGTATTATTATAGGGGGTCTTTATGCTTACAGAGGCTATATTACAAGAAGCGATTACCACCCTTTCCAGCTTTAATGGAAAAACTAAAAAAGATCCTAACTTTAATCAATACAAAAAAGGCATAGAAGACCAACTCATTGGGTTTATTATACATTGCAAGAAACTGCCGCTTAGCCAGCAGTTAGAGTATATTGCTAAAGAAATGCATGACATCCCAGGCAACAAAGAGAATATGTCTGCGAAAATTGAAGATTCTAGTGGTAAAAATCGTACCTGGACTTTAATGTTTGCTTTAGCAGCATTGGCAATAGAACGCAAACACGATCTAGCCCCAGGTCATCCAGAAATCGCCCCTATCGATAAACTACTATCCGGATTAAGCAATGGATGGGTTAATAAGTTTGCTTCTATACGATTGGGATTAAAACTTAATAATGATGCAATTAATAACCTCCTAGAAGGAATGAAGGGTTGGATTCAAAAATATGACATCAAACAAGATAAAGAATCCACGCATGAAGTTTTATTAGCACTTTATGCTGCAGCATGCGCACTTGAGCAAAAGTTAGCAAGCTCCAGTATGGTGCCAGAACGATTTCCACCGCTAATGTTAGATATAAAAAACTTGATTGCTAACAAGTTTAATGAATTAAAACAACAATTGAATCAGGAAAGCAGACTCGATAAAGCTCCAACCCCAGTAAGTGGAGCGTTGATGCCACTTCTCCCTAAAAATGAGGTTTTATATCGACAGTTCAAAGAACAATTAGTGCTTTTAAAAATTCAACAAGAGCAAATCCAACAAAAAATACATGACTTTTCACAAGAAAAATTGGACCGACTCAATGAATTACAACTGTTGGTGAACGCTCATGAAATAAACGAAAAGAATAAAATGAGCCAGTTTTGGAAAAAGTATGATACCTCAGAAAAATTCAATCAACTTATGGCGGATCTTAATGTACCTCAACAAGAAAGACCTAGTTGGCAACAATACTTTAATTACCAGCATGGCTCGTATCTACAACAAGCTGCAGCAACATTTTGGACCGGGAATTGGGGGCCCTCTACAAAATGGGGTGGAATTGCAAGTGATACGATTTCTTTGACAGTACTCATCGGCAAAAGTGATGCTGTTATCAAACCGCTACAAGACATTTCCACTCAAATTAAAAAACAAAAATCAACAGATGATAAAAAATCATACCGACTCATTGCAGAGATAGAAAAGGAATTAAAAAACTTAGCGGATTTAAAAAAGGTCACGCTGGATTCGCTAGGAGAGCACCTTCACAGCATTATGGAGCACAAAAAAACAAATACCTTAGAGAAAATAAATAGTGATATCGAAGAATTTAAAAGGAATTTAGAAAAACAAAAAGTCATGGTCAAATCTCTAAAAGAAATTCATGAAAAAATTGAAACATTGAAAAACAATGTAGATTGTCCTGAAGTTGAAAAAGCCTTTGCACTATTTCTAAATGAAGCGATTAATACCATTAGCTACACAAAAGCCCCTTTCCCATCTGACTTACCCACAGCAGAAAAATTTATTGCCTTAGACAAATCACTAACTAGAGCCACCGATAACGTACAAGGACTCCAATTGAGTCTAAATCATATGGTTGAAGCATCTACTGAGCAAGCAAAAAGTATGCAAAAAGAGAGTGTCATTCAATTAGTGACTCAATTTGTCGAATCGAAAGAAAATACATTGGGTCATACATTATTATCGATTTTTTCATCTTCTTACAGGACACTGTTTGATGCGCTAAAAAGTACTCTAGAAGAGAAGTCACCTGAAATAAAATTTAATAAGATGAAAGCGGTATTAGGTATAACTGATAAGCCTTCACAAAAAAAAGAAATTGCAGGTCAATTTAAAAAATTAAAAGAAAAAGCAGAAGAAACTCTGAGTGACAAAATACCCGTTTATGGAAATAATTCATAAGAAAAAATGAATTTTCATCAAGAGTAATCTAGTCTAATAGACGATATGTATGAGCATGTACGCAGTTTCGTAAACGCCTCAGGATTACTAAGTAGTGAACAATTACGAGTCCTGTTTATTCACCAATAAATCCAAAAGGAAAAATCCAGCCCCGATACAAATCGCGCTGTCCGCTACGTTAAAAGTAGCAAAATGATGGTGTTTATAGTAGACATCTATGAAATCAATCACGTAGCCATGAAAGGCTCTATCGAACAAATTACCAATCGCTCCTCCTAAAATCAAGCTAATTCCCGCCAAAAGCAATTTGGCCTGACTCGCAGTGCGATACAACCAGATAGCAAGAATAATACTTACAATGAGACTAAAACCAGAGAAGAACCATCGGTGCCAATCCCCGGCACCGCTTAAAAAACTAAATGCTGCACCGGAGTTATAAGCCAGGGTCAGATTAAACATAGGAAAAACAGGCAATGGTTTATACGGAATTAAAAGAACGCTCACTAAGTATTTGCTTGCCTGATCACAAACAATTACTGCAAGACTGAGCATAAACCACGGCCATTTTTTCATATAAATTGCCTCATTTCCTCTTGACCACTAATATTACCAACACATCGTAAACACAACTCAGGATGCAGTCCATCTTGGCCAACATCAGGTCGTCTGTGCCAACAACGAGCACACTTTTCGTGTGAACTTGCAGAAACTGCAATAGAAACACCATATGCAGTAGCCGACAATCCAGTTGGGGCTGAACTCATAGGATGAACTATCGCATCGGATGTGATTAATAAAAAGCGTAGCTCTTCGCCCAAACGCGTTAGCTTAGGTAGTACTTTATCGTCTGCATACAAAGTCACCTCAGCAGCTAAAGCAGAACCAATCTCTCCTTTTTGACGTGTTTCTTCCAAAGCCTTATTGACTTCGTCACGAATTAAATGCAACTCATCCCAATCCGCCATATTTACATCATCTATCTTTGGCCAAGCATCATACCAAAGCTCAGTAAACACTGAATCTTGATTGTAACCAGGTATATAGCGTCCTATTTCTTCTGCAGTAAAAGACAATATAGGTGCGAGCCAAAGAGTGAACGATCGAATTATATGATACATCGCAGTTTGGCAAGAGCGTCTGGCCTTACTTTCTTTAGCACTGGTGTATTGTCTGTCCTTAATCAAATCAAGATAAAAACTTCCCATATCAACTGCACAGAAATTATGGATTTTTTGGTAAATAATATGGAATTGATAGCTCTCATAGGCTTCTATAATTTCTTCTTGCAAGAGCTGGCTACGCTTTAATGCCCATTTATCTAATTCCAAAAGATCTTTTTCGTGTACGCAATCAACTACCGGATCAAAATCAAATAAGTTTGCCAATAAAAAGCGAGCTGTATTACGAATTCTTCGATAAGCATCTGCATTTCGTTTGATAATCTCGTCCGAAATACTCACTTCATGTCGATAATCCGTAGAAGCCACCCATAAACGCAAAATATCAGCGCCATACTGATTGACCAGTTGATCTAATGCCACATAGTTTCCTTTGGATTTTGAAAGTTTTTTACCCTCAGCATCCACAGTATAACCATGGGTCAACACGGTTTTATAAGGAGCAACACCATACATAGCCACTGAAGTAGTGAGTGACGAGTTAAACCAGCCACGATGCTGGTCGGAACCCTCAAAGTAAATATCTGCGGGGAAAGCTAACGTATCATTTTGTTGTAAAACACAAAAATGGGTGACACCAGAATCAAACCACACATCCATAGTGTCATTAATTTTGTCATAAAACGCCGCATCATCCCCAAGTAACTCACTTGCGTCCAGTTCGAACCATGCATCAATACCCGATTTCTCAATCAGTAAAGCAATTTGCTCAATGAGCTCTAGTGTCTTAGGATGTAATTCACGTGTCGTGTTATGGACAAATAAAGGCATGGGAGTACCCCAAGCTCTTTGCCTTGATATACACCAGTCAGGTCTATTTTCAACCATATTACTGATACGGGCCTTCCCCCAATCAGGAACCCATGTAACTTTATCAATTTCGCTAACAATATGTTCTCTTAGCTGGCTTTTATCCATAGAGATAAACCATTGAGGCGTAGCTAAGAAAATCATTGGTGATTTATGCCGCCAACAATGAGGATAACTGTGTCTGATATTCTCTTTAGCCAAAAGCACACCTTTCTCAGCTAAAACGCCCAAAATCGTGTCATTCGACTTTAATACAGAAAGCCCAGCAAATAATTCTACATCATCAGCAAAACAACCATTTCCTTTAACTGGATTAATTAGCGGTAAATTATAAGTTTGTCCTACTAAATAATCATCTGGGCCATGAGCAGGTGCAGTATGTACACTTCCAGTACCTGATTCGGTAGTGACATGCTCCCCTAAGATCACAGGTACAACTCGATTGTAAAAAGGATGTTTTAACTTCAAATGTTCAAAAACCTTTCCTTTTGCTGCCCCACGAATTGTGTAGTGACTCATCCCATAGCGAGCCATCGCAGACTCCACCAAGTCAGTGGCAAGTATTAAATAAGAATCACCGGTATCAACCAAAGAATAATCAACTGCTGGATGCAAGCATACTGCTTCATTGGCAGGTAAGGTCCATGGTGTAGTCGTCCAAATAGGCAGGCTAAGCGGTTTTGTTTCTGCATTTATAGGAAATAAACCAATAAACTCTTCAGGTTTTACTGCAAAAAAAGCAACATCTATTGATGGTGAGGTTTTCTCATCGTAGTCAACCTCTGCCTCAGCTAAAGCTGAACCACAATCAATACACCAATGTACGGGTTTAAAACCTTGTTGCAAATGACCATTTTTGATCATTAGACCGAGTGCACGCACAATATTGGCTTCATAACGAAAATCCATAGTGACATAGGGATTATACCAATCGCCAAACACACCGAGTCTTTGAAACTCATCGCGCTGGATATCGATTTGGCCAGCAGCATACTCGCGACATTTGGCACGAAATACTTTCGCAGTTACTTTATCACCAACACGGCCTATCTTTTTCTCTACATTGAGTTCAATAGGTAATCCATGACAATCCCAACCAGGGACAAAGGGGGCGTCATATCCGCTGAATGATTTAGATTTAACAATAATATCTTTAAGAATTTTATTTAACGCATGTCCGCAATGCAAATGGCCATTCGCATAAGGAGGACCATCATGCAAAATGAAGCGCTTACTTCCAGCACGCGCACTACGAATTTTTTCATATACCTTTTTAGCCTGCCAATTGGCCAAAACCTCCGGCTCTCGAGTAGCCAAACTTGCCTTCATCGGAAATGAGGTATTGGGAAGATTTAATGTATCTTTATATTCTGCCATAAGGTTCACTCTGCAAATCGTTAAACTTGGGTGATTACTCACCTCGGATCAGGGAATAATCACATTTAATGCATCTTGAATGAAAAAGATTTTAAACAGCACGCCCCGGCCAATCCAAAATATTTTTCATTCAATCTGCATTCAAATCCACACCCAGATTTTGATATTGAGGTAGTTCATTATAATTCCTAAGGAATTCCTTTGCTGCTGCAATATCATCATAAATCTGCGCAATTAAAGCATCCACTGAAGTAAATTTAACTTCATCGCGCAATTTGTGCAAGAAAAACACCTGCAATAATTCGCCATAAATTGACCGTTCAAAATCAAATAGATGCACTTCTAAAACATTCTTACTTCCATCCACTGTAGGGCGACGACCAACATTAGCGACACCATACACTATTTGGGATACGATTCGAACTTGCACTACAAACACGCCCTGTATAGGAAGTGCGGTACGATGAAGAGCGAGATTTGCCGTTGGAATCCCCCACTGACGTCCTCGACCATCCCCATGTAATACACGTCCACAAATACTATAAAGTCTGCCTAAGTATTTTGCGGCAGTATTCAGATCACCATGCTGCAAGGCCATTCTAATTCGTGTTGAGCTAATTCGATCTTCATTCATACAAAAATTTGAATAAATACTCACATCACAGGCATGTTCTGCGCTCAACTCCATCAACAAACGTACATCCCCTTCCCTGTTTTTACCAAAACGAAAATCCTCACCGACCAAAAGATAGTTCACATTTAATATAGAAAATAAATAAGTGCGGACAAAATCAGCTGCTGATGTTTGTGCTAATGCATTATCAAACTTAATACAGTATACATAATCAATCTGACACGTACGTAGAACATCTAATTTTTCTCTTAAACTTGAGAGTCTGGCAGGTGCTTTCTCCTGTTGAAAATACTCTCTGGGCTGAGGCTCAAATAAAATAAGGACTAATGGCAACTTTAAGTGATTTGCTTTATTTCTTAAAGTCTTAAGAAGATTTTGATGGCCTAAATGTACTCCATCAAAATTACCAATAGTAGCTACCACGCCTTTATCAAAAGCAGAAACGTGTTGAATGCCGCGCAACAATTTCATATGTAGTTCAATCGTGTCACGTGAAATCTGATAGTATACTTGTTTTCTATGCTATTGAGAAATATTAAGAGAGATTCAAACCTGATATTCGAGTAGCGAAACCAAGGAATAAAGAAGTACAACCCGGGTTACGCTACGCTACACCCAGGTTACATTCTTTTTATTTTATAATTATTCTTTACGCATGCTTCTCTGGCGGAATAGAACGGACAATTAAAACATCACATTGAGCGCCATGTAAAATGGAGTTTGCAGTTGATCCTAGCAATAATGAAAGACCATGTTTTCCATGACTTCCTGTAACAATTAAATCGATTTGTCGCTCTTGAGCGACTCTTAAAATTTCATTTTTAGTGGAGCCAAATTCAATGAATCGATGTTTTGCGTCTACCCCTAATTTTTTACCCAAATCATTGAGCTCTTTTTCAGCTTGCTCACGAATGGATAATTCAACCTCAGCAAACCCAGCAAAACCAGGATAAGCATAAGCAGGAATGGGTTCTACGACATGAACTAATATCAAGTCAGCACCATTCTCATCAGCAATTTTTTTTGCCTTATGCGCTGCTATAATACCAACCTCGTCAAAGTCAGTAGCAAACAATACCCTCTTATACATCATTTTCTCCTTAAAATTCTGATGCCTATTTATAGACTAGCAGATTTAAAATTAATTGCATTAACAAATAGATATTGTTTCGTATCGCTTGCAAACTTAAAATCTACTAACTTAATAAATCAATACAACATTGGCTATAAATCAATCCAGATTTTTAGCTCTTAACTTAATGCGCTCCTCAGCCTTAGCAATTGCCTTACGAATTGCTTGAGCCTCATCGGATTGCTCTGGCGCTAATTTTAATAACCGTTGCCAATAATCTATAGCATCTTCATATGCATGACTAACAAAAGCATTCATTGCAAGCATCGCGAGTGCATCGGGTTGGTTGGGATTATTTTTTAATAATCGATTAAATATCTCGGTAATCTGTGTCGTAAATTGCTGATTATTCATTACCCACAAACTGTGCGCGTAATTGACTGCATATTGTTCATCACCTGGCTTAAAATGATAGGCCTTTGCAAAAGCAATCACGGCGTTTTGTTTGTCATTTTGGCTACTGTACAAACGCCCTAAGAGGTACCAGCCTTTAGCGCTTTTGGGGCTGTCATCCAATTTTGCCTTTAATTTATCGATTAACTCTTGAGGGCTTTTAACGGATTCCAACATTTTTTTAGCTTGTTCTTGTGTTTGCAGGTGGTGGATATACTCCTGCCATCCGCCAAAACCACCCCAATAAAAATATCCGGTAAATGCCATCAAAAAAACAACGGGAACCACGAACAAGCTAGTAATAAAACGACGTTTGAATGGGTACACCATAAAAATACAGGCTAGTCCAGCAAGCCCTGATAATAATCCCAACAACCACCACTCACTCATAAGGAACTCACTTCATTTAAAAATAATCTACTGTGGCACACAAGAGTTTTCCTTTCAGGATTTATTCACTAAGTTTCTTTTTACGAACGGCAAAACAAGTCCGCCAGAAAATAACAAAACCGAATAATAAAAATAAAATGGGTCCAAACCACAATAAAAAAGTTACTGCCTTAACAGGTGGATTAAACAGGATAAAATCCCCATATCGTGCAGTCAGATAATCACTGATTTCCGTATCGCTCTTCCCATCTTTTACCATTTGATAAACCTGGGCACGCAAGTCTTTTGCTAATTCAGCATTAGAGTCTGCCAAATCTTGATTTTGACAAACCAGGCAACGTAAGTCTTTGAGAAGGTGTTGAAACTGAGCTTCTTTTTGCACTGAATCCAAAGGATAAGTACTGTTCGCCCATACAGATGAACATAGAAACATCAAAAAACCTAAAAGTATGAAATATACTCTAACCACTAAGTCTGCTCCAAACGCTTTATTAAGGGTGAAATCTCTTTTAACCAAACGTCCTGAGTCATAATGCCAACATGTCGATAACGAATGATTCCATGCTTATCAATCACAAACGTTTCTGGTGCTCCATAAACACCCAAATCGATAGCAACTTTCCCATCCTGATCTTGAATCACGAGCTTATAAGGATTTCCCCACTGCTCTAACCATCGGAGTGCATTGACAGGCTTGTCTTTATAATTTAACCCATAAATTGGGACTCCTTCACGTGCCAGTTGCAACATCAAAACCTGTTCGTCAACACAAGCGGCACACCAACTAGCCCAAACATTTAACAAAATAACTTGGTCCCGTAATTGGTTGGAACTAAAAACTGAATTCGGATTGTGCAATTGGGGTAAACTAAATTGTGGTAACGTCTTACCTAATTGTACCGAAGGTAACTCATGCGGGTTTAAAGACAAACCCCGCCAAAGGAAAACACAAAGCAGCAAAAAAAGGGTAATAGGAACAATCTTCCATCCTATTTTTCTCATGCCTTCAACTCCTGGGCACCAACTACGATTGCCCTTTTTTGATAATATCGTCTATCTGTTAGCGCAAAAAGACCACCTGCTAAAATCATAAATCCACCAGTCCAAATCCAGCGAATTAATGGTTTATAGTATAATCTTACTGACCAGGAATCATCAGTTAATGGCTCACCCAAAGCAACATAAATATCTCTAAAAGGTGTTACATCAATTGCTGATTCAGTCATAGCCATTTGACCTATCGTATACAGCCTTTTTTCAGGATAAATCAGCTTCGTTTTTCCTTTATGACTTATTTTAAACTGTGCTTTGGTTCCTTTATAGTTCGGTCCAGATAGGGGCTCCTGATACATAAACTCTATCGAATAATCATGCAAAGTTACTGTTTTTCCGGGTTCCATTTGCACATCATCCTGCACACCATAAGCAGTAGAAACGGCAATACCAATTACCGTAGTTGCTACCCCCAGATGTGCCAGAATCATTCCCCAATAAGCTTGCCCTACTTGAGATAAACCACGATCATAAATACGCTTGTAAGCTGCTTTAGTGGTACTTAAAATCACCCAGAACGCAAGGATTAGCCCCATAAAGGCTGATCCATTAAATTCTCTCGTAGTGACAATGAATAAAAGCAGCGGAATTAACACGCTAAGCAAAGCGACCTTCCACAGTTTTTTTAAAACACTACGCCACTGATCACTATTCCATTTTAGATGAACGCCAACTCCCATCAATAACAATAATGGAATCATTAAGGGAACAAATACAGAATTAAAATAAGGAGCTCCTACTGACAACTTACCTAGTCCCAAACCTTCAATAAGTAATGGGTATACCGTTCCCATTAATACAGTGAGCATAATTACCACTAAAAAAACGTTGTTTAATAATAAAGCACTTTCTCTAGAGACAGGGCTAGGATTGCCACCTGAGTGTAAAGTCTGCGCTCTAAAAAGAAATAATAATAAAGAACCGCCAATCACCAACAATAAGAATCCTAAAATATATAAACCGCGCTGAGGATCTACAGCAAATGCATGAACTGAAGTTAAAACACCGGATCGTACAAGAAAAGTACCAATTAAACTTAAAGAAAATGCAGCAATGGCAAGCAACATAGTCCAAGCTTTAAATTGTTGGCGCTGCTCAGTTACGGCTAAAGAGTGCAATAACGCAGTTCCTACCAACCAAGGCATAAAAGAAGCATTTTCTACCGGATCCCAAAACCACCATCCTCCCCAGCCTAACTCACGATAAGCCCACCAGCTTCCTAAAGTTATCCCTGCAGTTAAACAACACCAAGCAGCTAATGTCCAAGGTCTAGTCCACTTGGACCAACTGGCTTCTACCTTACCGGCCCAAAGCGCTGCAATAGCGAAAGCAAAAGCAACGGAGAAACCTACATAGCCCATATACAACATAGGTGGATGGAATAAAAAGCCAGGATCTTGCAATAAAGGATTCAAATCACGTCCTTGGGTATCCAAAACGTGAAATTGGCGCAAAAAAGGATTAGATGTAGTCAGCAAAAACAGGATAAATCCAATGCTTAACCAACCGAGAACCACTAAAACTCGTGTACGCATTTCTCTATCTAAACCAGAACTACAAAAAGCCACAAGCAAAGTCCAAAAACTAAGGATGGCAACCCATAACAACATGGAGCCTTCATGGCCACCCCAAACCGCGCAGAGCTTGTAAAACCAGGGTAAGGAAATACTGGAGTTTTTCAGCACATAAATTACCGAAAAATCATTCTTTAAAAAACAAAGCGTCAGAAAAAGATAGGACAAAGCAATAAAGAAAAACTGACAAACCACATAAGTACTGGCAGCACTCATCCAATGCACACGTTTTAATTGCAAGCCCGCTAGTGGAATTAATGCAAGCATAATGGAGGAAAGTAAAGCCAAAACCAGAGAAAAAAGTCCTAATTCTGCAATCATGAACGTACCTTTTGGGCTAAAGCGGCTTTCACTTCCGGCGGCATATAATTCGCATCATGCTTCGCCAATACTTGTGAGGCGCGAAAATGTTGACCATCTATCAGTTGCCCTTCAGCAACCACACCTTGTTCATCCCTAAATAAATCGGGAAGAATACCAGTATAAGTCACGCTAATTGTTTGATTATAATCAGTTATCTTAAATTCTACATTCAAGCCTTTTTTCGAACGAAGAATGGAGCCCTTCTCTACCATACCCCCTATTCGAATAGTATGCTGTTGTGGCGCTTCGCCTGTTACAGCCTGACTCGGAGTATAAAATAAACTGATATTTTGTCGAAGCGCATATAAAACCAGTGCTGCAGCTATAGATACAATAGACATGGTGAATACTAAAAATGTTATCTTACGTTTGCGGGCTGGAGTCATTTTCTATCGCTTAAACCATTGTTGTAATTTTTGGCGTGTCTGTTTCCCTTTCCATTTCATACCTAACATATTCATGACCAAAACAACACAAACCAAACCATAAGCTGGCCAAACATAGATAGAGTATCCTCCCATTGCTAACCATTCTAAGAATTGATTCATTTAAGTTCCCCTTCAAATTGAATCTTAACCCATGATTGTCTCTTTTCTCTAAGCAATAATTCTTGGCGCGCTTTCTCTAAAATAATCCACAAACTGTATAAGAAAAATCCAGTTAGAGTGAGCAACAAAGGATACAACATGCTGCCATCAATCTTCGGCTTGGCAAAGACTGATAAAGTAGACCCTTGATGCAAGGTATTCCACCAATATACCGAATAATGAATAATGGGTAAGTCAATAATTCCAACTAAGGTTAAGATGGCAATAATTTTATCTCCATCTTCTTTGTTTTTTACAGCATAGTGTGTTGCCAAAATTGCGGCATACAGCAATAAAAGAATTAATTCAGAAGTCAGGCGAGCATCCCAAACCCACCATGCGCCCCACATAGGTTTACCCCAAATACTTCCGGTGACTAAAGCAAGAAAGGCCATACTAAGGCCAATTTGAGCAATAATACTGATTAAAAGACCGGCTATTTTAATACGCCAAACTAAAAGCAATACTGCTAAAAAACCCATCCAGGCATAAAGCATCATAGACAAAAATGCACTGGGAACATGCACATAGATAATACGAAATGCGTCACCTTGTTGATAATCGGGAGGAGTAAATGCCAACCCCCAAATAATACCAACAACTAATGCCACTAAAGCACCTACAGACAAACTGGGTATAAGGCGTCCAGCGAAATTATAAAAAAACTTAGGCGATGCCAGTTGATATAATAATTTCCACATAGGAATAATTGAAATCAAAAAAAGCGGATTTTAACACGCATCCACTCATTCGCAAAATTTGTTATAAAATAAAGTAGCCGGGGTGCAGCGTAGCGTAATCCGGCTACAATAAACTCATCTCTAATTTATTCAACATGGCTGATGCGTATTATACCGGCGATTGCGTAAGGTAAAAATCCCATAGCAACGACTGACATGGCAGATAATAAAGACAAATAAGCACTAATTGGTAAACCTTGCATGGCAATATGTACCGTTCCGCTGCCAAAAATAAGTATAGGGAGAGTTAGCGGTAACAAAATTAAAGCCATCAAAAGACCTTTTTGGTTGATTCCCACACTAAATGCTGCAGCCAGAGCACAAAGAAATAATAAAGAAGGCGTGCCACAAATAATGGTCAATGCAAGTACACCAGTTTCCCAAGCATTTAATGAAAAAAGCAAGGAAACCAATGGGCATAAAACGAGCAAAGGCAGTAAGTTAAATAACCAATGGGCGATTACTTTCGCCGCAACAAGTAAAGGTAAAGACTGCCCTGAAACGATCCATTGCTCAATGACACCATGCTCATAATCTTGTTGAAATAAACGTTCTGCTGAAAGCAACAAAGACAACATGATCCCCATCCACACTAAACCAGGAGCAATAGTCCTAAGCAATACGACTTCCGGCTTAATAGTCAGTGGGAACATAAAAAGAAAAATTAAGAAAAACAAGCATGCGTTTACTAGAAAACGGATCTGGCGCATCTGAATGAGTAACTCACGCCTAAATTGTTTGGTAAATAGTAAAAAAGAAGAACTCACAAACAATACTCCTCATAATCAGAGGAACTTAGTGGTAATTGCTGGTGAGATGTCAATAACACCCCCCCTCCCTGTTGTCGATGAGTCGCTATTTTATCCATAACCTGCGTGATAGCGTGTTTATCTAAAGCAACTAAAGGTTCATCAAGAAGCCATAATTTGGCGTCAGAGAACCATAAACGTAGTAACCCAGCTTGTCTCCGTTGCCCAGAAGATAATAAACCACAAGAAACATCAAGATGATGTTCCAGTTTAAATATTGAAGCAAGCTCTTCTATTTTATCAAATCGGTCGTTTATATTTACAGTTGCGGGCGCATAATGAAGATCAAAATAACAATTCTCTCTTAGCGTTAAATTAGGATTAATCCCTGCTTTGTGTCCAACAAAACACATTTGACGCTGATAAGCTGGGCGATCTTTAGTTATATTTTGTCCCAAAAATTGAACTTCCCCTTGATGTGGATAAAATAAACCGGCAATTAACTTCAATAAAGTTGTCTTACCTGCTCCATTTCTACCCCGCAAATGCAGCAATCCCCCTGCTGGCACATGAAAAGCTACTTTATTGAGTAAAGGCTGATCCTGATAATCAAAATGAAGGTTAATCACATCAAGCATAGGACAATAATACACTGTAGGTTGAGTTTCTGGGCATTTAAGTACCTGGATGAAGCATAGCATAACCGGGCCACACTTTTATAAGAAATGGTACCCTAACTAAAAAACAAAACAAGTGATTTGATTTATCCTCAAACTCTTGGCAGACGATTTAAATACTTAATCAGCTCTTGCGAAGTCTCTTATTGATCGCCATAATTTATTTTTATTTTTTAAAAGGTTTGTTTTGTAATGGAATTTTTAAGTCAATATGGTATGTTTCTTTTAAAAGCAATAACTGTTGTTATTGCTTTCCTCATAGTATTTGCTGGTTTTTTCTCTATAAGTCGCAAACCAAAGCCCAAACTGGAAATCACTTCTTTAAACAAACATTATGATCATATCATATCCATAATGAACAAAGAAGTTCTTGGCAAAAAACCACCCAAAAAGAAAAAAAATAAAAAAACTAAAGAGGATCATCCCACACTTTATGTGATCGACTTTCAAGGCGACATCAAAGCATCCCAGGTGGAACAGCTTAGAGAAGAAGTAACGGCTATTCTTTGCACCGCTAAACCTGGAGATGAAGTGTTAGTTCGCTTGGACAGTCCTGGCGGAGTAGTCAACAGTTATGGGCTGGCTGCATCGCAGCTCCAACGCATTCGTGATAAAAATATTCCTTTAACTGTGAGCATTGATAAAATGGCTGCCAGTGGAGGTTATTTAATGGCCTGCGTCGCCAATAAAATCATTGCTGCTCCTTTTGCAATTATTGGCTCTATTGGTGTAGTAGCACAAATACCTAATTTTCATCGCTGGCTTAAAAAACACGATGTTGATGTAGAATTATTGACCGCTGGGGAGTTCAAACGAACCTTGACCCTGTTCGGCGAAAATACTGAAAAAGGCAGAGAGAAAGCTCAAGATGATATAGAGAAAATACACGCTGCATTTAGAAATTATGTGGCAAGTAATCGGGAGCAATTAGATATTGAAGAAGTGTCTACAGGAGAACATTGGTTAGCTAAAGATGCTTTTGATCTAAAGCTTGTAGATAAGCTATGCACAAGTGACGACTATCTCATAGAAAAAATTGCTGCCTATAAAGCATTCAAACTCACTATTCCTCCCAAAGCATCGCTGACTAATAAATTACTTAAGCCAGCAATGAGATTGATGCACCCATGGGGCTAAAAGAGCCAACCAATCTAAATTGGCAGTTAATTCAGCATAATGAATAGTAAAAAATCTTTAAGATTCAAAATGCTGGATTAACTGCCGAATTCGAGATAATGGTATATAATTAATTTAGATTACAATATGGAGTGAGCGATGAGCGACTTTAAATCAAAACTACCTGATCTCAAAGAGTTAGCTTCAATGACAGGCAAGTTATATACTGACATCAAAAAGAGTGTAGGTGAAATCGTCCAAAACTATAAAGAAAATAGAGCACAAGAAGCAGAAGAAGCAAAAAAAACAGAGCAAACTCATGAAGAGCCTGTTAAAGAAGCCAAGCCCAAAAAAACTGTTGAAGAAAATATATCGACTGCAGAACCTAGTGCCGATGAAAAATCAAAAAATGATGAGACCAAACAATAGCTGTTGATAGTGTTTAAATAACTGTGCCATCTCCTTTAATTGTTATAATTTAACACGTCAATGAGGAGTGCTTTGAATAAGCACAGTGATCTTACACTCCAATTAATCAAGCCCTGTCCAATCATGGCGTCACTCTAAGGGGAAAGTGTGGCCCCTATATCTTTTAAATTGACGCCTTTGTTCAAATGATTACAAGCTAATTGCCAGGCCTTGATGTCCTCTCAGACATCAAGGCAAGTGTTTTAAAGACGTTTTCTTGTGTGTCTTTTAGATTACATGTTGTTTCACCTGCCTTGTAAATTTCAATTTTATCCAAATTGCGAAGAAATGCGATCACCGCCATATTTTCTTGTTCTCTGGCCTGAAAAAACCATTGCGATTGAACGTCTTTACTAAATATTACAATCTCATTCTGATGCCTTATAAGGACATTTCTATCTGTTCATCTTTTCAGGAATTTTTCATGTCCCTGATTTCTATTAACCACTACCATATCCACGCTGACCTCGATAAGTGAGGCCCCCCTGCAAAAGTTTTTTGAATTCTGTTCGTCACTCCTCGTCCATCGTCATCAGCCTGAAATAAGTGCAACACCCAATAATGATCCGCATCATCTGGAATGCTCTTGTAAACATCATTACCAAGCAACAAAGCCATACGATACCGAATACCAGCTTGATGTACTATGTCGGTTTTGTCTTGTTCTAATCGCCCCTTAAGTCCTTGAATGCCGTCCGGCGAGATATCCTCAATTTTTGCTGATGTGCTTAATGGCAAAATATGTTTTATCACTAGGTCATTGTCTTCATGCATCCGTTCAGCGCCCAATTGCTTCGCTGCCACCTCAATCAGCTGATGGAAAATTTTCTGGGTCAACGATGGATTGGGGGTATTTATAAATTGATATTTTTTATTTGGCTCTTCAGCGCCTGTATCTGAAATCTCCCCCGGTGTCATCAGAAGATGCTCTCGAACTGAATGAAGAATGCCAGCAATTGCATCGGCTGTTGGCTCAGTCTGAGCGGCGACAGAAGCTAATTGAGCAGCCAGAGAAGTCTGAAATTCATTGCAATTTAATGGGGTAAAAGATTAATGATATCAAGCAAACCACTCTGAATATTGCCCATTTTAGAATATGCCATAACACACGCCCCATTATTTTATAATAATAATTATAATATATTTATTGTAGGGGCGTGGTTTGAATTCAGACCCGTTCAGGGCGCGTAAGTCCATATTTGCGCATTTTTTCAACCAAGGTAGTACGTCGCATATTCAGATAGCTTGCGGCATGAGCAACCACCCAATCGGCTTCATTTAATGCTTGACTAATCAGAGCCAGCTCAGTTTTCACTAAGTGTTCTTTTAAATCAATACCTTCTGTACTGGAAATCTGTTCTTGACTCATCGCATCTAACAAAGCTTCTCGCTCAGAGCTTGACGTATCAGATTCAGTATATGGTGGTTTATATTCACCTCGAATTTTTTGCGGTAAATCGTCTTTGCTCAAAATTCCTTTAGGGTACAAAATAGTTAAGCGCTCTACTAAGTTAGCCAATTCTCTGATATTACCTGGCCAATTGTACTCACTCAATGCAACCATAGCATCTGGCATTAAACGCACACTAGGTCTGTTTTCACTTTCAATACGTGAAATCAGCTCGTTAAATAATAAGGAAATATCCTCTGCACGCTCTCTTAAAGGAGGCATTTCTATGGGGAATACATTAAGTCTATAAAATAAGTCTTCTCTGAATTTCCCCTCTTTAATCGCTTCCTCTAAGTTTCTATGAGTCGCTGCAATAATTCTAACATTCACTTCGATACTTTTATTGGAGCCCACCCGTTCAAAGCAGCGCTCTTGCAATACTCGCAATAATTTTACTTGCATAGGTAACGGCATATCACCTATCTCATCAAGGAATAAAGTACCTCCATTTGCTAATTCAAATCGACCTTGTCGAGAAGTAATCGCTCCAGTAAACGCGCCTTTTTCGTGGCCAAATAATTCACTTTCGAGCAGCTCTCCAGGAATAGCTCCGCAGTTAATGGGAATGAACGGCTTGCTGGCTCTTGATGACAGAGCATGGATATTACGAGCAACCACTTCTTTACCTGTTCCGGACTCTCCTAAAACTAAAACACTGGCCTCTGTATCCGATACTTGTTCTATAAGCCTGCGTACATTACGAATGCCCGCACTACTCCCCACAAGACTACGTAATAAAGGATTTTTTTGATTACTAATAATAATAGAATTGACCGCCTCTTTCGCAATTTGACATTGGTGTAAAGACTCCATAATTTGTGCATAAGTAAATGGGAACGGCTGACAGGCAACCACATTACGCAAGAGGCATTGAGTATTATTTAATTTTTGTCCCACAACGATAACCGGCACTTTGACAAATTGGTTAACCAACAAATCCAGTTCATTTATAGTTTCTTGAATAGACTCACTTGCACCAAGAAGAATCACATCAGGATTTATATCAGCAATTTGCCACTCACCATACTTACTGACTTCAGTTGATTCACCAATAAAATCAAGTATCGTGTGCAGCTTGTCACTACGATGTTCATTATTATCGATGATAAAAACCTTGTCATTCATACTCATAAACTTATCCTTAAGTTTTATAAACTTGCACCATCATTCTTTCACTCATAAAGCAAGGAAAGATTTTCTTAATTAACTATCGGTAACACACAATCAATTTAAAAGCATTGCACTGATTACCAAAACACAATTCCTGACTACCAATTGTTCTCGTAGCACCAACTTGAGTTTCTTTCACAAAATGTTTGGCTTGTAGAAAACCCATGCGGCTGCAAAAAGAATTAGCTGCTCGTGAACCACAACCTTGTTTTTGGTCATAACACCAATCCACACGATAATCATTAAAACGAGGAACAGCAAACCGTTTTTCCCGATAATGATAAGGTTTTGGCGGGGTATGTGATAAGCTCGTGGCGCACGCAATAGTCATAAAGCCATTGCAACGCCAACCTTTACAACTCGCGCCAGTTGATAAGTAATGTGTTAACCCTATGTTATAGGCGATTTCATTATCACTGGAGTATTCATAGCCAAGCATTTGACAATAACGATCTGCGACAACTTTACCGCATTCCTTACCATCCATGGAGCAATAATCCAGACGCTCTCCAAGAAAAGTAGGATGCCAAAAATTTCGAAAAGCCTTATTGTGCTTTCCATTTGTATTTGAATGGCTCGAAAAAGAGCAAAATAAAAAAACTAAAAACATAAAGTATCGGAAATTGATCATTAAAACAATCCTTTAGCGATTATCAAATCATGTTAGCTTATGATGCCTACTGGTACAAGAGCTGCATGAGGGTAAATCACTATTGATTTATTAAATGTAGCACATTTCATTTCACTCATTTTCAATAATGATTTTTTTTGATAAAAATAGTTAATCTGATAAAATAATGGCCATGAAAGTATTCTTGATATTTTTTTCAATGCTTCTTGTAATATTCCCCTATACAATAAGCAACAAGACCGATGTCCTCAGCCCCGTGACCACTACAGCTGTTGGATCTAAAAATCCGTGTCCACAAAAAAGCCCCCTTACCCGCTTTATTCGCTGTAATTTTAGTCAGACCTATGTAATACCAACAACATACATCTTATCAAAAACTTATTCACTTGTGGGCTTATTTTCTTTTTTCCTTTTTCTTCTCTCTCTATGTACTGGATTCGCAGCTCGTATCTATAAACCACCTCGATCATTTTCCAATAATTAACCTTTGTTCTCAAACCCTTCATCCCGATGATTGTTGCATCATTGGTCCGTTATTTTATTGGAGAATTTCATGAAAAATGTGTTTAAAATTATTTTATTAGCTGTGGCAGTTTTCTCTTTTCCTATCTCTTCATTGGCGTCAGTGAGTAATGAAAGTCTTATAGAAAAAAATTATTTTCAATTCACTATTCCCAAATACCAAACGAGTAGACAATCAGGACAAACAGTTAACATTTATGTGCGTTATGCCTATAAGAAAAATCTATCAATTAACCAGTATCCTGATTACAGGGTGCTGCGCACAGCTGTTTTAAAATATATGGAACCTTCTGAAGAGTTTCCTGCGGAAGTATTTTGGGAAATTCTTGCACCTGCAATGGGCAGAGATTTAATGAAAGATTTTCCATTAGACGGAGTAAGTATTCAACTGGAAGTTCTGGATAACCAAAATCCTGACAGTTTTGAGCCAGGCGATCATGGACCTACGTATACTGTGGGTGATATAGAACCTTTACACGTCATACATTAGCTTCCTGTTGCTGTAGCCTGGGGACGCGTAGCATAACCCAGGCTACAATTTTTTAGTTTCGCTAAATAGGATTATCACTATCAATAAATAAGTGCGCTAACTCAAATTGAGAGGCTAGATGATTACCTAAAGCCTGAATGCCATAACGTTCTGTTGCATGATGTCCACAAGAATAGTAGTGAATACCTAATTCTTTTGCCTGATAATATGTTCGTTCAGAAACCTCTCCACTGATATAAGCATCGACACCTAAACGGTATGCATCCTCAATAAAATCCTGCGCTCCCCCACTACACCATGCAATATGCGTAATTGGCTTTTTACTACCGGCAATAAACAAAGGATCACGCTGTAATTTTTTTGCCAAATACTCAGTAAATTGCGCTGGCTGCATGGCTTGAGTTAACTTTCCCGACCAGAGTATGCTGTCAGTACTTCCTGCCCGGTGCATATGTACCATGTCGACTTCAAATAATTTAGCTAAGCAAGCATTATTTCCCAGATCAGGATGGCAATCCAAAGGAAGATGGTATGCAAATAAATTTAACTCATTACATAACAGCTTATAAATCCGCTGGCGTTTCATTCCTACAATCGTTGACGCTTCGCCACGCCAAAAATAACCATGATGAACCAACAATGCATCTGCATTCCAGGCAATTGCCTGAGAAATTGCGTCTTCAGAAGCGGTTACAGCAGTGCAAATTCGTTTAATCTGTTCTTTTCCTTCAACCTGCATTCCGTTAGGCGCGTAATCATTGTATCGTTCACACGCCAACAATTGATGCAGGTATAATGACAGTTCTTCTTTAGTAATCACCGGTCAGAAACTCGTTTGATGTCCGCGCCTAATAAAGATAATTTTTCTTCTATACGCTCATAACCTCTATCCACGTGATAAATACGCTCAACTGAAGTTTCCCCTTCTGCAACTAATCCAGCTAAGATCAAGCTGGCTGAAGCACGTAAGTCAGTTGCCATTACTGGTGCACCGGTTAATTTTTCTACACCATTAATGATCGCTGTGTTTCCATTGAGTTGGATCTGAGCCCCCATACGTTGTAGCTCCTGTACATGCATAAAACGATTTTCAAATATCGTTTCAACTATAGTCGAGGAACCAACTGCTACGGAATTCATAGCCATGAATTGAGCCTGCATATCTGTTGCAAACGCAGGATAAGGTGCAGTAGAAATATTTACTGCCTGAGGACGTTGATTGTGCATATTAAGACTAACCCAATCTTCTCCTATTGTTAACTCAGCGCCAGCCTCTTCAAACTTACACAGTTGCGATAATAAAGTATCGGGACGTACTCGTTTCACAGTAACATGTCCTCGAGTTAGAGCACCCGCTGCTAAATAAGTACCGGCTTCAATTCGGTCGGACATTACAGAATAAGTACCACCAGAAAGCGACTCAACACCTTCAACCTCAATTATTGACGTTCCAGCCCCAGAAATTTTTGCGCCCATTTGAATTAAAAAATTAGCCAAATCAACTACTTCAGGTTCACGAGCCGCATTTTTAATAACTGTTGTACCCTCAGCAAGGGTTGCTGCCATGAGTACGTTTTCAGTACCAGTCACTGTAACTGTATCAAACATTAAACGCTTACCTTGCAAACGGCCACGTCTGCAACGCGCATTGATATAACCATTTTTTACTGTGATATCAGCCCCCATGGTTTTCAATGCCTTTAAATGCAAATCAACAGGTCTTGTCCCAATAGCACATCCCCCTGGTAAAGATACATCCGCCTTACCAAATCGAGCAAGCAAAGGGCCCAATACTAAAATTGAAGCACGCATTGTTTTAACTAAATCATAGGGAGCAACAAACTCATTCACTTGACTGGCATCAACCTGGACATTCATTTTTTCATCAACGATTAAATGAGCACCTAATTGACCTAACAATTCCATCATAGTCGTTATGTCTTTGAGATGAGGGACGTTGGAAATGGTCACATGATCTCGTGCAAGTAAACTTGCCGCCATAATAGGTAAGGCTGCGTTTTTTGCGCCGGAAATAACTACCTCCCCATTCAGTGCTTTACCACCATTAATTAATAATTTATCCATGTTGCGTTCCCCATTCTTCTTTGGTCCACGTCTTCATGCTCACAGCGTGTAGTTTGCCAGAGGTAATTAATTCGCTCAGCTGTGCATAGACCCACTGCTGTCTGGCTACCTTGGATTTATTTAAAAAGACGTCACTTACAACAGTTATCTGATATTGATAACCATCCCCCTCCACTTTGATGTAAGAAACATCATCGATGGCTTTAAATTTTTGTTCTATTTCTTCATTACTTATCATTAAAATTAGCTCACAAATTGAAATAAATACAACTTTTGGTAACAAATTTATCTAGGCAGAGCACAGGCCTCTCCACGTTCTGTCATCCAAATAAAAAAACAAAAACCCGGGCTACGGTTCACACCTTCACCCAGGCTAAATTTCATCACTCTAAAAAGTAACCGTTCTCCAAAAAATTTGGATCGTTCTCACTGAGTAATCAAAAAATTATACGGCCTCCAAAATCCCCCTCACACCACAAAACTCTGCTAAGGATTGGGTATCAGCTGGAACTCCAATAATTTCAAAAATCTTGTTATTTTTTTTACATAATTTCCTGGCCTCGATAAGTAATGCTAGACCAGCACTATCACAGTGCCTCACATCACTAAGATCCAAACCAAACTTGCCACTTTTATCTTCCATCAAAGCTTGATAGAGTTTTGCTCGAACTGCAACAACAGACTTAAATGAAAGATCACTACCAGGCTTAAAATAAACTGTACTCACAATTATGCAGCCCTTTTAAGTTGCTTTTTTTCCATTAACTTGATGACTTCATCAATACTGGAATTTTGTAATGCCGCCGCGAACTGTGAACGGAAACTTTGCAGCAAACTTACCCCTTCAACACTAATATCATAAATCTTCCACTGGCCATTTTTAGCAACAAGGCTATAAGACAATGGGATGTTTTGACCTTCAGCACGAATAATAATACTGTTAACCCGTAAAAAACGAGAGTCCAATGAGCCTCTTAAAGGTAGAAATTGTACGCTTTCATCGGAGTATTGTGCTAATGGACTAGAATAAGTACGAATAACCAATCGAGTAAACGCTTTTGAAAATTGCGCTCGCTGCGTATTTGTTGCCTTACTCCATGCTTGTCTTCCCAGTACTGAACGTGACATACCTGCAACGTCAACTATAGGGAGTAAGTTTGTTTCTACAGCCTTATAAATGATATTAGGATTATTTTTCAAACTGGATTTATTTTCTTTAAGAGTAGCGATGATGTTATTAGCAGTTTGCTCCAGCATAGGTATAGGAGAGTTTTGTGCATTCATTACAGGGGATAAAATCACACTGACAACTAATAAAATTGTTTTTATTATTCTCATGTCTTTGACCTTATTTTTTAATGTTAAATAGTAGTTGACCAATTAAATTTTCAAGAATAATTGCTTCTTGAGTTTTTCCAATCACATCGCCATTTTTCAAATAAGGATGGTCTTTGTCCTCTTCATCCTCGAAACCTGGAACAATACTAATGTAATTGGAACCAAGCAAACCCTCAGTCAAAATTCGTGCAGATGCATCATCGTAAGGTATTTTCTTATCACTTCGTAAACGCATAGTGACCTTGGCATTAAGCTCCCCGGGCTGCAACTCAATATGAGTTACCTCTCCAATTTTAACCCCTGCTACAGTAACAGGTGCGCGTACTTTTAGACCACCAATATCAGTAAAATCAGCCGTTACATCATAATTGTCATGAGACATAAAACTAGAAAGATTACTCACTTTCATTGTCATGACTAATAAAGCCAATATACCAAGCAACATAAATAGCCCAACACTAAAATCTACATAACGTTGCTTACTCATCTACCAATCTCCAATCATCATTGCGGTCAACAAAAAATCAAGCCCTAATACAGCAAGCGATGAATAAACTACTGTTTTAGTCGTCGCTTGACTAATACCTTCTGCAGTAGGAACACACTCAAAACCCTGGAATACAGAAATCCAGGTTACAACAAAAGCAAAAACTAAACTTTTAATGATACCACTGAGTACGTCAATTCGGAAATCCACTGCCGCCTGCATGTTGGACCAAAAACTTCCCGCATCTACGCCCAACCAGTGCACACCTATAAAATAACCACCAAAAATCGCTACAGCTGAAAAGATTAATGCCAAAAGTGGTAAGGTAATAAAACCTGCTATAAAACGAGGATAAATAACCCTGCCTAAAGGGTCAACACCCATCATATCCATGCTGGATAATTGTTCTGTTGCTTTCATTAAACCAATTTCAGCAGTTAAAGCAGACCCCGCACGTCCAGCAAACAATAAAGCACTGATTACTGGTCCAAGCTCTCTTGAGATACTTAAGGCCAATAATTGGCCTAGTTGGCTTGAAGCACCAAATTTCTGCAGCGTATTATAACCTTGTAAACCAACAACCATACCAATAAATAATGCGGACACTACAATAATTAAACACGACAAAACCCCAACAAAGTAGATTTGATAGCGCAGCAAAGGCCAAAGCCTTGAAATGCCAGGTCGTCTGAACAGCATCAAAAACAAGAATAGGCCAGAACTTCCTAAGTCTTGCAAAATCCGTGAACCACGATTACCGGCACGCGTGATGAACTCAAGCATCTAATAGCTCCTCTATGTACGATCTGGCAGGATAATGAAAAGGAACAACCCCATCAGCTTCACCATGCATAAATTGTTTAATTTGAGGTTCAGATGATTGAATTAGCTCTTCTGGAGTTCCTTGGCCTATGATTTTTCCACCAGAAATAAGGTAAATATAATCTGCTATAGAACAGGTTTCTTCAACATCATGCGAAACAATAATTGTTGTTGTATGCAACAATTCATTTAATCGTTTGATTAAACGGACTAAAACCCCCAGAGAAATCGGATCCTGCCCAGTAAATGGCTCATCGTACATCATAAGCTCTGGGTCCAAAGCGATAGTACGAGCCAAGGCTACCCGACGAGCCATTCCGCCTGACAATTGATCAGGCATCAGATTTGCAGCCCCCCGCAATCCCACAGCCTCCAATTTCATCAATACGATGTCACGTAACATGGACTCATTTAATAACGTGTGCTCTCGCAAAGGAAAGGCCACATTATCAAATACCGAAAGATGGGTAAATAAAGCTGAGCTTTGAAAAAGTAAACCCATATTACGTCGTGCATCATACAAAGCCTTGCGCGGCAATTGATGTATATTTTGGCCATTGACATGAATCAAACCGCTGTCTGGTTTTAATTGAGCACCAATTAGCTTTAATAAAGTTGTTTTTCCAGAACCACTAGGCCCCATAATTGCAGTAATTTTTCCTCGCTTAACCACCATATCAACATTATTGAAAATGCAACGACTCTCACGAGTGAAGATTAAATTTTTGATTTCGACCCAATTTTCAGGCATTCTCATTTTTCCGGTTATAGCCAAAAGTAGAAGTATACCCAAGATACTTCAAAATGCTAGGTTTTAGACGACTTGATTTTTCACTGAAGAGGATTTTTAAAGGCAAGTAAGCGCCAGATTTTATTGCGAATCTTTAAAAAGTTTACTGAGAGGAAAAAGAATAGGCAAAAATAGGATGTTAGTACATATTGAGGTGCTGAAACTGGATTGCAAAATTGAAGTATTTAATCCTATATATTCAAATGTTTTTTTGTTAGAATGAAAAATAAACAAAAAAACATCAATTATCCTATGAATTTTTGTACACTTGGACTCGCCGTTATTGAAACCGAAGCACAAGCTGTCTTTGAACTATCACAAAGAATTGATAGCCGATTTGAAAAAGCATGCGAACTATTGCTTGCCTGTAAGGGACGGATTGTAGTAACGGGCATGGGAAAATCCGGTCATATTGCGAACAAAATCGCGGCAACCTTATCCAGCACTGGCAGCCCTTCATTTTTCATGCACCCAGGCGAAGCAAGCCATGGGGATCTCGGCATGATAACCCGACAAGATACAGTGATCGCGATTTCTCACTCAGGCAACACATTAGAGCTAGTAACCCTGCTTCCTTTATTAAAACGATTAGAAGTGCCTCTCATTACCCTGACGGGAAACTCTGAGTCTACTTTAGCAAAAGCAGCGGATGTGAATTTGGATGTCAGTATTCATCAGGAAGCATGCCCACTTGGTCTTGCGCCAACAACCAGTACCACTGTAGCTTTAGTTATGGGCGATGCACTAGCGATTGCGCTTTTACAAGCCAGAGGGTTTAGTGAAGAAGACTTTGCATTATCACACCCCGGAGGCTCTCTAGGTAAACGACTTTTATTGCGCATTGATGAACTTTGCCACCATGGAGATCAATTGCCACTCGTTCATGAAAATGCGACTGTAAGTGAGGCCTTGATTGAGGTAACAGACAAAAAATTGGGTATGACCTGTGTCATTGACCATAAAGGTTATCTGACTGGAGTCTATACCGACGGAGATGTGCGACGAACTTTAACCCGCCAATATGACATTAATACCACACCAATTAAAGAAGTCATGACGCGTAATGCACGCACAATTCCTAAAGGAATGCTTGCCGCAGAAGCTTTGACAATTATGCAAAAACACACTATCACTGCATTAATTGTCGTTGATGAAGAGAAACGACCTACAGCCGTGCTTCATCTCCATGATTTATTAAAAGCAGGTGTTTTTTAAATGAATCAATTAATTGAACGAGCCAAAAACATTAAATGCTTAATCTGTGATATGGATGGAGTGCTAACTGATGGCCTTCTATATATTGATAATCACTTTAATGAACTAAAAACGTTCCACATTCAAGATGGAGTAGGCTTAAAATTGCTCATGACAGCAGGAATCGAAGTCGCTGTTATTACCGGTTCACGCAATGCAGTAGTCGATCATCGGATGCAGCAATTAGGCATTGTTCATTATTATAAAGATCAATTAGATAAGCAAGATACATACAAGCAACTAAAAAATAAATTAAATCTTCAAGATGAGCATTTTGCCTATATTGGCGACGATCTTCCTGATGCACCAATTATGCGACAAGTCGGTCTGAGTGTCGCAGTTGCCAATGCAGTACATCAAATTAAAGAAATTGCCATGTGGCAGACAACTCTACCGGGCGGTCGTGGAGCTGTACGTGAGTTATGCGACCTTATTCTGAATGCACAAAATAAAATGGATTTTGCTATAGCAGGTTATCTAAAATAATGAATGCAGCAAAACAACTCATGTGGCTTTTTTTTACCTTGGTTATCCTAGCATGTTCGGGATGGTATTATGGCCATTCAACAACCATGATTCGCCTAGATAGGGAAACTTTAGCAAATTCAGTAGACATGACTATTTTTAATGTCACCGTACGTCAGTTTAATCAACAAGGAACTCTGGCCAACATCCTCTCGGCCCCAACCATGCAACATATTCAAAAAGGTAATGTTTATTTATTTGAAAATCCGCATATTATAGTAAGCCAGGAAGAACAAGCACCTTGGGATATTAGCTCAAAAAAAGCGAAATCATTTGAAGGTGGTCAACGAATCACTTTTACAGGCAATGTCATAGTGCGTCAACAAACAGGAAATAAATCTCAAGAAAGTACTTTAAAAACAGAAGAAGTAACCTATTTTCCTAAAGAAAAGAAAGCCAGCTCTGATATGCTCGTGACCTATGAGCAGCCAGGAAACATCATTCAATCGACTGGAATGAATGCATACCTTGATGAAAAAAGAGTAGAATTACTCCACCAAGCAAGAGGAAGTTATGTTCCAGCAAATGGTTAACTACAGTTTGATCTTTCTTTTCATGCTCACCTCTTCTGTTGTGTATGCTCTGGCAGAGGATAAAGAAAAAGTCATGCATGTCATGGCCAATTCGGCTAATCTAAGTCAACAAGAACATAAAGGAACTTATACTGGTAATGTTGAATTAGTACAAGGAACAACCAATTTGCAGGCCGAAAAAGCAGTGACTCTAGGCAATGAAAAAAATCAACTCGTTCTTGCTATAGCTAATGGAGTAACTGGGAAACAGGCGCACTATTGGACCATAACAGACCCTAACAAACCACCAGTACATGCTTATGCAGACACTATTCGTTATTATCCATTACGTCATTTAATTGAGTTAATAGGAAATGCTCGCGTAGAGCAAGGAGAAAACTCTTTTTCTGCTGCAAAAATAAGTTATGATACTGAAAAACAACATGTTCTGTCTCAAGGTAATGAAAGTCAAAGAATCACTATTATTTATTATCCAGAAAAGAAATCATCATGAGCATCCTTGAAGCGCGAAATCTAAAAAAATCATTTAAATCGCGAACGGTAGTTAATGGCATCAGCATCCACATAAAAAAAGGTGAATGCGTCGGCCTGCTAGGCCCTAATGGTGCTGGGAAAACAACTTGCTTTTATATGATAGTAGGTTTGCAATCTTGCGATGAAGGACAAATTCTCTTAGCTGACCAAGACATAACAGCAAGTGCGATGCATCAAAGAGCACGTTTAGGTATCAGCTATCTCCCCCAAGAGGCTTCTGTTTTCCGTAAACTTACTGTTGCAGAGAACATCATGGCCATTTTGGAGCTTAGATCAGATTTAAATGATCAGGCTCGTGAAGAAAAACTGGATTTACTGCTCCAAGAATTTCATATTACACATCTGGAAAAAAGCCTAGGTATGGCATTATCTGGTGGAGAGCGACGCCGTGTTGAAATTGCGAGAGCCTTAGCTATAGAACCATCCTTCATTCTTCTTGATGAACCCTTTGCCGGAGTCGACCCTATTTCGGTTCTTGATATAAAAAAAATCATTCAACATTTGTGTAATAAAGGTATTGGCATTTTAATCACTGATCATAATGTGAGAGAAACCTTGGATATATGTGAACGAGCTTATATAGTCAGTCAAGGAAAAATCTTGTGCGAAGGAACCCCCGAGATTATACTGGCCAATCAACAAGTCAGGGCAGTTTATTTAGGCGAAGAATTTACTTTGTAATAAAACTGCAGTGCGGGTAATTTATAGCCTAGATATTTTTTAGCCTGGGTGTCCGTAACCCGGGAAGCTTGTGGCACATAAATGGGTTTCGCTACGCTACACCCGAGCTACACTAATTGATTAACCTTTTGATTTAATATGCTACTCATTATCGACAATTATGACTCATTTACCTACAATCTGGTACAATATTTCCAATGCCTTAATCAGGAAGTATTGGTTTATACTCACGATCAAATTAGCATAAGCCAAATAAAAAACCTTGCTCCGGCACATTTAGTTATCTCCCCAGGTCCCAAAGCCCCCAATGATGCGGGCATTTCTATGGAGGCAATTCAGACATTTTATCGAACTATTCCTATATTAGGTATTTGCCTTGGGCACCAAAGTATTGCTCAGGTTTTTGGTGGCCGCATAATACCCGCCCCAGAAATAATGCATGGAAAAACATCTGCTATAGTACATAACCAACAAGGAATTTTTAAAAATATTCCGAACCACTTTAAGGCAACCCGCTATCATTCCTTAGCAGTAGAAAATGACAGCCTTCCAGAATGTTTGACTATCGATGCATGGGCAAATAATACAATTATGGCAATTTCACATCGTCAATACCCTGTTTTTGGTCTACAATTCCATCCAGAAGCAATATTAAGCCAATATGGGCTGCAATTATTAGAGAATTTCTTACAATATGAAACCCAGTCTGCTGTTTGAACACTTGATCGCAAAAAAGAATTTAAGCCCAGAACAAATGCATACCGTCATTCATGCATGTATGTCAGGTGAATACAATGACGCGCAAATCGCAACATTTTTAGCACTCATGCGCATGAAAGGCGAAACAACAGATGAATTAATTGCTGCAGCTGAAATCATGCAACAATTAGCCCATAATATCGAACTAGGCTCCAATCTAATTGATATAGTTGGCACAGGCGGTGACGGAAAAAATACGTTTAATGTATCTACGGCATGTAGCTTTGTAGTAGCAGCAGCAGGATTCTCGGTAGCAAAACATGGCAATCGCTCTGTCTCGAGTCGTAGTGGTAGCGCAGACCTATTGGAGCAGGCGGGTTTTGTTTTGAACCTAACTGATCAACAAATAAAAACGTGTATTCAACAATGTGGTTTGGCATTTTTATTTGCCCCCCACTACCACCCTGCCATGCAATATGCGCGCACAGCACGTCAACAATTAGGTATTAGAACATTGTTCAATTTGCTTGGCCCTCTTATAAATCCTGCTCGTGTAAAGAAACAGGTTGTGGGTGTATTTTCAACAACTTGGCAAAAACCTTTAGCATCAGTTCTTGCTCACTTGGGGAGTGAAAGAGCCTTAGTAGTAAGCTCCCAAGATGGCTTAGATGAAATCAGTATCGCAGCGCCTACAGAAGTCATTGAGTATCGTGAAGGAACTTTTAATCATTGGGTAATTCATCCTCAAAACTATGGCATCAAACACCATTCTTTAGATGAGGTTATGGTTGATTCGCCACGCCAAAGTTTAGAATTAATCCAAGAAGTATTTTCTGGAAAGCAAGGAGCCGCGCGTGATATGGTTTTGTTGAATGCTGCTGCTGCAATTTACTGTGCTCATGAAAATACTTCTTTTGAAGAGGCATTGGAGCAAGCTAAAATCGCAATAGATAGCGGTAAAGCCAGCCAATGTTTTACTCAACTTAGCCAATTAACTCAAACTTTAAATAAAGAAATCGCATCATGAATAGTGTGTTACATCGTATTGCCGAACGCAAACAAGAAGAAATTGCTCTTGCCAAAAAAGATAAACCCCTAAGTTTATTGGTACAACAGCCTATTATGGAGCAGCGTGATTTTGTTGCTGCGTTAGCCTCTGAGCAAACTCCAGCAATTATTGCAGAAATTAAACGTGCCTCCCCGAGCAAAGGGTTAATCAGAGAAGATTTTAATGTAAAAGAAATTGCAGCAATCTATGCGGAACATGGTGCACGTTGTCTTTCTGTACTTACTGATATTGATTTTTTTCAAGGCCATCCAGATTATTTAGTGCAAGCAAAAAATCATTGTGCATTACCAATACTGCGCAAAGACTTCATTATTGATCCCTATCAAGTTTATGAAAGCCAGGCATTAGGCGCAGACTGTATCTTACTGATTGTTGCCCTCCTTGATGATGTCCAATTAACTGATTTTTGCCAATTAGCGCATGAACTGAAAATGGCTGTACTTGTAGAAAGCCATAACGAAGAAGAATTGGAGCGTGCACTACGTTTACCTACACCATTAATAGGTATTAATAATCGTAGTCTTCATACGTTTAAGACAGACATTCAACTCAGTATCCAGTTAAAACAATACATTCCTCAAGACAGAATAATCATTACTGAAAGTGGTATAAATACACGTGCAGATATAAATTTGATGCAAGCTCATGGAATTAATACATTTCTTATTGGAGAAAGTTTAATGAGGGCAAAAGATATAGGGAATGCCCTAGATCAGCTGATAAATGGGAATTAACGTGATTCGAGTATCTTGTTGCCTGGCTACTCCCAATTCGGCTCAGAGGGTTGTGAAGGCTCAGGCTCAGGAGCACCAGGGTCATCTGGCTCATAAGGTTCTGGCTCTGATGGATACTCATCAGGCTTATCAGGAAACTCATAAGGTTCAGGTATTTCGTCACCGTTTTTCAAAATAGCACCCTTATGTTTGTAGTATTTATAAAACATTATAGCAAAAGGAAAAAAAATGAATGTCGCTGTAATTACCGGGGCTGCAAATGGAATTGGCTTAGCATTATGCCAAGTCAATTTACAACGGGGTAATACTGTAGTGATGGTGGATAAAGACAGTATAAAACTCAAGCAGGAAGCCAAACGATTATTGGCCCTATTTCCAGAAAAAATTCTGGAAATTTCTTGCGACGTGACGCAACCCAATGAAGTGACGCAGCTGGTAAAACAGATTGTGGATCAGTTGGGACGTGTTGATTGGATTTATAATAATGCAGGTATTATCGGTCAATTAGCCCCTATCTGGGACTTATCACACGAGCAGCTCCAAAAAGTTATGGATGTGAATCTATATGGAATGATTCATATCATTCAAGCATTTACTCCTGTCTTATTTCGCCAAACATTCCACTCACATATTATCAATATAGCGAGTTTATATGCTTTGTGCACAGGTTCACAAACTGCTGCTTATGCGATGTCAAAACATGCAGTACTTGCTTTATCTGAATCCTTGCATTTTGATCTGATACGTCAAGAAAAACCTGTCGATGTTTCAGTAGTGTTTCCATCCTTTACTGATACAGCCCTTTTATCACATAACTCCAGTACTAACTCTTCTTTTCATGAGGCATTAAAGTCACTTTTATCGCATTCACGATCCGCCATCGATATTGCCGAACATATAGTTCATGAAGTAGGGCAAAAAAAGTTCTATATTTTTCCAGATAAGGAAGTAAAGGGATATTGTGAAGAGCGAACCCAGGCAATGATATTGCAAGAAAAGCCGCATGTTACCAATATTGAAAAATTAATGTGTGCACTCATGAAGCGTCAAGAATCAAGGGGGTAAGTGCATGCTGGGCTGCTAAGCCCAGCATGTAATAATGCCAATGTATGAGATCATGGACATTTTGCAGAATAGGAGTTAGCTCAGCAAACGCTGGGCTTAACAGCCCAGCCTACACTTGCTACACTTGCTTATTCATCAACGAATAACCTAACACATACAATCCCGAATATAGCGAGGGATGACGACAGAATAACCCGGGTTTCGCTTCGCTGCACCCAGGCTACAATTACTCAATCATGCTTCTAACATATCCAACAACTCTCGACGGAATTTATGATAATCCACCTCTACGGCGTGTCGTATATGTGATTTAAATCGATAATGGGGTTTATCCATTTCTTGAAGTACTTTGTCGTGCAATTTATCAGGTCGTTTTAAAGTGCCCATAATAATACGTGCGACTATTTTTGACTGATAATCCGCAAGCGGCCAAATACATCCTTGAGGTTGACACAAACCGATAAAATATAAATTATCATAGTCTGGATGCATCATTTTTCGATAAAGTGGGATTTTGGTCGAGTTACTAAAATCAGCAATTTCTTTATCAATAAATGGGAAGCTGATTTTATAGCCTGTAGCGAAAATTACAGTATCAAACTCTTCAGAATCGCCATGAGTAAAATAAACTCGACTTCCTTCGAAATGAGAAATTCCCGGGCGAGGAAAAATTTCTCCATGCCGAATAAAATAAAGCAACTCTGAATTAATAGTCGGATGGATTTCTAAAGGTCCGCAATCAGGTTTCATTAATTTGTATTTGGCATATCGTCCTTGCAGAATTCGAATAAAAAAACTTAAAACTTTCTGTCTTAACCAAGAAGGCATCCATCTGATTTTAGCCACAGCATCATCAGTTGGTTTACCAAAAACAAATTTAGGGAAAATATTATAACCTCTGCGCATACTGATACAGGTTTTTGGAGAAATGCGTGCTATCTCTACAGCGATATCACAAGCAGAATTTCCACCGCCAACTACCAAAACACGCTGGTCCTTAAAAATGGAGGCTTTTTTGTATTGATGAGAATGAAGCAATTGCCCAGAAAATTGACCTGGGTATTCTGGCATAAAAGGATCCCAATGATGGCCATTAGCAACTAACAAATAATCGAAATACTCTTCGTGAGTACCTTGATCATTTTCAAAAATAACTTGCCATTGGCCTTGGTCCGTCTGTTTTACCTTTGACACATTGGTATTAAAACGTATGTATTTAGTCAAATCAAAATGATTTGCATAGCTTTTGAAATAGTCTAAAACTAAAGCATGTGACGGATAGTCGGGGAAATGCGCCGGCATAGGAAAATCTTCAAACTCAGACCAACGCTTAGAGCTGATAATGTGTGTGGTCTCATAAATACTGGCATGATTATTTTCTTCACTATATACCCAATTACCACCGATTTGATTGTTTTTTTCAAATACGGTGATATCAGTTACTCCCTGTTCTTGCAAATTTTTAATTGCAGCAAGCCCACTGGGCCCTGCTCCAATCACACAGACACGAGGACAGTCGTTTTTACCCTTTTGCTTTATTTGCATTACTCGACACCTTTTTCACTTCATCCATAATCATTGCTTGTACTACAGGATCTTTATCAATAGTGAAATGATTCACTTGAATGCCTTTTATCGTAGTCACATTGATATTGTCAATACGCGTTTGTTCTGGATTGACAGCTCTGAGCTTCAAACCACTAAACATGGGTACAAAGCCAGGTTTATAAAAATTCATCGCATGCTTTACATTAGGCGGTACAATTGTTTGAGATACAGCATCAACAGTAACCAATAAGTCCACAGAAATACCTAATTTATCCAGATTGCGAGCTACTTTAATTTGCTCGTTAGCTCCCAAAGAATGCCCTACTAGAATAATTGGTCTATGCTGCTTATGTTTTTGATAATAAGCAACAATGGAACGTGTCACATCACCTGCGTTATACCACATATCGCTAGGAGCTGGTATATTACATTCTTCAACAACAGTACCACTAAGTGTGCGCATACCCGTACTAAACAGTCCTAGCCCACCTAACATAGTATGTACTTCGCCATGATAGGGTTGCGACTTACTCACCTTCACTGTTTTTGCTGTTTTCACTGATTTCTGAGACGTAGATTTAGGAAACACAGACTGAGCAGTCTTGGGGATTGGCCTTTTCTCAGAGGCTCTACCACCCGATAAATCAACACAGCCAGTCATGCTTATTGCGATGAGTAAAAACAAAAATGAGCTGAAGACACCTAATTTTCTATTTTCAAAAAAGTTCATTTTATTTTATTCTTATTTTTTAGATGAAAGATCATAGCCTATTCTTAGAAGGTTTGCCAAGATGGCGCATGCATGAAGTTCAGTCTTTCATGCTGTAAGTGTGCGATGAATTTTGGTAATCTGCATCATAGATAGAACCTCCTTTTTGTGTTTAATATTTAATCTACATCCAAGGATTGTTCTCTAACTTTTTGTTATTTTATGGGAACATCTTAATTTATCATGGAAAAACACAGAATAATTCTCACTGTCACGCAACTTAATCGACAAGTAAAAAGCTATCTTGAAAACGAACTGGGGATAGTTTCGGTTGAGGGAGAGCTCTCTAATTTGAGTAAACCCGCATCCGGACATTTTTACTTTACTCTAAAAGACAGCAATGCCCAAATCCGTTGCGTTTACTTTAAAAACCGTAATATCAATGGACATGCAAGCAAATTAACTGATGGACAACATATAGTTGCCAGTGGGCGATTAAGTCTTTATGAAGCACGCGGCGATTATCAATTGATCGTGGAACAAATTACTGAGGCAGGTTTGGGGGCACTCTACCAACGTTTTGAAGAGTTAAAAAATAAACTTGCAGCAGAGGGTTTATTTGATGCAGCAAAAAAAAGCGCCATTCCAGTCATGCCTCGAGTCATCGGAATAATCACGTCAACGACTGGAGCCGCAATCCGCGATATATTATCTACTCTTGCTCGACGATTCCCCATTGCAAATGTTTTGATTTATCCTAGCGAAGTTCAAGGTGCTGGTGCAGCACAGCAGCTAATTAAAGCAGTACAACAGGCCAATAAGGAAAAGCGATGTGATGTGCTTCTTCTTGCCCGTGGTGGAGGAAGTATTGAAGATCTCTGGGCATTTAATGATGAGCAGTTAGCTCGTCATATTGCTATGAGCTCAATCCCTATCGTATCTGGAGTGGGCCATGAAACAGATTTTACAATTGCTGACTTTGTAGCCGATTATCGAGCAGAAACTCCTACAGCAGCTGCGACAGCAGTAACTCCTGATTGTAATGAGTTACTTAAATTATTAAATCACTGCATCTCACGGATGTATGAAGCAATGCATCGATTGATGCAAAAAGAACAAATCAAATTACACCATTTAATTGACAAAATATCCTCACCACAAAAAGCCATTGCCAGTTACTGGCAAACGTCCGACTATCTGGAGCGACAATTAATTGCTCATATGGTTTCTATTATCAAACAAAAAACGCATCAATTGCATCTGTGCATCAATCATCTGAATGCCCACAATCCCAAAACACAAATTAGGCAAACTCAGATACTTTTACAAAAAATCACCGCAGAATTAATTCAGCACATGCACAATAAAATGAATCAGCTGAAATACCAATTAAGAACGCAATTATCTACCTTGCATGCGGTCAGCCCCTTGGCTACACTGGATAGAGGATATGCAATTGCAACGAAAAAAAATAAGGTGTTGTTTTCCAGCCAACAAGTCACTATTGGTGACTCTATCGAGGTGCTTTTGGCACAAGGAAATTTAACTTGCGAAATCACTCAAATAAACGAGTAAAAAATGCTTGAAGAATTAAACAACAGTTTTAGCTTCATTATTAGCCAGACTAAAAATAACATTCCTATATTGGGAATCGTTTTGCTAATACCCTGGTTTTTCTTTTTGGTAAGTATAGTTTACAGAAAAATATTATTACTGGGTATTATCCCAAGACATATCCGTGGTTTGCCTGGCATTATATTTGCCCCACTCTTGCATGCAAATTTCAATCACATTTTTTTTAATTCAATCCCCTTAGTGGTTTTAAGTAATTTCATTTTGATTAATGGGCTTGGTTATTTCATAGTTGTTACGGTAATGATTACTATTTTAAGTGGAATTGCTATTTGGTGCTTTGCTAAACCAGGATTACATGTAGGAGCTAGTGGCCTCATTACTGGTTATTGGGGATTTTTAGTGAGTAATATCTACCAAACGGGTACATTAACTACCATAATTTTAGGTATCATCAGCGTCTATTATTTTGCTGGTATTTTCTTTGGAATTTTCCCTAAAGAAAAAGGTGTATCGTGGGAATCCCATCTGTTTGGCCTTCTAGCTGGTTTAGCCGTTAGTTATTTATTTAGGCTTTACCCCAATTACTTGCTAATCGTTTTATCTAATTATTTTTAAATCATTAAAGCTAAATAAAGGTAGGCTGGGCTGCTAAGCCCAGAATGTAACAACACCAATATATTTCTTTCTTCGGAGCAATGGATAAGCAGCAAACGCGGGGCTGACAGCCCTGCCTACCTAACACATACGGGACTGACGGATACAGCCTTGGGACATAGAAAATCAGTACCAGCTTGGTCAAGACAGTAGAAATGTAAATAGGCTCTATGCTATTCTAAACGTAGAAAAAGAAAAATAACTCGAGAAATCAAGATGCAATCACTTAAAGCTTTTTTTTACGCAAGTATATTAAGTATTCTGATCTCACCCACATATGCTGGTGGTACAACTCAATTTTATGTACAAGGCTGTTGCAGTAACATGGGTGGAATTAGTTATTGTGATTCTTCAGCAGGACGGCTTGTGTGTAAAAATGGTTTTTACTCAGCATGTTATTGCACACCACACGCAGTAATGGATTTGCAACTATTTCGAGGTTGCTGCTTATGGAAAGGTGGCCCTGTTACTACCTACAGCATAACAGGATTCGTTGTATGTAATGATGGTTCTATATCTGAAGAATGCTCTTTGAATCCAGAACAGAAAATTGCAGCGTGGTAAGTTTCCGATCTATACTTCGTGGCTTCTACTATTCCGTGCAGTATAACCATCAGGACCCGCCATGCTCGCTCAGATACAATCTACTGTCAGCTTATTAAAGAAACAAAAGCCCTTGATCCTTTGCCTAACCAATTACGTCACTATGGATTTTATGGCGAATAGCCTATTGGCTATAGGTGCGGCACCACTTATGTCTGAGTCTCGAGAAGAAATTGAAGAATTAGTCCATCTTAGCCAAGCCATATATGTCAACATAGGTACTCTAAATGATCCATTTATGGAAAGAGCCCTATTCGCAGCTCAGATTGCAAACTCTATAGGTAAACCATTAATTCTTGATCCTGTTGGCGCCGGCGCAAGCACACTCCGTACTTCCTCAGCAATGAAATTACTTCCTTATGCCCAAATTATCAGAGGAAATGCAAGTGAAATCATTTCATTAGCAGGTTCAAATGGAATGACAAAAGGTGTTGAAAGCGCTGATTCAGTAACTACTGCCATCCAAAGTGCACACTTGTTGGCACAATCACAGACAACGATTGTAGTGAGCGGGCCTAAAGATTTTATAACGAATGGCGTGCAGAATAAAATACTGCCCTTTGGCTCGAGTTTTATGCCACTTATCACAGGAATGGGTTGTACCATGACTGCTGTTCTTAGTGCATTTATTGCATGTCATTCTGATTATTTTCAAGCAGCGCTGCAAGCAACTGCTTATTTTGGTTTATGCGGGCAATTAGCTCATGAGCAAGCAAAAGCCCCCGCCTCTTTCAAACAAGTATTTATCGACAATCTGTTTCATCCTGACTGGTCTTTGATGTCACAAACCATTGAGAGGGTATCACAAGATGCAGTATAAAGCTTTATCCATAGCAGGATTTGATGGTTCTGGTGGTGCGGGAATTCAGGCGGATCTAAAAACCTTTTCCGCTTTAGGGTGTTATGGAATGACTGTTCTTACAGCCTTACCTGTACAAAACACATCTGGCGTTAAGCACTGCTACAATATACCTTTACAAGCTATAGACGATCAGCTTAATGTCCTGTTTGATGACATCAAACCCGACGGCATAAAACTTGGTATGCTCTTTAATAGCGAGATAATTGAGCTGGTTTCTTCATTTCTTAAAAGAAAAGCAATTGATATTCCCATTGTTATTGATCCTGTAACTGTCGCTAAAAGTGGTGATCCTTTACTATTACCAGAAGCTGTAAGTTCGTTAATTACTCAGCTGATGCCACTTGCTACACTAATTACTCCGAATCTCCCTGAAGCTGCTGCGTTTACCGGGATAAATGCGACGAACGAAGAAGAAATGTTGGATGTTGGTAATAAACTACTTGAATTTGGTTCCAAATATGTCTTGCTCAAAGGGGGACATCTACAATCTCCAGAATCGAATGATTTATTAATGGGAACAAATGGAGACATTCATTGGTTTACAAACCCAAGAATTAACTCTAAAAACACCCATGGAACTGGGTGCACTCTTTCGGCAGCAATAACAGCCTGTCTTGCTCAAAATATTGATTTAATTACCTCGTGTCGCATTGCAAAAAATTATTTATTCCATGCCATACATGCCGCAAAAGAACAAAGTGTTGGCCTGGGAAATGGGCCAGTACATCATTTTTATCATCTTTGGCCAGTTCAGCTCGACAATATTTAAAGATATAGCTTTGATGTTTTGAAGCCTTGGTGAGGCGAAACCTGGGGAGTCACTAATAGGAAAACTCGGGTTACAGTTTGCGCCTTCACCCAAGCTACAAAGTAGTTGAACTAAAGGACTTAAGAACCCGCATTAAGTTCGTATTGAATCTTAACTAATTCTTTAAGTGTGGCATGCGCTCTTTTTTCAATTAGCTCACCAAAACATAAAGCACTGAAGAAGATTAATAAATAGCCTATTGTTGAATAGCAAAATACCGTATCTGAGAAACATAGCATACAAAAAGAAACCAGCAGTCCTAAAAGGAATGGTTTCATTTCTTTAAGTTGGAATGTGGTAACCAATAAAGCCCCTAAAAAAGCAATAAAAAGTACCAAACCAATCAAGCCCTGCTCTGCAAGAATCAGCCAATATTGGCCATGGGGATCATTCAGTTTATGCCCCCAAGAAGGAACTGGTTGATCTTTAGAGAAACTGTATTGGAACCCTCCTGTTCCTACACCAACCACAGGATTTTTTTCAAATAAAGATTGAGCATAATGATGAAACTGTATTCTGAAACCCAAAGAAGTATTGGTTTGATTATTTTGCAATAGCTTAATATCATTTATCATCATGTGAGCATGTGTTTGCATGACAGGGCTTAAAGCATAGATCAGACTAATCATACCCAGAAAAGTCATAATGCCTATAAACGCTTTTTTAGGTGGAAATTTTTGAATAATCAATAGTGACATTAAAATTCCATAAGCAACATAGCCTGTTCTTCCCGTATTGATAAAAAATATTTGATAACTTCCTAATAACATCATAAATATATAAACAATTCGCAATCCGCTGTTTATATTAGCTTGAAACACTAAGATTCCAGCAAAATAAACCCCTAAAGCGATCATAAAACCAGTAACAATATGATTATAAAAAACTTCTCCAGGATCCGGGGTATTTATCATCAGAAGATTTTTTGCTTTAAGTATTGAAAGGAAACAAGTAAGTAACGCCACGAAAATATAGCTATTTAAACTCCAAAATCTTGTTTGTGGTTTAATAAAACCTACAGCAAGAATGGGTAAGAAAATTAACTTGTAATATTTATCAATCACATTGTATCGCATTGATAAAGGTGCTTCTGACCAAAAACAAGAAATGAGAATATAAATAAATAAAATAAGCGCAGCACGGGCCCATAATGTATTCAAAGCATAACTTAAATAGGCTCTATAATAAGGAGCGAACAGTAATAAGAGTAAGGTTGGTATGATTAAAATTGATTTGATGCTGGAACTTATAGGGATAAAAAAAATCAACAGAACAAGAAAAATAGGAACTAATAAATTAGTTTTTTCTTTTAACAAGTCCAAGCTCAAATTAATTCCTCAGCACTTTTTGCCAAAGAAGGCAATTGATCTAAGTTACTGTCTTGATAAAGCTGTTTAATGCCACGATAAAACGTTCCTTGTGCATTAAACACCGCAAATAAAAAGCCCAATCGTCCATCTAAAAATCCACGCTGCAAAATATAACATCGCAAAAACATCCACGAAGTACTTGCCATAGTCTTAATGAAACTTGGCTTTCTTTTTTTCATGAGATATGTTTTTGCACTATAAGATGAATATTTATTCATTTTATAAAGCACATGACTCACATCTTTAAACGAATGGTGCATAATGCTATTTTTGATTTTACCAATACGGATCCCTTCTGGAAGCACGATTTTTTCATGCACAATATCATTACTAAAATGTGCATTTGCACGTTTAAAAAGACGAATATGGCGCTTGGGACTAGAAGAATACCTTAGGGGCTGATTATAAAAATACATTTGAATTGCAACCCTAAAAGCGTCCGCTGAATCAGATGCCATCGCATCAAGAATTTCCTGTTGCAATTGTTCACTTACTGATTCATCAGCATCAAGATTCAATACCCAATCACCCTGAGCTTTTGATAAAGCTCTTTGTTTTTGCACACCATAACCAGGCCAGTCAGTAGAAAACACGTTTTCGGTATATTCTTTGGCAATGGGAACTGTTTTATCGGTGCTTCCCGAATCCAGAACAATTATCTCATCTGCAAATTGAACGGATTCGAGACACCGTCTAATATTCCTCTCTTCATTTTTGGTTATTATTATTACAGTCAACGTCATTTAAAAAACGCCCTCTCTATGATCATGACTATCAAAATGTAATTTACCATCTTTAACTTTCAAGGTTACATGGCCACCATGCATTAACTTACCAAATAAAAGTTCGTCAGCAAGAGGCTTTTTAACATTTTCTTGAATCAGCCTGGCCATTGGACGAGCGCCCATTACTTTGTCATAACCATGCTCAATAAGCCATTCACGAGCCATTTTATCCACATTAAAAGTAACGCCTTTATGACTTAATTGTTCATCCAACTCCATAATGAACTTATCAACGACTAAACCTATAGTTACTGCATCTAATGGAGCAAAATTAATGATTGCGTCGAGTCTGTTTCTAAACTCAGGGCTAAATTGCTTTTTAATTACCTCAAGGCCATCATTGCTGTTGTCTTGTTGTGAAAAACCGATAGAGTTTCGTACTAACTCACCTGCACCGGCATTAGAGGTCATTACCAAAATGATATGTCTAAAGTCTGCTTGACGACCATTAGTATCAGTTAAAGTACCATGATCCATAATTTGCAATAACAAATTAAATACATCTGGATGTGCTTTTTCTATTTCATCAAGCAATAACACCGCATGAGGATTTTTAGTCACAGCCTCTGTCAACAAACCACCTTGATCATAACCAACATATCCTGGAGGAGCACCAATTAAGCGTGAAACAGTATGTTTTTCCATATATTCAGACATATCGAAACGAAGTAATTCTATGCCTAAAACATTAGCTAATTGTCGAGTGACTTCTGTTTTTCCCACACCTGTTGGCCCTGCGAATAGGAAACAACCAACTGGTTTTTGCGGATCTCTCAGGCCAGAGCGTCCTAATTTAATTGCAGAAGCTAATGCCGTAATTGCTTGATCTTGTCCGTAAACTAAAAGTTTCAAATCACGTTCTAAATTACGCAAGGTATCTTTATCACGAGCAGATACTTTCTTAATGGGGATGCGTGCAATTTTTGCAACAACACTCTCAATTTCAGTGACACTAATTATTTTCTTACGCTTGCTTGCTGTTAATAAATTTTGATATGCGCCTGCTTCATCAACAACATCGATTGCTTTATCAGGCAAAAATCGATCATTAATGTATTTAGCAGACAGTTCAGCAGCCGCTTTCAATGCAGGAATCGTAAATTTGACGCCATGATGCTCTTCCAATCGCCCTTTTAACCCTTTCAATATTTCAAAAGTTTCATCTATTGTAGGCTCAGGAATATCTATCTTTTGGAAACGTCTTGCTAAGGCTCTGTCTTTTTCAAAAATACCACGGTATTCCTGATAAGTTGTAGAACCAATGCATTTTAGCTCGCCATTTGCCAGTAAAGGTTTAATTAAATTTGATGCATCCATAACACCACCTGATGCTGCACCAGCACCAATAATAGTATGAATTTCATCAATAAACAGAACAGCGCCTTCTTGTTGTCCTAATTGCTTTAATACAGCTTTTAATCGTTTTTCAAAATCACCACGATACTTAGTACCAGCAAGTAACGCGCCAAGATCGAGTGAGTAAACAATGCAGTCACGGATTGCATCAGGTATTTCACCGTCTACTATACGTCGAGCAAGTCCCTCAGCAATTGCGGTTTTGCCAACACCTGCTTCACCAACAAGCAATGGATTATTCTTCCTGCGACGGCACAATACTTGAATTGTACGTTGGATTTCTTCGTGGCGTCCGATTAAAGGATCTATTTTACCTTGTTTTGCACGTCTGTTGAGGTTTGTGCAATAACTTTCTAAAGGTGACTCATTACCTTCTGATGAACTCATATCATCTTCCATAGAGTTCATGTTCTCATGCATGTCATTGTTTTGATACTTAGAAACACCATGAGAAATATAATTAATCACATCAAGTCGAGTGATATTCTCACGTCGTAAGAAATAAACTGCCTGGCTTTCTTGTTCGCTAAAAATTGCTGCTAAAACGTTAGCCCCCGTTACCTCTGTTTTCCCCGCAGATTGAACATGGAACACAGCGCGTTGCAGTACTCGTTGAAAACCTAAAGTTGGCTGAGTTTCTCTATCTAACTCATCCTCAGGAATTCTAGGCGTAGTTTCATCAATGAACTCTACTAAATCACGGCGTAGTGCTTCAATATTTGCATCACATGCTTGCAATACACTTCCAGCCGCTGGGTTATCAAGCAATGACAACAACAAATGCTCAACGGTCATAAATTCATGACGTTTCTCTTTTGCTTCCTTGAAAGCTAAATTCAAGGTGAATTCAAGTTCTTTATTTAACATTGTCGTTGCTCCTCTTCAGCCCACAGCAAATTACTCGGGTTCCATGCTGGATAGCAATGGGTGCTGATTCATTCTGGCGTATTCATTTACCAGCGCTACTTTTGTTTCTGCTATATCTCGCGTAAATACCCCACATACGCCTTTTCCTTGGATATGAACCTGTAACATCACCTGAATCGCAATTTCTTCGTTAAGATGAAAAAAATGCTTCAGTACATCAACTACAAAATCCATAGGTGTATAATCATCATTGAGCAACACCACCTTGTACTTTCTAGGCACCCTAATTTCTGTGCCCAACTCCGGCTCAGCAACTTCATGCCTTACAATTTCCTCTAGATTTTGCCCAGTCATAATATACAACCTCTATATTATTTTTATAGACTCACTATGCACTTTTGGCCAGTAAAATCAGTTATTTTTAATGAAAAAATTAGCCTTTGAAATAATCAAAAACATATTGGTTAGATAGCATTCATTACGGTATAAACTGAAAAAAGGTATAAATTTGTAGCCTTAGCAATGTAAGATGCCCTAAGAGACAGCCTTCGCACTCTCAAATGACTTCTACATTTCACTTCGGCTACATCATACCCATACAATTTACATCTGCTTAATTATTTCATCTCCAAAACCAGAGCTACTAACCAAAGTAGCGCCAGTCATACCACGCTCAAAATCATAAGTTACAGTTTTGGCGGCTATAGCACCTTGCATGCCTTTGATAATTAAATCTGCGGCTTCATTCCATCCCATATGACGTAACATCATTTCAGCAGAAAGAATAATCGAACCTGGGTTTACCTTATTCTTACCAGCATATTTTGGTGCTGTTCCATGAGTTGCTTCAAATACAGCAACTTCATCACTGATGTTCGCACCTGGTGCAATACCAATGCCACCTACTTGAGCTGCCAAAGCATCAGAAATATAATCACCATTTAAATTAAGTGTAGCAATAACACTGTAATCTTCTGGTCTTAAAAGGATTTGCTGGAGAAACGCATCGGCAATGACATCATTAATGATGATTTGCTTACCTGTTTTAGGATTTTTGATTTCCATCCAAGGACCACCTTCATATTCCTTGGCGCCAAAAACATCACGCGCAACTTGATAGCCCCAATCTTTAAATGCACCTTCGGTAAATTTCATAATATTACCTTTATGCACTAAAGTAACCGTATGACGATCATTATCAATTGCATATTGGATTGCTGCTCGTACTAAACGTGTAGTTCCTTCTTTAGAAACTGGTTTAATTCCTATGCCGCAGTGCTCAGGAAAACGGATTTTTTTAACGCCCATATCCTTCATTAAGAACTCAATTACTTTCTTTGCTTCAGGAGTATCTGCTTGCCATTCAATACCAGCATAAATGTCTTCCGAGTTTTCTCTAAAAATAACCATGTCTGTTTTTTCTGGTTCTTTAAGTGGGCTTGGAACGCCAGTGAAGTAACGAATTGGTCGTAAACACGTGTAGAGATCCATTTCTTGGCGAATTGCCACATTAAGTGAACGAATCCCACCACCAACTGGAGTCGTTAAGGGGCCTTTAATTGAAACAACATATTTTTTCATCGCATCTAAAGTCTCTTTAGGCAACCATTGATCGGCACCATAAACTTTAGTTGCCTTTTCACCGGCATAAACTTCCATCCAAGCAATCTTTCTCTTATCGCCGTATGCTTTAGCAACTGCGGCATCAACAACTCGAATCATAGGTGGTGTTACATCTACACCAATACCATCCCCTTCAATAAAAGGAATAATGGGATTATTAGGTACACGAAGTGACAGATCTGGAGCAACAGTAATAGCTTCACCGTGTGAAGGCACTTTGATTTTATCGTATGTCATTGACAACTCCGTAAAATTAGAGAAAAGGCAATGATAGCATGTGATAACTTGGAATCCCAAGTATCATTTTTATTTAATTACTTCACTTGGATGCTTACTAAGCAACCGAATTAAATACCTAGCATTTTATTCGGTTTTGCTTATGCATGTTGCAGCATTTTAATTTGCTCAAAGAGTTGATCATATCCTGCCTCAACATTGATATAATCATTTTTTGCCAAATAAATAGACAATGACCCATCATCTGTTGCAGAAGATTTTTGCAAAACACCATTATATCCTTTGCTTTTTAAACGAAGAAAATCATTGATTTTGGTGACTAGATAAAAATTACGGAAATAATTTTCAGGAATCATATGAATCGCCTGTGCATCATTTTCTAATGAATTTCCTGGAAGATAATCTTTAAGTGAATAACTTGAATTATTATGCACGGCAACTACTTTGCCTTTAGGCAGTAATTGTTTGATTTTACTTGCCAATTTATTTACTTCTCGATGCGCTTGCGGATTATATTGGCCAAACTGAGATAAGGTTTTTTTAATTCCATTATCTGTAAAAATACGATTTGGATCAAATTCATAACGTTGGTTATTTAAACGGAATACTATGTTACGTCCTCCAGAATGGACTAAAGTAATAAGGCTCCCTCCTTCCTTTTGAATCACCGCCTGAGCAGCCTTTAGAGCTGTTTGTTCATTATGGTGCACATGAATATAAGTTTTTCCCCTACCTACTACATGCTTAATTTCTACTTTTTCATCACCAACCATAACAACATGATTCATCCCATAGGCAAATTGACAGAAAAAAAGTGAAACCAGCATTGTGTATTTCATAAACAACAGCCATCCAAGTGTAATTTTACAGTGCCGGCTATTGTACAATAATTAACCTATAAAAACAATGAGTTGACTAAAGGAATTGCTCACAATAGCGAAAACACCTACTATAAGCGCTCTTAACGCTTTTTATAAAATCTCTAATGTCTGAAATTATTCTGTTCAATAAACCATATGGTATCGTCAGTCAATTTTCTGGAGATGAGCATGAGCACACATTAGCTGCATTTATTAATAAGCCTAATTTTTATGCAGCAGGACGATTAGATAAAAATAGTGAAGGATTGTTATTATTAACGAATGATGGAGCATTACAACATCGATTAACTCATCCAAAATTTGAGAAAAGAAAATATTATTGGGTGCAAGTCGAAGGAATACCCTCTGAAGCCGATTTAGAGCCGCTTAAAAAAGGTTTGGTTCTTAAAGATATTCGCTTTTTGCCCGCAGAAGTTAGACTGATTAATGAGCCGCAATTATGGCCTCGAAATCCTCCAATCCGTTTCAGACAAAATATCCCTACTTGCTGGTTAGAAGTTATTTTAAAAGAGGGTAAGAATCATCAGGTTCGCAAAATGACTGCGGCAATTGGTTTTCCCACATTAAGATTAGTACGACATCAAATTGGTGATTGGAAATTAGAAAATTTACAACCTGGTGAATATAGAACAATACAGCACGATTTCAAATATCGTGTATAACCTGGACAAGGCCCTACCTACATCAAACTACATTTTTCAACGATAAACCAATCGCTTCAATAAAGTGTCTTCTCCTAGTAGGCGAATCCATGGCCAGAGGAACATACCCACTAAAGCACTTGTTACAGGTGTGAATAAACTATAATTAAAGCCGAGTAGCGCGGTGATTAAAGAAATAATCGATTGATATAAAAGACAAAAAAATCCAATCAAGCAAATTTGCTGCATCATAGAAAAAAATTGGAATCGTCTCGATTTGTTGGAAGCAAGCCAGGTTACCGAAAGTAAAGCAAATGAATGTTCTCCAATTACTGTTGCAAGTAACACATCCAATAATAACCCCACAAACAACAATGTGGTCAGTCTAAAATTACCCGGCAAAAAATATTCTATATACAGTACAAGCAATAAAACCCAAGGAGGTCGAAAAGCAGAGATTAACTCAGGCATAGGTAAAATAGACAAAAGCAGAGCCACAGTAAATCCCAAGCACAAACGTACGCGAAGATTTCTCATCACATCGTCTCCTTAGCATTTAAACGCTCATTAATTTGTGCATTCAATTGCTCTTGCTCGGCATCAGGCCAGATCAGCAATACAAGTCGATTACGATTAAGAAGTGCAACCGGTTTCACTTTCACTTTGACAAAATCTTCGCCAGGAATGCTATTTACCTCTTCGACAGATCCCACAGGGTAACCTTCTGGATAATGCCTATCTAAACCTGAGGTGACCAATACATCACCAGGATGAATTGAGGAAGTTTTGGGTAAATTAATTAAGGATAATTTCTCTATATCATTTGTGCCAACAAGAATTGCCCGCTCTCCGGTGCGATTGTTGCGCACAGGCACTGCACTCTTAGAGTCAGAAATAAGTAAGACTGTACTGGTTATAGGACCAACATCAACAATTTGCCCCATAACACCTTTGGCATCCAGAACAGGCTGGCCTACATAAGCACCATCACGTTTTCCTTTGTTTAAAACAACTACTTGACGCGAATTGCTGGTATCAACAGCAAGGATTTGGGCCGCCATTGCACGCATTTCTGCCTGTGATGAAGTAAGGAGCAACTCTTTTAGTTGTGAGTTTTCCTTTTGAATCACAATTAACTTTTGTAATTCTGCTTCCAACATGGCTTGCTGGTAACGCAATTGCATATTTTCTGCGATTAATGATTTTTTCGCGCTGACAAGTGACTGCACCCAGCCAATTACTCGCACAGGATAATCTACCGCATATTGCAAAGGGGCAACAATAAAGGAAAAGCCACTACGCACATTATCTAGATAACGATAGTGATAATCAGAGAACATTAAAAAAACAGAAAAAACAAGAGCGAGTACAAATCCTATAGAACTGTACCCGCTCCTGCTAAATAATCTGTTGTATGTTTTATTCTGTTGAGAGGAAATCACCGCCACGCAAGTCCATGGTTTCTAAAGCTTTACCACCACCACGTGCTACACAGGTTAGCGGATCTTCAGCAATTAATACAGGTAAACCAGTTTCTTCCATCAGCAGAGTATCGATGTTTTTCAACAAAGCCCCGCCTCCAGTGAGAACCATACCACGCTCAGCAATATCGGCTGCCAGTTCAGGTGGAGCTAATTCTAACGCCGCTCTCACAGCACCAACAATGCCGGATAAAGGCTCTTGCAGTGCTTCCAATATTTCAGCACTGGTCAGGATGAAGCTACGAGGAACACCTTCAGCAAGGTTTCTTCCACGAACTTCTATTTCAAATAAATCACGGCTTGGAAACGCTGAGCCAATTTCATGCTTAATGCGTTCTGCTGTAGTCTCACCAATTAACGTACCGTAGTTGCGGCGTACATAAGATACAATAGCATCATCAAATTTGTCGCCACCAATACGCACCGATTGATGATAGACAATACCACTTAAAGAAATAATAGCAACTTCCGTGGTGCCGCCACCTATATCCACAACCATAGAGCCACTGGCTTCTTCTACAGGCATTCCAGAGCCTAAAGCAGCTGCCATAGGTTCTTCAATTAGAAATACTTCGCGAGCTCCAGCACCCATTGCAGACTCACGAATTGCACGACGTTCTACTTGTGTAGAGCCGCAAGGAACACAAACCAGAACACGCGGGCTTGGTCTTAAAAATTTATTTTCATGAACTTTATGTATGAAATGCTGTAACATTTTCTCAGTAACAAAAAAGTCAGCAATCACACCGTCTTTCATTGGTCTAATGGCATTAATATTGCCTGGAGTCCTTCCCAGCATTCGCTTCGCTTCGAGGCCAACCGCTGCAACTCGTTTTTGTCCTGATTCATTACGCAAAGCAACTACGGAGGGTTCGTTTAAGACAATCCCTTTATCTCTTACATAAATCAATGTATTAGCTGTTCCCAAGTCAATTGATAAGTCGTTGGAAAACACGCCCCTTAATTTTCTGAACATAACCGCAATATCCTGTTCTTTTTTTTGTGCGTTACTTTATCCTAAATTTGGATAAAAATCGACAGTTCTTGCCAACAATTTAAAATTTAAAGAGTGAATTTTTTGTACATCAACGATAATTTTGGATTTTTGAACTATGACAAGAGTCAAGAATGGATTGCTTTTAATACTCTTTACCTATTCAGTAATTAAAATAGTCCTTTGATTATCAATTTATTTTTCCACATTAATCTTAAATTGGCCGGCCTCCTATTTATTTGGGACCACCATTGCAACGTTTAGGCGAAGTTGTTAGGAGTAGAAGTGCTGATTTTTTATCGGCAACCCAGTTTACGACTTTACCTTCACCCAGACTACTTTTTGAATACAGCAACATATAGTCTTTTTCTATCTCCCTAACAGTATCAGAGAGCAGGTGTTTTGGTGTCTGTTGTAAATACGGCCGTATTTGCGTGTTTCCTTGTCATCCCCAATGGAAAAATCTTCTTAAAATCAATGAACTAGATCAAACCTCCCTTACAACTTTAGTCTAAAACTCATTTTGTGATCAAATTGATCACATTATATACTTCTAGCTACAAGAATTTACTTAAGGTTTTAATATATGCCCAGCAGTTTAAAAGCAAATGAATTATCACAATGGACCCATGGCAATCCGGATCTAATAGCTAAACTTCTTTTTAATCTTTTTTCTTTTTTACAATTAGAAACAAACGAAGGAAAAGATCTTCACTTGGCTTATGCAAAAGTCGCAGAAAATATAAGTAAATTTATAAGCTTACTAGGAGCTCAAAGACTACATATTCCTCAACATGGTAGAGCAGCAGTTGATAATTCCGCCTTGTTAGGTGCTTATTTACGTTTAGGTATAACACTTGATGGCAAGCCTATCGTTGAATTAAGTGGTGAACAAATTGAGGCAGTACATGCTTTTGTTAACCCATTAATCCCTAAAGGTTTTACCCCAAAGCAATTTTTTGAAGGCCTCAAAGGCACTCCATCCCAAAAACATGCAGCAATATTAAAACTTTTAATGTTTAAAGACATTCTTCCTGAACATCAAAAAGGGATGTTCAAAGATAAGTATGTAGAAAAAGTAAATGAACTCATTGAATCCGTACTTAAATTGGTTGACTTCATGCGAACTCCTTTTAACATCTTAGTCCTAGAGGAGAAAGCATCTGTTGGTGCAGCGAAAAAATTGAAACAAAAGGATCCAGGAACCTCAGGGATAGACTTACAATGGACTTCAATGTACAAAGCCATTGGGCAAAGCCTGAAGAATGTTATCACTTTAAAAAAGGGCAAAGCAGAAGAAGCAGAGAAGTTTCTTGAGGAAATAAAGCCAGCATTGAATCAATGTCAACAATGCTTTGCAGTGGCTATTGCTCGTTATGAAGCACAAAAAGAATTTGCCGTAGAAAGCCAAAAACGTGAAGAACGGTTCAGTGAAACCTTTAAAACTCTTGGTTTCCCAGAGGGAGATCCAGAGCAAATCAGCCATTATGTAAATCAATTTAGACAAAGTCTTCTAGTCAAAGAACCGGAACGGGCTGAAGCAATAAAAGCCATGGCACTCACTCAACTTATCTCAGTTTATGCTGCTCAATGGCAAGCAGTTTTAGATAAAACAAAAAAAGAATTAGCTACTTCTAGAGCAGAATTAGAAAAGACAAGTGACACTTTACGAGAAAAAGTGACTACTTTAGATACATCCGAGCAACGCCTAAAAAACATTCAGCAACAAAATGAAACTCTTACGCGTGAATTAAGTGCAGCGAATGAAAAGCTTGAGCAACAACGTATAGAACTCGTGCGATTACAAAAAGTTGAGTCTACTTCCAAAGAAACAATCGAGAAGTTAGAGAGAGAAATAGGAAGAACTGAGATTCAGGTTCAAGAAAAAAGTGCCACTTTAGAAAAGTTGAATGAACAATTAAAGGTTGTTCAAAAAGAAAATGAAGGGTTAAGAGAAAAACTAAGCTCTGCACAAGAACAAGAGCAAACTATTACTTCTCTTAAACAGCAATTAGAAGCCTTAAGCAAAGAAAATAGCTTATTGCGCCAACAGCCAGAAATAGGAAAACACTCCACGGAGTCATCAAGTGAAGTTCCATCCGAAGTGACTCAGCTTCGAACTCGATTAGAGACATTGCAGCAAGAAAATGCACAACTCGAAGAAGAGTTACGTAAAGCAAAACAACCGTTGCCTAAGGAAGTTATTGTTGAACAACCCAAGCCATCTAATTTTAATGGTATAAAATCGGATCTATTGATCGCTCTTGGAAGATTGCGCTTAAATAAAGCAGATACGTTCAAAATAAAAGAAAGAATAATTAAGAGCCAAGATCAAGATTTATCAGCGGTAAGCACTGAAATTATACACTTGCAAAAGATTAATGAGTTTATAGAAACAATCAATAATGGAATTTTGGCACGAGCTGGCTTTTTCTCATCCGATCCACATAAGAAAACTAAAGCAATTGAAACAGCTTTTCAGCAGTTGTCTATTGAAGACAAAAATAAATTATCCACCTTATCTGAAGGTGAAATCAGTGATGAATTAAGCAAAGAAAATGGTAACGAAAGTGATATAGGAAAATTCCTTAAAGCAATTCATCATAAAAGAGGATTTATCCCGGTTCGCGGAGCAACAAGTTTTACCTTCTTTAAGAGTGGAATTAACCGTTTGAAAGATGAATTAGATCAAATTAAGGCACCAACACACGTCTGCTAAATAATTTGATTTATTGTAAGCATTCATGTAATAGCGTCAACTTAAGCACACCAAACGTTCATAATGTACTTGTAGCCTGCGTGAAACGAAGTGAATCCGGGCTTCGAACCTTCACCCAGATTACCCCTAAGTTGACGCTATTATGTAAGCAATTACGACTATTATCTGTCACTGCTGTACTAATTAACACTTACGACAGTGGCATAAAAAAATTGTTTTTTCAGTATGTTTTTTATTCTATTTTATTAATAACAAACACTTGATTTAATTTATCTCGATTCGCAGTCACAAATCGCTGCCCTAAGCCCTTCACATCGGCAAGCTCTTCCAAAGACTTAAAGCCATGATGGCTTTTTCGATAAGCAATAATTGCTTCAGCCCGTTTTTTGCCTATACCCTTTACTGAACCAGTAATCATAGATAAATCCGCAGTATTGAGATCAATTTTATGAATTACGACAGGAGGTTTTTTCTTAACAGATGATTCTTTGGGAATAACTGCATGAGCAGAAAGAGTAACTACAGATAATGACAATACAGCAGCAATAAATTTTGCTTTCATAATTTTCTCCTAATTGTTGGACTAAATGGCTCGATCCAGAGCCGGCAAAAGTATCCCAAGATTTTGGCTTGCTGTCGAGAGTTTTTTTTATTTTTTGCTTTAGGTTCAATGAGTAACGAAAATTTACCCTCATCCGCCCTACGGGCACCTTCTCCCCTGAGGGGAGAAGGGAAATTGATTTAGCAATGAAGAAAGATTAACAACTATATTAGCTGTTCAGCAGGGCTCGTATGATTAACTCGCATGATAAAGTACGTAAGCAACACATGCAGTTAATTTTTTTACCATATCTAAGTGCAGGAATTCATTAGGTCCGTGTGCATTAGACTGAGGCCCTAAAACGCCAGTAATCATAAATTGAGCCTCGGGAAATTTCTTTCCTAACATTCCCATAAAAGGAATGGTACCACCTTCCCCAAAGTAAGCAGCTGGCTTGTCATAGTAAGTCATTGAAGCTTCATCTGCTGCTTTTTCCAGCCAAGAAGCAAGCTCAGGTGCATTCCATCCTTGTGAGCCATCCCCTAATTTAAAACTCACTTTGGCATGATAGGGAGGATTTTTAGTTAATGTATCAGAGATCACCGTGGCAGCAACTTTCGGATCGACTAAAGGCGGCAGGCGCATAGACAACTTTAATGCCGTTTGTGGACGCAAAACATTCCCCGCATCCGCTATAGCAGGAAATCCATTAGCGCCAGTAACTGTTAATGCAGGCTTCCAGGTTCGATTCAAAATTAACTGTTTTCTATCTTTTGTTACTGGCTCGACACCAGCATATAATGGAAACTCAGCATAAACTGAATCGCCCAAAACCTGGGCACACTTCTCTGCTTGCTGCGTTCGTTCTGCAGGAATGTCACAATATAATTCGTGTAATTTGATTTCTCCTGAAACTTCATCTTCGAGACGACTAATGAGTTGACGAGCCACCCGAAAACTGTCTGCAACGATACCGCTTGCAGCCCCAGAATGAACACCTTCACGAATTAACTCAACCGACAGTTCACCAACCAAGTTGCCACGCAATGAAGTCGTCATCCATAATTGCTCGTAATTACCAGCTCCAGAATCAAGACAAATGACTAACTTGGGTTTACCAATGCGCTCATTGAGCAATTCAATATAATAAGGTAGATCGTAACTTCCACTTTCTTCACAGGCTTCAATAATTAAGATACAACGTGGAATAGATAAACCTTGTTTCTGCAAAGCGCTAATCGCAGTTAACGAAGCATATGCAGAATAACCATCATCTGCAGCACCTCGTCCATATAAGCGTCCATTTTTTAATACCGGTTTCCATGGATGTAAATCGTCACTCCATCCTGACATTTCAGGTTGCTTATCAAGGTGACCATACAACAAAACTGTTTCATCAATTTGTCCAGGAACTTCGATAAAAATTAAAGGGGTACGACCTTCTAACCGCATCACTTCTAACATCATTCCTTTAGGCGCATGGGCCTTACACCAATTAGCAATATGGGTAACCGCCTGCTCCATTAACCCATGTTCTTGCCATTTTGGATCAAAATGAGGTGATTTATTAGGAATTTTTATGTAATCACATAAGCTAGGGATAATTTCCTTTTCCCATTGGTGACATACAAAATCATACAGTGCTTGCGGATTGAACATGAACTTGCTCCTCAATAATAGCTACAATTTGCTCCGTAGCCGACTTAATATTTAGTGCATTGATTTTATTAATAATATCCCTTTTATTCTTCTCCAGTTCATGTAAGCTTTGCAGCAAAGTATCTGTATTTAAAGATTTGTCTTCAATTACGAGACTAATGTCCAATCCTTGGAAATATCGAGCATTTTGGATTTGATCTCCCCGACTCACTTCAGCCGATAAAGGAATTAAAATATGGGGCTTGCCTAAAGCCAAAATTTCATAAAGAGAATTCGCACCTGCGCGTGAAATAACAATTGAGGCTGCAGCAAACAAATCAGCTAACTCCTCATTTGCATATTCAAATTGTTTGTACCCTTCTCGAGCCATTAAAGAAGGCTCTAATTTCCCTTTTCCACATATATGGATAATTTGATATTCTTGAGTTAATTGCTCTAAAGAATCACGAATGCTTCGATTGATGGAGCCGGCCCCCAAACTGCCGCCGATAACTAAGAGACATGGTTTGTCCGCATTAAATCCACATAACTGAAGGCCACGGTCACCATTACCCGCAAACAACTGCTCACGGATAGGCGTTCCGGTTATTTCAATTTTATCCTGTTTTTTAAAATGTTTTTTGCCCGCCTCAAAAGTCAGACAAATTTTATGAACAAAGGGAAAACAAAGCCGATTAGCAAGTCCAGGACTCATATCCGACTCATGAGCAACAACAGGAATCCGATTTAACCAAGCGCCGACTACAACCGGAAATGCAACAAATCCTCCCTTGGAAAAAATCACATCCGGCTTTAACTTATTAAGTAAGAAAAAAGATTGCACGATACCCAATATGATCTTAAACGGATCCAATAAGTTTTTTACACTGAGGTATCGACGTAATTTACCACTACTTATGCTATAAAATGGGATTTTGAGTGGTTCTATCATCTGTTTTTCAATACCACTAGCAGAACCTATATAGGCAATTTCCCAACCTTTACGACTCAATTCACGTATCAACGCCATATTAGGCGCTACATGCCCTGCTGTACCGCCTCCTGTAAAAACAATCATTGGCATCATAAAATCTTCCTAATAAGTAAACTCAAGTCTATGGCTTGAATTGATTTGGTAATTGCACCAACGGAAATAAAATCAACACCTAATCGACCTATTGCAGCAATGTTTTCCAGAGTAACGCCCCCAGACACTTCTAAAGTACAATGTTTTGGCTGATTCATTCTAACTGCTTTTTCAAGCATTTTCTCGCTAAAATTATCCAGCATAATTCGATCTGGATGAGCACAAATTGCTTCACGCAACTCATCTAGAGTTTCGACTTCTACTTCAACTAAAATTTCTTTATGGTTCTGTCTTGCCAATGCAACCGCTTTGGCTACTGAACCGCAGGCAGCAATATGATTTTCTTTAATTAAAACAGCATCATACAGTCCCATGCGATGATTAAAACCACCGCCACACGTCACCGCATATTTTTGCGCCATTCTTAAGCCCGGAATGGTTTTACGCGTATCCAGCAATCGAGTCGGTGTACCACGAAGCTTTTGTGTATATCGATACGTTTGCGTTGCTGTAGCTGAAAGAGTCTGTAAAAAATTCAATGCAGTACGTTCACCTGTTAAAATACTTTTTCCTGGCCCATATAAAGTACATAGCGTAGATGGTTGTGTTAACCACTCACCTTCAGCAACACGCCACTCCAGCTTGATTTGCTCATCAAGCTGATTGAATACCTCATTAACCCAAGCTTGGCCACAAACGACCATCGGTTCTCGAGAAATAATTTCTGCCTCAACCTGAAGCTGAGGAGGTAATAAACTCGCAGTAACATCTCCAGCACCTACATCCTCACGTAATGCACGCGTTACATCGGACTCAACCTCTAAAAAAGCTTTATTCATGTGCTAGTTTCCTATCCTTCGCTGTATAACGTGCTTTTAATAACACAGGAGCTATAAACGTAGTAATCATAACCATCAAAACTATTGCAGAGAATAAATCATCGGAAATGACACCTAGAGTTCGACCAATAGAAGCGAAAACTAAACCTACTTCACCGCGTGGTAACATCCCAATACCAATAAGCAATCGATCATTTGAAGTGCGCGCCCCATAACCACAGAGTAATTTGCCAACTACAGCAGCAACGATTAAGCCACTTGCCAAAATAATCACATTCCAGTGATAAAAACTTTCTAATTTAACCTGGATACCAATCACGATAAAAAACATAGGAGCCAATATCGTTTCCAAAGGAGATAATAGATGGTAAATACTACGATTTTCTTGCTTGCTTAAAGGCTTACCATCAAAATAGTCATCATGAAGAATAATTCCAGCTGTAAAAGCACCAATAATTGTTGCAAGTTGTAGCACAGAAGCTAACCAAGAGAGCATCATAATAAAAAGGAAAGAAATAAATAACTTTGACTCCCAGGGTTCAAGAAAACGAAAAAAATGGATAGCCTTACGTAAAACGATTGGACCTAAAAATAAAGTACCCGCAAAAAACAGTACTGCGCTCACAATAATGCGCAATACAACCATCATATCTACGACCCCACTAATTACTAAAGAGCTGACCACGGCCAATATAATCAGGCCCATCACATCATCCAACATCGCTGCACCCAAAATAATTTTTGCTTCTCGGGTACGTAATTTTTTCATTTCAGTCAGTACCCGGGCTGTAATTCCTATACTGGTCGCACTCAGAGTAGCTGCAATAAATAAATCAGATTGATAGGTACCATTAGGTATTAATAGATAGGCGACACCAAAACCCAGAAGCATGGGCGCAATCACCCCAAGCAACGCGACAAAAAATGAATCACGGCCTGTATGCTTTATTTCTTCTATGGAGCTTTCCAAACCCACCATAAAAAGGAGAAAAATAACTCCATAACGCGAAAAAATATCCACGATATAGGCGATTTTCAAATAATCAGCTCCATGAGGTCCGCTTAACGCATTGACTACTTGTTGCGCATAATTTGAGTTAGGTATAATCGATGTAACTGCTTGATTTAACGAAACCCCTTCAAGTATTGCTTTGACTATATCAAAAATTGAAGAGCCTTCTCGTAATAAAACAGCTAATGGAAATCCGTAATAATAGAATAAATTGCCAATAAGGATCCCTATCACCAATTCACCAAGAACACTAGGCTGATGTAAACGTCTTGCTGTATATCGTCCAATAATTGCAAAGAAAAAAATAGTAGTCACACCAAGTAATACAAACGCAACCGGATCCACATGCCCAGGATCAGCAGAGGCAAAAGCCATCGCAGGACATATTCCGGCAAGAAAAAACCACCTTTTTAAACGCTGCATTACGATTCCATACCTCGCTATAATACGCCACTTGATAACCTATTTAGGCAAAAGAGCACTTAAGCAATTTGCTACGATGTAGCCTGGTTGCTTGCAACCCGATTTCCTTAGAGCATACCTCAATAGATCCTGGTTGCAAGCAACCAGGATACCTTTCTGGATACCGCGTATGAGGCGCGGCAAGTAAAGAGATCTATAGAAGCTTATTGCTTTGCCAAAAATAAACACGTTTCCAAAACAGAATCAGGGTTGAGTGAAACACTCTCTATTCCCTCGTTCATCAACCACAGTGCAAAATCCTGATGGTCTGAGGGGCCCTGGCCACAAATACCTATATATTTATTAGCCTTTTTACACTCAGAAATTGCCATGTGCAACAAAGCTTTTACTGCATCATTGCGCTCATCAAATTGCGCGGCAATCAATCCAGAGTCTCTGTCTAAACCTAATGTTAATTGCGTTAAGTCATTAGAACCAATAGAAAAGCCATCAAAGTGTTCTAAGAATTTTTCTGCTAATAATGCATTGGAAGGGAGTTCGCACATCATGATCACACGCAATCCATTCTTACCTCGCTCAAGTCCATGTTGTTTTAAAACCTGAATCACATTACCCGCCTCAGAAACTGTCCTTACGAAGGGGATCATCACTTCGACATTAGTTAATCCCATTTCTTCTCGAACTCGTCGGACCGCTTTACACTCCAAAGCAAAACACTCAGCAAATGATTCAGAAACATAGCGTGATGCGCCTCTAAAACCCAACATTGGATTTTCTTCATGTGGTTCATATAAATTACCACCAATAAGATTGGCATACTCATTTGATTTGAAATCTGATAATCGTACAATTACAGGTTTGGGATAAAATGCAGCAGCGATTGTTGCAATCCCCTCTTTTAATCGTTCAATATAATATTCAACAGGAGAAGCATAAGCCGCTGTTTTCTCAGTAATAAATTGTTTTAACTCTTTATCTTTTAAACGGTCAAAATCCAGTAATGCACGCGGATGAATACCAATTGTATTCGAAATTAAAAACTCTAAGCGCGCCAGGCCTACTCCTGAGTTAGGAATCGATTGGAATGTAAACGCTCTTTCAGGATTACCCACATTTAACATGACTTTCATCGGTAACTCAGGCATGGTTTCTACATCAAGACGTATCAGTTCATAAGGTAATATACCTGCGTAAACATAACCATTATCCCCTTCAGCACAGCTCACTGTCACTTCATCACCATCATGTATGGTTTTCGTAGCATCCCCACATCCGACTACAGCAGGAATACCCAATTCCCGCGCAATAATCGCAGCATGGCACGTTCTACCACCACGGTTGGTCACAATAGCAGAAGCACGTTTCATTACGGGCTCCCAATCAGGATCCGTCATATCTGAAATCAACACATCGCCCGGTTGCACGCGGTCCATTTCGCTGACGTCTTTAATAATTCGTGCTTTACCTTGGCCTATACGTTGTCCTATACTGCGTCCCTCAGCCAATACCTCTCCTTTTTTCTGTAAGGTATAACGCTCCAATATTTGTTTGTTATCACGGCTTTTTACTGTTTCCGGACGTGCTTGTAAAATATATAGTTGCCCATTCAAACCATCCTTTGCCCACTCTATATCCATAGGCCTGCCATAATGCTCTTCAATAATCAAAGCTTGACGTGCCAAACTTTCCACTTCATTTTGGGTTAAAGAAAATAACAATCGTTCTTTGGCATCAACATCGACCGTTTTAACTCGTTGTTTCTTGCTGGGATCATCACAATAAATCATCTTTAACGCTTTACTTCCCAGATTACGGCGGATAACAGCCGGTCTGCCTGCTTTTACTCCTGGCTTATGTACGTAATATTCATCAGGATTGACTGCTCCCTGAACAACCATTTCACCTAACCCATAGGATGAAGTAATAAATACTACCTGATCAAAACCCGATTCGGTATCCATGGTAAACATCACACCACTTACAGCCAGATCACTACGAATCATCTGTTGAATACCTGCAGATAAAGCGACTTCGTGGTGTTCAAACTGATGATGAGTACGATAAGTAATTGCTCGATCGTTGTATAAGGATGCAAAAACATGCTTTATTGAGAGCAGAACTTCATCAATTCCCTTTACATTTAAAAATGTTTCTTGCTGACCAGCAAAGGAAGCATCAGGCAAGTCTTCTGCTGTTGCTGATGAACGAACCGCCACACTAAAATTATCATGGCCTATAGATTTTGCCAGTTGCTCGTATGCCACACGCACTGAGCGCTCAAAATCAGGAGTAAATGGTGTATTGATAATCATTTCCCTGATTTCTTTTCCTATGACAGCCAATTGCTGCACATTATCTGCATCTAAGGTTGCTAATTTTGCATAGATTTTTTTATCTAAATTATCCTGAGCCAAAAACTCTTTGAATGAGTCTGCAGTTGTTGCAAAACCGCCTGGGACAGCAACCCCTGCTGAGGATAAATGACTGATCATCTCTCCAAGAGAAGCATTTTTCCCGCCAACCTGCTCTAGGTCGTGCATGCCAAGATGTGCTAAATCGATAATATGTGTTTTGACAGTCATAACTACCCCAAGCCATGTAAAATGATCATTATCTTACTGAAAATGTGCGGCTATGGGAATGAGAAACTTTATTGTGAGACAATATTCATACTCATACCCACAGATTCAGTAGATAATTTCCTTAATCCAAGGTATGAGTACCCTATACAAAAGTCAAACTATACGTTACATGCAGCTAAGGCTTGTGAAAAATCTTTATGGAAATTCTTGTCACCCAGAAGCGTCACAATACCCCCTTTGCGTAGTTTTTCCTCTACTCGTGAATTAGCCCCACTGACAATCACCCGCACTTTTCGTTCTTGTAAATCCTCAATAACCTCTTCCAGAGTTTGCAAACCAGTAACATCCATAAAGGGTACCCAACGCATTCTAATGATTAAGGTCTTGGGATCAGTATGGGTTACTGCTAAGGCATGTTGAAATGCTTCAGTAGCAGCAAAGAAAAAAGGCCCTTCTACAGCATAAACCAATACGCCCTCAGGCAAAGCATCCATATTTTGCCCTGCCAATTCATGAGCTAGCTCTTCCTGAGTCATTTGTTGTACTTCAACACTGGAAGCCATCCGTCGAATGAAATGCAACACAGCAAGAATGACGCCTATATTTACTGCAACGACTAAATCAACAAACACTGTAAGAAAAAAAGTTACCAGCAAAATCACAACGTCCGCTTTGGGAGCGCGTTGTACTAATTTAATAAAATGTTTTACCTCGCTCATATTCCAAGCGACAACAAATAAAATTGCCGCCAATACGGTTAGCGGAATATTTACTGCCAAAGGAGCTAAGAAAAGAATAATTAAAACCAAAGTGAGTGCATGAATTATCCCTGCCAAAGGACTATTACCACCATTACGAATGTTTGTTGCGGTACGTGCAATAGCTCCTGTTGCTGCAAATCCACCAAACAAAGGTGCAAAAATATTAGCGAGTCCTTGCCCAATAAGCTCTTGGTTGGAATTATGTTTTGTCCCTGCCATCCCGTCAGCAACTACTGCGGATAAAAGAGATTCTATCGCACCCAGCATAGCAATAGTGAATGCCGGCCCTATCAATTCAATCACTCTATCGACAGTCAGCTCGGGTAGTTTAAATTCTGGCAAGCCTTGTGGGATCCCTCCAAATGAGGAACCTATGGTTGCTACCCCAGAAAAATGAAAGATGGCCTGTAATATGGATATGACTAATAAAGCGACAAGTGGACCAGGAACACGCTTTAGCCCAGGAACTCTATTGGAAAAAATGACTAAGAATAACGAGAAAAATCCCAAAAGAGTTGTAGATAAATTAAGTTGTGGAAAAGAGTTTAATAAATACCATAACTTTTCATGGAAATGGCCACTGCCTCCAGAGGGAAAACCAAAAAAGTAGTGCCATTGTCCTACCCAAATCACTACACCGATTCCTGCAGTAAACCCAATAATCACAGGTGCCGGGATAAATTTAATGATACCGCCTAAACGAGCAAGTCCAAAAAATAATAACATGAACCCCGCAATCAGCGTGGAAATTTGCAGTCCGGACACTCCATATTTTGCAGTAATCCCTGAAAGTACCACGATAAAAGCACCTGTAGGGCCTGCAATTTGTAACCGGCTCCCGCCCATAACCGAAACAATTATCCCAGCAATAATTGCTGTATAAATTCCCTGCTCCGGCCTAACACCCGAGGCAATAGCAAATGCCATTGCCAAAGGCAAAGCAACAACGCCTACAATTATTCCTGATATAATATTTTGTAACCAATATTTCTTGTGAAACAGACCTACTTGATAAGATTCAATAACGGTTTTCATAAAATGTTGTAACTCATTTGCAAAAATGAAACTATTATACACAAACATATTAAAAAAATATCAATTTTCTGATAAAATTCCTCACTTTAATTCACATCTGCTCGCGCATCTAATATTATATGTGCTTTACCATTAGGGCTAGCTACTCATGACTCTTACTGCTTTAAATGCGATCTCTCCAATCGATGGACGTTACATTAATAAAACACGGGCTTTGAGTCCCTACTTTAGTGAATTCGCTTTAATTTATTATCGCCTCACTGTAGAAGTTCGTTGGCTTGAATCTTTGGCTGCGAATAATTCTATTCCTGAAGTCCCTCCGTTAGATCAGAAAGCTAAAGATTTTCTCAATGATCTTATGGCCAATTTTGATGAAGCTGAAGCAATCAAGATTAAAGAATTTGAAAAGCAAACCAATCATGATGTTAAAGCAATAGAATATTATCTAAAAGATAAGCTCCAGCAGAATAACAGTTTGAAAGCAATTATTCCTTTCATACACTTTGCTTGTACCTCAGAAGACATCAACAATTTAGCTTATGCCTTAATGGTAAAACAAGCCATTGCGCAAGTCATTCAACCCACGCTTGCTGAAATCATGGGCGGCATTACACTTCTAGGAAAACAACATGGCGATGTATCTATGTTATCTAGAACACATGGACAACCCGCAACACCGACAACGATGGGGAAAGAGCTAATCAATTTTGTGGCTCGTCTCAAAAGACCGCAACAACAATTATGTGAAGTCTTGATTCCTGGTAAATTCAACGGTGCTGTTGGTAACTATAATGCACATGTTGTGGCTTACCCTGAAGTAGACTGGCGTAAACATTGCGCTAACTTCGTTACCTCTCTAGGTTTGTCTTTTAATGCGTATACCACACAAATTGAGCCGCATGATGGTTTGGCTGAAGTATCACAAATTATGATGCGTATTAATAATATCTTACTGGACTATACCCAAGACATCTGGAGCTATATTTCTCTTGGCTACTTCAAACAAAAAACAATAGAAGGTGAAGTCGGTTCTTCTACTATGCCGCATAAGGTAAATCCTATTGATTTTGAAAATGCAGAAGGAAACCTGGGGATGGCTAATGCCCTCTTTATTCATTTTGCCAATAAACTCACTCAATCAAGACTGCAGCGCGATTTATCCGACTCTACAGTTTTACGTAATATAGGTATGGGATTTTCGTACAGCTTAATCGCGTATCTCTCTTTGGCTAAAGGTAATGATAAATTACAAATCAATAAGCGCGCTTTGCAAGAAGATTTAAAGTCAAACTGGGAAGTACTCGCTGAAGCAGTACAAACTATGATGCGCCGCTATAATGTGCCTGATGCTTATGAACAATTAAAATCGTTAACGCGCGGACATGGAATTGATGAGCAAAGTCTCAAAGTATTCATTAAGGGACTTTCCATACCCGAAGAAGCGAAAGAGCAACTGCTTAAACTGAAACCAGAGAACTATACGGGGCTAGCAACTCAATTAGTAAAGGCCTTTTTATGAGTGATACCCACTCACAACAAGGACGAACCTTCGAGTTTGATGTGCTTGTTATTGGTACAGGACTGGCAGGATTGCAATATTGTTTGCAGCTCCTTAGTCTGCAACCACGTTTAAACATTGCATTAATTAGCAAGGCAGAAGCCATTGAATGCAATAGTCGTTATGCTCAAGGTGGCATTGCTGCTGCTTTTTCAGCAGAAGACTCCCTGGAATCCCATATTTCAGATACCCTAATTGCCGGTGATGGATTGTGTTATGCACCGGCTGTTGAATTTATTATTCGTCAAGGCCCAGATACAATAAAGCAATTGGGCGAATACAACGTTCATTTCAAGCAAGACAACAAAGGTAGTTTTCATTTAGCACAAGAAGGTGGACATTCTCATCGACGTATTTTTAATTGTGGTGATCAAACAGGCTTATCTATAACTCAAACAATGAATCAACTTGCAGTACAAAAAGAGCAGATTCATTTTTTTGAACATCATGTCGCTGTGAATCTGATTACTCATTACCACCCCCATCGCACGGATATTCAAGGAGAAGTTTTAGGGGCTTATGTTTTAGATTGTGCGGCAAATCAAATTCATACGTTTTTGGCCAATTGTGTGGTACTGGCCACTGGAGGCGCAGGTAAAACATACAGATATACAACCAACCCCATGGTTGCCACTGGAGATGGTGTGGCTATGGCGTATCGTGCTGGAGCACGTATTGGCAATATGGAATTCTATCAATTTCACCCTACCCTATTACATCATCATTCTTTAAATAATTTCCTCATCTCAGAAGCAGTGCGTGGTGAAGGAGGCTTTCTTAAAAATGCTGAAACAGGGGAGCGGTTCATGAAACACTACGCCCCTGAGCAAATGGAGTTGGCAACACGTGATGTCGTTGCACGCGCCATTTTTAGTGAAATTGAACGCAGCCAAATGGGATATGTTTACCTTGATATAACCCATCAATCCAAAGAGTTTTTGAAAAAACGTTTTCCTCAGATATATACGACGCTACTGTCCATTGGTATCGATATGAGTCAGGACATGATCCCTGTTGTACCTGCGGCACATTATCAGTGTGGTGGTATACTTACCGATATTGATGGCCGCACCGATTTAAAACGCCTCTATGCCATAGGGGAAGTGGCTTTTACTGGTTTGCACGGTGCGAATCGCCTTGCAAGTAATTCGTTACTTGAAGCCTTAGTCATGGGTTCTAATGCCGCACGATGTACTTTAAAAGACATTTCTGCTCCCTGGAAATACACAGAACATATTCCAAACTGGAGTGCCCCAAGTGAAGTTAATGCCAGGCGAGCCAGTCAAATCAATGCGCAGTGGCGTGGCTTAAGAGGAGAAATGACTTCTTATGCAGGTATAGTTCGTACTGAGGCAGGACTTGAAGATCTACTACAATTAATAATGAAGCGAAAAAAAATAATTGAAGAGTATTATTGGAAGCATTGTATCACCCGAGATTTTATTGAGCTAAGAAACATTATTCTCAATGCTGAATTAATTGTCAGAGCTGCTCTAGCAAGACGGGAATCACGTGGTGGTCACTTCCGAGAAGATTACCCAAATAAAAAAGCTGAGGCACAAGAAAGTATTGCTAAACTTGGATTACAGGATACTTCGCCAGAATAATACCAAATGTAACCAAGGTGCAGCGAAACCCCGGTTACGCTGCACCGGGCTACATTAGAAAAGCGACACATTAAAATGATTTTGAGGCAAAAGATGTTTAAAAACCCCACCCTTTATACACCTGAAACTACATTAATGCCCATCAGCAATGATATGAGCATTTGCCAAAGTGACTACCCTATCGACTGGTATCAAGAAGAATTTATCCCCTATGCTCAAGAATACCAGGCATTGCCTGATCGTAAGCTCACCACTGTTTTAGCTTGGATGACACCTTATCTCAAAAAAGCACAGGATCATTTTGGAGAACGGCTATTACTCTTGGCACATTATTACATGGGTGGCGATATTGTCCGTTTAGTTGAGCAATTTGGTGGACTTATTGGTGATTCCTACCAATTGGCTTTGATGGCCGCTGAGCATCCTGAAAAATCCGTTATTATCGAATCGGCGGTGCATTTCATGGCCGAGTCAATCAGTATTTTAGCGAACAAAAACCAGCAAGTTTATATTACTAATCCTAAATCTGGTTGCACGATGGAGATGCTTGCGAAAGACTTTATGGTGGAACCTGCTTTTCTCGATTTAAATGAACGTTATGGCGCTGAGAATATTTTACCTGTGTGCTATATGAATACTTCAGGCCGAGTCAAGGCACTTACTGGTGCCCAAGGTGGCGCTGTATGTACTAGTTCAAATGTAAAAAAAATATTTCAATGGGCCCTGAAGCAAAATAAAAAAATTCTATTTATTCCCGATCAACATATGGGAGAAAACGTAGCTTATTGGTTAGGCATAAAAAATCTTGCTTATTGGCCAGGTGGAACTGCAGGAGCTCAATATTCACTTGCAAATCAAGATGCAAAAACGCTAAAACAATTTGATGACTCACAGCTCATTCTATTTGCAAGCCAATGTGCTGTACACACGCATTATCAACCCGAAATGTGTGATTATTGGCATAATCAAGGATATGCTACTATCGTACATCCTGAGTGCCGCAATTCAGTAATCCAAGTGGCACAACATTCGGGGTCTACAGCCTTTATCTGGGATTATGTGGTTCATGATCGAGCTAAAACCAAACGTTATGCTATTGGCACTGAAAATCATATGGTAGAAAATCTAAAGCAACATTGTAAAAATTTAAATATCGCAGTAGTTAATTTGGCTGAAGCCCCTAAAAAAGAAAATGAAAAAGGTATAGGTTGTGGTTGTGCTACCATGTCCCGCAATGATCCCCCTCATCTTGTAGCTCTTGTCGATTTACTAAGACAAGGAAAAACCATGTCGTATAATGAAGTTAAAGCAGGAGATGTGGTCAATGAATTCACTGGAAGCAGACATAGATTAGCGGCACATGATCAGCAATGGGTTATTGATAATGCCAAAAAATCCCTGCAAATGATGATAGATATTACGGAAAACCGTATCTAGGCCCCAATTCATATGTAAAATAAAGGCATGGATGCTTGAAATCTGCATTTAGTGGTAACAAGATTGTTGTAAGATCTCTTGAGCCATGTTGAAATTTTTGTACTCTCTAATACACTCTTAAAATAGAATAGGCTCAGAACAAATATTAGAAGTGAAAACAAATCCTAATAAAAAAGTATAATCAAGAATATTATCTATAATTACAGGACGTTAGCAAAAAATTGTTGATATTAATAAGGATGTTATCTCATGAAAAAAATTATAGCTTGTGGGGTGTTATTTAATCTAGTCTGTGTGCCAGTACATGCAGCACAAACCCCAAGCGTTATTTCTGAAAAAACATCCACGGATACCAAATCCTACATTACAACAAAAAAGTCGCAATCAATCGAAATCAATTGTGATTATAGAATTTCTGCAGAAACCAAAAAAATTGATAAAACCTTAATTGTAAGCTGGGCAGAATACGCCGTGCTCCATTCTTTTGATTTTAATTTCCTGTCTTTTGATTCTCAATTGAAGAATTTAAAAGCATGTTATACGCAAAATGGATGGGCTAGCTTCATGAATGCATTACAAGATTCAGGAAATATTAATTCAATTAAAACACAAAATCTAAAGGTGAGCAGCGCATTAGATGGAGAAATTCAATTTATTGATACCCAGGAAAACCAATGGAAAATGAACGTACCCATTAAAGTTTTTTATAAAAACGATAAAGAAGAGGTAACCCATTTTCTCAATGTGTACATAACTATCAGCTGGAGAAACGCATTTAAACTCGGGATAGTCCAGATGATCACAACGCCACGTTTGCCTGCATTATCTCAAAAAGCAATCACCGTAAGAGAGGCGTTAAACAGTGTTGCTTTGAGCGTGACTCATCAAATCAATAATGTGGATAACCTACAAAAACTGGCTGCTTCTTTTGTGGCCTCATTATTCGTTACGAATTCAAAATCATCCGTCGCAGAGAAGGATGATGCCCCAAACCAGGCCGAGCTGTGCTTCAAACTAGATCATGATAATAGCAACCCCCTCCAATATCTTATTGAAGGACAAAAATATCAAAGCTTAGATGCACAAAACTTAACTTCTGATGATAATAAAAATCCCATAGCGGTTGTGGAAGGAGAAAAACCGCTTAATGCAGATGAATTTGAATGGGCCAAAAATCAGTTTCTGACGATTCAATCGGAGATCTTGGATACTAAATTGCCTCAATTAGCATCCTATTTGAAAGAACAAGAAACCATTGGATTGAATTCTGTATTACACTATTTAGATACCGCAAAAGAGCAGGCCGAAAATCAATTTCTTGATATTAAATCAGATGTTTTGGGTACTAAACTACCTAAAGTGCTCTCCTATCTTAAGGAAAAAGGAAGCATCGGATTTAATTTAGCATTACACAATTTAGATAAAATAAAAATCATTAAAAATCAAAATCCAGACAGCGATATGGAACCACAACTTAGCGAAAATAAAAACAATCAGTGGAATGTTACCTTGCCAATGCAAGTAGTAGTCTATCAAAATGATAAGAATCAAATGACCCAACAAGTTGATGTTAATTTAACGATAGGCAGGAAAATGGATGGGGAGCTCGCAATTTTACAAATGAAAGCCGTCCCGAATGCGACTCCTCCATCCTCCAAACGTGAACTTTCTCAATCAACTCAAGTTCCAAAAATTATTTTTAATGCGCCCTCCGTGCCACCAAAGCCCAAGATAATTAATTGTGATTACAAAGTTCCTGACGCCACGACGAAGATTGATGAAAATTTGGTTACAAAATGGGCAGAGCAAGCCGCAGCCCAATCTTTCAATTTTAGTTCTGCAACGATAGAGACTGAATTACAAAAATTGGAGCCCTGTTATACAGCTCAAGGCTGGGAGCACTTTAAGAATGCTTTAGATAAATCGGGCAACTTAGCAGCAATTAAATCACAAAACTTGATTATGAGTAGTAAAGTGCTCGGCCAAGCAAAACTCACTGGAATGACAAATAATCAATGGAGCTTCGAGTTACCGTTACAAGTTATTTATCAAAACGATCAAGTAAAAGCGACACAGCTGCTGAATGTTTATTTAACTATGGAGCGTAAATCTAGCGGTGAATTTGGAATTACGCGAATTATTGCGAAACTGAATGATCAAGCGCGCACAAATACAGCAGTGACTAATGAGAATATCGATCCAGCGCAAAAAGTACAACAAAGCAATACAGTCCCTAATCAGCCACTAGTGACACAGTCTACTGAACACGCATTACAAAATACGTAACAGTCGGCTGTAAAACAACAAACAGGACAAGCTTATCAGTTGTGAAGAATACACGTCGCTTCTTTCTCAAGATGTACAGGGCTTCCACAAATCCAATGCATAATACAGAGTTGTCGTCTGAGTTGAAACCCAAAAAACGTAGCCTGGGTGCCGCATAGCGGAACCCAGGAAATTTATTCAGACAACCCTGGGTTCCGCTATGCTGCACCCAGGCTACAATTACCACGTAGTTGGGTTATGAAATATAATGGTTTAATGACAAGCACAGCTAGGTGATTGCGAACCATCTTTACAGGTTAGAAAACCAGTGGATTTATTGCATTGGTTTACCCCACCATGTTTCGAACAGCACCCTTTACTACTTGTACCATTGGTTGTAGTACTTTTAGGTGTTGTACTTGTTGTAGGTTTAGTAGTTGTTGACTTTCCACTCCACCAGTGACTTTTAGGTTTCGTTGTAGTCGTAGTCGTTTTGTTTGTTGTGGTTGGTGTTGTAGTGGTAGTTGTTTTGCTAGCTTTTGGTTTGGTCGTTGTTGTCGTTGCAGCTTTTGACTTCGTACACTTACACGTTGGAGAGGCCGTACCATCCTTACACATTTGAAATCCGGTAGTTTTATTACAAGAAGCAACCCCGCCGTGGCCTGAACAACATGCCGCATACGCGCCAGCTAAAGGACTGCTCAATAAAAAAAGAACAGCAATAAGCTGGTTTGTCCATCTAGAAGCCCAATTCATATTTTTCATTTGAAACTCCGTTTTCGTCTATGACATTAATAATATAGACCATATTTATTAAAACTACATAAACGCTAGCACCCGAAATATGGACATGAAAAAATAACGCCCAGGCCATAAATGACGCGCATAATTTAATTTGCTTTAAATTTAATTACTGTCTTTTTCTTTAAACCCAAAAAGTCCCTTAATTTTGGCAAAAAAACTTTCAGCCTCTGCTTCAAGCTCTTTTAAGTCACCTAATTTTTGCACGAGACCCATTTCCTCCTCACTGAGCTCCACACCAATTTTACTTAATGCTTGCTGAGGATTATCTTTTAACTCACTAAAAAAATTAGGATCGTTTTTTATAGCTTCTACCACAGCCATAACTTTAGGGCTTTGGTTCGTAAGTGTACTCAAATCCATGATCAGGACTCCTTTTTTGATGATTAAAAAAATATATAGTTAATTTTAGTACAAAATCAACCAAACCAATTTATAGGACCTCATCAAATCAGGCGTTGTAAAACAGACATTGCTCTAATCCTTGAGTACAAACAAAACCATTCAATGTTTCAATCCAATGGTAATCAAGACGTGATGGGATTTTAGTAAGAACCTGCCACCAAATGGAATATTCCCCTACTGAGTTCTTATAAGTACAAATCACCCCTTGTCCATAACCAGCAACTAAAATATTTGCACGTACAAAACGGGTATTTTTCTCTCCTTGAGGAGGATTAGGGGAATAAGGATTTACCATCCATGGTGCGGGTGGTACACCCCATTTTAAAGAGGTTGTTTCAGGATCAGGACAACTCGTTGCATAACTATGTGCTGCAAATTGTGCAAGAAAAAAACTAAGAATAACAAAATGATATTTCCTCATAAAACCCGCTTAATAATTAGTTATTTTTAAATAATAATATACTAAAACCCATTGTGAGAATTTATTTCTTTGTTATAATGGCCGCTCAAATGCCTGGGTGGCGGAATTGGTAGACGCGCCGGATTCAAAATCCGGTGGTGGTGACACCGTGTGGGTTCGAGTCCCACCCTAGGTACCATTGAGATTTTTTTAACATTTCTTAATGGTTCTTAATAGAATGCAATTCATTGATTTTTAATAAATAATATTGACTTTTACTTCTCAAATCGTTCTCAACTATTCGTTTTTTTTCATATATATCCGCACGCACTTTGGGTAAATTTTTGGGTAAGTCTTTTATTCCCCTCTAAACCAAAGAACGCTGCTTAGTTGAGGTTATTATCAATGCTCTCAGATGCACGTATTAAATCTTTAAAAATTGAAGATGGCAAACGCCACGCTGATCGTGATGGTTTGGTATTAGAGGTACGTCCTAGTGGCAAAAAAGTATTTTTATTTCGTTTTCAGTGGAATAAAAAACCCCAAACGATCACTATAGGCTGCTACCCAAGCATTAGCCTAAGCAAGGCCAGAGAACTTGCTAAAAGTTACCGTGATATGGTTAACCAAAGAATTGATCCACGGCAAAGGTATACTAATCTCTCCCCCAAAATTATTTTTAAAGAAGTTGCTGAACACTGGTACAAAAAAAACATACATCGTTGGAAAGAAGTAACAAGCAATCGCCATTATAAAAGCTTAGTACGAGATATTTATCCTTTTATAGGTGAAAAACCAATTGATGGTATTACAAAATTAGAATTATTAGCAATAATTCATCCCCACGAATTAAAAGGGCACCATGAGGTAGCACATCGATTACATAACAGGCTAAAAGATATATTTGAGTTTGCAGTAGGTGCTTCTTTAACTGAAAATTACCCTTTTATCGGATTGAAAAAAGTATTAGCGCCAAAGCCCAGAGTTACTAATCAACCATCAGTCTCACCCAATGAAGCTCATAAAATGATGAGGAGTATTAAAAAAACGAACTCTTCAAAAATTATTAAAATATATATGGAATTACTAGCACATGTATTCACGAGACCATCAGAATTAAGGGAAGCGAAATGGTGTGAGTTTGACTTGCAAAAAGCTGAATGGAATATACCAGGGGAGCGAATGAAAATGGGGCTTCCTCATTGGGTTCCTTTAACTCCTCATGTTTTGAACTTACTGAAAGAATTAAGACTGATAACGGGATTTACACCATATCTGTTTAGTTCACCCACCCTGAAAGAATCAAAACCTATTAGTGAAACAAGTGTGCGTAAGCTCTTGCATAATGCCGGTTTTAAAAATCGTCATACAGCGCATGGATTTCGGTCGTTGGCTTCAAGTGTGCTACATGAGCAAGGTAATTTTAGGAGTGATGCTATAGAAGCTCAACTTGCACATAAGGTACAGGGAGTAAGAGGTGTATATTTACGTGCTGATTTTAAGGCTGAGCGGAGAGAATTAATGCATTGGTACAGTAATTGGTTATTGGATGAGCATATAACTTTATTAAACCAGGAGGTTATCTAATATGGATTCTAAAATTGATTCCCTTGCGCTTGCTTTAAAGCAATCTTTTCTTGGCATCTTCCCAAGAAGAACTCATATAGATGATTATACAGCGGTGAAAGCAAGGATAAAAAAAGAACTGAAGATTGAATTAACTGTAAAAGAAATAGATCAAATCAGTTTTTTTATTATTAGATGTATTTGTAATGCACAAAACCAAGATTCTGGGCTTCAATGCGTTCACCCAGTTCAAGCAAAAACTATTGCTATGAATAGTAAGACATTGCTATTAGAGGAGCTTCAATATGAAACCAGTCAAAAAATGGATAGTGATATAGCTAATCAGGTAATGAGGATTGTTGTGGAAGCAATGCTTCAGTTTAAAGCTCCAACAATATTTGTAAAAAATACCATCTCTTGGCGTTCTAAAATGGTTTGGGGCGATAAAACATATGAATCTAAAAAATCACAATTAGAATCCTTACTTAAAAGAGAGCTATTAAAAGAAGAATTTTATTTGATTGCAGAGGCATGGTTTCACTATATGGTATTTGTCGAAGATTTACGCAGTCCTGATAATTATACTAAAGAAAAAATAAAAGAGTTAAGAACAACACTTAATGCCCGCATTATTCATCTTGAAGGAGTAGTTAACTCAAGTAAGGAGATCATTGAGCAAGTCCGTGATATTGATCGTTTTCCTGAGATTGATATTGAGGCAGAGGAAAGAAGCCTATTAGATGCTCAAAGTAAATTAGATGAATCCAAAGCTCTTGCAGAACGGCTAAGACAAGATAACGGTTATGAGTTAAGTATCAACCATATTCAAGAGAAGGCTTATTTTTCAGCGTTCTTTTTAGGGGAGCTACTGGGCTTACATAAGCGTGAATACAATAAAGATGGGAATCCTCTTCTAACATTTTTAGACATTTTAACGGGCTGGACTGATTCTCAAATGGATAAAGAGGGGACTAGGAAACGGATTAGTAAAAGTTACAGCAAATATAAGCAATTTAAATTAAACCCAAATACTAAACCCTTAATTGATCGTTTATTAAGATGTCATCAAGAACAAGGAGTCAGTTTAAATATTATTTTAAAAGAATTTCAATCCCATTTACTAAAATTATCTATTAAACCCCGCACCACGTCTATCGCTCCTGACGCTTAGCTTAAAATCGCTATCGTCTAGCGGTTTTTGCGACTCTTCAAAATAACTAACAATGCTCTTTACGGATCCTTGAGAACGATTCGTGAAGAGTCTTAGTTATTTTAAGGAAAAAATTATGAAACAAGAACCGTTATTGTTGTACCCCAAACAAGCGCAAAAATTTTTAGGAGTAGGAACAACTAAATTTTATGAGCTGATTAAATCCCCCACCTTTCCAAAGGCTAAAAATCCTCTGGGAAAGCGACCAATGTATCTAAGAGAGGAGTTAGAAAACTGGGTTAGGAATTTAGCTTAAAACATAAGCTCATGGATGGCTTAGGTTCAGTATAAAGCCATCTGAGCATCGTATAAGAATTAGAGGGGTTTGTTATGAATTTTATAATTGATAGGGCACAGGGACAGTGGTCAGAGGTTTTAAGTGCATTAGGTATAGATAAACATTATTTAAAGAATAAGCATGGCGCGTGCCCAGTATGTGGAGGAAAAGATCGTTTTAGATTTGACGATAAAGAAGGTAAGGGTACGTTTTATTGTAATCAATGTGGCTCTGGTTACGGAATAAAATTATTACAGAATTATCATCAGTGGCGTTTTGCTGAAGCACTTAATCAAGTTGCAAAGGTATTAGGTATTCAAACTCAGGTGAAGAACCATAATTTTAATCATAGGATTAACTCTTCCCCCCCAATTTATAAGCCTAATGGTCTTAATACAAAGGAGTTGAAGAAACGTCGAGACTCTTTAATCTACACTTGGCTACAGACACAAATAGTCAGTTCGGGAGATCCGGTTGATTGTTATTTAAAATCACGTGGTATTCCTCTTAAAGAATATCCTTACTCATTAGGCCACCATCCTCATTTAGCTTATTACGATGAAAAAGGTTTAGTTGGGCACTTTCCTGCAATGATTGCGCTCGTAAGAGATCAAAATAATAAAATGGTTACACTTCATCGCACATACTTAGGAAAATCGTGTAAGGCCGATGTACCAACTCCTAAAAAGCTTATGCCTTCAATGCAGCCTAGAGCATCTGTTGGAGCAGCGATAAAATTATACCAACCTGTTAATGGAATAATTGTATTAGCTGAAGGCATTGAAACGGCACTTGCTATGCATGTTGCAACAGAGCTTCCAGTATGGGCAACAATAAGTGCAGTAGGATTAGAGAAGATAATCTTACCTCCTTCAATTAAAGAGGTAATAATTGCAATTGATAATGATGAATCTCATTGTGGACAAAACGCAAGTAGTAAATTAGCAACACGTTTGCTCGCTGAAGGACGTAGAGTGAAACGCATAATACCTCCAACCTCTGGACAAGATTTTAATGATTTATTGCTGGAGAAGAGCATATGAGTATTACTGCGATTAATGATCTTTTAGATCAAGCACCTATTGAGGAAGCAGTTTCACTTGTTGCAGTTGAGTTGATAAATTTTCTTGCAATGGAGTTGCCAGTACGAGGATCAATTTTATCTCCTTGGTTGCCGGAGGCTGGATTGTGCATGATCCATGCTTATCGAGGGATAGGAAAAACACATATTTCACTAGGCATTGCCTATGCTGTAGCAAAAGGCGGTAAATTTTTAACTTGGGAAGCTTCAAAACCGCGTAATGTTCTTTATATTGATGGTGAAATGCCAGCCTCAGTATTACAAGAGCGTCTTGCCAATATTATTGTAATGATGGGTGATGAAGAGATAAAAGGACGACTAGCCATCATAACGCCAGATTTGCAAAAAATGGGTATGCCCGATTTAGCAACCAAAGAAGGCCAGGAGGCACTTAATCAATATATAACTGATGATATAGATTTGATAATCGTTGATAACCTGTCTTGTCTAGCTCCAAGCATTAAAGAAAACGATGCAACTAACTGGGCACCTATACAAACATGGGTATTAAGCTTGCGTGCTAAAGGTAAGAGCGTGTTACTGGTGCATCACTCCGGTAAAGGAGGTGCCCAACGAGGAACCTCTAAAAAAGAAGATGTTTTAGATACGGTTATCATCTTAAAACGACCGAAAGATTATGAATCAAGTCAAGGGGCACGTTTTATTGTAGAGTTTGAAAAAGCCCGTGGTTTCTTTGGCGAAGATGCAAAGTCATTTGAAGCTCAATTATGTAATGATGAAAATGGTAATCCCTGCTGGACAACCCAGTCCATAGAAGAAAGTACTTTTGAGAAAGTAGTTAAGATGCTCAAGGACGGTATAACACAGCAAGAGATAGCTGATGAGTTGGATATACATAAATCTACTGTCTCACGTCATGTTAGCAAAGCCAAAGAGGCTGGACTACTGAAACAGCAAAATGGGAGTGGCTATGAATAACCATCCTTTTAGTTGTACAGTTGCCCCCCTTACAAAGTGCAATCATGCAACTTCAACTCATGATAATGCAACTCACAATGAAACCACTACTCAACCGCCTAGCTTATTAAGCATTGCTATCAAGGTTTTGGAGAGAAATAAAAACAACTCTACGCGAAACTTGTCCGCAACTGCACAGTTGCAGCATACAAAAACTAATGCAACTAAAACGCCAGAGGTTTTACCTTCTAATACTGAGTTGCATAAGGGAACAACCGTTCTAGGCTTTACTGCTATTGGGGGAAGCCAAGATAGTTGCACAGTTGCATTTCCTATAGAGCGCAACCACGAAACTCATCTTACATGTCATAAATGTGGCTATAGAAATCCCTTTTGCTCTTGTAAATTGACTCCTGCTCCAGGCATAGCAATTTGTAACGACTGCGAGCATTTTACAGTGGATATTATCGGTGATGGCACAGGTATTGGTAGTTGTGAATTAGGTGTAAAATGGACTCAAGAGTTTACAGGACGTATGCCTTTATATCGCTATTCTGAAAGGCATTGCATGCAATTCAGTAAGTTAATGGATTAATTTTAAGCTAAACAAGGAGTATAAAATGACTGAAGTATCAGCAAAAAAAGGTAGGCCAACGAAATATAATGATACTCTGGCAAGAGAGATTTGCGACACTATTGCTTCGTCAAGTAAAGGTACAAAGAGGTTATGTTTTGAGCGATCACATTGGCCTTGCCAAGATACCCTATTTACTTGGTTAAAAGCATATCCTGAATTTTCCGAGCAATACGCGCAAGCAAAGATATGTCAGATTGAATTACTGGTTGATGAGATTTTAGAAATCTCTGATGATGCTTCCCAAGATCAGTATGTGAATGAGCTCGGGGTATTAGTGCCAAATCCTCCTGCCATAAACAGAGCGCGGTTAAAAGTTGATACGCGTAAATGGCTGGCATCGAAGTTGGTTCCAAAGGTATATGGCAATAAAATAGATATTGAAGGGGATAACAGTATGTCAGAAGAGTTACGACAGTTAAGTGCTGATCTTGAGGCTAAATATAGCCGTGACTATTAAACCCAGGTTGTTTGCCAATAGTTAGCAATACGTCTCACATGAATAAAGGGGGGGTATACTCCGCATAGAACCTCCCCCCTTAGCAAGAATGGAGCCTCGCCCACCTATGGGCCAGTCAATTTTTGGATAATTTAAGAACATGTATTTTATTCTTGTAACTGCTCAAAATTTTTCGCCAAATTTTCTAAAAGAATCAGTATATAGTTTTTCATTTAACTTACGATGTAATATGCACAAAAACTCTCAGGAAGGAGGTATTCTTAATTGCTTCCAACACTTACCTTTAACCTAAATTAGGAAATATGAGACTCAGTTATTGCCTACAAGTTGGTATTCCAGAACAAATGTTACTTGCTAGTTTATTGGCCTCTTCCAATTTTGATATTGACATAAGGTGAATTTTAGAACGATCTATAAGCACGACCTCATTCTTAGTAGGCTTAATTTTTACATTTTTTGGCAATGATTTGGCGACTTTATACCATGCATAAGCTCTTATTATATTTTGGTCAAATTCTTTTTTATGTTTTGAGTAATAAGCAACATCAGATATAACATCTTTGCATTGATCGAAATATATAGATGCGATTAACATAGCGCTGCTACCATTCCCTAGCTTGGCTGCTATTCTAAGGTAGTGAAGTGCTTTATTTTCATTTTGTAGAACTCCCCACCCATAATGAAACATACGCCCTAAATCATATGATAAATGTTCTTTTGAAATATTAGAGGGTTTATTTTTTAGAACCTTTAGTAATAATGGATAAGCTACATTATATGATTTTTTCTTTAAATAATATTCAGCTAGTATGCCGGTGCATTCCATATTTTCTTTATTAGAACACTCGGTTAATTTTTGCTCATATATTTTATCAGTTATCTTACCCGATTCATAAGACAGGATAATGCTAACCGATTCATTCAAATCAGTCCTAAATTTACCAATTGCAGACACATTAAAACTAAACACGAACACTAGAATTGATAGTGATATTTTTTTCATTCTTGTTTCATCATTTTAAGTTGTTCTTCTAAAAGCTTATTTTGTAATTCAAGTTGTCGTTGCTCTGCTTGCATTCTTTCTGCTTCTTGAGCCATTCTGTATCCCTCATCAAAACCGTCTGAGGCACTTTTCCATGGAGAATCCAATATAGGTGCTCTGGAAAAATCTGTGAAATTTATAGCAGCGTTTACGTTACCAATGATTATTAAAAAAAAGGTGGTTATTAATAAATTAAACTTATTCATGGAAAATTTCTCTTTATTTAGTTCACATCTAACTCAACTGAAATACCTTCTTCAGTTTCTCCACTCATATGGCCATAGCTATCCCACTGACCGCTGAAATCGAAATTATTTCCATTTTCGTCAGTTAATTCACCACTTACCTCTCGTTCTCCATTGTATGAGTAAATGGTTCCTTCAAGTTCCGTTCCGTTTTCATCTTCTCCACTAACATCATAAGTATGATCAAATGCAAAACTGCAAAAGCATACTAAGCACATCAATACAACTATTATCTTCTTCATTTTAAATCTCTAGTAACAAACATTATTATGACAATGGACACCTGAATAAGGATTTCCTGCCCGATGTCTTCGGACATAAGTACCATTTTTTTTGAAATAAGGTCTTACTGTGTGGGTTCTTCCATAAGAGGAGCCATATTTTGGCGTGCGAGGATAATGGTACCGATAACTTTTCGCATGTAGGAGATTAGAAGAACCAAAACAAAAAATTAGTGAACTTAATAAGAATATTTTGGATTTCATTGATACCTCTAATATTAAAAATTTCTAAAAATCTAATCTTTAGAACAGGTTAGGTTATATTTCTGGATTAAATAGCTTCTTAATGGTCATGTTTAGATCATTTCAGGCAAATACTAAGAAATCCTTAGTATCGTGTCAAGCAAAAAACTAAGAATCTCTTAGCATTCAATAGAAATTATTTTAGGCAAAAAGAATGGCAGATTCGCCATTACCAAAAAGACTTAAAGAAGCACGTACAGCTGCTGGAATGTCACAAAAGCAACTTGGCATTGCTGCGGGTATGGATGAATTTTCAGCAAGTCCTCGTATAAATCAATATGAGACAGGTAAACACACTCCTGATTTCTTAACGTTAAAAAGAATTGCTATGGTTTTATCAGTGCCTACAGCATATTTTTATGCAGAGGAAGACGATTTGGCTGAGAAAATTAAACTATTTCCCAAGCAGGAATAAAATAAGTAAAAGTATCATTTTTATAACTAATTCACATTCAATGAAAGTACACTGTATTACTCAAGATATTTAAACCTTGTCCGACAAATACACCAAATATATCCTTCTAAAACCACGGATGGTTCTATGATAATCTATAGCACAGACTTAGATGAGCTGAGTCTTCACGTAAGAAATATATATGTTAAGAAATATTTTGTAGAAGCAATAAATGCTTATCGAGCTGGTTCATACCGCGCTGCTATCATTTTAACTTGGATTACCGTTTGTATAGATATTATTGAAAAAATTAAAGAACTAGCAATAGATAATGATCCCCAAGCAATAATTTATAAAGAAGAACTAGGTAAAATTAATGAAAAACAAATTGATAAAATGATTAGTTTTGAAAAGCAAATCCTGGACTACGCTTGCGAGAAATTAGAATTAATTACTGTAATTGAGAAAAAGCATTTAGAACGACTATATCAAGATAGAAATATTTGTGCTCACCCGACGTTTATTAATGAAGGGGAGCAATTTGATCCTTTACCCGAACTTGCTAAATCTTATCTTGTTCAATCCGCAAAATATTTACTAGTGCACCGCCCTACTGTAGGTAAAGCTGTTTTAGATAAGATATTGGAGTTAGTAGCAGGGCAATCATTTCCCGAAAATGAAGAAAAAGCATATATAGTTCTTTCTTCCGAAAGTTATTTAAAAAATGCAAGAACAAGTTTAATCAGAAACCTAATTATTTGCATTATAAAAAAATATTTTATTAATGATGGAGCCATTAACATAAATTTATTAAATAAATTATCCTGTACACTGAAAGCGCTAAGTAGAATAAATGATCAGGTGTATTCTGAAACTTTAAAACAAACTTTATGTAAGGTAAGTTCTAAAGAAGACTCCAGTTTAAAAAGGATTTTTCTTCTAGTTGCTAAAATCAATACGATAAGTGATTTTATCGAGGAAGGCATAAATATTAGACTTCACGAACTAATAAGAACAATGGAAAAAAGCGAACTACTGGAGTTTCAAGTTCATAAAGCTGCCTCTCATATTAAGGGATGCTTGGAAATGGTAAGAGAAAAAATTAATTCTTTCTCATTTTTAGATAAAATAGAATTTCTCCAAGAGGCTGATTCAGAATTTCTTAAAGAAGATGTTATACATTTGTTTTTAACATCAAGTAAGTTTGACATAGCAAAAGAAATTGGAGAAAAACTGATTTTACCCTACTCACATTATTTTAACTCTGATGATTTAAAGAAAACAATTAATGGGATTATAGAAAATAATAATGAATGGCCAATTAATCAGATATTACATGCAAGAGGAATGAATTATATCTTTTGTGAATTTTATAAGAATACAAAACATATAGAAAATAAAGAATTATGGGCGCGTTTATGGAAAAAGATTTTAGATGAAAATGTTGAAGATAATTTTAGGGCATTTAAAATTCTTTTATTTGGAGTGAAAAATAATTTCAATTAAATTTTGTTCTTTTTTAATGATTGAAAATAACTTAAAGACTATATCAAAAATTCCTATGGTGTTGCCCTACCCCAAACCGAGTATGACTTTATTTCTTGTTTTCTTTTCGATTAAATTTAAAATCATCAGGTAAGCTGTTAATAAGCTGGTTTTTTGTATTTTTATCTAGGCCAGACCTCTGAACTGCGTCTCTAACATTGCCACCTTTTTGTGCAATAAAAACATATAAAGCATCTACTCTTTGACTAGTGGTTTTTAATTCATCTTCCAATGCGATAACTTTTCCATTTATATTTCCAATGTATAAAACAGTTCCCACAATCATACCAATAACTGTCAATATAACGAGAACCCACCCCGTAATAGCACTATGCTCCATCGCAAAAGATCCTTTAATTATCAAATCTTAATTTTCAGCTAAAAAATATTAATTTAGTTCTCATCTTTTCGCAATCATTCAAATCCGTTATCATATATAAAGTTGGGTAAGATATTGGGTAAATTTCGGACGTTATTTATTTAAATCCAATTATATCAATAGGTTACGTGTGGGTTCGAGTCCCACCCTAGTACCAAGTTAGTTGACAACACTTCATTTCAAAACTGTAATTGTTTTGCAACAGTGTCCGTTAATTCAGTTGCAGGTTGCATAGGTCCTTGGTTCACATAGTGAGCCAAATCAAATTGCAGCGCTGCGCCACTATTTTTTTCCATATTAAAAAATGTATGTTTATATGAAGAAAAGTGAATCGGATCATTCTCTTGCTCTTCTTGTGAAGAAACACTATTATCAATAGCGCATGCTACTTTTAATAACATTTCCACCTCAGGATCATTATTAATTTTTGCAAGCATCGTTCTATTTTCAGCTAAATAGTTTTGTAATATTTGCTGACAATATACCTCAGTGAAATCTAGAGACATCACTGTATTAATAGTCCCATCTTCATGAGCATGCACATAATTCAGAACTTGTGGAATCGATTGTAATAAACTTTGTCCCGGCTTTAAAAAAATAAGAAGTTTTTCATCGATTGGCAAAAAGCCGCATTTTAAATACAAGGACATTCCCTCTTCACTTGAAGTTAAATCAATTTGTTCTATCCCATATTTTTCGAGAAGATTCAGAATAGTTAATAAGAATAGTTTTGCAAATCCTTTTCCTCGTAAAGGAGGTGTTGTACCTAACCAATCAATGGTAGCTTCCTTTGTTGCAGGGGATATTACCAATTGCAGATAGCAAGCAATCTTTCCATTGCACAATAAAATAAGAGGGATATGAATTTTATCATCCTCGTCAAGATAGCTTCCTGCCTGTTCTACAGCAGAAACAGCTTCTTCATCTATGGTTTTGGTCATTATTAATCCATTTTCTTCTATATAATCTAAATCTGACATCTTCGGAAGTCTTATAGTTAATTCTGTGTTGTCTTTACCCGAAGTGACTGATGAAATTTCCTTATTATCGATATGTACCTTATACATTTTGTTTTTATTTTGATCTAAACTATCACTAGCAGTGCAATAATGTCGCTTCATTGTTTAAATTTAAGTCTTGTTGAGATATTTTTATTATAATTTATTATTATTAAGTCAATATTAAATTGACAACAGGCTCCATCAAAGGTTTTTCGCATAGATGGCCATATTCTGATCGTAGTTAGGCTGCCAATTCGTAACTAAAAAAAACTGCCTATACTATAAAGAAGCGCAAACAGCTCGATACAACTTAAGGAATGAAGATGTCGACTAAGTGGATTAAAAGTCATTTGACTTTGATTGCAGGACTGTCATTACCCATTCTCCTCATACTTGTTTTTGTTGTTTCAAATATTCCTTGGTTTAAAACTGATCCGCCACGTTATAGTCTCTTATTTTCTGTCCTGGACTCGTCTTCTGGGTCCTTTCCAGTGCAAGTTAATCTAATTGTTAAAAATGATCAATTGGTAGCTCAATATACAAAAGTCCAAAATAATTCTTATTGGGCAATAAAAAAACTCTACCTCTTTGATGCAAAAACACAAAAAGTGCGAGAGCTTCCATTAGATTTCCCAAACTTTAATGATAGCTCAACTTTTAAAGAAGACTTGGTGCAATCGGCCAAACAATTTAAACTGGATACATCACTGGAGTCTCCCGACGGATATATTTTGTACATAGGTAATAATAATTTAAATACCGGGTTATTGTCCGATCTTCTGATTGGTAACAATTATAAAAATAGTTCTATTTGCCTTAAAAAAAACTCTACGTGCGTTAAATTATCCAACCTAAATTTAGGACAATATTTTACTTCAAATAATGTTCAATTTATTGGTTGGGTTAAACCATGAATAAAGAACAGGCATTACAAAAGATTGTTGACCTTGCGAAACAATATCAAATTGATGTTAAGGAAATCGCCTTTGCTCTAAAGCCCAACCCAACGACAAACCCTCGAGATCAAAATAGTTGGCTAAATAAACTATATAGTTATATTGGCGGCATTTTAATCTTTGCAGGGATTTGCGCATTGATTGCCATGAAATGGGGGGATTTCAATATCTATGAACGCATAACCCTGACTCTAGGTTTTGGTTTCTCATCATTTATTTTGGCATTTTTATGCTTAAAACACTCTAATTACCAAAAAGCTTCGACACCATTATTTCTGATTGCCTTATTTCTTGAACCAATAGGACTTACCATCTTATTACAGGAATATAATTTGATTTTGCCAATATGGTGGATGTTAATCATTGCAATTATCTACTTTATCCATCAACGTCTTGCGATTTTATGGGATAAAACATTCATTCTTACACTCACCACAGTTGTATTTGGATGCATTATTTTTGCTAGCACAACAGATAACAACCGTATTATTTTAAATTTAGGTTTTGGATTTTTAACTTTTCTTCTGGGGCTTTACTATCAAGATAAATCATCTAGAACTACAACCCCACTATTTCTTGTTGCCGCAATTCTTGAGGCCGGTGGCTTACTTACCCTTTTATCACAATATACTTCGATACTAATGCCAACACGGGGTGTACTCATTGTCAGTCTCATTCTTTTTCTACAACATGGCATTGCATTTATAAGCACCCGGCTGACCGTACTCGCTTTTATTACTTTGATTTGTCTCTATTCCTTTTTCCTGGCAATATTTGAATTGCTGGGGATACCAGAACGCTTAAAATGGCTTGTGCTTAGTAGCTCATTATTGGCTGTCAGTTCGTTTATCAATCATTCAAAATACCAAAGCATCGCTGGAATACTCTTTTTCATTTCATCACTGACCCTACTCTCAGTGACCTTTGATATTGTTAAAGATCAACCCTATGAAATTCTCTATTTAGGATTAGCTTGTGGATTAATTTATATGGCGATTATCGAAAGCAGCCGTGTCTTACTCTTTATGGCAAGCTTGGCAACTTTGGGCTACATTTTGTATTTTTCAAGCCAACATTTCCCTCACGCCGTAGGCTGGCCAATTACCTTGATTGTTATTGGATTACTCTTGGTAGGAGTCAGTGGTGTTGTTATCAAATTAAATAAAAAATATATGTAAACAGAATTCACTATCGAATGGGATTTAGCTCACCCTCTTTTTCTACTTCAGCCACGTCTTGTCGATTTTCTTTAGTTTGCTCTTTGATCATCATTAAAAAGGGAATGAATGCCAAAGCAAACAAAATTGAGAGTTGATACAAACCTACCCAGCCTATTGCTATTTGAATCGTTGCAGCAAAAGGCCCGGAAATAATACGCGGCAATGTAGATAGAGCAACAAGCATAGAAAATTGAGTTCCAGTATATTGTTTGTCCACTAAACGCATGAATAAGGCAACAAGGGCTGTAGATCCCATTCCCGCCGCAAAATTGTCAAAAAATACTGCGATTGCTAATAAAGTAATATTCTTTCCTATCATTGCCAAAGCAACAAATAGAACGTTAGTCAGTGCTTGCAGCAATCCAAAGAAAAATAATGAGCGATATAAAGAATAGCGCATCAATAAAAATCCTGCGCACAAACCTCCAAGTAAAATGGAGCCGACACCTAGCATTTTATTGATGTAGCCAATAGTCTCTAAAGAAAAGCCGAGTCCTTGAATTAAAAAAGGCATGACGATACCACTAGTAGTCGTGGTAAATGCTTCACCCAACTTATAACAAAAAATAAACAGCAACAGAGGAATAATCCCCGGACGGGATATTAATTCCCGGACAGGAGCTAAAAAAGATAAAGCAAAATTACCTTTCTCTTTGATTGCAACACTGGGCTCTTCACTAAAAAAGACAGCAAACATGCCAGCAATCATGATGAAACCCATAAAACGGTAGGTAAAAGCCCAGCCTAATTTCTCTGCCATAACTAAAGCCAAACCGCCTGATAACAATAACGCTATTCGATATCCCAATACGGCTAAAGAAGCACCTAAAGCATGTTCACTGGTTGGTAAGTATTCTGCTCTATGTGCATCAATTGCGACATCTTGAGTCGCAGAAAAACACGCTAAAATCAGAGCCAAAAAAGCCATTAGCTTAGGATATTGCTCTGGAGTAAACCAAGCCATTAAGTTAAACCCAAGAAGCAATAAAAATTGCATACTCAAGATCCAACTTCGTCTTTTACCCATACTAAAGAGAGAATAACGGTCTAGGATAGGTCCCCAGAAAATACGATAAGCATAGGGCAAACTAATTAAACTTAATGTTCCAGTAGCAAAAATTGACATCCCGCTGTATGCAAACCAGGCCTGCAAAGTACTGCTGATTAACGCCATTGGTAAACCAGAGGAAAAACCTAAAATGAAAACAATAAGTAGACGTTTATTCACTTTGCGGATCTCTTAGAAGGCGGGAGAATTTATCTCTAGGAAAACCTCACTCCTGCGTTTAGGAGTGAGGTACGATAAGGAGGGAAATTCCCTTCTCATTAATTAGGCAGATTTTTTCACAGAGATCAAATGAATTTTGAAAATCAAAGTTTCATTTGGACCAATAGGACCACCTACACTACGTGGGCCATAAGCTAAATCTGAAGGTACAAAAACTTCCCAAGTAGAACCAGCAGGCATTAATTGCAATGCTTCAGTCCAACCAGGAATCACTTGTGATACTTGGAATGTAGCAGGTTTGCCTGTTTTTTCAGTGCTATCAAATACAGTACCATCAATTAAAGTACCAGTATATTCAACAGTTACTGTATCAGATTTACCTGGTTTAGCTCCTGTGCCTGCTTCAATAATTTTATATTGCAAGCCGCTTGGTAATGCAACAACACCAGATTTTGATTTGTTGGTTGATAAGAACGCTTCACCTTTAGATTTGTTTTCTTCAGCTTTCTTATTAAACTCAGCGCTACGCTTTGCCATCAAATCTTTCTGAAATTTGTTCAGAACATCTTTCATTTGTTGTTCAGTCAAAATCAATTGGGCACCAGACATTCCATCTTGCATTCCTTTTGCTAATGCTTCCGGATTAATATCAATACCTTGATTTTTGAAGTTTTTTCCTAAATCAGCACCAATACTATAAGATAATTTATCCTTATCCGTAACAAGCGATGTAGCATCAGTAGCAGCCATTGTGGTAGACATTGCCAGCCCCATAATGGCTGCAGTGACCAATTTCATCTTCATAAAGAATCCCCTTGTAGTCTTTCTGTTGTGCATATCTTCACCGATTGTTTTATAAGAAGATATTACATTCTAAAATGCATCATAATTCTGCCTAAATTCACATGAAATTACCAGTATTTAAACGCGATTAATTGTAACTATATTATAAAGTTTCTTGTATTGAGGCTGTCCTTAATGCAGATCAGTTACATAATGCTCCCAGCAAAATAATGCTACCGAACATAAAGTCAAGATGTTCACTATAATTAAAATAGACAAATAATTTAGATCCCTCTACACTTTGCACTAATTTTAACAAGAGATTAACTCACATGAACATCAGTGTATTTGATTTATTTTCAATTGGAATTGGCCCTTCAAGCTCTCATACTGTCGGCCCTATGCTTGCTGCAAATGCCTTTTTAAAATTGCTTGAAGACAAGCAGCTCATGAATCAGGTACAACGCGTTAAAACGGAACTCTATGGTTCACTGGCTTTAACAGGTAAAGGCCATGGAACAGATAAAGCCATTTTAAATGGGTTAGAAAACAAAGCCCCTGAGACTGTAGCTCCTGAATCCATGGTGCCACGCATGCATGAAATTCTTAGCACACATACACTCAATTTAGCAGGCAAGAAAAATATTAACTTTAATGAATCGACTGATTTTCTTTTTTTGCAAAAAGAGCTCTTGCCAAAACATTCTAATGGAATGCGGTTTTCTGCTTTCGACAATCAGAATAATTTATTGATTGACCAGGTTTATTACTCAATTGGTGGTGGCTTTATTACCACCGAAGAAGATTTTTCCAAAACCACTGAGGATACGAATCCACCTCCATATCCATTTTCAACCGCAGCCCAACTCTTAGAGTTATGCCAACAAAATGATTTAAGCGTTGCAGAATTAATGCTGATTAACGAAAAAACATGGCGCAGTACAGAGGAAATTCATCATGGCATTCTGGCCATTGCCAAAGTGATGAATGACTGTATCGCTAATGGGTGCGAGCATGATGGTATTTTACCAGGTGGACTTAATTTAAAAAGACGCGCCCCTGATTTATATCAAAAGCTTATGAATGAAAAGGGTGTAAAAAGTATTTTCGAACAATCAGATATCATGAACTGGTTAAATCTTTATGCTATGGCAGTCAATGAAGAGAATGCGGCTGGTGGACGTATCGTTACGGCGCCAACAAATGGTGCTGCGGGTATTATTCCTGCTGTCCTTAAATATTGTCAGCATGCACATGATAAAATGAGCAATGAAGTCATATACACCTATTTTCTCACTGCAGCAGCTATAGGCATACTTTATAAAAAAGGGGCTTCCATTTCTGGAGCTGAGGTAGGATGCCAGGGTGAGGTTGGTGTCGCCTCTTCTATGGCAGCAGCAGGTCTTACAGCCGTTCTTGGTGGTACTGTAGCACAAGTAGAAAATGCCGCAGAAATTGCAATGGAGCATCATTTAGGAATGACCTGCGACCCGGTTTTAGGTTTAGTACAAATACCATGTATTGAACGTAACGCTATGGGTGCTGTGAAGGCTGTAAATGCAACACGTATGGCACTTATTGGCGATGGCCAACATCAAATTTCGCTGGATAAAGTGATCAAGACTATGAAACAAACTGGAATGGACATGCAAAGCATCTATAAGGAAACGTCTATGGGTGGTTTGGCTGTTAATTTACCAGAGTGCTAAGAGCAGGCATAACTATCTATTCTGACATTCTGTTCTACCAATTTCTCTAAACTGGATAACTGATGTTCATGCATGGTCTCATAAAATAATAAAAACTCCTCCTCTGTAGTAGAGGAGGTTAACTCACTTACAATTCCCTCTAGTTTTTCCATTTTTTTATTAACTCTCATGTTTCGATATTCCTCATCACTAACTCTACCTTTAACAAAAAATAAATTCTTACTAATGGAGCCCCAGGCAGTTTCACCCTTCCCGTTGACAACCTCTTCTTTATGTTCTTCTGAATAGAGAACTTCTTTTTCTAATTCGGCGATTGAGTGTTTTGTACGTAATAGCCTGACTGGTAAGGAGCTAACTGCTATCTTAAAATTATAGATATCATCAAGTTCCTCCTCTGTATAACAATTAGTGAGGGATTCACGAATAAGCGCCAATATATTTATTGCTTCTTTCATTTTTGGTTCTTGTTGATGAGTACTCATATAATCATAAATCGGGCTGTACTTGTCCTGATTGGATAACATTGAAATACTATCGGCCACAAAATAAGCACATGCACGACCTGCTATTTGTAATGTGTCAACAGGAATATAAATCTTCAATGAACATAATTTACTTAAAGCGCCAAACCGCATTTTGCTGCTTAATGAGCTAACTAAAACTATAGATCGCATGAAGCCTAAGGGATCACAAATCAAAATATCTAAAGTAGGAGGCGTTTCTGATCCTTTAAAATTGAACTCTAAAAAGGACCAATGATTTAACCTTTCACTTCCGTCCCATTTTGAAATAGCAATTTGAAATCGTAAGTCTTCGCCACAATCCTTTACCATTCGCTCAATAATCTCTGTTAACCCATCTATTTCATCGTAACTCATTGCAAATGCATTAAAATGATCCCCACTTTTTTTCAATCGCCTCACTTTTTTTAAATATAAAAAAAATGCCATCAGGTTTTCTGGTATATTGCCGGGTTTGCCACTGAGTGCAAGTAATGACTTTATGTCTAAGATATTTTTCATGAGAGGCAGAATTTAATATTTAATTATTTCTTTTATTAATCTAAGTCAGATTAATGAAAATTAAAACAATTTTTAATAGTTATTAACGAAAACCCATGCATTCGCAGATTCTTTAGAAAAAAATAAATCGCTCATCGCATAACCAACGATCGCTGCAAGTGTGTCATTAAAATAAATCAAAGGAACTCGTTCTCTTAACCAGGGCGAAACACCCCACTCTTGGAATAATTTTTTTAACCGCTTGGTTTGTCCATGCCAGAAAAACTCTTCACCTCCTTGCCTAAATCGCACAAATATTTGCGTATTTTCAGGAATCACTAGACCTTGATTGCTTTTTTTTGCCAACAAATTAATCCCTGCATCAGCGATAATTAACGGTGAAGGAAATACGGACCATGCAACACAAGGCAACGGTTTTTTGGTTTTTTTTCTATCTAAATAGAGATGACCTTGATAACGACGCACACTCACGTCAGCCCAACTCACCTCGGGCATTGCGTCAGAACTTGCGAAGATCACCTCATCAATCAACCGCCCAAAGGTGGCTGTTGATGGCAATTGAACCCGATTATTTTTCAACCACACTCTAAGCGCATTCGCTATACGATCACGACTCAGTTCTTTTAATGAGGTGATTAATAAGACATTGTTTGTTAATACGTCTGAATTTTCTTCCAATGCAGTAGACTTCTTTCCAAACGCTACTATGGTGGATGTGGAAAGAGGACTAACATCTTGTGCCGCCAACGTATCTAAATTTCTTTTGGCTTGCTGACAATGAAGCGCAGCTCTTGCAATATTCCCCACTACTCCCGGCCATTTCTTTTGCAACAAAGGGATAACTTGTTGGCGTAGGTAATTTCGTGAATAATTGATGTCTTGATTACTCTCATCTTCAATCCAACTTAATTGATGCAAAACAGCATAATGCTCAAGTTGCTCGCGAGAATGACTTAAAAAAGGTCGAGCCATTCCCCCTAACTCAAATTGACCAAAATCCGACATCGCAGCCAAACCATCTACGCCGGCACCACGAAATAGTTGCAAAAGCACTGTTTCAGCTTGGTCATCTAAATGATGTCCTAAAATCAAGCAGTCTTGTTCTGTCATCAAGGAAGAAAAAACAGCATAACGAGCAATACGTGCGCCCTCTTCGATATTGGCAGCACGATCAAATTGCACGGATTGAGTCATGAAAGGAATATCTAAATTATGGCAAACCTGCTGACAGTGTGTTTGCCAAAGAGATGCATGAGCACTAATACCATGATTAACATGCACTGCAACTAATTTAGTGAGTAAAGATGGGTGGGACGCAAGAACATGTAAAAGCACCGTTGAATCAAGCCCACCACTAAACCCTACAATTAATTTATTAAAATGACTTAGGCGAGAAAACCACTCGACATTCAATAGAGGCTTAATCAGTTGCTCCCATAGCCATAAATTTCTGATATCTGTTTTCGACGAGTTGGTCCAGAGGCAATTTCTTTAAAGTACGCAACTCACTAAGCAAAATATCTTTTAAACGTGCTGCCATTTCATCGACATTACGGTGCGCCCCCCCCAATGGCTCAGGTACTACCATATCGATTAACTTATTTTCCATAATTTTATCTGCAGTGATTCTCATCGCACGAGCTGCTTCACTTGCTTTAGATGCATCCTTCCAAAGAATAGAAGCACAACCTTCAGGAGAAATTACGGAATAAATACCGAATTGCAGCATTAACACACGGTCACCAACACCGATTGCCAATGCACCACCAGAACCTGCTTCTCCGGTTACCACGCAGATAATTGGCGTTTTAAGATTTGACATCACAAAGAGGTTTCGAGCAATTGCTTCAGATTGATTGCGCTCTTCAGCACCAATCCCCGGGTATGCTCCTGCTGTATCAATAAACGTAAAAATAGGTAATTTGAATTTTTCAGCCATGTTCATTAAGCGCAACGCTTTTCGATACTCTTCTGGACGAGCCATACCAAAATTACGATATACTTTCTCTTTGGTGCGTTTGCCTTTTTGATGGCCAAGCACCATAACTGGCTCACCATTTAAGCGTGCCAAACCACCAATAATTGCAGGGGCCGCAGAACAACTTCTATCGCCGTGTAACTCCTGAAAATCAGTAAAAATACGTTCAATATAATCAGTAGTCTGTGGTCTCAGTGGATGCCTTGCCATTTGCGCTATTTGCCAAGGTTCCAGGTTTGAAAAAACTTGTACTGTTAAATCAGAACATTTTGCCTGCAATCGTGCTATTTCGTCACTTAAATTCACTTCGTTATCATGTCCTAACATACGAAGTGCTTCAATTTTTTGATTCAACTCTTCGATGGGTTGCTCAAAATCCAAAAACTGTCGGCTCATTGAATACTCTTTGGTGAATTAAATAATCATGGTATATGATAACCTTAACCGACAATTGATGCCAGATTCAAACAACGTATATGATCATCACAGGATTCAACCCTTTAAATACACAAAACTGCGTCTTAAATGAGGCTCGAATTGATCTTTGGCAATTTTCTTTAGTGCATGAATTAAATAATGCATATGAACTATTAAATCACGAAGAGCAAGCACGTGCGGAACGATTCTATTTCAGCAGGCATAAACGCCGTTTCTCTACTGCTCGTGCTACTTTGAGAATTATCCTGGCAAGTTACCTTAATATGCCTCCAGAAGAGTTGGAATTTACTTATAATAATCATGGAAAACCAGAGGTCATTAATACAACAAAACTGCAATTTAATATAAGCCACACCGGTGATTTAGCACTACTTGCAGTGGGAAAAGGTTTCCCCTTAGGCGTGGACATAGAAAAATATTCTGCTCGGCCTTATGAGGGCATTGCCAAAACTTTATTTTCCGATCATGAGTATGAAGAATTTATTAGAGTTCCACTCGCTTTAAAACCTGCTGTATTCTTCCATGTTTGGGCACAAAAAGAAGCATTTATTAAAGCCTGTGGCTTAGGCCTTTCGTATCCAACCAAACATTTTAGCGTACCCATATCGATACCAACAAAACAGCTGGTGAATGATCCATTGCATAATATGACGTGGCAATTACGCTCTTTTATGCCAGAAGTAGCCTGTAGCGGTGCTTTATGTCATCATCCCACCGTTAGGGAAATTAGACATGGATTTATTCATCTTCAACAAGATGCTCGCTTGATTTTTTAGGTTTCTATCAATGCACTTTACTTCTTCACAACTCACATTATTACAATTACTTGGTGATGGCGAATGCCATAGTGGCTCTGAGTTAGGGATAGCGCTGGGTATTACTCGTTCCGCTATATGGAAACAAATTAATCATTTAATTGAATCAGGAATCCCTGTAAAACGCATAAGGCATCAAGGTTACCAGCTTCCCAATCAATTGATTTTATTGAATAAACAACAGATTGCAGAACATCTTGCAGCAGCACAACGAACAACTCCGTTCAAGTTACACCTATTTACCAGCATTGATTCAACAAATCGTTATCTTAAAGATTTACCCCTGGCACATTCAGTTGATATTTGTTGTGCCGAAATACAAACTCAGGGCAGAGGTCGATTTGGAAGGCACTGGCACTCGCCTTTTGGAGAAAATATATATTGTTCGAGTCGTTGGGACCTCAACTATGATCTCACCAAACTTTCTGGATTAAGTTTAGTGACCAGTTTGGCCATTGTGGCAACGTTAAACGAGTTAGACATATCATCCAACATTAAGATTAAATGGCCCAATGATATTTTATGGGCTAACAAAAAATTATGCGGTAGTTTGATTGAAATATTGGCTGAATCGAACGGTAATATTCAAGTCATTATTGGTATTGGCTTAAACGTCAATTCGGACACCAAGAACCATCCTCTTCCAGATAAACCCTGGTGCTCACTATATGAAATAACTCAGAAACATTTTGATCGTAATTTCCTTATTGCAAAACTGATCACCAATTTAGAAACTTATTTAATCAAGTTTATTCACCATGATCTTAATTACTTTATGGATGAGTGGAGTAAATCGGATTATTTATTCGGAAAGAATATTCAAGTAACTCAATCGGCAAATACTTTTTCTGGGCTTGCTTGCGGAATTAATGAGTTAGGACAATTAATACTACAAGATGAGTCAGGCTTAAAGCACTTTCTCTCCTCAGGAGATACTTCACTTCACCAAAAATCATAAGCAGTTACAACAGAATAGATAACGGAAAGTTTGTCCCGAGCATTTTTAAGTGCTCGGAACCGGATGAGCTGCGAGGAAATCGATTATACTGCTTCTTCAGATTCGTCTGATTGTTTTTCTTGCTGTATGCGTAAATAAATTTCTTCACGATGGACAGATACATCTTTAGGTGCATTAATACCGAGACGTACTTGATTACCTTTTACACCTAGTACGGTAATATTAACATCATCACCTATGATTAATGTTTCACCAATTCGTCGAGTTAAAATTAACATAAAAATCTCCCTAACAAAGCAGCTACCTATTCCTCCACAGAACGCAATCCATGGTATTCTTGATAGCCAAAAACGACTAAAAACAAATTTATATTTGCTATTCGAATTTAATTTTACACTGTGATTATTAACGCAGTATTAAGAAATCGATTAATTTTACTTTTTTACTAGAAAAAATCCATTTTTAACTAAGGTTTATTTACAATTCGCTAGTTTGAGGCAAAATGATGCGATTTTAGAAGGCAAATAAAACCCTAAGTAAAATTAATAAGTAAGTGCTGTTGGATACATTGGAAACTTTCGTTCAATTAGATAATATATGAACAACATAATAATAATTTGCATGAATAAAAATCCAAAATGAATCCTATGCTCCTGAATCAGCAACACCAAAACTAAAAAGGATACATTCATTACTGTTTGTCCCAATAAAATTGTTGGAACACTAACCCCTGACTGTCTTAATCGCTGATAAGCATGTTTTTTATGCGCTGCAGACCAGTTTTCTTTATGAATCATTCTGCGCAATAAAGTAATAGTCGAATCAAAAAGAAATAAACCGTTTAGCATAAACCAATAAAAAATTGGGATTTGAAATTTTTGTTGTGCGATTAACGCGATACAAAAAGTAATCAATCCTAAAGTCGCACTACCAACATCTCCCATAAACAATTTTGCGGGTGGGAAATTAAAAAATAAAAAGCCTATAAGGCTAAAAATTAGTATAAGGCAAAAACTTTGGTAAAACGTCGCATGCATCATACCGAAGAGAATTGCATAGGCACAAAATAAAAAAACAGATTGCAATGCACAAAAACCATCAATGCCATCCATAAAATTAAAATGGTTAATGGCCCAGATAACCGCGAAAAAAATAAACGGGATAATAAAAAAAGAATAGTGAACTGCAATAAAACCAAAATCCAATTGCTCAGGTCGTATAAAAAGAGCAATGAATAAGGCAACACCACTTTGGGCAAAAAACCTCGGTTTTACTGATAAATTATATAAGTCATCAAGAAAACTAATTGCCGCAAGAAAAAAAATACAGAGCATGAACGGTAACTGCTCAAAAACAGATGTATGTGTCACATAGCAAAGAAGAGGCAAAGCCAGCACAGACAACCCAATAAAAATAAGTCCTCCACCCCTGATTGTTGGGATAGTATGCATGGAGCGATTATTGGGTTTATCCATAAGACGGGTATTCTGTGCAAAAACACAGAATACTTTTGTCAGTACAATGGAACACGTTAAAAAAAAGATACTAAGAACTAAATTCACTTTGATACCATTCAACAGTTTTTTTCAATCCTTCATCCGAACTAACAGGAGGCTTCCAGCCTAACTCTGATTTGATTTTGTTGTTATTGATCTCTAAGGATGAAAGTAAGCGATTACTCAATTTTTTCATTCCTAAAAGCTGAAAACTTTTTTCCAGCAAACGTTCAGGCACAGGAATTAAGCGAGTTTTTGTATTCATTTTTTGTGCGATGAGATGCATTAATGAGGGTACAGAAAATGAATCATCATCAGCAACCAAATAGGTCTGATTAGCCGCTGCGGGATGAGTAACTGAAATACATAATGCCGAAACCAAATTCTCAATAAAAATAAAATGACGCTTATTCTGTATGCTCGCAAAAGGTAAAGGCATTCTCTTCTTAACTAAGTGCAGCATTTTTAAAAAATTAGCCTTAACCTCTGGTCCATAAACTAATGGCGGTCTAAGAATAACCACTTCCAAAGAAGAATTTTGGCTGATTGTTTGTAAATATTGCTCAGCATATAACTTGCTGTGCCCGTAAGGATCTTCCGGTTGTGCTTTGCTTTCTTCAGAAAAGGGTTGTCCCTTTAATGTAAACTCACCATTTACTTTAATTGAACTCAAAAATATAAATCGTTTTACTTGATGTTTCGCTGCCTGTTCTGCAAAATTTTTTGTTGCTTCACTATTTATTTTATAATAATAATCGGAGTCTGAAGCATTTTTTTCCTTCATTACATGGACTCTGGCTGCTAAATGAATAACTACATCGATTCCAGAAAGTGCTTCGCTCCAATCAGTCTCTGATTCTAATTTATTCACTTTGATTTGTTCGGCTTTGAGCCAATTAACATTTTGAGATACTGCACATCGAACATCATGACCAGCACTGATAAGAGCGGGCACTAATTTTCTTCCAATGAATCCCGTGGCACCAGTAACTAATATCTTAGGCATAATAAATCCTGAAAATTCAACCGCATTTGCTTCATTATCAACTGATGACGAGCACTATATACTAATACATTAAAAGATAACAATAAATTATCTATAAATTTTTCCTTGGTCAGCAGTCGCAAATTTCCTCCATTTAAGGATATACTTACCAAACCTTTTTAAACCGGAATTTTTGCATGTCCTTGAAGGCCATGTACAACGACATCGCGGAACACTATGCTATAGCCAATCGTTTTGGTGCAATTAGCCAGAGTCATCAAGTAGCAATTGAACAAATGAAAAGCTTTTATTTGGGTATGAAGCCTCATTATAAAGTTCTTGATTTGGGTATTGGTGATGGTGCATTTCTCAAAAAACTACAACAAATAATGCCGCAAGCCGAATTTACAGGAATTGATGTTTCCTCTGAAATGTTAAAACGAGCTCGCGAAACATTACCTGTAATTACTATAGAAGGAAGTGCAGCACAAGCCAATAAGTTCCTCCCCCCTCATAGCCAAGATTTAATCCTAGCGCATTTTATTAATGCCTATATCCCCATTAAGGTTTTATTTAATGAGGCGAAACTACTGACCCGCGCAAATGGTCATTTTTCAATGATTACTACAACCTATGATTCGTTTCCAGTCGCGCAACAACGCCTCGCTGAATTTATTACGGAAGACTCCATCTTAAGTAGTGTTGTTGGTCATTATTATAAATCCATTGTAAAAAATACCACGGTTGCCGCCAATAACAATGAATTGATGCAAGCATTTCAACAACATCAATTCGAAGTCATTGCACATCAACGTTTGGAAATACCCATAACGCTGAATACCATTGATGAATTAGCGCTTTTTGGTATTGAAGGTACTTGGTTTCTCAATACATTATCCATTAGAATGTTGCCAAAAATATTTTTAATTCAAAGGCTTAAGCGACTTTTCAGTAAAATATTCACCTTCCCCTATCATGATACTCACATAATTGATGTCGTTCTTGCCAGAAAATGATAATCTGAAATAATTATCTTTAGGTGATGAGGGAAAAATGATTTCTCAAGAAGTGAAAAACTATTTGCCTGAATTAGCTCTGCGACAAAAACAAGCCAGTAACATCATATACATTACCTTTTGGAGCCAGTTTTCTGTATATGCGCTTAATACCATAATGGTTCTATTTTTAACTCGCCCCGTATGGTCTCAAGGTTTAGGATACAGCCAAGCCAAAGCATATGCATTTATTGGAGTGGCTCATGCAATGGGCTATTTGATGCCTATGCTTGGTGGGTATATGGCTGATACTGTAGTCGGAATCAGGCGATCAATACTTCTCGGCAGTATCATGTTGGCCACTGCTTATTTGCTCATCATGATTAGTGGATACACCGTAAGTTCTCTAGGAGACACTTTTTTTATTGCTGCCTATGCATTTGTTCCTGCGACCAACTCTCTCTTAATGGGAACCTCCTCAAGCATGGTGTCGCATATTTATTCCGATGATGCGATTAAAGCAAAATCAGCCATGACATACTATTACATAGCAATTAATGTGGGTGCTTTATTAGCAACGCTAATTGCCCCATTACTCTTTGAAAGCCGTTATGGCCCACTTTCCATACTGACCTTAGCCTTTGTGGGTAAGTCAATTGCTGCGTTAAATTTTGCAAAACGTTACTCTATTTATGAAAATGTGATTTGGGGCAAAGATCAATCCAAACTGTCTCAATCAGGCATCCTGCGTTTAATTGCCTACATAGTTACCATTTATGTACTGACTTTATTTGCCTATTCTCATGTTTATATTGCAAGCACAATCATCGCTACGGGTTGTGGGATAGGAATTGCATGGTTTTTAAAGAAAACGCTAACCCTTACAGGGAACATTCGCGACAAACAAATGATTGCTCTTTTACTCATCATTGAAGCAGTCGTATTTTTTGTTATCTACAACCAAATGAATAGCACCTTAATTTTGTTCGCAGAAAATAATTCCGATCATAATTTATTTGGTTTAACGGTATCTCCCGCTCATTATCAAATACTAAATCCATTACTTATCTTAGCTATTGGCAGTCAGTTGCCCCGTTTTTATAAACTGTTCCCACGCTTCACAATTCCCTATCAATTTGCTGCAGGAACCGCCCTTGCGGGAGTTGCTCTTTTGGTTATGGCATTTGCTGCTTCGACTACTACAGATGGAATAATTAATGGCAATTACATTGCATTAACTTATATTCTCATTTCAATTGCAGAATTATGGGTCAGCGCCATTGGTTTAAGTATGGTTGGTCTGTATTGTGACAAACACTCAATTGCTTTTGCCATGGGGGTATGGTACCTGGCAAGTTCTCTGGCACATGCCATCTCAGGTAGGATTGCCGCTTGGGTCGCAATACCCAATACTGTTCACTCGGCCATAGAAAGCCTACCTTATTATGAAAACTATTATTTAGTTTTGGGAATAACCGCTATGGTACTTGGCACACTCATGTATCTTTTTGCGTATGTTTTACAAAAGTTCATGCGAAAAAGAGGTGTGATTTTAGGTTAAACGTACCAAGCTTTATTGCATTAATTTTAACATTCAAGATGTTAATAAATGCAAATGGCACTTCTTTTAATCTTAAAGTAAATAAGACACTTGCGTGTACTTTACATAATTCGTACTCTATGTTTTTTTGATCATAGTGTACGATTATATGAAGATTTATTTCCAAAATATTACATTTCAAGGCAGCCCTTTAATATGGGAACTGGATGAAAAAACTCATAAAGCGACATGCTTATTATATTGTATTAAAAAAGAGAGTTATTCTCGATTTGAACCTAAAATAGACCTCGAGATGTTTAAAAAATTTCCTGGCGTCATTATTGATGATGGGGCAGTTATTATTAAAGATGTCAGAACATTTACCGAGGCGTATCAAAGCTTAGAGCACCTTAATAAACTAAAAGATACAATTGTTCAACCTAAAGCCGCCATACTAAGGCAACAGAGTACTTTTTTTCAATATAGAAAAGATAAAGCACTCGAAGGCTCTACTCTCTTTTCAACTCGTAATAATATTCGTAGGCACAGTGCATCCGCTGCCACCCTCACCTTGTATGCTCGCATCATTTTGGATGAACTAATCAAAAATGATCATGAGAATTCTTCTTTATGGGGAGATACAGTTGCGTATGAAACCTACTTTGAGAAAAAAACAAGTAATGACGCTAAAGCACGTGGGGCCATTCTCCTGCAATCGGCGACCTCACTTAATATCATGGTGCAATATAAAAAAAATCATCGCCTTTATCCTTTAAAATCGCAGCTAATCCAAGAAATTCGAGGGCTGTTGGATGTACTTGATCCAATTTATATCAGTTGGTGTACTGAAAAAATGACACACACAAACAGAAAAGCAGTTTTTGATTATTTTCAAAATGCGGTATTAGAAGCCATGCTTAATGGAAAATTAAATAATAAGGCAACTGAGTTTGAAACACCCGAACTAGATCAGTTAAATCCAGCACTAAGAGAATATGCAATCGGAAAAGCACGTGCTTTACGAGCCGAAGTCATGCTCATGAAATTCAATGTACTAATTAACTCAGAATTAACTCCTGAGCTCGCGCTCAATGAAAAAGAGGCAAAAAAAGTTCTGCCAAAAATTACTTCCTTTCGTAACTTTGTGCTCAAACAGCCTATAGAGGTCATTGAAGATATAAAACAAAAGCTAAAAAAGATAGCCGATTTGGTTATTCAATCAGGAATTGTTGAAGAATCTAATCTAAAACTCAGTATGCAGCTAAATCAAGAGTTGAGTAGTAAAGCACCAGTGGTTATGAATTTTTATTCATTTCAGAACCTGTTAAACATTCAATTGAACAAACAACTGACAACCCATAAAAAAGAGTTAATACCTGATCTTGTCACTAAAGTAGCTAAAGAAACGATAATTCAAATCAATAAAACTTTTACACAGGAACATAGCCAGTATATTGCGCCACTTTCAAACGTAGTGGATAGTGATTTTTACTTGTGCCAGGAATGTGCTGATCAATTAGCTGTTGAATTGGCAGAAATTAAACTGAAACATCCTAAGGATGAGAAAAAAGTACTTGCCTATAGCCATGCGGTAGCAGATAAAGTGGTGAATCTCTTGCAACACCAAGTGCATAAACTCAGCCCTACTGATCATAAAGTTACTGCAACAAGCTCTATGTCTCTTATGTAGGGATTCAGTGTTTTTAGCTTGGGTGAAGACGTAAGCTGTAACCCGCGGAATCTGCAGAAAAACCCGGTTTCCGCTGCGCTGCTTCACTCAGGCTGAATAAATTAATTATCTAAACCCAAATTATCTTGCTTAAAAATTCTATCTGCACGATAGCTAGAACGCACCAATGGACCAGAAGCTACTTCAAAAAATCCTTTCTGCAATCCAATCTGTCTTAGTTCAGCAAAAGTCTCGGGAGTCACATAACGTGCAATAGGTAAATGGTTTTTTGTGGGCTGCAAATATTGTCCTAGAGTAAGAATATCTACATTATGCGCGCGTAGATCATCCATTGTTTGCACAATTTCCTCGTCCGTTTCACCTAAACCTAACATTAAGCTGGTTTTTGTCAGTACATCAGGTCGATAACGTTTCGCGTATGCAAGTACATTCAACGTTTGACTATAGCCTGCTCTATTATCACGGACTGGGTGTGTCAAACGCGCTACAGTTTCTACATTTTGTGCAAATACATCAACACCACTATCCAGTAATACTGCGATGTCTTTTTCTACACCTTGAAAATCAGGGGTTAATGCTTCAACTTTAGTTTTTGGAGAACGTTGTTTAATCGCTTGTATCGTCCGTGCATAATGATTAGCACCGCCATCAGGCAAGTCATCCCTATTTACTGAAGTTAACACCACATAATCAAGATTCATTAATGCGACGGTATTTGCCGTATTTTCTGGTTCGTGTGCATCCAGCCAACCATGAGGATTGCCTGTATCTACCGCACAAAAACGACATGCGCGTGTACAGACAGATCCCATTAACATGATTGTTGCAGTACCATGCGACCAACACTCAGAAATATTAGGGCATTTTGCTTCTTCGCAAACAGTAGATAGGCGATGCTTTTGTACTTGCTCTTTTACCTGGTGATATGCTGGAGTAGTATGGTTTACTACGCGTAACCATTTAGGTTTAGGCAAACGCTCATAAGCATGTTCTGTTGCTTTGACGCCATCTTTAATTGCTGTTACGCCATGAGATGTTTTATATTTTTGCCCGCTCTCTACAACAACTGGAATATCAATGAGCTTACTCATGTTATCACCTGAAAAACAAAGAGAGATGATAATCCCAAATCATCAAAATAAGATCAAGTCAAATTTAAAAAGTATCCACACACCGCCAGGATAAATAAAGTCACCATAGATACTCCAAAGTATGGCAAGATAAAGGGATAAGCGATTAAACTTACTGCAATTGCGATCAGAAACAATAAACCAATGTTGATAAATTTTGTTCTTAATGCGGCAAAACGTTCCACCTTAAGTAAGACTAAGTAGATAAATAAAATCAAAATTAAAGGAAGTATGTATATTCCCTGATAAAGCAATTGATACAAACTTGTTTGCGAACCCGTTAAATGCTGATCATTTAACCATTGTTGGAAGATGGTCGCCCAATTCATCACACAAGTTTGTTGATAAATTGTAGTGATTAATCCTAATAAGAAAGCCAATAAAAAGTATAAAACACTAGAAGACTGTTTTTTAAGATAATGTATTACAAAATAAATAGTGAGTGCTCCTAATAATGCAGCAGGAATACGCAACCAAGGCAATAGCTCAAAAAATACATTGGGATAAGCCTGTTGAAAATAATGAACTATTGCTACTGAAAAGATAAATAGGAAGCCCGCGATAATTTGTTTTTTCTTTTGAGTTTCAATAAAGAGAAAAGCAAGAAATCCAGCGAAACAAAAGAATGCACAAGGGCTAAAAGAATCCATAAATGCTATGGTTGTTGTAAACTGTAACCTAGATGGTTTCTCTACCAATCCGGTAATAAAACGATTTGCATTAGCTAAATGTCGCAATGCATCTACAGTTGTTTGCGTTAGCTTACCTTTTTTTTGAATTTGTTGCTTACAATAATTAATTCCTTGTAATAAATCTTTTCCAGTGGTTTCTGCTGAGGTAAATCCTACCCAGCGTGAATTACAAAAGTAGATTGATGGAACAGCAAAATCATCCATTTGCTGTGCACTCAATAATTGATAAAAACGACCCAATGCATTTTTATCCTGGTTAATATAATATCGTTGAACATGCAGATCAGGGTTTTTCGCTTCTAGATCGCGAAAAAATGCATCCGCATTTTGACAATGGGGGCATGTGGATGACAAAAACATTTCGATGTTGATAACAACTTGGTTATCTGTACTTTTGGAATACCATGTGGGCGATAATTCAGTAGCCCACGCAGGAACTTGAAATATCAAAAAAATTAAAATCAATCTGAAGACTGTTTTCATATGAGCCATGAGTACATTAAAAAAGATACTATATCATCCTAAAAAATTCTGTTAATAGGTATGGATGTAATTTTCTAATTGCTCAATCACTCTAGCCTTATCTTCCAATAAATGATAAAGCACATCACCAATGGATAAGATAGCTATAATCCCATCAGTTTCGTCACGAATTAACACATGTCTTCTTTTCGTTGCAGTCATTGCCTGCATCGCTTTTTCCACGACATCATTAGAGTTAAGAATCGTGACGTCCTTATTGACCACATCAGAAACTTTTCCTGTTTCCAGATTAATGCACCTGTGTAAGCAAGAACGAACAATATCCCGCTCACTCACTATACCTACTAATTGGTTGTCATTATCCATTACAACCAATGCTCCAATATCATATTCTGTCATCATATCAATACTTTTTTTTACAGAATCGTTTGGACTAATATAGATCATTTCTCGTCTTGGCGTTGGCAAAGCATTATGAATTAGGTCAGCCATTTTATTCTCCATTTGAATACACTTAACCATTTGTATAAATATAGTACAAATGGAGAATATTTAAGCTTATGGACGGATAATTATATTATTTTCTACTGCACGTACACCTGGAACCTGACGAGCGATCTGTTCTGCAACATCACTTTGACGAATTTTCTTAACATAGCCAGTAAGAATCACAACATCTTGTCTTGTTTGAACACGTACATGAGCTATCGCAAGATCATCATTACGCATCAAAGCTTCTTGCACTGCTTGCGATAAATTTGTGCTTGTAGCAGTTGACGGTGTAAAAGGTCTAAATATATTGGAGGTCGCCTGATTTGACTGACAGCCAGCTAATGAAAATAGAAAAAAAACAACAAGAATATTAAGTACATACTTTTGCATAAAAAGTCTCCGATATCAATTCAAACAATCCAACCATACTTAGTGCAATGATTTATTTTCATGCTACAACCTTAGTAAAAATGACGCTGTAGTATTGGGTAAAGACACTCAAGTAAAGTGAATAGTATGTACTTTAACTGATTAATATACAAATAAATATCGCAGAGGCTATACTATTTTATAATAATAACGGTGATAAGACTGAACCCATGAAAAAAATGGCTCATGTTACTACAAAAGAAAATAAGTCATCACAAAAAGGAAAAGTAAAAAAGAAACCCTCTGCGACTGTTAATCGCAAAGAAAATGCGGCAGCTACCTACGATATATTTAATTTGATTGATAAATATTTTCAAGCCAATCTTGGGAAATTCACTGCGAGCATCAGCCCAGCCTCTGTAGCAACTTCTTATTTTTCATGGGGGGCGCAACTGTTACAGGCCCCAGGCACTTTTTTGAAATTAAATCTTTATCCTTTGATGCATTGTGCTGATTTTAGCAAACGACTTATAAATCATGAGAAACCAGGCAATGGTGAGGACGTGCGTTTTCATACGGATAAGTGGAGCCTCTATCCATGGCGCTTGTGGGCTGAACTATTTTTACAAATGGAAAATTGGTGCTTAAACGCAGCCAACGAAATCCCTGGATTAAATGAGCCAAACCAACGCATTGTATCATTCACCATAAAACAACTTCTTGATGCGATATCCCCCTCCAATTTTGTTTTGACCAATCCAGATTTGCTGCAAGAGACATTGAATTCATATGGAGAAAATTTAATTCGTGGTACACAATTGGGCTTACAAGATTTCGTTGAGAAATTAACTGGGAGTCCTCCGGCGGGCGTTGAACATTTTATCCCAGGAAAACAAGTTGCTCAGACTAAAGGTAAGGTTGTCTTTAAAAATCATTTGATTGAGCTCATTCAATATGAAGCGCAAACCAAACAAGTTTATAAAGAACCCTTGTTAATTCTCCCTGCCTGGATCATGAAATATTATATACTCGATCTCCTTCCAGAAAACTCTTTAGTAAATTGGTTAGTACAACAAGGACATACAGTATTTATCGTTTCCTGGCTCAATCCCACTTCAAAAGACAGGAATTTAGCAATCGATGATTATTATCGGCAAGGCGCTGTGGCTGCGATCGATAAAATATCAACCATAATCCCCAATACAAAAATTCATTTAATGGGGTATTGTATTGGAGGGACTTTAGCTTTGATTACCGCAGCAACTATGGCCAAAGACCATGATCATCGACTGAAAAGCCTGTCACTACTCGCGGCTCAAGGTGATTTTACTGAGGCAGGCGAGTTATTACTCTTTATTAATAACAGCCAGGTATCTTTTTTGGAAAACATTATGTGGGAAAAAGGCTATTTAGATACTAAACTCATGGCTGGAAGTTTCCAAATGCTACGCTCGTATGACTTGATTTGGTCGAAAATGGTGCAAGACTACATGCATGGAACCCAAAGAGGTATGATCGCCCTATTGGCTTGGAATGCAGATACAACACGCATGCCTTATAAAATGCACAGTGAATATCTTGAAAAATTATTCCTTAAAAATGAATTCTCTGAAGGTCAATATACTGTTGAAGGAAAGCATATCGCACCAGAAAACATCAGATTACCCGCATTCGTAGTCAGTACAGAGAAAGACCATGTGAGTCCATGGAAATCCGTCTATAAAACTCACTCATTGATTAAACGAAAGGATATTACTTTTGTTTTGACTAATGGAGGTCATAATGCAGGTATAGTGAGCGAACCCGGACATCCAGGACGCAGTTATTTGATTCGTGAACAAAAAAAGGAAGAAACATATATTTCTCCCAAGCATTGGTTAGAAATAGCAGAGCATAGAAAAGGCTCATGGTGGATTGCCTGGCATGATTGGTTAGTGAAACAATCGGGTGAAAAGACATTCCCCCCTAAAATTGATAAGAATTTACCTGATGCTCCAGGAGAATACGTGTTACAAAAATAAAAAATGATTTTAAAATTGGATATAAAAACATGGATAAAGACTACTACAAAATAATGGGAATAAGCGAGGATGCCTCTGAAAAAGACATTAAGATGGCATATCGAAAACTGGCTCGAAAATACCATCCGGATATCAGTAAAGAACCCAACGCTGAAGAGCAATTTAAAGAAATGGGTGAAGCTTATGAAGTGTTAAGAGACCCAGTAAAAAAAGCAGAGTATGATAATTACAGAAAAAATAAAGCGTTTCACCAACAAAGGACGCATACCTATTCACATCCTGAAGATTCTGAACAGTTTTATAGTGGTCCATTAAATGAAGATTTATTTGAAACTTTATTTGGCCATTCTCGTTATCGTCAGCAACCGATGGCAGGTCAGGACTATCATGGAAAAATAAATATAAGCCTGGAAGAAGCCTTTACAGGAATCGTTAAAAACATCCAGATTCCAAGTGCGCTCGATGCGCAAGCCAGCCAAACCTTGAAAGTAAAAATACCAGCAGGCGTAAAATCAGGTCAGCAAATTCGTCTGGCAGGTCAAGGTGCACCAGGTATGCAAGGAGGCCCACGTGGAGATATTTATTTAACGGTACAGGTTGATAAACATTCTCTTTTTGATGTCATGGAGGGTGATATCTATCTCACGCTACCGATTACTCCTTGGGAAGCAGCTTTAGGAGCAACAGTTGTAGTTCCTACTTTGGGAGGAAAAATCGATTTAAAAATTCCTCCTGGATCTCAAGGAGGACAAAAATTAAGACTGAAAAATCGTGGGTTACCGGGTGCCCCAACTGGGCATCAATATGTACTTCTAAAAATTATTACTCCGCCAGCAACGACTGAAGACGCAAAAGAGCTGTATAAGAAGATGGCACAGGTAATGCCTTTTAATCCACGTGACAAGATGGGAGCATAAGCATGAAACAAGACAATACAATCATTGGCGTGCTTATTGAGGAAACTACAACTATCTCTTTCAATGAGGTATGCCAAACCTATCATATACCTAAAGAATTATTGATTGAAATGGTCGAATATGGCTTATTTTCATGCAAAACAACAAAACCAGAGCACTTAAAATTAAATCAAAAGGATCTTCGTAAAATTGAATCTGCCTTTCGCTTACATCGAGATTTAGGAGTTAATCTACCCGGAGTGGCACTCGCATTAGATTTATTAGAAAAAATAGATTTATTAAATGAAGAGCTTGATATTTTAAGGAAACATTTTTGATTTGATTTATGAACTTGTAGCCTGGGTGCAGCGTAGCGGAACCCGGGAAATAGTGGTTGTAGAGTCCCGGGTTTCGCTGCGCCGCACCAGGCTACAATATTAAAAAAACCCTATAAAAATTACGCAAGCAGATATTGCTACACATTGCGAAATGGTAATACAATGGTTAAAGGACACTCTTTTAATTAAGCAAAATCTATGCGCCCTTTGTTTATCATTTTGATTGTTTCTCTAGTTGTTTTACAGCATAAGCTATGGCTGGGCGATGGAAATTTGATTCAGTGGCATAATCTTGAAAAAAAATTGGCTGCTCACGAGCAGGAAAATAACAAACTTACAACACGTAACCGCGTACTTGAAGCAGATATCAGAGAGTTAAAGAACGGTGACCAAGCTCTGGAAGAGCAAGCTCGTTATGAACTCGGAATGGTAAAAGCCAGTGAAGTCTATTTTCAATTCGTAGATTAGAATAATCTATCATCAGTACCTGTTTAGACAATCGCTGCCCACTTAATGCATTTTGATCCTGGGTTACAGCTTTATATCTCTTAAGTGCCTGTTCAGAGGGTACACTTAATTTTGGTGAAAGGCTGGATTTTCTCACAAGATGTGTCAAATACAGCCTTTCGTTACATGAGACACTATACAGCCAACAATTCGAGATACTCAGGTGGTTGCTTTTCCCAAAGACTTAACACAAACCCTCCACCTCCTGATCCCGTTGGTTTTACAGCGAGGGCTCCTTCTGCAATCAATCGATTCATATGTTGTTGTAAGCTTTCGCTAACCAGGTTCCATTGATAAAAACAATCAGCAGCCCTATTAATCGCCTGAGTCAAAGAGTTTATGGCATAGTCATCACCCTGCTCTAAGGCTTTTCTCGCTTCTTCAACTGCATCGACCATTTGCACATCAATTTGCTGGGCCAAAACAGGATTTTCAGTCCATAAATTTTGGACCTGGTGGATACAATGCGATGTAATGCCAATTTGTTTGCATGAAGATAAAAAAAACTGAGGATAAATTTTTTGCTGCAGTGGAATAATACTCCCAGCTTTAAAATAAACCCCGCTTTCCGCAGCAACCCCTGCTACATCAAGTCCACTACTCTTTCCATGGAATAAATGCTCTAATTCCTTTGCAAAATCATTGCACTGGCTTAGGTCTATCATGTTCTGTGTACAAAACCAACGGCTCATTGCCACACAAAGAGCGGCTGAAGCCCCCATTCCTGCACCCACAGGAATTGTACTATCTAAATGAAAATGACCGTCGATTTGATTTAAGGAGCGCCCTAATAGCTGCATCCCATGTTCTAGCACACTCCAAAACAGAAGTTGCATATCAGCACCACTACTCCCTGTATAATCAGCTCCTAAAGAAGAGCCTGCAGCAGAGTATCTCAAAGTTAATTTTTTTTCCTTAATTGGAAATACTAAGGCAGGATGTCCTCGTACTACCGCATGCTCACCTGCTAAAATCCATTTGCCAAAAGTTGTGGTTTCAAAATCAAAGAACGTCATAATTGCCTACTAAATAATCACGTTTAAATTCACGTGCTAATTCTGTTTGGTCAGGGCGATATAATAAATGAATGTTTGGCCCAGCATCCATAGTCACTATGGGACCATCACCTTTTTTATCCCAAAAAGCCTCGAGCTTGTGCAAGAGATCGACACAACTTTCTGTCATGTACGTAAAAGGTTGTTCGCAGGTATTAAACAAACGATGCATATCTTGAAATTCTCGCCAGCATATATCATGAGCCGAGGTCCAATCTTGAGTCATTAATGCATCCAACAAAAGTTTTAAATTTTCTCTTGCTCTTTGACTACGTGTTTCATAAAAGGGACTACTTTTTACCCGCTGATGTGCTTCGCTGGAAGGAACTTCTTTTTTCTTATTACTAATCACCACACCTTGGTAAATTAATTCTTGATAAGGCAAATCGACCGCTTTTACCTCATTATCCTCCCATAAGGCCCAAGGAGAATAAAAAGATCGGCACGATGAACCAGATCCCAGACGGCTTAACTGCGCTTGTTCTTCAATAGAAGGCACGGGTTTATTCGTTAACTCACTTAAGGCAATAACAGCACAACGTGTTAACGCCGCAAAACTTGAAGCAGAACTTGCCATGCCACTACTGTGAGGAAAATTATTGCAAGACTGCACCAAAAAACCACCGTCATAATCAAAATATGCTTTTATGCGCACTAAATGATTAAGAAACCTTTTTTGTCCCTCTGCAGACAAAACAAAATTCTCAATTCCACCAGGTATAATCAGCGGTTCCCAAATATCTTTTTTTGAGCTTGTTTTTTCAAGTCTTACAGTACTTATAAGCTCATTTAATGTATAAGATATCGACGGGTTATCAGGACTGTTTGAATGATTATCCTTTTTTCCCATATATTTGATCAGAGCAATATTAGCTGGGGCATGGGCTAGCCAATACATAATTTTCTCCTTGGAATCCATAAACTATTTCAAGTCGCTTGGGTGAACATATAAGCATAGCCCCGATAAAGCAGAATTTTGGAGCTATGTATAAAAAAAGTTAAAAGACTCTGTTTGCATTTCACTACATTGAACCCCCAAAACCTAATTTTCGCACACTGATATGCAGCATACACACAGTATGTGGACATTAAAGTGCAGAAAAGCAGGATAGATTGGCTAGGATAATAGAAATGTAAACAAGCCTCAATCATATCGTACGTAATTTTGAATTAGCCAATTGCGCAGTAGGTGTACCAGGATAAGCTCTTACTACTTGTTGCAAGAACTTCTGAGCCTCTTGCTTATTACCCTGTGCGGCATAGGCATAACCAGTCTTGAGCATACTTGCAGCAGACTTACTTGAGGTGGGGAATTGTTGTAAAACCACATTAAAATGTTCAATGGCATTGGGATAATCTTTTTTCGCTAAATAAAGTTCACCAAGCCAATATTGAGCATTTGCCGTATAACCACCCTTAGGATATTTTTGCACAAACACATTCATAGAGCTGATGGCATCATCAAATCGCTTGTTTTTTACTAATTCATAAGCTGCCAAATAACTAATTTGTTCGTCAGCAGGATTCGCTCTCGAAGTAGAAACAGCAGGTACTGGAACTGGTGTTGGCGCTGATTTACTTGTTTGAATATTTGATGCAGGTACAACTGCTTTAGGGGCTGGCTCCTTAGAACCAACGGAAAGATCCAGGGCAGGTTTATTTGATGTTTTACTTGGCGATGCTTTAGCAGAACTGGTTCCACCACTTAAACGCGCATCTAAATCTTTATAAAAAGCAACTTGTTGTTGCTGTAACAATTTTAAATCGTGAGCTTGTACTTCTAATTGTCCACGAAGTTCTTGTACTTCTTGTTGTAAGCTTTGGATTTTATCAATCAGCTTAGCATTATCTGTGATATTACTATTTGAATCATTTGCCTGATCATCTTTAGCCAGCGCACGTTCATCATCAATTTGAGAATTATCTAGTGCGTAATTCTCATTCCGAGCCACATCAAACTGTCTGCTCTCTTGTGGCTCACTGTACTTTGAGCCAACAACAGGCGCTTCATACGCCTGTTGTTCCTCACTAATTGCAAAATTATCACTATCATCGACCACAGGCGCCTCTGACCAACAAGCCAAAGGAAGTATTAACATAAAGCCTGCAGCGATAATGTGTTTTTTGCAATTAATCATCTTGTTGCCTCATAAGTAAATTCAACACGTCGGTTTTGTGCGTGTGATGCTTCATCATGTCCTAAATTAATTGGACGCTCTTTACCGTAGCTCACAACACGAACTTGTTGTCTGTTAACACCAGCCATACGTAAGATATCAGCTACAGTGTTTGCGCGGCGCTCTCCAAGAGCTACGTTATATTCACGGCTTCCACGCTCATCAGTGTGTCCAGCTACTAACACACGAGCACCAGGATGTGTCTTCAGGTATTCTGCCTGAGCGTTAATAGACGGTAAATATTTGGGAGCCAAATTACTGTCATCGTAGGAGAACAAATACAATTGATTATGAGGTGCCTTAGTTGTGTAAGACTCACCTGGTTCTTGACCAGCAAAATGAGTAAATTGTCCTAGACCTTGAGCAGAAGCCTCAGCGTCAGTCACACCTACTCCAGCACTACCTGGCGTTTTAGAACACGCAGCAACTAAAACAGCACTTGCTACAAGCAGACCCAATTTACATAATGATCCGGCTTTCATCCTCAATCTCCTTTGTTCTTTTTATTATTAATAAATCGCAAAATCCCATATAGGGCTCATGGGGACACATTGTACAATTCTTTTTATTTTTTGGCTACAGTATTCATCGTACCAACCTGTACGATCATAGGTTGCAGGCTGGGCTATTAAGTCCAGCGTTTGTTGCGTTAATTCCTACGCTCCAAAATGTTCATTATGAAAACCATCACTGTAATCTCAATTAACAAGCAGCTTATCCATAGTGTTCATACATTGGCATTGTTACATGCTGGGCTTAGTAGCCCAGCCTACGTTTGTTTGAGCTATTTTGACAAAAAATTACCCAACATATACAGAAATGACGATACTCTATTGTTGAATATGAGACACCACAAAACGAGCAAGACTCGCAGTAAACAATTGTGTTGCCTTATTGGCTGCAATGACACCACCATAAGGAGTATCACTAGGACAAGGAATCTGTAAGTTGACAATCCGCGAAGCAAGCACTCTATTATCACTAACATGTGTCAAAACCATTTTGACCGAAAGCTCTAGTACACTTGGTTTTTTGAGGAAATTTTGCTCAAGTGAAAGCAATTGGGTATCCACTCGATAATCTACACCCAAAGTATACGCATTGGACGTAACGGCTTTAAAAAGATTTGCTCGTTGTAAACTCTGTAGAATCAAGGGATAGAGCATATCTGCCGGTGGATTTACCCATGCATTTTTTGCAAAAGCCTCGAGTTCGAAGGGCTTTTTAATATAAAGCATTTGTTCGGTTTGATAGCCTGCTGCAGCTTCTGGTGCGGTAACTAATAAAGTAACCGGCAGCGGATTCTTTGCTAACTGTTTGGTACTGTATGCACTCAACTGATATTGATTTTTTACAGAGACCTTCACCGGCGAGCATGCACTAAGCAACACCACGCTTAAACTTATAAGAAAAACAGTCAACTTTTTCATCATTTATTCTCCAGGCCCAGGTTGTGGCGGTTTACTGCCACGAATAACCACCGCAGGGTTCTGACGCATTTCACTGCTCACCTTTTCCAAATTTGCAGAAATTGCATTCAATCTTCTTAATAAAACAACAGCCGGGGGAAGCGCTTCCTGGGAAATTTTATCCAACGTACTTTTCCCTGATCCCATCGTTTTTGATACGCTATTCCCAGCCTTACTTAAACTGTCTGCCATAGTCTCAAACTTAGATATCCCAACTCGCAACTCATCAAGCATGCGCGGAAAATCACGACTTGCCTTGGCAAGATTATCCATAAAAGCATTAACATTTTTACCATTACCTGCCAAATCTTTAGAAAAATGATCGATATTAGCCAATATATGGCGTACATGTTTTGCATTTTCTTCGTTAAATAGACGTTGTGCTTCAGCACTTACCGTATTTATATCTTCAGACACCTTTTTTAAAATGCCATCTAATTGATTAAAGACCGAAGGTTTTGAAGGAATCACTGGAAAAGGTTCGCCGGGCATTTGTTGAATTGGAGTCAAATCAGAAGTACTTGCGCTTAAACCAATGTAGCTGACACCAGTAATTCCTTGGGAGTTTAATGTCGCATAAGTACTGGTAGTAATTGGTGTATCTTCTTCAATATTCAATAAAATTTCGACTTGTCTTGGATCACTTTGATTTAATCTGATTTCTTTTACATAACCCACTTGCACACCGTTGAACTTTACAGAGGCATCTTTCGTCAGACCAGTAGCTGCTTCGTGCATGTAAACAGTATAAGTTGTATATTTTTTTTGATTAAAACCAACAGACAACCACAACATGGTCGCCACCAGTCCTACGAACAATGTGAGTACGACTACACCGACTATGGTGTAATTGGTTTTCGATTCCAAGTATTCTGTCTCCAGTTATGCCTACACTTTACTAAAATAACCAGCAATTTTTTTATTTTTATTTTTCATTAAATCATTAATTGGCTCAACACTTAAAATTTTTCCATCGCCAATAAAGGCTACGCGATCTGTAGTTCGTTTTAAAGACTCTATATCATGACTGACCATGACTATAGTAAGTTTTAATGAATCTCTTAGAAAAACAATTAAGTCATCGAACAATCTCGCACTTAATGGATCCAAGCCCGTAGTCGGTTCATCCAAAAACAACAACTCTGGATCCATGGCAATGGCTCGTGCCGCTGCTGCTCTTCGTTGCATTCCCCCGCTCAACTCAGAAGGTAACTTACCTGCCGCCTCTTTAGGCAACCCTACTAAAGCGATTTTTAGTAAGGCTAATTCATACATGAAGTCATAATCTAGACTGGTAAATTCTTGCATGGGAAACATGACATTTTCCAACACATTCATTGATGAAAATAGAGCACTGTGCTGAAAAAGCATGCCCCAACGACGACGAAGCGAAGATGATTGCTGTACATCAAGTTGGCTAATATCCTGACCAAATATTTTAATGTTACCCGCCGTAGGCTTCATTAACATCAGCAAGCTACGTAGTATCGTCGTTTTTCCACTTCCCGAACCACCAATGATCGCTAAAATTTCTCCTTTTTCCACGGTCAAATTCACATCGGAATGTACCCACTGACCGCCGAGATAATTCTTTAATCCTTTTATTTCGATAATGGGTTCGCTCATCTATAAATGCATCCGGCTATAAATAATTGAGTAAATTGCATCCGCAATAATAATCAGAAATAATGCCTGCACTACACTTTTGGTAGTTTGGCTCCCAATATTTTTTTCCGTGCCAGCCTCAACCCTAAATCCTTGAAAACAACCAACCAACGCAATTAACAATGCAAATGCCGGTGCTTTATAAAGTCCTAAATTCAACTGTGACAGTCCAACAGAGTCCTTTAGTCGTTGCAAAAAATCAACAAAGCTAATGCCTAGTTGACTTTTGGACATGATCATTGCTCCTAAAATACTAAAAATATCAGACCAAAAAATCAATAAAGGAAACGCAATCAATAATCCGATCACTTTAGGAAGCACGAGTAATTCAGTAGGAGAAAGTCCCATAGTGAGCAGCGCATCAACTTCTTCATTGAGTTTCATACTACCAATTTGCGCCGTAAATGCAGAACTAGTACGACCAGCAACAATAATTGCTGTAATGAGCGGTGCAAATTCACGGAAAACAGCCATTCCAGATAAATAAGCAATAAAGATGTTGGCCCCGTATGTTTGCAATTGCAACCCCATTTGGTAAGCCAAAACCACCCCGATCAAAAAGGAAAGTAAAGCAAGAATAGGTAGCGCAGTGACGCCAGTAGAATGTATGTTTGTGATAATGCTCGGCAATTGAAATCGACGCAAATTGCCAAATGCTTCGATAACTTTAGTTGTTAAATCACCAACTAAGTTAAGAAGACCATCTGCTTGACGTAGCTTATTCTCTGACTCTTTACCGACTAGATAAAATATGTTCTCTTTCGGTTCAGCGGGAATTTGATAATCTAAAGCATCTTTTTTTGATTTAATTAAATCCACCAGATGTTGTTGTGCTTCAGTAAAATGACTGAGATCGACCTTATTTTCTTGTTGTTCTAGTATGTCAATGCATTTAATGAGTGCCAGAGCCCCTGCACTATCAAAATGACTAATCCCTTCTCCACTAATGACTATTTTTTCTTTCTTGGGCAAATCATCGGCACTAAATCTTTTTAATAAATTTCCAATTTGCAAAACAGACCATGCACCTATACAGTGAAATCTGGCAAGTTCCTTATCAAAAGTGATTTGCGCGCTGCTTTGTACCATAGTCATTTTTTTGAAAAATAATCTCAAGAATAATGTGAATGTTCTTTAAGAGCAAAAACAATACGACATGGTAACACAAGAATAAGTTATTCGGGTAGGGTAAAAAATGTAGTCCGGACGACTAAATAAAACCCAGACTACTTTATTTTTTTAGAAAAATTAAGTACTTACGGAAGCTGAACAGAGTTTATTGTGTTGGCTAATGCATCAATTTTCTTTCCTCCGTCAGCTGCGGGTTTAAATATCGATAACTCACCCACACGAATTGAAGAACCAACACGAACAAACCCTTTATTAATGAGCTCGACCAGATCGTCCAAGAACTTCTCCCACCAACCACGATGTGTCTTAAGTGTTTTTACATCGGCGCTATCTTTACTGAGTAGACCTTGACTTTGTAATTTAAAAGATTCCCAATTTCCATCAAGAATGTACTGATTACAAAATTTGGTTATTTTCTGGTGAATTCTTCTTGCAGCAGCCTCAGCCTCTTTATATTGCTTTTCTTTTACTTGATCCTTGCCATGATATTCTTTGGCTTTTTCTTTATATTTTTTCTCTTTCGCATACAGCGTTTTTAATTTTAAACGAACTTCAGAAAGGTGTATTTCTCTATGTCTTCTAGTTCTCGAATCAACATGGCTATGATGTTTTTTGGCACTTCCAGAATCATGTCCAGATTGCTGAATCTCTACACTAGAAGGTCTAGAGAGCCCCCTCCTGTCCATTCCCTGATGACCGGGCCTATGTCTCTTTTCTCCGCTTCGAGAAATCGTAAGAGAAGTTTTAGGATGTTCTTCTAAAGGTTTGCTTGCAGCATCTACAGTTACTTCGGCTTTAGTGCCTACATGTTGTTTTTCACTTTCTTCTTTAGCGACGGGTAAAACTTCCGTACGGCCTCTCTCTTCTTCATGGTGTGCACGAATACTCGCCACGGGTTCAATTTGTGTTACTGGTGCAAATCGTTGCTTTAATTTTAAGATTAATCCTGCAATCTCTAGGTCCAAGTCACTGATAGTTTTTTGATGGTGCTCGGTTAAATTAACTGTTCTTGTGCTTTTACTTTTTTTCTCTTCATATTTTTTTAAAAATCCTTCTAACTCCTTTAAAGACTTGCATCTTTTCAATTGATCGATGAATGTAGTTCTTATCTTTTCAGCTGCACTAAAAGCCTTTTGTTCTTTTGTGTTTTTTCCCATCACGTCTCCCTACAATTTAATCCAATTTAATGCGCGTAATTTACACTCCCTGATAAAGAAAAACTAGGACAATTAAATTAAAAAAAACAAGACCTTGTTAGAAAAAAAACCATGAGATAATTTTTTATGCATAAACCTAAAAATGACGAAATAGATACTTTGGTATCTAAACAACCAGATACAGACAAACACAAATAAAAACAAAATCATACAACTTAAGATTTTCAGGTAGTTTGCTGTCTGGTTTTATGATAAAATTGCTTTCATTTTTTTCAATACAGTAAAATTCAGGTATGCAAGACAACTACAGCCAATTTGAACAACGCAAACATGGCATTATAAAACTTGCGTTAATGCCGGCTACTCAAAGGAGAAAGCATGCCTTTAACTTCTAATACCGATGAGCTTTTTCGTGGTTTTTCCAAACTTTCACGAGAGGAGCGATTTAAACGCTTGTTAGCCTTAGGGGCAATCACTTCCGAAGACATTGGTTTTCTTAAAAATGGTGGCGTCAAAGACTTGAATTTAGCAGACAAACTGATTGAAAACGTCATCGGTTATTTTCAGCTTCCTCTAGGAGTAGCCACCAATTTTAACATTAATGGCCAAGACTATGTGATTCCTATGGCTGTTGAAGAAACCTCCATCATCGCGGCGTTATCTAAGTCAGCCAAATGGATTAGACAGTGCGGCGAAATAAAAACCTGGGTTCACGGTGAATGCATTTTAGGCCAAATTCAATTGGCAAAAGTTAAAGATTTTTCTAAATTTTCTCAGATTTTTCATGAAAATCGCGCATACCTAATCAATAAAGCGAATAAAGATGTCGCTGAAAACATGGTCAAACGTGGTGGCGGTGTCATGGATATTCAATTACGTCAGCTGAAAAGAGAAGATCAGCACGACATGGCCGTCATTCATTTAACCATGAATAGTTGTGACGCCATGGGCGCTAACATTATCAATCAAGTTCTTGAATACTTGAAAACGCCTATAGAGCAGTTAACTGGCGAAGAAGTTACCATGTGCATTTTATCTAACTTGAATGATCAAAAGCTAACAACTGCTCAAGTGACTATTCACACCATCGAACCAGAACTCGGCCAAAAACTACATGAAGCATCTCTTTTTGCCGAAATGGATCCTTATCGCGCAGCAACTCATAACAAAGGCGTAATGAATGGCATTGATCCTGTCTTAATTGCAACCGGCAATGATTGGCGCGCAGTTGAAGCAGGTGTGCACGCCTACGCCGCACGCGATGGACAATACAGAGCAATTACTCGTTGGCGCTATCACGATGGAATACTTACGGGGCAACTAACCGCACCAATTATTGTAGGAACCATAGGTGGTGTCACTTCATTGCATCCAACGGCTAAAATGTGTTTGCGTATGATGAATATTTCTTCGGCAAATGACTTATCTCAAGTCATTGCTGCGGTAGGTTTGGTACAAAATTTGGGTGCTATTAAAGCATTATGTACCGAAGGTATTATTCAAGGCCACATGAAATTACATATAGATAATTTGCTCTTGGCTGCGGGAGCCAATGAAAAAGAAATGCCCTTACTTAAAGAACATTTGCAAAAATGGCTAGATTTGCATAAACGAATTAGCCTGAACAATGCTCATGATTTACTGGCAAAAATCAGACAAACACCTATTGCAGTATGAACTGGTTAATCCCTGCAAAAACCTTTTTATTAGGTGAATATGCTGCGGTAGCAGAAGCGTCTGCGCTTCTGCTTACGACCTCCCCTTGTTTTGAACTCATCCTTAGAACCCAAAAAGAATTATCTGGAATCCACCCCGAGTCTCCAGCTGGACATTGGTGGTTAAAACAAAATTGTGAGCACGGTCTTTTATGGAATGACCCCTATGCAGGTCGAGGTGGTTTAGGTGCCTCCAGTGCACAATTTTTAGCAAGCTATTTGGCGCATTGTTTCTTAAATAACTCAATGCCTGATTTAAATCAGATGCTTGATGCTTATTACGAATCGTCCTGGACTGGAAAAGGTTTAAAACCGAGTGGGTATGATGTAATCGCACAATCACAACAAGGATGTGTGTACATTAATAAGCAGCAGAAAATAATAAAATCCTACAATTGGCCCTTTCATGACTTGTCGTTTTTTCTCATTCACACAGGCGTGAAGCTTGCAACGCATCATCATTTGCAAGACACGGCCCTACCAGATCAGATTGATTATTTATCTTTGTTAGTTGATGAGGCAAAACAGGCCTTCGAACAGGTTGATTCTCCCAAATTGATTAAGGCCATCAATGACTACCATCAAAAGTTAACTGAATTAAATTTGGTAGCTGAACATAGTTCAAAATTGATTCATAAGTTTAAAAAGTACCCTGGAATACGAGCAATCAAAGGGTGTGGTGCGTTAGGCGCTGATGTTTTATTGCTTATTACCTCAGTTGATAAAGCCCCAACTATTGCTCAGCACTTAAGATTGCACAATTGGACAATACTGGCCACAGAAAAACACATTCATTCTCAAGTGCAACATATTAATAACGCTGTTTTTTATTAAGCCAATTTTGCCCAAAAAAAGTATTTGTGCTCCATAAAAGCAACAAAATTATATGAAACATTATAAAAAGACTTGAAATTCTGTGCTAATCCGGTATTATTCCAGCCTCTTTAGGGCCGTTAGCTCAGGTGGTAGAGCAGGAGGCTTTTAACCTCTGTGTCGTAGGTTCGAATCCTACACGGCCCACCAGTTTTAGAGTACAGTTAAAAAATATTTTTGCCTTAAGGGCCGTTAGCTCAGGTGGTAGAGCAGGAGGCTTTTAACCTCTGTGTCGTAGGTTCGAATCCTACACGGCCCACCAATTCTGGTTATTCATCTTCACTATCAACCAGAATGTACCTTGGCAAAATGCATAAACCATACCCCATTGCGCTCGTAGCTCAGCTGGATAGAGTACTTGGCTTCGAACCAAGGTGTCGGGGGTTCGAGTCCCTCCGAGCGCGCCATTTAATCGATTTAAAATCAAATAGTTAACTCATAATTTTTAAATTAACCTACTGCCCTAATTTCACACTGTGGGGATTTTGTGGGGATAGTGTGGGTTCCACCTTGTTTTACTCTCAGAATAGTAAGCTCTTTACTTTCTCGTCGGCTTTGAATAATTAAATTCGCAGCCTCCAATAAATTGCTCAACTCAGCTTGAGAATAATGAGTAGTAATTCTGCCAGAGCGATGCCCCAACAGATCCTGTCTATCCTCATAACTTACACCAGCTGCTCGAAGCCTTCTTCCAAAAGTGTGTTTTAAATCATGGACTCTCAGATCACTAAGATTTGCTTTTTTACGCGCATTTCGCCAAGCAGTGTTGTTCATGCGTGTAATTGGCTTTCCATTGTAAGAAAACACAAACTCAGAGTGAATACCTCTAACCTCCTCAATAACTGCTTTCGCTTCATCATTTAGGATAACCAGCCGATCTTCCCCATTTTTTACCAACTGTCTTAATTCACCATCCCTATTAATATGGCTAGGGATAATGAAAACGCTCGTATTTAAACTTGGAACACGTTTTTCCCATTCCCAACGTAATTGACATACTTCTTGCTCTCGGCATCCTGTATTAACTTTAAAACGTGCCATTTGATTTAAATGAACTGGCAACGCTTCTAAGAACCTTGATTGCTCTGACCAAGATAAAGGAAATGGTGCTCGTGCATCCTTAACTGGCAATAATTTAATCTTAGGAGCAACCAGAAGCCACGTTAAACTATTCTCATCAATCCACTCAGTTGCAGCAACGTTTAAAATATGCCGAACTAACTCCAGTGTATTATTAATTGACTTCGTTTTAAGTTTCGCTTCCTGTTTTGCTTTTATAAATGATTGCAATGTTCCTATATGCACTTGCTCCAAGGTCAAATCACCAATAAACGGGCAAATAGACTTTAGGAGTATTGCATCGGTATCAATGCTGGCTTTATGTTGATTTTCGTTTAAAAATCGCACCGCAGCTTCTTTAAAACTGCGTTTTGGCCTTACTCCATAAATCGTTGCCTGTCTAATCTCTTCGATCCGCCTGGCTAGGTATTGCTCCGCTTCCTGGAGCGACTTTGTGCCAGTGCTTTCTCGAATGCGATGTCCAAGGACTTGCTTTTCGATATGCCAAACTTGGCCTCTTTTAAATAGTCCTGTTGTTTGTTTACGTCCCATGGCTTTGTACTCCTTTGCTCTTTGCCGCCTGGACGCCCACTACACTGCTTATATTGATCTACCCAAGCATCCAGGTCAAGTCGATCAAACGCCACGCCTTGTTTGCCTATAGGAATTTCTATAAGATGAGGTCTTACGAAAGTATTAAATCGATTTCTGTCCATACCAATATACTTAGGGACATCTTTCAAACGAATAAGTCGAGGTAGTAAAGCGATAGTAGACATATTAAAAACCAAAAAACACGATTTGTTGTTTTATTTAAACATATCGTGTTATTTGGTTCAATTGTTTTTCTTTAATTTTTTGAAAAATAATTTATTTGGAATACCTACTATTCATCATTGTCCCACTGTAATGCAAACTCGTGTAACTTATTTTGCAATACCGCTTTACTAATTAATTTGGTTTCATACTCTGCAATTAACGTTGGAGAAGCATGTCTATTCATCGCATATTGAACAACCTCCTCATCCTTCGTTTTGCAAATTAATATACCAATCGTTGGATTTTCATGTGCTTTTTTTATGTTTTTATCCAATACTTCTAAATAAAATTGTAATTGTCCTAAATGCGAAGGACTAAATTCGGTGCACTTTAATTCTATTGCAATCATACAGTTAAGCGCGCGATGAAAAAGCAATAAATCCACACGAAAATCTTTCATTCCTACTTGCAAAGGGTATTCCTCTCCCATCAAACTAAAATCTGGACCAAGTTCAAGTAGAAATTTTTTTAGGTTTGCGACCAAGGCTCGTCTTAAATCTTTTTCTTTGTGATCATCAGGTAAATTTAAAAACTCAAAAACATAACTGTCTTTAAACCTCCCCTTGCTATCAGGTAATTCTGTCAGCACTGCTGACAGTTTTTGATCGGCAAGCACTGTTCTTTCAAATGTTCCGACGTTTATTAACCTTGAGAAATCACGCTCAGAATAATGATGTTTGGCAGCTAAACGCAGATAAAACTCTTTTTCTTCCATAGACTTTGTTTTAGACAAAATGTGCAAATGATTTGTCCACGTAATTTCTGTCAGCACTGCCGACAGTTCTGTATTCTCATGATAAGTCTCATAAAATTGCTTCATTCTCCATATATTACGCGCTGAAAACCCCTTAATTGTTGGTAGCTCTATTGATATATAGTCCGCTAGCTCTTCTACAATACGCTTGCCCCAACCATCATGTGTTATTTTATTAGATACATATTGTCCGATAGACCAATATAACTGAATAAGAGTTTTATTGACTTGTAGCCAAACTCTGGATTTAGCCTCAGTAATCATTTGATGCACTTTAGCAAAGTCTGCCTGGTTATTTCCTTTTAATTCTTTGGCCACTTATAAAATTCCTAAAAAATTATTAAATTGACATACTTAATACATCTGTTGGATGAGAGAACAAGCTACCCTCACAAACTACTTTCGCACCATGCTTTTCATATAATCGATTTAAACTAGGCTTTAGCGTATCTAGCAAAATCAAATCCGAACCTACCGCCGTGGCTAATCGTTTTGCTTCTTCAATAATCTGTTTGCCAAACCCTAGTCCTCGATAATTTTTATCTACATAGACATACATTAGTTCACGTGCACTTAACCCACGTGGGTTAGGAAATTCATGTTCTAATAGAGCAAACATTGCTACAGGCTGTCCTGCATAAGTACCAATATAGACATCACGGCTCAGTGTATGCATCACGCCTTCCCGATATTCAACCCCTTTGTTTCGTATGTATCCCCATTCATCTTCAGCCCATTTGGCTGCAAGGGGGATATATTCCATACAATCACTTAATCGAGTAAAAGTAAGTCTGTGCTTTGCTAAAGCGGAACTAAACAACATCATAAATACCTCATTTTTAATAGACTAAAGCAGATTCCAAACGTATCAATTTTCTTCGGCCTTGTTCACAAATCATTATGGAGCCTAATCCTATGATTGCCCCAAACATATAATACCAAGCAGGTGAAATAAAATTATTGGTTGTATTTACCAGCCACATCATCACTATAGGTGTTGTACCGCCAAACAATGAAATACCTACATTAAAAGCAACTCCAAACCCACTATAACGATATTGATGAGGAAATAGAGAAACCATATAGGCATTGAGTGGTGCGTAAGTAATAGCAATCAAAATAGACATGAAAACTAATCCCATAGCGATCAAAACTACGTTTCCGGTGGCAAGTAGAATAAAAATGGGAATACTCAAAAGCAACATGCCCACCATACCCAATCGAACTACTTTTAATAGCCCGATTTTGTCTGCTAACAAAGCAGTAAATGGTTCAAGTGTGGCATCAACTGCTAAAGCTATGGTGATAATTAATGTTGCTAAACCAAGTGAAATATGAAAATAACTATGCAGGTATGTAGCAGTAAACACATAGGTTCCGAAAGTCATGATACTCACCAACCATGCTATCCCTATAATACCAGCTACTGCCAGAGGCGCTTCTTTTAGCGCCGCCAGAAAAGGCAAGCGTCGTTTCTCATATTGAGCAATATGTGCATACTCAGGTGTTTCAGTAACATGAGTTCGTAAATAAAAAATTAAAATGCCCGCAATCAAAGCCAATCCAAAACCGATTCGCCATCCCCAGTCTGGCATAAATGAAGCCGTAAAGAATGAAGCTGCCAGGCCAGCCATTATCAAACCAGCACTGTAAGCTGAGCTGGTTAAACAACCATAAAATGCTTTGTTTTCAGGCTTAGCATGTTCAACAAGAAAAATAGCAGATCCAGTAAATTCACTACTTGCGACAAAACCTTGAATAACCCTTAACAAAGTAATAAGAAGAGGGGCTGCAATTCCAATATATTGGTAAGAAGGAACAACGCTTATTAGAGCTGTAGGAATAGCCATAGCTAGAATACTGAGAGTTAAAGCACGTTTTCTTCCGAACTGATCACCAATATAGCCAAAAAATAGTGAACCTATTGGGGCTAATAAGTAACCAACAGCAAATACACCAAAAGCACTTAAAAGCGAAGCAAATTGATTGTCGTTAGGAAAATAAGTCGCTGCAATAATTGGCGCGAAATAGCCAAACAGCGCAAAGTCATACCATTGTAATGCAGTGCCAGAAACGCCAGCGAATAATGCTTTACTCGAAGAGGATATGTTCATCAGCAACTCCTATGCTCAACAAGTTATTAATACCCATTTGGTCACACTTAAAAATTTGCCAATCTAATAAAGCGACCCCACCAATTTTTTTATAAAAATGCCTGGCTTCTCGGTTATTTCGAGATACCCACCACTCTATTCTTGAACAGTCATGAGCAGTTGCTTTACATGCAACATACTTGAATAAAGCACATCCAACTCCTTGACGCCTATACTTAGGAGAAACATATAAATTCTCAATATAAATTCCCCGCGTTACATTGACGCAAATGTTATTTTGGGTGTAATTAAACATCACCAAGCCACAAATTTCTTCTTCCACCAAAGCTACACCGATGAAATGGTTAGGCTCATCACAAAAAAGAAGTTCACCAAGCTGTGATTCCGTTATTTTAATTTTATCCAGAATGTTCTCATACTTTGCCAGCTCCAGGATTATTGCATAAATTTGATTCAAATGCTCGAATTTTGCTTGAATTATTGTCACCATAGGATATCTTAATAAGGGTTGTAAATAATGTGATCATAAACTATGAACAAGGATATAGTACTCATTCCTGGAGCATTGGCAACTCCAAAGCTCTGGAAGCAACAAGAACTTTTTCTTCAGCGGGACAAGCAATTAAGGTACGTTGATGTGCTTGACAGCGATTCGATTGAAGAAATAGCTAATCGTTTCATTCCACATGCCCCTAAAAAATTTACTTTAATTGGATTTTCGATGGGCGGTTATGTTGCCCTTGAATTGTACCGGCATATTCCCAATAGTATAGAGAAACTTGTTTTAATTAATTCTGCGGCCAAATCAGTATCTGAAAAGGGGCGATTAGAACGTGAGCGCTCGCTTGATTTAATGAGTAAAGGAAAATTTGATTTTTTAATCAAACTCATCTTTAAAAATTCAATTTTTGATAAACAAAAGCACAATGAACTATTGCCTCTAGCCCAAGAAATGGCAATGGAAGTTGGGGTCGAGAATTATAAAAATCAACTCAACGCCATTTTAAATAAACCAGATCATTCAACTTTATTACCTTCAATTGAATGCCCGACACTGTTAATAGTCAGTAAGGAGGATAATGTCATGCCTCCTGAGCGTTCAGAGCATATGGCAAAGAATATAAAACATTCCAAACTCATTTATATTGAGCAATGTGGTCACATGGCTATGTTGGAGCAACCGGAAAAAATGAACCAAATATTAAATGATTGGCTGTAAGTAGTACTGCTGTTACAGGTATAGCAATGCATAGTGTTGATGAAGATGGAACTATTTGTGTTAACTTAAATGATTATAATGAGTTATCAGACTCAATTCGGTTTCGTGCTAAAATTGATCACTTAACTGAGAAATTAAATTGCCCAAAAGAAATATCTAATTTTTCTATTTCAATGCTTTTTCACGGCGGTCAACGGTATTACATTTCAAATCTATATCTTTGGGCTATTCCGTATAGAACTGAAGGATTGTATCGTGGAGATGTTGATCATGACCGCAGCATTTATAATGGCAAAGAGTTTTTTATTCAGCGAGATATAAAGTATGATGCAATGCAGATTCCCATTATTCAAATATTGGAAGACCGTTACAGATTAAGCACCACATTCGCTATGATTCGTCAATGCGATGAATGTGATTTAATTGTAGAGGCTTATCATTCTGAAAAAATAGCAGATCCCCAAAAGCTTTACTACCAAGTCAGAGATCCGTTTGAACAATTTATATGCCTTTTTCTTGATGCGATGTTGCCTGAAATAAAAACGGCTCTACCAAATCAAAAATGGTTAGCGCTGTTTAATGATCAAGAGTTCAGAAACAATGTAATTATGCGAAAAGCAGTTAAAAAAACACTATCCCAACTCACGCCAAGAGAACTGCAATGCTTAACTATGATTTCCAAGGGCATGACTATAAAAAAAATCTCTGAATACCTCCATCTATCCAGTGAAACAGTAAATACCCATGCCAAATCAATACGAACTAAAATGAACTGCGCTAATATTACCGAAGCAGTCTCAAAAGCATTTCGTTTAGGACTATTATCGTAAAATACCCAAATTTGGGGATAGGATATCTTGCTGAACATTTTATACTCCACCATGTTGTCATAATATTTACACGGAGTTTTAACATGGGATGTATTGTTGAATTTAACGATGGCTTTCGATTTAATTTTGCTCAAAACAAATGTAAACAAAAACTATGGATTGAAGTTTTGCTGCGATTTAGTAAATCAAATATTGAACATTTAGCTTATGTTCTTGATTTACCAGTTGAAACATTAGTCCACGTTTATAAAGGAAACCTCTATCTGGAGGAAGAGGATGCTAGCCGTTTAGGACAATTGTTCTTAGTAATGTTTTGCGACTAAAAACGATCCTAACAACTCTATTTACAAAGATATAACTTTTATCATTTATGATTTAATTCGCTATCGGGATGTCGTCTCAATCTCCAACCGATTGAGTGCTGCACCCCAAGCACACACCAAACACACACCAAACACTTAGTAAAAATTATCACGCAACTGTGGTAAAATCTTAGTTCATTTTAAAATAGCTTGTGCTCACCCTAAAGATATCATCTTATTCATAATAGGGCATAATTGCTTTTAAGTCTCAACGTTTTTCAGATGAGAAAATCGCTATGAAACAAGAACACCAACTGATTTATGAGTTAGAGATTTCTCTTTTAAATCCGCAAACAAGAAGATCGATTACACAACTAAAGCTACTAATTGCTGATGAATTCATCGAGTATGGAGCTTCTGGTTTAATTTACAATAAGCATGACCTGCTTGATTCTCTTCCTGAAGAAGAACCAAAAAGCTATTTGGTTAATAATTTTTCAGTTTTAGAGCTATCATCCGAATACATATTGGCAACTTATAAGGTTACTGTCGCCTCAAAAAGTTCTTTGCGTTCTTCGCTCTGGCAATACAAACACAATCGTTGGCAAATGGTATTTCATCAAGGAACGCCTTGCCACGAGGATGCATTTTAATTTTATAGGTATTATGATGATAACAATAGCTTACCTGAAACAATACTCAGACTGTATTCCAACGCTTGCTAAGATTTGGCATGAAGTTTTAGGTAAAATCTGGATGCCAGAAATTGGAATTGAAGAAATTGAATCTTTGTATTATGAAGAGCTGAACCAAGATATGCCTTTTACTTATATTGCGCTATATGACGAAATTCCTGTAGGTTCTTGTACTTTGCAATTAAACGAAGATGTTAGGCCAGATTTAGGACCTTGGATTGGTGATTTAGCGGTCGATCCAAAATATCAAAAACAGGGAATCGGAAAAATGTTAGTTAATGCTGCAGTAGAGAAAGCAAAAGAACTTGGCTTTGAAAAACTTTACTTGTTTGCTCTTGATCCTACCATCCCTGAGTATTATAGGTATCTTGGTTGGAAAGAAATCAGTATGGATGAATTTAAATCTCATCCTGTAACGGTGATGGAGATCAGTTTATGAAGATAAAAAGGTAATGCAAGAAGACTGGGAACTATGGAAATCATTTCGATTAGAATCACTAAAAAATTCGCCTGAGATTTTTGGCTCTTCTTATGAAGAGGAAGTGCTTATGTCCGATGCTGACTTTCAAAATGGATTAAGTAAAGAGTATGTATTGGGCGTCTTTGCTGATGGCTGATGATACCTAAAGCACTTAAAATTAATGATACCTTCTATGACGAATATTTAATGATATTGGATTTCAATGAGGAACCTATGAAAAAACTAGATACTTATCAGAGCCTTTGTACGGAAGTATATGATTTAAGTAAACCTAATGCACCACAAGATGAATACTCATTCTATCAAAGCTATGCTGCAGAGGCTAATGGCTTGATTTTAGAACCTATGTGCGGCACCGGTCGATTTTTACTACCTTTGGCTGCAGAAGGATTTGACGTTCATGGCTTTGATGCAAGTCAGCCAATGCTAGAGCGACTGCATGCAAAAGCTACTAGTAAAAACATTAAGCCAAAAGTCTGGCATGGTTTTATTGAAAATTTAAATCAATCCGATAAATATTCTTTAATTTTTATACCTTGTGGTTCATTCGGTCTCATCACAAAAAAGGCGGATATTCAAAAAGCCTTAAAAACCATTTTTGCGCACTTGGAAGATAAAGGACTATTTGTATTTGAAATAGAAACACTTCAAGCAGTTCCTAAAGAATTAGGTATATGGAGAGGCTCAAGATGGCCTAAAGAAGATGGAACGCTTATAGTACTCAGCCAATTAGCCATGCTTGATAATGAAGTATGTTACTCTGTTGGCAAATACGAATTGGTTGATAACAACCGTGTAGTGCAAACAGAGGTTGAGGAATACAAAATTCGCATTTATCAAGATACTTCTTTCTTACTTAATTTGCTTACTGAGATTGGTTTTAGTGAGGTACGAATGGTTAAAGCTTTTGATCGACTGGCGTCGCCTGAAGAAGCAGATGAAAGCATTGTTTTTGAATGCAGAAAATAATTGAGGTGATGAATGAAAACACAAGAAATACCTAAAGAATATCAACACACTTCACCAGCAGGAGCTGAAGTTCGATTGCTGATGAATAATCATTTAGGTGGAATGGCTCACTGTACTTTGAAGGCAGGAACAATTTCCAAAGCAGTTCGTCATAAAACTGTATCTGAATTTTGGCATGTCCTTTCTGGTGAGGGTGCAATTTGGCGTAAGTTGAACGATGAAGAGAGTATTACTCCTCTAACACCTGGAATCAGCATCGATATTCCCTTGGGAATACATTTTCAATATCGAAGTGATGCAGTAGATTTGGTGTTTATTTGCGTTACTATGCCACCTTGGTCAGGAAGTGATGAGGCAAGTTATGTGGATCATGGTGCCTGGCCTCCTACAGTGGAATAAATTAAATGACTTTAAAATTATCGTTTTTAGAAAATCCAAATTCTGATGATGTTCAAATATTAATGAATGGGATTAAGGAGTACGCCAAACAACAAAGAGGCTTCGAATCCTTAGATTTCTTTGCATGCTTTATTCGTGATGCAGACAATAGCATTATTGGTGGTTGTAGTGGTGGAACCCTCTATGGAGGTCTTCATATCGATAATCTTTGGGTGAGTGAGTCCATCAGACATCAAGGATGGGGAACAAAGCTCATGCAAGCGGCATTAAGGTATGGCAATGAAAAAGCTTGTGCTTTTGCAACAGTCAACACCATGGATTGGGAAGCAATAGAATTTTATAAAAAATTAGGATTTAAACTTGAGTTTGAGCGGCACGGGTTTCAAAAAAAATCTATTTTTTATTTTTTGCGCAAAGAATTTCAGGAAACAAGAGATATCGGACTCTTTAATGGTGATTCAGTCTCAAGCTTAAGTCAAAAACCAAAATTGCCTGTATTAGAATCTGTAGTGAGAAAAGAGGTTGTCTCAATAAACAATGCGCCTTATTTTAAGTGGGGACAAGGTTCTGATGGATGGTGGTTAAAAAATGATGGTCAGTTTAGTGTTATTTATGAAACGATGCCTGCAGGAAGTTGCGAGGTAAAGCATTATCATCAGGAAACAGAACAATTTTTTTATTGTTTGCAAGGTCAATTGGTTATTGAGTTTGAAGATTATGAACAGGTGTTACAGGAACAGGAAAGAATGAGAATTAAAATAGGGGTTGCCCATAAAGTCAAAAACTGCTCCAAACATTCGGTTTCTTTTTTGGTAATTTCATCTCCTCGTTTACCCAAAGATAGAGTTAATCTGGAGTCCTAAAGCGTCGGCTAGACTGCTCATCCCCGTACGGCAAAACTGTATTTAAGGAAGGTAATGTGAACATCAAAGAATTAGAATCTGTTTTAAAAGTTGAGATAGCAACATTAGATGATTATCCAACCATCCAAAACATGGCACGATTTTATGTATATGAACTCTCGCGTGACTGTGGTTTTATTTCAGATGATTGGGCTTTGCCTTCCGATGGTCTGTATGAGAGCTTTGACTTTAAAAATTACTTTGAAGAGCCGACAAGAAAAGCCTTTCTGATTAAAGTTGGTAATGAATTGGCAGGTTTTGCTCTATTAAACCAAGAAGGAATTTACCCAGATACTGAGTGGAATATGGGCGAGTTTTTCATTACTGCCAAGTTTCAAGGCAAAGGTCTAGGTTTTTTGGTTTCCTCTGAACTTTGGAAAATGCATCCAGGCTTATGGGAAGTTTCTGTGATTCCCGAAAATAAGCGAGGGCTTAGTTTTTGGCGCAAAACTATTTCAAAAATTACAATGGGCAATTTCCAGGAAGAAATTAAAACAATCAATTATGATCCGCATCAACCGCAACGAGTTATTTTTCATTTTGATAGTACAGCACATGAATGCAGCGAGCCTTTAGAAGGCAAAAAAGAATATCAAATCCAATTTGTTGATGAACTTGATGAAGCTACGGAAAAACGCATGACAAAAGGATTTATTGCCTATGAAACTCAGCATGGTATTGACGTCAATTATCGACGTTTTTCAGTAACCATTTCTTCTGCCCAAGGGGAAGTTTTTGGTGTGATTAATGCCTTTACAGCCTTTTCAGAAATTTATGTGGATGATATTTGGGTAGACAGTACTCAACGTGGTAAAGGGTATGGCAAGCAGTTATTGCATGCTCTAGAACATCATTTCAAAGGCCAGGGCTTTAATAATATCAATTTAGTGACCAGTGCTTTTCAGGCCCCAGAGTTTTATAAGAAATGCGGCTTCATAGCCGAATTTACGAGAATCAATAAAAAAAATCCCAAGTTAAGCAAAACCTTTTTTGTTAAATTTTTTAATGAAGAGTCAGAGACACAAGGAATTCTTAAGGCGGCTCATAGTGAATAGAAGTCAACTAGAAACAATCTGTAAAAAATTAAAGATGAACCAATCTTGTGACTTGCCTCAAAGAGTCTATGGCGGTCTTTTACATAAAATGTGGTATCTGAAGTGCAATGGCTCACAATTTGCTGTAAAACAACTCAATAGCAGCATCCAATTGACTGAAGAAGTTAAATCCCAATATGAATTGACAGAAGAGATCGCCTTCCAATTTTCCCAGCGTACTATTCCCGCAGTTCATGCTTTAAAATTAGAAAATAATTACTTAATCCTTTCAGAAGATGAGGCTTTTCTTGTTTACCCTTGGATAACAGCAAAAGCATTGGATAAAGACGCTACCTCTGAGCCGCATGCACTTAAAATAGCCACTTTCTTGGCTAAAATTCATCACATTAATCTTAATGTTCCCCAGCTGAGCGCTCAAGAATTTGATATTCATCCTAATGAAAAAATTAGTGTGTTAATAGACCAGTCAGCAGGCAAAAACTTGGTGTTTAAGGAGCAATTAAAAAGTAATCACCGAGTAATCATTGAGCTTAACAATCTCTATCAAAAAGCAATACCTATTCTACAAAGTAGCAGTGTAGTAAGCCATGGTGATCTCGATCAGAAGAATGTTCTATGGGATAAAAATGATGCTCCGTTTCTCATCGATTGGGAATCTGCGCGAAAACTTAATCCCACTTATGAAATAATCAATTGTGCTTTTGATTGGAGTGGAATTACTACCCCATTGTTTCATAAATCTTTATTTATAAAAATGCTAAAAATATATGCATCATCTGGATTAACAATAAATCAGGATCATTTAGAATCTGCCTTTTATGGTGTTCTTGGTAATTGGATCAATTGGCTGGTGTATAATATAGAGCGTTCTTTTTGCTCTGATAAAGAGCAACAGGATATTGGTATTGAACAAGTTATTCAAGTTTTGCCTACTATTATTCAAGTCAAAGAGAGTATTAGAGAATTAACTCAATTAGTAACACATGAATTAAGAATAAGCTGTTAACTTTATTCAACTTTGATTACCATATCGCTCGAAATTCACTTAAGTTTCAAGGAATGCTTCATGATGAACATCAACAATAATAAAGCGGCATTAGTGACCGGAGCCAGCCATGGAATTGGTCTTGAACTCGCTAAAATTCTTTTAGGTGACGGCTGGGTTGTCTATGGAACAGGAAGAAATGTGAGCAGCTTAGAGGATACTAAAGCGCTATTTCCTCGTTTTGTTCCAATTCAATCGGATTTTACCCGCAATAGTGATATTGAACAGGTTGCAAAAATTATTAATGAATCTGGAATACCACTTCATCTTTTAGTTCAAAATGCCGGAATGAAAAGCCCTCCACGTCCATTAACTGAATATGATTGTGACAGTATTGATGAAGTGTTTCAGGTTAATTTATTAGCTCCAATGAAACTAACAGCACTTCTTGCGGTACGGATGCCTGAGAAGTCTCGGATTTTATTTGTTACATCAAGAGCAGCCACTTTGAAACTTAAAGAAAGTTCAACATACTGTGCCAGTAAAGCGGGTTTGGATGAAGTAACTGCTATTGTGAGAAAAGAGTTAGCCGAGAAAAATATCGGTGTGTCTTGTGTTATTCCAGGGGAAGTGGATACAAGAATTCAAAAAATTTTAAGAGAAACGACTTCATTTCATTTACATAAAATGTTTGATGAGGCTTATCAGTCCGGTCAATTAATAAGTCCAGAAACTTGCGCGGAATTCCTTAAATGGTTTCTTTGCGACTTATCTTTTGATGAATTTAAGCAAAGCAATATGCCCATTTCCATCTATGAAGAATGGCATCATCCATTCTGGCTTAGAGATAGGAATCAGCTACCTCCTTTTCCTTTCTAATTCATTTATGAATTTTTACGATCAGTGCCAATAAAAATTCAACTTTGCAGAATAGATGCTTCGTTTGTTCTGTTATATTTCAAGGCATAATTCTCTTATGGAGGATATGCCTTCGCTCTTTCTACAATTGTTTCCTCAAATAGATCCGATCATGCCCTTCTAAATAATTGTTAATTGTTCCTAAATGCTGATAGCCTTGTTTTAAATAAAATCCTTCTGCCTGAAAAGAAAAAGTATCTAATGTTGATGCTGGAATTCCTCGTTTAATTGCTTCGGCTTCAACGTTGCGTAATAGCTCAGCACCGATACCAAGACCACGGTATTCGTCATTAACCCAGAGGACGTCAACGTATATTGAACTTTTATGAGCATACACAATAGCTCCGCCAATAATAGTACCTTCGTTATCTTTCACATAGATTGAGTAACGCTCTGGTTTGGTTCCCGTAAAAGGAGCATTAAAATTTACTATCCCATCACGAATAATTTTATCTTGCTGTTCTAGTACCTTGGGGTCTATAACAAGCTCTAGTTGGTAATTCATTTGCGATTGATTCATGAGTTATATCTTTTAAATTAGTTTGAATACAATAAATCATTGACAACTTCCATAGTAATTTCGGGTAGTTTTTGCGTTTGATCAATACTCTCTTGAATGGTTATAACCGCTTTTCTAATTTCATTGGGTAACATCTCAGATGGTGCATTGTCGCCTGGCCAAGAAGCATCTCGAGTCGCTTTATCAGGCCAACGAGAATAAGCAAGCCACATACCATCGTTAGTTTTATGCAGACAAGAACCTAACGCACCGCGATATGTCACAAAATAGGAAGCGACCTGATGCCAAGCCTTTTGGTACTCTATCTCAAGCCCAGGTTTAATAAATGCTCGGTAAATAACAGCAAAACATTTTTTGGAAAGCAGCTTAAATTGTTCAAGCGCTTCTTCAGGTGTTATATCCTGGGTTCCCAAAACCTCTTCTGCTTTGAATATGTTTATCCCTTTGGGAATCGAAAATTGAGAAGTAAAATACATTTGATCAAGGCCTATTCCAAAAGCACAATGCTCATAGCCTAGAACACGAAAGTAATTAATTGGTTGTTGGTTTTCATTAGTTAAGACATAGTTTTTGAATTTGGGATTATAAAATCCATAAGTCATGTAATAATGAATACCTTGGCTTTCAAAATGTTGAATGATGTGAACCAAATTTTGATGCAGTTTTTCAGGCGAATAAAGTTCAATATACATCCCAGCTTTTTTAAACGTTGAGTGTTCATTCTCTGGATAAGGAGGATTCAGCGCCACAAAATCACCAGGTGCCGCACTAGAAATTACCTCCATAAAATCGCCACTTCTGAATGAAACCTGATTCGCATTAAGTAGATTAGATACTCGATCAATTTCACTCAAGAACATTTCCAACGACAAATTCGCATGTTCAAGAAATCGATTGGCGTTTTTTCCTTCAAATAATTCACCTTCGCGATAGATAATATTCAATTCCTTATCATAAAAAAGGATTCCGCCCCATGAATGATTGATGATAAAAGGAAGTATCAAAGATTTTTCTTCATGCTCAGTTGTTTGATTGTAATTCTCAATCACCTCAAGAAAAAAATCTTTCTTTGATATGGAAACATTATATTTTTCTATTAAAGCAGCATAAGAAGCTTTGATAAGAGCAGGATTGTCTCTAATTAATTGCAGTGTATGAATCAGAATTTTATTGCTGTCGTTGATAATATATTTTTCTGCAAGGCCAACTTCCATTGCAGCCATGCTCCAGGAAGCAGAACCTGCAAAAGGCTCAATGGCTTTCTTGTATTTTTGGCCCTTATTATTTGCCAATAATACAGAGAAATGTTCATTCAACCAGCTAGTATCAGGGGACATATGCCCTGTCAAATCAGGCAGAGTAAGGTACCTATTTCCGAGATAATGGAGCGGCCCTCCATGATTTTGAGTTAATTGAATAGCACTTGGATTCATAATGATCTCTATGTGGTAAATCTACTTATAAAGCTACACATCTTAACATGAAATAATAAATTTTTTATTCTATTGAGCAAGCATATCTTATTTTTTAATAATTGATGTGGCTCATTATTATGATATTAAAACATACTATTTGAATTAGCTGATTTTACCGGAATATCTTGTATCGCGTCCCAATGTTCTATGATTTTCCCGTTTTCTAATTTGAATAAATCAAAAATAGCTCTACCCCGAGTGCCAGGTTCACGAATAGAATGTACATGAAGAATAACATAGTCCCCATCAGTAAAAATTTTTTTAATTTCACTATGAGAATTAGGATAATATTCAATTAAATATTGAATAAACGCTTTTAAACCTTCAGGTCCATCAGCGGCAGCAGGATTATGTTGTTTATAATTTGTTCCCAGGTACTTTGATGCTGCTTCAAAATTTTTTTGATTAATTGCTTTATTATAAAACTCAGTAACTATTTGTTTATTCATTTTTTGTTGCTCATCAATAAATGCATAGCTATTGTTAATAATTGATAGAAGCAAACTTATAGCAAAGATTTTTAATTTATTAATAATCATAAAAACACCATTGGTTCATTTATTCTCAGGGTTTAGCTTGAGATAGCCATCAAAAAACTCGGGTAAATCGTTCAATGCTTGTGCTCTTGCTGCTTCATTAAAACCAATATGATAATGTTCTCCTTTTTCGTCAATGACTTCTTTTGAGACAGGAAACTCAAAGTTATCAAATCCATGCATTGCATTTGCATAAATTTGGATGGAAACATTTTGATTGCTACCAGTACTTTGCTCGACTAACTGAACGCAATCTTGGGTAGTTGCACGATCATCATTTTCCCCAATAAATAGTTTGGTGATTGCCCTTAGTTTTGTTCCTTCTTCAAGTCGATGACATACGCCATAAAAAGAAACCGCTGCTTTAAAAGAGAGCTTTTGGTAAGGTTTCGGATCTTGTTGTGATAACGCCATGATTTTCAATACATCAAAGCCTCCCATAGAGAATCCCAAAAGTCCTATTCGGTCAGGATCAACAGAAGGAAGCTGCTTAAGATATTCATAGGCAGGAACGATATCATCAAGTTGTGCTTGTGTTGCTCTTTCCCAGCCTACTGAGCGACGATCTTCCCAACCTCTGGGTTTAAAACTGTCTATCATATAGACTACGTATCCATGCTCTTTTAATCGGGTGGCCCAATCATAATTAACTTTTTCGATACCGGTACTCGCGTGCAATAATAAAATAGCAGGAGATCTCATCGTTGCATCAGGAATATAAAGACTGTGATGTGGATCATTGGGATCAAAGACATAATCTTCATTATGTGCTAGTACTTCAGTACACACGAATAAAATAAATAACATAAAAAGCATCTTGGGATGGAAAAACATAATTTTAATTCCTTAGTTTTAAACAGTTAGTTTTAGACTGGATGCCTCATTATTTTCTAGCTTTTCCATGTGTTCTTTTAGATTACAAATTTCATCAAAACGAGCACCTTCATGAATTCGAGTGAGGGCAGCCGCTTCTTTTTTCTTAATTTCTTCTGCTTTATTAATAGCATTAACTGCTTCTTCTTTATTCATGACAATAATGCCGTCTTCATCAGCAAATATCAGCTCACCAGGATTTACTTCAACCGAACCACAATTGATTGGTTTTCTTATACTGCCAATTTTATTTTTACTTCCTGATTTGGCGCATTGTCCCTTAGCAAAAAAAGGGATATTTGTTGTTCTGATTTCAGAAATATCTCGACAATTTCCATCAGTAATAATGCCACCAAAACCCTTCGTTTTCGCCACATCTGCACACATGCCACCTGCTACAGCAAGCTTGGTGCCGCAAGAAGCGATAACCAATAAAATGGGAACTCGGTCATCAGAACAACCAAGAGCAAGCATAAAATTAGGCAAGTCATCCAAAGCCTGCATGGTAGATAAAGAATCTTGAGCTGAGTTAACTGTATAAGCTCTTCCTACAATTCTTGTTTGTGGCGATGTGTTAAAAGAATGGATATCTGAATCCATGAGACGCACACTAGGTAAGGCATCACAGATTAAGGACGTTGACAGTTGAGATAACCGCTTACATATTTCAACATAGCCATGTTCAATCTTTAGTTTCATAAATAATCCTTAATATATGGATTCAGTTCTATCCAATTTGTATGAGGTTTTAGGGATAAAATAGGTGAAAATCTCCCTCATTTAATACAATTGTTATTTGTTGATAATCTAAAGTATTTGCTGTTTGAGAAGCATTTTGGAATTTCAATCCGATGACGGATGCCATTGCTGACCAGGAGGTTGGTTTAAAATTGTACTGTGTAACATAGCCTTTCTCATAAAGGTTTGTTGTTACAAAATAATCATAACCCCGAGCAATAGTATCAGGTTTCCAAAGTATTTCTTCACCAGGTGCTGGGGTAAGGATAATTTGGTTTGCTTCTGCTATCTCTTTTTCAAGATTGTAATTATCAATACCATAGGTAGATAACAATATTTTTATTTGATATTGATTGAGCAATTCCTGAGTCAGGCTTTTGAGTTTATCTTTCTGGGATTCAGTGTCTAGATAAACAATATCGGGATCATAAACTTGATTGTCAATTAAAAGTCCGCCGCTTTTGATAACTGTACTTTTCCAATATTCATATCCTCTTAGCATTTCACGCCCTTTAGGGCCATCACTCCCTGTCAATGGCAAAGCAACCCCCATGCGTAGTTTTTTTTGTGTCCTTGGGGTAAACTCAGGGACGAATGCTAAACCATTTGGTCCAGCATGGGTTGGAATAGAGATGAGTTCAAAACTATGCAGATCTATTTTAGATAAATGCTTGTCTGTTGCATTAGACACATACGCATATTGACCCTCTGGATCAATTAAAACGTTAATTGGATTTAATCCGGTGACTAATCGTTTTATCACTTGGCCTGAATTAACATCAATCACTGCAACTTGGTGATCAAAGGGCGCGGGTGCTAATACATAGTTTTGATTAGGCGTAATATCTGAGTAAAGAATCGGCCCTAGATTCAAATTAGTTAATTGTTTTTTAATGGCGAGGGTATCGGGATCAATAAAGACGATCTGATTGACAGCCGATACCATCAAGGAACGATTATCTGGCGTATATTTTAAACCCCGTACAGCTGAGGGCAATGTGAGGCTTCCAGTAATTACTCCTGAATCAGGATCGATTCGAATGACGCCATCTTTACCCGCCATTAACCACAAGGTTTTTCCATCATTAGAAAAAAACAGATTATGTGTATTAGGACTAACCGCAATTTTTTTGACGATGGTTTTGGTATCAACATCGAAGACGAGAATCTTTCCACCCTTTTCCACATTAACATAAAGTTGTTTTTCAAAAGGAGGTCTTAACTTAACACCATGAGGCGCGCTATCGATGTCTGAATAGTCGTTGTTTTCTAGTGATTCAAAAGTAAATAGTCGATATTTCTCGACTTGATTTAATAAATCGATAACGGAAATGGAAACACCGGGTACACCAGAGCCACTGTCGTAGTCTCTAATACCAAAATTGCTGACATAAGCCGTCTTTCCATCTTTTGTAACAGCAATCTCATGAGGAAGGAAGGCAAGTTTCAGACTACCTTTTCTTGTACCTGTATCGGGATTATAGAAACTGATACGATCGGCATTTTCTTCAACAACAGCTAACGTAGTGTTGATAGAAGAGGAATAAGTGAGGCCATTGAAAATCGATAGAGCAATGAATAGGCTGTAGCTTTTTTTGAACATCATTAAATCCCTTTATAAACACAAAAAGTGCAGCCATGATAGTAAGGGAATACGATATTGTCAATATATATAGTTGCCTATATAATAGCGAAAAAAGGAATTACCCATGACATTTAACTTGAATGAACATACTGGCGTCTTGATTAAAAAAGCAGCTCGCTTATTTGAACGTGTTTCAAATCTCAACCTTGAAGAACTTGGTGTGACCTATAGTCAGACTATTTTTCTGGTTCGCTTGTGGGAACGGGACGGCCAAACGCAAATGGAGCTCACAAAAAGCGCGGGACTGAAACAACCTACCGTAGCAGGTATACTTGATAAGATGGAAAGAGACCAGCTTATCATACGTGTTCGAAGTGAACAGGACAAACGCTGCTATCATTTTTTTCTTACTGAAAAAGCGAAACATGCTTGTCGTGAATTAGAAAAGCAAGGGATTTTGATGCAGAATTTGTCTGCTGGTAATTTACCCGATAAAGAAGTTAGCCAGTTAAATGAGAATCTATTATCAATTATAGAAAACCTAGAGCGTTTTATTGAAAACATTCAGGGGTAGACTTGATGGACCTATTTTCAGTCACATGAAATGTAGAAGCAAATTGATCCATGACCAAATCTACATCACGATAAACCATAAATGAAGAATGGGGCGTAGGAACAGGATGATTGTAATTTGCTACAGGCCCTATACAAACTAGATTTTCATGTACCTTTCCGTGTGTATCGATCACTTGATAATGATCCGTTAAATGGATGCCACCATAAGGCTTAGTGCTTATTAATCCGGTTTGTGCCAGCTTGTCTAATAACATGGGCTTGACACTATTGGGATCTGGTTTGTAACGATATCCAGTTGCATCAATAAGAGTTGCAGCATACAAGACTTCGCCTGATGTAAATAATAATTGGAACCTGTGATTTACTTCATCATAGCTTACAGAAGCCAAACCATGATGCTCAATAATTCTATTTTTCTCATAGAGATGGAGCATGATTCTAGCATTCACTGGTGTGATGCCAGTCAAATAAGCCATTAAAAGAGAATAGAAGTATTTTAGAAATTGTTCTTTGCCTTCAACATTCAAACTTTGCCACATGTGAGTATAACAACCACTAAAATAAAAAGTTTTAATAAATGCTCGTAGCTCATCAATATTACCCGGTATGGGATTATTTTCTGGCAGATGATCAAATTTATTCATTTGATAACGTAAAGTCTCAAGAGCACCACGGGGATGGGTAGGATCGACAGGATTTTTAGCATCATTTTGATAAGCATTCCAAAATAATGTTTTTGCTTCGGAAAAGGTTAAACTGTCAGGAAAGCGTTTTTGTAGACTATTTGATAATTCCTGTTGTTTCGTAGTGTCACAACTATCTATATTGCCTTTGGTTGTTAATATATTAGGATTTCGGGTGACACTGTGTATTTTTCCTGAGTACTGCTTTTTCATAGTTAACCAAAGTGCGGCATCAACAAATGCTGCCTGACCACCAATGATATAAACATCATCTGCTAAATCCCATGCATCTGGATTTCCTGTTGTGTTTTCAAAACGGAGAAAACCTGGTTGATTCTCGACAGTATGAAAAAAAGGATTTGTTAAATGTCCAGTTGTTATAAAAAGTCTATCAGCGATATAATTTTGATCCGTGCATGCTATCTGATAATTCCCTTCTTTTAGCGGACAAATATCAGAGATTGGCAAAAAAATTTCTTTGACTGTTATTCCTAGTGATTTAGCCAGTGTTTTATGCTTTTCATATTGAGCGCATAAATAATGACCCACTACCGCACGAGGAATATATTGTTTGTCGCTATGCGGATAATGATCTTGGAGCAAGTCTGGATTGGCATCTATCCATTCTGTTAGGATATCTGTAGTAGAAGTAAATTTGAAACCATCAGCTGGATTATTTAAAGTCCAGAATTCTGGGCTATCAATAGAATAAGCAAAGCCTGTAGCAAGGTATTGTGGATTTTGTTCAAAGACTAATAGGGTAATATCATTACCAGGATATTTTATTGTCGAAAACAAATGAATTAACCGACAGAAAATAGCGTTTCCACAAAGTCCCATTCCTGCAATGGCAATTATTTTTGGCATTATATCAAGACGATTGTTAAAGCAGGGAAAATTCTAGAACCTAACTTTAATACTGTCAATCAGCCAACCCCAGACTCCTATTAGTTACGTAGTTCTACGTATTGAGCTATTTTCAAACAATGCCATATAATTAATATATTCCGTTAATGCTGGAGTTAGTTATGAGCAATATTCACCGTGTTTTTATTATTGGTCATCATGGTGCTGGTAAAGGATTATTAGCAAAGTCTGTGGCTCAATCATTGGGATGGCAATTTGTCGATGCGGATTTGGGGTTAGAGTCTCATATTGGACGGCATTTATCTGAGATACTCGGAAAACAAGGAAGTGATTCTTTTTATGATTGTCAGTTCGATATATTAAAGTCCCTTTGCACCCAAGAGCACATTGTTGTGACAACCGATTCTTCTGTTGTTTTGTCTTTAAAAAATCGTCAATTATTACAAGATGAAATGACTGTCTTTTTGGATGTAAGTACCGAGGTTCAAATCGATCGTACTGCACGCAATACAGCAAATTTATTACCTATTCCCAGTTTGAGAGACTTTTTTGACCAATTACATGACGAACGCGATAATCTATATAAAGAAGTAGCTACACTGATTATTCATGGTGATGATGGCCAATTAGAAGATCATACCCGTTGTATTGTTCAGGCTATTATGGGAAATGATAAAATACCGCTCATAAAAAATCTAAAGTTGGCCTTGGAAATAAAAGATTTCATCCTATACCATAAAGAATTCCATACAAAAGTCGAGTTAACTGAACAACAAGCCATATACCTAAAATTGTTGGCGGAAGGAAAAACAGCTAAAGAAATTGCACGTGAAACTGATGTCTCTTATAGAACCGTTGAAGGTACTATAGCAAAAATAATGGAGTTGTTAGGGTGCTCTTCGAGTAAAGAGCTTATCACTTTATATCATAATCAACCTTAGGGTTATGCATGTTCTTAGAGAATATATCAACATCTTGTTTTGTTACTGATAGAGACTCCAACATCACCGTTACTGGATAACAGTTATGAGTCCTTTTCTAAAAATGCATTCCTTATTGCCTGATTCCATTGATCTGACTGCTCCAAATTAGATAAATGTCCAGCATTGGCTAAAACAACCAGTTGACTGTTTTTAGCGAACCTAAGCATCTCTTCACTTTGTTGTGGTGAAATAACTTTATCCTGTTCACTGGTGATAATTAGAACAGGTAATAGAGTACTTGCTAATAAATCTTGAGTTTGAAAACGTAGTGCCATCCCACGCAATGCAGAAGCTATGGCTTTTGGCTTTTGCTTGTTTAAAATATGAGACAGAAATGCTTTAATCTCTTCAGATGCATTAGTAGATACTGCTTTTTCCATAAAGGTATTTACAAATTTCTCAGAACCATTCTCCAATACATCAAGAGCAGTTTTTTCACGATTGACTTTTGCTTCATTGCTATCAGCGTTTGCTTGTGTATTGGATAATACTAATCCTTCTATACTGTTGGGATAACGCTCTAGAAAAGCAAGTGCAATATAACCTCCCATTGACTCACCACCAATAATTGCTTTCTTAATTTGCAAGTGGTCTAATAACTGTTTCACCTCTTCCGCATACTCAGACATGGTTACCGCGGTACCATCAACGTCAGAAGATTCACCAAATCCCCACAAATCCAAACTAATCACTCGAAACTGAGATTTAAGTCCTTCATGCTGTGGTTCCCATAAACGCTGATCCGTGGGAAATGCATGAATTAATACCAAAGGCCTGCCATGTCCTGTTTCAGTATAGGAAATAAATCGGTTATTTATACTAATAGTTGTAGCTAATGTAGCGCTATTTAGAAAAGCGCTTAAAATAAATAAAAGGATGGGGGCACTGATTTTTCTCATCATTAATTATCCTTAAAAATAGTCACTGCACTAATAAATTCTTTCAACCTACCACTAAGCTTTCCATGCCTCTGAACTAGCTTAAATCGTGTTGGCTCACAAGCTAGCCTCAACCTATATTGTGCTAGTGCCTCATAAATACACCACAACACCTGCGCCAATTTAAGTGCGTCTAATAAGCGTTCTTTGAAATCAAAGTTGATATAATTTCCAAGATAAGCATCTATAAGTTGTAAATACGCCTTATCTTTATCTGTTAGACCATGGTGAGTTGCCATCTGCCGTAACCAACCCACTAGCGAAAAGAATGGGTGGGAAATAACTATCTCGCCTAAATCAATAAATGTAATGTTTTGTGATTGCTCTTCTATCAGGGTGTTGTTGTCATGGAAGTCACATTGAACCAATGTTTCCTGAATAGCATAGTCAGATAATTGTTCACATAAACTGGAAACCTTTGGGAGTAGTTTCACTAATTCATCAATATCTGCTTCTAACAATCCATCAGCTAACAAGATCTCTTTTTGTGAAAGTAATTGCATGTATAAATTCGGTAATTTATCCAATCGCCAATCAGGAACTCCTATCTTCAGAAAAGTATCAACATGCTCTGCAACTACTATTTGAAGTAATGAAAATAGCCCCACAGCATGGCATAGCAAGTTGCCATCAAATGCTTTTTTTAATATTTCTCTTAGAGGCCTACCTACATCCTGCATCAAAAAGCAATGGAGTTGAGGATTATGTGCAATAACCTCTGGAACAGGGGCTTTAAACTGGGTATACAAAACCTGAGTAATAGGAGCCTCTAATGCAAGCTGTTCTGGTGTTTGCTTCAGATAAATAATGCCTTGATCTGTTATAAAGCGCGTGACACAAGACCAAGGGGTATCTTGTACCTTTTCTGGTACGCTACTTTTTAAAGTAAACCCAAGAGATACAAGGGTATTATAAGCCCATTTAATACTCTCTATATTTGGATGATGCTTGTTCAATTCAGCTGTCCTTTGTCTTGGGTTTCTGTTCTTGATGATCCTTCATAACCTCACTAATAACCCTTAACCATGCTTGTTTGTCTGTATTACTAGAAATCGCAATTCCTGAAACCAAAATTAATGCTTTCCATAATGCCCAAGCACGTCCTCTAGCTACTGTAGCTTCATCAAGATTTAAGGTTTTAAAAAATACTTCACGGCTTTTTCCCTCAAAAAACATCCAAGCAATAGCAAGATCGCAAGCTGGATCACCCACAGCCAATTGCCCAAAATCAATAACTGCGCTTAATTGACCGTTATTTACCAGGAGATTTCCTACACTAATATCACCATGTACCCATACTGGCTCAGCTTGCCACTTACTAGACAGAGCTATCTCCCATATTTCTGTCGCTAAAAAGGCATCAATATCATTTTTTAATAGTTCTATTGCTTGTCGTGTTTCAGCATCATAAACAGCAATATCACCGCCGCGATAAAAGCTTTGAGGGCCAGCAACTGGACCATTTGCTGCATCAACACCCTGTAACGCTTTAAGGAACTCTGCCAGTTGAACAGCAAATTGAAATAAATCATCAATTTCAGCAGTTGCAGCAGGATTTCCTGGAAGCCAAAGATTAATAGACCATTTCCATGGATAAGCATCCTCTGACTTTCCCAACGCAATTGGTGTAGGTATGGAGAGAGGAAGGTGCGGTGCAAGTTTAGGCAACCACATTTGTTCTTTTTCAGCTTGACCTTCATACTCCGCAGCACTTGGCATTCGAATAAGCATTTCAGTACCTAAATGAAATGTTCTATTATCCCAGCCACTGTTTTTTACCGGTTCAATAGGTAAATGGCTCCACTCAGGAAACTGCTTATCAATTAAATGGCGCGCTAATGCTTTATTGATAATGATTTTACTTGTCATTAATCCTTCCTTATTTCATAGGATTGGGATGCTCTCTCCATTGCGCCATTGAGCAAAAAAATGGATTGCACATATTCAAATGACTGCGTCCTATCTTCTGTATCCTCATCGGACAAAAAGATGTGTTCACAATATTCACCTATGTCCTCAATAATACGTACAAACCGATAGTAGGCAATGGCATCCTGATTGATAGCCACTGGACCATAGCCCTGGTAAAACAATGCTTGTTCTTCAAATGGTGTACGGCCAGTGTCTCCTATGCCTGCTCCAATGAACATCAAATCACGTTCCTTAGGGGCAAACAATAGCGTATCCCAGTCCACTATATACAAAGCTCCCTCTTCACTAGTTAACAAGTTCCATCCATGAATGTCTGCATGACATAAGACATAATCAAGTGGTTGGTTCTGTAGCTCGCAGGCAAGATGCTCAGTGCGCCTCAGCAGTTCAAGAATATCTTCTCTTTTGGATTTCAAGAACAATGCCATTTTAGCTGCAATAGGCTCATCAAAAGCCTCCTGCTCAATACGATTAAGGAAAGCCTTAACTATTTGTCGCCATTTAGAAGGAAAAGTTTCCTGTGGTATACCTTTTGTTATTGTGCTGGGAATAGTGGCGCTATGAAACTTTTTCATGGTTGCACCAAACTCAATCCACTGCTGATCTGATAAATTCACATCAATACCATTATTCCCATCCACATAATGATATAGAATTACATTGAAGGACGCCAATCTTGTCCAGAGTTCCCCTGACTTGTTTGTGAGAGGCGGAATCACTTGTTTGATGCCCAGATCGAACAGAAACTTTGGAACTAACACCGAAGCTTCATTAAACTTCCCGCGCCTTAACTTTAAGAAATAATCTGCAGCATTGTTTGTTGTAACGCGGTAAACAGCCGTATTAAAATCAGCACCAAGTGGAAGGAAAGTAATTCTTTCCACATGCAACCCATACGCATTCTGTAAACATTTAACGATTTCTTCGTCTTTAAGATCGGGTTTTATTAGCATCAGTGGACGCCTTTTTGGTAAACCATAAAATTAAATCATCATCTAAAGGATAAGATTGACCTGGCACAGTTGGCTTATAATCATAAGTTATTCCTAGCCCATCGGGAATGTAACCTCGATTAACATAAAGTCGCTGAGCTTGTCCATATCCTCCATCAGGACCGCCATATAACCCAACACCAATACCTACCTGCTCATGCTGGCTGAATGCTTTTTCTTCAGCAGCTGTCAGTAAAGCACTCCCTATCCCAAGCTTGCGAAAAGAAGGCAATACATTTAAGTCCATAATTTCTGAAATTCCTTGATTAGCAAAAGGTTCATAGTGCGATGTCCATTTTAAAGTAACATAACCCGCAATCTGGTCTTGAATATAAGCTACCCATATCACTCGCTCAGACTGCTGTTGTTCTTGGTGATATGCTTCAAACAGTGATTCAGGTTTTTGCCAATTTGCTTTTTGAAAAGCATCTACCAAAACGGGGATATCAGATAATTCCAATGCCTTAATTACAATTGAGTGTTGGTTTACTACTTGAGCCTCAAGAGGTTTCACCATATACACCATATTCCATTCATATCCTGCAGGTTTTAAATCTAAAAGAGGATTAAATCCTACTGATTGATAGAATAAATAGGTTTTAAGATAATTCTCTTCTGACTCAGAAGGACTTAGTGTTTCAACGGTTATTGTTTTAGCCCCTTGTGTTTCAGCAAAATGACAAGTTGCATCAATTAATTGCTTTCCTACGCCTTGACGATGGAAATTACGTTTTACAGCCATCCAATAAATATTGGCATTATTAGGATAAGGAAAATCAATTGAAACAAGGCCGATATAGTCATCCCCAGATTTCGCTGCAAAATTAGTGCGTGTTTTCACACCTATTGCGTAGTGCTCATTTGCCTCTGGTAAACCAAAGTATTCAGGTAAATCCTTTGTAATTATTCGGCACAATGATTGGGCCAGTTCACTCGTTATTTTTTCGATTTTAATCATGTGTTATTCCTACAACATCATTTGATGTTTTTAAAACTACTTTAATCAGTTGTTCTAATTGTTCAATATCGCTCATATTGTTCAGCACACTCTCATAGAGTTTTAATACATTTCCATCGTATTCTCTCAGGTATTCTAATGATTTTTTAGGTCCAAGATAACGTAAATGACGAAATGGAAAGTAGTCTTCAATCAATGTATGTACTATCCATACACGCCGGTACATGCCATCTACATCGCTTATTTTTGCTCTCATCAACATTTTTTCATACCAAACTTGTCTCACCTGAAGCTCATACTCCGCTAACTGAGGTGGAATAAGAACCATAGCGTTGATTTGTTTTAATAAAGAAGTACCAAATTGTTCTTTTTCTTTAAGAACAATACCATCATGCATAATCAAATGCTCTTCTTGAATAGAATGAAATGTTGATTCGGGATAAATAAATAGATCAATAAACACTTGGTGCGTAGGATCAAATCTTGATATACGCGACATCTCACCTTCTTTACAAATTCCAGCAAGATCATAATCACTGGTTGAAGTAGCTTTCCCAATAGCTCGGGATCCGTACAGGATGATTGTATGACAGCTGTACTGGTTTGAGAGTTCATCATAAAGTACTTTGATTACTGGATCATCCAATTTAGTGTATTCATTTTGGCTCATCAAATGACTCCAATAATTTCTATTAATTGAGGTAATATATTAATATATTATAAACGCTGAGTGCATATCCTATCCAAGTGGCTCTGAATTAAAAACTGCAATTTATCCTTATCAAAATTAGGGCAATATCGTGGATAAACTCGGTCCAATCCATAAGACCATTTTTCTAGCAAAGCATGATCGTACTCAATCATTTCTTCCATATAATAGTTTTCTCCGTAATCACTGTCTCGATGAATACCAATACCTCCATCATAGAGTTCACCAGTAGGTAAACGCAGTGCAATATGCCAACACTCTTCATGCGACTTCATTAAGATAAATACAATATGAACCTTATCTGTAAAACGCTTATTCCAGGCATTAAAAAATAATTTAGCAAAAACTCCACACGGACCATAATTAATCCTTGGAGTGTTTTCATAAACACCTAACCATTGGTTGATCTCATTTTTTAAATCAGCCAATACGATTTGAGTTAGTATTTTTAAGATAAAATTGACCCGCCCCTCAACGGGCAAAAGGGGCACTTCGATTAAAGTATAACCACAGTGCTGATAGCCCTCTTTAAGAGCCATGTAGGTTTGCATGGCCTCCCTAAAGTCCTGTTGTCGTTCCCTATCATTGGTGTAAATTTCTTCCCAGGGCGGAAATAGAAAGACTGTTTGACAATATCTGTACTGCTCCACGGCATGATTCACTTGGTTATTCTCTTTATGACAAAAGGCTTTTGCATAACTGTACAAATCCGGTATTCCTCTATCAAAAAACACGCTGGTTCGTTCTTGCTGCATCTGCTGATAATCTTCAAGAGAATAACGCAACATCAACTCTAAAAATGCATCTCTATCCCCTATATGGATTGCATTCCCAGCTATGAGTTGCTGTTCTTTAATAATCTTTCGCCCAACTTCTGGTACTGTTAAAAATCCTTTTTGAGCCAAAGCAGTTAAAACAGAAGTTTTTCCGGAACCAGGGCCGCCTGTTAAAATAAAAAAATTAGGTTTAATCGTCACATTACTCATAGATTAATGTCCATGACGTTCACATCATGACCTTTAAATTTATCCATCCCGATTTTGTTCCATCCTAGCTTTGAATAATAATTAGGTAAGGTAGGATCAAAAGCAAATAGATATAAATGGCTAAAACCTAACTGTTTCGCTTTTAGCTTAATAGCATTGATAAGCTTGATCGCAATCCCTTCCCTCTGGTAATCAGGATGAACAACAAGAGAACCTAGCCATGGTGCTAAATCAGGACGAATACCATCATTGTCTCGTAAACTACACATCCCTACAGGCTTACCATCACAAAATGCCACAAACGTTAATGGTAATTTGTTTTCATTTAAGTGTTCTTGAAAACGCGCTACAACACGCTCAACAGGAATATCAGGAACCCATATACTACCTAATATCTGATGCCAAATTGCGGCCAATTCTGGAATGGTATTAGGATGATTTTTAAGTAAGTCTATTTTTATCGGTCGGCTATCTAAACGTTTTTCCATAAGAAAGTTAGTTAATTTAACGCCACCAGGGCGTGGCTTATTTTGTTCTTTAACAACAAGGTATCCCATGCGTTCAAAAAAAGGTTTGGCCGTAATACTCGCTTCTGTAGTTATTTTCTTTACTCCTTGCAAGAACAGGTGTGACTCCAGTTTTTTAACAAGCTGAGAGGCAATACCTTGGCGTTGATAATCCTTGTGAACAAATAACCTATCCAGATAGCCTTCTATAGTGATATCTGCAAATCCAACAATCACATCATCAATCTCCACCAAATAGGCGATATTATCTAACAAACTTTTCCATCGATTATCGCTATGGTGTATGTGATGTGGAGCCCAAACCAATAATTGTTCTGAGGTATAGTCTTTAGCATTGACGTGATGAACTGTTTCTTTGAACAGATTAACAATAACCTCTAAATCTTCAGCCTTAATTTCTCTAATACGTATATGAGCCTCTTTATACATTTAAAAATCCTCTCTTCAAGGCGATAATCGTCTTTGTATGGTTGTATTATTATCAATTAAATACTCCCAAACATCAGATAACTCATCCAAGCGGTAGCTATAAAAAACAAATCGTTTAGGCTTAATTGCAATACCGCAATAATCAGACGAACAAGGTAAAACAGTATCTTTAGAGGACTGTTCCAAATTTCGCCTCTTATCTTCTAATAGTTGCTTATTATCAATCGGCTCCCCTGATGTTGGGGCATAACTGCAAAAGCGTATTTGAGCCCATTGGGGATAGGAATCCCAATAATGCGCATTTTGCTCTTCTGATAGAAGGTTTGCTTCCCCTTCCACAATGACTTCTCGTGCATAACGCTCAAACCAAAAGGTAAGGGCTACCTGATTATTATTCTTTATCTCAAGTACTTTTCTCGTTCTTTTTTGGGTAAAAAATAAAACCCAGTCGTTTGTTATTTCACGGATGGCTACGATGCGGCCATGAGGTGCACCATCTAATCCATGTGATGACAATACGGCATGTTGTGCGTATTGAGCACCCATGGATTTTTCTTCTTCAATCCAAGTGTTTAATAATTCAATCGGACTTAGCTGCATTATTAAACTCCTTAATTAAAAAATATAACGTTGAATGATGTTCATACCCATCACGTTGAAACTCAACTTGATATCCTAGTTTTTGATAAAAACCTAAAGCCTCCCATCCATAGTGTTAATGGTAGAAAAACGACATTTTTTTTCTTTTCCCAAACACTCACTCGCTTCAATCAATTGCTTTCCTATTCCTTGTTTCCTGTAACGTTCATCCACCCATAATTGATCAATGTAGAGACAGCCATAATACATACTGCCATTACATCCACCAATAATAAGCTCATCTGTATCGCGCATAAAAAAAGCAAAGGCTTCTATAGGCTGCTGCCCTTTTTTTAAATAAGCGTACTCAGAAATACCTTGACTTAAAAAATCGATATCTTCTGGTCTTGGCTCAGATTCATAGGTTAACTTCATCTTATCTCTCGTAAGTCACTTGAGTTAAATCATCATTTATTCTGTGAAACGTACAAAAATCCAATCATCCGAAGGTTTTCCAGATAAAGAATCCACACAATAATTTTTAAGTGTCGCCTCTAAAATAAATCCACATTTTTCAGCAACTCGCCGACTGGCCTCATTACCTACCTGTGTCACAATTTGAACACGAGCCGCTTTGAACGATTCAAATGCAAAACGGGTCAATGCGTGTACCATTTCTGTAGCAAGTCCTTGACCTGTAAACGCAGTCTCTAACCAATAACCAATTTCAAATAGAGGTACTTCTGGTTTAGAGCGATCATTAAAACCACTGGCTCCAATAATGTGTTGTGATTCTTTATGAATAATCACCATTGGAAAATCACGAGGAACATCCAATCCCCAGCTGGTAATACCCTCCTTAACATAACGAATAGTTGGCTGCATACTTGGATCGTTTGCCCATGGCATCCACCGCTGTAGTTCAGGTAATGAGCGATTAATTGCTTGGTTAAGTGGCTTTTCATCTCCAAGCTTTGGAGCTCTTAAAATCAACCGTTCTGTTTCTATTTCTGGTAACATCTGTTTTCCAAATTAAATTAATGTATACAATCTTTCGGCATAAGCCGTGAGCTGACCCGCTTTTTCAAGCATAGTATCCTCAACATACCAACAAACACATAAAATGGCTTGAATAATACACCAGCTTAAGACTCGTTCCCGATTAAATGCGGTCAAATCAATTACCCAATCCAGGTTGCGTGCTAGTTCTTTGGTTTCAAGCGGATCTTCAACTACGCAGAACGGATTTCTTAAAAAAGCACCTATCTCAAACTCCCTTTCGCCAATAATCCCTTTAGGATCGATAGCCAACCATTCTGATTGGTGCTGTAAAATGTTGTAGTGATGCAGATCACCATGCAACAGAACTGGCTCACCTGGATTTGATAAAAGTTCTTTTGCACGACTGATCACAAAATCCCTGAGTTTCTTGCTGACCAATTGTTGTAATGATGCTTGGGTATTAAGTTGCTTCAAACTTCGGAGCCATTCTTCTAACGGAATAAAGAGCTGTGGTTCTGTAACTGGTGACCACAAGCGCTGCATGACACCGACTGCAATGGGGATGGATTGTTTTTCATCCAGAACATCAACTAATCGTGTTCCAGGCAAAAAGCGCTCAATAAGCATCCAACCTTCTTCAGGATTTGCAGCAATTAAGCGAGCGGAACCTCTACCATTAAAATGCTTTAATGCGTGAATTTCTCTCGAAAATTCATCATGGGGAACGCTGACTTTTAATACCCATTCTTCACCTTTTGAACCTAAAACTGGAAGCACGTAGTTGAAACTTAAATGCTCAAACGGGCTCAATAAAGTAAGCCCCTGTATATGAGCAAGGTTTTCAAGAAATTGAGGTAATCTCTGCCACCATTGTTTTCCCACATTACCATGCACTAACGATATAGTATTTTTAAGTTCATTGAGTTGATTAGTGGACATGAGATACTTCCTTTTTTGCGATTAACCATAGCTCATGGGCTTCTTCTTTTGTTAAGCAAGGCATAAATCCTGCCTTTTGATAACAGGCGATTGCACTGTGATTCTTAATATCTGGTGTGACTAGCGCTGTATCAAATTGCTGAAAAACAATATTCTGCACAAATTGCTTTAATGCCACACTGCCAAGCCCTTGTCCCAAAATTGATTTTTCACCAAGATAGAAATCAATAGCTGCACTTTTTTGGAAATCAAAAGCCTTATCAGCAGGTAGGTTAAGAAAATCACAGACATCATAATACTGAATGTATCCTATAGGCTGTTCATCCAGCAGGATAATAAAAGCAAAGATGGATTTTTTCTTTCCATTCTCTATCTTATATTGATTTAAATAGCTGCCGTATTTTCGGGTGATTTTGTCCATTGTCCAAACCACATCACTATCCCACCAGGTTTTAACATGAGGAGTTTCTAACCACTTTAAAAGAAGTGGAAAATCCTGCTCTGATAAGCTGCGAAAAAAAATCGTCATGAACCACCCCAAGAGACACCGCCATCAATGACTAGACAGCTGCCTGTAACATATCTTGAAGCATCATTAGAGGCTAAATAAAGAATCGTACCATCAAGATCAGCAGGAGATCCTACAAACTGTAATGGAATCATTTGAGCCATCTCTTCTTTTGTCTCAACAGTATTTAACTTGTAATTGGTCAAAGGAGTATGAAATAGTCCAGGAGCAATGCAATTGATACGAATATTGACCTTTGATAGTTCTCCCACTAGTGCCTTGGTCATTTGAATAACTGCCGCTTTTGAAACGGCATAACCAGTCAATTCTTCTCGGAGTTTATTAGCCCCATTGACGCTAGATACATTAATAATTGACCCTGCAATAGAGTGTTTTTTCATATGTGCTGCAATAGATTGGGTGACATACCAAGTACCTATCAGATTGGTTTCTACTATGCGCTCAAAATCTTCGTGATCTGATGTTTCAAATAGGGGTGTTAGTTTGGCAATACCTGCATTATTGATACAAATATCAATTCGATGTTGATCTTCTTCAATCTGTTGGAAGGTAGCGCGTACTGACTTCTTGTCTGCAACATCCATAATATAAAATGAGCTATTGGGAATTTGCTTCTTAATAGCGTCTAATGCTTCCTGCCTTCTGGCAATCAAAATCACCTTGACTCCATGCTCAGCTAATACAAAAGCCATACGTTCACCTAAACCACTAGAAGCGCCAGTAATTAAGGCCGTTTTTCCTTTTAAATTATAATACATCAAATGAGTTCTCTATTCTTGAAAGCTCTACCAAAAATCACCGCAGATACTTTCTAATTTCTACAACGACCCCTATTATCTGAGCCTCTTGAGCATCCTTGATACTGACTGTTGCCCATAAGTCACTACATGCTAATAACTGAAAGTGACAACCATCTGCTTCTCCATATCGGCGTAATACCGTCTGTTTTTTCTGAGTTAAATAAACTAAAACATAGTGGCCTGGATTAGGTTGTAAATCTCCATCAATAACTACCATATCTCCTGGATTAAGCTCCGGTTGCATGCTGCTATCGTCCACTGAGGTGGCAAATAAGGTCGAGCTTTTAATCGAGGGATTCAGTGAATCAACCAAAATTGTTTTTTCAAAAATAAAGGGTTCTTGTTGCCCTAAAATTTCTCTGGCATGGGGGGCTTCTTTCATACTCAATATAGGGATATGCCGAAACTTATTTTCAGGATTCTGAATCAAATCACCTTGCGGATTATCCGTTAAGCATAACAAGTAAGAAGCAGACACATTTAACTGATTAGCAAGCAATTTAGCCTCCAATGGCCCAGGGCTTCGTGTTCCTTGCTCCCAATTACTGATTCTTGCAGGAGATAGTTCTATTGTTCTTTCTGCTAATTCTTTAATCGTAATACCCAGTTCTTTACGAGCTTTGGTAATACGATTACCTATTTGTTCTCTAATATCCATTGTGATCCTTCAAAAAAATGAGACATACCCATTGACAAAAACACGTTTCGTTTTATATTATGAATTTATAAAAACATTTTGTGTTTTATAAATTAGTGATACTTATCATATTTAATCATAAATTTATTTAAAAATCACATCCTGTTTTATTTTTTCTTTTTTATTCATTGATAATAGGTCATGCTATGGAATTTTTTATTATCACCCATCAGGAGCTTTCCGCACTCAGTGGTTTACCTTATCTACAACAATTAACTTATCTTCAAGGCATTAAACCCTACGTTGATTACAAAACAGGGTTAGTCGGTATTCGTCGTGGTATTAGTTATCAATCATTGAGTGAAGCACTTTACATAGAACCTCACTCTGGTATTAAAAGCGGTAGTCCAAGTAAAGATCAATTGCGACGTGCTTTGAAAGGGCTTGAGAAGGCTGGATTAATTCAAATTCAGTCTTGGGAAAGGAAGCTTGTTTTACGTTGTTTATTACTGGACAGGCATGATTCTGCTTATAATAAAGCCGCCATAAAAGCACATGACTATAGCGCACCTCAAAAACCACAAAAAAGTCTATTAGATTCAACAAAATCCGATACGAATAGACTAGATCCCGACACAACCCCAAAGGATGAACCCGCCACTCCTCAAGATAATAATAATTATTTTTTTATTTCTTTCTCACAAGCCTTTAATACCTTCTGGGATCTGTACCCTCTGAAAAAAGAAAAAGAAAACGCTTTTGAGGTATTTAAAAAACTAAAGCCCTCTCAGAGCTTAGTCCAGCAAATCATAGCCCGCTTAACCGAACAAATTCAACTTGAGACAAAAAAACGCGCCGAAGGCGTTTGGGTTCCGTCCTGGAAGTATCCAGCAAATTGGTTAACACAGCGATGCTGGGAAACAACATCAACAAACCTTGAAGCCAAGGAGAATGACTATGCAATCCATGAAACAAATCGTAAATACGCATCATCTACAAACAGCATCAGGACTACAGAGTTGCGTGAAAGCCCAAGTTTCAGTGACTCCGAGTTCCAAAACCTCTGGAAATTGCATTGAGCAAGTCAACAAACTGTTTCTGAAATTTTCAACCTTTTATGGACACATATGGCGTAGCCAATTCAAGAATGAAGCTTATTCAAATTTTGCACGTCAAGAATGGTCAAAAGCACTAGAAGGATTCGATGTGCAGTTAATTGATCAAGCAATTGATGAGTGTCTTAAAAACCGCGAAATGCCGCCTGCGCTGGCGCAATTTATTGAGTGTTGCAAGCAACTATCAGCCAGAAAAAAACAGTGTTTTCACAGAGAACCTTATAAACCTTGTGACCCTGTTGTTGCCAACGCACATCTAAAAAAAATAAAAGCAATCTTAAACATGAAATAAAAATAACCGGAGAAAAATAATGTTGGTACTGACAAGAAAAAAAGGTGAGCAAATAGTGATCGATAAAGGACAGATTGAAATACATGTCATTTATCAACGTAGAGGCGTGGTCGCTTTGGGCATTAAAGCTCCAGCTCATATTGATGTTGATAGAAAAGAAATTTTTTTAAGAAAACAAAGCAATCCTCAAAACATCGATATAGAGGAACCAAAATGAAAATAAATGCTCAACTCTCTATAATTGGCGTACTTAGCATGGCAGCCTTTTATTCTATGGCAGCTAATGTTACTCAAGTAAACCGCTACGCGACTGTTGCTAATAAACCATTAGCAGCCCAGATCAATCCACTCATTGCCATTCAACAAGTCCATTTTCCTCAAGAAGTACAAACCATAGGTCAGGCAGTTGAATGGTGGTTGAAGTTTTCAGGGTTTTCTCTGGTATTGAAAGAAAAGCAACCTGTAAGCCTACAAACCGTCATGCACCAAGCCTTACCTCAGATTGATAGAAACCTCGGCCCATTGACTGTTAAAGACGGACTTGAAGTCCTTGTTGGCCAACAGTCCTTTGCCTTGATCGAAGATCCCTTATTAAGGCAGGTAAATTTCAAATTAAAAGCTGGAGTGCGAAATGGGGGTAAATCATGATCAATCGCGCAACAACCTTAAAGTATTTATTGTCAGCAGGTTTAGGTTTGGCGGTTGTCATTGTTGGCATTAACTGTTTTCCAACAAATAAGGTGAATGATTCAGATGTTATTTCACATCGTCTTGATACGTTACAAGCACAGCTTGGTGCTTTGCACGAGGAAGTTAAAAAGCCCGTTGAGACAGTAGATTTAACCGCGATTAACCAGGATTTTCATAAACTGACCTCCTTGATTGAACAGCTCAAAAATCATAACGAAACAGATATTAATCGCCTGATCAATGATAATCGTACTGAATTAACACAAAAGTTGGATGTCTTGCGTGAAATGGTGAGGTCTTTGGATAAAAAGCAGCATCCCATTAAATACCTGCCCATTAACACCTTACCGTTTAAAGTCATCAGTATAGACAGCATTCAGCAAGTCAGTGTGGCTACAGTGGCTTATAACTTTAAGACAGTGCCTTTGGAAAAAAGCGACCAATTAGCTGGCTGGACAGTATTAAGTATTGACTTCGGTCTACAACGCATGGAATTGGAAAATGGTAATAAAGAGCATGTTGTGGTGAAGATGGATGTATTGCAGGGGGAATCTGATGCTTAAGTATTCTGCTTTCCTGATTCCAATATTAGCCTGTCATGCAGTACATGCTGATCTGACTATTCCAGGATTAAATCAACAGCCCTTAAATCACTTTGCCATTGAAGATAAAACATTGGCAAAAACAGGGTTAACGGTTAATGAAGACGAGCTGACCTCAGAGCAAGACATCAATAAAATTACACTGACCGATACCCAATTGCATGAAGCTAAAGTGTGGGGATTAACAGCTGAGGAAGAAAAACGTTATGTCCTGCTCATGCAAAATAAAAGTAAATTCTACTACAAAGGCTTAAGACAAACTCCTATTGATATTCTGGGTATTAACGCCAGAAATGAAACTGAACGCAACCATTTTGCAGAATTAGCAGCAAGACAGGAAGCCCAGAAAGTAGCTAAGAATATTGCCTGGAACAATGCTTTTTACAAGACCTATAACGAGTTGTTTGTTAATGTCCCTGTGGTTGGTGATTTTGACCCATCTCCTTATTCACCCTATGCCCACAAACCGGTGCAATTAAGCCAGGGGGATACACTGTATTTCTTTATCAAAGAACAAGATGCTGTAAAAACCATTTTGCTGATGCTCTTTGATGCCATAGAGCAAACACCAAATGCACGGTTGCATCTGATGTTACTGGACATGAATGATACGACCATCCAAATCTGGGCAAATCAACATCAAATACCACAACATCTTGTAAATGGTGGCCGTATTACCCTTAACCACGGCGAACTAAGCTACCAATCCCTCAAGATCAAAAAGCCACTACCGATGTTGCTACTCTCCCAAAACGGTCATTCCAGTATTGTGGATTTGGGGAGGTTTTAATATGAAAAAGTCTGCCATACTCTTTGGATTGTTGATGATTACCTCCTGCTATGCCTGGCAAGCCATTAACATGGAGCAATTCATTAAAGAAAGCCAAGCTCAGATCACCGAAGAATCTTTAAAACTACAAGAAAAGTTGGATGCAAGACTGCCCGTATCAAGTAAAGCCACTACTGGCAAAGTAGAAAAGCGAACACTCACACTCGTTAAATTCTCAAACCCTGTGTTCATCATTGGGGATGATACGGACTCTTACCAATGGTTGCAAAAAAACGCGAAAAGGCTGGAAGAAGCACAAGCCTTGGGCTTTGTCGCCAACATTAATACCAGTGAACAACTTCAAGCGTTACAACACCTCACCAAAGCGCCTCTATTACCGGCGAACGTTGATGACTTAATGGAGCTTTTTCAAGAAACCCATTACCCGCTCGCTTTCTTTGGGGAAGAATTATGGCAATAAGGACTGCAACGCCCAAACCCTCCAAAAAAACGGTCATGAGTTTTATGCTGCTTGTTTTATTAGGCTGGTTAATCCTTATGGGTTGGGTATCCAGTCTTTGGTGCTGTTTAGGATTTGAAAAAGCGTTTAGTTCAGTTACCACACTTTCTCAAAAACAAACGCAAGCAATTACCGCATTTAACGGAGTGATGGTTGCTAACACTATTAAATCCTGGTTAAAAACCATTCCTACTCAAGGTGTTGCCAGCAAAGCGGCGCAAACAGGCTCCCTGATTAAAAAAGGGCTGGATGAGGTGATGCCTGATGAAACCAACGATTTAAATGAAATAGCACAAGATTTTATCCTAATTGCCAATCAAGTTTGGTTACTGATGGGATTAACTACTCAAGTAATGTTCATCAAACTGGTTATTCTGATTTCGGCTATCCCTCTGTTTTTATTAATGGTCGTGGTTGGACTGGTTGATGGGTTAAATCAACGCGCTATCCGCACCGCATCATTAGGCCGTGAATCATCCTATGTCTTTCACCAACTCAATCGCCACGCCAAGCGAGGCCTTTTACTGTTATTAAGCTTATGGCTTGCGCTGCCCATAAGCATCACGCCTGCCTTTGTTTTTGTACCTGCAAGCCTATTGTTAGGCATCATGGTTTCAATCACCGCAAGTCGATTTAAAAAATATTTGTAGGAGAAAAACATGAAACGATTATTGTTATTACTCATATTAAGTCTGCCAATGGCCTCTCATGCGAGTGACGATGCACTCAACCAAACGCTGGTCAGAATAATTAATCAGATTAATGCCATCATGCCTTTGCTTGATGAAGCAAAAACTGAAATTGAGCCTAATACCCGCATCCAATTGCATATAGAACATTTTGAAGGATCTGATGGAAAGACACACCCAGGCCTTCGTACCGATTTACTATCCATTCGTAATGCGCTGATTGATTACATCAATAAACCAGCCATTGAACCTAAAACCATCAAGCCGTTAGCGTTGGATTTTATAGGAAAGTGACTATGAGCAAAGTAGATATTGCCAAAACTTTTGCTTCCAGTTTTAAACAAGCTGCGGGCGATACATCTGCAAGCGCCTACTCAAGCAGCATCCGATTTGTCGCCATCATGCTAGTCATTATTGGCCTTATTTGGTGCATTAATCAATTCATGGGCAATACAGAAAAAGAACAAGAAGGATTTCTTATCATTCTAGGTTCCCGCTTAATCCGCATTGTTCTTGGGTTTTGTTTATTCATTCTAATTTTAATCGTTAAGGGGAATTAATCATGAAAAAGTCAATTGCAGGTGTCAAAAAATGGGGGCAACGAATGGGTGCAGGACTCATTACTTTAAATTATGCGCCTGCATTGTTTGCCGACAACTGGTTTCCAAAAATCTCTAATGCCGATGACATCAGTGATGGTAATAAAAGCATGATGACAGTTACAGGTAACTATGTTCGCCAAGGCCTGGGATTATTGCTTTTTATTGCTGCTGTCATGAGTTTTATTAAATTCATCACCACCATTCAGCATGGCATTGAAGAATCCAAGAAAAATGATGGTTCTATGGTGGCCTTTGGTACGTTTGCGGTGATGGGGATTACTTATCTTGCCATCAGTATTGTAGCAGGTTATGTCGGCTACAGCATGATTACCAAATTCAAGATTTAGGGGGATTCATGAATCAACCCTCCTCACGTCATCTGTCGTTTGATTATGAAGCCTATAAAGGGCTAAGCCTAAGAGAGCTTTTCTGGATAGTGGTGGTAACAACACCACTAATTAGCATGGGATGTGCTTTGGCAGGACTTTTTATTGGCTATCCGTTGGCCTTCGGATGTATTGGTTTCATTGTTGGTTTTATTGTATCCATTACTTTTTGCCCTAAACGAGCAGCTGCCATTAAAGCGGGTAAACCGCATGGCTATTTAATGAAAAAAACCGTGTTGTTGATGGCAAAGTGGGGGTTAAGACACTCGCCCTACATTCACCATCAAGGTGTCTGGCAAAAATCAAGACTGGTGAGGTAATTTTATGTTTCATTACTGGAAAAAAGTGGACAGTTTAAATCATATCAATCGGTTGTTATTAGCCTTTGTATTCGTACTCATTTTGATTGTATTTGGCCTGATCATTACGCTAGCTAAAATACCCAATCGTTTTGAATTTTGGCTAACACCTTCTATGAGTAGTAATGGTGGATTAGTCAAGGAAAACGCCATACCCAAAGAGTACGTTCAGGGTTTTGTTGCCACACTGCTACCCACCTTAAACACCTGGTCACAAGGTGGTAAAAAAGAATTTGCTACTAATCTTTCAGGCTTTCATTACTACTTCACTCCACGACATCAGGCATTAATGGATAAAACCTTGATAGCTTATAAAGATGCTCAACTTTTTAATCGCATACAAGTAGCAAGTCTTTATCGGTTTATGGAAAACGAAGATGTCAAAGTAATCGCTCATAACACATGGGAAGTTCATCTGGTTTTACGCATTACCCAACGCTTAAAAGACGATAGCCCCATGGTCATTGCAGACAAGATTGTGGACTACCATGTGCGTGTGGTCAAGGTCAATCTCTCACGCTTACAAAATCCTTTTCAACTGGCATTGGATGGTTATACCCAACCAGAAAAACTAATCACCGATTTATTGGCAACCAATAGAAGAGGTACACAACATGACAACAACTAAATGGTTACTCACCATAATTGCCTTAATTAGCTGCCAATACGCGATAGCTCGGGATGCAGAACATGTCTTGTGGGATAAAACACCCATCCCTGTCGAACTATCCTTGAATGAGGAAAGGCTCATCCATTTTCCTCAAGCCATTAGTATTGTAGATAATGAAGCAGCTTCCCAAATCGCGCTTTTGAAAATTCAGGATGCTTTATATCTGAAAGGCAAGGACGTTTTTAAAAACAAAAGGCTCTTGGTGCAGCTCATGCCTCAAGGTGAAGTCATTATCTTAAACTTAAGCGTTAATGATAAAACCCATGATGTAAAACCAATAGAAGTGCTTTTGGAATCAAAAGAAAGTACCAGCTCCCCTCAAGAGGTGGCCAATCCTCTGGATTTAAATGCAGTAACACTGACGCGCTTTGCCATCCAATCCTTGTATGCCCCACAAAGACTGTTGGTGATCCCTGATGGCGTGGGGCGTGTGCCTATGCAAACCCGAAAACAAGTAAGCCTTTTTTACGGTGCCAGTATTGAAGCAAGACCATTGATTTCATGGCATGGAGGAGCTTTTTATGTGACTGCGGTAGAGTTGAAAAATCTGTTGAGCAAGGAAATAGTTATTGATCCTCGCCAAATGATGGGTAACTGGCAAACCGCTACCTTTTACCCAACCAACACTTTATCACCTCGTAGCAAGAAAGAGTCCACCACGGTATTTCTGGTATCAGACAGACCCTTTGGTATAGCTCTTTCTGCAAGTCAGGAGTATGTGCGATGAAAAAGAATACTGGACTTAAAGTATTGACTGGCACGGTGATCGCGGTTGTTGCACTCATTATGATGAACAGCAAACATCATGACCGTGAACCCGAAGTCACTCACCACGATCCCAATAATCTGAATGAAGCTATTGCCAGCCAATTTAATGACAACATCCGTGATGTTGCTGCAAGACTACAGGAAACCGAAAAGAAACTTTCCAGTCTTGAATCGGAAAACAAGCAACTCAGAGGCAAAAAAGAAAATGTGCAGGATTCTTATAATCCTGAGATGATTAAAGAAATAGAACAACTAAAATCCGAATTGGCCAATGTCAAAACCAGTCAGGAATCCCAACAAAACTTTCAATCCTACACCATCAATGAAGAATCGACTCTTACAAAAGAACAAAGAGTTAAGGACATCGATGCTTTATTAATGAAACGTGAAAACAATCCTAATGAACAAGCCTATTGGGAGGGATTAAAGAAAAAAAAGCAAGCATTAACCCAAAAAGTTAAAACAGCGGCTTTAAACAGTAAAGATAAAAAAAGTATTCCCTATTACACCATTCCAGCAGGCTCTGATTTAGGCAGAACTACCTTGTTATCGGCACTGATTGGTGAGGTGCCAGTTGAAGGCAAACTCATGCAGCCTTTATTTCCCTTCTCAGCCATTATTAATCGTGGTGATTTAATGGCTGCTAATGGTATCCCTTTACCTCCCAATATTTCAGGTATGAAAGTTAATGGTTATGCAATCGGTGTTGGTTCTTTTCTAGATAACATCAGCTGTGTTCGAGCCTATGTAACCTCTGCATTGTTTGTTTTTGATGACGGCCATTTTGTGACCATGGGTAAAGAGCAAATGACTGGAACAGCTGAAATGGTCAATAACGAAAGTTTAGGTTATCTCACCACCGCTTTTGGTAATCCCTGCATTAAAGGCCAGTATTTTACTAATGCTCCAAGAGTACTTGCGGCACTTGTGGCTTCCGATGGGATTAAAGGGTTTAGTAATGCACTTTCCCAGTGGCAAATGACCTATACCGCCAATGCCAATGGTGCGACAGGCACACCTACCGGCTCTATGGGCAATTATGCATTGGGTGGTGCGCTTTCCCAGGGAACAGTCAAAGCTGCTGATTGGCTGGAAAAACGCATTCAAGGCAGCTTCGATATGGTTTTTGTTCCAGCATCTCAAGGATACAGACCGACACAGCTTTCATTTCACGTCACACAAACCATCAACCTTGATAAAGAAACCAATGGGAGAGTATTAGATTATGGCCATTTACAACAAACTGCACATGATTTTAGCCTTAGGTAGCGTCTTGGTGCTTAGTGCTTGCGCCTCAAAGACAGTTGGTTCCACGGCTATTCCCGAAGGAGGATTGACTGTTAACCAACTTTATCAGCAAAGCCTTGGCGAAGCCATGCCTGGCTGGTCTGTACCTAAAAGGCAGACCAAGCCGGTTAAATATTCAGGGTATACACGAGATGCGTCCAACGAGATTCAACATTTGTTCAAGCCTTTGGATAACCCACAAGTTCCGATTTATGTGTTTCCTCATGTGGCTGTCATTGGTGATGAGCAATTGTTAAAACCAGGCTATACCACAGCCTTTTTTCTCTACAAACAAAATCAATTTGCACTAGCTTCCGAGCACTATTAAGAGGTAAATAATGAAATTATTCAGCCAAGTAAGTGACTGGCTGTTAGGACAACCCAATAAACCAGTATTAACGCAACAAAACATAAAAAAAAGATTTGAGAATCACAACCCTTCCTTTGCCAATCAATTGTCTATGGTGGATTTCAATGATGAGCTCAATCTCTTTTTACTCAATGATGGAGTCAGCATTGGTTCAGGTTTTGAATTAGCGTCCATTCCAGCGGAGGCCGCCTCTACTGAACATTTACACGCTGTGTTTAACAAAATTCGAGATACTTTTGCTACGGTAGTCCCTTTGCACAAAGAAGATCCCTGGGTGATGCAAATGTATGTCAATGACGAATACAGTTTAAAACCTGTTCTCACTCATATTCAACAAAGCATTGCACCAGACATTGCTGAAACGTCCTTTACTCGTGACTATTTGGCAAGGTTGGATGATCTGTTTTGCAAGATGACAAGACCTGAAGGATTGTTTGTTGATCCCAAAACCGATGCACCTTATCGTGGCAGACGAAGACGAATCAGGGTTTTATTTTATCGCCTCTATCAAAAAACGCAAACCACCAGAGAGCAGTCACTTGCTGAGCATCAGGAAGTCATGGCTCAGATTGAAAGCAAATTACTATCACCTGGTCTTCAACTAAAACAACTAACCGGTAAAGATTATTATCAGTGGTTGGTGCGTTGGTTTGCAGCCAACCCCGAAGAACTATTAGCTCGCTTTCCTTATCCTAAAGACAAAAAACCGGCAGGTTATACCCTAAGCCAGAATGTTTTGTTTCATGAACCACAAAGTGACGAGCAAGGTTTTATGTTCGATGAGATGGTCCATCGTATTCTTTATATTGATGGACTGAAAGAAGCGCCTGAAATTGGTCTTTTATCTCGTGAAAAACCACAAGCCAATCCCAAACATCGGTATTCGCTTTTAGATAAGTTGCCTGAAGGCGCTACCTATACCATTCAGGTTATCTTTGAAAATGATGAAGCCTTAGACGCGCATCTCATGCGTCTTGAAAAAGGCATAGTAGGGACAAGCCTTAAACCCACACAAGTCAGAGAAGACATTAAAGTCGCACGAGATGAATTGTCTATAGGAAACCGTCTCTTTTGGGTTAATCAATCCATTTTTTATCGTGCCAGCACAAAAGACCTGGCAGTACTCATAGAAAAAGAACTAAAAGAATTATTCATTGAAGCCAAAATGCCTTTGATTTCTTCTTGTTTCGACATTCATCCCATTAACAGTTATCTCAATGCCTTACCTTTTAATTTCATCCCACAATATGCTCGCCAATACTTGCGCTTTGACCGATTGATGTATGCATCCGAATTAGCCTCTTTATTGCCTGTGTATGGACGTAATCAAGGGGCAAGGCACCTTCCCTGTTTCACCTTTTTTAATCGTTTGGGAGAACCAGTGCTTTTTGATGTATTGCATCATGATTTTATCAGCCAAAACTCCCACATGGCCTTGTTCGCCAATTCCGGTGGCGGCAAATCAGTGGCTACTGGCTGGATGATTAATTCGCTGATGGCCACTAAAAATGCCCGCATCATTCTATTTGAAATGGGAAATTCTTTTGATCGTATACTTCTACATGCCAAAACACACGGCAAAAAAACCAAGCAGTTATTACTGAGTAATAAAAAAGATGAAGCCGTTCCATTAAATCCATTTTGTGAAGCTTATAAAGCCATTCCTGAAATCACGGACAATCTGAGTGCAGAACAAGCAACCTTAATTGCGCAAAAAATTAGAACAATCAAAGAAAATCTCGAACAGCCAGCCAGCTCAGAAGAGTTGGCCTGTAATGATGGATCTCGCTCGTATCTAGCAGAGCTGGCCTTAGCGTTGCGTACCATGATTACTGAAGCCAATGCACTGGAAGAAGAGCAATTTACTCTGGCCGATGAAACACTGTTAATCGAAGTCTTAAGTGATGCCATCTTAACGTCTGTTAACCATGATATCCCGCAAATGTTAACTGAGCACATTGTAAGTAGCTTTAAACGGCGACTGGATAAAGAAACAGTTCCTCGCAAAAAAGACCGTATTTTGGATATGCACGACCGATTAAACAGTTATGTCATTAACAGCGCCAAATCACGCTTTTTTAATGTTCCAACTGAACCTTTAGGAGATTTTGATATCTTTCATGTTGATATCTCCGCGATTAAAGATGATACCGGGAAGCTCGCTTTAGTGATGGTGTCTTTATTACCAAGAATATTGGCTATGGCAGAAGCCACTCAAAACGACAACAGACCAACCTTTCTTTTTATTGATGAATCTCATTTGCAATTTCAAATTCCTTCAGTGGTGACCGTGTGTTTACTTGTTGCCAAAGTAGCCAGAAAGTTAGGTCTTTGGCTGGTTGCTATTACCCAAAACGTCACCGACATGAATTCGGAAAAAGCCACCAAGATTTTATCGCTAATTGAAACCTGGATTTTATTAGGCCTTGATGAAAAGGAAATTAGCGATGTCAAACGCTTTAAATCATTAACTCCACAACAAGAAGCCTTAATTAGAGATATTGATTCTCAAAAAGGCTTATATGCAGAAGCGGTTTTATTAGGCTCACGTTATCAAGGATTATTTCGTGTCATTCCACCTCGCTACTTGCTTGCTCTTTTAATGACTGAAAAATCAGAAAAAGCACAACGCCATACCCTGGAGAAACAACATGATGTACTTAAAGCCGCTGAACTGCTTGCCGACCTTCTCGAAAATAAAAAACAAAGCAAAAATCATGATGCTTATTTCTATGATGATTAGCTCATCCATCCATGCAAGAGAAAGCATAGAGCCACCTAGTCCTATTAGCAGTTTTGGTATTGCCAACAAGGTATTAGGCAGGATCTTTACCAACAGTCACTACAAGGTAATTGGTTCCTGTACTTGGGCAGTAGGAAAACTTCCGCCTAAGCTGGTAGCTGTTCCTGCAATCGAACAGTTTTTACCTGACTTAATTGTCACAGTGGCCAATCGCCCCGAAACCAATCCATGGATTGAAGCACGTGCACTTTATGAAAATCCGGCAAGCCAAGCCTTGTATCAAAAGACCTATCTACTAGCGACTGGTTCAGCGCTAGGTTTTGGCGATGATGCAGGACAAACCTCGGCCATGCACATCAATGAAGAACGCACACGGGTTGTTGATGTAATTGGCAGCCCCGCAGGTCTTTATCGTTTCCCTTATTTGTCACATAAACCTGAAACACGTTTTGGTTCCCCTTACTACATCAGTGAGGCTGATGCCGTGTCAGACCGCACAGAGCTTGCTGAAATTGCTTATATGGCAACTCATCCTCATCTATTATTCAACCATGACATAGGATCCACAACACAGTCGTGGGGACATGAAATCCCAAGGATTATGCGAGTCACGCAGCCCTCACGCTTTAGAGCATCTGTTGTTGCAGCCCTTCATGCAGCAGACATCGTGACCAATAAAAACAGTCTTCATGTAACCCAGAGCACCAGTAATTCTTGTGGTGCTAATTGCGTGGTAGCCAATGTGATATTTGATGGCCACAACAAAAACATCATCTGGCAGGAAGTGTACCCAAGAAACCGCAACATCAATTTTAATGATGCTAGCGATATGGGTGTAGAGGATGACAAAGCAGGAAATGGAAATTATGTCTTTGTAGTTTGGCGAAAATATCGAGGCTGTATTGCCCATGAAGGGAAATTAGTGCGCGCACTTTCATTCCCCAAAGTGGGACATCCTCAAAAACGATAGGAGTTAATCATGCACAAACTGTCTATGTCTTTACTTGCATTGATGCTATCAAAAATGCTCTTTGCCAGTTCTTTTATGCCTAATGAATCGGATTATTATTACAAGTTGGGTGGCTCATCCAATCTATATGTACCCCCTGTTAATAATGACCAAACCATCACTATTGGTGGTAATGTCGATGGGCGGCTTGGCTTTACCTGTAATGGATTTAATCCTGTAGTATCCATTACCAATACCTTTCAGGATATGAAGTCTTCTGCCATGAATATTCCTGGCGGCATTATTGATAACCTCAAAGGATCTGTTGCAGGCTTCCCACTGTATAAGCTACAACAATCCATGCCTGCGCTTTATAACGTACTGCAAAATACGGCCAGTTACGCGCAGAATGAATTTAGTGTCAAAGTCAAAGATTGCCAGGATGTGAAGAAGACTCTGGAAGAGGGTCAATCACCTATGGAAAGTATGCTTTCGGTGTCTGATAGTCAGGGCTGGCTTGAAGCAGCAAAACGCGCAAAAACAGAAAATGTAGACGTGACGGCAACAGCCAAGAGCATTGCCAAAAAACGTGACGAATATGGACTGCCCTGGATAGGTCGGGAAAGCGGAAATGCTGGTGGAGCATACCAACGGCCTATCAAAGTCATCAACGATGTGGTAATTGCCGGTTACAACATTTTATTGAATCGAAAACCACTTAATAATGAAAAGAAGCCCGATACCAAAACACCCATGACGCATGCTTGGCCAACACCGGATGATGCCAGTCAATGGGCGGTTAAAGTATTAGGTGATATTCATGTAAGCACCGCTACAGATACAGATAAAACCAAACACGATGCCAAGGCTGGCATTGGGTTATCCGCGTTATTACAAAATTGTGACAGCTCCAACACCTGTACTGCCAATGTGTCTAAAGCACTGTGGAATCTAGTAGACAAGCAATGGCCGTTGACTGAAGAAAAACTCAAAATGGTTAGTGCATCCAACTTGATGATTACAGATGAAATCATCATCACCATACAACGTATGCCACGTGAAGAACAAATCTTGACTGTCTCCAAATTGGCCGAGGAAATTGCTGTACAAAACATGCTCGATAAGGCCTTGATGATGCGCCGTATTTTACAAGCTGGTCTTCAAGTACAAGAAGTACAAAACTTAAAGCCCGCGCTTGATATGGTGAAATTTGCCTTAAAGAAACTCGATGATGACATTCATTCTTTAGCTTTTGAAAGCGAAGTTCGTAAAAAAATGATGACTGAAACCTTAGGTCTTTTGATGGATATGCGAAGTAGCGATATAGCCAAGGGCTTGCCTGGTGATGATCATGAACAATCGCAAGTTAAAAATGGCGCAGTCTATGCGAAACCTGATTTCAAAGGAGCATAAGATGGTCGTATTTAGCCCGTTATCCTTGTACACCACCTATTTAGGCTGGCAACAATATGAGGTTATTTTTAATGCCCTGTGGCAAACGGGTTTGTTATACCTTGGTTTTCTTATGGTAGGGTATCGATTCTTAAAAAATGTGCTGGCACCTTCTGGTGCTACACATCACGCGGCAGAATATGCCTTGAATCATTTTCTTTATGAATTGGCAATTACTTTTTTGATTTGCGGCATGTTTATCTACCCCTGTGTGCCATTGGAAGAAAAAGCCATGAGTTTTAAGCCGATGTGCGGTATAAAAAAAGGAACAGATGCAAAAACCTCTACATTAAAAGATACAGGTACTACTTATGATGAAGCATTTGCAGACGTACTGACACCCAATGTCAAAATGCCTATTGGTTTTGCACTCTTGCAAAATTACATGTCAGGGATTACCTACGGCTTGATGAAAGTGACCGGTTGCACCGACAGCTTACAAGCGATTGAAGGCGATTTAATATCCACCTATTTACCTGCTGATGTACGTGAACAAGCATTGAATTTTCACAGACAATGCTTCCTTGAGGCCCGAAGCCAATACCACAATGAACCGCACGATAAAACCAAAGTCAATGACATTTTAAAAAAATACGGTGGTGAGGAAGATTTAAAATGGGTGGGTTCCAAAGTCTATCAAACACTATACTATGATAAAATTTACGCAAGACAACCCGTACCTGGCTTTACCTTTAACGAAGCCCCGAACAAAAATCTCGAAAAAGCAGCAGAACGTGGTGATATTGATGCCAAACATCTGCCAGAGCAAGGTTATCCCACCTGCAATCAATGGTGGAAAAAGCTCAAAACAGATTTGGTGCAAGTAGCCAATAACGCCAGTGTCTTTGACAGTCACCTGAATTACTACGCGGTTTTAGACCGGGTACGCACGTTCAAAAATAACCATCCTAAAGCTTGGGGTTCGCAGTTAAGCTCAGAAGACTACATTGCCAAGATGTTGCTTAATGACAGTCGTGACATGCAGGCTAACAGTATGAAAAACCTAATGGGAAATACCAATGGGGCTTTTGGTGGTGCCATTTCACATGGGTTAGTAAATATTGGGCAACTAACAAAATCATGGACATCAACGCCGTTAAAGCGTGAGGCCATTATGCAAACACTACCTGTCATGCAGGCCTTTTTGTATTTCTTCCTGATTATCTTGACTCCTGTGATTTTGGCTTTAAGTGGTTATAACCCTAAGGCGTTAGGCAGTATTTGCGGTCTGTTTATAATGGCGATTTTCCTGCAATACCTGTGGCAACTGGTGGGTTTTGTCGAGCGCAGTGTGCTTGATCCTTTAGGACAAAACGATGCCATTGCAGCCATGCGCAATATGGCGGTTTTATTCTATTTTATTGCACCCATGTTGCTATTAAAACTGTCTAGTCATTTTGGTGGGGAAGCAGGGGCAGCACTTGGTGCATTGGTTAATGACGCAGCGCAGCACAGTAACAAAGTTGCCAACTCAGGTGTGGATACCATCAAGCAAGGGGCAAAAATAGCCAGCATGGGGAAAGTAAAATGAAGCTAGTCTCCATGAATATGTCTGGCGTATTCAGAGCCACTGATTGCACCATCTTCATAAAGTTCGGTTGCCTTCCCCGCAACATAGTGTGGTTTATCTTTTTCATCGGAAGCAAAGACAACAATCGCTTGCAAAGCAAGAAGACTTATCTTGCCAAATATTTTCAATCCCTTCAAAACCACCGACTTTTTGTGGTTGTTCTTCCTAATCATAAGGAGTTTTTTCCGTGTTAAATAAACGATTCTATAAGTCCATTATAGGCATAAGCAAATTCATTCTGCCAGTAGTATTGCTTTTGTTATTAGCACCTCAATTGATGCGATTCAGTACTGAATTTAGCAGCATGAATGACTTTTTCAAAACCCATCAAATAGGTTTTTTACTCTGTCATGTGCTGTTTTATCTAGCTCTGTATTGGGCTTGGCCAAAACTGATTGCAAGCATGGTAAACCGACGCCCACATGAACTTGATGAGGTTCAAATTAAATTGGCTTTGCAAGCAAAATACTACCTGCTTGCGGCGCTAATCTTTTTTGAATTACTGGTTTGGTGGAGATAAATCATGAGCCAATATCCCGTTGAAAACCTTTTGCGTGAACCCACTGAATTCTATACCTTTCTGACCTGCACTTCACTGGCATGGCTGACTGTCGCCAAACCACACCTGTTTTTACTCACTCAAGACATGGGAGTCTATGCAGCACTTAGCCTTATGACATTGGGTCTAGTTAGAGGATACCAGGCCTTCCGCATCAAGCATTATCACCGCAGACTTATTGCTATGCCTTATTATGCTTTGTCCACCACGGAAGTGCCATTATCCAAGAAATGGTTGTTTCTTGGGAAAGGGTTTCGTTGGTTGCCTCATCATACGCAGCGATTACATCAAATTAAACAAATTAGAAATGAATTATTTATGCAACGAAATACGTGCTATCGCAAAGTACGTGATTATTGCAAAAACCACGAAAGTTCATTATTGACCCAACTGTTTAATACCCCATCAAGATTCAATCCATTCAAACCTGATCCACCTGTAGGTGGCAGCTCATACCTACATGGGTTAGGTGAAAAAGATAGTTCTGTCTATATCCCGCAAGAAGTTCGAGTTGGTCATACTTTTGTAGTGGGCACAACCCGAGTTGGCAAAACACGTCTAGCAAGCATCCTAATCAATCAGGATATTAGAAATGGTGATGCAGTGATTGTCGTTGACCCCAAAGGAGATTTAGATTTAGTTCGTGATATGTACTCAGCCTGCAAGGCTAGTGGCAAATTACATGATTTTAGAGTGGTGCATTTAGGTTTTCCCGAATTGTCTGCTCACTACAATCCGCTCAAAAACTATGATCAAGTCAGTGAGGTTGCTACACGTGTTACCGATGCCATTCAAGCTGAGGGCGAAGGAAAACAGTTTGCAGCCTTTGCCTGGAAATACGTGAACATTGTAGCGATCTGCCTTGAAGAAATGAAACAACTTATTTCTTATACTTCTATAGGATTTTACATCAATCGATTGGATCAACTACTAATGACCTACTCTGATGCCATACTCCCCACACATGATTCAAATTATCATGAAAAAATAGAAGAAATCATCGCTAATAATGATTGCCGTGTAGATAAATACGGCAATACACCACCGCCTATGAGCCGCTCAAAAGCGGTGGTGAAATATTTACAAGAGCATATCAGTAAAACCATCACTTCAGGCAACGTTGAAAGCCTTCATGATCAAGTACTCATTGATCTGTTTGATGCAGCCATCATGGATAAAAATTATTACGATAAAATCACGGCCAGTGTTGGCCCTGTATTATCAGAGATTAATAAGAGTAATGCCTCAAGGATCTTTTCATTTCATAAAAGCAATTGTGAAATCGAGTTGATGAGTGCAATAAAAAACAAACAAGTCATCTATATCGGGCTGGATAGCTTAACAAACCCTAATATCGCCCAAGCAGTCGGTAAAGCCTTTTTGTCAGATTTAGTATCCACTGCTGGAAAAATATATAAGGAAAGTAACGCAAATTACCGTCTCAATCTCCATTGCGATGAACTTTCAGAAATTATCCAAGACTCGTTTGTCAAAATTTTAAATAAAGCAGGTGGGGCTGGTTTTCAGGTCACCGCTTATGCTCAGACCAAACAAGATATGGAGGTGGCACTAGGCTCAAAAGCGAAAGCAGAAGTGACTGAAGGAAATCTAAACACCCTCATCATGTTACGTGTAAAAAATGAAGAAACAGCCAATTTATTAGTTAAAGTGTTACCAAAAATTGGAGTGGTCGAGCACACTCAAGTCTCCATGGTCAACGACACACCTCATGGCGAAGATGGCGTTTATTTTAACACCACCAATGAAGATCGAGTACAAACTACCGCAGTACCTATGATTGATGTGAATGACATTATCTCATTGCCCAAAGGACAGGCCTTTGTTTTAGTGAATGGCGGAGAGCTGTACAAAGTAAGAATACCCTTACCTGTAAACGATGGATTAGCCCCCAAGGATATCAAAAGCGCTATTCGTGCAATTAACCAATTGGATGATAACCTTGGAGATTAATATGAAAGCAAAAATTACTTTAAACCTTCGTACCCGTGAAGTGTATAAATTATTTGAGAGGAAAATTAGTGGGGATAGGCTTTTTATTGAGGCTATTTTGCATAAGATTAATATTGTTATTGGTAGATGTAGAAAAAAAGATCCGGTAGCTCTTAAAGTGTTTTACGAAATGGAAAAACAACTGAATGCATTGACTAAGACGTTTTCCTCTGAAATTAAAAGCTTTGAAGATCTTCTTACTAAGAAAAAAGAGTTCAAAGACAAACAAATTAATTTTGTCGTGCAGTTTTATCCAAAGATCATCGTATGCAATCCCATGAGTATAAAATTAGCTGAGTTGATTGAAGTTTATGACCAGCTAATCGCGACTTTGAAATTACTGCGACTTGCAGGTTGCTTTGATTCAGATGATATTTATTTCAGTAATATCAAGCAACATCAACAATCCACTAATCAAGCACTAAGCAAAATTTTGCTATATAATTTTAAGCAACCAATTGCATCCTTTTGTGCAAAAGATAAAAACGAGTTACCTACCCCACCATTAATCAGTTTTTAATCCCCTGAAATTTGGGGACAGCCTATGAATTGTGCTATTATTTGCTTCTATTAATTGAATAAAATTATAAATTGGTAGGTGGGGTAATTTTCCATGGCGCAACAGATATTGTATTTAGAATCATTGCCAGTTCATGCCTACCAAGATTTAAATTTCGCAATTTTCGTAAAAAATTTGAACGGATGTTATCTCTGGGGAAATGGTTTTTTTATTAGCAAATCAGCAGGATTTCAATCGCTTAGCGAAATTTATCATAAGCAAGACCATCATTTTGTATGGCACCATTATGCAGATCAACTTAGAAAGAATGATCAAATGTTATTTGAAAATGGGGAGGATTTAAGTGCTTATGAACAAATATTACGTCATGATGGAACTATTGTTAATATAATCAGTAAGAAGAGTCCTCTATTTGATAAAGGACTCAATATAATTGGCCTTGTTGGCTTTAGTATTGAATTACCTCAATCGAACATTATAAAGGCCTTAACTCCCAGGGAGTACGAAATATTATCGGTACTATCTGATGGTTATACTGATAAACAAATAGCAAAGAAATTAAGTATTTCTCCAAGAACTGTTGAAGCCCATATTAATAATTCGAAACAAAAATTAAGTGTTAAAACGCGTGCGGAATTAATAGCTCAATTTTCACGTGTGTATCCGTGATTTCACGAAGTTAAAATTATTTCACCACTCCTTAAAATAACTCTGCCTACAACACTAGGTTATAAATTTATTAATAAACAAATGGGAGTTAAAGAATATGAAATTAAACATTAGAACTTGTGTAGTCATGATGAGTTTATCATTAGCAAGTCATATAGCATTTGCAGAAAACACTATAACTTATCAAAATACGCGTGGTTCAACGCTAGAACTGAATTTTAATAAACAAAATTCTCTAACAGGGACCTTTACAACTTCTGTTGCCTCCAAGGAATGTCAGGATGTAATTGGCTTAGCAAGACCAATCATTGGTTATATTGATGGGACTGCCATAACTTTCAGTGTTAACTACCCAACATGTGGTTCCGTGGTTACACTGACAGGGCATATTAATTCAAATAAAGAGAAAATTGATACAATTGCAATTATTGCACATCAAATGTCTAGCTTTACTGAAGGCCCAGGATCTCAATTCATATCTCACGATACATTTATCAAAAGCAAAGGCTAAATATCAATATTTGCTGTACTTCCCTGTGTCACTGAGAATTAGTTTCAGTGACGCAAACAATTTATCTCCGTACAACTGTATATATAAATGATAAGGATAATAGATTTTATCGCCCAATTTCTCTCCTCTATACTAATTACCAACATTGGTGGTGCTTCAATTCAGATAGAAGTTGAGAAGGTATGGCAACAGATCATCTTAAATAAGGCTATGACCACTTTGAGCATCCCATAGGTTTTTATAAAAACCATTCAGAATAATTAACTCACTGTGGCTACCTAGCTCAATGATTTTACCTTGATCCATAACCACAATTTTGTCCATTGACAGGAGGGTTGAAAGCCTATGAGCAATGACTATAACTGTTCTATTTTTCATTGCGGAATTCAGAGACTGTTTGATTAGTTCTTCTGTAATGGAGTCTAGCGAACTGGTAGCCTCATCTAAGATTAAAATGGGCGCATTTTTTAAAATGGCTCTTGCAATCGCTATTCTCTGCCTTTGCCCGCCAGATAATTTAACACCTTTTTCTCCAACCAAGGTTTCATATCCGTGTGGCAGTTGGCTTATAAACTCATGAGCATGGGCTTGCTTGGCAGCTCTAATGATTTGGTCAAGATTGGCTTCTGTGCAACCATATTGAATATTTTCAAAGATAGAACGATGAAATAGAGAGGGATCTTGGGGTATGAAAGCAATATGTTCTCGCAGGCTTTGTCTATGAGTATCTTTAATACTTTGACCATCAATTAAGATATCACCTTTATCGATATCATATAATTTAGTCATAAGCTGTACGATGGTACTTTTTCCTGCGCCACTAAAGCCAACTAACCCAATTTTATTGCCGCCTTTTATCGTTAGACTAAAATCGGTAATAGTTTTTTTATCTTCAATATAGTTAAAATTTACATCCTTGAATTCAATTTTCCCCTCTTGAATTCTTAGTTTACTATCTATCGAGCTTAAAGGTTGTAAATGAGGAGTGAAAATGGTGTCGAGAGCGTTCTGACAAATACCTGCTTGTTCTCCAACTACCAATAAACTTTCAGTTAAATACCAAATTTGATCAATAACCGTTATGGATAAGATAAATACAAAAGCAAAATCACCAGCTGTAATTTGGCCTTTTGCACCAAGATAAACCAATAATAATATAGATGTGCTTTGTAAAACCCAGGCAAAAAAACCAAGCAATGAAGCATTAAGCATATTTTTAACCTGCATTTTAGTTTCTTTTTCTAAAGCCAGATTTGTATTGTGGGCTAAATATTTTGCTTCGTGATTTTCCCTTGCAAATAGCAGCACATTTAAAATATTGCTAAAACAATCAACGATGGCGCCAGAATATTTAGTTTTTGCCTCTGCATAATCTTTTGCATAGGGTCTAATGCTGGATGCACAATAATACGATAAATAGATAAAAACAGCTGATACAACAAGAAAAGTAGCGCTAAAGTACCAACTAACCGTTCCTACTATAAAAATTGATAATAAGATAGTTAAAGCTTGTCTTGAGATATTGAACCATGAATTGACAACATTTTGGATGTTATTGGTTAAATCTGAAATTTTAGCGCTGATCTCGCCACTCATTCTATCTTGAAAAAATGCATAGGATTGGTTTCTTAAGTGCTCCGTGGCAATAGTTACAATATCAGCTTTTATCCTTGGTAATGATTTGAGTACCAAATAGTTGTAAAATCTCCATAAAAGAGTGATTAAAAAACCGAGAATAATTAGTAATAAAGCGGGTGGTAGGCACTTCGAAACAAAGGAGTTTGCTCCAGATGTAGTTACCCGGTCTAGGATAACCTTAAGTACATAAGGTTGAATAACACTGTGTATAGCTGAATAGATACCTACCATACTCATTGCTAGAAACCACCACCGATATGGTGTGGAGACTTTCAGAAAAAAACTGAAAAATTTGTTGTTGTTTGCAATAGTAGGCAAAATGATTTCCTTAAATTTATAAATTTCTAAACTTTGAATGTATCTTACTGTAATTATTCAACATACCTCAATCTTGCAATGTCAATCTAGGGTATACTCTATTCTGTGAAGCAACGGGTAACAGCATATGTTTCTCTAACAAAGGTAATAAATGAAAAAACTTATATTTTTTAAGGGCTATCAACAAGACGATAAAAAACGCACTGCATTTAATGCGCTTGCAGTCAAAACCTTTGATTTATCTTTTGAAGAGTGGTACCAATCAGGCTATTGGCGCGACAAATACATTCCTTATACCTTATTTGATGGGGAACAAGCCGTTGCCAATGTTTCAGTAAATATAATAGATTTTAGCATCTTTGGCCATAAACAAAGAACCATCCAGCTTGGCACTGTAATGACAGATGACGCCTACAGAAATCAAGGCTTAAGTAGAATGCTCATGGAAAAAGTCTTTGAAGATTGGAAAGCAGATAATCATCTGATTTATCTTTTTGCTAATTCAACGGTATGGGGCTTCTATCCTAAACTCGGATTTAAATCAGTTAAAGAGTATCAATACCAGCGAACAACAACACCCTCAACGCAAGCTAGCTTTGTCAAATTGAATATGAATAAAAAAGAAAATAGGGAACAACTTTATGATTATGCCCAAAACACCGATCCATATGGCAAGATCTCCATGCAAGAAAACGCCGATCTGGTAATGTTTTATTGTATCACTGTATATAAAGACAATGTGTTCTACTTGCCTGAATTGGATGCCATTGCGATTGCTGAAATAAAAGGACGACAACTGCACCTATTGGACGTATATAGCAAAAAAGAGCACAATTTAGACGATATTATCCATGCATTGAGTGATGAAACCACAGATACTGTAAGACTTGGTTTTGTTCCAAAAGATTGTTCATCCTATGAGATAATACCTGTCGATGAACAAGCAAAGGATGAAATGCTTTTTGTTGAGGAAGACAAGACATCTTTATTCGATGAAAATCAGTTGATGTTTCCGCTGTTATCCCACGCATAAGTTAAAAAGGTTTGTTAATAAAACACACCTGACTAAGCACGAGTAACAAGGACCTTGAAGTTAAGCAATGATTCATTTTTTTATAGTGAGCTTTGAATTGGAATAATAGAATGAAACAAACCATTTTTGATGACATTGAACATCTAGAGAAAGAAGCCATTCTTTTGGGCCTGCGATGGGAAACCAATGCCCAAATTATGGCGCAAATTCGCAGTGAATGTTTGGAAATTGAAGAGCATCTGGAGGCGAAAGACAACAGAGAAGCCTTGCAGGATGAAATAGGTGATCTACTGCATGCGGTATTTTCGCTATGTACCTATTGTAACTTTGATACCGAGCTTACCTTGCGCAAAAGCCTTGATAAATTTGAACATCGTTTAAATGCAGTAAGGGCTATTGCTAAAGAACAGGGGTTGGAAAATCTACAGGGCAAATCATTTGATGAGTTAATGCGCTACTGGGAAATGGCAAAACAAAGAACCATGATCCCGGAAAGCGCAGGTGTTCGTGGCACAAAAAAAGCGCTCCAACTATGGGAAAAAGTAACGCAGAAAGAATTAATTTTAAATAATGTCTGGTGTGGTCAATGCAGTGGCGTATGCAGAATGATATCCCCCGTTGCTATAGAAAATAGTAGGACAATTACTCTTGAAGGCGAATGTGCAACATGTGGTGTCAAGGTTGCACGATACCTGGATGAAGCATGAAAAATAATGATGCAGCTATTCAATGGGCAGTGGATTATCTGGAATCTAATGATTGTAGGCTGGTTTCCGTTCAAAAAATAGTCGAACCAGCCCATTCAATAGTTGTACCGCGAGCTTATTCAAGAAACGGAGCTATTAGTTGCTGATGGCTTATCTCAAAAAGAAATAACTACGCTAAATGAAGCTTATGATTTCTGTGTAGAATTATGTGAACGACTGTCACAGTACAAGATCCCTGAAACCATCAATCATTGCGATTTTCAGGATAACAATATCCTAGTTTCCAAAAAAACAGGGGAGCTAAGCATTATTGACTGGGGAGAAACAGTGATTGGCCATCCATTTTTCTCTCTAAATACTTGTTTATGGAACCTGACTTATTTCTATAATATGAAGCCAGATGACTTTCAGTATCAAACATTACAGCGGCTCTGTGTTTCCTCTTGGTTAGATAGTTATGAAGAAAGCGATTTAATAACGGCCTTCAACATTACCAACGAACTTTTGGGTATTTTCGCAGCCATGAATTACAAATGCATGTATGATGCAACTACAAACCAATCAAATACCGTCCAAGAAGAGCATCCAGGTTCGATTGCGGGTTGTTTAAGAAGCTTCATCTGTGTCTCAAAGATGCAGCACAACCACTGAGGATCCATGCTGTTATAAAGTCAAAAATGTCGCGTTATTATACCCGCTATCCGGCTAGTAGTATGAAGGACATTCACCTTGTTCAAACCTCCGTAAAAAATTACGTGCGAAAAAGAAATGCAGATAGGTGTCATCACGTATATGGTCCGAGCAGTAGAAACAGACGATCTAGATCAGTAGCTCGGCATCAACAAATAAATTGGCAAATTAAGGTATATCGTATGACGAAGATTCAAAATTTGATTGGTGATTATCAGGCTTGGAGATGCTAGAACTAAACCTTCAAAGTTAATTGCAAAAATACGGCTGGACTTCTTCCGAAACTTCAATATTGCATTTTCTTTTCCATAATTTTAACATGTTTTTCTGCCTGCATTGGAAACTCAGTAATGTATTGAAAAAATGGTGTGCTCTTAATAATCATCAACCTTTCTGTAACTTTTGATAATATAATTTGTTAAATATACGTAAAAAAACAAAAATATTGTTATATAACGCAACCCATTGGGTTAAAATTTAAACAAAAATTTACGATATTTTGGAGTGAAAAATGCCAGCTGAACCGAAAAGTAAAAAAGAAAATAAAAGGGATGAACGATCAAAGGCTCTTGATAGTAATCCCTGCGGTATGTGCCGTGCGGCTGGTTTGCCTATTTGCAGAGGTCATGGCAGAGGAGCTGGTGGTGGTAATGAAGTCAAAGGTGAAAACTCCCCACAAGATAATGCCCCTGCTCCAAAATATGTACCTACAAATATAGAAGTTAAAGCATTATCCTCTTATTTAGAAGATAGTGCGGTTTGGAGCTCTGATGAAGATTTCCTTTATAATTTTAATAATGACTTAGCTGTATTTTCGATTAAATTGGATTCAGCTATGGGATTAATCTATTTTCAAGGTAATGAATCTCTCAGTGCTAACGATAAAAAGGATCTAAATGAGCTTTATGATAAGATTGAAGATGAGCTCAAAATGTTTACTGATGAAGTCAATGCACAAAATATAAGCATCTCAAGAAAAGGAAATGATCTGAAAATTAGTATTCCTGATCCAAATTTATATGATCAATTTGTTACTAGACTTCTTAATAAGAACCTAATTCCCAATAACAACTATAAGGCAGATCTTGACTTTAAGACTAATCCTGATGCTAAACAAAAGGTTGTTGCTGAGAACGAAGCTGTTGCTTCTTATAAATCACCAAATCCATTTGATATATCAAAAGGACCCAGGCCTACAAGCGAATTTAAAGAGTAACTAAACTAGACCAAATATCATTGGTAATTTTTACAATAACTATTTGTCACTTCTAATTTTATGGAAGTAAGTAAGATATACTTTATCTCTAAGGTTGGTTTGCACTTGTAAGAGGTAAAAACTAAAACGATCCTGTACAGAGATTTGTTTCATAATAAATATATCACGAGGTTCTTTTAAGTACACTATGACTAAACCTTCTATTCATGCTTTACAAAAAATATCAGAGCCTGCCCATATTCCGGCTACAGGGTATGCTTATGTTGAACCCAAAGAAGAAAGCGAACATGAATTTGTAAGAACCTCACTCTCTGTTGGCAAAAAGGACACACAATCTACCGATTCAGTAAATAATGATACCCAGTTTCCAGCATCCTCTCTGAGCAAAATTGTATTTACTTATTTAGTGTTACAATTGGTCAAGGAAAAACATATCGATTTGGATGAACCATTACATGATATTCTGCAATATGAACGATTTATGGAAAGGGGTACGTATCCTGAGAAGGTTAAACAATTAACAGCCAGACATGTATTGTCCCACACCACAGGCTTACCCAATTTTGGATCAGGATCAGATTTATCTTCTTCACTATCCTTTGATGATAAATCAGACCTAGGCAAGGGATACTCCTATTCAGGTGAAGCTATCCTTTACTTACAAAAAGTTATTGAGACCAGAATGAGTAAAGTTTTAGGTGAAAAAGTAGATTTAGAAGAGTTAGCTAAAAGGTATGTGTTTAAGCCTTTAGAATTGGATCACTCTACATTTTTACCGCAACCAGATAGTAGGGCCAATATTGTAGCCGTTCATACTGAGCTGGGAAAACCGACATCAATCTATGAGAGCATCCCAAACCTTAAGTATGATCTGGCATTGATGTCATCGTTGTCAAATCTCAACCAATCTGAAAACGGTACAATTTATTTATCTGAAAATCCCCGTGAGTACTATGTAAAAGGAATGAGTGAACCAGCACCCATTCCTCCAGAGATTGATCTAACAAACTTAGCAACGAAACTTAATAATCTATCATTCAAAAGCGATGTCTTGGCAATGACATCAAAAGCAGGTCATACCCCTCATCTTAATGCCGCAGGTACACTACTTACGACAGCCGATGATTTTTCAAAATTCATGGCCGCCTGGTTAAAGAATATGGACGATCCTACCTTCCAAGAAGCATTTGAGTTTGAAACGAGTTTCGCACTTTCAGATTTGACACCAGAAGAGTTCAAACTTCTAAGCAAAGCGGGTAACACCGCCAAATACCTAAAAAATGCAACAGATGATAATTATAAGCGTGTAAGTTTCAGCAAAGTGGAATTTGATGATTTAAAAGGCGCATTAGATGAGTCTACACAACCAGAAATCAAGGCCCTAAGTGAGAAACTTGTGCCAACAAGAACTTACAGCATCACGAATACTTGTGGGTTAGGTTGGCATATATATATAGATTCAGGTAAGGTAATCGCATATCAATATGGTGAAAACCTTAATACGAGATCTTTTATTGCGATCAATGTAACAGATAAAAAAGGTGCAGCATTTTTTACAAATTCTGAACATGGGATGAGTATTGCTACCCAAATATTGAGTTCTCCTGATTTAGCGCCAATTGGCGATATGCAAGAGCTTTTTGAACACATGCCTCAATATCCTCAAAGTGATGAAGGATACCAAAAAACAATTGAGGGGATGATTGCCGAAGATCAGGGCGAGATTGAAGAAGCCAGAAGGTGTTTCGTCGCAGCAACTAAGTCATCACCCAATGACAAATCCAAAAAACTGCGTTTAGAATGGTTTGATGAAGCACAGAAATACAAGAAAGAAAAGAAAGAATTCACCCCATCATTGGAAACATTTGAGGGAATATATAAGAACCCATTCAGCGAGAAACGAGAAATTTACATCAAAGAAGGCGGTTTAATATGCAAAGAATTCGATCGTGAAATAAAATTGGTGCGAGTCTCAGAGACTGACTTTTTACCTGAAAAGAATCAAGATTTCAAAATAAGCATTAAGGGAGATCAAGTGACCATTCATTTTCTTCATGGCCCTCCGAAATACTTATTTGAACAGTCTTTGCCAGAGTGCCATGAACACGCTTCATTTTTTGATGCTCTTTCAAAATTGCCAGGCCATCAGCCCACTCATGAAGTACAGACACAACATGCGTATGGAGTTGATGTGCCTGTTCATGAAACACAGGAAGGGGCTAAGTTAGAGTCTGCTCGGGATGTAACTCAACGATATCGAAGTGCTATAACCGAAGTTCGATCTGATAAGGTACAACCCTCTGAAACGGTTGAAGAAACAGTCAACAAAGATAGCTCACCTTCCCCCTTTCAATAAGTAGTATGATTATGTTATTTGCTTAACCATTATGTTAATTTCCAAACAATAATTGACCTTTGTGATAATAAACAATCCAATGCCGACTGTTTATTGAGCTTTTAAAAGTTGATGATGGGATTGACTCAGCAATGTATAGGTAAAGCCTTACTTCTCGCTCGTGAAAATAGAGCCAAATATAAATCATACAATCTAAATAGCTGCGTCACTGAGGATTTATCCGCAGTGACGCAGCCTAAGGGCTGCGAAATTTTTCAATAAATTCAACCCACTATTCATCATTGAGCAAGCGCGTGCAACGCGATTGCTCAAAATAATCATTCAAAAGCCCTTGTCCAACACAAATCGTTTTGCTAATGTAATATTAAGCATAACTGACGAGACCGGTGCGATTCCGGCGAAACCTTACAGGTCTTATGCAATAGCCACTCTCATTCTCTAATCTTGTGGTAGAACGATAAGTCGAGAACAAAACACCATCTGCACTTCGCAGAATCTATTGTAATGAAAAGCAATACAATTCTTTAAGAATTGAACCTCACAATACCCTCTCTGTATTGCCCGTGCGCAACAATAGTTCGTAGAGACTTTGTTGTATTTAAAACCATTAAACCTAAGGAGATCACCACCATAAAAAAGTAGTACCTATGTAATCAGGTCAATAGAAGTTTGTAGTTTAAAACTGATTTGCCCCTGAACTGAGCCTTGAGGCACTACGCCTGGTACTGCAATCTTGCAGGCCGCTCTACCAACACTAAACAAAATACCCGGGCAAAAAGTTCTAGAGGGTTACAGATGAGAAAAAGTCAGCTTAGACAACAAGTAGATCAGTATTGTAAACACAATCACACAGGGTCATTCCGCACGAAAAAACACCGTCATTTTGTATTATACAAAATGATTCGTGATTTATATCATATTGGCCATGTTCCCCCCAAATGGCATGCAGTTACTCATGATCATATGGTGCAACTTGTTGCTCATTGGCAAAAAGAGGGGATCAAACCCAAAACCATCATGAAATACATGACCCTCATTCGTAGATTTTTTCAAAGTATTGACCATACAATTGATAATATTAGTAACCAGCATTTGGGAATTAAAAGCGTTCAAATTCGCTCCAAGACAACTGTATTTCCAAATAATTATTCGGAAATACTAACAAATCCTATTGCAAAAATAGTGCTCGAATTTCAAATTTATTTTGGATTAACGCTTAGTGAAGCAATGCGTCTAAATCCTGCTATCCATATTCAGGAAAATTCACTTTGGATTACAAGAGATATTGCCACAAACAGCCATGACAGAAGGATTCCTGTTAGAAATGATAGGCAAGCTCAAGCCAATACCGTACTTCAAACACTATGCAAAGAAGAAAGTTTGATTTTAACTTTTGGATATCATTCTGTACGCGACGCGTACAGCCATGCAATAAAAAAAATAGGCCTGTCATCATCAAAGAGCTACCGCTGTTTTTATGCCAAGAGTATGTATCCAGAACTGTGTCAAATCTTGTCCCCTTACCTGGCGAAACAAACAATCATGCGTGAAATGGGGCTGCAATCCAGACGCACGCTTTGGAGTTATCTGCATGAGTAATACAAAATTGCGTTCGGCAAAATTTTCAATCAATGAATTGGTTAAAAAAGCATATGGCCATTCCTATGCCAGCCAATCAGACATGCGTCATATGCTCTTTCGATGTGTGAAAGATTTACATGAGCTTGGCTATAAAATTGGCCATATAAAAGGATTAAAAGCAAAACATATCTATGTACTCGTAGATCACTGGAAATCTGAAGGAAAAAACCCAGGAACAATTAAAAACTACATGGCCAAACTACGCAAAGCAGCCTGTCTGTTGGATAATCCCAAACTTATTAAGCCAGAAAATAGTGCATACAACATCAGCCAACGCTCTTATGTATCCTCAATCAACAAGGCGATTCATCATATTGATTTAAATAAGTGCACCGATCCTTACATTAGATTATCCCTTGAAGGCCAAATGCTCTTTGGCTTAAGGCGTGAAGAATCCATGAAATTCACACTAAGCGAAGCACACCATGGAGATAGCTTGATCATTAAACCCAGTTGGACAAAAGGAGGTATAGGCCGAACATTAAACATCACAAATGAAGCACAACGTCAATGGTTAACGAAGGTTTCTCAGTTAGTTCGTACAGGAGAATCTCTCATCCCATCAAATAGGACCTATAAGCAGCACTTAAGTCAGTATGAAGAGCAAGCTAAATCTATGGGAGTTAGTAAATTGCATGGATTAAGACATGCCTACGCCCAGAAACGATATAGAGAACTCACTAAATTATTTGATCCACAAAGCCAAGGAATGCCATGTCCATTTGAAGGTGGAATAAAATTCAACGCCATGAATCCAATAGAAAAAGCCATAGATAGAAAAGCACGTCAAATGATTAGCCTCGAATTAGGGCACTCTCGCCTGTCGATCACAAGAATTTATTGCGGCTGAAAATCAATCAAAACGTTTTTTAAATTTAAAAATAAAACACGTTTTGATTGATTTGCTTGTTATAATAGTTTAGAGTACTAAGTATAACACAACTGAAGAGCCAGTGAGAGTCTGGCGAAACCCAATTGGTCTTGTGAAAAGCCACTATCATTCCCTAATCTTGTGGCAGAACGTTAAGTCGGGAACCTCAGTTTCGATCACTGATCACCCACCAGGGTGAAACCACATTAAAATCTCTTGTTTTAAACCTTTTTATCCATTCGCAATTATTCTTTGCGAACGGCTGCTCTTTAAAAATTAGGCGAATCAACCAGACTTGTTGTAATCAAATATGGATAACTCATTTTTTAATCATCTGGGAAATACTTCCCTGATGGGATGGTTTTCCCAATTTTTGGAGGAAACCATGAAAAATGTGAATTTTACCATCTCAAGAAAGGAATACGTATTTTTTGATTTAGCTTGTTGCATCAATGAACTTAATACCTTGCGTCATGAGTTTTCGGCACAAGATATAGAGGAAATGAAACAGCTAAGCAAGAAATTGCATTCTCTTTTAGAGGATAAACATCCTCACCTTAATTTAGTTTAACCCTAAGTAGGAGTGCTTATTTCTGCTTAGGGAGTAGCACTCCTTTTGCAAGGAGTCTTAAAAATGGATACACCTCAAATTTATGTTGCATGTCTTGCAGCTTATAACAATGGCATACTACACGGAGAATGGATTGATGCAACTCAGGATGTAAACACCATTTATGATGAAATTCATAAAATGTTGGCTAACAGCCCCATTGAGGATGCAGAGGAATTTGCAATCCATGATTTTGAAGGATTTGGTGGTGCTCAAATTGGCGAGTATGACAGCATCAATGATGTTGCTGAGCTTGCCTCCTTCATTATGAAGCAAGGGGAATTAGGTGCTGAACTCTTTAGCTACTACTCAATTGAGGATGCTGAGAGGATGTTAGAGGAGAATTACCACGGTGCTTATGATAGTGAAGTTGATTTTGCCCGTGCGCTTTTTGATGACTGCTACAGCAGTGCAATACCGGAAGATTTGCTGTTTTATTTTGATTATGAGGCTTTTGCACGTGATCTATTTATAAACGATTATTTTTCGGTAGAAGCAGATAGTCAAACGCATATTTTTTCTAGCTACTAAGCCCCTTCTTTGGGGCTTAAATTTTACAATCATCTACCTGTTGTATACACATACATTACGGCCTAGTGGACTACAAGAATCTTATTTCATTGATAATCCAGAATTCTTTAATGCGGAAGGGGACATTTTCATTTTGGTTTGATAGGGGCTTTTTTTATAACTTGCGCTTAAATCATGGTTTAATTAAAATGCTTCATGCCCATTTATGGCTCAACAGGATAGCTAATGCTGACTAAACTAGAAAAGAAAATAGTATTTATCTTATTAAGTAACCTTGATAAGGATGACTTGTTCAAACTTTCTTTAGTAAGTAAAGATTATGAAAAGCTAGTACTAGATTATATTAATTATCAATGGCTTATTGGTTTAATAAAACAATATATTGAAATTGACCCCAAAGAACTTGTTAATATGTTAGTAGAACATCTACATGACCCGAAACTCATAGATAGTCTTATCGTTCGTTTAATGGATACTTATCCCACGACTAAGTCCCCTGGATTAACCTATCATGGTCTAACTTTAGTCGACAACTTAACTCCGATCGCACTAACAGGTCAGCATCGCTCCTCTGTCATGGTTTATCCATTCCCTGCTCCAAAAGTTGCTGCATTAATGCTTTATTTTGCCAAGGTTAAAGAGGAAGAATATATTGTTTTGGTTGAGAGTAAGCGTCGCACAGATAGTGTAACAAAAGGCCTATCAATACCAGGTGGAAACCTTAACGTTATTGCGCCACAAGGAGCGGAACACGGTGTTACCCGCCTGGACGATAAGATTCGTGATGAGGCCGAAGAACGAGTTATGAAAGGTAATGTGAGAGGCTATCAAGTTCTTCAAAAACAACAAAAACTTCTCCCACTAAAAAAAGAAAAATATCATCAAAGCCTAAAAGACTGCGCGCAAACTGAAGGTATCGAGGAAACTGGCATACAACTGCCAGAATCATTAAAAGATAAGGCTATGTTCGTCTGCCAGAAGGAATACCTTAGCCGCAGCCGCCGCATGCATCTTATCCTTCACTACTACGTTACCAACTGTGGGGAATATAGCTGCGAGAATGAATTACCCGCTTTACACCCTATGGATGACTTCGAAATCGAATCAGCACAGTGGATCAAAGTCAGCGATATTAATAGGTCTGCCCACGACGAAGATTTCGCCGGAATCTCATACCAATTACACTATCACGAAAAGCCCATAGCGAGGCCGCATCTTGATGGGCTAAATCAAATCCTGCGTTTTATGAGAGATAAAGACATACAACAATCATCGGATGGCCGCTTTTGCAATCTGGAGGCACTACGTCAAGCTGAAAAATCAGGAGAGTTCGATTATTTAAGTCAATTTCTAAAAACTCCGGATTGTGAGTTTACACCAGAAAATACCGCCAATCATCATGAACTATGCCTGGCTCTAAAAAAATCTGTAATCAGTAAACAAAATACTTCTGACAGTATAATCAAACAAGGGTTAACAGGATTTGGCCTTTTTGCCTTAGGTGCTGGAGCCGTCTTGTTGACACAATATCTGGCACCCCGAACAACACAAATAAATGGGCCATCATGACTACCATAAATCAAGACTATCTATCTATTATCAAACAAAGTCTGAGGGGATTGTTAGATACAAAATGTGATCCTGATTGGCAATTTTTCTTTCAATCAAATGCTGACTTCAAACGACTTATGACCAATGGCAATATCAGAACCTTATTAAGTTCCAAGAGACTGGATAATATTGAGTTTGCCATTCAACATATTTGCAAACATCAGGTTAAAGGCGACGTATTTGAAGCAGGATGTTGGCGGGGTGGCGCCCTTCTCTATGCTAAAGCATGCTTAAACATCTATGACAAGGAACGCGAGCGTACAGTTTATGGCGCGGATTTGTTTCCCCAATCCAAATCCTATGTCAGTAACCGTTTTCAATTACTGACTTTAAAACTATTGATGCGCTGCCTACCCATTTTCCCCCAATCCTTACAAAAGAAGCTGGTTAACTATATTCTTGAAGCATTCCCAAATGAAGAGTACAGTGAAACAACAAAATCCAAAATTCGTTATTTTTGTAAACAGTTAAGTTACATTCCACAAAAAGAAATAAATCCCACCAGTTATGACGATGTCATAGAGGCCTTCAAACGATACCATCTCTATGATCAAAGGGTAAAGCTGGTTCAAGGCTGGTTTGACCAGACATTTCCTGACCTGGAAAAACAAATTAAGGAATTATCATTGTTAAGAGTAGATGCAGACTTCTATCAATCTACCTTACATGCGCTAACTACCTTTTATCCAAAATTGGGTGAAGGCGGTATTTGTATCATCGATGACTATGGTGGTTTTGATGACTGTAAACGTGCCGTAGATGAATATCGCTCACAACACAACATCACCTCTACTATGCATTCGGTGGATGGCATCTGTTACTATTGGTTTCAATCAAACGACGGGAAAGAGTATGTTCTTAATCAACCCCGATAGCCGCTTTCCTGGCTCCACTTCAATAAAATCTATAAAACCCAATGATAGACAGTATTGAATGCTTTGGTTCCAATAAACCGGATTAACTAATTGCGAACTCAATACTGTTGTCCAGGGATTTGGACAATCAACGTGGCAACGGGCAGTAGCATTAAGAATGATAGGTAGTTTTGCGGGTGCAAAGGTATAGGCATCTAATACGGATTTAAACTTTTGGCTCACATCACTCATCAATGGGGAGTGAAAAGCACCAGAAACAGCAAGGGGTATCCATTTAGCCTCTTTGAAAAATTGTGAACAACCTGAAATTGCATCCTGAGTTCCCGCGACGACTGTTTGGTCTGGACTATTATAGTTAGCAACATACAGTGGCAATTGATTATTTTTAATTATATCTGCAACATCAGCAGCCTTTATTCCAATCACTGCAGCCATCGCGCCACCCTTCACGGATTGCATCAGCTCGCCTCTTTTTTTGACAATTTCCAAACCCGTTTCAAAGTCAAAGACTTGAGCTGCATACAATGCTGCGTACTCACCGAGACTATGTCCTAGAACCATCTCAGGCTGATAGTGCTCACGTAATATCAGCCAGGATAAGCAAGAAACACAATAAATCAATGGTTGCGTGACCTCTGTTTGATGAATATCATCACTGTCTACTCGCTTACGAATATCATATCCAAGTATGTCATTAGCAAGTTCCACTTTTTCTGGGAACTGTGCAAATAAGGACTTTCCCATCCCTTTGAATTGGGCACCTTGTCCAGGAAAAATAAATACACTCATAATCACCTAAACTTCAAAACACCAGATTTTTTCTGCATGCGAAATGCAATAAAATCTTGTTTGTTATCTATATTCAAATAAATATTACGCTGCTTCACTTGAGCAAATGTCAATCCAAGTTCACTATGATATTGATGACCTGGATACACTTTAATGGAGTCGTCAATGACCCGTTTTAAATGGGACAATGATTCATACATCATGCCAGGGCATCCACCACGAGTGTGACAAAAACCGCAACCTTCATTAAACAAAGTGTCCCCGGTAAATAGGTTATCTTCAATTTGATAACAAACACCACCCATGGTATGGCCAGGAGTATGGTGCACTAAAACCGTCATATGAGTACCTAAAGTAATGATTTGTTGCTGAGGTAAAATGCCTTGTAATCGATAGCAGTCAAAATCATAGTAATCAATTTCGCGCTGACTCATGTAAACTGGCACATCATATTCTTTTGCCAAAGTATTGGCTAAATGACTATGATCAAGGTGGTGATGGGTCAACAATATAGCAGACAATTGAACCCCCAACTCATCGAGTCGTTGTTTAAAGGATGTTTGTTCCCACGCTGGATCGATAAGTATTGCGCTATTACTATTTTGATCAACTATCAGCGGGCAATAGTTGATAAAACTAAAGCGTTTTGTTTTTAACAACTCAACCTGCAAAGCTCTCTCCTATCCATTGTAGCCCTGGAAAATAGTGAATCTGATAAAGATATTTATCAAAATGAATACTTTGCCCTTTTTTGATAGCAATGGTCTTAGGCTCTACATTGGCCATTTCAGCCAATGAAGCAGACAATTCCAGTTCTGGATGCTGCTTGGCGTATAGAAAGGGAGGCAGACTTAACTCACCTGTCATAGGATGGCGACTAAAGGCATCATAATATGCATACAGTTGGATATACTTTTTCGATATCTTATGGATGAGAAAATTATCAAAACACCACTGGTTAAATTGCATCTCATTGTCAAAATAGTGTGATAAGAGTTCACTCTTTTTAAATAATGAACTCACTACAAAGGACTTGGGTTCTTTCAGTTGTTTGATGATCTCACTATTTTTATAAAGCAACAAAGTACCATCTTGTTCAGCTAAAAAATCAAAAGTAAGTTTCTGCCAATTAAAATAAGATAAGCAATCCATTCTACTTTTAACAGAATGACTGTCACATAGGACTATCTTTTGCTTAAAGTGAAGATCGTTCACAAACTCGGGATAGGAATAGTGATTCACTTGAGTCACATCAGCTATCACTGTTATGCACTCCAATGGCGATTTCCATATTTTGGCTGCGCATTTGCACATTCCATTTTCCACCAGTCACCATATTATAATGATTGCCTAGCTTGTTTTTCAGCAGGTCATGTGCCTTTTCGAGTTCGTGCCACGGCAGTGCTGGAAACAGATGGTGTTCGATATGGTAACCAAAATTCAAAAAAAGATAACGCTGTAATAAGGTGGGAAACCAGGTACTGCGCGTGGTATTTATATGATCTTTCAGTTGTGGCCTATGGCTGGTTGGTTCCAGGCCAAGGTGTTGTGGTGTGGAGAGAGTCTCCCACATCAGTGCATAAAGAACTAGCGCGGGCAACAAGGAATAGAAATGAATATTGGCTGGCATTAACCAATAAACTAGTGCATAAGCGACAACTAATACACCCATGGAAAACAAGCAATGTTTCAGGATAAATAGGTTTAGTTTATTTTCACGCTTTAAAGTCAAAGGATATCGCCAATAAACAACATAGAGAAAAAACACATTCAATGGGATAAACGTCCGCCAACCAAAATGAAATATCCAGGGAAGCTTTTTCTTTTTCTTAGCATCCTTAAGCAAGGCAAACACCGGATCTTTATCAATATGACCAGTCCATTTATGGTGTTCTTCATGTATGAATTTCCAGGTATAAAACGGCATAAAACAAAAAATACTGTAAAAATGGCCAACCAGTGCGTTAATCATTTTACTTTTCGATAAGGTATTATGCCCACACTCATGTACCCATAAAAAGGCATGCAGCATTACTATAGCTAGTGCGAGTTGAGACACTACATACAAGGTCACTGAAGCACTTTGAATCCAATGCAAAGCAAGAAACAACAGTATGCCATCGACTATTAAAAATCCAAAGGCACTACCCAACCCTCTTGTAAAATTCAGCTGTTGACGAATTTCCTTGTACTCTTGGTTACCCATCATAATGAACACTCCAAATCAAATTCCTTAAGAAATAACGCTATGGGTTCATCCTGTAATAAACGCGTAGGCGGTATATCCAGGCCATAGATTTGTTTTATGGTTTGGGTTAAATGAATAGCGGATATTGAATCCAGACCATAACTTTGCAGCGAACGATTCTTTTGTAAAGACTCCGGTGAAATGTTTAAAGCTTCAGCAAGGATGTCAGTCAAAGAAGATGAAAAATGCTTTGATTCCCTTATCAGTGGTTTGGGACTTTCAGTTAATTTTACTCTTCTAACTGGTGCTTCTTTCAGGTAAGCTTTTTTCTGGGTTACGCATGCGATGATGACCACTTGTTCAACCCATTCAGGAGTGTCGCAAAACGAAACGCTAAATCCTGCTTTTTCCAAACAAGCCACCCATTGTTCTTTACCTAGCAGCGGACTGCCATTAATTCTACCATCTTGCTTTTGTTTGTTCCACTGCGGTAATAATCCAAAAGTTGCATCTAAAAATAAACTCGATGCAACGGCTTCATTAATGATCAAATGACCGCCAAGAGATAAGCTCTGATTAAGTCGAATAAGTGTCTGTGGCAAATCCTCACAAGTATGAAGAACATTGCTGGCAATGATAAGTTCATAAGCATTTTGTGCCTGGTCCGTATTGATATCAAATTGTTGCAAATGCAGATTGGCTGCTTCAGCAAATCGTTGTTTTGCCTGTTCGAGAAAATCAAGGTTAATATCGGTGAAGGTATAATCTAAATCCAGATAACCTTCTACTAGAATTTCTGCTGTAGTAGCACCTGTTCCAGCGCCAACTTCTAAAATAGGTAATCTGTGATTATTATCACAGATCTCATGCACAACCTTCGCAACCACTCGATTATAATATTGTGCCAAGGGATTAAATTGATAGACCCCTCTAACTAAATCCTCGCAACCATTTGGAAAAAGAACTTGTTGAGGACTTATTTGTCCAGAAAGGACTTTTGGTAATAACGATACACAACGCTCAAGTAAATTTAGGAAAGGCTGCAAATCAGGAGTATCTTTAAACTGTCGCCAGCGCCTGGTTAAGAGCTGATTATCATTCAATGCGGTTAAATCATAATTATGATTGTTTGCCACTTTCAGCAGATGCTCGACTAAATTCTGCAAATACTGGTGATATGATTGCACCACATGATGATGATTAAGACATGGTTGTCTATCTTGCGTAAAAATAACACCACAGCTTATCAAAGTTGACCAGATTAAATCTGCCGCATAGATTTCAAGTTGTTGTAATAGTTGATGAAAATAAATCACTTGCAGTAAAGGCTGCTGCGACTGTTCAGTGATAGGCATAAATGCTTTCATGCCTGCATCAACTAAAAAACAACTTACATTTGCTCTAGCGCCTGTCATTACTGATAGCAATGCCTCACATCCTTGTTGGCCATTAATGGGATGAATGCCAACTGAGCACATCGATTGATTCATCGCTTCATCTTTTTGCTGCCAAAATCCCCAATGGAGCAAGTTGACTTTGTCGGAGTCAAATTGCTGCACCAAGGCATCACTATAATAACAAGCAGCGCTGTAAGCTCCACGCTTTTCATTTTGACTATAGACTTGCGCCGATGAACTAATCAAAATCGATTGTACTTGTGGTAGCTTAGCAGCCTCTAAACAGTATTGTGTCCCCCAGACCTTGGCTCGTATTTGATCCAGGTAGTCCTCATACTTTAAGGCGGCGATGTCAGTTTCAAGATACGTTGATCCCAAATGAATAAGGTAATCTATTCGATGGTAGCGTTCGATAATTTTCTCAATCGTTTCTAGAAAAACAAACCTATCGGTGCAATCAGCAGCATAATGTATTACTCCCTCTCCTAAATCAGTAAAGGTTCTGCTGATACATATACATTGGGCAGGTTTTTGGGCTAACAAGTGTGGCAGTAACTGCTGCCCCACTTGTCCGCTACCCCCTACTAAAACAACAATTCTATTTTCAAGATTTACTTTCTGAGGTGAGAGGTTAACCGGAACCAATCGCCGTGTATATAATAGATAACCATCAAAATAATAGAGGCTAGCATCCTGACAATTTATCTTCATCGCATCTGCCAGTAAATCAAGATCAGCAACCGCTATACAGTGGCATCGACAGTTATTTATTTCTTTACTGAATGACTGTACTAAACCATACATGGCTGCCGCTGGAGCATTATCAATAGGTTTAGATCTTATTTGCATAACCCTGCTGGCAATGACATGTAAATCAATCGCCATATCCTTTAAATGAGTTTGAATGGATTGCAACAAATGCAGCAATGGTTTTTGTAATTGATTGTCTTGAGACTCTAATAAATTATCGCTCATTCGACTTAAACTACCAAAATAATAGATTCTCTGTGGTTTTTCTTGCAATGCATGGACTAAACGTATTGGATAGTCTTCATCTATCAGAATGAGGCTGACTTGGCTTAATGGAAGTTGATTTACTAACGCCGTCATTAATGCATGATGCGTCTCATATCCTATGATTAATATCGTTTCATGATCAGTGAACCTAAATGTCTGTAAGGTGCAAGTCTGCCATTCTTCCTTATAACATTCCAAAGGTTGATTGAATTCCGATTTAGAATAGGAGGCCATCTCATTGCCAATCCAATGGCGGTATTTCGCAAAAGGATATTCGGATAATATGAGCGGAAAGCATTCAATACCCTGATATAATGTAGACCATGGAATATCCTTGCCATTCATATAAGAAGAAGCAATCTTCCCTAAATAATTTCCAAGCTCGTTGGTTTCTACATTGAGAAAAGGCTGATAACTCACATTATCGGAGTCCGTTGTCGACAAACAGGTCTGAGTTTGCAGTTGCTGTAGGAGAGCCTTATTTGGATCCAGGATCCAGCAGGCTCGGTAGGGTAAATGATCACGTCCTAGAGACATCGTTTTACAAAGTGCTGTTCGATCAATGTCTGGATGTTTTATGACAAAGGTTAACCAGCGTTGATGTAACTCGTCCAATGCCTGTTGATTGTGTGCAGACAATACAAATAAGTAATATGGCAAAAAGTAAGTTGGCTGTTGTTGCTGAACATGGCTCAAAACACAATGGCCATTACTGCCACCAAATCCAAAACAATTCACCCCAATGTGCCGTAGTTCTTTGGATACCGTGTTGGATTCAATATAAAAAGGAGCTTGTAATTCAATATAAGGATTAATCTCAGTAAAATTAATTTGTTGCGGGATACATTGATGAGCAAACATTTGTAGGGCTTTGATAATGCCGGCGAGGCCAGAAACCGGTTCTGTATGACCAATATTGGCTTTAACTGATCCCAACCCAATCCTGTTTCCTTGCCCAAATACTGCAGTAATCGCTTGATATTCGACGGGATCCCCCAATTTTGTCGCTGTTGCATGCGCTTCCAAATAATCAATCTCGGAAGGAGAAACTGAGGACTTCACATAGGCTCGACGCATCACCTCTTGCTCTGCTTTACCATTTGGCGCAGTGATTGACTGAGCACGGCCTCCATGATTGACCGCGATGCCTGAAACGATTGCTTCAGTACGTAATGTTCTTTTCTCAGCAATAGACCTTTTGGTTAATAAAATGCCAGCAACCCCCTCCCCTTTGACATAACCATCGGCATCTTTATCAAAAGGCCGACACTGTCCTTTTGGCGAAATAATGTGAAGTTGTTCTGTTAACTCAACCGTTTTGAAATCACATAATAGGCTTACCCCCATAACCAGGGCATAGTCACATTCCTCATTTCTTAAAGCCTGAACTGCTCTGGCAATTGCCGACATACTACTAGAACAAGCCGTGTCGATGGTTTCACTGGGGCCATGGAAATCGTAGTAGTAAGACAGTCGATTGGCAGCAAACGTTTTCGCACAGCCAGTGATTTGATAAATATCCAAGCTTTGTTCTCTATCAGAGAGACGGGCATAATCATCAAACTGAATGGCAACAAACACCCCTACCGCTTCGCCTTTCAATGAAGAAGGCGCGATACCTGCATTCTCAAACAAATGCCAACTTAACTGTAAGAGTAATCGCTGTTGCGGATCTAGCCATTTGGCTTCTTGGGGTGAGATTGCAAAAAATGGATGATCAAAGAGGTCAATACCTTCCAAGAGCCCTATTCTTGTCTCAGGAACACCAGGGCCAAAGCGCTGTTGTAATGTAGATTGAGTGCACTCCTTCCCTGACACTAGATTCTGCCAGAATATAGTGGCGTTTTCGCTATCGGCAAATTGACAGGCATGTCCACATACAACGATGGGATCGTCATCACTTTTAGAAAAATCCTTAGAGGAAGTTATTTCTGCAACTGGTGAAACATTCAGTAAGTCTCTTAGATCATTTAGATTTTGAATTTCAAAAAATCGGCTGGGATTAAAGTTCTTATTGAAACATGTGGATATTTTTTCAGCAAAACTAGCAAGAGTCAGAGAATTAAAACCCAGTTCCTGAAAGGATTTTGTTGCATCAATTTTATCTGATGGAATCCCTAAAATAGCCTCAATCATTGCCAACAAAGGATCGGTCTGTGTTTGTTTATCTGATTGAAAATTTATTTCCTTTGGCAACTGTAAGCGACCTTGCAGGTAACTTTTCAGGGTTTGTTCATTGCCAACAAAGGGTAAATATTCGCCCCCACTTAATGATAATATATGAGAACAAGCACCTTTAAATGAGTCCAGTGAAAACAAAGCCAATCCTTGATTTTGCTGGCTCCAGTTGAACCATTCTCGACTTGTTTTTGCTTCCAAAGCGGCGGTGAGTATTAATGGACAATAGACTATAACATGTTCACAATTGGAGTTAGAAAATTCTAACACCGACGCGTTATCTACGGCATAAGCAGGCTCATCGCCAAAGCCAACCCAGGCAGATAAAGAAGAAATGGTGATGATTTTTTTGGGTTGCGCCAACTCCACAAATCGCTTGTAATTCTCTTTTAATTTTATTCGTGCTGCAGTGTTATCCGCTTGCCCTGGCATTAAGCCAATACAATTAATAATGACATCATAGCCCCCGGTTTGATAAGTCGATGATAAAAAGTCGTGCTCGACGTAGCGTACATGCGGATAAAGACTGGCAAGTTGTGATTGCTTTTGCGATGCGGGACTGCGGCCATAGACATCATATTGAGAAATACCTAATGCATTTAGGGTCAAGCAAAATTGCATTCCTAATTCACCCAATCCTCCCAAAACAGCAATTTTTTGTTGCGCTAAATGACTTGGCGTTCCACTTAGTAGTAAAGAATCAAACACTGGAGTCAGACGTTGCATGTGTTGATCATAATACACCAAGCGATAGTCAAAATTTTCAAATTCCAACTCCATCAATGTCTTCATGTAGTGTGAAGGCAAGGATAAGGCTTGGGGTAGATAAATACATTTTATCTGCGATTGCGTTAACCTGACATTAGACACAATTGAAGCATGAGCCATCATCCAGGTATGCTGTTCTTGGGTCAACAAGATAATTCGCAAAGAAGGATGACGAGAGAGTAGTTCTGTTAAGATTGATTCAATCTGATTATTTCGGCATTGCATTGCAGTAACCGTCAATAAACAGGCTGTTGGGTTTTCGGATGCTTCACTGAAATATTGTGGTAGTACAGAACTTATGGGCTGAAGAACGGTAAATGCTTGCTTAGGCTCGTGTAATGCCGGTATAGGTTTTAGTGTTTTATGGAGCCATTGCACGGACGAAAATTGATGCTCCTCTTCCAGCCAATAGGATTGCAAATCATAGTTTGTTTTCTCGAGCTGATTTAAATTATGTTGGACATTTCCTACAATACAATGAGTATTACTACCACCTGCCCCAAAACAGCTGATCCCAGCATGGTTAAACGTAACATTTTCCTGATACCGCGAAGCCACACTCAAAACACCAAGAGATGGCATGAGCTTAGGATTCAATGGCTCTGCATGAATAGAGGGATAAATGACCCGATAATGAAATTGGGCGATCACCTTCATCAAACTGGCAAAGCCTGCAACGGGCTCTAAATGCCCCATATTACTTTTAACACTACCAACAGGAAGATTCCGCTGACGCCCAGAAAAGACTTGATGCAAACCTTCCATTTCAATGGGGTCACCTAAGGCAGTGCTGGTACCATGTGCCTCGACATAATCAATATCTTCTTCAGTTAGCTTGGCAAGAGTAAGCGCTTGGCGAATGGTACTGGCTTGGGCATTAGCACTAGGTACCGTAAAACCTTGGCCATGCCCTCCATGAGTACTTGCAATGGATTTTATCACTGCATAAATAGAATCCCCATCAGACAATGCTTGCTTCGCTTTCTTCACCATTAAAACGACAACCCCTTCTCCTGGTACATACCCATTGGCATGCATAGAGAAAGGCTTGCTTTCACCAGTTGGGGATAAAAATTTATTTTCTACTAAAGCAGACAACTTAAAGGGATGAGAACAAATATTCACTGCACCAACAAGCATGGCATCAATAGGTTTAGTTTTGAGGGTTTGGCAAGCCAAATCCAACGCATTTAAAGCAGAGGAACACATCGAATCGATGGTAAAGCTTGGTCCAGTGAGATTACAAACATAGGATACCCGGTTCGCAATAGCGGCCAAAATGGATTGTGGTTTAGGTGATTGTAATTCTTTGTTAATAGCAATATTTTGGTAACTGTTAAACATCGCGCTAGCAATGACACCGATAGCTTGACCTTGTTTATTGGCATATCCCGCATCTTCCAGACAATGCCAGGCATGACTTAAAAAAAGTCGTTCCTGTGGATCCATCAGCTTTGCTTCATTAGGAGAGATATTAAAAAATAGTGGGTCAAATTGGTCTATGCCCTCCAAATATCCGCCCCAAGAATAGGGTTGTTCAGACCATGGTCGTTTTACTTTCTTGATTGACGATTTTCCTGCTGCCAGATTGTGATGTAATTGGAGAAGTGTATTAGCGTCTGGAAGTTGAAAAGAGAGGCCAATAATAGCCATATCATCGTCACTTAACTCAGAAAGCCTCGTTTCTTCTCTTTTTCCCTTCTCCGTAGACATGGGGAGAAGGTGCCCCTTGGGCGGATGAGGGGATTCAAGATGTACATCTGAACTGATAGCAACTGGATTAGTCTTCACGCCTAACAACATCTCATTGGCAACAGTCACACAAGCATGATTCTGCTGGATGATTTGCGCCAATAACTCCATACCCTGCTTGGTTTCCAATGGTGAAGTGCTATATTGTTGACTAAAATAAGCCACCAAATCCGGAGCTAACTGCATTCCCCCCTCTTGCCAGTAAGGCCAGCTGACGCTAAAAACACGTGAACCTTTAGCGGTACTTAATCGTCGCCGTTCTGCCTGCTGGGCAATATGATTTAATAAACTATTTGCAGCTGCATAGAGAGTTTGCCCAGGCTGACCAATTTCAGCGGATAAAGAAGAAAAGGCGCAAACAAATTGGACTTGCTCATCAGAGATAGCTTTGAGCAAACGTTCAAAGGCCAGTGGTTTAACCGAAAATACTTTTTGGATATCTTCCTTTTTTGCCTTAATTAATAAACCGTCATTTTTATAAGCCGCTAGAAAAAAGATACCATCAAAGGATTTTCCTTGTAGATAATGTTGTAATGCTTGTTCATCACACACATCCACTTGTTGGTATGGAATGTTTTGTACCTGGCAAGATTGACAAGACGAGCGATGACCTATTACCCAGATTTTTGCCTGATAGGTATTTTTTAAATAAGCTCGCAGATGTTTACTCAAACCATCACCACCACCTACGATTAAATAACTCCCTCCTGTTCGTAAGCCAGGACTATTAACTGATGACTCTATAACTTGCTGAGTTGGGATGTAACTTTGTCCATTATGATATTGAAAGACACTTTCTTTGCTTAAAACATGGCGAGCTGCAATAGATTGATCAAAGTCATCACACATCAACAATTTAAGTTTGAGCGCCTTAGACTCTTTGTTAAAACTTAAAATTAAAGCTTTTAATGCAGCAAATAAAGCTTGCTGTGCGCTAGAAATCTGGATTATTACACAAAATGGTTCATTTTTTATCAGGTTTAGCCATTGAGACAAATCAGCAATCACCTCCTCAATGGAAGCTGTGGTATTAAAATAACTGGTATCCAGAATAGATCCAGATATTTTTATGTTTTGTTCCCTGTTCGTTCGTTTTAACAACGGGATTGGTTGGTCTATTGATTCTTCACTGGAAAAAAGTACCAGGCTCGGGTGATATAGTGCATACTGTTTTTCTTGTAGTAAGGTAGACGAAGACGTTGAATGATTCTGAGCTGAATGAGCCAGATAATCTAACAACTTGTCAACGGTGTTGTATTCAAACAATAATGTTGGGTATACAGAAATCGCCAGTATTTTCTCTAATTTCGCCGAACAGGCCATCAACTGACCAGAATCAAAACCTAAATCAAAGAAAGAAACTTTTCGGGATAATGCCAGAACAGGCTGCTCAATGAACTCTGATAGTACCGATAATACTTTTTGTTCAAGAGACTGATTGTTATTGGACACCATTATCTCTGATTGGTAAACATGGTTATCAAATAACTGTCGAATATGAAAACATTTATTAGACAGCCCACTAACTCGTAAATAAGGCTTTCCATTGGCATCACACAACAGTAAATCACAGCTTATCAACCCCGCTGGAGCTGGTTTTTTTTCAGCAATCACCCAAAGTTCCGCTTGATCAATACGCCGAAAGACCTCAACACGTTCTATGGCGAGGGGCAAATAGAGGTGATCTTTTTCCAATTGGGATACTTGGCTAAAATGCAATGCTGCAATGCTAAATGTTGCACCATCCAAGAGTGCTGGATGCAAATAGAAACGATTTAGATAGGAAGATCCTTGTTGGCCGAGGCGTATCTGCATCATTATCTTTGAATTATCCACTGAAGTATTGCCGGTCACCTGCATAAATGGACCATGTTGGATACCCGCCTTAGATGCTGATAGATAAATCGTTTGCATTGATACTGATTGACTGTCTGAATCTGGGTCAATAAAAACGGGGGCAGCCCTTAATGGCGTTGAGTGATAATGGGCGCTAAAATGGATAATTTTTTCCTGATCCTGCCAATGGTAGATACTAATGGTTGACTGCGACTCGTCATAGTCAAGATAGACTTCGACGAGAGCATCAACCGGAACTATTAACGCATTGGGATAACGAATATGGCTAAGCGAAAAGGTCTCTTGCCCTAAACAACGGGCACACATATCCAAATAGGTCACACCAGGGAGCACATAACAACCATCGATACGATGGTCACGGACCAGGGGATTATCACTATTTATCTTATGTTTGAATTGTTTCATAAAGCCTCTACCGCAAAAAAGACCTGCATTGCATCGTTACCTTTATCAACTTCAGAAGTTACTTTCTCAATACTGGTATTGTAAGCATCCGTTATAATGACGTGAGCATTAGTTCCACCAAATCCAAAGGCACTGATACCGAAGTGATGAACTCCTGTTGCTAAGTCCTGGTTATGGCTTAGTGGTGATAGTGGAGAATCATGGAAACGATACCGTTTGGCAAGCTGAAGGTCCCCTGGTTGTGCTACCAAGTATTGGTGATAACTACATAAAACCGTTTTGATCATTCCGGCCATGCCTGCAGCACTTAAACAGTGGCCAATGTTGGCTTTGACACTACCAACATAACAGATCTGCTGCCCATACCGATTAGCAAAGACATCATTTAATGACTGCAGTTCAATCGGATCGCCCAATTCAGTTCCAGTCGCATGCATTTCGACATAAGTTAAATCGCTGGCCTGCAAACTTGCTTTTTGCAAAGCCTTGGCAATCACTTGACTCTGCATGACAGGATTGGGGGTAGTATATCCCATGGTAAAACCATCATTATTGATAGCGACAGCTTCAATGGTTGAGTATATTTTGTTTTTATCCGACAATGCCTGTGTGAGCGGTTTCAGTAAGAGAATCCCACCCCCTTCACCTAGAACAATACCATTTGCACGAGCATCAAATGGCTTACATTGAAAATCGGGCGACAAAGCACCTGCTTCATTCATGTAGGCAAATGGTTTGGTATTTTCAATGAAATCACAGCCAAGCACAAAGGCCATATCAATATCACCGTCTTGCAGTGCAGAAACAGCATGTTGAATAGCAACCAAGGATGAGGAGCAAGCCGTATCCACTAACTCGGATGGTCCCTTCAAGTCATAAAAATGGTTAATATGTGCCGCCACAAAGTTTTGCCCTCTGCCTATCAGGCTAAATGCATCCATGGATGCATTGGCATTATTATCAGGAACACGGCTACCCACATAAACGCCAATATGTTTACCCTTGATATCCGTTTGACTTAATCCAGCATCCTTAAGAGCCTTTTCAGTTAAGCTCAAAGCTAATTTGACCAAAGGATGTAACTTAACCCATTGAACCTCGTTGAAATGGAAACGATGATCAGCACTAATATGATCATCAATAAATCCGCCACGGAAATGGGCAAAATTTGGATTATCCAAACGTGATTCTGGTATACGGTTTATCGCTCGTCTCCCGTTTGCCAGGAGTTGCCAGTAGGCTTGTAAATCAGGGCTACCAGGGAATTGGCAAGCCATACCAACAATTGCTATCTGCTCGCTCTTTTTTTCAGTTAACTGAATTGGAGCTTGTTTTGACACTAGAGTAGGTAAGGAAATATCTGACAATGCAGCATCCAATTTTTCCAAGGAGTTATGTTTCAATAAGATTTCCGGCGCTAAATCTTTTTGTAATAAAGCTTCTATTCTTTTTAGAATGCTCACCACAAGCACTGAATCAATCCCGTAACTCTCGAAAGGAAGCGATGGGTCAAGATCTTCTTCAGTCAAACCAACTACTTCAATAAAAATTTGTTTCAGTGCTGGCATGAGTGCCGAATGATTCACTAACAATGGTTCTGGTAGTGATTTATAAACTAGTTTTTCCTTACTTGGTAATACCAAAGCAGGAACATTTGGATTAGCCAAAACGGTTGTCAGAACTGAAAACCACTGTTCATTACTTAATATCCCAAGACCTAAACGCTGATAGTGTTTGTTTTGGTTAATGTTTGCTGCACTTTTTTCCCATGCTGGCCAAATAACCGAGATGACTTTTCCATCCTGGTATTGTTCAGCCAGTGCATTTAATGCCCTATTTCCCAAGCTGTATTCTAATACCCCACTAGCTAAAGTTGGATAAACACTTGATACTGAAGAAAACAGCACGCACTTATCATAATCAAGTTTACTCAGGGTAGAGAGCAAGCGTTTACCCGCATGCAACTTAGTCATGAGCATATCCGAAAGAGATGAGATATCTAGACAGTCATTATCCGACAAGCCCTTTGGTGTTATTCCCGCACAATGTAAAACGTAGCCAATGGAATGCCCATTTTGCAGTACTACATCCAACCAGTGTTCAAACTGATCAGAATTGTCCAGTGGGCTTAGGTAATAATAGACGGTACAACCTTTTGATCTTAATCTGGTAATTAATTTTATGATATCAGCCGTTTTATCAGTACTATGATTCGCCAAATAATGAGACCACAAATGTTCCTGTGGTACGTTGGTGCGACCACAAAGTACCAGAAATTTAGCCCCCTGAGTAACTAACCATTCTGCACATGCGGCTCCTAGACCACTGGTTCCACCAGTAACAACATGTAATTTTTCAGAAGCTATGGGTAGAGATTGGAAATCCCGATGCTCTAAGTCCTGAAGCATCCATACCATACGCTCCCCATTTTGATAACGTATGCGTTGATAATCTATTAACGCAGAGATTTCATTATTTAAGTGCCTGCGTGCCTGGTCTCCATGTAGATCCATTGAGACACTAACCGCTTTAAATCCATGCCGTAAATTACTTTGACATTGTAAATAATAAGCTATCATTTGGGCATCAATGCCCTCTTCAAAGACAGTTAACTGCACCAGTTTTTTAACTTTCTTAGTCACAATCAAATATTGCAGCAAGCTTAAATGATCCTGCAAAGAGCATAAATCGGTTAAGCAATCGACAACACACTCAACCTCATTTACCTTTAAATCATCGGTGTTTACAAACTCACCTTGATAATTTTGCCAACTATTATTGCCTTTCCAGAGATAGATAGATTGAGGTGATATTCCCCATGACAAACAGTTTTTTTGAGTATTGCTATCTGTAAACACCAAAAGAGAAGGTTGTTTAGAAGTACTATGGAGTAAAGGTTCTGGTTCAAAGTTAAAACTGCTATACGCTAAATCTTGAACTAATTTCGTTTTACCCTTTGATAATTGGAATGATCTGGCGGCAAATTGATAGCCAGGCAAATCAGCAATCATCGGAACTTTTGTGCTAAAAATAGGGTTAAAATCACCATGTTTTCCCTCTAGAAACGCTCGAGATAAGCCAATCATTTCAGGGGTTGCTGCTGGATGTGAAGAGGCACTAAGCTGCCCATTTTCCAATGCCTGTATTAGTTGTTGGGTATTGGAAGCAAACACCGCTACTCTTTCTTTAAGATGCGTACGCCCTAGTGCAAGAGTATAAGCAAGCTGATAAAGGTTAAAGTGATTTTCATTACTTAACCACTGGGTGATAACCGCAATATTCCTCTGAAGTGCCTCTTTACTTTTGGCACTAAAAAGAAATAAATAGGGGCCTTGGGGAACCTCTACAATGGGTTGAGACGGATAGTTGGTGAGAATCACATGGGCATTACTTCCCCCTGCCCCAAAACTGGATATTCCAGCATAGGCATTTCCGGTTTCAGCCTCTTTCCATGATTGCAAACAATCGCTCACTTGCATGCCAACTGGCAATTTAATTTCCGGATTCAATGGCTGCGCATGTAGTGAAGGAAATAGTTGTCTCCTCTGCATTTGCAAAACAACTTTTGCTATACCCGCCAAACCAGCGGCTGCTTCGAGATGGCCATAATTTGACTTCAATGAACCGATGAACACAGAGGTGTTGGTATCGAATAGTTGGCCAAGACCATTAATTTCAACAGGGTCACCTAATCGAGTACCCGTCCCATGACATTCCACATAGCTTATTTGATGTGCCTGGATTGAAGCATCCTTAAGAGCATCCTCAATCACTTTTGCTTGCATAGAGGCATGAGGGACTGTGTAACCTGAGGTTCGACCATTATGGTTAATAGCCGATCCTTTAATGACGGCAAATATAGTATTACTGTCCCGCTTGGCCGCAGATAATGGTTTCAATAAAATACAGACAACTCCTTCACTAGGAACATAGCCATCAGCCTTGTCACCAAATGCAGCACAATACCCCGCTTGTGACAGCATATTCCGATGCAACAATTCCTGATATTTATAGTCATGCGTAATAAGGTTTACCCCACCAACTAAAGCCAAATCTACTTGCCCTTGCCGTAGAGATTGGCAGGCCAAATAAACAGCAGTCAGTGATGAAGAACACATGGTGTCCAGACATAAACTCGGTCCTGTCAAATTAAAAACACTGGATATACGATTCGCAATACTGGCATTGGTTGAGTTGGCAAGAACTGGCTTAGATTGTTCCAGACTTAGCTCAAGGCCATTTAACTGATATTCATTATTCATTGCACCGATGTAAACGGATACCGCTTTGGGCTTACCATCAACAGCAATACCTGCACTCTCAAAACAATGCCAGGCATTTTGCAGCATCAGGCGTTCTTGGGGGCTCATAATAAATGCGTCGTTAGGAGCAATATTAAAAAATAAGGCATCAAACTGATTCGCATCCTTTAGTCTTGCAGCGTAGGGATATACCCAATTGTCATCATAAGTTACACAATCTTTACCGGAACTTAGAGTGTCAGCCAGCATCCGAAGGTTGCTAGCTTCGGGTAAGTGAACTGCCATACCTATGATGGCGATGTCTTCGTGCATTTCCTTATGATCAGGGAGGGTTTCTCCGGTTTTTTCAATAGGGATGTCTTTGGGAACATCAATACCGGAGAGATAAACCGCTAAATCTTGAAAATTGGTATAGTCTATTAACAGGGTCTTTGCCAGATTACCGAAGTGGACTTCTAAATCCATGATAAGGTCCAGCCCCATCAATGAGTCAATGCCCAACTCACCAAAAGTCTCAATTGATTTTAATCGCTCAATAGTCGTTTCCAGGCGATGAGCGAATACCGAGTAAATGAGTGCCAAGTTATCATTTTCAAACTCTTGCTTAGGGGTTGATTGCACTTCCTTAGCCATTGAAGACTCAATAATCGTAGCATGCAAACCTTCAATGACTATGCAAAGTTGCTGGTAGTCATTCCATACCGCAATATCAAAAAGCAGCTCTCCGCGTTGATGACTAACTACAAAAAACTTCCCAGTTGTAATTGGCTGATAAAAAGAAATGGCATCCGCATGACTTGGTACCGATAAGTCATCACTGCGCATCAATGTAAAACAGGCTATGGTTTGTAAAGCACAATCTAATACATAGGGATTGATATCCCAGGATTCAACATGTTCAGTGGTATGAATTTCTGCCACTGCGAATTGCTCATTACAACTTAAATGCACCATATTTTGCAAAGAACGCTCATAGCAAATGCCGCATTCCTTGAAACGTTGATATAACTTAGCGGTTGATATTTCGTTTTCAAGAGGATGACGTGGGAAATGACTTAATTCAGGAAATCCCTCTGATATCTGTTCAATCCTGGCGCGGAAAAAAATGTCCTGATTATCAGATTCCAGGAATATCATTCCCTCTGAGATACGGATGTGAACTGTTTGTTTAGCATCCGTCGTTTTAATCAGCGGCTTAGACCATTTAATCTGGCTTAGATAGCACGGTACCGAAGAGACTGCTTGCTGGGCTACCGCTAAACTGGCTACTGCCGGAAGAATAGCTTGTCCATTCACTTGATGTCCTGCAAAATAACCGGCGTTATTATCCAGGTTAATCGTATGGGACTGTTTCCAGTAGCAATAATGTTTTTGTTGTGAGTTTGGCTGCTTCGCCAATAGTTGCGGTTCGTTATGGATTTTTTTAATCACCACATGCGCATTGGTGCCAGAAAAACCAAAGGAGCTGATGCCGGCATAAGGTTTATTCTCAGGCCAATACATTAGTTCATCTACTGGCTTAAATGGTATCTGATGAAAGTCAATATGAGTATTGGACTGTTTACAATTCAAGGTAGGTGGAATTTTATGAGTATACGCCGCCAGAACCATTTTAATAAAACCTGCCATACCTGCTGCATGAATAGCATGCCCGATATTTGATTTCACACTGCCAATGGCTATCGCGCCTACTGGCAAGTTTGCATCGCGGAATGACTCCGTTAAGGCATACACCTCTATGGGATCACCTAAGTGTGTTCCAGTACCATGTGCCTCAATGGCTGCGACTTTGGATAAATCGATGTGCTCTGATCTATAAAGCTGTTTAATTAATTGTGTTTGTGCATCACCATTTGGTGCAGTAATTCCATTTGACAATCCATCTTGATTCAGGGCACTGGCCGAAATACAGGCATAAATCCTATCTCCATCCGCTTGAGCTTGCGAATAGGATTTTAACAAGACACAAGCCACCCCTTCTCCAGGAACAAAACCATTCGCTTGATCAGAAAAAGCATTGCAAGCATGGTCTGGAGATAACATGGAAGCATTGTCGGCACCCTCGATAAAACTCTCATCCAGCATCAAAAAGACCCCACCAGCAATCGCCAGCGAACACGATCCATTCCGAATACTTTCTGCAGCATGATGCAAAGCAACCAATGAGGATGAACAAGCGGTATCAAATACAATGGCGGGACCATGTAAATCATAGTGATAAGCTACTCGACCAGCAATCACCGACGGCGCATTGCCCCAAAAACTTTGTGGGGGTATTTTATCTTTTGCATGTTGGCGATAGCTACTTTGGCATGCACCGACATACACACCACATTGTTCCTGACTTAATCGCTCCCGATCATAATTAGCATCTAGTAAACAATCATCCACTACTGTCAAAAACAATCGCTGCTGTGGATCCATAGCATTGGCTTCGGTTTGAGAGAGATGGAAATAAGCGGGATCAAACTCAAATATATCGTTTAACCAACCAGCCCACCGCTCTTTTTTAAAAGACAAGTTCCCTCTATGGTTTCTTGCCTCTATCGCATTGACACCATCGCATAAATTTTGCCAAAACTGCGCAACATTTTCAGCTTTAGGAAACATTCCTGCCATACCAATGATTGCGATGTCTTGAGGATGACTTTTTGCTTTTTCTTGATTGGCATTAAATCCTGTTAAATGCGCCAAACATCTCCCTTTTTCATCCCATAGACTTGCACTTGTAGCATCCGCGCAAAGCATATGAGCACTATCAAGATTCAACACGTTCAAACCAATGCGTTCAATGTATTGAGGTAAAGCAGGTTGGTTATTGTTGCCTATGCCAGCATCCTGACAATGCATGGGACCATGTAGTAACCCTGCTATTTTGGCAGTCATATTGGAAGCTGGAGATAAGGCGGCAGTCAATTTACCCTTATCCAGCTGATAGCTATCTGATAAATAATAAATTCTACCTAAATAATGTTTGTCCGAATCCGTAAAATTCCCCTGCTGCATTAGAAGAGAAGGGTCAGGTGAGAATGACGATGCTTTCAATTCCTCTTGCGAAAAATGCAATACACAACTCAGTAATAATTCCTGGCTACTATCGGCATGAATTAAATGAATAGAGCACCGACCTTGCTCATCACAATCCAGTTGTAAACGAACTTCATAATCCTCCCTATCCGCAATCAAAGGACGATGGATACTTAGTTGCTCAAGATGAAGATAGGCCGCTGGATAAGTAGGAAAGGCTTTCAATATCATCATTAAATAGTTATCTAAGGGGAGTATCATACGCCCACTCACCCGATGCTCTCGCCAGAAGATATTCTTTTGTGGAGAAAGTTGATATTGGCGTTTTATCTTATTCATAAACCGACTCTCCAAGGAAGACATCCTCAACCAACTCTAATTCGGATGGCTTATCCTCTTTAATCTTTCCAGAAATCAATTGATGTAAAGCTTGTAAGGTCGGATACGAAAAGATGGTAGACGCTTTTAAAGAAAGGCCATATTGGGCATTCAGTTTTGCGATAAAGCTAACCCCGGTAATCGAGTCTAAACCCAGTTCTGCCAAAGGCCTCGATTCATCAATCGGTTGTGTGGGCAGCATTTGCAAACTGGTACGTAATAACTCTTTTAATGTTTCCATAAAGGCATTGTGGCTTACCTTAGATGAATTAGCTGTTGATGAACGCGCAGCTTGCTTTACTTTTTGAGCAAGCAATACCACCTGATTGCCATGATGATCATACAAGGGATTCGCACTTTCAAATCCCGCCAGTTTGAGGTTACGAAGCCAACTATTTTTCTCCAATAAGGGGCAGTGAGAAAATGATGCATGGGTTTTTCTCTCACGCCATAGTTCAAACATCCCAAAGATGAAGTTTAACGCCAACTGCTGCTTTGTTCCTTCATTAATTATCAACCTGCCGCCGGGTGTTAAAATGCGGTTTATATGATGCAAGCTATCGTTTAAATTATTAGCCAAGTGCAGAACATTCGAAGCTATCACCACATCATAACTATGCGAAGACAAGGCACTCAACTCATTGATGTTTATAAACTGAGTTTGTAATGGGAACGGCAGCTGAGAAGCTAAGGTCTCCCCCTTTGCCAGAAAGTATGGTGACACATCGGAATAACAGTACTGAATGGACAGATCCGCTAAATAGTTGCTAATAGCCTTAGTAGTTGCCCCTAAGCCAGCCCCTAGTTCCAATATTCGTATTGGTCGCTCAATATCCATTAAATTTTCTTGCAGATAAGAACCAATGGCCTCATTACATGCAGTGGATTCCGGTAAGTTGCTGTAAACCTTTTCCAATAAAAGACTGCCTTCCGGACTAAATAGTATCTCATTGGCACTCATACTTCCTTCCATCAATCCAGGGTAATGCTGAAAGCAATAATGACAAAGTTCATATAAAGCCTGATAGGCAGGATCCTCTTGACTATTTTGTTGGTATTGCAGATTTAAATCATGTTTAACGAGTACCTCAGAAGACAACTGCTCCTTTAAATAATCAAAGAGTTTCAGATTGTTATAGGGTTGTTGTTTAAACGAGTGTATATAGCTACTCACTAATGCATTCGCCCTATCATAACCGGTCAATGGTGCAGGAAAGCTTTGGCTTTGAGCAGGTTCACATCGAGGTTGAATAATCACTTGTGTTGCCTTGCCCTCTAATGCCAGCTCCATCCATTTTAACCCCATATCGGTCGGGATAGGTTCATAGCCCAGTGCTCTCGCCTGATTCAGATGATAGGGGTTGCTCACCGCCCCCACGTCCTGCCAAATACTCCAATTTAACAAGCGAAGGTCATACTCTGGAGCCTGAAAATTCAAGTGGGCATAGGCATCAAAAAACTTACTGGCTGCAGCATAATTCGCTTGTCCAGCAAGACAAGCGAAACTCTGCACTGATGAAAACAACACGACCTTTCGACATTGCAATTTTTCACAACATTGTTTAACTGTTGAGATAGAGGCTTGTTTTGTAACAAATACCCGTTTAAAAGATGATAAAGACATATTAGCAACCGATGCATCCTCTAGTTGCATAACACAGTTGAAGATAGCATCTAAACGATTATATTTTTCTTCGATGTAACGTATCGCCAAAGTTACTTCATTGGGACTCGTCACATCCACAGGCAAATAATCGATGGCATCAGGATATTTTTTTAAGAGTGGATGATCATTCTCTGCAAATGACTTTCTACCAATGACTATTAATTTCGCGGCATATCGCTGTACTAAATAATCACACAAGCAGCTACCAATCCCGCCAAAGCCTCCCATTACCATTATCGTGGAAGCTGGCTGTATAAAAGGTCCATTGGACTGATATGTACTTTTCGCTAAGACATATTGATAACATTGGCCATCCTGAACATATAGGGTTTGATAGGAACGATGGAAATTAACTATTAAGGATGGAATGTCACTATTGTCGTGACAATAAATTTGGCATTTCCAAGTTGGATGTTCTTTACTTAAGGATTCAAATAAACCGACTACGGCAGATCCCATGGGTGTTATATTACCTATCTCTTTACAAGCAATAAAAACCTGGATAGTCAAAGGCTTGGTTTGAAAATTGATTGCCAGCTTCTGTGCCAACAAAAATATTTCATCAATTGCTTCACAAGCAACCTCATTCAATATGAGAATGACACGGTCTAGAGTACTATTCATAAAGGATGGATTAAGTTCTTCACCCAACCTAACTACCGACATGGTATTAGCTATGTCTAATTCTCTCATTGGCATAACAGAATCAGCCTGTATGACTAATAGCTGTTCGCCCTCAATTCGATGATAAACGATTGACGTATCGCAAGATTGTCGTTGTTGTTGATAAAAGACTTCGATTTGTTGCTCTGCAAACCAATAGCAAGTCTTAGCAAATGGATAAAATGGTCGCTTGACAGCTCCGCTAGTATTTAAGCTAGTCTGAGGAGCTTGCAAGATTGCATGCACGTTCACTCCACCAAAACCAAAGGAGTTAATACCCGCAGTCAATGGAGCATCAGGATGATGACGCCATTCCTGATTTTCAGTGTTTATTTTAAGACATGAATTGTCTAATGAAATTTGTGGGTTTAACTTGTTAAAGCCCGCCTGACCTGGAATCAATTGCTTCTGCATCATAAGTAAAACTTTGATTACCGAAGCTAATCCAGACGCGGGTTCTAAATGACCAATATTAGCCTTTAATGATCCAAAATGAATAACCTGCTCTGCCCCTTTAAAGAAGGATTGCATCCCATTGATTTCGATGGGATCACCAATTGGTGTACCTGTACCATGGGTTTCAATATAGGATATTTGACTTTTATCAATATTCGCGTAGACCCTCTCATAGAGCTGCCTATGTGCTTTTGAACTGGGAGAGGTCAAGGTATTGGCTTTTCCTCCATGATTCACTGCACTCTGCAACATCAAGGCGTGAATGGTATTATTCTCAGCTAATGCAGTGGCTGCTGCTTGCAGAATAACAACAACCACTCCCTCACCTCGTACATAACCATCCGCTTGCTCATCAAAAGGAGTGCACCGCTTTTTCTCAGATAACATGCCTGAATCAGTAAATGATTCAAAAAAAGTATCGGCAAGGAGTAAGTTCACTCCACAAACAATGGCCGTCTCACATTCCCCGTTTAATATAGATTGCGATGCTTTATGAAGCGCATATAATCCGCTGGAACAAGCCGTATCAATGGATTCGCTTGGCCCGTGCAGATCAAAAAAATAGGAAATTCGATTGGCAAACAAACAATGTACTGACCCCAATGGAATATAAGGATTATCACAGTGATGCTTTACTAACTGGCTGTAATAATCAAATGTCGAAGCACCGACAAACACGCCTGTATTGCTTCCTTTTAGTGTGGAGGGTTCAATCCCACTATGTTCAAGCGCATGCCATACGGTTTGTAATAGCAAACGTTGCTGGGGATCCATCACCTTTGCCTCTATTGGAGAAAGGTTAAAAAATGCTGCATCAAAACATTCTACACTATCAATAAAAGCTGCATCATGTGTTTTCATCCATGCTTTTCTAAACGCAGGTGTCTTTGTTACTATCTGTTTCTTATCGATCAGAATTTGCCAAAAATCGTTTAAATCCTCACAACCTGGCAACAAGGCATGGTAACCAACAATGGCTATCTGCGACCGGGATTGAGGTTCATTTTGTGAAATGGGTAATTTTTCTAATGGATGAATTTGAAAAGTATCCAAAAACTCACCAACCGTCTGGTAATCATAGAATGAAGCCGCAGTAAGTGATTCATTGACTACCCCATTCAAACGCACAGCCAGTTCCGATAAGGTAATGGAGTTGTAGCCTAAATCACCAAAACTTTTACTGCGGTCAATAGGAAGGGTTTGCTCAATAATCTCAGCTATTATTTGTTCAATCATATTACTATCAGCTATCCTGGAATTGAAAGGAGACACCGTGTCAGCTGGCAGCGCCAAATCGGTGCTTGATGGAGTTTCTGGTTTGTTTACTAATGATGCTATTAAACGATCCTTGCTTCCTTTAACACCAACAACTTGAGAGGCGTCACAAGAAAGTGTCTGCGATAATAGGTTTATTCCTTCTTGTGCACTCAATCCTTCCATACCCCATTCCTGCATCATACGGACTTGTATGTTCTTCGGAATACTCATACCTGCCGTTGTCCAGAACGGACTATTCAAGGCAATGGTTTTACCATAACGTTTTCCTGAAAGACGTGCATATTCCCGTTGATGAGCGAAGGAATCAAGGTAAGCATTTGCTGCTGCATAATGAGCTTGTCCCGGGTTAGACAGAATAGAAGCATAAGAAGACAATAAGAGAAAGAAATCCAGCTTTTCCGAGGACAATAAATTATCAAGGTGAATCAGTCCCTCGATTTTTACTCGCATCACTGCATCAATATCTGAAGCATCTAAATTGCAAAGCAGCTTGTCCTGCTGCCATCCTGCAGCATGAATGATCCCATGAATAGCACCATATTGTTGTTTAAACCAACTAATCGCCTTCGCCAGCTGTTCTTGATCACAGACATCCACTTGTTGATAATCGATAGCATGGGCAGCAAGCCATGAGGATTGATCCTTAGCCTCCCTACGTCCCAGTAGTAATATTTTTGCCTGGTAGTGTTCTGCAAGATAGGCAGCAATGTGCTTCGCTATTCCCCCTACTCCGCCAGTTATGATGTAATGTCCCTCGGTTTTAAAGAGGCAGGATGATTTATCTGGCTTTATGGTCTGATAGTGACGAGACAATAGCTGGTCTGATGAATTAACCATGACCATGCCCGATAAATGAGGAGAATATGGTAAGTTCCCAATATCATTCCCATTATCAAGATCCAGTACATAAAGCAAATAATTAAACCAGCTATATTCAGCAGTTAAGGTCTGTAAAAATCCATTCCAGGCATGAGCGAAGGCTTGATTACTCTTATTTATCATAAAGACAGCAATGTATTTATGACGCCTATAGATATCAATATCGCGTTTCATCTGTAGCATGCAATGCTTCAGCTGCTTATAATCCAGGATCTCCATTTGGGAATAAGGAACGCTGCTTTGGGAGAGCGTACTCGCATTGGGAATGACTAACCCTTGCCATGTTGGTTGTAAATAACTTAATTGACTTCTTGAAACAACCTGTTGAAGATGAATAGGTACCATGCGAAAGGCATGAATTGCCGTGATGACTCTCTGATTTTCATCAAACAAAGTGATATGGTATTGCACTTGGTTAACACTTTTTTCAATGGTTTCACAAAATACTTGAAACGATTTAGGCCACGGTCGATACAACCTGAGTTGCTGAATAGACTGAGGGATATACACTTGATTGGCGGGCAGTTCTCTTTGCAGTACTGAAACACACTGTAAAACCGAGTCAAACAATCTTGGGTCAAGGGTATAATTTTCATCCACTTCATCACTATTAAGCTGGATGCTTGCTAGACAACATTGCTTGTTTTGATCGAGCAATAGGCTTTTAATACCTTGGAATGCCGGTCCATGAAACCATCCCTTTTCACGAAAGGTTTGATAAATTGACGCAACCGGGTAAGCGTGAACACAGTCCTTCATTTTATCATTGAGAGTTAATTCCATTAGCTCTATTCGCTGAGCAATAAGCCTGGAATGAGGTTTTATATTATCTAAACTGATTTTAAGCTGATTACCTCTGGTTTCATGATTCAGCTTGATTTCAACTGTATCCTCTTCCTGTTCGCAGAAAATAGGCGATAACCACTGTATATCATCCAACTGCAAAACCTGGCTGTTCAATTTACTAAAGGCAAACTGTGCCATATGATAGACATGAGCTACCCCAGGAAGTATGGGGGTTCCAAATAATTGGTGCTGACTAAAATAATACTCTTGCCTATTAAGGAAAATTGATTGCGTCTTTGGCTCAGCATACCAATAACGGGTTTTGGCGAAGGGATAAAGAGTAGTTACCCCTTTTGGTTGATTGACATAATCGCTAAGGATTACATGGCCATTACTTCCACCAGCACCAAAAGAATTCAAACCACATAAACGAGAGCCAGGTGCAACTGACCACTGTTCTTTGCTCTGTAAGACGCGTAATTTATTTTGATCAAAGTTACAATAAGGATTCAACGGTAAAGAATGCGCATTGCCATAAAGGCAATTATTTCGATATTGCAAAATAACTTTAACAAGCCCCGCAAATCCAGCGCATGCCTCACTATGTCCCATATTACTTTTGACAGATGAAATACTAAGTGAATGAGTAAACACTGAGGACAAGGCTTTCGTTTCAATCGGATCGCCTAATTTTGTTGCGGTGCCATGGGTTTCAACAAAACACACTTGTTCATGCTTGATATTGGCTTTCGTTAAAGCCTTTTGAATAACCTCTTCTTGCAAATGAACATTGGGTACTGTATATCCATGCGTTTTACCACCAGAATTAAGCGCCGTCGCTTTAATCACCGCATGAATATAATCACCCTCTTCTATCGCCTGTGACAGCCTTTTTAGACAAAGCACCACTATCCCTTCAGCATAAACAAAACCATCTCCATTCTCAGCAAAACTATTGTTTTGATCAGTGGGTGAAAGCATTCTAAGATCACTTAACTCCACCATTTGACGAGGATGTACAATGAGATTAGCGGCACCCGCCAAAGCAATATCCGTTTCACCAGATAATAATGATTGGCAAGCCAGGTGTAGCGCCGTTAAAGAAGATGAACATGCAGTGTCTACTGTCAGGCTGGGTCCATGTAAATTTAATGCATAAGAAATTCTATTTGCAGCAGACCAATAACTGCAGGCTGAATTGGCATGAGATTGATTTTGCCACTCGTAACACCAGCTATAATAGTTGCCGCTTAAGCCAACAAAAACACCAATTTGATTCTTATCATAGATAGGTAAGCATCCTCCCTCCTCTAAAGCATGATAAGCATTTTGTAGTAGCAATCGCTCTTGGGGATCAATTAACCGAGCCTCACGTGGAGAAATAGTAAAGAAAGCTGCATCAAAACAATCAATGTTTTCCAGAAAGCTTCCCTTGCTTGCATAGTTATGCCCTGGCATAGGCTCTTTATGGAAATAGTCCTTTTGCGCCCAACGACTAACAGGCACTTCGGAAAAAGCAGTCCCTCCTGCTTCCAGCATGGCTTCAAAAGTCTCATAACCACTATGAGGTAACTGATAGCTTAAGCCAATAATCGCGATATCCTGTTCCGCAACTGGCGCCCCAACCTTTTCACCAGTTCTTTCCACTTGTTGATGCTGTGACAGACCCAAGTAACTAGCAAGCGTGGCTACACTGTGATCAGCAAATAAATCGGCAATACTCAGACTATTAAAATGAGGACGTAACTTTTGGTATAAATCGCTTAAACTTAAAGAATCAAATCCCAGTTCAGACAGTTTTGCTGATGCAGAAATCCCATTTGAATCAATATGCAGGGTGGCAGCAATCCTGCTCTTTAGATCCTCCATGGTGAATCCATTAGGTGATGAGCAAGAAGGATCGAGTTCTTTCCTGCCGTTTTCCTGAAGCATTGTAGCCACAAAAACTTGTTGTTGGGGATTAATACTATGAAGAGAGCTAGCTATAGTTTTTATTTGGGTGAGTCCAACCTCTTTAAGAAGTTCCAACCAGGAAAATGAGCATAATAAAGGCGAACCTTGGATACGATATTGACTGTCTTGCGTTTTCCACCACCCTTCAAAAAGACCAAAAATGGCCGTGGTATAAGGTGTCTTTTCAATTAATTCATTAACTAACAAAGTCCCTTGATCGTTTAGACAGCGCTTTAATTTTTGTAATGTTTCGACGATAGATGGCGTGGCATGAATAACATTAGTAGCGATAATTACATCGAATTGTTTTTCAAAGGGATGCCCACTTTTTATATCATCAATATTTAGCGCACAAAAGTTCATATTGGCGTAGGGAGAAGATAATCTGCTTCGTGCTTTATTAACCAGTGCCTGTGAAATATCGGTAAAAGTATATTCAATCTGATCCTGGGGCTTTAGCCGAGACAATAGCTCTACAGTAGTCGCCCCACTTCCTGCCCCAACCTCTAAAATACGTAACTTTCTATTCTGATCAATAAGGATTCTTAACTCTCTTGCCAAAGCAACATTGGCAAAATCTGCACTGCTATGTCCTTTATAAAACGATTCTACCAACTCGGTCTGGCCAGATGGAAAAATAACTTGATGGGCAGGAATACTTCGATTCATTATCTGCCTATATTGGTTGATTACCGTATCAAATAAACTGAGTCTTCCGCGATAGTCACTTGCCAATAACAGTTGCCTCAACCTCAATATTTCCTTTTGGTAATACTCAACATCATGTAATGACAACTCTCTTTCTTGCCATAATTTCTTTAACTCAACGTACAATAATTGGAAATGGCCCTGAAAGGATTCCGTAGCATGGCATAATTGGCAAAACACACTTAAGATGACGTAATCTGCGAGATGATTATCGAGATTATCACTAATCTTACTCACCAATAGGTCATCACGGTCAATTTTTGCGATAATGGATTCAGGGACATGATGAGCTATCTGACATGCAAGTTGACTCATTAGGTCATCAAAGCCAATCGGCCGCATATGATATTGGCTTAAGTATTGGCTGTAATCATTTCTAGCGGCCAAGCCAATTCCATCAATAACTCCCAAATAACTAAGCGTTTTTCTGGGATGGGGGCTTTGACGTAATAAGGTCGACTTGATTAATGACTCGTAACAATAGATGCTCCCTCCCAGATTAGGAAAGTACGCTTGAATCGAAGCAAAAACATGTATCGCTTTAACAGAATTTGTTAATTGATCAGAGGCAAGCCAGGCATTAGCATCCCAACGTTCTTTCAGTACACGTTGTAACTCATCAGCAGTCATTTGCACAAATAGTTGGTCATTGGTGGAAATCGCAAGATGAAATAAAGCATCAATCGAGTGTTTTTCAGATAAAGAGTGCAATTGGCGGAGCCATTGATGAGTATTGCTGATATCACATTGAACATAATTTATTTGTGGCGACTCAATACGCTCTTTTACCGTAGTTGATAATTCCGACCATGCTTTTCTGCCAACCAAGGTAACAGTTGCCTCGTAATTCTCACAAAGAAAATGACATAGCTCCAAACCCAAGCCACCAGTGCCACCAGTAATGACATAGTGGCCTTTTGTCTCGAAGGCTTCTGACTTAGTATTTGGCTTAAGTTCTACTAAAGAATGATGATACTGATGCCCATAAGTATCAAAACAGCAGATTGCTGAATCACCATACTCTAAAGAAATTGCCTTACCCAGTAACTCGGCATGTTGTAAAAAGAGTTTATCGGAATGAGCGATGGATAAAACTGGTTTGTTATTTTCATTTATCAGCTGGTGTAAATTTGATAACAACTGTTGATAATGGGTTAATCCTACCTTCTCCTCGAATTGAATTTGCTTAATATTCTTGGCCAAGGAATTGGTTTTATAATGATGACAGACGGTATAGAGCGATGCTTCGGATTGTTTCATAGGAATAATTCCCTTACGATAGAAAGGAATGTCTTGATAATCTCTATCCCAACGTGCATCAATACCGCGCAGCCAGCAAAATTGCAACAAACGGGTATGGTCAATTGTTGGGGAACTGTTCTGATTAGTCGACACTAATTTGATGGTACAGGATTCATTAAGGTGGATAAGACAATGACCATTCTCATCATTACCATCCTGATTATTCATATGCTGAACTTTTAGTTCAGCCAGTCTGGACAACTGGTTATAGTCTATGGATTTAATCCGACTTACCAATCGACTCGATAAAAATGCCTGAATCCCTTCATCACCATTTAAAATAGAAAGTGCATCCGTCAAAGAACAAATATCTTGTTTAAACAAGGCTATCCACTCTCGGTATTGCCATGGGAATGCTTGTAAACTCTCCTCTTCCGCAGCTTGTAAGGACCATTTCTGCGTTAACTGGACTCGCAACCACAGCAACTGCAATACCAAGCTTTTTGTTTGCACTGGCATAATGGAGTGCTGAAGGCAATCTAGCATTGAAGGGTTATTCGATGCATGAGCAAATGCTTTAAACGTATGCTGGTATTCATAAATAGACTGACATTGTTTAATAAATTGTGAAAACTGATCGTCAGGTAATTGTGGCAGATCAGACAATTCCTTAATGTATTTATCCAATGCTCGGAAAGACCAATGATCCTGATTATTCAAACGAATCACTGTTCCTTCATTTTGGGAAAATATTAAAGCGAACTGGCAAGCTGTACCATAGGCCTCGATTAAAATAGGTTCGGGTAAATAGTTTAGGCAAATAGTATATAATTCTAAACAGATAGCTTCGTTAGCAAAATCTAATTCAATACAGTACTCTTTTTCATGTGTGTCTTGCCATTCGCTTAAATCACCATTTGGCATTAGCCAAAGCATCGTCCTCTCTTCTGGTAAATGTCGTTGTTGTAATTGGGAAAGAGCAAAATGCGTTATGAAATTTTCATGATGCTGATAGTGTTGCTTCAACTGGGTTTTAAGAAGCAGCAACTGATCTTTATCTTTTGCAGCAAGTAACAGTGGTAATTTTCTATCAAGAGGTATATTAATGTCTGGTGAAGTAACACTCTCCAGAATAGCATGACCATTACTGCCTCCAAAACCAAAAGAACTCACTGCGACATGTCGATGCGGATAGTCCAACATCGTCTCATTAATCTGCAGATTGGCAGGCATAAGGAGGTTAGCTTGACCGGTCATATGATGTGGAGGAATTTGTTGATGCTGTAAAACAAGAATGCCCTTAAGCATCCCTAACAAACCTGCCCCGGCCTCCAAATGACCTAAATTGGCCTTGATACTACCGATGAAAACATTTGGATAGTGTCGTTGAATCGCCTCTAATTCGATAGGATCACCCAAACTTGTACCCGTACCGTGCGTTTCAACATAGTTCAGATCAAGTGACGCAACCATTTCCTTTGTTCTAGCTAGTAAATCAGATTGGAGCTCAACACTGGGAGCAGTCATACTGGGTGTTGTACCATTATGGTTACTACAAATACCAATAATTTTTGCCATTGGTGTAAGATGCAGTTGATTGGCCAGACTTTGTCGTGTCAGTAAAAGACATACCGCACCTTCCAAAGGAATGTAACCATCTGCGTTCATCGCAAAAGTATGGCAGCTGCCAGAACGTGATATCATTCCGGCTTGCTTAAAACTGTGATAACGATGCTTGCTGCCAATATGATTTACACCTACCACAAACACCCAGTCACATACTCCCGCTTCGAGGCTAAGGCAGGCATCCTGGACAGCAATTAAGGAAGAAGCACAAGCCGCATTAACCGTTTTACTCGATCCTGTAAAATTGAAAAAATGGGAGGCTTTATTAGCAATGGAGGCTTCGCAATGATTTAAAAAAAAACGACTATCCACCTGGACACCATCTTCGATCATACGATGTAAGTGATCAACAGACATTACCCCGGCAAATACTCCCGTGTTAAAAGATTGTAAGATTTCTGCTGAAAGATTGACAGACTTTATTGCTTTATCAATCACATGAATCGCAAGATATTGCTGTGGATCAACTTGCGATAGTTCTGATGAAGAAATTCCATATTGATTGACAAATCCCCAATCATTTAACAAATTAGCATTGGTTAACGATAATTCTTCACAGCGTTGGCGATGCTGGTTGGGGGTTAAATGCATTCCTCGTTTTTGACACAATGCTTCCCAAAGAGCGTCCAGTGTATGAATCGAAGGCAATTCAACACTGGCTGCAACTACAACACAAGGGTCTGTAACATCAACTACTTCAGAATGGGGTGCTGTTTTGTCCATTACTACTTACATCCTCAAGGAGGGGCACTTGAGGGATATCCAATATTTCCTGAGTACCGGTGCCACGAAAAATTCTTAATTGTTCGACAAAGTTAACTTCCTTGAGCAATGTGTCAGCAGATTTTAAAAACATCTTAGCGATATAGTAACGCCCTTCCGCCGTGTTTTTATCAATCTTAAGCAATTTAGGATTAAATTCACTAAACCGCGGTAAACTTTCTACAATACTTGGATCTATGGTGTACGATGTATCCCCATTAATAGCCACTGAACAAATAGCATAGCGAAGATACGCATAGAGTTTAGCCAATTGATAGGTTGCCTCATCACGTAGACTGACACCTTGATTGATATACGCCATTAAGAAAAATGCTTCTTCAATGGGATTCAGGCGAAGAAAATTGGCTATAGTGGCCACATCAATCAGCGGCTGACCTACTCGAGTAAACTCCCAATCAATCAATTTAAACTGATGACGCTTAGCACTATAAAGGATATTCCACGGATTAATATCAAAATGACAAATAACCTGTTTAATATCTTTTCTCAACACTGGATCAATCTGACGAATGAGGGAGATAGCCCATTTAAACTCCGCTAAGAAAGGCATAGTTTCAGACTGTCTCAGGACAGTATCAACCATTTCATCGAATTTATCTTTTTTGAAGAAACGGGTGATTCTAGGTTGTGCGCTATGAAATGTTCTTAATACTGCCGCCAGTTCAGCTAAATGAGACGGTTTACGCTGGATTAACCAGCTCATGTCATTCTCAACAAACTCGCTAATTTGAACTCTATTGGCAAAATCAATGCGCTCTACAAGGGGTCCCACACCTTGTTGGCTGGCAAGACTGTTAACTACACACTCTGGAATGAATGAAACATCACCATTTGCCACCACTTTAATCACAAACTTGTGTAAGCCTGTATCAAGGAAAAAATTCTGACAAAATGGAGATAATCCGCCTGATAGTAACCCCAACGTCCCTCTTGGCTTAGGCATAAAGCATACTAAAGCATTCCATAATCTTCGACCTATATCCTCGGATTTAGCTAAAGCCATGACACTGCTTTGAGTAAATGTTTGCTCCTGACTTTGGAGGGAACGAACCATCGCTGCCCAATCTCGACTCACTAATTTTAGTTTAGCGAGTTCAATAGGAGATAGCTGGTTGAAAATCTTATTCCAAACAATATGAGGTAAAGGTAAATAATGCAGCTGTGCTCGAGGTGCATGTTCCAACAAAACGATCTGTCTGAAATGGTATTCATTTATCGTAAGCATGGCTTGCTTGATTAACATAATGCTAATGAAATAACGACCAGCGTCACTTCCTCTGTCAACAACACCATGCTGGTCAGGACGATACTGATTAAATGCTGGAATGGATTTGATTTCCATCATTCGTACTTGTTCAGGATTCTTGATATTTGCTGCAAAACTAATCGCAAAACGTAGAAGAGCAAGCTGTTTCATTAGATGAAAATGCTTCATTTGTTCTTCAGATGGTTTTTGTCCAATATATTTCTCTAGCAAAAAGTCACTTTGGCTAGAACTCAAACGCAAAGTCGATACAATGGTGGCCAAATCTAATAAAGCGTCATTAACACCGGCACATTCCCAATCGATAAAGAAAATATTATCCTGTTGCACTAACAAATTATTAGGATTGATATCATTATGGCAGAGGTCATCCTCTCTAGTCAGAGTAGCAAAATAATCAAGCTGCTCAAGGGCATAAGCTAACAAATAAAACTCTGAATACTTCTGAATCATGGCTTCAAGCTGACTACGCCTTAAAAATATCAGAGTGGAGCTTTCAACCTCGGTGGGTCGTTTTAATTTTGGCCCGTTATGAATCTTTCTGAGTTTGGCGGCTAAATCCTCTAACTGGTTTGTATTGAGACTTCTCAATAAATTTGGATCATTGTCAACAAACCGCATGATAAAGATGCCAGAAGCAAAATCAAAATATTCTATTTTTGGAGCAACACCTGCTTCAGAAAAAAATAATGAAGCAAGAATCTCATGATGCCTTTCACTGCCATGATTAATTTGACGAATAACAAAACATTCTTTCCCAGTGTTTACCTTATAACTTGCCGCCCATGGAGAGCATCCTGCAGTTAGACGAACAATCGATACTGAATCTGTTTTTTTTGATAACACCTTCAACAAATGTGGCATCAGCTGGTCAACAGGAACCTCATCGTCACAATTTACTCTAAGATTTTGAGACTCAAAGGGAAAATTGTTCCATGCTCGATTAACTTTACTAAGTTGTGCCTTGCTGTCTTTATCGAGAAATCTAGTAATATTATTGACAACGCTTAAGGGGAGTTGATAAGAAAAGAACATCTTGGACCTTTTTTAAAATTCTTTTTAGTATACATTGCCCATTATTTTGATTCAATGATTTTATCTTGATCGATATTTGTTTTTATTTTATCCAATAAGGATGTCTCATACATATACGTAAAATCTAATACTATTTTCAGCCCGATTCTCGCTATTTTTTCTCCGATCAGGTGATTTTTGATTAGAATTTTATTAAATTACAAACTGATCCTAAGGCTATGCATTATTGGAGATAGAACAAGAACCTCTCTATCTCAGAATAGAATAAACTATTTTCAGTGGGATATATTTCCTCTTTGATAATAACAATTTTATATATTGAATATTTACTACTATATTTGACTGTGGGGATTTTGTGGGGATCAGTACAGCGCTGTTATGCACTGTACTGCAATTGTAGTGGGTGGCGACATTTAATTATATAATAAATTCAATAAGTTAATTTACAATTACCGGGCTTCGAACCAAGGTGTCGGGGGTTCGAGTCCCTCCGAGCGCGCCATTTATATCGTTTTAAAATCAATAAGTTACTTCAATTTTCTCCACCTTAGGGCACTTGGTTATTTCGTAAATTGTGACCAAAACGTGTCTAAATATTTCTTATCTCTTGGTAATAACTCAAATCAGGCAAGCTTTTCAAGGAGAAGAGAGCACTTGGTTTTTGTGTCCTTATTAATGCTCATTTCTTCATACACGAGAACAAATGGGGACGGCCCCCTTTGAGCAATATTCAATTTGCATAATTTTACGTCCCGGACCGTCCTCTCTACTGCTGAATCCTCTTATTCTATTTTAAATAAAACTATGCCCGCTTTGAGCGTTCCGTAGTGTGTTATAAAAACCGCCGGCATCGATTAGCTGTTTATGGTTGCCCATTTCGATAATTTTACCATTGTCCATGACCAAGATATTATCCATAGATAAAATGGTTGATAATCTATGGGCAATCACGAGAACTGTTCGGTTACTCATTGCAATGAGTAATGATTCTTGGATCAGTTTTTCAGTTAAAGAATCCAGCGAACTTGTGGCTTCATCTAAGATCAAAATAGGCGCATCTTTTATCAAAGGAAGAAATTATTACATTTTACAGGTTATTTGCCGAAAGCAATTTTTTTT
>NZ_LNYY01000019.1:1543435-1547059 GCF_001468005.1 Legionella steelei
TCTTCTGTGACCAAAACGTGTCTCAACTGTGACGGCACCACGCTGTAATAGGCAGTTTATGGCAGTTCCTGGTGAATTTGACGTTTCACAAGATATTGATTTATAATGAATTTAAAACCAGAGTATCAGGCTTCGAACCAAGGTGTCGGGGGTTCGAGCCCCTCCGAGAACGCCATTTTATCTTTTAAATTCAATAAGTTATAATAAATAATACTTCACAAAGCACTTGGTATTTAACCCTTTTGTGACCAAAATGTGACTTAGAAACCCAATTTAATGTATAAATAATAATTTTTTTGTATATTAATTCCACCATAAAATGGTTAGAGCACTTGGTTAAATTTTGAAGCTTCCTACCAAGAGACATTTCTCACCTTAAATGTATTTACTATTAAGAAGTAAAAGAATTTGTTGTCTATCTTTAATATATAATATGCAAACTCAACCAAGAATATGAATACTGAACCTTCAATTGACGTATTATTTTTAAAACTTGAAATAAATGACTTTGATACCTTTTGTAGACAGTAGTAAATCAATATTCTGCCCACAAATACAGTGAACATATCCTTGCCTACATTGCTTATACAAACATTTATTATCAAACCATTATTAAAATGTATCCTGCTACTACCGAAGAAAGTGATATTGATGAGTTTAAATTTCTTAAGCCAATTCTTGACTATGACACAATAAAGTTATTTCAAACTGTTTTTCTAAAAAGTAGGAATAGATCCTTTTGTGTTGAGTCAAATGCTTGTTTTGAAGAAGATTTGAAAAAATATTGCAGAGATAAAGATTTAATCAGTGAAGAAAAAGAGCACGAATGTAAAGAAAGCAAGTGCTGCCTAAAAAATATAAGAACAAGAAATGTAAGTTATTATGCCAATAAGATTATGAATACTCGAGTTGATAAAAATATTAAACCACAATGGCAAAGTTTTTTTGATGCTGTCTCCGTTGTTCGTAACAGAGGAGCGCACTCCAATGAAGTGCTATCAATAAATGATATAAATAAACTAAAAAAAGGAAGACTTGAAACTGTAATTGATAATAAAAACAAAATAATAAAAGTTGGAATTGGGGTTCAGCAGCATATTTTACAAGAATATATAGACTTCATTACCAATTTTATGAATATTTAACAAATTAATTAACCTGCTCCTCATCTTCTCCCCTCTTTGGCGGGATGTGGTTGAGTAACTGGTCAAACAGAAGTACCCTGCAGTACTAATTATAGCCTTACAAATTTGCCAACTATTAAATAATGCTATAAAAGCGTTGGTATTTTCCTGAGGGTATATTGAAGCTTATTATTCACTATCAATAAATTTCCAGTTTCCAATTTGGAAATCGGAAACCAGCATGCTATAATTTCATTAAAATAGACCGGAGCTTTGCATGCTTAAAGGGCAAGACATAGCTATTCTCATTAAATTGCTTTTAAAAAATAATACTAAAGAAAAAATTGAGTTTAAAAGCATAGCTCATGAGCTTTATATCAGCCAATCTGAAGTGACCAAAAGTATTAAAAGACTAGAGGCTACGAAGCTTCTAACGCGTTATTCGGATGATAGCATTGAATTACATAAGCACGAGCTTATGGAGTTTTTTGTCCATAGTGTGAAGTATCATTTTCCAGCGGAAATTAATATAGCAACACGTGGCATGCCCGCGGCCTATAGCTCCCCTCATTTTAAAAAATTAATCTTGAGCGAGGATTCTTATGTATGGCCCTATATTAATGGTGATACAAAAGGACTTGCCTTAACCCCTATATACAAAACATTACCCAATGCTTTGGATAGAAGCTCTGATGAGAATTTTTATGCCATTATTAGTGCACTTGATCTGATCCGATTAGGTGGGAAGCGAGAAAATCAAATTGCAAAAGAACTATTGGAACATTTTGTATGGAATCAATAAGAGTTAAACAAAACAATGAAGCACTTTATAAGGCAGCAACTCTTTTAAAAGATCTAAATGAACACGTTGTTTATGTCGGTGGCAGAATCGTTGGGCTATTGATAACTGATTTAATAGAAGATGATGTACGACCAACCTATGATATTGATGTCGCTCTGGATTTAGGAAGAACTGATATTGTTGCCCATTATTCTTTACAGAAAAAACTGGAAAGCTTAGGGTTTAAGCCGGATGGAAATGTCAATTGCAGATATGTGTTAGATGATTTTATGATTGATGTCATGTACACCGATGGTGTTTTACAAGGAATCAACTCAAATTGGTATCAAGCAGGTTTTGACAATGCCATTGAGATTCAAATTAAAGACAAAAAAATCAAAATACTCAACGCTGTCTATTTCATTGCTACAAAGCTTGAGGCATTTACTGATAGAGCCTATAAGAATAATGATTATTGGGATTGTAAGGATTTAGAAGATATCATCAATGTTATTAATGGAAGGCCTGAATTATTAATAGAAATAATGAATTCACCAAAAGATGTTGTCCAATTTATTTCAGGATACTTTAAAAAGCTCATTGAAGATCCTAAATGGTTAGAAGCGATAAAAGCAATCGCTCGACTTGAACGCTCTAGAAATATTGTTTTGGGGGCAATAGAAAAAATTAGCACTTTGTAAATTGAAATATTGGGTTTGGAATTAAGAAAAAAATCATTATTTTTAATAATGAATAACACACAGTTTCATCAATTAAATAAAACTATGTCCGCTTTGAGCGTTCCATAGTGTGTTATAAAAACCGCCAGCATCAATTAGCTGTTTATGATTACCCGTTTCGATAATTTTACCATTGTCCATGACCAAGATATTATCCATAGATAAAATGGTTGATAATCTATGGGCAATCACGAGAACTGTTCGGTTACTCATTGCAATGAGTAATGATTCTTAGATCAGTTTTTCTGTTAAAGAATCCAGCGAACTTGTGGCTTCATCTAAGATTAAAATAGGCGCATCTTTTATCAAAGGAAGAAATTATTACATTTTACAGGTTATTTGCCGAAAGCAATTTTTTTTATCTTCGACAAAACTTAGAAGATGGCTACCTTAAATTAACAAAGCTAGACCATAAATACTGCACAGGAAAGCCACTTACAATCGATGCCTCCAGTTCTGAAATAACTTAATATTTCCTTAAGGATTAAACAATACAATGTATTCAATTTTTGAGCTACTCATGCAGATTATCATTAAATAATTAAATATCTTCATGGCGGAGGACTGGTACCACTTAGGCGATCTTAAATCAATAAGCTGGAATTATGTTGAGATAGATTTTTTAAGTTATCAGTGCTTCATTAAAGAAACAATCTAATTGAATTATAAGAATAAAGATTAAAAAATGTTGCTGTATTTTCATACGCTTCATCAAACCCTTTCTGAACACCCTTACATATCAAAATACCTACAGCGAATTGACACGATTTCCGGGACTAGAGATTTCAACAATTTTTATCTCGAATTACTTAACGGTACAGTATTTTGGCTGCGTCAAATCATTAATTTTTTAGTAGGTTCACATGAAAGACAAACACGAACTAAATCAACAAGAGCAAATGGCGTTGATAAGAGAAGAACAAGCCAGAAAATTTAATGAACAAAAAGCAAAAGAAGAGGCAAAAGAACTCTTAACTCA
>NZ_LNYY01000019.1:1547069-2403021 GCF_001468005.1 Legionella steelei
CATTTTGGCTGCGTCAAATCATTAATTTTTTAGTAGGTTCACATGAAAGACAAACACGATCTAAATCAACAAGAGCAAATGGCTTTGATAAGAGAAGAACAAGCCAGAAAATTTAATGAACAAAAAGCAAAAGAAGAGGCAAAAGAACTCTTAACTCATTTAAATTCACTCAATGACTTTTTCCATAGCTCTAAATTTCCTAAAGACAAAAGCGAGGATATTTATGCCTCAATGGAAAGCACAAATCAATATGTAACCTCTGTGATCGAGTTGCAACATAAAGTCGATGAGTTAATCAAAAAATGGAATAGTATTGAATCAGATCTAAAACTACTCAGTCGTGCAATGAAAGAGTTATCGCTTGCAACTGGAAAATCCAGCGGTTTGGAGAATTCATTCGAACATGACTTAACACAATTTTTTAAATATCTTTCTGTACTGCAGGAACATTTAAATGAAGTGATGTCGCATCTTAATGATCGAGATGAAGAGCGACGTTACTATGATAAAAGTATCATCGGTGAAGTAAACGTGCTTCAGGAAGGATTGCAATACATTATAACCCAGTTATCTGAAGAGCAATTGAATGATGTTGATGAAATGACTGCTTCCTCGGTTACTACTGCAGCAATTAACACAATTGACACAGCTGAAGGCGACGAAGATATAAATCAATTTAATCCTTTTTTCGAACTTCCTAATGAAATAATGATGCATATTCTGAGTCACGTCCCCCCCAAGGATTTGCTAAATGCCCGGGGGATGGCGAAATCGAAAACTGCAGTAGTTGATGCAACACTTGAAATCTTAACCCGCCCTCATTTTATCATCGATTACTTAAGTCATGCGGATAGAATTACAGGCAATCAATTTACCGCGTTCTACCAAAGAACACAGCGTTATCAAGAACTAAAGCGCAAAGTTCTTGCAAATGAGTCACTCACTCCCGAAGAAGCCATTTGTTATACGCTTTCCCGTGATTGCAATGTGTTACCTGCTAACTTAAAACAAGCGATGGACAAGGTAACATTAAGAAAAACTTCCAGAAAACATTTAGAGTCGATTATTGAGATGTCCGATAGGATTAGCGATAGATCTGGTGATGTACATTGGCATAGAATAGATTTAAGTGTTCATGTAAGTAATGATCATCATCCTCGAAACAAGCAACGTAGTCATTCTAAATTCTTTAATAAATTTGCTGGAGGAGATTTATGTGAATTGACGCTTAATAAAAATTTGGATTTTTCTCATCTTAATCTTAGAGGGATAAAATTTTATGACTCTGATCTAAGTGGTGCAAACTTTCGAGGTGCGTATCTAGAAGGAGCTGACTTTAATGGCGCAATTTTAGACGAAGCAGACTTTACTGATGCTGAATTTAGAGGCATACAATTAAATGGAACAAGCCTCGATAAGTTTGATTTATCGACAATTAATTTAGAAGAAATTGATTTTGAATGGGCATTGATTGGTCACAGCAGGTTATTACCTTCAGGGACACTGAATAGTCCAGAAGAATTACATACTTTTTTAAATCGATTTGAAAAAAGTATTGCAAAACACTCACTTAGAAGCAAACGCAACTTAGAGGAGCAAATACTCAAGGAAATTGCTAACGCAATTGAAGCAGACACGAGACTTAGCCTAAAGGAAAAAATAGCCTTGTTGGATATTGCATTGGCTGAAATAAAGCAAAAAGATACAATCGTGGGAATATTCCCATTTCAAAATGCCTGTCAGGAGTTAAAAGAAAAATATATTTCGCCACCCAAGCAGGATACCCCAGCACATCCACTGAAAAAAAAGACTCAGAAAATTGTTGAACGGATTTTGAGTGCTATTCATGGATTTGATATGGATACTGGGGAAAAAATATCGGATAAATCAGTCAATCAAAGTCGAAATCAGGCCTATGAAAGGGAATACAAGCAGTTGATTCAATGGATTGCAAAATATCCCGAATTAAATGATGGAATTAAAGTGGCCAAAGCTTTAGGTATTAGTCTTGAAATGTGGCATATGCTCTATTTTATGAGTCCTAACTCACGAAATACACCTAAGCAATTTCCAATCTTAATGGATTGTACGTTTCCTTCCCAGGAAACGAATGAAAATAAAGAAAAACATTACGCAAGCGAGGTGTTTAATGGCCATATATTTGATATCCAGCAACTTCAAGAAATAAAGTTAGACGAATTGGAACACTATTTATATGAAAAAGAAGATTTTGTTATCTTAAATGATAATCCATACACTAAATTACGCGTAAAGCTTGGTGATCTGTTTATAACTATTGACCTATTTAGGAGAGAATATTTTGCAACGATTGAGGTCATCGATTTTGAAAAGTGTAAGCGAAAACCTGCTTTTTCTGTTAGTTTGCTCCATAATGGAAGTATACCCCTTGAAGCATTTGTTCCCTTAGATCTCAGAAGTTTTTATGGAGATGATATTATTCCTTACCGGTCTCCTAACTCCAATCACGCTCGAAGTATTCAAGAAGCATATGCATTAAAGAAACATATAATAGAAAGAGTTTTTACTTCAGAAAAAATCTATCGTAATCATAAGAAAAATGTATTTTTTCCAATTTTTGAGCAACATGAAGAGCAAGAAACGAGCCAACTGGGTGCGTTGCCAGAGCAACTACTCGATAGAGTTTGTGCTTATGTCTATGCCAACAGTTTCAAAGAGCGAAAAAACACTGCTTCTCCTCTTGCCGAAATAAGTGAGTTACATGGATTATTTTTTGCTGAAAAAAACAATCAAGGCCAGACAAAGAGTCACAAAGCAGCACCAAACCCTTCTGAAAAAGGAAAAGAGAAAGAGGCTTCAAATAAGGAAAATCGACAGCCAACCCCCTCAAAACTTGCAGCACCCAAAGAACAAGGATTATTTTCAAGAACTCAAAAGGAAGTGGCTCAGAAAAGCGCTGAACTTGTTCAAAGCACGCAGAATTGTTTGATTTCATAAATAGAAATGGACTGAAGCCGATCGTATGAGCAAACTTATGTTTGCATAATATGATTGGCTAATATCTGTCAACAGAAAAAATTAGCGCCTTGTAAATTGAAATATTGAAAAATCTGCGGTTTTTTCGGGTTTGGAATTAAGAAAAAAATCCTTATTTCCTAATAATGAATAGCACACATTAAATTTAATTTTAATTCAATGAGTTAATTTGGATCTTCCCCAAATCCGGGGGCATTAATCAAGATCACAAAACCTTAACCCTTAATCTGTAATTTTCAAAATTTCTAAACCCATAAACACGTCGCTTAATTTTTAATTTGTCCGAATTTATCGCATTCTTGTTCTATAATTATGATTATCACTTACTCATCAAATATATAGCAAATGCATGAATCTTTGTCACAGTGCTTGCTAATTTTCATGAACAACATAGGAAGTTTTAAATATGGAAAATTATGAATCTGCCTCACAAAAACCTATTCTAACAAAATCAGTACCCTATGAAGGTATTCCTACTTTCTTTAGATCAGAGTATTCACGAACTTTAAAAGGTGTTGATCTTGCTGTTTATGGTGTTCCATTTGATTTAAGTACATTTAATCGTTCAGGCGCTCGCTTTGGACCTAGAAGCATTCGTGATCAATCATGTTACCTAAGTATACTTGGCACTTGTTGGCCCCATACATATAAAATAAATGACAAATTTAAAATTATTGATTATGGAGATATTGGTTTTCCTCCTGGCCAAACTAAAGCCATGTTGGAAAATGTTGAAGCAACCATAAGTGAATTGTGCTCACATAATATTTTTACCCTAGGCCTCGGTGGTGATCACTTAGTTGCTTATCCCGCTATAAAAGCGCTGGCTAAAAAACATGGCAAACTTGCCTTAATCCACTTTGATGCACACACAGATACAGTGCAAATGCCCTACTTGACACATGGAAGTATGTTTTATTATGCAGTTGAAGAAGGATTAATAGATGCTGAAGCTTCAATCCAAGTTGGCATCCGTACAAGCGTTCCAGAAACACCTAAATTAGATGTTATAACAGCGAATCATTGCTTAGAAAAAGGAACACAATTCGTAGTAGACAAAATAAGAAAAATAGTTGGCGATCGAAAATGCTATATAAGTCTTGATGTAGATTGCATGGATCCAGCCTTTACACCAGGAACAGGCACTCCCATGCCCGGTGGACTGACATCTGCTATGCAGCGTGAAATTTTGTGGGGGTTGCTCGGACTGAACATGGTTGGAGGTGATATTGTTGAGGTTTCTCCTCCATATGATATAGCCCAAACAACAGCATTAGTAGCAGCAACCGTTGCATTGGATATGCTACATATACTAGGCGATGCAAAACTACGTTTAGGTTGAGAACCGTAGACAAAAGATATTGACTGCCCCCGCATTAAGATTGCTTTATGGCTACAAGATCATCTTTCAACAAGCAAAAGCTATCATGTATACGATTATTGCAACAATTGGCTGGAGTAATTCAAACACTGGTGATTTCCCTTCTATTTTATATGGTAAGACTTTACAAGAATTTAATACTCCTGCTGTTCAATCTGGAGTCGATTCTTCTGAATCACTGCACGTAATGAGACATATAAAATTATATAATTTAAGTTAAGAAGTTATAATGTTTGATATAGAGCACTTGGTTATATACCAAGCGAGGTAAGTTGGGTTAGGCGTTAGCCGTAACCCAACATGCGATGTGCGTCAAACACCAAATTTCCTAATATAAATTCCTGATCCCCAAGCCCCTATATTCATTACCGCAACCTCCTCTGCCTTTAAAATAATTTATGAGTGTACGCATGTTCCCTTGTTGTGGGGCGACCTTATCTTTCCTAGCACGAAGACGTTCATTTTGTTCAGAAGCATTACTCTAAATAGATATATGAGGTATAATGAACCATCAAAAATAGATTTTTTAATGCAAGGAATAGCAATGAATAATTCATATGGTTTTGGCAAAAAAGTATCTTACTCTTTTGAGAAAGCAATAGAACAAGTTACTAAAGAGCTGAAAAAAGAGGGTTTTGGAATTCTTACAGAAATTGATGTTTCTGCAACACTGAAGTCAAAATTGAATCAAGAAATCCCTCCTTACCGGATACTTGGGGCATGTAATCCTCAATTAGCTCATCGTGCGCTTCAAGCAGATCCATCCATTGGTTTATTACTTCCTTGTAATGTGGTCGTTCGACAAGATGATACAGGCAAAGTATCTATTGAATTTATGGATCCAGAGGCAGTACTCGAATTAGTGAATAAGCCTGAAATTAAACCGATTGCAAAAGAAGTAAAAACTCGCTTGCAACGCGTTTTGCAAGAGTTATAAGCAATAATTCAGTTGATAAAGAACAATTAGGTATGTTGGTTGCGATGTTTTGGAAAAATACTCAAATAAAATGGCTTATTTTTATTGGAATGAGTCAATGTTTCGCTTCTGCAATAACAAGGGCTGAGGTATCTCAACCAATTAGTTATTTTGATGCAGTCAGGCTTTCACTTAGCAGTAATCCACGCATAGGTGCAAGCCAAGCTCATATTGAATCTGCTCAAGCTGCAATTATTGAAACACGCGGCTCAGGATTACCCAAGCTGGGTCTCGAAATGAATGCCGGACGCAGTGATAATCCTTTGACTGTGTTTGGTTATAAATTAAGTCAAGGTAATGCAACCTTTGCAGATTTTGGTTTCGCTCAATTTACAGGACCGGGTTCTCTATTCACTAAACCACAAGCACTTGATTCACCGGGTTATTACAACAACTACAATACTGCATTTAAATTAGTTGTGCCGATTTATTCAGGTGGTGAAACCATTGCTCGGCTTAAAAATACTAATGCATTACTTCGTGCAGCACAGCATGGAGATGAAGCGGCACGCATGCAATTAGCTTATGATATTCTGCAAGCATATGAAGGGGTACTTGCAGCAAAGAAATTGGTGCTTGTTGCTAAAGAAAATGTGGATGCTGCAACCTCATATCTCAAAACAACCAAGGCTCTTTTTAACCAATCGTTAGTCATTGAAAGTGACTTGTTGTTTGCGGATACTTATCTTCGAACCGCAAAAACATTTTTAGTGGCAGCGCAAGCCCAATCTCAAGATCAACTTGATGCGTTTCGCAGTCTTATTGGGCATCAGGAGCGTTCGTATACTCCTAAAGGCTCAGTCAATTTTCCTGCCACAAAAAAATCAATTGCTGATCTCACGCATGATGCTCTGCTTCATAATGCCCAGTTAAGTGCAATTAAATCAACAATTGACGCAGGTCGGGCAAACGTTGATGCAGTAAACTCAGCTAATAAACCCCAAGTTAACTTACAATTACGTCAAGATTGGAATGGAAATACCATTGGTGCAGGTCTTCCTTCAAATCTCATTGCACTGGGCGTAAATTGGGAATTGTTCAGTTCTGGTGAGCGCTCTGGGGCAACTAAAAAAGCAATTGCAGAGGTAAAACAGGCTACTTTTCAATTAGAAGATGCAGCCAATAGTTTGCGTCTTTCATTGATGCAAGCCAAACGTGCGGAACAACTTGCAGCAGTTCAATATCAAGCCAATCGTGCCAATGCGACACAAGCAAAAGAAGTTGTAAAGCATCTTGCCAAACGACATGGACGAGGGCTTGTACCTCTTGGACAATTATTGGAAAGCCAAATGAAGCTGACCGAGGCCAAGAATCAGTGCATCCAATCACAATACAATGAAGTCCTGGCCCGTGGCCGATTGTTAATGCTGACGAATAAACTTATTCCTTCTTTTGAGAAGTAAAAAAATAAAAGGATATTAATGATGCATGGAGCAAAAAAATTTGAATAAAAATATCCCTAAAAGACCTTTATTAAATAGTGCGGGTAAATTAGCACGAGCATTTATTCACTCAAAACTTACCTTACTGATTATTATTGGTTCCTTACTATTTGGTATATTGGCATTAGAATTGACGCCAAGAACCTATAACCCTGAAATTGTAGTCCCTGTTGTTGCTATTTCAGTAAGTCGTCCAGGAAGTGATGCCCATGAAATGTTGCATCAAATTATTAGACCATTAGAAGGCCTTATGGCCTCCATACCCGGAGTGGATCATACCTATGGTATGGCAGTGGATGATAATGCAATAGTTACTGTGCGTTTTAAAGTTAATGAAAATGAAGAAAACAGTCTGGTTAAAGTATACAACCAAATCAACAGTAATATGGATAAGATGCCCGCAGGCACTTTGATTCCCCTGGTGCAATCGATTAGTTTGTATGATGTTCCACTGCTGACAATTACACTGAGTTCCTCTCTATACAGTGGAACGATGCTGCAAAATCTTGCCACTCGGGTATTGGAAGAGTTACGCGGAGTACCTCAGGTAGGCAAAAGCTGGGTTATGGGTGCATCTCCATCTGCCCTACGTGTGTGGTTAGATCCTGATAAAATGGCGTCGCATTTCATTCCTTTGCAAAAAATAAAACAGGCTTTGGAGGTGAATAACGTCAGTTTTAATGCTGGCAAACTAGAACCGGATTTACATCAAACGCCATTGCGTGTCGAAGGAAATCTGATATCTCCTGAGGATCTGGGGAAGGTTATTATTGGGGTTGATAATGGTAAACCGGTTTTATTAAAAGATATTGCTCAAATTGAATTAGCACCAGCAGATGATACCATTCAATCCTATTTTGCTTTTGGTCCCGCCACATTACATCAGAATTCTGGCCAGCTTAAACCCGCAGTAACCATCGCACTTGCACGTCAAAAAGGAAGTAATGGCGTTGAGGTGGCAAATGCAGTTCTTGAGCGTCTGAAGTTAGTTCAACAAAATAATATTATCCCTAAAGAAATTACGACCACGATAACGCGCAATTATGGTGATGATGCGAATGATGCCGTGAATACTTTAGTGGAGCACTTAGGCATTGCTATAGCCTCTGTAGTGATTCTCTTAATGTTGTTTTTAGGCTGGAGGGAAGCTTCTATTGTAATTTTTTCCATTCCACTTATTCTATGCATCGTGCTGGGTATCGGTTGGATAGCTGGCCAAACGATTAACCGAATTACCTTGTTCGCTTTGATTTTATCCTTAGGTCTATTAGTCGATGACAGCATTGTTGTGATTGAAAATATCCATAGGCATATGCAGGAGCGAATTCAGCATAATTTTAGTCGATTGGTTGTTTTTGCTGCAAATGAAATTGGAAAGCCAACGATTATTGCCACGTTTACAGTAATTCTTGCCTTGATTCCCATGGCGTTTGTGTCGGGAATGATGGGCCCCTTTATGGGGCCTATTCCATTTAATGCGCCATTAGCTATGCTGGTCTCATTAATTATTGCTTATACAGTAGTTCCTTATTTAGCTTATCGTTGGCTTAAATCCAAGGCACGACGATTAAAGGCAATTGAAATCATTTCTCAAGAGAAACATCATTTAGGTTTTATTCATAAAATGTATCTTTATCTTTTTACTTCTTTATCACAATCAAGGTGGAAGCGTTATTTATTCTACGGTTTTGTGTTTGCGCTATTAATTTTGGTGATGATTCAACCTCTTTGGCAATTCATCAGACCATCAGGTACTAATGGTCCTTTAAGCACCATGGGTGTGGAACTTAAAATGTTGCCGGATGATAACGTCAATACCTTTCTTATTGAAGTCAATGCTGGGGCAGGAGCATCATTAGAACAAACACGAAACATAACAAAAGACATTTCTCATGTACTGGCTCAAAATCATTTTGTCACAAATTATCAACTGTTCTTAGGTCAAGCAGCACCTGAAGATTTTGCAGCGATGGTTCGTGGGGATGCAATGCAAAGAGGGACGAATTATGCGCAAATCCGGGTTAATTTAATCAATAAACACCAGCGAAGCATTGGGTCTCATGAAATAGCACAACAGTTTTATGATTCTTTATCTGATGTACGTCATTCTTATCCTCTGGCACATATTAAGCTATTCGAAAGCCCCCCTGGACCTCCTGTTCGTTCACAAATGGAAGCGGGGTTGTATGGGCCTGATTATGAACAACTGAGGACTTTAGGGCAATATATAAGTAATACGGTATACCCTAAAATTTATGGCATGATCAATATTGATAATTCAGTCACTGAAAATTTAAGCCAATACACCATACTCATTAACCGTAATGCGACTGTTTTAGCAGGTTTACTTCCAAGTATGCTGGCAAACGATATACTCGGTTATTTCAAAGGAGTACAAGTCGGTAATGGTCATCGGCCAGGTCTTCTTGAACCGGAAAATATAATACTTCGCTTACCTAAACTCTCGAGAGAAAACAGTACGGCATTAAAAAAATTATATTTACTCAATCAACAAAGCCAGCTTGTTCCACTTGCAAAAGTAGTTGATTTTAAGAGTGTGACCCAAGAAAAGCCTATATTTACTCGGGATCAACATCAAGTTGTTTACGTCACTGGTGAAATGTTGCATTCAAGCCCAGCTTATGCAGTTGCAACAACAACCCATATGTTGAAGCACTTAGAATTACCTAATGAGAGTCAACTGACCGTTGGAAATTTAGGATTTAAGGAGGAGCAGCCTCAAGACATTGCCAGGAATCAACTGTTTTGGTTAGGAGAAATGCGTTTAACCTTAGATGTATTTCGCGATTTGGGCTCTGCATTTATTGTCGCAATTGTATTGATTTATATATTGCTCACAGGTTTTTATCGATCGTTTTTCATTCCCTTAATTATTATGGGCGCTATTCCACTCACAATTATTGGGGTTTTTCCAGGTCATTGGATAATGCATCAACCTTTTACGGCGACCTCCATGATTGGCGTTATTGCCCTTGCGGGAATTGTGGTACGTAACTCGTTATTGCTTATTGATTTTATTTTGGAGAATCAGCGCAGTGCCTCTTCTATTGAAATCGCAGTAACCCAATCAGGCGTGGTTCGGCTTACCCCTATTTTGTTAACTGCTTTAGCGATTATTTTAGGTTCTTCTGTCATGTTATCTGATCCAGTGTTTGGCGGCCTTGCCATATCCCTGATTTTTGGGGCTTTTGCTTCAACAATACTTACATTATTTCTCATTCCTTTATTATACTTAAGTTGGTGGAAGTGGCGTCATTCTTAGATCATTGCTCAGGAGTTTAACATGAATACAGAGCGAATTGTTCGTATAGTTGCTGGGTCATTTATCTTGCTTTCTTTGGCATTTGGTGTACCTGAAAGTCCTCTATATTTGAGTAAGTACTTTCTTTGGGTTACTGTTTTTGTGGGAGCTAATTTATTCCAAAGTGGATTTACCCAATTTTGTCCTTTAGAGATGATTCTCAAAAAACTGGGCGTCGGTACGAAATAAAAGATTTATTTAGTTTAGTGAGTTGTTCCGTATTTTTTCTATACGTGTATTGACTAGAGGAATAAAAAGACGATATAGGAATTGTTTGACAATACTGGGGCGATTTCGATAAAGAGTAGATTGATAATATTCTGAAGGCTCATCCCATACTCCATGATCCTCAGTTACCGCGCACATTTGTTGGAAATTTTTTTGTTCAAAATTGGGTTTAGAAGTGTGTTCTTGAGGGGGACATGCTACTGCAAAACCAATATCCCAGCCTCGTTGTGCCAATTTATCCACTGCTCCACGAAAATAAATTAGATCATCAATATAACCATCAATACGTAGCCATGTGTTATCGATTTGAACTTCTATCCAGGAATGAGATATCTCTTTCGGTAAAAAGATATATAGAAATTCAGGAAAAACACCATGCTGAATTTCTCGTTTAATTAGCGAATAGTGAATTCGTGCTGGAATATTGCTTGCTTTACATAAAGCCAAGAAAAGAGTGCTTTTGGTATTACATTGTCCTAATTTTAATTTTAGTGTTTCTGAGGCAGAAACCCAATCGCCCTCTTTGGGGAAGCCAAATTTAATTTCATCACGTACAAAATTAAAAATACTCTGAATCTGCTCGCGAATATCCAGTTTGTTTTGAGTTAAATCATGCGCTTTCTTTTGTATTTCTGGATGAGTATAATCCGCCAAGATTTGAAAATTTTTTGTCATTTATAATCTCAGTTTTTTAATGGTTATTATTCGATCATCTACTCTATTTCCTAATAGTACGTATGTTGCCATAAGAAAATCGATTATGATAAGTTACAATACAATTCAATAGTTAATTCTATGAGAGCTTAACTCATGAATACAAGTTTGCATGTTGTTTGTCCTCATTGTAATACAATTAACCGAGTACCTTCTTCGCGCTTCAGCGAACATCCAAATTGTGGAAAGTGCTAACTGGCACTTTTTAATGGTAAGCCGATAAAGCTGGAAAATGATCAATTTGTTCGCCATATCGAACGAAATGATATTCCGGAGCTCATTGATTTTTGGGCTCAAAGGTGTAGCCCATGCAAAATGATGGCACCACAATTCGAGTCTGCAGCACATTTTATTGAACCCAATTGCCTAAGTTGATACTGAAGCGCAACCTTCTTTAGCCTCTCGCTATGCAATTCAGAGTATCCCAATGCTAATTCTTTTCCATCATGGCAAAGAAGTTGTGAGAAGCGCCGGCATCATGAGTTCACAAGATTTAGTAAAATGGGTAAATGAACATCTTGGTTGAATTGGTGTGCAAAGCTAGAAGCAAAAAGGTTACATTGGATGGTTCTATTTACAGGATGTCGCCCTTGGATCTGTTTCTTTAAATACAGATATTATAGATCGACTATATATTAACTCAGTAAAAGCACCTGTTGTTCCAGACAGTAATTGCTAAATTTGTTACATCGCAATATACTGATTTTATTATGATTTATTCTTAATCAACTTGGCTTTGAACCAAGGTGTCTGGGATTCTAGCCCTCCGATCGCGCCATTTTTTTCTTTTAAAATCAATTAGTTAACCTAATCGGTGTAGAGTACTTGGTTTTAAATTCAAATGTAGCAAAAAAACACTCATTCATGATCAAAAAAAACATCAACCCTTTATAAAAAGCAATATCTAGGGTCCCTTGAAGATAGGCTCATGAACGTTTACGAAAAAGCCATGCTGATGTTGTCAATGAAAAAAGTGATATGAGTGCAAGTGGCCAATATTGAGACCACAAGTGAATAATATGATTGCCTTCTAGGAATACACCACGCACTATAATAAGAAAATACCGCAAGGGATTGAGATAGGTCAGGTTTTGAATTAAAGGAGGCATATTGGCTATAGGTGTTGCAAAACCTGACAATATGATGGAAGGAACCATAAACATAAAAACACCAAGTAATCCTTGTTGTTGTGTCACAGCAAGAGAGGAAATCATAAGCCCTATTCCGATTACAGCGAGTAAAAACAAAAACATGCCTAGACCAAGGGCTAATAAACTGCCCATAAAGGGTACTTGAAACCATAATACAGCAATAATAGCGATCGCTGATCCTTCTACACCACCAATAATAAGTCCTGGTAATGCCTTACCAATCAATATTTCAGAAAGACTCATTGGAGTTACTAAGAGCTGGTCAAATGTTCCCTGTTCACGTTCTCGTGCTACTGAAAGTCCTGTCACGAGTAGTGTTACAACTTGCATTAGAAGAGCGATAATACCAGGGATAATGAACCAACGAGACAAAAGGTTGGGATTAAACCAAGCACGAATTTCCAATTCTGCAGGTGGTTTTGACCAGCCGTGGGCTTTAGCCCAAAGCTCATTAAATGAGAATAAGATACTGTTGGCATAATTTAGCGCAATCGTTGCAGTATTGGAATTACGTCCATCAATGATTACTTGTGTTTTTGCAGAATGATGGCGGAGTAAATCGCGCGTAAAATTCCGGTCTATATGCAAAACCAATAAAACGATTTTGTTATTAATAAGTGGAGCGATTTGTTTATCATCGTGAATCGACGCTACGTGCTGAAAAATAGGTGAACCTTGAAAATGTCCCAAGAGTTCACGAGCAGCAAAGCCTGGATCTTCATTATAAATAGCATAGGGAATATGATTTAGATCAAAAGTGGATGCATAGCCAAAGATTAATAATTGAACTAAAGGTGGTGCGATAACAACAAATCGACCTTTTTTGTCCCTAAACAGTGATAATAATTCTTTAATCGTTAAAGCCCATATTCGTATCCACATTTAATCGAGTCGCTTATTCGAACGTAAAACAGTTAATCCCAAAAAAAAGAAAGTCATGAGTAAAAGAGCAAGGCCATTCCAGAGCAAAATAGACCAAATGTTCCCTGCCAGAAAAAGAGTTTGCAATATATTAACAAAATAACGTGCAGGAATGATGTGCGTAATCATTTGGATGATAAAGGGCATGGAGCGAATATCAAAGATAAATCCTGAAAGAATAAATGCAGGCAAAAAAGTAACGATGACGGCAATTTGGCTCGCAACAAACTGATCACGTGTCACATTAGAAATCAATAATCCCATTCCTAAAGCAGCCAACAAAAATAAAGCCGAGAAACAAAACAGCACCCAAAAATCGCCTACCAAGGGTACAGAAAAAAGCGTAATGGCCAGCAAAACAGAAATCATCATACCACCCATACCTAAAAGAAAATAAGGAATGAGTTTTCCGAGCAAAATTTCACCTATGGTGACAGGAGTTGCCATAAGCGCTTCCATAGTGCCACGTTCCCATTCCCTTGCAACAACCAATGAGGTAAGCAATGCCCCAATGAGTGTCATGATTATGGCAATAAGACCAGGAACCAGATAGTCGCGACTACGTAGTGCTGGATTAAACCACACTCGACTTTGATTCTCGATTGGGATAACTAGAGTTAAACCCATGTTTTGGGCATATTGTTGCAGCCATATTTGCCAGACACCTTGCAAATATCCTTCAAGAATATTTGCTTCATTGGCATTAACCCCATTGACGAAAATTCCAATTGGAGCTGTATTGTCCTGTAAGAGTTGACGAGTAAAATTATTCCGTAACCACAGGATTCCTTTAACCTGACGATTCGTGATCGCTAGTTGCGCCGCGTTAATATCGGGAAATTGTTTCGGCGCAAAAAAAGGTGATTGCTGTAATCCCCCAATAAATGAACTTGTTGAGGATGTTGGATTATCTACGACTACTGCAATAGGCACATGATAAGAATCCAAAGATACCCCATAGCCAAATAAAAAAAGTAATACAACAGGCATAATAAATGCGATCCCAATTGCTGAAGGATCGCGAACGATTTGAATGAATTCCTTACGGATCAAACTAAGTAGACGTTGGACATTCATGACTCTCTCCTAGTTTGCATCTCATGGTGCTCGATCAGACGAATGAATGCATCGTTGAGGCTTGGTTTCGGATTTTGTGCATCTTGAGCTTGTGCACAAATTTGCTGTGGCGTTCCCTGAGCAAGAATTTCCCCTAAGGACATAAGAACTAAGTGATCACAATATTCTGCTTCATCCATGAAATGGGTCGTTATAAGTACAGTGACTCCTTGCTCTGCTAGTTTATTCACTCGCCACCAGAACTCGCGTCGAGTCAGAGGATCAACACCCGATGTAGGTTCGTCTAAGAAAAGAATGGGTGGTTCATGCAAAAGGGCGCCAGCTAAAGCTAAACGTTGTTTAATCCCCAGAGGTAATTGAGCTGCATTAATACTGCGGTATTCCTCCAATTCAAAACTATTCAAGGCCCAATCTACCCGTTCTTTTTGTTTTTTACCACGTAATCCATAGGCAGAAGAAAAAAAATGTAAATTTTGAACAATGCTCAAATTGCCATAGAGTGAAAATCTTTGTGATACATAGCCAATGCGGGCTCGTGCAGCAGTGGCGTAGCGCATGTCAACTCCTGCGACGTGTAACTTTCCAGATGAAGGAAGTAATAGACCACAAAGCATGCGAAATGTTGTGGTTTTCCCCGCTCCATTAGCTCCAAGAAGGCCAAATATCTCTCCTTTTTTGACATTAAAACTGAGGTTATTTACTGCAAGAAAACTGCCAAAATGGCGACTTAAGTTCTTAACCTCAATGATTGTTTCAGCGGATGAAATGTCTTTTGTTGGGGTGTAAGAATGGATTTTCAGTTCATTCGTTTCAGTCCCATTGATTCCTCCTAGTAGCGCCATAAACGCATCTTCAAATGTAGGCTTTATGTTTTCCCATTGTTCTCCCTGTTTAGGATGAGGTTGGCTATCAGAGCACAACACGCGATTTCCTTCTTTTACAATACGTGCATCAATCACTTGAGGACGTTTTCGTAACTGTTCTTGGAGGAGACGTCGAGAAATTTGAGGATTGGTTACAAAATAAGTTCGATTGATTAAAGAAGAATGAAATTCTTCTGGCGATTGTTGTCGCAACATTTCACCTTCATGCAGTAAAATGATTTCATCACATCGCTCTGCTTCATCGAAATAGGCAGTACTGATGAGTACCGTACCTCCTTCTTTTTTAATATCGTGCACGATATTCCAAAGTTCACGACGAGAGATAGGATCGACCCCTACTGTTGGTTCATCTAAAATTAGCAGACGAGGTGAGCGTAATAGAGCGCATGCTAAACCAAGCTTTTGTTTCATTCCTCCTGATAAGGCCTTAGCGGGTCGAGTAGCAAAAGGTCCAAGGCCAGTTAATTGAAGTAGTTGATGTTGCCGGGCCGTATTTTCCTGGAAGCTCAAGCCTTGCAGATCAGCATAAAGATCAAAATTTTCTCGTACCGTTAAATCTTCATAGAGTCCAAAATGCTGTGGCATATAACCTATTTGGCTTTGAATTTGCGATGCATTTTCTAGGCTGTCCATACCCAAAACGGATACTTTTCCTGTATTAGGGAGAAGTAATCCTGTCGCAAGACGAATTAAGGTTGTTTTACCTGCACCATCAGGGCCCAAAAGACCCGTGATACTCCCAGGACGCAAAGAAAAACTGAGCTCCTTCAGCACTTTTTTTTGCGTCGGACCAAAAGGAAAAAATTTAGTCACCTCGATAAACTGCAAAGGAGAAATGGTCATGTCCTCATGTCCTACAAGGATTCTTGCCTAATGGTTGTGGCAAATTATTTTTGAAGGCAATTTCTACAGTAACAGGCATTCCCAGACGTAAACGATAATCTGGGTTACACGCATAGACCCGCACTTGATAAACTAACTGTGTACGTAATTCAGTAGTTTGTACTGTCTTAGGAGTAAATTCAGCAACAGGGGAAATAAATCCTACCCATCCTGGAAAACGTTGTTCAGGGAACGAATCGCTTTGTATCCATGCCTTCATACCTAATTGTATTTTACCTAGCTCCTTTTCTGGAAGATAAGCACGTACCCAGACAGGATTATCCAATGCAAGAGTATATACAGGAGTTTGCGGTGTCACCATGTCTCCTGGTTCAAGAATGCGATCCTGAATCACTCCATCTTTAGGAGCATAAAGTTTACTATCGATAAGGTCTTGCTGGGCAAGTGCTAATGCCGCGCGATTTGCCTGTAAGGTATGATGAGCGATTCGATGAGCAGCGTCAGAATCATCTAAGTTTTGTTTTGATACTGCTTGGGACTTAACAAGGGTTTGATTGCGTGCCAAAGTGATTTTAGCATTTTTTAAAGTAGCTTCTTGAGCCGCTACTTGTCCTTTATTTTTGGCTACAGCATCCTGAAAACGTACTGGATCTAATTCTGCAAGAAGTTGCCCCTTATGGATACGATCGCCTTCTTGTACCCATAATCGATGAATACGGCCACTGACATAAAAAGCAGCTTCTACTTGGCGGATATCTATATTGCCATAAATGGTAAGAAGTTCAGAGTTGGTTTGGGGTCGTAAAAACCAATAAATCGCTATCCCACTGCCTAGAATAAGGGCGAGAATGAGTGTGATGAAACTCTTTTTCTTAGAAATGTCCATTTTCTACTTTTAATTTCCTAAGATTAAAATTGATTTTACATGGACGTAGCGACAAAATAAACTTAAATGTAAAAAAGCATTAGCTGACCCAAAGGATGGTCATGAATAAAACCAGGATAAAGCGCTGCGCCATACTACAGCTGAGTTGGAATCAATGTCTAATTAAGCAATTCCAAAATCTAATCAGTATCATATTATTAACCCTGCTTAGTGGTTGTCGTGTCGGACCCGATTTTGTACGTCCACCACCGCCTGAATCGACCTCCTACACAAAAGCAAAGGTAGCCTCTCACCTGGTTCCTGGAAATGGAGAGCCTTCGCAACATTTGATTCTTGGGAAAGAAGTTCCTGCTGCATGGTGGCAACTGTTCCATTCACCATCACTGAATCAAGTAATTCAACAAGCGATTGCCAATAGTCCAACAATAGAAGCAGCAAGAGCAAAATTAGCTCAAGCACAACAATCAATACTTATGGCACGTGGTTCGTTCTATCCACAAATTGATGGTTCAGGAAGTGCTCAGCGTGAGAAAGGACCTCCTTTGGCCTTTGGTTTATTATCTGCTGTACCTGCTACTACCATTAAAGGAGTACCTACCTACAATCTTTATTCATTTGGACCTACAGTGAATTTTGTCCCCGATGTATTTGGGCTTACATCAAGGCGAGTTGAACAACAAACCGCTCTGGCTGAAAATCAAGCCTACCAGCTTGCAGCAGCACAGCTTTCAGTAACCGGTAACATTGTGGCACAAGCGCTTACTATTGCATCCATTCGTTTGCAAATTAAGGCATTAGAAAAAATCATTGCAGACGATGAAAAGAGTCTTGAGTTGATGCAAAAAAGATTAGTCGTTGGATTAGTGAATCGCACCGATTTTTTATTGGCTCAAAACCAGCTTGAAAAAGACCGTAGCAACTTGCCACAACTGAAACAACAACTTGATGCTGCTGAACATGCACTGACTATTTTGGTAGGTAAATCTCCTGCAGAATGGAGCCCACCAGCCTTTAGCATGGATGAATTTACTTTGCCAAAAAATTTACCTCTTGTTTTCCCTTCCATGCTTGTTTCACAGCGTCCTGATATTATGGCTGCCGAAGCGGAGCTTCATGCAAGCAGTGCTGCCATTGGGATTGCTAAGGCACAACTGTTTCCAACAATTACCTTATCTGCTTCAGTTGATCCTACAGCACTGACTCCCGCTAATTTATTTAACAGCTCTAACTTAGCCTGGGATATATTTTCAGGTGTCGCTACACCAATTTTTCATGGTGGCACCCTCCAGGCACAAAAAAGAGCTGCAATTGATGCGTTTCAAACTTCCTTGGCTATGTACAAACAGACGGTACTAGAAGGTTTGCGTCAAGTTGCAGATAAGCTTCGTGCCTTGAGTCATGATGCGGAACTCGTGCAAGCAGATCGTCGCTCTCTTGATACGTTAAAAGCCTCAGTCACCTTACAACGTCAACGATTTACAGTAGGCACAGTTGATTTACTCGATTTACTTAATGCTGACCGAACCTATCAGCAAGCGCGCATCAGTTATGCGCAGTCACAGTCACAACGTTATTTGGATAGCGCCCAACTTCTTGTTGCGTTAGGAGGTGGATGGAACAAAAAATTAGCTTAATCTTTTAGTCATTAAATTGACATTTTTAATTCAAATATTTATCAATACAATTTCATGAAGTAATTTGTGATAGTAGCGCTAACTACTTTACTATTATTCAATCAGCTCTGTATCAATAAGAATCTTGGATGTTAATGTTCGATGCACTGGACACATATTGGCAATTTCTAGCAACCTTAAGCGCTGCTCTTGCGTAAGAGCTCCTATTAGTTCAATCCTGCGATTGATTCGGTCGATTTTTGAGCTTGTTTTTTCGCATCCAACACAATCCTCGATATAGGTTTTCTCATGCGTTAATTTCACTCTAACTTTTTCAAGGGGAAGTTTTTTAAGATCAGCATACATACGTATAGTCATAGAGGTGCATGAACCTAATGCTGCAAGTAAGAAATCATAGGGTGAAGGTCCTAGATCATTTCCACCATATATAACTGGCTCATCTGCTATGAGATGGTGTTCTCCTATAATAATTTCCTGGGCAAACCTCCCCCTTTCACCTTCCTGAACTATTGTTTCATGTAATTTATTGTTTGATTCCATGATGGCTCACTTTAAATCGACGCAATGAAGTATCGAACAAAAAAATTATATCTATATCTAAAATACTAGGAACTAAATTGCAAAATGCAAACATTAAATTATAAGATTTATATTGCTATACCCGTGATCATTGAAGATGCTTGCTTTTTGGAGCAAGTGAGATCAAACTCTTCATATGAAAAAAATCAAACTGACGGAGATAGAAAAGGAATTACTATCATGAGCACTTGTAGCACCCATCGTCTTTCTTTTTTAGATAGGTATTTAACTTTCTGGATTTTTCTGACTATGGCTGCAGGTGTTGGTATCGGCTCACTATTTACTGAAACACCACAATTTATAAACTCATTATCTATTGGCTCGACCAATATTCCTATTGCACTCGGACTGATTTTAATGATGTACCCTCCTCTAGCTCGAGTGAAATATGAAGAGTTACCGCTAGTATTTAAAGATTGGCGTATCTTGTTATTGTCTTTAATTCAAAATTGGCTTGTTGGTCCATTTCTCATGTTTGGGCTTGCTGTTTTATTCTTGCATAACTACCCTGAATATATGACTGGACTCATTCTCATTGGGTTAGCGCGGTGTATTGCCATGGTTATTGTATGGAATCAGTTGGCTGAGGGCGATAATCAGTATGTTGCAGCCCTAGTCGCATTTAACAGCATTTTTCAACTCTTGTTTTTTAGTATCTATGCATGGTTCTTCCTCACGATTTTACCACCTTGGGTAGGTTTGACTGGACGAATAGTTCACATTAATTTTATGACCATTGCTGAAAGTGTCTTGATTTATCTTGGTATTCCCTTTTTTTCCGGATTTTTAACTCGTATTGTATTGATTAAGAAAAAAGGACTGTCTTGGTATGAAACCATTTTTTTACCAAAAATTTCTCCTATTACCTTAGTTGCTTTACTTTTTACGATTTTGGCAATGTTTGCTTTAAAAGGTGCTATGGTTTTACAACTTCCAGCGGATGTGATACGTATTGCAGTTCCCTTGATACTATATTTTATTGTGATGTTTTTTATTAGTTTTGCGATGGGTAAGCTTATTGGTGCTAATTATGAAAAAACAACAGCAGCATCTTTTACAGCAGCAAGTAATAATTTTGAGCTAGCCATTGCTGTAGCAATAGCTACATTCGGACTTAATTCTGGAATTTCTTTTACAACAGTCATTGGTCCACTGGTTGAAGTGCCTGTTCTTATTATGTTAGTGAATGTTGCCTTTTGGCTAAAACGGTCTTGGTTTTCAGAAAAAAATCAGCAATCTGAAAATCAGGTGTAGCAGATTTGTAACGAAGTGTAATATAACCCTAGTTGTTTCAGGCAGTTCTAGGCAGTAACTGATCAATTTATTACATCGCAATTTACTGATTAATCAAGCAATGCATATATTTTTTCTACAAAGCTCCATATATAATTGAATATTGCACTGTGGGGACAAAATCAAATTTAAATATGTAGATTAAGAAAATCCTATCTATAATTTAGTTTAAATTGGATTTTTTCTAGAGCCTGCATGTGAAATGGAAATATTTTATTCACATCAGTTTAACTTGAGGTAATTAACGATGTTACCTACACAATTGCAGCCCTATTCAGTCATTTTCATTTTACTCCTTTCAATGATTTTCTTTATCTGGAATAAGTGGTCCTATGCAATTACAGCAATATTAGCATTAACTGCTGCTGTTATTCTTGGTGCAGTTCCAGTTGCTCAAACATTCTCCGGAATAAATAACCCTGCTGTAATAACAGTTGCAAGTATCATGATTGCTACAAATATTATTGCTAAATCAAATGTTCTTAAAATTGCAATTAACAAATTTGATATGCATACCCAATCTTTGCAGGTACTTTCATTCAGTCTTTTTATTGCATTTGTTTCTGCATTTTTAAATGATACAGGCGCATTAGGACTTGTATTACCTGTTAGTATCTATAGCTCTCTTAAGTACAACCGTTCACCTTCTTATATTTTGATGCCCATTGCAATGGCCTCATTAATGGGAGGGATGGTCACATTAATCGGCACAGCATCCAATTTAATTATTTCAGATTTTCGAGCAAAAGCTATTGGTAAACCTTTTAGTTTGTTTGATTTTACCTATGTCGGCTTTTTTACAGCTCTGCTCGGGGTTATATTTATTGCGTTTATTGGTTGGCGCTTGTTGCCTAAAAAGAGAATACAAAAAACTTCATTTAAACCCATTTACACCATTGAAATTCGTATACCCCCAAAATCAAAATGGATAGACAAGACTTTCAATTGTTTTGAAGAAAATATTAAAGAATTAGCTGAGATTATGGGACTTATAAGAAGAAAGCGAAAATTAGGTTTACAAACAAATACTGAAATCAAATCAGGTGATCGATTTATTATCCAATCAACCCTGGAAAACTTAGAAGAACTTTCAAATTCTGTTGATATAGTCATTTCTAACTTTATAAGAAAAGGAAGTAAAAACAAGTCAGAAGATATCCTACTAGAAGCTATTGTACCAACTAAATCAAATCTTATAGGCAAAAAAGTTAAAGAAACTAATTTAAGATCAGTTTATAAAACTTCTTTTATCGCCATATCAAAGGCAACCAATTCTAAAATTGGAAGAATCAGAAATATAATTATTGAAGCTGGTGATATGGTTCTATTGCATTGTAAAGATCCAAATGTGTTAGATACTCTTCCGTCTTATGGTTTGATTCCCATAGAGACATCAACTTTACAATTAAAAATGGAATTTAAAAATTTTATACCCTTAATAATCTTCGTCATTGCAATTTTATTATCAGGATTATCTATTATGCCAGTTCAAATTGTTTTTTCTGCCGCAGCACTGCTCATGCTTTTGACTGATAGTAAAGCACTGGCATATGTATATAAGCAGTTTGATTGGGCTGTCATTATTTTTCTAGCAGCGATAATTCCTTTAGGAGATGCGCTAACTCATACCGGGGGAGCAGATCTCTTGGCACAGCTGATATTCAGATTGTCACAGCATCTATCGATTTTTTGGACAATTGCACTCTTAATAGGAATTTCTATGTGCATCGCCAATTTCATTCATAATGTTGCAACGGTCATTGTTATGGCTCCAATCGCCATTAGTCTCGCAAATACTTTAAAGATACCAATAGATCCATTTCTTATGGCTGTAGCCATAGGTTCCTGCTGTGCGGTGTTAACACCTATTGGACATCAAAATAATCTTTTGGTCATGGGGCCTGGAAGGTATAAGTTCCTTGATTATATGCGACTGGGATTACCACTTGAAATAATAGTGTTGCTGGTGGCAACTCCTCTGATATATTGGATATGGTATTTGAAGTAGCATAAGTATTTTATACCCAAAAAATAATGATTTGGTACTGACTGAAATAATTATCTGGTCACATTAGAGCCGCTCTCTACAATTTTGATTTGTAGCTTTCTTTTGATTCTTGAGTTGTGCATCTAATTATCTCTTATCTTATTTTGATGTGTACTAAGTTATGAGCTTTGTTTTTAAGCCATACAACTATACTAATAACCCCATCCATTAAGTAAGGCTTTAGCCCCTTTTGCTTGTAACAAATCATTACGCGCATCTTCAATGATTATTTGGGCTCGTGCTAAATTACGCCATGCTTCACGTAAATCAACCAAATCCCCTTCAAGATTAAAATAACGTTGTTTAGCCACCTTAAAACCGTCTTGTGCAATGTTTAATTCAATATTCAGATGCTTAATTCGAGTTATTGTCGCTCTGATGGTTAAATCAAGTTTTGCATTCATTTCTTCGATATATTGCTTTTGTGCCGCAATTGCTTGTTGTTTTGCTAATAATTCAGCTTGAGCTTGGCTAATGCGACTTGTGATATTGAAATCAAGAAGCGGCATCGATACCCCAACTCCCACAGCATAATTATCTTTGCGTACCAAATGAGTTTTATCCATCCCCCCACCACTGGCAATCGCAACAATCTCAGGTCTGAACGTTGCTTTTTCTTTTTTTAATTTTTCCTGGGCAGCTTTAGCATCCGCAATTGCTCTTTTCACATAAGGACTTGCGAAGACTCGACTTTGTGAATTCAATGAATCGATAAGCTTATCTGAGAGTACAGGACAAGCAATGGTGGATGCATCTATTCCTGTAATTATTGCAAGTTCTTTAAGACTGCCAAGCATTTGCTCTCTTAAAAATGCATGTTCTGTGCGTGCTTCTTGCGTCTCGGATTCCGACAAATAATTATCAACTACAGAACGCTGGCCTGTTTTTACAAAATGTTTTGCCTCTTTGGTAATAAGTGCTGACTCCTTAGCTAAGTTAATCCATATCTCTTGTTTTTTCTTGTAAGTAGCACATTGATAATAGGCTTGTAAGGCGAATAATTGAACTTCATAGGCAGTTACGCGAGTGGATTGTTTTGCTACATCAACTTCTGAGCGTGCTGCTTTCACAGCTGCTGCTGTTCGGCCAAAATCATAAATTAATTGTTTAGTAACGACTCCTGCAGTGGGGCCTGAGCGATATGGAGAGCCTACTAAACCTTCAATACCAAGCCAATTGGAAGATCCTGGAAAACCCGCGCTATCTATTGCTTCTGCTCTTAAAATAGGGAAATAACGTGCTTTGGCTACATCAATCTCTTTTTGTTTCACAAGCACTTCTAACTGGGCTTGAGAGATTGATTGGCTGTTTTTTGCAGCAAGACGAAGCAGCTCTTCTGTAGTTAAAATATGGTTCGTATTAGCCCAAACAGAGGTTGTAATACAATAGAAAAAGATTATGTTCCATTTACGCTTCATTTAGATGCTCGCGCTTTTTTGTGTGCCTTGGCAAAAAACATACGATATAAAATAGGGACAACAAAGAGAGTCAACATGACTGAAAAGAGTTGCCCTCCAATGACCGCTCGACCAAGGGGAATATTCGCTTCAGACCCTTTTTCTATCCCAATCGCCATAGGGATAAGACCAAGAATTGCAGCAAGTGAAGTCATCAAAATTGGCCGTAACCGCTCTTTGGCACCATTGATAATCCCTTCTTCTAAATGATCATTGAGTTTCGTATGGTAAGAAATAAACTCGATCAATAAAACTCCGTTCGCTACTGCAATTCCAATCATAAAAATTGCGCCAATTGCTGCTTGAATACTAAAATAGGTATGGGTTAACACCAACATCAGTACAATCCCTACAACCCCCAAAGGCACAGTAACCATAATGACCAAGGGAAGTGAAAAAGAACGAAACTGAACCACCAAAATTAAATAAACCAATGTTGCAGCAAGTAAGAACCCCCCTCCTAAAGATTGTACTGAATCCATCATCTCGCGAATTTCACCACGAATGGCAATCGAATAGCCTTCTGGCAATTGGGTTTTATCGATTATTTTTTGCACGTCTCGAGACAACCCACCGATATCACGTCCTTGAGCATCCAAATAAATATCCGTGACTCGTTTGAAATTAACATGATCAATCTGGATTGGTCCTTTAGTTTGGGTAATTGTAGCTATTCGTTTCAAAGGAGTAACACGTTCTCGTTCATGACCACGAATTGGAATATCAGCAAACTGCTCAAAACTCGATACTTGCTGCTCTGCAAATTGCACACCCATAGGATAATTAATCCCCGTTTTTGGATCAACCCAAATGACATTAGAAGCAAAGGTTGCACTGCCTGTGACCGCACTCACTACATTTTTTATAACCTCGTTGGTCGTAATTCCTAAATCCATGGCTTTATCACGATTGATATCTAAATTTATAATAGGAGCATCAAATCGCTCCTGAACACGAACATCCACAGCTCCCCGTATTTTTTTGATTTGATGTGCCAACTCTCTTGCAATTTTGAACTCTTCTTTGATATCAGGACCTTCGACTTGAACATCAATAGGCGCTCTTTGACCATAATTCAATGCTGAAGTTAATAGTCCACCTAATTCAATACCAATTCCCACATCAGGATATTCCTTTTTCATTTTTTCGCGAATGATTTTGGCATAATGTTGGGATGTATGTTGCCGATTTTCAGTCAATGCGATATTAAAAAACACATCTTGGGTGCCAACATTTGGGGTAAATGCGGCTGGGAAACCGTATTCAACCCCAGCATTCGTAATAATCATCTCCAGATCGCCTGGTTTTATCCATTGCCGTAATTTGCCATCAATTTCTTTGGCAAACTCTGTTGTTTTTTCGATACGAGTTCCTGAGGCAATGCGCATGGTCACAATAAAACTGCCTGCATCAGCACGAGGAAAAAGCTCAGTACCAATAAGCGGGATGAGCGATATTCCACCAAGGAATAAAGCAATTACCATCGCTAATACTGTTTTTCTGTATTTCAATGCCCAAGCCAATCCTTTTCCATATCCTTCAGTCAAATGATGAATGCCTTTTTGTGGCCAAAGTAACAAACCAGGTAATTTTGTGTGGTCAGAGCGATGTAAAAAGCGTGAGGCAAAAAGTGGCATTACCGTCATTGCAATCAAAAATGAACTTATCATCGCAAACATAACCGATTTAGCTAGCGCTGCGAATAATATTTTTACAATACCTGTTAAAAAAATCACGGGGAACAACACGACCAAAGTAGCCAGTGTTGATGCTAAAACAGGCATTGCCACTTCGGATGCTCCTTCCAAAGCGGCTTGTTTCGGTGAACGCCCTCTTTCTAGTTTTTTACTGATATTTTCCAATACCACAATGGAGTTATCAACCAATACCCCAATGGATAATGCCAGCCCACCTAAAGTCATTGCGTTGATGGTTTGTCCGGAAGCATTCAAACCAATCATTGCTGCCAATAAGGCCAGTGGCAACGAGAGTAAAATTCCAAAAGTTGCTCGAGGATTTCCTAAAAAAAGGAAAATCATAATCGCTGCTAAGCCACCGCCTAATAAGGCCTCTTGAGTAATGCTCGATATGGCTTTGCGAATAAAAATTGATTGATCAGCAACTAAAGTCAAATCGATATCCTGTAGGGTTTTCATCGATTTCTTAATTGCCGCTTTTACATTTTCTACAACTTTAATCGAGTTACCTCCAGGTTGTCGATAAACAGGAACATACACTTGTTCTTTGCCATCAATAAGCACTACATTGGTTTGAATTTGTCCTGAGTCTTTTGCTTCTCCTATTTGTTTTAGGTATACCGGAACACCATATTCTGCTCGTAATGGAAAATTATTCATTTCAGGAATATGTTGCACCAATCCATTACTGATAATCTGATAATCAAAATTACCAATTTTCACATCACCCGAAGGAATAAAAGTATTGAGTTGCACCATCTTTTCTAAAACGGCTAAGGGCGAGAAGTTGTATTCATTAAGTTTTTTAGGATCAAGGTAGATAACCACCTCTCTTAATCTTCCTCCCATCACAGTGGGCGCCATTGCTCCCGGAACTGCTTGAATCGTGTTACGTACTGTGTAACGGGCTACGTCATATATTTTTTCAATGCTTTTATTACCTCGAACCGCAACCAGCGCCAAAGGAATAGATGCCATAGGATCAAAAGGCAGAATTAAAGGCGGCAGAGTTCCTGGAGGTAGTTGGCTCATAACCGACATCACTAAGGATGTAGTTTGAGCCATAGCGGAGTTAAGACCTGTAGTGGGTTCAAAAAAATTTTTAACGATACTTACCCCGACTAAAGATTTAGATTCCTGTCGTTCAATACCAATTGCCTGAGCAGTATAACGTTCAAATCGGGCAGTTAAATTTTCTTCCACATCAGTCACTGGCATACCTGGGTATGATGAAATGACTTGCATTGCGGGCAAATTGGCTGAAGGCAACAAATCTTTTGGAAGACTAAAAATCGCAAGAACACCCATCAAAAGGATAATCAAGCAAGCCACAATAATAAGATGAGGATTATGAATGGCAGTTGATACTAAACCTGTCCCTATGCCTTTCCCTGATTCTTCCATTGACTAAACTTAATGATTTAATAAGGCAAACATGGTGCATTAGTATGTTGAATTTTGCAAGTAAGAATTATCCATGAATAAGTAGTGCTCATTTGAAAAGTGCGATAAAGTCATTTTAATTGCACAATAATTTGAAATGGAATTTTTATGACACCGGAAGTAATTGAAATTTTAAAAAAAATTAAAGAGCAAAAACCTTATGTCTTAACTATTACCAATTATTTTCCTATGGGTTACGTGGCTAGTGGAATTCGCAGTGTTGGTGGATTTCCTTTAATGTGTAATGCAGAACAAGAAGTTAAAGAACTACTAGGGATATGTAAATCTGTGGTGATCAATCTAGGAAAATTAGATAATGCATTTATTAAACTGAGCAACCATATATGCAAAATAGCAAATGATATTAACCTACCTATTATTTTAGATCCTGTCGGAGCAGGTGCAAGCCAATACAGAACCGACACAGCTATCAATATGATAAAAAATCATCGAATTTCTATTATACGTGGCTACCCCAATGAAATTGCTAGCTTATTGACAGGAGAATTAGTAATACAAAATAACAATCACATGATTGCGCAGAATATAATTATTGAACACGCAAAATCATTATCAATAAAACATAATGTAGCCGTGGTAGTTAGTGGGAATAAACACAGGGTCATTGATTCTCACCAAATGAATCAATTTAATTTTGATTCAGACACCGTGCAAAAAGTAGCTGGAATAGGAAATTTGCTTTCGGCAATCATTAGTGTTTTTAGTGCTGTTGAAAAGGACCGATTCATTGCTGCTAAAAATGCAGTTCATTTTTATGCTGAATGTGTTGGCCCAAAATCTAGTGTCGCCCTTGGACCGGCTTCTTTAATTACAGGGATTATAGATCAACTATATATTAACTCAGTAAAGGCACAACTATTTCCACACTAACTTTTGGCAGAAAATAACTTATTTTCAATTTTGTCTAAAAAAATCAATGTATTCTTGTTGAGATTGAGACGAAAACCCCAAAAAACCCAGGTGTAGCAGATTTGTAACAACCTCAAGCATCCCTTTTTTGAACGTCGCTTTTGCTTTATCAATATTCACCGTTGATGGCAAAAAGATAGAACGCTCATATTTTCCATAGCTGAATTATAGATTTTTTGATACAGCCTTTAAATTTTTCTACATAAAATCGTCTTGTCAAGTCAACATAATTTTTTTGAAAAAATCAGGCAAAAAAATATATTAAAAAAAATCAAATCAATTTAATGCATTAACAGTAACAAGCTAAAAGCTAATGCCATTGGCTATAAATTGGACTAAAATAATCTATAATTGCTTTAAATTTAAATAACGTGTTATCAAAGGTGAAAAATGGATAAGTTCATCAATCGATTTGAAGCGGGCGTTATTCTAGCAAAATACCTTAAAGATTTTGCAAATAAACCGGACGTTATTATTTTGGCTTTGCCAAGGGGAGGAGTACCTGTAGCCTATGAGATTGCCAATGCATTATCAGCCCCACTTGAAGTCTTTATTGTTCGTAAATTAGGACTTCCAGGTCATGAGGAACTTGCTATGGGAGCCATTGCTTCAGGGGGTACGGTCTTTTTTAATGAGCCGTTGATGAGTCAATTAAACCTCAATCACTTATCACTACAGGATGTAATAGAAAAAGAACGAGAGGAATTACAGCGTCGAGAGCTGTTATATCGAGGTAATACTCCCTTTCCAAATCTCAAAGGAAAAATAGTTATATTAGTAGATGATGGAATTGCCACAGGCGCTACCATGATGGCAGCAATAGAGGCAATCCGTAATCATCAACCAACATCTATTATTATTGCCGTTCCTGTTGCCGCTTATTCAACTTGTGAAGAAATGGCTCCTTTAGTTGATAAAATCGTTTGTCCACTAAAACCAATTGATTTTTATGCAGTAGGTTTATGGTATGAAAATTTTCCGCAAACCTCTGATAATGAGGTGATTGAATTATTAAAAAAATCACATTCAATACATTCTTCATCTAGGTGAATCATGTCTCATTTTACTTTAAAGGCAACGCACGACATCACCATTCCAAGCGGTAATGCCATCCTCAATGGAATATTATATATTCCAGAGGAAACACGCGGACTAGTACTATTTGTACATGGAAGTGGCAGTAGTCGATTTAGCATACGCAATCAATATGTCGCAAAAATTTTAAACAATGCCAAACTTTCTACTTTGTTATTTGATTTATTCACTCCAGATGAGGATGCTATTGATAGCCGTACACGTCAATTTCGTTTTGATATCGAGTTTTTAGCATCACGATTAATTGATGCAACTCAATGGTGTTTGGGGCAAGAGCCACTTAGTTCTTTACCTATAGGCTATTTTGGAGCAAGTACCGGTGGAGGTGCAGCTTTGGTTGCTGCAGCACTTAAACCAGATTTGGTTTATGCCATAGTCTCACGAGGTGGGAGACCTGACTTAGCTGGAGATGCTTTAGCTCGCGTCCAGGCTTCTACTTTACTTATAGTCGGAGGTTATGATGATGTTGTGATTCAAATGAATAAAGAAGCAATGTCACAATTAAATTGCATCAAGGAAATGGAAATTGTTCCAGGCGCAACCCACTTGTTTGAAGAACCTGGAACTCTTGATATGGCTGCAGAACTTGCAAAAAATTGGTTTGTTAGATACTTAAAGCAACTTTAATGTTCTTTCCAGAACTCAATAGTGGGAAAGGAGACTTTTTATGAATATCGATGCGCAGCTTAAGCTCATTGATGTAATTAATGAGGCAGCAATATCCCTAGAAAAGCCAACTGATTATTCATTACTGATGGAACGAATTGGTGATGCCCGTTTTGTTATGATAGGTGAGGCATCGCATGGAACACATGAATTTTATCAGACTCGTATCGAAATAACCCAACAACTTATCCAAAAAAAGGGGTTTATGGCTGTAGCTATAGAGGGGGATTGGCCTGATGCTCATCGTGTACATCGGTACATACAAGGTCGAAGTGATGTGGATGACAATAAGAGTGCTTTGGATGATTTTAAACGGTTTCCAACCTGGATGTGGCGCAATACCACCATGCCTCCCTTTCTCAAGTGGTTACGTGAATACAATGATTTGCCAACGACTGTAAATAAAGTTGGATTTTATGGTCTTGATTTATACAGCATTAATGCATCCATGCAAGCGGTTATTAATTATTTAACAAAGGTTGACCCCAATGCTGCTGAACAGGCCAAAAAACGTTATGCCTGTTTTGACCATCTGAATGTTGATCCCCAAATGTATGGCTATCTAACCAATACCAGAATAAAAAAATCATGTATCGTCGAGGTATTAGAAACACTTTATGAGTTACAACATAATGCCTTTAAATTCCTGCATGATAAAGATAAAAGTGCAGAAGATGATTATTTTTTCGCAGCACAAAATGCGCGCTTAGTTAAAAATGCGGAGGCCTATTATCGCTCCATGTTTGAAGGGCATATCACATCATGGAATATTCGCGATAAACATATGGTTGAAACGCTTAATGTCATTACTGACCATTTAGAACATCGTTTTAATAAGCCAGCTAAGATTGTTATTTGGGCTCATAATTCACATTTAGGTGATGCCCGTGCTACAGAAATGGGAGCAAGAGGTGAGGTTAATATTGGGCAACTGGTACGGGAACAGCATACTGATACTTATTCGATTGGTTTTTCAACCTATGATGGTTTTGTTACTGCTGCTTCGGACTGGGATGAACCAGCCCAAAGCAAAAAAATTGTTCCAGGGCTTCCTGGTAGCTATGAAGAGTTATTTCATCTTGTTCGTTATAAAAATTTTATTTTAAATCTAATTGGTAATGATGAATTGGATCATTTTCTTAAAATTCCACGATTACAAAGAGCGATTGGCGTGATTTATCGGCCAGAAACAGAGCGTCTTAGTCATTATTTTTTTACACATTTACCCTATCAATTTGACAGCATTATTCATTTAGATAGAACTAGTGCACTACAATCTCTCTGAGGTTAATACGAGCAAAGGAGCCATTATAATGTATAAGAATATTATGCTAGCACTTGATGGAAGTAAGATATCTGACTCTATAGTGGATGAAGTAATTAAACTAACGAAAGATCAGAGCGCTAATGTGCGGATTATCCATGTTGTTGATGAAAGCTTTGTTCATTATGGCGGACCTTCTTTTGACTATCTTTCAATTATTGCTGGGTGTAGAGAAGATGGACAAAAGATATTAGATAATGCTGCACAAAGGATAGCCAATCAATCATCTATCAAACCTGAAACATCCATCTTGGAATTAAAGCCATTTCAGGGAAGAGTAGCTGAGGTAATTGTTGACGCAGCAAAAGAATGGCCTGCTGATTTATTAATTATAGGCACGCACGGTCGACGTGGCTTTAGTCGTCTCTTTCTGGGTAGCGTGGCGGAGAATGTTGTTCGAATTGCTACAACACCAGTGCTTCTGGTGCGCTGTACTGATGCATAAACAAAAAGATGGATTTTTTATTAAGATATTTGCCAGAACTACCAATTTTGCTTTGTACATGAAGTCTATATGTGACAATTATCTCAATAAACACGCCCTAAATAAGGCTGCCTTGAACTTGGTATTAAATTTTCGACAGAACCGGTTAACGTTGAGTTATATTGAATAATATGAATGAGATCCTATCGTCGTTAACCTAACCTTGACTATACGAAAAAATACTCGTACAAATTAAAGAATATTATCCTTCTCGCCTCAATGTTCATGGCAAACTTAATTAATTTCAGAAAATACGTGCCCATAATTTTTTTATTATTATGCTCGACATTACATGCCTCTTTTATTGAGCAAACAATTGGAACTGCTGTAGTGAAGGATGCAACAGCCGTTTACTTTAATCCTGCGGCATTAACTATTTCACCTCATCAACAGTTTATCCTTCTGGGCACCCTGGCAAGAGCGCAATTTGAATTTAGCGGAAGTACACAAAAAATACCTTTTGAGGGTACCGAGTCAGGCTCAACCACCACTAAATCCAATTTTTTCTTGCCTTCCATGTATCTTAGCATCCCTATAAATGAAAAATTCGTGGCGGGTTTTGCTGTCGTTGCAAACGATTTTAATCGCGAGTTGGATAACCAACCCATTCTTCGCTATTTCCTTGCACGCAATCAAACGAATAATATTGATTTTATTCCCGCGCTTGGCATTAAAATCAATCAATTTCTTTCCATAGGAGGAAACCTTAATTTTACCTATGCACATCTCATTCAGGAGCCTATTGCTGCCGGTATTCCCCGTTTGAATATTCCTGAAAGCAATAGCTTAAATGACAGTAAAGCAAACAGTTTGGGCGGTGATTTCGGGATACTGATTAAACCAGGTAAAAGAACAGCTTTGGGGGTTAATTACCGCAGTGCAGTAACTTATAATTTACAGGGTAGTAGTACGATAACTGGTTCGCAGAGTATTTCTTCGAATGATTATCATTTTAAATACTGGACACCAGCAAGAAGTGTCATGACACTAAGCCATTTTGTCAATGAAAAATTAGGCTTTTTAGGAACTGTTCAATACCTTCAATGGAATATCTTTAAAGAGGTCTCTGTGCATAATTTTGCCACGAAGGCCAGCTCGCAGGTCTTTATTGTCCCCCGCGCGCTCATTAATTATCACTTTCACAACAGTTGGCTTCTAACCCTCGGGACAATTTATCAAGTTTCACCAAAGTGGGTTTTCCGAGTAGCGGGAACATATAATCAGTCGCCCTCGAATGGGAGATTTCAAATAGGCCCAGGCGATAGTTTGATTACTGGTTTTTCCATAGGATATCAATTGATGAATTATCTCACTGTTGATTGCGGTTATGCTCATGCTTTTTATAGAAAGGAACCGATTGATATCCTGACCTCCCAGAATATTATCACGGGCATTAATGAAGGCTACCATGATGCAGTCTCACTCAAATTGACGCTCACTGCTTAATGGTGAACTTGAATGAGACAATAATTAATTATCTAGAGGCTATAACGTATTCCTAACCTGATAATTCCTGAGAAGAATGGGGGTATTTAAGCGCTTACCTTGCAATTTGTGCCTTGGAATAGTTTAAAAACCGGGCTCTGGCTCGCCCAAGAGCCCGGACCCGTATGGTTCCGTGAGAAGTTGAGCATCGCGTTATCTTATATAAAGTCAATTAATGTCTATCTTGGAGTGTAATGTGATATGTCTAAATTGCTACAGCACCACCTTATTTTTTTAACCAATGCCACATTAATTTATTTTTAAGTATTTCAACTAAAAATAAATAGGCTATTGTTGCCGCAGTAAGGAATACAAAATAGGCTGGAGGTAGTGGAACAAAACTCCAAAACTTAGCTAAAGGACTAAAAGGCAATAATATGCCAATAGCTACTATGGTAAATACTGTAAACATGAGTGGCAAACTTGGCTTACTCTTCCAAGGGTTTTTGGCAGTCCTTATAACAAAAATGACCAGAGTTTGCGTTGCTAAAGACTCTACAAACCATCCAGTCTGAAAAAGAGGTTCAGTCGCAGCAAAAACACGTAACATGACATAGAAGGTTAAAAAATCAAAAATAGAACTTATCGGACCAATATAAATCATAAACTTTCGAATAATATCAATATCCCAATGTCTTGGTTTTCGAATAAAACTACTATCCACATTATCAGTTGGAATTGAGACTTGAGATATATCATACAGGAGATTATTTAATAATATTTGGGTAGGTAACATGGGTAAAAAAGGGATGAACAAAACAGCCCCAGTCATACTTAGCATATTACCAAAATTAGAGCTGGTTCCCATCATAAGGTATTTCATAACATTACCAAAGGACTTACGTCCTTCAAGTATGCCATTTAGCAATACTTGCAAATGGCGTTTTAATAAAATAATATCCGCGGCTTCACGCGCAATATCCACTGCATTTGCCACGGAAATACCAACATCTGCACTATGTAATGAGGGGGCATCATTAATGCCATCCCCAATATAACCAACTACATGTCCGCGCGTCCTCAAAGCAGTAATTATGCGCAACTTTTGGGCTGGAGCTACGCGTGCAAAAACGCTTGTGCGCTCTGCTATTTGAGCTAAAGCTTGATCATCGATGTGCTCTAAATTATCCCCAATAATAATATTACTAGCATCCAATCCCACTTGTTCACAAACATGTCGCGCAACCAGGTCATTGTCTCCGGTTAAAATTTTGACGGAGACGCCTTCAAATTTTAATTTTTTAATAAGTTCGCTGGCATCGGCTAAGGGAGGATCATTGAAGGCTAAAAATCCTAACAATACCATATCCTTTTCATCACAAACCTTATAACTTGGTTGCGGGATGATTTTGCGGTAGGCAACTGCTAAGACTCGATATCCCTGCCCGCTTAAAGATTCAAAGATGCTATTAATAGTATTACGACCCGGATCATCAATTAGTTTGCTGTCACCATTATCATCAAAATGGGTACAGATTTTAAAGATGTGTTCTGGGGCTCCTTTTGCTATGAGAACATGCTCTCCACTTTTATCCACAACAACACTTGAGCGACGACGAACAAAATCAAATGGGATTTCATCTATTTTGTTATAAGATTGTACATCTGGATGATTGTGTTTAAGAATCGCTATATCTAATGGGTTAAGGTTAGCCTTTTTTAAAACGGCTGAATTGAAGGGATTGGAAATTTCTGTTCCAAATAAGCTTGTCAGATAACCAAACAGCATGACATATTCTGAATTATTGCCAACAGAATCAATTACCTTATCCAGTGTCATTTCACCGCTAGTTAAGGTTCCAGTCTTGTCACTGCATAGAATATCAATACTGCCAAAATTTTGAATTGCAGATAAATTTTTGACGATAACATTTTTTTTAGCCATATGGACCGCACCTGCTGCCAACGTAACCGTAGTGATCATTGGCAATAATTCAGGAGTAAGTCCAACAGCTAAAGCAATAGCGAATAAAATGGATTCCAATAAAGGACGATGTAGATAGATATTAAAAGCAAGGACAAATATGACCAGTAAAAAAATCACTTTCATAATGAAAGTGCCGAAACGGATTATGCCTTTCTCAAATTCCGTGCGCGATGGTGCTTTTGACAGACTTTCTGCTATATTGCCGAACAAGGTATCGTGTCCAGTAGCAACTACTACTGCAGTTGCTTTGCCACTAATAATGGATGAGCCTGAAAAGACACAATTAATGGCTTCCGGCATGTTATTGGAAACTTGTTTAATGACTACTGCTTCTTTCTCTACTGGTAAGGATTCACCTGTAAGAGCAGATTGCTGTACATGGACATCTTTACTGGTTAGTAATATACAATCAGCCGGAATCATGTCTCCAGCTGATAGTCGAATAATATCACCAGGTACTAGGTCATCGCATAGAACTTCAATCCAGTTATTATTTCGTAACACGGTAGCTGTTGCAGCTATTTGCTCTTGTAACTTTTTAACCGCGACTAGGGCTTTGTGACTTTGAAAATAATCTAAAACTATGCTGATGAAAATAATAGTATTTATAATGATGGCACTGACTAAATTTCCAGTAAGACCCGATATTAATGCTGCAATAATGAGTATCGCAACTAATGGATTGGCAGCATGGGATATGGCTTCAAAAAAAACACCCCGACGCTTTTTAGCAATAATTGTATTTTTTCCAAAAACTTTTTGTCTCTGTTTAACTTCATCGATAGAAAGCCCCTTTTCAGAGGTTTCAAGCTTTGACAGTACTTGTTCTTTAGGTAGCGTTGCCAGGCTTTGAAGATTGGTATCCATACTCACTTAGCCGTTCATATTCCTTCAGGTCATTTTATTCAAGTTTTAATGCATTAATCAAATTATTTTTAACATACTACTTAACTCAACAAAATCCAAATTCAAACTAGCATTTGAAGCTCCCACAAAACCTTATTATATTGACAAACCCCAATATGCCAATCAATTACTAGATGATTCTTCTTAAAAGTATTGGCTGAGGGTGAATATCAAATTGAAGGTCTTGCCAAATGCTATTACCCTGAAGGTATTTTTGTTACACCAAATAAAAATGAATCAGTTCTAGATGCAACAAAGCGCTTGCAAATTATTAGTTGCTTATTTGCTGGCTCATTCAATTTCTCAATTATAACTTCGAGCCCACTTCTTCCTCCTTTTTATAAAGGGCAAAGGCATTAGAAAAAACATTTTGGTCAGCTCTCCGTCTCACGCCAATTTACGGTGACGAAACACTGCATAGTCCCTATTGATATTCATGATATAGTTTATTAGCCAATTAAATGTTATAATCATCCGCTGTTATTTTTTAATTATATGCCCTATTATCTTCTTATTGCCTATCTAGGGAAATTCATTTTTATCCTGCATTTTCTTTTCATTACCTCATAGTCATTAGGAGCAATTAGCTATTTATATAGGATATCTATGAGCTACCAAACGTGTCATTATTGTTTAGAAATTAAAAATGATTTTTCCTTAACAGGTAAATCTCGAGCTAAGAATGGAAAATTCCTTTGCTATCACCTCTGTACATCATGTACCCAAAAATTAATTAGCATTAATAGTTTCTCTGATAAACAAGGTCGTCAATTTTTTATAAACACAGTAAAAGAAAACGCTCAAAAATTCCCCATATATGTTGATGAATAATTCCTTTACCGTTAAAGAGTTAATACTTAAATAATTCACTCATGTAAGAACGCGTCATCTACAAACAAAAACATAGCTGAACAAAAATGAAAGGAGCTGCACATTAATAGGAACTGGTTCGAAATTCTTTTTCAATCAGATGTGTTTTGTTATTAGTAATTTGACCATTGTAATTACCAAATTCCCCATCTTGCTGGCTTAGCATCCAAATAAAAAGAGAGTTTAAATTATTCCCAGAGGATCGTTTAATTTCGATGTCATCGAAATATATTTTTGCGGTATAGGTAAACATTTTTTTCTCGATATGAAAGTGTATATGCGCACGATAAGTACGAAAGAAGAAAGGTATAATATGATTAAGTAAAGAAAAAAGAAAATAAAATGCTTATACAATCCCTTATTATTATAGCATACACAGGTGGGTTCAGAGTTTTAAACTACTGACATGCTACAAATAAGATTGACTTTTAACCTTAAAGAGTAGTAACCTAGTCTCAGCTAGAAAATGTCTATTTTATACTCTCCAAATCGTCGTTTTATTCATTTAATCCCTCGTTCTGTAGTTTTTAATTCCTGACCGGTTTCCGGCTAAATTCGCCTATGCAGGCATTATAATAAATATAAGGATTACTTATGTCTAAAACAGTAAACGGAGTCGTTAAATGGTTTAACGAATCAAAAGGGTTTGGTTTTATTGAGCAAGATTCCGGGCCGGATGTATTTGCTCACTTTAAAGAAATTTTAAGTTCTGGCTTCAAAACCCTCACAGAAGGTCAGCGAGTACAATTCATTGTGACGCAAGGAGCAAAAGGTCTTCAAGCACAAAATATAATAGCTCTTTAATTTAAGTAGTTAATATGATTAACCACTATATCTCTTTGTAGTTGTAGTGGTTACTTGGAGAAAACGACAGTGAAGCAAAATAAAATTTATGTAGGTAACTTACCCTTTGGAGTCACTGAAGAATCATTACAAGAGGAATTTTCAAAATATGGTAAAATAGACGAGCTTCTTTTAATCAAAGATCGCTTTACTGGCCACATCAAAGGTTTTGGCTTTATAACTTTTAGCTCCCAACAAGAAGCTCAATCCTCTTTAGATATGAATGGGAAAATGCTGGAAGGACGTCCATTAAAAGTAACTATGGCCCAAGAGAAATACACCTCACGCGGACGTCATCGATAATTTATATTGGTTTTTAATATATTAAAGCTTCTGCTCAGCAGACAGACTATCCTATGCATTTTACCTCTATATATCAAACCATTTTATTCACAAAGAATGAACTGCAGTATTATTGAACGAGAAAAGAGAATTATTGAAAAAAAAATTCTGTGGCAAAAACACGATGTCCGGTGACATACTTGAGGCATTAACCAAAGATGCAGGATTAGCAGGCAACACAATTGGCAAAATTAACATTACCGCCATTTACTCATATGTTACCATCCACCACAGCCAAGCAGATGAACGTACCAATATTTACAAAGTGGAAAATTAAAAGGACGCAAAGTTAATGTGCGCAAAATAAATTGATTTTTCTAAACACTGCGACAATTAACCGTAACAAATGGAAAAAAGAAGAAGTTATTATGTGAAAGGCATAATAATACAAGCTGTATGCATATATTAGGAGCTATTGAAGCAATAATATACAGCAGATAAACATTATTTAATCTCAGGATATCACTCAAATGAAAATACAAGAGGATCTTCATGAACGACGAGCGCTTAAAATATCAATAGCTATTACCTTTCTCTTAGCTGTTGTAGGTATTTTATTTGGGCTACTATCGGGTTCCTTGGCTATCGTCTTTGACGGTATGTTTAATATAGTTGATACCATTATGTCAATCCTGGCATTGTTTGTTGCCCGTCTTTTAACAAGAAAGGGGAATCGGAAATTTCAATATGGTTACTGGCATATCGAACCTATGGTACTTGTTTTGAATGGTAGCATCCTCATACTTCTTTGTACCTATGCAATGATAAATGCAATTGGCAGTTTAATGTCTGGTGGGCATGAGCTTAATTTTGATTGGGCATTTGCGTTTGCTCTTTTGGTATTTTTTTTATCAACTGGCATGTATTTTTATTTGATGAAAAAAAACCGAAAAATTAATTCCGAATTCTTGCGATTAGACATACAAAGCTGGTTAATGTCTGCATTGATTTCCTCTTCTCTCTTAGTGGCATTTGGCATCGCAGCTTTGTTGCATAGTGGGGTCTATGGATATTTTACTCCCTACATTGACCCCCTTATTTTAGCGATTCTTACTGCCTGTTTGATTTTTGTGCCTATGGCCGCGGTCCGTGATGCCATGCGAGACATATTTCGCATGGCACCCTTGGATCTTGACGAAAAAATAAGAGAGTTTTTAGATGAGCTTACCAAACTGCGTAATTTCAAAACTTATACAAGCTACGTTGCAAAAATAGGACGCGCGCAATTTATTGAAATACATATAGTAGTACCCAAGAACTTTCCAATTTCAAGCATTGAAACCTTAGATGAAATTCGTAATGAAATTGCGTTGGCTATTGGAGAAGACACGCCTAAACGTTGGCTAACCATCGCCTTTACTGCAAATGAAAATTGGATTTAGCAAGAGTCTTATTCAATGTGAAGGTATGCTACCGAAAATAGGGGGGTACACCTATGAATTCTTAATTGTAATAAATGAATTAAATAGAACAACTTGCTTGCTAGCAACAAGATTTGCTTATGAAACGCCCCAAAGCAAATACAGACTCGATTGCATCAAATAAGTAGGTTACCCTGAATGTTCTTTAAGTAACATCGGTAAAGATGTTCTCAAAATATTAAATGATTTCAACATCCTCTGCCTGAGGCCCTTTTTGTCCTTTTACTGCATTAAACAAAACATCGGTACCTTCTGAAAGAGTTTTAAAACCAGTCGATTGAATTGCGCTAAAGTGCACAAAATAATCTTTTCCATTACTTTCAATGAAACCAAAACCTTTGCCCTCATTAAACCATTTTACTTTTCCACGTAATTTATCTGACATTTTAAATTTCTCATTTATTTTATAAGTATTGAATTATCGCAAATTGAATTGAATGCGGCTATCTCAAAAAATAGTACGCGCATAGACACTAAAATACAATAGTAGAACTGAATAAGTATTTTTTTTGCCAACAAAGGCGTAGAGTACCCAACGAGAGATTGTTGCAAGCTCCTGATTTTCAAACCTATCCGGGTAAACTCAGAACTGCTTAATCAACCTTTTATTTGAAAAGAGACATAATAAAAAACAAGTCTACATTTCTAATCATGAAAAACTTGACAAGGAAATATTGCTCCAAATGCTCCAAAATACACAACAGTAGAGCAATCTTGAACTACAAAAAAATTATGAGCGAAAACCAAGGTGTCTGGGGTTCGAGTCCCTCAGATCGCGCCAATCTTTCATTTTAAATCAATAAGTTAAGATGACCACATTAATGTAAGAGCGCTTGGTTTTTAGAGAAATTGTGACCAAAACGAATCTTAAAGCACCCTAAAAATGCTCATTATTTGCATCTTATGATGCTTATATAGTACTAATTTTCGCTTTTTTAAGGGTAGCCTACTTGGTTTTTTACCAAGTACTCTCGCTCTAAAGAATAATTCAACCCTCTTACTTAAGTGAGCTTAGAAGCATACCTCATTAAATATCTATAAAAACAATGAGATCAGTGTGCTCTGACGATTTTTATGTTATTGCTAAATATAAATAACCACATATCTTTCTAATATTATGGATAAATTGGGTTTCTTCATTAATAACATTTTGGTGATCGGGGAAAATAAAGGGAAAAACGGTGAATATCGAAACTCTAAAAACTTAAAAAAGAAATCGCATACAGTTATTTGCAACGATAATAGTGTAGACAAGGATAGAGTAACTAGAATACTTAAACAAATTGAAGTTATGGGTCAATGTGCATTAAAAGCCTACAATGGGCGGAACCTTACCCAGGTGATCACCGACGAATTCAGCTTTTATACCAAAAATACTCCTCTTTCCCTAAAAGAATACAAAATGCTGATTAATGAACTTGCTAAAAGCATGAAGAATCTGCCTCCTAATATTGTGCTTGTCGCTAGCAGCATGGCAGTTTTGTGGCCAGATAATAGTTTAAGAAATGCGGTGTTACACATTCAATCCCCTAATGGGAAAAATTTAGAGCCAATTATACATCATTTTAGCAAAGAGACTTTTTCTTCTCAGGATCCTCTCTATTCTAAAGACAATACGACAAGAAATTGCTATGCGTTTAAACCCGATGATTATTCGAGCTCAGAATACTCTCCAGATGTAGTGCTTGCCGATACAAAAGTACGCTGTCACGATCCTGATCAGTACAAAAGCGCAATAATTGTACGAGGGCGTAAAATACCACCTATCCTTCATGCCATTGATGTTTGCCTGGACCATGCGAATGGAGTGGGGATGAAAAACGCTCGAATCCTACTGGAGAATGTTGCGAAGCCGCCTTTGCACATCAGCCACATCATCACGTCTAATTGGATTGACATACGGCAAGAAAGATTAGTCGCTTCAGCTGTTTCTGCGAATTGGAATAGTAAGAGAGTCGATGGAGTTTGTGAAGAAAAATCTGAACCTATTATGAACGTTTTTGGCAAAACAAGTCATGCCTATTATTATTCTAAGAAAAGAGCAGAGATTCTCTACACTCAACTTTTTGATATAGCAAGAAAAAAAATAGCGACTCCTATTGCTCATCTCTCCGATAAAAATGGAAACACGCTGCTGCATGAGGTGCTGTTATTGGAAATAAAAAACTCAAAACAAAGAGGTAATCATCGAAAAAAACGTGTCGATACTCTGCTGCGCCATTTTGACAGGACCACAATCAATCAGCAAAATGCGGCAGGCGATACACCGTTGCATTTAGCAATTGAAACCGTGAAAGATGAAAATACCTTAATAAAATTCTTAGTACGCGGAGCAAAGCTCACAATAAAAAATAAAAAGGGCCTATCTCCTTTGGGCGTGATTTACAAAACTCAAAAAAAATCTTTGATCACCACTTTTTGTAACAAACTCATGAATAACAGAAAGGCTTATCTTCCCCACCGTTTTGCGATCTTTGCTCTTTTATCCGAAATTCAAGAAATTCCAATAAAAAGAAAAATGATCAATGCAGCTCTAAGTTTTGAACTTTCAGAGAAACGACCCGTTGAAAAAATCATCATCGGCCTCTTAAAACGAGCTTATAATCCGAGACAACTGATTATAAATCATCAGTCAAAACTACTTGCCCTGGCAAGTTACATGCCTTCCTTAAAACGTTATTTAATAAATCAACAGATATACACTGGCCAAACATCATCAATACCTATTTTATTTAAACCCAATCAAGAAATTGATACCGTGCAATCTACACTCAAACATAAATGGATTTTTAAAGAGGTGCCACGGCAGCAAGATATCGATGACAAAGATATATTACTACAAAATACAACATTAAAAATTGCAACATTAGGTGGCCTAGTATCACCAAGAATTGGCATCGCCGCAGCCCTTACAGGATTGGGATTATTTGCATATAGTACTTATAACAATTGCCAAGCAGTCAATTCTGGGTCTTTGCTGCTCTCAAACAACCCTACTTTTATATAGGGACTCGCACTATGGTCAGGCATTGAATCGTGAATTGTTAATCAATAATTCACGATTCAATGCCTGACCCCATAGCTGCAAAATTAGGTTAATGCATTTGACGAGAAGGTCCCCGAAGGTTTGTATTATGGCTTAGGATGTAGGGCCCGCAACTCGGTGACTGGACTCAGCCTGTGCTGCAACACGCGCAGATGTTGATACAAAAAAGGTCATTAATTGAGTATCGTGTTAATTATAAAACTATATACGCTGATGCATAAGCAATTACGAGTATATTAGAGCTCATATAAAGGTGTACCATTTTGCACATGCCAGCGAAAATCATTAATATCTGCACGTACTAATGCTTTTTTTACCTTCTTTGTAACACCTTAATACTAATTTTTCTAATAAATCCGATATTCATGCAAATACACAGGCCAATTATTGATCAAAAAGATCAGTAATTGTCTATACTAAAATAAAATTAACTATGCAAAGGAAAGTCATAATGTTAACAAATTTTATAAAATCTTTAATCATTTTAATTGCTACAGGATTTATGGCTAATAGTTATGCGGCGTGGAATTGGAACAGAAATGTTACTAATTGTTACGGAAATCACTGTAAACATGTTGTTGTACATAAGCATTGTAATAACGGTAGATGCTGGGATTATAAACATTATAATACATGGAACAGGTAATTAAGAGGGGCCTTATAAGTCAGTTTATTCACTGTATAAATATGGTTCTCAGTAGCGTATTTTGGTGTAGCGCTTGCTATACCTAATCCATAAGTATTTGTGGTGATTAATATCTTGACATGGCTTTAATAGGTTGCACTATTTTAATAACGAGATAAGAAATCACCACTCTATTTAATTAGCGAAAAACTTTTATTAAGCTCATCCCCCATTTTCAAGATTTTCAATCAAATAAACAGTGAACTCAGTGATATACTTCTTTTGATTCATTAGAACGAAAAATATTGATCAAATGTTTCCTCACAGGTTATTTCATAAGTTAATAAGGTGTGGAGAGTACTCAATTAAAAAATATGCATATTGATACCAATCATCATTACTGACTCGAAACTCTAGAAAAATTCATTAATTAGCACGCCTCTATTACAAGCTCCCCCATCCTTTATACATACATTGGGTATAATCATCTCTCTTCAACATAAAAAAACCTAGATATGGTATGATAGCGCAAAGATTATTCGCCCGGCGCCAGCTATTTTTTCACACTAATGCGTGCATCCAGCTAAGATCTAAACTTTAATTTGGAAGTAACGTCGCCAGACTTTAATCAATATGCTATGTTGCATGCTCATTTGGTATTTAAGGAATAAATATGAGATTAACCATTAAAACCATACAATATTTTATCATTACAATTTTATTATTTAGTTTAAGCGCTTGTATGAAAACAAAGCCTGATGTGGCCTCTTATAAAGTTAAGGGAAAAGTATATACGCCTCTTAAATCTGCAAAAGGATATAAAGCACGAGGACTAGCTTCTTTTTATGGTCACCGCTTCCATAATCGTAAGACAGCTAACGGAGAGCGATACAATATGCATGCGATGACAGCGGCACATCCTACGCTTCCATTGAATACTCGACTACGAGTTAAGAATGTAAAAAATGGACGAACAGTAGTAGTTCGTATTAATGATCGCGGTCCCTTTTATAGCTCGCGAATTATAGATCTTTCTTATGCAGCGGCAAGTCGTTTGGGAATTACAAGTACTTCTATGGTAGAAATACAGGCTTTGAGTTAGAGATATAGCAAGCCTGTATTGAGACGAAGTCGCAATACAGGCCCTTCTCACCAGCGATATCATTTATTCTTTATTAAAACCTATGCAAACTAGAACTTATAAAAAAAATGAACACCGAAGACCACATTTGCAGCTCAAACAACCCCTACCTCATATTTTTCTACCATTGATATAATGAGTCTCATTTCTTGAGTATATTTAATCAGCGGATAATTCGTCGTACTCCCCATAAATTATTTAAATAAAAACATGGAGTAATTATTCGATAATCTGGTCCTTGATAATGACTATCTGTAATTACCCAATCTCCAGTCTGTGGTGTCCAACTTTTAGAACATAAACTGTTAGGGGCAATTTGTTCCGGGGGGATATCATTAGGACCATAACCTACTTTCTTTCCAGTCCACATCACAACATGAGTTACAGACAAGGGCTTTGGAGAGCCTTTACGTGAAGCAGCAATAAATAATAAATCACCTGGTTGTAAGGGTAATGCTGCCAAATCGGCGCTAGTAATACTACCGGGATGTTTCATTCCGTTATTATCAAATACAGACAGGTAACCACCGTGATCTTTACAAGAATGGTTCACTTCAAGCGAGTTATCTCTACAAACTAATTGGCCTGCTGCTTGTAAACTATTTAATACCATTCCCCTTTTTTGTTGATTTGGTGATAAATACTCTTGATGGCATCCCTGTCCAGCTTGTGCGTTAACTTGGCTGCTAAATAATGATCCAAAAGCAAAATTATATAAAAAAGTAGTGTAATTACTACAGTCCATACCATGCCACATTGAATGGTTAACCCAGTTTTCAAGCGTTTCAGTGCCTTTACCACTGTAATTCCAACGAGCTGGCTGTTGATAATAAACAGAATTGGGCTTAATACTTAATGCTGCACTACAATATCCACCCTGGTTAGATTGAGCATCTCTTCTATCTATAGGAGTTTCGTAATTAGGAAGATAATGATGACAGTAATTTAATTTTTTTTTAATCCAAAAATCAGCAGCTGCAAGAATACGCTGCCTTTGCCAATCTAATCCTGCGGTCTTTAAACAATTGATATTATCAGGACTTAATTGCAAATGGGCTCTTGTAGGTCCCCAACCTTTTATAGTGCGTGAAGTAGAGTCATTCTGCTGTAATTCGTAATCAAAGTTAGCAACATTTTTTAGGCAAAACTCAGGGATAGGCACGGGGTCGGCATTTAATCCCAAAGAAATGAATCCCAATGTAAAAAAAAGAATACGTATCTTTTTCATAGTAATCCCCTGGGGAATGCTCCGGGACGGCCCCTATCATTAAAACAATAACATAACACTCGAGTATAAAAAATGAGGTGAGATTACGCTAAATTTCTGGGTCTCCATCTCATTATACGATAGTATTGCAACACTTATTTTTTAATATTAACAATTATGAAACTAAAAAAAATTGTAGCTCCATTATTGCACTTATTTGTTTTCACGTTATTGATAGGTAACGGAGCTAGTGCTAAGGATGTTGCTGTTATTGGTTCAATACCGCATTTCATAGGGCAACCAGATAGCTCTTTTTCTTTAATGCAGAGCGATGCTAATAATAAAAATGATACAAAAATAATCCAATTGCTTCATGTGACGCTTTCTGATGAAGCTAAAGAGCTTTTGGCAAGTCGTGCAAAAGAAACTAAAAATCCCATTCATCAATTTCCCTATGCAATTGTAACATCTGAAAAAGCAGAACAAGTACAACTGGATATGAATAATGTACCCGTGCTCGATCAAGGCATACATGGAACCTGCATCACATTTGCAATTACTGGTGCCCTTGATGCTGCCATAGGTAAAGGAGATTATATTAGCCAGCTTTGTCATCTCCAATTGGGCAGTTATTTAGAAAAACATGGATATGGGCAGAGTGGTTGGGATGGGAATTATGCTATTTCTGTAATCAACCAGATTGAACAATATGGGGTAGTAAATACGGAAAAGCAACGATCTATTGGTTGCGGTGGTTTCAATCAATATCCTACATACTCTAAGCATGATCCTAATTCGTTTATAGATCCCGAACAATATTACCCAATGAGTGAGAAAGTTTTCGGCAAGCTCGTGAATTGGTCCAATATTTATTGGAGAATAAGTTCTTCATGGACCTTGGATGAAGTTAAAACAGCCCTGAATACAGGAGATAGAGTAGTCTTTACTGTCTTACTCCCGCGCATAGATCTTGGTGTTGTTGGAGCTGTTGGGAACTATCAAACCTCAAAAGATACTTGGGTAATGACCAATGATATCTTATACAGCGTACAAAATGCAGACGCAGCACATGCAATGATTATTACTGGTTATAATGATAATGCAGTTGCTGTTGATAATCTGGGGAATAAGCATAAAGGTTTATTAACTTTGCGAAATTCATGGGGTAGTAAGATGGGGGATAAAGGTAATTTTTATATGTCCTATGATTATTTCAAATTATTGACCTATGATGCGAGGCGATTTTCTCGGAATTAAAAGGGGACACCATCATACGAATAGCGTGTTGGAATTAAGAGATGCTTTGCTAACTTTCTGATGAATTTAGCCAGATATTAAAAAAGATGTATTTTCAATAAAAATCCTAGAGTCTCTAGAAAAATCTAGAGACTCTAGGATCTACACGAAGCCTCACCAATTATATATTGATTGCGTCACTACATGATCCGTTGTGTTAAAACTCTCGGCTTGTGGATATTGAAGGCACTGAGATTGTGTCAAGTTATTAGTGGCGATTGTCCATATAACATCATCGTCATTACCACAAATGGACGGCTCTTTAAAAAGAGATTTTCCTTTGATGTAATCTAATAGGTTAAAATAATTTTTATCTCGATTAGGATTGTAATTTAAATCCCCCATAAAAATTACCGCGGCCCCCGGATAAGCAGCAGTTAATGGTTTAACTATATGGTCGTATATGGATTCAAATGCAACTTTTTTATAGATAACTTGACCTTCTTTTCCTTTTGGAAAATGAGCAACTATGACTATCACGGTGGTCTGGGGAGATATGCCACTCGCCTGCGTACTGGTGAAGACACCAAAGGTCGCTAATCTATTCCATGGCCCCCATTCATTTTTTGTATCACCGGGGAAGTAACTACTACGATGATTATCGTCAACATAATTTAGAGGGAATGTATATTGATAACGCGTAGTTTTATTAGGATCAAATGCTTTTTCAAAAGCTAATTTGCACGGTTGTGTGGTCTTTTCATCTATATTTAGTGTGTATTCATTACAATTGTTCTTTAATACAGGATTATCCTCTAGCTTGTTATACTCTTTAAGTGTCCAACGGCTAGCGTTGTAAAATATTGATACCATTTCATCGGGGCTTTGCCCAGATATGCCGCCTCGTTCTCTACCGATAGGGCGAAAATCTACAAAACCATTTGATGCAGAACTAGTCGCTTCTAAGGCGGTGATAAAATCTTCGTTAATTCCATGCAGCATTTCTTCTGTTCCAACAAAGTCAATATTTCCTTTATTTAGATCCATGAATAATTTTTCATATGCCTCTTTCGTATGACTATACTCAGTCAAATGACCGGAAACATTCATATTGACAACAGATATACTGCCGGCTGAAAAAGTGCCAGTAGATACTAAGGCTAAGGAAAGTATGGTAAATATTTCTTTTCTAACATTCATCACATCTCTCCCAATGAAGACACTATTTAAAATTATAGTTGATATCTAGGAGACGGTCCGGGACGGACCACTATAAAAAAGAAACAGGTTGCCATTAATCATTACAGAAATAGTTGAACATTTTCTGCAGGGGGCCGTCCCGGACCGTCCCCATAATCATAATAAGCATAATTAAGCGCGATGTGATCTGTTGTCATAGTTTCAAATTGTTTCAACATTTCATTAGAGCGTGAATCTCCAGTAAGCTGGGTGATCAGATGATTCATATCGATGTTAAAATGCTTGGCATAGTTTGTAACGAGCGGCCGCCAAATGGTGTTAAGATAATCAGGTACAGAATAAAACTCTTCTCCATTATAAGTTATTCTGGCCTCCCTCCCCTTTTTTAATAGGCTATCACGATTAAGCATAAACCAACGATGTTTTGGTAATACTAAAGGTTCCTTTGCTTTGAGTTTATGTAAAACACTCATAAAGGTTAGGACCATTGCCTGGGTAAATGCGTATAATTTTGCAAGCTCGGTTGTATCAGCAAGTCTTATTTCAATACGATACCCTGCTGATGGATTTTTCTCGTCAATCAATTTTGGGAAGATATCGTACCATACATTATATTTTCGTAAGGCATTTGCCTCATCAGGTAAATTGTGACAATAGTATTTAAATTCACTTAAATCATAAAGATCTAAAGATAAAGGACCAGTACGACTCCCACTAATAGCGTCATTAAGACGGACTCTAAATGATTTATAATTGGTGTTCCTACTTGCAAAAATAGGTGAGGATTGTGTAATTACCGAACAAGGCCACATGTAAACCTGCAACCAATGACATAATGGAATCAAATAGTCTATATCACGGACATCCACTCCAAGATTTATTTGAAAACTGCAATAAAACAACGGTCCACCCTGCTCGGCCATTAAGGGTAAAGAAGCCCGACAATATGGGCTATCAGTCATAATTAATTCATCACGACCTCTTCCTGGATGTAAGCCTAATAAAAGCAACAAACGTCCTTGTTGATATAAAAAATTATTGGTAGAACTCAAATTTTCCGAAAGATTTTTAAATGCCAAATCCAAATCGTGACAAGGTAAAGTAGATAGTTCTATTGTAGCGGCATCAAACTCAGTTTGAAGAGCAGGATATCCCTGAGAAAACAAATACGAAGAAAGTTTTTGAAATTCTCCATTATTAAAATTGAGAATAGCCTTACCTGTGTCGATATCAATCACATTGGCTTCTAATTCTAACCCAATGGATAGTTCGCAAGCCTCCATTATTTATTGCCATTTAATAAGGGTAAGATGAATTTAAGAATAGATTAAATTAATTTATTTATCAAACGCCTATAGAAACAGGACGGATCGAGATCAAGATTAAAATAATCTGGCGTGGAATATGCTAATCTTATTTATGATAAATAGGTAATTGCGAATGGAAGCGAGCAAAATGAAAAGTACCAAAACTCCTTTACTAGATGATCTATTGACCCCTAAAAAACTGGATGGGCTGAAAGAGTATTTTAGAAACAGTTTTGAAATTTATGAAAGCTTATTTGCTTGTATTGCAAACGATGAAGCTTATTATTTGCGCGCCGAACCATTAAGACACCCTTTGATATTTTATTATGGCCATACAGCAACTTTTTTTATCAATAAATTGATTCTTGGCCACTATATCGACAAAAGAATTAATGAGCATTTCGAATCAATGTTTGCCATTGGTGTAGATGAAATGTCTTGGGATGATTTGAATGCAACTCACTACAATTGGCCTAAAGTTAAGGAAGTTGCTGATTACCGTAAGCAAGTAAAAATATTAATTGAACAGTTAATTGACACAATACCGCTTAATACAACTATAAATCAAGACTCTCTAGCTTGGGTCATTTTAATGGGTATTGAGCATGAACGGATTCACCTTGAAACATCTTCGGTGATTTTAAGAATGGTTCCATTAAGCTACCTGCGCAAATCAAAAAAATGGCGAGCCTGTAGTGAAGTTGCTGAAGCTCCCTTCAATGAATTAATCGCGGTGACTGGCGCAAGTCTGACATTAGGACGTGGCGATGAACATAAAATTTTTGGTTGGGACAATGAGTTCGGTAGTAAAAACATTTTGGTCAATGATTTTTATGCCTCAAAATTTTTAGTATCTAACCAAGAGTTTTTATCATTTATTGAGGCTGGAGGCTATGAAAACTCAGAGTGGTGGACATCTGAGGGTAAAAAATGGCTCAATTATACTAATGCAAAAATGCCTCGATTTTGGCAATTTAAAAACAGTCAATTTTGGCAAAGAAATATGCTTGAGGAAATACCGCTACCTCTTAATTGGCCCGTTGAAGTCAATTATCATGAGGCAAAAGCTTTTTGTAATTGGAAATCGTTTACAGAAAATAAATACATCCGCTTACCCACAGAAGCAGAATGGACTTTTCTACGAAGCCAAATTGCTGATGATGTTATTGATTGGCAAGAGGCTCCTGGAAATCTCAATTTAGAATACTATGCGTCATCATGCCCAGTAGATAAATTTAAAAATAAATGTTTTTATGATGTTATCGGTAATGTATGGCAATGGACAGAAACCGCAATAGATGCTTTTCCTGGCTTTAAAGTTCATAAACTTTATGATGATTTTTCCACCCCAACTTTTGATGGACAACATAATTTAATAAAAGGTGGTTCTTGGATTTCAACAGGTAATCTCGCCACAAAAAAAGCACGATACGCATTTAGGCGCCATTTTTTTCAACATGCGGGTTTTCGTTATATACAAAGCGAGTCCCCTTTACTACCAATAGAAAAAATAAATGCTTATGAGGCTGACCCATTAATATCCCAACAATTGGAATTCCATTATGGAAATGAATACCTTGGCGTTCCTAATTTTCCCGTGGCTTGTATTAACCAATGTAAAGAATTTTTTGTTAAAATTCCCTCTTACAAGGCATTAGATTTAAGTTGTTCGGTGGGTCGTTTTAGTTTTGAATTGGCTAAATACTTCGAACATGTTGATGCAATTGATTTTTCAACTCGTTTTATCCAACAAGCATTGCGTTTAAAAGAAGAAGGTATTATTCGATATACCATAACTTCTGAAGGTGATTTAGTCGATTATAAAGAATTTAAATTATTTGACCTGGATTATCATGATTTAATTGATAAAATTAATTTTATTCAAGGAGATGCTGGTAATCTAAAGCCTATTTTTAAAGATTATAATTTAATATTTTGTGCTAATTTAATAGACAAGCTTTACAACCCCGCCTTGTTCTTAAAAACTATAAGTGAACGTCTAAATCCCCAAGGTATTTTGGCCTTAACATCGACTTATACTTGGCAAGAAGAGTACACAGATAAAAACAACTGGCTAGGTGGAATTAAAGTGAATGGAGAGTCGCAAAAAACCTTAGAGGGCTTAAAATCTATACTTGAACCTCGACTCCACTTAATTGCAACAAACGACATCCCTTTTGTCATTCGCGAAAGTGAACGCAAGTTTCAATACTCTATAGCGCAATTGTCTGTATGGCAATTAAAGCAGGATACAAATTCATCACATTGATGCCAAATGAGCTTGAGGGACCGGACCGTCCCCATACCGATGGTTTCTTGAAGTAAAAAATAATCGGTACTATTATTTACAATAGCTTGTACTCAAATAAGAAAAACGACATGAAACTGCTAAAAGGAAAAGTTAGTTTATCTATGACCTATTGGGTATTTGGCGTCCTTCCCGCAATATTATATTTCATCTTAGTAGGAATAATCATGGATAACCTACTAAAAATCTCAACGACACCGTATATAAAATGGATAGTGTATGTAGTTATATTCTTTCCTTATTACTATTATCCTTTTATTTTCTTCGCCATTTGGAAGAGTAGTAATCACTACACTAAAAATAAAGTCTGGCCTATCTTAGCCAAAATCAGCGTTATTTTAGGACTAGCTCTTCTGATAAAAATGATTATTTCCAATATCATTGTTTTTAACCATCGTAATGATCTCCCCTATAAATTGCAGTTGGAAACAAATCTATTAAATACCCAACTACCCAAACACATAAACAAAGAAACCATTTTGACAAAAATGACGTTTGATAAGAACAATAACACCCTGACTTACACCATTACATCTCCCCATGATAAATCAGAGATAAAAAGCAACCTGTTTTCTGACGAGTGGAAAAAATTTATGATCAATGGTGCGTGTAATAAAAAAGAAATTAGGGCCGCTCTCGATGCAGGAATAACTTATGTCTATCACGTCAATGACAATCATGGCGCGACCATCACAGATGTTGTAATTAAAGCGAGTGATTGTAAATAGCAGAGAGCCATGGTGCTCTCTTTCTAATTAATTTTAATTTGAGTCCTAGGAAGAAATTTCTTTCCATTTCAGCTTAATATCCCTAATGAAAACCAACTGCATTAAATTATCACAGCCTATAAAACTCTTTGCACAACTAAAGTCTGTATTGACTCCTGTTGAAAGATCTTATTCTGCTCTTTACTTAAATTTAAATGGTGTAAATTATTTTTGTTGATTGCTCCATCATCGGGGACGGTTCGGGACGGCCCCCTACAAAAGGAGAACAGATAGCGGCTAATTGCTATAAATAAAGGATTGATTTATTAGATGAGAACTGAAGTATTGATAAATATAAAATGAGATTGTTCAATAGTATTATTTAAAATCAAAGAGTTAACTCCAATTAGGCTTCCTTGCTCTGACTGTTGGTGAACGAATTAACCAGCTCCCCCTATGCATAAAGATAATACTATGGAATAATTATCAACCAACTTCGATAATATTTGTCTACTTATATGAAAATAAAAGCAGTTCTCTTAATGATCTCTATTTTTTTTCCTATTGCTTTGTTTGCAGGTACTGCGACGTGCCCTTTATCCAATGGAATCAATGTACACACTACAAAGCACATTTTAAATATCTGCAAACAGGGCACTGTAGTTAAGACTTTTAAAGTAGCGCTCGGTTACAAAGGCGTCGGCAAAAAAAAGGCGGGGGATAATAAAACGCCAATTGGTTTATATGGGTTAGCTCATCCAAGAAAATCCAATCAATTTAAAGTCTTTATTCCAATTCTCTATCCGACTACAAAGCAAGCTGCTGCAGGATATACAGGTAGAGATGTAGGGATCCATGGGCCAACGCAATCATCTGGATCTGGTTGGTTGAGTTGGTTAAGCAACTTACCCTACTCAACGCGGGGATGCATTGCTGTGGGTAAAAATAATCATATCGAGTATGTAGCCAAGTGGGTAAAAACCCATCCTGGGACAAAGGTATTAATTATTTAAAATGTAGACAAAATTTTGATACTACAAAGTTCTTCCTACAAAAAATCGAACTCATCAGGCAACCTCTCTAATGGGTTCCAGTAATTAATTTACGATTTAGAATTGCTGTTTGATAAAAATAATATCGCATAGCAAACTCGATTTTTGATGCGTCCAAATTTCTATCAAAATATTTATTTCTAGGAGCAGCTTGAGCTAGCTTAGAAAACTTCTGATAGATCTCAATAAACTCTTGCAAAAAAGATAAGGTCTGTAATATGGTTGCATAACTATGCGCTCAGTTTAATTAAAGGGATGAATTTTATGTGCCGCGTCAAGCAACTACCATTATACTTTTTTCTTTTTTTTATTATTCCTGTTCAATCGCTGTGGGCAGCTGAATCCTCAAAAACAGGAGAAAAAGCACGCTTAACCATTAGTACCGGTAAAAATGGAGTCAGTTGCTCCAAGCCATTGCAAAATTGCGTGGTTCAAGTGAGTCAACCGCAATGTATCCCAAATCCAGGCGCTGTTATCATTACAAATAACTCCAGAATTTCTGCAAATAATATTCAAGCGTCTTCGACAAGTGGCTTTTTTTCTCTTTATGTCGTGCAAAACAATAACTGTCCGGCCTCTTTGTTACCCGGTCAAAGTTGCACCATTTCGTTCTTTACCAACACCTCAGTTGCTTTTTCCATTGCCAATGTCATGGTCAAAGGAACGAATACAACCTCTGCCTTCTTTGATATGAACGCTGTACAATGCATCAGTCAAACGACCATCAGTGCACCAACTAACGCAATTATTCCCACGAATGATTCGGTTGGTACTGACATTACTGTGGCTAACACTACCAGTATCCCAGCGACTAATGTCAGGGTTAATTTACCTGCCTCCTGGATAGCAGCTGGGGTCACCAGTACCACATGTCCTACTATTCCAGGAAACGGCTCATGCGTTATAACCATTGCCTCAACAACCCCTACTTCGTTCGCACCTCAGGGAGGCATCTCTGTTACTGGCGATAATGTGGTGTCTCCCCCGTCAATTGCCTTAGCTTTTTCTATCAGTAATTATTTAGTATTTTCTGTAGTAAATGGTACTGCCCACGTCATATCAGATACTGATTTCCCACCCATCTCTTGGAGTATTGGCAATACCAACGTACCTGGAATTACTGAAACCTCTACAAACCCTCCTGACGCGTGTAATGGGGCTACTGATGGATTTTGCAATACATCGGAAATAACCAGTTTTGACCCCATGGCTATTGCCGCGGGCAATTGTTTTTTTGAACTATTGCCTCAGGGTACTTGGTATTTACCTTCCATTTGTGAACTGGGAACTTCTGGAAGCGCAGGTTGTCCTGCTAATACCTCAAGTATTTTTAACTTGTTTAGTTTAGGATTTACTTCCGGAATATCTGGCCAGTATTGGAGTTCTACCGAGTCCAGCGCCAATCCTACGAACAATGCATGGTTTCTGGATTTTGCTAATGGAGCTCAGGGAATCAATAGCAAATCAACCTCGCATAGTGTGCGCTGTGCCCGTACATTTTAAAGTAGCAAGACGTCAATCATGATGTCAGTAACTGGTACGCGTGATCATCAAGATAATGATCACGCGTAAGTTTTATAATAAAACATATGAGTGTATGTGAGAGTTTAAAAAGTATAGATCAAAACTTGAAGAACCAACGTTCAACCATAGAATTATCTTGTTAGCAATTAGGCGTGGGGGTAAACGTCTTTAATTGGCGAGACTTTATATAATACACAAGGGCATAAACAGCTGCAGCAGCCAGCAGATGCTTCAAAGTATGGCCGCTTATTATTTGATCGGTTGCGTGATAAATTATTTTATCTAAGCCTTCCATGAGTTTGGCTAAACCAAATAAAATGAAACAAATTGTAAGGGAATAATTGCGCCTATATGGTGAGGGGAAAAATAATAAAATGAATAAGATCATGATCAAAGGATAACCCTGTGACCAAAGATACAAACGCATATCTCCGTGTCCCCAGCGCTCGCTAAGCTCCCACTGTAAGGTACAAAGTGCTGCTATCACAATAAATGGTACTAATAAGTAAAAGCCAATTGAGCGATGGACTTGTTCTATAAAAATTGCAGCGAAAAATGACATTAAAAGAATTCCCATCGGAATTCGATCCCAAAACAACGTGGCGTTATTTGGATGTAAATGGTAATAAGCCGAACCTAATCCAGTTAAGATGGTGCCAACAAACCCAAGTAAATAAGCCCACTTTGCTTCTGCTGTGAGTTCGCCTGGCGTTTTAGAAAGCCAGTAAATGGCTTTGAGGCCTAAATAACCCACAAAAATAAAAGCTAGATTGGACATCACATCAGAAAAATTACTCATGTAAAATAGGGTGCGTTGATCAGCAAAATCATGATAGCTCAAAGCCTGCGCAAATGGAGGAACTAAACTTAAGGCAAGGGTCACAACTACTGTAAAAAACAGCAGAAAAGCAATAATTTTATCTTGAAAACTATTCTTAGCCACTGTCTCTTAACCTAGAATATAAAAAGAACTAAACCAATTTATCCCATTAACTACTTGATATCAAGAGCATTCAGGGAAAGCATTAGCCGGAACATTAGGCTTTTAAGTATAAAAATGGAACATCCCCCTCGCCCTAGACCTCTTCCCCAAGTGGTGAGGGGATTTTGATCGAATTTCCATTCTGATAGCGCTGAAAATCCTCTTTCCACGCAAGCAACTTGATTAAAAAATAGACGTCAAATCGCAAATTTTCGTGTTATTTGACAACGTCAATTTGAAATACCGTATCAATTGCTGCGTGATCAGAAGGATTCCCCTGGGCTTGTGTATAAAGTAATGCATTTTTTAATGTTGCATGGCGATAATAAACAAAATCAATTACCGCATTTCCAAAAGTTGGTCCTATGAACGTTCCATTAGACTTCACAGCGGCCAAACCATAATTAACAAAAGTCGACTCCATGATTTGAGCTTGATTTAAGTTATCTTGAATATTATTAAAATCACCAGTAACAAACGTTGGAATGTTTGCGCGTGCAGAGTACTCTTCGAGAAACTCACTCATTGTGCGTACATCATTGTTATGAGCAGCAACTTGCCCTCCGACACAATCAGCATGTCCACCCCATGCAATGCAAAGATGGGTAGTTCCAAGCGCGATAATATCCCCACTTTTTAAATTCTTAAATTGAGAAAATACCGCAACTCGTTTGCCGCCCCCATCAGCAGTCATTGGTATCATTTTTTGGCTGTTCTCTACCATAGCCCAGCGAGAGCTGTCATAAAAAATAGACGCATCTTCTCTTGTTCCAGCTATTTTATATTTTTGATTGAGCTTATAAACACTGTCCATCAAGGAGTAATCATTTTCTTGAGTCGCAATAAAATCAAAATTATGTTCGTTAATATAGGCGGTCATGCGCACAATTGGCGGCGGATTCTTTTTCTTATCCATAGTAGACCAAGAAAATAAATTGGCTTGTAGAATATGTACTTCGGTTGCATTAACTTTGGTCACAATCAATACACTTACTAACATAATATAGAGAGCAAACTGCAAAAAACGCATAGTTACTTCCTCAAGAAAATACCTCAAAAAAAAAGGTGATCAGTGAATAAAATAGGAAAATTTTATCATATAAAATACAAAATGGTGCTTTTATATTTTATTTTCTCGAAAAACAAACAATTAGATCGGATATGTTCCCTGAAGAATCCTGAGCTTTGTTTGAGTAAGAGAAATTTAGATTACAATATATGATTAATTGATGATTAAAACGCTTGGGTATAAAAGTGGAGATATAACTTAAATACTGCAATTTACCTCATTGAAAATTAGAGTACGTTAAAAAGTAAGATTTCCTTAATCCAAAGCAATAAACTCTGATGCTTCCCCATGAATAAAGTGTTTGATTAATTGCTGCCAAAAAGGACGATACAAAACATTAAATAAAGGATGTGAATCTTCAACAGGAAAACAAGGCCCATGATTTGCTTCCAGTAACCAAAGCTTATTACCCTCTGCTTCTACCATAAAATCAAAGCCAAAACATGCAATGCGTGGCTGGCTATCTTGCCAAATCGTGGCGAATTGACTTTTCAAAGTCTTTACTACACTTTGGCAGATAGAAATAATACGCATCTTATAGGGTTGGAAAATTGCTATTTCATCACTTAAGCGTTGAACTACATTAAGTCGTTCATCACTTAGATGTTCATTAGTAAGATGTGCTTCCAGTTGGCTAAAGTTATCTTCTTGATATGGTTTTAAGGCAATATTCAAATAGCCACTGGGGAAAAGTGCTGTACCTGCATGAGTAGAGAGCACCAACAATACTCGAATAGAAAATTTATGACCCAACTCAGGCCCCTGAATAAGTTGTGGCTTAACAATATAACGTTGCAAAACTTGGGAACCTCCCATGCGCTTATGGGAAAGAAAATGTGCTTCAATGGCATTTAAGTCATGAAATATATGAATATTCTGTCCATTATTTAACATAGATGGTTTTAATATCCAAGGCATATTGGCCAACTGTGAGTTGCTGATATGGGCTAAAACTTGAGGCCAAACCTCATCATCGATATAAAAGGTTTCTGGCATCAAATATTCGAGATGATTTGCTTGTAAAAAGGCTGCCAGTAAATGTTTATACTCTAATGTTTCGCAAATCAGCGGTGAAAACTGGAGCCATTCTTCATTGACTGACGCCAACGCAGAAAACATACTTGATTTCCACCCCTCATCTTTTAAAAAACGAGCTAAATTTGTATGAGTTGGCGTTTTGTCTTTTGTTAAGTGAAATTTCTTCATAACCTTACTATTAATTTTTCAATTCTGTATTTCATAAACAAGTATAGCCTCCATTAAATGAGTTCGTACACGCATCCCCTTTGATGACAGAACAAATAGCCTATATAATCTCTGTTACAAAATTCAAATCAATGGTTAGGCAAATGCTCAACCATAGCTAAGTCAAAGGATTACCAATGTTTCAATCAGCATTAATAATTGCACTAATGACTTTTAGTATCATCACTCAAGCAGCCCTGCCAGCTGATCCAATTCAGCGCTGTTTAGATGTTAGAAGGCTTGTAGACTTTACCTCAAAACAGAAAATGGCAGCTAAAGAGCCGGGCGTGTTGCGCTTTAGATTTCATAAAATTTCAGCATCAGAGCTACCATTAGATACCCCTGCTGGCAGTATGGATGAAGTGATTAAGGCACTAAATAATCAGATTGAAAACTGCAATAAAAATCGTGGTGAGTTTCAAACAGTAACTATTGCTGGTCGTAAGCTCAAGCGTCAAGAGTGGTGCTTAAATACCAACCAAAAAATGCTTGCTCTTGCCAAAGCCGCCCATGGCGATTTTCAAAAATATTTATCAAGCATCAAAAGCGAATTTGATTGGTATAAAAGCGATGGCTGGCCTGAAAATCATGCAGGATTTAAAAAGGGCGAGTTTCAATTTACTGCCTATTACGCACCAGCCGCTGTTGAAGCACGTACCAAGCGTGGCGGCGCATTTTTATATCCTCTCTATAGTAACCCAGGTGTTGTCAATGCAGCTGCGGAAAGTAAACGACTTAATTTGAAAGCACCTTTGTGCGGCATTGATCCGGTGACCAAAATAGCACGCGGATTTTGTCTGAAAAATGCTAATGGTACATACTCTATGGTTCCAGACCGAGCTGAAATTAATCAGGGGGCTTTAAATCCAAAATATATCATTGGCTATGTTAAAGACCCAAATGATCCCGCTTTTTTAATGCTTCAAGGCTCTGGTTCATTAATTCTTGATGGCAAAGAATTTCATATCAATTACGATGGCGCTAACGGTAGACCCCGCACCATGCTTGGTCGAATAGTCCAATGCGCACAAGACCCAACCTGTGGTGGTAACTTAGATACAATGGAACGTTGTGCTAAAGATCCTAAATGTCATAATGAAGCAAAATTACGCTGTAACCTGTCTAAAGAAGTGAAACTAAGCGGCGCATCAGAAAAGCTAATCCGTCAATATCTAGATAACCCTCTTAATCGTAATAAAGCCGCCGACTTACGTAATCGCGATCAAAGCTATGTATTTTTTGCTAAAGAAGATGGTGGTCCTTATGGTTCAGAAAATATTTCGCTAACACCACATGCATCATGCGCAACAGATCACCGGGTAATTCCTGTAGGAATGAGTTTTATCTACAGTTGCAAAAAATCTACTTCGTGGTGTGTGGCCCAAGACGCAGGCGGCGCCATTGTAGGAGCCCACGTTGATGTCTATAAGGGTGAGGGGAATCAAGCGGGTATAGAAGCAAATGGGATAAATCATTCTGGCTCATTATTTGTGGCACTGCCAAAAAGCTCCGGCAACCGCATCTAAATTACTGTCCTAATAAATACGTAGCCTGGCTGCTTGCAGCCGGGATCTAATAGTCGCAAATCCTGGTTGCAAGCAACCAGGCTACGTCTTGTAGCTTAATCACAATCCTCCATAGAATATCAGCCAAACAAAAGAACTATAATTAGAACAGAATAAAAAACAATGCTTAGTTTTTTAATTGAATATGAGCATAGAATGTGTATTGTCAGTATGCCAGTATATAGCAGCATCTTACATTCCCACTCTTGACTTTTTTATGTCCATGGAACACCCAATGCAATATCTTGCACAATCAAAAGAGAGCAATGAAGTTAATCAATACCAATTTTTAAGAAATAATCAATTTTATTGGTTATCAAATTTAGATATGGTAATTGGCAAAGGCATAAAATCCGGTTTTTTTAATCAAGAGGAACTAATTGCGGAATCCCTTAAATTAAATAATGAAGTTAAAAAAAGAAATCTTAAAGATAATTTGTTTACAATTTGGGATTTATTCCATAATAGCTTTGATGATAACGAAGAAGAAGTTATTACTGCCCTTTATAAAGGATTTCAAGATTATATAGACATAATATCTACAACAGACGTTCATGCTATAGTTACCTTATTAAGATCTCTAAAAAAAGAGCAATTAGCCAATGATCTCGTGGACAAGCATATTTCTTTTCTGGAAAAGGAAAATATTGTTTTCGATAATGATTCTTATTCATTTGATAAAATTAGTGATCCCTATTTTGTAGGAGCCTTAAAATTATTAAACGAAAAAATAAAGCCAACACCTACATTACAGAAAACAATTAATCACATAGTAAATGAACGAGGATGGAATCCTATACATGAAAATGTTTTATTAGAAGCTTCTTCTGATGAATATTACCAATTATTTTACAGTTTAAAAGGAGAAGAGCTTCGAAAGTCAATTAAGAGGATGCTAAATCTTTTTAATGATAATTCACCAAACTCAAACCATAAAATTATAAGCTCTAAAATTAAAGAGGCTATAAAAATGATTGGAAAAACATCTAACTTAAATGCTCAAAGAGTATTTTATAAATTTGGTATTTCAATTTAATTTTAATGTACCACTTCTAAATCAATACAAGACACAGAAGTTCAACTTTTACAAATTATTAATCAGTTTATTAAAACCGGTTTTTTTAAACTTAAAATTATCTATATTGAAATATTTGTATAAAAAAGGATAGTGCGAGTTAAACTAGATGGATAAAGATGTAGAATTTCCTTAATGTGGAACTAGTCTATATAATTACTGAAAATGAACTTTATTTTATAAAACATCTTGGCGTTCCCAAAGCTCCGCTCGTAAACATAATCCTCAGTTCAATTTACTCCTAGCATGATGTTTAAATGGACAATAATTTATTGAACCAGTATTCTAAATTAATAAAAACTCACAAAGTTTCAATTTTCAAACACAAATAAAGAGAGGGATTCCTGAAGAAAGAGTAGCTACCTATTCACCCTATCAAGCATTACATGGCTCAACATGGGGATTTCATATTGAAACTGCCGAACATGTTTTGCGCATAATGCTATCAGGACTTTTTGATAGGTATCCAAATCTTAAAATTATCATTGGACACATGGGGGAAATGCTTGCATTTTGGGCTTGGCGACTTGATCATCGGCTAAAAGAAGAAGGTTGGCATGAAAAATTAGAATGTAAAAAAACAATTACAGAGTATCTCAATACTAATATATTCCTAACAACAAGTGGTTTTTTTGATACTCCATCTTTGATGCATGCAATTTCTACAGTGAGCACAGATAGAATCATGTTTTCAGTTGACTACCCTTACGAAGATAACCTAAAAGCAAGCCAATGGTTGGATTCTGTGCCATTGGCTGCTGAAGATAAATTGAAAATAAGCTACTTAAATGCTGCTAACTTACTCAATATCTAAATCCTGCCGTTTTGATAACAGCCTCTTTGTCGCCTTTCCACCTAGAGAACCAGGTCTTAAATTGTGAATTATCAATTAGAAGTTGATGAATCTATTGACGATCCGAATCAAAATGAGGGGATTCACGTTGCGTCCAGTGTGGGTAAAATCACCCATTTTTTCTTTCTTTAACGTAAATTACCTTATCTTCCTGGCTACTCTGATTTTTCATACCAATCCAAGTCATTCAGCAAGGAGAAATAAGTGCTTTCCGTACAATTTTTTAAAAATGAAGAAACTTCAACTTCTTTTGAAATACCCCTCCCCAAATTATTTTGGGAGTATGGTATTGTCCTTGATTGTCAAAGTAATCCTCCCATTGCTTCCGAGTTAATTAAACAGCTAGAGGATAAATTTATCCCCGAAATAAGGGATATCGTATGGCCAAAGAAAGGAGCCCCCTTAATTGAAACTGTCCTTAGACTCGTAAAGAAAGAGTTTAACAATAATCACCCCACTGTATCGTTACAGTTAAATCCACAAGCCAGTTCAATGAGTCACCCTTTTTTAATGTGTATTAGTGATTTTGTAGTCCTTCCTCCCCAAAAACCAGCTTATTCACTTGAAGCCTTTGTCTATAGAGTCACTGTATTATTAATGATGCGATATACAGTAGACCATTGTCAGAAACTAGAGCAGACAAGCCCCTTAATAGAAAAATACCAATTAGAGGGTAAAGGAGTCACAAACCGCTTATTCCCCTTTGCTCTGGTTCAATATGCTTATGAAAAAAATGGGCGCATCGAAGAATTAAAAGCAAGGGTACAAGAAGCTATCACACCTGCAGTAAAGCGTGCGTGGGAAATCATCAGTACAGAAGGAAGTGAATTTATAAAAGAGATACAAGACCATGAGTTTTTTATACAAAACAGCGTAACAACAGCTGAGTTCAACTAATAATAGATGCCCCATATTTTGTTTAAAATTTATGGGGATTGGTCTATTTAGGACTGGGATTCACGTTGCGTATAAAAGCGGACAATTTCTTCAAAAGAAAATTGGGGTCTATTTGGGCAGGCATTGGGTAGTTCAGGGTTGCTCAGATTGATGTGATAGATAATGTAAAAATCCAACTAATAAGACCAGTCTTATGGAGCGGGATTATTAAGCCTCGTTGAGCTCTTTAGGCTAAAGACCAAATGCTGTAGCAGCACTTAAGGCTTGATGGGTATCATACTCAATAAAATCATCATATTCTTCAATGATTGGGTCTGGCTCATCATTACTCAGCTGACTATTTTTACTAAACCGCTCTATAAACTCCCTTAACTGTGCTCTTTTAGTAAGTGGGTCGCCAGTTGGGATACCTTCAAGTTTTGCATAGCTCGAGAATAATGCTTCTAGTTGATCCTCTGCACACAGTTTGCTAAATCCAGGGTTAGCTATTATTTCTTGCAAGACCTTGGTCATAGGGAGGGTAACCGGAGTATGGGTAATGTTGTCTACCAACTTGTTGACATTATTTTTCTGAAAGACTTCTTTGCCCTTTCCAAGGGTTGTTTTCTTTAGATATTCATCAACTTTTAGTAGCGCAGCGTCTAAGTTATCCATATCTAATGATTTAAGAAAGATACTAAGAGAACTGCCGCCACCTACTTTTTTTATTTTGGATAAGCTTTGCTTGTAATCGGCATGAGCTCGCTGAATAAGATACAATTTTTGCTGGGGATCAATCCTCTTATCATGTAACTGAGTTAAAATAGGCTCTAAGTAAGAAGCGAAATCTTCTGAACTTCTATTTTCTTTAGGTCTACTATCTAGATAATTTTCTACAACTTGAGTCAATTTAGTAGTTAATCTTTCTATTTTGCTGTCAGAACCAAATGGAACTTGCAACTCAATGTTAAATAAATCCTGCAGGCTATATTCTTCCTCATTGGTTTTATTAAAAAACTCAACTATGCTGTCTTTAAATGGCTTTTGTGCTGTTTCAATTTTGACGGCTTGTTTCTCTATATTCTTTTTATGAATTTTAAGAAGAATACCTGCTATCACGCTGCCAATGACAATACCAATCGCAATCGTAGGTAAAATTGGGGCAGCCGCTATTGCTAGCGGAAAAGAGCAAGCAATGGTAATTGCCAGTACGGCAGCGGATGCGGCAGCAATTGTAAATGCACCAAACACTTGTATTAGTCGAGCATTATTAGTTTCCTTGAGCATGGGCTGATACATCTCATAAGCAATCATGTGCTGCTTAAAAGCAATAGCTTGAGAAATTGCAACTCGGTAATTTCCTTTATCATCGTCCGGTAAATCCGATAAAGCGCTTTCGATTTTTTTTTCTATTGCCATTTGATACACTCGCGCTGTTGGCAATAGTTTTGCTTTTTCATGAAAGCGAGCATAAGTTTGTTCATAAATCAGTTCAGAGTAGGTTTTTTCTTCACCTAATAAGTCTGATGCGACTTGAGCCCCAAGATCCTCAATGTTTTTACGTGTCGCTTTAACAGTATTCTTAAATAGAAAAGCGTAGTGATCTTTTGCATCACGCTCATCAGGAATTTCAATCTTCTTGCTAAAATCATCGTCTAAAATAGATTTCAACCATTGATAAACAGGATCAGAGATATCTGCATTATTTAAAAAGTCATTAAATTGATTTTCTAGTTTGTTTTTTATTTGATCCAGCTTATTAAGCTCTACATTTTTGGCTACGAATTTCCTTAGTTCTTTGAAGCCAGCAACAGTTGCCATGCAAACACCAGCAAAAGCAATGAAAGGACAAGTTTGACTAACTATGCCCCCGATCGCCCCACCTATGTCACTTATGCTCTTTCCTGCTTCTAAAGTAGTACCTACAAAATTAATAACATTCGCCCCTGTAGATACAATCGCTGCACCATTGGCTAGCACACCGGTGAAAATTGTACTTACTTCTGCAAATGCTGCAGCTTTTTCAGCTGAGCTGTATTTTTGATAGGTTTTCAAATAGGCTTGATGAGAGAAAACATCATCAATGTTATTTACGAAAGAGGATACAAAATTTAGAATAGGTGGCTTATCTCTTGCCCAATAGTGTTGAGTATTGAGCTTTTTACGATCAGCCTCAACCTGGCTAAGAATCTTTCCCCATTTTTTAGGCTCAGCAGTGTTTAATTTATCAACAGCTTGAAATAGCCAGTGTTGTCTTAGGGAAAATTGATCCCATTTTTTTCCTTGTTTTAATAACTCAAGGTTTAATTGCTGCATTTTAGCTAGCTTTTCAACAGAAGTTAAATTTTGAAATTTATCTGAGCTTAACAACTGATACATACTTTTAGCATAGGTACAAACCTTTGCTGAATGATGTTGTTTTTTATCTTGAGAAAGCGAGTTTGTTTTTTGCTGCGCTTCTAAATAGCCAAATGTTTGATCAGAATCCGTAACTTCGTCATCAATAGGATCAACAAACTCTTTATCAAGAATTTCTTTTAAAGTATTTATGGGGCTGTCTTCAGGGACAAAAAGTGAGTCCAGATCAAATGCATCTTCAATTTCCGTGACTAATAAACTGAAGTTATTGTTCAAGTCATCATTTAATAAACCTAGAAAAACTTGCTCGACAACCTCTTCACTTGCACTTATGTTATTTTCTAGTTTAAGAGAGAGCCTTTCCATCTTTCTTCTTGTCATAGCCAAAATGGTCGCGGTAACAGTGATCAACGCGCCGACTATGCCAACAGCAATTGGTAGAAATGGTGCCACTAAGAAACCTGACGCTAATATTGTCACTGCCGTAATGAATACCAAGGATAGAAGTATGCCTTTTAGGCTATTGCCGACAGCTAATTTGTTAATGACAGGTTTCATTACTTTGAGGTTTTCAATTTGCTGTTCAGCAATGACAATTTGTTTCATTTGATTTTTTATTTCATCATTAGAAATTCTAGCAATTCGTGATTCAATTTCGGCTTGATACACATCAGCTAATGATAAGGTGCGTTCTTTTGTGTTCATTCGGGCGATAGATTGCTCGGTTATAAGCTGTTGCAAACTTTTCTTTTTAAGTACTCGTTCAACTTCAGATATTTGTCCTTTTTTTAAAAGTTTATCTCCTCTTTTAATATAGTGAAGAGATTGTATAGACTCTGGATTCCTGTTTATATCACAAAGAGATAGACAGTCATCATACCAAGAGTTTTGATCCTTTAGACTCAGCTCTATGTTATTTAAATTTGTATAAACAGCATGTTTGACAATTGTTAACTCATCTTGTAATGCGAAAATAACATCATCGATTTCTTGGAATTTACGTTCCTGCATTCTCTGCTTTTTGAGATCTTTTAAATACAGCCCGGTTTCAGATACAAGCGCTAATGATGCGGCCATCATAGCTTCATGTCCAATGACATCGCCAAGAAATTTGTTTGCACTTTCATGTTTTATAATAGCGTTTTTTACATCGACAACCGCTATCAGTGCCATTGCTGATTTTAATACAAACTCACTCCCTTGTGATGCTATTTGACCAGCGTGCAGCAACTTATCTTCATCAGATAAATTTCCATACCGCTCTTTTATCATATTTTCTTCAAATACTAATTGTTGAATTGTAGGCATCACTCCTTTTACCTGCTCCGCTTTATCAATAGCTTGTTTACCTTTTCCTACTATTTCTTCTTTTTTTTGAAATGATTTTTTGGAAAACGACATGTCTATTTCCTTTTAACATACATCATTAAATGCTTCTAAGGCGCGTTTGGTATTGACCGCGTCAGTAATATCTTTACTAAAATCCTGATAGACGATATAACCATATTTATCAATAACAATTACTTCTCTGGCTAATAATCCGGCTAATGGTCCATCGATTATGGTTAAACCATATGCGTGGCCAAAATTATGATTCCTAAAATCAGATAACAAACGCACATTTGCAAATTTTTTTTCTTTTTCATAACGAGCTAAAGCAAAAGGTAAATCTTTAGAAATACAAAGAACCTCACCATCTTGTTTATGTGGTTGATTAAAGACTTCACAAGAACCAAAGCAAACCGGTGTGTCTATGCTCGGAAATACATTAAGGAGTAAAGCCTTATCTTTATAATCAGATAACCTTCCCAGGCTTAAGTCGCTGGCTGTAAGGATAAATTGGGGGGCTTTTTCTCCAATTGCATTCACTTCACCACTGGTATGATATGTATGGTCTTTAATAGTGAAGTCGCTCATAGCATCCCTGATTTAATTGGTAATGTTTTGAGTATAGTCCAATTTTTAATATACACTCGAGTTTCACGCGTGTATGGTAAACCCTTGATTGCGCCCTGCTCCACCAAGGCTACGTTGTTTTCAATGCGACGCACCCCCTTAAATAGCCTATGATTTGAGGATAAGACAAATAAAGCAGATCTTTTAACGTGATATAAATTTATGGCTCTAAAACAGTCGGCAATTTTTGCAGTTACTTAATGGTTCTGGGTGTGATTTGCATGATAATTTATTAAAACTGAAATTGAGAAAGTATAGAGCCGTCAATTTTTTAACCAATTTTGATTTTCAATTTTTTAACCAATTTTGATTTTCAAGATGAACGTATTCCTACTGTGCAAGACTGTATTCAAAATAATTAACCTGTTCTATTCGATGTTATTAGTGAAACAAGTTCCGGCGGTCCCCTAATAAATAAAGTCGTTAGGATCTCTCCTTGATTCCCACGCTTTTTATTTATATGAGCCAGAATTTTATCAATAACACTTTTGTCTTTGATACAAGCAATAATTCGAACATTACCCAGACAGTGCTGACAAATTGTAATATCCATATTAAATACTCGTTTTAACCGCTCGGCCCATGACATACGATAGCGTTGATTTGGGTTTATGGTTGTAGCCGATGATTCTTCAACACTTGATTTATCATAACCTGTTACAGCTTTTCGATATTTACTATTGGGTGCAAATACACCATGAAATCGAGTCAGATTCATCCAGGGTCTGGGGACTAATGCAGCAAGCCTGGCTATAAAATCTAAGGGTTCAAAGACAATATGGGTGGTGCCATTTTTATAAGGGTTCTTTAATTCATAAATCACTTTACCTGTTTCTGATAAACGTAATCGTTTTAATGAAACCGCCGGCCTTGTGATATAACGACATAATCGTTCAATCTTCTCTTTCTGGTAGGATTTTGCGCTGACACCTGCGTGAAGTGAAAATCCGCTTTCTTTAGCTAGCACTTTATTTTCTACCATGTCTTCCAATTGCGCTGGAATCGTTTGAAGCGTATAAACTTTTTTTCCTTTATTTTTGCCAACAGCCACACGATATGTAATGGAACTGCCGATTAAATCATTGATAACATCCTCATTATCGTAATCAAAAGTTAAATAGCTTTGCTCTGCATCTCGGCATAGTAAGCCTCGTTTTTCTAGCAATCGCCCTAGCCGTTCACAGATGCGATGCAATACTATTTGCATCTCCTCAAACGTGGGTTTGTTTATAGCATGAAATTCAACCAAGTCTCCATTCTCATCCAACCCATAAGCCCCATCTAAAAAAAGCATATGGAAATGAATGTTTAAATTCAGTGCACTACCAAATCGTTGAATTAAAGTCACCGCACCCGTTTTTCCTGTTTTGATAGTAAGCCCTGCTTTTTTAATCACATAGCTGCCAATAGCGCGATGAATCACTTTTAATACATCAGTTATCATTTCAGGATTATTCGCTAAAAGGAAACGTAAATCGTAAGGTAGACTTAATACCCATTGACGGATGGGTGCATCAGGGAATATTCCATCAACTAATAGTGCGGCGCTTTCTACCATCCTTTTTGTGCCACAGCTTGGACAAAACCCACGGCGCTTACAACTAAAGGCAACCAGCTTCTCATCAAAGCAGTCATCGCAGCGTACTCTTAAAAATCCATGTTTAAGCTGACCACACTTTAAATAATCTTCAAACTCTCTTTTGACATAAGAGGGCAAACCCTTCCCCACATCGGAGAGATACGTCAAAAAATCAGCGTAGTGCTTGGATATGACTTGATATAAAGTGGTATCTTCTGGGCGATGACGTTCATAAATACCAGGCGCTATAGAACGCGCCCTGGCATTAATAGAATGCGAGTGCTGCACGGTTGGACTTTTTCCTAAATTCTCCTAAGCATCAAGTTAACATGACAAATAATCTTTGTGAATCATGTGATTGATTTTTATAGGATAATTCGTTAATCTCCCCGCCTTTTTCTAAAACAGGGTTGTTAAATGACACCAGCAAAAGATTTACCGATGGTGACAGAAAAATCTCAAGAAGAGATTGAGAGAATTACTGAACTGGTAGGTGCTTCAAACCTGCCTGAGGACATAAAACCCTTTGTTATAGGCTGCATTAATCTTGCCTGCTGGATTCCAGGGGCACTGGTCGAGCATAAAATAACGGTATCAAACTTAAAGCGTCTTATTTTTGGTAAGTGTAATAAGAAGACAAAAACATCAAGTCCATCACCAGATGTTGAACCGTCTTGTAATACACCACCAGAAGAAAGCACCAAAAATAATTTGAACGAACACATTGATGAATCCCCAACCCCAAAAGGACATGGCCGCTTACCCCATACTGTCTACACGAATGCCAATCAACATGATGTAGCGCTGGAAAATTTATCATCAGGCTCCCCATGCCCGCTTGAATGTGGTGGAACGTTATATCGAAGGTCGCCTGGTATTATCGTTAATATTAAAGGACAAAACCTTGCATCGGTAGATAAATACTGGCTTGAAAAATTACGCTGTGGTTTATGCAACGAGATTTTTACAGCTGATGTACCATCGCATGTGTGTAAGGAGAAATACCATCCAAGTTTTAAAGCGATGCTCGCACTTCAAAAATACCACATGGCCATGCCATTTCACCGCCAGGAACATTTTCAATCCTTGATTGGTTTTCCTATTCCCGCATCGACTCAATGGCAACTCATGGAAGAACTGGCATCTTCGGCTCTTTTAGTCTTTCCAACCCTGGAACGACTGGCAGCCAATGGTGAGTTGATTCACAATGATGATACAGTCCTTCGCATTGTTGACCTTATCCACCACAACAGACTCAACCCAGAAGAAAAAAGAACCGGCATGTTCACCACCGGCATCCTTGCTCAAAATGGCCCTTACAAAATAGCCTTATTCTACAACAGCAAGCGCCATTCAGGTGAAAACATGGAAAGGCTTCTTGATAAACGAAACAAAAATCTGGGAAGTGTTATCCAGATGTGTGATGCACTGAGTCACAATATCCCTGCAAACCATGAAACTATTGTTTGCAATTGCCTGTCCCATGCCTTTCGTAAATTTGAAGAACTTGAACGCTTCTATCCGGAAATATGCCAAACGATGATGAGCTATTTGGCAGTTCCCTTCAAAGTGGATGAAGCATCAAAGCGATTAGAGCAAGATGACCAACAACGACTTCTCTATCATCAAGAACACAGCCAATCGGCCATGAGTGATGCCAAAGAATATATGGAAGAACTCCTGACATCCAAACAGGTAGAACCCAATGAGGCATTGGGCAAAGCCATCAACTACATGTTAAAGCGCTGGGACAAGTTCACTCAGTTTTTACGCATTCCGGGTGCCCCTATTCACAATAATGATATGGAGCGAGGATTAAAAATACCTATACGTGGACGCAACACCTGGTTATTCTACAAAACCGAATACGGTGCGATGGTCGGTGGTGTGCTGACCAGCATCATTTACACTTGTGAGCTTGCAGGCGCCAACCCATTTGATTATCTGGTGGCATTACAAGTTTACAAAGACCATATTTTTAAAGAACCAAGCCTGTGGCTTCCATGGAATTACCAACATTCAAAACAGTCACTGGAATTTGTGTTAGCAGCCTAAGCGACACTGAGCCAATCTTCCGGCAATCTGGCAAAGCTTGGATTGCCCTGAGCCAGCAATATCATTAACTCACTTGAACGAATCTTCTCTGAACCACTTGTCCCACCTGGCCACCATGCAAGACGACCTTTGCTAAAGCGCTTCTGGCAAAGCCAAAAGCCAGTCGCATCATAAACCAGTAATTTTACAGACGTCCGGGCTCTATTACTAAAAGCAAAAACTGTCCCATTGAAAGGGTTATCGCATAACTTCTGACGGCAGATTGCCTTTAAACCGTCAATTCCTTTTCTAAAATCTACCGGTTCAACTGCCAATAGCAAACGATGTTGCGGGGTTATCTGTAACATCGCTACCTCATAAATTCAGTGACAATGTGGCTTAGATGGACAGGAGACAATGAATGTATTGTAAGTTTATCTCCAGATGAGCGACAGAGCTCAATTGAACAACGATCATTATGGCTATCAAACTCAGAGGACAAATCGGCTGATACCGCAGGACTATGAACTTCTACAAATTGAAATTCATTGCTCACTTCAGAGATGTTTTCTTTTATTTGCACATGGCTGATTTTTAAGGTGCTACATATCTTTGAGAGTGGGTAGGTGCCCAATAGTACTTTTACTTGTCCCATAGATAATCAGGAATTTTACCTTGACTGGTTCTGGTTTTACGCCAGTGTTCGAATGCCTCTTTGACGGATTCAAGCTTATCAACTGCTTTATTCATAAAGATCGCCTCTTGAAAATTATCAAGGCTATAGCTTATCTAACATGGTTGGCCATAAGCACGCAGGCTTGCCGAAAGCTCAGCATAGAATTTACATCACCCATTGGAGCATTTATGACAAAAGCTTCTGTAAAAATGGATATCAAACGGAATATTTTACGATGTCTTTCAAATAGTGAAACCCTATTTGTAAACTTTGATATGCCGCTTCTTGCTTTCTGTAAATTACAGGGGAAAATAACTCACGAGATCATTCACGATGCCTTTAAAGCGTTATTGGTTCAATATCCTGTATTAGACTCCTCATTTTAGGTAAAAAAGATAATTATTATTTTGTGAAAAGAAAAACCTCCAATAACATTCCCATTCAACTTATTGAACACATCAACTCAGCTGAGAAACGTCAAGCGATTATTGAGCACGTACTCAATAGTCCTCTAAATCGAGAAGAGTCCTTATTTAAAGTTGTTTTGTTACTTCCCGACACAGCGCAAAAAATAACGGAACAAAGTCAATTTGAACTGATTATTACATTTCATCATGCGATTGTTGACGTCCATGCCTGTGTGCTACTGCTTAAAAATCTGCTTACCTCATGCAACCTACTTATTCAGGGTAGCACTATCAATAGCCCTAAGAATCCTAAAATGGAGGTAGCACCACCAATAGAAAGTTATATTCCACCAGATATTAGGCGCTTAAATAAACAAGACCTTCTTAACGAATTGCAGCAAACGGAATCTGCTTATAATCCAAGGGTCTTACCCATTCAATCGCCCGATGTGTCTCAATCCACTTTAAAATGTGACGTATTTGTTTTGGAATTATCTAGAGAACAAACCGAATTAATCATTAATAAATGCAAACAAAACGGTGCTACGGTACAAGGAGCATTGTGCGCTGGACATTTACTCACCATTCGAAGAAACCTTGATCACAGCAAGGAACAATTAATGATTGCTTGCCGCTCAGTAATTGATTTAAGAAGTTTAGTAAAGCCGCCCATTGACCCACAAACGGTATCAGCAACCACAACCGGATTTATTGGCTATTATAAAGTAAGCCCTGGGGAGTCATTATGGGATCTTGCCAAAGAGGTCGTCGCGAGCATTCAAGAAAATATCCAAACAAATACGGTGTTTAAAAATCTGCTCATACATAAAGAAACCATTGAGAAAATGGATCGCCCCGTTGCAATTACCGTATCCAATGCAGGCAAAATTGATTTGTCTCAAGCGTATGGAAATCTTAAGCTAATCAATGTCAATTTTAATACATCCATTTTTATGCCCGCACCTCATCTTGTTGTAACAACCATGGAGAATAAGATGAGTTTGAATTATCTTTTTACAAAGCCATGGTTCACTGCAGAACAAATTAAAATATTGGCTGAACAATCTATCGAGCGTATTTTATCGGTGTAGGCTCAGTTCAGATAACGGGGTATGTGCCCCTCACCCCAGCCCCTCACCCACAATTGGGGGAGGGGATCTTTTCAATCAGGTGCCCGTCAGGGCGGATGAGGGATACCTCCTATTTCAACACTACTGCATATAATCAACTGGTTGTGGAAAGCTTATGAAATTCTTGGTTAATTGCTTTTCCTTTTGTTGATTAGGGTTGGCATTCAGACACCAGTTGTCTGACTGAGGATGCTTCTCGCCATTGCTTTTGATGACAATGCATGATTGCTTATTGACGATTTCCGCTTTATTAGTCGGACATTGAGAAGGATCCATATTGTCCGTGCATGGAGCAAACTTGGTATTGACGACAAAGGTATATACATTATCATTGACGTCCGTAAAACGTACCTTGATAGGATATGAAGCGACCGTACCCACTCTAAATCCAGCGATTTGACTATTATCAGGCATAATAACGTCCTGCTTGTTTTGCTCACAACCCAAGTCAGCTGCATCTTGATTGAGTACACATACCCCATACTTCTTAATCAACGGTTTACTCACTTGCTCAACCTGAGCTTGAGGCACACCAATTGCCACTGAGAAACCATCTGCATAATTAAACTGTTGCTGATTCTCAAGGCCATTAGTTCCGCCCACAGTAAAAATCAATCCATCCCCCAATTCGCTCATGAAGCCAACCGCATCATCGACAGAGAATCCATAAGCATCCATAGAAAGATAGTTTTTATCATGAATCAATTGCACATAAGGGTTAAACAATGTCTCAGGAGTATTGTTTCCTTTATAATTATATTGTAAATCATGAATATACATAGATTGTATCTTGGCATGATCCCATCCAGAAATCTTAGTATCAGACAATGGGTTAGCCGCCGCACCACATCCCTCGTTGAAAGGCACCCAACCATAAATGTGCTTGATTGCTTCCCAGTAGTTAAATGCTACAGGATCCACGCCAGGCGTTAAATTACACTTTTTATCTGCATACATTTGCAAATATTGCTGATGATTCTGTTTGAAAAATTGTTGTAACACGCCAAATTTTTCTTTTAAATCTTGTGGACAATCAACCTTTTGGGTGACGTATTTACTTAGATCTTCATCCCAATTCACACAAGAACCCCATAGATTTTGCATACGTTGAACCGAGTCCCCAAAGTGAAGTGATTTTTTTTGCTCTTCCGTACATTCGCCTTTAATACATGGCAATACTGTCAATACCGGTGGAAACCCGTCTTTGGGTTTAACCGGTACATTGTCCTCAGGAGGTAAAGTGCCAGTGCGCTGTGCAAAAATATTGTAACCACCAGGTAATTTCAACTCACTCAAATTATAAACAGGCCAGCCTTGTCCTATATTTTTTAGAAATGAATCAAGCTGCTCTCGAAATTTGGTCAAAGACATTGCTGAGCCACTGAATCCAATATAGGGATTATTTTTAGGTCCAATAGCAACCGGCATATACACATGATCCACATATGAAATGTTATACCCAACATTTTCTGGTTTTAACAATCGCACTGATTTCTTAGGCGGAATAATTGAGTCGCCAAAAGTATACTCTGACAATTGCGCATATATATTTTCTGGAAATTGCACATCACTGGAATAAGTACTCAACTTACATTCAGTGTTTTGTCCCTCGCACGTAACACCAGCAGGCGTTGCCAATGCCTCATCTTGCTTATTGCGCAACCTATCGTTTTTATCAGCCAACACAACACGCCCACCATTCCACCAAGTAATGTAACGATCCTTCGCTAATTCGCTATATAACGGTAGTGTAATGGTTATCGAGGATTTGGGTTCTATTCCTGTACCTTCATTAACGTACAATTTATAAACAAAATTTGTGGGGTAAGGCTCCGTAGTACCAAAGCATCCTTGAATCCACTCATTTACCGAGTTTTTACTGGTTGCTATGATGGGATAAATTGTTGTTTCAGAATTGTTATAAATAGTTATAGTCTTTGGTTTGATCGTGATTTTATTTCCATTGTAATCTTTGCACTCAATGTTCTCAGCAACAGAGACATTTGTTAACAAAAGCAATGTAACGGTTCCTAAAATAGTAATTCGTGTTTTCAGCATAACTCACATTTCCTTTCATCATTGATGCTCGAATATATCACAAGCAGTGTTTTTTATTGATTTACACAAACAAATTTAGCAATTTTTTAACAATGTAATCAGGTTATTAAGGTATGTATTGTTTTTAGCAATACGTGGAAGGACACATTGGAAAATGATGAATCAGTCGATTAATTTCTAAATCCTACACGGAATTTGACAGACTATAAACAGACTTATCCACAGAAAATGTGAATAACTCAAATGGAATTATTGGTGATTTAAAATGAAATGAAGCAAGCCCCGTAAGGACATTTTATAAAGCTGTTGATTGCTGACTCACAACTGGGTTGAAATAAATATCCACAGACCTGTGGTACTTGAAATGAACTTAGACGTAGCTATCTTATACAAATAAAAAATAAAAAAACAGTCTTGACTCAAACTATTTCTTTTTTATTTTTAACATGAGCTAAATTTAGCTCAGTTCATCAGAAACAAAATTTGTCACTTAATAATCATTAGCCCCTGTGAATGATGCGGAGCAGATAGTTAACAAATCTTCAGGTTGTTTCGCGAGATAAGTGGGTTGGTGCTTTAATAAAGCTTGCTCTGAATTGTAACCCCAAGTTACAGCAATTGACTGAATGTTGTTTCTCTTTGCTGCCTCAATATCCCGCGTTTCATCCCCTATATAAAACACTTTGCTTTTATCAATTTTATAGTTCCTGAGCGTTTTTTTTAGTAAATGGCGTTTAGAAAAACAATTCGATTCATCATGGATAAAACTAAAAAAATGATGAATTTGATGTATGTCGAGCCATACAAGAACATTCTCAACTGAATTGGAAGTCAAAATACCTAAGGAGTATCCAGACTTATAAAAGGTCTCTAATATGGAAGGAATATTAGCAACCGGCTGCATATTTACCATTTGCTCGTGTAAGAGATGTCTAATTTGTCGTATTAACGAAGGTATTTTGTAAAAAGGGATTCTTAAAAAATTGATTAGCTCTCTTGATGAGAGATTACGGAGATGTTCGATTTCATGCTCCTTAATCTTTCTGAAGTTGAATTGTTCAGCCAATAAATTGGTTTTTTCAATGACACAGTCATAGCTATCTACTAGCGTACCATCAAAATCAAAAAGTAAATGCATGCGTTAATGTCCTGAGTCCGGGAACTAATGAATTCTAAGCTTAATTTGTATCATAGATCTAATCATACCCCTTAAGCAAACTTAGATATCTCTCTAGAATGACAGCGAACCTAAATCAAGATATTCTAGTGAGCGCGCTGTTTTGACAATCAAAAGCAGATTGGTGTTACAAAAACGAGTTGTTGTTTCACTACAGTTTTATTTAAAAGGAATTAATATGTCGCTTAAATCAATTTTAATTGCAGCTGCTCTCATTGTTTCATCGCAAGCACATGCAGATAATATGTTTCAACTAACTAAAAAGTCAGTGACTGTAAATCAATGCCCGCTGAGGGCAACAGGAAATGTATTCGATCTTGCCTTGTTCAATCCTGGCTATTTTGTTGTATCAAGCGGTAAAAAAGACAGCGAACTCCTGTTTACTCGTTTTGGAAGCCTCTCTTTAGACGCCAATGCGTACCTGCGTACAGACTTGGGTGCCTACCTACTTGGCATGACAAAAAGAGCAGATCCCAAACACTTAAGTAAAATCAAAATTCCCACAAAAAATTTAGCACCTAAAGCAACCAGCAATGTAAAAATCGGGGCCAATCTTCCTGCTACGGCAAGCGAGGGTGATGACTATGTAACCTCATCCACTCTCTTCGACTCTATATCGAATACATATGTATTAACTGTTAAATTAGCACGAATTGGAACTGGCATATGGATAGCTCGAGTCTTTGTTGACAATGTAGCTGTAGATGAAGGTAGATTACAATTCAATGAACGCGGTATCTTAAGTAAGCAAACAGGACTACGTCATGTTCAATGGCCAACTGACTATGGTATTCAAGAGTTCAAAATTAATTTCAAAGAGAGTACTCAATACGCAACCCCATTCTCTGTATTTTTAGTAAAGCAAGATGGTTATGGGGTGGGCGTGCTGCAAACGGTTATGGTCACCCTAGATGGCGAATTTAACTTGCTCTACAGCAATGGAATATCTAGAGTATTAAAGAATCGTACCGCCATCGCTCTATTTACCAATCCAAGCTATTTAGAGAGTCTAGTAAACCATTTATATAGACCTACGGAGAAATCGGGTTCACCAAGACTTCATTGGATAAACAGTGAGCACGCCGTATTAAGTGGCTATCTTGAAGAAGAGCCCTGTCTTGCGCATTAAACTTTTGTTTGCTTCCTGACGATTGCTGTTGCAAAAGGCAGGAAGCATTTTCTGTGAGCAATGCCCCGCTGTAAAATGCTGAAGCATCATGCTCCTTCAGGAATAAAAAAATGGATCCAGTCACACATGCAGTTTTAGGAGCAGCCTGCTCGCAGGCAATTTTATATCAACACGATAAACACAATGCCTGGCTTGTAGGTGGCTTAGCAGCAATGGCACCTGATTTGGATGTATTCATTCAAGAGTCAGGCAATCCAATGCTGTTTTTCCTCTATCACCGTTACTTCACTCATTCCCTGCTTTTTATTCCAGTGGGTGCGTTAATCATTACGTTACTTTTATTACTTTTTAAACGCTTTCGCACCAGTTGGAAATTTACGTTCTTGGCTGCTTTGATTGGATATTCAACTCATGGTCTGTTAGACGCCTGCACTCATTATGGGACTGTTTTATTTTGGCCATTTTCAACAGCCAGGGTAAGTTGGGACATTGTTTCTATTATTGATCCCTTTGTAACCATTCCCTTGTTTTTGGGCGTTGTCGCAACGCTTGTCTTTGATAAAAGGCGCCCCGTTATTATTGCTTTAGTACTAGTAAGTTCATTTATGCTGTTTCATATCGTGCAACATCAACGCGCAATGAGTGCATTTCGTGGCGAACTTGCCAAATTGAGGTTAAATATAAAGAAAGTACGTGTATTTCCTAAATTACTTAGTTCAACACAATGGAGAGGTATTGCTTTAAATACAGATCGGATATATATCATTGATGCTTCAATCCCTCTTTTTAATGCATCAAAGAGTCAACTTATAGCAAGTTATCCTGCATTTTCTTACCCCAAATTACCTGGTTATATAAAAGGCTCCCCCACGTTATTAAGTGATTTTACTATTTTTAATTGGTTTACTGATAACTATCTAATTACAGTTCATAATAACCCACTGCTGCTTGCTGATGGACGTTTTTTGACAGATAACAATGCGACAATCGCATTGTGGAGTATCCAATTTTTAGCGACCCAACCACATGTGAATGAACTTAATTTTTTGCGTATAGACAATTATCAACCCAACTCTTTATGACCCTTTGATTCAGTAGCCTTGGTGAAGCATAGCGTAACTCGGGGTATTGCATGAATGAACTGCTCAATCCCGGGTTACGCTATGCTTCACCCAGGCTACAAATTCAAGTTATAATGAAAAGTGTCCTGGAATATTAGGACTTGGTTATATTTTATTAATACGATAAAACTTATGTTTCATATTGCTCTGTACCAACCCGAAATTCCTCCCAATACGGGGAACATCATTCGCTTATGCGCCAACACTGGGGCAAAATTACACTTAATACACCCTCTTGGATTTTCATTACAGGAAAAAGCATTAAGACGTGCAGGCCTGGATTATCACGAGTGGGCCTCTATTGCCCAATATGAAAATTGGGAAACATTTATTCAACAACACCATCAAAAAACTATTTACGCATGCAGCGCACGGGCTAAAAAGTGTTACTCAGAAGTTCAATATACTGCAGATGACCTGTTTTTATTTGGTCCCGAGTCCCGTGGATTACCTCAGGAAATGTTACAAAAATACATATCACTATCTATTCCTATGCGTGAGAACAATCGAAGCTTAAATCTTTCCAACGCTGTTGCAGTCATTTTATATGAAGCATGGAAACAATTAGGCTTTAATTAAATATCAATAAAGAGTGGATTGTTTTAATGACACCCTAGCAAAAAGTATTTGTAATCCAGAACTCTCTATAAGCCTGAAGAATCTTCACCCAAATCCTGTCATTCCTGCGCAGGTAGAAATCCATCTCCCCATAATTAATGGATGGATAGATGCCCTCCTACACGGGAATGACACATAAATTGAAATCATATCCATTTCCATTGACAAAAAAACTGCAGATCTGTATATTCATAAAATGAATAGTTAGTGGATTTGAATTCAAATGAATCGATTTTTAAGTTTATTTGTCCTGACAGCATGCTTTATACTATCTTCATGCAAAACAAAAGAAAACGAGAACACCCTACATTTCGCCACATCCGCTGAGTATCCACCTTTTGAATATAGCGAGCATGGAAGAATCAAGGGTTTTGATATTGATCTGGCAAAACTCGTTGCTAAAGAACTTGGAAAAAAGGCTGTTTTTGACAACATGCAATTCAGTACGGTTCTTCCAGCAATAAGTTCTGGGCAAGATGATATTGCCATAGCAACAATCACTGTTACCGATGCGAGAAAAGTCAATTTTGATTTCTCTGCCCCCTATTTCTTTGAGGGCATGGCTTCGGTATATCATTCCAATCAACCCATCACAACACCAAGCCAACTTAAGGGAAAAAAAGTAGCAGTACAACTTGGTAGTACGATGGAGATATGGTTACGAGAACATTATCCTCAGGTGGAAATCACCGCATTGGATAATAACAATCAAGCGGTTGAAGCATTACTTGCCGCTCATGTTGATGTCGTTTTAATGGATGGCTCCCAAGGTAAAATCTATAGCAAAAAACATACAGAACTATCTTACTCGGTCATTGCCAAAGCTGATTATGGATATGCATTAGCACTGAAAAAAGGCTCGTCTTTGACAACAAAAATCAATCAAGCATTGCAAAAACTTAAAGCAAATGGAGAAATTCAAAAACTAGAGAATATCTGGTTAAAGGATTCCTTAGGAATAAAATAGAAACCGTAGAAAAAATCCATGTACTGACTTAATCAAGGAGGCTCAACATGTCCCTTACCAATCCCGTTAAAAAAACGCCAATTGAAGAGACTCATTCTCAATCGATTAGCGAAGTGACAACCAACACTTTCGTGATCAATCTACAACAAGCAATTTTTGACCTTGAAGTAGGTACGTATCAAAGCAAATTACCTAACGTTGAGTCCACAGCTGAAATCAAGGCTTCCTCTACCCGAAAAAACAAACACTTTCTTACTGGAACCGAATTAAGCGCAGAAGAGTTGAAACTTGTTTTGGAGAAAGCAAAAGCACTGAAACAAACGCCCTCTTTCTACAGCCAAGCTCTAGCACAGAAAAGCCTGGCGATGATTTTTGAAAAACCTTCTTTCCGAACCCGTTTAAGTTTTGCCATGGCAATTCAAAGCATGGGTGGCATAGCGATTGAAAGTGTAAGCAACACGCGAAAACAGGAAACACCGGCGGATATGGCTAGGGTTCTCAATGGTTATGTGGATTTTATTATGGTGAGAACTCATGCTGATGAAATTTTGCAGGAGATGGCTGCTTGTGCAAAAGTTCCCATAATCAATGGCCTTTCAGCCTTACATCATCCCTGCCAGATTCTCGCTGATTTATTAAGCCTTTGGGAGCAATTTGGTTCATTAGAGGGGCTTACTGTCGCATATATCGGTGATGGAAATAATATTTTGCACAGTTTGATGCTGTTGGCGCCGCAATTAGGAGTAACCATTAATTACTGTTGCCCTGCATCCCATCAACCTAACGCGTCGATTGTCGAACAGGCACAGAGCATTAAAACCAATATGATTCATCATTTTTCCAAACCTGAAAATGCGGTTAAGAATACTCATGCAGTCTACACTGATGTTTGGACTAGTATGGGTTTTGAAGGTCAGGAACACCATGAAGCGTTTCAAGGATTCCAGGTCAATGAATCCTTAATGTCTCATGCGAAACCAGAAGCAGTATTTATGCATTGCATGCCCATGGAGCGAGGAAAAGAAGTATCCGAAACCTTACCTGATTCCCCTGCTTCAATTATCTTCACGCAAAGCGAAAACAGAATGCATATACAAAAAGCATTACTTTTATTTTTAAATTTATAAATAATAAATTTAAATCTCTCTGTTTATCACGCTTAATACACAAGACAAGTAGCCTGGTTGCAAGCAACCAGGCTACTTCGAGTATAAAGTGTGGTATTAGGGTTAATCATAATTGATTCACCACTTCCCTTCGTTTGTAAATCATTCCGACATTTTATATAGTTATAGAGGATCATCATTGATAGGCTTTACGCATTTGCTTATTTGTTTATCAAGTCAAAATTGTGCCTCTGCGCTGAAATGGCAGATATGCTCAAAATAAGTTCACATCAAATTGTCCTTTATTTGAAAATATTTATAACCAAAGCCATAAGTTAATATTCGGAGAGTTTAAATGCCTGGCCCTTATAATAACCAAATCATAGTGAATGTATTTCGCTCCATTGTTCAAGTTGTATCCCTACATCCAGAACTATTAAAAACTCCTGGGGTTTTTCGCATTGCAGGTGCCAAAGAAGAAACGGAAAAGTTACTTGAGCAACTTATTAGCGAGCAATTTAATGTGGATATTCTAAGTCACTATGTGATGGAAGATAATCAAGTACATGGTGAGCACCTCCATATCATTTTAGGAATGATCCCCGCCGTCTTAAAAAACAGTCCAATATTAGATTCTAAAGAGAGCATACTCATCGACTTCTCTAAAAATTTAAAGTTATTACTCAATGCGCAACAGAAAAAAGAAAGCACAAATATGGCCAATCAATTATTTGATGAGTTCATGCAGGCTCTTTTACTTTCAAAACGAGTGGACTATCAACGTGCAGGAGAAATTATTTATCATTACTGCTACTTAATGCATCAGGCCGGCACATTCCATGATACGAATCGTATGACCTACCTTAATCTCGCTATTATTATGGCTCCTCGGTTAACTCAAGATTTAAATCTCTTCCCTGCAACCGATCTTTTAGCACTGAGTGGTTTTTTAAGTAAGTTGACTTCTGTATTAGAACAGTACATCAACGATGTAAGCTGGGATCAAGACTTTAAAGAACGTCATGCCGATAAATTGGAACATTTAGCCAATAGCAATCACGCAATACGTGGACAACTGGAGCATATGAGAGATGCCTCCAGAACCATAGTGCTTACCTCCATGAAAAGCTTGATGATGCAAGCAACAAAGCTCGAAGGACAAATCGATGCTTTAGCAAAACAACTTGATCATTCTAATAAAAGAAGAGTGAAAAAAGCCTTAAATAAAGAACTGAAACAATTAAAAGAAGAACTAAAAGAACTCAACTTAAAAATTTCTGAATTGGCCCATAAAATTCCAACAATGAATCGTGGATATCAAAAAATACAAGAAGAACTTGATCTCATATCTCTTTCAGAGGATGTAGAAAAACCAGTAAAAAATAATCATGCAGCTAAAGATCGTGGTGCAAGTGTAACCCAATTTAGCATTTTTGAGTCTGCCAACAACCCAACTACATCTGCTTTTTTATTTGCAACTCCAGAAACAGCAGAAGAGTTTGCAGTGCACGAAGAGGCTGATGATAACCAGCAGGACAATCCTCATTTAGGGGGGCCTAGATAAACTCATCGTTATCTCTCAAGTGTTCTCGCATCACTTGAGAGAGGCTTTTGTGGTTAAAACTTTTATCACTAATTGGCTATTCTTCCATTCTGACTCGATCAGTTTATATTGTCGCACTGAGACGTTTCTAGATTATTTTTAGATGACAATTTATTCCTTAATAAATTCTTAATAAATTTGATTTACTATACATCTGCCTCTCTTGAGGTGCATGAAGGATATTGAATTATTTATATTTTTTTATCCTTCATCGCTTGCCAAATTGGCATTTTCAATATTATTTAACCAAAAGGAAATCATGTATGCGTAAATTATTGGTGTCATGTTTGTTTGTCCTGTTTACAATATCCTATGCAACTCTTGCCAACAGTTATGGGGTTCATGAAGATCATCCTTATGATTTTGTAGTGACAAAGGATGTTTATAAATTTTCAGAAGTTTATCAGATTAAGTCCCTGCAAAAAGAAACCTATCCTGGCTCAATAAAAAAGAGCGCATTTCGTATCCGTACAAACTATGATTTATCCAATAAAGATGGATGGCAAGCCACAGGTATTACACGAGTCATTTCTTTAGGCTCTTTATATCCTTGGGCCAAAGAGATTGATATTTATGATACTCGTGGTGTGCAAATTGGTTTTATTGATGGAAATTTGGCAACGCTTGAATCTGCAAAATTCACTATTTATGACTATGATGAGTCAGGAAAAGCAACTGAAATTGGCTTTGCCTATGCAAATCCCACCTTTGAGCGATTCGTGATTTTAGCCTCAACCAATAACCCACATCCAATTGCTGAACTCAATCGCAATTCTGGCAATAAAACATGGAGTGTTTCAGTTCACTATCCTGAAAAAATTGATGATCGCATCATTCGTATTTTTGCAGGTTTTGTAATTGATTACGAAGATAAGTTCTTAGCAGGCCCAGATGACTCAGACGATGATGAATTCATTAATCAGGCAGCTCATTAAAACGTAACAGAAGTAGGCTGGGCTGTTAAGCCCAGCATTTAACAATATTCCAAAGTATTTCTTTCTTATTAAAAAACGCTGGGCTTAACAGCCCAGCCTACGATACTACGCGTGCTAATCGAGCCGATAACATCGTGGGACAGCCAATGCTCCCTTTTTATTTCACTGCCTCTTTTTACCGAACTTTTCTCCAACCTCATCCGACTCATCTGTTGTAGGACGTGCGTGTTTTTTAGATTGACTTGATTCAGGTTCCTTTGTCGTGCTTTTACTCTGAAAAAAATCCATCCAACTTGAATAAGTTCCTGGTTTTTGCGGAGATGACATTTTTATACGAACACTTGGTCCCCATAGGGATCCTACATAGCGACTATCAGAGAGCATTGCAAATTCATCTAGGGTAAAAGGGCTATTACCGCCTACCTCTCCATAACTTTCAGCCATCATAGAAAAATGCTCCATAGAACGTTCATAGATTGTTTCATTCGCAATATCCAGCTGTGAATAATGAGTCTTACCTTTCGCTGCTATTTTTTCTTTAGAACGTAAAACCATTTCATAGGCCGCTTTGTAATGGCTATCCAGCAAATAGGTTTGCAGATTGGGCAATCCAAGTTCTTTGCCAAAACACAGCAACAGAGAATTTAAAACAAAAGGAGAACGACAACTAAAACTAAATTGTTTTGAATCTAAGGGGTCATTGGCGGCACGCTCAGAATCTTCTACAGTATCCAATACCATTTCCCAAAGACTCAGATTATTTTTTGTTTTTACTAAAACTAACATTTCTAGCAATTGCACAAAGTTCAGTTTTTTTCCTGACTTAAGACTTAAATCAATCCCCCCTTTTTCTATTGCATGCGCAAATGCTGCAAGTAATAATCGATGCGAATAAGAACCATGCAACAGGACACGATCAATTTGCTTATTTTCATTAAAAAGCTGGCCACTTGAGATGACTCGATCAGCAATCATGCTGCTAACAAAACCAATAAATTTAACCACATAACCATTTTTATTAAGATCACGTGTGTTTTCATGTTTTAATAATAACGTATCCAGCATTCTTGCTTTTTTTAAAGGCTGATAGTCATCTGGTGGAGCGCCAGGAATGAAGTTCCCTCTTCCAGCAATCAAATAGGCAGGATAACCTTCTTGTGATGGAATGGTTTGGCTTTCTTGCATTAATTGCCCTAACTCAGCATCTAACTCTTTGAGGTGAGCTGCCACGTCCAATGGATCATAAGCAAAACGCATTAATTGATTGGCAATGTGTACTATTTCCTCGGCAGACATGTCTTTTAATAAAAACTCCGGGATATTTAAATCTTCTACCTTTGCAGTTGGAGGTGCTGTTGTCGATGCTTGAATCGTGATTTGTTCTGGCTCTATCTTAGAATCTGGCGCTACTGCACATTTATCAAAAAAATCCGCGCTTCTATATTTAGGATCCGGAGTTAATTTTTTTACCATCCTGGTCACAGTGATACCGTTGGAACTGACATCAGACGGATCTTTCTCAAACATCATGACCTCACTTTGTATGAATTAATAATAATATTAAGTATAGGATATGGCCATTTAATGTTCAGAAACTGTCTTAAGAATAGCAACTCAATTGTTTATTTCATATTTTTGATGAAAGAAACTGCTCTTGTTGTCTCAAAAAGCCACCTTTGATTTTGTCGAGCCAAGGCTCGACCTACTTATTGTTGGGGGCCCGTCTTTGATGCAATTTCATCATAGGCATTTTGAGTCGTTTCGTCTCTTTTTCTTTGATCTTTGAAAAATGTTGGCTTAAAATTAGCCGCTCGGGTGGCAATCTGATGTATTTCTTCCATAGCGCTAACAGCCTTTGGGGGATCATCTCTGCCCTCTTTAGCTTTCATATATATTTCATAAATATGATTAGGAACCGCTTTCTTGGCTCCTGATGACATGTCAATTTCTGATGAACTTCCCCACTTCCCCAGTGTCCATTGAGTTCGCTCAATTAAATGAATTATATCGGCAAGTGATTTATGAGCCGCTGAACTCTGAACCTCACCGCGCTTCTCTGCAATATATTGTTTTTTAAATGCCTCAAAGTTCCCTTTATAGTGGAATGATTTTTCAGAAAGCGTCATTGAATAATGAAGCAACTCCTCATCTTTATTCTCAGCTTTCTTCGGAATCTTATTATTAACTTTTGTGTAATCAACTAGTGCTTTTGACTTACTCCCTATTCCAACTTCTGGCATCTGCAGATTTACTTGCCTAGCATATATTGATGAAAAATCCACAAAAGAATCTGCATTTCCTTCATGCTTGTTTCTTATTTGCTGCCTTAGAAAAAGCTTATGCCAATTAACATCATCTTGCTGTTCAATTTTTGCAACTTCTTTTTCGACATTTAATTTATATTTTTTATAAATTTGCTCAATCTGCTGTTCTACTGTCGGTGGGATATGCGTTGGAACACGTATAGTGGGTAGCTGGCTAAGAGAGCTTTGAAATTCATAGAGTTTGTCACTAATAAACTCCTTTGCTACTAAATCTTCTGCAGTGCGAATATTCTGATAGTTTACGTTGTCTAAATCAGAAAGAAGTCCCAGAATATCTTTAACCTCATTAAAGACAGTAACAAGATTAGGTTTCGCAAGAATTTTTTTAAGCCTCGTTATTTGTTGTTGCACCGCTTCGTTTTCACGATTTAATTGCTCAAGATCTTGGACCCATTCTTGAAGTTCTGCGTGTTTCATTTTGAAACCTATTTGTAGCATTTGTTTCTTATATTGTAGATCAAATGCGCAAAAAGGTTTTTTATTGATTAATTTTTTTGCCATGAACCACTTCCCAATCACTGCTTTGATTGATATCACGAGTTGCAAAATGCTCAGCGCTATTCCGGCTGAAAAAAAGTAATCGGTTCTCCTTTTCTAAAGGGATATGCAGCTCTTTTAAAAATAAATGATACGCCCGATTAAAATCATGCAAGTATATTTTTAAAGCATCAAATAAAAAATGAATGGCAGCTCCCTTAGCAAGGGTTATCGTGTTTTGTGTATTTTGCAGCACTTTAATAGTCACAACCGCGTTAAAACTTGCAGTTAATGCCGTTTCAACGTGTTGCCAATAAGTGTTTTTACAAGAGACTCTTTGTTCTGTATGAGAAAAATACGGTTTTAAATCCGCTTCTAAAGTAAATAAAGTCCGTAAAGAGCGGCTCGGTGAATACGATACAGTACGCATACCACCATTTCCATTATCACACAATTGATCTAATTGCTCCGCTTGACACAATAAAATATCCATAAAGAAATTATATTGTTTCGCTAATTGAGCACAATCAATACCATTAAAATCAAAAGCGCTGCGTTCATCTGCTGCAGAAAAGATATCGAGCCAAATATTCATTTGCTGATCAAAAAGAATAACGCTATTGATGGGTAAGCCAATGACTGTTGGCATACTTTCTATATATACAGCTTGTGGCGAACTTGAATCCGCTACAGCTCCAGGAAAGTCCTGAAGAGTTGTCATTTTTTTTAATCGAGTAGATAAAATATCCACGAAATCATGTGCAAACTGATGATTATCTTCACCAAAATTAATGTCTGCAAAGGATGCAATACCTAAGTATTGAGCTAATTCTTTCTTAGTCTTGGCATCTATTAAATCAACCGGGAGTTGTCTTAAAACACAATGCACCATTTCAACAAGTAATGATTCATTCACTCGTTTTTGTAAGAGGCTCGCCTGCTCGGCAATAGCAGGAAACAAGCCCTTGATTTTTTTGTAATTTAGAAAATATCCTTTAGTGTAGCCTTTAGGATTAAACAATCCTTGATACTCCAAAGGATGTAAAAGATTGTCATTATTTTTTTTATAACCGTAATTGCGAAAAGCAGCGCCCCAATCAATACGCGCAAATTGAATAAACAGCATTTCCACTGCGCTGGCAACATCCAAACACACAACATTGCCACTGTGTACACTGTGATCACCAAAAAGCAAAGAATACATCAAGGTAATAGCAAGCCCGTAATAGTGCTGTAATTGAGTCAGGGCTATGTAGGAATCGGGGCCATACAACATCTCTGCCAATGGATCGCGATCAGAACCATCGCTATAACCGGTACCAATAATTTTATAGAGCTCTTTAAATAGAACCATAGGCTGAATAAGCCCATAACTTCCATCTTCAAAGCGAATCAGTTGAGCGCAAATAAAAGATGGATGATATATTTTGTCAATCAACTGACGACGCATAAATTCTTGGAGCAATAAACCAGCAAACAATTCCGTGAATAATTCTTTGAGATCCTTAGGTTTTTTTATGAAATAACTCACTCCAGCGGGATCATGATAAAAACCATCTACTTCACTTTGATTTTTCCCACCGTGCTTGTCTTTAAATTTAATTAATACTTCATCCTTGTAAATTATCATAGCTGACTCAAACACGTCGTCCTTTACACACTATTTTTAACATTGATTAAACGTTTGAGAAAGTTTTATAGCACTATGCTATTAAATTAAAATCGATATACATCAAGGCTAAAGAATATTAACCATGGCATAGGTTAATTTTTATGATGATTTCCAAAATTGATCTAAGATAATAGAAAAAAGAAAACATCACTTAAAATAATATTTACAATTAAAAAGTACTTATATGATTAATAAAGAAAAATGGGATAAGTTAGCCGAATTAATGATGAAACTGCAAATCAATGAGACCGATTTCATCGAAAAATTTATCATAGGCAGTGGCAAAGGCGGTCAGAAATTACATAAAACGGCCTCAACAGTTTATTTGAAGCATATACCTTCAGGCTTGGAAGTAAAATGTCAGGAATCAAGAAGCCGTGAAGACAATCGATATTTTGCAAGAATACGACTTTGTGACAAATTGCATGCACTATTGAGTGATGAGCAAACCAAAGAACAGCAAAAAATTGAACAATTAAAACGACAAAAGAAAAGACGTTCAAGGCGCGCGAAACAAAAAATTCTGGATGCAAAATCCAGACAAGGCGAACTCAAAATGCTAAGAAAAAAACCTGATTCCCATGAATAAAATGATTGCTGTACGTCCTAAAGAATTACCATTTTATCCCATAATGTTCGCCTTCAACGATCTGAGTTGTAGGCCTTTCTTTTTTCTTTAAAATCTCTTGATTCTTAATCAAAAACTTCAGATTCTCATCAATTACTCGATGTTTTTTCTCAAAATCCTCACTTTGCCCCTGATAGCTATCGAGTAGTAATTTGAGTTTAGCGTCATAGAGCTCCTTTAATACGGATAAAACCAGCTCATGAGATCTGCTATCCTCTGATTTTCCTTTAAAAAAGGATAAGCCTCCCTGTGGTGCAAAATCTTTAGGAGTCTTGATATGATTCTTTTTAATTTGTATGTATAAATCATTCAGTTGCGCCATTGCAATTAAAGGATTTTTATCTAGCATTTTCCCCAATTTCTTTTTAAATGTTTTAGGATGCTCTGAAATAGAGTTTGTTGTAGCCCCTTCAAGAAATTCTGCGACAGAGGCAATGCTAGTCTGGGCCCCTCCCTTCATCAACTTGACACACAAATGATAATGATTTTTCGATAAAGCGACGTCTAATACGGTCTTCCCTTTCACATCTTTTGTATTTAAATCCACTTTCTCTTTTAAAAGATAATCACATAACTGAAGAAATTTGGCTTCTTCCTTTTTTGAGTAATGCGATAATTCAGAGAGTGCATGATGAAATGGATTTCTGCCAGCCTGATTTCTTTTGTGAAGTAAGGTACTATCACAAGATAAAATTTCTTGTATCATCGATATATTAGGAGTTCCAATAAAAGCAATGTGTAATGCATTATTGCCATCTGCATCTTCGAAATCTATTTTAGCTCCATGTGCCAATAAGAGACGCATCATGTTGAAATCTTTTAAGGAAACCGCACTATATAAAGGTGGGCGCCCTACTTTATTGGGTATATTAATCAATCCGGGGTCTTTCTTAAGTATCTTACTTGTTAACTCCTCTCTATGCTCTGCCTTCGTATAGTAAACATGATGTAACAACGTACCTCCATGAATATCAAGTATTCTTGTATCGGCTCCTTTTCTTAATAAATAGCCAGCTAATTTTATGTTTCCAGTATTAGTAGCCAACACTAATGCTGTTCCACCTTCTTTAGTTATTGGGATATTAATATCCATTCCCGCATGCAAAAACTGCTTCACTAAACTGGTGCTTCCTATATAAAGTGCAATTTCAAAAACTTCTTTACTTAAAAGTAGTTGTTTATTTTTAGCAAGAATTTTTACCAATGCATCTTTATCCTTCCGATCCATTACTTCCTTTAAAAGAGCTGGACTGATCTCCGCGCCAGAAGCTAATAATTTCTCAAACACATCTAATTTATAATTTTTATACGCTAGAGTTATGGCTGAAGAACCTTTGTTATCTGGTTCATTGATTTGAATTACATCCGTGGATGTTAAAGCACCTATTAACTCCGGGCTGCCATACTCCGCAGCGTAATGGAATGCAGTTTTTCCCTCATTGTCTTTGATGTTCAATATGGTCAGCGCATCGTCTCGGGAGAGTATCGCGGTTAATACTTTCCCCATTATCTGCATATTTCCTGACTCAGCTGCGTGATGCAGCGCCGTTTTGCCATCATAATCTTGAATTGATAAATCCGCTTTTTTAGCAATAAGCTCATCGACCATCACAATATTGCGCATCATCGCGGCTAAATGGATGGGAGTTTTACCTACATAAATTGGCGGTGCACCTTGCTCTATACGTTGATTAATTTGAGATGCATAAGCAGATACCAACTCTTTCACGCCATGCGGCTCACTAAGATAAATTGCGCCTCGATGAAGAGGATAGGCCTCATCTAATGAAGCAAGACACTTCTGTGTCTCCCTATGCATGCTTTCAACATCCAAACGAGAGACATCAAGTTCTCGAATTTCATGGTAAGAAGGACTATCGAGCATACCTATGAACTGTTTGTTATCTTCCATCGTTGCACTATATCCATATAAAGGAACACCTTTTTTATTCTGTTCAATAATCTCTAAGGTATTAAAAATTGCTTCCTTAATCACCACTGCCAGCTCTTCAGTACTATATAAGTCAAAAACATTGGGTTCATAAAAAGTTGCTGGAGGTAACCCTTGCTGCATCAAAAGAATATTTAACAAATTGTTTACAAAGGTTCTACCATTGGCATCCTTAAAAGGATGTAATACTTCATATTGGCGAATATGCTTGGCAATAACTAGAAGTTTGTCATCAAGGGTATTAGCGGCTTTAATTTCTTTGTTATAAGATTGAGTAATTGCTTCTAAATAAACGCCAACATTTGCCCTAACTGCAAGATAGAAATGGTTTGTATTATTATGGCCGTACGCACACATGTCTTCATATATTTTTTTAGCAAGCTCGGGTATTTTCTCAACGGTTAAACCTTTTAAATAGTCTATATCAAATTTTGGACCAAATGAGCCGGCTATCCCAGGCCCGAACGATGCGCCACCTTCGATTAGAAAAAACAGTCGGAGAAATTCTTCTATTCCTTTAATTGAGGCTCGACTCGCTGGAATACCAAATGATACTGGCTCATCGGTTCTGATTTCACCTGGACTTTTCTCTTCTAGCTCCTCTACCTTCCTGCCACATCTTTTATGAATATCCTTTATTAAATCAACATTTAACTCAAACTTCTCGCCAGCTTTATCAACGTATAATGCCATAGAGCATAAACTCTCTAAAGCAGCATTAATCGAGCCTTTTTCTCTTGATTCATAACCATGCCAGCCATTTTCTTTTGACCAAAAACGCCCATCAACAAACAGTCTCCATATTTGCTCTGGCGGGTAGGCTTGCAAAAAAACTAGACCCGGTAAAGTTGGCATAAAATCACTCAAAAAGTGCAATATTATTTATAATAATAGCTCAGTGTGATTGAAATATATTCAAATAATCCTTGCTTTATGGCATAATAGCTGGCTTTATTTGCTCAGTTTCTTTAAGGATTTAGAAGCTAGACGTAGGTTGGGAAACTGCCAAATGCAGTATAAAGACTTTAGCAATACAAAATTTTCTGAAATAAGATGAACTAGTGATAATATCCCGAAGAGGTTTTTTATGATGATTTTCGCCAGCAATCTTGATTTATATTGGGTAATACGATGAGAGATAAAGTTATCACCAACAAAAAAATTATTTTTTCCCATTCGGTTGCAAAAGATCACTCCAAAAAACTACCCGTATTTTTATCAGAAAGATTTTATTCTGTAAATCAAAGTCATAACAGTGCGATTCTAATCGGCTCAAGTCTAGCCCACCAGGATCATGATATAAAGCATGATCGGATACTTGATAGCTCAGGAGCATTCGTTACTACAGATGAGGCTGGTGTTATTCATGGTGCACGCATTGCAGTGACCGACGGTTTGGGTGGAGGAGCCGGTGACCCAAAGGAGGATAAGGAGATATATAGAGTATCGCATGCAAGCTGTGATGCCTTTTTGGATAGCGATGAAGACATAGATACAGCACTAATCTCCATTGGCCACTTGACCTCTACGAGGACCGACGCGCACGCCTCCATGGCAGCTTTTACCTATAAATTTAAACAAGGAAAAAGATATTCGGGCGAATTTGCAAATATTGGCGATGGCTTAATTGTTGTTTTAGACAAGCACCATAAAATCAAACAGACCCTATGTGCACGCCATGTTTATCGAGGATTTGGTACATGGACTCCATCATCGGTACAAATGTATGCAAAAACTTCTAATAAAGACAATGTACTTGTCCGGAAAACACTTGAATTGGCGGAAGGAGACATTGTCGTTTCAATGACAGATGGCATATGGGGAGAATTGGCATCCAATTTAATTTCTGAAACAGAAAAACAACGGGATATAGATATTGATCCCCAATCATTCGAAGCTTTATTTGACAAATTAGGTGATGTCCCATACCCCTCTTCATTTGATATAGCCCAAATCATTGCGAGCCACGCAATGGCCCAAAGCTTGCGACGCCGGCAGACATTAGTAGAATTAATTTTTGAACTAGAACAACAAGACTTTCAAGAAAAATCAATAAAAACCATCAATGAGGCGCTAAATTACCTAGATAAAACAGGTATGCAAAAAACAGCAACTACTTTAAGGGCCATTCTGTTTCAGCAAGCCTTAAATGATGGGATAATTTACTTTGACAATGTGGAGATTCCACTTGATATAGTGATGCGGGATTTAAAAAGTCGCACTGTTGGAGATTGTTCGACAATTAACGTCACGCGAATTCCTTATCATTTAGATGAGCTCATACGGTGCTTTATCGCTTATCCTGAGAGACGCCAGGTCTTATTGCCACAACTCGATATGACGATTCATTCTGAAGCTGACTTAAAAGCGGCTTTTAGGCGCCTTTCTTTTGAGGTAATGCAATCTGAAGTTGATTCCAAGCTTTCTGACGTGCATTTTGAACCAACATTTAAAAAAGAAACGCTTGATAAGATCCATACCCTCTTAATACACTATTTTCGACTATCCCATCTCTTAAACGGAAAAATGGATTATCAGAAATTGTTAGATCATTTAAATAGCTACCTAACTCAAGAAAAATCTCTAGAAAAAAATGATATTACCTTATTACTATCCATGTTAAACGACAAGATTAAACCCAAAAAAGGATTTTTTCATACATTACTTGGGGAAAATCAAAACAAATTATATAAATCATTTTATAAACAACTCGAGTCTCACTTTTTAAGTGACAAAACAGATAATCAATATCAACCCAATTAGGCTTATCAAGGTCAGTTCAAGATAACGAGTTCGTGAACGCTTACGCAGCATAAGCTATACTTGCACATTATACGAATCGATTTTAATAACCTATTTTTTATGCTTCGAAAAATAATTCATATTGATATGGATTGCTTTTATGCCGCCATTGAAATCAGGGACAATCCCTTATTAGATAATAAGCCTGTTGCAGTCGGAGGATCAGCAAATCAACGAGGTGTGTTATGCACCTGTAATTACGTTGCGCGCCAATATGGAGTACATTCCGCCATGCCCACATCGATGGCACAACGCTTATGCCCTGATCTCATCGTGCTACCGGTAAACATGTCTAAATATAAAGCAGTATCACAGTCAATAAATAGCATCTTTCGACGATTCTCTGACCTAGTAGAACCATTATCCCTTGATGAAGCGTTTCTGGATGTCACACATTCTGCGCATTGCCAAGGCAGTGCCACATTTATGGCACAAGCAATTCGAGAAGCAATTTTTAAAGAGCACCAACTTACAGCTTCAGCTGGTGTCGCCCCTAACAAATTTTTAGCAAAAATAGCAAGTGCCTGGAATAAACCTAATGGGATATTTGTCATTACGCCTGAACAAGTAGCGCACTTTATTAAAAAGCTTCCTATAAACAAATTATTTGGGGTCGGTAAAGTCACCGCAGCGAAATTAAATCAATTAAACATATTTACCTGCAATGATTTGCATCAGTATTCATTGGAGTTTTTAATAAAACATTTTGGGAAATTTGGTCAACAATTGCACTATCAAGCCCAAGGAGTTGATAATCGTCCCGTTCAACCTCATCGCCTACGTAAATCATTAAGCGTAGAAAAAACCCTACAATATGATATTCATGATCCACATAAAGCCATTAAAATAATTGATGAACTTTATAAATCATTAATTGTACGAATACAGGAAAATGCGGCTGATTTGTTAATAAAAAATCAGTTTATTAAAATAAAAATGAGTGACTTTAAATTAGTTTCGGCTGAAATCAAAAGTACGCAAGTTAACTTAGAGTGTTACAAGGAATTATTTCAAAAAATTATTCGCAATGAATCTAAACCGATTCGACTCCTGGGGATAGGAGTTCACTTTGCTCTTCCTACGGAAGATAAGAGTTATCATCAACCGTCCTTATTCGGAATTGAAGAATAAAAAGAGTTATAGACTACTCTCACGAAGATACTTGTAACCTGGGAAACAAAATGAAACCCGGGTTTCAGTCCTTCGGATCTTCACCCAGGCTACCCTTAAGTTGATGCTACTGTCTGCTCAGGGAATATGTTTGAATCTTAGTTTCGGTGCATGAGGCATGAATACAGACGCTTCATTTACGCGACATAAGTCAGGTTAAACATCACCCCATTCGTGTAGAAGTGGTTTTGACCTAAGCCCTCTCCCATCGTTTGTTCCTCTGCGCGCCCCAGCTGGTTTTTACCCCAATCAGCAAATTCATAACCCACACCTATTTGCCAATTCTGATTCAATGCTTTTTGTACCCCAGCACCTACAGTGTAGGTAAATGCGGTTTGCGTATGAGATGAGAAGTTAGGATTTTTAATAGCCTCAAAAATCTTAGGCGTATTATCATAAGAATGAGAATCGTTGAAACCCACACCAATGCTACCACTTACCCACGGCATGACGAGCAGTCCCATATCTGCCAATAATTTTCCTTTTAAGGCAACATGAGTATGCTGGATTTTATAGCTGTAAGTGTAGTTATTAAATTCTGGATCGGCATCATCCCAAATGTCACCTGAAAGACGAGCATTGGTAGTTGCAGCAACTGCCACACCTAATTGCCCCAAGAGAGTTGGAGTTAATGAGCGTTGCACACCTAAAAATACCTCAAAATCTGCAAGAGCGTTGCTGGTGCTATTTGCAGCATAAGTTTTCTCAATATCAGGCGTTAAATAAAAAGTCTGGCTATCAGCACCAGTTGGCCATACTGGGCCAATACTTAATGCCGCAAGGTAATTAAAACGTGAAACAGGTTCACCCATGGTGCCCGCTATAACATTGCTACTTAAAACACTCGCTAATAATCCAAATAAATAAAACTGTTTTCTCATCTTAACTCCCTGCATATGAACTATGAATGTAATAATGTTTGAGGCATCTAAACATAGAGTTTTATAAATATCAATAAACTAATATGCCTTTCTTTGTTGACGAATAACTCCAAAACCTGTAGAAAAATGAGCATTAGAGTAAGGAGCCACGTTAATGGCTTTTTTTGCTACTGTGTTTACTACTAAAAAGGATATTAGAGTGAAAATAATTCCATTCCAATTAGCACGTGTTACTTTATTTTTAATGATGGGTCAGGCTTTTGCGGGTAATCCCATTCTTCATTCTTTAGACAGGGCATTTCCAACACAAAGCACTACACTAGGTGGAAGTGTCACTTCGACATATACTTTTACAAATAATCTTCCTTTTGCCTTTAAAAAACCATTTCGCGTGACACCAATACTTTGTCCTGCTGCGAATCAAGAATGTACTGCTCATGAAGCCGAATTTAAATACACCGATCAATGTACTGGTAAAAAATTACAACCTAAAGAAAGTTGCACCTACAGCATTACCCTAACACCTAATAGTGTTGGACGAAAAACTGTTATGGTAGCGTACAGTGGCTATGACAATAATGTAGTGAATGTTCAACCACCACTCACAACTATTGCAACAACAAACCCTGCTGGCCTTTTTGGTACGGCACGCTTCCCTTCAGCACAACCTTTACCAAGCCAAGGATTTGCGAATACAAACTATACAGTGGCATTTACGTTTACAAATTATGATGCATCTACAGTCAGTTTTACGCAGAGCATTACTCAAAATAACAATCCGAACCATCCCAACCTTTTAATTACTAGTAACAGCTGCATTCCATCAGGAACAACCGGAACATTAGCAAGTGGTGCACAATGCACTATTACCGGCATTTTCAACTCACCTACTAATGGCTCCTTTAACTTATCAGCCCAATTAATTGGCAACCTAAGTTCTAACACCCTCACTACATCAACCACCGTACAGTCCGTTTCATTCAATCAACTCATCGGTGTTGATTACAATCCCAATCACTATACCAATAACTATCCCTTTAATTTTCACGATGTTTTTTATACGGGAACACCCAATAATCCCGCTGCAACTAATGTTTATGCAGAATTGCAACAATTACAAAATGCAGGATTTACCACCGTTCGTTCCTATCAAACAGAACCGTATAGTTGGATAGATATTATTAACCAAGCCAACGCATTGGGAATGAAAGTAGTTTATGAAGCAGTGATTCCACAACTTCCAAGTGATACTAATTATCCTGGATGTCCGCTAGGTGCTCAAGATTATATTCCTTGTGCCCAAGCCACATTAAATGCTGTAATTCAAGCAGTCACTCCTGCGGTGTTCAATAAGACAGTCATCCTTGTTTTTGCAGGGCATGAAAATTATTGTAATGCGGGGAATACAATTCCTCCATGTACAGGAGCCTCAAATGTTACTTATTTAACGAGCGCAGTGTCAGCCTTGCAAGCAACACTTACTGCCCAAGGGATGACAACTCCTGTAGGTTCCGCACTCATCAGTGGAAATTTAGTCACCCCGACCCCTGCAATTTCTGCGGATATGCAAACATTAATTAACTCTTATTCGCCTACCGCTCCATTAGCCTTCGACCCTTACCCTTTTCAATGGGGTGTATCTCCAGCAACAGCCGCGGTATGGACTCCTCCATTAAGTTCAACAACCCAACAAACTAATTCACTTGCATGGGATTACATCCAAGTTGTAGGTTCAACAACACCTCCCGCCTTACCAACGGCTAATCCGCAGCCATTTTACACAGCAGGTCGTGTTTTATTAACCGCAGAAACAGGATGGGCAACCGCAGGAACCACTACCGGATATGCATGCAACTCCCCTGGCCCATGTGCTCCATCCGTTGCAAATGCTACCTCCTACTTTCAAACGCTTTATCAACTAGGCACAAGTAATTTTGTACAAACATCTGGATATAATATAGGTGTACTCGCATTTGAAGCTTATGATGAACCCGCAAAACCTGGACCCACTGCAGAACAAAATTATGGCCTTTTTGACTCAGGCTGTACGCAAAAAGGAGCAGGATTGGTTCCCAATAACACAATGGTATCCGCTACTGGATGTCAAGGATTTACCAACGGTACCCTTTTAACCATATTTGGAACTACCCCTCCGACTCAACCCTCATTTATAGTGCAAATTACTTATCCATCGGGGCAGCATCCGAACATTAAAGCGACGATACCTGCTAATTCTGGCACAGCTCCGGATATAAGTTCAGTAACGCCTTGGCCTCAATTCTTAATTTATCAAGGAGCACAAATTACTGTTTCTTCAACTACAAGTACACAATCATGTACTACTACGGCTATCTCAGTAACTGCCATCCCATCTGCAATTACTTTTGGGCCAGTGAGTTGCACAAATCCACCACCCAGTAGCATGGGATGTTTTGGTCTGGGCTGCCAGTTGTCGAATCCTTTTTAGTTAAATAATTAAGGTTTGTCGGGCCAAGGCCCGACCTACGCCATTCATTGATTTAATCCAAACAAAAAGAACGAATAAAAAACGACATGATCAAATATTTGACAAAATAATGCTCTTCAATGTAAAATACCGCCACTTTGATCAATTAACACACACTTGTAGGCGAGATAGCATTATGAAAGCAAAAAAAGAACCAGCGAAGGTAAGATTTTATCAACCACAACCTTTTCCCAAAACGAGCCAGGAAGCTTTTGATATATTAAGCTACAACCAGGATTTATCGGAAATAAAGGATATTTTATTTAATTTTAAACAATTAGTTGATATTAAGAAAAGTGTTCTAACCTCCCACACTCTTCCCGACTCCAAAATACCTAATAATCAAGCATTCATCGACAATTTGGAGACACGCATTAATAGACTGGAAGCAGCTGTGGACAAAGATGAAGCTTATCCTTCTTTTTACGGCGACGTTTGTAAGGTAAAAGAGGATCTTCAAGTAATTTTGGGATATTATCAATCGCAGATAAAACAAGGCCAACCCATTGTGAAAAGCTATATGAGACAAGCTCAAAGTAGCGCTAGTGAACTTACGGCTTTAGCATCTGAACTTGCAAGCGAGCAGCACCCTATTCTAGATAACAAGGATTCAAGGATGCTCACCAAATACACAATTAATTATTGTGCAACGGATATTATGCAAGAAGATGTAGCAACGATCGAATATATTGTTCAAAAACCTTATTTACTTGATCACAGTGATGATCCACAGTTTTCCTACCTCAAGTAATATTTTCAATAAAGAAAGAAGTATCAAAATTTCTTTGGTACTTCTTAAAAAGGAACTCTTTTGCAAAACGAATAAGGAGTAAATCAAACATGTGTAAAAAATGTTTCATCGTTCTTTTTTGTTTGACACTACTTTTTTTTCCCTCGAAATTTGGCCATACAAGTTCATCAATAACACAACAAAAAATTAATCATGCGGTAACTGTTTTTATGCACAATAACCATGTCCCTGGATTAGCATTGGCAGTACTCAAAGACGGCAAGCCCCTACTCATAAAGGGATATGGTTATGCCAATATTGCAACAAAAGATCCAGTAAATACTAGGACTTTGTTTGGAATTGGTTCTGTTTCCAAAGTGCTCACTACTTTTGCCCTGATGACTTTAGTACAAAATGGGAAAGTGAATATCAATCATTCGGTCCTGGATTATGTACCTAAAGCGCCTCAGAAATGGCGACTGGTCACTATTCAACAATTACTGTCACACTCTAGTGGTATTCCTCAGCACCGAGGTCCCCACCTCCCCTGGATTAAAGTGTGGAACGCTCTGGCTAAAAAACCCTTGCAGTTTCAACCCGGTACCGCAATTGCTTATAATAATTTTGGCTTTGCTGTATTAGGACGTGTTATTGAAAATGCCAGCCATCAAACATTACTCAATTACTTAACATATGCTGTTTTTAACCCATTAGGGATGCACGATACAGGTTTACCTGACACCCTCTTTCCTGCAAATTTAGCAACAGGATATCAATCACAAGCAGGAAAAATTACTCCAAATCCGAATCAACGACCATGGCAACAAATGGGCGGCTCAGGCGGGATCGTATCCAACATCGATGATATGGCCAAATGGGATAAAGCGATGTCTGCTGGAGCAATATTAACTCCTGCAGCGTATCGTCAAATGTGGACGCCGGTTTTTTTAAAAAATGGCAAACCAGCAGGCTATAAAAATTGGGCTTGGGCTTTAGGCTGGCAAATTTCATCCATTGGTGGCAAACGCATTGCGTTTAAAAATGGGGCGATAAGAGGCTACAGCAGTTGGATGGAACGCCACCTTGATGACAAAGTAAGTATCATTATTCTCACCAATACCAATCATGTACCATTAAGACGCCTTGCGAAGCGCATTTTCAATCAAGTCATGAATGCACCAGCAAACTAAAGTTTGCTGGTAATTCGTCCCCTAGAGCACTTAAAAATGTATTTTTGAGACATTACTCTCATACTGTCACGCAATAGACGCGTCGTAGTCATTGTTCAAATGAGTAAAGGAATTTGTAGGCTCTCCGGTCACTCGAGATCAACTAAAAAGTTTTGCCTCCGAATCCATAGTAAATATTAGGCGTTTTATTCTCACTTATTTTTTTCAATTCAGTGAGTTGTTGAATTGCCTGTGTTCTTTGTTCACTATAATCAATCATTGTATATAGTAGTTGATTTGCTGCTCCTACCTGCAATAATTGAGCATCACAAAAACTTAAATTCTCTATAATGTCCCCAACAAGCATGATTTTTTTATCGACAAATGCCTTGCTCAATTGCTCCTCTGCGCTTTCTCTGTTGCATTTAATGGCGCAAATAATGGAACAAGGCAACACCTGATAAGCTAATACTTCATAAGCATGAAGTGGCCAACCGGCGCTAAGAGTCATTGAAGATTTAAAAAACTCATTAATATTTCTTGTCTGCACTGTTTGTAGTTCATTGAAATCAACCACAATTTCTTTGTTGTCAGTAGGAGTATCTTGTGCTCGTAACAAACGCACTTGTCCCTCAGAGCCGACATATTCAATGTGCGTAAAATCTGGAAGTGCAATGGCATATATATAGGTATCTTCTTCATTGAGTGGAAAAATAGCCGCGCTTTCAACTTTTGTACTCATGCAAATGCATACAGCAGGATCAGCATCCACAGCTCTATCATCAAGGCCTCGATCATTAATATATCCTCGAGACTTAATTGCCTCTTTCCACCAATCGTTACCAAAAGCTTTAATTTTTGGAAAAAAACCTGTTTTAAAAATCAGCTCAGGTGGCCTGGTGTCCGAACGAAAATAAATTCGTCCTTGTACTTTAGGCAGGGTATTTTCTTTATTAGGCATCAAAGAACTCCAATATTCAGCGAATCCTAGTTGCTTACAATCAGGATTTCCTTAGAATAGATCTCAATAGTTCCTGGTTGCAAGCGTCCAGCCTACCTTTTTTCTTGTGTGCAGTAGATCGGGGAACGATCGAAGAATGGGATTATGCGTTTTGGCTGTAGGCGATTACTTTATCTTTACCTGACAGTTTTGCGGCATAAAGCGCATGGTCAGCCGCCTTGATAATTTCCTCAATAGAAGCACCGTCTTTGAGTGCTTCTGCTACACCAATTGAAATGGTGACATTATTCAATAAAGTACCTTTAAAATATATTGTTATATTTTTTATCTTTTCACGAAGTTCTTCCATTTTCTTCACGGCATTATTTAACGCAGTATTCAACAATACAACAACAAACTCCTCCCCTCCGAAACGAACGGGAATATCGCTTTCACGAAAACTGTCTTTTAATAGTTTTCCTATCGACTTGAGTAACTCATCTCCCGCTAAGTGGCTGTACGTGTCATTAAACTGTTTGAAATTATCGATATCCAACATCGCAACACATAATGTTTTTTTTTCTCGAGCAACTCGATTTAATTCCCGCGACAAAATGTCATTTAAATAACGTCGATTATATAAATCAGTTAAGGGATCATGTAATGACAACTCACTTAATGACACACGCAAATTTATATTAGCAATAGCAAGTTTAACAATATTTCCAAAAGAGTGGGCCATGTCTTGTTGGTGTTGTGTTAACTTCTTGTCTTTTGGCGCTAACAGATGAATCACACCAATCAATTCATTTTGTACCATCAGAGGTAACGCCATATATCCTCCTTGAGGAGGAGTCTGAAAATGGGAACAAGGCACTGATTTAGTGGGATCATCAACTACATTAGTGGTCGCTTCACGAATTGAAAAGCAGTCTATAGGAAGAAATATAGTGGGTAATAACTGTTCCTTTCCCCACTGGGTTACTGTTTCCATTTGATTGATTGCTTTATTATAAATTGATAAACCGCCACTTAAGTCAGGAAATAAATCTTGGGCAATTAAATGGATTCGTGGGTACGCTTCTTCGGTTGTAATACAAATTTGTAGTGAACGATTTAGTTTATTTAATAAACTTTCGCCATGTTCTAATAACTTTAATTCATTTAAAGTTTCCATCGTTTTTTCATTCAACTGCCGCATTTTTTCATCATTCTGGACACGATCACTGATGTCCTTCATTTGTATAATGAAATTAATCGGCTCCCCATACTCATCACGTATTAAACTCGAACTAACCATCCCCCAGATAATACTACCGTCTTTGCGAATGTATCGTTTTTCCATGTGTGAAATTCGCAATTCACCTTGCAGCAGCTTATTCATGGCGTCTCGAGTCATAGACACGTCATCGGGATAAGTAATTTCCAGTATATTTTTGTCATGTAACTCTTCGTCACTGTAACCCAGAATTTCTTGTAGTGTACGATTGGCATGAGTACATCTTCCCTCAGGCGACACAATGGCCATGCCGATTGGTGCATTTTCAATAGTATTGCGAAAGTTTTCTTCACTGCGCCTTAAATTGGACAATAGATTTGAACTGTATATTTCCAGATAAATTGATTTCATTAAAAATTGACTTGCTTGTTTGGTGACATAGAGCATGATAGTTACATAAAACAATGTTGCTATCAGTAAAATAAATGACAGCAAGGGTGTCAAAGACAAAGATAAAAAAATCAAGAGCAACCCAACTGGTATGACAAAAGCAATGTATGCATTATGGATTGTTAGCAATAGAGCTGCAGGGGCTCCAAGAAGACCAATAAGATAAACAAAAATTACCATACGATACAGCGGATCATTTATATAGATAAAGAGTGCTCCTCCTAAGGCCCATAAAACACCTGACAGGAGATTATTCACTATAAAATATTTTTTCCAAAAAGATAGATGAAATAAACCATCCTGTTTTTTTCGACGAGAATAATGAACTAAAAATAAACCTCTTAGCACATGGTTGAAAAGAAACATCCCCACAATCCATATAACGATTAGAAGTTTATTATTCACTTGGTGCCAAATAATTGTGGCAAAAAAAAGCATCGCCAAAAAATCGGCAATAATTAAAATATAAAATTTTTTATATGACTCGGCTATGAGCTTATTTTCTATTTGTTCGCTCTTAATACCTGGAAAGTCCATATGATCCTTAAAAGTTTATCATCTATTAAAATAATAGTATTGATTCATGGAATATCCAAAATTAAGCTTAAAACTACTTTACAGTTTCGTTATAAAACAAACGATTATGCAACAATTGCTATGCCTTAATGCTATCGAACTAAAAAATACCAAAAAAGATTCTGCTAAATATCTATTTATTTTACAAAATAAAATTTTTAGGCTACATAATATTGAAAGGAAATTTAATAATAAGAATACTCATCATGAAAAAATGGACCGGCTTCTTTGTATTTTTGGTGGTACTTATTCTTGTAGCTTTTTATGCCATTGGTTTTACAATTAAAAGTACCTTAAATAAAAATATAAATTCAATACCTAAAACCTCCGCATTTAATGTTCGTCTTCATAAATACCATTGCGGCTGGTTTTCATCTCAAGCAGTCATCTCTGTTAAGATGCATATTCCTTCGCAAACGATTACAGATAAAAATAATGTCACTAAAACAGAACCACCAGTTGATCTGGATATCGACATCCCCATTCTGATCAAGCATGGACCTTTTATAGTAACAAATGATGGCATACGCTTTGGGATGGGGTTAATCACTACTCAACCTGAAACACATTATGAAGCATTTATTAATTACCTAAATAGAACCATATTTAGGTACAGACTCCCCTCTTTAGCCATAGAAGGAAAAATTGGACAAAATGAAGGAGATTTTCAATTAGCGTGGCAAGGCTTAACTTCATTACTTAGTGTTTCTTCTAATCTTGATCATATTGATGGTAACTTCCAACTATTAGGGCTAAATGGAGCCGCCAGTAACCCTGCTAACGCAGGAAGTAATCTCAGTTTTAAAATTGGTGAAATTGCCTATGATTTTAAACTGAAACGATATCAAGACTGGTTATGGTTAGGGCAGTCTCGCTTTGATATACCTACTATAGCAATAAATCTAGCAGGCAATCAGGTATTTGAACTCACTGGATTTAACTTCCTAGCGAGTTCTGATGTGCATAATGAAATATTGGACGTTGACCTTAAACTGTCCCTAGAAAAACTATTCGCTAATAACCAAAACTATGGACCAGGAGTGTTACATTTGAGTTTAAGAAACCTTGATCCGGTCATCATGGCAAAAATCAATCAACAAGAATTCAGCATGATGCAAAATAATAGTGATCCCAATATGATCGTACTTGCATTTGCCAACGAATTACCTCAACTCCTCGCTAAAGGAGCTGTATTGGAACTTTCTGAAATGACCTTGAATTTACCCGATGGAAAAATTGTAGGGAATTTTAAAGTAGCACTACCCAAAAATGATAATAATGATTTATCACAGGTCATGCAAAAGTTACAAGGTGAAGGATCATTTAAAGCACCCATGGTAACAGTAAAAACACTTTTGGCCGCATCGCTTAAAAATGAATCGTCCGATAATACTCAATCTAATCCAGAAAACACATCAGAGCCTTCTGCTAGCCCAACACAAGTTCTAGCAAACCCTAATAATGATAATGATGTGGATAAAAAAGCAGATAAAATATTACAAGACTTAGTCAGTAAAGGCTTTTTAAAGATTGAGGGTAATGATTACGTTTTCACTTTTAAACTTGAAAACCAAAAAATTATGGTGAACGGACAGGTTTTTAATCCTGACATGCTGAAATAATTTGAGTTACTTCGTTCTTATTGAACATAACTCATTTATTCTTTGAGATAGAAAGCCCATATGACCTATTGATATGGGCTAATTTTTTCTATTCGAGACGTGCCCTTGGACGATCCTCAGGACTCAGACGATGATCAAGATGAGGATTTATAATATGAGGGTTCATAATGTGATGCTCTAAAAAGTTGTCAACAATTTCTGTCAATATTGCAACTTTCTCTGAAGCAGGTAGATCTGCTGCCAAAACTCCTTGAGTAATACCCGCAAACACTTGAGCCAGAGGAGACTCTGTAAGTTGCATTCCGGCTCTTCTGCCCCTCGATAACAGGGCATCCTCCTGCAAAGCTCTGCCAATCCCAGTAACTACTGAAGATGCCATCTCTTGTTTCGTCATACTCTGAACAGTTTTTTCTTTTTCAACTCCTCTAGTCACAAGATCCGTCACAACAGGTTCATCACTTTGAGTACCCGATAATGTAGATACCGTCCCAGCAAAAGCTTTCTTTCTTGACCTAGGAGAGAAAAAAGAAAGTAGCGCATTACTCAACTTATCTGTATTAGCTACGACAATTTGTTGTCCGCCTTCATCATTCAATTCGCCCTCAGTCTTTTCTTTCTCGATATGCTCTTCTTCTTGCTCGATATGTTCTTCTTCTTTAACTCGTTTCGTTTTTTCAGCTTCTGCAACTTTCCCTGCCTTAGGAGCATTCTGAGGAGCTTTCGCTCCATTTGTAGCTAAATTCTCATGACTTCTTTTAAAATTCACTTCCAACCAATTGACGAGTAGAGAAGGCTTATCAACATGAATGCTATGTTTATCATGATGACATGGTTCTACAATATTCCGACCTTTCTCAATGTGTGGCACATGTTTTTCAACAACAAAGTATTCTTTTGTTGCAACAAATGGAGGCAGTATACTACCTGGGTAAATAATAAAATTATAACCAAGAGATGCTGCCAACAACATGATAGAAGGACTTTCTTGGGTCAGATAGTTACGAGAACGGTCACGCCAGAGGTTAATACCACCTTCTTCCTGAGCATGACGTCTAGCAAACTCATCGACTGATTTATCAATGGACAACTTAAGGCCTTCTACTGAGGTATAAAGAGGCATTATTTCGGAGGATGTTTTCTCAAAACCGTTTTGAGATACCCATGTATGCCAACGAACAATCTCAAAATTCTTTCCTTTGTCTACAGCTAATTGATTGATAATTGCAATTTTTTCATCCATCGATTTATTGTGGCATGTGTCATTAAATACTTCAGGAGTAAGGCCCAAAGGCGCTAAGAAAGCACTTAGATTTTTTTCAAAATAGGACTCACCCAGCTCTAGGGCTTGCTGCTTAAGAACAGCCTCTGCATCCTCAGGTGTTTTCTTGAGATTATGCCAATAAATTTCATCAGCAATTAAAAACGTTGTTTTACCTTTAACATCAGGACTATCAGAAGTAGTTTGATGCGTAGCTACCGCTTGTTGCACAATAGCTTCTAAATATTCGCCGGCACAATACTCATTTCCTTTTATGCTCAAAAGAACTAAATCTTTTGTAGTCTTTAATGAGGGAAAACGACTTTTACTATTATCTTTTTTATCTTTTGAATCAAAACTAGCGGTAATATACTTACCATTTTTTGGACCTATAACTTTTGGCATCTCTAATCTTTCCTTTAACGCTTATTGCTATTTTCAATACGCTAGCAATTTTCTTTCTTTCACCTGAAATCTATTTAAATCAGGATGATACATAGTTAAAATTAATATTGGCTTTCAAAAATATAGCCATAGTATAATTCATTTTGAAAAAAAAATAACCACTTTTTCCTGCAAATAGTATATAATAATCTCATTAACATTTTATTAAGAACAGATTATTGAGATGAATTTATTAAGCGAGTAAATCCATTAAATTAGGTCTGTGCAGCTTAAGGTAAACAAAAATTTTACTTAATAACCCTTCGTTATTAAGTTCATTGTACACGGTGAAAAATGGATTCTGAAAAAATACAAGAATTACAAAACATTATTAATCAAAAGAATGAAGAAATTGCGCGATTAAATCATGCTCTAGAAGAAGAGCAATTAAAATTTAAAAATGAATTGCAGGCAGCTCATGATTATTATGAAAATATCATTGCCTTAATGCCAGGACATGTTTATTGGTTGGATAAGAATAATGTATTTTTAGGTTGCAACGATTTACAAGCCGCAAGCGCACGTTTGCAGTCACGCAAGGACATTGTTGGGAAAACCAATTACGATATGCCATGGAAAGATCAGGCAGAAGAATTAAATAAGCTTAATACATTAGTCATGGAAACGGGCATACCTCATACTGCGGAAGAATATGCAGTCATGGCAAATGGAATGGGAATTTACTATTCTCAAAAAGTTCCATTACGTAATCAACACAATGAAACTATTGGTGTATTAGGTATTTCACTAGACATTACAGAACACAAAAAAATGGAAGCCGCTTTGCGTCGCGCTAAAGAAAACGCAGAAGTAGCAACCCAGGCTAAAACCGAATTTATCGAAAATATGAGTCATGACATTCATACCCCATTAAGCGGGATTGTCGGAATGTCGAGACTTTTAGAAGAAAAAGCAGAGGATCCTGAAAGAAAACAATATGCACGTTGGATCCATGAAAGCGGTGAGAAATTATTGGACTTACTTAATGGGGTTATGGAAATCGTTACAGCAGATAATCTTCGTGAAAATGATGTCAACGAAGAGTTATTTGAATTACGCAAAAACATCAAAGATATTGCCCATCTCGTCCAACCAACCTTGGAAATGAAAAAGATTCAGCTGAATATCGACATCGATGAAACTGTACCCAATACCGTTATTACTGATGGAACGAAATTGCATCGAGTTTTGTTAAATCTTGTTGGCAATGCAATTCGATTTACTGACGCAGGTACAGTCACCATTAAAGTAGAAACACTCGCTCATGAAAATAGTTACACACAACTGCGATTTAGTGTGATCGATACTGGAATCGGCATACCTCATGAGCTACAACGCAAGATCTTTGATCGGTTCTTTCGTGCAATCCCCTCTTATAAGAGCCAGCATAGTGGTTATGGTGTTGGTCTTCATGTGGCACAAAAATACTTGAGTCTACTGGGTGGAGAAATACACTTAGAAAGTGAAGTTGGAAAAGGCTCTACTTTTTATTTCTGCCTTAGCACGAAAGTGGGATACAACGAGTTCGCTTCGTCACATGATGTGACGCAAACTAATGCACTACAAACAACTGCCGCTGCGTCACCACTCATTCTTCTCGTAGAAGATAATATTATTTCTCTTCATATGATTGAAAATGTTGTAGAACAAGGAGGCTATCAATTTTACTCCGCTATCGATGGCGAGCATGCGATGGAGTTATTGGAAACAAATGATTTTGACCTGATCATTACTGACGTAGGGATATCCAATAGCGCGGATAAGAATCTTGTTCAGTCTATACGCGATCTGGAAAAACAAGCTCAGAAAAACCCCATACCGATTATTGGCTTAACAACCAGCACTTCAGGTGACGCATCAAAACATTTAAGCTTAGGAATGACTAAAGTATTAACCAAACCCATTCATTTAAAAGCACTACAAGAAGTAGTTAATGGACTCAATTTATCCGCCAAAGAAAAATGATGTGAGCAAATGCAATGAAGCGAGACCTGGGATTCAAATACTCTTTTTTCTCGCTTCACCGCACCTACTTTATAGAATAATTTTATGGGGTTTCAAAATAATTCGTATCAAACGGATAACAAACCCAGGTCAAGGTTGACCCATTGTAATTCACTTCAAGTGTTGAAGCATTTAAAGAAGTTAAAGTAGGTTGTTTCTCTATATAACAAACACGTTTTCCCCCTTCTACAGTCACATAGTAATAAGATGTGGTTGCTTTATAATCAGTAGGAAGATAGTAGACCGTGCCTTGTTTTTCCAAAATAACAGGTTGCCCAGTAATCAAAATTTTGTCTGCATAAGACACTGTACTGAGTATCGTCAATGAAAAAAAAGCTAATAGTAGTTTTTTCATAATAATTCACTCCCTGAAATGTGCACGATATGCTTAAGTATAGAACAATAATGCGACTCCTACGTAGCTCCATCTGCAATAGCGTTTCGAAAGAGTCTATTGCATCATTATCACTGCACGAAAGCGTACCTTATTTGTCATCATATCTTCAAAAGCTTTTTCCGTCTGTGCAAGCGGGTACTGCTGAATCATTGGACGAATCCCCGTTAGTGCACAAAACTGCAACGTTTCTTCTACATCGATTGCGCTTCCAGAAGCCCAGCCTTTAATCGAGCGATTAGCAGAAATAAGCTGAGTCGATATCACTTCAATTGGATCATGAGATGCCCCTACAATAACCAACTCTCCTTTATTGGCAAGCGCGTCAATTAAAGGTGAAATCGATTTTCCGCTAGGTGCTGTGGCTAAAATTACCTGGGCACCACCCAATTTTTTTAATTCAAGAGCCACATCTTTGTCAGCAGAATCGATATAAACATGAGCTCCTAACTTTTTAGCGAGCGCTTCTTTATCAGCGCCCTTAGACAAAGCGACGGTTTTAAATCCCATTTTATTTGCAAATTGAATTGCTAAATGGCCCAATCCCCCTACCCCCTGTATTGCAACTAAGTCCCCTGCCCGAGCAACACTATGCCTTAATGCATTAAAAGTAGTAATGCCCGCACACATTAATGGCGCTGCCTCAGCAAAAGAGAGTTCATCCGGGATTGCAGCAAGCGCTTCAACGGGTGCGATCATGTATTGGGCATAGCCACCGTCGTAATCTAAACCAGTAATCTGATGATTTTCGCATAAAATAAAATCCCCATGGCGACATGGAAGACATTGGCCACAACGTGCCCCAGCCCAGCCGACACCAACACGTTGGCCCACTTTCCATTTGCTCACATTAGGCCCAAGCTCATCAATGATGCCTGCGATTTCATGGCCTGGAACTCGTGGGAATTGGAGATTAGGCCATAAATTTTCCTTCACAAATACATCAGAATGACAAACACCGCATGCAGCAACTTTAATACGTACTTGATTTGCTGTGGGCATCACCATATCTCGTTCAACAGCCTCCCAATCTCCTGACTTATTGACCTGTACGACGTTCATCTTCTTCATTGCTCATTTCCTTATGCAAGCCACTACAAATAGAATTATGATTCAAAATCCTTATTCTGAAGTGTAGACAATCCCCACAAAATTTCATGAATCGTTACACCTCTTTCGAAATGCGTAAGAACGATTATAATGGTTGAAAAGCGCTAGAATTTACCTATGGCATATGAAGCATCACTTCATTCGAAAGGAATATTATGAATACCCTGGATTGGTTAACAAAACTTATCGAGTTTGATACAACCTCACGTAATTCCAATTTATCACTCATCGAAGCGCTAGCTAATGCATTGAATGATTACCAAATTAATCCCATTTTAATTCATGATAGCAAAGGCCTTAAAGCAAATTTGCTTGCATCTATTCCTGATCGTAATGGTCGATTCGATGGCGGACTTATTTTATCTGGCCATACAGATGTAGTACCTGTTGATGGACAAATTTGGGATAGCGATCCATTTCGCGCAACAGTTAAAGATGAAAAAGTGTATGGCCGAGGGGCTTGTGATATGAAAGGTTTTATTGCGGTAGTCATGAATCTCATTCCACAATTAAAAAAGCTTCATCTTGAATTCCCTCTGCATTTTGCTTTTTCATATGATGAAGAAATTGGTTGCCTTGGGGCGCCAGGCCTTATTGAGAAAATGACCCAGTTAAATTACAAACCCAAAGCATGTATTGTAGGCGAACCAACTTCAATGCAACCAGTAATCGGACATAAAGGAATACACTGTTATCGCTGTCAAATTCATGGCGTAGCAGCCCACTCATCATTAACCCCACAAGGTTGTAATGCTATAGAGCATGCTGCATCACTCATTACTTATCTTCGCAATATGGCACAGCAATTTAAATCTCAAGGGCATCAGGATGGGGCTTATGACGTACCTTATACAACAATATCTACTAATCTCATCCAGGGTGGAAATGCATATAATACGATCCCTAGTTTGTGTGAGTTTATTTTTGAAATTAGAAACTTAGTCGCCGATAATCCTGAAAAGCTCCAGCAACAAATTGATGATTATATAGGAACACAGCTGCTTCCCACACTACAGAAGGAACAATTGAACACCAAAATAATTTTGGAAAATCTCGCTCAGGTCCCTGGATTAGAGACAGCACCTTCAGAACCAATCGTTCGTGCCGCCCAACTAATTTGTCACAATGAAAAGCAATTAAAAGTTGCTTATGCTACGGAAGCAGGCTTATTTCAACAAGCAAAAATACCCACTATTGTTTGTGGCCCAGGTAGCATTGAACAAGCGCATCGTGCTAATGAGTTTGTAGCTCTTGAACAATTGCATCGTTGTGAACAATTTATTATGGAGTTCTTGAAATCACCATTCCTGACTGGTCCAAAATGAACAAATAGTTGTCTAAAAGTTATTAAATAACTCCATTTTCATTTGAATAGCACGTTCACCTAAGGCTTGCTATTTGCGGTGAAAGCAGGCAAAAATAAATAGAGTGTTATCTCTTTCGTTAATTTAAATAATTCGCGCCAAAATGAGAGAAAAGCATGATCATCTTATACATTCCATTCTGTGAAGAAAATGATCTAATAGCTAAAGCAATTGATTGGAAAAGCGAACTCAGCAATCAAGACATACTCATCATCCAACATGGTAAAAAAATTAATTATCAACCATTGCTACATGAGCCTCTCACAATCTACGTGCTCGCACACGGTATTGATAATTTATTAGAGCGCTTACATCTGGCGGGCAATTGCCCTGTTACACAGCGCACAACACTCCTGAGCATAGATAAAATAGCCGAACGTTTTAACTCTGATTTTCTCTATCTGCATCAAAGGGTTAGAAATATCAAACTTTATTTTTGTAATACTAAGGGAAATCAGAAGTCCATAGCAGAACAATTTCATCGGAATTTAATCTTATTTGATGCCTTTGTTGATTATTATGCAGGGACCCTTTTTGGCCCTTCAAAAGACAAAAGAAAGTACTCCTGTCGTGATGGTCAATGGTCTGTCACCTCCAAAGTACGTCAAACATTATATAAAAAAATAGATGCGGATTCGAATGAACCAATAGGCATCAAACAACTGAGCCTCCTCAATTTCTTTGAAGACGCGAAACAAAAACGCCTTGCGTTCGTGCATGAACGACAAAAAAAAGCACGTCATGAATTACTAATGAGAAAAAGAAAAGAACATCTAGAGCATCAGAAAATACATGGTGACGACATAAATACCGATGGGCATACCAACAATCATCAGGCATAAGCTAAAGAATATAAATCGCTCGCTGAATATGCATTAGACATGTCCTATGTGCATTCATTGTATCGCAAACACAGTACTCCTATTTAAAACCTAATACTTTAATTGCAAAAAAAACCTAACTTTGTTAATAAAAACTTAATAAATCTTTATTACAATGTGTCAATATAAAATCCAGCCATAGGTTCATTATGCCAACCATTCGCTTCAGAGAAACCCCTTTAATCCGTGAAATCTTAACAATTTATAAAGACTTACGAACGAAAGTCATGGACGACGTGCACAGTAGTGTCATTGAAGTTCCTGTAGAAAAACAAGGCTGGGGATACACGTTTGGTCTGACTTATAAAGAAGGGATTATAGAGGGATTAGAATATCCTCAGCCTGGTGGGTTATCAAGCTTGGCCAGGAAAATACAAGAGCAAGGTCATTCAATAGAAACCAAAAGAAACTGTGACTATTTCAACTTTGTATACAATACGTGTTATCAGTATATCGCGGATAATCAAAACCGTTATTTTGGGCGTGCTAATTTAAATGATATGTCACATGGTAAAGTTATAGCCATGGTCTTATTAGCTCACCTTTGTCGTCAAGCCTTGGAAAGGCCTATTGAAGAGCAAGAAAAATACAAAGAAAGAATTCAGCGCTTCACGGTTGAACTACTGAAACATAAAGATATTCAGAGTACAAGCAGCCAAGATGACAAGCTCCTTTCCTGTAAGTCCACTCTTGATCGCATATTTTCCGCTTCGCACCAAGACAACTCCTCTGAGCAAGAAAATAAAATTGATGCTTATTATCAGCATATTGAAGACACAACCCGAAAGTTAAATGAATTGCTTATAGGCGTTGATAACTACATGTTGCCGCTATTTAGCGGGCAAAATCAAATTGATGTGACACATTTGCAGGAGCTGTTTAAAAGAGAACATCAAGCTACTTTTACTACTACAGAACAAAGAGTAACTCATGATCCCTTTATCGGAGAATTATTTGGCCGACCTATAGCTGCCTTACAAACCGATAACTATCTAGAACTTTATCATGGACTCGATTATCAATTACCCAAAGAAGGTAACTTTTTATGGGGGCGGTTTAGCAGTGAGCAGCAAGAAAACTTTATCAAATTGTTAAAGTTGAGAGATAAATTACACGTTTTGCAAAATGAACTTAAAAAACTTCATCAGTTTACAAGTGGCAACAAAATCGGTTACTTCAATGATTTTATTAAATTGTCCGAACCTTACTTGAAAGACATTCATCATGTCAAAAGTGAATTAAATGTTTGCTTAGAAAAATTTGAAGCAGATTGCGGTATAGTTTATCGAGAGCGAAGTAAAGCCCAAAGCCCAGCACGAAGCATATGGGAATCTTTTTATTTGAATAAACTCCCATTAGTTGAAGTACGAAATCATTTTGTTGCTGCATCACGACAAATTAGTGCCGCATTTGCAAGCATTCCATTTGATTGCTTTAACGCACTCAAGGAATTCAGTCAGGAAGCTTATGAGATTTTAAAACGAGGGTGTGCACTATTTGGTGACCAATTTGATGTGATAGGTAGCGATTTTCAATCGGATATATCACGAGCACAAGCAAAAGAGTTGAGCCGACAAGCTGAGCTTATTTTAGTAAAACAAAAAAATATTTTAGCTGAGTATGACGAACTACTTCTACAAGCACGACAATCTTCTGATGAAACCACAGTGAAACTGGTTGAAATTCTGGAACGCCGTCGAGCTATTATTGCGCAAATTATTCAAGCCATTGAATTACAAACCAGTGATATTGCTGAAGAAGAAGGATTTGTCCTTGTTGAGAGCAGTAACTTTGAAACTAAAATACTGGAAGAAGAACATCAAGCTACTGGTTTTCTACATATTATCAGAAACTACTTATCGCGCCCATCAGTGAGTACGCTTGAATTTACTGCTTTAAAAGCAGAGTTAGAAAAACTAGGCATTGAATTAAGCGATGCTCAAAAAGCAAATGTAAGCTTGCAACAAGACAATGGAAAGAAAGATGAATTGCTTTTGCAAAAAGATGCATTGCTTTTACAAAAAGACAATAGAATTCATGAGCTTAATGATGAACTGCAAGGGAGAGACAAGCAATTGGAGCTTGTCGCACGAGTTGTAAACACCTCCATACTCACAGTACATAATTCTCATTTATTATTTGAGCGCATTACAAACAACCAAACTGCACAAGTAAAAGAATTATTAACTGTAGTAAAAAATTTTGAGGACATACTCCGGCAAGGAACAAATTATGAAAAGGCCTATGAAACAAGAGCAAACAAATACGACAACTCATTATTTTTTAGCCATAATGGTAATGGTAAAAAGCACGCACGCATGGTTATGACTGAATGGACGAGTCATCTGCATTCAATGATGAACCAAGCAATCACAGAAATACTAAAAAATAAACAACCTATAGATGCAAAGACACTAGCTGTACTTACAAAATCGCTTTCTGATGCCTTAGTAGTTTCAATGAATGATTTGATAATTAATGAAAATTACAGCAGTTATAAACAACATTCATTTCGAAATTATCTACGCCATTTTCATCAACAGTTAATAGTTGACGGGCAGTTACACGAAACATTAACTGACGAAAAAGGTCCAATAAAAGGCGTTAATGCAATTTTTGCAACAGTGAATAGTTCATTCGATCAAACAGAATTAGAAGAATTCGAGATATCCATACAAGATAAACAGCATAAGTTGTCTCTATGTTAACACTGATTTAATTGATAGGCCGTATAGGGTTCGAACCTATGACCAAGAGATTAAGAGTCTCCTGCTCTACCAACTGAGCTAACGGCCCATTTCTAAACGACGTCACAACATATTGATTACAAATAAGATAGTAGCTGATAAAGATAAATTTTGCTACGTTCAAACCCAATCAGAAAAAACCCTAGACTCGACAGCATTATCAAGCTAGGGTTGTTTTTAACTTGGGGATTCTACAGGATAAAGTTTTATCGTTCCAAATCGCTCTCGATATGCCAGAACCAGAAAACCGATAACGCCCATTGCCAGTGTGACAGGAATCACCCCTACTCCATAAACAAAAGCATTCACTTCACGAATACCGCCATTTGCATTGACGATATAACCAATCACTGAGTGAAAGGCATAACCAAAAATCATGATGATCATGTTGGCAATCGCCGTCGTCAGACCAGCAAGGTGTTCCGGTACAAAAGTAGAAACTTTATAAATTGCCAAGATCTGATAAGCACAACATATGCCGACCAATATAAAGCTTACTGTAATACTGGATACAGTTAACATACCCGCAATAAGCATGGTAAAGACAACACACATGGCTATTCCAGCTGCAATGATTGTTCCCAGATAATATCCAGTTTTTTCAGCAACTAAACTTAAAATCGGGGATCCAAAACACATTCCTATGAAAATCATTGATGGCAAAGAATTTGCGATTGATGCATTCAAACCATATACCTGTTTTAAAAAGCCCGAGCCCCATACATCAGAAAAACCTTCCAGAGGGCCTAACATCAATCCGGCAAAACAACAAAACAAAATGACTTTTCTGTTGGTAAAAACCGTTTTGATATTGGCAAGAACTGATGTGTGATAAGTAGGCTTTTCATCAGGTACAATAAAATAAGTCATGCACGCAAGCATCAGACCAATAGCAATAAATACTTCAATGACTACTTTATAACCAACCGCATGACACAAATAACTAACAGGGCCGCCGCCATACACAGCACCGATTAATCCTATCATCACTGAAAAACTAAGCATCCTAGAAAAATGTTGTTCTTTGAATGACATACGTATTATTTTAAATGTTCCCAAAATTGCAGCTGAAGACCCAATACCAATAAGCGCTCTTCCAACAAGAGGATAGCCCCAATGATCTGCAAAAATAAGTGGTAGTAATCCAATAACAGGCAGCAAAATACAAATAGTCATCACTTTTCTTGGGCCAAAACGATCCAACATAATCCCGATTGGTAAATGCATCAACGAATAACCAAGATAATAAACACCAGAAAATTGCCCAAATACCGTCGCATCAATATGAAATTGCGATGTAATATCATCCATCATAATATTGGGCATTACTCTTAAAACATACTGATATGCGTAAAATATCGACGCGATGATCCATACAAACCAGGCAACAACTCGTGATGTAGACATAAAAATCCTCGAAAAAACAAGCAGCTAATAGATGCACAATGGCTATAACCTGTGCATCAATATATTCTAATTCATTTTCCTTGAAATTTTATTGCAAATATAGGCTCTTATTGAGTTATTTTAAATTTAAATTTCATTATATTGCCTTTTTTTGAAATAAAATGCTAACATATAAAATATTTATGTAACTTTTTAAAGAATATGGATCGTACAGATAAAAAAATTCTTGATATTTTGCAGTCAAATTGTCAAATTAATAACCAAGAGCTCGCAGGCATGGTCGCATTATCCCCTTCCCCATGCCTGCGCCGTGTTAAGTTATTAGAAGATAATGGCTATATAAAGAAAAAGGTTGCTCTTCTCGACCCCGAAAAAATAGGTTTAAAATTATCCGTGATTGTTTTAGTTGGGTTAAACAGCCACCAACCTGCTGTCATGAATCAGTTTGAGGAAACCGTTCGTTTTCTTCCTGAAGTGGTTCAGTGTTATTTAATCACAGGGCAATCTGCAGATTACGTGTTGAAAGTCATTGTACCTGACCTTAATGCATATCAATCTTTTTTATTGGATAAACTAACACGTATCAATGGAGTAACCAGCGTACAATCCAGTTTTATATTAAGAACTATTTGTGAAACGACCACTCTCCCCTTGGATCACCTTGATTAAACTGTCCCTTTTTTATTCTTATTAATCCTAAAATGAGCATCTAGCTTATTGATTTTTAATAAAATTATATTGAATTAATCCAAGAAAAAAAGTAATGTAATGCGTCATTTAACAAGGAGTAGAGATCATGACATTGAAGTTTTTACCTCTAGTTTTAGCAGGAATTTGTGTTGCAGGTACGGCATCTTCAGCTGCCCCTCTTCCCAAATACATTGACAAAGATGGCCCTGTTTGTAGCAGCATGCTCTGTGCCTTTAAAAGCCCGGGGGGTCTTTATGTAAGTGGTACCGGCTATTATGTGCAACCTAGTGAAACAGGCCTGGGGTTAGTCACGGACAGCTGGTTATTCACTGTTCCTGGCGGCACTCAAGCAGAAAGCAAACCCGTTGATCCCGATTATCAATGGGCAGGAAGTGTTGCTCTTGGTTATGATATTCCAATGTCTGCAAACAATATTGAAGTCAACTACCTGTATTTAAAAAACAGAACTCATGCCGTCAATAGTTTTGCTAATGGCTCCTTTCTATTTGCAAGTGTTTTATTCCCTGATGCCTCTATTCCTGAAGCGGCTTTGCCAAACTTCGTTAGCGATGCTTATTTAACATATAGGGTGGACCAAGCAGATATTCGAGTAGGCAGAAAATATAGCGATACTTCCGGGGTGTTTAAAATACGCCCTTCTCTTGGGGTTCGTTACGCACAAATAACACATAATCTTTCTTTTGCAGCCCCCGGAGTGGTTACAAGCAAATTCAGTGGTGCCGGTCCTTTAATCAGCTTGGATGGTCATTATGACTTAGCCTACGGTTTTGGTTTGCTGGGTTATTTCGATTATGCGCTCATGGCAGGTTCCATGCAGTCTTTCTCAGAGGTTTTCCTTGGCTCCAACTTCAGTTTCAACTGGCCTAAACGCAATCGTATTGTTAATAACGTCACCGGGAAGATAGGTTTGGACTATACTCATGCACTTACGAATACAGCAACATGGACTGCTGCAGTCGGATATGAAATCAATGAGTATCTGAGCTCCATGGATACACTGAGAGGATTTACTGGGGTAGGCGGTTTAGGGCCTCAACGCATTGCTGGTAATGAGACAAACAACTTCTCATTCCAAGGATTATTTTTAAGCCTTACACTTCACGCCTAAAAATCATTATCAATGCTGCCTTTAAAAATACCCATTGCTTTTTATTTTCAAGGGGTGTACATAAGGGCAGTATTTTTAATATTGATTTTTCCCTATCTAACTACTTGAAAATAAAAATTTTCCTCGAATTTGCTTTCTTTACATTCCCAAGGTATACAATTTAAGGTAATACTTACATACATGTCATTGAATAAAAGGATATAAGAGATGACAAAGACAGTTGATTTTTTACTCATTGGTGGAGGACTTTCCAGTGCATTTAGTGCTGATACTTTGAGAAAAGAAGGTGCTACCGGCAGCATCACCATTCTCGCAGAAGAACGTTTTCTTCCCTACTACCGTCCTCAGCTCCCCACAGGTTTTTTACTTGGAACAGTTAAAAAGGAACGGTTGATTATATTCAATGAAAACTATTATAAAAAAAATGATATTGAAGTACTGCTCAAAACAAAAGCACTATCTGTTGATCCAGAAAACAAACTTGTGACCACAGATCACGCCGGGGATTTTTATTACAAGCAGCTGCTTATTGCTACCGGTTGCAGCCCTCAAAGCATCAACCTGCCAGGAAGTAAGTTAAACAAAATCTACTACCTTAAAACAATTCTCGATGCACAACCAATTATGGATGAAATGGACAATGCCAAAAAAGTCGTCATTTTGGGAGGAAGTTTTATTGGTGTAGAGCTCGCATCATTATTAATGAAAAAAAAGATAAAAGTCACCATCATTACTGAAGAATTTCATTTGTTCAATGTCAGTTCTTCTACTGAGATTGCCGCTTTTATATCCCATCAAGGTGTTGAAGTACTCCTTAACGAAAAAGTAAAAAAATTTCATGGTAAAAATTATGTGCACTCGGTCGAAACCAACACAGGAAAAACCATAGCATGTGACTTTGTAATCATCGCCGATAAATATGTCCCAGCTATTGATTTTCTACAAGGCAGTGGGATCGCAGTCGATGATGGTATTCTTGTCGATCAATACCTACAAACAAATAAAAAAGATATCTACGCATCAGGTGACGTCGCTAATTTTTTTGATCCTCTGTTTAGAAGATACCATCGAAATGGAGGAGTAGATAACGCAATCAAGCAAGGAAAAATTGCTGCATCAAATATGGTGGGAATGAGAAAAAGTTACAACAGTGCATCCTATTTCAACCTTCATGCATTTGATACTTATATCGTCATTATTGGTGATACAACCGATGCTACAGAACGAATTGTAAGAGGCTCTATTGAGAAAAAGAACTGTACCTTATTTTATTTAAAAGATGGACTCTTGCAGGGTGCCTTTTTTTCTGGACGCCCCATAGAGGAAATTAAAGCGGCAGAATCACTCATTATCAATCGAGTCAATATAGAGGCCCATAAAGAAAAACTTTTTGATATTAATTTTCCATTAGAAGAAATTGCGGTTCAAACAATTCTTACCCTACAAGGTGGTGGTGCGCTGGGTGCTTTTGAATGCGGCGTTGTTAAGGCAATGGAAGAGCATGGAATTTATCCAGATATTGTTTCAGGGATTTCTATAGGCGCTTTTAATTCCGCAATTATTGCAGGAAATCCAAAACATGCTACTGAGGCTTTAGAAGGTTTTTGGAATGATCTTGCCATCGATACGTTAAGTGTCTCTGATGAACAAACACGACGTCTTCTCTCTTCTTGGCATGCTATGATTTGGGGCTCTCCCAACTTCTTTCATCCAAGATGGGAAATGCCAATGTACAGTCCAGATCAATTGCCAACACACTGGACCAGTTTTTATGATACCTCTTATGTTAAGAATCTTTTGCGCAAATACATCGATTTTGATAAATTGAAAGACAGTCCTGTGCGCCTGCTTGTGATGGCAGTCAATGTTGAAACATCTGAATTTGAAACATTTGATAGTTATACCAATAACATCACCCCTGACCATATTCTTGCCAGTGGCAGTTTACCTCCTGGCTTTCCATGGACAACAATTAATAATAAACATTACTGGGACGGAGGGATCATAACCAATACTCCAATTGATTCAACCCTGGATATCTGTGGCCAATCGAACAAAAAAATTTATATCGTTGAACTCTATTCACGAAATCGATCCCTGCCACAAAATATGATCGAAGTTCTTGCAAGAAAAGATGAAATCTTATTCTCGGAAAAGATAAGAAAAGACATACGCAATGCAGATCTCATCAACAGTTACAAAAAGCTGATTGAACAAATTTTGCGTTTTTGTGAGCCTACAGTGGCTGAAGAAATCAGACAATTGCCTGTTTACATTCAAATAATGGGCGATTCCGCCATACAATCCATTACTCGGATCATCCGCGAAGTGGGAAAAAATGAACCCTATTCATGGGACTCTGACTTCTCAAAAGAAACCATAGAGCAGCATAAGAAAAATGGTTACAAAACGGCCAACAGAATCTTGAAAAAAGAATCTTTAATAAAACCTAAATCTGGCAGTTGAATTTAGGATTATTTGACTGAGATTCGTGTTATATCCGTAATCTGTTTCTCAGTATGAAAAGGACCATCATGCTCTGGGTGCTGATTTCTCTATTTTTCTTCTGGCTCGTTTATCGAGAACTCACTGGGAATATGCCCATATCCAAAGGATACCTCCTCGTAGTGTTCAGCTTGGCTTTGTTATGTGCATGGCCTCCATATCATCACTGGCACTTTGAGCGTTTACTAACATCAATAGCAGGCGAACTTGCCGAAAATCACCCAGCCAAAGTACATTGTAATACTTTATTTGACACACTTTTTGATGAAGAGCCCAGGGTTTATGGTCATGCCGATCCCCAAACAGGATATATTGTCATTCAATATCCGAGATGCTCTATCTTGATGGATTACGTTCGCCATCCTGCACTCGCAAACATGCAAGAGCTTATCAGTTTGGATATCCTAACCCATGAAAGTATGCATGCACGTGGTGAATACAATGAAGCAAAAACTGAATGCGAAGCCGTACAAAGAAACTACCGGACAGCAAAACTGCTCGGTGTTCCAGATAATATCGCGAAGCAAAACGCCCTCGACTACTACAATCGCTATTACCTACAACGTAACGATGGCTATTTCTCAAAAGAATGCGCTCCAGGCAAAGCACTAGACGAGCATTTAAGTGATTCAACTTGGGATGAATAAAAGAGTCATGATAGTTGACTAAACCCAACCATTTCAAGGAATATAGCTAATGATATAAAACCAGTTCAATTACAATGGCAAACACGCTTCTACTCCATACGATGATCGATTTATGTTAAAGAAAATAATGTCCTTAATATTACTAGTAGTAGGGTTGTTAAGCTGCAATAAACGAGTTGAACAGCAAATATCCTCAGCACCTAAAAATTTTCCTTCGCGTACAAAGGATTATAAACGTGTAGCGAATTTGCCTTACGTTGCTTGGTGGCAACAATTCCATGATGTAGAATTAAATCAATTAATTGAGGCTGGCTTGAATAATAATATGGACATTCATATTGCCATGGGAAATTTACAACAAGCGCAAGGTGAGTTACAGCAAATCAAGCTCAGTTGGATCCCCATAGTACAAATATTTGCAGGTTATTCCACAAACCCCGCCCTAGGAGCACCCGGTACATTTTTTGGCGTATGGCCTTATTATTTTTTGAATATTATGAAACTTTATACGCAGCAGAAACAAGCGACGTATAATGTTCAATATCGTCTTGCTGCAATTGAAGGAATGCGCCTGACATTAATTGGTCAAGTAGCATCAGCTTACTTCACATTAATCGCTCAATTAGAACAATTACGTTTATTACAACAATTAGATAATGACTTAAAATCTTTAATTAAATTGAGCAAAGGGGAAATCAAGATAGGCTTAGAAAATGAAATTAGTCTGGCCCAATTGCAATCTGATGAGCAACTTATTGCCGCACAAATAAAACCTATTTTGCATAATATTGTATTTAGTGAAAACGCTCTTCGTTATTTGATCAATGCAGATCCCGGAGCAATTAAGAATAAAAATAATTTCGCCAAAATAGATTTTTCTCGCGTTAAACCTGGCAGTTTACCGGCTACGGTATTAAACAATCGCCCTGATTTGAAAATGGCGCAATATGCATTAAAAGCTTCTCGTGAAGGAATCAAAGTGGCCTTTAGCGATTTTTTTCCTGGATTGCAACTCGATGATTTTCTAGGTGAAGTACAGTTACCACACAGCACTTTTGCCCAAACAACAGATGCCTACGCGCTTTGGATCATTTCACCAAGCTCTCTGGGTAAAATTGCAGCAAATAAAGGTGCCTATAATGCGCGAATTTCTGAATTCAATAAAACAGTAAGACGGATTTTGAAAGAAGTTGATAGTGATTATTCTGCCAATAAACGCATGAATGAAAAATTTATGGCTTACTTAGGTGCCGAAAAAGAATATCTCCGTAAATATAAATTGCAACAAGGATTGCTAAAAACAGGGCTACTTTCTTACAAAGAATTATTACAAAGCAAAATCTATTTAGATAATTTGGCACTCTCAACAAATCAAGCTAAATTGGAGCTTGCCATGTCATTGGTTATTTTGTATCAAGACTTAGCTGGTGGATATGCTTACAATGGGAATAAGATGTAGCCTGGGTGCAGCAGCACAAAGCCCAGGTTACATTTAATATAATTTAAACGATGAACTTATATTTATGACAAAATTTACTCGCATTCGTATGCACATTAAAAGAGGTTTTACTCGATTCAAGCGCCAAGCCACAATAGCCAATGTCATCATTTTTATTGGCCTTTTAACAACAATTATTTATCTTTTTTCTTTTTTATTCCCTTTCACTGATAATGCCTTTGTTGTCAATAATGTGCGCCCCGTCGCGGCTCTTGCAAATGGCTATATTACCGGCCTTTACGTAAACAATGGGGATACGGTGAAAAAAGGGCAAAAGCTCTTCACCGTCTTTCAAAAACCCTACATCTATGCCCTAGAACAACTCACTGCAGATTTAGCTGGCGCTGAGGCAAAACTTGCTGCTTTGAAAGCAACCTATGAGCGCAATCGCAAACTCAGTGATAACGAACAAAAAAATTACATTAAACTCAAATTGGATGACCAAAAATTTCAAAAAGGTTATTTATTAAAATCAGTCTCGCTGATTACCTTACAAAACTCCCAGCAAGAAACCAAAGCAGCCCAATACAGATGGGAGGCAGCTTTAAAACAATTAGAAATTGATCAGCATCAAATCAAAGCACAAGAAAATGAAATTAAATCTATCCATGCACGTCTAAAAAATGCTAAGGTCAATTTAGAGCAGACGGACGTTTATGCCCAAAATAATGGGATTATTCAAAACCTGTTTTTTAGCGTTGGGACACCAGTAAATATCAATCAACCTCTTTTTTCTTTAGTTGACATGGATGATATTTACATCCAAGCAAATTTTAATGAAACCGATTTAGGTAACGTGCGTAAAGGATCAAAAGTATTAATATTCCCGAGAATGTATCTGGGAAGAAAAATGTTTCATGGCGTCATTGATTCGGATTATTGGTCGGCCAATAGACAATTGGTAGATAACCGCACTCAGCTACAAAATGTCATTAATGAAAATCAATGGATCTTATTACCACAAAGACTTCCGGTGATTATTCGAATCACAGACCCAGATCCTGATTACCCACTACGTCTTGGAACAAGTGCTTATGTCTATATCAAAGTTTAAGCAATGGCTTGATGAGGTCGATCCGTATGCATTACAAAGGATCACTCTTTATAAGTGTCTTGTCATTGCGACTGTAGAAGTATATGTTTACTGGTTATTTCAACCGGTTAGTTTTCTGGCTTTTTTCTCCCCTTTTCTTTTGTTGTCCCTTTATGAAGCTCCCGTGCTTTCTACCTTTAAAGAAAAAGAATGGTTACTGATTTTTATCGCAATTGCAGTGATACTCATCAGTGTATCTTATTATCTTGTTTACCCATTTTATGGTACCTTTTTCTTTTTTTCAGTATTTGTATTCGGTGTAACCTATTTTTGTGTATTAAAATACTTTTACGCGTTAAAGAGCTTAACCATGCTGCTCATCGCAACTGGAGCAGTTGTTCTAAGCACCGAACCACCTGCTAATCTTGAAGTTGCGTACGGCTTTATTTCATCCACAGCATTATCAATTACCACTGTCTTAATCTGTTTGAGATTTTTACCCAATATGTATTTGATCATCTGGAACAGGGCACTACAAAAGTATATAGAATGTCTCGAAAAAGATATTGATTCATCCATGAGTCAAGATCATAAGAGCCCTATAGGAGAAGAAATTCTTCATTTTGGAATGGTTCGAAATTATCGACGAATGATTCCCAAGAAATATGTCATGCAAACTTATCGTGTCTCGGTAAACATACGCAATATTCAACATGCTTTAGACAATTTGTATTATGAGAAGAAAAATGAACTATTTTGGCATGATGTCAAAGTTAATCTCTATAGGCTTAGGCTCAATATGAAAACGTATGCTCCATGTGGAACTCCTACCCTGTCTATAGAGCCCGAAACCCAATTACAACATTATATTACGCACTGTTTACAACAAGCCTTTATCCGTTGGAATAAATTATGCTCTCTGCGGCGCAACTAAAAAAGAAGCTTGATTATGCACGCTTTACCCAATTGGCAATTATGTTTATGGTTGCTATGTGGATTTATTTATTTACAACGATTCCCCATAAATGGTGGGTATTGCTCACAGTAATTATGGTCAGCGCAGGAATTGAACCAGGGCTAATTATTAGAAGATCAATTCATCGTATTGGTGGTACTTTTGCTGCTTTATTGATTTTAATTCCTTTAATTTATCTAATGCAGTTTAATTATCGACTAGTCTCTGTCGTATTTATCATCGCGATTATTGGATTAGGGGTTACTGCACTCAATACAAAACGGTACGATATCAGTGTTTTTTTCATTACCCTGGTCGTTTTTTTGCTATTAGCCCAAACAACTGATGCCAACTCACCCGAAGGGCCATTTGAAATGGTCTTAAATCGCGCCATCTGTACATTGATTGGCGTTTTTATTGTGTTGGTAGGCGATTACTTTTTATTTCAAGCCTATCGTTACTCACAAAAGCTTTATTTATTTCATCAGATGATGGTCTACAATTTTTTTCACGATACCATGCAGCAAATAATCAAATGTCGCGCTGAAAAAGTTAACTCCTTTATCTTTGTTGAACAAATGCGAGGTCAAGTCATTAAACATTGTGCGCCTATTGCAATTAGTTCCGAAAACATGAAGCTTGAAGTAAAGATCAGTCCCGAAACCAAAAAACGGGTTGATGTTTTTCAAGAAACAATTTGGGACATCCGCAGGGTTATATTTGCATTATGCATTTCGGAATTTGTGTTACATTCGACAGCAACATCTGATAAACATTTACAACAATTTAAGCTATTGCTACAGAAAGCAAGAGACAATTTTATATATCCTGAGGAGGTTTTAAAATAGGAGGTTCAAATCAAGAGAACCGTCATCGTAAACTCCTTAGGATTGTATGTGTTAGGTAATTCGTTGACAAGAATAGCTCAATAACCGTAGGCTGGGCTGTTAAGCCCTGCATTTAACGACGTCAATATATTTCTTTCTTAATGAATACCTTGGATAAGTTACTTTGTGCTTATAGTGAGGGCTTCATGATAAACATTTTGGAGCGTAAAAACTAATTCAGGAAACGCTGGACTTATCAGCCCAGCCTACATCCATGCCTGAACAGTCCGCAAAAAAAAGCTTATGATATGCTTGGTTGAGCAGTTTGACTTGCATCAGCTAGATATTGTCTTTTCTCTTCAATAACACTATTTAAAGTCCTTAATTCCGAAACAGCACGTCGTTTCTTTTGCTCTAAATCGGTTGAGGTTTCGATTAACTGTTCAATTTTGTTCGATACTCTTGAAATTTCGGTTTCTATATTAAATAATTCGAAATCATACGTTTCCATTGGCGAAGCACTTAGAGCTTTTCTGGCAAGAAATCGGCCAGTTCGACTTGAGTCATCAAGTACACTCGCTAAAACTTTTTGATATTCTGCTTCACGAAGTTCTACTGCCTCTAAAGTTTGCTCATAAGCTTGTTTGCGTTGTGTAAGCGCAATCAAACGTGCATTTACGGATATCAAACCCACAGTGCACTGGCTAATTCGATCATCCAACCTGTAAAAATGCGGTTCATAAGAGCGATTAATTTCGATTAATTGAGTTAAGGTCAATTGGTTAAAATATTGTCGCAGTTCATAAGCAGTTTTATTTGGAAATTTCATAATTGATTCTTCAGCATGAAAAAAATCAAATAATATACTTTTTTTAATCAAATAAAAAGTTTCCGCCATTTTGGTTTATTGTTGTCCTTTTGTCGAAAACTGAAGCGTTTTAGGCATAATTTCAAGTAAACACTAGTGATTCACTGGTTTGATAATAAAATCGATTGCTCTCCCATAAAGTATCCTGGGTGAAAGACCAAAACCCGGGTTTCACTTCATTTCACCCAGGTTAAAAGTGCATTATGAATGTTTAGTATACTTAAAGCTTAAGATATCTTCGACTGCGCTGTTTGGGTTTCCTCGAATGCGTATCGCTTCTTTTCGTCACGAACAGATTCTAAAATTCTGAATTCAGAAATAGCCCCCTTTTTCTTTTGATTTAAAGCGTCAAGAGTTGCGTTGAACTCTTGAATGTCCTCAGATGCAATCGAAATGTCAGCATCCAAGTGTGCTAACTCAAGCTTAAACAGCACCATCGGCGAATCTCCCATAGCTTGTCTGCCAAGAAATCGGTTAGTTCGGCTTGAATCAGCAAGCACACTCGCTAAAATTTTTTGATATTCTGCTTCACGAATTTCTACTGCCTCATAAGTTTGTTGCGCATCTTTTCTTTCTTGGATAAGCCGAGCCAAACGAGCCTTTTTGTCTGTTAAATTACTATTGCAGCATTCAATTCGCTCTTCCAACCGTTCAAAATGAGGCCCATAAGAAATGTTGATTACGGTTAATTGAGCCAAGCTCAATTGGCTAAAATATTGACGCAATTCAAAAGCAGTTTTATTTGGAAATTTCATTGATTTATTCTCTAGCGTGCAAAAAAAATCAGATAATATACTTTTTTTTGTCCAAATAAAAAAGATATTTTGCCATTTTGAGTATTTATAAATCTTTTCTCTGGCGACAAAAATTATTGAACCACTTAATGACTTTTAGAGGAGTTAAAAAACAACCAATCAGTTTATGGCATTTCGCCGTCTAAATAATTAGAATTATCTACACCAAGAGTGTAAATTAAATTAATTTTAATGAGTTCCGCTAAAGTCTTAGCCTCCATTTTCCGCATCACGCTTGCCCGATGAACTTCTACAGTAGATATAGATATATCAAGTTCATGAGCAATTTGCTTGTTCAATTTTCCTTCAATAACTAAATCCATCACTTGTCGCTCACGTTTGGTTAAACGCTCAAGACGCTCAAAAAAATCAGATTGAGGGTGAGGGACAGTATAATGGTACGTTTTTTTAAGACATTTTTGCGTAATTTCGAGTAAATGTTGATGATTCACTGGTTTAAGAATAAAATCGGCTGCCCCGGCCTTCATAGCACGCACGGCCATTGCAATGTCACCATACCCCGTGATCATAATCACTGAAAGTTGGGTTCTTGATGTACTAAGATGTTGCTCCAGTAACTCCAGACCACTCATAACCGGCATACGTACATCAATAATCAAACAGCCCTTTTGTTTAAAATCATAACTTTCAAGAAAGTCCTGAGCATCTTTATAGGTGTGCACAGTGACATTTACTGATTCAAATAACCAACGAAGTGCTTGGCAAACCTCAGGATCGTCATCCACGATAAAAACAGCTGCGTCGGAGAAATCCATGTCTATTTCCTTAGTGAGGGAGTACTAAGTTGAAAACAAGTAATTCATACAACTGGATATTGCTATCCCCATACAGGACCAAATTACAATTGGTTCGTTTTCTTGATAACTCCGGTTCCTTCATCACAAAAATCACTCTTAAATATAATTTTAGCAGTTTTTTTTATCTATTGTGACTCACTGGTTTTTTTGAGTTTTATTAAGGTTTACCTCAGTAGGTAATCTTAATCAGTCGTATTACGATAAGGTCTTGAATAATATCAAAACAATTTAATTTAGCATACAGAAAAAAATATCCAATTAGCCGGAGATTTATTCATGGAGAGAAGAATAGCAGTTGTGACAGGAGGCACTGGAGGAATAGGCATGGCAATCTGCAGACGTCTCGCAACCAATTATAAAGTAGTGGCATGTTACTTTAAAAATGGCAAGCATGATGAAGTATTACAATGGCAAACCATGCAAAAAAAGGCAGGTTATGATATTGAAATCCTCTTTGCAAATCTGGTCAATTTTTCTGATTGTGAAACAATCACAAATTCAATCATGGAGCGCTTCGGTCATATTGATATTTTGGTAAATAACGCCGGAGCTACCTGCGATGTCACTTTAAAGAAAATGGAGCCCCATCATTGGCAACAAGTCATTGACGCGAATTTAACAAGTACTTTTAATATTACACGTAACATCATTCCTTTTATGATTGACAAAAGCTTCGGACGCATCGTTAACATTTCATCCATTAATGGCCGGAAAGGACAATTGGGTCAATGCAATTATGCGGCTACAAAATCTGCTTTATTTGGATTTACCAAGAGTTTAGCGTTGGAAGTTGCAAATAAAGGGATCACCGTGAATACAATTTCTCCTGGTTATATTGAAACCTCGATGTTGACTGCTATGAAAAAAGAGGTCATTGATAAGATTACTAAGAGCATTCCTATAGGACGGCTTGGAAAACCCGAAGAGATTGCCAATGCGGTATCATTTTTAGTAAGCGAAGATGCAGGATTTATTACAGGTTCTAACCTGGATATCAATGGAGGCCAATATATGTAGTGTACTTCGTTACGCTTTTTTGCATTTCCTATCGATATTAGGGTCTGTGCCATACACCATGATAATACTTCACTTACAATTGATGGGGATATTCTATTTATTATCACTCCCAGAATTGGGTAAAACCTTGAGAAATCCTGTACTCAATTGCAATTTGCTATTTTAGAATTTTATGTGTATTACTGTAGTATCGTGATGCGCCATCCCAGTGCATTGTTATAAAATATGCGAGGCACGTATATGCTTTTTAATCCCCTTGATAATCGTTATCTTTATAATATCTATGATTTTAATATGCGTTTGCTGCAACCTTACTCAGATTATTTTGACAATATGTCAAAGCGCCTGCGCAGAGTTTCTGACAATATTAATTTGCCCGTTAACGTTCCTTATATGTCGGATGAAGGACAAAATGCACTGAAGGGCCTATTGGAAACAAGTTCAAGTCATTTTCGTCGGCTTTCAGGTTATTCTTATATATTTCATATAATTAGCAATGTGTACGACAAACCCCAATTTGATATTAATGAAGTAAAAATCCAAGATGAATATTACGATGTTCAAGAAGAACTAATAGACAAAAAAAGCTTTTGCAATCTTATTCGTTTTAAAAAAGTAAATGCCGAACATCTAAACTTACCCAAATTACTCGTCGTCGCACCCATGTCCGGACACTATGCAACTTTGTTGCGAGATACTGTAAAAAACTTACTTCCCTTATACGATGTGTATATTACTGACTGGAAAAATGCTCGTGATGTCCCCTTAATTGAGGGCTCATTTGATTTAGATGATTTCATTGAGTACATCATTTCTTATTTTAATTTACTCGCACCCAATTTAAATGTTATGGCGGTTTGTCAACCGACTGTGCCTGTTTTAGCAGCTATAGCGCTAATGTCTACTAATAATTCTCCCAATCTACCACGCTCAGCGATATTGCTAGGCGGACCAATAGATACAAATCAATCACCTACATCGGTAAACGAATTAGCAGCCTCAAGGGGAGATGATTGGTTTCAACAAAATGTCATCTCAATTGTTCCCTCTCGTTTTCCAGGTGCCATGAGGCTTGTATACCCTGGATTTATGCAACTTGCGGGTTTTATGAGTATGAATTTCCAGCGCCACGTGGAATCACTACAAAAAGCCGTTGATCGATACGCAGACAACCAAAAAGAAGCTGCCTTCAAAATAATCAAGTTTTACCTTGAATATTTTTCAACCATGGATCTGACGGCTGAGTTTTACATGCAAACAATAAATACGGTATTTCAAGAAAAACTCTTAACTACAGGTCGCTATAAATCTCGTGGTCATAATGTACGCTTACAAGATATAAAGAACACCTCTATTTTGGCAATTGAAGGGGAACACGATGACATTACTGGGGTGGGGCAAACAAAGTCCGTACTCAGTTTATGTAAAAACTTGCCTGATTCCATGAAAAAATACTTCCTTGCAGAAGGAGTCGGCCATTATGGATTGTTCAATGGCACGAAATTCCGCAACATTATTATTCCGGAAATTCATGGTTTTACCCAAGTACATGCTGATTCTTAATAGATACGATTAAATTATCTTTTAGAATAAAGCCTATTTGCCCACACCAACATTAAAAATAAGCTATATTAAAGTGAGACAATCAAAAGGAACTGATATGGCTACTACACATAATGTTGTTCATCATCCTGAAGCAAAACCATTGAAACATCGACGAGGATGGCTCTTTGGTTTTGGCGTGCTCCTATTAATCTTAGGGTTTATTGGTTTAGGAATGGAGATCGCATTAACCATAGTAAGCATGTATTTTTTTGCAGCGCTGCTCATGCTCTCCGGACTATCACACATTGCTGATTCATTTAGATATAAAAGATGGAGTACAACTATTTGGGAAATCGGCATTGCCATATTGTACCTCATTGGAGCGGGTATCATCTTATATGATCCTTTATTAGCCTCTACAATTATTACCGCCCTACTGGCTTGGACACTTATCATTATTGGTGTGACACGTATTACCATGTCTATGTCCTTACGAGATACCAAAGGCTGGGGCTGGATCTTTTTTGCTGGGTTGACCTCCTTAATACTTGGCATCCTTATTTTATTACATTGGCCAATGAGTGGATTATGGGTCATTGGAATGTTTATTGCGATTGATATGATAGTCAGTGGCTGGACCTATATTCTCATTGCAATTTCTCTACGTGCTGCTAAAAAATAACCCTGCTGATAGTGTGCGTTGGGTCAAAATGGCCCAACCTCCCCATTGTCACATCCAACAGACTTTTTGCCACGCATTTTGTGTTCAGGCTCAAAAACATATGCTAATCACGCCTATATTAAATATTAGTGCTTCATATTAGAATATTTAGAATCTTGTAATGTATCTACATAGGAACGACCTAATTCTAGCTTGCATTTTTCTAAAACTTTAAATGAATGAATGTTCAGTCCAGAGCTATTTATGTAAAAAAAATCTAGAATTATAGGAAATAGGAGAGAGATATGGACAAAACATCCCCCCACGGTTTTATTTTTTCGATCCGTACTCGATTGATTATTGGCTTTATGACGCTTTGTTTGCCTGTATTGATATTAGTTGCGCTATTGCTGCCCAAAATAAATTATATCATGGAGTTAAGCCAAACAATTAGTCGTGAAAGTTTACCTCAACTTCTTGATGTCCAAATTTATGAAACCCAAGATATTCTTGAACATTGGGCAATGACTGGAGAGCCCAAGGATAAAGAATATTTTGCACGTCTATGGAAAGACATTAATGAAGACCGAAATATATGGGATCAAAGAATGCACTCCAAGGAGTTGGATAATACAGAATTACAGAAAAAATGGGACAAACTTCAAGAAATGTATGGTCCTCTTTATGAAACTCAAGCAAAAATAATCAATGCTTATAGAGACCCTAATAATCAAAATAATACTGAAGACAGTAGAAATGCGACACACGACCTTATAAGTAAAATGATTGATCTTATTGATGGTCAGTACTCTGATAAGGCAGGAAGAAGAGTCGGAGGGCTTTTCAACAATATCTCAAACGAAATTGCGAAAAACTCATATAAAATAAATACAAACTTAGATTCTTTAAAACAAACGGCTTATTGGCTACTTAGCTTAGCCATTGCTTTAACTATTATTGTGCCTTATGTAACACAGAAATCGATATTAGATGCTGTAGATTATGCCATTAATATTGCAGAACGAATTGCACATGGTGAGCGTAATGTGCCAGTTTTACTACGCTCAACAGGTAGACTGGGAAAACTGTTTATATCACTTAGGGCCATGCAAGAGGCGATTGCAGCAAATGATGCAGCGCTGCGTAAAAAAGAAGAAGAATCTCGAGCGTTATATGAACAATTAGTCAACTCATCAAAAAAATTTAGCGAATACAGCAGCAAAGTTGCTGCAGGAGATCTCCGTGAACGTCTTGAACTGGATAAAGAAGAAATATTACGAGATCTAGGCCAAGATTTAAATTCAATGACAGATGGCTTGGCATCAATTACTCACAATATTACCACCGTCAGTAATAACATAGTCTCTATGGTTAAAACGGTTATTACTTCGGCTGATGAGCAGGCAGAAAGTATTACCTCACAAGCATCAGCTATTAATGAAATCAGTGCTTCACTGGAAGAAATAGATAAGAGCTCGAAGCAAACCATGGAAAAAGCACAAACGCTACGGGAGGTCGCTAAAAATACTTATGAGCAAGGGAAACTAGGTACACAATCCGTGGAACAAAGTATTCATGGTATTAAAGCTTCAGAAGAAAAAATGAAGCTCATTACCCAAACCATACTAGATTTAAATAATCGCACCCAGCAAATCGGTGATATTACTGCCGTGGTCAATACTTTGGCGCAACAATCAAAGATGCTGGCTTTGAATGCAGCAATTGAAGCATCAAAAGCGGGAGAGTCTGGAAAAGGTTTTGCAGCAGTAGCCAAAGAGGTAAGAAGTCTTGCCGAACAATCAGAACAATCGACCGTGCAAGTACAAAAAATTCTTGAAGACATTCGACGTGCTACTGAAAAAGCAGTTATTGTTACCGAAGAAGGTACGAAAACGTTGGATTCAGGTGCAAAATTGATTGAAAAAGCAGGTACAGTCATTCAAACACTGAGCAAAATGATTAATGATGCCTCGATTGCAAGCCAGCACATTGAGGTGGCCATTCGTCAAGAAGCCGTTGGCATTGAGCAAATTGTTGAGAGCATGAATGAAATTAATCGTACGACTTCCACTTTTTCCATCGGCATCAAAGAAATGATGACATTCATTCATCATTTAGATGAGATTGCCAAACAGCTTAAGAACGATGTGGATGTATATAAAGTTTAGAAGGTTGGATCAACATGCCCCCAACCTTCCTTGCGATGATTATCTATGCCAGGTACTACCATATCGCGTGGTACCACAATGGCCGTTAACACAACCTTTGTTAACACTCGTGTGGTGACAGGTTCCCCCTCGACAAACAGTATAGTTTCTATGGTAGCCCCAAGCTGCAAAAGAATTAGAAATGAAGCCACTCATAGCGATGACCAGTATAATTTTTTTAGCATTTTTTGATAACATATAACACTCCTTGTAATTATTTGATCAATTCGTTCATTAAAATTACATTTATGCATGGTTAGTATAGTTTAATTTGCTATATTTTGTTAATTTTTGGTTAATGTTTTTACAACAAAGCGTCGTGGCATTTGCTAAGATAACTTTTTCTGGCACGCAAAATGTATCAATCGTTATAAAAATATTCCATTTCCTTCATATTGAGCTAAAGTACATTTAAGGGGCTTATTGATGTAAAGGACTATATGAATCATATTCTTATTGTTTATGCACAACAAATTGAAGAGTACAAAAAGCATTTTATTAGTATGCTCGAGGATTTTTTAACACAGCGAAACTACGTGCTCACGGTATGCACATCATTAAAAGATGCCTATGATGTGAGCAGCTTAAACCCACGAATTGTTGCTATTCTTTATGATTGGGATAATTTTGGATTCGATGATTTACATCATTTTTCGAATCACAATAAATTGTTGCCCATTTTTGCAATGACCAATAAGCACGCCTCCATTGACATTAATCTAAGTGACTTTGATCTCACTCTGGATTTTTTGCAATATGATGCCAACTTAGCACATGATGATTTTAAACGCATGGTACTTGCCATAGACAAATACCAACAAGAGATTTTACCTCCTTTTACCAAAGCTCTGATGCGTTATGTGCATGAATTGAATTACGCATTTTGCACACCAGGTCATTTAGGCGGAACAGCCTTTCAGAAAAGCCCTACCAGTGCCGCATTTTATGACTTTTTCGGTAAAAATATTTTTCATGCGGATCTTTCAATTTCAATTGAAGAACTTGGAAGTTTGCTGGACCATTCTGGGCCTCAACGTGATGCAGAGCAGTTTATAGCCAATATCTTTAAAAGTGATCGTTCCTTAATTGTAACTAATGGTACATCAACATCAAATAAAATAGTGGGCATGTATTCGGCAACTGCAGGCGATACCGTGGTGATTGATCGTAATTGTCATAAATCAATCGCTCATTTTTTGATGATGGTTGATGTAGTTCCTATTTATCTAAAACCTACACGAAATACTTATGGAATTCTCGGGGGGATCCCTAAATCGGAGTACTCAGAAAAAGCAATCCAAGATAAAATTCTTGAACATCCAGAGGCCACTGCTTGGCCTACTTATGCAGTTATCACTAACTCAACATATGATGGCATACTTTATAAAGTAGAACATTTGCAAAATGAGCTCAAGGTACAGCATTTGCATTTTGATAGTGCCTGGGTCCCCTATACCAATTTTCATCCCATTTACGCTGAAAAATTTGGACTCAGTCTAACGCCAAAAAAGGATCAAGTGATCTTTGAAACACAATCAACTCACAAATTATTAGCAGCCTTCAGTCAATCATCTATGATCCATGTTAAAGGTTCTTTTGATAAAGACATACTGAATGCCAATTACATGATGCATATGAGTACGTCTCCTTTTTATCCTCTTGTTGCCAGTTGTGAAGTCTCTGCTGCAATGATGGCCGGTAATCATGGGTATGACTTAATCAATGAGGCGATTGAGTTAGCATTAGATTTTCGCATGGAAGTAAAACGCTTAAAAAAACAAAGCTCTGATTGGTATTTTGACGTGTGGCAACCCACATTAGAAAAAAAATTATCCTGTTTCCCTTTAAAACCCAATGAAAAATGGCATGGTTTTCATCACGTCGATGAGGATCATTTATTTTTAGACCCGGTCAAAGTAACGGTACTTTTACCTGGGATCAAGAATGAAGAATTAGATGATTGGGGTATTCCTGCGGTAATAGTAGAAAAATTTCTTGCGTCGCATGGAGTCATTGTTGAAAAAACAGGCCCCTATTCGATGTTGTTTTTATTTAGTTTAGGAATTACTCGTGCAAAATCCATGTCTTTATTGGCTGCTTTAAATAAATTTAAACAGCTTTATGATGAAAATGTACCAGTTAAAATCATACTCCCTCAATTGTATCAAGAGCATCCCGAATTTTATGAAAAAATGTCCATTCAAACTCTGGCTAAAACCATCCATGGTTTAATGCTTAAACATAATTTACCCCAAGTGATGTATCACGCTTTTGATACACTGCCTCAAGTCATTATGACACCTCATCAGGCATACCAAAAACTTATTAGGCAAGAAACGCAACTTATCCCCCTATCGCAATTAAAAGATCATATTTCTGCTGCAATGATTCTGCCCTACCCACCAGGTATTCCCTTGGTTATGCCGGGAGAACAAATTACTGATGAGAGTCAATCAATTCTTGATTTTTTACTCATGCTAGATGATATAGGAGAAGCATTACCGGGTTTTGCAACTGAAATTCACGGCGTTGTCGCGGGGGAAGATGGAACCAGCTATGTACAGATAATCAAGAAAGCCTAAGGCTATTAACAAATTTTTTTTGAGCCATTTATCAAGTTCAACGCCCATATGATATACCCAAGCAAACAGGACATAGAACAAAATGTATTATCCTTGTTAAGAATAAAAAAGATACGATTTTTATAGCATTTGTTTTACTATTGTTATTGAAAACCAATTCTCCGTACACGATTTAGAATAATGGGGCTTCTAGATATTTTGTATAATACGGGCTCAATGAATGAAATTCATGCATAAAAAATTATATATATTACTTGTACTGCTTATTGGGACTTACCTTATTCTTTTGCAGTCTCTTGCTGCCTGGCCTTTTGTTATTGATGATGTTTATATTCCATTACGTTATGCAAAACATTGGGTAAGTGGCAATGGATTATTGTGGAATATTGGAGAAGCACCAGTAGAAGGATATTCCAGTTTTAGTTTTCTTCTTCTTTCTTCTGCAGCCATCGCTTTAAATTTAGATCCTCTCTTTTTATTAAAAGTGGCAGGTTTTTTAGGATTAGTATTTACAGCTTGGGCAGTATATTGTTTGTCCAGATTATTTTGCTCAGTCTGGTTTGCATTTATTCCTTGCTTTTGGCTGTTAGTGTACCGGGATCAAATTTTCTGGGCTGTGAGCGGCATGGAGACAGCGGTTTATCAAGCATTTATTTGCTTTGCCTTGTTTTTTTTATTGCGCGGAATAGGTTATAACTTATTCCCTGTAAAACGCACAGCGTCAAAGCCCTTGTTCTTGATGTTTGCTGGCGTACTTTTTGCATTTACTGCATTCACACGTCCTGAAGCCCCAGCACTCGCTCTTTTACTTTATGCATTAGCACTTTGGGATCGCCCATCTTTTTCGCAAGCATACTACAGGCCTCTTTTTGCAAGCGGGCTAGTATTCGCTGCCGTTTTTTTGCCCTATTTTCTATGGCGGTGGCATTATTTTGGTCGGATATTCCCCAACCCTATTTATTGTAAAGGGTTTAGCAATGAATTTAACTTTGTACTAGATTGGTCCTATTTACGTTTTGCCTGGCCATTTTTACTGCTTGCGGCAGTGGCAAGTTATAAGTCAAAAGATAAGCGGCATTATTTTTTTTGGTTGCCAACACTTCTTTACTTGCTGCTCTTATGGAAAGCAGAGCTTGTTTCAGCATTCTTCAATCGTTTATTTCTAGCTACTTTTGCATTAATTCTCCCTCTTTCTTTGCAGGGGTTAATGAGTTTTCTTGACCGCTTGATACCCGAAAGGAAGGAAGTTTATGTGTTTGCTTTATATATTATTTCAGGAAATATCGCATTTTTTTTCATTCCAGTCATGAGCCTAAAAGCGTATCGTACGTATACTCTTAATCCTCAACAAGGAATCGTATTAAGAGAACAAGTTGCAGATTGGCTGGACCGTTCTGTACCTGCAGGCTCATGGGTATCATTAGGTGATGTTGGTCTCATTAGTTACCGAAGTAATTTGAATTTTTTAGATTCGTATTGTCTAAACAATAAGGCAATGAGCGCACAGCAAGATATGTATCACTGGCAATGTGGCGAAGTGATAAAAATAAAGCCTGAAGTAATTATTCTTCAGTCCGCATATGACAAAAGTGGGCCGCCATATTATACTTATGCACCAACAGATGCTTGCATACGGAAAGAACTGAAAACCCATCCTGAGTACCACTATAAAACCAGCTTTGAATTTTGCGAGTCTCATGTAGGTTGCACACGTTATAAAATATATTCAAAAGATTGGCGCGCGCATTGAGAGAGCTGAATCATTATTAAACTCACCAACAAAATCCTTTAGAATTTCTATTATTTCAGAATGAATGGCGTCTTTGACTTGTGGATCGATATTCTTAATATACTGCTCAGGGTGATGTAAAAGAGAGTTTAAAATAATAATCTCTGCTGAAGGTAAAGAATTATCGCACTGTTCTCCTTCAAGAATAAGGCTAATCGCCGGCACTATATGAGTAGCATTATTTTGTTTTCTTAAACGATTGAGTATCGCTTGAGCATGAACCTTAATTGTGTTGATTTGTATAAAAAATTTATGATTTTTAGCTTCACGCATAATGTATCTTTCGTTGATTATAATTCTTGCAACAACTAACAAAAAGTTGCAATATCGTATAACAATATAAAATTTTCTTCCATTTTCATGCAAAGCAAATTTGCTTTTTTCCCTTCTCATCAACATTTTTCAATCGATAGTTTTGATAACGCCTTTCGAAGGCTGGTATTGTCTGCCTTTATGAGACGTTTTAATAGCGTAGCAGATGCTCGTCTGTATTTAGCAATATGCGGAATAGACATAGAGCTCACAATTAAAATCTTCTTATCCATGGAAAAAACTGGAATACTCGATACACCCATATCTGAAGCTATATTCGCGCCCGTGGGATGCGGTGATATTGCAAACGCATTGTGTCGATTGATAACCGGCGATGAAATGATAACAGTAAAAAATGAGGCACAATCAATTATCGAGCTAAGTAAAGCACTCCAAGAAAATTTGCCACAAATAATTCGCATTGATATACCAGGACACTCCTACGTCATGCTGGCTTATGAAAAAACATCTGAAGGAATTTGGGGATACATTTATCAATCCAATGTAGCTTATGGCATGGAAGATAATACTTTTTCTCTGGCGGCTTGGCTCATGGATGCAAAATCATGTAAAACAAATCTTTCGGAACATCTACAAAAATTAGCCCAACTGATGGAGCCCACTGTTTCTAATTCAGTGAAAGAAATCATCTATCTTGAGTTATATTGTGCCAGACCTATCATCGATGTAAAAACTCCCGCAAACACACAACAAATTATCTCATACATGAATGAGAATCTTAGTCTTAAATATAAAATCAGAGCAGTGCGTGCAAAAGATATGTTGCTTGTTGCAGAACGCATACAGAGAATAATAAGCCAACATCCCGAAGAACAGCAACAATCGCTGGATAGTTACATTTCTAAAATAAGAACTGAACTGGAAGAGTCCAATGAGTCAGAATTTTATCCTGCAGCAGAGCACATGTAAGGCTCAAATATCTCATTGTCGTAAACGCCTGAGGATTGTATGTGATAGTTCATTGACAAAGCTATTTCTTACTTATGACCAATTATGTTACAATGTGCACAACAATAGATAGGAAGTAGCACGTGCCCTCTTCAGTATCTCCAAAGAATTATCAATGGATAGCCAGTCTCTATTTTTTTCAAAGTATTCCCTATGTGGTCGTCACTTTGATCGCAACCATCATGTATCAACAATTTGGGATGGCCAATACACATGCCGCGTTTTTAACCAGTTTATTTATGCTGCCTTGGACAATTAAGCCTCTGTTCACTCCTTTTTTAGAGGATCGTGCTACGAAGAAAAAACTAATCCTTTATGGTCAAGCCACGATCAGCTTACTTTTTATGATCATGGCATTTTGTGTCGATACTCCCTATTTTCTTATCATCAGTACCTTGGGTTTTGTAAGCCTTGCCTTTATTTCGTCGCTCCATGATATTGTTTCTGATGGTATTTATTTACTTAATTTAAATAATAAAGAACAGAAAAGATATGTCGCTTGGCGCAGCTTTTTTTATCAAATGGGAAGATTGTTCATTAAAGGAGGGTTATTGGCCTTGATGAGCAGCCTTGCTTTGCATTATGAATTGAATGTGTGGCGAATGTTTTTTCTCAGTTTATTTGTTATAGGATTTGTACTCACCTGTTATCATATAACTAAAATCCCAGAAAACAACGCACCAACAGAATCGATTAATTCGAACTATCACCGAGTTTTTAAAACACTATTCTTTAATAAAAAAATCTATCCCATATTACTCTTCATTTTTTTATACAATTTTTCCGAAGCACAGATGCAAAAAATTATCCCTTTATTTTTGTTGGATCGCGAAGGATTGGCGCTCAATTTATATCAGGTTGGACAGCTCTATGGGATTTTTGGCAGTACATTTTTGATGTTGGGTATTTTTATCTCAGGCTGGCTTATTACGCACTATAAACTGGAACATTGCGTCAAAAACGTAACGGTCCTCTTGCTTTTTGGTCATCTTCTTTATCTTTTATTCCCTCTTTTTGATACAAACCATCCCCTGCTGTATCTTGTTATTTTATTGAATCAATTCACAGTAGGTTTAGCCAATGGGACTTATATGGGATATCTTTTGGGAGTAGCCAACAAAAGTGATTATCCCATGTCAATGTATACTGTTTGTACCTCTATTATGGCCTTAAGTTATGTATTTTTTGGTGCGTTTAGTGGCTGGATAGAACAACAACTTGGTTATTCTGTTTTTTTTCTTTATATTTTTGCCGCAAATATCATGCTGGTCATGATAACTTTCAGAGTGATGAATCAGTATGATTGACTTACTCACAACCTTAGAAAATGAATTGGTACAAGCACGCTCACTTGCTGAGTGTGATCTCACCTTGAGTGATTATTTAAGTAAAAGAGGGATTACAACATTTTCATTTACTTATTATGCATATCATCCAAACTCAGCCAATCATTTAAAATATGACATGTGTTCTGCCAATTTCAAATCATGGCATCAACATTACCTGGAAGAACAATACCAAAATATCGATAGCACGCTGAGTTTTGTTTATAACAATCATTTGCCGATTTATTGGAATTTAAAACAACAGTTAGCACAAGCCACCAGTGAATCAGAACGTGCCATGCGTAAAGACTCCATTGCCTTTGGTTCAGAAGCAGGTTTATCAATCCCTATTCATGGACCACATAATAATTTTGCAATTTTGTTATTGGTGCAAATGCAAAATCAGCAATGTAATTTACAAGACACCTCTGCGCAGTATGAATTTTTTGTTGCAGCACATCTCTATTACCATTACATCCAAACCCATCTTTTAGAGCAAGTCAGCGAAAAAGAGGCTTTTCATTTGACCCAGCGTGAAATTCAATGTTTGCTATTGATTGCAGAGCAACATTCTGTCAAAGAGATATCCCAACGGCTTGAAATCAGTGAGCGAACAGTTAATTTTCACATCCAAAAAATCAATAAAAAATTAGGTACCAAAAATAAATATCAATCTTTAGCTAAGGCATTAGAGTATCAATTATTAATCTTATGAGCCCCTGTCATAAATGACAGTAGTTACCTGCCAATCAATAGAATTAAAATTCAACTTCTTGTTCATTGGAGATTCATAATGACCTTTTTAAAGAAAATTATTCGCTTAACCATGCTGACTACAGCTCTGATTCCTGTAGTAGCCAATGCAACATTAACTTTATATACGACCAATTGGTCTATGTATGGTCAAAATCCTTATGAATATGATGGTGCTTATAAAATAGGTCGACCTTACGGACAATTAGCGTATGTTTATAATCCGGAAATGGTCGCTCAATTCAATAAAGCAGATGTCATAGCCTGGAGTTTTTTACAAGTATGGAATAGTAAAGATCCCAATCAAGCTCAGTATCAAATTCCCTCTAGTTGGGATGGTTTAATGCATTTTGCAGATCTTTGGGGTGAGTTGCCTTTAGAAGGCTCCTGGATCTCACCTTTACCTCCAGAAACCAAAGACTTCCTTGATTTTTGTACTGCAAATCAAGGCGCGTGTACTTCGGTGCAAATCAATGGCAACACAGGACAAAAAGAATTATTTACTTACACCGACCAAAAAGGTGTAGGACAACTCAACAGTTTTGGCGCCTTTATTCATTCCAACAAATATACTGCAAAGCGCATTATTGCGGTTGGTGGGGCAAATACAACAGAAAATAAAGGAATCAGCACCGCTACTTTTGCAGCCATTTTCGCCAATCAAGATAAATTTTTAAAGCAATTTAAATCCTGGATGAACCATTTCAAAAATTTAAAGGGAGTTGATTATGATTTTGAACCGCCTATTGATCTACAAACTGGCGGGCAATTACCTCCTGATGCAAACACTCTGACAGACTACAAACATCTTTTTGATTTAGTCAAAGCCAGTCGACAAACCTTAGGAAAAGATGCCTATATCTCGGTAACCATCACGGTGAATAAAGATTACCTAGAAAAAATTAATGACTCGGTAGATGGCGGTTGGTTTAAACAAATCGCAAATTATGCCGATAGCGTTAATTTAATGACTTATGATTTACATGGCCCTTGGTCGCAAAGCAGTGATCCCTATACAGCCGCTCATGCCTATTTAAAGCAACCAGACACCAATCACAAAGATGAATTTGCCATTAACTATGCAACGGACTCCATTACAGAACAGGTTCTTGCATATGGAATGCCTAAAGAAAAATTACAAGTTGGCTTAGCAGCCTATGGTCGAGGATTTTCTGGTGTCGAGCCTGGTGAAAACCTTGCTCTTCCTGGTTTTGAACAACCGTGGACTGCTGCAAGCCATTTTACTTCTGAATATTCGATACAAGATGGTCTACTACCTTATAAAGCTGTAGATAAATTGATAAATCAACTCAATTATAAGGTCTACCACATCCAAGCCTTTGATGAGAGCAATAATCCATTTATTACTGGATCTTATCTTTACAATGCCTCAGCAAAACAATTTGTTGGCTACCAATCTCCAGAAGTGATTAAGGAGGTCTGCCAATTTATCAAGAGCAAGCAACTCAAAGGTGCTATTATGTGGAGTGCTGATACCGACTTACCTGTTTCTAATCCCAACAGTTTGGTTGCTACTTATAAAAATTTATGCAACTAATTGTGTAGCCTGGGTGTCGCGCAGCGAAACCCGGGTTTCAATGACCAATGTTCCTGGGTTTCGCTGCGCGACACCCAGGCTACAAAACACATGGAAAAACAATTTTAACTCCGGTTGTGCATTTATTGAGCCCGCTTAACTATAATATATATAGGGACAACAAAATTGGAGGTATTGGATATGAACTCGTTCAGCCCCAAAGATCTTTATGAAGCACGAATTAAAATTGAGAATAAAGTGATCTCTACAACCACTGGAAAAAATATCGACACTTTAAAAATACATTTAAGTGAACGATGTGATTTAGAACCTTCTGGAACCGAAGGAGAAATCATTGAGCTTGCTACAGGTAAAATTATATACCGATGTAATAAACAAACTATAATCGACAAATAATACTATATACTTCTCGCAAGTATATCTCCTCGATGTATCCCTGTTCATTTTGCAACTTAAACTTAATATCCAAAATGCATTTCGTCCTTTGCTTCAACTATACTTACATTATTCCTCATTTCTTTAATTTATTTGAGTTAGTGGAACATGGCGAAATCCTTAAAATGCGAAGCTAGGAGTTAATCAATTAGGAAGGAACCAGCATGAAAATATATCTCGTCCAGCATGGAGAAAGTTTAGGAAAAGAAATTGATCCCCAGCAATCACTGACTCAAAAGGGAACAACTGAGATTGAGCATTTAAGCCATTTTCTTAGTCATAAAAAAATAGGAATTGCTCGTCTACTCCACAGCGGCAAACGCAGAGCGGAACAAACTGCATCCATACTGGCAACCAATTTAGCCTTTTCCGAGCAGATAGAATTTCATCAAGGTCTGGAGCCTTTAGATGATGTTAATCCGATTGTAACGGAAATCAATCAGCAACAACACAACATGATGTTGGTGGGGCACATGCCTTTTATAGGCAAATTGATTGGTAAACTTGTCATGCTTGATGAAGACACCCCCCTTGTTGCCTTTGTCCCGGGAACTATCGTCTGTCTTGAACGCACGAATGAAGGAAAATGGCTTATCAATTGGATTAAACGTCCTGATATATAGAATGGAAATGTATTGTTGCAAGCAGGCAAAACTAGGTATTATTGATAAATAATTTAATTGGCAAGGAAGTCTCATCTATGTACAAAAAAATTTTGGTAGCAGTGGATGATACTAAAGCATCCTCTTTAGCGTTAAAAGAAGCGATTAAACTTGCAAAGAGTCAAAACTCCACGCTCCATGTGATTCATATAATTGATACCCTCTATGAAGGTGATGTCGATCGCGACACATTTGTTGAATTAGCTAGAGAACAAGGCCAGGGTATTTTAAATGCAATGAAGAAAATACTTAGTCGTTCGAAAGTAGAATTTGAAATGAAACTTTCTGAGTTAATCCCTTCTAAACCCCAAATTGCGGAAAAACTTATTGATGAAGCAACAGCCATGTCTGCTAACTTAATTGTTATAGGTACCCATGGTCGGCGCGGAATTCATCATCTCCTTACAGGAAGTGTAGCCGAAGAAGTCATTCGCATCTCCAAAACCCCGGTATTGCTAGTTAGAGGCTAGCAATTACATCAGAGCACGCTATGTATGTGTGCCGGTGAGCGTCCCTAAAGTCATTGAGTTTGATAAGCCAACTTTATTCTGCTTCACTTAATATATTTCGAATTCATTCCTCACACTATTTTGGAGAGCAGCTGCGTCTTCATCGCGAGTTATTAGGGTTCCAATTAATAAAATCTTAATAATGCTATGCTATAAACCATAGAACATTAGTTATACATGTTGGCGATAATATGCATAAATTATACTCTAAGCAGCGTATAAATTTCGACTCGTTGGTTGATGCAGATCTGCCTCGGTATGAATTTCATCGCACTTTGCGTCAGGCAATTGCCCTCTCTGCTAGCAGCTACTCACAACAACAAGCGAGTGATGGCGTTATTTACCGATGGGATAACATCGCTCCAGAAATTGCTCTCGTTATTCTTCAAGATGCACAAAAACAGAAAGTTGATATTCAAGATGAAGTAATTCAGAGCATGGGTATAGAGGCATTTAATGAGGCTCGCTTGCAGCGAGTAATAGAGAAATTACAAAGCAATCCACGCTACTCTTTATTTCTTCAAAAATTGGCATTACATCTTGGTGTGCACAAATCTGTAGAACTCACCGTAGAACATTTAAAAGCAGCGGGAATTGTCAGTCTTGAACAATTTGATGCCGTATTTACCCAATTTTTATATACACAAAAAAAATTATCCAAGAGCTTTCCCAATTTCAAAAAAATAACAGACGAGGATGACTATTATCAATTCATTACATTTATGGCAAATGAACCATTATATGAATCATTCCTTTTATCATTTACCCAATATCTTACCGCTGAATTTAATCAAAACAGAATAAAAAGTAATCAAGTAGAGATTCCAAAAGAAATTAATAGTCAAACACTATTAAATTTTTACCAAGCTATTAGTTATAATTTGAGTTTTCAATTTCCAAAGTCAAGACCACTAAATAACAATACCTTGTATGTTGAGTTGCTCGATAACGCACTGAAATATACAGTTATTGATCTCTCCGGAAACGAAATCAGCGCAACAATCAATTTCAGCGAATTGGATTTTACCCTAGACTCAAATACCACCGAAGAAGAGTTAAAGAGTCATTTGCCAAATCTTTTGAAAATTACATCACAACGAGGTCATACCGGAGATCTTGCTCTTAATAATACTGCAGCATTAAGAGATAAAGGCATTGCTTTTTTGGAAAGTGACGTGGGTACAAGCTTATTTTTATCCCATTTACCAGCGGTTGATCTGGTTAAAGATGAAGGATATCAATTTAATCTTTATCAGTGGTTAAGTCAGGGAAATTTGGAGCGCTTACAAGATCAATTGGTTTTAGGAGCCTGCCAACGCTATAACCATGAGCTTGATGCCTGGTTAAAACAAATGAAAACGCCAACAGAACTAAGTGAGGAATGTCAAAAAGAGATCGATGCGGTCGGCGATTTAATGAAAAAAATTACAGCGATAATCGCAGCCCTTGATGACAATTCCCATGAAAAAGACAACGAATTAGATGAGAAAATAACGCAACTGATCATTCATTTAAAAGTACTTAAAGAATTCTACAGACAAACCCCGCTTTTAAAGCCTGGAGATGCGTTTCCTACAACAGCAGATAATTTTGAACATTTTATCAAAAGAATTCTTTTTAACTCATCTAGCGATAAATTAATTCAATATGTGCCAGATAGTGTTGAGCAAGACAAAATTTGGAAATTAAATTTGGTGCATCTAGTGAATGGATTAGTGAACGATAGAAACTATGTTTCAGTTCGCGATGCACAGGGTAAAAGCGAGCATACATTTTTAACAGATCCGTCAGGACTTGTTTTAAGCCCTTTTGTTGTTTTTAGAGAGCAGCTTAAAAAGAACCTTACAGCGTATCTTAAAAATGATGTTCATCATTATCATACGGTACAGGGCTATCAAAATGATAAATTAAGTATGAGTCCGGCACCTGTTGTCTTTAGAGGAGGCCATTTAACTGACTCTTTAAATGAAACCGTAGTTTTTGCTAAGAAAATGACGCGTACTGGTGAATATTCCGCTGACGGTCATTTATTGGCTGGACAAGAAAATAATGTTAAAAAACATGAAATTCGCGCCGGAACCGCTTCTACCTTGGCAGCTACTGGTGTCGATGGAACACGTTCTGTTACAGATAAATTTGATGTTGCAATCAAATTTGGTGGAATGAATGATGTAAAAATTCTCTATATTGTTCGCGGTAAAACATCATTCCATTCGCAACCTTTTGCAGAACTTGTAGGTAAAACGAAGTTAGGTGAAATTGCTTACACGCACGTGAATCCTCATGATTATGTGATGACAATCCTTTATGATCGCAATAATGAAATACTTGATGTAATCCCGGGTAATTTAGACGGAGAAATTCAAGGCGTCAGCGCATTTACTAAAGAGGTAATTGCTTCAGGTATTGAGTTTTATAATAAAAAGCACGACAAGTCCTTAACTTCCAAACCAGTAGTGAAACTCCCTGTTCGCGGGCAAGAACAGATGGCAACTCGTTTGTCCCTCAACAAACCATTGCTTGATATTCTTCATTCTCATAAAGCAGTGTCAGCTCCAGCAATAGAGACACCACCAGCCCCCAAACAAGCAGACAGCATCAGGCTCAGACGCTCTATGCATGCGGGTCATAAAATACTGTCATTAGAAACCTTACGTCCGCAAGTAGAGGTCATTAAACCAACTAGTGAAAAATCAGATCTTCCAGAAGGAACATTCAAATTAGTCCATGGAAGATTAAACGAAGTAAGAGAAGCAGCAGTGACTCATTTCAATATGAGGCATGTTTTGACACTGAAAGATTTTAATCGATGGAGCATTCGAGAGAGAAAACTACAGGAATCTTATAATCGTATATTACAACCTAATTTTATGGAAGGTGACATCCAAGAGCAATTGACACATGCGAACGTAGCTCATGAAGAATGGTTAACCGATGTTCTGGTACCCCGATTGCCAACGGCTTTGCTGCTGCATATTGCGACACGCTTAATTACCGACTATCGAGTGGATACTGAAGAGGTAAATCAACTGGCACAACAATTATTCCATAGCATTATGGAATCACAGGAGCACTGCTTAGAACTAATGGCAATTTGGCCAGGAACTCAGGAATATCAAGCAGACAGTTATCAACATTGTGTGCAAAGAGCTCATGAGCGAATGGCACAATTATACCCATCCGTGAGTAAAAGCAGCACCGAATATGAATCTAAATTTGCATCCTGTTTGGTCATGGAAAGGAATAAAGTTCAAAAACAAGTAGTAAACAAAACGATGTCCATGTTTTTAGATGACCATCTGGATGCTTTAGCTCAAAAACATAAACTGGAGAAAAAAACGGTTTATCCGTTAACGGATAACCATGACTTTGTTTTTTTAGGTCCTGCGGGAAGTGGAAAGAGTACCATTTCCAGTCAATATATTAAAAAAGAAGACCGAAAAGATTATGTCTCATTAGCTACCGATGATTATCGAGGCATTTGTCTGCCATTTACAGAAGAATTTGAAAAACAGGAAACCGATCAAGCCTTTATCCGCACTCAAGACAGTGCTTATTTGATTAGTGAACTTGTTGAAGAGCGTATGCATGCCCAGAAAGATAAAAGACCGAATGTACTCATTGATGGAGTGACCTATAAATCATCACAAAAAGCTTTAGTGGAAAAAAATAACAATTCCATCGTAGTCTGTGCCTGTTTGGATGACATGTCTCAAGTGGTTAAACGTTGTTATGATAGAGCAAAACAAGAAGAAAGTGGTTCTGCTGATAAAGGTCGATATGTCAATACATCCAGCTTGCTCCATATGCATAAAACAGCAAGTCTCAATCTATTAGTTTATTGTGCGCCTAATATAACCATAGATTTTTACAATACGAATGTGGCACGAGGAGTAACTCCTCCTTTAATTGCCACCGTCGATACCCATGGAGAAAAAACACTCACAATTAATCATAATAAAGGTTCCTTGCTGTATTTAGCCTCTTTTTTCAATAAAGCTCGAGTTAATGTAGGTGCTAAAAGTGATCAACAACTTTTTTTAGATAAATTAAAACACCCCGAATTCCAGATTGATTCATTATTTGCAGTAATGGATTACGGATTTAAAATTGTATTGCAAGGTGAAAATAGCATGCCCTGTTTAACTGTTGAAAAGAGCAATAACGGAATTGTCATGAAAATTCTCGATCCAAAACAGGTAAAAAATAAAATTGAAGAAAATAAAACTGAGACGCCCCTATTGCACATGCTTTTATTGTATGGTCATCTCGGTAATTTGAAAGCGGTTCAGAAGGAATGTTTGATGCACGAGGATATTGATTTAATCGTCGAACAAATAATTGATGCTCAATCTCAAACAAAAACGGTATGTAATGATCAGATGTTTTTTTAAAATCAGTTTTATGGAGCATGCAATTGATACGATATAATGCATTTTTAAATCAGAGAGGGCCTACAATGAATGAACGTCTACTCAAAAAAATCGAGCTCGAGAAAAATAAGATAAAAGAGTTTATTGATTCCATGCGCTGTATTTTTTCGGAAACTGCTAATGAAGCTGAAAAAATAAACCGCCTTGAGGTATTAGATACTTTATTGCTGTTGGCAACCTATGCTCAACCTGACGAACTTGAAAATGAATTTCTAAGTGTGCTGCCAAACAATGAACGAGGAGATACACTCAATTATTTATGTCAGCAACTTCGAGAAATCAATGGCTTTTGTCTCGGTTCTTTTAGCGATGAACATGAAGTATATCAAGATTTATTCTCTAATATAGAACTGTCTACCGCAGAAAAAAAACAAGCGGTACGCGATCTTTTAAGTAAAAATATTACTGAATTAATTTTTACAGAAACACAGACAATGTCACATCGTTTGGGGTCATAAAATGGTACTTCATCCCATATTTTCCTCTTAAAACCAGTTATTTCAAATAGAAAACAATACTCTTGAATACAGAGGCCAAATAAGTAGCGTCATAATAAAAAATGGAATAAGATGGCGCTCTGTTGTTTCTCAGGAGAGTTATTCTGACTACCTTTTTCAGTGCAACATCGACTGCAGCCTCCGCAATTTATGCTGAGTTCAAATTCTATCCTTACTATAATTTCGGTTTTCATCTCGATGCCATTACAAGCTTTTTCTGCCATATATTACGTGCCCTCTATGATTTAACTGCATTTTTATTACGCGTATTGATTACACCTTTTTGTCTTTTAAATCCTTTGTCTTGGCCTAGTTTACCTGGACACACTATAAATCTTATTGACGATTTGGTGGGTTTTGCACTCAGTGCAGTCAGTGTGGTCATTCACCCTTTTATTGTTGTTATCCGTACATTGAGCTCGATGATTCGCGGTTATGATGAAGGAACAGATTATGATTGGGGTACAAAAACCGAAGAAGAAGATTTAGAAATGGCAATGGCCATTTGGTAGCCTTCAAGTCCCAATACAATAAATCAAATTAAATGGTAGGCCGGGTGAAGGCAAAGCCATAACCCAGGTTTCGCTACGCATCCAGGCTACAATTTTTTAGAATTACCGCTCTGCCACCTGTGCAAACGTTCCTGTTTTTAGAAAGCTCATAATTAATTGTCTGGTTGTTGTATTATTCATAATAAAGGTATGATTGGAGTTAACAACTACTGGTTCATTTTGTCCTTGCAAGCGAGCCGAATCAGGAGGAACTTTCGCATCATAGCGCCCGGCTATAATCCCAATTTTAATGTTTGGTACAGGCACGTGATGTACATACGATGTTTGCTCAGAACTCAATTCAGCCAATGGCTTTATTGGGAAAGTAAACATAGGGAGCATTTCGGTAGACAGTTTCGCCAGTTTTGAGCCCTGATTGGGTGGGGCAAGCATGATGAGGCAACCTATTTTTTTTAATTGTTTTGGTGACCAGGTTGATAATGCCTGCCGGGTAATAATACCTCCAAGACTGTGAGTTATAAAACTAACTCGAGCACCTGGATTTTTTTCTAATAAATTTTTAATAAACTGATTTAAGAAACGCCCATGCTCTTGAATACTGTACTTGTGCGATGGATAACTGTAAGAGTAAACTTCATACCCTTGTCTTTTCAAATAATTTTTTAATGGCCACATACTGAGGGATGTACGCATCAAACCATGGATTAACACGATGATTTCTCGATTATGTTCAGGTTTAACTTGCACGTGAGACGGCATCGTATGGATTTGCTTGCTGGCATTGGGTAAAAATGCATAAGCATGAGCCATACTAATCACGCCAATAATCATCAGGATAAATCGAGTAAATTGGTTTCTTTTAAGAATGGTTTTGCTAGCCATTATTTCCCTTGTATTTAATTTTTATATTTTGGTTTTTTTTAAACCATGGATTTAACAACCCAGCCTGCTTTGTCATTTTTTACTTAATATAGCAGTTTCAAAAAACTTTCCAATTAGAGTAAGTACTTATTCATTTTCCCGACTGGTTATTAATGGTTAACTTGCTAAGTTTATGGATTTATTGATCATTATGTGGTAAATCAGTGTATTCATTAGGAAGTGATGAGTCTTCTAAAGATGTCGATTGAGCCGCATCATTGTTAGATCCAAATAAACCCAAACCGATGAGGAATTATTATGTTGAAAAAAGCGCTTGTAGCCACATTATCTATTATCAGTTGCTCTGTTTTTCTTCCTGTGTATGCCAATGAAGATCTGAGCTGCAAAGTAGAAGTTGCCGTTGCTACCCCACCAGTGCAATTTGATCAAAATGTTGCATTTAATGTGACTAATGAATTTGGGTTTGCTAGATCGCTTACCATGCTTGGTGGAAAAGCACCTCAATCCATAGATAAAATACCTTGTTCTCCAGCGCCTCTAACCATCAGCGCAACTTTATATACAACACCGCTACATTCTATGTTCCAGGGACCAATTATTGGTCAATGTGTCTTAAAAGCAGGGCCAGTCATTTTAAATGGTCCAGATAATAGTGTTTCAGTGGTATTTCCTAATGATTTTAACTGCAATTAATCTGGAAATTTTTGCCTACATTCCGAATAATGTAGGCAAAAGCGGTTGCGTCTAATTCCATTTATAATGGGTCATCATCTCTTTGACAACGCATTCCCCAACTTGCCCCAACGCACGTGAAGATAGCGCCTAAGAAAAATAGCGTGAACATGATGAATGCCCCAGAAGTAAGATTACTAGGTGTTACATTAACTTCGACTACTGCCTCATTCTGGCCATTTTTCATTGCAGAAGAAATTTTGGTAGTACCTACTGGAGTTGAAATTTGATTTACTGTGACTGGCATCGCCACTACAGTACGAGAAATCGAATTAGTATAGGTTGCTACAGATTGGCTCAAAAGCCCTATCAATATAGCTCCTAAAATTAATGCAATGACCCAGGTAATAAAACCGTACATGACGCCTAAATTACGTTCAGGACAATACAAACGTCCTAAATAGCCAGCAGTATATCCTGCAACAAGCGAAGAAATTACCACCCCTATAATTATTCCTAGCATACCAGCTATTGCTGCTAGCATGGAGCCATTGCTCATGGTTTTAAAAGCACTAAGTCCTATTGCAACCCCGAAAAGATTCAACAAGAAACTAAGACCCAATGCGGTTAATGCACCAGCTAAAACAGCTGTCCAAGAAATGCGTTTATTTGGATGTATGTAGCAATGTTCTCCAACAGATGTGTTTTCACTTACCATTTGAATCTCCTTATCTCATGATGGATCTGCAGCCTTAATGATTATACATGCAGTTTACCTTTTTGCTGATGCCGCCAAACTTATACGAATCAAAAATTAACCTAAGTATTGATATTTTTCAAGAGCATACAAGACTACCCTCTCAGAAACACAACATACTAAATTCTTAACTTTATCTAGGATTCAGCTATTTGATCTATATTTCTAACAATATTTTTTGCAATAATATTTAAGGGTAAATCGTTATCCTCTTTACCAAAAGGTTCCTCCAGATCTTCAGATAATATTTCCAAACCCAATAAAATATATACAATCATGACCATCATTGGGATAACCAGAAATCCAAATGTATCTACCCAACCAAAAGGGAACATGATGGTATAAAACAGTAACGCTTGTTTTACAAAAAAGGCAAAAGCAGGTGGCACATGGGTATTCGCGATTCGCTCACAGCCCCCAGTCATATCAATCAAATTGGCCATATGCGTGTCTAAAGCCAAGTATTGCTCTAGCTGTAACTTATCTTCTTGACGTAGTTGATTGAGCAGGCAATACATTTTTTGAGTTACTAAAAGAACCGGGTGCTTGCCCTCAAATTCATGAATACATAAAGAGAGCAGCTCAGTTTGAATCTCTTTACTGTCTTTTCGTAAATGAGCCTTGATAATAACCGGTAATTTTTTTAACAACTCATAAAAATCAGGATGTTCTTGCAAACCAATAAAAGCATCAAATTTTAAACCTAAATTTCGACAATTATTAACAATTGATCCCCATAAAATTCTTCCCTCCCACCAACGAGCATAACTAGCATTTACCCTAAAACCAATAACTATGGTTAGGATAAAGCTAAAAATCAAATGAAATTGCCCCAGATTATGGCGAGTAGCATTTTCAAAAAAACAAGCAATGATCACTGCGTAAATGGTGACAACGATTGTGATAGGTAATAATTTTCGAAATACCTTTTCTTTATAAAACAAGAAAAGATGAGGAATCCAAGTTAAAAGATTATGTGTTCTTAGTTTCATCTCTGCTGATTACCCCATACTAAAAAATACAGTGTAACGTGACTACTATTCCGAAGCAAAGCCTCAAAGCGTACAGATCATTAATGGACACTCGATTCAAATATAAGGATGTCATCTTCATGCGGCGATAGCTACACCTGCGCTCCCTTTTTATGAGGTAACGCGCTCAAGATTAAGATTTTTTTGCCGGTACGCAACAAGAACCCAAAGCAGATGCACAAGAAGAGAAGCGACAGGAGATGGTTCTATAACTTTTGTTAAGAGAGAAGCATACTAGCAGGTACCTTCTCCCAGTAATAGGAGAAGGTCTGCGATACATTATGCCCATTGTCTGATTTGATTTTTCACTTCCAACGATAATGCGCGATGAGCCATATCAGTAGGATGAACAGAATCAGCAAAAAGGAAATTATTTGAAGTTTGTTGACATAAAATAGCCAATGGAGCAGAACAAACAGGACTTGTAACATTGTCAAATAAAAAAGATTGCCCACTGACAACCGTAGGTTCCCCTGCTTCTGCATTAAGGATTAGGTTATCCAATGCCATATAAGTATCAAAATATAAAATTTTAACATCATGACGCTTATAACGCTTTGCAATAGCACCCAGTTTTTGGTTGAGCAGTGAGTCAAACATAAAACTGAGATTTTTTATATTTGCAGGAAGCGTTGGATCCCCTATTGTTACAGCCAATCCGCTTATGAATGGAGTAACTCCGATATTAGGCAAAGACAAGACTACAATTCTTTTAGCACCTCGTGCACTAAGCGCTTCAACTTGCTGGACAATTTGAGTTGTGGTCTGGTCGATCAACTGCATGAACTCAATTGGATTAAGTTGTGACTGAATTCCAAAAAGCATGTCATTCGCACCGGACCAAATGAAGTACATTGCTTTAGGATCCAGTGTTTTTGGTGCAGTAGTTAAGTAGTTGGCAACTTGTCGTTGCACAGATGGTGCCCAATAGAAAGTGATGCCAGGCTCTGCTGCAGTTCTAGCACCTCCGCATGCATAATTAAACCCATGAAGTGGCACAACTGGTGGTGCTGGAGGACGAGTTGGATCAACAAAAATAGGAGTCGTATTGTTGGTCATCATATCCTGAAGTGATGGAAATAAAGTGCCAGGGGGTAGCAGAGGCACACCTAAGATATCATTCGCAAGATACTGAGCCCAGGTATAGCCATTAAACGTTGTAAACGTAGGCGCTTTATCAGGTATTCCATTACCGAGCGTAAACGTATTATTAAAACCACTATCCGTTAAACTATCACCAAAGAATATCACTTGGCTAATTTCACTAAATGGAACTGCTTGAGCAGTATTGGACAGCACACAACCTAAAGAAAACACGCCAACTAACACTGTCAATTGTGTTTTGGCATGTAATATCCTTTTTCTCATTTTGGCTAACATTAAATTATCTCCTTATAATGACTTAACAGCTGTAGCGTAAGCCTACTGATACTATATTGTTTGTCCCTTTGTAGTCAGCACTAACCTGATTCGCTTCTAAAGGAGCTACTAATCCGGGCACTCCTTCATTGACTTGGTTGATGCTTACAGATTGCTTATGAATGAAAATATGTGAATAAGCCCCATCAATAGAGAAATGGCTGTTTACTGCGTAAGTCAATCCTAAATTTAACCAATATTGATCTGAATCAGGAATCAGAGGAGTACGATTTTGAGCGTTTATTGGCGATTGATCCCAGGCTAATCCTCCACGTACAGTCAACGAAGAGTTGTAACGATAATCAGCACCTAAAGAACCAAAGAAGGTATTGTGCCATTTCATTGGAACAACATAAACGGTCTCAAAAGCATCTGGGGTAGAAACAACAAGATCACCCAAATAATCCCAGAAGTTCACTTGTGCTGTTGCTTTAAGAGTCCACTGATTAATATCACGAGCCAGTCCAATAGTTAGCACCCCAGGCGTTCTCAGAGTATTGCTCACCGAGGTTTCAGTATTGAACAAAAAAGTAGTTGCAGGTGAAGGAACTATATCACCAATAATCGTATATTGTTCACCATGACCACTAAGTTTGGTAGAGATTTCTGAACGATAACTCACCCCTATACGTGTCAATTGATCCAGTTGATACAGAGCACCGACCGTATAGCCATAACCCCAGCCATCACTCTTCAAATGAGTTGGTTCTGTTGCTGCAATCAATGCATCAATAGGAGGAACCCCAGTGTTGATTCCATCAAAGTGAGAAAAAATTGTTTTTAAATATTGGGCTTGAAAACCAGCACCTACAGACAGTTTTTCATTCACTTGGTAGGCAAGTGAAGGATTAATATCAACCGAATTAATCTCGGTCTTTACAGACGCATAGCGTAAAACGGAGTCTTCTGAATATTTATTATATAAGTAGAATGGCTCAACAACTGCTAGCCCCAATGTTAACTTATCAAGAGGAGTACGCCACCCAACATAACCTTGCGGAATGAACACCGCATTACTTATGTTATGTTCTGATGAATCTCCTTGTACACCGCCAGAAATGGTTGATGGTGGCGTGCCTGGTACATTAAACGTATGGGTAGCTGCTCCATCAAACATACTGATTTGTGGGATAAACTCACTTGCTCCAACATATATCTGGTTTTGTAGCAAAGTAGATAATGTTGCCGGATTGTTAAATAATGCGGAAACATCATTATTCGCTGCTGCAGCACCAGCCATTGCGGAACCTTGCAAGCTTGGGCTGGTCTCATTTAACTGAAAACCACCTGCAAATGCTGGTAAACCAACAACAAATTGAGCCATTACAACAGCAACTGCCAATTCCTTATTTATTAAACGTGAATTACTCACCTTAGACTCCTTTCTCATTTCAGTGCTTCATTTTTAAAACGCCGCAATTACCATGTCAGATTTATGAGAAAAGTTCAAATTTATTTTTATTTTCTTGTTAAAAATTAAAAGGTTTTAGAGTCTGCTTACCGTTCGCTCGATTAACCCTAGATTGCTCCCTATCTTTGGACCGGTTAAGATAGATCAAATTTAAAAATCTAAGGGAATAGATTGATGAGTGACTTTTTTCAAACGCCCCCACGTTTAGGTAATCAATATGATGATGATCGGGTTCTAAAAACGTATCTGGAGTGGAAGCTCCCTTCTTCCATGCTCAGTGAAATTCAACCTGAACTATATCATCTCGGCCAACGAACAATTGAAGACATCTATAAATTAGGGCAAGAAGCTGAAGCCTATCCACCGCAACACATCCCCTATGATCCCTGGGGTAAACGCATTGACCGTATTGAAGTATCTCATGCGTGGAAAGAACTCGACAAAATCTCTGCAGAGGAAAAATTAATTGCTATAGGTTATGAACGCAAGCATGGTGCATTATCACGTATACATCAATTTGCTAAATTGTATTTATTTCATCCTTCATCGGCAATTTACTCATGCCCTCTCGCGATGACTGATGGTGCTGCGCGAGCATTGGAGCTTTATGCAGATGAATCCTTAAAAAAACATGCGTTTCCCCATTTAACCTCTGCAGATCCCAGCTATTTTTGGACCTCTGGTCAATGGATGACTGAACGCACGGGTGGCTCTGATGTCAGTGGCACATCAACAATTGCGAGGCCAGATGGCTCCCATTTTCGTCTCAGTGGCGTTAAATGGTTTACATCTGCCACAACATCCCAAATTGCCATGACTCTTGCTCGTATCGAGGGCGCCCCCGAAGGCAGTAAAGGCTTAAGTTTGTTTTATCTAGAACTTAGAGATCAAATGGGCAAGCTGAATGGAATTAGGATTAATCGTCTAAAAGACAAGTTAGGTACTCGTGCTCTACCTACAGCAGAATTAACTCTGGAAAATGCCCCTGCGCTACTCGTTGGCGAAGCAGGTGATGGAGTTAAAAAGATTTCATCTCTATTTAATATCACACGCATCTACAATGCCTGTTGTGCTGTTGGTTATATGCGCCGCGCGATCGCACTTGCTCGTGATTATGCAACAAAGCGTGTCGCATTTGGTCACACTTTGTCAAAACATGTGCTCCATCTGGAAACATTGGCAAGCATGCAAGTAGAATTTACTGCAGCATTCCATCTGGTTTTTCATGCGATTGAACTATTGGGCAAAGATGAACTAGGTGAAGCAACAGAAGCGGAACAGGCAATATTGAGACTATTGACCCCTCTAGTAAAACTTTATACAGCAAAACAAGCAATTGCCCTGGTAAGTGAAGCTTTAGAAGCTTTTGGTGGAGCGGGTTATATTGAAGATACTGGCCTTCCACAATTATTAAGAAATGCTCAAGTGCTCTCCATATGGGAAGGAACAACTAACATTCTCAGTCTTGATGCCTTGCGCGCGATTCATAAAGAAAATGCGGCGGTATTTTTTCTCGACGACATACAGAAACGGCTGAACCACATCAACCAAAAGGAGCTCATTCATTCTAAAGTGAACACCCAACACGCAATGCACGAACTAAAAACCTACATTCTCTCTATACCTCAAATGAGTATTGAGGAGCAACAAACTGGTGCACGGCAACTTGCGTATGCATTGGCTCGCACCTATGCAGCCAGCCTCTTGTTAGAACATGCTCAATGGTCTGTGCAAAAAAATAAGGATACGTTACCCACAATTACTGCAATTCGCTGGTGTGAAAAAAATCTATCTGAACTGATCTCATTTTCGGAAAACTATGGCAAAGAATCACAATTACTGGCTATGGATTATAATGGGTTTCATAAGTAATGATTAAAAAATATGTGCAGCAGATACGAATGAACAATGACTGACGATACATTTTAGTTAATTCAATACAGGGAGTAATAATATGAATTTTTTGCATTCACGCTTTTTATCTTTTTTCTTTTTATTGTTTTTATTACCTTTGTCTGCAAAAGCCGCTGTAGATAACTCAATCAGTGTTGTTGGGAATCAAGGTTATGATCTTGTATCCTATCAACAAAAAAGTGGCCCCGTGCATGGGAATGGGAACCATGTAGCAATGTATCATGGCATTGCTTACATTTTTGCAACGACGGAAAATAAAAAAGCATTTGCGGCAAATCCAGAAAAATATCTACCTGAGTATGGCGGTTACTGTGCTTACGGTGTTGCTTCGGGTCATAAAGTCATCAGCGATCCCTTAGCATGGAAAATTGTTGATGAACGACTTTATCTTAATCTGAATAAACAAATTCAGGATATTTGGGCAAAAGATATTCCAGGCAACATTAAAAAAGCGGATGCGCAATGGCCACAAATCAAAGATAAAGATGCTTCTATTTAAAGTTTTTTAGGCATAATTCAATGAGAAAAGCATGGCTCTAGCTGTGCTTTTTGTTATGAAAAATTCCTTGCATTAAACCCTAAAGCTCTTTATTGTTAATGCCCCCAATCTCTAATCTAATGAAAATTAAGGGAATTTATGAAAAAAATAGGACTATTAGTCGGTTGCATGTTTTTCTTAAATGATGGCTTTGCCAAAACACCAATTGTTGCCCCGCAACCCACTGCGTGTATCGCAGGCAGTTTCAGCGCAACAGGTACAAGTAGCTGGAAAACCGTTTCGTTGAAACTAACCAACAATTGCAATCAAAGCGTAGATTTTCAAAATTCAACGATAACTTTTTCCAATAGCAGTAATCTGGAGACAACTTTTTGGGGAAATTTTTCACCTTTGTCTTATCCAGTCAATACCTTACAAATTACATCACAACCTCAAAGTGGAGGCACCTATTTAGCCGCACTCCCCTTACAATTTCCTACCTATCCTGGAGCCAATAGTAAACTTCCTGTAGGAAGTTCATTTACTATTATTTATGGCGAGCCTGCTGCAGATTATATCGCCAATAGTGTCTTAGTTTATTTAAACTCCCCGGTATCTACTGGCAACATCAATTTAATAAATGCTTCAGCGAAGCCTGCGAATGTAACCCAAACTTATGCGGTGGTTAATTTAACTTTAAATGGGCAAACAGTGAATGTTCAGGTTCCCTGGTCTGGACAACAACAGATATCTGGACTGGCGGCCGGAACTTATACCGTTTCACCAACTAATGTAACGGATAGTAACGGTGTCGTGTATCAAGGCGTAGCAAACCCTGCAAGCCTCACAGTTGCAGCAGGCAGTACTGTTTCCTCTACAATTAACTATACAGCAATGCAAACCGCAGCGAATATCAATCTCGCCTTAGGCGCATTACCCTCTCAATTATCTGGTTATACGGGTAATCCAGTCGTGACCTTAACTCGTCTAGACACTCAAAGTGCAACCAATGCCCAAGTGAATTGGAGCACAACTAACGTGATTAGTCAGTTAGCAAATGGAGTCAGCTATGCCTTTTCTACACCAGTAATCGCATATAATGGATACAACTGTACTCCAACGTTTACTCCAACCTCAGCTGTTGCAGCCCCTACCGCACCAACAGTGCAACTCACTTATAATTGCGTACAGGTAGCTCAAGACAGTATTCCCGTTACCATAACAGGAGCGCCCTCTTCTCTTTCTTCCATTAATGTAACCTTTACGCCAAGCAATAACAGCACACCGGTCAATGAAACCATTTCCCTAAGCAATGGAACAGGAACAACTCATGTGAGCTTAACGGATGGAATGATCTATACAGTGAGCGCAACATCAGTAAATGGTTATACAACAAGCTATTCTCCTCAACCTTTAACTGTATCCTCCTCTGCTACTGAAACCATTACGTATACCCAAAATACAAGCACTGGCGGCAGAATTATAGGTTACTTGCCCGGTTGGGATACGCCACCATCTGCAACTGATTTGGCTAATGCTGGCTATACCCATATCCTCGTGGCATTTGGAGTCTTTAGCACCACAAACCCCGGTCAAATTACTTCCGCATTCGATACCGTATCAGCAAGCTACATTCAGTCACTGCATAACGCAGGCATTAAAGTATTGCTCTCCTTAGGTGGCGCATCATCAAGCATTGCTAATACTACGGTAAATTTTCATCAAGTAGTATCAGCAGCCTCTTCACCGACTGCATTTGAACAAAAATTTCTTAGTTCATTAGAAAGCTTAGTCACTCAATATAATTTTGATGGGTTTGATTTTGATATTGAAAGTGGGCTGAATGCAGGTGGAACTTTTAGCAATCCTACAGGTGATATCGCTGTTTTAGCCAACATCATCAATACAATGCATACGAATCATCCTAATTTGCTTCTTACTTTAGCACCACAAACTGCGAATGTTGCCGCTACCTCAGGGTTTGATGCAACATGGGGAAATTATGCTTCTTTGGTGATGCAAACACATCAATCTTTAGCATGGGTCGGCATTCAAATGTATAACGCAGGGTGTACGTATGGAATAGACCTCGTTTGTTATGACCCCAACAATACAAGTAGTCCTAATGCGTCAGTAGCTATGGCTACCGATTTACTGGAAAATTGGCCTGCAACCACCCGTTCAGGACAGCAAACTGGGTTCCAACCTTATATCAGTTATTTAACCCCATCGCAGGTTGTCTTGGGTTATCCCGCACCTAACGCTTCAGGACAAAGTGATGGCTCACCCGCCGCAGTGATTGGTACAATCAAACGCGCCATACAATGCTTACGCACCGGAATCGCCAGCGCATCAAGTTGTGATACCTACATTCCCCCACGAACTTATCCAGGGTTTGGAGGCGTTTTCGACTGGGAAATTATTCATGATGAAAACAATAATTATCACTTTGCAAGCAGCCTGGTGAACTGTGTTATTCAAGGGAATTGTAATTAGGATGTAACATTGCAAGGCAATGTGTAGGCTGGGCTGATAAGCCTGAGGGATCCTCAGGCTTATCAGCCCAGCCTACTTTTTTTGTCAACGAATTACCCAAACACATATAGGGAAGGCATCACCTTGCGAACATGCTTTAGTGTTTTGTTTTTTCCTTAGTTGCATCGCCAAATAACCAGTCCGTGCTCACTTCAAGCTCATCGGCAATTCTTTGCATGGTATTGTCATCTAATGCAACAACCCCATGGAGTAAAGCTTCAATTTTAAATTTAGGTAATTGAAACATCTTTGAACACGCTTGCACGCGCTCTGTCATTAATGCAGGAACACCAAGCTCATCAAGCTCATAGTGCAAACGTTCAGTTAATTTTTTGTTTGACATGATAGTCTCCTCTTTTTTATCAGTGTAAAACAAATAAGCTTAAGGATTGATTAACAACAAAAAATTTTTATAGGGTCTGTAAACACCTATTACAGAAAATAGTTAATCAGCGGCAGACGCGTCTGTAGGCTGGTTGTTAAGCCCAGCATTTGCAAAGTTAATTCTTACTCTCCAATGTCTATCATTGCCCTCATATAAGCCCAATTAACAAGTGCTTATCCATTGGTTTTAGGAACGAAGTATATTGGCATTTTACATGCTGGGCTTAATAGCCCAGCCTTCGCTTATTTAGCGTTAACAATGAATTAACTAACATATACACGGCAGTCTATCTCAGAAGATGACTAATCAGCGGCAAAAGCAATACATTGAGGAGGCCTACTAAAATCATCGCCAAACTCGCAATGGTTCCTTCGGTATTTCCTATTTTACGAGCCTGAGCAGTTCCTGCGGCATGAGCCCCAACGCCTAAAAATGCACCGCGAGCAAGAGACGAATTAAAAGATAAGTACATGAGTATTAGCTCACCAATAACAGCTCCCAATATCCCTGTAAGAATAACGAAAATGGCAGTCAGATCTGGGGTGCCGCCAATAGCACGCGAAACTTCCATGGCAAATGGGGTGCTAATTGAGCGAGGCAACAAGCTCAAGCGTAAATTGTCATCAAGACCTAAAAGAACAGCTAATACCCAACTTGAGAGTATTGCAGTGAAACTTCCGGCAAATACGCCAATTAAAAGTACCAACCAATGTTTACGAATGAGCGCGCGCTGTTCATAAATAGGAATTGCGAAAGCGACAGTCACTGGCCCAAGTAATAAGACCAGCCATTTGGTACCGCGAAAATAATCCTGATAACTGACATGCAATACATGAATCATGGCCGCAACAAGGATAGGGGTAAGAATAAGCGGCATAAGCCACCAAAATGACCACCGACGATGCAGCTGTTTGACAATAAAGTACAGACCTATCGTGATAAAGGACCAAAACACTGTTTGTGTTGCTGATTTAACCAGCATGAGACTTAACATATTCCGAACTCCAACGATAACAGTAATCCACAACAAGCGCAGTAACCAACATCACCAAGAGCGTGCTTAATACAATAATGAACAGAATTTTAAGACCTAAGATACTCAGAAACTCATGATGTTCGAGTATGGCAAGTACTGCCGGAATAAAAAACAACAGCATATCTCCAAGGAGTAATTCAGTACCCCGTTTTATACTGTCTAATCGGATGCGTTTGGTCATTAAAAGAAGTAATACCACCCCTAGGCCAAGAATGCCGCCAGGCAAAGGAAATTTGACAAAGTGCACGACAAGGTCACTTGTTAACCAAAATAAACAAACCAATCCAACTTGGAATAATGGGTTTTTCTGAAATTTTAATGACATATATTAAATCTTTGTGATCATTATTTTTTCATTAAAGTGTACATCTTTATTTATTATGAATAAAATGAATTTATAGACTTATAATCATTCTATTATGGAATAGTTTATGGAATTTAAACCGCTGCGCGCATTCATCGAAGTCGTACGTCAAGGTAGTTTTTCCAAAGCCGCAGAAATTCTTTTTGCGACCCAGTCTACGGTGAGTAAAGCAATCAAACAACTTGAAGATGAATTGGGTGTTCCTCTCATTGAACGCTTTAAGAAACGCAATGTACCGACGAAAGCAGGTGAAATTGTGTATCACCGAGGCCTTAAACTACTTGCTGAGCGTGATGATCTTCTTAAAGAGCTTGATGAGATACGTGGTTTAAAGCAAGGACGATTACGCCTAGGTATTTCTCCTGTAGGAAGTAGTACTCTATTTGCCCCCCTTTTTGCGCGTTACAATCAGCTCTATCCAGGTATCGAGGTAGAACTCATTGAACATGGAAGTGACAAGCTTGCTGAATGTTTGCGGGCAGGTGATATAGACTTCGCAGGAACCTTACTTCCTATTCCTGAAGAGTTTGATTGTCAACCGATCCGCTCTGAACCTTTGGTTGCACTTTTAGCGTCTAATCACTCATTAGCAACAAAGCACTCTATTTCCTTATTGGAACTTAAAGAGATCCCTTTCATTCTTTTTGGTAGTGGTTTTGCTTTACATCGTATGATTATCGATGCGTGCCAACGAGCAGGTTTTGAGCCTAAAATAGTTGCTCAAAGCAGCCAAATTGATTTTATGTTAGAGCTTGTTTCAGCAGGTCTTGGTGTTACATTTTTGCCACAAATGATCGCCATGCAAAGGCAAAACAAGCAAATTCATTCTCTGTTACTTAAAGAAGATAAGCTGCAATGGAATATGGCAATGACTTGGCGTAGGAACTCCTACCTTTCTGAGGCCGCGAAAGCATGGCTCGCTTTAGTACGTGAAGTGCATGTTCACGGTTAGAACCGATGAGAGATACTCTTAAGACGAAGATTTCTTTACTGTACTTTGTTAAACTACTGGGAAGAAATACACAGATACATATTAAGTCAGGTATAAAACCATAGGGGTGGATCTTTATTATGAAAATAAACTTAAAGACTTATCTGCAAACGTTAAAAATGGAACCTTTACCTGGCAATGCTTCAAGTGATGAAAAAATCAATTTTTTAAAAGCCCTCTATTTTGCTCATGTACAGACGTTCCCATATTCAAATTTTGAATTAAGAAAAATTGCCAAGCAGCACCCAGTCCAAAGAAACTCACTATCTTTCTTTAGCTATAAGAATTTACTTACTGCAGAACATGGTGGATATTGCTTTCAAACAGCCGCCTTATTAGCAGATGCATTAACACAAATGGGATATACCGTTTCATTCTGTGCTGCACGCGTTTTGATGGGTGCTACAGTCAATTCATCCGAAATACTAAAGCTACCTCCATCGCATCTCGTATTAAAAGTGCAAATTGATGAGAAACATTTTTTCTTAGATCCTGGACTCGGCTCCTCTGCCCCTCGCTTTCCAATACTGATTACAGGTAAAGATGAGCCAATTACGCAAAATGGAGATGTATTCAAGTTTTATTCTGTTGATAATACTTATGTTCTAGAGAAAAAAACACGGCAGGGATGGCTGCGCTTAGCGCAGACCGATTTGCAAGCCATAAGCAAAGAAAAGGCCGCAATGAATTTACTCAAACTAGAGCGCTATCCAGAGCTAATTGGCATACGCGATTCTAAAGTTGTCATTGGGAGCATTACCGAACATGGCCGTAAATCATTGGCCTGGGATGTCCAATCAAAACAATTGAAGTTTTCAAAAAGTGAAGGTGATGAGAATACCCAAAAAACATTAGCCAGTTTTGAAGAGGGTTATCAAATACTTGCTGATGAATTCGGCATCGACCATGTTTCAGCTGAAACATTAGAGGCTTACTGTACAGAAACCACCTTGCCAAAGCCAATAAAACCTTGGACTGTTGATTTTCCTCTAGATCAATCAGAATTGAAAAAAATGGAACAGAACTTAAGACCGTAGACTCAGCCGTTAATGCAAAAATATGCTATACTTAACCGCAAATGTTATACAAATTGATTGATTTTTTTACAAAAAAGAGGAGAAAATTTAACTCCTAGGGAAGGAGTTTACCAGTTCAAGGAGAGTAGCCATGGACGATAGAAATCATGATGAAGTACGCCAACGCATTATTGCTATAAATGGCAAACCCTTTTCACAAAGTATTGCTGCAAAAGGAATGGATTATATTGAGCAAGAACTCCAAAAGAAACTCGACCTGCGTGAATCGATTAATACAGAAAAATTAAAGCACTATACCTCCGTTTTTAATCCCTTAGCAAAGCTCATTTATGAAGATAAAGACGCACAAAAAAGCCTTAGAGAATTACGAAGATTATCCGAACACTCAAAGACTAAATTGGCGCTACCAACCTATCCGAAGATAAAACCCAAAATAAAAAGCGGGTCATTGCTCATTGTGACAGCTCCTCCTTATGATTTTGATTGGACATTTGATTCTTTAGTTCATGATAATACCGGGGGTCAAGCAGAGGCATCTAAAACAGATGGACGCTTTATAGCAGACTATAGCGTTTTTAGTGGTGGTTCTGCATTAGGAGCTTCAGGTATAGGCATATTTTTTAGACCTATTGCAGAGAGCACCTGGGTTCGTTTTTCGCCGTTTATAAAATATAGTTTTGCATGGCACGATTGGTCCAACTTAGGACCGACAGCACATAGTGATGGTTATCTTGCAATTCGAGTCATTAGTTTTGATTTTAGTGGCAATGATGTTCGCATCGAACAAGACCCACGGTTTCAACTATGGAGTGACGGCACAGGTTGGTCTGAAGATCACTCAAACTCAGACAATGACGAATTATTCCCCGTTGGGCAAAGTACACTTTTTTTTCAAGCAACAAGTGATCGTTTGTATAATTTGTGGGTATGGGGATACTCTGATGGCGATGGAACTGATGGTGATATTTTCTGGAGTAATTCCTGGGGAAGTCTGAAAATATTTGTGCCGTTCGCGGCGATTGAGCAATGGAGTTAAGCTTCTCATATGCTTACCTCAACTTGATAATTGCTAAGGATTTTATGAACGGTGATTTTTCGTCTCAACGCAGCCTATGTTTTGTTGCAGTTAATATTAAGGGCGCAGAATGTGGGAATTGTATGTATTTGGACAATTTTTATTCTATTACGTCATTATACTTTAAGTTTGAGACATTTCTTACATGAATATGAGATAAAAAAGCGATGATTATTTAGAACATTTTGCTATGCTTAATTCAACGAGGAATGACAGTGGATGTCTTAAAGGGAATTTATAGCATCATGGAAGACGCTATACCACAAGGATGTGGTTACTCTCCTCGTCTTATTCTGCAAATAGGTCTGATTATGCTGATTGATCAGGCTTAATTTTTTTTATCCTAGATTCGTCTTCACATCAATTTTTTTGAACTTCTTATTTAGATATTCTATTGAGTAGAAATTCCTCATTGCGACAATCTATCCGTGATTTAGCAAATGGGCTATCACCCCTGCCCTCTCACACAAATGGGAAAGGAAGTCCATTGTGCTCAACCAATCAGAAACCACCTTCTCCCCAAAGGGGAGAAGGGGCTCTTCAGAGCGGATGAGCGATTAGTCCAATTAAAAAACCATTAGACACTTTCAAGATCAAATCGTCTATTTTTGGAGATCACTGCGATTTAACAGACTTTTGGCTCAAATTAAGGGCTTAGAGTTCAAATAACACCTTGACTCAAGATCATTTATAGTACATCTTATGTCAACTTTACCCTTAAGAGCCAAAAGATGATCATTAGTGAGCTATTTCACTGGCTTCACGTCAATGAAGAAGCACTTCCAAGTTCCAATCCTCCCCTATCCAGAGATCTACTCCAAACAGAACAAGAGCAGGCAAAGATTACAAACCGAAAGCTTGTGGCAAAGATACGTCTTGCCAAATTAAGTGGCCAAGAGACAGAACATTTCATAAACGAATTAGACCAGCATAATGTGTTTATGAATTATCTTGAGTTTTGCCAGCTACAATTGGCTGAAGGTGTGGACGGCTCTTTATTTTTAATTACATTTCAATACTTGTTATCTAAATCTCAACAAGAGGTACCGTATCTAGGCAGCAAATGGAATGAACTATTTTTTGCTTTATTGCAGGTAGATAAAAATAAAGCACTTTCTTTATATCAAGACAATGAAGCCTTATTTAAAAATCATCCTGAAATTCAGAAACAAGTTGCGCTTGAGCTGGAGATACAAAAACGCGATGAAGAAAGGAAACGCGTCGAACACCATTTAAGCCATTTAAGCGAACAACTCTCTGCACAAAAAAATCCCCTAGGAGTCATTGGCTTATGTAGAGAATGGATTGGCGATACCGAGTTGTTTGCTGCACTAATCCTCTGGCTTGTACGACGCAACGTCAGTGAGCAACATATTCTCCACACGTACTTGCTACATGATTTCCTGAAATACCATCTATTTACTTTGTACTCAGAAGACAATGAAGTGTTTCGCTTATATGCTCTGCTTAACTGCTTTCCTGAAGCGAAGCAACTCATAGACACCGCACAACAAATAAGTAGTGATGAAGAAGCATTTCGGCAATATGCGCTCGATGGAACTCTGAGCAAAGGCGAATTAGAGAATATCGCGCGAACAGTAAATCCCTTACAATTTTCTTTAACGCCAAGCAATTTTTTGGCCTTACACCAACTCTTTGGCCAACAATTTCTCATCGCAGCAATCACTGCAGTAGAAGAAAAAAATGCACCATGGTTGCACATACTAGGCCATACCTTAAATCAACCACCAACGATTGTGCAGGGCTTATCTACCATTATTAATGTTATTGCGCGAGAGACGTCCCCTAGAGCTTTAGAATATCTGGCTCATTTAATCAAGGATGATACCGCCCAACAACTTCTAGCTCATAATGAGGGCGCTGTATTTTATCTATTACCTTATAAACCGAATCTTTTTGAGCATATCAATGAAGAGAATGTCGCTCACTTTATTCAACACATTACGGTGGGACATACTGCTGAGCCCGATATTATTTTCCAATTGATGGCATTATTCTCGATGCTATCGAAGAAAAACAGTCCTCTGACCCAACTCGTATTTGAGGCAATTCTTGATAACCTCGCGCTTCATCCCATGCTGCTAGACGATGACAAATTGGTACGTCAGTTAAGAAAATATCCTGATTGCGAGACAATCATTAAGCGGAAAAGTGAACAAGCCAAGCAACAGCTTAATCAGTGCATTATTGAGCAAACCAGTGAACCGGCGTTGAGTAGCCACAACCATCATCTTATCGAAGATACTTGGCTTGATACAACAAGAAAACTTGCGGTATTTGATTTAATCAAGCCGCAAGCAAAGTTCCTTCTCGATAATAAATATGCACTACGAGCAAAAACAGCTGAAATTGCGTTCCGTTGTCATGGAGTACATTTTGATTTAAATACTTTTATCGAGGCGCTATCGTTGCCTCCTGTAGTTACCGATGAAGTCAGTGAATACGAACGCGTGTTGGTTGAACTTCTTGCAGTCATCGACAATGGCCCCATCAGAAAACAGATCATTCAACGATTAGAAGATGCTCCAGTACAACGACTTAATTGGGCAGAAAAAGAATATGAAGGCAAAACAATTTTTATTAAAGCCGCACAACATGGCAATCTTGGCTTAATTACTCTGTTGGCAGAGCAAATTGCCCCAGAAGCATGGAGCAAAGCAATAAGAGCAGCGACAAAAGCAAATCAATGGCCTGCAGTAGATTATCTTTGTCGACATAACAAAGTACAGCTAAGCTCTGATGGTCTCGTAAAAATCATTTTTCTCGCAGCTGGGCAAGGTCAACTACACATTATAAAATATCTTTTAAAGACTTATGATTATGCCCCATCCTCAACTGAACTGCTTAAAATTCTTAATGAGGCCATTACTAACAATCAGCTGCACATTATTCAGTTTTTTTATAATTCTGCGGAGAATATGCCGCGTCAATCAGAGCTTAATAAACAGTTTCATACAGCGGTTGCACTAGGACATTGGGATATCGCGCTATTCATGGCTCATTCAGAACAGCATCCCCCCTCAATTGTCGCAATTGAAAAAGCATTTCACCAAGCAGTAAATACGCTGCAACTGGAAGCAATCAGCAAACTGTACCATGCAACGAATCCACCGCGAGCGTCGCTCATTCAGCGAGTTTTTGTAAAAGCCTGTGAAGATGGGCATTTACCTCTGGTTCGATGCCTACATAAGTTACCTGTAAAACTACCTCCAGATATTCTTGGGGAAGCATTAGCACAGGCGAGTATCAATGAGCATATGGACATCATTAGCTATTTATGTAATTCATCAATTAACGCTCCCAACCAAAATTCAGTAAATCAAGGACTTATAGCTGCAGCAAAATCAGGAAAGCAAGCACCAATAGAATTTTTTTGCTCCATGAGCACCCAAAATAAACCGTCTAAACACAGTATAATTCGTGCAGTACAAGAGACTGTTAAAAATAACCAGTTAGAAACATTTATTGCCCTATGTCACATACCCCAGAATCTTCCAGGTAGATTGGCGATGATAAGAGATGGATTTCTCCTTGCAGCTAGAGTGGGAAGGCTGAATATCATTGAATATGTAGGTACGTATGAAATGGATGTGCTCAATCAACAAGTTGTTGGGAAGGCATTAATCGCGGCAGTAAAAAATAATAAGCCAGAAATTGTTCGCTATTTATGTGAACTGCCAATCAATACACTAGAAAAAAAATCGCTAAGAGTCGCGATTAAAAAAGCAGTTGCAAGCGGCCAAACTGACGTTGCTGACTACTTAAGTGAGCGACTGCACGGCAAAGCAATTCAGAAAAAAACAGACGCTGAATTCGATAGTCCAGCGACTGATAATGATTCAGAACTCGGTAGCGTTTTAGAACTTGATAATGACTCAGAAATCGATGTAGGCATTACGAGCGATTCACCTGTAGATAATCAAGTAGAAACTGATAAGCGCTTAGCCATTGATAACAACCAAGAAATTGAACCTGAAGTTGTGTCGCGTCAAAACAACGAAGCTGGGGTCTCATTACAAAAACATGGGCTTTTTAAAACGAAAAGACAGCAAAATATCCGCGCCACACCTGCTGATTTAATTGGCACGCATGTTTTGCGCTGATGTTTGCGCTTAAATGAGCGCGTTGGTAGAAAAACCCCGGGTCCCGGGGTTTAATCCCTCGTCGTTATCCTGCTTCTGTGCCACCACCGCTTGAGCTACCGGTCCTTGTTGCCCAAATGTAGCCATTAAAGACTTAGCATCCCGTTCTAATGTTGCAACATTAGCTTCCAAAATGTTCTTATGCGCTTTTAATTTTTCGGGATTGCCTACCTCATCTTCTCGTTGCTGCATGTTGGTTTTTGCCAAAGATAAATCATCTTTTAGCGTTTTATTTTCTGCTTCTAGTGCAGCAACTGCGCTCATTAATTGATTACGTTCTGCATGACGCGCACAAATTGTTTGTGCGGTGCGGATTTCTGTTAGGTCAGATAAAAAATGGATGATTAAACTTTTTACAAAACCAGGGTTTGCATCCGCGATAAAAGTGATCCAAAATCCTGGTTCAGAGCGCCGGGGATTTTTATTTAATTCATTGAGCTTATCTTGTTTATCAAGTATTTCTTGAGCCTTAGCAGTTATTTTACCGGCTAGAGTAACCATTTCTCTTTTTGCCCGCGCCATTGCATCTATTGTTTCAGAAACATTGAGCAGCGCTTTTTTAAATTCATAGATAATAGCTATCAAATCTTCATCGGTAAGCACATCTAAAATACAATAGTCTTCATCACTGTATTTAGCACCGTGTTGCGCTTGTTTTTCGGCCTTGCTTAATCTTGCAAAAGCATCCTTACACTGACTAGCAATCGCTTCCTCCTCTAATCTTAGAATATTGCTTATCGCCTCGAGCATGCTCGCATGTGTTTTTTGATTATCATTATGAAGAATAGAAATAGTATGACTCATTGGGAACCTAAAAACACCAACCAAGGGTGATCAATTTTAACACAAAAAGACCGATTATTGATATCCTGGGATTTCTGAAATCAATGTTGTCCTGACTAAAGATAGAAAATCGAATGACTCTAGTCTGGCGACTCGCAGCGGAGTCTCATCTGGGTAGTCAGAAAATCCTGGTTACAAGCAACCAGGCTACTTTTGCATGGTGCATTGGCTTTTGTTACCCACCTGCTTTGGGAGTAATCTGCGATCCTATATTTTCCTGCTGTGTTTCAAATTTTGTTTTCTCGTTAAATAATGTCCACTTAAAATCATGAAAATCTTGGAATTTTCCCTGAACAGCTGCCACAACATAGCCTATCCCTGTATATCGGGCCACAACATTACCTATAGATGCCATTTTGTCGGCAAAACTGCGATTTTCTTTTAAAATATTATTAGAAGAATGGTTTAAAATTCCGCTTATATTACTTTTAAAACTATCTAAAGAGGAATGAGCAAAACGACTTTGGCTTCTGAATTGAGAACATGCATTATCAAGATTTATTGCTGTAGCTAAAGCTGCGTCTGCTTGTTGATATGAAATTGTTTCTTTGGCTTTCTCATCCCTATCTAATGAACTAAAGGCCTTCGTTATCGCTTTATTGAGTTCCACATCCGCAAAAGATTTACCCTCTTTATACGATTTAAGTGCCTTTGAAAGTTCTTGTTTTGCTGGATTGTGCGTTACTTTCAGAAGCTCTTCCACACCTAGGATACGCAATTGTTTTGTTTCTGCTTGAATTGATTTTAAATATTCGTCCTTTTGCTCACTTACTAAATCTTTATAAAATCTAAAAGCCGTTAAACTCATACATCGAACCATATTCATATCATAAACGTAGGTGTTTTGACCATCCTGATAATCTATAGCCAATGGTTTTAATTGTTGTTTTCCTAAATAGTGTTTTAAATCTTCTTTCTTGTGTACTTCTCCATATCGCTCAATAATTGCATTTGCAACATCTAATTGTTGTGCTCTGATTGCCTTGTCAAACAATTGCTCATCTTTTAAATAGCCTAAGGAAGCATTTTCTAAATCCTCAGCATCTAAAGTCTGAATTTGTTTTATTGCTTCCAAAGGATTATCAGCAATCAGTTTAAAAATCTGTTCTAGTTTCTTTTTATCAGATGCCATTACAGCTCCAAAAAATAAACCTACCTATTTAATGTATAGTACAAAAAATTAACAAATAGTTATTTTTTATTGAGCTAAACGAGTTCTAGCGCTTTAGTCATTACTTTAGCCAGGCTGCTTGCAGCTGGTGGCTCAACGGTTCATGCTAGTAAATCCTGGTTGCAAGCAACCAGGCTACCTGCGGGTGCAGGCGCATAGGGTGGTTGTTAATTAGTTTTGAAAATAGGAGCTGTATTTACTCATAACCGAAAGGCTGTCTTGGAATGTCAAAATCCAACTCACGATCGATAGCCATATCTTTTTCTGCCTGCTGTTGTTTTTCCGTGGATATCAAAGATTTGGCACTTTCGACTAATATTGGAACATTGTCTTCCAAAGTTTGTTGCTGTTCTTTTAATTCACGGAGATTTCCTTCCTTTTGCCCAATATCTGCCTTTACCGAAGATAAATTTTTTTCTAGCCCTGCTTTTTCTGATTCTAGCGAAGCGATTGTCTCATTTAACTCCTGACGCGCCCTCGCTGGTTCTGTATGATAATTACGTATTATTTGTGCGGCATGTATATCTTTTTCGGATACAAAAAGTAAGAGGAACCTTTTACCAGGACCAGGTTTCATATCGCCTATAGAAGCCACAAAATTAGTCCACAAATTAGCCCAATATCCTGGTTCAGGAGGAGGAGGTAGCAATTCACGTAAATTAGCCTGCTTTCCAAGTATTGTTTGTTTCTTAGCACTTATTTTGTTTTCCAGAGTAGCACTTTCCTCTTTTAAGCGACTAAGCTCCCCGCCATCCTTTTCCAGTGCTTCTATATTCTTAGAAACTGCACTTTGTATTCCTTTAAATACCTCAATAATTTCTAATAAATCATCATCGGTAAGAAATTCTAAAATGGATTTTTCTTGTGTATGAGCGAGATAGTCGAGCTCTTTTAGCCTCTTAAACCATGTATTTTTTTTAATGTGTTCATCTTCTAAAAGGAGAATTTGTTTTATAGCACCTTCAATAGACTTCCTGTCTTCCTCATCTGCAAGCGTAGAAAGCGTAGCGCCCATGATGATCTCGCCAAAATTAACCACTTAGATTAATTTTAGCACACAAATAATTAAGTATTTATGACGCGGCTGTTAACAGAATAGCTCTCCACCAAATAGCGAATAGAGTCCTATACTCAAGATGTTAGGGCATGCAAACAATGAGAAATTGAGAAGCGCAACATGGATGGAGATGGAGTTAACTGGAGATGGTTATGACAGAATATTGCATTCAAGCCGCTATGTTTCGTTTACCAATCCCTTATTTTGATCGTTTTGTGCATGACTTTTGGATTTTAAGAGAACTGGAACGAAATACAGTCATTGCGCAATTGCACGGACTTGCTACCTCAAGAAGCAATGGACATATAGTCCCTATTGGCTACAGTAGGGATCATAGTTTAAAGGCATACTGTATTGCCTATGATCCTCTGTTTGCCAATCAATATGATTTACCGTTCGCTACTTTTGCGCTCCCTATTCATGCCTATTTCACGGTGTATCAAAAAGAGGATTGCATGCAACATTGGTTACGCGCCATAAAAGCAGTGGAAGCAATTAACGATTTGGATCTTAATTATCCCTTCTGTGGCTTCACAATTCCCTTATCTGCAACCGTCAACAGCAACACCATCTATCATACTTTTGCACAAGTAATGGACGTCCCCTTACATGCTTTTGATGGTTTTTTCCATGTTGGGATAGAAGCATCTGTTTATGAACGAATTCAACATCGCTTGTAAAATAGCGGTAGCCTGGTTGCAAGCAACCAGGCTACTCCATACCAAAACAGCAAACTTTAAAGCGCAATAACGTCTGTTTGTGAAGGCACTGAATAGATTCCCATGGTGTTTGTATCATTTGATAAAGTGACTGTCATTCCCAAATTATTTGCAGGTAAGCCATCTATAAGTACATTAAATGCACCAGTTAAAGGCGTGACTAAAAGCATGAAGGTTCCCGAAATCACGCCCCCCATAGTCCCTGCTTGATCCCCATTTGATTCGGGAATAATGGTTCCTATATTACAACTTGGTGATGAATTAATTAATACCATGGGTACAAAATCAACACTCATGAGCCAAGTGCCGATATTCATAAAAGGATTAGGAACACCCCGAGGAGGCATTTTACATATATCAATTGGGCCCGCAGTCATCACCTCTCCACCAATCATACACGCCATTGTCATATTTCACCCCAACTGAACTTGTTTCGCCGCAATCTTTGCATCACCCTCAGCATGAATTTCCATTTCATCACAATCAATCCGGTAATTGTGTTTTACAATAGTTCGTAATCGGCCTAGAAATTGATGCTCCAGTTCATTTACCCATTGATAAACACGTAATGCCTGGGTATTAATCGTGTCACTAATTGTTTGTATATACTGACAAATCATCTTGAGTGATTGATAAGAGAATTTTAACTCTTCCCCACTAAAGTGGGCATGTTTCATCGAAAATTTACCATTAACACAATCAATATTGTGTAATGATGCATTTAAATTGATTGCATCATCTGCCATCAGGCTAATCGTAGGAGCCTTAAGTTTTAAGCTGTTATCCTCGCCAACCACACTTAAATTCTCCCCCAATTTAAGCGAGAAAGCGGCTGATTGATGACGATGAATAATCGATAAAATATAATAATTATTTGCGTCTTTAAATAGTAACACTTCGTCATCAACTATAGGAGTTAGTAAACACGAAAAAGCGGGCTGTGCACTAACCAAGTGTCCTTGGAGAAGCACATGGTAGGTATCATCTGAAAAGAATTTAATTTTTCCCTTCAGAATCTCACCGTGGGTACTTATACTGGTGACATCAGATTCAAGCATGAGGAACTCCTTAATTTTATGACCATTGTTCTGCTTCCAATAATTCTTTATTTGTTTGCAGTACGTTATCAAGAGCTACATGCTCCCAATTAACTCGAACTTCGCTAATATGATGCAAAGAGGCTAAATTTAAATTTGCCTTGGTAAAATTGCACGTCGTTAAAGAACTGTTATTGAATCGTGCATAACTGAGTTCGGCTTGTATAAAGGAGCTATCTCTTATTTCCGATTCTTCAAATAATGACTGCCTTAAGTCAGCAGAGTCAAAGCGACAATTTATGATCCTGGACTGATTAAAATTGCTTGGACTTAATCGACACTGAGAAAAATCAACGCCCTCTAATTGAGTTTCCTGAAGACATACTGCTGTCAGGTCCATTCCTTTAAAAGTAGTTTGTTTTATAGTCGCTTTAAATAAATTGATGTGTTTTGTTTCTGTTGCTATCGAAAAATCTGTTCCTTGAATTTTCGCCTCAATAAATAAGCCTCTATGGAGGTTACAACGGTTAAATTGAATTTGATTCAATTCACTTGCTTCAAAATTTGCCGCGGTCAAGTTGACGTTTTCAAAGAGGACTGAAAAAAAATTTGAATTTTTTGCAGTTATTTTTTCCATATTGCTATCAATAAATTTACTCTCAGATAAATCACATTTTGAAAGATTGATTTTAGTAAGATTACAGTTTATGAATGCACAATTTTTAAGATCCTGGCCACGAAATTTGCTGTTAGAGAAATCTGATTCCGTGGCACATAGGTCAATGTAGCCCTCATTTGAGTTTAAATCAGTAGCAATCCAACTAGACTTGTGGCTTATCAGTTGATTTATTGTGGAGGAAATTATTGTACATAACTGCATCGTGCATGATTCAAAAGTAACCTGTTCAAATCGACATTTTTCAAAAACAGATGCAACGAATAGGACATTTTTAAACACCACATTTTTAAATTCGACTTCCAAAAATACGCCGCGCCGTGATTCAATACCTTCAATGGTTATCGAGTCCAATGACACTTTTTGAATTATCTCTTTTTGGGATAGTTTAGTTACTAATTCTTCAGCGTTCATAAAGACTCTTCTTCTTGTAACGAAATGTTTCTCACTAAGCAATCCAGAATTTTTACATTATTTTTCTGACAGTCTGTAAACGGTATGCTGTATAAATTGCAATGGTTAAATTCGATATTTTCAAAAGTTGAACTATGAAAAACACCTTGAAAAAAATTGATGTCCTGGAAAATACTAGAGTCCACTTTACAATTAACAAACCTGAATTTTTTAGCATTACACGTGCTAAACATTGATTTTTTCACGATGCTATTAATAAACTGAGATGCATTAATATCACACCCACTCATAGAAATTTGTTCGTAATGGCCACCCAATATGGCTGCTTTGCGCAGATCACAATGCTCGAAATTGCTCGCTGATATATGAGTATGGTCATTACCACGCAAATTCGTAATCACACATTTTATAAAGTTGCCGCGAGTCAATTGTGCATTCATCAGGTTGAAACCAGACAATGAACAGTTGGAAAAAGTACACTCCGAAATATGTGTTCCTTTACAGCTTAAATGGTCAAAATTACTATCTTCCATTATTAGATTATCAATAGTACATTTCGTGAGTGAGAGTTTTGGGGCAATAATATTGTTCCCGTGCACATTGGATAGTTTTGTGTCCTCCATGTGTGCATGAGATAAATCAGCTTTAACAAAATTAGGATTGATCCAAACGCATTGATTAATATTCGCAAATTGCAGTCTTGCCTCAGAAAAATTGCACGAATCAAAAGTGCTGTCTGAAATATCGAGAAAATTGGCTTTTAGACCGACAAATAAGCTTCCATTAAACTGACAATTTTTAAGTTTGATGTAATTTAAAAAAGCTGAAGAAAAATTGCATTCTTTTCCTGAACACGCTTCGATCAGTGTTTTATGCAAATCGCTTTCTTTAAAATCAGTTCGATTTAAAACAGCATTTTTTATTAAAGCTTGTGATAAGTTGGCACCATCCAATATCGCTTCGGATAAATTGGTATTAATCATTGTTGTTGTTGATAGATTCGCTTTGCTCAAGCGGGTGCGATTCAAATTGCAATCACTCAAATTACAACCTGCTAAATTGATACCCGATAAATCTAAATCGGAAAAATCGATCCCGGACAAATTTTCACCGGAAAACTCTTTTTTCTGCAGGAAACCTTCGATTATATCTTCACGTGAATAAGTAGACGTTCCAACTTTTCCAGTTCGAAATTGAGTAAAGGCATTGGCTTTATCTAAGCGTACAAGTTGCTGTTTAAACTGTTCCGCCTTATGTAATATCTCAGCTTGTTTTGCTTCTGGAAGCGTATCATTGATGTTTTGTTTTTTTAGAAAGTCCAAATAATTTAAATGGGCTTGATTGATGTTTTGTTGCGTATTTTCAAACAAAGATTTATTAAACACCGGTACTGTTTGATTTCGATTTTTATAAAACTGTTCTACTTCCCGCAGGATTTCCTGTGGTGTTTTTCCTTTAAAAAAGTTCCCAGCGTCGATCTCTTCCAAGCTTTTGCCAGAGTGAAAAATTTTAGCCAGGTCTTTAAATTCTTTATCCAAATTCAATCCGAGCTTGGACGGGACGGCTGTTCGAGTTCTAGTTCGCGATTCTTTGGGCTGGATTTGTGCGGCCATTTCTTTTGTTTTATTACGTAGTTTAACGTAATAATCGATATCCTTTTTTGTTTCACTTAAGGGTTCACTAACGCTATAGATAAAATCAATGTCATTGGCCGCAATATCATTCGTATCAATCATACCATGCCAAATGAGGACTCCCGTTTCCTCATCAGGCAGTAACCAGAGCGTATCCAAATTCAGATTTAATTCGCTCAAACTCTCAGGACTGTCAATGCGTTTATAAAAACAACGTACACGTAAACCAGGCAGCTGACTTTTGATAATTGATTTTTCAGGATGCATATGGGTACAAGTAAATACTTCATCACCATTAAAATAATGCTCGCTTTGCTGATCTGGGGCAGCAAGGTTAAAATAAAGCCAATCAATATCCGCAGGATAATAAGGACTTTCATTTAATAACCAATCTTCGTTAAAGGTTCCGAACTTATCAAGTTGGTACTTGCACGTAGGTGAGCGAGGTAGTAATAAGGCAGGCAATGGGGCATCCGTTGGCTGTTTTATAAGGTGTGCAGGTATTTCAATATTGGGTGGCTTTATTTCACTATACGAGTCAGTTGATGCGATATACCCTTTGCCCTCGGGATTTATCTCATGTTCTTTGCCTCCAAAAGCATTAGTTAAAGTAATGGGGATGCTGCGAAAATGGTTGGGTTGGGATAGATGGTACTTTGATTCCATTCCCACCCATTGCCTATCGCCAAAAACGGTTAACTGTTTTTGCATATTACCCACTTGTATCGTTACAAAACTTTTACTCGTGTTGTCTTCATAGGCGTAACAAGAACCCTTGACAAAAAACTCCGCCCTTTTTTTGGGCATATATAAATCGATGAATTCGCCCTGACTCGAATTAAATGATTTTTTTGCAACCTTCCAAAAATCAGCATAACTCAGGAATTTTCCACTTTTTGAAAAAGAAAACATGGCCATGATGGTAATGGCTAATTTTGATTTGCCCTGATGGCGGTGGTTGAATGTAATAATAGTGTGGGGTTTATCTTTAAATATCTTCATCTTTGAAGAGTAGTCCTGATGCTGCACAGCAACTTTAAAAAGTTACTGACAAATATGATGCATGGAGAAATTATTGTCAATCTCATACTATTAAAGAACGTGTTATTAATTAATTAGCTAGGCTAAAAAAAGTACGCCATCTTGACAGCAACAAGAGGGCTTCGTTATTGTCATCACTGTTGTTACATAATATCTAATCCCCATCATAAGTCCTAACGATTTCAAGGGAACAGGAGTCTTAATGAAAACCCAAATAGTGATGCCTAAACTAGAAATTCCAGGTGTGAACCAGTCAGAAATAATTGTTTTGGAATTCGAGGGTAAGCAAGCTATTTCTGAGTTATATCAGTTTAAAATAGAATTTGTGAGTAAGATTTCAATTCAGGCAAAGCAAGTCATTAATCAAAAAGCACAATTAATATTTGCTAAAAAAGGAAGTGGCACTACTCCATTGCATGGGGAGGTCGTATCCTTTACACAGCTTGACGGGGTCGATAATTATCACCGGTACAAAATTAATTTAATGCCGAAAGTTCATCGCCTGCAACAGACCAAACAAAATGAAGTTTTTCTTAAGAAATCGATCCCCCAGATTATTAAACTAATATTAGATAAACATGGAATTTCTCGAGTTAAATTAGATTTAATGACAGAGCATAAACCGAAAGCCTTTGTTTTTCAGTATAATGAGATTGACTGGGATTTTATTTCACGCTGGATGGAGTATGAAGGTTTATTTTATTATTTTAGTCAAGATGAAAGTGGCGAAACACTGGTCATAACAGATAACAATTCAACTCTGAAAAACAATCAGGATATAGATGAAATTTATTATCAGTCTTATACCTCGGATAGTGAAAAAAAATCCACTGCAAATTTAGCTTACAATTTTCAATTGACTACTGAAGCACAACCGCAAAAAGTCACAGTAAAGTCATATTTTCATGAGCAATCATCAAAACTCTATTCCTCTAAAGCAATAATTGATGAGCAAGGTAGTGGTGAAATATTATTTTGGGCAGAAAACGTCCGAAGCAATAAAGAGAATCAGCAGATAGCGAAATTTATTAGTGAAAGTTATAAATGTAAAAAAGAGGTTTTAACGGCTATTTCTTCCGGCTCACTCATTATTCCAGGGACTATAATTCATCACAAAAATTTCAAGATAGCTTCATTAAATAAGCCTATGTTGATTGTTGAAAGTATTTATAGTGGTTCACAAAAGCGCTCGTTCACATCCCTTCACTCAGGAGAGGAGCACTCTCCTAAGGATTATTTTAAATGCGAGTATCGGGCAATTGATAAATGCCTTGCTTATCGGCGGACTATTCAGAACCGCATCCCGCGTATTACCGGCATGCTACCCGCTTTTATTGATCATGAAGGAGATGAAAATACGGTACAAATTAATAAAAAGGGAATGTATAAATTTCGTTTTCCAACGAGTGATGATAAACCTGGAAAAGGCTCTGCGTGGACGCGAAAAATGGAATCGTACATTGGGGATCAATACGCACTTAATATGCCGCTTCGCAAAGGTGATGAAGTGTTAATCGGATTTCAATATGGTAATCCAGACTTACCGATTATACTTGGCTCGGTTAGTAATTCTACGCATCGAAATATCATTACCGCCAATAGCCAAAATTATTTGGGGTTATACACCAAAGAAAACAACATGTTCATGATAAATGAGCAGGATGGTAAAACAAAAGGTATGCAATTTTCGACTAATAATAATAATACTACTATGGTACTAGGTACTGATAATATATTTGATTCACAATTAGACGCAGGATATACCCTCAGAACAGACAATAGCGTCTGCCAGAGTATTGGAAAAAACTCTGTTACTGATATATCGAATCATAACGTGACAAGCATCGGAGGAGATAATATTACGAGTGTTAAGGGAACCACTTCGAATACCATTTATGGAGCAGATTATTACACGTGTTATGGCATGCGCTCTGCCACAATAACCGGGCTCGATTTTATCTCAAGAACTGGTGCGATAATCGAATCTACATCTGGTTTCCAAGTAAAATTAACTGGTGGTTGGCGATACGAACAAGACACCTCGACGAGCTTGAAAACAGCACCAGTTATTATGCAGGAAGCTGAAGTATCAATTGCACTGACAGTGGGTGAATCGTCAATTACCATCACTGAAGAGGGAATTACAATCACTGCCCCCACTATTGACCTTGTATCAGAAGCTGCCATAACCTTGACAACTGATGCGACCATAAATTTAGCAAGTACCGATGTAAATATATTGGGCAACATATCTGGTGGGCCTATGCTGGAGCTAGGGATGGCAGGGGGAGAAGGGGCGGCACCTGCGATGAGTGCGGCACTAATTCAAGCTGTAGCAGAGGCGGCAACAAATGCTGCAGAAAGTGTACCTTTGATAGGGGCAGCTATGGGGGCGTGGAGTGCCGCCAAAGAAGAGATTACACTCGTAGCGGATACGTTTGTTGAACTAGGGAGTAGTTTTAAGGCAGAACTGCAGCCTCTAATAGGGAAAGCATCGGCCGTAAAGGAGAAAGTAACGGGGGGAATAAGGACTGTAGATGAGTCTGTTATTACACCAATAACATCTAAAGCAGGTTACTTTACATCGTTAGCGAGTCAGTCCAAACTATTAGGTCCAGGGCTTGGAATCCCTAAAGAGGTGACTAGCGAAACTGAAGATAACTCATAAATGAGTGAGGGCTCTGTAATTTTGACATGCTCAAGATTTATATTCAATTTCATCAGCTTAATAAGTAGAATAATTTTGCAATTTTTGAGATTTATGCTAGCTTTAATTAATATTAAGAAAGATTTTTTTATTATAATGAACCCGATTTATTAAGGATAAAAAATGACGAACAAGGAACAATCTGTCGCTCCAAAGGAACGTATTAATATAGTTTATAAAGCGCTTATAGAAGGGGTTGAAGAGGAGATTGAGCTTCCTTTACGACAACTCGTTCTCGGGGAGTTCTATCCTAGCGGGGACAATACACCTTTAGAAAAACGTCGCACCGTAAATATCAACAAGGACAATTTTAATGATGTGCTCAAAGAACACCACATTAAATTAGCTCTTCGTGTAGCGAATCGTTTTAGCAAAAACAAAGATGATACCGTAAGTGTCGATTTAAAATTTGAAACGATGAGAGACTTTGATCCTGATGGAATCTTACATCAAGTGCCACAGTTACAAAAACTATTTGAGATACGAGAGGCATTAAAAGCACTAAAGGGGCCGCTTGGAAATATTCCTGAGTTTCGACGCAGATTGGATGCTATTGTTAAAGATTCTGCCGCTCGCGAGGAACTCATCAAGGAAATCAAGGACAAAAAATAAGCCAAAATAGAGTTGCAGGATCAAGGAGACAGCCATGGCTGATGCACAAGATAATGCTAAGAAAAAAGAAGAAAAATCTCTGAAAGAATTATTTGCCGGAACAAATATTACAGCGGATGAAGAGCAATATGCCCTCACTCAGAAAGGTCTACTCGCATTTATAGATAATATTGTTGAAACGAAACGCACTGATGAAACAGTGACTCCTGCTTTAGTGGATGACATCATCGCACTTTTGGATAAACAACTTTCTGCACAAATGGACGAAATTCTCCACAATCCTGATTTTCAAAAACTCGAATCAGCATGGCGTAGTTTAAAATATTTAGTGGATCGCACCGATTTTCGTGAAAACAGTTTGATTGAATACATACATGTATCAAAAGATGAATTGTTTGATGACTTTATTGATGCCCCTGAAATTCCCAAATCCGGTTTATACAAACAAGTGTATACCAAAGAATATGGACAATTCGGTGGTAGACCTTATGGTGCCATCATTGGTAATTACTCATTTAACCCAAGTTATAAAGATGTGACGCTACTCAGGAATATCGCCGCTGTTTGTGCTATGGCTCATGTTCCTTTTATCTCCGCAGCAAGTCCGGATTTTTTCAACATCAAATCGATGTCTGAATTGCCTCATTTAAATGATATCGAAGCAATCTTTGAAAGCCCTGTTTATATTGCTTGGCATAGCTTACGAGAGTCTGAGGATGCTCGTTATATAGGATTGGTTTTACCGCGCTTCATGTTACGTATGCCCTATGGTAAAGATACTTATGGAGTTCGCTCATTTAATTATGAGGAAGATGTAAGCTCCGGTGAAAATGCTTTTTCGTGGGGAAATAGTGCTTTTGCTTTTGCTGGATGTTTGTCTCAGAGTTTCGCCAAATACCGTTGGTGCGTCAACATTATTGGCCCACAAGGTGGCGGTGCTGTTGAAAACTTACCGTCTTATTTTTATGAAGCAATGGGTGAAATTCAAACCAAAATTCCGACTGAATTACTCATTTCAGAACGGCGTGAATATGAATTGTCCGAGCAAGGATTTATTCCACTCACTATGCGCAAAGGGGCTGATAATGCTGCTTTTTTCTCAGCAAACTCAATCCAAAAAGCAAAACATTTTCCAGATACCCCTGAAGGAAAAACAGCACAAACGAATTATCGATTAGGAACACAGTTCCCTTATATGTTTATTATTTGCAGACTGGCTCACTATTTGAAAGTGATACAACGTGAAAAAATTGGTCTCGCTAAAGAGCGCGATGATATAGAACGTGAATTAAATACCTGGATTAATGGTTATGTTGTAGATATGGATAACCCAGTTCCTGAAGTTAGAGCCAAAAAGCCATTAAGGCTTGCTAAAGTGAATGTTGAAGATGTTCCTGGTGAACCTGGATGGTATAAATGTGTATTAATTGTTCGGCCTCATTTTAAATTCATGGGTGCTTATATCACGTTACAATTAACAGGTAGTCTCGATCTTAAACAAGGAGAATAAAAGTGGCTTCAAATGAAAGTGAGGGACATGATATAGCCGTGTTACCTATGTTACCAGACTCTGAGATTGCAAGAACGCAGTATAAGCTCATGGCAAAAATTACCACTCAAGCCTCCGGAGTCGTGAAAGGCAGCAGTACTGTCAAAGGCTATGAGGGATGGGTAACGCTTTTAGATTTTAAGCAACGCATCACACGAGCATTCGATGCACAAAACCAACTGATTGGCGTTCCCGATTGTAAATATTTTCGCCTCACCGGGTTATGGGATCAGGCAGGAGTTGTACCCCATACTCAAAGTATCTTCACAGGCGAAGAAATAAATTCTGCCATTATTCATTGTTTACGCTCCAGTGCTTCAGGAGAAGTTGAGGCAGCGGTTGAAATTACTCTGGAAAAAGCCAAAGTATTGGAAGTAGATTACGCCTACTCTCATCCAGCAGGCCCTCTATTCATTGTGGACATGCGTCCTACTGTCTATAAAGTGATGGATAAGAAAAACAACCAAGAATTTGGTTGGGACTTAACTAAATTAATGCGAGTTGGTTAATGAGGAAAGAGCGTTTAACTGAACGAGTTCGTCGCTATGCTCGTCAAGGGGCTCTTTTATCAGCCAGGTTGGATTCATCCATACTGATTGAATCAGTTCGTAGTCATATCGAAAAAATATTGTCCACAAGACAAGGTAGCGTGCCCATTGATAAGGAATATGGGCTATCAGAGTTACCCATGCTTGTGGAAGATTATTCTTTTGCATATCAAGACGAATTAAGAACTCATTTGGAAGAGACCATTCTTCGTTACGAACCACGTTTAGGCTCTGTTCAGGTGTCTAAAATTTTAATTGACCCAAGCCAACAAATTATTACTTGTAATATTGCAGGGCAGTTAAATAAGTCATTTGATAGCCTCGATGTTTATTTTACTACTATTTTAACAAGCAAGGGTCGCGTGCTTGTTACGTTGTAACTCTAAGAGCCTGTTCAAAAGTCTTTTAGCTTGAGGCGGAACGTCGTAGCTGGGTGAAGGCGAAGTCGTAACCCAGGTTCCGAAGAGGTTCCGCTGTGCTGCACTCTAGGCTACAAGATAAAAGACGTTGAATAAGGCTCTAAGGTAGAAATATGATAATTGATTATTACCAAAACGAATTAAATAAAATAAGAAAACTCGCTAGAGAATATGCCGAACACTATCCTGCAATCGCCCCACTGCTAAGGGAGCAAAGCACTGATCCTGATGTTGAGCGCATTCTAGAAGGAGTCGCTTTTCTTACCAGCCAAATACAAATGGTCATTGATGAAAAATTACCTGGAATGGTCGATGATTTAACCCAATTATTTTTCACGCTCTATTCAAAACCCGTACCCAGTACTTCAGTCATTCAGTTTATACCTAAAAGTAACTTAGGCGAGGCGCTTTTAATTCCTAAAGGAACGGAGTTGGCCTCTATTCCTATTAACGAAGTGAACTGTCTGTTTCGTACCACAGTACCCTTAGTCGTGGAACCGGTCACTATTACAGAGATTAATTTTCAAGATTCAGTGAGTGGTGTAAGTCAGTTTGAAATCAATTGCCATCTTTGTGGCATCACCTTAAAAAATTGGCAAGCCTCCTCACTGCGCTTTTTTATTAATCAAAATTTGCAAGACGCGTGTAATACCTTTTATCTACTCCAAAGATATGTTAGTAGAATTACAATTGAAGCCCCAGGAGAGGAAAAACTGGTTTTATCTCCAGACTATTTGCAGCCTTGTGGTTTTGATAATGAAGAGGTTTTATACCCACTGGCCTCTAACGTTCATCACCCACATAGGGTTTTATATGAGTACCTCCATCAACCCTATAAGTTTCTATTTCTGCGTTTAGACGGCTTAGAACGATGGAAAAAAAATACCGATGGATTTGATTTTAAAATCAATTTTGAATTAGAAGAAGTACCTCCATGGATGGATGGCTTAGACAATTTACAATTGGAATTGCACGCCGTCCCCATCATTAATTTATTTGCTCATCATGCTGAACCTATTTTTCTCGATCATAAGCAGCCTGACTATCAAATTGTTCCCAACAATGATTTTGGCGAAAACTATGCCGTATATGATGTAAAAAAAGTCACGGGGTATCGTCAGCAAGAAAGAAAGCTTATTGAGTACGATCACTTATTAAACTTTAACCAAGAATTAAATTTAAACTACAAATATACGTATCATCATAGACCGTCAGTCACTGGACCAGGGCGAAATACCTACATTAGTTTCTTTTATGATTTCAATAAAGGGTTTCCTGTTGATGAAACCTTATCTATAGAACTCGTGTGCAGCAATGGTGCGTTACCCAGACTCTTAGATAAAGGAGATATTACACTCTCCACTGACAGCTCACCTGAGAATTTGGCTTATACGAATCTTATCCCTCCCTCTTCGTTCTTAGTCCCAACGTATGATCGGGCCTTAATATGGAATTTCCAATCCTTATTAGCACTTAATTTGTTGCAAATACTGGATAAAAATCGCCTGCGACATCTGTTTAATTTATATCTCTATGAGAAAGGAGAAAATTATCAACTGAATATGAGTCGAGTAAAAGGCATTGAAAATATCGTTGTTAATAAAGCGCGTCGTCTCTACTATGGAGAAATGATCGCAGGCTCTCATATTACGCTAATTTGTGACCCTGATTGCTTTAAATGCATTGGAGATATGTATTTATTTGGCTGTGTGTTGGATGCTTTTTTTGGATTCAATGCCCCAATCAATACATTCACTCTATTGCATATGCAAAATTCTAGAACTAAAGAGGTATGGAAATGGCAACCGAGGTTGAACAATCCGAGCTTAATATCTTAGAAAAGCTATTAACTCAACCTAAAAGCTTTAATTTTTACCAAGCAATTCGTTTGATTGGTCATCTCGTATCCTATGAAACAAAACACGGTGGATTAAAAGGAAAATTAGATATCATTCCTTTATTAAGCTTAGCCTTTCCAGAAACCGATATTCATGAAATTCAGCATTATAGTGACTCAAACCAGTTTATCCTAATTGCCACTTTTTTTAGTTTATACGGGACAACCTCTCCCCTCCCCACTTTTTATACAGAACAGCTCATCCAAGATAATGATCTGGATTCAGATGAAGTGAAATGTTTGCTGGATATCTTTCATAAGCGACTATATAAGATGCTTTATCAAGCATGGTCCAAAAATAGAATATTTGAGCAATTTGCAGAGCATCATGATGCCATTTATAGGGAAGCCCTGTATGGATTTATCGGATTAGCAGGAAAGGAGCTGCGACAAAAAATACCTCAATATAATTATTTGCTGCGCTATTCCAGTCACTGGATTTCTGATCATAAATCCATTTGGAGTCTAAAAAGTCTATTAAATGATTATTTCAAAGTGCCGATTAATGTCTATTCATTTTTTCGCTCAGTACAAGATATACCCGAAGAGCAATATTGCCTTTTGGCTAAGGCAAATCATCATTTAAGCCAAACTGCGTATCTGGGCAGTCAGTTTAAATCAAACAGTAATAGTTTACTCATTTCTATAGGCCCTTTAGGTACTGATGCTTTTCCTACTTTTTTAGCAAATACCGCAAACATAAATCGATTAAAATTACTCCTCCAACTTTATGTCAAAGAACCTTTCTCCTATTTTATTGAAGTCATTTTAGATAAAGGTAGTTTCAAACCGATACGATTAGCCTACGAGACAACCAGTATTTTGGGTGTGGTCAGTTGGTTATCGCCACAAAAAGATATTGAGATGTTCAAAGTGCGATATTGGTTAAAATAATTGCGTGATTGTTTGAAAATTGTGCGACATTTTCCTTGCTGATACCCAGGACACTCAGAGAAACATAGTAAGATTTAAGAACTTATTGTTTTCCTTAAGAGTTCTGATACCATGGAAATAAATATTCGCTTTGTTGCTATTCGCCTTAAAAGGACTATATCATGAACCTCATACGCAGGACATGGTGAACAAATTTTGGGGATCGCGTAACAAAGAAGGTCAACAAACCTAATTAACGCAGATGTTAAGGATAATAAAATTAAAGTCATGCTAAGAATAATAATTTGTCTCTTCATGCTCATTATAGGTGGATGCACAACGGGGGGAAAAGATAAAGAGCCTCAGTTAGCAAGCAGCTACCAAGATAATGCCATCCTTATTCGTGCAATAGCCAGCAAAGACTTAAATATATATGACCATAAAAGACATACACTAAAGTTCGCTGTAGTCCAGGTAGAAAAAATAGATGACGTGCAAAGCAAAATAGTTACTGCAGAAGGAATTAGTCAATTACTTGATGCAGATACTGAAGCGAATAACACCAGGCAAACGGATAAAAAAATACATATCCAAACTTTTTTTATCGCCCCAGGCATGACCCAAACCTTTACAATCGCACGGATGGCAGAGGCAAAAAAAGTTCTTGTCGTTGCAGGATATTACAATTTAACAGCCGCTGGGGTAGTTCGTGTCTACGAAATTCCAGTATTTAACAAGTGGAATCCGCTTACATTTTGGAAAAAAACAAGACAGATGGGGCGACTTGGTATTTATCTTGAATTTGGATCACGCGGTATTAACTATACTGAAAGCTCCACAAAAGCATCAATAATCACGAAAACAAGAAATCGTGTGTCCTTAAAAAAATATTGGGATAAATAAATATGATTTGGAATACGCCGATAGATTGGGAACATGGGCTTTTTTTACAACCTCAACACTTTCAATATACTGAGATCAACCAACATTATATTCACTCGCAATCATTACGCTATCAAACCCCATACTTTTGGGGATTTACTGAATTGGAAGTCAATGACAAATCCTTTAAAAGCGGTATTTTCGATGTAGAAAAAATGGCATTTTTTTTACCCAGTGGTGAGTTTGTTGAGGTGGATGTAAATGCCAAGTTTTTACCCCGATCATTTAAATCAGATTGGCCTACAAACGCAAACTCGCTGAAAGTATACATTGGTGTTAAAGAACTTTCGAAAAATGTGGCGAATGTAACGACTGTCGAGAATCTAGAAAATTTAAATAGTGTGGGTACGCGTTATATTAGTTGTAGTGCAGGAGATGAACTTCCAGATTACTACCACCAAGGTGCACAAGCGCATTTGCGGTCCTTGTTTTATGTTGTAAAATTATTTTGGGAATTCGAAATTGAAAATACGCACAATTATTCCATTATCCAAGTAGCAGAGTTGCGACGGGCTAATGATGAAATGTATTATGCCGCTGATTTTTATCCTTCATGTGTCAGCATTAATGCACACAAAAACTTAATGGCATTACTCAACCGCATTCAAAATGATTTAGTGAAGACAACAAGCAAATTGGAGAAATTTAAACAACCAATTGATACATACAGTACCCATGTTGATAACAGTAATTTTGCACGTTTATTTTCACTGCGGTCATTATTACAAAATGTTGCCGTAGTGGAACATTTTCTCAATGCCAAAATCGTCCATCCTTGGCAAATATATGGCCTATTCCAACGCTTGATTGGAGAATTAAGTTTTTATTCAACCGAAATTAATTTCTTTGAGGGTGGTAATGGAACTATTTCCGCAATACCTGTTTATGATCACAGCGACCTGAGTAAAAGTTTTAAGTTAATCGAGGCATTGATTACCAAGTTGTTAACGCTTATTACTGCCGATCCGGATCGCATTCGTCGGATGGTCAAAGAGAAAAATCATTATTATGCAGATCTCGGTAACAGTTTTATCCAAAAAGACAGAAGTTACTTCTTGGTGATTTATGCACAAAATGATCAAGACGAAATTGCGGAAATGATTAAAGATTTTGGCAAGTTATGTGCCTATTCAGAAATTGAAAATTATATAGATTTTGCATTACCCGGAGCACCTATCACCAGACTTCTCACCGCCCCCGAAGGTGTACCCAAAGGAGCGAATTGTCTTTATTATCATGTTGACCATAAGTCAGTAATGTGGTCAAAAATCGAGATGGAACGAAAGGTTGCATTTTATCTAGGGAAAACACCAGTAGACATAGTAATCGATGTTGTTGCTGTAGGAGGATAAAATGAATCTGCAAACCATTTTTTATGATTTATTCAAATACGTTTGGGATTTAAATGTAAATCAGTTTGCGACCGTTAGTTATGATGATTTCAGAAGCAAAGTAACTTTTTTAATTGCTGAAATTAAAATGAAGGAGCATGAAGTTGATAAACATAATTTAAATTCAGCGTTATTTGCGGTTTGTGCCTGGATTGATGAATTAGTACAAAAATCAAATTGGGTAGGCGTGAGACAGTGGCAAGATAAATTATTACAGGCTGAATATTTTAATACAACGAGTGCTGGTGAAGAGTTTTTTACGCGTTTAAGCAAAATCCCCAGCAAACAAGATGACTTATTTAGAATCTATTATCGATGCTTGGTTCTCGGATTTGAAGGCGTTTATCATAAACCTGTTGATAAGCCTGACTTGCTAAAGTATAAAAATTTTGCCCTAGAACAATTAAGTCACGGGTTTAACATAGCGAACTATCCCGATGATTTTGTTGCATTCCCCATGGCTTATAAAAATGATAATTTACAAGTTATTCCCCCGAAATTAGATCAATATCGAAGTTTTTTGTGGTGGTTGTTACCTATTCCAGTGATTTTAATAATATATTTCTTTTTTTATTTTGTAATTAATAATACAGTTACTAACTATTTACATTTAATTAAATAGGGCCTGTTTTACATTTTGCTAGCTTGAGTCAAAATGACTTGATTTTCGAGCACCGAAGCGCAACATACATCAAGTATGTGAGCATCGGAACACAGGGAATCAGGGCATTTTGACCAGGATAATAGAAATGGCCCATTTCGCTAGCTTGAGTCAAAATGACTTAATTTTCGAGCACCGAAGCGCAGCATACATCAAGTATGTGAGCATCGGAACACAGGGAATCAGGGCATTTTGACCAGGATAGTAGAAATGGAAACAGCCCTAAGCAAGAGAGTCAAATGGGACGATTAGGACATATCATTTTCTGGATCTTGCTTGTCGTTATTTTAGGCGCTTATGCCGCCTTTATAACGTTTCATCTCGATTATCCTATATGGATCGGCATACTTATTTTCTTTGCTATGCTCTTGGCATTCATTATTCTCGACAGCATTACTTGGGCTATTAGGAAGTGGTATAAAAAAAGAAAAGCTGCGAAAGCCAAAGAATCCGGTGAAAAAATTGAGACCGAAGGTTTGCGCCTCACTTTAGAAAACGCGCTTAATTATATAGAAACAAATCATATTGCCGGTGGAGCAAAACGTTTCTGGCAAATGCCCTGGATAATTTTTTTTGGCAAAACAACCATTCTCATTTCAAATGGATTGAAGCTACATACCCATTTTATGGTGGGGGATGCGGAAGATGAAGCGCTGCAACGAAATCAAGTTTATGTGCTCGACAATTTTGCTATCTGGTGTGTTGATGCAGAACTCTTTGAAACAAACACCTCAAAAAAAGTAGAAAAACAATGGCTAGATTTTCTTAAGCACATTAAGAGTCAGAAAAAAGCCATTACCCCAGTCGATCAAGTGGTCATTGAGCTGCCTGCCTCTAAGCTTTTAAATGGCGATAAATCGGACATTGCTCATCTTGCGCGAACATTGAAAGATCGCATTGATCAAGTCAGTCTCCTCACCGGCTATCGTCAACAAGTACTGTTTTGCATCACGCGTTGTAATGAATTAGATGGTTTTCAGGAGTTTGCAGGACTTATGCCTGAGCGTTTATGGACGCAAGCAATGGGATATATTGTTGCGAACCCACTCAAGGATTCCACATCAACTGAGCCACTCAAATACCTCAGCAATCGTGCTGAAGAAGTCATTGATATTGTTTTATATGAGACACAAAAACCAATAGATGTCACTGCATTTAATTTCCCATTGACCGTGAAAAAGCTCAAAGAAAATTATTCGCGTTTTACCAATTTATTTTTTGCACCTTCAGCTTATACTGAACCAGCGGTATTACACGGGGTTTATTTGCTTGGTGAATATCAAAATAATGGCTCGGAAGAGAGCGTTTTTTACTATGATTTTATTGATCAAATTCAGCTCTCGCTGATACGCCCTATGTCCTTATTAAACTCCGAAATAAAACAACGAAACAAACGGAGATGGGAGTATTTAGGAGCCTGGTATTTGGTGGGTGCAGTTGCTGCTGGCTATCTAATCTATGTCTATAATGCGACGTCCAATCGTTTAGTGGAGCTGATAAGGCCGCTACCCAAAAAAGAATCCTTCTCTGATCAATTAGAACAAAACCTACTGCAGTTCGGCGATTATCATACGTTGATGAGCCAACTTGATCTCTTTAGAAATCAGTTGCAAATTAAAGTATTGCCTTACCGAGGAGGCTTAAATCGATTATATGCTTATTACAGCCAACAATTTGTTGATAATTTTAAACAATATATCTTAACGCCTCTTGATAGTCACATGGAGCAAATGCTTGCTCATGGGGGTCTAACGGATATACAAAAAGCATATTTAGTCCAAAACATGGTAAGTCGGATTAATTTAATTCAAGCAAAGATAATAAGCGGAGTTAGTCCTAACACAATCATGCAAATGCCCGATCCCCAAATAAAATACCTGGGGTACAACCGCCTACCCGAACGCTTCCTCAATACGTTTGGTCCATTATACAAAGATTATGTCATTTGGAATTCAAACACGGAGCAACTACGAGTTGAATCAGGTAAACTAATTCTATGGCTTGATCAATCACATATTTTGTCATCGGATTTACGATGGCTGCTGGCGTGGGGTAATACTCAAGATGGGGTGTCTGAAATTGGCTTAAACAGTTTCTGGGTAGGCTCAAATGTTGTTAGAGATTATCTCATCGCCCCTGCATACACCAAAGCAGGATTTGCAGCCATTCAGTCGTTATTGGTACAAATTAATCATGCCTTACCTCTATATATCGACATTAGTGCTCCCAAAAGTAGTTTTGAACTGTGGTATGCCGCAGCACGGCTCACCGTGTGGAGAAATTTTGCGCTCAATTTCTATAAAGGGACTAAAACACTAGCCTTCCAATACGAATGGGATCAAACTTTTAATGACATGCTGCAGTCCAGTAGTCCTTATAATGCCTTCTTACAAGAATTAGCATCAGAGTTTCAAGGTAAACTACCATTTACAACACCTCATTGGGTTAAGCTTGTTCTGCAATTCTCCGATCTAATGGTGTACAGTCATAGTAGCGATAAGGGTATCGAGTTTAAGCAGCTTTCTGACCTGATGGCTGACTGGATGAAGAAACTCCAAGAAAAGCCTTCTCAGTGGAAAAATAATAACGTCGACAATAAAAATTCCGCGAGCGTTGGCCCCAATAACATGTTCAACAGACCCCCTAGCGTCGCGAATAAATTAAACTTTAATACTCAAGTGAACGCGGTGAAGTCCTATATGAGATACCGTGATTTATTAAAGCAACTTTATAAGGAACCTTACGTACAATCAGTTAAGGCTTATATGACGGCTAGAGAGTTGTATTTGAGCCAAATTGAAGTAGACAGGCAGTCATCTGTAGTCATGCAAGCGTATCAAGCCCTAGTCGATATGAGACGCTCATTGGAGCATTTTGATCAACTTGATGCATCTAACCCTTTTTGGATGCTGATGCGGGGACCATTGGATTATTACATTGACTATACCAATCGTTTTGCCTCTTGCTTTGTACAACAGAAGTGGCTCGATGAAGTGTATCTACGCACGATCGCTTTAAGTGGTGAAGAGTTGAATCAGACATTATTTGCTAAAGGCGGCTTGGTGTGGATCTTTAATGACAAATATGCCCTTCCTTTCGTCAAACAAATAGGAACACGTTTCTTACCCAGATATGTGTTAAATCATGAGTTCCCTTTCACTGACCAATATTATCAATTATTAAACTTTGGGATGAGAATTAATGAGGACATGGAAGCGCTAAGCCATATGAAACAAAAACCCGAAGAAGGCTCTCCTGTTGATTTACTGGTCTATTCTCAACCTACAAACTTAGATGTCAACGCGACCACACTTCCTTATAAAACAGTATTACGCGTTGAATGTAAAGACAAGCAATATACATTAGAAAATTATAACTACCCATCAGTGGAAAAAATTTCTAATTGGAAACTGGATAGCTGCGGGCCTACAGAGATTTCACTGTACTTTGCTGGCGCACGATTGGTCGTTCAGTATCCTGGAAATGAAGGGTTTTTGCACTTTTTACAGGATTTTAATACCGGCGTAAAAAGCTTTCATCCTCAAGACTTTCCAGAACATGCTAAATTTTTGCAAGCAAACAAAATTGATAAAATGCGCATCAGTTATTACGTTAAAGGTGGCGGTGACATTATGTGGCAGATTGAAAAATACTTTGCCGCACAAAAAGACTTAAGAGTAGCACAACAAAATCTCGCACATGTAACTAAGCTCCCAAGAACCATCACTAATTGCTGGGCGCAGGGAGAATACGATGTTTAGAGCTGACTCCATACACACGTTAGGAACAAATCCTATTCCTGGATTCAGCAAAGCAGGCCAACAATGTTATGACTTTGCTCAGTACACCCTGATTCGTAATGAAATTCAAAAACTATCAAGAATTGGCCAGTCATCTGACGTTGATTGGCCGCGTATTAGCGATAATGCAATTGAGTTGTTGACCTATCATACTAAAGACGTACAAATCGCCACCTATTTAGCATACAGCTTATTTCATCAATACCAATTTAAAGGACTCGCAGCCGGACTAGCATTTCTTGTGGATTTCGTTGTCAACTTCTGGGAAGACGCATACCCACAAGGGCGTTTGCAAGCAAAAATTGAATCGTTAAACTGGTGTGCGACACAATCATTAAGTCATTTATCGCAAATGAAATTAACGCTTGATGATGAGGAATTTCAGCAACAAATTATCCACACCTTAAAAAAACTCGAGAGTGAATTGCTTGCGCGCGCGGTAAATATCGATCTTTTTGCCAATTTGCGGGAAAAAATAGAATCAGCGAATACTTTTGCTCCACAAGTCATAGAGCACAAGGAGCAACCGTTTATTGAGTTGCACGAATCCAAACAACAAAAAGCATCAAATATCCATTTAGAGCCTGCCTTACTGATATTAACTCAATCCGCACGAGAACTCATGGAAAAGGATTCATCCAATCCCTATGCCTACTATTTAAATCGGGTTGCCGCTTGGGGGGGAATCAATGCCATACCTTATAACGAAGAGGGATTAACCTTCGTCAAACCACCCGAATACTTTAATCTAGAGCGTATTAAAAGAGTTCAAAGTACAGGAAATTTAAGTGACATAGTCGCCACAGCGGAAGACATAATACCGCAAGAGCCTTTTTGGTTAGACTTAAATTTGATTAGCTTAAATGCCTTGAACAAACTCGATAAAAAATTTAATCAGGCTTATGAAGCCGTCAAACTCGAGCTAATTCATTTTATAAATAGAATTCCTGGTATTGAACAATTAAAATTTAGCAACAATACCCCCTTTATCAGTGAAAACTATGTAGAACAAATCAATCAGCTCATGGCAAAGAAGATTCCTCTGGGCATGGACAGTGAAAAAACTTTATCAGTCATCGAGCAAAAGCAACTGCACGAGATAAAAGAAGTCATTGCGCAGTTGGACAAGAAAAAAACACCTACACACATCCACCAACTTGAATTGCTTCGTAAAGACGCAATCAGTGATAAGGTGAAGTTATTCGCTTACATGACCGTATGTGAGTCATTGCTTGCCGCAAATGAGTACGCCATTTTAAAACCCTATACTGCATTTATTGTTGAACTCATTGAGCAACATCAATTAGTTACCTGGGAACCAAGCTTAGCTTTAGATGCTCTTATTTTGACTTATCGTTGTATGAAATTTTTGAAAAATAATAGTTCCGCTCAAGAGTTGGAGCATGTCTTTTCACTGATTACGAAGATGGACATCAAAGTGGCAATGGAACTTGCACATATCTAAGCCTGGTGAAATGAAGTGAAACCCCACTTTCGGCCCTTCGAACCTGCACCCAGGCTATAGATAAACGTGCTCATTGGATTGGAAGCTTATCTTACGCCCAAGGCTAACTGAGCTAACAGACAAATACCATTAGCAAACATTCCAGCAGCATATCCCATACTTGCGGACTGGCTGGTCACAGTGAGCATGCTTGGAAGTCGAGAAGGCCCAGGCAATAAAGCATCGGCTACGCCATATAAAAAACCTAAGGTATTACATGCCTTATCAAATGTGGAGCTGTCGCCTTGTGCTGCTTTATAGGCTGTTTCTTCGGCTTTTTCAGCTGCGCGCTTAGGTTTTGGGCCTACCGTGCTTTCGTATAATCCAGCATATTCAGACGCAGCCTTCATTGCCTTTTTGCCTACAGCAGTGCGTCCCAAGTCTGCTTGATGGTTCGCTAGATCAGCAGCAAATTGTCCTCTGGAATAATTGTCAGGCCAGGAGCTAATTTCATTTTCGGGCAACTTAAATGGCATCGGCGCCTTACTGCGTATCAGTGTATTAAGTAGAATCATAAAGTACATATCCGCTATTTTCTTATTTGATTCGTTATTTAATTTTATTTGCGCCCGAACATCTTGGGGTTTCTGTCCTTCAGAAATTAAACGCATAGCCTCTGTTTCTTCAGGACCCCATGATTCTCCTGGCAACATTTCATCGGTTACTTCTTTAAAAATTTCCTCAAAATGAGAAGAGGCACGCATATCGCCAAGGTCTTGTTTAAAATACTTTGGGTCTGTAGACATAGTTATTTACCTCTGTGGCTCTAATTTGCTTTAATTATAGTATAATTTTCAGACAATCCATGCTCTTTAACAAAAGGGATTAATTGCATAAAATAAAAAATTTATTGCACTAAGAGCATGAATAATAATGAAAACGTATAGAAAAGAATTGTGGTTTCATCTTCCCGAACGGATGGGGTTTATCAATATAACCGATAAAGTACAAGAATGTTTAAATGACAGTGGTATTCAAGAGGGATTCGTTTTGGTGAATGCAATGCATATCACCGCCTCCGTTTTTATCAACGATGATGAAGAGGGACTGCACCAAGATTATAAAAAATGGCTGGAACACATTGCACCTCATGAGCCTATATCACATTATCAACATAACAACACTGGAGAAGATAATGCCGATGCCCATATTAAGAGACAAATTATGGGTCGCGAGGTAGTAGTCGCGATTACCGCAGGAAAACTCGATTTTGGACCTTGGGAACAAATTTTTTATGGCGAATTCGATGGACTTCGCGATAAACGAGTTTTAGTTAAAATTATTGGTGCCTAGTCAAACGCTAGGCTTATTAGCCAGCCTACGTTTATTTAGTCATTTTTTGTCAACGAATTAGCTAACACCTACAGGAAGGACAGACTCAATGGCTCTTTAAGCCAATTTTAAGAACGACGCGTCATGGGTGGGAGCAATAAGTTCTTCTTTAGTATCTGAGGCAAATAGCCCAAGGCAGCGACAATCCCGGCCAGTAAAGCGACGGCCCCGGAAATCGTCATAAACTCACCGAGCACGTGTATACTGATTGTATCTTCCGGAGGATATTCCAAAAAAGTTAATGTATGCATTCCTGGACTGTAGATGAAGTTATTTTGTATTTCTAAATGTCTGCGTTTATCAAACAAAAGTAGTTTCTTTGCTTAAAGAAAGGTTAATTATTATAATAAATGATCTTTACTTGGTCAAAAAACCACGAAGACAAGATTCAGAAAATAAATAAGATAAAATTTATATTATAAACATGATACTTAGCAAACCCCATCAAGAAAGTCTGCACACACGGTGCAATTATCTATTTTTCCCTTTTATTTCTGTGTATTATTCCCAGCTACTTTGCGCCTATTTTAATAAAAGGGGATTTTTATGAAGCATCTTGTAAATAATGTCTTACGTACAAAAAATATGGAGGCGTTGTTAAGCGCCATGGGTATTCCCTTAGAAAACACCAAAGTTGCTTGCAAAGATGAGCGTGTCATTTTTAGCCCAGGAACCACAAAAGAAGCTGAGGCTCTGGCCGCAAATTTGCAAAATCTCCTGCAAAAAGATACGGTAAAACCAGCGCTTCGACGAATGACCATTACCGAGTTGCTTGCTGAAGACATTGCGAATGCAATAGATACCTCAAAAGATGAAGCACATAAAAAATCATGCTTAGCCCTATTAAATGTTTTGCAACTCACAGGACAGCTGGACGAGCAACAGGAATACATTAACATCCAACTTCCATCTATTGCTTATGCACCATTATTTGGTTCTCTAAAATATCAGTACATGAGCATCGAAGGGGAACAGATCAAATTTAACATCAAAGAGTTTTTAAAAGCCCACCAACAAGAACTCATTTTAATTGATGGCCCCTCACCCCAACTATTTGCCCATTCAGAATCTTTTGAAAGTAAAAAAGTGTTTTATGCACAGAGAAAAATAAGTGAAGATACAACTGAAGTAACACCTTACTTTTTTGTACCGGACACGCTAACACCACCAGCCTATCATTTTGTTTTGGACACCAGCGGAAGCATGGAAGGAGCGCGTTTGACGACATTGAAAAAGAGTGTTATCGAATTGGCGGACGCCTTGTTTCAATTCCAACCGGATGCAGTAATTCACATTACTGAATTTAACAGCATAACGCGAAAAGTGGGTAGTTATCGAAAACAAGATTTTGCGCTACTCTCACAACATATCAATGGTTTATCGGCTAAAGATATGACACGTCTTTTTGGTACTGTTGCCGAGCAATTATCTGCTCTGTCTCAAACAACACAGCATAATAATATTTTATTATTTACTGATGGTGGCAATACCATAGGAGATGATGCAAACCAAATAAAGGCACTCGAGAAAATGGTTGCCTCCTTAGGTGATGCTACTTCTTTACTGCGCGTGCGTAATAAATTTTTCATTCTCAGTTATGGTACAGCGCAACCCGATATTTTACGTCAAGTAGCAGAAGCATTCGGCTCACCAGTACTTGAGACCAACACCATTGATTTTACTGCTGCCTTATCTGAAAAAGGGAAATTACAGGAATGGGCAGCTGCTCGAGAATTATTCACCTGTCGTTTAGAAATTGCTGACAGCTCGAGCCAAAATGCTCAAGCAGAAGAATACGTCCGCTCTTATGATCTGTCTGGTCAGTTTGTTGCGTTAAAACCGAAACAGTACAAAAATAATGAAAGTCTGCATTTGACAATCACCGACGGTAACGGCAATACCTTGCTGGATGATCAAAGATCACTTGCGAAGAAAGCAACGGGGGCAGTTCTATTGCCAGGTAGTGCGAAAGCGGCAGCTCAGCTTGGTGTGTTCCCATTGCCAAACACCACTGTAACAAATGCTCATACTGTTTCAGAAGCCCCAACCTTTGTATAACTGTTCATGCCCTACAGGCCAAGGAAAAGGCCTGTAACCTTCATGTGATGTCGCAATCGCAAAGAGCCAAAAAAACCTATATTGGAACAAACTCTATAAATAAGTCAAAATAAGCACTTTAGCTAATTTCAAAGTACGGATGTATTAAAGGATCGGCAATTGAACTCTAAGAATAACGTCAATGAACATGATTTGTTTGGCAACACAATTATTTATCGCACCCATGATTCTTGGGGCGATATTTTTGTCATGGATAGAGGAAGTATCCGCGCACTGAACTTCGACCCAGTCTATGATCAAACCGGTATCTACCTTCAATACCCACATATCCCTGTGCATGAATATACACGCGTGATGTTGTTAGCTCTGGCATTTATTAATCCAACGCATATCACTTTATTGGGATTGGGCGGAGGCAGTTTAATTCACTGCCTGCATTTTCTCTTGCCTGAGTGCTCGTTGTTTTGTATTGAACTTCGTGAAAAAGTCTATGATGTGGCAATGGATTTTTTCCAATTACCCGCAGCCAAAAACATTGATATATTAATCGCGAATGCGCAAACCGCAATCAAATTTCAAAAAAGTAACAACACGCAAATCATTTTTGCTGATATGTATCTCGATTATGGGATGGACTCATTTCAAATCCAACAGCAATTTATAGAACAAGCGCATCGTATTCTGGATAATACGGGTTGGCTTGTGATTAATTTTCACGAGCTTCCTGAATGGAACTCCGACTTTATACAATGCGTACGAGAATATTTTGCTGAGCTCTTTATTTGTCCAACGATAAGCGATAATTATATTTTATTTGCCAGTAAGTTATTTGTAGGTGATTTGCATTTAGACAATTATCAAAACCGCCTTGCTGAATTAGAAAATAAACTCAATATCAAATTGCTACGCTTATTAAAAAAAGTGAAACGATATACACATGGTGCATGAGTTACATCGCTATGAACATCTGTATTTTGAGTTCTGGTTCCGCTTCAAAGCGCACCGCAAGTCTTAAGTCCCTCAAATTTTTTATTTCTAAATGCGCACTAGCAAACAGCTTGGAAACAGGATGTTCCGCAGAAAGATCAATATAAATCATTAATCTTTAAACCAAGATTCCTTTGTTAATTTTAAGCACTTGGAGCTAGTGGCTCTAATAATTTGAAACAATTGGCTATTTTGCGGACCAGAAAACATAGGGAAAAACCCCATGCCTCCATGACGATATTCTCGTTGTATGTCTTCTTGAATGGTATTTATCACGTCGTGGTAATGAAGAAATTTTGCTAACGGGGTTGTCAAGCAATGCATGTATTCACCTAATTGCTTTAATTGTACAACCTGAGCGTGTCTGCTCCCCCTTCTTAGGGAATATGCTTCAACTTGATTCAATAACGATTTCATCATGGACTCTGTATCAAAAGTCAAGATGAGATTGAGCCCTGCGCTAAGGAGCTTAATGCGCGAATTTGCTTCAGAAGCAACAAGTTGACGCCATTCTTTACTCACGTTTCTTAATGCTTTCCAGTCTTTAAGCGGAACCTGCTTCAGGATTTCAAACTTTAATTCTCTGGGCAAAAGGTTGATCAATGTGGTGTTCTTTGCTAAGAAATTTTTTAAGTCCGATATCTCAAGGCGTTGATCATGAATAATATTCAAACTAAGCGCAGGTTGATTGTGAGCAATGTATGTAAGAATAATGTTTTGTAAGCTGTCAGGAGTCTTGGTCTTTGCCACAGATTTTGCCGGATTTTCCGATTTATCTTGCACTATTACATGACGTTATAAAAATAAAAATATTATATGTTATGGTCTTTTATGAAACAACCTAGTAGAAGACATAATAAAAAATATAAGTGTATAGGTTATAATATTGAGATAAGGACTATTTTGGACTAGACGAGGGATACTATGATCAAAGGCGCCGAACTCTTAGTTGCCGCTCTGGAAAACGAAGGTGTAACACATATCTTTGGTATTCCTGGCGAGGAAAATCTTGACGTTGTTGAAGCACTTCGCAACTCGTCCATTAAACTGGTGTTAACCCGACACGAACAAGCGGCGGCATTTATGGCGGCAACCTATGGTCGCTTAACCGGTAAAGCAGGGGTTTGTATCACCACACTTGGCCCAGGAGCCTTAAATCTCACAACGGGCGCGGCTTACGCTCTTCTAGGCGCGATGCCCATGATTATGATTACCGGGCAAAAAGGTATTTTATCATCACATCAGGCGCGATTTCAGATGGTCAATACTGTGGCAACGATGCAACCCTTAACCAAAATGTCGCGACAAATAGTCGCTCCTTCAATGATTCCCACCATAGTGCGAGAAGCATTCCACTTAGCACAAGAGGAAACCCCAGGCCCAGTGCATATAGAGCTCCCTGAAGACATTGCCGCTGAAAAAACTAAAAAAGTCCCACTCATTCCCCCGCATCCTGTTGAATACCCCGTCGCAAGTGAGGAAGCACTCAATCGTGCTGCCGAAATGATTATGAAGGCAAAACGCCCGCTGGTTATGCTTGGTGCCGCAGCCTCGCGGCCAAGAGCGACCAATGCACTTGCTCAATTTATTACGCGCACGCAGATTCCTTATTTCACAACCCAGATGGGTAAAGGAACTGTTTCTGTCACAACAGACCTTTATATGGGTACCGCGGCCCTTTCCGAACGCGACTATGTTCATGAAGCCATAGAACAAGCTGATCTCATTATTACCATTGGCCACAGTACAGTAGAAAAACCGCCGTTTATCATGGGGCCTCATCTGAATGTCATTCATGTCGGTTATCAATCTGCTACCGTAGAACAAATTTATTTTCCCCAAGCCGAGGTCATTGGCGACATGGGCCCCTCATTAAAACGACTTGCAGATAAGATAGAAGGCAAAATCCCGCATGCCAATGCGCTTCTTCCTTTGCGAGAAGGTATTTTGAGTAAAATTACTGCTCGCTCTACCGAAGATCGCTTTACACCACAACGTATGGTCTATGATGTTCGGCAAGTGATGCCTCGCGATGGCATTCTTGCTCTAGATAATGGAATGTATAAAATCTGGTTTGCCCGTAACTATCGCACACAAATGGCAAATACTATTCTTCTAGACAATGCACTTGCGACCATGGGAGCCGGCCTTCCCTCCGCCATTATGGCTGCAATATTGTATCCTGAGCGTCGCGTGATGGCTGTGTGTGGCGATGGTGGTTTTATGATGAACAGCCAAGAATTAGAAACCGCTGTTCGTCTTAAATTAAATCTTGTCGTTCTGGTGATCGAAGACCATGCATTTGGCATGATACGTTGGAAGCAAGCGGTAGATCACTTCCCCGACTTCGGCATGACATTTTCTAATCCTGATTTTATTCAATATGCCGAAGCTTACGGAGCGCGTGGTACACGCGTTGAGAAGATTGAAAACTTTCAATCCATTTTGGAAAACGCATTCAATACTGGCGGAGTGCATCTTGTCATTTTCCCAATTGATTATTCAGAAAATAAACGGGTGCTCGTGGATGAATTACAAAAAAGACTGCTGCCAGAGAAAAAGGGAAAATCATGAACAAAACACTACAAGTAGTACATGCCTTTGATCGGACATTAATCAAAGAAATTCCTACCGATGATGCGCAAGCACTGGCAACAAAGCTTAAAACCGCTGTTTCAGCGCTACATCATCGCGAAGCTTGGCTTAAACCTCACGAACGCATGGCCATCCTCAAGCGTGCGGCCCAATTATTAGCAGCCAACCAAGAGCGCTTTACCAAGCTGATTGCGCAAGAAGGCGGAAAGCCTTTTACTGATGCAGCAATTGAAGTGACGCGTGCCATCGATGGCTTAAACGATGCAGCAGAAGAACTACGACATTTTGCAGGCAAAGAAATTCCTATGGGCCTTACCACCGCAAGCGAACATCGTTGGGCATTTACGATTAAAGAGCCCATTGGCGTCGTGGCTGCTATTTCTGCATTTAATCACCCCTTAAATCTCATTGTGCACCAAGTGGCTCCCGCAATCGCTGTAGGTTGTCCAGTAATCATTAAGCCCGCAACGACAACACCTTTATCATGTCTGGAGCTTATCCTCTTGCTTCGACAAGCGGGCCTTGCTGAAGAATGGTGTCAAACCTTCATTACCGAAGACAATGCCTTAGCTGAACAATTAGCGACTGATGAACGAGTTGCGTTTTTAAGCTTTATTGGCTCCGCTAAAGTAGGTTGGTACTTACGCAGCAAACTTGCACCAGGAACTCGTTGTGCCTTGGAACATGGCGGTGCTGCTCCGGTAATTGTTGATCGCAGTGCGAATTTAACACAAACCACCCAAGCGCTTACTAAAGGTGGCTATTATCATGCGGGACAAGTATGTGTTTCAGTACAGCGCATTTTTGTTCATAAAGGGATTATTTCTAAGTTTATGGATGAATTCGTAGAGCGCGTCAAATCTCTGCGTGTTGGCGATCCTCTTTTAAAAGAAACGGAAGTAGGACCACTGATTCTCCCCCGTGAGACGGAACGCGTCGTTTCTTGGATTGATGAAGCCGTAGCAAAAGGAGCAAAACTCTTTGGAGGGGGACGCCTTTCTGCAACGACATTAATTCCCGCAGTACTATTCAATCCCCCTACTGATGCCAAAGTATCCCAATTGGAAATTTTTGGCCCAGTAACCTGTGTTTATGAATATGAGCATATTGACCAGGCAATTCAAAGTGCAAACGCATTACCTTTTGCCTTTCAAGCCAGTGTATTCTCCGAAGAGTTAACACCTGCACTCAAAGCAGCAGAAGGCCTTGAGGCCTCTACGGTACTCATTAACGATCATACCGCGTTCCGTACCGATTGGATGCCCTTTGCAGGATTAAAGCAATCTGGCTATGGCATAGGGGGAATACCGTGGACGATGCATGAAATGTCCAAAGAAAAAATGATTGTGCTGAAAAAAAATTGACATAAAGCAGTGGCCAAGATTTTTTAAAACATAAAACTAACGCCACTTCCAAAGTATGTATTAAAATTTTCCCAGTTGGCCGCTGAGTCTTTTTCCAATTTCCATATCAATGGCAAAATCCTTAGTAACCAAAAAAATAACTCCTGTATCTAAATTGTATCCAGCGCCCTGATTCGGTGCTGTGCGCGTTTGGCCAAATACCTCAACATAAAGTTGTAACCAATTTTGCGCATACCAAGTAAAGCATACATCAGGACTAAATGTGTTAAAACGCGCGCCGCCAGCTGCACTGGGTGTACTTAAAGAGGATATTGACGCCATAGCAGAAATATTAATCACTTGCGTTTTAAACGCTAAAATACCATTAAGTGCATATCCATCACGTGCGGTGCCATACTCTTTGCTTCCTGAAGCAGGAATGTACACTGCTCTTGTCGCGACATTCCAGTATTCGCTATAGGCAATATCATGTTTTAACGCCAATTGCGTACTGGAAAGCCCCGAAATATTTATATAAGAATTTATTTTTTCGCAGGGGAAGGTAATGCTTAACTCACTAAGCCAAGGTAAATCAAAATGAGATTTGTGCGAACTCATATCCATATTTAATGTAAAAAGTATAGCTTAATAACAATCGTGATGTTAAAGACCCTCGGTCTTAAGAAACTCTTTAATATTTTTTATCGTTAATTCTCCCTTCGTTCTTAGTGCTTCCTTGGTATTAAATCCAATATGTGGTGTTACAATCAGATTGGGGGCATCAAAAAGACTATAATCCGTGGGTAATGGCGGCTCAATATCAAATACATCTAATGCCGCACCCGCAATCAGCTGTTGCTCTAATGCCTGTTTGAGAGCAGCACTGTTGACAATTGGGCCTCTGGCACAATTAATTAAATAGGCTGTTTTTTTCATTGTCGAGAGTAAGTCTAAATTCACCATTCCGCGTGTTTCGTTGGTGAGCGGGACATGTAAAGTGACAAAATCGGATTGGGAAAATAAATCTTCTAATGTGACTTGAGCATTCATATCATAAGTAAGAGTGTGCATTTGAAATGCGCTAGCAAGTCTTTTGACCTCCGCCCCGATGGCGCCAAAACCCACAATACCTAATGTCTTATTTTTTAATTCAGTCCCAGTATTGGTTACTGCTTTTTGTCTAATATTTTTATTATTAGCAGGAATATTACGTGCCAACGAAATCATAAGCCCCAATACCAGTTCAGCTACTGCAGTATTTGCATACCCCGCCGCGTTCTTCACAGGTATCTGTCTTTGTTGTACCGCATCGGCATCAACATGATCGATTCCCGCAAATGCAACAGCAATAAATTTTAACTCAGTTGCTGCCTGAATCACCTTTGCAGATAAAGGACGATTGGTGAGTACAATAATGTGCGCGTCTTGTACTTGCTCGATTAATTGCTCGTCAGACCAGTTACGACTGTCACACTCCGTCACTGTGTGCGTAGATAATTCAGACTGAATTTCCTTACTGGGAATACCTATAGGTTCAATTATGGCTATTTTCATTTTTTAGTCCTTCAGTGAAGCAACATAATAAATATAGACTGAACAAGATATAGAAAAAAGAGAAGATTCATCACGAACTTAAAAAATGAGCGAGGTCTTGCACTCCAGCAAAACATTCAATATAGTGAAAATATCAAGTTGCTATGTAGTTCCACATTAGACCATGGATTGAGCTTAAAAAGGAATTTTACATGACAAGACTAGAAGAACTACTCTATTCATTAACTGCCGTTATCATTCGTTACCACGACAGCCAATCCAAAGTAAAAAAATTAATTGTGGAAACGGACGCAGAAGTATCGCAAGAAAAATACCTCACATGCGCTAAAGAAATAATTCAAAATCAGGCCATTCATTTTAAAATAAAGCTAAACAATCTCATTAAACACTGCGCCGATAGCGGACGGAGGCCTTTCTTATATTATATTTTACATGAAGTGATATCACTCAAAACCTTACTGGACAAAGAAGGCTCACTTGAATCAGCACAGTTAGAAGAATACAAAAATCAAATATCGCAGTTATTCATTGATCTTAAACTACTTTTAGATACCCAAAAATCAAAAACCTATAAGGTAACTTACAGTAAAACCGAAGACACGCCGCAAACTCTCATTGCGCTCTCTGGCCTAAGTGAAGGATATGGGCTTTGTAACTCAGGAGAGATTTTAAAGGGCGGTGTTTTAAAACGCTTCGGGATCACCACACACTCGACAAATGACGCACTTAAAAGCATTGCTGAACAAATTTGTATGGAGCATCACCGTAATCTTTTAGTGCCTGAATTACAGGCCCAAGTTGCTGAGCATAAAAAAACTAATTTAGAACAAGAACAAAAACTGAGTTCATTATCAATGCAACAACAGGAAAAACAAAAAAAAGCAGACAGTATGTCCTCCAAACAACTGATGTCCCTTTATTTGTTCTACATCCAGTACAAAAAAATGCAAGCAAGAGATGAACAACTAAAAGCCATTATCGACAAACAGCAAAAAATAATTAACGAACAGCAACAAAAAGTCAGTGAGTTAACACAGCAAACTGAGAAAAAACCCTCTAGTTACAAGTTTTATAGCCCTTTTTAAAGCCCTACTCGGTTTAACTCTCTTTATAGCAACCGCTAGGAAAATCCATACGCAAAAAATGGATTTTATACCCCATTACACAACATTTTTTGGTGCAAAATCAGCCTATTTTGGTGAAAAACACCGGCTTTGTGCCGATAAAATAAACAACAAGAGCTATTTTTAATAATTCCTTAATAAATAAATATTATCATAGAAGCCATAGTACATTCGTTCCAATATGAACCACAGCGAGGTTAATCTGTGTTTAGTAAGCAATTCAAAACCAAAACTGATGCAGTCAATGAAAAAATCAACCGCATTGCCCAGGCAACTGAAGTTCAAGATGTACGCTCCCTGACAAATTTCGAGGAAATTTTGGGTAAAAACCCACATCGTGAACATATTCAGGGTTATTATGTTGAAATCCCCTTATCTATGTATGAAACATTTGTGCCCAACGGAATTCAATTCCCAGATCGCTATGGCCAACCTTATGAAGGCGGGCAGTTTGATGTGCCATTATTCACCTTAAAAGAATGGCGTGACAACTGGGCAAAAGGGCACCCAAATTCTGCAAAACCCGATTTATTAGTTAATGCGAACTGGTTTAATGTATGGGCAACAGGTGTTCCCAACCAGGGAGAAAAAATCAACCCAAGAAAACAATCCCGCACCTATCTTGCAGGATTATCGCTAAGTCGTGGTGAGCTGGTATCCACACATAAAGTGCTCGATCAAGAGAATGTTGGCTTAGATACCATTACCTTTGATGTAGCGACTAAAAAAGCGGCCGTCATTCCACATGCGCAAATTGATGACAAATTAGCAAAAGATCCTGATTTTTATGATAATAAAAATGCCGTCTCTGGATTTATTATTCTCAAAGATAAAACACAATTAAAAACACCTGAATTAAATAATAATCATTCCAATCGATTGCCACGGACAGGTGTTGGCTACAAAAATGATGGCCAGACTGTGGTAGTCATGGTTATTCATAATCCTAATCGTACTTTCGGTGTCACTGCTGAAGAGTTTGCAGATTTATTTGAAGCACTCGGTTGTACCGATGCAATCAACCTAGATAATAGCGGCTCCGCAGAACTGTTTTACACTGGAGTAGGTGAGTTTGGTAAAGAAAGTGTCACGGTACAAACAAAAACGTGTGATGCAGGGGCGCCAACTGAACGACCTAAGCCTAATTGTTTGGGCTTTAAAAACGTAAGTAGGGCTACATTCTTCGCCAAGGATGACTCAGATCTGCCACCGCGCAAGAAGAGCATAGATGAACCAAAACCATCAGCCAAAGCTGATGATGATGTAATCTATACTTATAAGCGTTAGTTTAAGGCCAATTAAAATTACAATATGCAATTTGTGCTCGCTCATCTATAGACATTGCATCAGATGAAGAACTAGCTGATGCAATTTTCAACGTGAGTTCAACAGGCAATTTAGTTGGACTAAAGAAACTCGTACCATCACGAGATGCTTGAGCAAGCATATGCGCAGCATATTGTATTTTATAATGTTCAGTGAAATAAGGGCAAACAACCGCAACATGGTATTTTGAAGCAGTATCATGCATGCGTCTATCATTGAGATAAAAAGTGCATTCATTGGCATTAGAAACAATAAGATTTGCTTTGGCTAAATTCAGGATATGAAGCAAACGTTCTTTTGTCGCAATCGTAGGCAAACTAACTGCTAATTGCTGACTTTTTGTGATAAAAGCAGGCAAAGAAACCGTATTTCCCTCAATAATGATTGAATCAGTTGCGGCATCCGTTTGCTCTTCCTCGATGATTCCGGAACAACTCAAAAATATATTTCGCATGTCCTGATTCGGAAACTCAATGACTAATGAGCACCGCCCCCCTTGCTCCCTCTTGGATAACTTTATGATTGGACCAAGAATGTGCTGAATAAAATGTTCCAATCGTTGTTTTAGATCAGGCACATCCTCGCAATAGCGAGCAATAATCTTTGTAAACCAAGTAGTGCAGCGATTATTTTCAGTAAGCAAGGTGTGTAGTTGCTGATAAAGATCTTGAAGTGTTTTTTCAGAGTCATCCAGGAATAACGCAGAATCGTCTAATAATTGTGTCTGCTGAAGAGCAATTTGGCGCATGATCTTGATAATAGAGAGTACGCGCGAATAACTTGGATTGTTTTGCAAGCGATTTGCTAAGGCGATGAGGTCTTTTATATCGGTAGTCATCAATTTTAATATCGTGTCCTTTTTTGACATTCCATTTTCTTATAACGTCACATAGATTAGAAAATTCTACCAAAATGGGTTCAAGTCTGTCTAATATATAGGAGCTGTGTCATTTTATTTGTCGCTCTTTAGTTAATAGCAATAATACTTTACCACGATCGGCATTTTCTGTACCCTGGCTTTTTTTACATTGACGGCATAAGGATCTTCCATGCCCAATTTTTCTCCTCTATATAGATAAGGGTGCCTTGTCATATAATGAACAATAAATTAGTGCAGTTTTTATTGATTGCAGGTAGTATATTTCGATACAGCCGTTCAAATGCATGGGGATTCATTATTTTGGCATCTATAATATGTTCTCCTCAGAGCCATGCCACAATTTATGATACTGTTGTTGTTGGCGCAGGAATTTCTGGTTTAGCTGCAGCGAAACAGTTACAAGAAAACGATCATAAGGTGCTCATTTTAGAAGCCCGCGACCGAATTGGTGGTCGTATATGGTCAGTCAACACATGGGGAACGACCTTAGATCTTGGTGCTTCTTGGCTTCATGGTGTAAATAACAATCCTGTGAGTCAATTAGTTGAGCAAGCATCGATAAAAACAGTCCCTACCTCCTATAATGCAGATGACTTAAGGCAGAAACTGAGGGATATGGTATTCTACGATGAACAAGGGAAAAAAATATCTGAAGAAGAGGTCAATGCAACCATTCCACTCGTATTAAATTTCGAACAATTTTTTAAAGAAATACCCAATAAAAAACTCTCTTTAAATACTGCTTTCGAACTCTTTTCGCAAAAACAGCATCTCAATAAACGTCAATTAAGCCTACTAAAATATCAAGTCATTTCCAGTTATGCTTATGAATTTGCAGGCGATCTAGATCAACTTTCAGTAGATGTCGATAAACCGTACGACAACAGCGAAGTTTCAGGCAAACAAGTAGTTTTCCCCAAGGGTTATATCCAGGTAGCCAATTTACTTGCCCAACATCTTCCAATTAGATTGAATCAAGTAGTGACACGAATTAACTACGAACAGCCCCTTATTAAAATTGACACTCAGGATCAGCAATACCTGGCCCGCACAGTCATCATCACCATACCAGTTAGCCTTTTGCAGGCTAAAAAAATAAGTTTTAATCCACCATTACCTGCCCAAAAAACAACTGCATTTTCACAAATCAAGATGGGCACTTATGATAAGATATTTCTTTATTTTAAAGATGTGTTTTGGGATAAAGATAAGGAATGGATAGGCTTTGTGCAATCAGAACCAGCAAAGTATCCAGTGCTCGATATCATGAATTATTATAAAATTTCTAAACACCCTATCCTCTTGATTTTTAACACTGGCAAGCAGGCAGAAGAGTTTGAGCAACTCCCAGATCAACAAATTTTAAGTAAAATAATGCAAGAGCTTCGCATCATCTATGGCAAAGATATTCCCGACCCATCTTCTTATGTGATGACACGTTGGCATAATGATCCCTACGCCTTAGGTGCCTACTCCCACTTAGCCCCTAATGTATCGATAGATAATTATCAAATAATAGGTGCACCGATAAACAATCGTCTCTTTTTTGCTGGCGAAGCGACTTCGTTAACCGATCCAGCGACAGTCCATGGCGCTTATTTAAGCGGAATACGTGCAGCCACAGAAGTAGAAACCGTGATAACACCCCCATCAAAATTAGCCCCCTGGGAGCATCTCATGCACCATTTTTTTGATGATGCGACGCCTGAGACAAAATAAGGAAAGCAACAGTAGGCCGAGCATTGAGATATTGTCAGTGTTTATTTGTCGCTACCTCAGGACCTAACCTACTTTCGATTATGCAAAACACACTTTTAAATCGTACTGTCAGAGGACAGAATCTTGCTTTTTCTGTGACTCAAGATGCTTCATAAGTGCATTGTAACGCGGTAAAACATGATTTAAAGAGAGCATTTTAGATGGTTGAAAAAATGACTCGTGATGTACCTCGCCTTTACTTATAATTAATTCAACTTCCTTATCTATTGCCACCTCTGTATCTAACCAACCTGATGCATCGTGTACTAATACGGGTAAGGCAGTAGCCTTAGAGGATAAGGCCTGATTCAATTGACGGCTATATACTCTTAGCTGAAATCTTAGGGGATCATTGACACATGTTTCTGCGGTATAACCTAGCGTATGTAATCTATTTGTTGCTTTGGGAAGCACACCCGGAGTAGCAATTTCTTTAAAATCATTAAAAGAAAAAACCTGCGGTACTTTTTTTAAATAATTATAAACTACAGTCCCCTCATCACTGTCAACAACTCGCTGTTTACCAGACGGTGGTATTTCTGATAACCCTTGCTCATCCAAAGCAGCAAGAACTTTTAGATACAGCTCCCCTTTACCCGGTCTTTTTATTAAATCAATGGTAAAATCCCCATCCATAAAAGCAACTTCATGCTTAATAAACGACAAATCGGTATCTGCATCAACATGAGTAATACTGGCATTGCCTTTTTTATCAGCAATAATTAGGGCCACACATCCCTCTAACCCCACGGTAGCTGGGAAGCCTTTTTGACTCTCCATTTTTCTCACTGTTTCATTTTGTCCTGCAATCAGCATGACTCTTGGTTCACGCTCAGTATCTTTCTTATACATTTTCACCCTCTAAAAAACGCTTTAAGTTCTTTTTTAAGTATACCAAAATTCAGCCATATGGACATTTATCCAGCTTAAAAAGCAAAATTTAGTCTTTATTGGTATTTAAAAATTTTTCTCGAGGGACTTAACCAGAGATTGTCAAATATAGACCACTGCATGGATGGAGTTCGATCAAAAATCTCCCTCTCCCTGGGGCTTTGTTAAATAAATAATTTGGAAGTATACGATAATACCAAACTGCCTTTTTGTCTTTCCCGCGAAGGCGGGAATCTATTCACAAACTTGGCATTGTACCTAACTAATGGATGGATTCCCGCCTTCGCGGGAATGACATACGATTTTTTCAACATAGCTCACAAGGGGCGAGGGAGCATAACATCAAGATACAAAAAAGTTCTTATCTTATTTTAATTTTTATGGACAACATAAACTATGTTCGTCCACTTCATCAAACAGCGAGCCGTTAGGATAGCTGCTGATGAAGTTTATACCGACTTCAATTTCATTGAGTTGTTTGCCTTTGATAAAACGTGAATCAACATACACACTATAAGCTGCGATTGTCGTTAACAATGCGGACGCAATGGCCATTCCTACCGCTAAAAGGGCCATGCCTAATGGGCCAGTAGATACCGCCACCCCAAAGAAAACAACACCTAAAGCGCCTACAGCAGTGATAATTGAATTCTCAAATAGATTCATTCCAGAACAACATTGCTCTAATTTTTTATGTTCTTCAATCTTCGCTTTTAACAACGCAAATCGATTCCCCAACTCATTAGCATATAACGCTGAATTGAAGTTCGGATTGGAAATCGCTTTCTGCATGACAAACTCAACATATCCATAGAGTGAATCAGTTTCTTTTTTACTGGTGATTGCTTTTAACTCACAAAGGCTTGTGATGATTCTTGAGCCATGTTTTCTTAATTGCAATAACGCTTGATATTTTGTTTTTTCCCATTTCAACGTGTCGCTAGCGGAAAGCTTTTCATTAATACTTTTTTCAGAGCCTGCAGTAAAGAAACGGGGAAAATAGAGTTTGCTATACATAATAGATAGTGAGCTAATGTGAATAATATTTATGCGCATTATAAAAATTTAATATGACTTTGCAAGCAAAGTTGCTGTTTTTCATTTAAAGAGGAAAAAAAACTCCGTACGATACAATACAATGAAAAAATTTCAGTCAATTGTGCCTAAGTAATACATGGGTTCGTTCATAATCTATTGTTTTTTTTATGATTATTTCTTGGAGAGCAAATCATTATAGTACAGGTGGGACTTAAAGAGCCCAAAACAATAAAGTTTTTTACAAAAAGTGTTTTTACCTTATAATGTGGGCATATTTTATTACACCAGGGCAAACAATGGCTAAAAATACACTTTTTAATTTTCTTTCTCAAGGCGAAGCGGCCGTTCAATTACCTCCAGGATATCAATTGGCATTAGATACAAATAAAGCAAGTCGCCATTACTACCGCATTGAATGCCCCACACCAACTCAATTTATTCTCAAAGATAAAGAAAATAAATATGAGTTGCTTACACACCATGTCAGTATCTACGAAAATGAATATCGTGATAATCCCAAATTAAGCCAATATCATTACACGGCTGAATTTATAAACCAGCTCGGTGAACATTATCGATTGCATGTGTACTTCAACACTTTTGATGAATTACTCGCAAATATCGCCTTTGAGCAAGAAATCGATGGGGCGTATCAACCAATAGACACAAAGTCTTTGCGGAATCAATTCATAAGATTGGCGCTGAAGCACACAGAGCCGCTGATGAAGCAACTCAAACAGCAACAAAATGAACTCATTAAAACCCTAGATGCTCGCTATAACGATTGCGATGAGCGCCTGGCAAAATATTTTGACGCCAACGTGGATAAGACCATCGAGGCATTACCAATAATGAAAGAAGCATGTACCATATTAAGAGAACTTATTCCGCTTACTCGTTCGCCAAACTACCCAAAACTTCTGCACTTTTACGAAATGTCCGTTCGCGCCTTAGAACGCCAATCAACTCCAGTTTTGGCCATGCCTCTCTCTCAAGCACCTAACATTCATAAAAATGAATCAACTCATGCTGATGGGGATATTGTCGCCGATGCGGAAGTTGTCCCACAAGATGTAGGCTCATCAAAAACAGCGATTACTGTCACAAAAACAAACCCACCAACGCAACCGAAAAACTCAACTGTAAAGCGGGAGATCAAAACACTCAGTCTCCAATTGGAAAAACTCATGGAAGCCTCCGAAGAAGTACAAGCTAAAGCAATAGAGGACTTACTTGCGAAGACTTATGAAATCAGTTTGAGCTACGAGCATCAAATCGAGTTGGAAGACTTACGACAATTACAAAAGATTCGTCGCGAACTCCACAAACTTGGTACTAATTTATTACCCACTTTATTATTTAAAGGGCAATTTAATTTGGCGGCCCTATTAACTTCTGCTCATCATCTGTTACGTGCTGAAAAATACCTCTCCGTTGCCTTGCAAACACATAACTCAAGGTTGTTGGATTTTATTTTGCAATATGGAGATGTCGATATAAATAATCAGCCCGTCAGCGTATATAAAAAAGCATATCCGTCTATGGTACAGGCCTGTCTTGCTGTAGATAGTCCTACATCGTCGATGAGCGAATGTCTCTCTGTTCTAATTCGTCATGGAGCATCTCTTTTGATGCCAGACCCCAAAGGCCTACCACTTGTTTATTCCATACTTTCTGATGCCACGCATCCGCTATATAAAGCCTTGCTGATGAATCGCGATAAGACAATTGAATCCATTGATTTTCTCAAAAATTTGATTGTTATTTTACGGGATTACCTGGAACAACGTGACCTCAGTGCGTCAGAGGCAAACGCTTTAGAAGCCGAATTAAAAAGTTTTGAAGTTCAATTAGAATGCTTACAAAACGCCCAGCTAAAAGACCCAAGTTCACGCTTTTTAATGAAACAGATACATCACTTGGAAGAAAGATACTTCGGTTCCCTGGTAAGTAGATTAAGGAAAGATCCCGACATTATGGCTGTAAATGAACAAATACAAAACGCGGTTCATCAACTAAACGCTAAGCTCACAAAAACACAACTCCGACAAAACAAGATTAGTGCCTCCAATTACATTGAGACGCTGGATAAGGCTTTAGCACATGTTGATGTAGCAAGTCTGGAGTTTGAATTCTTAAAAGCTGAGGTTCTAAAAAACTTAAACAACAATTTACAATTGATAGAAAAAAGATCGGAGCTCATTGATGTACAAAAGGAAATAGCTCGAGGTCCACATAGTAAAAAAGGATATAAAGCGTATCGAGGCAATTTGCGACAGCAAGATATACTGCTGCAAGAGATAAATGAACTGGCTAGTGGACTTCCTCAGGAAGAAACGATGCAAGAGTTTCTGGAGCTAAATAAAACGCTCGAATCACTGCAAGGGATGGGTAATTTAGTGACTCAATTTTCCAGTATATTCTCCTCTATAGCGCCTACTTCCCAAGCACCATCAACCGATAATGCTGATGAAGAGGAAACTGAGCTCGAGTTAGAAGCATTGGCAAATCTTGGCTCGTTCTTGAAGAAAACCTTCGGGAAATAAAATAATCCTGAAATCGTATTGAAGCATTTAGAAGTGTAGCCTGGGTGAGGCTCTGAAGGATTGTACTTCGTTTCACCCAGGCTACATCTGCTTATATGTGTTGGCGACGCTAAGGATTAGGGCAATGCAAAATGCCAGTTCATTGCTTTCGACAAACCTTCAAGCATGATTTCACCGCGGATGCTATTGCCTTTCGCATTCACTTTTGGGCTGAGCACTACAATACCCGCTTTGCCTGGAACAACCGCAATGGTATAGCCAGATACACCGCTTTTAGCAGGCATCCCTGTTTTGACCATATGGGTGCCGGTTTCATCATAGAGTCCGCACGTTGCCATAATGGCTAACGTAATTTTAGTGGTTTCGGTGGAAATAATTTGCTCCCCACTGTCTGGGTCTCTGCCCGCATTAGCTAATAAAGTAGGCAGGTAAAGCATTTGCTCTAACTTCGCTTCATAGGAACATAGCGCAAAATATAAATCCAGTGTTTCATGAACGTCCGCAACAAGATTACTTCTGCTTTTGAGCAAATAAGCAAGGGCGCGGTTACGATTACCGGTGCGTTTTTCTGAAGCAAAAACCAGAGGGTTAATACTAAGGCGCTGATTAAATAATTTTTGTGTCCAATATTCTAACCAGCCAAATTGTTGTTCACCTTTGCCCGGAATATGCGAACATAAGGTAATCGCCCCTGCATTCAGCATAGGATTTGAGGGTTTAGGACCAAACTGTTCCAAGCGGGTAATTGAGGCAAAATCATCCCCAGAAGGTTCTACCTTAACCCATTCGAATACTTGCTCCCCATATTCTTCAAGCAGTCCAATCAAAGGAATCATCTTCGCTGTACTTTGCAGTGTTACCGGATTTAGCGGGCTATTACTGAACGAAAGAGGTTGCCCTCCTAATGGTTGCACAGCAATTGCAGTCAAGTCGTGATTCACATTAGCAAGTTCTGGAATATAATCTGCAGTTTTGCCCTCTTGATTTAACTGTGCGGCATAAACTAAATCTTCTAACAAATTGATTGTAAGCAATGATGACATGGGACCCTTAGACTGAAAAAGCGGCCATTATGATAAATTTAGCACATTAAAACAAATAAATTTGCAAAACGCATTAATTAAAAACTCACCGAAGGAGTAAAATATTGAAGATAATTTGCCGGCACTAGGTACCGCGCATAGGCGCTGCACCTAGAGAAAAATCCACTGATTACCTAGCCGGTTCAAGTTTTGTAATATCCTCGTGAATTTGTACTGCAATAGTTTTTGACTCAGTTTTTAATTTAAAAAACAATTGGTTTTCAGGAATATGCTTATAACTGCTATAGATTTTAACAGGAAGCGCAATAACTACATTCAATATCGCTCTTCCAAGCCAGGTGCGGAAGTTTATATCTAAGGCATTATTATCAATTAAATTAGTTTTAACAATTTTTGCCATCTCATCTCTGCATTGAGACTTGATTACTTCCTGTTGGCTGCCTGGATTTTTTGATAAATAGTCCTGTTTACATTCTTCTTTCGCCGCATCGATTTGGCCTTGGATTAACTCTTTGACCTTGTTTAAGTGGATAAGTCGGCCATCATCTCGATTTTTAAGCTTGATTCTCTCTATTTCACTTTGAAGTCGACCTTGAATCGTTGTCGCTGAGGTAAAAAATGGCGAATCTTGTATACGGCGAGACACTTGTTGTACTTTTTTCTCTTGCTCCGCATCTCGCTCTTCTTTTTCTCTTTGCCTCTTTAAAGCCTGAGCCTCATCTATAGCCTTTGGAAACTGATCTTTAAAAACTTCGAGGGTCAGCAGCGATTGACTCACCGGGGTTACTTTTGTTGCTGCCTCACGCAATTTTATTTGCAAATTGCTAGAAAGCGGCAAATTTTTGGGCTCTGAAACATCAAAAAATCTACATGCGGTATCTATAAAAGAACATGCATCAAGAAAAAACTTATCGCTGCCGGGTATTTTCGCGGTTCTCTCTGCCAGACCAATAGTCATCTGTCTAAAATGAGACCAATCATCCATTAATGCTAATAAATCCGCAGGATTAGGTAGATGCAAGGAGAAAATATTCTCCCATTTCTTTTTAGATACTAACCAAGGTTCTAAGATTAGTTTAGACGTAGCCATAATTACCGCCCCCTACGACGTCACTTAAATCCAGTTTAACTGATTATTATTAACAAAATATGACGCGATTTGAGGGGTAAAATTGTGGCTATCGTGTAGGCCCAACTGACCTTAAAACGATTACAGTTTCGTTAATTTAATACCTGGGTATGCGGTTTACTCCACCTGGTATTTCTTATAGCCTTTTATAGTATGAAAACTTACCCAGCAAATGCAGTTGAACTAACGAACATGTTCCCGAATGAGGACGCATGTCTTGATTATTCGAGTATGATTTGATGGCTGTATGGATACGAGTGTTTGCGTTGTAAACGTGTGAAAATCAGGTCGGGGGTTGTATCGCTGCCAATCCTGTAAGTATGAAGGTTCTGTGATTGTTTACACCCTTTTCCAAGATACATATAAGCCACTGCAATTATGGTTTCAAGCGATTTGGCACATTGTTAGTCCAAAAAATGGCGTCCGTGCTCTTGGCCTGCAGAGGGCACTTGGATTGGGTAGCTATCATAACAAGTTGCGTCGAACAATGGTGCAACCTTGTCGATATAAATTGAGTGGCGCAGGTGAAATCAATGAAACTATAATTGGTGGCGCAAAATCAGGGGAGAGAGGGCATGGCGCGGGAGGAAAAACTCTAGTATTGATAGAGCAATGGGGTATTGGGCGTATTAGATTAACCACCTTTGCGAATGTATTTTGGAACAGGATACGCCATGATACAGCAGCTGAAAATAAGTCCTGCAAGTGAAATTAAAATAGAGAAATCATTTGTTCAAAATATGTTAACTGAATAGCGTAAGGGTAACTGTACAAAAAGTGATTGAAATTGGCCACGAACTTGGGTTGAAGGTCGTCGCAGAAGGGTTGAATCTAAAGCACAGCTACTATTTCTACAACATCATCACGGTGATATTGCTCAAGGCTATTATTTTAGCAAACCAATTTCTATAACCGAATTAGACAATTGGATAAATAATAATTATGGATTTAACTAAATTGTGTTGTGTGGCAGTAGGATTCAATCTTTAAGTATATCCATCGTTTTTCTAACTGACTCAATGAGAATTATTGGCAGTGTAATCACTTGAAGAATGCTCTATACTAACGCGAGGACAATGGGGTTTCCGACTTAAAACAGTGTGACAATATGGACAATTATCATGTTATTGTACTCAATTCTGGCTCTTCAAGTATTAAATTCGCCGTATACGAATTAAGAGCGGTGTTACCCAAACTGTTGCATGGCATCGTTGAAAATATCCGAGAAGCACCCGTCCTAAAACTGTTTGACCAAAATAATGTCCTAGTGAGAGAAGAGCATTTCTCCAAAGAACAAGGCTACAGTTATTTTTATGAATTATTATTCTCGGCACTGAAAACCAATCAATTTGGATTCAACATTATTGCAGCAGGGCATCGAGTGGTCCATGGTGGCAATGAATTTCATGCACCAACCTTTATTTCTGCCGAGCTGATTAACCAATTAAAAAAATTTATCCCTTTCGCGCCACTTCATCAGCCCTATAATCTCCAGGCTATTGAAAGTATCAATACACTGTACCCTGATATACAACAAATCGCTTGTTTTGATACCGCTTTTCATATGACTCACCCACACATAGCAAACCTATTTGGTCTCCCAAGGAAGTTTTATGAAAAAGGCGTAAAACGTTATGGTTTTCATGGTCTTTCCTATGAATTTATTATGCATCGCTTGCGCAGCATTAATCCGCAAAAGCACAAGGGGCGAATCGTCATTGCGCATCTAGGTAATGGAGCTAGTATGTGTGCCGTCAAGGAAGGAAAATCCATAGACAGCACTATGGGATTGACCGCATTGGATGGTCTTGTTATGGGTACACGCTGTGGCAACCTAGATCCAGGGGTTATTCTTTATTTGCTGCAATCAGAACAAATGACTGCAGAGCAAATTCAAAATGTACTCTATAATGAGTCTGGTTTATTAGGCATTTCAGGCAGTACCTTCAATATGCAAGAACTGCTGCAAGATAAGAGTCCCCATGCAAAAGAAGCAATCGAGTTGTTTGTTTATCGCATCCGGAGGGAGCTGGGAGCACTTACTGCCACAATTGGAGGGCTTGATCTCTTGGTGTTTACAGGAGGTATTGGCGAGCATGCATGGCAAATTCGCCAAGCCGTCTGCCAAGACTTTGAATGGCTTGGCATTGAGATGGATGCAGAGTTAAATAAGACCAATCAATTAGCGATTAATAGCTCTAAAAGTTGCGTCGACATTTATGCAATCCCTACTGACGAAGAATGGATTATTGCCAATCATTGCTATTGTCTTATCAAACATAAGGAATGATGAACATCGATAATACATTACTTTCAGGAAAAAAAGCGTTAGTAATTGGTATTGCCAATGACCATTCCATCGCTTTTGGCTGTGCTCGCGCATTGAAAATGGCTGGTGCTGACCTGGCAATCACGTATTTAAATGAAAAAACCAAACCCTATGTAGATGAAATTGCCAATGCTCTTAAACCCACGATTTATTGTGAGTGTGACGTCACCAACGAACATGATTTAGATAATTTATTTTTAGAAATAAACAAAAAATGGGGACAAATTGACATCGTCATCCATTCTATTGCGTATGCGCCCAAACAGGATTTACAAAACCCCGTGTATGAATGCTCTAAAGAAGGATTCCTCACTGCGATGGATATTTCTTGTCATTCGTTTATCCGCATAGCAAATCGCGCGAAGCCACTAATGAAAAATGGTGGCTCATTATTTGCGATGTCCTTTTACGGTGCGGAAAAAGTGGTTGAAAATTATAATCTCATGGGACCCGTTAAAGCAGCTCTAGAAGCTTCTGTGCGCTATATGGCCGTAGAGCTGGGACCACAACAGATTCGGGTAATTGCCCTTTCTCCTGGTCCTTTAAAAACACGCGCGGCCTCAGGCCTGGAGAAATTTGATGAATTAATCCAACGTGCAAAAGAAAAATCACCTCTCAGATCGTTGGTTGATATTGATGATGTGGGCGCGATGGTTGTTTTCCTTGCAAGTCATTACGCGAAAAACATTACCGGTGACACCATTTATATTGATAGTGGCTATCATATTATTGATTGATGCAAAGACTTAAGGACTAAAATGAAATCTATAGCATGGATCACTGGGGCAGCATTGGGAATAGGTAAAGAAGTTGCTCTGGAAATGCATCGACGAGGTTATCAATTAATTTTATCAGATTATAATGAAACCGCGCTACGAGAAGTTGCTGATGCAACGCAAGCAGACATGATTCCGTTTGATGTCCTTGATAAACATGCGAATAAAGCAGCAGGGGAAAAAATATTAGCAAAATATGGCTATGTTATCTTGTGTTTCTTAATGCAGGAAAATATGAATCGATTGACGTAAAAAATTTTAATAGTGAGACGGTTGAAGCGATTTTACAAGTCAATTTCTTAGGGCCTATTTATGGTGTTGAAGCATCCCTTCCACTGCTTAGAGCCAGCAGCCAACCTCAGCTGGTCGCAATGAGTAGTGCTATGTCTTATTTTTGTCTTCCCAAATGCGAAGCCTATGGAGCGAGTAAAGCCGCAATAAGTAACTTTTTTCAAGGCCTAAGGCTGGAGTTAGCAAAAGAACAAATCGCTGTTTCCATTGTGATACCCAGTTTTATACAAACGTCATTACTCGATAATGCTAATATTCCGCAAAGATTCATTTATAGTGTGAGTAAAGCGGCTAAACTAATCGTTGATGGGATTGAAAAAAAGAAAACTGAAATTAAAGTGCCGAAATTACAGGTATACCTCTCACAGTTATTAAGACTGCTGCCTAATAAACTCAGCATCTATTTAATTAATAAAATGGATTAATAACCAAGCGCTATCTTGGTAGGCTACTCTTCTTTCTCGGGATTAATGCGGTATAAAATGCAATAAAAGGCAGGTACTAAAAACATGGTGAGTATCGTACCGACGGTCAGCCCAAACATAATGGTTACAGCAAGAGAAACCCCAAAAAAACATCTTGTAATAAAGGAATGCCCCCTAATATGGTGGTCACTGCGGCATTCACTACAGGTGATAACCGACTTAACCTCGCAGAAATGACCGCATCATAAAACTTTCTTGATATTGATTTTATTTATCTATTCTATATTGGTATTGCCTTGTGCCTATCAGTATAGTTCAAAAAATGATAGATAAGCTTTTTATTTTATTCAATTTTGTGTATGTTCCTTGCAATTAGCGCCACACTAAATAGTCATCCGATTTTTTTCCATTTTGACCAACATAAAGCCTTTATCCAGAAGCTATCTCTTTTGTGAGTATTACCAGTAGGACATTAATTACCCAGGTATTTCCTTATCGCAAAGTCAATCAGTGCGATTTATCTTTTGCAAGAGAATCTCGCCAAGCTTGTTCCTCAGATTCAGTTTCAAAAATCTCGGTATCTGACTTTTCTGCTCGCTCTGGCACCACCTTTTCATGCCTGGGAGCTGGCATACTACTGGGTTTATTTCGAAGTTTATTAATACGCTCCACCGCATGTGGTTGGGGATTGAGATAGGTTTTCATATGAGTCCCTTTTAATCATCATAGTGACTATAAGTATAGTTCTTTCATATAAAACAGACTTACCTGCTAAGAAAGTGCATTTTGTATCTTAGTCCATGTTTTCTTATTGAATAAGGAGTCTGAATGGTAAGATGGTATCCTTCACGGCAGAGGGAAACACTACAGAAAACATAAGGGCAGATACGTATCTGCCCTTTATGATATGAAATGAAAACCGCTAATTCGCTCTTGGAGAGCGGCCATTGTATGATGCGACGCGAGCGCCCCATTCCAACAAGTTTTTATTGCAATCATCTTTATCTAAAATCACCTCGATAAAACATAAACCATCTGTTTTTTTTGCTTCTTCGATTGCATCAAGAAGCGCTTGATGCGTAGGTGCTTTAAACGCGCGAGCGTTGGCTTGCTGTCCGTTAAAAACCTCCACCAAATCAGCATAATGCCAATTGTTAATCACATTATACGGACCATCATGAATTTGCACTTCAATCGTATAAGAAGCGTTATTCATTAAAAAGATAATGGGTTTATACCCATAACGAATAAGGGTTGACACTTCTTGAGCACTCATTTGGAACGAACCATCGCCGATCAAAGCAATGACACGTTTTTTATTATGAAGTGCTGCTTGCATACCCAGAAGTGCGCCGACAGACCAGCCAATTGATCCATATTGCATTTGAATTTCAAAGGGACAATTTTCGGGTAAATTAAGACGCATGCCATTAAACCATGAGTCACCAGTCTCTGCCAAAACACCGTAATCACTACTTAAAAGCTTTTGGATTTGTCCAAAAAGGAATCGTGTAGTGAGCGGTGAGTTCAAGTCATCCGGCTCATGATATAAGGGAGCAGATCCCGCAATGCGTTTGTATGCTTTAAGCGACGCATCATTGAATTTCAATTTGTCCTTTAAGCCACTCAAAAACTCATTCATATACACTTCGGTATATACTTTACCGGCAACAGACACGCTACCATCCGCAATGACAATGAGTTTCTTTGGCTGGATGTTACACATATGGCCAACAGTTGTATAATCGTTAAAATTAGGTCCGATAAAAAAATAGAGATCACTTGATTCGACAATTTCTCCACATCCAGGCGAACTGACTGGCCCCCAATAAATGCCAATATAATTAGGATGCTGTTCTGAAATAAATCCCTTTGCATCAGGCATTGCTGCCAAGGCATAACCACAAGATTGACTTAAAGCTTCAATCATAGCAGTTGCCTCACAGGGTCGCGATTTACTTCCTGCTACCAACACTGGCTTGACTGCAGCATTAAGTTGTTTTGCGGTATCTTCAATTGCAGCAGCAAGAGAGGAGGTATCACTCAAGCGTTTGACGTTAAGCGCCCGTTGTGTCGGAGGAGAAACATCGGCTCCCGCAATGTTGCATGCAATTTCAATATAAACAGGTTTTTTCTTTTCAAGTGCAATCGCGATCGCCGCATCAATTTGCATGGGTGCATCACTTGGTCTATGAATAAATACGCTATGCGCTGTAATTTTCGCAAATATTTCGCGAACGTAGCTGTAATTTTCCGTTGCCAAAGTATGGTGTAAAATCTCCGCATCCTGCACCGAGTTCGTATTAGGCCCACCTGAAATAACAATGATCGGCAAATTCTCAGCATAAGCTCCTGCAACCGCATTGACTGCACTTAAACCACCAACACTAAAGGTTACCACCAGAGCAGAAACGCCTTTGATGCGCGCATAACCATCTGCGGCATAACCTGCATTCAACTCATTACAGCAATTGATCATTTTAAGGGAGTCGTTTTTTAATAGTTCGTCTAGCAAACCAAGGTTGTAATCTCCAGGAATGGCGAAATAATCATTCATTCCTAATTCTTGGAAGCGTTGTGCAAGATAAGTGCCTACAGTGGCCATAAGGAGTCCTTTTCTTTGAAAATACTGATAGAGAATTAAATTTATTATGGCAGTGGGTTGTGCTTTCTTCAAGGTATTCTTTGTACTTCTCCTTACTCGTAATTTATGTGTTGCGCACCACTAATTTGCGGGCTCCGCATGCTATAAATGCGCAACAAAATACGCCCCTATTCTGCGTAAAACATATTGATCCGTGAAATAAAGAGAATGATTTGCATTGGGCACTAATAACATATCAAAATCCTTATCTGCCTTAATTAAGGCATCCACTAAGTGCATCATATTGGACGGATGCACGTTATCATCTAAATCACCATGAATTAAAAATAAGTGCCCCTGTAATTGTGACGCCAGAGGATAATTTGATTGTACGGTATAATCTATATCACTTGGCAAACCTTGATAGCGCTCCCCCCAAAATGCCAAATAACTTCGTAAATCTTGTAACCCAGAAACACAAACCCCTACCTTATAGACATCGGGAAAAATCAGTAATGCGCGCGTTGCCGCATAACCTCCTGCTGACTGCCCCATAATACCCACTCGGTTGATATCAATATAAGAATACTGCTTGGCTAACTGTCGAATGACCTCTACATGATCCTCTAATCCTCCAGCAGTTTCTAAATGCTGGTACGAATACTCATGAAACTTTTTAGAACGCAGCGGGGTACCGCGTCCGTCCATATTAACAACGATGAATCCTAACTCAGCCAAACTTTGAGGCCACCAACAACCATAGATATATTCTGGAAGATCAGAACAATATGTTTTAGGTACACGCATCAATTGTGGCCCGGGATAAATATCATCAATTATTGGATATTTTTTCTTAGGATCAAAATCTGTAGGGAAATAGATAAGACCATAAATATCCGTCTCTCCATCAGCACCTTTAAGGCAAAACGACTGTGGCGGCTTATAGCCCAAAGCAAATAATTGAGAAAAATCGGCTGTTTCCAGCATTGCAAGCTCATGCCCATTTGTATCACGTAATTTAGTTATGGGAAGAGAATCCATAGACGAATAATAATCGATAAAATAATCCTGAGATGGTGAAAAAACAATGGTGTGATCGGCTGTTTCTGGGGTTAGTAATTGCACATCACTCCCATCTAAACGGGCACGATATAAATAACGAAAATAGGGATCAACACCCGCTTCTTTTCCATTCCCTAAAAAATAAATCCACCGATTGATAAGATCGACATGGAATACCTTACGCACCATCCACGCACCTTGCGTTACTGGATTTTTGACTTGTCCAGTCTGTAAATCATGTAAATACAGATGCGCCCAACCATGCTGATCAGATAACCAAGTAAATTCATTCGTTGCTTCGAGTATGTGCGTGTAATTCTGCCACAGGATGAGCTGGCTGGGTTCAACATATCCCGTGGATTTTTCAGTTAAAATAATCCGCAGCTGCTCGGTAGCAACATCCAGCTCACATAAAGAAAGCTGATGATTTCCTCGTTCTTCTTTTAAAAAAAAGATTTTTTTACTGTCTTCACTCCACCAGACATAGCCTGCCTCAATCGGTGAGCCTACCAATGCAGGCATCAATGGAGGCACGTCAATAAAGCGCAGCGTCTTTGTGGGGACATCAATCACACATAATTTAATTTCTGGAATCACTGCATCGCCGACCAACGGAATATGCGCCTCAAAAACCTGCGGACGCAAAGAACCATCCTCCGGCACATGTTGCAGCAATGCTAATTTTTTTACATGCTCTTGATTGCATTGAAACGTCACAATCTTTTGTGAGTCAGGAGACCAAAGCGCCATAGGCGGAAGCGTTATCTGCATACGGCGTAGTGTGAGCGAAGTTAAATTCGTATCTGGGGAAGCAGCATAGGCCTGTAGCGCACTCCCATCTGTAGTCAGTTGATATTCTTTATTCTCAGTACCTGAAAAAAGAAATAAATTATGGTCTTTGCTGTATATATCCCAATGCTGATCTGGTGAACGTATTCGTGACAGGATTGTCGCGGGAATAAACCCCCAAATTTCCATAATTGTAGGACAATGAGACATGGCGGTTTGCTGTGTGGTATCCGCAATCCATACGAGCTCTTGAGTTGTTCTATCATATTGAAAAATAAATTGTTCGATATGGAGTTGCAAAATATGCTCGTTAAAAAAATCCACCTTACTGATGGGCAATATAAAGGCGTTTATTTCTTTATTTAATTGCTCAGCAATTTTTTTTGCCAGGAATAGATGGTCAAAAGCCGGTTCTTTCTTTTTACTCTCTAGATTAAAAATAAGATATTCATAGCCTTTTGCCGTATCATGCCTATAGCAAAGAAACTTTTCATTGGGTGACCATGCAATCGCAGGCTGTAAGTTCTTGATTAAGCACCCCACATTTTGAGGGAGAAATTTCTTTGACTTTTCATAGCGCTTTGTTTGATCGTGTTCCATAATTAGGCCTATTGTTTTTGGCTTTGTTGCATTTTGGCAATCATGTCATTTAAATCACTATAGACCCAGGCTTCAATAATTTGATGATTATGATCCAGGCGAAAAATGGTAATCCCACTATAAAACACGGATATACCTGTGGCGGGAATACCCGAAAATTCATTCTTATGGGTTCCATGGCCATGCCAACGTGTCACCACTTTATCGCCACTCACAATAAGATCATCAATCTGATGCAGTAGATCGGGAAAGGCCTTATACCATTGTTGTAACGCTTCTTTGAAATCCTGTAAATTGGCTGCTTGTTCATAGCTAAAATGAATTGAAGTCTTTGCTGAAAATAGCTCATCAGCTACTGCCACCTTTTGCTGATTCCACAGTTCATCAAAAACTCTTCTCACTGTCTGCTCTATCGCTGAAGTCATATTCATACGCTCTCTTTGCTTCATGGGGTAACGGATTACGCTGCAGGATTATGTGTCGTACTCTCTAGTTTTTGGGCTTTATTTCTATATGCTGTAACTTCTTCTTGCTGCTCAAATAATCCTTCGTTTTTTTGTTTATTACCTATTGGCACAGCCTCTTCCTGGGTAGCCTTTTCATCTGTTGCTTTTTTTCTGGGGGGAGGATTGTTGAACAACTCTAAAGACTCTTGTAAATTATTTTCTTCTGCATGTTCACGTAGCGTGTCAACAAGAAGATTGTTCGCCTGCAATCCATCTTCCAGAATCTTCTTGAGCAAGTTTTCTGTGGTTTCTTTTCCCTGCTGTGCGTTAAATTGAATTGTCGGTGCTTCCTCTTTTTCTTGCATACTCACAACTAAAAAAATAGAGAATATTTAGAGTATAGTTCTCTTTTGAAATTATGGTGCCATACTCTTATTTAAGGCAGTTGCCGCAAGAAGAACCCCCGCCGCCGCAGTTAATCCGAAGGCTAAAGCAGGTTTAAAAAAACTAAATTGATTGGGTTTTATTTCAGCTTTGTTCACTTTAGGTTTTTGGATCACTGCCGTATCCTGTGTCGAACTTGCATCCATAAGCATGGTAGGGCCTTGTGGCGGGCTTGCGTTCACAAGCATTCCTTTACGCGCTTTAATAATTACCTTAGAAAAAAGGATATTATCCTTTCTTGCTTCCATAATGTAATCACCAGGCGGCACATTGAGAAAAGCCACGCCGCCATCCAGTGACGTCGATTTCAAAGTGCGGATAAAAGGATTGGTTTTGTGGATAAATGGAAAAATATCAAAATAAAAAGTTCGTACCTTTACGTTAGGAGATAAACTGACTGTAACCCCCTCAACACCTTGTGGAATATCATCCATGGTTGTATTAGGCGGTGTTATGGTTGCAGCAATTTGGCACGCGTCCGGATCTTCAGCTTCTCCAATAGCAAATGAAAGTAATTTATAAGCCATATTGGAAGGAACTTGGAATGAAATATTTTTAACGTAATTTTCATGGTTTATTCCTTCTGGTGGGACAATCACCGTAGCGGTTTGTGTTGTCTTATATCCAGTCCAAAAAGATCCTGGTTTCTCAAAAACTAAAGTAATGGGCTTGCCGACAGCCCATGCAAATGGTCCAAATTTTCCAGAAGCGTCCGTCTTAAATTTTAGTTGGTTATTTTCAAGTACAGTAATTGTTGCATCTGCAATAGGCAGTCCAGAGATAAACGAACGAGCAAATCCAGAAACCAAGACTGCTTTCATAATAAGTTCCTTTTCTAGATGTTCCCTTAATTACTTCATACTCTAATGGAGCCTAGCAAAAATATAAAGCCCAATTACCCTAATAAAAATATTGTCTAATCAGTATGTTGCCCAAAATGATAGGCTAAATAAGCGTTAAGCTTAGGTAAAATAAATTCTGGCTTTAGCTCTTTAAAAAGTTCGAGTGCATTCTCCTTATGTTCCGTATCAGGAGTATTCATATATAAATCCGCCTTAAAGTCAGACAGATGAACAGCAACATGATGTATGCCATCTTCAAAAGTAGACCAATCATGTTTATTTATCCAAGGAGAAAAAATTGTAAACGAAGGCTTGTTGAGCGCTTTCGCCATATGGATTGCGCCACCTTCATTACCGATAATCGCATCACACTCATTCATAATCCCAATAAACGTTCTTAAATCATAATTGGATAGCTCAAAAAATATCTTCTTTCTGGCGTCATCATTGCACAATTCATAGACTTTTTGTGCTTCCTCTTTTTGGTGAGGCAAAAAGTTAAATAAAATATTCACATCGACCTGGCTTACTATCTGATTCACCAGCGTTGCTATATATTCAAGAGGATATGTTTTTAAAGGACAACTCCCCAAAATGTTAAGCATTAGGTTTTTTTTAGCAGGGACATGGTGTTTTTTAAATAAAAGTGCAGCCCTTTGTTTTTCATCTTCAGAAAGATAGATTTGCGGATGGCGTTCAGGTACTACATTGTTTAAAAAGGGTTGAATTAAAAGCAGTTTTAAATCAATCATCCGACCAGGCGGAGTGTTCTTTACTGATTCTCGAGGAAGATTATCTGTATACAGAAAGGTCCTGTATTTTTTCCTATAAGAGACCCGACGCTTTGCGTTACAAAGCCAAACAATAATCCAGCTTTCCAATTTGGTATACGCATCAATTACAATATCGTAGTGTTCACGCCTGATTTGCAAAGCAAACTTTATAAAAGTACGGACACTAGTCCTATGTTTAGGATGCAAGGTAATAACCCGACTAATGTTAGGGTTTCCTTCTAATACAGGTAAAGCCTCTTTATTCACTAAGTAATGGATCTCTGCATTCGGCATTATTTTTTTTAAGTTATTACAAATAATACTACTCATTAAAACATCACCAATTTTTTTATGCTGCATGACCAATATTTTCATTTTATCATCTTATTAAAACTTAAATCGATAAAGAGCTGGAGTTTCAATAGTCACAGTTTCCACCTACGATGAACCCACCACCATTGTTCGGGATGTTCAAGAATTAATTGTTCCAATTGTTGGTTATACCGTAAGGTATTATTAGATATTGCCTGCTCCTCATCCGGATGGGTCTCCCATGATAAGGCGGGGAAAAACTCCAGTACATGTTTACCATTGGCTAGGCGATAGCATGCAAGAGGCACCACCGGAGCTTGATATTTACCGGCAAAAAGAGCCAAACTGCGGAACGTTCCTGCCTTAGCATTAAAGAAGTTTACGGCAATACCTTCTTTATTTTTAAGTTCGGCATGCTGATCCATGGTAAATAAAACCGTTTCTTTATTTTTTAGTGCCTTGATTATTTTTAGCGGGGCTCCAGCTTTATCAATTCGTTGCCCACCATAACGCTGATTACGGTTAAAAATGAGCCGTTCAAGCCACTGGATACGAATGGCCTTTCTAATAATCCAAATAGGACCAATTAACGATTTCAATTGAGAAAATACCAGTGAAATAGTTAACTCCCAGTTCCCTATGTGCCCCATAAGCAGAAAACATCCATGATCTTGTTTTTTGGCCTCCAAAAGATGCTCAATCCCTTTAATTTCCACGCGATTATCAACGCGCGCATACCAATCCATAAAGATTAACTCTTTGATAGTGGAAGCCACATGCGAATAGAACGCCCAAGCCAAATGCTTTTTCTCTTTTAAAGAAAGCTGATTCTTAAAAACACGATCGATATTTTCCAGCACGATTTTCCGACGTATCGGTACTAAATAATAAAATAGAAATCCTGCAATACTAATGCGACATTGACTCCTCAACTACATCTCCTACGACATTACCACCGCTTATACGACCACAGCCACTGCTCAGGATATGCAAGCAGCATTTCCTCCAATCTTTTATTATATTTTTCCGTATTTTCCAGATAGGCTTGTTTTTTGTCTTTAGAAGCATCACTGGGAATTTCAGGGTAAAATTCGATAATATGTTGTTTTTTGTTTAATCGATAAAAACTAACGGACAATACGGCACAATTCAGACGATGAGCCAGATAAGCGATGCTTCCATAAGTTTTACTTGGCTGGCCTAAGAAACTGGCGCTTAAACTGGACTTGCTATGGCAAGGTGGTCTTAAATCAAAAGGGAAAAAAACAACATTTTTAGTTCTTAATGCAAGACGGGTTTCAGCAAGCGCATTATTTTTGTTAATTATTTTAAAGCCCGCTTTTTCAAAACGGCCCCAAAAAATAGAATTTAGAAAACTGAGTCGTAATGCTTTACGAACACAATAGTAATGGTGTGCTCCTTTTTCAACTTGGTTCAGTGAGAACAGAGGAGCAAACTCCCAATTACCTAAATGCCCCGTTAAAATAAGCACCCCATTTTCTTTTTTGAGCGCATTATATAGATGTTCGACACCAATAAGTTTCACCCTCTTCTCTAAAGATTTTTCTGTTAAAAAATTCATTAAAAAAAGTTCTTTGATACAAAGAAATATATGGGAATAATAGGCAATAGCAATACGTTTTTTCTCGTAGGCTGAAAGCAAACCATGGAATACTTGCTCGATATTTTTTTGCGCAATGCTGTACTTTGTGGGCATCAAGAAGTAAACAATCCACCCTACCCAATTCACCGGAAGCACATTACAATTGCGTTTCATCTCGAGCATACAACATCCTAATCTGTAGATTGCAACAAGCAGAAAATTTGCTCACGCAGTCTACCTACGCGGGTATAGAAAGTAAAGGGATAAACAGTCCAATACCAATCTCGACAACGAGCCCCTACAATCGAAATATAAATGGAGTAATTGATACACTACCCTATATCAGTTTTATACGGTCTAAGATGTAGGCAGCAGGTAAGCATAGCCAAAAGTACTCATTTTTTCTGGATGTTTCTCCCACACCAGATTGAATTTATCGCCTAATTGAGCATTGGGAAACTTTTCAGCTAAATAGCTTGGTATTGCATACTCACCATCGTTTTGCAGCCATATAAGAATAGCGCCATTCATTTTTACCTCTGATAAATTGATCCATTCTGATATATGTATGTCCCCATTAATCCATACATTAGGCCGATGTTTTTCACTGCTGTAGAAAGCTATATTTCCAGCGATCCAGGTGTCGCCAATAATAAATTTTAAAGGTGTCTGTGTTTTTGTATGCCATAATGAGTGAACGTATTTTGACAATTCAAGTCCTGGAAAATCTACTCGACGCGGATTATCATTTTTTTCATTTGCGTGATAGTAATTGACGCCCACATAAAGTGTAATCTGAAACAGAAACATGACTATCCAGAAGGAAAAAAATTTGTAAATCCTATTTTTATTCACTTCAAAATAAGACAAGAGTGCAAGCGGGATAAATGATAAGAAAGGCATACCATACATATCCTTTATTTTATGACCGCTAATAAAACTAATCAAAATTAATAATACAATGGGAGACCAAGCCAACCAGGAAACAATCTTTCTTTTGAAAATTTCTTCAGTTTTCTTGGGGCTTATAGCATGAAAAGGATATAATAAAAGGCAGACTCCTAATAAAGAAAAAACACAATCAAGAATCTGGACCAGCAAAAAACGTAGGGAATAATATAGGCTGTCTTTGACTGTTAAAACATCCCCAAGTCTATCTTTGATATAATATTGGGGGAGAAAATTATGCTGAATTAACCACTGAAGGTGCGGAATGAACAGTATAATAAAGGACAACACCGTCAGATAAGGACCTGCTTTTTTAAAATTATTACGAGCACGAGAATTGAAGACCAGGAATAAAAAAAGTACGGTCGCTTGTATTAGGGTGGTGTATTTCGTGTAAAAACTAAGCGCAATGATGCACCCAAGCAAGATCCAATAGATTATATTAGAGCGTAATAAAGCCAGCGCAAATACATAACTTCCTATCGCTGTCCAAAACATTTGTAATACATTAGGATTAAATTCCGTAGATAGAAAATTAAAGTAGACTATATTTTGTGCCAATGCGGCTCCCATTAGTCCATGAATTGGACTAATAAGTAAAGCCCCTGTTCGATATATTGCATATAAACTAAATCCGCTAGCGAATGCGGACAATCCATAAAATCCAACGGGAGAAGTTCCAAATAGATAATATACAGCCTGGAGCAACCATGCATACAGGGGGGGATGTCTGTAAGTGCCTAAAGGCCATTCGTTGCCCCAAACAAATCCTTCACATACATCAAGCGGGACATTAAGTTGAAAAATCGCAGGCAAAATTACCCAACAGCTGATATGTAAAAAGAAGAGACTCCAGAAGCAATAGGAAATATGTTTTTGAGAGTCCAAAAATTTTAGTCTGTTGCCTCGTGCGATACTATACACATTAACCATCTACATAATTTTAAGGGCTTAAGATTAGCTCAAGTTTCTTATTCTCTCAAGGCATTAAAGAGGCCCAAGAAAAAAATCAACTACATGCCGCTTTTGGCAGAGCAAAATCCAAAACTAGAGAAAAAACCTGAAAATTAGTTCCCAACCTCGAAAATAAAATAGTATTTGGCTTTTAGATCTCAGTTAAGTAATATCAGCACATTAAAAAACTACCGTATTGATTCATTATGGATACAAGCAAAACTCCAACTCGGATTGCAATAGTTGCTGGAGAAGCCTCTGGAGATTTATTGGGGGCAGGATTAATACGCGAGCTAAAAAAGCATCTGCCGGATATTGAATGGATGGGCATTGGTGGTCCTGAGATGATACGGGAAGGTTTTAACTCCAGGATAGACATGCAGCGCCTTTCTGTTATGGGAATTAGTGACGCGCTGCTTCATTACCCTAAATTATTCAAAATCAGAAAAATGCTCTATAAGGAATGGCAGAAAAATCCTCCTGATGTCTTTATTGGAATTGATTATCCTTATTTTAATTTATCACTAGAGCTACGCCTAAAAAAATTGGGGATTAAAACCGTCCATTTGGTCAGCCCCAAAATCTGGGCTTGGCGACAAAAACGAGTTTTTTACATTAAAGAGGCTGTTGATTTAATTCTTACTTTATTTCCTTTTGAAGAGGTTTTATATAAGAAGTTCGATGTCCCAGTACGCTATATAGGCCATCCTCTTGCTGATCATATTGACATAGACATTGATGCCGCCCCTATCAGAAAACAATTGGGCTTTTCAACTCAAGACAAAATAATTAGCGTCCTCCCAGGAAGTAGGGCAAGTGAAATAAAATATATGGGACCGTTATTCCTTGACGTCATGCATGAGCTCACGACACAGATGCCTGATCTTCAGTTTATTGTGCCAACAGCCAATGCCAATCTAAAAGCGCTTTTTTTACAACAAGTAGCAAGTAAGGGGTATGATTTAAAGCTTAAGATACTGGATGGGCAATCTCGTGAAGCCATGCTTGCTTCGGATTTTGCGATAGTCAAATCAGGAACGGCCACATTAGAAGCCATGCTATTAAAACGTCCCATGGTTGTTGCCTTTAAATGGAGTGCGTTAAATCATGCCATTATCGCCCCTCAAGTTAAAATCCCTTTTATCTCCTTACCTAATATTTTAGCAAACCAGAAATTAATTCCTGAGTTTATCCAATCTGAAGCATTAGCTAGGCCAATTGCCCAAAAAGTATTTCAATTGTTGAACTCTACAGATACCGAGGAACAGAAAAAACAATTTACGAGCATACACCACTGCTTAAAACAAAACGCCAATGAAAAAGCAGCCTTAGCTATTTATCAGCTTCTGGGTACTTGTCGCTCTTAAGCCGTTTTTTTAAAAAGTAAGTTTGTCTGTGCCATTCACGATCTGGTAAAGCAGGATAGCCTCCCACTCGCGCACCTGGGTCAACATCTTGAACTGCAGTAGAACCAACCAGAATCGTAGCACGATCTCCTATAGTAAGATGCCCACTTACTCCAGCTTTACCAGCTAAGGTAACATATTCACCTAGTTTACTGCTGCCCGCAATACCGACTTGCCCACAAAGAATAGACCCTTTCCCAATTTTTACATTGTGACCAATCTGGATCAGATTATCCAAACGGCACCAATCACCAATTTCAGTATTTTCCATAGAGCCTCTATCAATACAGGTATTGGCTCCAATTTCAACATGACTTCCGATAACAACCCCACCAGCCTGGGGAATTTTATAATATCCATGCTCATCGCCAGCAAAACCAAACCCATCTTGGCCAATTCGTGCTCCTGGATAAATCAATACCTGATTTCCCATAACGGTATGACTAATACTGACATTATTTTCAATACAACAATCATCGCCAATGACGACACCATCACCTATAAAAGTATTAACTCCAATTTTACAACGAGCGCCGATACGAACGTGCTCACCAATATAAACACCATGAGCAATGTGACATTCTGGACCAAGCGTAGCGCTTGCAGCAATAAAAGCAGTCGGAGCAATAAAATGTTTCACTGCATCAGTTGGGTAGAAGACCTGTGCAATAAGTGCATAAGCCTTATAGGGATTAGGATGAACCAATAAATGCATCTGTTTGGGTGCATGATGTATGTAACTTGGTGAAATAATGCATGCACCTGCTTGAGAGTTTTTTAGCGCTTTTATGTATTTTTTCTCATGCAGCATGGAAATATGATGTTCTTGAGCATTTGCAAGTGGCGCAATATCTGTAACGGTATATGTCGCGCCACCATTATGATGAAGTGATGCGCCAGAACACTTTGCTAAATAAGCCAAACTAAAAGGACCTTGGGGAGTAGAAAATCGAAATGACACAATGCAAACACCTTAATTAATGAATCTTAACGATACAAGCCACGAGTAGAACCTTTAAGAAAGTGCACGATATGATGGATATCAATATTATCTGCAAACTCAGATTGTACTTGTATGATGGCTTCTGCAATGCCTAATCCTTTATGAAATAAAGTCTTATATGCACGTTTAATACAGCTTTTTGCTTCAGATGAATACCCTCTTCGACGTAAACGTTCGACATTAATCCCATATAATTTTGCCGGGTTTCCTGAAACCAAGGCATAAGGACAAACATCTTTAGTGATTAAACTAAGAGCCCCTATCATGGACATGCGACCTAGTTTGATAAATTGATGTAAACCACAAAGAGCGCCGACCGTGACCCAATCCTCAATAACGACATGGCCACCAATGGCCACCGCGTTTGAAATGATATTATGATTCCCAATAAACACATCATGTCCCACGTGCGCTGAGGTCATAAGAACATTATTATTACCGATGCATGTCTGTCCGCCTCCTCCTCGCGTTCCACGATTTATAGTGACGTACTCACGAATAATATTATCATTTCCAATAACGACCTTACTGATCTCTCCATTAAACTTGAGATCTTGAGGAATGCCTCCGATAATGGCCCCGGCACTGATCTGATTACGCGCCCCAATTTCTGTCCATCCCTCAATTGTTACATGGGAAGCAATTGATGTTCCTTCTGCAATCCTTACATTTTCACCGATAATAGAATAAGGACCGATTATGACATTAGGACCGATTTTAGCCCCAGGAGCAATCAATGCTGTTGGATGAATTTGATTCAGGCTAGGAATAACATTAATTGCTAAATGATCTAATTGACTCACTAGCATTTTTACCTCCACAACTTAAATCTCAAAACAACGGTCATTTTAAAGGTACATTAAGTATCCAAACATAATGTACCTTATAAAGCCTTTCTCAATCTAAAAACAAACTTCTGGATATTGTGTCTTTTAGATTAACATGTGTAACTTGCTTTAATGAAAACGTCACGAACAGCAAATCTTTGAGCAAAGTAGATATTATTTTTAGAAATACTGCTACGTATTGACTCTGCATTAACCTGTGACCAATATTGTTCTGTATTAAGACCACCTTGAACGCCAAAGCTGCTGCCGTTATGGAACGGGATTGTTGCTGCTACTGCGATATTCGAGCCCACTACAATAGAAGTCCAAAGCGTTGTTGGCGTAGATTGCTTATAACTATATTGATTCATCACCGCATTAGTTGGGTAATTAGGAATAACTCCTGAAGTACTTAACTTTTCATCCCAGCCAGAATTATAAGAACCACCTAAAACAGACGCCGATACATCGCCGACAACACTTATATAACGATTTAGGCTCCAAGATGCTCCCATACCAATTTGAGGTCCAATTCCGAAATATTTTGCTGAGTAATCAATTTCATCGTCTAATGGAGTTTCGAGCAATGCAAAATTGGGCGTTAAAAATGCCATGGTTCCATTGTATTCAGCTGAAAATCCTTTTTTAAACTCAGTCGCCTTAAGTCCATAAAAACGTGAAAAACGCACATTTTTTAAAACAGAACTTTGGAAATAATGATGTGTTAATAATTCAGCAGTTTGGAAATCATAGTGAGAACTGACCGACGCACTCGCATTAATCATTTCCTGTCCACCAGCATGTAGCAGGCTAAAGAAACTATTTTCATTTTGCACAATTTGGCTTAAGCGGTTTGATAGTACGCCTTGGGGTCCGGTATTAACTATCTCACTAAATCCTTTGCTTTTTAAATTAGTATAAGTAAATGTCACATCGTTATCTTTCTGCGGGCCAAATGTATAACCAGCGCCTACTGTAAAGCCCCAACGCGAGCCAGGTCTTATTTGATGTGCAACAATATCGCCATCCACAGTAAACGTATCGGCAAATAAAGTTTTATTAATTCCTTCGTCACTTAAAGAACCATATATTGCACCGCCAGTAACGAAAAAGCCGTTGCTGTAGTTTTGAACATCACCTAAAGTACCGGAAAAAGCGAGGGTGCTGTTAGCAAGAAATAAGCCGAAAAGAAACTTCCCTTTTTGTTTTAAAATTATCACGTTCACTCCATTAACAGATTACATTTAACAAAAATTTAATCAGAAATCCTCTGAGGCTATAGATTAGCAGAATCCAATTAGATGTCTATATGTTTACCCTTAACTCAGGTAATGAAATCATAAGTCTAACGTGTAAAATAAAAAGACAAAAAGAGCCACTTTTAAGGAGAGTAAAACCTATCCGTTTCGACACATTTTTTTCCGAAAAGTGCTCTCTGCCCCCCAATAGTTGGAACGGGAAAATTTTTTATGTACAAGAAAAACCACGTGGCGTAAGTAAATTTACAATTGACAACCATGCAGAAAAAGTTGACCCTGAGTGATGGTTGCATCCCTATTCTTTTAAAATATTATTTTGGAAATAGATCGCTATGGCACATTTTAAAAAAATAATTTTCTTCTTTTTATATTTCACTCTAAGTATTAATTCCCATAGCCAATCACTAGAACAAGATAATGAAATCCTAATTAGCTACACTTCGCTAGGGATGCTTCCTAAAGAAATGGCAGAAGTAGCCTTAAAAAAAATGCCGCCACTTGATGCACTGACAGCAAAGTACGATGTAACCCTTTATAAAATTAATTATAAAACCCCTGCACCCGATGGACATATGAGCACCGCCTCTGGTCTCGTTGCGATCCCCTCAGTACCGGGTGACCTGGGCATCGTAAGTTATCAACATGGAACTCGCTTCAACCACAATGATGCACCGTCCAGAATGACAGAGGGTGATGCGATTTATCCTGCCTTGTTTGCCAGCCATGGTGGTTATTTGACAGTGCTGCCAGATTACCTTGGTTTTGGAGATAACGAGTTAACCCTACATCCTTACGTACAATATGAAACCCTTGCCAGCAGTAGTGTGAATATGCTTTTGGCCGCCAAAGAACTTGCCCAAAAAATACATATTAAAGTAAATGATCAGCTCTATATTGGTGGTTACTCAGAAGGAGGCTTCTCCTCTTTAGTGATGTTTGAATTACTTAGCACACAGTATCCCAACATACCGGTTACTGCAGTTGCTTTAGGTTCAGCACCTTATGACTGGGATGAAACGATGAAATTCATCATGCTTGATCCTGGCCCCAGAGCAACTGCCTATTTAGCGTATTTTTTCTATTCCCTGCAAGCTTATAAAAACTATTGGACTGATTTAAATCAGATATTTGTCAGCCCATATCATGTCATTGTTCCCAAATTATTTGATGGACTTCATTCGTCGAAAGAAATACTTAATGCGCTCCCGCAAAATCCAGCATTAATTTTTCAACAGGAATTCTTCAATGCCATCTTAGATCATACAGATAGCCACTCGGACAACCTTAGGAGCTATTTCAATCATTATGATTTCTCACCAACAGCACCGTTACTGCTTATCGGTACTAAAGGAGATAAAGACGTGCCTTATCATGGTGCCGAACTCGCTTATGAGCAATTTACAAAATACAGCAGTGCCGTCTTTATTCAATCAGTCAGCGACACCCTCGACCATAGAGATGCCGGACCCTATGTTTTTTATGAAATGCTCAAGTTCTTCAAGCATTCCCATTCCGGATAATAAGATGACACTATTAAGCTAAGCTCAATAGTAAGGTAGGCTGGGCCGTTAAGCCCAGCGTTTGCTGAATTAATTCTTATTTCTCAAAATGTCCATTATGAAAACCATCACGGTAATCTCAATTAACAAGTACGTACCATAATGTTCATACATTGGCATTGTTACATGCTGGGCTTAGCTGCCCAGCCTACGTTTATTAAGTCATTTTTTGCCAAGAGAATAGAATGATAAACAACTCCTATTTTAATGCACAAGAAACCGGGCCATTATCAAGTTGCAATTCATTGCCCCCAAAATCCGTCATAAATTGCCCAGTGTAGGCGTGATTTTGTTTGTTCCATTGTGCTGAAATGAAAATCCGCGGGCGTTCTTTCTCATCCTGATCCATGGCTACGAGCAATAAATTGTCTGTGTGCAGACTAAACCGCGTCACCTCAACTGGATAATCAAAATCAATTTTAGGCAAATCACCGATTTTATTCGGTGCTACAAAAGAAATAGCATTGCTCATTCCCTGCAGATGACAAACAACCGTTTTATGCGCCGCATACGTGGCACCAGAACTAGCCAGAATTAATAACAATAATAAACTCAGACGTTTCATAAGAATGAGCTCCTTCTTTTAAAAAAGAAAATCATAGCTTAATAGTTCGAGTTCACCAACTCCCCTGCATTAAGAATGCTGATATTGCCTGCACCGTATCGGTACAGCAAGTGCTGAATGTTTCTGAACCACATCATGGGAGCTGCTACAAATAATCCATATTCCCTGGCCCCTAGGTACTCGCTTTATGCGCTGTATCCATAACTATCTTTAAGTTATCTCTGAGTTTTCTTCAAAACAAGATTTCTAGATACCGCGCATAAAGCACGGTACTTAGAATACGAAAATAAGAAATCAATTAGACCTCTTGCATAACCTAGGATGCCAGAGATTTAGACAAGCCACTCCTCATTTTTGATCCAGTTATTGCCTGTTCTTTACCCCACTGTTTCGGTTTAAACAGGGTAACTCCTGTTACAAAAATAGCGATACGCTCTAAATCTTTTTCTTCTGACAATGGTGTCGTTTTTGCTTCAAGTTCAAATTCTTTTTTTATTGTTTTGACTAAACACTCAAGATATTTATTGTCTTTGGATCCATTAGTATAAAAAGAAAGGCGCTGTTTAAAAAAGGACTGGATGTCCTTAAAAGTACAACCAAACAAGCAAGAGCTTTTCATTTCCAATAACTTACGTATCACTTCGATTTCATAAATATAGGCATTTGCTTCTGTATTAGCGATTTTTGCTGCAACATTGAACGCATGCCCTGCCTCATGAATAATCGTCCCAATCACCTCAATCGTATTTTGCTCCAAAAAACTTGCCTTTAAAGCAATCGTTTGATTCATGTCCCAATTTTTATGTAGATGTCCCAAGAGCTTATAAGTACTTTTGTTGATAAAGATCGCAGGATTCCCCTGGACACCTAAAAAATCATATGGTGGTTTTAAAATATCAATTTGAATTTGTGGGATAGAAGCAGTTACACCGTTATCGAGTCCACTCCGACCCATTCCACGACATTCTTCTATGAGTAATCGAATATGGTAAATTGTCAACATGATACTCTCCTTGTATACATATAAACAGAACATGATAAATAGAGGACAAAATGACCAATATTTACAAATACCATTATTGCGAATCAATATTTACCAGTCAATACATTTTGCGATCATTCGGTGCATATTTAATTTATTTTGCCAAAAATAATTAAAATCATTTCAAAAAGTGCTCGCGAATCAAATGTTTTTACACTTTGATTGCTTTGTATTCTATGAGTTGCATTTTGATATCGCTGGAGATGAATCGGGGAAGGCCAAATATTTGGCCCTCAATAAAAAGAGGCTTTAAAAGGTGTGCCTGCGTTAGGTTTCCTTGTGGAGGGTTTTTCCAAGCGTTCGTATCAGAAAAAGGAAACTAATTACGAGTTTCACTCACGGCTTAATTAAAGAACATGCCCTCCATCTACTTCAAAGACTTTGCCGGTAATCCAGTTTGCTTTTTCCGAAGCAAGAAATAAAGCCATATTGGCAATATCATTTGGTGTTCCAGGCTTTTGTAAAGGAATATTGCTCACATAATATGCCCATAACTCTGGATTGCTGGTTGACGTATCTTCATTCATTCCCGCCTCAACAACACCTGGCGCAATAGCATTCACCCGTATGCCATGTTTCGCTAAATCCAAGGCAGCATGTTTCGTCCATTTATTCAGTGCCGCCTTCGAAGCACCATAACCAATACCTTTGGGCATGGTGATAATGCCACTGATTGAAGAAATATTTAAAATACAGCCTTTACTTTCTTTTTCCACCATATGCTTCGCGCATAGTTGAGCTAAATAAAGTGGCGAAATCGTATTCACCTGAAAAACTTGCTGCATTTTTTCTGGGGGCAATTCAAACAGTCTTTCACGACATAACATGCCCGCATTATTCACTAAAATGTCGACACCACCTAAATACTCAATGGCCTCTTTAGTAAAAGTTGCAACATGCTCCATTTGGGAAAAATCAGCATACAATGCGTTTGCCTTTCGTCCGAGCACCTTAATCGCTTGCACGGTATCCTCTGCACCCTGTGCACCACTGCGATAACTAATCACCACATCAGCTCCTTGTTCGGCAAAAGCTATGGCTATTCTTTGGCCGATACTGCGGTTAGCTCCGGTAACAATGACTTTTTTCTCTTTAAAATCCATACCGTTTTCCTTAATTAAAGGCACTCAAATTTAAATTCTTTTTACACTACCTCATAGTTAGATGCAATGCATGTGTGACGGAGAAACCCCTGAAGCTTCAAGTTATGACGCTACGGATATAGGACTCCTTTTTTTAAACTAAGCTTCTATTTTTAAAAGAAAATTTTTAATGTAAGAACAATTAAACACCTTGACAGCGAACCTAACGCACAGTAGAAATTAAAGCAACCAAGGATTGGAAAGGAGAGAATGATGGGTGGAGAACTAGAGCTCTATCAGAAAGAAATTGATACAGCAATTCAGCCTATTTTTGCACGTCTTGAACACTATCGTAATGCCATGTTTGAGATAAGGAAATTATTAAAAGACTATTTTTTTGATACATGGCGAACAAAAAAACTCACCGAAGTTGCCCAAGGAGATGAGCTTGTCTTTAGCTTCAATTTGGTTCAGGAAGCTATGGAAAAATGCTTGGTTGAAGAGAACATATTAATAGAAACGGCACAAATAATTAGTAATAACACAGAAAATCCAAGTCTTGTAGCTGCTCTTGATGCACATGTTTTAGAATGTGGTTTACCTATTACACTGCGTGAAACAGATGGAGTATATCTTTTTAAATCGACTAAGTCTTATACGCCTTCTGCTCATGCATTTATGTGTCAATTTGCTTATGCCTTAAGCGCATATCGTTTGTGTTTAGGAATTTGTGAAACCTATTTCGCTCTCTATCGTCATGAAGGGATACAAACAGAATATCTGCAAAATTACAGTGAATCAGCAACTTTGTTAAAACAACAAATTGAAGGAGGCATCAATTTAACCTCCCTACATCAACAGGCCAAGGCCAAAGAAAAGGAAATTATAAGCGCTCTTCGGACTGAGAAAGTCCATGAGGGACTCAGTCGTTTTGAACAGGATCTTGGTTCGCTCACTAGCAAACTGGTCTCGTTATTAGAGTCAGGGACCGTTCTTTTGCAAAATTGTTATCAAGAATTTCCTAACAACCCCATATTATGGATGCTGCATGATCGGAGTTGGCATACCTTGCTCAAGACTCTTTCTGGACTATTGTATGCAGATCAATACACCTATTCTACTTTATACGGCACCTTGACGATTAAAAAAGAATTTATCGAACTAATTAAAACAGAAATAGAGCATTTTGGTTCAGTAACATTAACTAAAAATCCTGTGCTTAAAATTGAGTTTTTAAGAAAAGCAGCAAAACTTATTGCTGAAACAAAAATAGACATCCTTGCAAAGCTTGCCGAACAGGGAGTAGAGGTAGTTAAAGCGCCTAAAATAGGCATATTTCCCCCTACTCCTCCCGATGCTTATTCTCTACTCTTGAGCTCTTGGCAACGCTTTACTGGAAAAGAGCAGGACGATACCATGGAAAAAGAAGATCCATATTCCGGTATGAATCCATACTGATTTATCACTAAAAAGTCATTTCTTCCAAATTGTTGTTACCGGATATAAGAGACTTACTATAAGTCTCTTTCCCTCTTACTTGCAAAGTAGTTTTTATCCACCTACCTAAAAAATATCGAGTACATAAAAGCAAGAGCAATTGTATAAGCCAAGCAGAGTAAAACACGGGGGATAGCACGCATGGACACCACAAAGAAAACACCCATCATGTAAAACAAAAATAATGCGCCAAGAACATATTGGTTTATTCGTTCCGCAGTAGGGTAAGAATAATGGCTCAAAAAGCTATCAGGAAACGCATTCAAGCGCGTGACGACTGTTGCCATAAGAATAATTAGAAAAAACAAATATAAAACAATGAGATAAGTAACCAAAAATAATGCAATCTTAAATTCCTCCCCTTCCTTTTCTTTATCGAAGCTTTTAATAAAGAGCAATGCAATGATCGAAACAATAATCCCAATCAAATTAAAACGAACAAATGAGGAGCTTACTAAAGGAAAAAAATTCAAATGGGTCAACAAGGACCATTGATATTCTGCGACTAACGCGATGAGTATCAGAGGAAAAAATAATGCAGCCTTCAGCAATAAAGGGTTTGTGCTATCCATCTTAAATAACGAATTCGTGTATTGAATACGGAGGAAAATATTCCACACAAATGCAGTAACAAAAATTAAAAAAAACGCATTAATGAGGAACAATAAAGTGATGGGGCTAAACAATACAGAGATAAAAGACTCATGCATCGCATTTCTCAAAAATATTCAGTGCTTTTAATTATAGAACACAAGCTCTGTTTTAACTCGTCTATATAAGACCATCCAAATTGATCAAAATATAATCATCTATACTATAAAAACAGCAACTATTTTTTTTTTGCTCATGAAAGAAAAATTTGAAGAGCTTTCCAAACGTCTCACTGGATTAGGCATTAATCATCAAAGTGTTCAGGAAAATGATAATGACTTAATGCAGCAAATAGCCTATATCGATTATTTAAACCATGCTGCATATAAAGAGATTGAAGAACAATACGCACAGTTTGACCCCAATGCAGATATGGATGCGCAGCTTCAATTTTTTAAAAAAATCATCGCAATCAAAAGTGTCTTAAGAGAGTTACAAGTAGTTCATAATGAATTAACAAAAAATTTATGCCAAAAGGAAGAGATATACATTCACAATGAACAAGACATTTCATTCAATGAAAAATACATTCTTCCGGCCTTAAAAGGAAAACAACCCAGAGAAATTGTGCGCGCAAATTTCTATCAACTCTTAGATAATATCAATAAAAATAATTCGCTGGGTACCGATGAAGCGGCTTATATTAACTCACTCCTAATGCAGCTTGTTTCCAGGCCGGGGGGAATAAAATTAATTGTAAAGCTTAATTATTTACTGGCCACTAAAGATGCACAATTAATATTAAAGCCTAGTGAGAATTTTGAGTGCTCTATGGCCTCTACTGGATTTGCAAAGATTAATCCAAACTATAACAGCAAATTACTTACACCCGACCAAGATTTCAGAACAATTTTAAAAAGAGAAACTGCTCCTGGAGCTGGGACACAAAAAATACTTGTTGGAGTGGATTATCGCTATAACGATAAGATTGCTTCCCTGAATTTAGACACCTATGCCTCAACTGGAAATGGATTAACTGATGCCGGACCACCCTTTATTTTGTTGGCTCATGAGCTCATTCATGGCGTGCATAATCTTACTGGCAAAGCACGAAATAATTTTGGCCCTTTTTTTCAAGGACCAAAATATCGTGATGATCCTTTGATGAGCCTGTTATATCCGCCAAACTCATTATATAGCATGGGTCCTGGGGCTGAAGAATATTGGACTATTGAAGGCGGTAACCTATGTGAAAATCTTATCCGCCAAGAACACGGTTTTTTTGGGCGAACAGGACATATTAGCTCCGAACCAGGCAGTCGCGGAATTCGTGATCTCTATTATCTTGGATTAGCACGCAGCTACAATAAGAGTCATCTAGAGCGCTACTTAGCGTACATCAATAATCTTGAAGAGGCAGAAGACCATGATGAAGAGGATGTGATTGTTGAGAGGCTGCTACGATTTGAAAAATTTAAATCTTTGTCTTACTCTTTAGCCGATCTAGTTAAGCTCAGCCAAAGCTTTTCCCCTTTCCAACTCAATAAAATAGAAAAAGTTATCGCGCAATTCAACGTCCCCTCCGATGAGTCACTCGATGATGCACCTGTCGATAAGGAGCAAATCTTGGAACACTTTTTAGTTTCATTACACCCTAAAGCAGCTCAACTCCTTGTTGTTATTACCAACGGTAATATGGTTGACAATGGCGAAGAAATAGAATTAGATTTGCTCAACCAGGCACTTCCTGCTATTCAAAAAATCAATGAACTGCTCAAAACCTCGAATTTATCCCCGCAACTGCTAGAGCCTTTTGCCCGGTTTACGGAACACATAGAAACAAAAGTCGATCTCCACCATCACAAACACGTCTTCTAGCGTTATAGAAACAAACACCTTGTCATTCCCGCATAAGAAATCCATCTATGTTTTAGCACAGTGCGAATGCAATGATGGATCCCTGCCTGCACAGGGATGACAGTGTGATTTGCGATGACATGTTCAAACGATTTAGAAAAGAGCACAACAGCCGACCTTTATTGATTTCTCTTCATTTTGTTCAACAAAATGCTGAACTAAGGTTTCTTTATTCAATCGCTCATGGAAAACAAACTGTTTGTCAGCTAACAACTGGTTCAGCCATGAGGCGCACATATTCAGTGAGGAGTTATAAAACTTATCAAAATTCGTCCCTGCAAGCGGAAAAATATCCCCTATCCAGGGATCAAGTAGGAAATCCTTGGTAATCACTACAGTATGTCCAATGTCTTCAATATCATAAATCCATGCAGGAATTTTCTGCTGCCTCAGTGAAGCGGCTAAATAGAATGCCTGGTGCTCACAGTTTCCCGCTTTACATCGGGACATGGTGTATTTTATTGGTGCTCTTGCATCGAGAAAACTCATCTTCTTATCCTCAAGATGTTTGGTAACTTTAAATAAAAAAGTTCTTATCTCTCCGACTCCCTGCACCGCAATAAGACTATTTTCATTATATTGGGCCATTCGTTCTGCACGTATTTTTGCTGTTAATTGATTCATAACTAAAGCAGAAGTACTCGCAATACATACGGACATGGTGGTCTCTAATGCTTTACGTAAGGTGTTACGATATTTTAGTGGATCAATCCCCGCTTTTTTGTTGTCAAACAATTTAACCATAGCCAATCTCCATTTGTGCTAATAACTTAGTGCAATTGCAAAAAATATTAAACATCTATTAGCAATAAAATGTTCACTAACTAGAAATCCAATACATCTTTATAACCCTGAGTAACATGAAAAAAATTAAATCTTGATGAAAATAAACTAAGCTCAGTTACTTTTCGTACAACTTGCAATGAGTTAATATCAGACACCATGGTTATTTAACTATTGTTAAACATTTCATTTTTTTGCATGCCAAAACGGCATCAAATTGAGAAATTCATTATAAGGGAGGGCATCAATTAGGTCGTAATGAGCCAAAAAGACCCTGTTAGTATTTTTGAAAACGAAGCTGTGAAGAGTAGGACGGATATTTTCCTGAAAATTGAGTAGTGATTTTTAGGCACTTTCTAGCGAATAAAAAGAGAGGGACAATGAGCATTTTTAAAGATATTACCCACCGTTATTGTAAAAAAATATGGGATGCCTACAAAACACAGGCCGATGACAAGACCTATAAAGGTAAAGAAGCAGCGCTATTAATTAAAAGAAATGAGTTTGCTCGAGATTTAGTAAGAACAATTCAACAAATTGAAGTTACTGACAATGACTATGCTAGCTATTTCGACCAGGTTTTAAACGAAATTAACTCCGCACTAAAGAAAGTTGCAGAGGCGGTTGATGCATATAATAAAGAACATAAAACAACATTCACTGCTGATCTCTATGAAACTTTGTTTACCCCTGCCTTAATCAGTTTTATTAATGCATTAAGCAATCTAGTTAAAAATAGCCCTCCCACAATTGTAACTATTAAAGATAAAGCTTTATTTAACCAAAATAGAGATGCTCCTTTTATTTACTATTTTACGTCGGTCTTATATGAATACATTCTTGACAAAGAATTTGATTTTGCGACCACCAAAGTTGAGCGTGATATTTTTGACGCAAAAAAAAGTTTGATCCTTAAATACGTGCAAAATGCAGGGACTCTATTTACACGTTTTGAAGAAGATGAGAGTAATGCGGAATATCAGGAGCTGATGCAGGCATTGTTAAATAGTATGACTTCTGACGAAAAAGTCATCCAACGACGCAAAACAGAAGAACCAAGTCCAAGCTATATGTCTTTGCTTTCCCAAACATTTTATAAAGCGTCTGAAAAAATAGTAGGGACAAGCCAGTTGGGACAAAAAATGGAGCTTTTGACGAAGCAATTTGGTGAAATAGCAAAAAGTAAGGAGTTCACTGCATCCTAATCTCTTACTCCCATCATAAATAAAGGCGAATGATTACTGAACATTCGCCTTTGCTGGGTTGATCACTGAAAAATCCTACAAAAAATATGATCCTTAGGAGCTCATATTAGTGCTGCGTTGTAGCGCTATAGCAGCTTGTTGTTCTAAATCACCTTCCTTAATTACATCAAGCTTTCCTTTCAACGCCTTAGTCTTTTCAACACCTTTGGTGATTATGTTTTTATCAAAAACTGAAGCCACTTTTAAAAAAAACTCACGTATTTTATTTAAGGTTTTATTGGGTTTATAGCTTAAATTTGCCTGCAATTGTGCATCAACCTGAGCGTTTGGCTGCTCCTTAGCTTTAACTTTATCAATAAGTGCTGTGCCAAATTCGGTTCTTTGTTCTTTGTTCATTATTTTATGAGAGGGATCCATGCACTGGATTTCTTTATCGAGTAACGCTATAAAATGATAAACATCTTTCTTATATAAAGTAACATCATGCAAATGTTCGACTTCTCTTCCTTCCTCCCTAAGCCGACTATTAATAACCTCTAACAATCTACCGCGAAGCCCATACGTAAAATGCCCTCCTTTGGGCAAGTCAGTAATCTCACTTAATGAGCGAATTAAATCCTTCGCATTAATATTAAGCTTTTTATTTTCATCGATCAGTTCATTAATATCAGCTGGAACAGTTACCACTACAGGCTTTATACATCTCACTAAATCACAACCCTGCTCTAAACATTCAAGCATTATTTCCTGATCCGTGCGGCTGTAACTTTTTATATTGGTGAATAACTCTCGCACCTTTTCCCATTGCCCTTCTTGCGCATAGAGTGGAATTAATTGCCGCTGGACTTCAATATTGTCTTGAGCTACTAACTTTTCTAAGGCTTCAATTTTTTCTTTACGCTCAGAGAGCAGATGAATTCTATCGAACTCTGCTTTAACTTCTGGAGTCACCACAGGAATAATGGAAATTTTTGAGGGGACCATAGATGCTTTTTCTCTTGGTAACGCCTCAATAGCATCTTGGATTTCTTTTGCTGCCTGCAGCCATGTTATTCCATTTTTATGCTTAAAAGCCTCATCGACCAGTTTATTAATGTGTTCATATCCAGGGATGTCTTCTAAGATACTTCTCACATTCAAGCAATAGGCTTCAGGAGAGCAATAAGTGTTGCGTTGTATGTCATCGATACCTCGTGCTTTTGCACGAAGCATAAAGTCCATATAGGGATCTTGACCAACAACCGCTGTTCCGACCAGCCCTATATTTTTTTTCCATACGTCCAAAGGAATAGAGGCTGATTTTTCCTCACCCCAAGTCATAATGCGAATATTTACTTTATCGTTTTGTTCATCAAACTCAATATTTCTCACGATAAAAAAATGACCATCCATAAACCGTTGTACGGCATTTTGGTCTTTAGGTGCCCCATCTTCTGGATTGAGGATATATGCAGCAAGAGATCCTGTACCTGCAAAGCCAACCATATAACCATCTTGAATGAGTAATTGTAATTGTTTTATTCGCTCTTTATCATTGATGGGAATATTTTGTACATGGTGGTAGCCTGCTTGTTTCATCCAACGGTTTACTTCATGATGCGTGGTCACACCAAAAAGCTGTTTGGCAAGCTCAGCACCTTCTGCACTGTAACCAACAGTTGTGTTTTCTGAAGAGCGTATCCCATTTAAAATAATGTGATCCACATCATGAAGCGTATCTCCCGCTGAGCTTTTTTTATTTGCCACGGCTTGGGTTACCTCAATTCGCAAAACACCTTCTTTTCCGGCAAATTCTTTAAGATCACAAACTCCTGTTGCGGCTAATTCAGCGGTTATTTTCACATATTTCAAGGGATTAAATAGGGCCATATTGTGCACAAATGCATTCACACCACAGACCTGATCATCACGCTGATTAATATAGCGAGGGTCCAATACACGAATCATCATCTGTAATGTAAGTAGGTCACGATCAAAATTTTTAAATTTAAGCGGATCTACTTTATTTAGAAAATTGTCGCCCTGATAATCTTCGTAATGACACTTTATTGAATTTAATAAAGGAAATTCTTCGAGAACTCCACGGATGGCCTCTTGTTCACCAGTTAAAAAAGCAAATGCTTCAAGCTGTTTCGCTACGGTATATAACTTAGGGTTATTTTTACCGTACCAATCATTTTGAGTGTCTCTAAGATGCTCTTGGTATTTTTGCAATAAAATTTTTGCTAATTTTTGTACATAAGCTTTTGATAAAGGCGCATCGTCTTCATTGCCACAAATTTGTGTTACTTCATCTAAAACACGCAAATAATCCTGATATGACGTGGCCTTTCTACCGTCGGTGAAAGTCGCATCAAATATTGGCTGTCCATCGTCTCCATAGGTTAAAAAGTCTGTTAAAGGAAAACCCATAATGACCCCAAACAAAATAATCATCATTCATGAATGAGCAGATAACGAGACGTTATTTAGGAAAATAAGCCATGCTACTCTTCACTTGTAATGATAAGTATAGTTAAAAATTTAGGTAGATGGTCTTTTTGAATAGAAATGTAATATGTAGCCTGGGTGTAGCGCGGTGAAACCCGGGGGCTTTGCACCAATTTCCCGGGCTCTGCTGCGCCACATCCAGGTTACTCTATGTACTGCTGTAAAAGCGCAAATGCTTTTTTCGCGTACTCAAGTGGAGGCGCTTTGGCAGGATCCTGTTCTGCTTCAACGATCATCCATCCAGAATATTGATTTTTTTGCATCATGTTAATGATGGGCGCGAATTCAAGCGCACCATCGCCAGGAACAGTGAAGACTCCTGCGCGCACCGCATCCATAAAGTTCATGTGCTCGTTTTTCACTTTATCGAGCACCTCAATGCGAATGTCCTTTAAATGAACGTATAAAATGCGCTCCTTGTATTTATTGATTAAATTAAGTGAATCAATATCTGCAAATGCAGCATGCCCAGTATCCAGTAATAACGAAACCAATTGCGGGCTTGTATTTGCCATTAAATAATCGATTTCATGCTCATAAAAAACTCCTGTTCCCGCATGGTAGTGATAAACAAGTTGCATATTAAAATCATGGGCAATGCGCCCCATAGCATGCAATCCTTGAATCAGCGCCTCCCACTGCTCTGCACTAAACTCCGGCTTATGTGGGCTGAGAATAGGGCGCTTTGTTCCTTGAATCGCATGCCCACATTCACATACATTGATAAACGATGCGCCCATCGCTCTCATAAAACTTAAATGATCCATAAATCGTGATAAGGTGTGTTCATACTGATCTGGCTCAGTAAAAAAAGTACTGAACCACGCGCTCGATAATTGTAAGCCATGCTCAGTTAATGCTTTTTTTAAAATAGAAACATCGCGCGGGTATTTATTTCCTAATTCGGTCCCGACATAACCTGCCGCTGACATTTCACTAATACATTGTTCAAAACTAATCTCTTTACCCAATTCAGGATCATCATCATTGCACCAATTAATTGGCGCAATTCCCAGTTTAATGCGCATAAATAATTCCTTAATATTAAGACAATATAAGACTTCTTTCGAAACTCGCTGCAGTAAGTAACGTGCGAGGAGAAACGGAGCGCAGAATCGGAGTGTACACGCAAGTACATGAGGATTCGAGCACCGCATCGACGAAGCAATTTGCCACTGCAGCGAGTTTCGAAGAAGTCTATTCTCTAACCTGTTTCAGTTGTTCCTGCATCATTTGATGTGCCTTAGTCACTTCAGCAGAATTAGATATTTCTGCAACGCCTACACGCCACCAAGTTTGATATCCAGAGCTCATAGTCTTAGGCAATATGGGTAAGACAATCACTGAGGAGGTTTCTTCATTACGCGCAGCATGCATCACCACTGCCAATTGCTCATAAGAATCTGCAAAAAAGGCTTTAGCACCCAATCCTTCGGCATATTTAACAAAATCAATCGGTAAATAATCTCCAGACAATTTCTTGGTTTTAGCTTCTCGATAGCGAAACTCATTACCAAAACCTTGGCTGCCCTGGCTTTCCTGTAAATTTCTAATACATTGAAAACCATGATTATTAAAAAGAATAATCGTTATTTTCTTACCTTCTTGAATGCTGGTAAGCAACTCGGAATGCATCATGACAAAACTGCCATCACCGACCAAAACATACACTTCACCAGCATTGTTTTCCTTAGCGAGCCTAACACCTAAGCCTGCTGCAACTTCATAACCCATACAGGAATAAGCATATTCCAAATGATAATCTTTAGGTTTTTTGGATTTCCACAGACGGTGCAAATCCCCAGGTAAACTACCTGCAGCACAAATAATGACATCATCTTCCGTGACCATCTCGTTTAATATACTCAGTACTTTGGTTTGCGATAAACCCTCTTGTTCAGCAGGAGTCACCGTAGCAATACGTTGTAATTCCTGTTGCCATTCATTTTGATAATGCAGCACCCTTTGCTGATATTCTTTAGACGTTTGATAGTTTCCTAATTTTGTCCCTATTTGCTCTAAACCTGTTTTTGCATCGCCCTTCAACATCAAGCCATCCATTTTGATTGCATCAAAACGAGAGACGTTGAGATGCATGATCCGGCACTCTTCATTTTTAAAACCCCATTTGGATGCGGTAGTAAAATCTTGTAACCGTGAACCAATCACGAAAATCACATCCGCTTGCGCAGCAAGAACATTAGCAACTTCAGATCCTGTAACACCTATTCCCCCCACGTTCAAGGGATGACGCTCAGGCAAAGCACTTTTTCCAGCCTGTGTTTCAGCTACTGGAATTTTATGCTGCTGTGCAAATTGCGATAAAACCTCAGTAGCAAATGAATAATGTATCCCACCGCCTGCAATAATGAGTGGTTTTTTTGCATTGCGAATCAGTTGAATTGCTTCCTCAAGTGCACGTTCACTAATCGGTTCTCTATCAATATGCCATAATCGTTTTTTGAAAAAAGAAGCATCATAATCATATGCCTCAGATTGCACATCCTGAGGTAAGCATAAAGTCACCGTACCCGTTTCAGCAGGATCAGTTAAAACCCTCATCGCATTGATACATGCTGTCATCAATTGTTCGGGACGCGCAATTCGGTCCCAATATTTACTTACTGGTTTGAAGCAATCATTCACTGAGAGCGTGTAATCGTGAGCCACTTCAAGCTGTTGTAAGACGGGATCCGGTTGTCTGCAGCTGAATGTATCCCCAGGCAGTAACAACAAAGGAATTCTGTTGGTGGTTGCTGTAGCGGCAGCAGTAATCATATTCGTCGCCCCCGGTCCTATGGACGACGTACAGGCAAAAATGCTTAATCTATTTTTTTGTTTTGCGTACGCGCTAGCAGCATGAGCCATTCCTTGTTCATTATGGCCTTGATAATAAGTTAAACCATAATTATCGTATTCAAGCGCCTCACCCAAACCCGTCACATTGCCATGCCCAAAAATTCCAAATACTCCCGCTACAAATTGATGTTCTTTGCCATCCATAACGACATATTGATTCGCTAAAAACCGCAATAAAGCCTGAGCCATTGTTAATCGAATTTTCATAAACATCCTTTATAATCTAAGTCTTTTTCCACACCCTGTTATTTGCTTTGCTTGTTCGTGTCCACTCGTGCTCTTTAATAAAAGTGGGCAGAGTATAAGGATTGTCTTGTAAATGACGTATAAACCAAAGTGTATAAAGAGCATATCCTGGTGCCGCGCAATGCGCATGACTCTGACCCTTGGCAATATGGTACGTATCATAATTCTCAATACGCAAAACCTCTTTTCCATTCTCACCAAATGCATAACCCTGGGGTTCAGAAAAACGGTAATGATAGATTTCCGGTTGGTCATGATAATGAGAAGGATAACTTGACCAACGTCCTTGAAAGGTAATAATTTCGCCAACCACCAAATTAGACTCTGGCCTGTTGCGTTTATCAAACACCGTCCTCACAATACGATAAGAGCTATCATCTAAGATATCTTTTCCTCGATTATCCAACTCCAAAAGATTAGATTGATTAAATAATAAAGGCGCAAATGCGGCATGATTCTCTGTTTCAATAAGTAAAATCTCACAATCGCTCAACGCGTCAACCGCAGCTCTTTGCCCTGCAGGACAATGTAGAACAACCGGTTCTTGGGAAAAATAATCGTAGCGCTCAGCATGCTGGCTTTGATTGGCATAATGAAATACCACTTTTCCCGTCATTAATAATGCCGCGAATTCATAATGATCATTGAATAAATATTTTTGCCCCGCATTTAATTTAAGCGAACTAAAATTCATGCCCTCATGAGATAAGGAATCCAATGTCACAATGGTATTCAATCCTTGAGTAAAACCGTGTGGATTTTTAATAAGAAGCTGTGGATTTTTCGGTGTGTTCTTTTGATGTAATTGAGCCAAATAAGTACTTTCCCAAATCCGCGGCTCGGCATCAAAATGCTGTATAAAATAATCTAATTCTTCTTTATAGGGTATCGCTGGAGCACAACCATGACGAGTAACGACCAAAGCCCCACAGGCATTTGCATAAGCCGTCGCTGCCTCCCAAGATGTTCCTTGTAACAACGACGATAAAAGACCTGCCATAAATCCATCACCAGCGCCAAGTACATTAAGGACTTCGACAGGAAATGGCTTAGAGGCCAAGGGTTGACTATTACCCGCAAAATAAACTTCAGCGCCTTTTTCACCGCGCTTGAGTACGATGGGCGCCCTGCTCAATGCACGAATGTTCTTGAGTGCGCTATGAATTTCATCACAGCCACCAGCAATACAAATTTCCTCTTCAGTACCTACAATTAAATCACAAAAAGACAAAATGCGTTGGTAGATTTGACTTACCTTCATGCTTGCGCAGTATCGTGTTTCTCCATTCCCGCGGGTGGTCAGTCCCCAAAGTACCGGACGATAATCCAAATCAAGAACTATTGCAGTTTCTGTATGTCTTGCAAGCTGAATCACCTCTTCTGTAGTGTGCAAGATGGCATCGGTAGATAGACCAGTGCCGGTTATTAAAATGGCTTTGGTCTGTTGTAATATGCTTTTGTTAATTTGCTGCGACTTAATTTGCATGTCAGCACAATCAGTACGATAAAACATTAAGGGAAATTCATGGGGTGGTTTAATACCCAGCAATACGAGTCCAGTCAAATGCTCTGGGGTTTCACATAATAAATCGGTATTGACGCCCTCACGTTCTAATTCATTTTTTAAAAAACGTCCCATCTCATCCTGACCAACACAAGAAAACATCATGCACTGAAGCCCAAGACGCGCAGTCCCCACCGCAATATTTCCCGCACAACCGCCTAAATATTTTCTAAAACTCTGTGCCTCACTGAGTGATACGCCAATTTGCTCTGCATACAAATCGACTGCCACACGTCCCATACAAATCAAATCAACAGGTCTATTCGCATCAAAATAAAATGGTGGATAAGTCATACTGCCCTCAACTCAAAGAAACAGGTAATTTAGTCACTAACGATTGCTTCGCAGCTTGCGCAATGCGCAACGCCTGTAAACCGTCTCTTCCTGAAACTGGACTTGGGTTATTATGTAGCCACGCATCATAAAATGACTCTAACTCTGCTTTAAAAGCTTGTTGATAACGTTCTAGAAAAAAGTATTCAGGATTTGCTTGCTCGGTGAGCGTATTGGTGTAATGCATCACGGAATGCTTCAGCTGATTATTTGCCAGTAACATCCCTTCCTTGCCAAATACCTCAATCCGTTGATCATATCCATAAACAGCCTGACGACTGTTATCAATTACCCCTAAAGCGCCATTAGCAAAACGCATTTGGATAATTGCCGTATCGATGTCATCCAATGCTTCAAAATCAGGATTAATCAGTACCGCACCCGTGGCATATACTTCAACAACCTCCGATTGCGTCAGAAAACGTGCCATGTCAAAATCATGAATGGTCATATCCATAAACAGGCCGCCGGAGGTTGCACAATACTCCTTAGTAGGACAAGCCGGATCACGAGAAGTAATTTTCACAAGATGTACTGCACCAATGTCACCTGCTTGCACCTGTCGCTGTAGATGCGAAAAACTGGGATCAAAGCGGCGGTTAAAACCGAGTTGTAACAAGGTATTGTTTGCCTGAATTGTTTTGAGTACATCCACAATTTCTTCTTCATGCAAGCCAATTGGTTTTTCACAGAAAATGGCCTTTCCGGCGTCACTTGCACCTTTAATCTGTGCTACATGTAAATTCGATGGAGACGCAATCAAAATGGCATCTAAATTTTGCTGAGCAAGCACTTCCTCAAAATGAGCGTATTGGCCTGCAATAGATAATTTATCTGCCCATGCTCTATCCAGATAAGGATCGGCAATGGCTTGTAACACAAATTGTGGCAAATGGTAGGCGATATTCTCTGCATGCAGTTTACCAATTCGCCCTGCACCAATAATCCCAATACGACATCTTCTTTGTTGGTTTGTACTGTCCATCTCTAATCTCTCACTAATTCAAATTCGTTTGTTTTTATTCCTGGTAATTCATTACCAATGTCTCTAACTCGTTTACCTGCTAACAAATTCTTTTCTATTTTTTCTAGGGAAGCTCCCGTAGTCTCTGGTACAAAATAGTAAACAAAGAAAAAGGCGAGCAAGCATAATAAGCCAAATAAAACAAAAGTAAGCACGCCTAAATTTTGATAAATTGCCAGAAAAGAAAGAGAGACCACAAAATTAGCCCCCCATTGCACCACCGTGGCAATGCTCATTGCAAGACCGCGGATGGATACAGGATAAATTTCAGAGATCAAAACCCAGAATAAAGAACCGACACTAATGCAATACCCCATCACATAGACTGATAGTGCTCCTAAGACCCAAAATTTTTGGCTGGGCACTTCCATATTAAATAACAAACCAACTGCAAAAAGACTGAGTGCAGCAATGAGCGTCCCACTTAACAATAAGAAACGTCGACCTAATTTATCTACATAAAAAAAGGTCAGGACCGTAAATAAAAAATTAACTACCCCCATACAAAAAGTAGCTAAAATTGCGTTAGAAACCGGATAAAATCCTGCTGATTCAAAAATCACCGGTCCGTAATACATCACCGCATTGATCCCTGAAAATTGTTGAAATATTCCCAAGGCAACTCCTACGGCCAGAACAAAAATAATAGGCGGCTTAAACAATAAATTATATTTGGGTTGAATTGTATTTAAGTTAGTTTGAATTTCATCAATTTCTTTTTGAATGTTATAACCCACCGGACGAATCCGCTTTAAAGCATGCAATGTCTTATCGATGCCGTATTTTTTCATCAGCCAACGCGGCGAATGAGGAACAAAATGCATTCCTACAAATAAAATTAAGGCCGGAATGCAGCCTATTCCAAATAAAAATCGCCAGCTGTGCGCAGAGTAATCATGAAAAAAATAGCCGATTAAATAAGCAATCGCCTGGCCAAAGGTAATCGCCAAACCATTAATTAATACTAAGGTGCCTCTTCTGTTCGGTGGCGCTATTTCTGCGATAAACAGTGGCGCAATATAAGATGCGATGCCGATACAAATGCCAATGATGAATCGGCCAATTAATAAGAGTATGAGGGAGTGTGTCAGTGCACACAGTGCTGTCCCTAAAATAAACCCCAAAGCAACTGCTTTCAAAAGATAACGCCGACTTAGTTTATCTGCAAAGAGCCCACTCAAAGGAATACCTAGAACACAACCAAGTAAACTGATGCTTACTACTTGAGACCATTGCCATTCTGAAAGGGCTAATTGGGCCATCACCTGATCCTTTACGTCGGCAATTACACTGGAATCAAAACCAAATAAAAAACCACCAAACCCAGCAATCAAGGCAACAAAAAAAATAAATGAATTAACTCCATCATTCATAACATCACTTTCCTTAGCATCATCCGTAATCGATGCTGATGTTATCACCGTATATAGTGAATAAATAGAGGGCAATGAGAATAAATTTAACTAATGTTTTCCTTGGTTTTTTAACATGATGAACATAGTCTATATGACCTACGTGAACGTATGCGTGCCTGAGAAATTATTGTCTCTGAGGCTATCTTCTTATAAAATTTATGCATCAAAGGAACCTGCTTTTTCGGGCACGTGCCCGTATAAAAAATAACACAGCAGAAGGCGTTTATCTTCGCACAGGTGATCTTGGTTTTTTACACGAGGGAGAACTGTACGTCTGTGGTCGCATAAAAAATATGATCATCGTTCGAGGCCAAAATTATTATCCTCATGATATTGAGTTGGCAGTAACACATGCTGATCCAGCGCTGCGCAAAGGTTGTGTCGTTGCGTATGCGAGTCAATTGAATCATGAAGAAGGAATCGTTGTTGTCGCGGAACTAAAAGCCCAAACGCCCAAACATTATTATTCTGAGTTAGCCAACAAAATAAATCAAATGCTTGCCCAGGAAATCCATCTCTCAGCCCAACAAATCATATTGCTACCACCCAAATCAATTCCTAAGACCACTAGTGGCAAGTTACAAAGAATTAAATGTAAGGAACTCATTGAAGAACATAAAATCATCCCTTTATTCTCCTATTGCGCGCCAGAGGAGTTGTACGAAAATAATAGGCCGAATCAATTACTGCCTCTTCTTCAAGCTGCACCGGTAGATAAACGTTCTGAATTGTTGCAAAACTATCTGCAACAACTCATTAAAGAGGTGGCGCATTTGCCGCAAGAAAGCGTGATTGATCCAGAACGTCGTTTTATGGAAATGGGTATGGACTCGTTAATGTTCATTGAATTTAAAAACACGCTGCAAGAACTTTTAGACAATACGGTCGCACTCACTAATGATGTATTTTTTGAAAACGATCATCTTATCTCATTGAGTAACTATCTCTTAGAACAACTACATTTAGAAAACACCCTTGAAGAATTGCTTATCCCTAAAAATGTACATCAAGACATACACTTTAAGGGAGGAGAACATGCCATTTTATTATTATATGGACTTAGTGGCACACCTCTTGAACTGATGCATCTCGCCAGACACCTTCATCAGCAAGGGTATAGCATTGAAATTCCGCATATTGATGGATATGCTTTTTTAAAAGATAAAAACACCAATCTCCCCCATGAAGAATGGATAGAATCAGTCGCTCGTTATTTTCAGGATATGAAACAAAAATATAAAACCGTTTCCGTTGGTGGATTATGTGCTGGCTCTATTCTCAGTCTGAAACTTGCCGCATTGTTTCCCTCACAGGTTGAATCTTTGATTATCCTGTCGCCCTCATTTTTTTATGATGGCTGGGCTGTGCCATGGTATTCTTTTTTATCACCACTGATTTATCATACTCCGCTGAAATATTATCTTTACTATAAAGAAAAAGCACCTTATGGCATTAAAAATGCAGAAACACGCAGAATAATTGAAGATGAAATGCAAGAAAATCGATACTCAATTACTGGTGGCTCAAAAATATCCTATTACCGGATAAATGAAGCCAAACGATTAAACAAAAACGTGAAGCAAAATTTAGCAAGCATCAGTTGCCCAGTACTGATGATCCATGCCGTTGAAGATGAAACGGCCAGCCTACGCAATGTTAATTTTATAGAAAATAAGATTAAATCAAAAACCAAGAGAAAGGTCATTCTAACCAATAGTTATCATATTGTTACGGCAGATAATGACAAAGATATAGTAGTTAATGAAACCATTAATTTCCTTAAACAAAACGTATCATAAATAAAGTTTTCTTAAGTTGCTCAAGTCAACCATATTCATCAGCGTAGTACCCGTCTGTCCATTCTATTTTTTATGCAAAACCACCAAAAATACATTTTTCTCCAAAGTGTGCATATAATTTACATAAGAGCCATGTATTAGAGGTACGTATGCCTAGAGTCGATGTGGTAATGGATAGCGGTGGTGCTATAAGTATGGCCGGATCTGATGATGAGCATTTTACCGATGGTTTTGGTGGATGCACTGCATTTTATGCGCGAACTGATTCAGGAGAAATCTACGGGCTTTATCATCTCAGTTCGACTCTTGATCGAGCGCCACAAATGGTAGACGGGGTTTCCGATTCAAATGAACCATTTAGAAACTGGATACGTGACCTAAAAGCACAAACCGCAGGACAACAAGTTCATTTTTTCCTGGGTACTCCTTGGCTTTTTGGAGACCAAGAAAAAGTTGAAAAATCGCACCCCATCTTGGGTATGGAGCGATACTTAAGAAAAATTTGTGCCCAACATGAACTGGAAAATTATGACATTACTTTATTAAATATGATTGATGTTGAGTGCATTTCCATTACCGAAAAAGGCATGATGTGTTATGGCTATAATGGAAAAGAATTAGGCACCCCACCGATGGCCAAATACCAAACTGACGAAGAGATTTTTGAACATCTGGGCTGGAGCAATCAAAAATGCCTTCAATACCTCACAGCGGATCCCAATGTAGACTTTGATGGAAGGCTAAGAGAAAAATACAAAGGACGATGTGAGCAAGAGGCGTTAGAAAAACAACAATTAGAAATGCAAGCAAAACAAATAGAGATGGAAGCCGAATACAAAGAGATGGAACAACAAAAACAAGCAAAGCTAGTAGCGATAAAGCAGCCCATTTTAGACGTATTAGGAAATATGGTAGCACAATACCAGCAGCTAGTTGATGAGAGCCCCAAAGGAGATAGCCAAGCAGTTTTTCAGTATCTTTTTGCACAAGAATTACTCGGTGCCGTTGAGTCAGGCGATCTAGGCTTATTACAAGAAATGAAACGACTTGATTATTTCAAACAAGTTACAGAAAAAAGCTCGTTTTCTTCTATTTTCTCAAAAGAACGAACTGAGCTTGGAAAAATTTTTTATCAAGCAGAGCTGGCTCTGACCTCTGCTCAGGCACTCCGCGTCGAAGAAAGCCCATCCATATTACGAAAATAGAAACAATAGAATTTCATTAGCTCAGTTAATAAATGCTATTGTTATAAAATTTCTAATTCTGCAACCAAGTCTTACAAATTGCTACTCAAATAACTAATGCGTGCAACAAAAACATCATGCTAAGATACAAAAAACCTTAGGGTTTGCTTCTATTTGAGCCACCTCACTTAAGATTCTACATAGTGATATAGGAGATCTGCCATGGGACAAGGAGATAAATATGATATGCACTTTAAAATACTTATTCTGGGGGATAGTCGCGTAGGGAAAAGTACTTTGGTGCAACAATTTGTTGGCGAACCCGCTGATGATTATTATTGTGAAAGTTTAGGCGTTGATTTCAAAGAAGCCATACTCAATTTTTTAAATCACCGCATTAAGCTATGTATATATGATGCCTGTGGTAATCCTAAGGTAGACTTTTTATTAAAACCATATCTTTCTATCGTACAAGGTGCTTTTGTCTGTTTCGATGTCACCAACCCCCTCTCATTTTATAATATAGAACGCCATATAAAAAAAATTAAGGAACAGCACCATGATATCCCAATATTTCTAATCGGTTGTAAGTCCGACTTGAGTCATACACATTCAGTAGAAACAGAAAAAATCAAGGAACTGGTGGCGCAACTGGGACTGCCATACTTTGAAACATCGGGGCGCAAAGCAATCAATGTACAGGAGCCTTTTACACAAATAATGCAGCAAATGTATTTTTTGTCACTGCAGCCCTTGCTGCAAAAAATCATACCTACTCTCGAGCAGCACCTTCATAATTATTTGCAATCCACACCTGCATCCAACAATGTTTTTAGCTTATTTGCAGGTCGAAGTGCTCGAGAGAATCTCTTAATAGAGGAGTATAAAAAAAAATTAGCGGCACTTAGCCAAAGCAAAAGTGTACACGAAGTTGAAGCGTTTTTTAGAGCGACTTTAGACATTATTGAACGAGCAGATAACCTTTTTGCCGCTGAAAATCCATTTTTGAGTATGATGGCCACAAGTCCACTATCAAAAACACTTGGAAAAACCTTATTTGATTTAGGCAAAACGACAAAAGATTTTATCGATTTATCTGCCTTAGTCGATGTGAGTCAGTTAAAAATTTAATGAGGTGGTTTTGGGCAAACATTCATGATAGCTTTAGAGAACAAACACCCAGTTTATTGCCAACATCATGAACAATCGCCTTGTGAAAAGCGCCGTATTAAGTCTACTCCTCGTCTACTCAGCGTTGGGTTTTACAGACACTCATCGAGACAGCGTCTCTAAAGAAGAAGTGAATGGTACCTTCCTTATGCACTTTCCGGCACCGCATAATGACATGGCCAATGAACTGACTGTCCGTGCACTGGGTGGTGGAAAAATTAATGTGTCCTTTAAATTAGTCTACCCTTATGTGGTCAATGGCGAGCTACAAGCTAACAGCGGTGAGTTATCCGGAGTTGCCAGCATTAAAGGCGATACGGCCATATATTCGTCATCTGAATATGGTCAATGCACCATTACCATAACCTTCGTTAAACCTGGAGTGTTGTCTGTAAAACAAGAAGGGACTGATGCTGATTGTGGTTTTGGCCATAACGTCTATGCCGATGGAACTTATTATAAAAAATAAAAACAGCCAATTTTGCCCATCGCTCAGGCTGGCATCAGCTTAGACATCAGCACCTTCATAAAAGCATATATAGCCGGATGCAACGAAGTGAAACCCAGGTTATGCTCCCTCAGAACTTCTCCGGCTACTCATAAGTGAACACGCATACTTTTTCTGAGGGTTGCAATAAACGCAACACCAGGATAAGTCATTTCGTTTAGGTTGCTTTCATTTAGTGATTATGATTTGATTTTACTAAAGGGAATTAACAGGCGAGTATTATGATATACATCCTCTATTTGCTTCTCTTCATCAGTCTACTGGTTGTATTACAGCGTAAGTTTATATCATTTAATCAAGTCATTACGACTTTATCTGACATTACATCAAAACGTAATGCTTTAGAACATGAAGATTTATTGACCCTTTTTGATAAATTCAATTACGAACACGACGATGGGGTATGCCACGGCTTTACGTTAACCTGGGCTCAGGAGGCAGCACTTGGAGTGGAACATCAGTTTTACAATCGCCTAAATCTGATTAAAAAAGAAAAAGAAACATTACCCACCTCCTTGCAAACCATTACCGAAAAAATAAAATCCAGTCAGACGCTGTCCTCAAAAGAACGAAAACGCAATGAAATAAAGCCTTTTCTTGAAGCCATCTGTCTGGCTCAATCTCCTGACGATTACTCCGAAATTTATGCACAAACGATTCAGCAGTCTGACACCGATATTATCTATAAAATGATTCAGTTGCACCTCGGTAAGGCCCAAAATACTGTTAAAAATCTCTTCGGTAAAACAATCAGCGTGGCATCGCCTAAAGAGATGCGCGGATTTATGCATCAACTGAATAACCTCCTCGCCATTAAAAATCAGGTTGCAGTGGTATGCAGCAGCGAAGAACACACGGTGGGCTTTAAAAAACATAAAGACAATACCTGGTTATTTATGGATATCAATCACTTATACGAACAAAGTGAAGAGTATCCTTATCAATTGTTAACCAGTGAGGAGCTTGTTCCCGTCCTGTATCAATCCCTTTTTGAAACCAGCAAACAATTGGTATTCCATTGTTCGTTCATTGCAAAAACAGGGCAACGAAAATTAGCACAGCAGCTGCAGGCGCTCGATGACTTATACCCCGCCACCCCAGAGGGCATGCAAATCAGCAATTGTCGTGGCTATGGTCCGCTCGCGCTGGCAGTGCAAAATGATGATAGAAATACCGTACGCGAAATACTACGATTACACAAAAGCGCTCCTGTAATCAGTCAATCCGCATTAGTGAATGCACTTTTTTATGCGGCAGCATGTAATCGAGCGTCCATTATGAATCAACTCAAAAATACGCCGCAAATAGACATCAACCATCCTTGTGATACTGATGAGAACACCCCGCTTGGCGTTGCCTGTAAATATGGTAATGAAGCGATGGTGCGCTCGTTACTTGCTGATAAGCGTATTAACGTGGATGCACAAAACGCTGAAGCGATGACGCCCTTAATGGTAGCCTGTGCATCATCCTACACCCAAAGAAATCCTACACTCTTTAAGTTGCTTTTAGCGGCCGGAGCCAATGCAGCACTGACCAACCTTGACGACGAAACAGCACTCGATATCGCAAAGAAACATCATAATAAAGTCGCCATGGATATCATCGCAACGCATCGCTCTAAGCAGGCTCAGCAATCTAATGCCAGTGGTTCGCAGAGCCAACGTTCCAAATGCACACGGCCTGGTATCACGGGTTCATTCTTAAATAATTCTTTTCTTAAAAGGCAGGATAAGTCCATTATGAAGCCCCCGCAAAAAGAGGGCTTCACAGAAACGCAACAGTTACAGGATGAGCCAACAAAAATGTTCTACCTATAAAAATTATTTGGCGGGGAAACAGTTAAGTTGCCTGCACGTGCCATTCCAACGCAGGTGTGCATTAAAAATGTAAAACGCCTAAGCCGACAACCCCAGCAACAATCAGATAAATAGCGACAATATAATTTAATAAGCGAGGCATAAGCAGTATTAAAACCCCCGCAACTATTGAAATAATCGGTGTAAGATGAGTCGTAAGCATATTGTTCTCCTCCGTGAACTCAATCTAATTATAGCAGCCATTCCGATGAAGTCTTATTGGGGCGGTCTTGGATTGAATAAATAAGTGAGCTCCAAAGATATAAATCGCATACCCTCTCCCAAATAACTCAAGCTGATAAAATAAATGAATCTTTGCTTTGAGCCTTGAGATCACGAAGAAGTTGGGGCATTTGCCCTGGGATAAGCGCATTTCAAAATGATTGGCACAATGTAGATAGTTAACCCGCTCTGCCATGATTTTGTAGCACCCTTAATAAATAATAAACACATTATATTTTTCTGTGTTAAGCTTGACCAATATATGAGAAGCGAGTTTGGTCATGATAAAAGTTGGACAATTTAATAAATTAAAAATGGTACGAGAAGCTCCATTTGGGGTATATCTTCAAGGAGGAGAATGGGGAGAAATTTTATTACCCAATAAATCGGTGCCTAAAGGCGCTTTAGTTGGTGATGTGCTGGATGTATTTGTTTATTTTGACTCTGACGACAAAATTATAGCGACAACAGTGCGTCCTCATGCCAAATTAGGTAGCTGTGCTTATTTAAAAGTGATTGATGTAAATCCTGTAGGCGCTTTCCTTGACTGGGGATTAGACAAAGATTTATTAGTCCCCAAACCAGAACAACACCGCCCTATGGAAAAGGGGAAATCTTATCTTGTTTATTTAAAGCAAGATAATCAAGGGCGTATTATTGCCAGCTCAAAAATCGATTATTTTTTGGATAAGACAGAAGCGCACTTTAAGTCAGGTGAGGAAGTGAGTCTGCTTATTGCAGATACTACACCGTTAGGACGAAAAGTAATTATCAACAACAGTCACTGGGGTTTAATCCATGCTGGTGATATTTTTCAAACATTAATTTATGGCAAAAAAATAAAAGGCTACATTAAGCAGGTACGCGAAGATGGCAAAATTGATATTGCTTTAAGACAAATAGGTCAAAGCAGCATTAATGAATTAGCACAACGTATTGTATCCAAATTGGAGCAATCCGGTGGTTTTTTAGCATTACATGACAAAAGCACCCCTGCAGAAATTCAGCAAATATTTTCTGAGAGCAAAAAGAATTTTAAAAGCGCATTGGGACAACTTTATAAACGCGGTTTGATTGATATTGAAGAGCAAGGAATACGTTTACGGACAACAGCCAAGAAGTGTTAATGTTTGCTTCGTGAGGTAGAACGGGCTATAGTTGAACCAAGTCAAATCCCAGTACTCTATTCGATAACATGTCTGAGAAAACCTATTGGGTTTATATTTTACGATGCAACAATCATAGCTATTACACAGGATATACAGACAATCTTGAAAAGCGGTTTCAAGAGCACCTTGCAGGTAAAGGGAGTAAATATACACGCAGCTTCAAGCCCCTCTCCATTGCTCAAAGTTGGGTGATAAAAGGGGATAAATCAATAGCCATGCGAGTAGAACGCTATATTAAAAAACTGTCTAAAGCGCAAAAGGAACAACTCGTACTCAATCCTTATTCTGATACTTTAATCAACATGTTAGCCAATGCGCGTTAGCGACTTTTATTTTAGAAATCGCAAATAAAAAAACAGCAAAAAACAAAACGATGCCGATGTTTGCCTGCAGCCGCGCCCAAAATCGATCCTTGAAGAATAAGATATCAATGCCTACGATTAAAGCGATAAGGATCACGATGTACATTACAATCAATATCTGTTTTGTCATAACATAAAGAATAGTTCACAATAGAACTCATGTTGGCTCTCTAAAAAGATGGGCGTAGATTACACCACTCATATTGTTTATGATGTACATAGCAATCTGAGCAACTGAACGAGTATCGATGTGGGGCGTATCAGACTTTACTGAAAATAAGGACTAACCAATAGGCTCATGTACAGAGCCTTGGAGATAGCAATGGAATACGAAAAACAACAATTGGGTGAAACATCCCTAACTGGTTTCCAAAACCCTCCACTGCCAACAACATCAGCCGAATTTATCACCGTCTTGGCTCATTATCATCGAGGTGAGATCGCACGGATGGCGGGCTGGCGAGACCGAATCGATCGCACCACCAACTGGGCAATTACCGCAGCAGCCGCAATGCTTTCGCTGTCGCTCTCAACTGCGTCAGCACATCATGGGGTACTGTTGTTTGCGATGATACTTGTATTACTGCTTCTTCTCATCGAATCAAGAAGATATCGCTTTTTTGATGTCTACAGAGGACGCGTGCGCCTTATCGAACGCCACTATTTCGCTCCGATGTTCACAGCAACCAGAGCGATTGAGGAGCATTGGGCAGAAGTTCTAGGACAAGACTTACGTGAGCCTCGCTTTCATATGAGCCTTCGCGAAGCAATGTCGCGGCGACTGCGCAGAAACTATATCTGGATGTTTCTTATTCTATTAATGGCATGGATTCTGAAGATATCTTCTCCCAAGCTGCAAAGTGTCGGCACACATCAGGAAATGGGCATGTCTTTCGGCCAGATCGTGAAAGATGCTGCATTAGGCTCAATTCCCGGATGGGTGGTGACTACAAGCGTCGCTTTATTTTTTGGATGGCTTACCTATATTTGCCTGTATTCTCCCAAATATGTCGGCGAGTTGTCGTATGGTGATGTTCATGTTTGATGAGCGAAACATTCTTTGAGTATCTTTTATCATGATCAAAGTATTAAAGTGGTTGACGGAAATCTATAGTAATTGGCGAGATGATAGAGTGGCGAGTCTTGCGGCAGCCCTTGCCTACTACACCCTATTTTCACTTGCGCCAATTTTATTAATTTGTATTACGATAGTAGGCTCTTTATTTGGAGAAGACGCCGCTCGGAGTCAAATATTAACTCAAATAAGTATTGTCGCAGGGGAGCAAGTCTCCACAGAAATTCAAGAAGTTATTAAAAATGCAACGCTCCCAACAAACTCCTTAAATGTGCAAATCATTAGCATTCTCATTTTGTTGTTTAGTGCCACAGGTGTTTTTAGTGAAATTCAAGCCGGGTTAAATATTATTTGGGGGGTTCAGCCGCATCTCAACAAGAAGCGATTTACGGTCATTAGAAGCAGACTTTTATCCTTTGCTATGGTTTTGATTGCAGCCTTGTTATTATTGATTTCCTTGATCATAACGACCTTGCTTGCTGCCTTAAGTAGCCACATTCATTATTTCATAGGCGTTGATATTTTCTTTGAATTGGTCGTGAGTTACTTTATTTCTTTTATAATCGCCACCCTACTCTTTGCGCTGATGTTTAAACACTTACCTGATGTCAATCTTAAATGGAATAATGTATGGGTAGGTGCCTTAAGTACCTCTTTATTATTCATTTTGGGAAAAATATTCATTGGTTTTTATGTAAATCATGCTCATATCACTTCGATATTTGGTGCGGCAGGTTCTTTAATAATCCTTCTAATATGGGTTTATTATTCAGCACAAATTTTCTTTCTTGGCGCAGAAATAACAAAGATTTATGCCACTAAAAAAAGGGATAGAATTACTCCGTCTAGAAACTCCTTGCCCTAGAAAATCAAATGAGTGGACAACAAGATTTTTATTAATTTTATCAATCCTTTATGTGACATGACATATTCCAAAATGCTACTCTCATATTATGTCCTGGCTTTTGGATAAGCTTGCAAACCATAGTCGATTTGCAAGCGGAAGTAAGCAGAACGACTGATTGCTTACCACGAGGCGGCATTTGCTTGATTAAAATAAGCAGACAGACTTACAATTGAACATTCTTTATTTGCGAAGGTTTCTATGTCTAAGAATAATACAAATCCGAAATACCTTACAAAGTCTAAAAATTCTTTTTTTGAAAATCTAATAGTAAAACAACAGTTTTTAAACAGACCCAATGCCACTTTTGAGTGGGATGAGCTGCTTGCCGAAAAAGAGACTCGAAAAAAAATAAAAAGAGATCCAAACCATCGTGAATTCTTCGCCTACATTGAATCTCGATTTGCTTATGACCATGCCAAACTCTTTGACGTCAAATTAAGAGAAGAACATCCAAGTGCCAAAGAACACTTAAAGGTTCGAGAAACCTTACAATATTTTATTAGAGAAAGCATCAGCAAGCATGCTTCTCAAGATGTGCAAATTCATGCTTTTCGCCGATGGATTGATACCGCAATCCGGTTAAGGCAAAGGCATAATTATGAGGGCTATTTTTTAGTGCGTGATACCTTAATGGAAATAGATAAAGAGTATCAATTAACAAAAGATAAGGCGTTTAGGCCCTATCTCAAAAGGTACAATCAACTAGTACACGTCGATGCGACACTCATTGATGAGCAATTAAGAGCAGATTATAGCAAAATTCCACTAAGCGATTTTGCAAACCCTGAGGGCTTTTCCAAGAAACCAAAGGCAAGCGTAAACCTTAAAACATTTTTAGCCGGCAGAGACTACTTAGAAGATGAGCTGAAAAGGAATATTATGGAAGCTCAAGGAAACGCACGCATTAAGGCTTTTTGTCGCTGGATTGATATCGCCGTTGAACTAAGGAACAAGCATAATTATGAAGGATATGTTTTGGTGATTACGAATTTGAGCTTGATAGATCAAATAACTACAAACAAAGATTTCCCTAAATCCTATGTGCAAACCTATGCTCAACTTCTTAACCATGCCGATCCCTCCATCAACTTTTTAAAACTTAGAGAGTTATGGACTAAAGATAAATCTCCCAATAAATTAAAAGCTACATTTTACTGGTCTAAAGAATTAACGAATCTTAATGAAAAGATTGAGATAGCATGCAATCCCGGTGCGCAATTATCTATGCGACAAGAAAAAAATAGAAAACTTGCGGAGATCGATAGAGAACAGCGAAGTTTTAGGGATAGAGCAATGACTTATTCAACCAACATACCAGACCATTTGGAAGTTCAATTTGCAATGATGCAAGAAGAATACAACGATGGCCCCAAAGAACAAGCAGCCTCTCAAAGCAATACGCCCGTAGTTTAGTAAGCAATAGCCTGGTTGCTTGCAACCAGGACACCTTAATCTCTAAACTCAAGTAGCTAGGGCCTTGGCTCAACACATACGTTATCAGATTGTTTCAATAACGCTTTTATGTAATTAAAAAAGACTATGAAATAAACCGCTCGAGAACCATGAGTTTTGCTAAAAAGACCGCCGAAAATTGATTGACGAGTACTAACCATGCATCACATAATTCCATGTGCTCCATCGCTTGCAAATGTATTTTTTTGCAGCGAATTTGATCGAAAAGGAAAGGAAGCATCAATTTGTTTGTGAGTTATTTCGATGGCAAATACTAAATAAGTTTAACCAGAGAACTTTGGACTCTCAAGCAACAATCAACACATAACCATTTAACGGAGGTTAAATAGTTATGAAAAAGGTTTTTTGATATTAGGCACATTAGACATCCTAATGTAGCAACAGTTATCAACTTTGGTAAGAAAAGATCGATCCCATAAGTGAAGATAAAGCCAGCTCGGTATACTTTGTCCAAACCATACCGTTTGCTCACTATGTAAAAAATCGAATTATCGACGCAATTACTGCAAATTAACGTGACGAAAGTTGCTGTTGTCTAGGCCAGTTTCTCTAGTTTTATATTGTTCTGCTTACACTGAGCACACAATCCCTTAACTTCTACAGTGCAATTGATAATTGAAAACTGAATTGAGTTTGCAAATTCTGTAACGGATGTGAAGTCAACGATGCATTCTAATTCTTTGACGAAATCACATTGACTGCAAATAAGAAATTGAGCTTGTCCTACATGATGTCCATGCAAACAAGCAACATAAGATTTAAGACTATCAATACAATGAATAAAACCCTCTTGATGCCAAAACTGAATAGCGCGATAAACTGTAGGCGGTTTTGGATTCTCAATTTGTTTGGATAATCTTTGCAGGATTTCATAAGCACCAAGAGGCTTTCTCTCTTCAACCAATATTTTGAGGACGCGCTCTCTTGGCTCCGTAAATCGATAACCATGTATTACACAGTGCTTATAAGCCTTGTCCAGCAAATTGTATTTCATTAATCATTTTTAAGTTTAAATACGCTGATATTCCATTGTACCACAGTCCTTATTTTACAGAAAAATAATCAAATCACTTTCTTGAGTAATCTACAAAAATTCTTTTGGTTTAAAAATCACTAAATGTGTCTTGTTCTTTGGCAACAGAATGTTACAATGTAACACTTTTAGGTATTAAGCAAAATGAACAGTCACCATCCTAGTGATTACGAACCGGATTTCTTTGCTTAGCCAGATTTTTCTATCGTTAGGTTGCAACGTTACTGTAATGGTCATGATATGTATGAAATTAATATTGACGCACAACTGATTAAATTAAGCAGGCGCTCTGCCAGCAGGTTTTTGCAAAAAATAGGTAGTTGCCTCTCATTCACCTCTATATATCCAGTAAACGGAGGAAGCAATGCATCTTAATTATTATAGATTCCATCTTGCCGGTGACCCAGAACTTTTCGCTGACCAACAAACGGCAGACAAAATCGAACAAATTTTGCAAGAGATAAATGACCTGCAGTTAGTGCGCACAGCAATCGATTTGACGCCCCCTAATCCCAGCATCAGTTTGTTATGTAAATCCTCAGATACTGAAGCCATCGCAACGAAAGTAAATCAGCGCCTATGGGAAGAGAAGATCGCATTTGCCGAATTGATAGAGACAGAAGTAATTGAATATAAAGCAGAAAATGGGCATGCAGATCATGTTTCTTCCTCCACCCCCGAACATTCTGCACATGGTAAAAAGAAACGAAAAAAACGTCTTGCTCACGCCTCCGCTCATGACCACTCTCATGAGCATGACCACTCTCACGACCATGAGCATGACCACTCTCACGACCATGCGCATGACCACTCTCACGACCATGCGCATGGCCACTCTCATGGCCATGAGAATCATTGGCTTAAAGCGGCATTAGGTTTGATTTGGGGAGTAGGTCTACTTGCTCTTTCCATTGCCAGTTTTAATATTCCACTGATTGCCTATTTACTTATCACCGGACTTACCACATTGATGACATTATATTTAGGATATAATGTATATAAATCAGCATGGTATTCATTGCTGGAAAAGAAATGGGATACCGCAGCTTTATACACCATTAGTACATTGACCATCGTCGCCGTGTCAATTGCAAGCATGTTTATTCCCGGACTACCGATGATGTTCGAAGCAGCACCATTGGTTTTGGGGTTTTGGCATTTAGGTGAAGGTATTGAACATACTTTAGTCGGTGAAATCCAGAAAAAATTAGATGTCCGTGACTGTTTGCCTCTCTCAGTCTTATTAAAGGGTAATCCCGATAGAGAAATTTCGGTCAAAAACTTAATCCCTAACGATAAGATAATCATTAAAAAAGGCGAGGTGATCCCTGTTGATGGCATATTAACGGAGAGAGCGCTTCTTTATACTACTCGCGTTGATGGTTCGCCTGATCTGAAAGAATTTAACCCCGGGGATGAGGTGCTTGCCGGCATGCGTTTAGCCGATCATCTTCCTTCCGTGGCAATGCGCGCTACCAAAACATATCAAAAATCTTATCTTTCATTAATCGCTGAGAATAATGCTAAAGCAAATAATGAAAAAGCACCAGTGGAACGATTTGCAAACACCATATTGAAATATTTTGTTCCTGGCCTCCTCCTAGTCGCTCTTGTTTCGGGTATTGTTATAGGTTCATTGTTTACCCCCGCGCTTGCTATTCAATGTGTCGTCTCAGTTCTTGTCAGTGCATGCCCCTGTGCTTTGAGCTTGATTACGCCCTTGGCAGTTAAAATCGGCATGAAAAAAGCATCTGAAAACGGAATTCATTTTAATAATGGCAAGGCCTTACAAGCAGCTGCAGATATAGATGCTACCGCTTTTGATTTAAATGGCACCCTGACTCAAGGGAAAATTGTGGTGCAAGCAGTAAATGTCCAGAAAAAGTATTTGCCGTATCTCGCATTATTAGAAAGTCAATCCGACCATCCGTCAGCAAAAAAGATTAAGTCTCATATAATAAATCGTCTAGGTATTGTTATCGACGAGCAGTTAAAAATAGACCGTGACTCCATTGACCGCCATCATGCGGGCATAAAAGCCGAAATTAATGGTGAGACATTCATGGTAGGCAATAAAAATATGCTCTTGGAGCACGGAGTTACAGTTTTTAATAAGCCTTATGATGACCCTAGAAAGGGTAACATTTATATGGTGCGCAGAACAAAAGTACACGATAAAGAAGAAACTGAAGTAATAGGACAAATTGACTTATTTGACCCTCTCCGTGAAGATGCTTTTGCTACCGTGGCGCAATTAAAAGAGCTCGGTATAGCAATATATATTATAACAGGAGCAGATCAAGATACAGCAGAAAGATATGCTGAGTTACTGGGTATTTCTCCAAAGAATATTTTTGCCAATACAGTTGGGGCTGTTACTAAAAAAGGGTGTGACCTTCATTTGCTGTCCGAATTACCCAAAAGGCCTGCACAATACAAAAACAGCTATGTATTTATCAAAAAGAACGATACTCAGGAACTGTATTATGTTAATCCCAATAGGGAATATGAAAAAGTAAAAATTTTAGATTTCGATTTATTTGAAGAAAAAATAAACACCATTAAAAATAAGGATGAGGCCACATTACATCTCAGTAAGAAGCAAATTAAAGAAATTATAACAGCAAACGGAAGCCACACCCCTAAAAAATGGCAAATATCCAAAGCAAGTTGCATTAAAAGAATACAAAGAAAAGGCCATAAAGTTGCGATGGTAGGTGATGCCGCGAATGATGACACCGCCATTGCCACCGCGGATGTCGGTATTGCGGTTAAATCAAATATTGGCGACACCGCTACCCAGCAAAATGCAGGCATAGTACTTCAGCAAGGCTTGTTATTTCCTATCGCTACTGCATTTGATATCGCTGCAAAAGCAAAACAAAATATTGCTCAAAATCTGTTCGTAAGCTTAACTTATAATTCAGTCATTACTCTAGTGGCTGCCGGGTTGTTTGTTGCCATAGGTTTTGCACTGAATCCCGTGATTGGTGTTGCCTTAATGGTGCTTGAATCTGCTATTGTTTTATCCAATTTATACCTGTTTAAACAACAGGACGTGGTGTTGGCAGAACGGAAAACGCCCTCACCTGCTGATGAAGTTGCTGGAGATACAACCACCAATATGTTGCATTCCTTAGGCCATAGTTTTCAACCTAAAGCAGAAGTTACAGAAACACAAACAGCCGGCTCTTATGTTAAAAGTTTATTTGCTGGAGAACCTCAGTATTCTCCGGATAAAGATACACCTGAGTATGCATCATCATGTATCATGCAATAAAATTGAGGATATTGAAACATTGTAATTTACAATGAAGTCCTCGACTAAATAGGGCCACTGGTTGGCTCATTATTATCAGCGGGCCAAGACTTCTTTTCATTTTCAGCCCTATTCATGTCCACTTTCCAAAAAAGTAATCTTCGGTCTATAGACTCATCCAGGCACTGATTCTCAGTAAACTCCTCCCAAACCAAGGAACATGGGTCCTCGAGTTTATAGTCCGCTAAATTGGTTCCTGGAAGTAATTTATTTTTAAATCGCTCCCCATATAAAACGCACTCATAAACAGAAATAAATTTTTGATACTCCAGAAAAGTAAAATGCGCATAATGTTTACTTCGATGCTCATAAAGGATACACAATAAATCGTGCACTGTAGTTGATGATTCCAGGTCCAGGCTTATTGATTCCGCACTATTTTTTTTATTCATTATAAGTTTCATTGAAGTCCATTTCTCAAATGATCCTTATCCATTAATATATTTTAAATCGCGAAAAATCAATAGAACCTGGCTGTACTTCATATGGTCACATCTCGCACATGTCTACATGTGTATCAGGCCACACGCCACATTGAACTTGCCCGATATGCTTTTTTTGCAACATCAGCATCACCAAACGAGATTGGCCTATTCCCCCACCAATGGTTTGCGGCAAAGCACCCGAAATCAAGCGCTGATGCCAATCAAAATCCAAACGTTGTTGGTAGCCTGTTAATGCCAGTTGATATTTCAATATGACTTCATTGACGCGAATACCCATAGAGGAAATTTCAAAAACATCTTCGAGCACGGGATTCCAGACTAAAATATCACCGTTTAACCCGGTAAATCCTACTTCATTGACTGAACTCCAATCGTCATAATCTGGAGCACGTAAATCATGTGGTTTGCCATTGGATAGCGAGCCACCGATTCCAATTAAGAAAACAGCACCATACTTTTTAGTGATGGCCCGCTCCCTATCTTTAGGCGATAGATGAGGATATAAAGCGAGTAATTCTTCTGTATACATAAAATGAATATATGGTGGCAAAAATGGCGTTAAACCATAAAGCTCGCTCACCATTTTTTCCGTTTTTTTTATGGCATCAAAGAGTTCAATGACCGTTTTCTTTAAATAACTCAAACTACGGTCTTTATTGTCAATGACACGCTCCCAATCCCATTGATCCACAAAAACAGAATGTGTCGCACTTAATACCTCCTCATCAGGTCTTAACGCGATCATATGCGTATAAATGCCTTCCCCGGATTGAAAAGCAAATTCTCCGAGTAGCTTTCTTTTCCATTTTGCTAAGGAATGTACGATCTCAAAAGTACGATCTGGGATGGCTTTTACCTTAACCGAGACTGCTTGTTCTATGCCGGACAAATTATCTTGTACGCCATCGCCAACGCAAGCTAATAACGGTGCTTGTACTTCAATAAGACCTAATCTTTGTTCTAATTCTCGAGAGAAAAAAGATTTGACTAAACTAATTTGTTTTTGTTTTTCAATAAATGCCTGCTTCATTATACTACCCCACAATAAATTGATTTAATATTATATTGAATTTTTCGAGTATTTTTATTGTAAAAATAAAATAAACATGGATAAAAAACATAATATTTAATAAAATATCAATTTTATTAAATATTATTTAAAAATAGCTTATGAAAGACCTAGAAAATTATCAAATCGATGATCTTGACAAAAAAATACTCCAGACATTAATAAAAAATGCGCGTACCGCTTATGCGGAATTAGCTAAGGCTTATGCGGTAAGCCCGGCAACGATCCATGTACGCGTCGAGAAAATGCGACAAGCAGGTATTATTGAAGGGGTACATGTACACATTAACCCCAAACGATTAGGCTATGATGTCTGTTGTTTTATTGGAATTACCCTGAATCATGCGAAAGACTACCAAGCCGTTCTAAAAAAACTGGAAGATCTAGAAGAGGTTATTGAGGCTTATTACACTATTGGGCATCATTTTAATATCTTTATTAAAGTCATGTGCCAATCAATAGATGCCTTACAGCAACTATTAGTAAATAAAATCCAGCTTATCGAAGAAATACAATCAACAGAGACTCTTATCTCCCTACAAAATCCAATCATGCGTTCCGTAACGCCCTAATCGTTCACGCCCCCGCCATCTACAAAAAAAGCTAAATAAACGTAAATGCGATGAATGCTTCAATGGCTGCCGCCAAACAACAAAACGAAGCAGCACAACAGCAAACATTACAAACCGAAATTAATGCAATGCCTGTTGATAACTCCAACCAATGGTAGTACTTAGCCTGGGTGAAACGTGAAACCCGGGTGTTGGTTCTTCACCCAGGCTACCTTTAAGTTGGCATGATTACGTGTGCACCTAAAGTTTTGGGCTGCTGCTCGATTCCAATAATGTTGGCTCGACAAAGTTCTTCATTAACTCATTAAGAGCTTTTTTTTGCTCCCTAAATTCCGCTAATTGTTTTTTCATCTCGTTTACCATTTCAGAACTTTGTTCTAAAAGTTGATCACATTGACTGATTCGAGCGTTAATTTTGACACTGTCAGGAAAATCCTTTTTTAACTGAGACAAAGAAATTATTTCTTTCCTCAATTGGAGCATAATTTCAAGCATTTTTTTCTGTGCTTGAGCCGTTTGTTGAATTAATTCTTCCCATTTTTTTTGCTGCTCTAGCAGCTCATCGATTTTATCCATTGCCATTTTTTCTCATATAAATTTGGCTACAATTGGAAGATTATATCATCAACCTCAAAGCATATGTCTTCTCAACCTGATTTTTGAGTCAGTATTTGTGATGGTTGTGCATCATCGTTCTTAATTCCATTGGCTCTCTCTTTAAATTTCTGCGTGAGTTTTTGCATTTGCAAATGCATTTGTCTCATCCGCACTTCAGTTTCTGCAGTTAAGGTTGCACCAGTACTCTTAATTTTTGCCAGCTCTTGTTGTAACTTTTCCAACTCTTTACCTAGGGTAAACTCGCCTAACTCTGGTTCTTGGGCATGTGGCATATTCAGTTTTTGCAGCTCTTGATCATTACAATACATTTCTCCAGTATTCATATTAATTTCGTAATTCATTTGTGCAGGAACACCATCGATAATCATTTCAACCGATAATTTAAAACCTTCAGCCTGATAGCGCTCGCTTCTTGCAAGAGTAATTGACTGGAACACAACCTGCGTATCATCAGGAGACTTTTCAACAATAGAGCGTTCTAAGTAGTACAATAGCTCTCTGTAAGTGTCCGCTTGATTGACTTTCAGAAATAACGGTGACTTGTTTCCTTGATTAATCAAAGAGTAGTGATCATCACTTAATTTGAACGTGACACTTCTATCTCGATAATTAAATTTGCCATTGGCAGGAAGATTTAATTCCGGTGAAATATCCCTATTCATTATGCGTTCGAAATGTGCAGCAGCAGCGTCCGAAGCCGCTTGATATACTTGTATAGAACGTCCCTCATTGAGAGAACTATTTTTATCGCATTGAGCAAAATAGCGCACCATTTGTAATTTCGTTTGTTGGCAATAGGATTGAAAGGCATCCCAGTTATCGTTCTTGACCCCTTTAGGTTTACCCATGTATGCAACGTTGCTAAAAAATACAGAGAACGTCTGGTATTTTTCTTGTGGTGTTGCTGCTTTTTTATCAAGAATACCAACAGTTATTTCTTCACTCTTAATACCTAAGAGAGCAGCCTGCTGTAAAACAAGCTTGACATTATCAAACGTATTATCGGTATAAGTATCCAGATCTTCAGGAGCCATTGCCGCCTGAACTTTAAGCTCCAGTTCATTCAGATATTGATACAAACGACCATGAACACTGCTTTTCAATGAACGAGAATGTGTTACATCTTGCTCCAGCAATTTTTTTCGGGCTGCAGCAATATGCTCTAAAACTTGTTGCGGACTTTGATTTTCTTTTTGTAATTTTTTAAGCAACTTGGTAACCACCTCTTTGCGATCAAGACTCACATAACCTCGAGACCACCAATTGTCTCGATAAGCAGTTAACCAATTTACAGCTTGTGTTTGTATGCCTGGAGCTTTATCACCTCCACGCCACCATGTGGCAAAATCATCTTTCTTCCATTGGTGAGCCTCTTTGGGCAATAGCGTACGTCCTTCAGCCATAAGCATACTTAAATACTTCACTTTTTGAGATTCATGTTCACCGCGATGATGAGTCAATACGTTAAAATGTCCCTTCCGTGCTTGAATCACAGCGTCAAGCAATTTCTTATCCTGGCTCCATAGCATTTGCTTTTCAAAACGTTGACACTCCTGACTAAGACGTACATACGCAACGGGATTCCCATCACGATGAGCTTGGTACCTTAAATAAAGTAATGCCCCCATGATTTCCTTGACATTCTTTTCAGTAAAATCTCCGACAGCTATGTCAAATTTGCCCCTTAATTTTTGGCGATGGGCCTGAGTACTTAACCATTCGATTTTCTTGGTGATGTAAGCTTGGGTGGCCTCGGTTCTTGCTTGAGCAACTGCTTCTCCCATCATGCTGAATTTAGAAGCAGCCATAAAATCACTATAAACTGCGGCCTCGGGTACTGATGGGTCTACTTTGCCATATTGCTGTCTTCTTTTTACATAGAACCGCTCTAGGCGAGGTTTTTGGGCTCTAACCGTTTCGAGCAACTCCTGGGAATCCAGCGGTTTTATCTCAGGGAGCTTTAGAGACGTCAGTTTATTGTATTCCGCCCAACCCTTTATATCATCTCGCAAAGCCCCATTGTCTTTAGCAAGTTCATTCCATTGCGCACATGCAAATTTTGCGATCTCTTCCAACTGCTGACTCATGTTTCCCTTTAAGTTAGGATCATGTTGTAACTCTTCCCAGCGGTCATCAATGCGGCTTAATACAAGATTCCATTGTTTGGTTAATTTCTCACGGATTGCTTTTTTGGGAACATTTTCAGCAGTTGCATTAAGCACTTGAATGTATTTGAAAAACTCTTGATAAATAATGTCTTTCACATCATCGAATGATTCTCGCAATTGCCGTTCGACAACACGTTTTTCATTACGTACTCGGTTTAATTCGTAAATGGCTTGATCAAGACCTTCTATGGTCTCTGGAATTTTGCGCATTTGCTTGGGCGTGTAAATATCCGAAAACTCACTACGTCGAACAATTAAACGGGTAAAGCCTTGCTGACCAGCACGCCCAGAACGACCAATTTTTTGCCGTTTGGAGCGCTCTAGGTCTTCGGAAGAATAAGGATTGGTATCAACAAACGTATCTATCGTATACAAGCCATTGTCATGTGTTGGTTTTATGTCAGTTCCCCGACCAAACACCGTAGAAATGGTAATCACTCCATCTTGACCTGCCTTATTTTTTATAGCTATTTCTTCTGCATTTCGCGCTGCTGGCGTAGATTGTTCGCTGCTGTAAAAGCGTTGAATACCTTGAGATACACCTTGAAATTTAGACTTATATTTCTTTGGATCTTTTTCAATAGCCTTTTTCAGGGCATCATAAATTTTCTCCCCTTGTTCTTTATCCGCACAATGGATCAACATTGGCCCGGCGAGTCCGTTCTCTTGGCTTCTTAAATAATGAAGCGTTTCCTTAACAATACGATTAATATGATCGCGACTTTCTGCCTCTGGATCGGTTACATACTTTGGATTTGTCAGAATCGGTTGTAAATCCTCACGGTTGGATTCATCGAAGGGTGGTATATCCACAAAGCGAAAACCATATTTCGCATGTTGCTCTTTAAGCTCTTCTCTTGAGCCGACAGTTCCGCTCATCCCCAGACGCTGTTTATAAATATTGAACAAGATTTTACTATTCAGCGTGGTAATATAAGTTTTTTCAGGCTCAACCAGAAAATCAGGCATTTTTCCTGCATCAATTTCACTACGGTATTTTTGACGTAGGCGCACATGCAAAAATTGCTGAATTGCGTCACTGAATTCTGCTTGAATATTAGGTCGTCCACCCGCTAGAATGCACGCCTTGGAAACTGAGCCATATTTTTTATGTTCTAAAGGAATTACCCGGAAGCGAACCTGCTCCATTTCAACCAGCTGATTGGTCTTGCCTGCTGCAACCAACCAAGTTTCCAAGCGTTTCTTATAAACCTCTGGCTGCTCTTCCAGAACTCTGAGCTGTTCCTTTTCTTCTTTAGTTTTAGCGGTATTTCTTAACCAGTTTTTTGCTTGTGCCAGAAACTCTTCATCGCTTTTGGGTGCCTTCTGAGAGTCAACAAATTGCACCAATGACTCGTAAATCCATGTATACGGACTTTTATGGGGATCGGTTACCGGATCAAGGGAGGTTGCATAACGATAGCGGGTACTATCATCCAAAGTTGAAAAGTCAACTTCATCGGCAATTAAAGTACAATTTTCTGGGAATACTTTACCCAACAGCTGCATTTTGGAGCGATGCAACGCCAATTCTGACATGCTGGAATAATGAATTGCTCCTTCCTCATATTCATCCTTTCCGGAGTTTGCATGAATAAGTTTGGCCTTCATCCCCAAGTATTCGAAAAAGCCATGATTTTCCTCTAATCCTTCGTTCGCCAAAAACAAGCTGCTTGTGCAAATATCAACAGTTTTTCCTTCTACATTTGCCATTGCAGCAGCCAAACCTGCCGTCATTGACTTGCCTTGGCCTGTTTGAATTTGCGCGACAAAATCCTGACCACTCTGCATTGCAGTCAATAAATAAAGAATTTGGGTGGGCCTTGGGAATTTACCAGTGCCGCGGTACATTGCTTCACGCAATAGGGCAATGGTTTCAAGGCGTATCTTAAGGCGAGCTTCTTCAGAGAGGGAGGTCGTGTCTTTTAACTGAACACGGTAATGTTTGAGTAAGCCTTGTATTTCCTCATGGGACATCTCTTTAACAGGCTTACTCGCGCCACCTTCGGGAGTCCATGGCTGAGTTGGAATTCCCCGATTGTTACCAATGGCATTAATATATAAAAACCACCGCTGTAGCTCTTCCCGTTGTGAGAGCAGCAACGGGCGCTCGTAATTCAGGTCCTGCAGATTATCGAGATACTTGGCAAGCTGATTGGCAATAAACTGGGAGTGGCCTCGCTTTGATGTTTCTTTAAGAACAAGGCTGCACACCTCATGAATTGTACATGGGGATGGCCTCGCAGCGGGCTGGTCAAAATTTTTATTTTTAAGTACAGCCTTGATCGCCTGGTCATCTAAATAATGATTTTTATTGTCTTGCGTCTTGTAATAAAATCTTTCAGTTGCGTCTTTATATAGATACAGGTGATTTTTATCTGATTTCTTGATGTTCAAATTACCTGACATCAAAAAGAGGTCACACCCATAAAAATTCCTATGCATGTTCTTAGTTTTCAGCCAGTAATCACGATCATAATCTGCCTGCAAAGTTTCCAAGACCTTCGCATTCAGAGGTGTTAGTGGATCAGAAAGCAGAGCATTTAAAGAGGCCAACTCAGGATGTTTAGGCGAACGATACAATGCATCCAGCTGCTTCAGAATTTCTGGGTCAAGCTTATTCAGATTGATTATTACCTGACGAAGCAGGTCACCTTGATAGGTCTCAGGATTTTGTTGCGCGGCTTTCAAGGCAATAGCCAATACCAGCGAACGTTTTGGTTTATCAGCTATCTTACCAAGCTCCGTGATGACCGGTAAAAAATCCGTTCCTCTTTCCTTGTCTTCGGTAAAAAAGCCCACAGTTTTTGCATTCAGTTCAGGTATCGTCAGCTCATTAAGAACCTTAAAGGCATCGTCTATATCGGTTAGATTTTTGGCTTCGACTTTTACAAATCCAGAAAGAAGTTTCATCCGGGCAGCAAATAAATCACCGTCTGCTGCTTGATAAGCTAATATTTTCTTTATATATTCTGGAGCAGTTCGCGGATCGACGGCTGCGTCGCAATAGCGAAGGGCCAATTCGCAAAGCAATTTTTTTTCAGTATTTTTTAAAAGACTCGTCTTTTCTTTATCTAAAGCTTCATCAACAATACCTTTTAATGCTTCTATGGTTTTAACGTCCTTAACCGCCAGGAATTGATACAGCAGATCGCTGGGGAAAGGAGTGTTTTTATCAAAATTTGTTACCAATGCACTGGTAATATGAGCAAGCAAAGGTAAAGGATAGGCGTTAAGATTCGGGCTGTTATCTAATGCATCAAGAACATTGCCGAAATCAACAGGCCATGCTTTATTAATAAGTTGCAAGTTACCCAAGAATTGGTTAAGGGATTGCAACTCTCCTGCAAATCCCTTACAAAACCGCTCAAAATCATCCTCTTTTTTAATTGGATGATTCATTTTATTGTTAAGAATTTTAGCTAAGCGCCCCTTAGCCACATTATCTTTTATGCCGATACGCTCTTGACCATCACTCACCACACCATCATAAACTTTAAGCATCACGCCTTTAATTTTTCCCTGGACAATCCCTCCAAGAAGTCCAGTCATATCAGCAATATTTTCCAGGCCATCTAATAATCTTCTTGTGCCTTCAGGAGTAGCAAGACCGTCAAAAAATCCTTCGCCAAGCTTGGCATCAATTTGAGTTTTGTAATCGACTAACTCCGCTCTAATCTCACCCATATATTTGGTAATAATCATATGTAAATTACCCGCGGGCTCGACTGGGGAGGCAGTCACCTTTTCCATTTGTATCACGCAGGATTCCGGCAAGTTGCTTTTTACAGTGCGTTCAAGAGTGTTATAGTCTGGTTTAGCATGTTCAGCTATTCCTTGGATAAGTGTGGTGAGCTCTTTGAGTGATGGTAAATCCTTTGACTTCTCCACATCAATATTGCCAAGCAATTCGAGTAAATCATTTGTTGTTTGGGCTCCATGAGCCTTGAAGCATTTCTCCACTTCCGCATATAAGGCTTTAGCCGTTACCAGCGCGTTAGACTCATCTACGCCTGTTGAATTACAGACCGCCAGCAGTTTTGCTGTAGCAGACCTTATTTTAGGTTCCAGGTCTACTTCTGCTTTGACTTCTCGCATACTATTGAAAGGAACATTTAGTCCTTCGAGTTGATAAACAATATCTATAAAATTCTTGGCACCCAGGTTTTGCTTATTCTTGCTTAATATCATCAAAGCTTCGAGAAAGTTTTCTGCGGATTTTGTGCCCTCTTGGCTCATTAGAGTATTATATTTACTCATGATGCTTTGCACCCTTTTAATGCAAATCCTTGGCATACCGGTAGTAAAAACCAGTCTGGAAATATCTATTATCTCCGCAATAGTAGGACGAATAGATTGCGCCAGTAATGAGCGCCAAGAAGAGAGCACTTTTTCCATCTCCCCAGATTCATCAGAAGGGCATTGGCCAACCCAATCTATAAGGCGCGTTATTTCATCTTGAGTGAAACATTTACCTCGTTTTCCAACTCCAAAACCTGCGACTATAATTATCAAATCCTCCTGTTTCTTACCTTCATCGTCCTTACTTTCTACTTTTAAGATCTTGTTGAATGCCTCATGGTATTCGCTTAGTGGGGCACGATGATTAAAAGTTGCGATATAACGTAGAAACAGCGATTTTCTTTTTTCATTTGAATCGACAGCATAGTCAGCAAAATTTCCTCCAAATTTAGTTTTATCGCTTCGGAAACAAAAACCTTTTTGTGCAAACACCATATTTGCTTTTGCTCTTTTTTCAGGTGTAGAAGCCTTATGATAACTATTTTCCAAATCCAACATCATGTCAGCAGTCACTAATTTATACCCTTCATAACGTGATGCATAAAACGGTCCTAGCGGTGCGAGAGACAATCCCTGTAATCCCTGGTAAAATTGCTCATCCACATCCAAGGCATTGGGTAAAATAGTAGTTAACAAACGATCCAGGGCCACCCGCATATCGGCGACCTCCGTTAGAGGACAATACTCGGTCAGTGCAAGTCCAGGACTAACCTCGTCCAATTGACCGCAAAAATAGAGAAACCCATCGGTCAATTCCGCCAAATTTGCCCAACGTTTGCCCGGAGCTTGTATTACGGTGAAATCACTTTGGTCGGATTCGGGTTCATACAAAAGATTGCTGGAATGTTGCTCTGTTAATGAAACCCACCATGCGGTCTGTGCGGATGATAAAGTTAACAACTTCTGCATCGCCGCACGGGCGCTGTCCGTCGTCAATTCGTTAAGATTTTGGGAAGGATCGATAAAACACGTCTTAAAACTTGCAAAAAACTTCTCTCCTTTGATTGTCCTAATCTGATTCAAGTCCTCTAAGAGGTTAGATAAACCTTTGGGTCCCTGTTCATAAAGCACTTCGCTTATTGCTTTGATATTAGATGACGTCAGTTTCGCGCCAAAAATGTTTTCAATTTGTCTCTGGATGGTGCTGGCCTCTTCTTTGCTGACCATCGCAGCAATGAAACCATTTAAAATTTTGACTCGTTGTGAATCGTTTAGAGTGATATCTTTGTTTTCTACAGTGAAAGTATCACTTTTTAAAAAGAAAAATTGACTGATGCAGGCATCCAAAGTAGGTCGTGGTTTCTTCATAGGTTCTATGACACTTTTATAGAGACTTTCAGCCTGTTCACGAGTCATAAACTGTAAGGCATTACCATACCATTGATTAGGAGCCATTGGTTTGCTGAAGCGAATCGTCAGTGGCGATTCATTGGGATTGACTGCTGGATTAAAAGCGGTATAGGCAAGCACCAGCTCCCCATCCTTCTGTTGCTGTAGCGAAAATCCTCGGGGTAAGTTATCTGGATGCAGTCCATACTGTACATCTTGCAAGTTTTCAATCAAAACTTTGGCGGCAGAAACTGTCATATTCTTAATGCCGTACTTAAATAAATCGGCATTGGCTCCAGTAATCAAATCCCAACATTGCTCAATATTTAAATGCGGATGACGCTTTGCAATAAAAAATGCCAGGCGTGCAATTGTTGCTCGATTGATTAAATCCTCAGTGCCCGCATAGGGGAGAAACGGTTCTCCTGAAAGCTCTTCTTCTTCCGGAAGTTCCTCATCATCGAGCGCCGTTTGTATTTGCTGTTGGACTTGTTGTTGCTGTTGCTCCTGAATCTGAACTTCAGTATCCAATCCTGCCAACCCTTCTGTTTTCAGAATGGCTTTACCGATTTTACCAAGAACAACCGCTTCTGTTGTTTTAGCCTTTAGAGCGTGATGGCCAGGACTCGCAGTAGAAGCCAATCCTAGGCGTCGGTTAGATAATGCAGCATTCTCCAGCTCCTGCAATTTTTCCTGCAGAGTAGGGCTAATGGTACCCTTTGCTGCCTTAAAAGAAAGAACTGTTGGATATTTTTTCTCTCGTATATGAGTAATTAAGGTATCTATAGTTTGTTCCGGAAACTTTGCCAGAGAGTCGGTATTAATTTGCAATTTTTCAAGCCCAGGCGCTTTCATAGCCGCCAGAATGGCAGTTAGCTCTTGATTCAGTGTTTCATGATTCTCTGCCAAATTGGGTATGTCAAAATTGAATTGTTTAAAAGGAATGTAGGGCTCTTCAGATTGTAAATGTGCTCTTAAAGCAACCAAAAATCTAAGACCGTCCTCTATACGTATAGGCTCTTTATGCTGAGGATTGACCTGAGTCATATCGAATTCTTTGAACGGAAAGCCACTATCTTCGCAGCGATCTTCATGAGTCGCCATGTACTGTAACAGTTTGGCAAACCCTGCCGCACCCAAAGCAGCTACAGCTTCAGTATGTCTTTGGGCGTAGTGGTTCATCCATTCAAATCGCTCTCCAGCCGGAAAATCAGCAGGCGTAAACAGGATGTGTTCAAACAAAGAATCCCAGGGGTCGCTTCCTTCAGGCACAACAATCGTTCTGCCATCAATTAGCGTATTGCGTGCATTGATGAGTTCTAGATATTTCGTTAATTTGGGTTCGTCAGAAGTTAACTTAATTCGGAGTGGCAAATTATCAATTTTTTCATGCAAAAGTTGCTGCCCTATTTTATCAGTTCCAGAGAGCTTCAATGTTTCTAAATCCATGTTTTTTGCAACTTGCTCAAAAATAACTCGTAACACCAAATTGGGATCCGCCACTTTTACTGCTACAACATCAAGAATACTTTGTAAGTTTAATTCAAGTGGCTCATCCTCAGATGTAGCGAGACTCTTAATAACCTCCATGTCACGTAAAACATTAATTTTTTTATTTTGTTCTACTAGCTTTTCTAACTCTTTCAATTGTTCGTCGTTGAGTTTTCCTTGTTTTCCTTCTTTCTTCACTTTTGGTTGCGAGAAAGTGAGCAATTGTCCTTCAACCAGTGCAGGCTTTACAACAAACACACCTCCGCTCGCTGCTTCAAAAACACTTGCAGGTAAGAAGTGTTGCAGTACTTCTTTTGTTTCATTTGAAATAGATTGATTTCCCAACAAAGAACGATACACGAAGTTACGAAGACTGGTAGCGTCCGCACAATCCAGGAATTTTTGATAGTCTTCTTTATCCCCGACCTTGATCACATTCTTCTGAATCAGATCGGCGAGAATCCCTTTTAACGCGCGATACCCACATGTGAATCCATCTCTTTGCTCACCTGAGCCATTTATATTAATCGTTGGATTATCGCACTCCGGAAAAGCTTTATAAACTTTTAATGGTTCATCCCTTGAGTATCCGCCAAGCTCTGTCCGATACTTTATCGCTTGATTAAGGACTTTTCTAACTTTTTCTTGGCTACTTTCATGTAAAAATAATTCATCATTGTAATCTACAGTAATCGTTGGTGGCGCAGTCCTAGGATCTACTGTAACCATCATGCGAGTCCAGTGAACTCCGCGAGAATCAAGGCGACTGTGACCATCTTCTCCAAGATTAACGATTAAAGGAATCACATAGGGTTCTTGGGGATCGTCAAGCTCATGCTTTTGCCTTTCAAAGTGCAGAGCTAACCCGATATCATCTGCTTTGAAAGGAACAATATGAACCAGGCGCTCTAACCCCAGGAGGGCCAGCTCACGTCGAATGTCCAGATCGGAAAGCCATTCATCTCTTTTTAGCTGCCCCCCCAGAAATCTTTCAAAAATACCAGGATGCTCGCTCTTAGAGGGATCAAAACGAATATGAGTTGGGCGAGTACTTTGCCATCGCAACCAATCGGTTCCAGCGGCCAGAGGGTCAAAATCAATTGTATACTGATCACCCAATTCTCCTGGTTCCACTGTGTAACTCATATGCTTGATAAAAACATTGTAAAATGTTGCAAAATCATTAAGGCTTACTGCAAGGGTTTGATCATTCTGTATGGCCAATGGCGACAAAGGTAGATAATCACCATGTTCACTATCAAAACGCTTGAGCCCCTCTACTAAGGGTGTAGCATCTTTTATAGATACAGAAGGGGCTTTTTTTATAACATCATATAGTTTTTTTAACGAATTATTCGGTGAAGTACTGATATCAAGGCTACCGTTTACCAGAGACTCCCATTTGCTTTCCAAAGAGACGGTAGATTGCTTGCTAATGGTTTCCAGTTCTTCAACACTTATAGCCCCGTCTTTAACCGCTTTGGAAAGAGCTATCATATGGTTAATCAAAGTGGGGGTGCGAGATTCAGAACGGTGATCATCAAAAAAAGGCATCGGCATATCGAATTCAACAATTTATCTATCCTTATTATAAAAATAGCACAATAACCTGATTACAATATTAAGACAGGAGAAAATGGGCATGAAGAATATAAATTGCAAAAAAATCTGAGAATTGAGCCTAAAAATGCTTAGGATTCATTCCTTGGGCATGAAGCTCTTGAGATACGGCCTTATTTTTATGTAAATTTCAACTGATCCCCAATAGCATTTTTCGGGTATGCATACGTATGTAAGGCCAGAATCAGCATATGTTGTATGGTCTTTAATGTTCATCATTAGGCGGTACTACAATCGCAAAGGGCTCGCTGGCACTACCATCGATGGATTTACTTAGAAGTTGCACTCTAACTAAAACCTTCATTGTTTTGCTGTCCTCAGAACAGTTGGTTGCCTGTGGTTCGCGCTTACAATTTGCAACTTGATGTACTGTATCTATAGGACTGTTGTCGCTATCAATCTCTTTTTGGTGTTCCAAATCAATAAGCACTAACGACAAATGACTCAGCTTCCACTCATTGCCTTCTGCACCATATCCCACGCGTCGTTCATGAACTAAGGTAACTTTTTGTCCTCTTTTCAGCGTGGTTTCATATTCCCATATTGGTTTTTCAACAGTTAACTCGCTTTCTATAATATTGTCTTTCTGTTGATAAGCTTTTTCCATATTGAGATAACCCCAACCATACGTTCTATTCCATGCAGAGCCCATGATTTCCGAATGCCCAGAATCGGCTGTACCGGCATCAGCCCAGGTATCGGCGCTATTAATAAGTAAGGCTTTGATGGCCATAGGATTCTGAATACCAGCATCTTGCAGTAACAATGCCGAAGCACCTACATGCGGTGCCGCAGAACTGGTGCCACCCATAAGACGATAGCCATCTTTGTACTTCATCGCATTAGAATAGACAAAGCCATATACTTTGGGATCAGGCGCGCAGGTAAACGTATCATGGCCTGGGGCCGTTAAATCAGGTTTACGCCGACCAAATGGGGTAGGCCCTCGACTGCTGGTTTGCTTTATTATATGTTTGCTTCTATCTGCAGTTTTTACTACAACCGATTCATTTTCGGTAATCACTGTATTCATATTAGCAATCGTCAGCCCATTATAATTATCACCAGGCACTGTTAGCGTGGAAGCAAAAGTATATTGATGTGCGGGTTCTATGTATCCCGCATTTCCTGCCGATTTGACCCAGAGAATTTTTTGCGTATTCACCACATAGTCTATGACTTTTGCAAGCCCACTCCATTCAGGGCACGCAGGACAATTTAAATCCAATCGACCATTGCCCATACTGTAATTAATGATAGTAGGCTTCTGTTCCGTGCGGCTCAACATCCAGTCCAAAGACCCCATGGTGCGCATAATACTTGCAGGATCAGCTGTTTCCTCTCCCGCCAGTCCAGAAATAATGGTGGACGCACCATAAGCCATGCCTTTATATTTTTCATGATTACTCGTATAAATACAGGCTACACCTGTGGCATGTGGCTCTTTCACGCCATTAAGATGATTTGAATACCCAGAACTTCCATCCTGTTGCAGGATTAATTTTTTATTAGATAATGAAGGGTGCAATGGATCTACACCGGTATCGATTATACCAATAATCCCTTTTTGACCAGTGTAACCATGATCCCACCAATTATTTACATTAGGATAAAAGGATGAAGGAGTAAGTTTTAAAACTTGCGCATTAATATCCAACTCTGGCGTTGCGGCAGTATGTGAAGAAATTTGGGCTGCTGAATCCAAATTGGCAATTTGATAGAGTAAACCGCGATCTCGTGGAACTTGTATTGCTACTGCAGGCATAAAACCTAAATCTTGTATGTACACACCCTCAATTTTTTTTATTTCTTCAATAAACGATACTTTTTCTGTCTGATTATGTAAAAAAACTACCAGAGATAATGTGCCCCGCTTTGATCCTTTAGGATATTTGAACTTTTGGATAACGTCCGCGTCAATAATGGCCCTTGCAGAAAGAAGGGGGCTTATAGCGATTAAAATCATTGCCAGATAAGATCTTTTGAATGCATGCCACATAGAGTGCCTCATTTGCGGGGTTAACATAATAAAATAAACAATTTCTTACCGTTCTAATTGGCAACTTATTGTTTTTCATCCTGTATGTTAGAGAGATTTTAAAGCAAGGGGGAACAAGAGAAAAGCGGTCGATATAAAAAATTTTAGCCAATACAAGCCTATAGCCTCAATTTTCCTTTTAATTCAGTGGCCTGAAAGTACTGTGAAGATTTTGGCGAAAAAAATGGTCATTTCCTCTCGGGGAACTTTTTTCACGGTTTTCATTGGCGAGATGAAGCGCATGCGGTGAATGTGAATCGGCTTGGGTTATTGCCATTACTGCATAAAAAATAATCTTGAGATTTCTTCGCTTGCAGAAATACACCACGAAATATTGAGTGCATCCGCGTATTGTAAGGGCTTGATAATGCAACCAGATACGTGTAACTCACTTTTAGCAAGCTTTTCTTTAGTGGTATATTCACCTGTAAGTAAAAAAACCTTAACTTTTTCAAAATCAAAAGATTTTCTAACTTCTTTCAAAAAATCGATGCCGTTCATCCTGGGGAGGTTGAGATCAAGTAATATCACCTTCGGCCTGAGTTTAGGCTTACCATTTCGTCCATACAACATATCCAGTGCTTCTTTCCCATCCTTGGCGATAGCAATATTGACCTTTTTTTCCATTTTGGCAAACTCACGTTGCATCGATTCAATGTCAACGTCATCATCTTCTATATATAAAATATCCGCGTTCATAGCCATAATCTCCCTATAAGTGAGCAGAGCAAACTGATGCTATAAATTCCTCAGTTACTTTATATTATAATATACATCGAGGCCTTCAGCTGATTTAGCCACCAAAACACGTGGCCTATCCGTATTCAGCAATTATTACACCAAACTGAATGAGTCTGAACCTTCAACTGCAGCAATCTTATCATTGGAGCCTGTTTGTTGATGTTGCGATGCAGATTTCCAGAACATATCTCTGAGGAGAGTACTAGAGGTAGCTGGACACGTGCTTAAGCTTTTACCTGCTTCATCAATAAGCAAGCTAATTAATTTATCATTTGCACTCTCTTGTGGGCGGCGTAGATTTGCAAATTTGGCGGATAATCTTATTTTTTCATTGAGCGGCTTAATTTGACTAAGATAATAATTCAGTTGTTCTTCAAGATTATGTGCATCTGCTGATTTTAAATGGTTGGCCAAACAAAGATCGGAGTCTAATTCGATAAAGACCTTGATATCAAACCTTGATCGTAGTTTCTCATCTAAGAAAATATCTGCTCCAAAAACAATAACATCACCGGATGCATCATTGATAGCAGATAAAAGTAACTCGCTAGAATTATAAGCAGAACTATCAATGAGTAAGGTGCTCTTTTTATTTAATAAAGAATAACATTGCTCACTCAACGCTTTAAAGCCACTACCTATAGGTCCACAAACGGCCAATACTGTCATATAAATTACCACGCTGTTTAAAATGGCGGCAATAATACCAGTTTGGAGCAGTTAAAACAAATGATATTCGAAAAACCTGATGTATCCCGCCCAAATTAGATAAGTGTATTGATATTATCCATAGGATCTGGTCTTCAAACCAGATAAGATATACTGGCTTATTGGATTGGTCTCATTACTTCACTATGTCTAATATGATAAAAATTTGAATGGAATTCTCATTAATTAAATAAGGAGTTTATTATGAAAATAAGCTGTTTATTAGGCGCTTTGTGCTTATCCCCCTTTCTTGCTTTTGCCAATTCGGATCACAATTTAGAGGGTCTTATTTTTTCCCCTTTGCCGAAAAATAAAAATACGATAGTCAAACATTATAGTAATGAACAAGAAATACCTGATCTGCAGCAAATGGCGCAAAGAACCGTTGATTTTCCAACTCAAATCGTTCGCGTTCGCGGAAATGTTGAAGGATTAGGACTCAGTTGCGAAGAAGTAACAGATAAAATAGACCAGGTCTTTTCAGAAAAAATCTCTCCCAACTTGTTTACCTACAACACCTACGTCAATTGTGGTTATGATCAAGATAGCCCCGAGGAATATGCAACCAGTTTTTCCATCCAGAGTTATTTTGATCCATTAACCGATAAAGCCGTTGATTATTTAAAATCCTATCTCAAAGAATATAATGGCTACAACTTATTTAATACCGCAACCTTGCATATTGAAAATGCCAAAGGTGTTATTATATCAATGAATCTCAATGCGGGTTTAAAAAACAACCCTGATAAAGTGCCACTGATGCTTTATCGTCAAGATAGAAGCAATTTTCATTTCAAAAGTAATTTTGACATGAGAAAAGAATTAATTGCCGATATTTATCAACGATTTTATTCAAATGCCCCCGAAATCATTCTACCCTTTTTAAACAAATGGCTTTTTTCCTATGCAGGAACAGTTTATTACCCAATTCTACAAGCATCCAATTATCTTGAATTGCAACCTGAAAGAATATTTGTCATGGAAAATGAAGGAGATATCTTCGTATCTGATTTAAGATATTATTTCGCCAACCTATGTATGAAGAGAAACCCTAATAAACATTGCTTGTAACTCATTGCAGAAAATGAGCCAGGAGACGAAATCTGGGTGAAGCAAAAGCAGGGGAAAGGGTGTCTGATTTTTTTATTTGCAACCCGGATCACGGTTTGCTTACACCCAGGCTGCTTTCTGACTGCCGGCAAGCATGGCAACTGACTTAAATTTTTAATTCAAGACAGTTGCCCCCAGACCTACGGACTATTTGCATTTAAGATCATATTCTCGCCTATCGTTGCAATTGAAGGAGGCGTTTGGTTAATTCAGCAAACGCTGGGCTTAACAGCCCAGCCTCCGCTTACTGACTTCTAAAGCTGATTTCCCAAGTGTTTCTGTAACAATACCAGCGATTTAGGATCACAATGGGCTAATGATAGTGTTTTAAATAGATTCTTGTTGTCTATTGCTGATAAGTGAACGTCAACAACTTGCGCTCAATTTTGTCTTCAAGAGTTCGTGATGAGTTCGCTATATTGTTCTTCATCAAAGCCCACCGCAATGGTCTTGCCATTTTGTACTAAAACCGGTCTTTTGATGATTGATGGATTGGCGATGATAAAATCAATTTTTTCCGCCATACCTAATGCTTCATAATGGTCTTTATATTTTCGGTATGTCGTTCCTTTCTTGTTGACAGGTAACTCACCGAAGTAGTCACTCCACGCTTGGAGCTGTGTTTTTGTTGGTGGCGATTTTTTGAAATCAATAAATTCATAAGCAATTTTATTGGTTTCTAAAAAAGTACGCGCTTTTTTTACCGTATCACAATTGGGAATAGCAAACATTGAAATCATTTTGGTCCGCGGGATTCAGTGACTAACATGGCAACATCTTATAATGCGGCGCTAATTTCTCCTAGAAAAAAGTGCGGAACTGTCTCGAACGAGAGGATTATACAACCAGGATTGTAACTAGTGTGCATATAAAATATGCCGAGACTGATGATATAATTTCGCCAAGATACTTGATTTCGATGCATCAATTAAACTCAATCTCTTAATTTCCATCAATGTACTAATAAATTAATTTTTAGTTAATTTATTAGTACATTGTCGAACCAAGACCCGCCCCTGACCTACGTTTGCTGCATCTTGCTCTTCTATTTCTTCAAGTACATTATTGAAATCACAATTTTTTTTTCGATAAATCGATTCAGAAGCCTTTACTCCAATCCTAATCCAAAGACATAAATAAAACTTTTTGCCACGATCAGAGCGATTTATTGTATTTATCAATTAATAAATTCTTAATAAATAATTATCTATGATAAAGAAAAGCACTATAGCTTAATTGTTTGGAGGATCTATGCCTAAGAAAGCTGCTTTTGTAGATATCGATGGGTGTTTGGTTATTGAAGGTAAACTAAATCAAGCTTTAGTGGAGCAACTTAAAGCCTATGATGAGATTATCTTGTTTACCCAAAGAAGCATGTATCTGCAGGTTGGACAAATTTCGCGCTCGTATCTCCTCTCGGGAGAAGTGGGAGAAGATACTATTGTAAATACTTGTGATGCCGTTGACGCACTAAGTAAAGCAATCGGAAAAAAAGTGAAAGTATCCACCTCTGTTGATCAGTGTTTTGGACCGCCAACTGAATATTATGAAACAGCCTTAAAGCCATTCGAACAACAATTAAAAGAAGAAGCGGCTAGCAAGAAAGATAAGTTGGATTTTGCTCCATTCAACAAACGTGTAAGTGACGAAGCTGCGGTAGTAAGAAGACATTTTGGTATTGAAGATGAAAGAGCGGCTCCGGACACCTTTTACCCTCAAGGTAAAGTAGAGCAATGCCAAGGACTTATGTCTCATTTACCTCAATTGTTGGGCACAGAAGATATTACCGTTGATTTTTTTGATGATAGCAAAAGAAATCTCAATGAAGTCATTGACAGCGACTTGCGCCAAAAACCAAATTGCATGGTTGTCTCTGGTACTTATATTTGTCCCATAGCTAAGTTTCACGAAAAATATGGCATAGATGCAGATCCACGTGATCGTAAAATTCAAGCCAAATTGCAAGAAGATCCTATTGCAAAATTAAGCCAATATATCGCTATTCGTGAAGCTGAACGTGAGAGTTCTGATCCCCGGTCTGAGTATAAAAGCAAATGGGCAGAAATTTTTAGGCCTGATGTATTGAGTGCTACAACAAAAATCAGTGCTGCCAAAAAGGCAATTAGAATTTTACAAGGAGAAGAAAACGTAGTTATGACAGAAAATGAACTGAAAGCTTTGCAGCAAGGCCGCTCTAAAGACCTCATTGGTGATGCAATTGATATAATAAAAGAGTCACAAGAACAAAATGATGATAGACATGTATTCCACTAAGAAACTTGCTTCTCTCTTCAAAAAAGCTATAAGTTTTTAACACTTACTCCAGAAACTCAACGTACCGCGGGCAAGCCGCGGTACGTTGGCAAAGTAATTGGTACCTTCATAGGCATCCTATTGATAGCGCAAGTCGCTTCATGAAATAACGATAATTAAAGACAATTACCACCTGATTTGATACAACAGGATCAATGAGTCAAAATTAAAGGTTTAATCAATGAGGAAAATAAATATTCTGTTGCTTTGTTTTACCTTATTTTTTCAGTTGCCGCAAACGTATGGAAAAACAAACAAAATGAATTCTCGATCCCAAACACAAACAATAATTGGCTATCAAGAAGGTGATTTTATAATTCCTAAGTATTCATTTAAAAATGGCCAAACCTTAAACAACCTCCGCCTCCATTACATTACCGCTGGGACGCCGCAGAAAAATAATCAAGGTGAGATAACTAATGCGGTTTTATTTTTGCATTGGACCGGTGGCAGTGGCAGTGAACTGCTTGCGCGTTTTGAAAAAGCATTATTAGCACCTGGAAAACCTTTTGATATGAATCATTATTTTTTAATTTTCCCAGACAACATTGGTCAAGGACAATCAAGTAAGCCCAGCGACGGCCTCCGCATGCAATTCCCTAATTATAACTATCATGACATGGTCGCACTGCAACATCAGTTAGTCTCTGAACATTTAAAAATTGCACATTTAAAAATGATTGTTGGCACGTCTATGGGCGGCATGCACAGCTGGATGTGGAGTGAGTTATATCCCGAATTTATGGATGGGATTATGCCTATTGTATGTCTTCCACGCATCGTTGATGGGCGCAATTTGCTTTGGCGACAAATCGTGATTAATACTATCAAAAATGACCCGTCTTGGCACAATGGAAATTATACAACGCCTCCTTATGGAGTAGAGGCCATTTGGCCATTAGTGGCAATGATGGTCGATGGGGTACCCCATATACAACACATGATTGCTAATGCGAACGAAGCAACGAATTACATCCATGCAGCAATGATGGCAGGCAGCAAAAAAGATGCTAACGATATCATTTATATCATGTCAGCCTCTAGAGACTATAATCCAGAACCGTTGTTATCGGCGATTAAAACAAAAGTATTTGCCCTGGATTTCACTGATGACGCGCTAGATTCACCTGAGTTTTATCGTATGCCCGCTTTAATAAAACAAGTAAAACATGGGCGATGGATTCTACAAAAGGGAACACCAACTTCGCATGGTCATTTTACTTTGCTCTACCCGGAGTTATGGATTAAGCAGGCAAAACGTTTTGTATCCTGGGTTAATCATTCGCAATGAAACAGCATGAAGTATTTTTCATGCTGTTTCATTGTTAAGACTCAGAGTTTACTTACACTCTGGATACTTGAATGAAGCAATTTGAGTACTCCAGTTGTCCTTCCCTGACTCCTGCAGAAACTCGTTTGTATACCAAAACGTGCAATCATCACTCGGGTCAATGGCCATACTGCTGTAGTCACCCCAGCGGTTGGTCTTGCCTGGCGCAGAAGGTAATTGATGTCCGCCTCCATTCATAATGATATTTTCACCACGCATTCTGTCACGAGGGTCATAATGTTTGCGTCCAGTATAATGGATGGATGGAAACAGTGCGGGGCCAGAAACGCTAAAGCCTAACGCCATATTTCCCTGTTTATCCATCGCAATACTACCCATCCAGCGCCCATTGCCATCAGGTTGTGTATATGTACCTTGCTGATGAACCGTTAAGTTACCTCTGTAATTTACTCTGAACTCATACCAACGGGTAGCCGGAATTTGATTTCCAGTTTGTACAACATGATTAAATACTAACGATTGATGACTACCCAAATTACGATATGCCAAGCGATACATTGGTCTGTCAGATATCACATCAAGTTTCGCGTTAGTTCCTTGTTGTACAGCGCAATCACCGTCTGCATTATCTGGAGTTTTATTACAAATCGTTGGGTTGAACTCTTTTACTCTCAGTGCAGTAGGCCCCATAAATGTGCTGTTATTGGGATTTTGCCAATCCACATGGAACTTCCATACTGCAAGGTGGTGGCGATCTGTTACCCCATTTGCGTCTTGGAGAAGCCCGACAAAATAGTTTGGCTCGCCTGCATGCGGCAGGGTTTTACCATCAAGATCCGAGGGCAGGAAGAAACCTGCTGCGGGCTGTGGTTGAAAACATTGCATCGTCGCTGGGGAGCCAGTCAACATACTGTTACGATCAAAAGCGCACGCAGCAGGTCCAGACTGAGTGGGTATCGCTGGTGCAAATCCTTCATCATCATCAAGAACGTCAGCGGGAAACATGGCGAACATCATATAATAAGCATCTGGCCAAACACCCAATTTCCCATAATCATTAAAGTTAGTGCCGAAATCAAATGCATAGCGATAGTATGGACCAGTCGCATCCGATGTCGTAGAAACCGCAATACATTGGGTCTGATGTGCTTTGTCCTCAACAGCAAATTGAGTCATAACCCAACGATTTGCTAGTTGGTCGTATTTCACAATAGGATCGCCGCTATTCTGATTTTGACATGGCCCACCAAAGCCTGCCCATAATGCGTTCCCAGCAGTTGGCCCCATCACAAGAGTTCCTGTAGCCTTATCAAAAACAGCAAAACTGGCATTTACCCACTGGACTATTTGAGTCAAGCCTACTGAGGCATTAGGATCTGGTGGAGAAATACTAGGTTCAAAATTTGGAAAACCAGCACCTAAACCTAAAAAGCTAAGACCCGGGGTTGCCACTAGTGGCAATGTAACATTAGGCTGTATCGCCTCATCGATGAACGTGCCTTCAATTGGCTTCAGCTTTAGTGGCTTTCTATATAAAGGAACGACGCGATGTGCTGGTTGAACTAGTTGAACAGTCGATGCCATACTTTTTAATGTTTCAGAAACATCATGTTTCACTTCAGGGATCACTAATTTTACTGGCTCAGCGGCTAGCGAATTCCCGGAAAAAATACTTACAGCCAATCCTAATGCAATGTTGAATTGTTTCACGATCGATAAACTCCTTGTAAAAATGTTTGAATTATTTTTGATAATCGAGCAAGTAACTTATTGGCATCCTAATCGCAATCAGGGACGTTATCCTCTAAAAATGAACTGTACTCACAATATGATTCAACATCATGTCAGAAAAAAAATGCGCTATAAAAACAAGGCATGTACATCCATTCCAACATAGCTGATTATCCTATCACACCCAATAAATCATTTGAAATCAAATGGCTATAGTTAACTGTAAGCCTGTAGTCGATTACGTGTTCTCATTACTTTTAGCTTCTCAGAGTTTTTTTTATTTAACCTGTATACCCATGGTCTCAATACAGTGGGTGTCGAAGCAGATACCAGTACACTGTACAGCTACTCTTGGCGTATACAAACACAACAAATACTTGCTGTAGCAAAACTTTATTACCGCCACGGAACTAAATTTAGGAACACTTCTTACACTACTTTTTGCGCGAACAAATGACCGAATAATCCCTGTATTGGTCTGCCAAATTCATCGTGTTGGTGCAGTAGCCCTGCAGACTCTTTATATTCCAGTATTGACCAACCACTGTCCTGATAAAAATGATACAGCTCTTCTTTTTCTGGTAAATAAGTAAATGATGCAGGTAATGAGTACAGCTCCGATTGGATGGGGAATATTAGAAAATGGAACCCTTGCCTCAGCGTTGCTTGTTGTAACTCATGGAGCAAAGAAGGAATCCGTTCGGGTTTTAAAAACTGTAACGTGACGGTTGAAAGTACGAAATGATATTGTTCTTTTTTAAGAGGCAAAGGCTCATGCAAATCATGCACTATTGTTTGCACCTGCGGTAAGTTCTCTTTTTGGGCAATTGTTGAAACCTGCTCAATAGCAGATTCATTGATATCAATGCCTGTTATCGGGTAACCCTCTCGAGCTAAAAATAAAAGATTCCTGCCGGAACCACAACCAACATCCAAGCTAATTAGTGGATCTTGAGCGTGCAAATGGGTAGCGTAAATAGAAAACAAATCATGATGAACGGCACCTAAGCCATACTTTTTACTGAAATAACGATTTGGTTTACAGTAAAACGCCAATGAGGCATTAAAAGGCTCACTAATTGGTATAATTTTATGCCACGCAGCAGGTGGAATTAGTAACTGCGGATTATTTTTATTGATTCGAGTTCGAGAAAGCTCTTCTCCGTCGCCATTCAGAAAAATAAAATCAATTTCGCCTTCATTAAGATGCAAACTTCCCCAAGTTCCTTCTTTAGTACTGTGCTTTTCAAGGAAGAATTTAAGTTTGCCATGGCTGTCTATTTGTGTCTGCTTGTAGCACACTAAATCATGATGTTTGAGATCTTTATTTTCTTTGAGGTGAGTATGAGCCATTTGTATCTCCTTAACTCCAATGCGAATTACATGATGATTCTAAAATCACTGACGCTCTTTGTCTGGAACTTTATGCCATAGACGCATGGATCTTAGCAATTGTCGTCCAATTACGTGCAGTGCCTTGTATGCCAAGTTTTTTCTCAATCAAATGATGTGTCAATTTAGAACGTCCTATCCCATCAGGATAGGTTAAATAAAGGCACTGAGAACCGGCAGTAATTTGTTCTCGCCCCTGTATACTCTTGATTAAATCTTCTAAAGCAGAGAGTGAAGGATTTTTTGCAAGCAACATCACAAGTAAATGACTTGGATTTGCAATAGCCATTTCAGAAAACGGATTGTTGTGCATGGTTTGCTCAAGAAACTCTTTTTGGCGCACAAATACAGTAACCACCAATTGTAATTGTTGATAAATAGCCGATGCAATCTGCTCCTCCAGAAGAGCCTCCGGCACACCATGCTCTACACTAAAAATAATATTTCCCGTTTGCAGAATAGTTTTTACCTGCTCAAGCCCATGATTTTCCAACAAAAGACACAAGTCCCGCATTGCGACCTTTTTGTGACCGCCTACATTAATTCCACGAATAAATGCAACATAATTCATTTTTCTATCACTTGCATCCTAAATCCAAAATTGTACCATCAAGTTTATAATCAGTAGTTACCAAATGAATGGGAGCAGCCGAGTAGTGACTTTTTTTTGATACTCAGTATATCCGGGCAAATCCCGTACAAGTATTTTTTCCTCATTCAAGATACGGGCAACTAGGAGTGCTAGGAAGGCGGGAGCCAGAAGTAGGGTCCACCATGAGCCGAGTGCCAGTGGTGTGCCAATGAAAAGAAACATGGCGCCAAGATACATCGGGTGGCGCACGCATCCATATAGGCCCGTCATAATGACTTGTTGCCCCTCCTCAACACGAATGTTGGCGGCAGCATAAGTATTCACTTTCGACACGAGATAGAAGATATAGAATGAGAATGCAACGAGCGCATCACCTATGATCGATACATACCATGGTACCAACGACCAACCAAAACGGACATCGAGCGGTGACAAGACAACAAGCGCGATACACAGAATGTAGAGAATAAAAATAATGATTTTTTGGGCGGGCTCCTTTTCATACGCGATGCCTGCCTCAGTACGACGCTTGAGAAGCGCTGGATCATATTTTGCTAGATACACGCTGTATGCGGCGGATGTAATAACAAACACTACCATGTAAAGCCAACCTTGCCAGTAGCTTAGGGTGCCAGCAGAGATAAACAGGAGCGCAAATAGAACCAGCGTCCCGAAAATTGAAGAGCGAATCAGTTGTTGGTAAAGAGCGTCCATATTTTCTTCTTTTCTTAGAAATTATCTTTTAAATTCTAAAGATTGAATTCATCTTACACTTGCGGATTATTTTAAACAACCACCAGGCCATGCTCATTAATTAAGCATTTATAGTCCGGGCTTTAAGAAGTCCAGACAAAAATTGAACCATGGATTTGCCCTGAAAAAATCCAAAATACACCCAAGATAATCTTGCAGAGCAAATTACAGGCATGATATTTAATGGATAATTAATTTCGACTCCATATCTCGAATTTTTTCGTAATCTAATAAAATTAATTCTCGGTTTCCAGCCAAACCAACAATGCCAATACTCGTTAAATAATCGACTGTTTGTGGTACGCGATCACCATTTTTAAACCAAATATGTTCATTAAGAAAGGTCGGCAATTTAGCAATATCAGCGAAAATTTCAGCATTCACTATTGTTCCTGTAGCAGGTGATTTTAAAAAAACAGGCATCACTGTTTTTTTAAATAGATATTTTTTTGTTGTAACATCACCGTCAGCATAGATCTCAACTAATTTATCCGCCTGGCTACTCCCAGTAGCCTCTCGTGCAAAGCCAACAACGGGCCCTCCGCACATCCTGGCACCAGTTTCTATAAGGCGAGGACCGTCTTTAGTGAGCATGATTTCATTATGGGCCGCGCCCCAGCAAACTCCCAAAGCATCTAATGCTTTTTGCGTATAAGCAAATAACGCTCCATACATTTCTTCGCTATAAGGCACAAACTCAACATAGTCATACACGGTTTGGCGATCGTTAAAGGATGTTTTATTATATTTAATTAAATGCGCTAAATAGTGTTTTCCATTGGCACTCACAGTACCTACAGCAAACTCCGTCCCCATAGCCTGCTCCTGGACCACAACCGTTTCATTCATTGCCCCAGTTAGTTTAGAGGGCTCAGATAAAACGCAGTTGAACGCCTTTTGCCAATCGCCTCGTGCTGGAATGTGAAAAACCTTATCACTACCAGCAGAGATTGGGGGTTTAATTATCAAAGGGGAATCAATTAATCCATTTGTCTGAATCCAAGATTCAACTTCATTTTCGGATGCGGTATTGAGTGTCTTCAAAGCCGGAACGCCTGCTTCCTGTAACGCTTTTTGCATCAGTGCTTTGTGTAATCTATTCTGTGCTTTCTTAGGATCATTGGCGAACTGAGGTGTTAACGCTATCGCTAAAGCGTCTGCGAGGGGAACCCCTTCTTCTGCGCCGGGAATAATGGCCAGTGGATCGTACTTTCTAAGCATCTCTACAAGATTAGGTTGATCTGGAATTATCTCAATAAAGTCAGTAGCTTGAATTGTTGCTCCAAAGCCACTCCAATATAGAGGTTTAAGCGTAACGGCAATAGCAGGGATTCCCCGAGCTTTAAACGCAGGAGCCAACTCGATTCCTGAGGATAACGGCTCGACAATGACAACAGGCCTATTCATGAACATACCCCTTATTCGCGTTGTGAGTTAATAGTAGCTGCCCGATTAATACGAAAAGTAATAACGTTGCGGCAGAAAAAGGAAGATAGATTTCTCTGAATCCAGACGCAATAATTAAGCCGCCAAGCAAGGTCCCCAAGGCCCCTCCCAACCCTAAGGCCGAAGAATTCATAGCAGCAAGGATGCTCCCCTGATTTTCATGTAATTCATATAAAATTTGTTGTTGGGGATTAGCAACAGCCCATCCGAAAGCACCCCACATGAAAAAAGGGATTAATCCGAAGTAAGGCACGTTCTTAGTCAATGGTATCGCAATCAGAGACAGCATGAGGCCAAATAAAATTAAAGCCATAATAACCCGGGGTTTTCGGGTTCGATCAATAAAAATTCCAACCAATGAGCTCCCTATGAAGCCTCCCAATCCCCAACTAAAAAGAGTCGTGCTTAATGAATGAGGAGAGCCTGATTGAATAAGGGTGACATACGAATATAGTCCCAAACTTGCCAGAGCTGTAAAACATGTAATGCCAATTACCGATAGCGTTTTTGGCTCAATCATAAGACGTAGCCTAACTGCAAAGGGTGGTGACTTAGGCAGTCTTATGTTGGCATTTTGCAGCGAAAAACCAATTAAGGCGATGAAGCTTAAAATAACAAGATAAACAATCGACAACTGCCAATGCAATAATGAAGAGAGGTACAGTCCAAGAGGAACGCCAAATACTACGCCCGCACTATTAGCACTCCAGAAAAAACTTAATGCGCGTCCTTGAGTAGTAGTACTGGCGAAATAAACACCCATGCTGATACATAACGGAGTAAAAATTCCAGCCCCAATGCCTGCAAGAGATCTGCCAATTAAAAACGGCAAGAGATGCTCAGAAAACAGGGTTACTAAATTGCCAACAATGAATACCGTAAGTGCAAGTTGAATAATACGCTTTATCGACTTATTCGCCAAAAGGATGGAAAAAATAGGCGCCGAAAGAAGATAAGTCACACTGAATAGACTCATTCCCTGACCGGTTACGGCAACAGGTTGGCCAATAGTTTGGCCTATTTGCGGAAGAAGACCGGCGATGAGGAAAGTATTGCAACCTACAGCAAACATTCCTATTGCTAAAAAAATTAAAGTGGTCAGCATAAGCTTCCCAATTCAAATAAAGACTCAATTTTATCTAGCGGTGCCGAAGATCGAATGTAGGAATCAGGTCTGACTAAAATTGCCTGATTTTTATAGACCGTACTGTTAGTCCAAAAATGCTCCTGACATTGGTTTGGATAAATGTACATGACATTTATAAACTCTGGAAGTTTTAGATCCACGTCACAAGTACCGAAAATGAGTAGGGTGAATTTCATATAATCGAGATGAGAATAAAGTCGTGTTTTGACCATGCCGTTAAAAAGCTCGAAATCAAAGATCCGCGAACCACAAAGTTCTCCTGCCCCGTAACGTACCCCCATCCCCGTGATATTCCCTGCCCGCTTTTGTACAATCTTTACGTAGTCTTGGGCATGCGTCCCATTTAGTGAATACTTAGTCGAACGGACAAGCTCACCCGCAGTATTTATCACATCATGAGCGACTGGCTTGCGTTCGTCTTCATAACTGTGTAACAGTTCTTCAGGAGCCCCGCAACGTATGACCATGTTTAACTTCCACATGAGATTAAATGCATCTGCAAGACCGGTATTAAGGCCTTGTCCACCGTTTACGGAATGAATATGGCATGCATCGCCTGCAAGAAAAATACGATCCTGCACGAAAAAACGCTCAGCAACAGATTCCTTAACTGAAAACTGTGAAAACCAGGCAATCTTTTTAAAAGATAGGGTATGCGGTTGCATTGCCCGATTAATTTTCTCAATTGCTTCATTCAAGGTGAAGTCTTGAGTGTCCATTCTTACGTAAAACCTGTCGATCTCCCCCTCTCTTGGAATCCAGGCCACATCCGATGTTTCTGCCTGAAAGACGATGATTTCAGGAACCTTGGGAAAATCGGTGGTTATAATGCCATCGATTACAGCCCAAACAATTTGCGGACGTATAATTTCAAAAGGGATTTCAAAGTGATTGCGCACAAAGGAGCGTGCACCGTCTGCACCAATGACATATCGAGACTGAATACGCTCCCCATTGGCAAGAGTTGTAAGGCAGCCTGCCTCATTAAGCTCAATGTCGACAATGACTGCTGAACGTTTTACTGCTACCGCAGACTCTTTTAGTTTCTTATCTAACAGTTTTTCTATATAGGATTGATCCAGCATAAGAAAGTGTTTATGCAAACACCCCTCCAGTTCTTCCCACCATGACGATTGTCGAGAAATGAATTTGCCATCTGCCCAAACAGAACTGGTATTGCAGGTCTTTCCTAAAGGATAGAGTTCATCAAATAAATCAACCAATTCAAGAAGCTGTAAAGTGCGTGCGTTAAACGCATCCGCTCTCCCAACTTCTAAAGGACCATCAGACTTATCGACAATCACCATCTGCAAACCACAAAGTTGTGCTAGGTAGGCACACATAAGACCGACTGGACCTGCGCCAACAATCATGATATCTGCAACCTGTACACTCATATGTACGACTCCAGACCTGGGTTAGCAAGAGGAGGATTACTCAAAACATGAACGCGCTGAATATGGCGCGGAGACTTAGAGACAAATCCTTCTCGACCATGCAATAGTGAAAAATTATCTGCAATAACGATATCTCCAGTTTGCCACTCATGGGCATAGAAATTATTCGGAGAATAAAGCGCTCTTTCTAAACTTTGATGGAAACGAGCTAACTCTTCATGGTTAATACCCGTAAATTCAAGATCGGGTGGGTTTACAAAATGACCTTTCGCTGCGGAAGGAGGCTCATTGTAACGAATTACAAAACAATCCTGTTGCGGGTGTTTCGTAATAATTGGTGATACCGTCTTACTACTATAAAACTCCATTTTTCGTTGATAAGTACCAGTCACCTTATGCCAAAGCTCTTTTAATTCAGAAGATGTATTGTTTAAAGCTAAAATGGTATTTGAAAAAGTGGTCCTTCCCCCATGTCCAGGCAAAGGTGCGTTGACACAATGAAAAATCTGGTATTCAGGAACTTGAGGTCGATACATACCATCCCAATGCAGTGGCATATAACTATTATCAAAAATGTGATCTTCCGGATCCTCTCGCTCAATTAGCTCCAGCACCTTGCCAAAAGGCCACAGACTCACTTCTCCCCATAATTCACAATAGTTAGAAAAATCCTCGGCATTGTGAAATGTAGCAAACCCTCTTAATACCACGAGTTGATTCTTTCTAAATAAACGCCGTAAGTCCTCTACATCCAGCTCGCTCACCGATATCTTTTCACATACAGCCTCTAAGAGCACACCAAATGGTTTTAGATGAGTTACTTGATAATTCATATTACACCTCCGCCATTAACTGATAATGACTGTCCCGGCCGTCTGCAGCATAAATTAATTTTGCACCTAAAGCCTCCGCTTCTGAGCGTTTCAGTAAGACATACCCTTTCTTACTTTCCACAGCAACACCATGCCAAGGGGTCATCCAGCTTTCATTTCCTACTAAACGAATTCCTAATTTTTTTGCGCCACACGTTTGGGGATGAATGGACAAGCGCACTGCCTCAGGAAAGCGCTCAGCAATTAACATGCTCCAAGCATTACTTCTTCTTATGACCTCATATGCTTTAGAGCGAGATTCTTTTTGGATGGCAGAACGACTTTTTGTTTGCCCCGCATGCATGGCGTCTTCAAATAAAAACCGCGTGATGCCACTGTACATACGATTTGCTTCTTGCTCATCAGGACTTGCTGAGGGTTTGGCGCCGTTACGAATCTTAAGCTTAAGAATCTCTAAGGACTGTCCATAGCGTTTCATAAGCTCATCACGCATTTGCACAAAGTGAAGATTCTTGTAAAAGTAATCCAGATTAAAAAGGGATATGTCTGCAAAAGACATTTCTTTTATAAGCTTCTCTAGCTCAACTTGGTAAGCCGTGACATTAGCTTCTTCCATGCCAACTACATCACTAAAAACCCTGCCATCGGAGCACAGGACAATTTTAATTCCGGGGGTATAAATTTTTTTTATGCGTTGACACAATGTTCCTAAAAAATGCAGAGAAAGTCGTTCCGCATAATCAGGTAAGGGACCCAAAACTTTTTCAGGGTTTGGGGACTTTCCGGGAAAGGCCGGTAATATAAAAGTAACCGGTTCATTCTGTTTCACCGCGGAGATGATTTTGGGCAAATACGCAGAGGCGCACTTTTGACATCCTCTATCACATAAACGAACAGCCTCTGGGACGCGACGAAAAATCATTATTTCAGCTAATATTCTTTGAGCCATTTCTAGAGAAGAGCCTTTATCTAATGAATTTTTAAGTACGTAATCTTTAGTGTCATGATTTTCGGTAATTAAAGTGAACGCTGTATTTTTCATGTTCCGTACCTCCTAAGAATAAAGAGTACAGATCTTCAACAAATCATTAAAATGATTTATTTCAATGATTGTGATAAATTTTATTTATGCCTAAATATTCAATTGATGATTTATGTCTTTATTATTGGATGATATAAAATATTTTATCGCGGCGAGTGATACGCTCAATATTACGCGGGCTTCGGAAATTATTGGGATATCGCAACCGGCGCTTAGTTACTCTATAAAAAGGCTGGAAAATAAACTTGGCGGAGCACTATTTATTCGGCTTAAAAATGGGATCCAACTGACAAAACTCGGAGAAGAGTTTAAGCAACGTTCCCATCGACTCATCTATGAATGGGAACAAGTCCAAAACATAGCCCATCCTGAATCAGGCTTTGTGCAAGGAAACTATACCATTGCCCTGCACCCATCAGTCGCTCTATACGCACTTCAGTACTTTATGCCACAACTGCAAGTTGAATATCCAAAGCTGAACTTTAATTTTATCCATGGTCATTCAAGAGAGATGACTGAAAAAGTAATTAGTTGGGAAGCGGATTTCGGTATTGTTGTTAACCCCATACAACATCCTGATCTCGTTATCATCAAACTCTCTACTGATGAAGTTTCAGTCTTTCATGCCCAGAATGCACAAAATAAGCTTATTTATGATAAAAAGCTTGCTCAATCACAATATATACTTAAAAAAATTGACAAAAAGATCGCCTTTAACGGGGTAATTAACTCTACTAGCCTTGAGGTTATCGCCAAGCTAACAGCCTTAGGTCTTGGATATGGCATTCTACCCACAAGGGTTACCCATCAATACCAACATCTTAAAAAACTAAGTAATGCGCCCATATTTAAAGATGAAATTTGTTTGGTCTACAGACCTGAAAAACATAACAATTTAGTAAGTAAAAAAATTATTCAAATGATTAGAGCATCGATAAGTAATGATAACGCCCAGATTTAAAATGCATCATGATTCATTACCTTGTAAAAGGCTGAATTTGACTATTTTACTGCACACCATCACATCATCTAATTCACTCAATAAATAGCCTGGGATTCTTTATAAAAACTGCCTGTCAAGATATAAAATCAAAATCAATGATTTCATTCACTCAAGCAAGCTACTAACATGGGATACAAATCTCCCGATATCTATATCTAGTATTCAAAATTGTTTCAGCCCAGCTCTGACTTCATTGAAAAAAAAACCCGAATTAACTATGCTTAAAATATTGACACAATTTAAGGATTTGAGATGCCCAAAGGTATTGTTCCCTTCCGCGTAGATTTTGAGAAAAATGGCGTTGGAGTTTCAACCAGAGCACAAGCAGCGCAAATTCTGGATGAAGTAGCCAGACAACATGCCAATGGAGCTAAAACGGTGGGGATCACTTATTCTGCCAATCAAGCGCAAACAGATAAAATTCAAAGTACTTACAAAAATGGCGGTTGGAAAACAGGAACTGATGGATCGAATCAAGCAGCTGTAATCTCCGAAATCGAACAACTACTCACTACGCCCAAATATCAACATTTACAGGGTGTCTACCGCACAGTTCCTATTACCACGATGAAATACGACAGCACAGGAAAGGCTGTGACAGCTAAAGATACTGACGTAGAAGAAAGCCTTAAAGGTGCTTCTAAATTTATGGATGATGGCGGTGTATTATTAGGCTGGACGAATCAAACAACCGCCCCTGGCCGGTTGGCAATTGGTGGCGGTGTAGCGTCTGGTGTGCAAACATCAGCTCAAAAGAGCATGATTAACAACTGGGTAAAGAACAATCTCTCATCGCCCACTTTAGACGATGACCTGCCAATGGCACCTCTTAAACCAACAGTATCCGAGACTTCTTCGGTACAGGCACTACAAGCTTCCGAAGAAGAAGAGGCTCAACGCAAGAAAAAAAGCATTGGTATTCAAAGTGAACAGGTTGAAGCACTGCTTGCAGCCTATAAAAAACATTGTGGGGAGCAATGGTTTAAGGATAATCCACCTGAGAAAGGTGAAGATGGTCGATTAAAACTGACTTTTAAATCAGATGAAGACATGACTGACTTTTTCAAGAAACAAGCTGAGTCAGGAAATAGTTTTATCATGGTTGATGAAAAAACCAATAAAGTCATTGCCTACTCTAATGGTGATGGAAAACTCTATAAACCAGGAAAAGATGGGCCACAAGAAATTACCGGTAAAACTTTACTGCCCAAAGCAGGTGAAATGAATGATCTTCCTGATCTTAAGGATTTTAAGATGCCCGCAAAAGCAGCAACACAAGAGTCTGTTTCCCAACCACAGTAAACATAACCAATATAGTATCCTGAAGACGTGCCTCTGCACCGAACTCTTAACCCTTTGAGGTTAAGCAAAATCTGTACGTGTTTAAAGACTTTTAGATAGCCAGCTTACGGACCAGCACCAAACATTCAAGACTTAAAACATCCAACTTTGCCGGCAAGTGTTACAAATCAAATAGAATCATTGTTTGTAGTCTCATTGTGTTAGGATGTAGTTACAAGTTCTTTGATTTATGTCAAGATTCTCTCGACACTAATTGTATTAAATAAATACGTAACTCTTTTTAAGTTTATGGATTGACTGATGATGAAATACTTAAGGAATATAGTTGTTACATTACTGTTGATAGTTTATCAAAGTGCTTTTTCAGCAGGTGGCCTGTTTTTTAATGTTTCGGCAACGGGTGAACCCGAAAATCTCAATATTACTCTATGTTTGAACGGTAAAGGACCTATATCCTGTCAGAATTATAATGTTTCTGCCTTAACATTAATCATATTTACGACAATACCCAATCACTCCTATCCATTTGCTGGGATTAAAATTAATACCCCAGGTTATGTGTTGTCTGGTTGTACAGCAATCAATAATGGTTATTGTCTATTCACAGTAAGCGATAAAGCTGCGGCAAATATTGAGATAAAGCAGAACAATAATGCCCCATGGTATCCCTCTTTAGAAGCGTTTGAGCATTATAATTCTGGCCGTTCTCATGTATTTTCACAGGCCCGCTTTGGTGGTTCAATGAATGGAAATAATGTAGTCAATACCCTCAATTCCGCCACAAACTATCCTTCTGGATATAACATGTCTTATCTTAATTCCAATTATGCTTTCATCTATGGTGGCGGTTATGGTGATGTCCCTGGCTCGATTGGTGCCTATGTAGCTCGAGTAAATCCCGCCACACTTCAACCTATTTGGTATAATCAGTTAATTAATACATATGAAAATGGAGAATGGGATTATCCCGGTTCCTTAGGCATTTTAAATGATGGATATCTTTATGTAAGCTACGGTTACCGATTAGCAAAACTTAATCCGGAAACGGGACAAGTCATTACAACATTAGTACTTCCGACTGGACATGGACTTCCTAAAAACACTTCATTCAATGGTTTCAATGCTACGGCAGATGGAACTATTATCATGAAATCAGTATACCGCCAAGCAGGTTGTACTGTTCAAGGTCCTGACGCTTTATTGCACTGCCCAGATCCAACGGATGTGCCACCTTCGATTTTAATTTCAGTTAACCCAAAAACCATGCGGGTAATTGATAACATCACTCTGCCAGCCCCTGTAGGTGCAAGACCAACGGTGACTCAATATAAGAATAAAAATTATGTTTATTTACTTGAAGCGACAACAGCTATTCGCTATATAGTAGAAAATGGTATCTTCATACAAGATAATTCATGGAATCCTGGCACAATCACATTGCCCGGCCAAACGCTGTGTACTTCGTTTGTGGTGATAAATGATTGGGTCGTAGCACAAACTAATACGCTCCCTTCAGCAACAGCACTGAGTGTAATTAGCATTAACCAAAATAATGCAGCGAATCAGTTTTCTATTCAGCCATTTTTAGGAGATTCTATCCCATTGGAGATTAGAGAAGCATTTTCTACTGCTACTGCGGATATGGGACAAGCGATAAGCTGGGCACCTATGTCTGTTTCTGGTGATCCTACTACTAACTTGATTTACGCAAGTGATTCTTTACCAGGAAAAATTGCTGCCATTAAAATTTCTGAAAGCGGGTTAAATATAATTTGGACCGCTAATCAAAGAACCACTGAATTCACAACCCTTATTAATCCCCAAGAAAGTCGCGTATTGGTTGGCACCGATATTCCTAGTGGAGAAATTCCTGGTAACAATCACAATGATTTCGCAGTGTGGAGAAATGCGCTAACTGGCGTGGAAATCGCGCGCTCACCATTACTTCCGGCAATGACTCAAGGTACTATGATCCAACCGTATTACTTTGGCGCCATGTTTTTCGAAGGACAATCAGGGACGTTGATCAAGCTATCACCATTATCAGCAAACTCCTCCCAAAAAGGATAAGCAAGCAGACTACGCTGCTCATTCAAGTGCGAGCCGTCACTAGGGGCCAGTTATTATTGGTGCTACTTTTAGCACCAGTTAAATTTAGTGCGGTGCGTTAGAAGAGGTTTGCTCTTTTTTTTCTGGCTCTTTCTCCAGTTCGCTGCCTTTCGCACTTCTTATACCTTCTTTAAAATGGGCTATTTCATGTGTATGTGCCATCTGATATGGCTCATAAGATTTATATTTTTCTAACGTCACCGCACTTTTACACCCTATTGCTTGATAACCTTGTGGAGCTGGTACAGGTTCACCTTCGTAGCCTTTGTGTTTTAAAGCAGCGAAAAGGCTATCTGTTGCAGACTGTCCTGCTAATTGAAACATAACACCTGTGTGCCTAACAGTCCTATCTTCTTTCATAGACCCATCTCTGAATTGAGCAGTTCTTCCTTGTATTAAGTCATCTTTTACACTTAATTTTTCTGCCCCATCCTGTATTTCAGTAGTATCATGAGTATAGTGCGCTTTTAAATATGGCTTGAGATCCTTAAGTTCTGTTTCTTTCCAAACCCATTTGTGATGCCCTTTGTCATCTAGATTGGGGACTAATGCCCCACCTTTTTCTGCGATAAGGTCTGGTGCAAGTGTAAAGAATGTTTCTTTATATGCATTTCCTTTTTTCTTTACTACAGATAAAACACCGGTATAACTTGTTTCTCTAATAAACCATCCCCCCTCTTTCATGTGTTGCAAAGTCTGGATGAACATGGGTTTCTGTTTGGGATTATTGGGGCTAATGCTCCAAATTATAGGTTTATTAGGCTCTTTTTCTTTAGGTTCATACATGATATTTCCCCAAAACAACTATAATATTCATTTTAGCATATTGGGTACTTTTTGTTTTTCCGTACAGTCCATAACCAGTAAGCCTAGTTGCTCTTTTGGACATGACCTCAAAAGTATCCTAAGATTCGTTAGAGATGTATAAAAATGGCAAATTAAGTTTGAGTTGATAAATAATTCCAGAATCTCTATGGTTTTCGACTAATTAACGAATTAATTATTATTAAATAGATAACACCTATCGAAGCCGCAGTGGTTATTATTTAATAAAATTTCATAAGAATGGGTTTACGGATTTTTTTAATGAATAATCATGTTCTGGACGCTGAAAAAACACCCTTTTTGAGTTTAAGACAAGAGCTTATTTGTCACATTTTATTAGTATTAATTCCTTTTGTTTTAATATCTATATTAGTAATGCATTTTACTGATAATCATTTTATTTATACTTTAGATGACCCATATATCCATTTGACTCTAGCTAAAAATATTTGGCATGGATTTTATGGCATTAATATAGGTGAAGTATCTGCCCCATCATCAAGTATCCTGTGGCCCTTTTTATTATCACCGTTCTCTATCTTTGGCAGTTATTTTGAATTTGTTCCATTATTTATCAATTTATTATGCCTGGCTGGATTAGTGCATTTATTATTGTTGATTTTTAAAGACATACCGATTAAGTCGCGGGTTTTATTAATTTTTATAATTTTGCTTTCAATTAATGGTTATGGACTTGTTTTTACTGGTATGGAACATAATTTACAAATTTTCTTAATCGTATTAGGTGTCTACCCTCTATATAAAGAAAAATGGTGCATTCAAACCAGCGCCCCCCCCAATTATCAGATGATTGCTTTGGTGGTATTGCCTATGGTGCGTTATGAAGGTTTAGCGATATCAATTCCTATATTATGTTATCTTTTCTATAAAGGTTATCGCTTAAAGGCTTCTATTGGGCTGATATCGATTTTATTTATTCTCGGTTTGTTTAGTACTTTTTTATATTACCAAGGATTGGGTTTGCTACCCAGCTCAATTACTGCGAAATACATTCCAATCGTTAGTAACTTAAAAGTAAACGTACGGCAATATATTTACTTATTGTTAGTCATCGTAGCCATAGAAATAATTTTATGGAAAAAAGATCCGCAACTTGCTTTAGTTGTTTTTTTTACTAGCATGCTGCATTTTTTATTTGGCCACTTTGGCGGGTTTGGAAGATATGAAGCTTATTTTGTTTTATTTATTGTTATCTTAGCAGTACGCTTGCTAATTGACCTTGATTTGCCAATCTTTCCAACAGTCTTTGCATTACCCGTTATTTGTTATTCTCTCTTCCTCATTAATTTTTTAATCCCTCTTGCATCTGCAAATATTTTCTATCAACAAGTGCAAATGGCTAATATTTTCCGTTTGTTAAATGACCCAGTTGCAGTCAATGACGTAGGTTTAATCTCCTTTCGTAGCCATGGAAAATATGTACTTGACCTTTATGGTTTGGGCTCAACTGCATCGCAAAAAAGTCGTATTGCACAACTCAATCGTGCAAGCTCAGATTGGATAAGTGACTTGATGAGCAAAGAAAATGTTAAATATGCCTTTATCTTTGATCAGTGGTTTCCATACAAACCAAGTTCTTGGATTAAAGTTGGGAAACTCAAAGTAAAGGTTATGCGCGTGGTGATAACCTTTGCTACCGTTACCATGTATGCAGTGGACCCCATTCACGCCCAAAAATTATTTGCCGCACTAAAATCATATGAACCCTATATCAACAAAGATAAAGTTGAACTTATTATCTACTTTGGGGAAGGACCGGGTCCGGTCCGCCCCCATCTCAGAAAGAGTGAACTACATTCATGGAAACGTTATTAGATAATGTTAAATTGCTAAAGCAGATTATGAAAATTCAAACTGTTTTTGCCAGTGCACACCTTGATCAGCGGGTTTTTATACAACTTGCCGTGAATGAAGTACATAAGATCACCCCGGCGACCGAAACAGTAGTGGAGTTAGTCCAAGGGAGTTTCATGGTTTATAAGGCAATGACTGGAACCGTTACTGATTATCATGAGCTAAAATTGCCTATTGAAAAGAGTATTTCAGGACGCTGTATTCTCACTAATCAAGTGTTAATCTCTCACGATAAAGAATGTATTTTTAGACGCAATAATTTAAAAGGTGCTTAGATGAACATTACGGAAATTCATATTGCGCAATTAACGATTCCATTAATTCGTCCATTTATAACGGCCGTAAGACGCACTGAATGCGTTGAGGATGTGGTCATCATAATTAAAACGGATAGTGGCAATCTAGGTTATGGTTCCGCAGCGTCAACTCCAGCCATCACTGGCGACAATACGGAATCGATTATCAATGCAGTTAAAGCCATTCTGGGGCCACAGTTAATTGGACGCAGTATTTCTGAACTGAATGTATTGCTCCAAATGAATAACCAAGCCATCGCAGGTAATACTTCTGCAAAGGCGGCCATTGATATGGCATTGCATGATTTGTTTGCCCAATACTGTGGTTTACCTCTTTATAAATTGCTGGGAGGGAATACGAACAGTATTAGTTCGTGTATTACTATAAGCGTTAAAGAGATTGATGCAATGGTGCAGGATGCAGTTGAGCTGGCCAATCAAGGACACCAAACCATTAAAATAAAATTAGGCTTAAATCCAATTGAAGACATCCAACGCGTCCAAGCAATTCGCCGCGCAGTAGGCAATTCCATCACCTTACTTGTAGATGCCAATCAAGGATGGTCTTATGATGAAACCTTAAAGGTTATTGATGCTTTGCAACAACAGCATTTGCATATTCCGATGATCGAACAACCTATTAACGCACGGGATCTACCGCACTTAAAGACTATTAGCGAACAAGTTGAATGTCTCATCATTGCCGACGAGGCTTGTTTTTCCCCTGAGGATACACTGAATATTGCCAAAATTAATGCCTGTGATGGTGTCAATATTAAGTTGATGAAATCGGGGGGCCTTGAGAATGCTCAGGCCATTTATCATATTGCTAAAGCCGCACACATGAAAATAATGGTCGGTTGTATGTTGGAATCGCCAATTGGGGTTGCTGCAATAGCCAGTTTTGCTGTAAGTAAGCCAGATATTGCCTACGCAGACCTTGATCCTATTTACTTGATTCGTGACAATTATATTTCTGGTGGGGCACAACGTCTTGGCAATAAAATCATCTTGTCAGACAAACCAGGCTTAGGAATTGAAGGCATTGCCCAGGGATTAAATAAGATTGGAGTGATCCATTAATGTCTTTTTACATGCAGTTAGCCAGTTTAGTCATTATTGTTCTTTATGTCGTGATGTTATTTCGCAATGTTGATCCTTTAATCGCGACGGCACTCTGTGTTGGCCTAGGCTATTTGTGGAATCTAAGCAGCCCCATTGCCATCGGCAATTCTATGGCTGCAGCTTTAGGCTCATTCATGGCCTTAGTTGGTTTTATTATCATGTTAGGCCATGGCTTAGGTGAGGTCTTAACGCATACCCAAGTCAGTCATACCTTGGTGCACCAAATTGTTTATGGGATTGGGGTTAATACACAACGACGAGCTAAAATTGGCATAGTACTTTCGTCGTTTGTCATTGTCGGTTTGCTTGGCACCTTGGCTGGAGGATTGGCTATTTTAGCACCTAGCTTACGCCCTATTGCAGGTTCAGTGGGGCTCTCACGCCCAAGTTTGGCGGTGTTAATGCAGGCTTCGGCTGAAGAAGCTTTAATTATTGGGCCTTTTGCGCCGCCAGTAGTGGCTTTACTGGGCATTACCGGACTAAATTATCAGTCTGTCCTTTTATATGCATCTCTCCCAGTAGCCATAATTACTTTAATGACTACATGGGTTATGGCTAACCAATTACAGCGACAATATGCACATGAGTCTTGCGAAGACGAGGACACCTCAGAGCCATTTGTTCCCAATAAACAGCAAAAGCGCGCCACATTACTTTTTTTGCTCTCCTTTATGGCGTGCATCGTCTATGGTTTATTGACTCAGGCCAAAACCTCCTACGTTATTTTTGTTATGTTATTGCTCGCGCTGCTTACTGGATTAGCGAGTAAATTAAGCTTAAAACAAATTTTTAAATTGTTAGTTGAAGGAATGCGCAAAAGCCTGCATCTCTTCTTTTTGTTTATTTTGTTTGATCCTTTTATGGTTTTGATTCATCAGGCAGGGGGATTTAATGCCTTAACCGAACTATTAACCCCATTAATTAATTTAGGTGGCAAACCTGTATTGTCGATGTTAATTGGCTTCACTGGAGCGTTTGGCATGCCAGGCGCTGCTGAAGCAACCATTAAAATGTTACATCAGCTTTTTTCGTCTAGTGTAGTGCAGATGCAATTGCCGATGATAACGTTTGCGTTATGCATGATCTTCGCAACCCGTGTTACTAATTATGCCTATCCAGGAGCGAATATGTTTGCAGCCATGGGTTTTGCTGGCAGCGAAAATGTTAAAGCAATGATACAAAACGGACTCGCCGTGACTGCCGTACAAGTCTTATTTCTCGTTATATATAGTTTATTTCTATAATTCTGAGCCGATGTCAGCATAAGAGTAGAGTCTGTTTTTTATATTTTTAGTCCGAATATAAGTTCTTCAGGCTCCGCCAATGCTTCTACCCGAGCATATGAGACGTGACGCGCAGGCCCATGCAAAACATCAACTCCGCCTTGCTGATAAGGCGCATCCGAATAACTGGCAGTCCAGGCATTATGTGCAGCTACAGCCAATGCTTCTTTACTATGCTGATTATAAGGATGTTTTCCAGGGTGCTGGAAGTGCACGCGTTGTGGATATCCTGGGTCACTAGAATACAGGGTTGCATCTGACTTAGGGCCTCCCGCCGCATCCGCGTCTTCGATTTGCAAATGTCCATTACGGATATAACAAATATAGTTAAGTGCCATGTTTATTCTCCTATTAGGGGTGAATATCGCAATTTACTAAATTTAAAAAGAAATTATCCATTATTGCGACACATCTAAATTCAGAAATCCTCTGGATCTGACCACAGATCTGTTGAATAATGATTCGTCAATAGTTTAAGCTCTTGTTATACTCTTTCGCATAAAATATGCAACAGGATTTAGCACGCGTAGGCAGGGCTAAACGAAGTGCAGCCCAACAAAAAGAACTCATACTCTCTTGAGTGTCAACAAAGTAATTTCAGAAGGAACGCCAAAGCGATTAGCTGGTCCCCAATAACCAGTTCCAGGGTTTACGTAGAGCTGTAAATTCCCATGTTGGTTGGCTCTACGATAATATTTATACGCCAAAGGAAGTAATAAATTAAATGGGAAAAACTGCCCAGCATGAGTATGTCCAGAAAGTTGCAGATTAACACCTAATTTTTCCGCCTCAAAACACACATCAGGCCTATGCGCTAATAGTATTTTAAATTGCGTTATCTCATCAGATTGCAGTGCTTTCTCGATGTTCGGTTTATGGCTGTGATGAAAGTGACCACCAATATGATCAGTAACACCTGCAATCAATATATTAATACCATTCGCATGAATCACTTTATGCTCATTAATTAATGGCTGAAATCCTAATTGCTTTACTTTATCCAGCCAACCCTCTATTCCCCAATAGTATTCATGATTACCCGTCACATAATAGATGCCATGACGTGCTTCAAGCCGGGCCAAAGGCTCCAGATGTTGCTCAATTGATTCAGCTGTTGCATCGGCAAGATCACCGGTAACCACAATAAAATCAGGGTTGGCGGCATTAGCCAGCTTCACAACGCGATCAACATAAAATTGGCGAATAGTAGGACCAACATGCAAGTCACTGATTTGAATTATGGTCATGTCATCTAATTCTTGGGGTACATTGTTCGTAGAAATAGTAATCTTTTTTACCTTCGGTCCTCCAAGCGCCCCCAAGAAGCCTATTCCTGCAAAACAAGCGGATAAGATTAAAAGAAAATAATTGATTTTCTGATGCACAGAAACCAGAGCCACAGGATTGTGGGCAGAGGAATTAAAAATCATCTGCACGACATAATTTCCGAGAAAAATGACATCAAGAGGAATAGATAATAAAATGAACGTAGCCCAAAGCCCCATCATTAAAGTACCAAACCAGATAATTAACCGAAACCAGAGTCGCTCAACCCAATCCGGATGAGCATGATAAGCAAATAACCAGCCTATCATCACCAAAAACAGTAAGAGGCTGCATGGCACAATCAATAACTCATGAGCCGGAAAAGTTTGAATCGCCTTATAGTAGGTATAGCTCCAAAGACTCGCAATTATTAAAAAAAATCTCATTCTTTTCATCCTTAACCTCAGGGTATAAACCACTCATTTTTAAAACTCAGCAAGGTGGCAACTGTCTTGAATTAAAAATTTAAGGCAGTTGCTACGCTTGCTGGTAGTCAAAAAGTAGCCAGGATAAAGCAAAGCCATAACCGGGTTGCAGATAAAAAATCAGGCTCTGCTCCCCGGGTTCGGCTTCGCTTTACCCAGGCTACAATTTAGCAAGTTGAGCGAAACAGTGCAGCCCAACAAAAAGAATTTAAATCAGGCTATAGATTAAATAATGGTAGTGCAGTAGCAGAGCAATACCTCTTATTTGGGTGGCACTATATTAGCTGAACACGTATCTGCAATTGAATAAATACCTTCTTTGTATTGTTGATCCGTCATCGAATCTGATTGTTTAAAAAGATCTAATAGCTTAGGCTGCGCACATTGACAAAAATCAGCTACCATTTTTTGCTCTTTATCTGACGATTTGTCTTTACTAACATTCAACATGTTTTTGCAAGCACTCATCATGTCAGAGTCCGTTGTATTTGTATCTAAATTATCTGTTGCATAATGTAACAAAGCATTAAAGAAGCATGTCTTTGTTATTTTATTACTATCTTCATTGTTATGATTACTCTTAAGTTGCTCGACCATACAATCACACATCGTTTCATTAAATTTTTTATATTCTGGAGTGTTATTTTCAGGTGTATCATGCTTGGTTATCGCTTTCATGCAGGATTGAAAATTCGCATCCTGCTCAGCAAAAATTGGGGCTGATAAAATACAGAAAGAAAACAAAATCAACAGTTTTTTTATTATCATGATTACATTCCCTTTGTTTAAAAGATAAATACCATAGAGTAAGTGTAGTAGTATTTTGTCTTTCAGATGACAACAAGCGTAGGCTGGGCTGAAAGCCCAGCACAAGTATGTATCATTTCTTAGTTGAGCTTTGCAGTTCTCTCTAAAGTAGGAGCTCCATTTTTAATTTGGTATGTATTCAATATCTTTTGCCAGAAGAATATTAGATAAAGGCTGCTTATCACTAAAAAAATCAGGGATAACATTTTTAATAATAACCCCACGTTGAGTGTCATTGGTGTTTTGCGATAATAGCCATAAGCACCAATTAGGCCACAACTACTCCCTAATAATGCGCCGGCCACCACATCGGCTAACCAGTGAGCATCTAATAAGATGCGTGCACTCACTACCGCTATGAGTATCACAATAAAAAGAATCAGCGTTATTTTCTGTTTTGCAGAAGAAAAATAAGGAGTAATCAGCGCATATAAAAAAACCAGATAAGCACTACAAAGAGTTACATGTCCGCTTGGGAAGGAAAAATTTTTAAGTACTGCCGTCATAGCACCAGGGCGAGGAGAGGCGATAACGATTTTGAAAACAAAAGCTAAGATTGCTGCAAGAGCAATAACCCCAAACAGATATAATGCCAATCGCGTTTTTTGTTGATAAATCAGCCAGGCACTGTTTATTGCAAACACAGGGATAATGACTTTCTTATCTCCTAAAAGACAGATGAAGATAGCAACTAAATCCAGAAAAGAAGTTCTCAGTTGATGAGCGAATTGATAAGTTGCTGTATTAATAAAAAAAATAGACCCTTGCCATTTAATGATAAGTGCTAATAACAAAAATCCTACACTGCATATAAAAAAGAGAATAAGACGTCGAGCTTGCTTACGTTGCATTGCTAATAAATTGAATGATGACTCCATTATTTTCCTATAAAAGATTAAAAGACAATTTGCGTTACATAGCGAGTATGTCAATCCCAGGTGCATCTTTATCAGTAAATCACCTTGCTGACTCTATTGTTTTCTACCATAAAGATATTATGAATAGTTGAATAGCTCAATAGCAAGGTGGCGCGGTTGCAAGCAAGCGTAAGCGGATCCCTATCCCTGGGCGATACATGGGCCAGACCTACACATGCCAACTTTGAACAGGTTCTATACAGAATAAGCCGCACGATGAGAATAAGAAACTTCATCATCAGCAATCGGAACTTCATAGCCTTTTTCTAGTGCATGGCGGCGCAGTACAATTGCATTATGAATTGCTTCCGTTATTTGTTTGGTGCTATGCACTAAGCCTGGTCTTTGTTGACGCATATTATTAAGTATCTCTAGTATGCGCTCGGTAATTACATCAGGGTCATCGCTTGAAAAAATAGCTGAATAATTCTTTAAGATTTCCATAGTGAGAATGAGGTGACCAGTTCGACCATGGCCGTGTTTACAGTGGACAAAGACAGGATGTTCGACTGAAATCTTAAAAATCTTCCACAGTATCTCTTTTTTCTGATCATTTGGATCAATATTTAAATCAATGTAACTCCCGTCTTTTAATTCAATACCAATTACCCCTACACGTTGATTATTTCCTTCAGTGCTCACTGTGATTTCAGATTCAGTAAATATATTGGGTTTTGACTCCTCATGTCCATGATGAAAAACATAACTACCGCCGAGATGTTTCCTCGTAACATGATAAGGTCCAACATCATAACTCTTTTTTTTCATGTAATAATTTAAAAAATCAACACCTGAAGGACAAGTATCTAATTCAGAGACACGATTACCTATTGCGATGATGTATGCTATAGGTGGGTCGCGAAATAGAGTGTCTTTAAAGAAACGAATCAAATCATCTGCATTTTTGGGACCAGCTGTAGCAGAAAAATTAGTGTTAGGAATGCTATTTGAAGGGCGAATAAACGATTTGTCCTTAATTCTTGCATGCTCTTTGGCGTAAATTGGTCCTTTAATAAAACGTTTTTTTACTGTCCTGATTACTTGAGCAATAATTTCAGGGGAAGGTCCTACTTCTTGTTTAACCGTTGGTTTTTTATTTTTCGATAAATTTCGTTTGATTTCATGTAGAAAAAACATTTCTATCTCCCTAGAGAAAAAGTAATTATTTCATAAACAGAATGTATCATAGACATATATTTTCTATTAATCGAGAGCTTAAGCGTTTTATATAATTATTAAAAATCAATGTGTTAACACGTAGGTTGAGTACACCCAACAAAACTCACTCATCAGCGAGACAAGAATTGCAATTTATTTACAATAGTTGATTGTGACAATTACATAGTTGAGGCTAATTTATTGATAAATTATGCTATTGCATCTAGATTTAAGAATAATCGAAACAATAATTAGTGTTAGGGAATCAAAACTGTTGTGTGAGTTCAAATTCAAGGAGGAAACCTATGTCGCTGTTAATCAATTACATGAAGACGTTCCGCTTCCTCTTAAGACGGAATGACTTGAGTTCTTTTGTCCAAGAGCACGACCGCCTATTCTCTCTTGCGAAGCAAACTCATAATCATACGGTCGTTGCCTCCCATTATTATGACCTTATGGCGGAAGTGATTGAGATCGCTTACGGCACCAGTTGGGTTTTTTATCCGCCCGATCATGTAGGACAATCACGCGAGGAGACCATTTCCAACTTGCATAAGCAGATCAATTCAGCGCTCTGCCTTTTACCCGGAAAAACAGCGCTTGATATGGGCTGCGGTCTTGGTGGCGCAGCACGTGATATTGCCCGGATTTCCCAGGGAAAAGTGCTTGGGGTCACATTGTCTCAGGCCGAAGTAGATCGAGCGAACGCCCTCAATCGCGAACAAAATCTGGACCACTTGTGCGAAGTCACACAGGGGGACTATACACAAAATTTGCCGTTTCCTGATAATTTCCTGGCCTCGGCTTACAGCATTTACTCACTTAAATACATTTCCAATGACTTGCTGCCCAAAGTATTTGGACACGTCCATCGTGTCATGGAGCCGAATGCAAGATACGTAGTCTATGACGCAGTTCTGACATCTAAATACGATGCAAATAATCCACAACATCGCGCTCTGGTTGAGCGGATTGAGTTTGTGACTGGCATGCCGCCCCTGCACTCGAGTGACGATCTGATAAATGCAGCCCGCAGCGTCGGCCTAAGCCTACTTTCTGAAACAGAAATTTCAAAAGAGCTTGGGTGGAGCTATTTCTTTACCGAAAACAAGCTGCTGGCTGGTACGCTTCGCTCTCGGGCAGTAGGGAGCGCGATTTCAGGCCTTGAAACAGCTCGTCTGTTTCCAAAGGGCTTTTCAGAGTTTTACAATATTTTCATTGCAGGGACGGTGAACGCCCTGGTCGATGCGGACCGCTTAGGCATCGTGTCATTCTCTCGGTTGTTCGTCTTTGGCAAGACCGACTCCTGATGTTTTTAAAAAGGGCTGGATAACTAAATATAAGTTAAAAATCATGAAAATATTAGTCACTGGAGCTAGTGGACACATTGGAAATAACCTCATTGCTGAGCTTATTAAAAAGCAATATGATGTCCGAATACTTGTGCGCAGTGAAATACCCAAATATCTCTCTCATTTTCCTTTGGAGGTATGCAAGGGAGATATTTTACATCAGGAGTCGTTGTATGACGCGACTCACAATATCGATACAGTTTTTCATTTAGCCGCAAAAATTTCTATTACCAATCGAGAAGCAGACGATGTCCGTAAAACAAACATCCAGGGCACCCAAAATGTGATCAATGCTTGTCTTAAAAATCAAGTCAACAAGCTCGTTCATTTTAGTTCCATCCACGCCCTCACTCAAAGTTCTAAAAAATCCAATACGCCTCACATTTTAAATGAAGATTGCCCGCTTGCTTTAGAATCCGTGAATATTTACGATCAATCTAAAGCCTATGCTGAAAAAATAGTGCTTGATAGTTGTGAGCAAGGATTAAATGCGGTGGTGGTTAATCCCACAGGAACAATTGGTCCCAATGACTATAAACTGTCCCTCATGGGAACGGCAATAATTAAAATATACAAAGGACACATCCCTATTCTGGTTCGAGGAGGATATAATTTTGTTGACGTTCGTGACGTGGTTCAAGGGGCGATAGCCGCTGCTGAAAAAGGCAAATCTGGAGCGCGCTATATTTTAGGTGGCCACGACATAAACATGCATCATTTGCTCAGGTTGATAGCCATTGTAAAACAAAAAAAAATGACTCGTTTGTTTCTTCCCCCAAGTATGCTTTCCTGGGTGGTACCCCTCATGGAGTTTTTTTCTAAAATCACAAATACAGAACCGCTCTTTACAAAATACTCAATTGAGACGTTGATGTATCCACCCAAAGTGGATTGTACGAAAGCGGAAAATGAATTGGGGTACAAGAAAACTGAAATCGAGACAACGATCCATGATACGCTTCATTGGCTTTCACAGTCTGGCAAGATTAAAATATGACTCAAAACAATCTCACTTTATTTCTTTATTTCTGGAATGCTATAGCCATTATGGTTTTCTTCACGCTCTTTTTCAAACGAGCGCCTTATGGACGTTATGAGCAAGGGAATAAATCTCTTAAAATCCCAGCGAATGTTTCTTGGTGTTTGATGGAATTGCCATCTGTGATCACATTTTTGCTTATTTTTCTAATGGCCAAACCATCTGCTTATACCTGGGTATTTTTTGCAATGTGGCAACTCCATTATGTCTATCGCTCATTAATCTATCCGTTTCGCCTGAAAAATGCGAAACAGGTTCCAATTTTTATCACGATATCCGCCACGTTTTTTACGACAGTGAATGGTTTTGTAAATGCCTATTGGCTGACTCATTTTCAAGAAATTACATTTTCAACATTGCAAACGCAACACTTTATCGTTGGTTTGATACTTTTTGTTTCAGGATTTGTAATCAATGTAAATTCGGACAACATTTTGTTTGCGATTAATAAAAATAAAAAACCCGGAGTTTACAAAATACCCTACGGCGGCATGTTTCGCTTTTTGAGTAGCCCAAATTATTTTGGTGAAATTCTCGAGTGGATTGGTTGGGGAGTGGCGACTTGGTCAATTGCCGGTTTTTCTTTTACTTTGTGGACAATAGCCAATTTAGCTCCTCGAGCGCTCACCCATCATCGGTGGTATCGCACACAGTTTTCCAATTATCCTAAGGAAAGAAAAGCGCTCATTCCGTTTCTTTATTGAAAAACTTCATAAACGCTTAGTTATAAAGCGAGACAATAAATTTTAGAACTTCTATCAGGAAAAGAATATCCATTAGGCAGATTTTGGTCATCATTGATGAGTTCGAAACCATTTTTTTCATAAAACCGGTGCGAGGCTACCGCCACTCCTGGTGTATCAAGAAAAATATTTTTAAGATTTAAATTTTTTGCTTGCAGAAGAAATTGATGGAAAAGTAGCATTGCAATACTAGGATAGGTTCCACGAAGTTCTTTTTTAACAAAAAACTTTCTCATAATACCCGTCTCAGTATTCAGTTTTTGCAGTCCAATTGAGCCGACAATTGCAGATCCTGCTCTCGCAATCCAAAACCCACCACCAGAATAAAAACTTAAGGGGGCAAAAAGGTCCGGTTGTTCTTTGGCTTTAAGGTTCAACTTGAATTCATTATTTTGGATATCGATAGCAAAACTACGAAGTTCAGCTTCTTCATCCTGAGCAAGAGGAGCAATAAAAATTTCAGACACAATGAATCTTAATAAAGCGAATAGAGTAAGCACTATTATTAATAAAATAATCGAGAATACAAGGGACAAGCCTTTTCCAGAATATTATTCATATACCTTTAAATGGTATGCATGGCCTGGTTGCTTGCAACCAGGCTCGCTCACTGAAGATTCGAATGTCCAAACAATAAAACTTAATCGCTTCAACTTGATTAATTCTTGATATTTAATTCCACTTAAACTAAGTTAATCTCAAAAAATGAAGCCGAATTAACACATACATTTTGTTCATCAGCAGCAATAAAGGAGTGGGGGATGAGAAAACAACTATTATGCAAAAGAACACTAGTTGCACTATGTATGCTACTTTGCAATACCTTAGTCTATAGTGGCTCACCTTTGCAGACAACTGCGCATATATCTCCTAAGCTCGTGAACATGACCGCCAACAGTACTGCAAAGAACTCATTGATTTCTATGAAAAAACGACAATGCCATCAATCCAATAGCTCAAAAATTACAAAAAAACCTAATCTCTTTGTGATGAGTTTAAATGTGTTAGCACCATGCTGGGCGAGTCCTGATTTTTATTCACCCGCCATAGCTCCTTACTTAGATACTAAGGCGCGCAGACAACAAATTATCCATTTTTTAAATAGCATCAGCGATAAAGCAGATATCATAGCGCTTCAAGAGACCACTGCTAATGAATTTAATTATTACAAAGAAGCTTTAGAGAGTAAGTTCTATTCGTTCCAAGCCTATCACGATAAAGATTACTGGTCAGATTGGATTTCACCAGATATCCCATGGGAGCCCAATGGGGTCGCTATTTTTGTAAAAAAATCAACCTTTAGCCAAGTATCTTTTCAAGATTTAGCGTTAACCAATGATGGAAACCATTCGGCCTATTTTGAAGGAGCGCTTTGCAGCACGGGGGAAAAGATACGCGCCGCATCAATCCATCTTGATACAGCACTTGATAGCAATCGCTATCTTGAATTATCAACCCTCATGACCTTAATGCCTCCGGCCTCTGATGTGTACGATATTATTGCCGGCGATTTCAATTATGGGACTCAGTCAGCTCCCATACAAGAAGTCTTAGTGAATAACCATTTTATAGACGTATTTTATTTTTTAAACAAAGAGGAGTGGACCCATCCTTTTGATAATCAAGGAGATATCAACTCAGGAATTATTGATCATATCATCTCACGCAATCTAACCCCGATTGATGGTCAGGTAATCAGTTCCAATCTTTGGGAATTATATCCAAACGATGAAGACCTGCGTGCTATTGGTAATTTAAAACTCACAGGCTCTGATCATTTTCCTCTTTACACCATATTAAATATGGATAATAACCAGACTCAGAGAAAAAGCTGACTGCTCGGAAAAATGAAGCAAGGGTAGGCTGGTTGCAAGCAGCCAGCCTACCCTTACTGCGAAACAGTGCACACCAGCCTTCGGTTTTATTGGAAATCTGGAGATTAAATTTGGTGGAGGTGGCATATTTTTAACTCATTGATTTATTTATCTTAAACTACTGTGGCTACAATGGTGGGTCACTGATGGGGCAATTTACACCTAACTTAATTATGAAATATTGCCTTTATAGCCGTTTCTCTATCCTCATACTATAATCCTTTGTTTCTCTTAAGATGAAACCAAAAATAAGTAACCCAACAGAAGCCACAAAAGCTAAGGATAAAAATCCAATAAAAAATCCATAGACTGATGTGATGTATCCAGCTACAAGATTACTTATTGATGAACCAACACCGACACATAATCCAAGAACTCCTACTAAAAAATTAAATCGGCCAGTTCCTGCTGCCAAATCGGAAACAATAACAACAGCAACCACTCCAAAAATACCAGCACTAACTCCATCTAATAATTGAATGAACAGCAGATGATAGGAGTTTTTCGTGATTGAAAATAATAAAGCACGTACGATTAGGAAAATAAATGCAAATAAATAAATGGGCTTACGCCCCATTTTGTCTATTATGAATCGCAGACTAAAAGCAACAATCACCATCACAAACTGTGCCAATACAATGCAGCTTGCCATAAAAATTGAATCTCTATTGGGATTAATTTCTGCAAGTTCCTGTCCAACTAAAGGCAGTTGGGCTGCATTGGCGATATGAAACATAATGACCGAGCTAAAAAATATTACTATGGGTTTTGACTTTGTTAATTGTAAAAAACCAATCGGTTTTGCATCTGGCGCCACTGTTGGTAATTCTCTAGCAATGGAATGATCAATTTCGTTTGAATTAATAAATAACAGTGGAATCAAAGCAATGAATGAAAAAATAATGGTTCCATAGACTATCCAAGAATGACCGTATAATTGCGCGACAATACCAATAGCGACCATTGTAAACACCGTGCCCGCATGTGTCAGTGATTCATTAACTGTCACTCGTATAGGAAAATACTCTCTCCCAACCAAACCAAGTGTCACCGCTGTGATTGCAGGAGGAATTAAGCTTGCAGCGATACCAACCAACGATTGAGCCGCAATGATAGAATAAAATGAAGTTTGCTTTAAAATCACATAGCAACTCATAATAATACAAGCACATGCAAGCCCTATGAGTGTTCGTTTAAAGGGAATTGCATCGACTAAGATGCCACTAGGCATTTGAAAAATGGCACCAGCAAAACCTGCTGCTGCAAGCGCGATACCCACTTGACTTGTACTCCATCCCAAATGAGAACGTAAATAAATAGCAAGAATTGGCCCTATACCGCCTTGAATATCTGAGATAAAAAAAATCATGAAGCTTAACGCTAAGATACTTTGATAAGAGGGTTTATTTTTCATGATTCACCTGCAAAGAAAATAGATATAAATTAAAATATTCATTAAGGTTGGCAAGCAAGCGTAGATTGGGCTACAGCTGGAGCATCTTGAGGAGTCGTTGCTCTAACTTCAGGAGTAAATACCGGCGATAGGGTATGCTTTAATAAATCACTCATTGAAGATACCGGTACAGCTCTACGTTCTTTATCATGAACCTCAGACAAATACTTTTGCCGCTCTTCAAAAACGCGATTCCTTATTCGACGAGCTAGATTGATTTCCATCAAAATCGGTAAAAATAAAAAGTTTGGTTTTGGGCACAAAAATTTTCCTTAAAACTTAAAAAAAATCAATATCTTGCCACAGAACTCAATATAACTGAACGATCTTAATCTAATGAAATAACAGAAAAACCCCATCGAAAGATGAAATTATTGCTAAGGAGAATAAGCGCAGTCTAGTTACTACAGAACCATTAACTCTTTTGGAACGCAGCGACATTTTTAAGTTAACCCGGACGATTTTCTTGATCGGCAGAAGTGGAAGCCGCAGCACTTTTTGTGCCCTGGGGCTCAGCCTTAAACATACTCGATGCTCGAAGAGTTGAAACAGTCTTTGCACTATAAGCTGTTGCTGATTCTGCCTCATCTTTGCTTATCTTTGGTGGTGTTAACATTTCATCCTCAAATCGAGCTAATGCTTCAGGAAGTTTATTCTTATCAAACTCAGGGCTTAAAATTTCTTTTAAAAATAAATCTATTTTGGCCCTTATTTTGGAAGCTGCTGCCTTTTTCAGCTCCTCTGATATAGGGGGGCTAGGAAACTCTTTAGTCCACATTTTTTGTGTAATAGTTAACAATTTGACGATGGGTTGTAGTTTACTTTTTAATTCCTGAATCTCTTCATTGCCAACAATAACTGTTGCGCCTCGACGATCCTCGACCACATAAGATTTATTTCTATCTCGTTCAGAATCTCGCTCCTTAGGTAAACCGCACATATTCATTATTTTTATTATTGTTGGCATTGGCATGAACGCTGAGGCAACAGAAAAAGCGGGGGGAACGGGGAGGCTATCGTAAATACATGAAACCGTAGTTTTACAAAATTGGCTTGGGTTGGTAAATTCCGGTGGAACTGCTTTGAGAATAGCATCTTTTGTTTCACGTTTTGCCATTATTGGATTTATTCTTTCTTCAGTGAATTTTTTTAGAAGTTCTGGAATTTCTTTTATTTTTTTATTTTTTGATGCTTCATCGCCACTGCTTGCGGTGAGAAAAATGGAACACACAGTGCTGTATAAATTAGTCTGTCCTGTAATATATAATTTTTCACAAATATCAAGAAAATCACAAATTATTTTATATTTAAACTGTATATTTTCACGTGACTCAGAACCGATACTAATACGTAAGAAATTTCCGATATTACAACACACGCTATTTGAGAAGCCATAACCATCTCTAAGAGGTATGCCTAAAGCAGGTAATACTATACTGAGCATATCTCTTTTAACAGTAGGCCCATAGGTCAAGCTGCCTCCTGGTTTAGGAGTAAAATCTATATAAAGAAATCCCCAAATGTCCTGAATATTATGGCTGGTCTCTCGAGTAAATGGAGAATAAATCCTACCAATATGAGATATATTGGGAACTAAATTTTTATGAATGTAATAAGAATTTTGATGTGCGCGGTCAAAGTGTAAATGCATACATGGGTACGCCTTTTCTAATTGATGACACGTCATTGCGGGTGTTGGATCCGTAGGTTGGAAACTTACATGAGATGATGCGAATGTTGTTTTAAGGCCAGGAAAATGATCTTTATTATAAATTGCACTGGCAACGCCACATGATAGCCTGTCTAACCCCATTCCTGCATGTTTATTAAAACTATGCGCCGTTAAAATAGCGAGCTTTCCAGAATTAATTTCTTCTTGAAATTGATGAAGTAACAATGGCATATGAATATGTTTCAATGCGGTCATTGTGGTGTCAAGAACAACGGTGAGTGGCTCTTCTTTATATTCTCGTGGTTTGAAGCCTTCCTTTGTTGTGATTTCAAAAACTGCATCTTTTTGCTCTTGAGTAAGTATTGCGTCGCCACTAAGTGCTGCTTCTGCAAGCTGAGACCGAATGCTTGTATCAATACCTTTTTTCAAAGAGTCTAATGATATTGTTTTGAGTTCGCTCTCTTGCCTTACATAGCAAACCAATTTTCCTTCTTTTATCGCCAGATATAATTTTCTTTTATCCATTGTAAGAACATTCGGTTTTTCATCGGGCATCAGACCTGAGAAATCCAGAGTATATCCTTCCCTCTCTGCTTTGCCTTTCAGTTCTTTTCTGATTTCCATTTGTTTTTGAATGGATGCAATGATGTCTGTTCCGGCATAATGAGTAGGGGCTGTTTGGCTATCTGCTGACACATTCTGGCCAAAACCATCAATAATTACATTAACCTTTTCTTTAAAATCAGTAGCCTGTTTTGTTATCGCCGTAATGATTTCCATTTCATCGCGCGATAATGTTTTTGCAACCCCCTTGGGATCCATGAGACTATCAATTTTTGTCATGTCATCACAGCGAATTTCCTCACATTTTTTGTCAGTTTTATTAATATAAAAAAGTTTATCGCCCGTACGTACGTATGCTTCATTAGAGTGAGTAGGTAATGCTTGGAGTGTCTCCACCGTAGGTGGTGTCTCCCTTCTCATGAGGTCACAACCCACTGGTGATACTTTCAGTGTTCCATTTTCTAATGTGAGAACAACACTTTCATAGTCTTTGATATTCAAACCTTCCGGACGAATAACAGGAAATAAGTTTCTAATAAAAATATCGAGCTCAAAATAAACTCTTCGATTTAAATAAATTTTTTCATGTTCTTTCATTTGTTTTATTGATGTCATTATCATCTGCGTTAGAGCCCCCATTCCTGAGGTTGATAAAAAAACATCTTCGAGAGGTACCTGAGCAGTTGGAAATGCAGGTCTTACCGCCCCCTCTTTTACTCGCTCAGCAATACAAAAAATATCTTTTAAATAGTCAGATAAATGATGCTTAATTGATGCTTCATCATAAGTTTTAGTTAAAGAAAGAATTAAATTAACTTCTTCATATGCAGATTCTATCGCTACATGAAAATCATCTCGAAATGGATCAGCAACATCTTTGCCTTTTATTCGGCTCACAGATGTATTCAATGCATAGGCCAATCGCATCCATGTTGTTCTTAATAACTCATTTTCAAGCGGTGATCTGCGGGCATCGTCCTCTAATCTCAGATCGCGTATACCTGTCATAGTTACCACAGTGTGCAATTCTTTTTGAGATAAAAGTTTTGGAATAGTTGACGGATGTAGATACGCATCAAACTGTTTTAATAGTTCGCCTTTTACCTCTAATTCCTGACATTTTTTTTCTAATTTATTTACATAATAAAGTTTGCCACCATATCTAATAAAACCGGCATTAGCTTTAATGGGTAATTCATTTAGATTTTCTCGGTTAGGTTCTAATAATGAAGCGCTTACTTCATATGAAGAATCGAATACGAGCAGGGAGTTAATAATTTTATATTGAAATGCTGCGCTTTCATCACCTTGTGCTGTAAGCTTTTTTTCCATTTTATCTAAAAGAGAATAGACATAATCTTTAACTTCACTCAACGTGCTCCGATCACGTTCATCTATTGCAGATACTTTTGGTGCGCCCGTTGATGGCCTAGCATCCGATAAAACAGAAAAACGCGCATCCTTTCCAGCATAGATTCCTCCCGTAAATAATAACTGATCTAACCTATATGAGATCAGCTCTTGGAGTAGACCAGTAGACTTTATTCTTTGATGGAGTTTGTCATCTAAACGCGCTCCTTCAATGCGGTTGATACGCTCAAATTGAATTGAACTTTTTTCGGGCCAATGAAGATCTTCGGTTAAACTACTATCAATTTCAGCATATGAAAATGATGTATTCAGAGGAGAACAAAGGTATATTTTATCATTTTTTTTAATTAAAAATGGCTCTGTTGCACGACCATTATTGAATGCAAAAACAGCCAATTTATTTTTGAAATTGGCATCATTGATGTCCACATCATTATCTATGGTTAACAAGTTGAACGTATGAAAATTATAATAATCATCCAAAACAATAAAGTTCCTGCCGTCTAAGCCTTCTACTATTTTTACTTTACTTGCTAAGACGTCTTTTTTTCCTGTTTCCCCTTCGAGCGATCTCAGTATTTCAAAAGGTATTTTGGCCATTTCTAGAGCCATAGTTAATACCTTAAGATTATCCGTCACCGGAAGCACTTTTTTTCCATACTTGCTACTTATGTGCAACCTCACCTCTTCAATGACAGAACCTGTTCTGCCTTCTCTTTCATAAACAAATCTTTTTGAGCGTGGGGAGTTGGAAAATCCTGTCAGTGACTTTGAAAGCTGATATTGTTTTAGTACATAGTGATTTCTTTCATTTTCTTCTTTTTGGGCTTTAAGTTTAGCTATGGTTTCTTCCATATTCTGGCTGCGTAATGCAAATAAAGAACTGATAGGGGCGTCTTCGGGTAAAAAACCAATGTCCAGAGACAAATCAGCAGATAACTCACTCGATTTTGCTGTAGATCCAGATGAAGGTACTGGGACTGATTCAGGTATTGGTGAAGGGGTAGACATATAATCATTCCAACATGTTCATATTGTTTTATATATTATAGGCCATAGCTGCCCTTCTATTGCTCATCAAGAACCTATAAACCACTTATTGACTCACCATTGCCCAATAATGCACTGGACTGCTAGTACTTCTCTTAATTTGGTGAAGGCAAAGCCGTAACCCGGGTTGTAGATCTTTGAGAATTGTATCCAAACGATGAAGACAGCCGTGCTATTGGTAATTTAAAACTCACGGCTCTGCTCATTTTCCTCTTTACACTATATTAAATATGAATAGCAACCGGGCTTAGGAAAAACGTTGATTGTTCGGAACTATAAAACAAGCGTAGCCAGGTTACTCGCAACCATGATTTCAACCATCAACTCTACTCACCAAAATTACAATCCACGAATAAATCCCCACTCCAATTTTGGGAGCACGAGTTTATTAATGAACATACTGAGCCCGCCAACCCTTACCTCCAACCCATTTTCAACGGCTAATAAACCCCAACCGCCATTTGCTGTCCGTTTATAGTTGATTTAATTATTTCTTAATACATGACAATAAGCAGGTAATAAATGATTATATTGGTACATTTTAACCATCTTCACTATCTTTTTCGAATGACTTAATTTTTTAAACAGTTCGTCTGCAATTTTAATAAAAATCAGTTGTTGTCTAGGCTTCACATTGTAGGCTAATGCCAGATAGATTCCATTACATGGGCTATAGGCATACAAGGATTCATAACCCAGTGTGCCGCCGGAATGAACCCAGGTCATCCCGTTACTTTTAAAATAGATAAGGCCAATACCAGCGCCTATACCTATTTCAGTGAATGGTTTAGACTCTTCAAAATATTTTGGTGTACCAATGGTTTCGATATTAACCGTTTTGGTATTCACTGTAGAAATAAGAGAGGTCATATTTTCTAATGACTTCTTAGACAAGATGTTATTTGTAAAAAGTTGATTCAGCCACAATAGTAAATCATGCGGGGTTGAAACCAATGCACCAGCAGATTGTGCAAAGGATGGGGTAATGTTTGTAACATCCGAATTAAACTTAAATGTTCCATCTCGATTATATCCATGAGCAAGCCTCGTCTTAATCGATTCTGAGTAAGGTAAAACTGAATAAAAAGTATTAGGTAAATTATAGCGCTTAAAATATTCATCAAATACTACGTGTATGGGTTTGTGAGTGACCTTTTCAATGATGAGCCCCAATAAAACATAGTCTGTATTGGTATAATGGTATTTTTTCCCAGGGATAGATACATCATGATGTTGATAAGCCATATCAGCCAGCTCTTTAAGGGACCAATATTTTTGGGGATTTTTCCTTAGTAACTTGTCGAACGAGCTTCCGCTGGTGTAATTATAAACACCACTGGTATGGCGTAACAAATCACCCAGGGTTATTTTTTTCCACCTAGGGTATTGGGTCAGCCATTTTCCTACCTTGTCATTAATATTTAGTTTATTTACTTCTACCAGCTTATAAATAATGGTTGCAGTAAATGTCTTTGTGATGCTTCCCATCTGAAACAAAGTATCGTTAGTCATTTCTTTATTTTTTAATAAAGTCTCATAACCACTAACATAATCACCTATTTTATTATTCGGAAACTGAATACTTAAAGATATGCCAGGTAAACCGTATTTTTTTCTGTTTTTATCCAGAATTTGTTGTATGTCATTTCTTAAAGAAGTATTACTGGCTGCGTCGAAGGCATAGACACAAGAAATACAGCCCAAAAAGAGTATGAATAACCTATATAAACGCATTATTTCTACTTTAATGAAAAATTGCAGCATAAATTAATTTGCCCGCTAACTCTAGAGCACGGCAAACAATAGGCCGCGCTTGCTAATTTCTCCAATACCAAGCTCACTTTCAGTATCGAACTCACGGGCCACCAAGCTCTTGATTTTTTTTATGAGCCATCCCTAATTATTAATCTTTACTAAATGTTCTTATGGTTAAAAAAAGTTAATGAATTAAGTGCAACAGTCAATAATAAAACCAGGGGACGGACCCCTGCAGGAAGTGTACAGATTGTTTAAATTATTTTGACAATTTAATTATGATTTTTAATTTAAAGAGAGTTAACAGGAAGTCGGGCCATCTCCAATTGTAGTTCAGTGTCCCAATAAACATGTCGTCGTACAGCAAAGTATGTTGGCCTCAACCCAGCGATAAAAAAAGTTGATGATCGTTAATTCATGTGTTTTCACTTTCATCTTCTGCTGCGAGTTGTAAGAGCATGTCTTTGCTTTTTGCATACCGTTCCCAATGGGTATCAACAAGAGTAACATGGCCTACCTTGCGAGCTATCCGAGGTTTTTTTCCATAGGCGTGATAATGAACCCCAGGAATAGACAAGCACGACTCCAGTGGAAGCAGATTGCCAATGCAATTTAATAACAAACAAGAACCGGTTACTTCCGTACTTCCCAAAGGCAAATCAAAAAGTGCACGCAAATGATTTTCAAATTGGCTGGTATAAGCACCCTCAATAGTCCAGTGACCAGAATTGTGAACACGTGGCGCTATCTCGTTAGCAATTAATTGATTCCCTCGGTAAAAAAACTCAATTGTAAGTACTCCTACATAGTCTAGAGCTTCTAAAATTTTGAGTGCATAAGTTTGTGCCTCTTGTTGTAAATCGCGATGATGTACTGGCGCTTCAGAGAAATGTAATATGCCTTTTTTATGATGATTTTTAATCAGTGGGTAGAAGTTTGTTTCACATTTTTTATTTCGAACAGCAATTAATGAAAATTCGTTTTCAAAAGAGATTAACTCTTCAAGGATAAGGGGTTGATTGCCTAACATGTTCCAGCTTTTTGAAATATCGGATTGGCCTCGTAAGACATATTGGCCTTTGCCATCATAGCCAAATTGTCTTGTTTTTAACACGGCGGGCATTCCTATGTCTGAGAGCGACTGTACCAAATCATGTTCTGACTCAACCGGTAAAAATCTTGGGGTTGGAATGTTTAAAGATCTAAAAAAGTTTTTTTCATATAATCTGTCTTGAGTAATTTTCAATGCTTGAGTCGAGGGATAGAAAGGCCGCATTGTGGCAACCAATTCGGCACAAGAAAGCGGTATATTTTCTGTTTCAATCGTAACGCAATCCACTTCTGCCAAAAATTGTTTTAAAGCCAACTCATCATTAAACTCAGCGACTATCAGTTTAGTAAGATCACCAGCACAGGCATCAGGACTGGGATCCAAGCACACAGTGTCAATTCCTAATGGATAAGCCGCTAATGCCAACATTCTTGCAAGTTGTCCACCACCTAAAATACCAAGTTTCATGTTAACTCCTTTGGGGGGGTTGGATTATCGAGCACTTTTTGTGTTTGTTGTTCTCGATAGAGTTTTAGGGCAGTGCGAATGTCAGGATATTTATTTGCAAGCATTGCGGCAGCTAACAGAGCGGCGTTGATGGCACCTGCTTTGCCTATCGATAAAGTGCCTACAGGTATGCCGGCGGGCATTTGTACAATAGATAATAAGGAATCAATGCCATTTAAAGTTTGCGAGGTGACCGGAACCCCTAAAACAGGCAATGATGTTTTGGCTGCTACCATCCCAGGGAGATGGGCTGCTCCTCCTGCACCCGCAATAATTACTTCCAAACCTCGCATCTCGGCCTGTTCTGCATACTGGAAAAGTTTATCTGGCGTTCTATGAGCAGAGACAATTTCCGCCTCATAAGTAATGTTCAAAGTGTCCAGTGTTTGAGCGGCGTGAGTCAATGTTTGCCAATCACTTTGAGAGCCCATAATAAGGCCTATTAATATGGTTTTCACAGAGCGACTCCTTTGTTTGTATGTTTGCAACGCTTCATTGAATTTGATTCTCTCAAACGGTTATATAAGTTATTTTCCATCCTTCAGCAGAAAGACTCACTCGAATCACAGCATTCTTGACACCATAGTCAAGTAGAGAACTCATCGAGCATGCCCAGGTATAAAGTTAAGTATGGGTTACAACACTATGTTTCAAATCAGGTCACTATTAAAACCAAATTTAGCATCTTGATAAAAGATCACCTCACCTGTTGAGATATCATGATGTCCCCCAATAATGCCACACTCACCTGTTTCAATAAGTTCTTTCAAAATGGGACTGCGCTCCATAACAGCATAGACTGTTTTTCGTACATTAATCGTTGTAACCTTTTCTACAAATTCCTCGTTACTTGAGGTTCGATTTTCAACTATGGTATTTTCGGCACGAACAGCAGATTGTATTTTACTTAATAAGGCAGTCAAACTGCCCATTTCTACATTATCACATGCACCTTTTATTGCACCACATTTTGAATGTCCCAAAACCACTATTATCTTTGCTCCTGCTATTTTACAAGCAAATTCCATACTGCCTAAAATATCTTCATTAATAATGGTTCCGGCAATGCGCACGCTAAATACATCGCCTAAACCCTGGTCAAAAATCAACTCGACTGAGGTGCGTGAATCAATACAACTTAAGATAATTGCAAAGGGGTGTTGTCCATCAGAGGTTTCATTGGCTTGCTGTAACAGGTTACGATTAATTTTTAAGTTGTTTATAAATCGTTTGTTGCCTTCTTGCAATAAGTGCAACGCAATTGTAGGCGTAATCGCTGCTTGCATTTCTTTAGTCAAAGTTTTCATTTTATGCTCCTATACAAGCTCTAAGCATCAGGTAGACTCGATAAGATCTACCATTTTAACAGTAATATTTTTCAGTTTGCATCTATATTACAATTACGAACACATTAGCAACCTTTTTCTCATTTTTATTTATCTTCATAATATGCCCCTGCCAATTTAAGAAAACTTCAGACTGAACTCAAATAAACAATTTATAAATCATTAAAAAACGGCAGAACCATGGCCTTGACGAAAAAGGCTCGGGCTGCCGGTTCATCCCGTTTTTCCGACAGCATGAAATCAACTGTAGTACCTTCCTTATCCACTGCCCTTTCAATTTGATATACGTCTCATCCATACGCCATGAGACACCACAGTGTCGTTTGTGACGCTTTCGAAAGACTCCAGAAAAATCCGATAAATCGACTGATCATGAAAATTTTTGCGACAAAACCGAATTTATCCATTACTAAAACAGCCTATGCATGGATGTGAAAACAGCTCGTAGGCTGGGTGATTTTCACCCAACCATAGTTGATAAATTGAAAATCCAATGTTGGGTCAAAACGACTTAACCCATTCAGACTACTTCTTATTTAATATGACAGAAATAAAATTATTATTATCTTTCATTTTATTGTTTACCTCGCTAACAGCCTTATTACGATCCTTTTTATTAATCTGACTTGTATTTGCCAAGGTTATGTGAGGAGCAAAGTATTTTGGAAGTAGATCGGTATCCATTTTGTACTTTGTTCCATGCTCTTCATTATATCGATCCAGTGCTTCATTCAACTCCCGGTTAATCATTCTTAGTGTTTCCAGAGAGTCCTTTGCAGGAAATAGTACTACAGCATTACGGTTGCACTTTATATTTAGAGGATTTTTGGGATTGGAAGGTTCAGGGCAGTTAGGAGCGACATGCAGGAGACCTGCTGGATCGAAATAAAAAATGAATTGTTCCTTATTTTTTAACTCCTTTTTCATAAAATTTCTTAGTTCTTTCGCTTTGCCAACCTGTCTTATCCACCCTACAGTAACATGATAATTTCTGGGTTTATTATTTGTTTTTCGTGCAACAATAGTATTTTCTACAAACTTGGTATAAATTTGATTTTTATCCTTTTCTGAAACCCTGTAGATTAAAACCAGATCATTAGCATCTGATGCAAAAACTTGACAGGAAAATAAAACAAGAAAGCAAATACTTATAAGTTTTTTCATACTGAACCTCTATCTCAAAATTATTAGACTCTCCCATTTTAAAAGATTGAGAGCCCAATTTGTAAATAATTTGCTCTGGATGAGTAAAGATAGTGTTAATAAAGCATAATTTGAGGATGACGATTGTACAAAACATGGGCAACTCGTAGGTTGGGTCATTTTGACCTGTAATGCTCTAATTAATAATCCAAACAATTTTACCCTTGAAAATAGAGAATAAATCACCAGATAGGCATAATGAAATCGATATTTATTTTAACATTTTATTTTTTACGATCGCTCACTCTGTTGATTAGATCTAATGGAGCAAAAAAGGCAGTAGCTGAAAATCTAATGTCATTTATATCATGAGATAGTTTTTTTATCAGAGATATGAATTTTTCATCGCCAGAAAATTTTCTAATATCTACATAAAAGGATTCTTTTTTTTATGATCAAATCCATATTTATGCTCACTTCTAATGGGAATCTCAATAAACCATAAAAATAATTTTGAAATAATCCTTTAACGATAATCCACTTTTTTCCTCTATTGATTTTATTAGGACTGCTAGCTAACCTTGCTGCTCTTAAGAAGAGCAGGGGTTGTTTAAGATTTTTTTTAACTTCTCTTCCGAGAAACTACCAGGAAACATAGCATAATGATGTGGGTGGATATTATTCTTGAGATTAGAATATGCCGCCCCTTAAAGATTGGGCCCTTATCTATCTTAAACTAAAGCTCGTTGATTCCATATGAAGCTTATGGCTATTATGTGTATAAAAATCGGATCTTTTTATGTCTTCGAAAATGTTTCTTAGAACGCTTTTCTCTTCAAGTGCATTGATTTGGTTATGAGTCAGCATTATCTCACCACCCTTTATCCATTTGAGTAAGCTATTTGCCGCTTCTTTTCGCGTGCTATTGGTTGCAACACAGCTTTTGTCAGCTTCCCATTCAAATGCGAGATAATCATCTAGCGCATAAGTTAAATCTTTATGCGATTTTGGCGTTAAATTCTTGGATAGCACTTCCCGATTTTGAGGAGCATGGTTTTGCACGACTCTGTTCTCTGGTCTACAAAACAGGGTTTGCGATAAAAGCGGTGATTTGGCTGTTTTGGGTAATAAAGGAGGTTGGGTAGTAATGTCCTTTCTTTTAATTTTCAAAGCAAATGGCTCAATGTGGCTGCGCTGCTCTTCTAAAGCACTGTGTAATCTCTTAGCAGCGGACAAAGCACCAATTGGATTGTTATCGAAATCGGCGAAAAACTCTCGATCCTTAGTAGCTGCTGGAGGGTTACGTAATATTGATATTTCAGGGCAGTTACTTTTTATTGCGTGAAGCTCTTTTGCATACACAGCATCAAGATAATTTCGTAATACAAAGCTATCTTTTGTATTCCAATAACCGCCACCGACTGCATAGGAAAAGAGTAGTGATTCTATATTTCCAAAGCGACGCGCAAAAGCTTGTAATTTTTTCTCTATCATGTGCACTTCATTGGTGCATTCTATTTGATTTCTTTCGACTAATGGAAAGCTGACTTGTTTACTTAGAAACATATTACGAATGAATACTGAAAAATTCTCTGGGAATGATGTATGTGCAGGTTTTATGATCCAGCCTTCTTGGATTCCATAACAAGGAAACCATGTTCCTTTGCTTGCTGAGTTTGTACCTGAAGAGCAATAAAAATAGGGGGCTTTCTCTAAAGATACTGCAGAGAGATTTCTTTCGACTTTTTCGTTTCCTTCAATACTTACATATGAAAAAACGTTACCTTTTTCTACTGCTTTAGCTTGCATAATTGTTAACCTCTAACCTTGCTTACTTCAATTTAACCAAACATTAATCTGATAGTATTATATTTGAACCATTATTATTGTCTTGTTAATTCATCTACGTAAATTATGCAATAGTGATACGAGTTATTTGATTTCAAAAGAATTTGTTTCATCTTGATTTTCACTATAAATAGACCAATAGCGTATTAATCATCTAGTATAAAAATTTCGGGTTTTGTCGCAAATCATAGAGGGTCAAGCCTTGCTTCGTGCTTACTCCCTACTTATCAAACTTGTGTTTATTTGATAATTTCTGCTTTAAGCACAAAGCAAGGCTTGACCCTCTATGCCGTGCCCCCTGCGAGAGCTCATGAACCTCCCCATCATTTAAAGGCGCCATTCCTGGCCATTTTTCTCAATACTGGAGTATTGCTAATGATCGGATTGAATTAATTTTTTTGGGCAGATATTGGGTATCTTTGAGGCATATTATACTTAATCAAGCCACATGGCTATTTCACTATAGGTGTTACCTATATTGCTCAATGTCTATGTATTGGTTATATGATTTTGTTTCACATTAAAGGGAGACTACATACTACGTTAGAAAAATTCGGGCTATCCCAATCAAGAATTAAACAAGCTTTATATCGACTTTGTTGGGGTCTGTCCAAATATCATTTAATCCCCAATAACATTCTTTATTCGGATGCAATTCTCCCCGATTTCTACCAAAATTAGAAAAAACAGTTTGTTCTGCTAATTTCAATCTAGCTTCTTCTTCAGTATTAGCCCAAGTATCCTGGCCATTTTCAAGAAGATTTTCATATCCCCCAATATCCTTAATTATTTTTATTGTTTCCTTATCTATTACTCTTAATCTGTAATGATTCATTTTTAGCTCCAGAAAATTAATTTATTCTCCTCTTGTTTTATATTAGCTTATTTTTAAATAGACCAACGATTAATGAACACTAGAGTCGAAACAAATTGACAAAGTTGAGCATATAAAATCTGCATAATTACTTGTACAGAACGTTTCCCAAATTAGGGAACCGACAATCAATCTATTTTCACAATCATAGAGGGTCAAGCCTTGCTTCGTGCTTACTCGCTACTTATCAAACTTGTATTTATTTGATAATTTCTGCTTTAAGCACAAAGCAAGGCTTGACCCTCTATGCCCCGGTTTTATGAGGAAATGCAAAACTCATCACAACCAGAAAATTTCGCAATGATTCAAATTCCTGCTCAATAGCCGTAGCTATATACAAAGGTTCATCAGTATCTTCCAATGTATAAACATTGGTTGCCACCCAATCCGCATGCAAAGAGAGAGAGAGCCAATACGTCCAATTTATCCAACGGTAGACATGTATTCCTAGTGTTCATTTTTGGAACGTGCTCGATCAAAATGCAAATGGATTAGTACGGCAATATTTCAATAACTAATAACACCCAGTTGTGATTATGAATAAATTTAATGAAAGACCCTAGAAAAACATTAGGCTGTAAAGCGCCTGGCATGTTATTTTTATCGCAAAAAATTAGTTAAAGTGTGATTGCATTAGATGGTTGAATCCACAACTCTATGGCTTACTTAGGTCTGTCTATCAAAGTAATCATCAGATCTAATGGATTTGAATTTTGAATAACGAATGGAAGTGTAAAAAGATGTTAGAAAAAAAAGAGATTAGTACCCCTGAGCAAGAAAATAGTATGATGGCTCCACTCCCCGTTGAACTCTTGGTTCATTTATTTAGTTTTTTCAATAATAATGAAAAAAGAGTAGCTAAAGGTGTTTCTCACTTATGTAAGGATGTAATTGATAAATTTTTTACCCATAAAAATATACCACTTACTTATAATGCACATAAGGATGGCTATGTTTCCTCCTTTATTTTACTACCTGGTCACCGTATTGTTTTTTCTGTTGTCCTAGAGAAAACGACATCCTTATCAAGGGCAGGCCTTATTTTTTTTAATTGCAAAGAAAATCAGATTAAAGAAGTTCTTTTGATTGAAGAGTACGAAAAGAATGGAAAACTTGATCATCTTCATGCTTTACCCAATGGTGATTTGGTTGCCTTGTTATATAACACAAACGATGCCCCTCCTTATATCCTGCTTTTAAATGGGAAAACAGGCGAAGAGAAAAATAGAATTCTATTAGCGAAGAAACATGGCAAAGAATCTCCCTGCCTAAAAGAGCTACAAGTATTATCTTCAAACCAATGTATTGCTGTATGTGATTCGGGAAACTTTTATTTGATAGATGTAGAAAATCCTGTTGCTAAAAAAATATCACTCGCCGATGCTAAAAAGCTGAGTAAAAAGAAATATAGCTTATTCGAAGGCCGACCTTCGCAGGCATTAAATATTTATAGCTTACCCGATGGCAATAAGTTATCAATTAACCACAGGTTACCTCATGATACATTAGGTAGTGGAGGGCATTTATCTATTCTCTACACTGAAAGTACAAAAAACCAATTTTCAGATGAAGAGGATTTTAAAGATGCTCTTTACAAAAAATAAACACATTGTTGCGATTATAAATAGAAACACATAGAGGGTCACCACATAGAGGGTCAAGCCTTGCTTCGTGCTTACTCCCTACTTATCAAACTTGTGTTTATTGATAATTTCTGCTTTAAGCACAAAGCAAGGCTTGACCCTCTATGCCCCATTGCTTGTGATAGCAATGTTTTAATACTTAAGAATTGTAACGGCCTTTTAACTTTGGACACCTTGTTTTAATTATGCTCGCTTAGGATGGGATTTTCATCAAATAATTAAAAAAAATACACTATAATTTTAGCAAGTAGTGAGGTATCTTTGATGAAAACAATTACAGTTGCTATGTGGGATCCCGGTTTTAGCATGGAGGATAAAAAACTGGAAGAAAGGATTGACGTGCTTGAAGAAAAATTTAAAGCGGCCTATGCGCAGGCTATGTCATCAGATTCTGGCGACTCAGAGGTGACGTTTATTTTTATGTGTCCTGAATATACTCTGTTAAATAAGGATGACGCGATACAGGGGAAATTCAACTCCAAGACAGCGTTGTTAGACGCTGAGAAGCGTTTACAAAAGCTGGCTAAAGATTATCCTCAGGCTATTATTATTCCCGGTACTACCTATGTTGAAAAAACCTTGAATTTACAAGATGAAGCAAAAAAAACAAAGTATGTGAGTGCGGTTAAATCATGGCAACGTAATCATTTCCGAGGTTTTTTCTCGTTTGAAGAGGAAATTGCAGATAAAAAATTAGTAAAAAATACAGCATCTATTTTTTTCAATTCTCAAAATAATAAACCTAAGCGTTATAGTAAACAGGTCGAGGCTGAAGTTTATCTTGATACGGGAAGCGGTATTTTTTATCCCGGTCATGCCTCTTCGATTTTTACACAAAATGGTATTCGCTTTGGAATAGAGATTTGTGCCGATCATAAAACGGGAATTTTAAGCTCTGAACAACAAAAGATAAGTGAACAAATCGATGTACATTTAATTGTAGCCGATGTTATTCCTACGATACATGGTAAAGTCGCTGAAGGCGATGGCGTGATTATCGTTAATTGTGCTGGGAATTTTACTTACAATCCACTTGCTGCAAAAGAAACAGGCGTTTGGATAAGAGATCAAGGGGGCAATTTGGAGCCTGTCGAAATATCAGAAAACTCAACTGAAGATTTAATAATTTATAGTAACATCCCTGTACCTAATCAAACACTTTCTCCTCAGGCATCAATGTAATGCAAACACTCATGGGGTCAAGCCTTGAATTGTGAATCTTTTCCTTGACATGTTTTTAGTCCATTTCATTCTGAGCCTCAATAGACTCATCAATCTTTAATTGAAATTCACAACTCAAGGCCTGACCCCATATGTGTGATTTGTAATCCGAAACAAACTCATCACTTTGTTGGAATAGATACAATTAACTAAGTTTATTAGATTGATTTAATCGAAGAAGAAGACCGAATACACCCTTTGCACAGAATCATCGAGGGTCAAGCCTTGCTTCGTGCTTACTCGCTACTTATCAAACTTGTGTTTATTTGATAATTTCTGCTTTAAGCACAAAGCAAGGCTTGACCCTCACGAATCAACCATGGGAAACCGATCACCAAATACGGCGCACTGCTTGGGTGCATACAATTAAGAGAGCTGGTATTCGTTACAGAAACCCTTATCAAACAAGACATACGTATGCCTCTATGATGTTATCTGGCGGCGAAAATATCATGTGGGTTGCAAGTCAGATGGGGCATGTTGATACTGAAATGGTAATGAAGACCTATGGTAAGTGGATTCCTAATGATGCATCGAAAAAAGGGTATAGGACAATTAATAATTGGGGAACATACATTTAGGAGGCTATCCGCTCCAAACGTTAGCTGAAGAGGCATCGTAAAAATAATATCCTTTTTCTTTATTTTTACTCTTCCAACCCTCAACTTTATTGATGATATTTTGATTTTTAAGGGTATTAACATCATCGAAAAGACTAATAAATATATTTTTTAGACTTTTTGATTCCTCGTTGATAAAGTTAAATACATGATCATCTTCATTTCTAATTGAGTGTCCAAAAATAAATAAACTTCCTCCTATCTCTTTTATACTTGCGAAAGCTCGCCCAAGATAAGTATTTTCCATTATCCGTGATAGTTTTTGTTCTGTTGTTCCTTCAGAGATAAAAACAGGGTATTTTTGTGAGCTGATAGATTCACGCACTTGTTCAGATATCGATTTACCACTATTGATCCAAGTATATTTTTCATAATGGGGACTGCCATCATTAAAAATATGCATAGCTCCATGTATATAGTATACATTTTGGCGTCTTTCCCTGCCTATCCTCCATTGTACTATCGATTGATTATTTTCAGGCTTTCTGAATCCGTCATCACAAACTAAACGCTTCTCTTTATTTTCAAGAAAATGCATATAAACCCAATAAAGGATTAGATCATAGTTAAATGAATATTTTTTTCCTTTTTCAAAGTGTTTTAAAAATTTGTAACAAGATTGGTACTGCTTTTCTGTAATTGCTTGCGGAGTGGGAGGGTGGGATTTAGTGATAACTTCTATTAATGTATTTTTTAGTTCATCCAAATCTTGTTCAAGTTTAGCTATAAGATCAGATCCTTCTGGGTATAATCGAGCAATGACTAATGCATTAGTTATCCGTCTCATTACGTCTTCAAAATCATTTGTTTCAAGAGATGTAAACAATGCTTTGATGGTTTTAGAGTTAATTCTGTCTGCTAGAACTTTATAGTTGAATACATCTGGAAATATACTGCAACTAAAACCATTTCCCAACATTAAATGCCGATTCCCGCCCGCTCGTTCTGAAATATCTAAACAATCTTGAAACGTATGTATTTGGGGTTGCTGCATGTGTATGAGTCCTTCATAAATTCAGTAGAATTACTCATTAGATAGAACTGAGCCATTCTCTCCACTCATCATTGGCAGCCTCAATTTCTTTTACCCATTTGTTTTTAATTTTTATATCTTCTTGAGTATAAAATTTTCCGGGCTGAATTGTTTGCTGAAAGCCAGTCCATGCTTTTTGTTTCCGTTGTGCTATTGCATCACCTTGGGTTTTGAAGTCCATATCAAACACCTTATGTTTTGGAGTAGTTTAAGTAGTAAATAAACCCTTTGAGAACCCGCGAATAAATCAGATATACCAAAGAGCTTATAAATCAACAGGTTAATTGGTGGAGGCGGCGGCTATTTAATTTATAATTCAATGCATTGTATTTAAAAGGTTATTTTTATGTTTGATAAAAATATACCCCCAAATGTACCCCCACTTGCTCTTAGTGCAAGTAGGAAACAACTTTTTTGCTGAGATCCGCAATCACATTGATGGCTTTATCATAATCAGTAGCTAGGCTAGGATTAAACACCATATTTTCAATGAAATCTTGATAACGTTCTCGCCATAAAGATTTGGTGCGCAGAAGATCAAGTGAACGATTAATTTCTTCTACTGGGTTGGCTGCATATTCAGGATTTTGATTTTTAAATTGCTGTGCATCGGTTAGAACAATCTCCTTAGCCAGCATTAAAAAATTGTCAGGAACAGGTTCAACCGATTCAATAGCATTAAGATCGTAAACGTGGCGAATCAATGATGGATCATCATAATGATAACCTCGTTCAATAGCTATGATGCGTCTGGTTAAACCCACCCATTTCTCAATAGCCGTTTCATGCACAGCAACGCAATGGGTTTGGCTTTGAGGAAATAAGCTTAAACTGGGAAAGGTATCCTCCATCAGCGTTTTTACTGAGCGTGTCACAACCTCACGGCGAATATTTGATAAAGTGAATTCAAAGAGTATGTGAGGTCTTAAAGTCGCATTACGAGTAAACTCTGAAGGGTAGAAAAATTCAACCCGTGAATACTTTCCCTCATTACGCACCACTGGCTCACTTGCTGTAAGATTAGGAATTGCAAAGTTTGATTGAAGCTCAAGCCGAAAAGCCTTAAGTTCTTTCAACAAATAGGATTTGCTAAAACCATCCGTGGTAGATTTACGCTGAATTTTAAAATCAACGTCCTCAGACATACGCTGGACGACCTTGTGCGCTTTGGCCAAACAAGTACCGCCACAAAATACCAAACGGAAATATTCATTTTCTATTTTGGAAAGGGATTGAATTACCTGAGTGACATAATAATCCTTTTCAATAACAGATTCAGGTAAGTCTAAAGTGTTTGCAGTGGTTTCAATATATTGAAACATCGAGCTATCGAGCATTAATTTGTTTCTCCGCAATTAATTTTCTTTTGCCAAAAGACAGCGTGCCTCGATAGCGGCTTTTTAATCGGACAGAAGTACGCACGGGAACTTGTGTTGTGCGCCCTGCATTATACTCTTGAGCCGCTGTGCTAAGCTCCCATTGGATACCTTTCTTAGTTAAGGCCTCTTTACAGGCTTGATCAAAACCGCCTTGAATAATAGGTGCATTTAGCATTTCTGATAAATATGCTTTTGCATAAATACCAGCTCCAATTTTAACCAGCTTATTGTCATCCATCATTTTCTTAAAAACACGACTAACTTGGCGATACGATCCCAGATCCATGAGATCTTGGCGCAGCACCACATTACTGCGTATTTTCTTAATACGCTGAAGCGCTTTGTACTCTATGCTGTCTTTATATTTAACTGTCATAATAATTCGCCAATTTAGGACTTATTGTAATTATAGCACACCTGTATTTAGCGTCAATTTGGGACACATTAAATATAATAAACCGCCTCTTAATTTGGATAGAATTTATTATATATCATGCTATTAGCATAGTGTTGTGGCAAAGTTTAGAAAGAACTTTAGGATTCTATACCAAGAAAGACTTGCTTAAATATTTCTAGCTTCGATTGGGGATCGATACTTATGCTATTATCGCGCTCCACACCAGCAATATACATCTCCCAATCTTCTACGTAGACTTTATCGTAGTTATCAATTAATAGCTTGGCGAGTTCCAACTCAAACTCAGAGGCTTTCAATAAATCTGCCCATTTATGGAAGCCAACTATCAACGCAATGATATGCTGGGCTTTCATTAAGCTAAAATTGTCTTCATCTATGTCGTAAGATAAAATAATTTGTTCTATATCAAAGTATTGAGGCTGATACTCATATAAATAATCATTAATTACCTCATCAAGGTATGGTGTTTTTGTTTTGTAATCTTTGAATAGGTTTTTTGCTTGAAGTTTAAAGTATTCGATGTATGTCATAATATAATCCTATTACGTTTACCAAAATTATTATCTAGTTATTTGCGTTCGTAGTCTTTGGTTAGATAACAAGCTTGGTATAAGGTTATACTATCTTCACTATTGGTTGATTAAATCTTTGCACGAACGAGCAGGCTTACCAATAAGCACGATTGCATTATGTATGAAATGCTTTTTAAAGACAAGATAGTAGTCACCCGCAGCCTATTTCAACCATTTCGAGAACTTCCTCGAAATGGCCTTCAAATTTTTTTGTCATCCATACGTTCCAAAATGGAACATATGCTTTTTACAATACTTCCCAACGTATATTCTTACGAGTTAAATGTGTTTTAATTAGAGGCCTATCTCATTTAAGGATCAGTTTTTTGATCTTAGTCTCGACTTTGGCCATTTTTGATTTTGTCATTCCCGCGAAGGTAGGAATCTATCTATCAGATTAAAATGATACCAACTTGGGCATGGATTCCCGCCTTCGCGGGAATGACAGGCTATCACATTGGACTGAAATAAATCAAAAATTTAAAATGGCCAAAGTCCAGTTAGTAGTGTTGATATTTTCTGTGCAGCAATTTGCCTTTCTCTTACCCGCCCAGAACGAATAGCATCAATTAATGTTAACAAATCATAAAATAATGGATCTGGATGTTTGGCTATAGCTTCAGGTACTGAAGGATATAAAGGTTTCAGTGCAAGACCCCGTTCACTACCTTCACCGTATGGCCAAACAGGAATTGGATCATTACCTATTATAATCTGCTCATTTAAAGCCGGTGCGGCATAGCTAGTTGGAATCCCACGAACTAGTTCGCCTAATTTGGCCGGAAAAACATACTTTAAACCATGGAGAAAAAACTCTTCGCAAGCTTGAGTTATAGGCTGTGGCTTATTTGGCGGATGATAAGGTGTAATTAATCCTGCAGAAACTAATCGCTTAAACGCGCTATTTATCTGGGAAGGACTAAGACACAATTCAGATGCAATGCTATTTTGAGACCAGCTTTTATCTATCTGGTAAACTAATAGTTTGGCTAAAACAACAATATCTTGTGGTTTGATCATGATTAATGAATAGCTATTCTAAATTCTAGAATTTAGAATGATTTAATCCATTTATAAATTGATTTTTAGTCTAAATGCAAAGAAAATTAAAATAGCATGCTGATGTGCATAGCAAAACGTACCAGATCATAATATTAACTTGACGATAACAGGCGATTGGCGTGAAAGAGCAACAAATAGAGAAAGACTTAATCAATAAATTGATTGAGCAAAAATATTCTTACCGTGATGACATTTGTGATAGAGTCTCTTTGGAAAAAAATTTCCGACAAAAATTTGAAGAGCTAAACAGAGTCCATCTAACCGATAATGAATTTTCTCGTTTATTAGAAAGCATTATTACACCAAATGTCTATAGTTCTGCTCGTATCTTACGTGAACGCAATAGCTTCGAGCGTGATGATGGAACACCGTTAAATTATACACTCGTCAATATTAAGGAATGGTGCAAAAATACTTTTGAGGTTATCAGCCAGCTGAGAATCAATACAGATAATAGCCATCATCGTTATGATGTCATTTTGCTTATTAACGGAGTTCCAGTAGTTCAAATTGAACTAAAGTCACTCACGATTACCCCACGTCGAGCAATGCAGCAGATAGTAGAGTACAAAAATGAACCTGGTAATGGCTATAACAGAACATTGATGTGTTTTTTGCAAATATTTATCGTCAGTAATCGCACCGATACATGGTATTTTGCTAATAATAACACGCGCCATTTTAGCTTCGACGCTGATGAACGTTTTTTGCCACTGTATCAGTATGCAAGTGAGGATAACAAAAAGATAACTCACCTTGATACCTTTGCTGAAAAGTTTCTCGCCAAATGCACTCTGGGGCAAATGATCAGTCGCTATATGGTTTTAGTTGCCAGCGAACAAAAATTGATGATGATGCGCCCCTATCAAATCTATGCCGTAAAAGCCATCGTTGATTGTATTCATCAATATAGTGGTAATGGATATATCTGGCACACTACAGGAAGCGGTAAAACATTGACCTCATTCAAAGCTTCAACTTTACTCAAGGATAACCCAGACATAGAAAAATGCCTGTTTGTGGTCGATAGGAAAGATCTTGATCGACAAACTCGAGAAGAGTTCAATCGATTTCAGGAAGGATGTGTTGAGGAAAATACAAATACTGAAATGTTGGTGCAACGCTTACTTTCTGATGACTATGCCAATAAGGTAATTGTTACCACAATCCAAAAATTGGCTTTAGCCTTAGATAAAAACAACAAACGTAACTATCAAGAGCGTCTTAAGCCTTTAAGTAACAAACGCATCGTATTTATCTTTGACGAATGCCATCGCTCACAATTTGGCGAAAATCATAAAGCCATCAAGGAATTTTTCCCCAATGCCCAGTTATTTGGTTTCACTGGAACACCAATTTTTGAGTTAAATGCCACTTATAAGCAAATTGAAAGCGAACAAGGCTCTTTTAAAACCACAGAAGATATTTTTCAACAACAATTGCATGCCTACACAATAACGCACGCTATTGAAGATCGTAATGTTCTACGATTTCACATTGACTACTACAAACCTGAAGGTAAAAATACGCCAAAACAAGGGGAAGCATATACTAAAAAAGCCGTTATTGAAGCCATTTTGGAAAAACACAATACTGCAACAGCTGACCGTAAATTTAATGCCATACTTGCAACCTCATCGATCAATGATGCAATTGAATATTACGAGCTGTTCAAAACAATCCAAGCACCCCCAAAAGAAATAGACATAGATTATCATCCTTTAAACATTGCCTGTGTTTTTTCTCCTCCTGCTGAAGGCAATAAAGATGTACAGCAGCTCCAAGAAGATTTACCACAAGAAAAATTGGATAATTCTGTAGCGCCTGACAAAAAGAAAGCCGCTCTTAAAGCCATCATTGATGATTACAATAAACAATACAAAATGAACTGTAGTATTAACGAATTTGATCTTTACTATCAGGATGTGCAGAAAAGAATTAAAGACCAACAATATCCCAATCAAGATCTGCCACACAACCAAAAAATCGATATTATTATTGTGGTCGATATGTTGCTTACTGGGTTTGATTCCAAATATTTAAACACCCTATATGTAGATAAAAACCTCAAGTACCATGGATTAATTCAGGCATTCTCACGCACTAATCGCGTATTGAATGATAGCAAGCCTTACGGCAATATCCTTGACTTCCGTCAACAGCACGAAGCTGTAAATGAGGCCATCACGCTATTTTCTGGCGCACAAGCTGAGCGCGCCAGAGAAATTTGGTTGGTGGATAAAGCGCCTGTCGTCATCGAAAAATTTGATAACGCAGTACAAAAACTCAATGAATTTATGCAATCACAAGGACTGGAAAACAAACCGGAAGAAGTCGTTAACTTAAAAGGTGATACAGCTCGCAGCCAATTTATCAACCTATTTAAAGAGGTACAACGCTTAACAACACAGCTGAATCAATATACCGATTTAAACGAAGAACAACGGCAGTCCATTGAACAGGTACTACCAAAAGAACAGTTACAAAGTTTCAAATCTGTTTATTTGGAGACCGCTCAACGTTTGAAGGCGGAACAGGATAAGGGTAATGAAAAAACTTTGCCAGAAGTAGAACAGCTGGATTTCGAATTTGTGCTATTTGCTTCAGCCATCATTGATTATGATTATATTATGGAGCTCATTGCTCAATATTCACAACAAAAACCTGGCAAGCAGAACATGAGCCGTGAACAATTGATAGGCTTAATTCAATCTGATGCTAAATTCATGGATGAGCGTGAAGATATCACCGCTTATATTAACTCCCTTACAGTGGGTGAAGGTCTCAGTGAGAAACAAATTCGTGAAGGTTATGAAAACTTTAAAGAAGAAAAAAATGCAAAGCTACTTACGACTATTGCTAATAAACATGGTTTAGAAGTAGCCAAGCTGCAAAACTTTATCGATAGTGTCATCCGCCGCATGATTTTTGATGGGGAACAATTAACTGAATTACTGGCGCCACTTGAATTGGGCTGGAAAGCACGCACTCAGAAAGAGCTGGAATTGGTTGATGATCTAACGCCACTACTACATAAACTAGCCCATGGGCGTGAAATTTCGGGGTTAGATGCTTATGAGCAATAAAAAAACAACACCTCTCAAACCTAAGCTAAGATTTCCTGAATTTCGTGATACAAGTGAATGGGAGGAAAAAACTTTATTAGATGTTTGCAAAAAAATTACTCAAGGTGGCACTCCAGATACAACCAACTCTTCTTTTTGGAATGGCCAGATCGAGTGGTTGACACCTGCAGAGATGGGAAAAACAGAATCTTACTTTATAAATTCAACTAAAAGAAAAATAACATCAGATGGATTAAAGAACTGTTCATCAGAATTACTTCCAATAAATTCCGTAATACTTTCAACAAGAGCCCCGATCGGCCACTTAGCTATTAATAGCACAGAAATGGCAATTAATCAGGGTTGTAAGGGATTGATTCCAAAGGAATCAACCGATTGTACGTTTTTATACTATATTCTATACAATTTAAAATCTTGTCTTATAAATCTTGGAGCAGGTAACACTTTCAAAGAACTAAGTGGAAGTGTTTTAAAAAAATTCACTTTAAGTTTACCAATCTACAGAGAACAACAAAAAATCGCTGATTGCCTGTCTTCTATCGATGAATTGATTACAGCAGAAAACAAAAAGCTCGATGCTCTTAAGACTTACAAAAAAGGGCTAATGCAACAACTCTTTCCTGCCGAAGGTGAAATTCCCCCGAAACTCCGCTTTTCGGAGTTTCAGAATGCTCAAGAGTGGAAGCTATATTTACTTGGTTCAAAATCAATAAAAATTGGAAGTGGCATAACTCCTAATGGAGGAGAGAAGAACTATAAAAATAATGGACGCCCCTTTATTAGAAGCCAGAATGTAGGATGGGGTGAGTTATTACTAGAGAACGTTGCCTTTATTGATAATGCAACACATTTAACTTTTTCTGCAACAGAGATAAAAGAAAATGATGTTTTATTAAACATCACCGGTGCATCTATAGGGCGGAGTGCGATAGCAGATAAAAGAATCGAAGGAGGTAACGTTAATCAACATGTATGCATTATTCGAGTAAAATTAGATGAGTTATTACCAAAATTATTAAATCAATATCTGCTTTCAGAATATGGACAAAATCAAATTGATGGATTTCAAGCGGGGGGTAATAGGCAAGGCCTTAATTTTTCTCAAATAAAATCTTTTTCTATCCCTCTGCCAAATACCCTACAGGAGCAACAAAAAATTTCCGATTGTCTGTCTTCTATCGATGAATTGATTACAGCAGAAAGCAAAAAACTAGAAGCTCTTAACAATCATAAAAAAGGTTTAATGCAACAACTCTTCCCAAGTATAAGTGAGCTGTAGGAATGAGTAACAAACCAGAAAAAATTTACGAATTTAAAACACTGCATCGTCTTGTTACCCGTATTAGAGATGATCTAAATAATCATGATTTTGTTTTATTGTTCGCCTATAATGGCACAGGAAAAACGCGCCTGTCCATGGCGTTCAAAGATGCTGGCAAAAAAAATAACGGGAAGGATACACTCTATTTTAATGCGTTCACTGAAGACTTATTTCATTGGGATAATGATCTTGAGGGTGATGCCGAACGTTACTTGAATATTAATTCGCAATCTGCTTTTTTCTCTGGTTTTAAAGAGCTGGCTTTAGAAGAAAAAATTTTTTCATTTCTTGAACGTTATGCGGATTTTGATTTTAAAATAGACTATGACGAATGGAAAATCATTTTTATACGCGGCGAAGAGCAACATATTAAGATTTCTCGTGGCGAGCAAAACATATTTATTTGGTGTATCTTTCTGGCAATTATAAGGCTCGTTATTGATGGCCATGAATCCTATGCATGGGTCAAGAATATATATATCGATGATCCTATTTCATCACTAGATGATAATAACACCATTGCTGTAGCCAGCGACCTGGCTAAGTTATTGAAATCTGGTATAGGAAAAATAAAGACAGTTATTTCCACACATCATGGCTTATTCTTTAATGTGCTACATAATGAATTGAAGGCTGATAAATATAAAGCCAAAACACATTTTTATCATCGAGCAAATCATTCTGATATTTATACTCTACGTAATACAGAGGATACACCATTTTTTCATCACGTAGCGACATTGAGCGAGTTAAAAAATGCTGTCGAGTCGAACAAAATATACACCTATCATTTTAATATGCTGAGAAGCATTATGGAAAAAACCGCTGTTTTTTTCGGCGCTAAAGATTTCTCTAGCTGTATTCATGGCATGGAGGATCAAGCACTGTATGCTCGCGCTTTAAACCTATTAAGTCATGGACAATATTCCATTTATGAGCCAAGGGAAATGATGGATGACAATAAAGAATTATTCAAAAATATTTATTTTGCATTTTTACAACGTTACCGTTTTGAATTACCTGAAATAAGCCGCCAACAGGAGAACCCTGCATGACTGAAGAACAACAAAAAGAACTTGGGAAAATCCTTTGGGGAATAGCCGATCAGCTTCGTGGAGCAATGAACGCAGATGATTTTCGCGACTATATGCTTTCTTTTCTTTTCCTACGTTATCTTTCTGACAATTACGAGGCTGCAGCAAAAAAGGAATTGGGAGAAGAGTATCCCGCTGCTAATGGGCATATAACACCGTTACAACATTGGTATGAAAAAAATCCTAATGATATAACTGCATTTGAGGACTTACTACGTCGTCGCATGCATTATATTATCAAGCCAGATTATCTCTGGGGCAATATTGCTGATATGGCTCGCAGACAGCATGAAAAGCTGTTGGATACATTACAAGATGGATTTAAGTATATTGAAGAAGAGTCTTTCGGGTGTGCTTTTCAAGGGCTGTTTTCTGAAATTAACCTTGCTTCTGAAAAACTTGGAAAAATCTATTCTGATCGAAACACTAAACTTTGCACTATTATCACTAAAATCAATGAAGGTATGGCTAAGTTTTCGACTGATAGAGATACTCTTGGCGATGCTTACGAATATCTTATTGGCCAATTTGCTGCTGGGTCTGGTAAAAAAGCTGGTGAGTTCTATACACCCCAACAAATTTCTAGCATTTTATCTGCCATTGTGACATTGGATGGCCAAGATCCCACTTTAGGCAAAAAAGAATATCTTGAAAGTGTCTTCGACTTTGCCTGCGGATCAGGTTCATTATTGCTCAATGTGCGAAATCAAATAGGTGCTCATGGCATTGGTAAAATTTATGGACAAGAAAAAAATATCACCACCTACAACTTGGCACGTATGAATATGCTATTACATGGGGTAAAAGACACTGAGTTTGAGATTTATCACGGAGATACCCTACTGAATGATTGGGATATGCTGCGTGAAGCTAACCCTGCCAAGAAACCCTATTTTGATGCGATTGTGGCTAATCCACCATTTAGTTATCGCTGGGAACCATCAGAAGCGATGGCGGATGATGTCCGATTTAAAAGCTATGGGCTTGCTCCTAAATCAGCAGCTGATTTTGCCTTCTTGCTGCATGGTTTCCACTACTTGAAAGAGCAAGGAACCATGGCAATTATTCTACCTCATGGCGTACTATTTCGTGGGGGTGCAGAGGAACGTATCCGCCGAAAACTCCTTGATGATGGCCATATTGACACTGTTATTGGCTTGCCTGCTAATCTTTTCTACTCCACTGGCATTCCTGTATGCATTTTGATACTTAAAAAATGTAGGAAACCAGATGATGTCTTATTCATCAATGCGAGCGAACATTTTGAAAAAGGAAAAAGGCAGAACCAACTGCTGCCAGAACATATTGAAAAAATCATTTCAACTTATCAATTTCGCAAAGAAGAAGAGCGCTATTCAAAGCGCGTTTCAATAGAAGACATTCGTGAAAAACATAGCTATAACTTGAATATTTCTCGCTACATAAGTACCACGATAGCTGAAGAAGAAATTGATTTACATGCGGTGCATGCTGAGCTGGAAGATATCGAGCTAAAAATCACTGCTGCACTTGATAAGCACAATACATTTTTAAAAGAGCTTGGGCTTCCTTTATTACCAAAATCTGGAAGCCGATAGAGTAAAATTTTAGTTTAAAAATCCGCAGAGCTGAGTCAAGATTCTTTTTAACTCAGTAAATTGGCGCTCTCTTTCACGCAATTCTGCGCAGCGAGCGCCATGTTTATAAGCATTCATTTTGCTGACGGATTTACCCTCAAGAGTCACTGCCCCGGTTGATTGATTCCAGGGTTTCCATAGTTGGATTAATAATGCTTGTTTTTGTCGTTCCTCTGAAGTCCAATGTCTCATTCTGAGTCTCCTTTAATAGTTCGTTTGCAACTTTTTTATTATTTTCAATTGAATCAGATTGATTATTGATCTGTTGGTTAAATGCATTATTTTGTTGTTTAACAAAAGTAATACTACGACGTGGATGCTTTAATTCACTCAAAACAGCCAAGGTTTTTCTGCATTGTGCCTGTGCTTTCAAAGCTATGTTTGAGAACACCTCAATTTGATTGATCATATTCAAATTAGGTAACTGCTTTAAAGTATCGTAAAAAACGTAGTCCAATGTTTTAGCTTGCGCCATTAGCATGTCCTCTATCTCCTTAAGATTACCTTCATTAATCCGGCTAGAACTTTTAATAAGCTCATCCATAAGTGTGGGTGTATCAAGCACATGACCATGTCCATGCAATTCACTTATTGCCATTGCTGCACTACTTAAACAATTAACGTGAACTTTTGAATTGTGGATCTTTTGCTGTTGCTTAGCATCTTCTTGATTATGCTTATTTTTCGATTTATTTGTCATTTTGTAATGCCTCCCGAATATAAGTATTAGCTGCCCACCGACCTTTATTTTGCTTTTTAAAGGTTTTTTCTTCCTGCTTCATTCCATCAAGCCAACGTGTTATGTATTCCGATAGTAAAGGTGTATTTACTTGAGAATATCCTAAAGATCGCAGCCATCTTTTGTCATCGTGTAATAGCTCTAGCCCAGCTTGTTTTGCTTGTTCAAAGAATGCTTCAAAAATATCAGTAGATTGCACTGGTACATCAATCTCTATTGCTAATTTTGCTAACACTGGTTTGTTGGTTGGTATGGTACTAGCAGAATTAGCAACATTAGCAGCCAACTGTCGTTGCTTAATTTCATTAAAAAGTCGTGCAATAGTCATATTATCCTCCGTTTTTAAGCAACGCAGGATTTAACTCAATACAGTTTGGTTTTTTATCGCTATTTAAACGTGCTCGGTTAAGTTCTTGCAACTCACACAAAACTAATCGCATATCTGACGCCTTTCTCACACATGCAGGGCCACTTTGAAGAACAATCGATGTAGGGACTGTGTGTGTCTTGTTTTTTTGACAATACCCAATTAACCAATTTTCTAATCGATTTGCACTGACAAGCTCTGGTGCGAGTGCAAGTTCACCGAAAAATCTTTTGGATTCATTTAAGTGCCACAAAGCAATTAGACTTGCCCCATCAAATGACTCGCCACCTATATCTTCATCATCGCCAAATTCAAAGAAGCTAAACAACGCCGCCAATCGAGCTGCATTATCTGCTAATTTTGACGCCACATCCCTGAATTCATACAGTTCACCTCCTTGATGTAATTCACTTTCGATCACGTCATGAAACTTAACCCATGCTAATTTTGCTAATGGTGATAATGGCATAAGTTTCGGAGTTAATGCGCCATTCATCACTGGCGGCGAACTATTTAGTATTTGCGTCATACGCTGGTTAAATAGGGCTAAATGTGGCCATTTTTTAGGAGCTTCAGTAAAAAGACGTTGACCTTGCGTTGACTCTGGCCATGAAAAGAGCACTCGAGCAAAATAGCCTATTCCGCGAGCTAAAGAACCAAGACGTGAAGTGAACTCCTTGATAGTAACCTCTTGGACTTGCACAGCCATGGTGAGTCTAACTTCTTGTGATCTAAATGATTCAGACGTGCGCCTGTCTGTGGGGATACCTTTTCCATCCCATCCTTGATTGTATGTTGCTAAATTACGCATCACTGTATCTTTATTCATGCCATGAGCACCAAAAACTATACCTCCTTCACTAGAAATAATTCCAGCAGATGGCCAAACCATCGCTAAATTACTTTTCAATGCCTCGGGCGTCACATCAGAATAAATAAGCCTTGGGATCTTAGGTGGTTCTGGTTTGCTAAGTTCAAGAGAAACTAATTTAAATTCTAAATGGTGTGTATCTTGTCCTTTAGAGGTTAATTTTCGGATTTCATTTTTTATTCCATCAAATTTTGCCTCCCAAGCTTCTTTCTTGGCGTTGTACTCTTTGAGCAATGGCTTTGCTTCCTCTGCTTTTTTCTGCTCGTATTCATAAATAACCTTGGTAAAAAAATTATCACAAGTCGATTTCCTTTCACCTGAATCCGCAATAGTGACCATAAATAACCCCGTTGGTCCGCATAGCTTTTCATCACGCTTGACATCAACATAAGTTTGGCATGCTAAAGAAATCGCACTAAGCGCAGATGCAGCAACTAGAGCAATTGGCGCTTTTGTATAGCTTTGAACTTCGATAATTGCATCACGAATGATCGGTGGCAATGCTTCTATAGGGTATGGAAGTTGCCCAATGGTTGTCTTTAGGGGCAAGGGATCAGACCAATCGCATTGCTGCTCCACATCATCGGATAAATTATCAAGAAAGGGCAGATTATATAAGCTCTCTTGATTTGCGTCAGGGTTCATTTCAAGCCAATCTACAACATCACCTTTTTCTGACAATCCAAGTTTAGCAACATCAACGTATCTAATACGGCAATTAAGTGATTCTAAGATACAGCGTACTTCTTGCGCATAACAAAGGCCAGATTCATCAAAATCACGCCAAATAATGATGTCTCTACCACGAAGTGGCTGCCAATCAACCGTTGCAGCGCTAGATCTTCCCCCCGATGTCGTGGCAATACATCCTAGACGTTCTAAGCAATCTACCTTTTGCTCTCCTTCTACAATCCATACCTCTCCCTGCGGATTTTTTGCAATATGGCTCAGATGATATAAGGGCTTCTGATGATTAAATTGAGGTTCACCTAAGCTCCAAGTATTTTTGTCTGAGCAGAAATGAAATGGTCTTATCCATTTTCTCCCATCAGAGTGCTTTAAACGAATTCGCATGTAGATGAACGTTCCTTTTGCATCATCATATATATGCAATGCAAGGGGCTTAAAGCCTTCTTTGAGCTCATTTTTAGCGTAGCGCCCCACCAACTTTTTTGCTTCCATTCGAAGTTTGTTGCTATCCATGGCGCCACGCTCCTAGCTCCTTAACTGCAGAAACAAAATCAAGGTTGTAACGTTTCATATGGAAGGCCACAATATCTCCTCCATGAGCACCACAAGCCATACATTTGAAACTACCTGAATCTAATCGCAAACGTAAGCTAGGCTTTGTATCAGGATGAAATGGGCAAATTGCAGACTTCCACTCACCACCTCCCTTTAAAATCAAGCCCTGTTTACGATAATATTGCGCAGCAGATGGAAGCAAGGCTGCATTAAATCCACTTTTGAAACGATTCACGCTTTTATTCATGGTTCGTTTCTCCGCAGGATTTACGCGCTAATTCTAGTCGTGTAACAAGATCTCGAATTTCATCATTTGATTTTCCTGCAATTCGAGCAGCATTTAATGCAATAACCTCATTTTCAGGCCAACCAACGGAACGAGTCCCAAGATGAATGGGTTTTGTCCATAAGCCTTGAGATATTCTTAAATAAAGCGTGCTTCTGGGAAGTCCACTAGATGCTTTGACGCGAGGCAATCTTAAGATGGTATTAGTCATGCTTGTGCCCTCCTGGGCGTTGTTAAACATGACTGTAGGATATTCTGACTAGAAATGCGTCACACCTAATGTCTTACGACGTAAAACTCGACATGACTATCTGTTTGATAATATTAAAATTTATAAATTTCTCGTATAATTTTTTTAATTATTTCTGCTTCTTTGGTATTAAATTTTCGTTCCTTAACCAACCATGAAGTTAAATTGCCCGTTTTCTGAATAGTATTTTGCTTTTCACGCCAATTAGGAAATTCTTTAAGAGTTTGCTCAAATGCCTTGTTCAGATCTTGAAAATATCGACTTTGTTCTAATAATGGATAAGTGTGATTAACTGGCTCAAGATTATCTTCGTTAATTGATTGTTGAGCACGAAAGAGATATTTCTCTACATCCTCTGTATATACGAGTGTATCTTCGCTTAATTCCACCTCATCCTTTCTGTATATTGCACGAATTTCTCCTGCGTACACAGCACGAATTAATTCTTGAATACGGTCATTCCACATCCCAACGTGCAACGTGCCATAATTACTTCTGTTTTCCCAAAATGAACCAGATGTTATCGGATTCATCCCGAAACTTAACGCCGTTACTTCATGTATAGTAAGCGAACTGTAATTACTCCAACTACGCGCTGCATGCCCGCCATTACCATGTGGTGGATGTGCTCCTTCAAAGGGCCAAATAGGTTTTTCTGGATGATTGAATTTTCCCATATAGTTCTTCCTTTCAATAATCTATTTCTTCAGGTTATATAAGTAATCAGCCCAATCTTGCATCATTTTTTTGCGTTCGGGTAAATGTGCTGTTCTGTTGTAGGCACGCCCATTAGGATCACGAACAGCATGAGCAAGCTGATGTTCAATAATATCTGGCCGGACACCAAGGACTTCATCAAGTAATGTTCTCGCAGTTGCCCTAAAACCATGACCAGTGGCTTCTTCTTTACTAATTCCTAACCTCCGTAATGCAGCCAAAATTGCGTTGTCACTCATTGGTCGAGCATTGCTTCTCGCAGAGGGAAAAACAAAAGAACTATTACCAGTTAATGGGTGAAGTTCTTTTAATATTGCTATAGCTTGAATAGCCAAAGGCACGATATGGGGAGTATCTGTTTTAGTAACAATATAACTCCATTGAGCGGTGTCAAAATCAATGTCTTCCCATTTTGCGTGGCGCAACTCACCAGGACGTACAAAAACTAACGGTGCCAACCGTAAAGCACATCGAACAATCAGTGATCCTTGGTAATCTTCAAATATTTTTAACAATTCTCCAAAACGCTTAGGATCAGTTTGCGCTGCAAAATGCTTGGTTTTTACAGGAGGAAGCGCGCCTCTTAAATCTTGAGTTGCATCTCTTTCCGCTCGGCCTGTTGCAATGGCATAACGAAATACTTGTCCACAATTGCTTAATGCTCGATGCGCTGTTTCTAATGCTCCACGTTCTTCAATTCGACGAATTACTGACAACAATACGGGGGGAGTAACTTCTGTTACAGGTTTATTGCCAATCCAAGGAAAAATATCACGCACAAAGCGTTGCATAATCTTATCCCCGTGACTTTTAACCCAATTTGATGAGTATTTTACAAACCATTCTCTAGCGACTACTTCAAAACTATTGGTCGAGCGTTCATCTGCAATTTGTTTCATGACTTTTCGATGCTCACCAGGATCAATGTCATCAGCGAGTAGTTTTCTAGCCTCATCCCGTTTGACGCGGGCTTTAGCGAGGGTAACATCATCATATACCCCCAAGGCCAGCAATTTCTCTTTCCCACCAAAACGGTATTTCATTCGCCAATATTTATTACCCTGTGGGGTTACATACATAAACAAGCCTTTCTCAGCAGAAATCTTATAAGCTTTTTCTTTTGGTTTAGCATTACGAAATACTATATCTTTCTTTTCAGCCACTTTGGGGGTATCTCCTTTTTGACTTATCGATATACCCCAATAAATACCCCCACTATGGTTTGGATGTAGGGGGTATCTATTGGACAATAGTGGACGTATGATAGGCTTTAAGCCTAGTGTTTACAAGAGTTTATGGATGTTATTGGAGTGTCTTGGATGGTTAATTGGTGGAGGCGGCGGGAATCGAACCCGCGTCCGCAAATCCTCTGCCTTCAGCTCTACATGCGTAGCCGTGTCTTTTGATTTAACTGTGCATTCTCCGACGGGCAGGATACTACACAGCGATTCCCTGAATTTCGCGTCTTAATACGGGATGGATTAGGACACTAGCTTATTTCTTATGACCGTTGATTCGATACCAATAAGCGGGCTCGGTCGAACGGGATACTGGGTTTATTGGCCAGTACACAGTGATGGTTTAACTAAAGCGCTTATTAGGCAGCGATAGCTTCCCCACCAGCAAAGTTTTCATCGTTTGCATTTATATTTAGTTTGAGTCTGATTTACGAGAGTTCTCAATCTCGGCATGCACCTCTGGTTTTGCAACCCACGTCGAAGCCAGGTCGCCCCCAATCTGTACACTTTAAGTATAACATAAATTGTACACGGATGAGCAGCCCTTATTGTGAAAATTCATGCGGGAGGTCTGGATGACGGCTTTTTGCCATCATCCAGATTATACTTATCCTTGAATGCCATTATGGCGTAATAACGCATCCACCGTTGCTGGGCGACCTCTGAACTCTTTATAAGCCTCGGCCGCTTTCTTCGCACTCCCTACTTCCAAAATGTAATGTAGGAAATCATGCCCCGTTTGGGGATTTAAAACCCCTTCTTCTTCAAAACGAGAAAAAGCGTCACTGGATAAAACTTCGGCCCAACTGTAACTGTAGTAACCGGCAGAATAACCACCACCAAATATATGGCTAAAACTATGTGCAAAACGATTATAAGGTACAACAGGGACCACACAGGTTTTAGAACGTACATCAGCCAAAATATCATCAACCAGGGAGGCTTGATTGGCTACATATTCTTGATGAATACGAAAATCAAATACCGCAAACTCCATCTGGCGTATCATCGCCATAGCAGATTGAAAGTTTTTTGCGGCAATCAGACGTTCAAAAAGTGAATTAGGAAGAGGCTCACCAGTATCTACATGCGCAGTTAAAACGGCTAAACCACTGTTTTCCCAACACCAGTTTTCAAAGAATTGGCTGGGTAATTCCACTGCATCCCATTCCACCCCATTAATACCTGAAGCACCTAAATAATCAACTTGCGTTAGAATGTGATGCAAGCAATGGCCAAATTCGTGGAACAAGGTCACCACCTCTTCGTGAGATAGCGTCGCAGGCTTATTGGCGGATGCCTTAGCAAAATTACATGTCAATGTCGCGATGGGTAACTGTACGCTGCCATCTTCCAATTTTCGACGGCTTTGTAAGGAATCCATCCATGCGCCACTGTGCTTGTTGGAGCGTGCAAATAAATCAGTAAACACATAACCGCGAACCGTGTTGTGCTCGTCAACCACACAATAACATTGTACGTCTTTATGCCAAATATCAACGCCTTTTATTTCTTCTATGGACATGCCATATAATTTCTTAACTAAATCGAATAATCCCTGCATCACCTTAGGTTGAGGAAAATAGGGGCGCAAATCTTCTTGTGATAGCGTAAATAATGCTTGTCTTCTTTTCTCAGACAAATACCCTACATCCCAAGGTTTAACTACTTTGAGCTGGAATTTTTCAGCAGCAAATTGTTCCAGCTGTTTAAACTCGGTTGTTGCTTGGGTGTGTATTCTTCCGATCAAGTCATCCAGAAAGTTTCTAACCTCAGCGGTTGATTCAGCCATTTTTGTGGCTATCGACAGTTCGGCATAGTTATTAAAGCCTAAAAGCTTAGCCTTTTCATCGCGTAATGCCAAAATTTCCTGAATCAAGGGCGTATTGTCATAAGTTCCAGCATTAGGACCTTGATCTGAGGCTCTGGTAATATAAGCCTGGTACATTTCTTCACGTAGTGCGCGATCTTCAGCATACGTCATCACCGCTTGATAACAAGGATATTCCAGAGTAAGGACATGCCCTTCGAGATGTTTTTCAGCAGCAAGTTCTTTCGCTGTATTTAAAGCATGTTCAGGCAGTCCTGCCAAACGTGCCGGATCTTTAATATGCAACGTAAATGCTTGTGTTGCGTCGAGAATATTGTGCTCAAATTGATTGGTCAAATCATCTAGGCGTGTCTGAATGGCTTCGAAGCGTTTTTTATGTTCTTTATTCAAAGCAACACCTGATAATTCAAAATCGCGCAAACTATCGTCAATTAACTTTTGTTGCACCGGATTCAAGCTGTGTTTGTCAATTGATTTGATGGCCTCATACAATTCATGATTATGGCCCATTGTGGACTCATAAGCAGAGAGCAGTGGCAAACAGGCATCATAGCATTTGCGTAATTCAGGCGAATCCATTACCCCATGCAAATGCGACAATGGTGACCAAAAGCGCTCCAGCTCATCGGCCATATCATCTAAGGGGTACATTAAATTGTCCCAGGTATAATGAGGATTTTCTTTGAGTAAACGGTCTACCTGCTCTAAATGCTTTTTTAATATGGCATCAAGATGCGATTGAAATTGCTTCACATCAATACGACTAAATTGGGGTAATCCTACTGGTGCTGACATGCTTTACCTTTGAAAATTGATAAGACCTAAAGCATAGCATTCAATTAATAAAGCCTCTATACCCAAATGATGTAATGTAATTCGTCATCCCGGTGTTATGACAAAAAAGCTAAATACCGTAGGCTGCGCTACACCCAGCCTATGTTTTATTGGACACAACAGAATGAATCATCGAGCGTCATATCCTCTTCTTCCTCAGACAACAACTCTAAACGTGCTGGCGTTGCTTCTTTTTTACTAAAAAAACCCAGTTTTGCTAGTGCAGGAGCACGCTCGATGGTATCTACAGGTCGACTTTCGGCAATTTCTTCTGTTAGAGCAAAATTGATAACACAAATCATGGCCAAACAAATTGCGCCAACTACTGGAATAATTGGATTTGCGGCAAATATGGGCAATGCGCAACATATGGCCAGAAAAATAGCGACGGTCGTTATTAAATGCGACACCAGTCGATATTGCTCAAAAGCAATTTGCTTATCTATTGTGTCAAGCTGCTCATTTATTTGTTTTTCTTCTTTTGCAGAATGCGGCTCATTGAGCATCGCTGCATATTGCGCACGCAGCTCATATAAACGACTTAATTCAATAAAAGTACGCGTAAGCGAGAGGATGATATCGATGGCAAAAGCGGCGAACGAAACATAAAAGGCAAATGGAGCCAATGCACCAACTAAATAAAAACAATTAAGAAATCCTGCACTAAACCAGACAATATCATTACCTAATTCAAACCAACGACGTTTTATTTGTGCATTGAAACGAGCGGTCCAGTCTAAAGAACCCTCTGTATCATCATCCATCCACCAGCCATGCACCGTATGTTTTATCACCACAAACAGGTTTACTAACAATCGAGGCAGGAAAAAAATCCACGCTAAATATGCGATAATAGGATCTAGAGCTTTATCCATGATGCGGACAAAATTAAGGTATCCATCTGATTGTGCAATAAGAGTAATAAAATCCAACGCGCGCTTGGAACGCGTGAATAACAATCGATACAAATTCGTCTCGACAGTCATATTGCGTACTTCTTGCGTCAAAGAAGGTACTTCTTCCACCTCTTTAGGATTCTTAGGAAAATTTTCTATCAATCCTGCGAGCAATTCACGATATAAATTCTGTTGCTGGCGTAAGCGCCTCACCTCTCTGGGTATAATTAAGTAGTGCTCGTAAATATGCTCCAAAAGTTCTGCCAGCATTAAGGCAGCAATAAGCTGTTCTTGCAGTTCTTCGCGATCGATCTGCTGCTGAGACAGAAATTTAGCTCTTAATTGTTGCCCCAAAAGACTGTATTCGAGATTCATTACTAAATGAAGTGGGACTACCTTATTATAGAAATCAGGACCTAACTTCTTGATGCTTTCTGTGAAGGTCCAATTCAAAGGATTCTGCACCATCTGCGAAACAGACAGTTCAGGAAATATGTTGTCTAAATGCCGAATAACTGGGGTCATGATGTCCTAAAATGAATTTTGGATATCAAATAAACAATGTTCTATTGATCATTTGTTTATGCCTATTAATCACTTCAAAAGTAAAAAAATAGGTCTGATTATATATAAATCTACATAAAAAGAAAATTTATGAACATTAATCCTACGGTTTGTTGTTTCCATGGATAGATTAAAAAAACAAATTTGATTTATTTTTTACCAGAAAAATCGATAATCAGGCTTATCGATCTATACTAAAGTGACACGAACTTATCGTTTTGGCATGCTCATAAAATATGAAATCAGGGCAAAATTAGATCTTTTTGCAAAATAATGGTCAAAAATGCACTTATTTTCTTGCTGATTTATGTCTTCTGAGCGACAATATTGCACCGAATTAAGCATGAAGAGAACCCATGAATCTTTCCAAAGAATTAGCTAATGCCATTCGCATGCTAAGTATAGACGCCGTAGAACAAGCTCAATCAGGACATCCAGGAATGCCTTTAGGCATGGCAGACATAGCAACCGTTCTGTGGAAGAAGTTTTTAAAGCACAATCCCCAAAATCCTCATTGGTTTAATCGCGATCGCTTTGTACTGTCTAATGGGCATGGCTCCATGTTGCTTTATTCCTTACTTCATTTGAGTGGATATAAGCTCTCTTTGGAAGATCTTAAACAGTTTCGTCAACTCAATTCGAAAACACCTGGACACCCAGAGTTTGGACATACGCCCGGTGTAGAAACGACTACCGGCCCTTTAGGACAAGGCTTAGCAAATGCAGTAGGCATGGCGTTAGCAGAACGCGTACTCGCAACACACTTCAACCATGATGATTTTAATCTTGTGGATCACTATACCTATACTTTTACTGGTGATGGATGCCTCATGGAGGGCATTTCTCATGAAGCGTGTTCGCTAGCAGGTACTTTAGGCTTAGGGAAACTCATTGTTTTCTATGACGACAATGGAATTTCTATTGATGGTAAAGTTGAATCTTGGTTTACGGATGACACCGCACAACGGTTTAGAGCATATCATTGGCAAGTCATCGAAGCAGTAGATGGCCATGATATGGATGCAATCGAGCAAGCCATTCTTAAAGCCCAAGCAAATACCACACAACCCACCTTGATTATCTGCAAAACGATAATAGGACTAGGTTCCTCTGTCGCCGGAAGTGAAAAAGCACATGGCGCGGCATTAGGCAGCAAAGACATTGCCAATGTGCGTGAATTTTTTAAGTGGAACTACGGACCTTTTGAAATCCCTGACTCCATCTATCAACAATGGAATCATGTAGAGCAAGGGGAAAGAGAAGAACAACAATGGCTCATGCTGCTGAATCAATACAAGGAAAAATATCCTCAAGAGCATTATGAGTTTTTACGTCGCATCAACGGCGATCTTCCCGATGATTGGCAAAGTAACAGTCATGCATTTTTTGAGCAATGCCGCTCCAATGACAAAGCCATCGCGACACGAAAAGCGTCACAACAATGTATTGAACATTTTGCCCGTTTTCTGCCTGAAATGCTCGGTGGTTCTGCGGACTTAACTGGTTCTAATAATACAGATTGGTCAGGTAGCAAAGCCATCACTGGCGAAGACTTTTCAGGTAATTATCTATATTATGGTGTACGCGAGTTTGGCATGGCTGCAATCATGAATGGCTTAGCCGTCCATGGAGGATTTATTCCTTATGGTGGAACATTCCTGGTTTTTGCAGACTATGCCCGTAATGCGGTACGTTTAAGTGCCTTAATGCAACAACGCGTTATTTATGTCTTTACTCATGATTCGATTGGCTTAGGTGAAGATGGTCCAACACATCAGCCCGTAGAGCATGCATCCATGCTGCGCATGACTCCAGGCATGAGCGTCTGGCGCCCTGCAGATTTAATGGAAACAGCCGTTGCATGGAAACGCTCTTTGGAGCATCATAATGGGCCAACATCCTTGCTGCTTTCAAGGCAAAACCTGCCTGCATTGCCTCATGGAGCAACAGCGGCTGAGCTAATTGACAAAGGAGGTTACATTATTCTGGATTGTGAGGGCACTCCTGATGCCATCTTAATCGCTACAGGCTCGGAAGTTCAGCTGGCACTTACGGCTGCAGAGCAAGTAAAAACACGAGGATTTAAAGTGAGAGTAGTCTCTATGCCTTGTGCAGAACGATTCTTGGAGCAAGACCAAAGTTATAAAAATCACGTTTTGCCCCAAAATATCCACACCCGTGTAGCAATTGAAGCAGCCAGTTCTGCTTATTGGTATCAATTTGTTGGCTTACAAGGTGCAGTCATTGGCCTGGATCGTTTTGGCGTATCGGCTCCAGCTACCCAAGCCTATCAATATCTGGGTATTACTGTAGAGCGAATAGTTGAAACTGTAGAAACATTAGTGCAAAAACATTAAATTTGTAGCCTGGGTGAAAGCAAAGCCGTAACCCAGGTTTCTGGACGTGAAAGAATTTCTTAATCCCGGGTTACGGCTTCGCCCTCACCCAGGTACGATTAGATACTTACTTAACTTGAAAGATAAAAGGATGTTTACAATTCGTTAGAATTGTAAACGACCCTACTAAAATTGGAGAGGTAATATGACAATACGTGTCGCGATTAACGGCTATGGTCGCATTGGCCGTTGTATCTTAAGAGCAATTTTTGAATCAAAAAAACAAAATGAATTTGAAATTGTTGCGATCAACGATTTATCAGCGATTGATACAACAGCACACCTGACCCGTTACGATACAACACATGGCCGTTTCGCATCGGATGTCAGTGTTGAAGGTGACATGCTGATAATCGACGGGCATGCAATTAAAATCATTGCCGAGCGTAATCCACTGAATTTACCCTGGAAAGAATTAAACATTGATTTAGTCTTAGAGTGTACTGGCTTCTTTACAGAACGTGACAAAGCAATGCAACACATTACCGCTGGCGCGAAAAAAGTATTGATTTCTGCCCCAGGAAAAAATGTGGATGCAACCATTGTTTATGGAGTAAACCACCACACACTCAAAGCGTCTGACCTGATTGTTTCCAATGCATCATGCACCACGAATTGCTTGGCTCCAGTTGTAAAACCATTAAATGATGCTCTAGGCATTGAAGCGGGTTTATTGAATACAGTTCATGCCTACACTAACGATCAAATGCTTTTAGATGGAAGTCATGAAGATTTACGTCGTGCTCGTGCAGCAGCACACTCTATTATTCCCACAAAAACAGGTGCCGCAGCAGCAGTAGGATTAGTATTACCTGAGTTAGCAGGAAAACTGGATGGTTTTGCAATGCGTGTTCCAGTGCTTAATGTGTCCGTTATTGACTTAACCTTTACAGCAAAACGTGAAACCACCGCCAAAGAAGTCAACGATATTGTCCGTCAAGCAAAAAGCCGTATCTTACAAATCAATGATGATCCTTTAGTTTCATGTGATTTTAATCATAACCCCGCATCAGCTATTTTTGATACCACACAAACCAAGGTATTTGGTAATCTCGTGAAAATTGTGGCTTGGTATGACAATGAATGGGGCTTTTCTAATCGTATGCTGGACACAGCGCAACAAATGATGAGTTGCTAAAAAACCCAGCTTGGAGATATCTGATGAATCTGATACAAATGCGCGATATAGACCTGTCAGGAAAACGGGTACTTATTCGTGAAGATCTGAATGTTCCAATCAAAGAGGGTTTTATTACCAGCGACCAACGATTACAGGCAGCACTACCTACTATTAAAGCTGCTTTGGATGCCGGTGCGGCAGTTATGGTCTTATCTCATTTAGGACGTCCTGAAGAAGGAAAATTCGAACGACGTTTTTCCATGGAGCCGATCGCAGAATATCTGCGCGAACATTTGGATTACCCTGTACGTTTCGTAAAGGAATATCTCAGTGGGGTAGAGGTTAACCCAGGTGAGTTAGTCGTTTGTGAAAACGTGCGTTTTAATGTGGGTGAAAAAAATAATGATGAGCAACTGGCAAAGAAACTTGCCAGTCTCTGTGATATTTTTGTCATGGATGCTTTTGGAACAGCACATCGAGCTCAAGCGTCTACTTATGGTGTCGCTCAGTATGCCCCGATTGCGGTCGCAGGCCCCTTATTAGTGAGCGAACTTGATGCCTTGGAAAAAGCCCTTGCTGCCCCTCAAAAACCCATTGTGGCGATTGTAGGTGGTGCCAAAGTTTCTACAAAGCTTAGTTTACTACGGCAGTTAGTCACGCTTGTTGATTATTTAATCCCTGGAGGCGGAATCGCAAATACCTTTCTTAAAGCTCAAGGATTTGAAATCGGTGTTTCCCTTTATGAACACGATTTACTGGATGAAGCACGTGAAATTCTCCAACTGGCTAAAGAAAAAGGCTGCCATATCCCCTTACCTACGGATGTTGTCGTTGGCAAATCATTTAGTGAACATTGCCCGGCCTATAATAAATCACTGCACAATGTTGCCTCTGACGACATGATTCTCGATATCGGTCCCATGACGGTTAGTGAATATGTTGACATTGTTAACCTTGCCAAAACCATCATTTGGAATGGCCCAGTTGGTGTTTTTGAATTTGCACAATTTGCTTATGGAACACGGGCTATAGCTATTGCTATAGCCGAAAGTGATGCTTTTTCAATTGCCGGAGGTGGTGACACACTTGCCGCGATCGATCTCTATGATCTGAATCAGCAAATCTCTTATGTTTCCACAGGAGGTGGGGCGTTTCTTGAGTGTTTAGAAGGAAAGACCTTGCCAGCTGTTGCCATTTTGCAGGAGCGAGCACAAGATGTTAAGACAAACTAAAATTGTTGCCACATTAGGTCCATCCAGTAGTAATCCAACGATACTTCGTGCCATGTTAACCGCAGGTGTTGACGTGGTACGTATCAATTTCTCCCATGCTGATGCTTCTGCGTTATCGCTTATTGCATTGGTTCGCGAAATTGCTGAAGAATTAAAGCATCCACTGGCAGTAATGGCCGATTTACAAGGCCCGAAAATCCGTATAGGCCGTTTCAAAAATAAATCAATCACTCTGGTTGAAGGCCAAGCTTTTTCTTTAGATTGTAACGCCGCAGAGATGTTAGGTGATCATGGCGAAGTTTCTGTAGCCTATCCCAATCTAGCTAGGGAACTGGTCGTAGGAGATCATCTATTGCTTAATGATGGTTTAGTGGAATTGGAAGTCAAAGACATCGTTGGCTCTAAAATTCACTGTATTGTCATTGAAGGAGGTGTTCTCAGTGATCTTAAAGGATTAAACAGAAAAGGTGGCGGCCTCGCAGCGAGAACGATGACAGAGAAAGACAAACGTGATTTGCATACAGCTATAGAAGCAGAAGTAGATTACATCAGTTTATCCTTTGTTAAAGATGCCGAAGACATTCGCCATACCCGTGCCCTCATGACCGAGTTTGGCAAAAAAATACCGATTATCGCAAAAATCGAGCGTACTGAGGCCTTGGAATACCTCACTGAAATTATTCAGGAAGCCGATGCCATCATGGTAGCGCGAGGCGATTTGGGCGTTGAAATAGGTGCCGCAGAAGTGCCTGCGATTCAAAAACACATCATTGGCGAAGCACGTCGATTGGATAAAGTAGTCATCACAGCAACCCAAATGATGGAATCAATGATAAACAATCCGCAACCTACGCGTGCAGAAGTTTCTGATGTTGCCAATGCCATCTTGGATGGAACAGATGCGGTGATGTTATCCGCAGAAACCGCCAGTGGCCAATTCCCAGTAAAAGTACTGGCGATGGTCAATAAGATCTGTCTCAGTGCAGAAAAGCATGCAAGCTTTTACTACCACAGTAATGATGAAACCTGTCATTACCAACGCGCAGACCAAGCCATTGCGATGGCCACAATGCATGCAGCCAATCATTTCCCCATCCAAGCAATTATTACCTTGACCGAATCAGGTGATACCGCATTATGGATCTCAAGACAACAAAGCACAGTTCCTATTATTGCTGTGTCTGCGAATAAGAGAACTATTGGCCGCTTGTGTCTTGCCCACAATGTGTTCCCGGTGTTTATGAATTACCACCAATTCACTTCTGAAACCTTGAATCAACAAGTGCTTGCAGAGTTAATAAAGTTAGGTCATCTGGAGCAAAAAGGCTTTGTTTTATTAACCCGTGGTCGAGTAATTGGTACAGCAGGTGGTACAAACAGTATGGAAATTATTCGCGTTTAGCGCTTATAATAAGTTTGTGACAATGTAGCCTGGGTGCAGCATAGCGTAACCCAGGTTATGGGACAGGGCTTTAATTTGCGGGTGTAGTTCAATGGTAGAACCTCAGCTTCCCAAGCTGATGGCGTGGGTTCGATTCCCATCACCCGCTCATTCAATTTGCGTGCTCCAAGAATCAAAACAACTCAGACAAACTTTCTATCAATCAGTGATTTTGCGCAAAAGCCGGTAGCTCCCGGATTATGCTGGGCTAATCCGGGTACAAAACAGGCGACAACATTAACTATTCAACGACTTCTTTTTTTTCTTCAAGACTGCGTGACAACCCTAATTTCTCTTTCAAACGCGCGACAACATCTGGATCATATTGCCGGCTCGTTTTATTTTTCACCATCACAGCGGTAGCTCTAACAGGCTGTGCTGGTGCATTTAGGGAATTATAAGTTGACGAACGCACTGGATAAGTAGGAAAGTGATCTTCTGCAGATGGAGAGACTTGGCTTGTTTTTGCTTGGAAACTTGTATTTTGCTGATTTGAACTGGTTGGGTTTGAGGTTTTTTCGGTCATAACCTTACGTGCGTTTCTTGCACTTTTTTCAACACGCTTTTTAATCTTAGTGGTGGCGTGTTCCGCTTCTTCTGCACTGACCTCCCCCACTTCATTACCGTGCAAATCAATACGCATTTCACGTAGCTTCAGACAGGCTAAATAATCAAGACGACGTGTGAATAAAACCACGGCCTCTCGTAATTTACTTTTAGAAATACCTAATTCTGTAGCTTTATCTGCGTGAAGCAAAATATCGTCCATAATCCCTATTTTTAATGGACGAATTCGTAATGAATTATCAAATGCTTCCGGGAAATTTGCAGCGAGCCACAATAATGCGTCTGTTCGTGCTTGTTTAGACTTATTTTTTTGAGCTTTATTTATAACGGCGGTGCGTGGGTGCAGCTCCTGTTTTCTCATTAGAGTACCCTTGTTAGATATTAAAATGTCATATCCGGAAAATGAAATCATTTGCATTAACGAATGAGCGCACAATGTACAATGTTTAATGATTGTTTGCAAGCACTCTTAATCATGTTCAGTTACTGCGCACGAAAAAAGAACCAAAGTAGAAAAATCGATGATGATGACCCTATAATAAAACAAGTCTTTTTGTATTCGTCATCGTTTTTTGACTACGCATTGATGTGATACCATTCATTGATATTGACTGTTTCGATTAGGTTTTATGGGAGCAATATATGATAAGCTTCATGCAAAAAATGTTTATATTCTTTCTTGCTGTATTCTTTCCATGGATCATTTTTCTTATCAATGATAATCCTGGAGGTGCCTTTGTTTCTCTAGCCTTACAAGCTACAGTGATTGGATGGCCTTTTGCAACGATGTGGGCGTTGCGAACACACTACCCTCCCTCAAAAGATAAAAAATCATAACTCATTTCGTGAGGAGAATTATGTTAACACGTGTTATTGTTAATGGGGCTAATGGAAAAATGGGGTCTTTAGCTTGTGAAACCCTTAATCAGCACAAGGAATTTGAATTAGTTGCACAACTGGGCAAAAAAGATAATTTAGCGCAAGCGATTCAAGATACTAAAGCGCAAATTGTTGTTGATCTCACCCGAGCAGACAGTGTGTATCAAAATAGCCTTACGATTATACACCATGGCGCGCACCCAATAATTGGCACCTCAGGACTTCTTCCTGAGCACATTCAGGAATTAACTTCATTATGTGAAGGTCGTCGTCTGGGTGGAATCATTGTACCTAATTTTTCCATAAGTGCCGTCTTGATGATGCTCTTTGCAGCGAAAGCCGCAGAATACTTGCCTGAGGTGGAAATTATTGAAGCACATCATCAACAAAAACTTGATGCCCCCTCAGGGACCGCTTTAAAAACTGCGGAAATGATTGCCGCTGCAAGAAAAAATCCTAAAAATAAATTAAATCTCAAGGAATTAGTCCCTGGCGCTCGTGGTGGAACACATTGTGACATCAACATCCACTCTTTACGTCTGCCAGGTGTTATTGCACGCCAACAAGTCATTTTTGGGAGCGAGGGCGAAACCTTAACCATTACAGATGACTGTATTGACCGACGTTGTTTTATGCCTGGGATTATTCTGTCTTGCCAAAAAGTGTCGGGATTATCTACATTAATTTATGGACTTGAGCACTTACTGTAATTGTGAGAATTTAGGGCCCGGTAAACCCGGGCTCTATGTATGTTTAAACATGAATCATAGCTTCATGCCGATGTGATTCTTTGGATTTATTAAACAAGCCCGTCCATTCCTCCACTGTCTTCTCAACCGTCTCAGCAAAAGTGCTCACTTCTTTTGGTTTTAACAGTGAACGTAAACGTCCATAAACAGAATTTGTTGCAACAGAGCGGGTTTCATCTGCTTCGGGTCGCTCCAATACGATTTGCAATATTTTTTCGAGCCGCACTACATTATCCTTTCCGGAACTGGGGCTGACCATGAGATCGAAAATCTGCTGAATTCCATCAGGAGTTGTTGGCGACGCATCAGAAAAAAACATCGCAGACCACGAATTTGATTCTACAGGAGCAAATAAGCTTTTTTCATTGATAAAAGGATAGAGGGCATCGTAAAGTCGATTGCAATTTGTTTTACCTAATTGCCGAGCAGCCAAACGACATTGTAATGTGTCTTTTGGTAATAGATATTCTTTTGCTTTTTTATGGCCACCAATAAAAATATTCTTTACTTCGTTATCGGTAGCAGCTCGGTCATCGTCCTTAAGAGCATGTTCATTATTGAGGCGCTTTTTAATTTCAGTGGCAATATCCTCTGGTAAATACCACTCAGGGGTTTTGATGCCTTCAGACCCAGGCGCATTATGCCCCGCATGTTCTTGTTGATGACGACTCATATACAGATCTGCAACCAAAGAAACAAAACGAATACGGTCTTTAGCTTGGGACTCATCAAATATGGGCCAGTTGCCATACAGTTCTTTATAAAGAAGCATCGCATCCGTATGGATGAGCTCTATGGCTTTTCTATCCTTACCACTCACACACGAACCATAAGGATGCCCACCAACGGCCAAAATAATTAACTGTTCCAAAGAACTCAAAAACAATTCTCTACCAGCATAATCAAAAACCGTTGCGGAACCTGCTTTTGACTCCAAAACACTTTTGTATTGATCAAGAAGAGTCTGTAATCCTGGTGTCGAGGAAACGTATTTTTTTGCGACAGCCAATAAATTCAAACTGTCTTTATCATTCGACTGAGTGTAATACAGCCGCTTTGCTAAATTATAAGGATGATTATTCTGCTGGATGGATTGAATCTTTGCCCGCCGCTCTACTGCAGCCCGCGCTAATTTGTACAACTCCAAATCAGGTGGTAATGTTGGTAAATAGTCTGTAATCCAGGTCGGCACATAGTCTACCGCATGAATTGGACTAATCAGCGTTTGTAATATTGCCAGTTGTCCTGGTTGTGCATGCTCCATCACTTTCGCCAGACACGCATCGCTATGCCGTCGTTGCACTGCTTCTGGCCACTCTAATCCATCTCGTGTTGCAATGTGGCTGGAACGATAGCGCTTTTTTGAGAGCTCACGAATTACTTTTCCATCATGACTTATTCCCAATAAGCTATGGGCTGCATAATTTGCAGGCAGAGGTAAAGTGCGATGGCGGCTGGATAAAAAAGGAACCGCATCTTCTACTTTATCAACACCTTTTAGTACATGCTCCAAAAAAAACTGTTGGTGATGCGGCAATACCCAATACCATTGTGGCAAGCTTGAGATATATGCCACCGAATCAGCACACTCATTCTTAAAACTATCGGAGATAAGCAGCTTTTTAAATTGCTTTAGATTTTCGTCCAGGTTAGCGGGATCAGCGGCCAAAATACGCATCATTTCTTGTAAATGAGGACTTAGATCATTAAACCATGAAGGAAGTGGCGAGGAATTATTAGCAATTTGTTGGAGATCTGTCTTTAAACTAAGTGCTTTCCTTTTTATTGATGACCAACTGATTAAAAAATTATTAAAATCGTGAACTACTTCAGTATGACTGCTAATTTTTCGATCTAGATTACAAAAATAGGCTTGTTGATATTCTTTAAGCCCGTATAGCCAGGGTGGGGTTTTAGGATATTTCTTGGCTTTTATCTGTTTTAATTCATCAATGAATTGACCGTAGTGAGGAGGAAGCGACTCGTCGAGTTGGATAACATAGCTGATATCCTCTCCTACCTTCATAGGCATTAATGTTGCCAGATCAGGACGGCCATTCTTCATTAAGTCATATTGCTCTGCCTCATTGAGCAGCTCAATTGCTTCTTTAATCGAAGTGCCCCAAACCAAAGCAATGGCTTCAATTAATTTGGCAGTATATTTTTCTAACTCTTTATGCAAATCATCTGTTGAGTCTTTTGCATCACAAGCAGCTGTTTTACATTCATCGATATACTCGCGCAACGTTTCTTTGGTTAAAAAGCTGCTCTGAAGAGGTAACGCATCAAGAAGAAAATTGAACCCTTTTTGCAGGCTACTTACCCGACGCACAAAACTACGGCGATAATCAGGTTTTTCATGGTAAGTTTCTAGAGTATAGCCGGGAAAACGAGTCTCTAGCGCTTGAATCAATTCTCGTGATAATTCGGTACCATGGGGTACACGTAAAACAATTCCTTTGCCCATAGATTAATTTCCTTAACTACTTGCCTCGGTTCAAAATACTCCAATAGAGTGATTCAAAAAAAGGTCATTTTAGTCCTAATCTCTTCATCATTATTGTATAAATAATTCCATGAAACAATTACAATAATCACTTAATTTGATAAAAAATAATAAAAAGGAGTTTGCTAATGAGCTACATTGTTCAACATTATATTGGTGGTCAATTAACCAATGAAACGAATACAAAAAGCCATTCTATTTATAATCCAGCTTTAGGAGAGGTGATTGGACAAGTTCATTTTGCGTCCAAATCCCTTTGTGATAAAGCAATTGCTACTGCCAAAGAAGCAGGAATAGGATGGGCGCAAACTCCTGCAATCAAAAGAGCACGAATCCTTTTTAAATTCCGAGAATTATTAGAAAAAAACCAGCTGGATCTCGCACGCATTATTACACGTGAACATGGCAAAACTTTAGATGATGCCAAAGGTTCTGTAGCACGTGCTATAGAAGTAGTGGAATTACATTGTGGCCTAGTTAATCAACTCAAAGGCGAATTTTCTCCCGATGTAACCAATGGGGTTGACTGTCATACCTTAAGACAACCAATAGGGGTGTGTGCGGGAGTTTCTCCTTTTAATTTCCCAGTCATGGTGCCGGTGTGGATGATGATTCCTGCGATTGCTTGTGGCAATACGTTCATTATAAAACCCTCTGAACAAGATCCTTCTGCTCCAGTGCGTTTGTTGGAGTTATTAACTGATGCAGGATTGCCAGCAGGCGTTGCTAATTGTGTGCATGGTGATAAGGAAACCGTAGACTATTTACTGGCACATCCAGATATCGCAGCCTTTACTGCAGTCGCGTCAACACCGGTTGCCCAACATATTTATAGTACAGCAACCTCCCATGGAAAACGCGCCCATACTTTTGGCGGTGCGAAAAACCACTGTATTGTGATGCCGGATGCCGATCTGGATCAAGCTGCCTCTGCGATTGTTGGCGCTGCCTATGGTTCTGCAGGGGAACGCTGCATGGCTATCTCTGTTGCCGTCACTGTAGGTGAACATACCGCGGATGCTTTAATTGAAAAAATGACGCCGCAAATCAAAGCAACCCGCATCAACGCAGGGGATGCGCCTAATACAGATATGGGCCCCTTGGTTAGTGGACCACATCGGGAAAGAGTTCTAGCGGCTGTAGATAAAGGGGTAAGCGAGGGCGCTAAACTAATTATTGATGGCCGCGCATTTAAACATCCTGAACATCCACAAGGTTTCTTTATGGGCCCCTGCCTGTTTGATCAAGTCCATGAAAACATGTCCATCTATCAAAATGAAATTTTTGGCCCCGTTCTCGTCATTATGCGTGCCAATAATTTTGAAGAAGCGCTCGCGTTGGTAAATCGAAATCAATATGGTAATGGTACTGCAATCTTCACCCGCGATGGATTTAGTGCGCGTGAGTACAGTCAACGTGTGCAAGCTGGGATGGTAGGAGTTAATATTCCTATACCTGTTCCTGTTGCCAACCATCCTTTTGGTGGCTGGAAACATTCTGCTTTTGGTGACACCAACATGCACGGGCAAGAAAGTATCAACTTCTATACTCGACGTAAAACCGTCACCAGCAAATGGCCTGTCACTGAAATTAAAGACAGTGCGTTTATTATGCCTACACATGATTAACATCAAATAATGTAGCCTGGGTGAAACGAAGCGTAACCCAGGGATGCAGTTCCCTGTGTTTCGCTGTGCCTTCACCCAGGCTACATTGATATTACATGGATACAATACATGGAGAACTCAATGACAAAAATCGGATTTGTAGGACTTGGACATATGGGCTTACCCATGGCCATCAATCTCGTTAAAGCAGGACATCAAGTGACCGGCTATGACTTACAACAAACGGCCTTGCAGCATTTTTCTCAAGCTGGTGGCCTGCTTGCTGAAAACACACATGAAGTCGCCAAAGACCAGGATGTATTGATTACGATGCTACAAAATGGCGAACAAGTGCTGAATGTATGTCATGGTAATAATGGTTTGTTCCATGCAGCAAAAAAAGGAGCCTTATTTATTGATTGCTCCACCATAGATGTTAACAGTTCGCGCGAACTACATTATCTAGCCAAGCAACATCAGCTACATGTTGTCGATGCACCGGTATCAGGTGGAGTCGCCGGAGCAGGAGCAGCCACCTTAACCTTCATGGTTGGTGGTGAAGAAAAGGCATTCCATACCGCCCAGCCTATTTTGGCAACTATGGGACAAAAAATCATTCACACCGGTGGCGCAGGCAGCGGGCAAGCGGCAAAAATATGTAATAACATGATCCTGGGGATCTCCATGATTGCGATTTCAGAGGCATTTACTCTCGCAGAGCAACTGCAATTATCACCCCAAAAACTGTTTGAAGTAGTCACTAATGCATCAGGACAATGCTGGGCAATGAGCAAATATGCACCAGTTCCTGGCGTTTTAGAAAACGTACCGGCAAATAATGAGTACAAACCCGGATTTGCAGCAGCCATGATGCTCAAGGACTTACTACTCAGCCAAGATTCTGCGCACTCAGTTAATGTGCACACTCCTTTAGGTTCGCAAGCAACCATGATCTATCAGCATTTTATCGACCAAGGCCTTGGTGATTGTGATTTTTCTGCAATTATTAAACTGATTGCTGAAGGTGAGGGGGTATAACATGCATACTCATTTGCACCATCCAAAATTAACGCCTACAGAAGATTCAATCAGCGAGTTTTGGTCTGAGGTAGCCCAACAAACTGTAGATTGGCTAAAGCCATGGGATACAGTACTTACCGGCGGCTTAAAACATGGTGATGTCACCTGGTTCAAAGGGGGGAAATTAAATGTCAGTATGAATTGCTTAGACCGACATTTACCCCACAAAGCAAATCAGCCCGCGATTATTTGGGAAGGTGACGATCCAACTCATAATAGAACACTGACTTTTGCTGAGTTGCATACTGAGGTGTGTCGCATGAGTAATGTGCTCAAACACCTAAAAGTAAAAAAAGGCGACAAGGTAGCGATCTATTTGCCCATGATCCCTGAAGCAGCAATTGCCATGCTTGCGTGTACTCGAATTGGCGCAATACATACCACCATATTTGCCGGTTTTTCAGCCCACGCCTTAAAACAACGCATACTTGCTTCTGAATGCACCAGCCTAATCACTGCTGACCATTTTTATCGCGGTGGTAAATTAGTTGATCTAAAGAAACAGGTTGATGAAGCATGCCATGATCTACCCTTGCCAAGGCTAGTGATTAAAACAAATGATGCCGCCGTTCCTTTTGATAAAAATAAAGATCATTGGTGGCATGAGCTCAAAGAAAAAGTAAATGCCCACTGTGATCCAGAACCAATGGACGCAGAGGATCCACTATTTATACTATATACCTCTGGAAGTACTGGCCAACCTAAAGGAGTAGTCCATACAACCGGCGGCTATTTAGTACAAGCTGCATACACACATCAATTAATCTTTAATTGCCAAAAAGAAGAAGTATTTTGGTGTACTGCAGATATAGGCTGGATTACAGGACATAGTTATGTAGTATATGGGCCGCTTTGTAATGGAATTACAACGCTCATGTATGAAGGGATCCCTACTTGGCCTGATTATTCTAGAAACTGGAATATTGTGGATAAGCATCAAGTCAATGTGTTTTATACAGCACCCACGGCCATACGTGCCTTAATGCGCGCCGGTGATGAATGGTTAAACTCTAGTTCTCGACACTCCTTGCGCTTACTTGGTTCCGTTGGTGAACCCATTAATCCCGAGGCATGGGAGTGGTATTATCAAAAAGTGGGTCAAAACAGATGCCCTATAGTGGATACTTGGTGGCAAACTGAAACTGGGGCGGTGATGATTAGCCCTAGAGCAGATGATCCCATCCGCAAGCCGGGCTCAGCGCGCCAACCCATTCCAGGTATCATTCCGGTATTACTCAATGAACATGGTCACGAAATCATGGATACCGGCGAAGGATTTTTAGCCATAAAATACCCCTGGCCTTCTATGGCAAGAACGATTGCCGGCGATCACCAACGTTACTGCATGACCTATTTGCATCATGGTTATTATATTACTGGAGATGGGGCAAAACGCGATGCGGATGGTGATTATTGGATTACAGGACGTGTGGATGATGTGATTAATGTTTCAGGGCATCGCTTAGGTACGGCAGAAATCGAAAGTGCCCTGGTGAGCCACCCCGCTGTTGCGGAAGCAGCTGTAGTTGGTATTCCTCATGATCTTAAAGGCCAAGGTATTTATGCCTATGTCATTTTAAAACAGGGTTACACCGCGAGTGACCAATTAAAAACGGAGTTAATCCAACAGGTCAATAAGGAAATAAGTCCTATAGCGAAACCAGATGTCATTCATATTGTTAATGATTTACCCAAAACCCGCTCCGGTAAAATTATGCGGCGTATCCTGCGCAAAATTGCGGGAAAGGAAATAGAACATATTGGTGAGTTGGGAGATATTTCTACTTTGGCAAATCCACAAGTCGTGGAAAAATTATGGAAGGAGTCGAACCAATCCTAATCATTTCATTTTTTTATTAAATGTAGCCTGGGTGAAGGCGCGGCCGTAACCCGGGAATAGAAACATAACTTTCCTGATTCGCTACATGGCACCCAGGCTAAAATTGCCACGCCCAAATGTGTGAATTTTTGACCAATTTGTCAAGTAAATGCAAAAAATGTGTTGCTTTATATGCAAAAAACGATTAAAATTAGGCACGTTTTAGCCATAGGTCAGATCCCCTAAAATGCAAGAAGTCCCGGATTGTTTTGATTTTTCTCAGCTGTCCTTGGAGGAAATAGCCAAATTACTCCAACGATTTAGCGTGCGCCTAACCCCCGATGAAGCCCTCACCATTCAGAATTCATTATTAAAAAGACCACCAACTTATGCTGAATGTGTCTTATGGTCAATTCAGGGCTCAGAACACTGTTCCTATAAAAGTAGTCGCAAACACCTTAACCAATTTAATACTAAAGCGCCGCACGTCATTCTAGGCCCTAAAGAGGATGCTGGAATTGTGGCGGTAGCTACGGATAAAGAGAACAGACGTTATGGGATTGTGATAAGCCATGAATCACACAATCATCCCTCACAACTCGTACCCTTCGAAGGTGCGGCAACCGGAGTGGGTGGCAATGTGCGAGACGTATGCTGTATGGGCGCGGAAGTCATTGCCGTTGCTGACAGTTTGCGCTTTGGGGATATTAATCGCCCAAAAACAAAGTGGATACATCAGGGCGTAGTGCAGGGAATTGCTGGCTATGCGAATCCGCTTGGCATTCCCAATCTAGCCGGGGATACGTATTATGACGAAGCGTATAATGAAAATTGTCTGGTCACTGTAGTCACCTTAGGTGTAGTCAGAGAAGATCATATTATCCACTCCTATGCCCCCGCTAACGCAGAGGGCTATCAATTTATATTAGTCGGCAAACCCACCGATAACAGTGGCTTTGGCGGTGCCGCTTTTGCCTCGGCAACTTTGAGTGAAGAGCAACAAGAGCAAAATAAAGGGGCAGTACAAGAGCCTAATGCCTTTTTGCAAAGACACATTCTTAAAGCCAATTATGCGATGTTTGAATTCCTCCGCGAAAAGAACCTCATTGAGCGCGTTGGCTTCAAAGATTTAGGCGCCGGCGGCATTGCATGTGCCAGTGTTGAATTGGCAGAAGCCAGTGGCTATGGAGCAGAAATCAATATTGATCTTGTGCCCACCAGCATGCACGATTTATTACCCGCGGTGGTTTTATGCTCTGAAACTCAGGAACGCTTTATGTGGGTTGTCCCTGAAGAATTAGTTGACACCTTCTTAAAGCATTACAATGAGCGTTTTGCGCTTCCAGAAATCTGTGATGGAGCACAAGCAACTGTTGTAGGCCAAATAAGAAACGATGGCTTATATGTCGTCAAATCCCAAGGGAAAGAAATTGTCTCTGCTCGCGCAGAAGACATTACCAAAGGGATTCTTTATGATCGCCCCTACAGTAGCAAACAACACACGCACACAGAACCAAAGCCTATCATTGTGCATGATTTCAATGAGCAATTACTCAGTTTACTTGCTCACGAAAACATTGCCTCGCGTGCGCCTATTTATGAAAGTTATGACAAGCAGGTTCAAGGTCGCTCCGTTGTGGAACCAGGATGGGCTGATGCTGGCGTGATTGCCCCATTTAATGAAGATAAATACCCAGAAGAAATTCAACGTACGGGTGTTGCTTTATCGGTCGATCATAATCCACGCTACAATAAAATTGACGCCTATTGGGGGGCTGTGAATGCAGTCACCGAATCCGTGCGTAATATCATTGCCGTGGGTGCCTGGCCTCTGGCGTTGACTGATTGTTTGTGTTTTGGTAATCCTGAAAATCCAGAGCAGATGGGCGAATTTGTGGATTCAGTTCGCGGCATAGTTGATGCATGTCATGCCGTAAAAATGTTTACCGATCGCAGTGTGAGTCTCCCGATTATTTCAGGAAATGTGTCGCTTTATAACGAATCGGCTCAAGGCGCCATTCCACCAAGCCCTATCATCAGCTGCCTTGGCGCAATGAACGATTTATCCAAAACCATCACTTATGATTTCAAGCAAGCTAATTCAGTGCTCTTGATGGTTGGTGCGCGTAAAGATGAATGTGGTGGCAGTGTGTATTACCAGTTGCACAACGAACTGGGCAGTCAACTTCCTAAACCGGACCTTGCTGCATTTGCTGATGAAATCAGCGCCGTACATGCCGCCATACAAACAGGCCTGGTGCTGGCCGCACATGATATTTCCGAAGGAGGTATCGCAGTTGCTTTGGCAGAAATGAGTTTTAAAAATGAACTTGGGGTAAATGTTTTTATTCCCGGTACCTTGGCGAATGATAAAAAACTGTTTACAGAAAGCGGCGGCTTTATCCTTGAAGTGTCCCCGGAACATGTAAGCATGCTGGAACAAATATTCCACAAGTATTCTGTATCGTTTCAAACTATAGGTGAAACAACAGCAACCCCAACCTTGATAATGAATTCAGTTATCAATCTGTCCGTCAGTGCAGCAAAAACTGCCTGGAAAAATGGTTTAGTTGAGAGGCTCATATAATGTCAATTATTGATTATAAAGCTGCAGGTGTAGACATTGAAGCAGGCAATGAAGCAGTTCGTAGCATTAAAAAATCGGTAGAAAGCACCTTTTCACCGCACGTACTTACGGGGATTGGTAGCTTTGGCGCCATGTATGATCTCAAAAGCCTGCTGCAGGATTATGAGCATCCGGTTCTTGTGCAAAGCATTGATGGTGTGGGGACGAAAATGATGGTCGCCAAAATGATGCAAAAATTCGACACCATCGGGATGGATTTAGTCAGCGCCACAACAAATGACATTATCGTTTTAGGTGCAAAACCACTGACGCTTCTTGATTACATTGCAAATGATAAATTAAAACCAGAAACCGTTGAACAGATCATTAAAGGCATGGTCAAAGCCTGTAAAGAAAACCACATCTCTTTAGTTGGTGGGGAAACCGCAGAAATGCCGGGCACTTATTTACCTGGTGAACTTGATTTAGTCGGAGTCGTTACCGGCGTAGTTGAAAAAAATAAAGCCATTGAGGGAAAAGCAATCTGTGAAGGTGATCTTGTGCTTACCTTTCCTTCAAGTGGCTTGCATACCAATGGTTATTCATTAGCAAGAAAACTCCTCTTTGATGTTGCAGGCTACACCGTCGAATCACAATTTCAAGATTTTTCCCATAGCATAGGTGAAGAGCTCTTAACTCCTCATATTAATTACACCAGGCCTATCTTGAGTATTTTGGAAAAAAACATACCCATTAAAGGCATGGCACATATCACTGGTGGTGGCCTACTGGAGAACATTCCCCGTATTTTACCAAAAAATTGTGGTGTAGAAATTCATAAAAAACAAATCCCCGAACTTCCTATATTTAGCTTATTACGTAAATTAGGACATCTGGATGATGAGCACATGTATCGCACATTTAATATGGGTGCAGGTTTGGTTCTCTTTATAGCGCCAGAAACATTATCTGCTGTACGCGAAGTACTCCGCGATTTTCCATCGTTCCCTCTTTATGAAATTGGACATGTCGTACGAGGCGAGCAAAAGGTGACACTGTTATGATACGCATTGGTTTAATTCAATTTCCAGGTTCTAATTGTGAGCGAGAAACAGCGCTTGCAGTGAAACGAGTCGGCATGGAGCCCGTTGAGTTTTTATGGAATGAATCTTTAGAGAAACTGCGTCACTTAGATGGTTATATCCTTATTGGCGGCTTTTCCTATGAAGATCGTTCTCGCGCAGGAATTATTGCCGCACTTGATCCCGTAATTCAAGAAATCAAAGCGCAAAACGAGCAAGGCAAACCAATATTAGGGATTTGCAATGGCGCCCAAATACTCGTCGAATCAGGTTTAGTCCCCGGTTTTGAGCAAGATGATATCAGTATGGCACTTACTGAAAATAAGCGTATTGCCAATGGCAAAATAGTAGGAACCGGTTTTTATAATGCCTGGGCATACATGCGATTATCAGAAAATCACCAGCATAATGCCTTTACCCGTCATCTTAAAACTACAGATGTAATTCATCTCCCTATAGCCCATGCGCAAGGGCGCTTTTTAATGCCTGATTCATTGTTACAAAGGATAGAACAGCATGGTTTAAATTTATTCCAATATTGTGATGCCAAAGGCAATATCATTGATAATTTCCCCATTAATCCCAATGGTTCCGCTGGCAATATTGCAGCAGTAACCAATCAAGCTGGGAATGTGATGGCCATGATGCCGCATCCTGAGCGCACAATAAATGGTGATCCTATTTTTGCTTCAATGCGCGATTATATAGAAGAACACTCTAATTCGCAGGTTACGGCAGTGCCCAAGCTACAAAGTATGGCTCACCAAGCACAAAACTTCAGTAAAATCCCAGCCAGCCACCTCTGTCTTGTTAAGCTGATTATCACGGATAACCAAGCCTTAACAGTACAAAAAACCTTAAGACGCTTAGGTTTTCCAGTAACTGTGCATCGTTTTGAACACTGGGAAATTGATTGTGACTCTGCAGAAGAGTTTGCTCAGCTCAAAAAAACGGGACTTTTATATTCCGATCGTAAAGAACGGGAAGTGTCCTTAAACGAACTGCATTCTAAAAATGCTTCAGCGTATCTCGTTCGCGCAAAAGAAGACTTAAAGGGACAGCAAACGCTACAAACCCTGAATGCCCACTATGAATTACCCAAAATAAATAAAATAAATCACGGTGTTTTATGGCAGTTTACTAGCGAGGAAACGAACGTTGCTACGTTAATAGACGACATTTTGTTAACTCATATTATTGGAAACCCCTATGCTCACGAATGCTACCGCTACGACCACTCGCTATGACAAGGAAATTCGCGAAGCTCCAGCTTTTTGTTTGGATAAAACAAATTTGCCTGTAGGCAAGAAATATCAAGGGAAAGTTAGAGATTCTTATGACCTGGGTGATGCCATCATGCTCGTTACTACGGATAGGCTAACCGCTTTTGATAGACACCTTGCCCTAATTCCTTATAAAGGTGCGGTACTTAATTTAACCAGTGCTTGGTGGTTTGAACAAACCAAAAACCTTGTTCCCAATCACATTATTGCCATTCCCGATCCGAATGTTGTTATTGCCAAAAAATGTACCGTTTTTCCAATTGAATTTGTCGTAAGAGGCTATATTAGTGGCACAACAGGCACTTCTTTGTGGACTCAATATCAAAATGGAGTGCGTACCTATTGTGGGATTACCTTTCCTGAAGGATTAACAAAAAATCAACAGCTTGAACAAGCTGTTTTGACGCCAACGACTAAAGAACAAATTCATGACCGCCCTATTGCACCGGCTGAAATCATTTCTGAGGGATGGATGACGGAAGCAGATTGGCTAGAAGCCAGTGCGTTGGCGCTGAAACTTTTTCAACGTGGTTCTGAAATCGCGAAAAATCACGGTTTGATTTTAGTGGATACCAAATATGAGTTTGGCCGTGATGCCAATGGAAAAATTATCGTCGTTGATGAAATCCATACTCCTGACTCTAGTCGTTATTGGCTTGCCGACAGTTATCAAGCACGTATTGCTGCAGGATTAGAGCCAGAAAATATTGATAAGGAGTTCTTGCGACTCTGGTTTGCAAAAAACTCAGATCCTTATCATGATGAGCAGCTTCCGCAAGCGCCGCAAGAATTAATTGTAGAGCTCTCATCACGCTATATTCAGTTGTATGAACGAATCACAGGTCAAAAGTTCAGTTTTGCAGAACATAAAGAACCTGCTGAGCAACGGATCATGCGTCATATTGCAAATTACTTGGGGTAACATAACCAATGTGTGGGATAGTAGGTATTTATAGTCATGAACCAGTAGCCTCTGAATTGTATGAGAGTCTCATCCATTTACAACACCGAGGTCAGGATGCGGCAGGCATCCTGACCTGTGATCAGCGGTTCTACACAAAACATGGCTTGGGTTTGGTGCGCGAAATTTTTACTCCTGATAATGTCTCGCCCCTACAAGGAAATATAGGTATTGGTCATGTTCGTTATCCGACCGCAGGTGGCTATACGGAAACCGATGTCCAACCTTTATGGATTGGTAGCCCACGAGGTATTGCTCTTGCGCATAATGGTAATCTGTCAAACTATCAGGAACTGGCCGATGAGATTCGTTTAAAACAACATCGACATCTTAATTCTTCACTGGATTCTGAAGCGCTATTACTGATGCTTGCAGATAATCTGGCCAGCAATGTCGCCAGTAATGAAGAAAACAATGAACACTTTTTCGAACTGCTGACGCAGGCGGTCTCACATATTTTTGAACGGATAGAAGGTGCTTATTCTATTGTTTCCGTAGTTATTGGGAAAGGGCTTGTTGCCTTTCGTGACCCACACGGTATTCGTCCACTGGTTTGGGGAACACGTGAAAATCCCGATGGAACAGTAGATACAATTTTTGCATCGGAAACCACGCCTTTTTATGCCCTAGGCTTCGAACCCAAAGGAGATATTCTACCTGGTGAAGTCGCTTTCGTGGATTTAAACGGTACGCTGCACCGCCGCGTTTTGAAAACCGAAGAATTTAGGCCTTGCGTTTTTGAATACGTTTATTTTGCCCGTCCGGATGCAACACTCAATAACGTCAGCGTGTACCGTTCCCGTTTACGTATGGGACAAAACCTGGCAATTCAATGGAAGAAAAAGCATCCAGACCTCATCCCAGATGTTGTAATCCCTGCGCCGTTCACTGCAAATACAGCCGCGTTGTCTTTCGCCAGTGAATTAGGTATTCGCTATTCTGAGGGCCTGTATAAAAATCCTTTTATAGGTCGTACGTTTATTATGCCCAATCAAAAGGCAAGAAGTCGCAATATTCGTTACAAACTCACCCCCCAACAAACCGAAATTAAAAATAAAGTGGTGATGATTATCGATGACAGTATTGTTCGTGGAACCACCTCGCGTGAAATTGTCAAAATGGTACGCGAGTCTGGCGCGAAGAAAATTTATTTTGCGTCCACATCCCCAGCACTTAAAAACCCCTGCTTTAGCGGCATCGATATTCCATCGCGCAAAGAGTTGATTGCGGCGAATCAAAGCGAAGAGGAAATTGCCAAGTATCTTGGTGTAGATGCATTACTCTATCAATCACATGAAGATCTCGTCGAAGCAGTAACCCGTCGCGGAGATCATCACATCAAGAAACCATGCATGGCGTGCATGGATGGCGATTACTTTTGTAAAAAACTAACTGCAGAAAAAATGAAGCAACTTGAACTCCAGCGTGAAACAAGTAGAGATACTCCCCCCCAAAAAGAGGACAGCATTGAATGAACATTCTTGTTATCGGTTCTGGTGCGCGTGAACATGCACTCATCAAAGCACTACACCGCTCCCCCCAACCAACATCATTATTTTGTTACGGTACGGCGATTAATCCAGGCATCCAGCAACTTACTACTCAATATTGCGCCGGGGATATCACAGAGTGTACAGCGGTAGTGTCTATGGCCAAACTCTGGGACATTGACTTCGCGATTATTGGCCCAGAAGCACCTCTTGAACAAGGAATGGCTGACGCGTTATGGCAAGCAGGTATTCCTGTTATTGGACCGAAAAAGAAATTAGCTCAAATAGAAACCTCTAAAGAGTTTGCCCGCGATTTAATGAAAAAACATCACATTGCAGGCCTGCCACGTTACCAAAAATTTGCGACACTACAGCACGTTGAGGCATTTCTTAATGAGCTTGGTGAAGGTAATTACGTCATAAAAGCCAATGGCTTAATGGGTGGCAAAGGGGTTAAAGTGGCGGGAGAACACTTGCACTCCATTGCGGAAGCCTTAAGTTTTTGTCAAGACATTCTTGATAAAAAACAGACGATACTCATCGAAGAAAAACTAATCGGCCAAGAGTTTTCTTTCATGTGTTTTGCTGATGGCAAAAAGCTCGTGCCTATGCCTTTGGTACAAGACCATAAACGCGCTTACAATGGCGATCGAGGCCCCAATACCGGGGGGATGGGTAGTTATTCAGACACCGATCATCGTTTACCCTTTTTAACAACACAAGACGTACACGAGGCGCTCGCGATTAACAATGCCGTCTTCCAAGCGCTGTCTTCTGAATTTGATGAGCCCTATATTGGCATTTTGTATGGCAGCTTTATCGCCACCAAAAACGGAATTTATGTCATCGAATTTAACGCTCGTTTTGGCGATCCTGAATCATTAAACGTATTATCTATTTTAGAGTCTGATTTTGTTGCACTATGCCAGGCAATGATTCAAGGCGATCTTAGCGCAGATAAAGTTATATTTTCGAAACAAGCTACGGTATGTAAGTACACAGTTCCCGAAGGCTATCCAGACGCCCCAAAGAAAAATTTTGTTGTTGATTTCTCAAAAGTTGTTTGCCAAGACCATTTATATCTTTCTTCGGTAAATCAGGTCGATCAGCACATCGTTGCTGAAGGTTCTCGCACGGCAGCCTATGTCGGCATTGCTGACTCCATTGTTGCAGCGGAAATAAAAGCTGAAGATGAAATTTCATTAATTGAAGGTCCTTTATTTCATCGTGAAGACATAGGGACAAAACAATTAATTCAGCAACGCATTGATCAGATGCAAAGGATACGCGCCTCATGATTCGCATCGCTATACTTGGCTCAACCCGAGGGACTAATTTGAACGCTGTTGTTGCTGCAATAAAACAACAGCGTTTACCTGCATCAATAGAATTGGTTTTAAGCAATAAAGCAGATGCGCCCATTCTGGAGAAAGCAAGCCAGTTCGGGCTTAAATCACTGTTTATTAATCCGCAAGGATTAAGTCGCAGCGATTTTGATCATTCATTATCCGAGATACTCAGCCAACATCGCATAGAGCTTATTGTCTTAATTGGTTATATGCGTATCTTATCTGCTGAATTTGTCTTGAATTGGGAAAATAAAATAATCAACATTCATCCTTCTTTATTGCCTGCTTATGCCGGGTTAATGAATCTGGACGTACACCAAGCCGTTCTAGATGGAGCTGAGCATGAAACAGGGTGCACGGTACACTTTGTTACCGAGCAGGTAGATGCCGGTCCGATTATTTTACAAAAGAAATGTCCTGTTTTAGCAGGCGATACTCCAGAGTTGTTGAAAACCAGAGTACAAGAGTTAGAGGGAGACGCTTTGATTGAAGCAATATACACCATTGCCACATCAGACAAAGCACCATATAAATAATAGACTTTTTTTCAAACGCTACTGAGAAATACTTATATCAATACTGATGGATTCAAAATCAGATTGGGCCATTATGGAAGAAGCCAGCTTAACTCTAGAAAAGTTTAAAGCACGCTGATCCATAGCACAAATGCCATCAATGCGGCTGTTTTGACAGTAACGCTCTTCGGTAATAAGTATCTTGAGTATCGCGAGCAATTAAAAAATGCAGAGAAGTCTTGGAAAATGAGCTAGAGAACGAATTATGGAAAACTCATTCCACCCCATAATCTTAGAGGATGATCATTGTGCTCTAGTGCCTTTAGCATATGAGCATCATGATGCGCTTGCAGAAGCAGTTCTTGATGGGAGCTTACATCAACTGTGGTATACCTTTGTCCCTGAGCCGCACAAAATGCGTGACAACATTAATCTACGATTAAGTATGCAAAAAGAAGGCTCCATGCTGCCATTTGCTGTAATTGACAAGACACAAGGGAAAGCAGTGGGCATGACGACTTATATGAATATTGATAGGGTAAATCGTCGCGTTGAAATAGGAGGCACATGGTATCGTAACCATGTTCAACGCACAGGCCTTAATACAGCATGTAAGTTGCTTCTACTCACCCATGCGTTCGAATCAATGAATTGCATTGCCGTTGAGTTTCGGACACATGCCTTCAATAATGAAAGCCGCAAAGCGATCGAACGCCTGGGGGCCAAACTTGATGGTGTATTGAGAAATCATATGATGATGCCCAATGGAACGTTACGGGACACATACGTATACAGCATTATTGCCAGCGAATGGCCAACAGTAAAAGCACATTTGCAATTTTTAAAAAGTAAATATCAGCTGTAGGTTGCGCCAACATCAAATTGACACTACGATAAATCAAGCCATTGATTGAGCAAAGCAATCAATTCCGCAACGCCTTCTTTTTTCAACGAAGAAAAAGATTGCACCGTAATTAAATGTTCTGCCAACTCATAATGTTTGCGCACTTTAGAAACGGCATTCTTTACATCGCTGCGACTTAATTTATCTGACTTTGTCAATAAAATATGGACTGGAAGCTCACGCTCTAAAGCCCAATCGATCATCATCAGATCTAAATCTTTTAAAGGATGGCGAATATCCATGAGTAAGATCAGCCCTTTTAAGCTTTGCCTTACTTCAAGATAATGGGCTAAATTTTTTTGCCATTCTAGTTTCACCTGTAAAGCAACTTTGGCATAACCATAGCCCGGTAAATCGACAAGACGACGCGCTTCATCGATCCCAAATAAATTAATTAATTGAGTACGTCCAGGGGTTTTACTGGTTCTGGCCAAATTTTTGATGCCAGTTAAACAATTTAACGCACTAGACTTCCCTGCGTTTGAGCGTCCGGCAAAAGCCACTTCATATCCTGAGTCTTCAGGTAAGTGGGATACACGTGCAGCACTTTTTAAGAATACTGCTTTAGAATAAGGATTTTCTGACATATGAATTATAATATTTTGGGATTTCAACCAAGGCAGTGTACCATTACTTCAAGAATTTATTATGAGAAATCGATGAAAAAATTTGTACTCACTCTTATTCTCTGTATACCTCTCACCCTTTTTGCCCAAGAAAACACGAACCCCGTAGCAAATAAAGCAGCAGTGTGTACCGCCTGTCATGGTCTACAAGGTAACAGTCCCAATCCCGACTGGCCTAATATTGCCGGACAACATCCCAAATACTTTATAAAACAACTTAAGGACATCAAAGCAAGCACCCTACGCGATGTACCTACCATGCGCGCTATTGTTAGCATGCTGAACGAGCAGGATATGGATGACTTGGCAGCATATTATGCTAAAATGCCTCTTGCTCAAGGCAGCACACCTGAAAAATTTCTTAAGCGCGGTGAACAAATTTATCGTGGAGGGGATTTTACAAAAAGGATTACGGCGTGCATTGCCTGCCATGGGCCTAAAGGAACGGGAAATGCTCAAGCGGGCTTTCCGGTGCTTTCAGGTCAACATGCTGCATATACCGTGTTGCAATTGAATGCATTTAAAGACGGTAAGAGAAAAAATGATTTAAACCATATCATGCAAGATATTAGTAGTAGAATGAGTCAGGATGATATGGAAGCAGTTGCACATTATATTGAAGGGTTACATTAGGAAACTAAATTATGTTAAAAAAATTAATCGCTGTACTCTTACTCTTACCCGCAATGGCTCTTGCCGCGTCATTTGTTGAAGGTAAGGACTATCAAGTTGTTACTAATCCCCAAGCAGCAAACAATAAAAATAAAACGCCCATCATCGAAGAGTTTTTTAGCTATGGCTGTCCTTGGTGTTACAAAATAGAAGCACCTCTGGATGTATGGGTGAGTAAAATGGGTAACAACATTCAGTTCGAACGCGTCCCAGTGGTCTTCAAACCTTCTTGGGAGCTTTATGCGAAAGCTTATTATACTGCAAAAACACTAGCACTTTCGGATAAGATGGATCTTTTACTCTTCAAGGCCATACAAGAAGATAGAAAAACTTTAGATTCAAAACAAGCCATGATCAATTTCTTCGTTACCCAAGGTGTTGATAAAGAAATTGCGAAAAGCGCTTTTGAAAATTCACCAACAATAGATATGCGTGTACAAAATGGTATGAGCCTCATGGGCACTTATCAAATTAATGCTGTTCCCGCTTTTGTAGTGAATAATAAATATAAAACAGATTTACAAATGGCTGGCAACCCAGAGCGTTTATTGGAAATATTGAATTACCTCACTCGCAAAGGGTAAATTTTTCGCTCTTTTACGTCAACGTAGCGTACCCGAAAAGTAAAGTAGGCTGGGCTGACAAGCCCAGCACTTGCTTACCCTTATGTTGTTTTACAGCTGGGCTTATCAGCTCAGCCATGTACTGTTCACACACATATGTTTACGTCGATGAGTACGCCATATTTAAACGACATTGGTTACGGTCGGTTTCTGGGATATCGGTTCTTTTGCCGTGGATAAGCCCTTCACACCTGCGAACACATTCGTTATCTCATCTAATGTCTGCTTTAACATTTTTGATAATGGACTTGAAGCAAATATACTCTTAAAAGGGTTTTCTTGCTCATGGAGTTCATCCGCTCTGTTCTTGATCCCTAAAACGCCACTATAAAATGCAACCAACTCTTCTACACTTTTGTAATAAAATAATTTTCTAAAATAAGTTTCATACTCTTTTCTTAACGCTTTCTCCTTATCAACAGGTAAAGCGGCTTGTTCTGTAAAAAAATTTTTATGATCTAGAGGTGCCATTTCTTTTAAGTAATCTACGAAATACCTTTCTACGGCGGCTTTAATTTTATCCAGTTGCTTGCGAATATATATTTGCTTCACGAGCTGAGTAAACGGTTGCTCAACGTTCAATTTTTTAAACGCAGAAACATCTATATAATCGAGTCCCAATTCATCAGCAAGTTTAAGTGCTTGCTCCACAGATACTTCCCGACGTTGCTCCAAATCTGCTTTACAGCCAAGGAGTATCATGGGTACATTTTTTTTAGCCCGTAAACTATCTACATATTCGCGCGTATGTTGTAAAGAGTCTTTTCGGGTTAGATCAAAACAAATCAAAGCAGCATCTACATTAGAAAAATAGGAGCCAACTACTTTTTGTAATCTTGGAGCACCCGATGCATCCCAGATACGTAATTGTATTTTTTTATTAAAGTCATTAATCCATTTTATTCTTTGATCAACTCCCATTGTGTCCATATATTCACCAATAGGGTGGAGAGTACCGCCACAATAGACATGCATCAAACTGGATTTTCCAACCGCATTATCTCCTAAAAGAATGATCTTGAAGTGCTCATCGTATTCTCTTTTTTGTTCCATAGTAATCACCTTAGATCAGCTTGAACAAAAATAATAACGAATTATTGGTTTTAATTTAAGTGTTCTTTGAACTAATCGTCATTTATTTTGGAGGAAGACAATGAAAGCCGTTTTAAGGATATAAAGGCGCTTATTAGGCGCCTTTACCAGGGTTTTCCAAACTGAGGATACCGGTATTAAAATCATAAGCAAAAATCTCAGCATAACGCCCCCAGTCAATCATGGTGCGTAATACTCTGTCGGCTTCTTTTTCACTTAAATAATCTTCAAGTTTACTTAAAAACCGTTCTTCGGAAACTCTATGGCCTACTTTTTCATCGAGAATCCGTCGTATATGGCGTGCAAGAGGTACCTTTTCCAATAATCTTTGCGCAAATAATTGCTTACGCTCTTGAAGATCAGCCTCAGCAAATTGCTTCCCTAAGTCACTTAATTGAATATCCCCTGCAGAAACTTTAGCAAAACCTAATATTTCCAAAGTTTCGAGAATAGGGAACAGATCATCAATGTTCATCATTAACTCATCTGCAAGCTCTGGTAAATCAATCCGTTCTTCAAAAGAAGTCATCGTCTCAATCAGACCCGTCAATTCTGAAGGTTCTACATCAGGCAAGCGATATCCCAAGCCGATTTGTCGCTCTCTTTGTGCGCGTTTTGCCTTTTCTTTGGGGCCTGTTGTCATTAAGGTATAAATTTTATCAACCAAGGCCCGAAACTCAGGAGATTCAGGCTCACGTGGCTGTGGTAAAGTAACCGGTAATTCAGCACGAATGTATCCGGGATCATTACCAAAAATTACAATTCTATCGGCTAATGTGGCGGCTTCTTCGATATTATGAGTCACTAATAAAATACCATTGGTATTGGTTTTCTTTTCCTTCCATAGCTCCAATAAATCGGACTTTAGGTTTTCTGCAGTAAGGACATCAAGTGCAGAAAAAGGCTCATCCATTAATAAGACATCTGGGTTAATGACTAGCGCACGCGCAAAACCAACACGTTGCCGCATGCCTCCAGAAAGCTCTTTAGGAAACGCGGATTCAAAGCCGTCAAGGCCAATAATATCAATTGCTTCAATCGCACGATGTCTGCGCTCTTCGCGATTTACACCTTGTGCCTCAAGGCCCAGCTCCACATTTTCTAGTACGGTAAGCCAGGGCATCAGCGCAAAAGACTGAAAAACCATCGCAATCCCATCAACAGGGCGGGTAACCGGTTTGCCTCTATAAGTTACTGTGCCACTGGTAGGCGTTATAAGGCCCGCGATAATACGCAACAATGTAGACTTTCCCGAACCGGATTTACCTAATAATGCGACAATTTCACCTTCTTGCAGTTTAAAATTTACATCCTCAAGTACCAGCAGATCTTGTTCGGCTGCCTTTTTAAATGACTTGCGCAAGCTTTCTATAGCAATAATGGTTTCAGACATAGATATCTTTTAATTAAAGTTAAAACGTTCTTCCGCCAGTCGATAGAGCGGACGCCAAATCAAATGGTTAAAAGTAAGCACATACAAGCACATCATCCCAGTACCTAAAGCAATCTTGGGGAAATCCCCCGTTGCTGTACTGGCTTGAATGTACTCACCCAAGCCAGTGGCTCTCAGAGTTGTATCCCCCCAACTCACGAATTCTGCCACAATACTGGCGTTCCATGCACCACCAGCTGCGGTGATTGCGCCAGTAATATAAAAGGGGAAAATTCCTGGCAACGCCAACCTTTTCCACCAAAGCCATCCCTTCAAACCAAAATTATCTGCGGCAAGATAAAGCTCACGCGGAATACTCGATGCGCCTGCAATCACATTAAATAAAATATACCATTGGGTTCCAAGTATCATGAGAGGCGTCACCCATATTTCTACATTTAAATGAAACGCGACAATAGCAATGACAAATAAAGGATAGAATAAATTCGCGGGAAACGCTGCAACAAATTGGATGACAGGTTGTATTTTTTGTGCAATTCTTGGCCTTAAACCAATCCACACACCTATTGGAATCCAAATTAAAGAACTCAGGAAAATCAAACAAAGGACGCGTGTACCCGTTGCCGCACCAAGCAAAAACACATGCAAAATATCACTAACTTTCAATTCAGCGAGGATAAAGCGCAACAAAAACCACCCACCCGAACAAACGCTGAGTAAAACCAAAATGCTCAAAAAGCGATCTAAGAGCTTCTGTCTTTTAAAATCAACTTCTTTAATTGCTTTAGCCTCGTTGATCCTAAGCCAGCGCGCATTAACAAAATGATCGGTACAAATACCGATGATTTCAGCAAACTGCTTCATTAGCCGACTACCGCGTATCCAGTCCACTAACCAAGATTGATATTCAGCTTCATCGTGAGACTGCTCTGTTTTAAATTTTTCGGACCAGGCAATTAAAGGCCGGAAAAATATTTGATCGTATAAAAAAATAACAATCACCATCGCTAAAATGGCATAACCTACTGCATGTATATCGCGTTGCTGGATGGCTAAAGCAATGTAAGAGCCTACCCCCGGTAACCTGATGTCTTGATGCGCGACAGAAATTGCTTCTGATAAAACCACAAAAAACCAACTTGCAGACATAGAAACCATCATGTTCCACAATAAGCTCGACATAGAAAAAGGCACTTCCAATTTCCAGAAACGTTGCCATGCCGAAAGTCGGAACATAGAGGAAACTTCTTGTAAATCATGTGGCAAAGTTTTTAATGATTGATAAAAACCAAAAGTCATATTCCATACTTGCGCGCAAAAAATGGCAAAAATGGAGGCACATTCAGGTCCCAATAAACTGTTAGGAAATAGACGGATAAATCCAGTCACTGTAATGGATAAAAAACTAAGTACCGGAATGGATTGCAAAATATCGATAGCAGGAATAATGATTTGTTCCGCGCGTCGATTTTTAGCAGCCCAAAGCCCTATAATGAATGTAAAAATGATTGAAAAAAACAATGCAATAAACATACGCAACACCGTACGTAATGCATAAAACGGTAGGTTGGCAGGATCTAAAGAAATAGGTATCTGTTGTCCTAATCGATAAGGAGTGGCCATTTGTGAGCCTGCCCAACCCAAAAAGAACAAGATGGAAAAAACAAGAACAAGAAGCAACAAATCCCAACGATTTATATATCGGCCAAATCTATCAGGATTAGCAAAGTAGAACCGACTTTCTCGCACCATGCCTCCTTAATAACTTTGTTGACACCAGAATACACTCTGCAACTTATTAATCACGCAGTATAGGCCTGTGTACAATTCTACTGCCTTGGCAAAATGAAGAATTGTAAATAGGCCTTATTTTTATTGAAAAAGCAATGAAACGCACAATAACATCAACATAAACCCTGGTATGTCAAATGGTGACACAGGATTAGTTCTATTGGTGCGAGTTCAGCTGCTTATTTTAAGGATAGTAAAATACCATAAAGATGGCTTAATCGATAGCTTGAAGCAGCTGAATATAACGCTTTTCTATGCAATAATGGCATTTTAAATCTTATAAAAAATATAGTCCTCAAGATTCGCAGATAAAAAATTGTAAATAAAATAACGAGTAAATTATTAAAGTACATTAATATTCAATAAGTTATCCACTTTACTTTATTCAAGTCAGATTTAAATAAGAAAAATTTGATTAAAAACTGAACTTTTTGTTAATTTATGTGTCAAACATAGTGAGCATTTCCCCCGAATGCTTAGCTCCGCTTTACCCCCTCTTAAGCGGGGCAATGTTTGGATTATTATCTAAACATCCAATTTGCCCCGGCGCAGCCGGGGATTTTTTTGTGCATCGAATCTTGGTGGAAAGTCAGATTTGAGTTCTTTTTTCGTTTAAGATCAGCCAAATATAACTTTCAAATGTTACACTATGAGTTCATTCCAATAATTGATTAGATCTGAAAACAGGCCTACACTAAAAACCTATTTTTTAGGGTACAAGGGATCATGCGCATGAACAAAAAATTAGCTTTTATTCTATTATCATTTTTCTTCCAATTCAGTTATGCACAATCAGAACAGGCGGAACTATCTGTTTGGGTCAATGAAGCTATTGTTGCTACATATACCTACAGCTATCAAAATTATCTCGAAGATCAAAAGAAAATAGCCAAATATTTTACTGCTGATGGCTGGATTGCCTTCAATAAGGCTTTAAATGCTTCCAAATTGCCAGAAGCTGTGCAAAAAAATCAATATAGAGTGAGCTCGGTAGCAACTGAACCACCAGTAATCACAAACATTGATCCAACGCATTGGAAAGCAACCATGCGCTTATTGGTCGTATACCAGAATCCCCAGTATCAACAACGGCAACATCTGAAAATCAATATTAATTTTATAGCCGCACCGTCAGGCCAAGGGGTACGCGGATACAGCATGACTAATTTGCAGTCCGTAGCAACTAAACCCTCTTGTAAATGCATTATTGAAGAGGAAAGCGAACCAGCAACGCCAGTGCCAAATACTCCCGCTACCGATACACCCCCAACAAACTCGCCAGCTGCAAACCCACCTACGCCAAATAACGCCACACAATAAGACCTAGGTGCACGACAATTAACATACCAATCAAAATCAAAATAATATTTAATTTGCTTGGTATGGTTACGTCTAAAGCGGATTGCTCAGGCTGATTAGGATTATAATAAACATCAATTTCTGCATTTTCTTGAAAAGCTACGGCTGCTTTATAGGCTACACTACGGGAATATTTGCTATTTGGATTATTATGCGCTGTATCTAAAAACAGATATTCCCCGATCAAACTCTGCTCATTAACCTGATATGTGTATTCAATTTTAGGCCAAACACTATGGCCTACCTTTGTCCATTCACAGGCCGTAATTTGCCCTTTAACTTTTAGCCATGATTGCGCCTGCAGCAAAAGTTGACGATCACGCCAGAAATGTCTAAAGAGTATTAACAGAAAGAGCAACCATCCTAAATCTAGCATCCAACGCCAAACATTTAGCCCTGTCATTAAAGTAGTCCTAAGAAATATGCAGTATGCAATATACAGTATATATCGCAATAGGTATAATCACCCACATCAAAGTGATTGAAAAAGGACGTACTATGATTGCTAAAACCCCCCTTCACGCCACACATCAAGAATGTGGTGCTAAAATGGTTGATTTTCATGGCTGGGAAATGCCGTTGCATTATGGATCTCAGCTTAATGAACATCATTATGTTCGCCAAGATGCCGGCATGTTTGATGTCTCGCATATGACGATTGTTGACATACTTGGTGCTGGCGGTCGTCAATTTTTACGCAAGCTTTTAACAAACGACGTAGATCAACTCGCGCACAATGGGAAAGCGCTTTACAGTTGTATGTGCAACGAACACGGCGGCATTCTTGACGATCTCATCGTTTATCAACGGGCTTCAGATAACTATAGAGTCGTTCTAAATTCAGCAACGCGACAAAATGATTTAGCCTGGATTCGCAAAAAAAGTGAAGGCTTCGCTGTTGGTCTACAAGAACGAAGAGACTTGGCCATGATTGCCATCCAAGGACCTAATGCAATAGAAAAAACATTGAAAATTCTTAATCCCGCACAAATTGATGCGGTATCGACACTCACTCATTTTGAATGTGTCGATGTGGAACAATGGTTTTTTGCACGCACTGGATATACTGGGGAAGATGGATTTGAAATCATCGCGCCTCAAGAGTCCATAGTTCAATTATGGAATAGCTTAGTGCAGGTGGGTGTACATCCCTGTGGATTAGGTGCTCGCGATACACTGCGACTGGAAGCAGGTATGCTACTTTACGGCCAGGATATGGACATAACCACTAACCCCTTAGAATCAGGGCTTGCCTGGACCATTAAATGGGAGCCTGCTGATCGTGATTTTATCGGCATGGGCGCCTTGTTCTCCCAAAAGCAAATAGGAATCAAGCGAAAAATGGTAGGACTTACCTTGTTGGATAAAGGAATTATGCGCCATGGACAAAAAGTGATAATTCCAGGTTGTGCAGATGGAATTATTACGAGTGGAAGCTATTCCCCCACTTTGGAAAAATCCATTGCTTTAGCACGTGTTCCACTTGAAACAGGTGATGAAGTCATGGTTGATATTCGTGGCAAATTAGTTCCGGCAAAAGTAGGTAAACCACGTTTTGTTAAATCAGGAAAAGCACTTTAAAATGAGAACTTGTAATCTGGATAAAACGATGTAGAACTAAAGTCGATGCGACTGACTCGAAGTTCCACTTTTGCTTCATCTAGGCTATATATTAATAAGGACAATACGAATGAATGAATTAAAATTCACAAACACCCATGAATGGCTAAAAGAAGAACAAAATGAAGTAACCGTAGGCATTACTGATCATGCACAACAATTATTGGGTGACATGGTTTTTGTAGAATTACCTGAAGTAGGTGATGAAGTGAGCGCAGGTGAAGAGTTAGGTGTTGTCGAGTCAGTAAAAGCTGCCTCTGACTTCTATTCCCCCATAAGTGGTATCGTTACTGCCGTTAATGAAGTAGTCGTTGAAAATCCGGCTCTTGTCAATTCTGATCCTTATGCTGCTGGTTGGCTTGTCAAGCTAAAGCCAAGCCATCCCAGTGAAATTGATAGTTTATTAACTGCCGAACAATATCAAAATGAGATAGCTGAGGAACATTAATATGCCCTATATCCCACACACTCCTGAAGACAGCAAAATGATGCTTGACGCTATTGGCGCGCAAGATACTCAAACTTTATTTGATGAAATTCCATTATCTCTGCAATATGCAGGATTTCAAAATATACCTGCCGGTGTCAATGAAATGGATATGCTAAAAGAAGCACAAGCACTGGCAAATAAAAATCGTAATGGAATTTGCTTTATGGGCGCAGGATGCTATGAGCATCATATACCTGCAGCGGTGTGGGATATTGCTTCACGTGGCGAATTCTTAACAGCATATACTCCTTACCAAGCCGAAGCCAGCCAAGGCACGTTACAATTGCTCTACGAATACCAAACCATGATCTGCGAATTAACCGGCATGGAAGTAGCGAATGCATCCATGTACGATGGGGCTACAGCACTTGCTGAAGCCATTTTGATGGCAGTGCGCCTCAATAAACACAGTAAAACAAATCGTGTATTAATTCCTGGGACGATTCATCCTTTCTACCGCGAAACCATTGAAACCATTCTGCAAACCCAACACATTGAAGTAATTACTTTGCCTTTTGATGAACAACAAGGTATTACTTCTCTTGCTGCATTGGCGCAATATACTGGAGAAGACATTACTGCACTGGTTATTGCACAACCTAATTTTTTTGGCTGCCTGGAAAAAGTAGATGAACTTAGTGATTGGGCGCATCAAAACAAAACAGTCAGCGTCGCCTGCGTCAACCCTGTATCGCTTGCCTTATTAAAACCACCAGGATCTTGGGGCAATCATGGGGTAGACATTGCCTGTGGCGAAGGTCAGCCTTTAGGTGCACCTATGGCATCAGGCGGTCCTTATTTTGGTTTTTTAAGTACGCGGATGACACATGTGCGCCAAATGCCTGGACGCATCATCGGTTGCACTGTGGACAAAGATGGGAAAAGAGGGTTTACCTTAACCTTACAGGCTCGTGAACAGCATATACGTCGTGCCAAAGCAACCTCAAATATTTGTACTAATCAGGGGTTATTGGTTACAGCGGCAACCATTCACATGAGCCTTTTAGGCGCAGAAGGTTTACAACAAGTTGCAAGCCAATGCCACCATAATACTCATGAACTAGTGGATGCCTTAATAAAAATTGATGGTGTAGAACAGGTTTTTAGCGCCCCTTATTTTCATGAAGCATTGCTGAAACTCAATCAACCCGTTGAACAGGTATTAAAGCAATTAGCGAATGCAGGAATCACCGGCGGTTATGCTCCAGAGGTTCATTACCCCCAATTGGCGAATACCCTATTAATTTGCGCGACAGAAATGCGTACTGCAGAGGAAATAGCGTTTTATGCCAAAACGTTGAAATCCATTTTGTCTCAGCGAGGTGCTCCATGTTTGTAATTCAGTTAACCTATTTAGTTCCTCTAAGTGAAGTAGATAAGTACCTGCAAGCACACAGAGAATTTCTTGATTACTATTATAAACAAGGTTTATTGCTGGCCTCAGGTCCTATGAAACCTCGTACTGGTGGAATCATTATTGCCGCATCAAATGATCGAGCTTATCTCGAATCCATATTCAAACAAGACCCCTATTATCTGGCGGAGATTGCGGAGTATCAGTTTATTGAATTTACTCCAGTCCTTCATCGAGCTGAACTTAAAGAACTTATTCAAAAAATGGAAGGCAAATTATGTTGATTTTTGAATTATCTAAAAAAGATCGTCAGGCAACTGCCCAAGCACCCAAAACCTCAATCAGTAAATACACCATTCCTGCTGAATTGCAGCGAAAAACGCCCCCGAAAATGCCTGCCTGCTCCGAATTACAGGTGGTAAGACATTTTACGCGCTTATCCCATAACAATTTCTCGATTGACAGTAATTTTTATCCGCTGGGTTCATGCACGATGAAATACAACCCTCGAGGAGTTCACAAAGCCGCGTCTATGGCGAATTTTCTTAACCGCCATCCCCTGGCAACAGAGGATAACAGCCAAGGTTTCCTGGAGTCATTATACCGCTTGCAAGAAAATATTGCTGAAATTACCGGGATGGCCGGTGTTTCCTTAACGCCTATGGCGGGATCACAAGGAGAGTTTGCTGGAGTTGCGATGATAAAAGCCTATCATCAATCTCGAGGTGACACTGCCCGTGATGAAATCCTGATTCCTGATGCAGCACATGGTACAAACCCAGCCTCTGCAGTCATGTGTGGTTTTAAAATCGTTGAAATAGCAACCGCTGCAGACGGGGATATCGATCTTGAAGAATTAAAAAGCAAACTTGGCCCCAAAACAGCAGGTATTATGCTGACCAATCCCTCTACTTTGGGCTTGTTCATGCGCCAAATTAAAGAGATAGCGGCACTGGTGCACCAGGCAGGTGGTTTACTGTATTACGATGGCGCCAATCTCAATGCTATTTTAGGAAAAGTAAGACCTGGAGACATGGGCTTTGATGTCATGCACTTAAACTTACATAAAACATTTGCTACACCGCATGGTGGAGGTGGTCCTGGTGCCGGCCCTGTGGCTGTCGGTAAGCGCTTGCTTCCCTTCATGCCTTTACCAATAGTGAAAAAAACTGACTCCGGATATCAATGGGCAACCCGGCAAGATTATCCACAAAGTATTGGCCGCCTATCCTGTTTCATGGGAAATGCAGGTATTTTACTGCGTGCCTATTTTTACATGCGTGTACTTGGTAAAGAAGGGTTACTCCGTGTTTCGGAATATGCAACCTTAAATGCAAATTATCTGCTCAAAGAACTCACTAAAGCAGGTTTTACTGCAGCCTATCCAAGCCGACGTGCTTCTCATGAGTTTATTCTTACTCTAAGTCCAGAAAAGAAAGTATACGGCGTTACTGCCATGGATTTTGCTAAACGCTTATTGGATTATGGTGTTCATGCGCCAACGACATATTTCCCGCTACTCATTCCAGAATGTCTGCTGATTGAGCCTACAGAAACTGAGAGCAAGGAAGAGTTAGACCAATTTGTGCATATCATGAAAACTATTAGAGAAGAAGCAGTCGCAAATCCTAATTTACTGAAAGAAGCACCACATACGCTACCTGTCAAACGACTGGATGATGTAAAGGCCGCTCGCGAGTTAGATTTAAATTATTTCGCACATAAAAAATCCCAAGAGAAGTAATAAATTTCCCCTTCTCCTGGGGGGAAAAACGCCCTCTCCCGCTCCCTATTCCACTTGTAGGAGTGGGGATTTTTCTGATTTAATAATCATTAATAAAACACATAGCGTGTGTCTTGTGCATCAATCTTATTAGGTCTATAACTATAAGATAGAATTAAAAATTTAGGTTCCATCTGCGTTCCAGATTGACGCGCCCAATGATGGTAAATGACAATGATATGTGACCTCTTCGGAAATCCGCTGAGGAGGATGAAATGCAAGGAGAAACGGCGCGATGAGGATTCGACACCGGATCGCCAACGCAATTCGCCCCCGCAGTAGCGTTTCTGCAGAGACCATTTAAGGAACAGAATAAAGTGCCCCCAAAGAGCCTTACAGTTCTCCACTTTCTGTTACAAGACATACAAGTTTGTATGGACCTCAACTATATAGAGAAAGTGCTGCCTTTGCCTATGTTAGAGCTTGTTCCGTCTTGCCCAGACTATTTTGTTGGGTTAATGAATCTCAAAAATAAATGCATCCCAGTGCTTGATTTAGCAATTTGTACAGGCTTAGCACGCAATGAACAATACTCATTAAATATACCGATTCTCTTGTGTTCCGATGGAATACATCAAATTGGTCTAATTGTTGACAAAGTACTTGGCTTAAGCGATATCGATCAACAGCAAATCGAAGTGCATGAAGAATTTACAAATAATAACTCACCTTTTTTTGGTGCCATCACACTAGAAACCAGTGTTTCATTATTGCTCGACGTCAATTGGATTTTTGCGCTCAAATTAGCGCAAGAAATCAGCAAGTCGGGCGCTAATCATGAGTAATAGAACATGGGCAATAATACATTGAATGACGTAAAAATACTTGAACCTGCATTTATGGAATTAATCCATAATCGCTATGGGCTGGTAATCCATGTGAATCAAGCTCAAGAGTTAGCAAAAACCATTGCAACAGCATGCAATAAATTCAATTATCAACCTCAAGAATACTTGCAGCAATTAAAAAACTGCTCCAGTAACTCCTCTTTATTGGCTGATTTAGTCGCAGCAATTACCGTAGGAGAAAGCTATTTTTTCCGTGATAAAAGCCAAATGTATTTACTTGAGAGTAAACTTTTACCTGATTTGATAAAACACAAGGCACACGATTTTACTTTAAAAATTTGGAGTGCGGGTTGCTCTTCAGGCGAAGAAATATATACCCTCGCCATGTTGTTGGCAGAACTCATACCCAATATTGATATATGGGACCTCTATTTATTAGGCACCGATATCAATACCACAGCGCTGCAAAAAGCAACTAAAGCGACTTATGGACAGTGGTCCATGCGTTCTATTCCTGAGAAATATCTACAACGTTATTTCTTAAAAAATGGCCGTACCTATGATCTTTCACCAGAGATTCGCAATTTAGTGCAGTTTAAATACCTTAACTTATGCGATAACAGCTATCCATCCATAATTAATGGAATATTTGAGGTGGATTTAATTTTATGTCGCAATGTGCTTATTTATTTTGATAATGAGCTTGCCACAAAAATTATGCAAAAGCTCAGTGCATGTATGACTAAAAACGCTTATCTTATACTGGGTGCATCAGATCCTATTGTGACAACAGGGACAAATCTTATCTTTCATCATGATGGTGCAATCTATTTCTCACTTGATAGCGAAACAAAGAAGGATTTTGAATGATGACTAAAGAACAAAAACAAGCCTCATCATTGATGCCCCAAAGTGAGGCCGCACTTCAGATCCTGCAAGCACGAGCCAAGCAACTTGCAAAACAGGAAATTGATACCAGCAAAAATCATGGCATTTCTTTTATTCGCTTCAGACTTGGCCAAAATGAAAGCTATGGAGTTGCTTATCAGTATGTACAAGAAATTTTGCATAATGCATCAATGGAGCGACCTCCTTTTGTGCCCCATTTTATCGCTGGAGTACTCAATTGGCGTGGCGCATTAATTACGGTGGTTGATCTCGCTAAATTTTTTCATCCTCGTCAGGCCGAGCATCGTGTGCAACAGGATAATAAATTTGTAATTGTTATCCAGGCAAACAATATAACTCTCGGCTTACTTGCAAATCAGGTTGAAGGCAGCGAAACTTATCGACCAGACCAATTAGCATCACCCTTATCCGCTGCCAATGTTGCGAATCCGGAATATATTCTAGGTTTGCATCATGCAGTGACTGCAATCATTAATATCGAAACGATAATACCCAGCTTAAACCAGGAAATTAAAATGCGTTTATACAAGACAGGAGAGTCTCATGGAAACTAATGGTAATGAAAGACGCTTTGTTATTACGGTACGCGCCCGATTACTTATTGGCTTTATGACTCTTAGCCTGCCTTTATTGATATTAATGTTATTTTTGATACCCAAAGTCGATACCGTCGTCTTTCTAAGTCAAAAAATCCGTAGTGAAAACTTACCCCAAATTCTTGATAGTCAAATTTTCCAAGCGCAAGACGTAGTTGAACACTGGGCAATGACTGGAGATGAGAACTCGAAAATACATTTTGCACGTCTATGGGATGATATCAATAATATTAGAAGCCAGTGGGATGAAGCAATGCATACACTCGGTAATAAAAAATTGCAAGAACAGTGGGATAAATTACAAGATTTATACCTCTCACTTTACGATGAGCAATCATCCATAATAAATGTGCCTAGAAACCCCAATGATCCTAATAATGTAGCAAACAGTAGGAATAAGACAAAAGAAGTTAAGCATAACATGCTTAACCTTATCTTAGGGAACTATTCTGCAGAATCAGGCAAACGAAGTGGTGGCATATATGTCCTTTTAGGGAATGAAGTTGAAAAAAATGCCAGCCTAATTAGTAGCTGCTTAAACACGTTAAAGACAACCGCTTATTGGCTATTAAGCCTTACTATTATTTTAACCATTTTAGTTCCCTATTTAACCCAGCAAGCGATTGCAGGTCCCGTTGACAAAGCAATTAATATTGCCGAGCGAATTGCTGCGGGTGAACGTGATGTAGTCATCCATATTCCCTCTGCAGATAAATTAGGAAAATTGCTTTTGTCGCTTAAAACCATGCAGGAAGCGATTAGGAAAAATGAAGAAATCTTGCGCACAAAAGAAGAAGAGTCACGCGAATTATTTGAAAAATTGGTTAATTCATCGAAAAAATTTAGGCTGCATAGCAGTAAAGTTGCGGCAGGAGATCTCAGAGAACGCCTGCAAATTGATAAAGAAGACATCCTGCAAGAGTTGGGAAAAGATTTAAATTCGATGACCGATGGTTTGGCCTCAATTACCAAAAAAATTACTACGGTCAGCAATGATATAGTTACTATGGTTGAGACCGTACTCACCTCCGCAAATGAACAAGCTGAAGGGATTACGTCACAAGCCTCTGCCATTAATGAAATCAGTGCTTCATTAGAGGAAATTGATAAAAGCTCAAAACAAACCATGACCAAAGCACAAACTCTGCGTGAAGTGGCTAAAAATACATATGAACAAGGGAAACTCGGTACCGAGTCCGTTGAGCAAAGTATTCAAGGCATTAAAGCGTCAGAAGAAAAAATGAAGCTTATCGCACAAACCATTCTTGATTTAAGTAATCACACACAACAAATTGGTGATATTACCTCCGTGGTCAATACCCTATCGCAACAATCAAAGATGTTGGCATTAAATGCATCGATTGAGGCATCAAAAGCCGGAGAGGCTGGAAAAGGTTTTGCGGCGGTAGCCACCGAAGTAAGAAATCTTGCTGAGCAATCAGAACAGTCAACGGTGCAAGTACAAAAAATTCTTGAAGACATTCGACGTACTACTGAAAAAGCAGTCACCGTGACTGAAGAAGGAACAAGGACCCTTGATTCCGGAACAAAGCTCATCGAAAAAGCCGGCCAAGTCATTCAGACACTGAGCAAAATGCTTAATGAAGCTGCTATTTCAAGCCAACACATTGAGGTGGCCATTCGCCAAGAGGCGGTCGGCATAGAACAAATTGTTGAGAGCATGAATGAAATAAATCGCACGACCTCAACTTTTTCAAGTGGCATAAAAGAGATGATGGCGTTTATTCAGAATTTGGATAATATTGCCAAACATCTAAAAGATGATGTGGATACTTATAAAGTTTAGGGGATCCAATGGCTCCAGACGAGCATTTATTAAAAGAGTTGCTTGAAACATTCAGCACAGAGCTTGAATCATTACTGACTATCATCACTGATAATTTAAAAGAATTTGACCGTGATGAATCAGCAGCTGATTTAAGTCCCATGCAGGAAGAAATTTCGCGAGCAGGGCGTAATATTAAGGTCTCAGCACTTTCTATTGGTATCAATGACCTGGGGAATATGGCTGCGTGCATTGAACAACTGTTTGCACCTTCCCAGAAGGTCGCCGCAGAAGTCATAAGTTTAACATTTCACGCCGTAGATGGAATGCGCGAGATCCTATATGATTTTATAGAAAAAAAACCTCACTCATCTGCGCTTGATGAATTATTACATCAATTACAAAATGCACTCATCGATAAAGAGCAAGTAGCAGCACCCACCACTGGAGGAAAATCTACGGTCCCCGAAAATCTAGCCGCTGAAACAACAACCGCCTCTAAAACAGTGGATAATGAATTCATTAAAAAAATTGTTGAGACATTCAAATCAGAACTCCAGGAAAATTTAATCACGATTACTGATGGTTTGCTACAGCTTGAAAAGGGAACAAAATCAGAACAAGATTTTCAGAATGTGCTCAAAGAAATTTTTCGGATTGCCCATAACATCAAAGGATCTGCACGTGGTATAGGAGCTCATGATGTCGGTGAGATTGCCCATCATATAGAAACATTATTTATAGCCATTCAGAAAAAAAATGTAAAAATTTCTTCAGAACTCATTAATCTTTGTCTGCAATCGATCGATTACATGAATGAAGCAATGCAATGCTACAGCGAGCAAAAACCACTGTCTTTTGATTTAAACAAACACTTACTGCAACTGCAACAATACACAGAGCTATCTGCTGAAGACATATTGCCTACATCAGAACTACATGAGCAATACATGTCAGCTCTTGCACATGCTCCAGGGGCTCAAGAACTACACGCTAAAGCCAGTGAATTTGAATCAATACGCGTCTCTTTACAAAATTTAGATAGCGTTTCATTTTATACAGAAGAAATTCAATCCATTAAACTTGCTATTGAAGAATATTATTCCAAACTGGCTAAAATGAATTTCAAAATCGATGACCTGCTCCTTTCGTGGAAAAAAAATAGAGCCTATTTTAAAACGCTTGCTGAAGATAAAAACGAACCAATAGATTATCTATTCTCGACAAATTTCGTTGAATTATCTGAAATCAATAATTCAATTCACTTAATGCAAAGAGAAATGTATTTGTCTATTAATGAATTATCTCTTCTGTTAACTTCACTGCAAGATGAAATTCGCACCTTACGCCTTATCCCAGTCTCCGCACAATTACGTTATTTACCACGAACTGTCCGTGATTTGGCTCAAGAATTAAACAAGCAAGTCAATCTTGAAATAAACAGTAATGATGTAAAAATTGATAAGATAATCCTAGATGGTTTAAAAGATCCAATTATGCATCTTTTACGCAATGCAATTGATCACGGTATAGAAAAAGCAGAGATTCGTGAAGCAGCTGGGAAGTCGTCACAAGGCAATATTCAGATCAAGGTCAGTCAGGAAGACAACCAAATTGTGTTCAAAATAATTGATGATGGCGCCGGCATTAGGACAGATGATTTGAGTCGTATTGCACTGCAAAAAAATATGGTGACACAAGCTGAGCTAGGAAATATGAAGAAAGAAGATCTTTACGAGCTCATGTTTCGACCTGGTTTCTCTACCCGTGAAGTGGCAACCGATATTTCTGGTCGAGGCATAGGCCTGGATGCAGTCCGCTCCAATTTGCTGCGTTTAAAAGGTCAGGTTAGTGTTGAAAGCCAACTCGGTAAAGGTACGACCTTTTATCTGAAAGTTCCATTCACATTAGCCACTGAACGGGGGTTGATTATCTCCTGTTGCAATCAAGTATTTGTACTGCTTACCAACTCAGTGGAAGGTGTCATGTTGTTAAAAAAACATGAGATTATAAACGTGGAGGGTATCCCTTCCATTCTTGTCAAAGAACAACCCGTTTTGTTATGCTCTTTATCTAAGGCACTGCATCTTGATGAAAAGAAACAGAATTTTAAAGAATATATCTCGGTTATTGTAATCAAAAATAATGAAGACCGAATTGCCTTGTTTGTCGATGAAATTATTGGTGAAAGGGAAATTGTACTCAAACCCTTACAAGAACCACTAACCAATATACCTTGCATTATCGGAGCGACCTTAACAGGAAGCAATCAAATTAATTTCGTATTAAATTCTGCTGAAATAATTAAGCGAATGTTGCTATAGTGAGTACTACCTATGATAAAAATTTTAATTACCGATGACTCACCAACAGAAGCTGCATTAATTCAACACATCATAGAATCTGAAGAAGACATGCAAGTCATTGGTATTGCAAAAAATGGCCAAGAAGCAATTGAATTAGCTGAAAAATTAAAACCCGACCTCATTACGATGGACATTCAAATGCCAATCATGGATGGGCTTGAGGCAACACGCATTATTATGGCGCACAATCCAAGACCCATTGTTGTGATAAGCTCTATGGTGAATGATGAATCAATACATGCTACGTTCCATATTCTGGAAGCAGGAGCATTAACTGCTTTAACAAAACCGGTGAATGTATTTTCTCCTTCATTTGAAGAAAGCAGACAACACATCGTGGATATCCTACGCAGTCTTTCTGAGATTCGTGTTATTAAAATACCCTTGAAGAAACATTTGAATCTTGATGAAAGCAAAAAGCATAAGATAGAACATACTAAAGAGAATCATTACGAAATTATCGCGATGGGGGCCTCGGTTGGCGGACCCATGGCATTGAAGACGATTCTCTCGCAATTAACTCCGGACTTTCCTTTACCCATTATGGTTGTTCAACACATGAGTAGTGGTTTTATCCGCGGATTTGCCCAATGGCTAGGAGAACATATAAGCCTTAAAGTAAAAAATGCAGTCGATCATGAACCACTTGAAAAGGGAACTGTATATATAGCTCCTGAACACAAACATATGATAGTTGAACGTGTTCACGAACAATTGGTATGTAAGTTAGTTGATGGCGCACCTGTTTCTGGTTTTTGTCCTTCAATTACTCGACTACTACAATCAATTGCTACGGTTTCTGGGAAAAAAGCGATTGGAATCCTGTTAACTGGGATGAGTAATGATGGCGCAGAAGGTTTATTGGAGTTAAAAGAGGCTCATGGACATACCTTGGTGCAAAATCAAGAAAGTTCCATAGTTTTTGGCATGGGGGCTGTTGCCCAGTCAATGAATGCAGTAGATCAAGTCATCGGCTTGGAACAGATTGCAAGTTACTTAACACGAATTTGTGCCACTGAAAATGAGTAACCCTTTTATGGAAAAAGAAAATCCAGTGATTTTGGTTGTGGATGATAGCGCCACCATGCGTTTAATTACCTGTAATGCATTAACCAAAGTGGGTTTTAACGTCCTGCAAGCAGAACATGGAGAGGCAGCTCTAGAATTGCTTAAAACATCAAAGCCTGATGCGATGCTACTGGATGTAGAAATGCCTGGCTTAAATGGGTTTGAAGTATGTGCCGAAATTCGCAAACTACCCGATTGGCGTTATCTGCCAATTATGATGGTTACTGGCTTAGAAGATTATGAATCAATTAATCAAGCGTTCCAAGCTGGCGCTACCGACTTTACCACCAAACCTATTAATCCGACGCTCTTAGGATATCGGGTGCGTTATATGGTGCGCACTAATTCTTATTTTCAAGAACTACAAGTCGCGGAACAAAAAGTCCGGGTACTCAATAATGAACTCATCGATAAATTGGTCGAAATCCAGCAAAATGCAATTGCTGTAGCACGCTTTGTACCCCAAGATTTCCTGAGGGTGCTGAATCGTAAAAATATTGCAGACATAAAACTTGGCGACTGCGTTGAAAAAGAGATGTCTGTTCTTTTTTTTGATATAAAGTCCTTTACCGCAATGGCCGAACAATTATCTCCTGTTGAAATCTTCAATCTGTTTAATACACTTATGAGTTATTTGGATCCTGCCATTCTTAAAAACTCAGGTCTTATTGATAAGTATATTGGCGATGCCATTATGGCATTGTTTAATACTGCTGACGATGCAGTTTCTGCTGCATTGGCTATGTTAGACGCATTAAATACGTTTAATACTGCTCGCGAGCGTGATGCTCTCCCCACTATTAATGCGGGAATTGGAGTAAACACCGGGAACTTGATCCTAGGTACTGTTGGTTTTGAGGCGCGCATGGATTGCAGTGTGATTAGCGATGCGGTCAATATTGCTTCTCGGCTTGAAACATTAACTCGAATTTTTAATATCGAACTCATAATTGGCGAAGAAACCTATGAACAATTACAACGAAAAGAAAAATACGATTTACGTTTCTTAGGTTTAACAACAGTAAAAGGCAAAAGCCAGCCCATCAAAATTTATGAGGTTTTTAATCATAATACCCCAGACAATGTGCAATTGAAAAAAGATTCCGCCCCTATTTTTGCTGCAGCGTTGAATCAGTATGAAGCAAAACAATTTGATGAAGCAGCAAAACTTTTTGCACAAATCGTATCGAGTAATCCCAATGACGCACCAGCGCGATATTTATTGCAACAATGTCAAGAGCGGTTTAGAAGTACACCATAGATTGGGCTTTGGCCCAACCGACAGGGTTCAACCTGCTTTGATTTGATCAACTACTTGCTGATTCAGATGAGTCACAATCAAACTGACTAATTTCACTGCTTGGTCATAATCCCGCTTATCAAATACCCCAGCTTGTTGATGTGCATAGCGAATGGGGACGCCGATATTAATACTAGGAACGCCTGAACCAGAGCCTTGTACTTTTGAGCCATCTTGTCCATAACCTATTTCCGATTCCAACTGCACCTGGATGTTATTTTTTTTGGCCAAATCCAAAATCCAATTAAGCAGCTCTTGATGAGGAATCATGGAACGATCATAGACAAAGAGAGTAGGCCCTTTACCTAAAGCGATGCGGCCTTTGCGTTTGGCAACTAACGCGGGATAATCATCAGCAATACCCACTTCAACATTAATTGTAATATCTGGATGCGTACTCTGATACACTGTACTCGCACCGCGCAAACCAACCTCTTCTTGTACCGTTGCAGCAGCATACAGTTGATTCGGTCGCTCCTGGTTTTTAATAGAGTCCAGAACATCGCCAATGAGTGCCAATCCTAGACGGTCATCAAGTGCTTTCGCTAAAAACCGATTGTCACTTAATGCACTGAATTGACTGGCAGGAGTCACTTGCAATCCGGGGCGTACATTAAACTTTGTTTCCGCTTGCTCTTTGTTTTCTGCACCGATGTCAAGAAATACTGCATGAGCCGCAGGCAGATTATTTTTTTTGGCCTCTTCGATAAGATGCGTTGAATCCATTCCAGAATAAGCCAAAATAGGCCCCTGCGGTGTAGAAACCATCCAACGTTGTGCAAAAATTACTGAAGCAGGAATACCACCCAGAGGGATAATCTTTAAAAAGCCATCAGGAGTAATGGATTCAATCATATACCCAACTTCATCCATGTGCGCCATTAATAAAACATTGGGACCTTTTTGATTCAATTTATATTGACCAATTAAATTACCCATTCCATCGACGCTAAGGTTATTCATTGATTGCTGCCATTGCTGCTTGACTACATCGCGAACAGACTTCTCAAAACCGGATGCACCTGCCAAATCAGTTAACTTCGCTAAAGAATGCTCGTCAGCAACAGCGCTCGCAGTAGCACTAATTAGCATCAAGCCTAACATTAACTCTTTTAATTTTTTCATCACCAATATCCTTATATAAAATCCAATAGAAACAATAACCCATGCTAATAAGGTCCGTTTACAGCCCTACTGATTATTGTGAGCTTATTCTACTATAGTAACCGTCTAATATTTAGGCTATTATTGAGCTTTTTTAGCATTGGAACAATTTTTGTCATGTACACTGCCATCATAATCCCTGCTCGTTACGCTTCAACTCGTTTACCGGGGAAGCCTCTGGCAATGATTCGTGGCCAAACCATGCTGCAACGGGTGGTGCGCTTATCTCTGGCAGCAGCTGAAGGATTAAAAAATGTTTCAGTAGTCGTTGCAACGGATGACTCGCGGATTGTTCAACATTGCGATGAACTCGGTGTTATCTCGGTAATGACCTCTCCAGACGCGCCCAGTGGAACAGACAGAGTTGCTGAAGCAATACGCCATCTGCCGAGCAAACCAGATTTTGTTTTAAACATGCAAGGTGATGCTCCGTTAACCCCCCCTGATTTTTTACGCGCACTGATCGATGCGTTTGCTGCCTCTCCTTGTGATGCCGTAACGCCGGTGACTCAGTTAAGCTGGAAACAGCTCGATAGCCTGCGCCAAAATAAATTGCTTACCCCATTTAGTGGCACTACAGCGGTATTCAATGAAAAAACAGGCAATGCGTTTTGGTTTAGTAAAAATATTATTCCTGCCATACGTAAAGAAGAGGAATTACGCCAAAAAAACGATTTAAGCCCTGTATTCCGCCATATTGGCTTGTACGGCTATTCAGTAGATATGCTCGAACAATATATTACTTTGCCAGAAAGTTTTTTTGAAAAAATGGAAGGATTAGAACAATTACGTATTTTGGAAAACGGTTATACCCTCCGTTGCATTCCAGTTGATTACAAAGGCCGTGCCAACATGTCAGGCATTGATAGTCCAGAAGATGTAGCTCGTGCTGAGGCATTGATTGCGCAATATGGCGAATTATTAGAGAGTAGGTAACGATGACAACACGATTACTCATTGCACGCCATGGCAATACATTTGGACCAGGTGACCTTGTTCGCAGAGTGGGGACCACCGATTTACCTCTGGTTGATAGTGGTTTGCATCAAGGACGTCTGTTGGGTATGTACCTAAAAAATAACCAGCTTATTCCTGATGTTATTTTCTCTTCCAAGCTCAAAAGAGCGATCCAAACGGCAGAGCAAGCACAAACGACCATGGGCACCAATTTACCCATTGAAACATTGGCTATTTTCAATGAGATTGACTACGGACCAGATGAAAATCAGCCCGAAGAACAGGTTGTTGGTCGCATTGGCAAAGAAGCAATAAATGCCTGGGAATCACAAGCTATAGTACCTGAAGGTTGGAAAGTCGACCCTGCTGCACTGATTAAGAATTGGCTGGACTTTGCCATGCGCATACGTCAAGAGTATGCAGGAAAGACATGCCTTGTGGTTACAAGTAATGGAATTGCCCGTTTTTCTCCCTATTTGACAGGTGATTTTGCAACATTCAGTGCACAATTCGGAATTAAAATCGCGACTGGAGCAGTATGTGTCTTTGAGCATAGCGAACCCGTTGCACAATGGCAGTGTCGGGCTTGGAATGTGAAGCCCGCATTGCAGATGTAGCTTTCCAGCTGTCTATTTGCTTTGTAGCCTGGGTTTCGCTGCGCTGCACCCAGGCTACAATTCAAAATTTTTAAATGACAATTCAGGAATGTAATTAATGAAATTATGGATGATACTTTATTCTCTGTTCATGAGCTCCCTTTGCCATGGAACTTCTACCTATTGTTCACCTAAGCAACCGTGTTGGCCAACGCAAGCGCAATGGGATACATTAAATAAAGCGGTAAACGGGCATTTGCAGCAAGGACATTCGCCCTTATCTCCCTGTATTAAAAACACAGACAACAGTGCATGCAAAGAGGTGCTCAATAAACTAAAAAATCCTTTTTTTATTGAATCACAACCAGGCGCAACCCAGTCCAATGGTTGGGTCGATGCATGGCAATCGGCAGTAAGCCCTTACGTAGTTGCTGCTGAAAATGCCCAAGAAATTGCTGCAGCAGTTAATTTTGCACGCACACATCGAATAAAACTTGTAGTGAAAGGAACTGGACATGATTACCTTGGGCGCTCCAATGCTGCCAATTCACTCTTAATCTGGACGCATAACATGCGTCAGGTAACTCTGCATGAGCACTTTGTCCCCCAGGGATGTCCTGCAACGCAAACACCTAAACCCGCAGTCACCGTAGCAGCAGGCACACGTTGGATAGAAGCATATAAAGAAGTCACTACAAATAATGGCCGCTACGTGCAAGGAGGAGGATGTGCTACGGTAGGTGCTGCTGGTGGCTTTATTCAAGGTGGCGGCTTTGGCAGTTTTTCCAAAAAATTTGGCACTGGCGCTGCGGGAGTTCTCGAAGCAGAAATCATTACTGCTGATGGAGCGATACGCACTGCTAACGCCTGCCAAAATCAAGATCTTTTCTGGGCATTAAAAGGAGGAGGCGGAGGCACCTACGGCGTCGTCAGCAAAATCACGTTACAAACTCATGAGCTTCCCAACACATTTGGCAAGGTTAAAGGAGCAATTACCGCGAAATCAGATGCGGCATACGAACAGCTGATTCATTACTTTATCAATTTTTATCGAGCCAATCTCAATAATGAACATTGGGGAGAACAAGTCAGTTTAACTCCAGAGAATAAGATGAATTTCTCCCTGGTTTTTGAAGGTTTAAGCAAAACAGAAGTAGACAAACTTTGGCAACCATTTCTTGATTGGCTAGCCAAAAAGCCTGAGCAATACCAATTTGCGCTTCACAGTACGACACGCCCTGCAAGACACTATTGGGATTTGGATTATTTGCTTGCAAATGCTCCTGATGCGATTGCGGTGAATAAAGAATCTCCCACTGAGTTTTGGTGGGCATCGAATCAAGCCGAAGTATCTATGTACATCAACTATTATTTATCTATGTATCTACCTTTCAATTTATTTGCTAAAGAAAATACCGTGCAGTTTGCCAAGACACTTTTTAAGGCATCGCGCATCACCGCAATCGCCCTGCATTTCAATAAAGGCTTGTCGGGTGCATCACCTGATGCTGTTACACGTCAAAAAAATACAGCCATGAGCTCCGAGGTACTTGATGCAGCCGCTTTAGTCATTATTTCTGGCGGCCAACAAGATGCCTATGCCCATATTGCAGGTCATAAACCTGATTTCATCAAAGCAAAAAAAGCCATACACCAAGCAAACGAAGCCATGAAGCTACTGCAAGCCTTAAGTCCTCATTCCGGCACGTATCCAAATGAAGCGGATTATTTTATTAAAAATTGGCAATCCGCTTTATGGGGAAATAATTACCCCAGACTACTGCAGATAAAACACCAATACGATCCACATAATGTATTTACCTGTCACCATTGTGTGGGGAGTGAATAAGATGTAGCCTGGGTGCAGCGTTGCGAAACCCGGGAAAATTGATGATTAAAACCCGGGTTACAGCTTCGCCTGCACCCAGGCTACAACTACGTTTACGAATCTACAGCAATTACACGTCATCAAAATAATTTTTTAACGTGCGCTGAACATCTAAATTGAGTGCACCAGAGTTAGGATCAATAGCACTTACCGTATCCCCAAGATAACCGATTGCCCAAAAGAAGATGTTGTTGGTTTCCATATTCGCTTGTAAATAAGGCATTAGCGAATCAGTAAAAAAAGCTTTTCCTTTTGCAGTTTTCCAAGATGCCTCACCAAGTACAATAGGATAACCTGCTTTATATAAAAATCCCCATGACCAGTCAAAACGTAATTGGCTTGCCATCCCAGGAGCGGTTTCCCAACCAGCAACTTCAGCAGGATAAACATGTGGTGAAAAAACTATATGTCCATTCTGTGCGGCATCATCACCCAATAACCATGGTAATGCTGCCTGGTTTATGCCTTGATTGATTAACTCATTTCTGAATTTGGTCTTATCAAAAACAGCAACTCCATTTTTAGCTTGTGTTTCATCAAGTAACGGTTTGAAATCCTCGCCCCAATTTCCTTTAAAAAACATGCGCTCTAAATTGCCACATAAAGCAGGATCGGGAGAATGACTATAACCATTGTCATCTACTACTTGTGATTTAGGCACACAAATGGCTGGATTATTTGAATCATCATTTCCTGAATCAGGACCTTCCACAAACAACAGTAGCTCAGGATTATTTTTCTGTACCGCATTGGCAGCCGTAGCGATAACTTTGGTCCAAGGCACTTGAGAGTCATGCGTTTTAAACCAGTTTAATCGATAAGGTTCATTAAAAATATCAATTCCTATAACGTTATCTAAGTTGCGGTTTTTGATTTCTGTGGCTAACAGAGCAATATCTTGCTCATATTGTTTCATGTCATACACTGTCCCATCACGCATTGCATCGCCATAGCCATGGCGATGATGCATATCAATCATGACTCTAATGTTCTTCTTTTTTAGCTCCTGTAAAACAATCCAAAAAGCTTGTTTTGGAGTCACTGCTTTGTCACAAGCCGGGCCATTACTTTGCCATGTTTTACAAAAGACACCGTTGCCCGCATTTGGAAAAGACTTGTCTGAAAGCGATTTATTCAAATCGACTTCATGCTGCTCATCATAAAGAACCTCGGGTTGTATGGGTAAGCGCAGCGTTTTAAAACTCACGGCAGTATTTTTATCTACACCTGAACTTGGAAACTCCCATGGGCTGCTGATCAAATCCATCATGCCATAAGCTCTTGGGTTAGAACCTAATGATGGGATTGCATAAAAGGGATTGCTTTGTAAACCTTGAAAAACATTTGTGTCCTGAAATCCAGACCATGATAGGCCATCAATGTGAATCAGTTGGCCGTTGTCACTGTAAATTTTACTTTCTCGCGTTTGGTAAGCGTGCGCATCCACTGCAAGCATTAATAATAACCAACATCCGAATACGCTTATTTTTTTCATTCACTATCCTCCAAACTAAATTACATGGGTACTTTAAAATGAGCACTATTTAACCATCGGTTGATGGCTTCAGGTGAATTTTTGAATGGACTTTACAAAAAATTAACAAATCGAGGTTTGTACATGATTGGTGCAAAAAACAAACAGCATGCCACCTGAGACAAGTGATGTAAAACCACGGGAACTGTAAGCGCTCCCATGGTTACAATCACTAAAAGAAGAAAAATTGTTAGCCTACGTGAGAAAAGCGGCGATCACTTTCATAAATTGAGCGTTTCACCAACTCATCCATCTCCGCAGTAGGTTCACACGATTGGAAAACCATCTTTAACGGAGACACGTCCACAGTGGATTTGCTCACATCATTTTGCAAATAACCATGAAGATTTCTATATGTATGGTATTTATCTGTAGCAAACTCTTGGCATTGAGCCATAGTTTCATCTTGGCATATTGAGAACTTAATCAAATGTTCTGCATGGAATGGTTCTTGGCTTTTTGAAAACACATACTGCATATCGTAGAGAACGCTATCAGCACCAGCACAAAAATAATATCCTGATTGAAATTTATTATTTGCGAATACATCACTACGAATATAGCGACCCTCTCCAGCTTGTAAGCCAGTAAGAGTGACTTTATGAACTGCAATCTCTTTAGGACTATCTGCAAAAGCGAAACCAGTTAAAACCAAACCCAATAATACTGAGGCTATTTTCATCATTCTGTTTTAACTCCTAGTATGAAAGAAATATTCCTTGTAATGGTTTATTTTCCCTAAACAACTACAAAGAATAATAAAAATATGAAGTTATCTAAAAAAGAGAGCAAACTCTCATCAATTTCAGTCCGACATTATACCCTATTTCATACGAATAGTGCAAAAATTTATAAATTAATTCTCATTTTGATCGAAAATATCTCAACAAAGACGATATCACTAGGTATTAAAAGTACCGTTAGCACTTTTCTCATTTTTGTTAAAAAGGTATTCACTTTTTGCTCTTTCTGAATTTTTTATTTACTGGTTCAAAATTATTGATTACACTCAGCCTAATTAAAATCAAATGTCCGCTTTTTTAATGGCCAAAGCTTTAATCCAAAAATTCAGAACTGCATTAATCAATTATTTGCAGAGTCCGCATAAACCGCAGAATGAAAAAGAGCTCACCGCATCTGCTTTCGCACTAATTGATTGCGCTGCACAGACATGTAATAGTATTGAACCTGGTAAATATATGATCGCTCTCGATGACATGGTGCGCATCGCTGCGCGTGGCATTAAAATACATCCTTACCATGGGCTGGTACTGGATACGTTTGCCCGGAAACTAAGCCTGTCAGGGCGTAAAGGAGAAGCACCTGCATTTCAGGTGCTCAATCTCACCTATCATCTATATTTGAAAAATAATCTAATTGATCCGGAAAAAACGGCTCGGACAAAATTAGACCTAATTCAGCAGTCAATGCAACAATTAAAGATGGCCAATAATCCTTATGCCGCAGAATTAGAAAGTGCGCTGGTAAAATTAACGCTTGCAACGGACGAGTATTTTAAATTATCGCCCACAGAACAGTTAAAAAAGCATGCTGAATTTAACCAAAAACTAAAGTTTGTTTGTGCTGAACATCGCGCCGCCATCGAAAGTGATGTACGTATTAAATCTGCATTTTATGGCTTCCTTGCCGTGATTTTTAGTATCTTCGATTTGTTTGGGCTACCTCTTGGCGAGGAATACCAAAGAAAAAACAGATTTTTCCAAGAAGGTTCATTAGCCCCCAAGAATACATTAGCAGGCTTTAATATGCCTGCTATTGAAATTGAAGAGACTCCAGAGGAGGGGCCAGGTAATTATCAAGCTCAGGGTGCTTTATAAGCCGGTGCATCGTCTGGAAGTTCTTCAATTTGCGTGACTACCGTTGAATCAGGCGCGCGGTGGAAATGGTGTTGCCCCTGATTTTTAAAAGTTTGGGCCTTAGGATTCGCCGCACTTTGTGCAATTTCTTCGAAATTAGATTTGTTGACCAAACCATCAGCTTCAGAGTAATGAACTTCCAGAGGAATTAGATTATCTTTTTTGAAAAATTCTTTTAAGTTTTTAAAAGCATTCGCTACAAACTTAATAAAATCAGACAATGATGAGAGTGCCGAAGCACCACCTTCTCGTCTTATCCCTTGTTGTTCTATGAGTTGCGCATGCTCATCTTTGTTGCCAGGATTGCTAGATAAAATCGTTGGTAAATTACCGATGATTTGTAATTTTGGGTTTTTCATGACTGCTGGGGCCATTAACTGAATTTTCTTAATTTTATTTTTAGGTTCACCTTCTTCATTCAGTTGATGTATCATATTTAATGCGTTGGCAATAACCGCACCACCTAAACTGTGCCCCAATAAAACGATTTCATCCACATCGGGATCGGCATAGGCTTTTTCTAACATGCTGTAAAAATCAAATTGCATTTGCCTAAGATTCAAGTCCTCTTTTCCGCGGGATTCATCAAAAGCTGCACCCGACTGATCATAGCTTAAGACTTTATAGCCCTTTCTGACATATTGATTCGCGACTGTATTAAAAGTGTTGACGCTGTCTTGTAATCCATGTACGGCTAATACTAATTTTTTGCTTGCTTCTTTTCCAGAATCAGACCATGTTTTTGTTTGTAGCGTTCTGATATCACTTTGGGTTTTATGGAGCCTTTCAAAGTACCCGTCGACGGCTTTCTTTATGCAATCCTCAAATCGGCTTGAAAACCCTCTGCTAAACGCTGAGGATGAAAAATACCCTGCTATTGCTTTAACCGCATTATCAACTTGTTCAGGTGGAATTTTTTTTGTTTCATGATCGGCAAATTTTTTTAATATATCTCGTATTGCCACAAGATCAGCTTTCCTTTTGTCACTAGGATTGAGATTTAAATCTTCATACTGCTTACAGGCGTATTCAATTACTTTGGCAAAATCATAGTCTATTGTTTCTGTACCGTAGTGCGCATAAGGTTCCAATGCAGTCAAAGCTTTTTGCATTGCTTTATTTATTTCACCTTGTGCTGCTGCCATTTTTTTCGGCTTTTTATGAGCAACAGTATAAGCAGCTAAGTCAGTATGCCAATCCTTAGTCGTTGCATAGTTTGCTGCGCCGACACGCTCTGCTTTTTCTACGAGAGCCCCGATTACCGCATCTATTTCTCCTTTATCAATTTTTATAATTTTCTTGGAAGTTAAGCTCGTTAATGCCAGCTTAACCGCCTGTTCTAAAGCATGTTTGTCTCTGGATTTGACCGCTACCGCATCTAACTTTTCGTGATACAAGAGAAGAGCTGCTTTATGGTAATTCATAAAATCTGGGTTTTGCTCGGCAAATTTTTTATAAGCTTTTGTAGTTACTGGCTCTGCTGGAACCTTTCCCTTTTTAGAGTCTTGATAAGCTAGAAATGCTTCATGAAGATATCCTAATTTTAGGGCGTTTAAATTGGATAAATCTTCCTGTGCCTTAAGCTCTTTAACTTTGTCTCGAGCCCCTAGTTTTGCATAAATGTTTTTATAGCTATTGCCCATATTACACCTCATTCCAAATACGGTTGTATTTTTTCTGATATGTTTTTCTACTTCATGGTAGATAGGATTATTTTCTTCATATCGTATTAATATTATACTATCAATTTATTATTTAAACATTAGCTGAGTTTCGGCACATTGCCTTCATTGCAGATACAGCCCCCACTCTTTCAGGGAAATACCCCTGATTTTGCATCATCCTTTGGTCAACTAGTTGTCATAATGGCAAGTTAAATAATAACTAATTGATTTCATGCTAAAAAACTCTTTGCTATTAAAAAAAAATGAGTTATAACTCTCTTACCTGAATCAAGGATTGACAGGTATTAGGATAGATCAGCATGATGCTGAATATTTTTTTTCATGGAGGAGAAAATGAACAGTAAAGTATTTTCGCAACGCTTCAATCGCGAGTTAGCCTCATTGGGCTTTCCTGAGGATTTAGCCGAAAAGATCAAAGCCGTAGCTAAAGTATTTGGTGTGTCGCGCCATTTAGCAAATTCTTTAATTTTTGGGCATATGCTTCCTGGGGGCGAACAGCTCAACAAGATTGCTGAAATTTTAGAAGTTTGTCCACAATGGTTAGGTGGAGCAACTGACAGGAAAAAAACTTATCCAAGTCGCGAAGTTGCAGATAGTGCATAAAGTCTATTGGCAGCGCACCTGAAAGTATCTACATCCCGCGCTAGAAGTGCGGGAGTCATGCGCTTGCCAATAAGTGCTCATTTGCATAAACGTAAAATGTGATAGCAAACCCCAGTTAAACTTGAGATAATTATTATATATTGTAAAATACTGTATCTGTACCTCCTTGCAACGTATCAGGTTCAGTAGTTTATATATCCATTTTTCACCATAAAAAGCGTATTTCGCGGGTTATTAACATCATGGAATGCTTGAGTTTTTGTATAGCCAAATCGATTGATTTAACACGAGTGGACAATCACTTTAAACGCTCGTCGACTGAATTTACTTCATTGAAGACCCGGGATGTTCTTAAATTAAGTGCCAACAACAATAAAGAACATACGATATTTGTTTTTAAAAATGGCACCGTGGTTTCCTGGGGAATCAAACGTTATCAAATTAATGATTATTTAAATACGATCAAACTCTTGATTGATAAACCCGTTACTCTTTTGGTACATGATGAATTCCACTACCAGTTCAGTGATAAGACCACGATAGAGCCACATGATTTTTTCGATGTGGATTGTTTAAACATTGAAGATGAAAGTGATGAACTCAAACTCAGTCTGTCTTATGGGTTTTCTCAATCAGTAAAATTACAATATTTTGAAACCATCATTGATGCGCTCATTGAAAAATATAATCCGATGATCCAAACCCTTTCACTAAAAGGTAAAATGGAAATTAGCCGCACACAAATACAACAGATTATTGGAGAAATTCTTGGTGCCAAAAGTGAAATGAATTTAATTAGTAATTTCCTTTATCATCCAAAATATTTTTGGCAGCATCCGACATTAGAAGAGCACTTTTCTATGCTGGAGCGCTACTTGCATATCCAAAGACGTGTCAATGCAATAAATCATCGGTTGGACACCCTTAATGAAATCTTTGATATGTTTAATGGGTATCTAGACAATCGACATGGGCATAACTTAGAGATTATCATCATTGTATTGATTATTTTAGAAATTGTCGTCGCCGTTTTAAACTTACATTTTTAATGAATTTCAACGTTAATGAGAGCAAATTAAGACAAAACCAGCTATTCTTTAAAAAAATGAATAATACTTATTAGATCAATTATGCTTAGTAATACAAACCAACTCAATGAAGCTCAACTCAAAGATCTAGAGCAATTAAGAGCCGTCTGTAGAAAAAAGGATGGTAGTGCACCTAATTTATATACTCATTTGCTGACACAAAAACGAAATTTGCCTACGGTTTTGTTGTATTATGACAAACACCATTTGGTGGGCTTTTTAAGTGTTTTCTTCTTTTATGAAGATGCCGTTGAAATCTCATTGCTTGTGCATCCAGATTATCGACGTAAAGGCATTGCTAAAAAAATGCTGCACCATATTTTACCGCTTGTGAAAGAACAAGGCTTTTTTAAATTGATTTTTTCTAGTCCTTCTCATGTAAATGATCAATGGCTCGCTGAGCGTGGATTTCTTTATATGCATAGCGAATACTATATGGAACGACATGATTTAAATCCCTTATTGGATTATAAAAAAGAGCTGACCTATCGTACAGCAACAGAGCAAGATATTCCTTTACTCTGTGTTCTCGATGAAGCGTGTTTCTTTAAAACCCAATCTGAATTAATTCCTCGTTTTGAACACATACTGAGTGATAGGACCTATCAAATAATATTGGCATTTGAAGAAAATCATCTTATAGGTAAAGCACACATACGCTGGCAACAGCATGGTGCAACCCTTTCTGATATCGCGGTTTTGCCTGTCCGTCAAGGCAAAGGTTTAGGAACGGCATTGATTTCTCACTGTATTAATTATGCTTTAAGCGAAGGCAAGCCCGAGCTCAATCTCGATGTTGAAACTCACAATCAAAAAGCACTAGACCTCTATACTCGACTCGGTTTTCTCACACAAAATTCGTGTGAATACTGGGAAATCGATCTCTACAAATTACAACAAATAGTAAAACCAAAACACACCCACTAATTGCATCATAATCACCCAGATGGCGAAAGCTAATTGAATTATATGCTCGCTATCTGGGCAAACATTTTTCTGTAAAATAAAACCTCATCGTAGTGCTTGACAGAATTTAAATCTGGCCTTTAGTATTGTCCTAAAAAAGTGGAACTATCACTTCGATAGCCGCTCTTTCGGCTTACATGGAAGGCTCCACACATTAAAAATTAAAAGGATCATAATGAAAAAAAGGGTTGTAATAACCGGCATGGAAATAACCTCTTCCATAGGAACAGGCGTAAATAAATTCTGGGAAGCAGCAAAACAGGGACAATGCGGAATAAAACGCATCCAAAGTTATGATCCTTCTGTGTATCCAACACAAATAGCAGGTGAAATTACTGATTTCTCCCTAGAACATCTTCCCGAGCTGAATAAAAATAAGCGTTACCCACGAGCAGCTCAATTCGCTCTTTATTGCACGCATAATGCAATAGAACAGTCAGGGCTTACTGCCCATGAACTCAGCAAAGCGGGAACCTTTATGGGAACTGGAATGGGAGGATATCCCGAATCAGAAACCAGTTATCAATTTTTCTTCGCTGACAATTGGCGAAAAATGCAACCACTGACTGTGATCCGAGGAATGGCCAATTCCATTGCAAATTTTATTGCCATAGCATTTGGTCTGGGGGGCCCTAACTCAACGATTTCTAATGCCTGTATTTCATCAGCTGATGCCATAGGCACCGCCTATCATCAAATCGCTCATGGTAACATTTCCACTGCGATTTGTGGCGGTACTGAAGCACCAATTTGGGAATCAATGATGTCTGCCTGGTGTAAATTAAAAGTACTGTCTACGAACAATGAACAACCAACAAAAGCCTGCCGTCCATTTGATCTAAATCGTGCAGGGATGGTAATGGCTGAAGGTGCTGGGGTTTTAATTCTTGAAGAGTTAAATCAGGCTAAAGCACGCGGCGCTACTATTTTTGCCGAAATAATTGGTTTCGGCGCCAGCTGTGATGCATTTCATATTACGGTACCCTCTTCAGAAGGACAACAACGCGCCATTCAAGGTGCATTAGATGATGCAAAACTATCCCCGCGAGATATTCAGTATCTCAAAGCACATGGCACTGGAACGCCATTAAATGATAGGGTTGAAACACAAACCATTAAAGCAAAATTTGGTGAAAGAGCCTATGAGCTCCCCATCACCGCCCAAAAATCAATGATCGGACACGCAATTGGCGCTTCTGGTGTCATGGAAGTTATTTCCACCTCTCTTAGTCTGCAGCATGATTTGTTATTACCTACAATCAACTTAGAAACCGCTGATCCTGATTGTGATTTGGATTATGTGCCAAATGAAGCACGTAAAAAGGCTATTGATATCGTTCTATCCAATCATTTTGCCTTTGGTGGGGCTAATGTGGCCTTGATCTTACGCAGATATATAAGATAAAGCAGGTATCCCGTATTAACTCAGCGTAATACGGGGCTTAAAGTAAGAGATCTTCTCAATTCATTAATACATATAGCCTATGCTAAACATCAATGCCGTAGTGTATAAATGAGGCATACCTGGACCTTGGTTCAAAGTCGCGCCATCACCGCCTAAATAATTTTTACCCCAATCTGCAAACTCAGCGCCTACACCTAGTTGCCAGTTAGGAGTTAGCATTTTTTGCACACCAGCCCCAAGCGTATACGAAAAAGCCATCGTACTGGCCGTAGTAAACCAATATGTGGGATAAAGAACTGGATCGATTGTCGTAGGAGTCCAGTCATGGGCATGGTTCCAACCCACACCAAAACTACCACTCAGATAAGGCTGTAGGGTTTGAAAGCCACAAGCAACCAACTTACCTTTAAATTCGGCGCGAACGTGGCTTACTTTATACTGATAGGTATAAACATCGGGAACACCATTCACACCCACCGTACCCGAAAGCGAGGCATCACTGGCTGCTGCAACACCAAGACCAAATTGACCAATAACATCGCTCGCACCAATAAAATGCTGTAACCCAAAAAAGATTCCGCCTGTACCTAACCAATCGGATTTCGAATCGGCGATATAATAATTGTTCTGTGGTGGTGGAAAAGGATAAAGATACTGATCTTTCCCTGGATTAGACCAAGCTGGCCCTCCACTAACGATAATAATTGATGACCATACCTGGGGCAAAGCGGGAGCATAGGGATCTTCAGTAGCAAATACATTGATTGAAAAAAATGCACCAGCTCCTAAAGCGATTATTTTTTTTAACATACATATCCTTTTGATTTTTAATCATGAAATCCACAGCGTTCAGGCTAATTTTATACAGGATTTGGGTCTATTTTTCTATACTTCGCATATCAGAATTGAGCGTGCACGAAAGCATCTCTGCCATTCAGTTAGAAAATCGGGCTTATTGATTGCCTCCGTGTAAGCCCAATCTGGCCTTTGTTGTTTAATTCATTAAAAGGCTTGATTGTATGCTGAATTTTTATCAATATTGATCACATTCATATCGTCACTTTGGATTGTTATAATTATTTTTAGGGATAAAAAATGAGAACGAAACTTCGTCTTTTCGACACTGAAATTGAACTGAAAGAGTTCAGGCTACAGCCCCCGTCACTCAAGGTAATTTTTGTCGGAGATGGTTGCGGTAAAAGCTCTTTATTAAAAACACTTACTTCAGGAAAATATCCCTCCAATGTTAAAGCGACTATAGGCACAGATTTTTATCACCAATTGATTGAGCTCAATGACAGTAAAATAAATCTTCACATATGGGATATCCCCGGAGTAGCACGTTATGGAAATTTCTGCAGGGTGTATTTTAAAGAGACTGACATTGCAATTATCGGTTTTGATTTGACCAGAAAAGCAACGTTTGATAGTGCCATACAATGGCTAGAAGAAATTAATCAGCATTTAGATAGAAACAACCTGGGGAAAATTATTTTAGTTGGGCTAAAAAGCGATGCAGCACCTGATCCAGAATTAGATGTTGAAGAGCTAAATCATTTTGTTCAGGATCATAATTTATGTTACATGACCGCAAGTGCAAAAACAGGAAAAAATGTAGAAGAGTTATTCCAGCAAGCCGTGACATTAAAAATGGAATCATTAAGTCTGAAAGAAGAAACTTCAGCTGATGATTATCAAGCTGACGTGGATGCCCTATTTTATAGGGTGGTGCACTATTAGAACCTTGAGATACTCCAGCAAAAACCACTACCTTAGCCTATCCTTTGTAAGAAAATGAAGCCTCCTAAAGCATAGCAATGGAGGTTTCTTGGGTATATAATCGGCTATTTTACAAAAAAAGGCCAACAAATGAGTTATTCACTAGCTGATATAGCAAACAAGGTACAAGGGGCAGTCATAGGTGATGACTCAATAAAGGTTTCTGTCTTATCATCGATTGACGACATTGCCCCCGGAAGTATAGTGTTTGCTGATAGTAACGACAAAGTGAAATTAGCCGAAGCATCAGAAGCAGCTGCCATATTAGTCAGCGAACAAGTTTCTGTTTCAAAAAAAACATTAATTCAGGTAAAGCATCCATTTAAAGCCTTTATTACGTTGATGCACCATTTCAATCCCCCACAAAAAACGCTTCCTGGCATTCATCCCACTGCGGTCATTGGTGAAGGAGTGCAATTGGGAAATGAAGTCTTTATAGGTCCTTATGTAGTGATTGAAGCAGGCAGTATTATCGGAGATCACAGTATTTTAAAGAGCCATATTCATATTGGTTGTGAAGTGACTATAGGTGCTAACACCACCATTCATCCCCATGTTACCGTATACGATAAATGCCAAATTGGCTCCAGAGTCATCATTCATGCCTCTACGGTTGTAGGCTCTGATGGATTTGGTTATACCTTTGTTGATGGCAAACATCTTAAAGTGCCTCATGTCGGACATGTCCAGATTGAAGATGATGTAGAAATAGGCGCAAATACCGCAATTGATCGCGCCACAATGGGAGCAACTGTTATTGGCGAAGGAACTAAAATTGATAACCTAGTCCAGGTAGCCCATTCTGTTAAATTAGGTAAGCATAATATTCTATGTGGTTTTACTGGTATCGCAGGCAGCACCACTTCAGGAAACCATGTGATTTTTGCTGCCAATGTTGGGGTGAGTGATCATGTACGCATTGATGATGGAGTAATATTAGGTGCTCGTACTGGAGTACCACCTAACAAACATCTGAAAGAAGGAAATGTTTATTTAGGAAACCCAGCGCGTCCCAAAGATCTTGCTATCCAACATGAGCTCGGAGTGAATCGAATTCCTTTAATGCGCAAAAATATTAAAGCACTTTCAGAGCAAATTGATTTATTGAAGAAACAACTTGCCAAAGAAGAGGCAGAGTAACTATGACATCTCCCTTGATTCTCATTGATGGTTCATCCTATTTTTTTCGCGCATTTCATGCACTACCGCCTTTAACTAACTCTAAAGGCCAACCCACCGGAGCCATCTATGGGGTAGCCAACATGATTAAAAAGCTCATCAAGGACTATCAGCCCGAAGAATTAGCTGTGGTCTTTGATGCCAAGGGGAAAACATTCAGAGATGATTGGTATCCAGAATATAAAGCTCATAGGCCACCCATGCCTCATGACTTAAGCATCCAATTTGCCCCTTTAATCCAGCTTTTACAAGCCATGGGACTGCCCATATTGATTATTGAAGGGGTTGAAGCAGATGATGTGATAGGGACCTTAGCAAAACAAGCCACAGAACAAGGAGTTTCAGTGGTCGTTTCTACGGGCGATAAAGACATGGCCCAGCTGGTTAACGAACATATTACGCTCATCAATACCATGAGCAATACCAGCATGGACATTGCAGGAGTCCAAGAAAAATTTGGCGTTACGCCAGCACAGGTCATTGATTATCTGACACTTATTGGTGATACCGTAGATAATGTTCCTGGTGTCAACAAATGTGGACCGAAAACAGCGGTCAAATGGCTTAGCGAATATCAAACATTGGATAACCTCATCCAACATGCAGACGCCATTGGTGGTAAAATCGGAGAGAACTTACGTGCAAGTATCCCCCAACTGCCCCTATCCAAAAAATTAGTAACCATCAAAACGGATGTTGATTTGCCTCTCAAATGGGGTGAGTTAAAACCTCAGCCAATGGATAAAGAACAACTCATTGATTTAACACGTGAATTTGAATTCAAAAACTGGCTTAAAGAACTCTTAGGAGCAGAAGGAAACTCCTCCGCGAACAAACCAAGTGTATCCAGTATACCTTTTGAAATAATTACGACAAACCAACAATTAAATCATTTGCTCAATCAATTGGAGCAATGCCAAGTATTTTGTATCGATACAGAAACAACCAGCATAGATATTATGTTAGCGGAGCTTGTTGGCATTTCCTTGGCAATTGAAGAAGGAAAAGCCGTGTATATTCCGTTCACCCATACGGATGGCACAGTACAATTAATTCGCGAAGAAGTGTTAACTGCATTAAAACCCATTTTAGAAAATCCCCAGATAAAAAAAATTGGTCAAAATCTCAAATACGATTATTCTGTTTTGAAAAATCATGGCATCACGCTAAACGGCATCAGTTATGACACGATGTTAGAGTCTTACGTACTCAACAGCGCTGCTGGTCGTCACGATATGGACTCATTGGCTTTAAAATATCTGGGACACAAAGCCATTAGTTATGAGGAAGTTGCTGGCAAAGGGGCAAAGCAGTTGCGTTTTGATCAGGTTCCTGTTGATAAAGCAGCAGCTTATGCCGCAGAAGATGCAGAAATAACTTTGCAACTTCATAATAAACTCTTCCCGTCGATCCCAGAACCCGTACTCAGTGTATTCAATGAAATAGAAATGCCGTTGGTTACCATACTTGCCGATATGGAGCGTTTAGGGGTACTCATAGATTGCGTGACTTTGGAACAACATGGAACTCGCTTGAAAGAACGTATCCATGCATTGGAGCAAGAAGCCTTACAACTAGCGGGCAAACCATTTAATCTGAACTCCCCAAAACAATTACAAGAAATTCTCTTCGATTCACATAAGCTGCCCGTAATTGCAAAAACCCCAACGGGACAACCTTCCACAGCAGAATCGGTATTACAAGAGCTGGCTTATGATTATCGCCTTGCCGCGGTGATTCTTGAATACCGCAGCCTAACAAAACTGGTCTCGACCTACATCGACGCCTTGCCTAAAAAAATGAATCCACAAACGCATAGAGTCCACACCTCCTATAACCAGGCCGTTGCGGCCACAGGCAGATTGTCCTCGAGTGAACCCAATTTGCAAAACATTCCTATCCGCAGTGAAGAAGGACGCCTGATTCGTACTGCATTTATAGCACCCGAGAACTACCTTATCCTTGCAGCCGACTATTCGCAAATCGAATTACGAATTATGGCGCATTTATCACAAGATGAAAATTTGTTAAAAGCCTTTGCTCAGGGTTGGGATATTCACGCAGCAACTGCCAGCGAAATCTTTCAAACACCGCTAGAAGAAGTCAGCAGCGAACATCGTCGTCGCGCTAAAGCAGTCAACTTTGGCCTGATTTATGGCATGTCTGCTTTTGGCCTGGCAAAACAAATTGGTGTCGAACGTCAAGACGCACAATATTACATTGATACTTATTTCCAACGTTACCCTAAAGTTTTGGAATACATGAACCGCACCCGTCAACAAGCTCACCAGCTCGGTTACGTCGAAACCTTATTTGGTAGACGTTTGTATTTACCAGAAATTAATACGCGCAATATGATACGACAAAAAGCAGCCGAACGAACGGCAATTAATGCGCCGATGCAAGGAACTGCGGCAGACATTATTAAAAAAGCCATGATCTCTATCGCGAAATGGCAAAAGGAACAAAAAAATCCTCCAGCAAAAATGATCATGCAAGTCCATGATGAGTTGGTTTTTGAAGTACATCATACTCAAGTAGAAGTCAGTAAAAAAATAATTCGTGACTTGATGGAACATGCGGTTATGCTCTCCGTGCCCCTGGTAGTTTCTATTGGCACAGGCGCGAATTGGGATGCGGCTCATTAACGTATTGCTCGTACTTCTTTTGTAGCCTGGGTGAAACGAAGTGAAACCCGGGTTACGCTCCTGCAAACCGTCACCCAGTCTACTACTGTTAGGAAAATATAAAATCTTAAAAAAGGATTGAACTTAACTATGGAATACAAAGCGATGGGACTATCTCAATTTATGTATGGTGTGTTGCCCAGTAAATGTTCAATGCATCACCATATTCCAGAGGTTTAATAATTTGTCCTCTTACATTTAAATCTTTAATGGCCAACTTATTTTCTTTCGTATAAGCATTTGTCAGAATAAATACTTCGGTAAAAGCTAATGAAGGATCCTTGCGAATAATTTTTAACAAATCAATTCCATTGACTTTGGGTACATTAATATCGAGAAGGATCACCTTCGGATGGATTTTTTCTTGTCCGTCACGCCCAAATAGCTTATTTAATGCTTCTTCCCCATTTGAGGCAATTTCAATAGCACAAGATTCTTTAACTTTTTTAAATATTCGCTTTACACCCTCGACGTCAACGATATCATCCTCGATATACAAAATATCTACGGTGTTTTTGTGGGTTTCCATAACCATTCTCCTTCCGCATTCCCATACTTTAAATGAATAATAAAAGTCTGCGGAACTCAGGAAATATTCTCGCTAAAAAACTTAGCCAGTATCGATGTCAAATCTTAAATTAATTATAGTACTAAAAATTAATCAATTTTGAAAAAAATTAAATTTATTGCCTATAATTTATAGTACATAAAGATTAGGAAGAAATTATGTATGAGTTAGATAAATCAATTCATTTCATGCTCATAGATGACGATGCGATTGATATTAAAGACATGCAAAGAACCTTTAAAAAAAATAATATCGATAATCCTCTTCATGTTGCAACTAATGGATTAGAAGCATTAAACAAATTATTAGGGCAAAATGGCGAGAAAAAAATTCACCCCACACCGAAAATAATCATCCTGGATATTAATATGCCTAAGATGAATGGCATCGAATTTATAAAAAATGTCCGCGCCAATAAAAATTTAAGATCCATGCTAATTTTTATTCTTACGACATCAAATAGCGAAAAGGACAAAATAGATGCATACAACTTGAATGTTGCCGGCTACATTGTAAAACCTTTTCATATTTCACGATTTATGGAAATAATTTCATCGTTACATCACTATTGGAATCTGCTTGAGTTTCCTAGCAAAAATGCAAGTTAGAACTGGTCAATATTTTTTTTACCGAGCTGTTTAGGCCAAGTAAATGACATTGTAGTTCCTTTTCCGAGTTCCGATTGCACCATAATTTTTCCACCTTGAAATTCGACAATTTTTTTCACAATACTCAAGCCAACACCAGTAGACTCCAATTCATCTCTTGATTTAAGCGTTTGAAACACAACAAAAATTTTATCAAAAAACTCAGATGCAATTCCCGGACCATCATCTTTAATAGTAAACAGATAAAATGCTCCCAACGGTTTAACCTCTACAGTAATAAGCCCTTTTTTCCTATGGTGATGTTTTATGCTGTTATTGAGCAAATTGGATAACACCTGCACTAACGGGATCTTCGCTGTTTTAAAAATAGGTAATCGTTTAGGATAGAGAATCGTAAACTGACCTTCAGGATTAATGTTTTCAATGATCTCTTTTAAAACTGTTTTAACATTCACAAGTTCAATATTCAAATCAACACGCCCTGCGCGCGAATATTGTAATATTCCATCAATTAAGTTGGACAGACGTAACGTGCGTTGACGTAATAATGCCAAATGTTCCTTTGACTTATCATCTAATTTGTCAGCACTATCTTCTTCAATCCAGGTAGCTAATCGTTCGATTGCGCGTAAAGGCGCCTTTAAATCATGTGAAGTAATATAGGCAAACTGTTCCAATTCTTCATTAGTCTTAATGAGTTGATCTTCAATTTGTTTCGCTTCTGTAATATCTTTGGAAATGGTGAGAAAGCCAATAGGATTACCTATATCGTCTCGACGTAAGGTTAAAGTGATCGAAGCAAAAAAATGGGACCCATCTTTACGAACTCGCTCAAACACCTCTTCGGCTTTACCCTCCGCCAACGCTTTTTGCATAAACGCCTGTGCGGCCCCAGATTTCAGGTCTTCGGATAGATGCAAAATAAGAATATTTTTTTTATTCACCATTTCAGATGCCTGGTACCCATAATTGCGATAAGCGCCTTCATTCCATACGATTATTTTTCCATTTAAATCAGTAGCAACGATAGAGTATTCAATGGAGCTTTCCAGTATGTTTTGCAAAATACTTTTTGCATAAAATGTTTCTTCCGTTTTAATGGTTTGTACCTCCAAATTAAGCATGCTTTTTTCTGCGGGTACGCTCTCTTCTCTCGAATCTTTTTGAGTCACTTTTAATTGTTCACTTAAAGAACTAGAAGTATTCTTTCTACTTGTCTTTTTATCTCCACGTATTCTGTGTGTTTTTTGCTCGGTAGAGTTTTGCATCCGTCCATAATCCATAGCACGTTCCTTAAGAAATAGATCTTACTCATATGTCCACAACAGTAGAATAACTATAATTATAGCGTGTCTTTGGCGTACTTGCCGATTTCGCAACGCGTACGCCCGGATAAAAATGGATGCAAAACCAAACAAAATTCAGCGTGCTGAGCCGCTACTTAGATATAATCAAGGTGATAACTGGCTTGTCTTTTAGCACGAGTTACATGTGAAAATGTTTGTTGCTGTTCATTGGCCGCTTCATCAAAATAATAAGCCCAAGTTTTTTGAATGCATTCTGGCCTTACTGTTTTTGCCCAAGTATTGTACTCGTTTACTAAACGATTATATTGCACAAAAACCTTAGCAAAAGCCCCACGCATAAATTCGGAGTCTGACCAAGCGATTAAAGGAAGATGAGGATATTTTTGCAGAATAGCTGCTGCAAGCTGGGGACCGTGAGTAGATGATTCATCGATCAAATTCAACTCACCATCAATGATAACGAGATCGGGCAGCTGAGTTTCAATACACGACAAAGCATCTTGACTGTTATTCACAACATCTATTGATACCGATGCAACTACTGACTCTATGAGTCGAGACAAGCAAAATGCATTAACAGCATTGTCTTCAATAATTAATACACGCATCGCATCCGGGCTCCCTGTTAGTTCAGGATCAAGTATAAAGATCAAACCTTAAGGAAGAATTAAGAAATTATTTTTAGGAAGATTTATTTTTTATTTTTATAATATTTAGGTTTTATTCACACTAAAAAGAGGATGAAGTTATGTTGGATATTAAAACTGAGGTACTTAAAGCCGAAAGTAGAATTCGCACCCACATTCGTGAAACCCCTTTAGATTTTTCAGTTCCGCTCAGTCAGTTAACGCATGCAAATCTTTATTTAAAATGTGAAAATTTGCAATATACAGGTTCATTCAAAGTCCGTGGAGCATTGAATGCCCTATTGTCTTTAAGTAAAAAGCAACAAAATGGCATTGTAGCCGCATCAACAGGAAATCATGGTGCTGCTGTTGCCTATGGCTTACACCAACTCAATCTCCCTGGGGTTATTTTTGTGCCTGAAAATGTATCCTTCGTCAAAAAGGAAAACATCAGTTTTTATACTGATTCGCTTCAACTCTATGGAAAAGACTGCGTTGAAACGGAGTTACATGCGATAGATTATGCAAAACAACATCATATGGTCTACGTATCACCCTATAACAATACTGAGGTGATTGCAGGCCAAGGAACTCTTGGTGTAGAACTCACGCGGCAACTTGAATCCATTGATGTTCTCTTTGTACCTGTGGGCGGAGGTGGTTTAATTGCGGGCATTGCGGGATACATTAAAGCGGTCTCCCCTAAAACGAAAATTATAGGATGTTTGCCAGAAAACTCTCCAGTGATGTCAGAGTCAGTCAAAGCAGGGAAAATTATTTCGATGAACACGTTGCCAACTCTTTCTGATGCGACCGCAGGAGGAATAGAACCTAATTCGATCACACTTGATTTGTGTCGTGATTACGTTGATGAGTTTGTTTTAGTCTCGGAAAATGAAATTCAAGCGGCATTATTAACCATCTTAAGTATGCATCATTTATTAATTGAAGGTGCTGCCGCCGTAGCTCTGGCCTCATTCTTAAAATGTGCAGAACACTTTCAAGGTAAAAACGCAGTGGTTATTTTAAGTGGTGCCAATATTAGCTTAGAAACATTAAAGAAAGTGATCATGTAACTGACTTGTGGCCGCGAACGTATATCTCGAGTAGGCTGGGCTGATAAGCCCAGCGCTTGTGAATTATAAAACACTAACGTCCGCCGCCACCGACTCCGCCCATGCCACCATGTCCACCACCACCTGCTCCTGAGCCTTCTCCACCATAACCCTTTTCACTATTTGATGAAACAGTGTGATTGGTGGCACAGGAGGTAACAAACAAGGGAAGCCCAATGAAGCAAAAAACAAGCATCGCTCTTTTCAATAAGTTCATTGTTGACATAGTTTTTCCTTATGAATATTTATTTCCTTATAGCGCTTTTACCGATTTTGTTCATAATAAACTATAGCTCCTTTTTTAGGGTCTGTAGATAATTCGCTAGTCTGCCATTAATGCATCAATTACCTTCCATGACTTTTCAATATCCAACGGGTTGGTGCCAGATAATCCAGCACACACAATCAGCGCTTTCCATAATGCCCATCCACGGGCACGCGCCCATGTTGCCTTATCAAGTTGCAGTGCTTTACGAAACACCTCTCGACTCTCCGCATTCAAAAAAGTCCACGCAATCACTAAATCGCAAGCAGGATCACCGATTGCTAATTGGCCAAAATCAATCACCGCACAAAGACGCCCCTCTTTAACTAACAAATTACCTGGAGCAATATCTCCATGTACCCAAACGGGGGCAGATGACCAGGTCTCACTAAGTGCCTCAGACCACATCGAAGAAACAGCCACTGTATCTATTTGTTGGCGCAAAATTTTAATTGCTTCTTGTGTCTCTGCATCATAAGTGGTCAGTGCACCTCCACGGTAGAAACTGTGCTCACCAGCTACTGGGCCACCTTTGCTGTCAATCCTTTGTAATTGCTGCAAAAATTGAGCTAAATCAGCAGCAAATAAATTCAGACCCTCAATACGCGCCATTGACGCGGTTTGTCCCTCTATCCACCGATAAATTGACCACGGCCAAGGATAGTCCGCTGTGGGTGCACCTTTTGCGATGGGTGTAGGAATTGGCAAAGACAAATGTGGTGCCAGATAAGGCAACCAATACTGTTCTTTTTCTACTTGCTGTGTATAAGATGCATCGCTTGGAAGGCGAACTGTCATTTCCGTACCCAAATGAAAAGTTCTATTGTCCCAACCACTGAACGCAACCGGTTTAATGGATAAAGCAGACCATTGTGGAAACTGTAAATGAATCAGTTGGCGAACCAGTGAAACATCAATATGTACTGTCATAGTCATCCCCGCAAAATGCGGTATTGGGTCAATTGTTAGCTAAAAATAGATTCAGCTATACCTCAGCATCATGGGCCAATAGACGTCGATTCGCACGAAAATACGTTGCAGGCGAGTATTCCAATAAATCAGATAGTTTTTCCATATAAATACATGCAAAGCGATCGACTTGATAGGCAAAATAACTTTCTTCCGCTCCAGCGCGAAAAATACGTTCCCATTTTGGATTAAAATGAGTTTGTTGTTCTTTTAATAATTTTGTAACTTCTGCATCGATCTTACTGATTTGCGCCTGCAGCTCTTGAATTTGATGGCTGTATTGTTTTGATCCTTCATCGATCATTTTGGTATATAGATTAACGTATTGCTGTTCTAAATCCTTTTTTACATCCATGGCTTCGCTGATTTTTTTCTCGATAGGCATTGCCCGTGCTTGGGCCGCTATTTCTTCCCCAAGCTCTTCAACAACCAAAGCAGTACGCCAATTACAATCTTTCTTTAATCGTAAAATATCACCATAAATATGATCGCCAATATAAAGAATTTCATCGCCACGGACATGCAAATCTTCCGTAAATTTTTTAGCATTACCCCCTTGATACACTCCAGGAACTATAGGCCCTATCATGTTAGTCATTGTTCCATTCACCGGATTAATCGATAAAAAGCGGAGATTATCGTAAAAAAATCGGGGTTTATTCGCTAAGGTAATGACAAATTCAAATAAATTAATCCAGCTCTCACCCTTCTTTAGAAAAGGGTTAATCGCATACTCTAGCAACAGCTTTGTATACGCATAATCTGAATTAGTCAGAACAAATATTTTTTTCCCATGATGGATAAAATGTCTCAAACCCTCAACTAATGCGCGTTCTTTTATCACATATGTAGGCAAATTTTTGCTAATGATGGTTTTCAAGCTACCATCGGAGTGTACTTTATCCACACAAAACTGCACGTCTTGGGCGATGGCTTGATAGCTAGGAATTTGCTCCGGATACAGGCTGTCCTTTAATTCGACCAACTGGCCATATAGAACACAAAAGGCAATTGAAAAAGCCGTGTCGATTGCCATATAATTGGGATCACTTAAATCAACATAGATACTTCGATAAATTTTCTGTTGCTCGGCAAAATCAATTTGTTTGGTGCCATGATAGCTTTGTCGAATTGCCCCATAGCGACTCAACTTTAAAATATTGCCGTTCTTACTATCAATCACCAAACCACGAATTGCATCATGATAATTAAAATTCAGCTTTTTAATTTGTTCAGGATAATGCTTGACCTCGACTAATTGTTCTTTGACGAGCTGATAAACCAAAGATTCAAAATTCTCAGAATTATAACGAATCAAGGTATGGTCCATATCCAAACCAATTAACTTGATTTTTTTCATGTTCAGAATTCGATTTACATAAACTTTATGTTCATTCATTAGCCTAAAACCTATTTGTTATTGTAGCCTGGCTACAAGCAGCCAAGCTACATGCTGAATACCGCGCTATTTCACACGCTTCACGCCATCCTGAGAAGCCAACAAAACAACATCCGCACTACGGTGTGCAAATATGCCGTTTTCAACAACGCCGGTTATGCGATTAATGCGCTCCTCTAAATCTAGAGGTTCATTGATTGTTAAATTAAACACATCGAGAATAATATTACCATTATCAGTAATAAATCCTTCTCTATATTCTGGGTCACCGCCTAATTTTACTAATTCTCGAGCGACCATACTTCTGGCTAAAGGAATTACTTCAACAGCAACTGGAAAACGCCCTAAGTGCTTTACCAGCTTTGAATCATCCACAATACAAATAAATTGTTCCGCCAGCTGAGCTACAATTTTTTCACGAGTATGCGCACCGCCACCGCCTTTGATCATTGCGCCATGTTCAGTCACTTCATCAGCACCATCAATATAAATGGGTAGTTCCTGTATCGAGTTTAAATCAATAACGGGGATACCTTCCTTTTTTAATAAAGCCTCTGTCGCTTTAGAGCTTGATACACACGCATCAATTCTGTGTTTTATAGTAGCCAATTCTTTAATAAAGAAATTCACTGTGGATCCGGTACCGACACCGACCACCATGTCATCTTCGATAAATTGCAATGCGGCTTTTGCCGCTTTTATTTTTAATTCACTCATGAAGAACTGCTCCCTTTTCGTTGCCTTACAATTTCATATAAAGACACACCGGTAGCTACCGAAACATTCAAACTGGATACACTACCTGCCATAGGTAAAGAGAATAAACCATCGCAGTGCTCCCGTGTCAGTCGACGTAGCCCTTCACCCTCAGCGCCCATTGCAATTGCGATGGAGCCAGTGCAGTCTGTTTGATACAGTGAGCTGGTTGCCTCACCAGCGGCCCCATAAATCCATACCCCATGTTCCTTTAAAAGATCCATGCTACGTACCAAATTAGTGACTCTGACTAAAGGTATCGCCTCTGCTGCACCACATGCAACTTTACTGACCACAGGAGTAATGCTGGCACTTTTGTCTTTGGGAATCACTACAAAATCAACCCCTGTTGCATCTGCCGTGCGCAAACACGCGCCCAAATTATGAGGATCAGTAACGCCATCAAGAATAAGAATTAAAGCAGGCTGTTTGCTGGATTCCAATAAGGCAAGCAAATGGGACTCATTGTAATCAGGTAACGAAGAGGCTGTTGCAACGACACCTTGGTGGGCAAAATCAGCAAAGCGCTGATTCATTTTTTGCATACTCAAATGCTCCATACTAACACCTGCTTGTATGGCTTTTTCAATAATATCCTGTAATCGTTTGTCTGTTCTGTCTTCACTGATATAGAGTTTTTTAGTCACTCGATGTGGGTTGGCTAACAAAGCAGAAACCGCATGCACCCCATAAACATACTGCTCACTCATGACTCGGTGTTTCCTCTACTGGCTCAAAATCAATTTTACGTTCATCTAAATCAACACGGGCAACTAATACCGTCATTCTGTCTCCCAAATGATACACCTGACCACCACGTGTTCCAATTAAACGATGTTTTACGGAGTCAAAAGTATAATAATCATTTTTTAACGAGGTCACATGAACCAGGCCTTCAACATAAATGTCATCCAGCTCTACAAAAATTCCAAAACCAGTCACTGCAGAAATTCGGCCTTTGAATACTTGCCCTAACTTATCTTGCATGTATTCACATTTTAACCAAGCAACCACTTCTCGTGTCGCTTCATCGGCACGCCGTTCAGTCATCGATGCATGTTTGCCTAAGCGGTTCATATCGTCATGAGTATATTCAAATTCATGAATTGGTTTTTTATCCAATAAATAACCTATTGCACGATGAATTAATAAATCAGGATAACGGCGAATAGGGGAAGTAAAATGCGTATAGGCGGAATAGGCCAGACCAAAATGTCCTTCATTCGCTTCGACATACTGTGCTTGTTTCAGGGAGCGGAGCATTACCGTTTCAATGAGATGTTTATCGGGTCGGCCTTCGATGGCATTCATCGTACGCTGGAAATCTTTAGGTCCTGGTTTTTTCCCACCTCCTAATTGTAATCCCAACTCACCTAAAAACTGTCTTAATGCAGTCATTTTATCTTGTTCGGGAGCAGCATGTACTCGATATAGTGTAGGGATCTTAGCTTTTTCTAAAAATCGTGCCGTCGCAACATTCGCAGCCAACATACATTCTTCAATCAATTTGTGTGCATCATTGCGAATCACAGGGACAATGCATTGAATTTTTTTATTTTCATCAAATTCGATGCGTGTTTCCGTTGTCTCGAACTCCATAGCCCCGCGAAGTTTACGAGTAACTAAGAGCACCTGATACAAATCATAAAGCGACTGCAATGTAGGCCATAAGGAGGAATGTTGTTCATCCGTAGCCCCCTGCGCAAGCCAAGAGCCAACTTGGGTATAGGTTAATCGGGCATGTGAATGAATAACTGCTCGATAAAAACGGGAACGAGATATTTTACCATCATCGCTGATCGCCATCTCTGCAACCATACACAGACGGTCGACGTGGGGATTTAGCGAACATAAACCATTGGATAACGCTTCTGGCAACATAGGAATGACTTTACCAGGAAAATAAACTGAGTTACCTCGACGCGCGGCTTCTTTATCCAATGCTGAATCTTGCATCACATAATTACTGACATCAGCAATTGCAACATACAATTGGAAACCACCTTTAGGTTTTTTATAACAATAAACTGCATCATCAAAATCTTTAGCATCTTCGCCATCTATCGTCACAAAAGGCAATCCACGCAAATCGGTGCGCCCCTGGATTTGTTCTTCGGTGACATGCTGTGGAATTTTTGCTACTTGGATGCTCACATCCTCAGGCCATTCAAATGGGATTCCATGGGCATAAAGTGCAACTTGAATTTCCATGCCTGGAGCCATATGCTCACCTAAGACATGAATTACTTTACCTATAGCCTGAGCTCGTTTACTGGGAAAGGCAATTAATTCGACCAAAACAATTTGTCCATTTTTTGCACCGCTCACCATTTCTGGTGGAATAGAAATATCCTGGGTCAAATGTTTGCTATCTGGCAACACAAAACTGACGCCATGGTCTGTAAAAAACCGGCCAACAATAGTCGCATTAGCATGCTCAATCACTTCGTGAATTTTCGCATCAGGTCTTCCTCGACGATCCACGCCAACTTGATAGGCAAGGACAACGTCTCCATGCATCACTGCCCGCATTTCTTTAGCAGACAAAAACATGTCTTCTGCACCGTCGTCAGGAATAAAAAAGCCAAAACCATCGGGATGTCCCTGGACTGTGCCACGTGATAGGTTAATTCGTTGCATCAAACAAAAGCGCCCGCGTCTGTCTTGCATGATTTGCCCATCGCGCAGCATGGCCTTGAGCCTAAATCCCATAGACTCTTGTTTGCGTTCGTCTCGTATTTGTAATTTATCGAATAGCTGATTGCGCGACATGGGCTTACCGTATTCATTAAGAACGTCCATGATGAATTCGCGGCTAGGAACAGGATCGGTGTATTTTTCACTTTCCCGTTTATAAAAGGGATCTTTTGATTTCTTGCTCACGTATATCCTGTTTATATTTTGTTGTCATGGTATTTAATTACCCATCATCCGCTCAGTTCTACCACTTATCTCTGAAAGTAGCAAGATAAGTGGCAAACAGCATACTTAGTGCTTAGCTGCAGGAATTACAAATCCGCGCGCGCCTACTGCTGCAGTTAATGCAGATAAAGACATATCTTCTGCAGCCCAGAACGTAGAGCCTTTGTCACTATCGGGAATTTTCACCCCTTTCCATTTACACACCGCAATCAGACCTTTACAAGGTGCTTGTTGTTCATGTCCGGGTTTGGATTCAATGCAATTTAAAGCAAATGGACCTTTATTCAAGGCTAATGCAGACCAATTACCACCTTGTAACCTCGTTGTCCAACCAGCACTAGCACCAGGATTAGTCACGGGATGGGTGATCCATAAATCTGAGGAAGTGAGATTATGAATAAACACCAAACTGCTATTTTTAGCTTGTAGCGTTACGGATTCCCCCTGAACCGCAACTGCTTGGCATCCAGCAGGTAAAGTTGATTCAGCGGCAGCACAAAAAGATAATAATACAAAACTCAAAAAAGCGACAATCCTCATGACTTTCTCCCTAATAAAATAGAAAACCGTTTATGCAACATCAAAAAAACAGCTATCAAAATAAAATTATATAATTAGCCTATGTTGCTTGCCAGTCTTACTTGTTAAAATCACTCTAACTTTTCTTTGACCAATGTAACAAATATGCATATCTGGATAGATGCCGATGCGTGCCCCAAAGTAATTAAAGAAATTTTGTTTCGTGCCGCAGTACGTACAAAAACACCACTCACTTTAGTGGCTAACTCTTTTCTTACTTATCCTAAGTCACCCTTCATCCGCTCAGTGCAAGTCACTAAAGGGTTTGACAGTGCGGACCATTATATTGTGGCGCACATAGAACCTTATGACTTAGTGATTACCGCTGACATCCCTTTGGCGGCAGACGTTCTTGCCAAAAAAGGGCTCGCGATTAATCCACGCGGAGAAGAATATACCGAAAACACCATCAAGCAACGCCTAAATTTAAGAGATATGCACGAACAATTACGTGCAACAGGACAGTTTTCAGGAGGCCCTGCGGCATTAAGTATCAAAGAAAAAACCGCTTTTGCCAATGCTCTGGATCGATGCTTAGCAAAGAAAATACAAAAATAACCACACGTTTGTACTCTTTCGTAAACGTATGCCTGCCCAGAAAAACCTCTGTCATTGAACAGACGTAGCTCGCACCTTCCCGTTTACATGAGCCTCATTAAAATTTGACAAATAATTCGCAACAACCTAGATTTTAGATATGCTCAAGGAAGATGGTGCACTGGCATGAAACTGCTTCGGCATATCCTGTTTCTTATCATATTAACGAGTTACACTTTCGCTTACAGCACTCCTATTGTCGTCGGTGTTTCTAAATCTGCGCCGCCTTTTTCTGCCGTAGATGGCAGCAATCATTATTTTGGTTTTTGTGTCGATCTCATGAATGAATTATGCAAACGGCTGCATGAAACGTGTCAATATAAACCGGTTACCCTAAACAACCAAATGGATGCATTGGCTTCAGGAGACATAGACATTACCTTTACACCAGCCCCCATACCGCAAACCATATCACAAAATTACATTTACAGTTTGCCCTATATGACCAGCAACGGACAATTTTTAACCTCATCTCCCAACATAAAAACAATTGCAGATCTGAAAAACAAAAGAATAGGGACCGTACAAGAAAGCCGCCTTCACGACACGCTTTTACTGTATACAAGTAAAGAGAATATCAAAGAATATCCAAAAATTTCGCTTATGATTATGGCCTTACTCAATAATGATGTAGATGCAATTATAATGAACATTAATATCTTTAAATACCTTACCATTAATAAAGTAATTAATTTTCAAACAGTAGGACGTCCTATTGTTCTGGGAAATGGATATGGAATAGTGACGCTCCCCAAAAATGCCACACTAATTCAGAGAATCAATAAAGCGTTATTAGAAATGGAAAATGATGGAACCTATGAAGCCATTTATAATAAATACTTCGGTTCCAATTTGTAGCTCTATGCAGTATGGGGTAAACTGGCACCCATTTTTCAAAAATACAGGATAAAACATGCCAGATAGTATTCATGTCGCAGAAATCACCGACCTACACAAAAATTCCATCATCACCTGGAAAGCATCGGGCATAGTACATCAACACCAAGAGTTTTATCGCTTAGTTGAAGATAATCATGCATTTAACTACCAACTCTGGCATGCAGAGGATAGAGCACGCCGCGATGATCAAGGATATGAGTTTGTATATCAAGCAAAGCGAGAAATTGACCGTTTTAATCAATTGCGTAATAACCGCATGGAGGCAATGGATGAATGGCTTTTTAACCAACTGCAACCAGCACACTTTAAAATATGCCCAGTGCACTCTGAGTCGCCTGGAATGATCATTGACCGCCTGTCTATTTTATCCCTAAAATCGTACCATATGGAGCTCCAAACCAAGCGCGAAGATGCCACCGAAGAACATCGTACGAGTTGTGCCCATAAATTAATGACCATTAATCAACAATTGGAACAATTAGCCAAGTGTTTTAAAGAGTTGCTTGAAGAAGTCAAAGCGAAAAAACGTACGTTCAGAATCTATCACCAATTTAAAATGTATAACGATCCTAATCTAAACCCCGAATTGTACTGCCGCCAGTAGTTGCAACGTGATGAGTTAGAGCATTGTCGCTTTTTGAATGTGTCATTTTTCCAGATGGTGAATTTGATGCTGTATCTTTATGAAAGAAGAAATTGTAAAGTGAAAAAGATGAACCGGATCGTGGCAGGGAATCAGGGGCTCTTCTTTTAGCAGGCTCACTTGATTCCCTTGGGGACTCTGTTTTTATTTTGTCCTTATCCACCGACACATTTGGACCAGGTTCTTTATCTTTGGAAGGACTAACCTGGCCTAGAGGCGGACGCCCCAGTCCACGCGCCAAAGCTCTAAGACCTAGAATTAATGAAAATAAGACCGCATTAGCTATCGCCAATATACCCATTATTGGAACATCATGGTAATGCCCTTCGGGATCCTCTTCCTGGAGAGCAGATGTTGCAAAATTAGAGAAATTATTTCCCTTAGATAGACCAGAGGCAAAACAACGAAACACTTCAAACCATTCTTGAAAAAAACTCTGCGGCGAAGAACTGGGATTACTGCCGTTTTTTAATGAGGACTTAAAGCTCTCTGCGGTTAAATACTCAGCATCATTTTGTGCCTCGATATTCGCCTTCATCTTCTTTATTTGATCATAAGGACACTCTTTTTCATTCTCTGCTTTTTGCTTTTGAACATACTGATGATGACTGTGCAGCATAAAAGCAGTCATTCCAATCATTAACACCAAACCAGAAACAATAAATGCAGCCAGTAACGCAGGCGGAAAGGCACTGGCGGTAACTAAGAATACCGAGGAAACTGTAAATAAAATACTGGTCAATACGCCATAGCCAAACAAACCATACTTCATTCCCAATAAACCTGCAGTTAAATAACTATGTGTTGTTTGTTCTTGTAATAATTGGCGTTCCTCATCAAACTGCTGAATTAATTGACACACTCGTAGCTTCAATTGTTTGACATCGGCGGGATTTATAAATTTTTTCTTGGCAGTTTCTTGTAACTCAAGCAATTTGGCATAAGTCAGTTCTAATTCTTTGCTTGTTAATTCCAATTTACATCGGGTTTGCGTCACTTCCAAGCGTAATTGAAAATCATATTCTTCGTAAATTCGTGTAACAACACAAGCTAGTGTGTAAAAAACACTAAGAACGGTCATGGCAAGAAAAAGATGTGGCGCCAGAATAGCAAGACTCATCACACCCATATAAAGGTATAAACCATCAAGTAAGCCACCAGTCGTTACCGCTAAAAAAGCATGAATACGATCTTCATCGCTCTGTTGTTCTATTCGTGATAAATAAGCTTTACGATCTAACTTTGTTAATGAAGTCAACTGTCGAATTTCTACTAAAAGCTCTTTATTGGCATTCATTTGCTTTTTACGTCGTTCCTGCATACTGCGTATCCAGAAGCGGTTGGCAGCAGCAAACACACCTAATACTAAGCCAACAGGGATGAGCATATCTTTAAGATCCAATCCAAGCGCACCTAAAACTTGTACTGTACTTCGCCATCCTTTATAAGCGTTTTTTAAGCCCTTCATGACGTCACGAAAATAGGGCCATGCAGCCGCGATGAATTTTTTTACAGAATCATTTTCCTCTCCATCAAATACACTGGCTAGAAAAGAAAAAGAGACTAAAAAAATGGCTTCTGCGGAAATTGCAGCGATTCCTTCTGGAGAAGTCGCTATTTTATGCAGGTAATCAGCATCCGTATTACGCATAAATACTTCCATGAAGTATTTAAACATACTATAAGAAGAGCTTAGAGAATCTACTACGGCATATGCATGATAGATATAACGATCATTATCGAGTTTTTGAGCGAGGAGTCTACTTTGCGCGTCGATACAGCCGGCAATTGCCAAGAGGGAAACGAGTTCTTGTGATTTTAATGATGAACCTTCTTCGCCCTTTTTAGACATTCTTACACACAAAAATGACCGGAGGTTAGGATGGCGCGGATTATATGGATAATTGAGCTTGATGTCAATAATCGTTTCATCCTGAATTAAAAACACACAATCCACAGGGCGGTTGATAATAATATCATACTCAGTTCGTACAAAAAATATTTCTATAAATCCACTTACGGGTTGTGACTTAGGATGCAAACCTGCTACGATATCGCACTAAATAATATAACAACTCAGGAAAGAGGATTAAATGAGATCGATACTTGCTCTCTTTACTTTTGCAGCACTAATGACCGGACCTGTTATGGCATCAAATGACGTACAAATTTATGGTTATGTTGAAAAAGCTACGTTTCCAGATAAAAATTTAACGCTCTCAGCAAAATTGGATACCGGAGCTAAATCAGCATCATTAAATGCAACCAACATAACTGAAATTACTAAAAATGGCATGCCTTATTTGCGCTTTACTGTCCCAACCAAAAGCGGAGACTATCAATTTGAGGCGGAATATAAAGGTCGAGTAAAAATTAAAGTTCGTGATGGAGAACATGGCTCAGAAATACTTGCCCATGCTCCTATTAAACGTCCAGTTGTACTACTTAATTTACAACTTGGAGATAAAGTTAGAACAATTAAAGTGAATTTAACCAATCGCAAACGGTTCATCTATCCTTTGCTTTTAGGAAGAGATGCAATTATTGCTTTTAATGGTGCGGTCAATCCAGCACTGACATTTACGTTAAGAAATCAGAGTCTTAAGAAATAATGAAACACAACACGCGTCATGTTTATGGACTTATTTTTACTTTATTTATCCTAGGAGCAGGGATTTTTTTGTACCGACATTTTGTACTCGATGTGCCGTTGACTGACACAGAAACAATAAACAGTTGGACGATTGAATCGAACTTACGTTTTGTCGCAGATCCGAATACGCCAATTAAAGCGAGTTTTAATATCCCCTATTTGCCGCCCCATTTTGCGATTCTTGATGAATATTTTGTATCAAGAAATTACGGGGTAACAACTAATTTAAATGGTGATAATCGAGAAACAGTTTGGTCCATCAGGCGTGCTCATGGCGCACAATCCCTATATTATAGGGCGATTTTCCGACAAACGGAGGCTAATGAATCCCCATTAGGAACTCCTCCGGCAGTCAAAACACAACCGCTTGAAGAGAGTCAAAAATCAGCAGTTGAAACTATTACAAGCCAAGTACGACAATCATCCGCAGACATTAAAACCTTTGCCCAAAGTACGGTTAAAGAACTGAATAAAAAAGATGGGAATGCGAAGTTACTAACCAGTAATAATTTTAGTGACGAACATCTTATTAATGCAGCAATTCTCATTTTAAATCAGTCTAAAATTTCTGCAATTCCAGTAAAAGGAATTTACTTATCACAAAAGAGCAAGGCTGAGTTAAGTTTATTTTTAGCTGTATTCAACGGCAAAAACTGGGTTTATATTAATCCGAGAACGGGCAGTGCCGGATTGCCTAAAGATTTTCTTATCTGGCAATATGGAAATGAACCTGTATTTAATGTCACTGGCGGCAAAAAAGCTCAATTTAGCTTAACGGTATCGCCCACCCCCATAAATGCCTTAAGCATTGCCAAATCGCGAGGGTTACAATCAGACTCACAACTGTTGCGTTTCTCCTTATTGCAACTACCCGTTAATGCGCAGGTAACGTATAAAATTTTATTAACGATACCCATAGGTGCTTTCATTATCTTGATTTTGCGAAACTTTATCGGGATTAAAACCTTCGGTACGTTTATGCCCGTTTTAATCGCTTTAGCGTTTAGAGAAACCCATGTTATCTGGGGAATTTCCCTCTTTGTCATTATTGTCTCTTTTGGACTCCTGGCACGTTTTTATCTGGATCAATTAAGGTTACTTTTGGTACCAAGGCTTGCGGCCATTCTTACTATCGTGATTTTGCTTATGATCTTTATTAGTGTCATTAGCCAGAGCCTTGGATTGGATGCAGGACTATCTGTTGCCTTATTCCCCTTGGTCATTTTAACCATGACTATAGAACGTATGTGCATTACCTGGGATGAACGAGGAGCTTCAGAAGCAATAAAATCGGGGGTAGGCAGCCTGGTTGCGGCAGTAATCTCTTATTGGGCAATGAGCTATGAACCTTTGCAATATCTTGTCTTTGCTTTCCCTGAGTTGCTTTTAGTTCTACTCGCTTTAATATTGTGGTTTGGCCAATATCGCGGCTATCGCTTATTTGAGTTGAAGCGCTTTAAATCACTTGCGAGACATGTCGAATGATTACGCTGTTTCGTCGTTTAAAAAACCATGGCATATTAAGCATCAACCAGCGTAATACAGATTTTGTATTACGCTACAATCCAAGAAAACTGTTTCCTTTGGTTGATGATAAGTTAAAAACAAAAAAATTAGCGCTAAAAGCAGGCATCGCCGTACCACCTTTGTACGATATTATCGAAACAGAACAACAAATTAAAACCATAGAAGAACGTTTAGAGCCTTATAACGATTTTGTGGTTAAACCTGCACGTGGCTCAGGCGGTGATGGTATTTTAGTTTTTAAAGATAAGGTCTATGGCCGTTATCGACAAATTAATGGAAAGTTAACCACAACACAGGAACTTAGCTACCATTTATCAAGCTTGCTCTCGGGAGCATACAGCCTTGGTGGCTCCTCCGACTATGCAATTATAGAGAAGCGAGTAGTGGTTGATCCCGTATTTGCAGAGGTAAGCTACGAAGGTATTCCTGATATTCGCATTATCAGTTTGCTAGGTTATCCTGCCATGGCGATGGTGAGGTTGCCAACGCGCTTGTCTGGCGGCAAAGCCAATCTACACCAAGGTGCCATTGGGGTTGGAGTTGATCTCGCCACCGGAAAAACTCTTGGTGGGGTATATCATAATGACATCATCGATTATCATCCTGATACGCTCAATCCTATTGTAAACATCGAAGTACCTTATTGGAATAAAATACTTGAGATTGCCTCCAGTTGCTATGAACTGACTGGTCTAGGTTATCTTGGAGTAGATATAGTCCTTGATAAAGAACAAGGACCTTTAATGCTGGAACTCAATGCACGGCCCGGCTTGAACATACAAATTGCCAACAGAGAAGGTGGATTAAAACGTTACCGAACAATTGAGGCGCATTATCAGGAACACCCTAACGAATCAGTTGCCGAAAAAGTAGCGTTTAGTCGCGAACACTTTGCCCGTTTAAAATAGTCTTTTTAAGGGGGCGGGGCTGTTAAGCCCAGTGCTCGTTGCATCAAATCCGTATGCTCCAAAATACCTCGTTAATGCAAATCCAATGAGCAGAGAATATTCATTATATGGGTGCTAAGCGCTGGGCTTAACAGCCCAGCCTACTTAAGTTAACCTCATTGACTCGAGTCCATTTCGCTCACCCAAGCACATATTAAGGCGTTAAATAGCCACTTACCTGATTTTCTTCATCATCGCTGATTGCAGAAAGCTTTCTTTTTTTGCTATGAGGAACTTCTCCGAACTGGAACGTCGGACTCCAAGACGTTGATTGTCTTTTTTCTTGGCTGCTTCCATCATCCGCCACACGCACTTCGTCCAAATGCGGAGAAAATTCTTGCTCAAAAGCAGCGTCATCATAACCAGGGGTTAGGACTCTTGTATTGTCATCAAACTCAAAATCAGATTGACCAAGCCAATCGCTCGTTTGCTCTTCGGTAGTATATGGAGAGAAGACAGACTCCTCGGCATCATCCCAATTATAACCAGGAGTTTTGGGTATCACATACTCCATAGTCATTCCATTACCACTCCAAGTCGCATGGTAATAATATTGAGCGTCATTAAAAGCAGCAACCACCTGAGTCAAATTGGTAGGTGAAGCACCATAATCATAGTCACGGTAATAAGCAAGAATTTCCTCACCTGGTTGAATTTGCCGTGTCGTGACATAAGAGTTGGTTGCAAAATCAAAGCGCACATTCATTTCCCTGCGATGCGTTGCACTTTCTATGCAATAAGCTTCGGATGCTTGGTATTTAGTATAAAGATATCCGCCCCCGCTTGATTGCACCAAGTAATTCGTATCAATATCATGTTGAGCCGCCCACAACTCCATCGCCTTTTCCGTGGTGGGTACATCAAACATTTGCTTCCCTACAAGCTGGCATATTGGCTTTTCCGCAGGAATGGCCTGACCACTAAATAAAGAGTAACGATATACCCCATTCCCCCGTTCCGTAGGTGCTATAAATAAATGATACGCTGAGTTTCTTTTGAGCTCCATTTTTTGATTTTTTTGAAAACGCGCCACATCTTCTGGTTGCTGCAAATCATAAATTTTAGGATCTAAGTTTTTATCTAAATACATTTGCTTTTTCTGTTCTTTTTTTATATTCAATTTTTGGGTTAGTAAATCGAAAAAATTTTTTATATCTGCGGGTGTTTTCACATCACTTGCAGTAAATTCTTGCTCAAGTGATTTGGCTAAGCTTTGCAAGACGTCAATCAAGGTTTGTGGTCGTCGCAAGATTTGCGGACGCTGTTGAGAAAAATAATCATCTCCATAAGAAACAGTTAACTCATCAGCAAAAGCAATTCTTTTAGTCGCAATATAATAAGCATGGTAATCAAATACAACTTTTCCAAACTCGTCTTTTCGTTGCTTACAGGTGATTTGTACTTCTAAATTAGGCCGTTCAGCATGGTTCACCCAGCGGGTACTAGACCCTGATTGCAGCATATCAATTACTACGGCATATTGCTCTTGCTCATCTAAGTTTAATTTCCATACATAAGTAGAATCGCCTTCATACTGTTTAACGGCGCGTTCTATTCGAGAATTAGATTGTATGCCGAATAAATCAATGCCTTTTATTTCTCCGACAATGTCTCCTACCTCAAACGATTTTGCGGCATATACCCCCAATTGCTTAGAACCAAGATTCGGCATAGCAGCGATAATTACACCGGCATCATAGTTTGTAGTGAGATAATTAAAGCCAGGTCGATTGCAATTATTTTGCAAATAATTACCTAGCCTTAATTGGGACTCCGCTTGTTCAGGAAAAAAAAGTAATTGTTCGGCAAGCATTTCGTCCATAGCTTGCTCTTGATCTGATGTATATAAAAATTTAACATTTTTTGGCATATTTGAATTCTTTATCATTTTGAATTGCTGCGCATTTTAGTAAAAAAAAATAACCTGTCCAGCTATTTCCCAAAATAACATCAATTTGTTTTTAACTTATCCTTTGCTGTAATATAATTGGTGCACATAAGCGTACACAGGGATAATATGTTTTCAAAAAAATTGTCTGGTTTTTTTCGTGCAAGCAACAGCGTCAAATCGATGCAGCCTAAAGAATGGTTGGATGCGCAGTTCAAGGCAAGTGCTTTAGACAAACAGTTCCCTGAAGTCCTTCGAGAAAGAACCCAAAACTCCGCAAAAGTATATTATAACGAACATTATTTTGCGCATAATGATACGGATGCGCCTTTTTCCTTACGTAGGGCATTAAGCAAAACAACAGCAGTTAGCGTTGCAGGGGATAGAACCGGAATATTTCAAAATGGCACTCCCTTTCCAGCAAGCTCTGATTATTTTGCCCGCATTCCATTAACACACCCCGAACTTTTATCACCTGTTGAACGACTATCCGGGGCTAAAAAAATTATTTTTTCCAATAGTTCCGTGCTTGCTTCAGGCGGCTACCCCGCAATGAATCCGAGAGTGATGAAGAAAAAACCACATGATGTTGGGATTTTTTCTCTAGCAGGAGCCTGTTTTGAAAATCTCTATCTACATTATTCGCTGTTTATGCTGGATCCAATAAACTCAAAAATCGATAGTCCAATGTTTGCTCATCTCTTTGAAAAAGTACCGACTGATTTTAAAGATGCACAATCCTCTCTAGGTCCATATGATTCTAACGGCACGCTTACCCGTATTCGCACAGGACTACCGTTGCTTGCACGCTCTGCGTCTAACATGTTTTATCCATCTTTTACTAAAAAAAATGCAGTTCTTTTTTTATCTGAAGCGTATTTCAGATATCAGTTAGAAGATATTTCTATGTTATTAACTGCAGTGAATGACGCTGCGCAGAAAGCAGGAAAACCTGCGCTTTTAAAAGCCACTGCTGTTGGGATGGGTTTTTTTGCCAAAATAAATGAGCAATATGACATACAACATCTTCTTTACCCCCATTATCTGCGTGCTTTTCAAAAATTGCTGCAGAAACACTCTTATCCTTGGATAGCAAAAGTTGAGTTCCCTACGTTTAATGAGCCGCTTCAACAACAATTTGATGCCATTATGGATACGCCAATCGAAAAGGTTGAAGTTTACCAAAGAAGCAGAGATGTCTTGGAGTTTACTGAAGAAGAGATTGAAAACTATTTTGTTTGTGCCATTAATCCTGCAGATGCGTTCTCCTATACAGGAAACGAATGGGGATTTGGTAGTGTCGAAGCAATGATAGGGTTAAACTCATCATTGCGTATGGATCAAATACCACTGGAAAATCCCTTGCTGCTTGATTCCAACCACCATATTCCAGTCAGAATCAACAGCGCGTTTGAGGCTGAACTACTTGACTCAAAAACCAATAACTTACATCTTTAACGTGTGATCTAATTTCAAAGCATTGCTAATTGCATCCACAAGTTGTGGATTGCGAAAGCGCTCTGTCAGCATCTCTTGGGTCATATCAGCATATATTGCCTTGCACACTTCAGTAAATGCCTGCTCCGCTTTGTTGATCAATAACCAAGTCAGAACTCCTTGTTCTGTAAGTAAATTGGCAATGCACATTGATTTTGGTAAGTCATGATTATATTCATACATGGCATTAGGCACCATCCCACCATTCAAAAACCTTTCTCTATATTTAGGACAGGTCGATGCAATAAACTGACTGAATGGTACATGTTGCACAATGATTTCTTCTTTTTCCTGATCAAGTCCTTCGGCTTCAATTCCTGTAGCATATTTCAGCATAAGCAGTGGCGTAGACTTACCATAAAACTTATGTATCCAAGACTTTTCCGTATGTGATTTATTTTGCGTAATAAAAGTCAGTAAATCTTGTATCGAATTACAGGCTCCCCATGCAAAAGGCTGCTCATTATATTTTTGATAACGTTCTACATTAGAATGGCGAATCGTTTGCAGCTGCCTTTCTGAAATCCGAGGCATAATGCCATTTTGTTGATACAATACATCGAGACCTCTACCATCGACACGTGCAAGTAACGAATTTTTTTGTAGCTTGAGGATTTGATTACCAACTAAGGGGTCTGCCATCTCAAAGAGACCTTTACCATATCCTATCCCTTTCTCCAGGACTCCATTAGAGAAAAATTTTGTCCACATGATGACCTCACAAACAACAGATATACTGCTGTCTATTATATAAAGGCAACATTAAATAAATATTAAGCAAATTGATCAAATAAAGTTATTTTAAAATGGATGTAGAGTTATCCATGCATTGATGTGAACGGATGCGGGAATAAGCGGAGAGGAATTATATTTCTATTGCTGTATGCCTTGGGCATGTTGAATGAATAAACGTTTTATAGGAGTAAATCCGTTACACAAATTTAAACCTAAGCCACGTAAGGCAACAACAGGCATAAAAGAATTACTGAATAAGCGTTTGAATCCTTCCATCAACATAATCGTTTGCCATACATCATTTTTACGTGCACGTTGATAAGCACCTAATGCCTTTTTGGATACCAGGGTATCGCGAGCGGCATCCAAACACTGAATCCAAGAATGTACATCGGCCAAGCCTAAATTTAACCCCAAACCAGCCAAAGGATGAATGGTATGTGCTGCATCACCAAGGAGTAACCAACGGTTCCCTACATATTGTTTAACGTGTCTCATTTGTAAAGGGAATTGATGGCGCGTACTGATTACTTCAACCTGACCTAGTTTTTTGGCAAAAGCGTCGCTTAAGGATGCATTAAACTCCTGTTCAGAAAGATTCATTAATGTTTTAACATGTGCTGGATTGGTAGACCACACGATAGAACATTGATGTGTATCAGCCAGCGGTAAAAAAGCCAAAGGACCATCAGCGCGAAATACTTGATATGCCGTGTACTGATGTTCCTTTTCTACAGACACCGTCGCAACCAATGCATGTTGCTCATAAGACCAGCTGTTTAATGGCACCTTGAGTTTATGACGAATGGGGGAATTGGCACCATCAGCAACCATTAACAATTGTCCTTCCCAGGTCTGCTGACTGCTGCACACCCTAACTCCGGATTCCTCGCTAAACACATCCTCTACACAACTCTCAGGAAATAAATGAATAGAAGATTGATTAGAAACTTGTTGCAATAAAGCGTGTTTTAACACCGACTCCTCAATGATACTACCTAGGCTCTGTGTACCGACATAACGCGAATCAAAATCAATATGCGCTTTACTTTCAGCATCCCAAACATACATGCGGCGATAAGGAGAAATGCGCGAACTTTCTAGATATTGCCAAGCATTTAATTGCTGCAACAGAGCCTGTGACGCATGGTTAATCGCATAAACACGCGTATCTGCTTGTGAATAATTGACCTTCAACGAACCCGCATCGATGACTGCTACAGTATAACCCCGTTGGGCCATAGCCAAGGCAGCAGTTAAGCCTACAACACCACCACCAATTATCAATACATTAAATTGCAGACTCATTTCATTTCCTTCATCACTTTTTTTGCAGCTTTGGCAAAGCAATTTCACAGACTAAATCAGGAACCACCCCTCCGAATCCTCGGGCGTATCGGGCTAAAAGATTCTTCAATGCGGGAATATTATCCAGAACAACCAACCCTAAGCCACGAGCCACCCCCAATCCAGGTAAACGACTGGTAAACACTTGGATTAAACCATCAGTTAAACGTGTAATGGCTTTTTGATCATGAGATCTTAATTGTACATAATGCTGTAACATTTCCGCATTAAGCCCCCGTTCAGCAATGCATTGCGCTAAAGTAGCCACGTCTCTAAGTCCAAGATTAAAGCCTTGTCCTGCGACGGGATGCAATGTGTGTGCGGCATTACCGACAAAAACTACTGGCCACTTCACTTGTGTTGGCATTAAGACTTGTTGTAAAGGGAAAGAAAAACGCTTTCCTACTTTGGCAAGCCGACCTAAACGATAGCCAAAGGCATGTTGTAACTCACGTAAAAAATCGACCTCAGGTAAAGACAATAAACGCTCAGCTTCCTTGGGCGGTACCGCCCAAACCAAAGACATCCGATTGTCGTGCATGGGTAAAAGCGCCAAAGGCCCATAAACGGTAAAACGCTCATAAGCACGGTGTTGATGTGGTTTTAGCAAACCCACGTTGGCAACAATTGCGTGTTGCCCATAGAGCTTAGTCTTCGAGGGCAATGAACAAAAACGGCGGACTCCGGAATGCGCTCCATCCGCAGCAACAATTAAACGCGCCACAATTTTTATTTCACCAGAGTCAGTGAGAATTGTTGCCGAATTATTTTCATAATCTAAAGACTGCAAGCTCGCGGGAGCAATCAGCTGCTCAGAAGGTAACAATTGATGCAAAGCCTGGTTTATATGCTGCATTTCCGCCACATAACCTAAAGGCGCATCCAACTTCCCTTGTAAACGGGATATCCCGAAGTGATGTTGATCAGAAACATGAATCGTGTCTATAGTAGTGACATGATCTTTAAGAAGATCCCACACACCGAGCATCGTTAAAATACGTCGACTAGCAGGCGATAGAGCTAAAGAGCGAGCATCAAAATCAGGATTTATTTTGTCACTAAAAGGCTTAGCTTCGACCAATAAAGTACGGTACCCTAATCCTTGCAAAGCAAGCATTAGAGTTGCACCTGTTAAACCCCCGCCAATAACCAGTATATCAATCTCTTTATTAATCACGCATTAATGCCTCAATCTCATCCACATCCACAGGCAATGCTGCAGTTAATACTTCATGACCTGTTTTCGTTACGACTACATCATCTTCAATACGTACACCAATACCCCACCAACGCTTATCTACTCCTGCGCTGTTTGAGCTAATATATAAACCTGGCTCAACAGTTAAAACCATTCCGGGCTCTAAGGGGCGCCACTCTCCATCAATTTTATAAAGCCCGCTGTCATGAACATCCAATCCCAACCAATGCCCAGAATTATGCATATAAAAAGGTTTATAAGCTCCTTTAGCAATCAATTCCTCAACATCTCCTTGCAAAATACCCAAGATACATAACCCTTCAGTGAGAATACGGAGCATAATTTGTTGTACCGCATTCCATGGCAAGCCCGGCTTAATCGCTGCAATTCCTGCTTTTTGTGCTTTGAGAACCACTTCATAGATACTTTTTTGTTCTGGCGTGAATTTGCCATTAATTGGAAATGTTCTCGTGATATCAGCAGCATAATTTTCATACTCACCCCCTGCATCAATAAGTACTAAACTACCTCGATGCAAAGGTTGATTGTTATCCGTGTAATGCAAAACACATGCATTTTCGCCACCGCCCACAATGGGATCATAGGCGACACTACGGCATCCATGACGACTGAATTCATACACAAGCTCTGCCTCAAGCTGATACTCATGCTCCAGATGCTTGCAACGACGCATCGCATGTTCATGGGCTTTAACCGAAATACTTGCTGCTCGGCGCATTAAATCCAGTTCCACATCACTTTTAAATAAACGCATTTCACCTAATATAGGTTCCAAATCACACAACTGAGCCGGTACTTTAACGCCACGCCGTACCTGGCCTTTAAGTGAATTCAATGAGCGCATGATCGTTTTTTCTAACTCTGCATTGCGAGCAAGCGCATAATAAACAGCCGATTTTCCATTTAATAATTTGGGTAATTCTTCCTCAACACTATCTATAGGAAAAGCAGCATGCATACCCAATTCAGAAAGTGCCCCATCTTGGCCAAGACGTTTTCCTGTCCATTGTTCTTCTGAGGGATTGCGTGTACGGTTAAAGAGAATACTCTGAGCATCTGCTCCTGCAACAAGAACCAATAACGCATCAGGCTCATTAAATCCGGTGAGGTAATAAAAATTACTGTCCTGGCGAAAACGATAATGCGCATCGCCATTACGTAATAATTCGTGAGCAGCAGGGATAATGGCAATACTGCCCTCGGGCAATTTTTGCGCCAATTTACTTCTTCTTGTTTGGTATTCTGGTTGCGAAATCATAGTAACATCCTTTTTAATGAGTTATTCCAGCATGACCGCCACGTTCTTTTTCATTCATAATTAAATCACTATGCAAACGAAGCACTGCCATCCGCGCATATTCACTAACTTCCATTAATGCACGTTCATCTTCTTCATCGACATCCAAGGTATCACAATCAAGTTCGGCAAATTCAATAAGATGTTGGAATGCATCTTGAGCCTCTTCATCGTGAAATTGACTAAGACCTATGCCAGCTAAAGTCAAGGCTTGGGTAAACCCTTCGCACCACTCACTAAAAGCGGTTGCACGGAGCAGTAAGGATTCCTCATCATCAGGAAGCATCATTTTAAATTCAAAATCCAAACTGTTAATTTGTTGCTGGCTTATTGAAAAAACAGCAAACATCGCTAAAACTGCATTGCGGTTGGCTTCATCTTTCTTATTATTTAATAAGGCGCGTAAATAAGCCTCTCCTTGGCTGTCAGCGCCAGCACATAGGTAACCACACATCATTCCATGCAATAAACTGGAAGATACGTGCAACATTAAAACAGAAATAGATGCAGAAAACTCATCATAATCAGGCAAACGCAAATGTTCTCTTTCCTCAGACATATTTAATTTAACTCATTTATAGAAAATACCCCCATGATACCCGATTTAATGCAAGCGTTCATCCTACTAATTGCTGCTCGCGAGCAAAATTGTTACTATGCATAACTGCTCTCTATGGAATGCAAAGGTCTTATTATTATGACGCAGATGAAATCATGTACTGTTAAGCTACTAAATAAAACGTATGAAATTAAATGCCCTGAAGGCGAAGAACCTAATTTACTGCTTGCGGTGCAGAAATTAAATAATCAAATCATGATTAATAAAAAGAAAGCGAAGCAGCTGGACAACTTCCAGGCTTTGTTGCTTGCCGCGCTTGATATTAGCCATGAATTGATCTTATGTAAAAACAAACAAGCACACCAACAACATCAGGTATCCCAATTTATTAACTCACTGGAAAATAAAATCAATAAAATGGTGGGTGGGGACATGATGGAACGAATTCCAGAACTAGATTAGTTGATTGATTCTGGAATGCTACAAAACATCCCCGCTTTGTGCGGGGAGATAATATAAATATCCATCTCTTCATAATAAGAGGAAGATTAGATCTGATTAAAAGGACTTACAAATGAGACGCCAATGGTATATAGGATTTGGGGTGACTTTATTAATTGCCCTTGCTCTCTTTGCGATGTTTAATAGCATCAAGTGGTTTATCGCTTTTCTAATTCCCCTAATTGTGATCTGGATCTATGATTTGATTCAGAAAGAACACACCATTTTGCGTAACTTCCCAGTCTTGGGCCATGTGCGCTATTTTCTAGAGTTTCTGCGTCCAGAAATTCAACAATATTTTATTGCGACCGATGAAAGTGAGCTTCCTTTCAATCGTGAAACACGCTCCCTTATTTATGAGCGCGCCAAAAATACTCGTGATACCGTTCCTTTTGGTACGGAGCGTGATATTTTAAGTGTTGGCTATACCTGGGCTCTCCACTCGCTAGCACCAAAACATCACACAGAAGTTGAATCACGGATTATTGTTGGTGGGCCCGATTGCCTGCAACCCTATAATGCCTCGCGTTTTAATATTTCAAGCATGAGCTTTGGTGCACTGTCTGCCAAAGCAATTATGGCCATGAATAAGGGGGCACAGATTGGTGGTTTTTTCCAAGCCACCGGTGAGGGGGGATTAAGTTCCTATCATTTGCAAGGCGGAGATCTGGTGTTCCAATTCGGAACTGCCTACTTTGGTTGCCGCGATGCACAAGGAAATTTTGACGAGAAAGAATTTGCTGTGGAAGCCAACCGTCCAGAAGTAAAAATGATAGAAATTAAACTCTCGCAAGGAGCCAAGCCCTCTCACGGAGGCATCTTGCCCGCCGCCAAGTTAACTCAGGAAATTGCAACCGTACGCAAAGTTCCCATGGGTCAAGATGTCGTCTCACCCATGGCACATTCTGCTTTTACAACGCCCATAGAACTACTCTATTTCATAAAAAAATTACGCGAGTTATCTCATGGCAAGCCTATAGGATTTAAATTGTGCCTGGGGCGCAGAGATGAATTTCTGGCAATCTGCAAAGCCATGTTAAAAACAAATATCCTCCCTGATTTTATCACCGTTGATGGTGCAGAAGGAGGAACCGGAGCAGCACCAGAAGAATACGTTAATTTTATAGGTACACCTTTGGAGGCCGGCTTAGTCTTTGTGCATAATGCCTTAGTAGGGATTAATGTAAGGGACAAAATTCGTATTATCTGTAGTGGTAAGGTGGCAAATGGATTTGATATGCTGACCAACATCGCTTTGGGCGCCGACATGTGTAATTCTGCGCGTGCAATGATGATGGCAACCGGTTGTTTGCAGACAAAACAATGTAATGCGAATACCTGCCCCACTGGGGTCACAACACAAAATAAACGCTTACAATATGGTTTGGTTGTCGATCAGAAAAAATATCATGTCGCCAATTTCCATAAAAACACCATGAAAAGCTTTTTGGAAATGGTTGGCTCGCTCGGTTTAGATAATCCCAGTGATTTAAAACCCATCCACATCATGCGACGAGTAAGCGTACAAGAGGTCAAATCATTTAATGAAATTTATGAATATCTGACACCAGGACAACTACTGGGAGCAGATATTCCCCAAAGTTATAAAGCACATTGGGAAATGGCAAATCCAGAAAAATTTTAAAAATTTAATTGTAGCCTGGGTGAAGGCGAAGCCATAACCCGGGAGTGTTTTGACACAGAACACCTGGGTTATGGCTTCGCCTTCACCCAGGCTACATATCATCCAAGATCAACAATCACTTCCACTTAATATTACATCCCAAACTTGGTTTTTGGTCTGAGCTCACCGGTACTCCAGCAAGGATATTATCCAGTGCATTTTGTAAATGGGCTCCTGTCACTGGTTTATTATTCCCTGGTGTTGACTCATCCAAACAACCACGATAAACACAAAGCAGATCCTTATCAAAAATATAAAAATCAGGAGTACACGCCGCCTTATATGCTTTGGCAACATCTTGGGACTCATCGTATAAATAGGGGAATGAATAATGACATTGCTCTGCCTCAAGACGCATTTTTTCTGGGCTATCTGCAGGATACTTCTCAACATCATTGGAGCTAATCGCAATAAATTGAATCCCTTTTTGCTGATAGATTTCAGCCAATTGCACTATTTTTTCCTGAATATGCTTCACAAAAGGGCAATGATTGCATAGAAACATAATGACTGTCGCAATAGGTGATTTAATCTGCGACAGCGAAATCAATTGATCGTTACGTGTATCAACTAATGTAAAATCAGGTGCTTTGCTTCCTAAAGGAAGCATATTTGATGCAGTTGCTACCATAATTACCTCTCATTAATCAAAACAAGTGCCACATCACCCCAGTCACCTCTATTTAATCATTGCGTCAGCAGATCTATAAGATAGGTTTAGTGTATTTTCATGGATGATGGAAATTGCGCTTCATTGTGATAAAAATTAAAAAAGAATTGGGGATCAAATAACTCGACGCATGTTAAACGAAAAATTATGGCTAAGCAAACGGGTAATCCTGATGCTCATCGGTATTTGGTCTCATGCATCAAAACTTGGGTTGCAAGTGCTCCTCTTTTTGCTGTTCCGGCGGTGATCGTTGTAAGGTGCCATTCTTATTGCGTGTAGGGCTTATCGCTTCATCAATTTCTTCTTTAGCTGTTACTTGTTCAATAGGCCCTTCTTTTCTTTTTGCACCCGGTCTATCAAGTATTGCCATGGTCTGTCTATAACTACAATTGTGTGCATTCTTGGCCCCCTCTTCCCCTTGAGAGCTCAGTAGCGATTCTGAAAAATCTTCTGATACAGATGATTTTGCACGTAGCCCACTAAAAAACTGCATAACGCCTTGCCAGCTACTCTTTAAGCGAGTGAGAACACCTCTTTTTTCCTGTTGTTGCTCATTTTTTAGATCTGCCTCAGAACCAAGTAGCGATTCTGAAAAATCTTCTGCTGCAGACGATCTGATGCGTAACCCACTAAACGCTTGGGTAACGCCTTGCCAGGCGCTCTTTAGCCGAGTGCTTAAAACACCTCTTTCCGGTTGCATCGTTTCTGGAATGGGTTCCCTGGCAGCTGGAGCTTGTAGATCCAAACCGGTTATTGCGCTTAATTCCTCTTCTAATGCTTCTTTCGCATTTTGCATACTTAAGGCCATAGAGGGCTCGCCAATATCGTGGAAGACCCGTATATTATTCTCGCAGTTAGCAATGCCCTTTCGTAAATCGTTCACCCTCTTTTCGAGAGCTTCTTGGGTAATTGAAGGTATAAATTGATATTTTTTATCGCGATCTAAGGCCTTAATGGGATACTTTTGTTCATCAATCCGAACTTGCAACTGTTCATACTCTTTAAATAGAATGTCCCACTCGCGTTGTGCTTTATCTATTGCCGTTATCGTCCCTCCCAAGACGATTTTATCAAACAAGGATACTTGTGCTTGCAACTCTTTTATCTGCGCAGACTTTGCTTGTAATTGCTCTCTTAATTCGCCACCTCTGCGCGCAGCTTGCTCTGTGGTAAAACCAAATACCGATGTACTCCCATCCTGGCCTACTCCAACGCGCATAGCCTGTACAGGGGTTGCATTTCGATTAGTAAACGCACTTAAATCTAAACGATATCCGTGCAGGGTGAATTCATTTGTCATTTTTTGAGCATAACAATCGCCCGTTTTGTCCACTAAACCTAATTCGCAGCCAAAACAACGCAATCCTATAATGTCTTCTCTTTTGAAACCTGCTGTTGTTCTAGCCTTATCAAAAGCTTCCACAAACTCTTTCGGTTTAAAATCAGACGCACCGTATCGGGTGGTATGAGCATGTCCAACTACAGTCATGCGGGCGACATCGGCGGGCTTTAAGCCAATGAGACATTCCGGTGAAAAACGTCTTATTTCACAATTAGGTAACTGCGTGGCAATACCTTGAGCCGACGCCAGAGTTTCCTTATCATCACCTAAAATAAGTATGATGTTTTTGGAGGCCATAAAAAAATACACAAACAAAGAGCCAATAAGAATATTATAGAACTCTTTGCGTATTTTTTTATCAATTTACTATAATTGAACTACTAAGGACTAAAGAGCGCACAATGATCATCTTGATGAGTGACAGCAAAGAAAATGAAGCGGCTGCAGCCAATTTACAACACCTTACTGCTTTTGATGTCATGAAATTAAGCCAACCTGCTGACCTAAGCAAAACTACGGAACAACTTCTATTGGTTGATGTGGATGCAGATGATAAATTTTTGCGCTACCTTGAGCCAGTAAGTTTGGCGGAAGCACTATTAAAACGCCAGTTATCAGCTCAGGTGCGTTCCGTTGTATTTCTTATTTCTGATACCAATAAACACAAAAACTTGTTTGAATTTGCCAGACCCTTTCTTGCCCATTTAGAAGGAGCCTTTAAGCATCCAGTAATCGCATATATCCCTACGGATTTAAATTATTATTCCACACTACTCATGGCGCCTCGTAAAACCAACTTAAATTGGCAAGTCTATGGCATAAACATTGATGATTTTCCCAAGGACACATCATTCAATTTAGAGTTATTTCAAAGGCTAGAAGACAAACATTTGTTATGGGAAGGGCCTAACATATTGGAATGGATTACTACCGGGCAAAAGGCGATTAGCAGCAGCCCCGTCGTTGCAGAAAATATTCGCTTTGGTTTGTAACGTTGACTGCAATATTCTACCCCAAACAATCTCATCAACTTATATGTAGCCTGGGCAAAGGTCCACAGGACCGTAACCCGGGTTCCACTTCGTTGCACCCAGGCTACATGTGCTTTTATATTCAACACTTATTGTTTTAATAACTCTCTGATCATGTAGCACAAAATTCCCCCATGCTTGTAATATTCCAATTCATTTAAAGTATCGATACGTACCAGAAGATTCACTTCGGTTTGGTTTCCGTCTGCATGTTGTATCGTCGCATTGATTGACATTTTGGGTTTCATATTTTTGGTTAATCCAGTTAACGCAATGCGTTCGTAACCCGTAATACCTAATGTTTTGCGGGTGACTCCCACGGGGAATTCCAATGGCAAAATTCCCATTCCTACCAAATTAGAACGATGAATCCGCTCAAAACTCTCAGCAATTACGGCCTTAATACCTAAAAGTTGCGGGCCCTTTGCAGCCCAATCACGTGAGGACCCAGTACCATATTCTTTCCCGGCAATGACGACTAAAGGAACATGTTCCTTGTCATAGCGCATTGCAGCATCATAAATGGAAAGCATTTCCTCGCTGGGTACATGCTTAGTAAAACCACCCTCTACATCAGGAAGCATTTCATTTTTGATGCGTACGTTAGCAAACGTACCACGCATCATGACCTCATGATTACCGCGTCGCGAACCATAGGAATTAAAATCCTTTGCGGCAATCCCTTTGGAGAGCAAATATTTTCCAGCAGGGCTATCTGCTTTAATAGAACCTGCAGGGGAAATATGATCGGTGGTGATGTTATCACCAAATACGGCAAGAATGTGTGCCTCGGTAATATCATTGATTTTTTCAGGCTCAAGCCTCATGTCATTAAAAAAAGGAGGATGCTGGATATAGCTTGAACTCGCTTGCCATTCATAAGTTTCAGATTCTGGAATGTTCATTGCTTGCCATGCTGCGGAACCATGAAAAATATGAGCATAAGTTTCTGCAAACATGGTTTCTGTTATCATTGCTGCTGTGTGCGCTATTTCACTATTCGTTGGCCAAATATCTTTTAAGTAAATGGGCGCTCCAGATGCATCCGTACCCAGCGGATCTTTTTCTAAGTCAATTGCCGTTGTGCCTGCCAAGGCAAATGCAACAACCAGCGGTGGTGAGGCAAGCCAATTGGCTTTAACTTGGGGGTGTATACGTCCTTCAAAATTGCGATTACCCGATAAAACTGCAGAAACAATCAAATCATGCTCAGATACTGCTTTGGCTACCGCATCAGGCAATGGCCCTGAGTTGCCAATACAGGTGGTACAACCATAACCTACTAACCCAAAACCCAATTGATCCAAATAGGGCTGTAAATTTGTTTTTGCCAAATAGCGAGTCACCACTTGCGAGCCAGGGGCAAAAGAAGTCTTAACCCAAGGTTTACGGGTCAAACCTTTAGCTACAGCTTTTTTAGCTAATAAGCCGGCGGCAATCAGTACATCAGGATTGGAGGTATTGGTGCAACTGGTAATAGCGGCTATGACCACATCCCCATGATGCAATGCATAGTTCTCCGTCGTTGGAAACGCTTGCGTTTTTTCTGCCTCACGATGGCTATCTATAAGTAACTTATTAAACGTATCCTGCAGTTGTGATAATTCCACTTGATCTTGTGGCCGTTTTGGCCCTGCAAGACAGGGTTTAATATCGGCTAAATCTAAGGTAACCACTTCTGTAAATTCAGGATCGGGTTGTGTTGCATCATGCCATAAGCCTTGAGTTTTGGCGTATGCCTCCACCAATGCAATTGTTTGGGCATCACGACCGCTTAAGCGTAAATAATCCAAAGTGGCTTCATCAATGGGGAAAAAACCACAAGTAGCGCCATATTCTGGTGCCATATTACCTATGGTTGCTCGATCCGCGATGGATAACTCATGTAAACCAGATCCAAAAAATTCAACAAATTTACCCACCACACCTTGCTGGCGCAGCACATGGGTCACTGTAAGTACCAAATCGGTTGCTGTAACTCCTTCACGCAATCTGCCAGATAAGCGCACACCAATGACTTCGGGAATTAACATGGAAATAGGTTGCCCCAACATGACCGCTTCGGCTTCGATACCACCCACCCCCCAGCCCAAAACACCAAGCCCATTAATCATCGTCGTATGACTGTCAGTCCCCACTAAAGTATCGGGGTATGCCTGATTGTTGCTGCCTTTTTTCTGGGTCCAAATCACTTTGGCCAGATATTCCAAATTCACTTGATGACAAATTCCAATGTTCGGTGGCACAACCCGGAAGTTTTGAAATGCTTTTTGCCCCCAGCGCAAAAATTCATAACGCTCAGAGTTCCGCTCCATTTCCATACTCGCATTCACAGTGTACGCCTTTGGGGTATTAAACTCATCGACTTGTATGGAATGATCAATCACTAAATCAACTGCTGAGAGCGGATTGATTTTTTCAGGACTTCCTCCAAGTTTTTTAATTGCCGCACGCATAGCCGCTAAATCAACAACTGCGGGCACACCGGTAAAATCTTGCATTAATACCCGTGCAGGGCGATAGGAAATTTCACGATCGGATTTTTTTTGTTTGAGCCAATCAATCATTGCATGAATATCATCTGTATTCACCGTAATTCCATCTTCATGACGAATTAAATTCTCTAATAAAATTTTAAGGGTGAAAGGAAGTTTAGATAAGCCATTGAGCCCCATTTTTTCTGCAACTGGCAAACTAAAATAATGATATTCAATGCCATGAACCAGCAGCGTTTTTCGTGTTTTTTCATTAAATTCAAGCGGTAAAAACACATCAACATGAGGTTTAATATCCGTATGGCTGTGATTATGCGATACCCATGCAGGGGGATCACTTGCAGGGAAAGACTCTTGAGAAGCCTCATCAATTTGATCCGATATAAATGGAGTAGTGGTGGCTGTTTTTTTAGGCTTTTTCTTCCCTGAGGTTTCTTTCATTTTCAATTCCATTGAAATCATATGTTATTTCACTATAGCTCATTTTTTATCCACAAAGGGCAACTTCAAGGCAAACACCTCGGTTTTAACCTATACTTTTAAACTGTAGTGTCACAGAATTAGGTGTAGAAAATGGCTTATGACGCAGTAGACCTCCCCCCAGAAAATTATGAAAACATTATCAAAGAATTAGATGAACTAATAAAAAAAATGGAAGGATCAATTGATATTCTCCCTGAAGAACAGCAACCGGAGCTCCTCTCTGTTTTGGATGCCCTAGATGATGATGTAGCCGAATTAAGTGAAATCCAAGAAGGCAGGAAAGAGACAACCATTGCAGATGAAAAACTCCTTGAATTGGATCTTCAATCCGCTATACGTACGCTTCTTGCTGAATTTCGTCCCACTAAAATCGGGGATTTGCAGTTGCGGTGTCAAAAATTGATAGAGCATCATGGTTTTACACAATTTCAAGAAACAGTTGATGCATTGTTAGTTCAGAGCGAGCAGTTAAAAAATCAGGAATTGAGGGCCATGAAGCATATCAATCGATACCTGATGAATAAAATGATGGATACCTTTGTTGCCATCACCGCAGAAGGATCAAACACTTTTGCTAAAAGCATTTTAAATGCGTTTAGCTTGAATCAGTATTATCGAGAAAAAGCGCTTGAAGCAGAAAAAAATGATAGTCCACAAGCTCAGGAACAGGCCATCAAAATGGTGCAGATGGAAGCAGCACAAATAATAGCGGAAATAAAACAACTAGAGCTGCCTGAGGAAGAAGAGAATAAGTTGATTGAACAAACCAATAAGGAAGCCACCGAACAAATCACTGAAATTCAACAAAGAGCCAAAAACATGGCCATCAAAGTAGTACAGACTGAAACAGCGCAAAAAATCGCGGGAATAAAGCAACAAGGATTGCCTGAGGAAGAACAGCAGCAGTTGATTGAACAAGCTATCAAAGAATCTGCCGAACAAATCACAGCGGTGACACAGATGGAAACCATACCCTTGGATTATTATATCCGAGCAGAGCGCCAAATGTTCCAAGAGCGTGTTCTTAAAGCAGCAGAAGAAGATGGATATCAAAAAGCGAAAAAACTGACCATCAAAGCAATTCAAACTGAAACAGCGCAAAAAATAGAAGGCATAAAACAACAAGGGCTACCTGAGGGAGAACAGCAGCAGCTGATTGAACAAGTGAACAAGGAATCTGCTGAGAAAGTCGCTGCGGTTGAGCAAATGCAAACCATGCCATTGGATTATTATATTGAAGCAGCACGTCGAAAGATATTACAAGACTCTGCACGTTCACGCGCCCTTTTTCAAAGCTATGATAAAGTAGTGGATTCTGTAGTCCAAGATATTCTATCGAGAAAATCAATCGACGAACGAACCATAGTGATGGAGCGCTATCTTTTCATGGCCGAAAAACTGATGACGCAAAAAAATTATGATGCAGCATTCCAAATTCATGGGGCATTACAACAAACTCCAGTCTATCGTTTGGCAAAAACCAAGGAAGGATTATCACCTCATGCACAAAAAATTATCGAAAGACTCAATGAGCTACAGGATAATTCAAAAAATTATGCAGCGCTTAGAGGCCGTTGCGAGCGTGAAAATGCATACATTCCTTTGAACTTCACCGTGACTGATATTACATTCGCTACGGATGATGCCAATCCATTTATTTTGGATAGCAAAGGAAAAATCGTTAGGGGCTGTGAAAAGTTACCCGGAATGGAAAAAATAATTGCCAACTGTGTTAAAGCAGCTGCAACCACTATTGCAGATGCGCCTGATCCCACTCTATCTGGAGAAATAGAAGGCCACCATCAGCAGTTAGCCACAAAAAATAAAAAAAATGTTGAAAATGAGCTATATGATGTCTCGCAAAAGCATGAACCCCGAAATGCACCTCCTGAAGCCAGTAGCATACTTTCTAAGTCAAAGTTAAAAAAATTAATTCATTTAGGCATAATAGAACCGCCCAAAAGAAGCGAACAAACACGAAAATTAGAGGATGCTATTCACGATTTAAAAGAACGGATACAAGGTCGATTGGAGCACTTAAAACACTTGGTAGTTCACTATGAAGATAAAGTAAAAACGCAACTTTCTGCTCTGGTAGACAAGATGCAAAACGCCATTACGCCTCTTTTTGAACGAATAGGTGCCTCATTAAAAGAGTCTTTTCAAAATGCCAGTCAGCGATTTCGCTCGCTGATGCAGTCTTCCAAAAAAGAACAGGAAAATGAAGATAAGGAAGGTGAACACCCCCATTTTTAAGAATAGGCAAGGCCGTGCTTGACTTTAAGCGAGATGGCCATGATATAATCAACTTAACCCGATAGCGAGAGATTTTAGAACCAATGCTAACAGCATGGGGAGCATCCTGAAATCGGCGTTGTGCAAGCCCACCTTGTAGTGGGAAGCCTGAACCGATACATCCGCTACCCACTTGAACCTCAGGGTTCATAATCCATGTCTGTCGGGCTCCTTTCATGTGCTCCAATTTGAGTGCAATCAGCCAGTTACTTCATTAATTGCTCTTTTAATAAAAGATACTCATCTCTAACCTTGGCTGCCGCTTCAAACTCCATGTTTTTTGCATGCAAGTACATTTGTTTTTCCAAAGTATTAATGTGTTTCACTAATTCCTGAGTTGACCAATGCAAATATTCTGGACTGGGTTCTGCAACCGCAATGTTGCGTTTTCCTTGATAAGCACCTTCCATAATGTCGGTTATGGACTTGTTAATCCCTTTAGGTATGATTCCATGTGCCTCATTGAATGCTTTTTGCTTTTCACGTCGTCTGTCGGTCTCTTCGAGCGCTCTTTGCATAGAACCAGTGATCTTATCCGCATAAAGAATGGCACGCCCCTTCATATTTCGTGCCGCACGCCCTATAGTCTGAATCAAAGAGCGATCAGAACGTAAAAAGCCCTCTTTATCTGCATCAAGAATAGCAACTAAAGCAACTTCGGGCATATCCAAACCTTCACGTAATAAATTAATCCCCACCAAAACATCAAAGACGCCCAGGCGCAAGTCACGAATAATTTCAACGCGCTCCACCGTATCAATGTCTGAATGTAAATAGCGTACTTTAACACCATGTTCATTCAAATAATCGGTTAAATCTTCGGCCATCCGTTTCGTGAGTGTAGTCACTAACACCCGTCCATTTTGTTGGACCACCAGACGAATTTCAGACATTAAGTCATCAACTTGCGTGCGCACAGGGCGAATTTCCACTTCGGGATCCACAAGACCAGTCGGACGCACGACCTGTTCTGCAACATTATCTGAATGCTCTTTCTCATAAGAACCAGGAGTTGCGGAAATATAAATCGTTTGGGGTGAACGCGCTTCAAACTCCTCAAAGCGTAGCGGTCGATTATCAAGGGCCGACGGCAGTCTAAAACCATACTGTACCAACGTCTCCTTACGCGAGCGGTCACCGCGGTACATGCCGCCAATTTGCGGTACAGTAACGTGAGATTCATCAATAATCAGCAGCGCCTCTTCAGGCAAATAATCAAATAAAGTTGGCGGTGGTTCACCTGCTCCCCGCGCCGATAAATAACGGGAATAGTTTTCAATACCGGAGCAATAACCCAATTCCAACATCATTTCCACATCAAAATTAGTGCGTTGCTCCAAACGCTGGGCTTCGAGTAATTTATTTTGTTCATTAAATTCAGCCAGGCGCTCTTGTAATTCTTCTTTGACCCAATCTACGGTTTGCAAAATACGATCACGAGGCGTCACATAATGAGTTTTAGGGAAAATAGTAACACGGGGAAAACGGCGCAAAATTTCACCCGTGAGTGGATCAAATTGCGCAATGTTTTCGACCTCATCATCAAATAACTCAATACGTATGGCATCACGCTCTGAATCTGCAGGAAAAATATCGATAATATCGCCATGCACGCGGAACTGGCCACGCTCCAGGGATAAGTTACTGCGGGTGTACTGCATTTCAGCAAGTCGCCTTAAAATTTTACGCTGATCGGATTGTTCTCCACGGGAAAGATGTAATACCATACGTAAATAGGAATCAGGATCACCCAAACCATAAATTGCAGATACGGTTGCGATGATAATCGCATCTTTACGTTCAATTAAGGCTTTGGTTGCAGACAAACGCATCTGTTCTATGTGCTCATTGATAGAAGAATCTTTTTCAATAAAGGTATCTGAAGCAGGCACATAAGCTTCTGGCTGATAATAATCATAATAGGAAACAAAATATTCCACCGCATTATCGGGAAAATATGCTTTAAATTCGCCATAAAGCTGAGCAGCAAGCGTTTTGTTGGGCGCCATAATCAAGGCAGGACGACGCATGGATTGAATAACATGTGCTATAGTAAAGGTCTTGCCCGAGCCAGTAACCCCTAACAGGGTTTGTTTGGATAAACCAGACTCCAAGCCTTCAATTAATGAGGCAATGGCAGCCGGCTGGTCGCCAGCAGGCTTGTAATCGGCATATAGTTTAAATAAATCTTTCATATCTTATTAGTATATCTCACAGGAGCAACAAATGGATATCGCATTAGCAAAACGCGTGCAAAAAGTTAAGCCTTCACCTACTTTGGCCGTAGCAGCAAAGGCTACCCAAATGCGTGCTCAAGGCCATGATGTCATTAATTTAGGTACCGGCGAACCCGATTTTGACACACCCAACTACATTAAAGAAGCCGCTATTGCTGCCATTAATAAAGGGTACACCAAATATACTGCTGTTGATGGCATACCTGAACTTAAAGATGCGATTAAAAACAAATTTAAAAAAGATAATGGTCTTGATTATCAGCCCAATCAAATTTTAGTTTCCGTGGGTGGCAAACAAAGCTGTTACAATCTCTGCCAGGCCCTGCTTAATCCAGGTGATGAAGTCATTATTCCTGCGCCATACTGGGTCTCTTATCCTGATATGGTGTTATTGGCTGAAGCGACTCCGGTTATCATTTCTACAACTCCGGCACAACGGTATAAAATCAATGCCGAGCAACTTGAAAAAGCCATCACCCCCAAAACACGACTGATCTTCTTAAATAGCCCATCCAATCCATCGGGAGTCGCATACACTCTAGATGAGTTGAAAGCATTGGCTGAAGTCTTGAAAAAACATCCGCAAATTATTATTGCGACCGATGATATGTACGAACATATCCTTTGGAGCCAACCCTTTGCAAACATTCTGAATGCATGTCCTGAATTATATGAGCGCACTATTGTATTAAACGGCGTTTCCAAAGCGTATGCGATGACTGGCTGGCGTATCGGTTATGCAGCAGGTCCTGCCCCCTTAATGAATGCGATGAAAACCATCCAGTCCCAATCAACATCCAATCCTTGTTCTATTGCACAAAGAGCCGCTGTCGCCGCACTAACAGGTGGAAATGAGAGCGTCGTAGAAATGGTTAAAGCCTTTCGCGAAAGACACGACTTTGTCGCTTCCAGATTGCAAGAAATACCCGGAATAGAAGTGATTCCCGCTGATGGTACCTTTTATATTTTCCCAAATGTACAAGCAATCATTGAAACGCGCGGTTATATCAATGATCTTGAATTCTCTGAAGAATTACTCGTTAAGGAAGGGGTCGCTTTAGTACCTGGATCTGCATTTGGCAATGAAGGCTGCATCCGTTTATCCTTTGCAACCAGCATGGACATATTAAAAGATGCCTTAAACCGCCTACAACGTTTTTGCAGTTAAGCTCCACCGTCCCTTCTTCCCCCCAAGGGGGAGAAGGTGCCCAAAGGGCAGATGAGGGGGGAAAAAACCCCATCAATAAGCAGATTTTAAAAAATTATTCTTAAATCTACTTGACCCTCAATCAGAATCGTTTTAAGATTCCGACCCTATTCCCCGGTAGCTCAGTCGGTAGAGCGGATGACTGTTAATCATTAGGTCACAAGTTCGAGTCTTGTCCGGGGAGCCATTTCCAATCTGGTTTGTGGCGAAATTCAATTAAACTTTCTAAAACGACACATACGTACTATCTCCTCTTTCCATTGACGGAACGTTTTACCAAGAGCAGCTAAGCTTTAAAGGGGCTATTTCTTAGTTCATCGCGCTTATTTAAAAAGAGAGAAATCATTTTTTAACACCAGTCTTTACTCATTTAACAATAGAACGAAGTCTAAAAAGTAATTGATTTCTTAGGACGCTCATGGGACACTACGCCACGAATAATGGCAATAAATGACAACAATTGGCAGAGAAGGTTTATTCATAAGCAGTTGATTTTATTGTTTTTATTGGTTGTAGCGTTTAGAAGTGACTTATTGAAGATATTTTCTATAATTTATAACTCATAATCGATCTGATTCTAGATTCATACCCTAGTTATCAAGTAATTACGAGTAGTTTCAGAAAACTAAAAATTACCACATAGCCACAGTGAATAATTTATTAAAGCAACTAAACTTTATTAGGCATACAAACAAAGCTCTATTTGTTATGCTGACTATTCATCTCATCCTACTGCTCATCCAAACTGTTTATATGTCCTTTAACAGTAGCATGATTCATGATTACTCCTGTTACTATAATGCCGCTAACTATTGGTTAAAAGGATTATCCCTTTATTCTGGTTGTTTTGTGTATTTACCCCAAAGTGCAATTTTTTTCACCCCACTCTCAATACTCCCCCCCCAATTATTTTTGATCATTTGGAAAATAATTTTAATTATTGCGCTGTATTCTTCATTATTTAAAATTTTAGAATTTTTTAAAATTACTACAAGAAAAAAACTTTTTATGTTTTTTGGGATAACTCTTCTTGTCGCTCAAGGACCATTGACACAAGGACAAGCAGACATATTGATGATTTCATGTATGATCTTTGCCATTGCTGCCTGGTATGATGAGAAATATACGAAATGCGCCTTTCTTCTCTGCTTCTCAGTATTCTTAGATCCATTGGCTATTGTTTTTATGGGTTTAATGTTTTTATTTCATCGTCAATTACAGTTTAAAATAATTTGTTTTTCACTCTTTTTTATTTTATTTCCCTATATTATTAGTAACGTAAACTATGTGAACCAGGAGTACATCGAACTGATTTTAAGATACAGGTTCTTATCAAGCCCCCAATTTCCACATGTATTTAATTTATTTTTCCTTTTTACAAACAGCAATATTTCTGATTATGCGCAATTTATTATTCGTTTAATTTTTTCAATTTTGACTATTGTTTTTTCGTGGCAGGTCAAGAAAAAAATAGACAACCGTCTTTTTCCTTTTTTCTTATACATGCTTTCTTCTCTATACATGCTTTTATTTAATCCGCATGTAGAGTCTCATCATTCCTTAATTCTTATCGTTGTCGCTTTGCCATTTATAATCAGTCAAATGAAAACGATTGATACTCCCCTATTAACATTAATATTTATAATTAATCTTTTTCTCTATATCTGGCAAAAAATATTCTTAAACTCCATGCTTCAACCAATTCCAGTTCTTATAGTTTGTGCCACCTCATTTTACCTGTTGAAATCAATAAGACATTATGAGCAAATTTAGCTCTACTAGTATAAGCATCAACTTTCAAAACCGTTCTTTTCTGGCTTTTCCTCATTTCCAGGGCAATAATCAAGAACGCAAAACCTTAACGCTTAACTTATGCTTTTCGCCTTTTATTAATAGGTTAGGATGAATTTATACTAAAATATTAGTTATTAATGGTCATGGCGCCCCAAGAGTTGATTTATACGCTTGTCCGGCAGCTCCCATTGTGTTGTGCAAGGCATTTTGTTCCTCCATTTACCTTCATTCTCTGACCTTAAATGCTCGTCTTTTTATCGTAAAAAAGCAAAGTTGACTTTTTTTGAGCATTCTGGTTTACTCGTTTTGGCACAACATTAATCAATGTTGTGTTAAGAAATAAATAGGAAGGATACAATTGCTTAGAATAATGCGATTTAGAGAGTAACCCTACCTTGTTGCATATTCGAAACATTTACCAATAAAAACAAAAATCAAAGAGTGCTATTTGGATTAAGGAAAAATCAATCTGATAACACTCGAAGCTGTTGTGTACCTATGGAATTTGACTATTACTTTTATTCTATCGAAAAGTGAATGCTTAATAAAAACAGCTACATCGTGTTTTTAAAAAGATGAATGCTGAAGACGGAGTATAGGTATCAGTAATTAAGGATAGAAAAATGATGTCGAGACTTGCAAGATTTTATAGATCGAAACCTTCGAATAATGTTTCTACAGTGCGCGAAGTATATGCCGCTCATAGACCCAATTTCGTTACGGGTTCTTATACTGGAAGTAGATGGCGACATAAAAGCATGGAAAAAACATTGGAGCACGTCACTGATGAGGCTAAACTCAATGAGCTACAAAAACAGGCTCACATTAATTTAAGCCAATGGGCACTAAAAAAAATAGTGCCACCAAAAGCGGTGCAAGTGGTGCCTCAAGATTGGGGCGTTGCGGCACATGAAGCAACCAAGAAACATGGCAAACCTTATTCCGTACTCAATATGGCCAATCCGGTATTCCCTGGAGGGGCTGCTTTAGAAGGTGGAAGTGCCCAAGAAGAAAATATGTGGCATCGAAGCACCTGTGCTCAATCCTTGATGGATCCAATGGTTTTTGTCGATCAACTCTCTAAGACATTTCGCTACCATGACACCGCAAGAAAATTGTTAGAAGCTAGACTCAAAATGACGGCAGAGGAACTGGAAGCCTTAAAAAAACATGGCGGAGAAACAGACTCCTCAGGACATAAAGTATTTTTGAGCCAGACACCTAGGGTATGTTTCAGGGGACCAGAAATAACACTGCCTACGGAGACGGGTGATTTTACGGCAGCACACCGTGTTGCAGACAGTGGCTTGAGTTATTCTTTTATGCATCCAACAGAGATTTTCCCATTTTATGAGTTAAGATCAGCAGCTCCAGAATTTGCCATTGAACCACACGGACTGAATCCTCAGGCTAAGGCACAATACACCGCAGATCTCAGGCGGCGGATTGCAGCTCAATTAGACACCCTCATCCTTGAAAAACAGCCCAATGCAATTTTAGGCGCTTGGGGTTGTGGCGCATTTAAAAATGATCCGACCATAGTGGCAACAATATATGGTGAAGAAATTGCAAAACGGGCTCACTTCTTCGACCATATAGTATTCCCTATAATTAACACCGGTTCGCATAATAACTATGTCATATTTGAGGAAATTCTTAGTGGTATCAAACTTGGACATACGCCCTCTCTTTCTACTGCTCTGACTTTGTAATTTGAGCCATTATAGTTTCCAACTGAGCCTCAACATTTCAGGCAGAGCATTTGCTCTGCCATTCTTAGCATACTGATGTAATTCTTTTCCAACCTATTTATTTAAAAATTAGCCGTAAAACGAAATAAAAAATCAAAATGAACAACATCAATCACAAAAACACAAAATTTGTTAATTTTGAAAAAAACATTTGCATTTAATTTAATGTTTAGATTAATCTAAAAGGGACTCAAGGAAAAGGAGATCACCATGTATAAAAGGGATACAAATGCTCGTCTAGTCAATGGAAAAAATAAAACCAATCAACCTGATTCTCATCAACGAACACCACTTTTTTTTAATCAAAAACAAAAAGCCCCATCAGCACAAAAGGAAGCCCCAAAAAAACCAGGAGCACAACAACAACCACAACCTGTGCAAGAAATAAGCTTACAATCAACTACGGACTTTTTACTCGCTGCAATTTTGCAAGAATTAAAAACGCAAAATATGATCGAGCTCATGAAACTACAAACCCAACAAGAACAAGAGCAAGCGGAGAAAGAGGCGGCTGAAAAAATGCAAGAACGCGATCGCGCGCGGTTTGCAGAAATACAACCTTCGCTGTATCTTTAATTTAGCTTTTTAACCCACAGTAAAACGTAGGTCTGATTTGAGCATGGCCTACGTTATTTCCCGCTCTGACCAAGAATTGCAATGAAGTATAAATTTTAGTGGGTGACACTCTATTATTTTATAGATTTTTGTTTTATTTGTTCCTCTGTAGGTAACTTGATTTCTTGGACCAACCCCATACGTAATAGTAAAAATATCAACAGATAAGAAACATCAATTTGCCCTTTTTTCAGTCCATGTTTGGCAGAGCTTGGAAAAGCATGATGTCCATTATGCCAACCTTCGCCATAGGCAAGGATCGCCAAGAGCCAATTATTTTTACTGTTATCCTGCGTATTAAAGTCCTTCTTACCCCAAATGTGACAAATAGAATTAATGGACCAAGTGACATGTTGTTGCACAAAGATCCGGACAAATCCACAAATAATTATTCCTTCCCATAAAGAATACCAGCTCATATACATCAAGCCATTGATCACTCCAGGAATAATTATTCCACTCAAAGCAATGGGGGCATAGTATTTATTGATAAATAATAAATCACGATCATGAAGCAAATCACCGAGATAATATCGCCAGTTCTCTATAGTATGATGAGGCATCCATCCCATATGTGCATGATAAAAACCACGCAACCCTCCTTTCTTTACGGACATAGGCGAATGCGGATCAAATTCGGTCTCTGTATATTTATGATGTCTTCGATGGGCTGCGATCCAAAAGAATGGCGGCCCTTCATAAGCCATACTGCCAAAACAAGCAAATACAATCTTAACCCATCGTTTTGCTTTGAATGAATGATGTGTTAACAATCGATGAAAACCGACTGTCACCCCGAAAACGGTGCAGCTGTAACAGAACAAAAATAAGATTAACGTACCAAGATGAATGTCAAACAACATCCCTGAAGCGATACTAAAGACTGTCACGAGTAAAGGCAGCCAGATGATGGCCCGACTGTATAGCTTTTCCGAATTGGTTAAACTACGGTACAAATGCAATTCGGTTTGTTTCATAAACTACCTCAAACAACGGACTTATTAAAGCCACTATGAATGAACAGATGGTCTTATAAATATAAACAACAATGTCTCAAAATTCAATCAAAATGAATCGATACAAATCAACCATCCCATAAACAATGGCAAAAAGCCTAAAAAATAACTGTATATTTCTTGAGCATTTTTAAAAAGCTACTACACTCATAAAATACGAGAAAAATTAGATACTACTAATTTGTATTTGGAACTATTTGGCCATTCAAATGAACTCAAGGAAAAAAATCGAAAGTATGGTTGAGCTGTTTACTGAACGTTGTCTTGCAACCCCTTCAGCTCCATTGTATTACTTCTCCTCAACAGGATTGTTTGCAAACAGTGAGTTACTTACCTACAGCATGCTACAGCAAAAAATTCACGCCACCGCCGCATTAATTCAACAATACGTGAAACCTGGAGACCGGGTGTTGTTAATTTTTTCGCCAGGCATTGATTATATAGTTACATTTTGGGCTTGCTTATTTTCGGGGGTATTGGCAGTACCTGCTTATCCTCCATTTGATAAAAGTACCGTTGAAAAGTTACAAGCAATTATTAATAACTCGAAACCAGCGATTATTCTTTCAAATGCGGAAATCATCCAAAAAATTAAAAAACTAGGGCTCATAAAAAATCTTGCTTCTCTCCCCCTAATTCAAAAATTTGTAAGTAAATTTTCAGCAAAAGTGAACCATTTAATGGAATGGGATTTTCAACACTTTCGTTGGCTAGATATCAATAAAGCCACAATTGATATGGCAAGCTTATATAAACCTATAGTCCTTAAAGGCTCTGACATGTGTTATTTGCAATATACATCAGGTTCAACAGCCATGCCTAAAGGCGTCATCGTACGTCATGAAAATCTGTTAGATAATATGAGCTTAGTCTATGAAACTATAGGTAAAACCAGCAATGAACGGATGGTTTCTTGGTTGCCGCCCTATCATGACATGGGGCTAATCGGTAATTTATTATTCCCTGTATATGCAGAATTCAGCATTTTTATGATGTCTCCCATTGCGTTCCTCAGACACCCCTATTTATGGTTAAAAGCAATTTCTGATTTTGAAGCAAATATCAGTGGAGGCCCAAATTTCTCGTATGAGCTGTGTGCAAAACGAATCGATGAACAATTAGACGAACCTAATTTGCAATTAGGTTCATGGAGAGTCGCCTACAATGGCGCCGAATATATTCATCATAAAACTTTAAATAGTTTCTATAATAAATTTAGTAAATACGGATTCCAAAAAAAATCTTTTTATCCAATTTATGGTTTGGCTGAATCCACCGTATTTGTTAGTGGAAACAAAAATGAGCATGCCCATCCACAACTCTTAAATGTGGACATGCAGTCCTTACAACAGGATAAAATAGTGCTGGCGGCTGATGTTGAAAATAATACACATACCGTTCTGGTTGGATGTGGTAAGCCGATGGTTCCTATAATTATTGTCTCTAAAGCACCTTTTAGAATTTGTGCTGAAGGCGAAATCGGAGAAATCTGGTTGCATGGGCCAAGTGTTACCTCAGGCTACTGGGAAAACGATGAGATAACTCAAGAAACATTTCATGCAGATTTAGAAAACACAGATGCAAAAAAATATCTGCGAACTGGAGATTTGGGGTTTTTATATCAAGAGCATTTATACATCACCGGGAGAATAAAAGAGCTCATTATCATCAATGGGAAAAATCACTACCCTTATGACATTGAAATACTTCTTGGCTCTTTAGACTCTCGTTTAAAAACAGGCTGTATCGCCGCATTTTCAATAAATACCACTGATTCAGAGCAACTAGCCATTGTTGCCGAAGTTCAGCATCTTTTCCCGACCCCGGAACTTGAAGATATTGTAAATAAAATAAAAGCGCATATTAGTGCAAGTTTTGGTTTAAGTCCTCATTTCATTGCGTTGTTACCACCAAAAAAAATTCCTAAAACCACGAGTGGCAAATTAAGAAGAAACATTATTAAAAAATTGGTGGCTGACAATGAACTCAGCGCATTTTATGTATGGCAATCTGGAAGTGGGAATTATGATGAGTAACGATCCGTTCACTATTGGCGAAATTGAAAATTATTTACAAAACAATATAGCAAATATTCTAAGCCAGCCTAAGGAGAATATTGATATAAGCTCTCCATTAATAAATTTTGGCTTTGATTCTTTGCATATCCAACATTTCATTGCCAATATTGAAGATGGTTTACAGATTAAAATGGACAGTGAATTAATTGTTAACTTCGAAAATATTAAAGAACTTGCTGGCTACCTATTAGAGTGCATTGATGAGCAACAAGCAAAACCTGATTTAAACAAGCTGCAGGAGCATTCACAAAAGCAGCAAAATAAAACAGAAAAAACTGAAGCGCATGATACCGAATTTAAAACCTATCCGCCTTATTTACACCTGAAAAACATGCAATCAAAGTTAGGTGCTAACATTTTTTTTGATGCACAACAAGGAACATCCGAAAACACATGCCTCATTAATGGGAAAGAATACATTAATTTTACATCCTATAATTACTTGGGCTTGGCATCTCATCCAGAGGTTATATCCTCAAGCTGTGATGCAATCAGAACATACGGCACGTCTGTTTCTGCAAGTCGGCTCGTCTCTGGGCAAAAAATAATTCATCAAGAGCTAGAGGATGAATTAGCAAGGTTATTAGGGGTTGAGGATGCCATAGTTTTTACAAGTGGCCATGCGACAAACGTTATGACCATCGCCCATCTCTATGGACCCGAGGATTTAATTTTACATGATGAACTTGCTCATAACAGTCTTGTATTAGGTGCAGTTTATTCTAAAGCAACCCGCATGACTTTCCCTCATAATGATTGGCAGGCTATTGATGATATTTTAACTAAGGATAGAGGCTTTTATAAACGAGTATTAATTATTATTGAGGGCATTTACAGCATGGATGGCGATATCGCTAATCTAAAGCAGTTTATTAAGGTCAAAAATCGTCATGCCGCCTGGCTGATGGTAGATGAAGCGCATTCCATGGGGGTGCTTGGAAAAAATGGCCGGGGTATTAGTGAACACTACGGCATTAATCCCATGGATGTAGAAATATGGATGGGGACTTTAAGCAAATCTTTTGCAAGTTGTGGTGGCTATATTGCCGGTAAAAAGGAGCTAATTGAATACTTAAAATATACCTGTCCAGGGTTTGTATTTTCAGTAGGGCTACCTCCCGCAAACACGGCAGCCGCTTTATCATCGATAAGAATCATGTCAAGAGAGCCTGAACGAATTAACCAGTTAAAGGAATTAAGCCAATTAGCAAGAAAGACCGCACAACACTATGGTTTTGATATAGGATTAAATGAAAATACACCCATTTTACCCATTATTTTGGGGGACTCACAGAAATGCATCAATACATCAAGGCAATGTTTTGAGCGTGGAGTCAATGTTAAGCCAATCATTTATCCTGCAGTTCCTGAAAATTCAGCGCGCTTACGCTTTTTTATAACCGCTATTCATACGCCAGAGCAGATCCTTAAGTCGTTTGAAATTTTATCTCAGGCAATTCATCATTAAAAAAGAAGTCTTTGATGACAAAAGGAACGCTTAAAGACTTATCTGGTTTTCTAATCTTTGTCTAAAAACACCGATATAACAAATTTTATGATGCCAATGAGCAACTGTATTCTATAATTAAAAAATGAACCCTTAGTAAAAATAATACTCATTTTAAACTTTTAAGCAAATAACCGCGCCCAAACAAAGAATGAGTACCAGAAATAAGGATAGTAATATGTTATCAAGAACGCTTTTTAGACGTATCCCCAAAACTTTTGCGCAAATTAAAGAAGTACATGCGGCACATAAACCCGGCTTTGTAAAAGGATCCCTTTCTGGGGAAAGATGGCGACATAAAAGCATGGAAAAAACATTACAACATATCACTGATTCTGAGAAACACAAAGAGCTACAGAAACAGGCACAATTTAATTTAAGCCAATGGGCAAAGGAAAAAGTAACAACCCCTAAAGCAGTTGAGGTAGTTCATAAAGATTGGGGGGTTGCCGCACTTGAGGCAACCAAGAAGCATGGCATAACTTATTCTGTACTTAATATGGCCAATTCAGTATACCCAGGAGGAGCCTCTTTAGAGGGCGGAAGTGCCCAAGAGGAAAATATATGGCATCGCAGTACCTGTGCGCGTTCATTAATGGAGAAAATGGTTTTTCTCGACAGAGAAACTATGACTTTTCGATACAGTAATACGGCAAGGAAATTGTTAGAAGCCAGGCTCAAAATGACTGCCGAAGAACGTGAAGCCTTAAAAAAACATCGAGAAGAAACAGACTATACAGGATATAAAGTATTATTTGATCGAGATCCCAGAGTATGCTTCAGAGGACCAGAAGTAGCAATGGTCACCTCTGGTTTTGAAGATTTCAGGCCAGATAGATCGGTTGCAGACAGTGCATTGAGTTATGCTTTTCTGCGCCCATCAGAGATTTTCCCATTTTATGAATTAAGATCAGCTGCCCCAGAATTATCTAGTGAACCACGGGCTTTGACGACACAAGCTAAGGCACAATACACCGCTGATTTGCGAAGACGTATCGCAGCCCAATTAGATACATTAATCATTGCGGGAAAATCCCATGTGATTTTAGGTGCTTGGGGTTGTGGCGCATTTAAAAATGATCCCTTACTTGTGGCACAGATATATGGAGAGGAAATTGAAAAACGCGCCCACTTCTTTGACCATATTGTGTTTCCCATAATTAATACAGGCGCGCGTGACAACCATGACATATTTAATAAATGCCTTAGTGGCATGAAACTTGGAGATACAAACTCAACTGCTCCCGCACCATAAAATGAACTAAAATTACTCTCCAATTTGCGCAGATTATTCTGCGCCGTTCTCGCTTGTTGCCGTGGATGTCCTGGTTCACAGTTTGCTCGCGCACCTTTCTTCGGCTAAGGTATGTTTAGGGAAAAACCTATTTTTATTACATGTGCCGGCTAAGGAAGTTAAATAATCTATTTTGAGATAAAGGGATGCGTCGAATAAAAATAATTAGTACGGCAATCTGTCTTGCAATCATTGGCGCAATCCTGCCTATGGCAGGTGCACTTTTTTTTGCATGGTCCTTAGCATTTCAAGAAGAAAGCAACGTCTTATATGAATATACTGCGCGCATGCTGACACGGGCAAAACATACTATGAATAAGGCCCGGCAAGCGCTTTCTTTACTCGAAAACAATAAGGATATTTTGCCGATTTGCTCACCACAGCATATCCAGTGGATGCAGAAAGTGTCCACATCCACCGCGGGCTCAAAAAAAATTTCTTATTTTGAACATGGTGTTGAATATTGCACCAGCTGTGGGTCCTCTGTCACTAAAACCCCTAGATCTAAAATGGATTTTATCCTGCCGGATGGCTTAGAAGTAGGAATGCCAGCACAAACTTCAGCTCACTCACGTTCTTTTATTCCTGTACGAAGAAACGGTAATTATGATGTTTTTGTTGATGTGCGACGTCTTGCTGACATTATTATACCGGATGGAGTCTGGCTGGCTATTGCCTATAATGGCAAAATAATTACACAACAAAATGAAATTCGGCCGTCTTTATTGCGAATCATAATGGATAAAGTCAAAAACGATAATTTAAGCCAGTATTATTATCAGGCCGATCGTAAAGAGCGTTTAAAACCAGCTGAACGCCTCAAAAAAAATCAGGTATTTATTCTCGATGAACAAATGGTTTTTATTAGTCAATACGGGCCATTTTACTTCATCTCCTCAGAGCCCGAATCGTTTGTTAATCAACATTATGAAGAATTGCAATTGATTCTTCTGCCATTTGGCCTCATCACTGCTTTTTTCATTGTGGGACTGGTGATCTATTACTCAAAAAAACGCTTGTCTTTTAAAAATGATTTACATGAAGCATTAAATAATAAAGAGTTCTTTATACACTATCAGCCTATTATCCATACCGCATCAGGTACATGTTGTGGCGCAGAAGCATTAATTAGATGGCAACGTCCTAATGGGCCGCTGGTAAAACCCGAGCTATTCATTCCTTATGCCGAGGAGATAGGAATTATCTCGTCTATAACCAAACGCGTAATTGATCTGGTATTTGAGGAAATGGAGCAATTTCTTATTCAAAATAAAGAAGCGCACATTTCAATTAATGCCTCGGCTGAGGACATACATAATGGATGGGTTCTTGAACTATTAGAATCAAAGATTGCGAAAAGCAAAATAACAAAACAACAAATATGGATAGAGCTTACTGAGCGAACATTTTTAAAAATGGAAGAAGTGAAAAAAATTTTTATTCAAGCGCGAACATTAGGCTATGTTGTAGTCGTTGATGATTTTGGTACTGGCTTTTCCAATTTATCCTATTTACACAACGTTCCCCTAGATCTTCTAAAAATTGATAAGAGCTTTATTGACAGTTTGGGTATGCATTCGGTAACGAGTAATGTGGCAGATCATATTATTGAAATGGCGCAGGGCATGAATTTACAGATTGTCGCGGAAGGTGTTGAAACACAAGCTCAATATGATTATTTAAAAGAAAAAAAGGTAGATTATATACAAGGTTACTTATTTTCTAAACCGCTTCCAGCACGCGAATTCATAAAATTCGCTGCCCAAAGAAACATTGGATAGTTGATGCATTTTTGTCGATAGTCGATGTATTTAGCCGAACGCCTACATTCAAGCTACACTTGTTATATAACCTTTTTAAGGAAGTAATAACAATGAGCAGCAGAGCACCCATAATTATTGGTGAGGTAAAAATCAAGCCAGGGGAACGGAAAACAATTTTATTACCTATGCCCAAATTGTATAACTGGACGCCAATCAGCCTACCGATTCATGTAATTAGCGGTTTGGAGGAAGGACCTTCCTTATGCATCACTGCAGCAATCCATGGCGACGAAATTAACGGTGTTGAGATCATCAGGCGCTTCTTGAAAAAGAAGGGATTAAAGCGTATCAAAGGGAATGTGATTGCGATTCCTATTGTTAATGTATATGGTTTCTTATACCAGGAACGCTACCTCATGGATAGAAGGGACTTAAATCGCTCGTTTCCCGGGAGCTCCAATGGCTCTCTTGCATCCATACTCGCAGAAATCATCAGTAAACAAATTTTATCCCAATCAACCCATGTGATTGACCTGCATACCGGCTCGAATCATCGTTTTAATTTACCTCAAATTCGCGCAAATCTAGATATGCCAGGTGTTGGCGATTTGGCCGAAGCATTTAATGTTCCTGTCATCTTGCATTCGACCTTTAGAGATGGTTCGATGCGCGAATACGCCAATGAACAAGGCATCCCCATTTTGGTCTATGAGGGAGGGGAGTCTTTGCGCTTTGATGAACTATCCATAAGAACTGGCATTAATGGGATTTTGAGTGTCATGGGGGCATTAGGAATGCTGCAACCCGGAAGATATCGAGTGAAAAAATGCACCCCCACTGTATCCAGAAACAGTTATTGGATTAGAGCCCCCATAAGCGGTATTTTAAGACACATTAAAAAATCAGGGGATCGAGTCACTAAAGGACAAACGATTGCAATTATCGCCAATCCAACCAGCACAGAAGAATACAAATTAAAATCACCTATTTCTGGCATTATTATTGGCGAAAATATGTTGCCGCTAGTGCATTCGGGGCAGGCTTTGTTCCACATCGCAAGTTTTGAAAAATTAACGGTTGTGGAGGAGCAATTGGAGAACCTACAAGAGGCGTTTGACTTGAATGACTATGAAGATTAATTTCATCAAAAATAATCAAGCCAAAAGCGTAGTAAAGTAGTTACTGCCTGTGGGGACTCCATAGGTGACATGTGTCCTGAGTCCTCAATTATCGCTAATTTAGCATGAGGAATGCGATCGCGTAGTTCCTCATGAACCGCCAAAGAAAAATTTTTATCTTGGCGTGCATGAATCACTAACGTAGGCATAGTCAAAGAAGGAAGGAAAGAGCGGCATTCTTCTCGCGCTAACAGGATCTTTTGTTGGGCAATAAAGGCTTGTTGGCCAACACTTAAGAACATGGAGTAGACTTCCTTTTTGACGAGCTCATCAACAACATAAAAATCTGCTAGTGTTCTAGCGACCTCTTGAAAATTTCCTTGCTCAACCATCTGCAGCATCGCCATTCTTTTTTGATGCTTTTCTTGAGAGTCAGATTGTGCCGAAGTATTCAATAAGCATAATTTTAAGATCCGCTCGGGAACTCTTCTGGCAAGCTCTAATGCCAACCATCCCCCCATTGAATGCCCTGCCAAGAAAAAATCACCGTCAACACGGTTTAAAATCTCTTGAAGTAACGCCTCAGTAGTATCGCCGCCAACTAAGGGGATACTTTGACACTGCACAAGATCCTGTAAATGATGTGTTTGATAAGACCATACGCGCTGATCGGATAAAACTCCAGGTAAAAAAATCAATGTCTTTTGCGACACAACACTCTCCTCACTTAAGCAGAACGTTTTGTAAACCACAAAATCAAATCATCATCCAGGCAAACCATGGCTCCTGGCTTGACAGTTTTATAAGCATAAGAAATTCCCAAGCCATCAGGAATATAACCCCGTTGTACATAGAGCCTTTGCGCCTGTCCATAATCTGTATACAAACCAACACCGATTCCAAGTATGGGATAATGTTTAAATCCTTCTGCCTCCGCCAAATCAAGAAGTGCAGAGGCAATTCCCTTATTGCGATAAGGTGGCAGGACATTCAAATCCATAATTTCTGGAATGCTCTGTTGTTTGAAGGAGGGGTAAAGTGAATCCCATTTCAAGGTAATATACCCTGCAAAATCATGCTCATAAAACGCCACCCACACCAGACGCTCGCGTCGTTCCTGCTCTTGCAGATAATGGATAAAAATACTTCTGGGTTTTGGCCAATTGTGCACGGCAAATTGCTTAACCATCAAGTCGATGTCATCTGGGCTCATGAAGCGAAGCTGTAAGCGGGCGGCGGTCATTTGTTATTTCTCATCAAAGTACAAAACTTATTGGTATTGAGCGTTCATTATCTAGCATATCAACAAAAAGGCAGAAAAACAGTGGATAACATGTATTTATGCATGCTCTAGCTCATAGAGTATCAAGTAAAAATAAAGAAATAGGCGCAGGAACATCAGCATAGTAAGATTGCGTTAAAATCTTGCTCGGTTATTATAGCAAGGGTTGTCATGTCATGGGATTAAAACAGCTAAATTTTGGCAAACGAAATCGCTGGAGAAAAATTATTCTGATTGAAGCTTCTGAAGTACCTAATACGTGGCCTGAAACATGGGTCAAGGGCATGATCAAAACTAAAAATAAAATGGGAATTATGACCGTTGAAAATTCTCCTGCTTCAAAGGCCATCATGCGAAAACAGCGGAAAAACCTTTACTCGATTAGGTTTGAAAAAATGTTTTAACTGGTTGGTTCCATGTGGAAAATTATATGTCGTAAATATGACACCCTATTTTGGTTTGTTTAATTGGCAAGAACTAGCTAAATTTTATTTAGAACGTGTCAAAAACGAGGAGCAATGGCCTGGAGAGATCAACTGCAGGAATTTCGCTAAGGATGGCTGGGGTGATCAGTTACCTGAATTTGCCCATTTTTTTGATATAAAGAGCATGCGCGCCATTACTGAGCAAGCAGGGTTTTCTATTGATGATATCTACTATTTTTGTTACGAGAATATACCCGATGCATATAAAACAAATGGCAAAGAATACGTTGGCATGATTGCGTCAAAGAAATAAAAAAGCAGGATAATGGCGGCTAACTAACAAAGGTTTTTCTATGCTCAATAAATCATTGGATACTTATTTAAGTTTATGCACCCAAGTTTATGACTTGAGTAAACCCCTGCCACCGCAAGATGCGTGGGATTTCTATCTAAGCTATGCACAAGAGGCAGATGGTCCTATTTTGGAGCCTATGTGTGGGAGCGGGCGTTTTCTCTTACCCATGCTATGTGCAGGATTTGCTATCGAGGGGTTTGATGCGAGTCAATCGATGCTGGATGCCTTATATGCCAAAGCCCAAGAACAACACTTAAATCCTAATATCTGGCATGGATATCTGGAAAAACTCCAGCAAGCCAAACAATATAGCTTAATCTTTATTCCCAGTGGTTCGTTTGGCCTCATTATTGATTTGACTGTTGTCAAACAGGCCTTAAAAGTAATTTATGACCATTTAAGCGAAAATGGTTTCTTTGTATTTGAGACAGAAACCATACATGCCGTTCCTAAAGAACTAGGTATTTGGCGTGGTTCACGTTGGCAGCGCGCCGATGGACAAACCATTTTGCTCAGTCAGTTGGCGATGCTTGAAGAATCCGTTTGTTATTCAATTGGCAAATATGAGCTGGTTGCCGCCAATCAACTCATAAAGACTGAAATCGAGGAATATAAAATCCGCCTTTATGATGACCCATCTCTATTACTGGATTTGTTGCATGAAACCGGTTTTAAAGAAGTTCGCTTACTAAAAGCATTTGATAGGAGCGCATCCCCAGGTAAAAATGATGAGACTATTCTCTATGAATGCAGAAAATAACCCGGCGCTTTTTTGGGCGCAAAACTACCTGAATCAACAAGGTTACTCCATACAAGAGCCATTTAAACCCATACACAACACGTCCTGGGCCAAGGTGTATCAAATTACTACGACTAAAGGTTTTTTTTATTTGAAACAAATACCCGCACCATTTGCCATTGAGCCTAATTTATTATTATATCTCCGCAGTTTCTTCCCGGCCTTAGTACCTGAAGTAGTGGGCACTAATCCAGATTTGTATTGTTTTTTGATGAGCGATCGGGGAACACCACTTAGAGAAAGTTTGGCAATCAATTTCCAAATTGAATTGGCAAGAGAGGCACTTAAATCTTATGTGACAATCCAAACAGGTCTTATTAGCCAGACTGATTCCCTGCTAGCACTTGGAGTTCCTGATTGGCGTTTGCTAAATTTACCTGATTTATATTTAAAGTTGTTGGATGAATCTGCGTTTTTAAAAAATGATGGTTTAACGACAAATGAATTGCACCAACTCAGCGCTTTGCATCCAAGATTGGTGGCGCTTTGTCAGCAACTGAGCCAATACGCTATTCCTGAAACAATTGAACACAGTGATTTTCACGAAAATAATATACTACATCAAGTACAGCATCTTACGATTATTGATTGGGGGGAAAGCGTCATTTCCCATCCGTTTTTTTCTCTAATTTCCTTTTTGCTGGGGATAATGCGTCAGCAGCAAATCAACGAACAAAATGAAACCTACAGCATATTACGTGATACTTATTTGCAGCACTGGCATGCTTTTGAACCCCAGGAGCGCCTATTGCAGGCATTCACCTTAGCAAAACGCATAAGTCCAATTAAATATTGCTTAAGTTTTTATCGCCTAACCCAATGCCCAGGCTGGTATGCCACCGAGCGTCATCAAGGGCGAATGACCAAAGTACTGCGCGCATTTCTCCACTCAGAAATAAACAGATAAAAACTAATCGTTCATGCTCAAATTGTAGCCTGGGTGCAGCAAAACCGGGTTAGGGCTTTCGCCTTCACCCAGACTACATTAACTTTAGGAGCGTTGCCTAACTCTCTTGCAATGTTCCAGTTTCATTTCCTTTCTGAATTTGACAGCGCAATAACTTCCAGTAACCAAACAGATTGGTTTTCCGAGAGTCCAACAATTTTAATGACTTGTAATTGAGAAGAGAATGTACTGAAAAATCGGATTTAAAGCCTACGAGCTCATTAACACGAGCAAATATTTTCTCAAAAAAGCGAATTACTTTATGTTCTGAGGCAAAATGATTTACAAATATTATTTCTGCCGTGGGCTTAGCAACGCGGGTTAGCTCTTGCAGAAAAGCATCTACATCAGGGACTACAGAAGCCACATACATGGCGACAATAAAATCAAAACTGTTATCAGGAAACTCTAAATGGGCCGCATCCATGATCTTTAACTGCACTCGTTCTTCCAACTTATTTTTTACCACCTGCTCCTCTGCTTTTTCCAGCATTTTCTCAGAAATATCAATTCCAGTAATCCGCAAATCAGCGCGATAAAGCGGTAAAGACAAACCAGTGCCAATACCAATTTCAAGTATTGTAGCCTGTTGTTTTGCGTATTTGTTGACTACATCAGTACATAAAGAACGACCAGGGCTAAAAATAGAACCAAATAAAAAATCGTAAAATGAGGCGTACACATTATAAACTTTTCTTATTGAAGCAACAGACATAACAAACTCCCATGCAATGCAAATAATTTTAATTAAATTATGGGTTCATACCTATCTAATATAGACCTTAATAACAAAAAAATAATCAGCCTATATATTTTTTTAACTCATTGTTTTTAGAATTTATTTCTAGTAATTAAATGAATCCATGCTCAAACACGGGATCACTTTTGGGTAATCCCGTGCGCTTTATGTACTTATTAATATGGGGATACTATGGTGGAGTCGGTGCGGAGGCGTGTTCGACGTGTTCCTTTTCTTTTTCCTGAGAAAAAAAACGTGCCTTTTGTTCTTCTCTTCTTGCCAAAATGCCATCTGCATAACCAGTCCTGGGACGTTGGCTTATTAATGCGTCTTGATAGGCAATGCGTTCTTGCCCTTGATAAGAATCGGGATCATCAGAGGTAAGCCCCCTTGGGCCAACATAGGACACTGATAACTGACGCTTTAGGCTTGCCTCGACAAGTCTTCTTGCTGGTTTCTCTGCGGTATCTGGTTTAGCCGGATTATTCTTCAACATGATAATCTCCTTTATCCTGAACTTAAAAAATCCATATGCTCTTTTAAGCTTTATATCAAATCCAGAGAAATGAAACAACGCAATTCAAATTGATCAATAATAAAATTACTGTCAAAATAGCATCCAGCTTGTTTATCTAATCCAGGTTGTATTATTTAAATGGCATTAAAAATTGACTTAAATCATCCTATTTTTTTATTAAAAAATAAAACCCATGACGCAAGTAAAAATTTATTGAATGCCTTTGGATTTAATTATTTTCAATATTTACGCTGTTTTGCAGATGGTTCAATTAATTGTCTGACCAACAATACAGGTCTGTTTGAATACTTCCAGCACCTTGAAAGTGAACCTGTGGTGTTCTCATCATTTGAAAACGAGCATGAAAACTCCCATTCATACTGGTTTCTTTGGGATGAAGAATTGCCCAGTACACCAGTACAAATTGCTCGGGAAAAATTTAATTTACACAATGGGCTCACCTTAGTCCGGCGTAGTAAAAATTATTACGATATGATTGCGGTTGCCTTACCCTATGAACATGAAAATCCGGGTTCCTTTTATCTCAATAAGCTCAAAGCAATTGAACAATTTATTTTTGATTTTGATCTGCGGAATAAAGATTTAATTCAAGTGCTGAATAAAAATCCTATCGCTTTGCCCGAAGCGTACCGTGATGTGAATTACAAAGAGATTTGTCTTGCTCAAGGTAGAATTCCTGTTCTTGGCAGAAACGGAGCTACCTACCTCACCGTGCAAGAATTAACCTGCCTTAGATTAGTGCTACAAGGAGCAACGCACAAACAAATCGCCCGTCTTCTTGAGCTTTCGCCACGAACGGTAGATACCTATTTGCTACGGATGAAACAACGCACAGGTTTTTCCTCCAAATTGGAAATGGAGCGAATGCTGTATCTATGCTCAGCATTATAGCGTTTCATTACCCTTGTCCGTGTTCGTAACGGACAGAAAAATTTTTTCGCGTTCTATACTCTGTCAAAAATTTCATTTATTCAGGAGAACGCTTGATGATCATGCCCGAAAGAAAACCAGCAGAACAGATCTTTCAACAATTTTGTGAGGGATACGCGCAGCGCAACTTACCGCTGTTGCTTAGCCTTTTTACGCAAAATACAAACGTTTGGGGCTCCGCGCTCGATGAATATCGAGTCGGTTTAAAGGAAATAGAAGAACAGTTTAAAAGAGATTGGAGTCAATCCGAGCAAGGCAAAATAGAAGTGGTTCGTTTTGTCCCCACAGCCGATAATGCCTTATGGGCTGCGGCAGTATGTAATGCACGAGTTACCATCGAAGGCAAAGAACATCTATTTGAACATTTACGCGGAACCTTAATGATTGAAAAAGAGGAGGGGGTCTGGAAGATTGCCCACATGCATTGTTCTTTCCCTGATTATCGAAACGCTGAAAACGGCTCATTTCCAGTAGGGAATGAATAATAACAATTAAGATAATCTCATAGACTTAGGCGAATGAATTCAAATAAGTAAGCGTAGGCAGGGCTGTTAAGCCCAGCATTCAAAATATCCACCATCCCTGGTGTTATTAGAAAGAAAATATTTTGGCGTTGTTACATGCTGGGCTTAGGAACCCAGCCTATGGTGTCACAAATTGTCTACATATACGGGGGATGACGTTCTTAATCCTTTTTTTCTTTCTGAACCAAAATCGCTAACTCGTTCATTTTTTAGTTTTTTTATTAAAAAAAACAAAAATCTCCAAATTGTCTATACTTATTTTGTCCTGTTAACAAAAGTGACGGCTTGGCTTCATATTATTCATAGAAAGAAAAAATGAAATAGTGTTTAAACTTCAACCATGAGGACAGAAAAAATGGATCTAAGTAAACGTATAGACCCCAAAACCTGGGCTTTCGTTGAAAAAATCAAGAAAGCTGGTGGTAAACCAATTTATGATCTTCCGGTTAAAGAAGGAAGAGCCATTTTTGATAAATTACAAGAATTGCCTGCCACAAAAGAAAAACCCGAGGTAGATATTGAAGATCGTTCAATTCAACATGCCAAAGGTAAAGTAGACATTCGCATCGTTCGCCCTAAAGGATCCAAAGAAAAGTTACCCGTAGTCATGTTCTATCATGGTGCAGGCTGGGTTTTTGGTGATTGGCAAACTCACGGACGTCTTGTGCGCGAACTTGCCGTAGGCGCTCACGCTGCCATCGTGTTTGTTAATTATTCTTTAGCTCCAGAAGCGCAATACCCAACACAAATTGAAGAAGATTATTCAGCATTGAAATATATTGCAGAGCATGGCAAAGAATTCAACCTCGATACTTCTCGTTTAGCAGTTGCTGGCGATAGTGTTGGTGGCAACATGGCTGCGGTCATGACCCTTCTTGCTAAAGAGCGTGGAGGCCCTAAAATTGATTATCAAGTACTCATTTATCCAGTAACTGATGCCAATTTTGAAAACGCTTCATACAAAGAATTTGCTGAAGGTCCCTGGTTAACGAAGAAAGCCATGGAATGGTTTTGGGATAATTATCTACCTGATAAAGCAAAAAGAAAAGAAATCACTGCATGTCCTTTGCAAGCGTCAGTAGATCAACTCAGAGGATTGCCACCCGCATTAGTCATTAATGGTGAGTGTGACGTATTACGCGATGAAGGTGAGGCGTATGAGCACAAGCTTAATGCCGCAGGTGTTCCCGTCACCGGAATTCGTCATCACGGTACAATTCACGATTTCGTTATGCTCAATGATCTCATTGATACTCCAGCATGTCGTAGTGCAATCGAAACCATCAATAGTCATTTACGTATGGTATTTGCCAAGAAGCACTAATTGCTGTTTGAGGGATACTGCATGGTATCCTGGCATCAACTTAAGAACAGCCTGGGTGACGGTCCGCAAGACCGAAACCTGGGTTTCACTTCCTTGCACCCAGGCTACAATGATATTGATTAAGCGTCTTTTTTATGACAGTTCAAGATTCCTTACTGTTTTTTTATTTCCAGGCTCCCTTTTTTTAATACCTGTAAATAAAGGCTCTTGATACCCGCCCAAGATACCTTCTTTGGAAAAAACAATTTGCCATAACTGGTTCGAGCGAGCACGAAAAGAGCCCGCACAGGCTAATAAATAATAGCGCCACATACGATAAAAACGTTGGTCATATTGTTCTTTTAAATGGTCCCAATTTTCTTCAAAACGCTCATGCCACGCCATTAACGTCTTGTCATAATAAGCACCAAAGTTCGCCCAGTTTTCCATAATAAATAATCCGTTAGAAGCGGTGCTGATTTGCTCCATAGACGGAATCATACCATTAGGGAATATATATTTGTTAATCCAGGGGTCAACTGTTTTGGTCGTTTGATTTCCACCAATTGTATGCAACAAAAACAAACCATCGTCTTTAAGACATTCACGCACTTTTTGCATATACACTCGATAATTTCGATAACCTACATGTTCAAACATCCCTAAAGAAACCACACGATCGAACTGCTCATGAATATCTCGATAGTCCTGTAAACGAATTTCAATTGGCAAGCCAGCACAATTTTGTTTTGCATACTCATACTGTTCTTTAGATATGGTGACTCCTACAACATTGACACCATAGTTTTCCACAGCATATTTAGCAAAAGCGCCAAATCCACAGCCTATATCCAATACGCGCATCCCTGCTTCAAATTTTAACTTCTGGCAGCTTAATTCCAATTTATTCAATTGTGCCGTATCGAGATCATTGGCATTTTTCCAGTAGCCACAGGTGTAATTCATACGACTGTCCAACATGGATTTAAATAATTCATTGCCTAAATCATAGTGCGTTCTACCTACTTCAAGAGCACGTTTTTTAGATTGATGGTTAATCAACTTCAGCCAAATTAATTTTGGCCATAACCATTTATCGGCTTTCACCTTCTGATCCAGTTGCGCTCGCAGAATACGCGCAAAGAATTGGTCGAGACTTTTGCAATCCCACCAGCCATCCATATAAGTCTCACCTAGTGCTAGAGAGCCCTCATTAAAAATACGCGAGTAAAACTCTTCGTTATTCACTTGAATATCCCAAGCTTCATTCCCGTTGGGCATAATTCCGGCTGAATGCAACAGGTCTATTGCAATTTTTTTAATTTGCTGATTCATGAGTAGACTTATCCTTTTGTACTACACAATTCAAAAATCATTAAGTTGCTGTAATTTTTATGGCGCCATTTAAATTACTTAACTTATCCTGTAAAAAAAGAAATACCTCAAACAACAAAATTATTAATACAATATATTTTCCATACATTATCACAGCATTTATTATAAAATTGGTGTCTATATTGTATTTGTATAAAGCAAAAGAAAATGAATAATACATCCCCAAAGTAAAAATTCGCGTCCATTGTGAAAGATTATAAACAAAAATACCGTGAAGAAAACCCGCAATTTTTATGCGATGATACATTTTGATTAAACTCATCCCCTCAACAAGAAATAATAGACTTGTTGCAAGAATCCATGTATTAAGAATTACCTTATCACTAAGAGCCTGCGTCACCGTACTTGCCAAGCCTGAGATGGACAGCGCGCCATGAAGAATACTATTGCTGTTATTCCAAGCTAAAAACAAACGTTTCTTTGTACATGTAAGCAAATACCTCCCAATAATGATGCCGCCAATGATATAGAATAAATAACCCAAAATGATTAATCCTTGGCTTGTTAAAATAGGGATTGCCGGTGCAAACAATAGATGCGTCATTAATGCGAGTGCCTGAGTACTGACGGTGAGGAGCAAAATACTCCCTGTATGCAGCTTTATTTTTTTTAAAAAAATACGCTGTAAATTCCTTAAAGAAATAATGATATAAATTGGCCAAATGAGTAGTGCGCAATTTGCACACGTCCAAATCACTATATGCCAGGAGGGAAATTCTTGTAAAAATAAAACCGCCAAAATTGAAGAGCCGGCTACCCAAGTACCCATACCGAATTGATTGATTGCGCTTGCAGTAAACAGATTAAAGCGTCCTTCTATCGAACAGTTAACAAAAAAGCACAGCAAATAAAATCCAATAATCAACAACTCCATGATAATGAGCTGTCTCAATAAAGGGGTTACAAAGTGGAATTGAGGCAAGACATCAAACAAGACAATTCCTATAGCCATCACAATATTGCCGGCAACTGCCTGGCAACCGGTGCTTTTTTTATAAAAATGATGAACAAAAGCTGAGACTAAAAATAAAATCAAGAGATACAGAACTAAATAATATTCCATAAGGTAATGTCTCAGAAAGGACTCCATTAAAGTCATATCCTATTCATTCTACACATTCCAACTACCAAAAAAACTCCTTGGCGTGCAAATTGCATATAAGATACAAGCTGTCTTTTAATTTTATAGATTGCTTTTTCTATCTACCTACCTTTTAAGATAGCGCGCCTTAAAATTTTACATGGAGATAAAATTATGGCCGTAACCAGCGCATTAAATGGATTAAGCAGTATCAGTGCTCTTAGCTTGTCACAACCGGATGCCATTGCAAGTTTAGTTCTCCTAGGGATCGTGGGTGCAGGAACAGTAGCCGTAATTGCTCACAAAAAATGGGAGCACTATGAAGAAAAAAAGCATCGAGAAGAAATTGAAGACATCAATCGACGTTGCAAACGATTTTTGGAAAAAATTGAGATACCTGGTTATGGCGTCGTGCAAGGCTTCCCACCCATTTTCAAATTCACCCATGAAAATGATCCCAAATCAGTAGACTCCCTGCACTATACAATAGATGAAATCAAGGAAATAGGCAGAAAACTCCCACAAGTACCCCCTGAATTATCGTCATACAGACAATCGATTCTGCATGCCATCTTAAAATTAAAAGAATATTATTTAAGCCGAGACAATCATAATGATACTACGGCCGGTGTTCTTTCTTATTTACTCAACATCTTACAAAACAGATGTTTAAGCTTCGAAGGGTATGATTTTGATTCGGCTTATCTTGGCGCACTCACCGATTTTATTGATGATTATGCATCTAAAGAAGGTAGAGAAAATAGCCAGCACTTTAAACGTTTGCAACCAGTGTATACATACTTATTGGATGCCAAACAACACTTAGACCGACATAAAGAATCGCTTTCATTGCGTGAATTGGTCACTGAGCTTAGAGAGACCTGTCTCGATGACAGTAATCGCTTGTTACGCCTCCTTGTCAAAATGGTTATACCCGAAAAGAAAAAAGATTTAGCAGATACCGCTGCTATTGATGAGCTGGAAAATAATATAGTCCGTAGAGAATACATTAAATCTGAAGTATTGGGGGCGATACTCAGCAGACATCATGAAATCAATTTACCTGAATCCGTTTTTAAAAACTGGATCACCGGCTTATCAGCATACTATTTAAAATCATTAAGACCTTGTGCCATGTTGCGAGAAAAAAAAATAATGGCACCTGCTGATCTTTTTGCGTTTACTGACTGGGCAAAATCCATTCTGCAACAAAGAAAAAAAGCAGCCAGAGATAAAGAAACGCTCGCCAACGAGCTAAAAGCAATAGCACAGGTATTTAGTAATTCACGCAATTTTATTAACACCAAAAGAGTAGGTCCTGAAAAAAAACCTGAATTTGTTGTCGTTAAAGAAGATCAGGAGTTACTTGATCGAACTGTGATTATGGCGAATTTTGCCCACTTGATTCATGCGATAATTTCCCTCCAAGCGTTTTGCTCTCACTTGTTGCACAGCATAGAGCAATTGGGGGCAATTTATATTAATGACCCCCAACATTTTACTGAAATTTTTACCGTGCTCGACAATTTATGTAAGGTAGTTGAGGGCGATCTAAAACAAGTCAAAGAGGCATTTGTCGCCATCTCTAAAGCCAACAAAAACACCATGCGCCTTGCAAATGAAGGACTATTCCCTAAAGAAATTGACACCGTTCTCGAGTCCGTAGAACACATGCTGTTAAAACTGGGTACACAAGTTAAAGATTATAAAAATCACCATGCCCAACCAGCTGAAACGGCAACAAAGACTGCGGTTTATGAAATGCTCACGGTCGCTCAATTTTTCGAAAAAATGTATGCGCTTCCTCAATCCATCGCCCAGCTGCTACAACCAGTCAAGGCGTCTGAACAAAAGAGTGCAGACCAACAAGGCAAAGCTTCGGTACCAATTGCACCATTATTAAATGAAGTAATACCTGAAGATGACGCTTTGGCTATCAAACAAAAGGAACGCACTTTATATGATCTCGCTCAGCAAATAAGGAAACAGATAGATACTATCCATAAAGAGCAGCCAACCGATTTGAACCTAATAAAATATCAAAAAATTAGCTATGCCTTAAGCATGTTGAAAGCAAAATCCATCGCCATGCTACAAGAAAAACCAGCAGATGCTGAACGCCAGGACAAAGCCGATAATATTTATAATTTAGTGCATTCCTTATATCAAACTACGCTTGAATTTTTAATGCTGCCACCACAAGCACGTACACAGCAGGTTGCTGCATTTATACAAAAAATTCAGGCTGAATTAAATGATCCCGAAAACAGCTCATTCATTGATAAGCATCGAGACTCTTTCCCTAAATTCATTGCAGAACACTTTGGTTTTTTTCATACAGATACACGCAGTAAATTATCGGTATTGAAAGAAGCTTACGAAGGTCTGCAAGCACAACCAGTTTAGGGGGCGACCGCTTTGGCAGAAATTGTAAGTGTTAGGTAATTGTTGACGAAAAAAACGTAGGCTGGGCTGTTAAGCCCAGCACTTACTGAGTTAATTCTTATTCTTCAAAATATCCATTATGAACACCATTACTGAGCGCTCAACAAAACAAGTAACTTATCGCACATCGGCATGGTTACATGCTGGGCTTAGCAGCCCAGCCTACATTTATTGAGTTATTTTTGTCCACCACATAAGTGGGTAGCAGTTGCACTGAAACCTACGAATACATGCGCCTAAATTTTATTAATAACTACGCGCAGTGCCTGTAATTTTAAAGCAGTACTCTGCATGTATTCCGCACTTTCAACGAGCTGTTTTTTATAATAAGCAATTTCATCCTCACGTATTGAGGGGTTAAGCCTTTTTAATGCTTCCAGCCGATTGATTTCATGGCTAATGCTTTGTTGCATCTGCACTGTAGCCTGTTTTATGATCTCCTGCAGTTGTGCTTCTGCTACTTTTTTGCTTTGTGCCAAAATGGTTTCAAGATCGGTTTGGATCTGCTGAATAATTGGATAACCCAAATGGCGTTTAACGGGTTCACACATTTGATTTAATTGTTTGTAATCCAATATCTTGGAAAGATTTTTTCCCGATATATCCATGAGGACACGAATTGGTGCAAGCGGTAAAAAGCGATCCAATTGCAGTTTTTTAGGCGCCGCACAATTTGCTGTAAAGAAGGACTCCAAAAACAACGTTCCAGGTTGAATACTTTTTATAGAGATAGTGGCCAAAGTTGCATTACCCAACTCGGAATCCAGCGTCATTTCCATACATTCGCTGACCATGGGATGCTCCCAGCTTAGGAACTCGACATCTTCACGCACAAGCGCTTTAGCGCGAGAATAAGTCACTGTCACCCCGTCTTCTTTTAATCCTGGGAAATGACTTGTTTTCATATGATCGCCGGGACGCACTATTTCCGTATGTTCAGAATGGTATTCATGATCGATACCATACTCCTGAAATACCTGCGCCATATAATTTTCTAACTCCAAACAATTTTCTTCGGCCTCAATCGCTGCAATCAATGCCTCTGCTTGTGGTGTATTACAGGAGTTAAGCTCCAACAAGCGATCACGACCTTCGTGCAGTGCTTGATTGATTTGTTCCGCGCGTGTTTTTGTTGCCGCAATCAGTTGTTCCAGCTCGTGTGGTTGTGTACCTACTGTATCAAGAAGAGGTAATAACTGCTCTTCAAATTCTTCATAAAGAGTAAAACCCACAGAGCAGCTGTGGGTAAATAAGTTAATTCCTTCGTGATACCAACGAAATAATTTCTCCTGCACCGTATTCAGCAGATAAGGGACATGGATTTCAATAGTGTGTCGTTGGCCAATCCTATCAAGCCGACCTATGCGTTGCTCTAATAAATCTGGACTTAAAGGTAAATCAAACAAAACCAGGTGATGTGCAAACTGAAAGTTTCGCCCTTCGCTGCCTATTTCAGAACAAATAAGCGTCTGCGCGCCGTTTTCTTGCTCTGCAAAATAAGCTGCGGCACGGTCACGTTCAATAATTGATAAGCCCTCATGAAACGACGTACTGCGCAGGCCCATTTTTACTTTTAAATACAGCTCCAACGCAATCGCGGTATTTGCCTTAGCACAAATCACCAGCACTTTTTGAGGATGTAATGCGTTAACGGTGTTTGCAAGCCACTTCACCCGCGGGTCATTTTCCAGCCAGATCTCTTTATCCAACAGTTGTTCAGGATACAGCTTGCGCTGACCTTTTTGTGCATCCAATGAAGAATAAATCGCAGGGCACTCTAACGGATATGCATGTACTTGGCGCTCAGGGAAGCCTTGAATTGCCGCACGCGTATTGCGAAATAGGACACGCCCTGTTCCATGCCTATCTAACAAATTGCTAATGACCTGACCTACCTGTAAACCCGTTATGTCGCCCAAATAAGCAGCTAATTGCGACTTAAGTGCCACATCCAGGGTTTCTGCCGACGCCTGTTCCTCATAAGCCATCAACTCTTGTACCAAAACATTGATTTGCTGATACCCCTCTTCTTCTTTTTTGAAGGTCGAAAGATCATAAAATCGAGCAGGATCAAGTAGTCGCAAACGGGCAAAATGGCTGGCAATTCCGGCTTGCTCTGGTGTTGCAGTCAAAAGCAATACGCCTTTGCTGTGTTTGGCTAATTCCTCAACGCATTCATACTCGGGGCTCATTTCTTCCTCAGACCAATGTAAATGATGCGCCTCATCAACCACCAGCAAATCCCACTGAGCACTCAGCGCTTGCTGGCGGGCTTTTTCATTGTCCATGAGAAAGTCCAAACTGCATAAAACCAGTTGCTCGTTTTCAAAAAGATTCTCTTGTGTCGTACCTATCTGTATTCCTTCTTCTTCATCTAACTCATAGGAAAGTTCATAGCGCTCGGCATCAATGATTGAAAAATATAAATTAAACCGGCGAATCATCTCGACCAGCCATTGATGGATCAACGTTTGCGGCACTACAATCAAGACTCGGTTGGCACGACCTGTGCTTAACTGATAATGAAGAACCATGCCGGCTTCAATGGTCTTACCCAACCCAACCTCATCGGCAAGTAAAACCCGTGGGGCATAGCGTTGTGCGACCTCATTGGCGATATAAACCTGGTGTTTTAAATGGCTGGTTCGCGAGCCCAATAACCCCCTAACAGGAGATTGCTGTAATCTGCTGACATGATTCAGGGTATCTATTCTTAATTTAAAAGTATTTAACTTATCCAGTAACCCACTGAACAATCTTTGTTCTGGCGTGTTTAATTTGATAAAACAATCAAGGGAAACCTCACTGATTTGCCGCTCATTACCCGCATCGTCGACGCCAGTATAAAAAAACAAGCCTTGACGCTCTTCTACTCGCGTAACCTGCATTTTCTGTTGGTTCGAGGTAGTTACTTCTTCACCTTCTTTGTAGATAATGCGACTCAGTGGTGCACTATCTACAGAGTAAATGCGCTCCTCATCCGCCGCAGGGAAGCTTAAACTAACCTGCCTACCATTTAAATCAATAATAATCCCCAAACCGAGTTGGGTTTCGGTGTTACTTATCCAGCGTTGGCCAATACTATAGGTCATAAAAAATCATCTTTTGTGTCAAGTGTGAGTAAAATAATCAAAAAACAAAATAAACTCAACTTGACTTGGATCCTTTTTTTAAATAGCATGACCCGATTTTAATCAAACTTGAGGGGTTTAGTATGTCGTACACAAAGTTACATCAAGAACCAAAAGAAAGAACTGCAGATTACAATCGAGAGTCAGAAAGGCACCTTGAGCACAAAAAAGGGCATGACGACACATACTCGCCTCGCCACACTACTTACGCAAAAGCATCTAGCGTGCCAAGCAATCCACCGTCTGATGAAGACAGCATATTTGACTTATGCATGGAAGCCCCAGAAAAGAAAGCGCAATCAAGAGCGAGACTTAAAGGTGCGATGGAACAAGGATATACATTTGTAAAACAAAATGTACCTGGATTTTTCACTCCATTTGGCAGAAAAAATGTATTATTAGAAGAACTGGGACTGGATACTAAAAGAGAAGTCGCAATTGTTGCAACCTTGCCACTTAGTGCACCTGTCACGTTGACTCTTGTTACCGGTGCTGCCGCACTGACGGCTGTAATCGCTGCCTTGACTACTGTTGGCAGCTTGCTTGCTGCTGCAGGTTATGGATTAAATAGCTTACGCGCAGGCAAAGAAGACTCAAGACAATCTGCAAAAGATGCACTTGATGTTGCTGCCAAAGCAGCTCTTGTTACCACATTTGCTGCTTTAACTACAATGGCTGCTGCTATCGCAACCGCTTTGTCTCCCTTTGTGGCTGCGTTCTATCTGCTTGGCCGTACTGGTGCAACTGCTGTTGCTAAAATTGCTGAGTGTGCTCATTCTAATGACAACACCGAATCTCGTGGTTTAACAATGTAAATCGATTGCTTAAGTTGGGCTTTAAAGCCCAACTTATCTAAAAACAAATGAATTTTTTGTACTTATTCAAATCATAATTTATACCCTCGCAAATTATCGTTATCTCCTGAAAACAAATTTTTCTTGTTTTCTTAAGTTATTCTGGTTAAAAATAGTAGGGACAGGAAGATTATTCAACAAAAGGGAATTTATATGGCTACCAACGAAGATGAAGCTCGACTATTAATTGATCTCGATACGGAACAGGAAGTTAGACTAGGCGAGTCAGCAGAAATACACACCGTAGACGAAGAAGCCGCACTACCTATCGATCTCGATACAGAACAAAAAGTAACACCAGCAACAGTCGAAGACACGCCGGAACAAATAATACGCAGTAAATTAAAGGTTGTTAACGAGACTGAACAAGATAAGCTCGTAAAAATTACCATCACTAAAGAAATATTTGAGCAAATCAGAAAAAGTCTGCAGGACACCGTCAAAAGTCTGGAAAAAAATCCAAGTATGTTCTCGCGAGCTGCAGAATACTGGGGTGAATTACCACTGTGGCAAAAAATTATTGGGGGAGTCGCATTAACGGTTCCTACCTTAATCCTGGGCATTGTTGCGCATATTGGTTTCCTTTTAGCAATTTGTGGGGTTACTGCGCTTACTTATGCAGCAGGAGGCATCATTCTTGATGATCATCACAAATGCAGTACCAGTGCGGTCGAAAGCTTGCAAAAAGGCATTTTAGGCCTAGCTGACCTGCTTGAGCTAACCATTAATGCGCTGGATATTATCCGTCAACAATTAGCCATTGAAATTAAAAAATTTACTGAAGAAAATGCAAAATTCAAAGCATACATTGAAGAGTTAAGTAAGAAAATTGATGCGATTGACAAACAAGTCATGGCCACGGCTAGAATTAATGACACGTTAACTGAAACCAAAGATGGATTAGTAGAAGTTTCCGGTGCACTTAAAGAAGGAGTGGAACGACAAAGCGATTTAATGCAGCAAAATCAAGAGAAGTTAGATCGTATTACGGAAGGGTATAGAACCGCTCAAGAAGAGTTAGTGCAAAAAGTTCGTGAGGTAAAACAGGTGCGGCATGAACTGGGACAGGATCTTGATCGCGCTAAAGCGATGATAGATTCCCTACATACGGCAATAACCAAGCTGTCGGTCGATGCCATTGGCAATGAAGAACAACGCAAGGCGTTTCAAGAAAAATTAGATATTTTCATAAAGAATAAAGAAGTGAGCTTTCTTTTAATCGCTGATCGCATCTGTGAAGCAGAACGCAGACTGGCAATAGTACAAAAAGAATTAGAGCGTTCGAATGACCGCTATCAAGAGCTTCTTAAGGTACAAGAGCGGCATATAGACACACTCAAATCAATGAGCAGCCAAGCTTCTGCAGATCAAGCTCCGAGCCAAGCAAAGCTACAAGACGGCCGCGTAGATACACCGCAAACACAGGAGCCAATAATGAATCCTGTTAGCATGATATTAGATAGGATTGGATTGCATGCACAGAAAGAACCAGGCGGTAAGCCAGGTGCAGAACGCACACCAACACCGCAATACAGCTAGCCCGATGCAACGAGAGCCTACGTCCCGCGACTTGTTCGCGGGATCCAAAGCATCATCATAGCTCACGTGAGCTACGTCATTCTTGTATAGAGTCCCCTAACCTATTCTTTTCTACCTGCCAAAGTCAAATTGTATGCCTCTAAAGCTGCTTTGACGGCTGCACGCTCACCGATGCGTTGATACCATTCAAGTAAATGCGCAAAACGCTGCTCATCAATAGTCTGTTTATAAAAAACTTGAAAGCAGTAAACCCAGGGCCAAATTGCCATATCAGCAATGGTGTACTCGTTGCCCCCAATATAAGAAAACTGGGTCAATTGTTTTTCCATAACGCCTAACAAACGATCACATTCATCCGCATAACGTTTGAGCGCTGCGGGAACTTTTTCAGTTGCACGATGAAAATATCCTAATTGACCAAATATAGGGCCTATATGCGCTGCTTGAAAAAAACACCATTGGAGAATCGTGTACCTATCCTGCAATGATTCGGGTAAAAATTTATGATGCTTTTCTGCAAGATATTGCAAGATTGCGACACTTTCAAACAAATAAAAATCTTTTTGCGAATCATATAAAACTGGAATTTTATTGTTTGGTGAAATTTTTAAAAAATCCGGATTAAACTGTTCGCCTTTGGAAATATCAATGAGCTTAATCGTATAATGCTGCGACAATTCATGGAGCATAATTGTCGGTTTAATACCATTAGGTGTTCCAAATGAGTACAAGGTATACATGAGAACCTCCTTGTTATAAGTGCTGAATAAAGTATAGTGTCACGAATTAGCAACACCGCCACTACCATATCATTTAATTACCAACAAGCTAAAGTGCCATAGTGAGTTTATTCGCGTATTTTCAATCACATCACCCCCAAACTCCGATGCGAATTTAATATCCAAGCTGATAGAGACAGATGCAAATACCGTCAAAACTGTTACAATGGCCAGCAGTTAACACTGAGTCATGCCTTGACAATTATTTCTTAAAAAACACCCATTCATAAAATGGCAAAAGCCTAGTAGCAGACAAGGAGTATAAGATGTCTTTAGAACGCGCTGCAATATATAACCGTTTGAACAAAACCTTTCGTGATGTTTTTGACAATGAAAATCTATCTGTAACCGATGCAACCACCGCTAACGATATAGAGGAATGGGATAGCCTGAATCACATAACCCTTATCGTTGCCGTAGAAGCCGAATTTGGTTTCAAATTCAAAATGGGCGAGGTAGTGGTTCTACATAATGTTGGAGAAATGGTAGATATAATAGAAAAACAGGGAAAGTAAATGGGTATTACAACATTTCGATTTTTTTGTTTCCTGGGTATTGCGAGTATTTTGTATTACCTTGTTCGCCCCCGTCAGCAATGGAAAATCTTGCTACTCGCCAACATTGTCTTTTATATTGGCTCAGGACAAAACAAACTGAATTGGTTTATCCTATTTACGTCCTTGTCCGTATATTTTGGCGCAATGGCCATAGAAGGAACAAAACATAAGTCTCTTGCGTTTTATAGCACATTGGCCCTCAACCTGGGGTTTCTAATCTACTTTAAGTATTTCAATTTTTTTATACAGGAACTCATCAATCCATTTCTTAACACCCATCACCTTTGGTATAACATATTGATGCCCGTCGGGATCTCGTTCTACACCTTACAAACTTTAGGTTATTTAATTGATATCAAAAGAGAGATGTATCCAGCAGAAAGGAACTATGGCAGATTTTTCCTCTTCGCTACATTTTTCCCAACCGTTTTACAAGGGCCCATTCATAAACACCAGGACTTGCAATCACAGTTATTTGCGCATCATCAATTTGACTGGCAAAGATACTGTTTCGGCATGCAAAGGATTTTATGGGGACTTTTCAAGAAACTCGTTATCGCAGACCGGCTCGCATTATTCGTGAATCCAGTGTTTGCAGACCCCCAGTATAATGTTGGCTGGATTATGGTGTTGGCCATTGTAGCCTTTGCGATACAACTCTATGCAGATTTTAGTGGCTGTATGGATATTGTGATTGGTGCCGGTGAAATGTTTGGTATCAAGATGACCGAGAATTTTCGCGCCCCATTTTTCAGTCGCTCAATTCAAGAATATTGGCAAAGGTGGCATATTACCCTCGGGATTTGGTTAAAAGAATATATCCTGTATTCCGTGATGAAATCGAATTGGCTCCAAAAGTTGACCTCTTGGAACAAGGAACGGTTTGGCAAAAAGGCCGGGAATAAAATTTCCACCTACATTGCCTTATTCATATTATGGTTTGTGGTTGGGTTTTGGCACGGGGCAAGCTGGAACTTTATTATAGGCACTGGGCTTTTGCATTGGTTTTATATCACTTTTGGCGATGTGGCTATGCCTTGGCGAAAAAAAGCGGTGGAAAAGCTAAAAATCAATACTGAAGCCTTCTCTTTCAAAGCAATGCAAATTGTGCGCACCTTTATTTTTGTCTGTATCGGGTTCGTATTCTTCCGCACCAAAACTCTTGCTGATGCGGGGAATGTGTTCAAGAGCATAACATTTGACAACAATTTTTGGATTTTCTTTGATGGAGAATTGCTTGAATTTATGAATAAACAAGATTGGACGCTTGTTATTTGCGCAACAATTGTGCTGTTTACTGCAGATACGATGAGGCTTAAAGTCTCGCTACGAGAAAAGATAGCCGAGCTGGATATTGTTTCAAGGTGGTTTATCTATTTTACGGCCCTATTTAGTGTGGTGATTTTCGGCATGTATGGCCCCGGTTATGATGTTAAAAAGTTCATATACGGAGCATTCTAATGACCATCAGCGTAAAAAAGTCGCTCATTTTTATTGGTATCTCTGCGGTTTTGTTCTATTTTGTCAGTGAGCTATTTATAGACAAAAGGGTTTATCGTCCAATCAATATGTCCTTGTACACCGTTTCTGGTTTTTATAAAGAGCCTAAAAACACCCTTGATATCATTTCAATTGGCTCAAGTCAGTGTTATACGGCGATTATCCCTGCAGTTTTATGGCGAGATCATGGCTGGACGTCCTATGATTTTTGTGTGGAGCAACAGCCGTATTTAGTAAGCTACTACTATATGAAAGATGCGGTTAAACGTCACCCAAATGCTCTTATTCTTCTTGAAATAGGAGAGTTCCATCCGCGTAAACAAATATCGGATGAAATGATCTATGTCAATCTCAACGATATGCAGTTCTCATTCAATAAATTATCGGCCATCCACGCGGCAAATCCGCGTCATTGGTTTGATTATCTATTTACCATCAATAAATATCATTCCACTTGGAGTTTTTTATCTAAATCCAAAATAGATAATATGTTTTATAGAGGTTATAGTTTCAATAAAGGCTATGGTGAGGCGACTGATGACTGGTGGGAAGAGGGAAAAGAGCCCAAAGATTATGACCTCTTACAGACAGACAGGGAGAAATTAGACCCAGATTCCGAAAAGGATTTGCTACGGATCATCAACTACGCCAAAAAAAATAATGTAAAATTGGTACTTTATAAAGCCCCATCCACTAATTTAAATGCGAAGAAAAACGTAAATTATATAATGGATATTGCCAGCAAATATAATATTCCTTTCATGGACTTCAACACACAAATGATAGGACAACATCATTTAAATGTGCCGCAAGCACAACAGATGACCGCTCTGCTTGCTGATTATCTTTCTAAATACTATACCTTTGCGGATAAACGTAAAGACCCCAAATATGCCCATTGGGAGCAAAGTGTTTCCTATTTGAAACAGCAAGAGCAAAAATATAGGATGCGTAAAACCAAAGATCTTATCTCTCTATTGAATATCCTAAAAGGTAATCCCTATTACATAGTCCTCTTATCAGTCAAAGACTCCGCCACACGCCCCTACATTGATGTCGATCGGAATATAATAGATACATGGCAAAGTTTTGGACTAAAACCAGATGTATTTATGGCGAGTCATTTTGGCAATTCATACATCGCGGTATTGGATGGTGGGAGGGTCATCCATGAGCAGATAAGTCCCGACAAATTGAGTTGGAAAAAAGCGCTGAAAGGAATTGACCGTGTATTTATTGAAAGCAGCGGATTTTTCTCAGGAAACTTCTCCTCTATCAAGATAAACAATCAGGAACAATCGCCCAACTCCAGAGGGATTAACATCGTTGTCTATGATAAGTGGATGAATGATTTTGTATTGCAAACCACTTTTGATGCGTTGTAGTTGTTCTGATGCAAGGGAGTTATTGATGTTAAATTATCCATTAGATGCACATTTAATTTTAAGAAAGAAACACGCGATAAAGAAAGAACTGCTGTTGAAGGAACATTTTCTTACGAAGAATATAGCCATTTTGGGTGGTTCTACAACGGCAGAAATCAAAAATATTTTAGAACTATTCCTTTTGGATATTGGTATTAAACCTAACTTTTATGAGTCGAAATATAATCAATATTTTGAAGAAGCTGTTTTTGATAATGAGCCCTTGCAACAATTTAATCCCGATATTATTTATATTCACACGACGAATAAAAATATTAGCCATTACCCAACAATGCATCACACGTCTGAAGAAATTGATATCATTCTTCATAATGAGTTCCAGAAGTTTTCTAGTATATGGTCTTCTCTGACGAGCAAATATCATTGTGCGATTATTCAAAATAATTTTGAACTGCCGCAAAATCGGATATTAGGCAATTTGGATTTTTATGATGTTCGCGGCTCAGTGCATTACATTCATAGACTAAATTCTTTTTTTGCTGAAGAGGCCCAAGCAAGAGCCAACCTTTATATTAACGACATTCATTATTTGGCAGCATCCATAGGATTATCTACTTGGTTTGATAAAAGCATGTGGTATGCCTACAAATATGCATTAAGTTATACCGCAATACCGTTCTTAGCCAAAAACATATCCGCTATCATTGGGGCACTGTTTGGGGCATTAAAAAAATGCATGGTGTTGGATCTGGATAATACCTGTTGGGGTGGGGTGATAGGAGATGATGGTTTAAATGGAATCGCAATAGGCAAAGAAACCGCCATTGCCGAAGCACATACTGAGTTTCAGCAGTATGCAAAAACGCTCAAGGATAGAGGTGTTGTACTTGCTGTATGCTCAAAGAATGACATAAATCATGCCAAAGAGGGCTTTATGCATCCGGATACTGTGTTAATCGATCAGGATTTTGCAGCTTTTACAGCAAATTGGGAGCCAAAACACCATAATATTGCCAAAATTAGTGACACCTTGAGTCTTGGTTTAGACAGTTTTGTTTTTATTGATGATAATCCAGCAGAGCGACACATTGTCCGCTCTAATCTTTCGATGGTCAGCGTGCCCGAAATTGGCAGTGACATCGTTGATTTTATAGATCATATTGATAAAAATCATTATTTTGAAACCGTATCGCTTGCAAGTGATGATCTACAGCGCGGCGCATTTTATCAAAAAAATAAAGAACGACGCACACAAGAGTCCCACTTCACTGATTATGGCGAATACCTGCATTCCCTGGAAATGAATGCAGAAATCAAGGCATTTACCCCAGTTTATCTTGCGCGGATTACCCAGCTCATTAACAAAACGAATCAATTTAATCTGACTACCAAAAGATATACTTTGGCAGACGTTACAACCATTACACAGGATGCAAATTATATCACTCTATATGGCAAGCTAGAGGATAAATTTGGTGATAATGGTTTGATATCTATAATAATTGGCGAGTTAAAAAACAAAGAGTGTCATATTGAGCTATGGCTTATGAGTTGCAGAGTTCTTAAAAGAACTATGGAATATGCCATGTTCGATGCCCTGGTGGCCAAGTGCCATACTTTAGGAATAAAACAAATTATTGGCTACTATTACCCAACTGAAAAAAACAATATGGTGTCTACGCTATATCAAGATTTTGGATTTAATGCCTTAGCAACTGATGCGCACCATTCGGTCTGGAGTATGGATGTATCCAACTACATTAATAAAAATCAACATATTAGGATAAGCTCGAGTAATCTGTCGGATGAACTCTAAAATATGAGCGCGGCTATGACTTGCTGCAGAATCATTTTAGTCTATTCTTAGAAATCATAAGCAGCAAAAAAAGGATTTATTATGAGCCTCAAAAATAAAGTGGCTATTCTTAGTAGTTCACGCACTCCGTTTGTCAAATCACAAACTTACTATTTAGGCCAGTCTAATCAGGATATGTTAGGCGCAGCATTAGCTGATCTCATTAATAAAACGCAAATTCAAGGTGAGCTATTAGGTGATTTTATTGCAGGCGCAATTATGAATCATCCTTTTGACTGGAATCTGTCGCGCGAAACGGTTTTGGGGAGTAGTTTATCTCCAGAAACACCTGGATTAACGATACAACGTGCTTGTGGCACGGGTTTAGAAGCGGCAAACCTCATTGCATTAAAAATTGCCAGTGGGCAAATCGCTGTGGGAATAGCTGGGGGAACAGATACTAACTCCGATGTTCCATTAATTGGGCAAAGACGACTGACTCATTTTTTAATCAAATTTCAACAAGCAAAAGGACTGAAGGAAAAGTTTAAAGTCTTTACAGAGTTTCGCTTGGGAATGCTAAAGCCTCTATTGCCGGAAGTGCGCGAGCCACGTACTGGTCTGTCTATGGGTGATCATTGCGAATTAATGGTTAAAGAATGGCAAATTAGCCGCCAGGCTCAAGATGAATTGGCGTTTCGCTCACATCAAAACGCCGCCCAAGCTTATGATGAAGGATTTTATGATGATTTAATTGCCTCTTTTGCTTCCTTAAAGCGAGATACCATTACCCGCAAAGAGACTTCTTTAGAAAAATTAGCGTCCTTAAAACCGGCTTTTGATAAATCGGAAAAGGGCAGTTTAACTGCAGGAAACTCAACCCCACTCACCGATGGCGCATCGGTCGTATTATTAAGCACTCCTGCATGGGCTCAAAGTCATCAACTGGAGCCTCTCGCATATTTTGTGGACTGCGAAGTGGCAGCAGTAGATTACGTGCATGGTGCAGGATTATTGATGGCACCAACGATTGCCGTCGCGCGTTTATTAGCAAGGAATAAACTGAGTTTGCAGGATTTTGATTATTATGAAATTCATGAGGCCTTTGCTGGCCAAGTATTATGTACTTTGAAAGCCTGGGAATCTGCTGAATATTGCCAAAAAGTGTTACACCTCAAAAAACCTCTAGGAAGCATAGACACACAAAAAATGAATATCAAAGGCGGCAGTCTTGCTCTTGGACATCCTTTTGCGGCAACAGGTGGGCGTCTGGTTGGTGCTGCCGCCAAAATACTTGCCAATCAAGGCCAAGGGCGCATCCTTATCAGTGTTTGTACGGCTGGCGGAATGGGTGTGGCGGCAATATTAGAACGCTAATGCAGCGCATCTATTTGTAGCCTGGGTGGTGCGCGGCATAACCCAGGCTAAATGCTCTAATTAACTAATTGATTATAAACCGTTGGTTCTGCTTTTTGGATTCTTTCGATGTGGATCTGATTGACTTTTCTGGCAAAAAAATTACGAGCCAGATAAGCACTTCCTCCCACTGCTGCAGAAACGCTCTCTGTAACCTCCAGAGGAGGGCTTGGTGTTTTTTGATTCGGTTTAAAGAAAAAACCTCCGCCATAAGTGGCCTTTGCAGCTACCGATACTGCCTTCTTGAGTAACACATTTAAATCAGTAAAATACAGTGGGATGGTAAAATTATCTTCACCTAAATCGATGTCGATATTAAAAGGCACAGATATAGTTGGACCGTTATAATGTGCTCCATACACATGATGCTCTCCATTAGGAGGATAGGTAATAGTAGGAATCGTTCTGTATAAGTGAAGGGCCGTCGTTGCAAATGTCGTACTGAGCATGGACATAGAGAGTGCACCTGTAAAAGCTTTCGCACTCACATAAGCATATTCTTTCCAATAGGGCTTGGCAATTTGCAGCTTATGATTGTGGGCATAATCACGCTGTTCTTCCCGACCCTCCTGCCACTGATTAATATTCGCGCTTACCGTTTTTAAGACCATACCTGATGCCATACAAATGATACCGCCAGTTTGCGTCATACCTGCAGCAATATAATCTGTCAGGTTATATGTAGTGCCATTATTAACACTATTACTGTAAGTCAAAGGGAATACTTGATTAAAACTAGATTCTACGTTGGTGACATCAATCCCCAGAGTAAAATTACCTGTAGCATTTACTGCACCATAATAGGATGCGCTAACGGCCTCCAAATTCAGCATGTTAGACACCGCAAATGCAGCCCCACCAAGAGTACACGCCAATGTCCCACACACATCCATGGTATCTGCTACTGCATGCACTGTCGTATCAAATGCCCAATTAGTTGCCGTCCAAAATCTATCCGCCCAACGCATACCTACATCCTTTTTACAATAAAAAAATAAATACCCATAATTTTTCAATCAGGACCAATCAAAATAGCTATCTGTCTTAATTTCTATCAGAGCATATCGATATCAAGTGGTCAACATATTATGTACACGCCGGATTTTTAAAATGACGCAAATAAAAGTTCATTTCATGCGCACGATTAGTAAAAAGCCAATTTATTCCTCGGTTTAATTCTCGGTACATGCTGAACTTGGAATCGACCATGCCCACACCAATAATTTTTTCGGCATCTTTGAGCCGACTAATTGTCTTATTGTTTATCAAAAAATAATGTCCCAACACGCCCCCATAATTTTCTCTTAAACTGAGATTACAATATCGATGTACATTATTATGTGATGCAACCAATAACAGTGCCTGCTTTGGGAATTGAGATAGGGAATCAAAAACCTCGGAATCTAAAGTGAGTACGTGATAATCTTCACCAGCAGTTAACCCCTTCAATGCTTGCACCAAAGCATCTTCGTCCTCAAAAGGTGCTTTTAGTTCGATAAACAAATGCATGCTGTCTCCATAGGCAGCAACAACTTCATTCAGCGTAGGCACCTGAGGTGCCAGTATTCGTAATTCATTAAAATGCAGGTTAGCAATTGCCTGCTCATGCCCCCAGAGACGCTTTAATGTGGGATCATGATTCACTACCAGCACTTTATCTGCGGTTGCGTGCACATCAAATTCAATTCCCCAACATCCCAACTCTTTTGCTAAAGTAAATGCAGCAAGCGTATTTTCAATAATACCTTGCGTATGATTATGCGCCCCTCTGTGGGCAATCAAACGTACAGATTGAGCGCTCTCCAAGGAGGGTTTCTCTCTAGGAACAAGCGCGAAAAATCTATCCACCGTTTTTTCTAATAACTCAAGTAACACGAAAAATCCCTAATAACTTATATTCTTTTTATTGTAATATGAGTTCGACATAGACGTTAAAATACTTTTATATCCCACTCACGCTATTTTATGTGGGGAAAATTGAAAAGGCAAAACAGCTGCTTTCTCTTTCAATTTGTGTAAAAATAGTAGGCTTTTTAATCTACGGTCTGTATATGCCTTTAATTACAACCCAAATCGATCGGGCCATCCGCGATTTACAAGCAGGGAAACCTGTTGCCATACCTACAGAAACGGTCTATGGATTAGCAGCACCTATTAATAATGAGCAGGCCATTCGCACCGTTTTTGCGATGAAGAACAGACCATTAAACCATCCGCTAATAGTGCACGTCGCCCACGCTTGGGATCTCAACCAATGGGTCAAAGACATACCAGCCTATGCACAGCAACTCATTAAAAAATTCTGGCCAGGTCCTTTAACCCTTGTCTTAGATTGCAAACAAGAGCAAATCAATCCAGTAATTACGGGAGGCCAGACTACGGTTGCCATCAGATGCCCAGCCCATCCCCTAGCTCAGGAACTATTGACCCAATTAGGCATCCCACTGGTTGCTCCTTCAGCAAACCCTTTTGGGAAAGTCAGCCCCACAACCGCACAGCATGTCAGCGAATCATTTCCTAATCAAGAATTAACGATCTTGGACGGAGGCCGCTGTGCTGTGGGCATTGAATCCACCATCATTGATGCAACGCATGCGGAGAACTATCAAATTTTACGTCATGGGCTTATTGATGAAAAAACCATAGCACAAGTCATTGCGACCCCATCTTTGCATCATGAAAATACATTGCGCGTCCCGGGAAAATTAGAAAGTCATTATCAACCCCAAAAAACGCTCTATTATTTTGCTGACTATGAAGCGCTCGCACATTTTTGCCAAAAAAAACCAGATGAAATTTATGTTATCGCAAGCAAAAACCCCTTAGGCGTCCTTGAAAATCATTTTCATCGATTGCAAGAGCATCCAGAACAAGTAGCCTTTGACTTATATTATCAATTAAGAAAGGCCGATGCATCTGCGGCGCAAATCATTGCCATCGAACTTCCCCCCACAACAGAAGCCTGGCAGGGAGTAAGAGAGCGTATCTTAAAAGCGGGAATTCCCTATTCCAATTAAAGTGGAACAATGTACTCAATATTAATCTGAAAAAGACATTGACAGAGCAGCAAAATATGAGTAACTTAGCGCCACAATGCCGAGGTGGTGGAATTGGTAGACACGCTAGCTTCAGGTGCTAGTGGGGGCAACTCCGTGGAGGTTCGAGTCCTCTTCTCGGTACCATTAATTTTTAAATTATTCTTTTTCCCGTCTCATCGTCTCATGTTCACAAAAATTAATTCTAGTGAATGAATAAGTTCTAAAAACTGTCTTGAATTAAAAACTTAAGGCAATTGCTACGCTTGCTAGTACTCAAAAGTAGCCTGGGTGAAGACGAAGTCGTACCCGAGTTTCAGATAAAAAATCAAGCACCGAGCTCCCGGGGTTCCGCTTCGCCTCACCCAGGCTACAATTTACTAATGCTTAACCTGACCCAGTCTACGCTTACTATGCTCGGGATAACGAGAATTCTACTAATTACTAAAATTTCCACTATGATGTGTGATATAAGTTAATTTTTGCTTCAGTTATTATAGACCGCTGCGAAAAGGAGGCGCGCTTATGAACATTATTATTAGCGGTGGAACAGGCTTAGTTGGACAAGCTTTAGTGCCTGAATTACTGCAAGCTGGGCATCATATTTATGTACTTGGACGAGATGAACAAAAAATTAAGCATACCTTTGCAAATACAGTACATGCGATTTCCTGGGATGCGCTGACGGCATTAAATCCAGATGACTTTGAAGCAATTATTAATTTAGCAGGCGAAAATATTGCTGCACACCGCTGGAGTGCTAGTACCAAAGAAAGGTTGCTTGCAAGCCGTATTGAAACAACCAGCCAATTAGTACTGTGGGGAGTCAAAGCCAAAACGAAAAAACCGCATTTGTATAATGCAAGTGCTATAGGCATTTATGGATTACAGCACACACTAGCAGAAGATAATCTTATTTTTACGGAAACCACACCCTCGATTACTTCACCGGCAGACAGCTTTTCGACACATCTTGTCACTCAGTGGGAACAAACTGCAAAAATTGCTTTTGAAAAAGGAATGCCGGTGACCTTAATGCGTTTTGGTGTGGTTTTAAAACGTGGCGATGGGATGTTGAAAAAACTGGAATTGCCTGCAAAATATGGCCTGGGCGCTGTCGTTGGTTCTGGAGAACAGCCTTTAGCATGGATTGATAGTACGGATCTGGTTAAAGCAATCATGTTTTTAATCGCGCATCCGGAGATTACAGGGCCGGTGAATTTAGTCGCACCAGAGCGTGTATCACAAAAAACATTTACCAAAACATTCGCGCAGGTACTTAATAAACCGGCATTTCTGCACATGCCTGCCTGGGTTGTAAAACTTTTATTCGGACAAATGGGAGAGGAGTTATTATTATCGGGGCAAACCGTGGCACCTCAACGCTTATCAGAATATCAATTTAATTTTACATACCCCACTTTATTGTCTGCGTTAACTAAAGAATTTGGAGGTTAAACATCATCATGAGTCTTCGATTATTATCCCTAGATGAAGTAAAACAAAGTATCACTATGAGCCAAGCAATTAAGGCAATGGAAGATGCCTTTATGCAATTAGCCAAACAACAGGCTAAATTGCCCTTAAGAACGGCGATTGCTATTGATGAAGAAGAGGCACTTACTTTAACTATGCCTGCATATTTGACTCAAGATAAGGCTTTAGGTTTGAAAGTAGTGTCTATTTTTCCTAAAAATAGCGCCCGTAATAAACCCTCAATTACTGGTTTTATTATGTTGCTTGATGCCAGTACTGGCGAACCCCAAGCCCTAATGGATGCAGCCTACCTTACTGCATTAAGAACTGGAGCCGTTTCTGGATTGGCAACTCAATATTTTGCAACAGAAGATGCACATCACGTAGCCATCATTGGTTCAGGTGTGCAAGCAGAAACACAATTACAGGCAGTAGCCACGGTGCGTGATATCAAACAGGTGTCCATATGGTCGAGAAATAGAAACAATGCAGAACAATTCGCGGCAAAACTCGCAAACCAATACACGGTCAATGTTTATGAGCATATCCCCTCCGCGATTAAAGATGCGGACATCATCTGCACAGCCACGGCCAGCACTGAACCCTTAATCCATTTGCAAGACATACAAGCACATGCACATATTAATGCCATAGGCTCTCACACGCCCAAGATGCGAGAAATTAGCGATAAGGTACTGAACCACAGTGTTGTGATCGTCGATCAATTAAGCGCGGTCATGGCCGAAGCAGGTGAAATTATCCATGCGGTCCAACAAAACCAGTTAAAGCAAGAAGATATGATTGAGATGGGGCCTTGGTTACTGCATAAAAATAAAGATTACAAAAAGCAAAACACTGTATTCAAATCAGTGGGGCTGTCTATCCAGGACGTAAGCGTTGCTGCTGTAGTTTATGAAAATGCACGACATAAAAACTTAGGTACAGCATTTGCGCTAAATTAAGAGAGATCCAGATATCATGTAGCCTGGGTGCAGCGCAGCGGAACCCAGGATTTTCTCAACGTGAATAAGCTTCTTAATCCCGGGTTTCGCTGCGCTGCACCCAGGCTACATACTTATACTATTTAGTTTCTCCTAGCGCCTGACCAAAGCGTATCGTGCTTCCCGCTTTTAAATCTTTATTCCAATTCATTTGTGCCCCATTGGCAAACAGCAAAATGACCGTTGAGCCCAATTTAAAGTACCCCATTTCATCACCTTTGGCCATGTGCTTCTGCTCGTCTTGATTGTATTCAAAATCAACACGGGTTTTGCCGCGTTTGATGTCTCCATGCCAACTGGTTCCTATTGCCCCAACGATTGTTGCGCCAACCATCACCATCACCATGGGACCTGCCTTAGTGGAAAAAAAGACAGCTAAACGTTCATTGCGTGCAAACAACCGCGGTACAACACGAACAGTTGATGGTTGAACTGAAAATAAAGCACCAGGCATATAGGACATGGATATGAGTTCAGCATCAATGGGCATATGCACACGATGATAATCTTTAGGTGATAAATACAAAGTAGCAAAACGTCCATTAATAAATTGGGCGGCCTGATCTTTGCGACACATTAACAGCTCTTCTACTGAATAATGATGTCCTTTTGCCTGAATTAATTGACCTTGCTCAATGGCACCTATTTCACTCACACACCCATCTACCGGTGAAATAATGTCCGTATTGGCTAATGGTCTGCATTCTGGTTTTAAATAACGAATAAAAAAATCATTAAAACACGAATATGCCGTTGGATCTTCAATCAACGCCTCACCCATATTGACCTGATATTTACGGATAAATCGTTGAATGATGTAATTTTTTACCTTGTCATGTTTCACATCAGCCAAACACCCAGCTAAAGTCGTAAGTCCATGTTTAGGGATTAGATATTGAGGCAATGTTTTTATTAAATCAAAAGACATATAAGCTCTTGTAACGTTTAAAAAAAAGGATCATAACCTATACTTTCAATGCTCACAAACATAGTTGTATGCATTGAAAGTATAAGCACGCTCGAAAAAACTATCTCCTGTATGAAACGATGTAAAAAGATATGTCTAACCGTGTTTTAATAAGTACAACCTTCCGTGAGTAGCAGTTGACGATTTGACGCAGCAATTGACTCATGATGATATTTCAGATTAATAATATAGTGCTCTCTGAGGGCTTTGAGATGTTCTTTGGGTTCTTTGGGGTTTACCAAAGGAAATTCGGAGATGAATTTATACCCTTCATTTTCGAGCATCGCTTCATGCTGAGTTGTTTCTTTTTTAATCGCTTGTATTATTTTGGTAAACAAACACTCGCTTAGTGTTGAAGAGTCTAATCCATTCATAAAGATCAGGGCGAGCACTTTCGAGTTACAATTTCCGTTTAAATAACCTTCAACTTCCGCTCTCCTAGATGCAACCCAAAGACTTCCTAATGTTGATCTTTCTGCTTCATATTTTTTTAACGAAGATTCGACCAGGCTTTTAAATGATCGTTCCGTCAAGGTATCTACCCAATCATACATGGTTTTATATATCTCAGAAATAACTCTATCGCTATAAGGATGAGTAAATCGCTTGTCCTTTTTAGAAAAGTACACCACATCACGAGTAAAATCTGCGATCCCTTTTTCAAAACTTTTATCGCTTATGGCAAGATCAATACTTGGTATGGAGGGCACAATAAGAGGAGTAAGATGCTCGATAAGCAATTTATTCAACTCCCCATCTTGTCTTAATCCTGAGCTTAAAATATAAGCCAAACGGTTGTCCCCTCGTTCATTAGCGCTGGCTTTTAAATACTCTTTAACTGGTTCGGCTCTTTGGCGAAATGACAGTGTGCTTATTGTAGGAGCATATTTTTTGTCAATAATTTCTATAATGTTGCGTTCCAAATCTGCAGCCTTGATGGATTTTGCCCAAACAAATAATGAATCATTATATTGGTTTTTCACATCTTCATGAGTAAAAGGCAATACTTCCCTTTTCACTGCAAGCACGGCGTTTTCCATGAGTTTATCTGTCTTTGTCAGATGCAACTTGAAGCTGACCTGTTCTGCAATTAACTTAAGGCTTTCAGCCATATTATTAAATTCAGCGGCATGGGTTGTTGTATTTGCTAAGGCTTGGCAAATTGTTAGATTATGTGTTTTATACAGTGAACTCAGTTTATCTGAAAATTCAAGGTTCTCTTCTTCAGTGAGATTTTCACGTTTCGTTTCATAATAGGTTTTAACTACTGTTCGGAACTCATTAATAAAAGCAACTAATGCCGGTACCGCATCGCGCAATTTACTGTCTTTATCAACACTAAGCTTTGCTACAATTGCTTCCTTATCGAGTAAGGGGAGATTTCCAAATAACTCCCAGGCACTGGTTAACGTCTCATCTGTAGCTTCTTTGCTACCGAATTCGGAAATTTGTACGTGCGGAGGCTTGGTCGCATCTTTAAGTACCGATTTCATTAGTCGGTATGAACTGTGAATCAACTCTTTTATTGTTGGAGCAAACGCATCACGCCAAACCTGATGATATCGTTTTTGTAACTCATCGAGCTTATATTTCGGATCCTCATCACTTGCATAGGTCGTTTCATTTTCATTTTTGACCCATTCCTCTATGTTCCGATAAAAAGAAGGTTTTTGATAAAGAGATTGATAAGTAGGTAGCAGTGATGCCCCATAACCATTATCAGAACATCCCATATAGAAGACAGCAACCCGATATAAATTGTCGAAATGCTCTTGATATAAATCCATCATAAAATCAACAAATGATTTTTTGTCGCTCTCTGCATTACAAAATTGGGGATACAACTCTTCATATTTTGCTCTTAAGCTGGGATCTGTTTCATCTAAAGAGGTGTAATTTAACGGTAAATCACCAAAAAGTTCGGTTAAACGCTCACGTTGTACCTCTGGCTGAAATGTTAATAATGCTTTTAAAACAGCAGCCAGTTTTTGCTCTTGAGCAATAGAATTCTGAGCCAAGCGCGCGAATTCAACATACTCCGGATACGCTTTAGGTAGCTTCTTAAGAGCTTGTTCTTGTAGGGGCAAAATTACCGGAATAGTCTCCTGTCCTGGATGCTGGTAAGATGGCCAATGATAAGGCATGGATTCCTGGACATTAGGAAAAGCCGCATAATCACGAACGGTGAGCTTAACATGCTTTTTAGGAACGCCTATCACCTTCCTGGGTTCTTTCATGTGAATGGTGAACCAATAGAAAAACATATCAAAATCGATATCACCGGCCAAACTCAGGTTGTGCGGATGCGAATCATCATCATCAAGAAACCATCGACCGACCAAAAGCTCCATGACGTTTTTTTCGATGAGCTTTTTTACACTGGGGGCAACTTGTTCCCTTAAAGTACTATTAACGGGAGTGCCCTGGCTGAGAAAATGAAAAGGTTTAAAATCCTTAACACCAATAGAAAGCGTACCAATTAATCGATCTTTAGTGTGGCCTCTTTGCGTGGTGATATCTAAGATATTATCCTTTACCGTTTGCAGCTGCTCACTTAAAGGCAGCTCAGGTTTAAAGTTTTTTATATCTTTGACCGCAATGGTATCTTTTTTTATTAGGCCTTCGGGAGTTTTAACAGTGTAGTGGAATAAGTCCTTCTCTAATTTAATATAAAGAGTATTGTCTTTTAGCGTTTCTTCACTATCGGGCATTAATTCAAGATCATGCTTGGCAAATACCAAGCGCTCTTCTGCAGATCTTTTTCCTTGGAAGGCCCTTTTGAAGGATGAAGTTGCTACACTAATTTTGGCTAATAATTCAGGATAGTGATTTTTAGGCTCTAATTTCTTAAAAAAAGCATCCTTGGTGACACCATCTTCTTCAAAGCTAACCTGAAATGTTTCGTGAGAGCTATCCGAAATCTTTTCTGAATATTTGAGTTGACTATGCCAAAGTGCCTTTTTTGGAATTCCCATATTTTAGTCCATTAAATCACAGTCGTCCTTTTAGAATAGTTCATATTAGGCAGAAATATTCAATAAGTTCAAGAATAATTTTCAAACAGATAACAAGGAAACTAAACAGAAAAACAGGTCATACAGGGCATTTCAGTAAAGAAAACCATTGCAACATTGATAGGGTTTTCCAGTTCCGGATCACACAAATTACCATCATAATTAAGGCAAAGATGCCCCGCCCAGGAGGGAGATGGGTTCCCAGGCTAAAGGCTGTAGCGTTCATTAGCTACATTGGATTTAACTCATTTAACAAATGGCATTATTGACCAAATACCATTTTCGTACTCTTCTTCAACTTCTGCTTCTTCCGCTTCTTCTGGTGCGATAAGCTTTAGTACGCTCCTATCCACCGCTCTTATTTCTTCTCCGGAGGCTGATTGATTGAAAAACCAGAAATTTCCAGTCCAGTGATGTTTAAGTCTATTCGCTCCAGTAAGCGAAAAGACACTTATGAATATATTAGCAATAGCAATTAAAACATCAATTACATCCTTGTAGATTCCCGGCTCAAGTTGAGGGTCGACGATCTTAAGAATATCCTTTTCAGCTGCCTGTAATCGCGTACGCACTTTAGTATGGGGATTCATAAGCCCATCATAAGCAAGCATGTACAACTTTTTTCTGTATGACTCTTGTGCCCCTTTCCATTCACCATGCATTTTCTGATAGGATTCGGAACTGGACAAACGCTCAGAAATTACATTACATTGTGCCTCAACTTGCAAAATCACTTGTCGGAAACGGTTAGCTCGCTCACTCTCTTCTGCCGCCAACTCAACCATTGCTGCCTTGTTCTTTAAATCCGACATTAATGCGAAATTCTGCATTAACGTAACACAAATAAATCGCTCGCGTAAACATTGAGCTAAAACCAGTTGCAGTGGATCTTTGATGTCCTGCACTTGATGCCCTTGAGTTTGTACTCCGATCACACCGGCATAAAGAACTTTTATCAATGTTTTTCTATGAGTTTCATCTTCTATATGAGCCAACTGCGGCAAAAACAGACGCAATGCATGTCCCTTATTATCTTTCCCTAATACCAACTGATATTCTTGAGGCGTAATACCGCCCGTTTTCTTTAATAGAAACAGTGCCGTATTTGCAGCCAGCAACTCTTGGGTATTTAATTGATATAAACGCGCACCAAGCGCAGCATACCCTTCGAACTCTTTAGCAAAATGATGTTTAATTGAGTCCTGTAAATGCAGGTGAGGGTCTAAAACATGTTGCTCAAGTTTTTTAATATCAATAGTTTTTGTTTGATCTAAAGCAACTAGACTCGAAGCCATTAAAGGATAGGCTTCTGCTTCAGCACGGATATGCTGATACGCATCCACAGACAACTCTTTTCCTAACTCATTTTCTTTAACCCAGAAAATCAAACACAGCCGCTTACAGTCTTCATCAGGGAAATTATGAATGGTCATTAATTCGGCAAGTTTTGCAGGATCTTTAAAACATTCTTTGGCCTCTATAGCAAGTGCCGGCTCCAAGTCAATGAGCCTGTTTAAAGCTTGATAATAAGCAGCATTCGATAAAATAAGACGAATTTCTTCATCAGAATATTCCTGCTCTATTAAGAAGGGGATTAACTTAATTTGTGTTTCATCCCACATATAAGCGCTGAATTTGTTTATCAGTTCTCGATTAGTGAGTAATTGCCGATTTTGTTGCAGCAATCCTTTTTCATAAAATACGATGATAATTTTTAATAAACTTTTATTAATGCGCTCATCATCGGTGAATTGCAGTGCCTCAAGTTCCTGGCGTAATGGACTGGGCGGGTCGGCCAACAAATCTTTGAGTGTGTTACCCGACAAAGGAAATTCGTCTTGTATTTTATATTGAACAATCCTATCTAGGGCAAGATTATCTGCAAACAATGCGGGTAAATTAAGTTCAGCAAACGGAATAGGCCCGCGCAGCGTTACGCTTTCTTCATTGACTTGTAATTTTCGCATCAACAACGCAATACGTTGAACACGTAAATTAATTGCATTATCCCCATTGACTGCATGTTGCAATAAAGAACGGGGCAAAGTAGAACCAAGCTGCTGTAATAGCGGTTCTACAGAGGGGACTACGGAAACAGCCACGCCAGAATTAGGCACTTTAATAAATGGGCTTAAATCAAAACTGGATAAACAGAAAATCGACCTATCTTGGGGAACTGCATGGCCATTTTTGCCTAGAACCATGACCCATTGTGTCGGATCATCCTTGCGATACATCACCAATAGCCCACAATTCTCTCCTGCATCATTAACGTAGGAAAAACTCTGACGCACTAAATTCGTATGGCTAACGTCTGGATCTTCCCCCTCTTTTTTGAGCGGATTAGGTCCAAACAAAAAGGCCGAGTTACCGGCAGTCATATTTCCTTGTAAATAATATTTGCCTTGTGACTGGGTATACCAAATCTTAAAATGTCTTATTGCTTGTTGAACTGTACCTAGAAAATTAACGGCGGGAAAATCTCTGTAAACTATTTTTGTGTCATCTTTTTTTTCTGCAATAGCCCAGTCCTGTCCAAATGCATGGAAAATTTGTTGTGCATTTCCCTGTACCCAATAAGGCATAATTCATTCTCAACATGACAGATTGGGAGTATTATACCAATATTTCAACTAATGGTGATGCATTTTTACAAAAAATGCATTTTTAATACCTAAAATTGTAGCCTGGGTGCAGCGCAGCGGAACCCGGGAATTCATAAATAGATTTTTTAGCAAGAAAAAAATATGAAATGCAATATCATAGGCGCAGGCCGATTGGGTAAAAATATAGTATTGGCCTTATCTAAGGCGCAACTTATCAGCTCATTTGCCATTTGTAATCGTAGTTTAGAAAGCGCGCAAAAGGCCTGCCAGGAACTTGGTCTTGGGCAGGCAATCACTAAAATAGAGCATTTACCTGCGGCTGATGTGACCTGGCTCTGCTGTAATGATGATGCCATGAGCGATGTGGTAGCCACACTGGTGCAATCCCAAGTTTTAAAACCAAACTCATTTGTTATTCACTGCAGCGGCGTGCTTAATTCTGATTTGCTCAAGCCCTTAAAAAAACAAGGCTGCTTCGTTGCCAGTTTGCATCCGCTTAAAGCGTTCAAAACCAATTACCTCGATGCTTCGGCATTTAAGAATCTCGATTGTGTTTTAGAAGGTGATGCCGAAGTTTGTGAGTGGTTAACAAGCTCTTTTAGCCAATTAGGCGCTCAGCTCATTGCAATCGAACCTATAGCCAAAGCCGCCTACCATGCCGCCGCGTGCATGGCATCAAATTACTTAATTACCTTGGCAGCCTGTAGTGAAGAATTATTTCTGCAAGCAGGAATTCCTCCCCAACACAGTCGAACAATGATAGTCAACTTAATGCAAGGAAATTTAAATAATTTATTACAAACCGAACACATTGCCGACTCACTCACCGGTCCCTTGGTAAGAGGGGATGTGCGAACCCTTGCCCTGCATTTACAAGCTATAGAAAATCCCGAGATAAGACGTTTATATCAAAGTGCGGCCTTGAGTACATTGTCATTAACTTCATTATCTGAGGAGATAAAAGAGCAAATTAGAGCGCTTTGTAGTTTGAATGAAAATTAATTTTTTACTTAGTTAATGTTTAATTGCCCTGGGTTACGGACTTCGCCCTCACCCAGGGAAAACAATTACCACAGTTACTATATTACTCTTCGAACTACACTTGGATCTGTAGATGTAGATGTGGGATCTGAACTCACTCCAACACCAACTCCGCTGTCTAGATTACCCATAGTTGAAACTACTGGTTTTTTCTTTGGTTCTTCTACACTGCCAGCGTGTGTAAACCTTAATCCATCTCTTAGAACACCTGGACTACCAACACCAAAATCTTCTCCAGGATGTTGTGGCTCGTCTCTACGTACTTCCTCTCGTACGTGTACTTCTTCTCCTTTAAGTTTTCCTTGAGCTTTTTGCGCTTTTTTAAGTTCTTTTTGTGCGAGTTTCTCCATCGCACCTTTTTCAAACAAATCCTTTTCCTTCCCTGTTATTGGTTTGCCGTCTTTCTTCATAAATAATGGATCTTCATTGAGCACATCAAGTATTGCTTCGCGCGTTTTTTTCTCCTGACCTTTATGCGCTTGGGTTTTACTGGCACCAGTAGCATCAAGATGCATCTCTCTATCTGCCGCATTATTGGTGTCAAATGCAGACAAAACAAATTTTCTCCATGGGGGGATTGCGAGGAACGGTAAAGTTGCAATCGCAACTACTCCTAAGAAGAATTGAGTTGCGCTACGCAAGAAATCACTTTTAATGTCTTGTATCCATGAGAAACTAGCAACTTTTGCGGCACCACCTTGGTCTTCACGTGAAATGGCTGCAGCACCACCATGCAGGTTGCATTTACTTACGCCGACAGCAATTGCCTCACGTAATTTATCTGGATCAGCTGAGTTACCATTCGCATATTGGGTTAGTTGCGAATAAATAGCTTCCTCATGTGCCTTTAATTTAGCCCTACCGCCGTGCTGCACACGTTCATCAATACTTTTCAATAATGCAAAGCGTAACATGACGTCCTGATTGCGCTCATTACCGCTTTTACAGCCGCCAGTTGATGCATATTCAATATACATACTCAGAGTTTGCGCAAGTTGACCGTAACGAGAGTCCCAATGCTGATTGGTAGCAATCATGCGTGCCAAGGCATTGGACGCTAAGGTGGGTAAATCCTCCGTCTCTTCATTTTTCTGACTTAAATCTTTTGCTAACTGCTTTTTAAAGTTCCTAATATCATAAATTAAAGCCAAACCCTCATCTGATGCAGCGAAATATTTCTCTCTATCTTTTGGATCCTTAGTTAGGAAAGCGTTATAAGCCTGAAGCACTGCTTTATTTATGTCAGCAACTTGCTGTTTTATTTCCGGACTTAAGACACTATTTTCCTGTAGGGCATGCAGCATGGCCATTTCGGTACTTAAAGTAATATCATCCAGCTCCACAGAGCCAGTGACATCTAAAAAGCTTCTATCTACCTGATAACCTAAATCCCGAGTATGACGATTGGTTCCTATATTTTGCACGTATAAAAAGTTATTTGTTGGTTCCTGTTGTTGTAATTGTTCTTTTGCAGCCTCTAGTTCATCGTGTAGTCTGTTGTATTCTCTCTGCCATTCCCCATCGTCCATCATCATAGGTCCGTCTTTGGTATAAGCATCAAATTGAGCTTGCAACTCTTTTACACGATCGTAATAGCGTGCATTAAATTCATGCATAGCCTGCATCATGTATAGCGCACTAGCTCTTTGACGGTTATTTCTATCTCCTATTAGAGGCACACTATCAAAAGCCCCTGAATGGAATGAAGTAAATAAATGTTCTACGACAGGACCATCTTTGCCGCCACGCATCGCCCGCATTTGATCATGAAGGAAACCATATTTCTTTACTAAGTCGCCTCTAATTTCCTTGTCCGTCATTGACCTTAGCTGCCCATCTTTTCCTACTACTTCATGAAAAATCAGGGCTGGGGAAGGGATACGCGCACTCATCGCAGAAGTAGGTTGCAGCTCACCATTTTTATCTCGATAGGTATAGGCAACGCGTCTGTAGGCGGCTTGGTCTTCTGCTCGCTTCCCTGGTAAAAACTCAGGCTTTTCATGTGCTGTTTGCTGGGTGCCGCTGATGAGCATGCCTTGTTGCAGGTAATTAGACGTGTAAAAATAATCGTATCCTGTAGCAGTATGCGCGGTAAATTTATGTTTATCTAAGCTGCTACTTAATTGTTGCATGTACTTTAAAATTTCGTCGCGGCCCAATTTTTGTTCTTTTAAAGGGTCGACTTTTTGTTCTTTTAAATATGCAACCACTTCTTCTATAACCGCTTTTTTTGCAGCAGCAGCTAATTCGGTTCTTGCTTTTGCTAAACTCTTGTTCAGTTTTTCTACATCAACAACCCCTGTTTTTCTATCAGTCGCGTTCTTAACCGCTTCCTTATAAACTTTAGCCACTTCTGTCTGCAGTTTTTGTGCTGCTTTATGGCGAATATCTTGCCAAGCATCTTTACTAATCGTTCGCTTGTCTGTACCAAAGGTTATGGAGCGTCTCTCACAAGTTCCAGCCATTAAACACATATGAGCATAAGTTTCTTCAAAAGACGCAACCTGACTTGCTCTTTGATGAGAGGGGAGTGGCTGGGGACCATATTTTGCTAGAAAACTGTCCCTTAGCTTCATATGTACATCAGAGCCTTCTCCACTTAAATCAATGGAGCATAAAGTGGTATCAGTGGGAGTACGGCCACCAAGGGTGTCTTTGAGTGCATCTTTAAGATCGATACCGACTCTTCTAACAGCAACATTCGGTCTACCTACTGCCTCCTCCATCTTCTTGAGAACTTCGTCTTGTTCTTCTTCACTTAGCGTCAATTCATAAACCAAACGTCCTTGAGGATCAAATAATAGATTATCTTGCAGTATTGGTTCTCTGGTGTCTCTTTTTCTGGCTGTTACTACTTTTTCCAAAACTTTTTGCTGGAGGTACTCTTGATAGATAGCATTGGCTTTAGCTACATTATATCGCTGGCGTTCAATCAGTATTTCTTGGCGTACCTCAGGAGACAAATTATCGAAATCTTCATTTATAGTGTCTAAAGCCTTTTCTGCGTTGCTTTTATCCTGTATTACAGGATGTTGTTCTATCACTGCTTGGCGTGCGGCTGCTTTTGCATTTCGTTCGCGATCTTCTCCGGCCTGAAAGAGTAGCTTCTGATAAATTGCGATTTTGACATCATCTTCTAAAGCCTGAAATTGTCGTAGATGAGCAAACTCACCAGCATCAACAAACTGTTTAAATTTTTCTGAGAGTGACATACACCGACTCCTAATTGGCCCTTATGTTTATATTTTAGCACTAAAATATTATGTAAACCTTACGTTCAGACAAATTGGGCAGTTTATTGATAGTAAGCAAGATTTTTTAACGAAATTGAGTAATAACAAGAAAAAAAAGTGGCCTGGGTGCAGCGCAGCGGAACCCGGGTTGGCCGTAGAGAAGTAAGATCCCGGGTTTCGCTGCGCTGCACCCAGGCTACAAAATAATTGGAAGGAGGCGCCTAAAGCCCAGCTTCATGCAAATGTTCCGCCTTGGCATTCTTCTTTGCTTTTCTTTTTTCTTGCCAAGTGACCAACATCACGAAAAAGGCCGGCACAAAGACTACTGCCAGACAGGTTGATGCCAGCATCCCGCTACACACAGCAATACCAATTGAGCGTCGCGCGTTGGCACCAGCACCAGTAGCGAAAACGAGCGGCATCACACCGAGAATAAATGCAAATGAAGTCATCAAAATAGGGCGAAAACGGGTCTTAGCACCAATGACTGCAGCTTCCATAACCGATTTATTATGTAGCTCATGTTCTTCTCGTGCCACCTCTACAATCAAGATGGCATTCTTAGCCGCCAGGGCAATCAACAGTAATATCCCAATCTGGGTGTACATATTATTGGAAAGACCCAAAGCAGATAAGGCCAATACAGTTCCAATTAAGGCTAACGGTACGCTTAACAAAATCGCTGCCGGTGCGATCCAGTTTTCATATTGTCCCGCTAAAATCATATACACCAAAACGAGTGACAAAAGAAAAATATAATAACTCATATTCCCGGCAATTTTTTCCTGATAGGCAGTACTCGTCCATTCATAAGATACGCCTGCGGGTAGCACTTCTTTAGCAACGCGTTCCATCGCCTGCATGGCTTGACCCGAGCTATAACCTTTCGCCGCCATTCCATAAATATTACTGGAAGGATATAAGTTATACAGGGAAATAATCGGAGGACCTACTGTAGGTGACATATCGGTCAGTGTTCCTAATGGCACCATTTCACCGGCTTTATTGCGAACATAGAAATTACGTACATCACCAACCGTCATCCGTGAGTCCGCATCCGCTTGCACATAAACTTGAAAGACCTGTCCGAATTTTGAAAACAGGTTCACATAAGAGGAGCCCAGATAAGTTTGTAATGTTTCGGTTGCATCGCCAACAGTCACGCCCAACGTTTCTGCTTTAACCCGATTGATTGGCGCCGCAAGCTGTGGTGCTGAGGCACGAAATGAAGTCATCAATCGTTGCAACTCCGGTTGCTGGCTTGCATAGTAAATCAACTGATCCGTCGCTGCTTGTAATTTGCGATAATCAAATGAGCCATCTTGCAGTTCAAGTTGCATTTGGAAGCCGCCTGAAGTACCTAAACCCTGTATGGGTGGCGGGATCATCACCAATACTTTAGCGCCTAAGGTTTTTCCGGCAATCTCATTCAGCTTATTGTATAAGGAAAGTAAATCCTCACCTTTACCGCGCACACTCCAATCTTTAAACATTACATACAGAACCCCCCCATTGGCAAGGCTTGCACTATTATCTAATAGAGAGATCCCATCAATGGTAATGACATTTTCTATACCGCCAATTTTGGAAACTTGGTCGCTTAAATCATGTAACAGCGCTTCGGTGCGCCCTAAACTGGAGCCATCGGGTAATTGTACGTTCAACATCGCATAACCCTGGTCTTCAATGGGAATAAATCCCGTTGGGATGCGACTTAAGCCGATAATCGCCAAAACTACGAGGGCAATACCAACGAAGCATACGGCCTTATTTCTATGAACAAGTCGGTCTATGAAGTTAATGTAGTTATTTTCTATAGGGTAGTAATATTTATCAAATAAACGAAAAATGAAATTTTTCTTTTTCTTAGTATCAACGGGCCTAAGCCACATCGCACATTGAGTGGGTTTCAAGGTCATGGCGTTGATCGCACTGATAAATGCCGTTGCGGCAATAACCAAGGCAAATTGGGCATACATCGAGCCGGTTAATCCTGGCATAAAACCGGCGGGAACAAAGACAGCCATTAATACCAGCGTAATGCCAATAATAGGCCCTATTAATTCGGCCATCGCATTAATTGCCGATTGTTTGGGCTTAGTACCGCGCTCAATATGCTGGGTCACGCCCTCGACAATAACGATCGCGTCATCAACCACGATTCCGATTGCTAAAACAAGTGCAAATAAAGTTAATAAGTTGATGGAATAATGCAAAATAAACATGGCGAAAAACGCACCAATGATGGTCACGGGTACGGTGGTCGTCGGAACTAAGGTCGCACGCGCGTTTTGTAAAAAAAGTAGAATGACAATTAAAACTAAAATACCTGCTTCAAACAGAGTTTTATAGACCTCATCAACTGATGCTTTTACGAAAATAGTGGTATCAAAAGGAATGGTATACTCCATACCTGGAGGAAATTTTTCTGCCATTTTTGCCACGGCTTTACGCACTTCGTTTGCAACTTGCAGCGCGTTTGCTCCTGGGAGTTGATAAATACCAATAGCAGCCGTCGGTTTGTTATTCAGTTTTGCCAGCTGGCTGTAGCTGTTCGAACCTAACTCGACCCTCCCCACATCACGGATGCGTACAATTTGCGCACTACTGCTTTGATTGGCACTTTGATTGGGTTGCTGCGCTACTGTTTTCACAATAATATTTTCGAATTGACTTGCATCAGCAAGTTGTCCCGGCACATTCACTGTAAATTGATACGATTGCTTCCCTACCGCCGGTGGCGCAGCAACTTGTCCGGAAGCAACCTCTTGGTTTTGATGGCTAATGGCTTGCAGAACATCACTTGGATTCAGTGAGTAGGCCAACATTTTTTTAGGATCCAGCCAAACACGCATTGCATAAGTACCGGTTCCAAAAATAATCACATTACCTACACCAGGCAGCCGTGCCAGCTCATCTTGCATATTAATTGCTGCATAGTTATCAAGGAACAGCCCATCGTATTCACCATTTTTGGACGTGAGCGTAATAAATTGCAAAATTGCCGTCGATTTTTGCTGTACCACCACACCTTGTTTTTGCACTGATTGTGGTAACTGCGCCATAGCAGCTTGCACCCGGTTTTGTACCAGTACTTGTGCAAAATTAAGATCCGTACCAATAGAAAAAGTAACAATTAGCGTATAGGTTCCGTTATCCGTACTGGTGGATTGCATATACAACATGTTTTCCACCCCGTTTACTTGCTGCTCAATGGGCAGGGCGACGGTTTTGATTAATGTTTTTGCATCAGCACCAGGATATGTGGTTGTCACCTGAATGGTTGGGGGAACAATAGCAGGATATTGAGATACCGGTAGGGCAATAATCGCCACCAGTCCCAGCAACACGATGAGTAGCGCAATAACATTTGCCAATATAGGCCGCTCAATAAAAAATTTAGAAATCATTCTGCCGTCTTCTCACTTTGTGTAACATCACTCAAACAACGCCCCTGGCACATCTAAATTAATGCTTGGCTTTTCCATTGTCTTTATTGTCTTTATTGTCTTTATTGTCTTTTGGCAGTGTAGTCTGCTCTCGTGGCTCAACCTTATTGCCAGGAGTCGCGTTTTGCAGGCCATCAATAATGACTCTGTCTTGCGCAGTAAGTCCCGAAGTTACCCCGCGCATTCCATTCTCTACACTACTCAAAGTGACTCTTTTCAACACGACGACATTGTTGTTGTCTACAGTCAATACATAAGCACCGATTTGATCATAAAGAATAGCGGAATCAGGCACGGTTAACTGCTCTTTAGGTCTAGATATCGCCACGCGTACTTGCACAAAAAGTCCTGGTACAAAAACATAATCTTTATTTTGCAGTAGTGCACGCAACTCCATGGTGCCTGTAGATGCATTAAGGCCTGTATTCACAAAATCAAGTGTCGCTTTGTATTTGAAATCCGTATCACCTTGTAAGCCAATTTCGACAGGAATTTGTTTAATATCTTCTGGCTTAAACCCACTTGCACGAGCTGCCGCACGTAATCTGATTAAATCAATTTCATTCAGATTAAAGTAAACATAGATGGGATCAATTTGCTGTATGGTTGCTAAATTCGTAGCTTCACCGTGACCGACGAGATTGCCAATATCAACCAAATGTCGACCAATGCGGCCATCAAATGGGGCTGAAATATGGGTATAACTGTAATTAATGGCCGCATTTACTTCATCGGCCTCTGACTTATCTAATTCTGCAGCAATCTCTAGCGTTTTGGCATACCATTTTTCGACTTCATTTAGGGAGGTAGCATGCTCTTTATACATACGCTGTTGGCGTGCATACTCCGATTTGTTATAAACAAGCGAGGCCTTTGCAGCAGTTACAGTCGCCTTAGCGGCCCTAAGTTTTTCAAAATAAGGTTCGGGCTGAATTACAAAGAGTTCTTTGCCTTTTTTTACAAAGCTACCATCAACAAACTCAATTGAATCAAGAAAGCCTTCAACACGTGCAACCAAGTTCACTGAGTTATAAGCAACCGTATTCCCTGTTTGGGTAACATATTCAGCCATTTCTGCACGGATTGGTTTTTGCACCACCACCGCAGGCGGAGGGATCGTTGGCACTTTGCTTTTGCCAAAAAAATGCACCATCAAATAGATGAGAAGTAAAATAGCAACTGCTATCCCTACCATTTTGACTGACTTTGAATCTTTATTAAAGTTCATACCCGCTACCATTTTATTTATTTCCCAAATTTCCTTTTCTTTAAAGGTGAGGGTATATGCCTCATCCAATCCTATTTTTTCCTTACCATTTAGGTAAATAAAGTTCCTTTATTCTTTCCTTTTTAGTTAGAGGTGCTTCATGATTTTGCTGCTTGAGCAAAGTACCCCAATTTGTTCGTGCTGCCATTTCTGCTTTAATTTGTAGTGGCACCACATCATTAATACCACGTATTTCCCAGCCACCGCCAAGTGCTCGATAAAGAGCGACTAATGCCTGTGGAATATTCGCTTGTGCATTGACTAATGAAGTCTGTACACTCAGCTGCTGCTGCTCAGCATTGAGTACCGGCGTAAAGTCTGTTTCTCCGTTAATATAACGAATTATTGCCAGTTTTAATGTTTTAGTTGCAGCGGTATTCGCTTTAGTTAAGGCATGCTCTGCTTTTTTTGCTTCAATATAAGCCGTAATGTTGTTTTGCACTTCTTGCTGTGCTTTTAACACTAAATTAACGTAATTTAATACAGACTGCTGGAAGACGGCATCTTGTGCGCGTACCGCGTTGGTGATTTGGCCATAATTGAGGATGGGCCAAGACAGGGTCGGGCCAGCAGTGATTGAGCGATTCGACCAATTAAATAGCTCTGAAAGCGAGTTTGAGCCGATATTGTTTGAAGAAAAAACAAACGTTCCATTTAAGGCAAAAGATGGGAAGAGATTCGCTTTTGTTGCCCCGATTTTAGCAGATTGTGCTATAGCATCTAAACGGGCTTGATGGATGTCTGGCCGACGCGCTAATGTCTCTTTAGGGATGCCAACTGCTACCGATGAAGGCGCTTTGGGAATTCCCTTGCTTTTCTTTAGCTGTCCATCAACACCATTGGGCACCGTACCTAATAAAAGTGCCATGGCATTTTTTTGTTGCTCCAAACTATTTGCCAGTGGCGGTAAAGAGGCTTCTGTTTGTGAAAGCTCAGTCTGGGCTTGCTCCACATCAATTAAGTTGGTTTGACCCGCATTATATCGGGCTTTGGCTATTTTTAATCCTTCCTTCTGCACTACGATGTTGGCTTTTGTTACCTTGATTTGTGCTTCATAGGTACGAATTTGGATGTAGGTGCTGGCAATATCTGCAGTAAGTGTGACTAAGGCATTATCATAAGCAGCAAGCGAAGATAAAAATGTAGCATCATTAGCCTGAATTGCTCGACGATATTTACCCCAGAAGTCAAGTTCCCAATTCGCGGAAAAACCCATTGTGGCAGTTTCAAAAGTGGAAGGCAAAAGCGTTTGCAGCTCACTACCACCAAGTTGATAATAGGTGAAATTACCAACTGCGGCCTGTTGTTGCGGATACAACATACCAACTGATTGCGCCAAAAGAGCTCGAGTTTGTAAAACCCGCACCCCAGCAATCTGCACCGTCAGATTACTGTGATATCCTTGATCAATTAATGAAGTAAGCACAGGATCATGAAATACATGCCACCATTTGGCGGTTCTGAATGGGGTTTCTTTTACTGTTGCATCTTTTTTCGGCCAATGTGCTGCAACCGGTTTTCTGGGCTCTTTATAATTAGGACCAACCATAAAACAGGCACTAAGCAGCAGACAAGCAACAAAGGTAAAAATTTTTAACATGAGTGCTAAGATTTCCCTATCTAAACTATTTTCCATTATTGGCAATGATTAGCCATTATTACTTCTCAGAACTGTATCATTACTCAGAATTATTTGATAGATCACTAGGTTAAATATCGGATTAAGTGGCTTATTCACGTCGAGAAATCCCGGGTTACGGCTTCGCCTTCACCCAGGCTACAAAGATTATTTTCTACTTCAATTATTCTGAGGTAATAACTTGCAATTGAGTCACGTTTTGCAAGCCACGCGGCAATCGATTGCCTCGACGCCCACGCTCACCTTTGTAATGCTCCAGATCAGCCCCTTTCAAAGTAAAATGACGTTTACCAGCATGTACAGTAAGGGAGTCATCTGCAGAAAGTACTTGCAAATCAATCACATACTCTTCACGTGCTGCGGCTTTAGCAGAAGGGATACTGATCAACTTATTTCCCTTGCCGCGAGATAATTCAGGCACCTCTTTGGCCGAAAAAATGAGTAAGCGACCAGCGCTGGTAGCACAGGCAACAAACAACTCATCATGTTTAGGGAGTATTCGCGGTGGTAAAATATTACTGGCATCAGGCAGCCTAATACATGCTTTTCCATTGCGATTTTTTACATAAAGATCGGCGATTTTAGCAATAAATCCATATCCTGCATCACAAGCTAATAACACCAATTGTTCTGGCTCACCGCCAACTACCGCTTCAAACAATGCACCTTCGGCAGGATTAAGTTTACCGGTCAAAGGCTCACCTTGTCCGCGCGCAGAGGGTAAAACATGGCCAGGCAAAGAATAGACCTTACCTTCACTATCAAAAAAGAGAATTTGCTGGTTTGAGCGCGCCATGGCCTGTGCTTTGAACTCATCACCTGCTTTATAACTGAGCTCACTTCCAAGGACATCAAAACCTTTAGCGGCTCTTACCCAACCTTTTTTGGAAAGCACAACCGTAATCGGCTCATTGGGTAAAATATCTTCTTCTTTTAATGCCTGTGATTCTTGGCGGACAATAATTGGTGAACGACGCGCATCACCAAACTCATCTCTATCCTTAATAATTTCGTCCTTAACCAACGTTTTTAGGCGTTGTTCTGAGGCGAGAATGCTCTGCAGATTATCGCGTTCAGCACAAAGCTCATCCAGCTCACCACGTATCTTTATCTCTTCCAATTTGGCCAAATGGCGCAATTTCATTTCTAAAATGGCTTCCGCCTGGCGATCGCTGAGATTAAACCGGGCCATTAATCCTTGTTTAGGGTGTTCGTGTTCACGAATAATGGCTATGACTTCATCAATGTTCAGATAGGCAATCAGTAATCCTTCAAGCACATGAATGCGATCCAGTACTTTGAGCAAACGATATTCCAAACGTCGTCTTACGAGCGTGATTCGATAAGACAGCCACTCGGTTAGGATATCCAGTAAATTTTTTACTTTGGGTTTGCCATCAAGTCCTATCATATTGAAGTTAACTCGATAACTTCGCTCCAAATCGGTCGTGGCAAATAAATGCGACATTAAGCCTTCCACATCCACTCGATTTGAACGCGGGATAATGACCAAACGGGTTGGATGCTCATGATCAGACTCATCGCGCAAATCCTCGACCATAGGCAATTTTTTCTGTTGCATTTGCAATGCAATTTGCTCGATTATTTTGGCACCAGATACCTGGTAAGGCAGGGCAGTAATCACAATATTTTGCTTTTCCTGACGGTATACCGCTCGCATTTTAACGGAACCATTACCTGTCTCATACAAAGTAGCAATTGCTTCAGGTGGCGTAATGATTTCAGCCTCAGTCGGAAAATCAGGCCCTTTAACGTACTGAGTAATTGCAGCTAAATCCGCTTGCGGATTATCCAGTAAATGCACGCAGGCGTTGGCTACTTCGGTGAGGTTATGCGGGAGAATATCCGACGCCATGCCCACCGCAATACCAGTTGCGCCATTTAATAATATATTAGGCAGACGCGCTGGCAATAATGAAGGCTCTTGTAGCGTTCCATCAAAGTTGTCGACCCAATCGACGGTACCTTGTAATAACTCAGAAAGGAGTACTTCCGCGTAAGGAGATAATCGAGCTTCAGTGTACCTCATGGCCGCAAAAGACTTAGGATCATCAGGAGAGCCCCAGTTTCCCTGGCCATCAACAAAAGGATAACGATAAGAAAATGGTTGCGCCATTAATACCATGGCTTCATAACATGCGCTGTCGCCATGCGGATGGAACTTACCCAACACATCCCCAACCGTACGCGCTGACTTTTTATATTTGGCTGTTGCTTTCAAACCAAGTTCAGACATCGCATAAATAATGCGCCGCTGCACTGGTTTTAATCCATCGGCAATATGAGGTAAGGCTCTATCTAAAATAACGTACATTGAATAATCAAGATACGCCTTTTCTGTAAACTCAGTTAATGCTTTTCGTTCTGTAACGTCATTCATCGTTTTTTTATTCATGAAAATAATAAGTACTATTTAACCACTGGGATGCTCTGTTGCAAAGTAATTTTAGCAAAGTTCGCTTAGTGCATATATAGAAACAGCCTATATATTGTGAATAACTTTGTTCTGCTTGCTCGAACAATGACAGGATATTTCCTAACTTATTGAAAATTAAATGATTTTAAAATATGCTGTTTTTTAAATCATTTTCGCCCTGTGGATAACTTTGTGTATTATGCTTGAATAAAAATGTTAAGTCATTGTAAATCACATAAAAATCACTAGCGTTTCTTCCCGCCAACTGCCTGTTGCCATGAATTACACGGATAATGATATATAATTAAATAAAGAAAAACATGATTAATGGCCTGTTATGGATGACAGCAAAAAGAGAAATCAAGACTCGCTATTTACTTACTCGACTTCACGATTCAGTAAATTTTTATTGTATTTCATTTTCATACCAGCGCTTGCACTCGTATTAATTATTAGTATTTCCTCTTATCGTCAAGTAGATAAACTGGTCGAGGCGAACAGTTGGGTAACCCATACTTATGAAGTGATTCAATCCGTTGATCAGGTACTATTCTCCATTGTTAATATTAATTCCTTACAAAGAGGCTATCTGATTTCTGGTGATGACCAGTTCATATCATCTATTGATAAAATAAAAAGCGGCTTGAAACAAAATTTTGATAATTTATTTGAGCTGACAAAAGATAACCCGCCACAGAAGGAACGAATAGCTCATTTTATTGATTTAATCAATCAAAGGCTTAGCCAATTAAATCAAACCATTCAATTAAAAATGAATAACAAGCTCAATACACAAGAGGGGATGGATTTTTTCCGTCAAGAGGCAGACCTTTCAAATCAAATTAAAGACGCAGGCCAAGAAATAAAATCAGTTGAATTAGTACTGCTAAATGGAAGAAATGACATCGTACTTGCTAACGCGAATTTTGCAAACTTTATTATTATCTGTGGAAGCATTGTGAGTATAGTTGGTTTAATTTTAGCCTTCATCCTCGCGAACAAAGAATTATCTCGCAGTTTAAAAGCAGAACGTGATAGGAAATATGTTGGGACTCAATTAAGAAGTATTTTAGAAAGTGCAACAGACATGATCGCTGCTGTGGATAATAATCATTGCTATCTTATCTTCAATGAAGCATATCAACGTGAATTTAAACGTTTATTTGGCCGACATATAACCATAGGCATGAATATAGATGCTGCTTTTGCTGATATCTCCAGTGCAAAAAGTAAGTTAGTGGAGATATGGAAAGAGTCACTAAAAGGCGGGGAGTTTGTAAGAAATATTGAATTTGAAGCACATAAGCAGCATAACGTCTATGAAATTACTTCCAGCTTAATTAAAAATGAAAATAACGAAATTAGTGGGGCAGTGCATATTATTCGTAATATTACCAAGCAAATTGCAGAGCAAATCGAACTTAAAGAATCTTATGAAAAGCTCAATGCCGGAATGCTCGCGTTGCAAGATAAAAACGAACAAATCACTCTTCTTGTGGAGATGAGTGACATTATGCTTGCATGCAGCTCTCAAGATGAGTTAAGTCATGTCATGACAAAATACTGTCAGCGCATGCTGAATTTTGCGAGTGGTTATTTATATGTCATGCATCCCTCAAAAAACTATTTGGAAATTGCGACAACCTGGGGTACCCCCAACGACCAGGGAAATACTTTTTCTCCTGATGAATGTTGGGCAATTCGCTTGGGAAGGGTTCATCATGTACGTCCATCCCACAACGAACTAATTTGCAATCACGTGCACATCACCAATGAGCAAAACACAGTCTATCTTTGCGTTCCCCTAATGGCTCAGAATGATATTTATGGTTTATTGTATTTGGAAATTACCCAGGAAACTCCCGTTGCATTTTCTGAGAATCAACAACTATTCATTAATGCGTTCTCTGAATTAACTGCTTTAGCCTTTGCAAATGTACGCCTAAGAGAAAACCTCAGGTATCAATCGATGCGTGATCCTTTAACCGGCTTATATAACCGTCGATATCTAGAAGATTTTCTCTTAAAACAAATTCATCAAGCAGAACGTACAAAATCACCACTTTCCGTTTTAATGCTCGATCTAGATCACTTCAAAAAAATAAATGATACCTATGGTCATGATGCAGGTGATGCAGCTTTAAAAGAGTTAGGTAAAGTATTGCAAGATGATATTCGCGTTGGTGATATTGCCGCGCGCTATGGCGGTGAAGAGTTTCTTGTTGTCTTTTATAGTACCGATGCAGAAACAATTAAAACACGCGCTGAGAGCATTAGACATGAAATTTCACGCCTGCAAATAAAATATGGCGCCCAAGTCGTAGGTCCTATTACCGCATCTATTGGTATTTCCGTTTTCCCGACGCACGGACGTACCCCAGAAGAATTAATCGAATCAGCAGACAAAGCATTGTATTTTGCAAAAGCTAATGGCAGAAATCAGGTGGTTTTATTTTCAGATCTTGAAAAGAAAAAGTATCGTGGCAATGGGAAAAGGAATGAATACAACAAGTCTTCTGATAATAAGCTAATGTGAGTCGTAAAGTCCGTAGGAACGCAAGCCCGGGTTACACTGCACTGCAAGTATACGTTTAAAGAAAATTTGGTGGTTTCAAAGAGATATAGAACTTCTTTCTTAACAAAGTAAGAAGTTCTAACAATTAAATTTGCAATTACTATTTGATATTTTTTCTAACTTTTTGAATCAGGCGAATCTGTGCAACAGCTCGAGCGAGCTCTGCAGCAGCAACCGAATAATCCATTTCACCGCCTTTACTAGACATTGCCGCCTCAGCTTGCGCTTTTGCAGCAAGGGCAGCTGACTCATCTAGATGCTCAGCTCGTTCAACTACATCTGCAAGGACAGTAACGCTGTTAGGTTGAACTTCCAGCATACCACCTTGAACGTAGTAAATTTCTTGCTGACCACCAGGCAAGGTAAGTCTTACTTCGCCTGGTTTTAGAACGGTAAGTAAAGGTGCATGACCTGCTGTAACGCCTACTTCACCTAATTCTCCGGTTGCAACAACCATTTCGACTAAGCCAGAGAATATTTCATGTTCAGCACTAACAATATCTAAGTGCGTTGTTCTAGTCATATTTGCTTACCTCACAAGGTCTTAGCTTTCGCAACTGCTTCCTCAATGCTACCAACCATATAAAATGCTTGCTCAGGTAAATCATCATATTCACCAGCGAGAATGCCTTGGAAGCCTTTAATTGTATCTTTTAATGATACGTATTTTCCTGGAGAACCAGTAAAGACTTCAGCAACGAAGAATGGTTGTGACAAGAATCTTTGGATTTTACGCGCACGGGTAACAACACGTTTATCTTCTTCAGATAACTCGTCCATACCAAGAATCGCGATAATATCTTTTAATTCTTTGTAACGTTGCAATGTTTGCTGTACACGACGAGCCGTATCGTAATGCTCTTGGCCTACAATAAGTGGGTCCAATTGTCGTGAAGTTGAATCTAAAGGATCAACCGCAGGATAAATACCTAATTCAGCAATTTGTCGTGACAATACAACTGTCGCATCCAAGTGAGCAAACGTCGTTGCTGGAGATGGGTCAGTTAAGTCGTCAGCAGGTACGTATACTGCTTGAATTGAAGTAATAGAACCTGTTTTGGTTGAAGTAATACGCTCTTGCAACATACCCATTTCTTCAGCCAGCGTTGGTTGATATCCTACCGCCGAAGGCATACGGCCTAACAGCGCTGATACCTCAACCCCTGCTAGAGTATAACGATAAATGTTATCAACAAATAATAATACGTCACGGCCTTCGTCACGGAATTTCTCAGCCATAGTCAAGCCAGTTAATGCAACGCGTAAACGGTTACCTGGTGGCTCATTCATCTGACCATAAACTAATGATACTTTATCCAATACATTAGAGTCTTTCATTTCATGATAGAAGTCGTTTCCTTCACGAGTACGCTCACCCACACCCGCAAATACTGAGTATCCACTGTGCTCAATCGCGATGTTACGAATTAATTCCATCATGTTAACGGTCTTACCCACACCGGCACCACCGAACAGTCCGACTTTACCCCCTTTAGCAAAAGGACAAAGCAAGTCAATAACTTTAATACCTGTTTCAAGCAACTCTTGGCTGCCTGCTTGCTCTTCATAACTTGGTGGCTTACGGTGAATTGACCAATGTTCTTCTGCGCCGATGGGGCCAGCATCATCAACTGGACGACCTAGAACATCCATAATTCGACCTAAGGTTTTCTTACCAACAGGCACTTGAATAGGATTCTCTGTATTTTCAGCTTTCAGACCACGCTTCAGTCCTTCTGTTGTTCCCATAGCAATAGTACGTACTACGCCATCACCAAGTTGTTGCTGTACTTCAAAAACCAAATCACCATCAACAAGTTTTAATGCATCATTGATTTTAGGGACATTATCACGGGGAAACTCCACATCCACAACCGCGCCAATAATTTCTACTACAGTTCCTAAGCTCATTTTATACCCTCTTATAAAGCGGCTGCGCCACCGACAATTTCTGCCAATTCTTGTGTAATTGCAGCTTGTCGAGCTTTGTTATAAGCCAATTGAAATTCTTTAATCAAATCACCGGCATTATCCGTTGCATTTTTCATTGCAATCATTTTCGCCGCTTGTTCACAAGCAATATTTTCAACCACTGCTTGGTAAATTTGTAATTCGATAAAACGTTCTAAAAGATTATCCAGCAATTCCTTAGCATCAGGTTCATATATATAGTCCCAATGATGCCCCATTGTCTTGCTGTCTTCTTCTGATTTTGGCAATGGTAGTAATTGTTTCACCACAGGCTTTTGCGTCATGGTGTTAACAAATTCGTTGTATACCACATGTAGCGCGTCAATAGTGCCTTTGTTAAAAGCATCAAGCATTACCTTAACGATACCAATAATGTCATTAATACTTGGCGTATCACCAAGATGGTCTACAGAACCAAGAACATTACTGCCAACACGCTTAAAGAACGCTTGTCCTTTACGGCCAATGACTGCAAGATCAACCTCTTTGCCTTGTTCTTTCCAGTGACGAATAGTACGCACTGTTTCACGTAGTAGGTTTACGTTTAAACCACCACATAATCCACGATCTGTAGTAACAACGATAAGACCGATACGATTAACCTCACGATGACTCATAAACGGATGTCTGTATTCTGAGTGCGCGCGAGCAATGTGCTTTACTACGCTGTAGATCTTACTAGCATAAGGTTTAGATGCGCGCATTCTTTCTTGAGTTTTGCGCATCTTACTTGCTGCCACCATCTCCATTGCACGAGTTATCTTTCGAGTTTTATTAATACTCGAAATTTTCGAACGGATTTCTTTTGCTCCAGCCATAATATCACTTCGCCTTAAATTGACTTACCAACTTGCTGTACGCTTAAAGTCTTCTACAGCTTTTTTCAATTTTGCTTCAATGTCATTATCGTAAGCACCTGCTTCATTGATCAGTTGTAACAGATCAGGATGTGTGCTGCGCATATAGTCATGTAACGACGCTTCAAATGCAGCAACTTCATTTACAGGTACATCATCCAAATAACCTTTTTCAACCACAAACAATGCTGTACCCATTTCAGCAACAGATAATGGAGAGTATTGTTTTTGTTTCATAAGTTCAGTGATTCGTTGTCCACGCTCTAATTGCTTACGAGTCGCGTCATCAAGATCTGAAGCAAATTGCGAGAACGCTTCTAATTCACGGAACTGAGCAAGTGCTAAACGAGTACCACCACCTAACTTTTTCATGATTTTCGTTTGTGCCGCACCACCCACACGAGATACAGAAAGACCTGAGTTAATAGCAGGTCGAACACCTGAGTTAAACAAATCCACATCAAGGAATATCTGACCATCTGTAATGGAAATAACGTTAGTTGGTACGAACGCAGATACGTCACCCGCTTGAGTTTCAATAATTGGTAATGCAGTTAATGAACCTGTTTTACCTTTTACTTCGCCCTTAGTCAGCTTTTCAACTTCATCAGCATTGATTCGTGCAGCTCTTTCTAATAAGCGTGAATGTAAATAGAAAATATCCCCAGGGTATGCTTCACGACCTGGTGGTCTGCGCAACAACAAAGATATTTGACGATATGCCCAAGCTTGTTTGGTTAAATCATCATAAACAATCAATGCATCTTCACCGTGTTCCATGAAGTATTCACCCATGGTACATCCAGCATAAGGAGCAATAAACTGTAATGCAGCCGAATCAGAAGCTCCTGCTACGACGACGATGGTATGCTCTAAAGCACCATGTTCTTCCAGTTTACGAACGATTGCCGCAACAGAAGAAGCTTTTTGTCCTATTGCTACGTAGATACATTTAACGCCAGTACCTTTCTGGTTGATGATCGCATCAATAGCAATCGCAGTTTTTCCTGTTTGACGGTCGCCAATAATAAGCTCACGTTGACCACGTCCAACTGGAATCATCGCATCAATAGCTTTTAATCCGGTTTGTACGGGCTGATCTACTGATTTACGCGCAATAACGCCAGGAGCCACTTTTTCAATTGGTGACATGCCTGCAGCATCAATTGGTCCTTTACCATCAATTGGATTTCCTAAGGCATCAACAACTCGGCCTAAAAGTCCTTTACCTACTGGAACTTCAAGAATACGACCAGTACATTTACCTTTTTGGCCTTCAGCTAAAGAAGAATATTCACCAAGAACAACCGCGCCCACTGAATCTCTTTCGAGGTTAAGAGCCAGACCATAAACGCCGCCAGGGAATTCAATCATTTCACCAGCCATTACGTCTTCAAGGCCATGTAAGCTCACGACACCGTCTTTTAAGCTAACAATAGTACCTTCATTTCGTGCTTCAGATACTACACTAAAGTGTTCTATTTTCTTTCTGATTAATTCACTGATTTCAGAAGGATTTAATGCTACTTGTTCTGACATGGAAACTATCCTCTAAATTATGCGGCCAATTCAGTGCTAAGCTTATTAAGCTTGCCACGAACTGAACCATCTATAACTAAATCGCCCGCCCGAATTATTGCTCCACCAAGCAAGGAAGGATCAATACTGATTTTTAACGAGACCTTACGCTGTAAGCGCTGACTTAATGATTCGATTAATCGTTGTTGTTGTGCACTAGATAAATCTGAGTAACTGCTTACATCAACATGCAGCGTTTTTTCTTGCTCTGCACGATGTGCTTCATAGAGTGCATAAATATCAGGTAGCAACATCAATCTTTTATTTGTAGCCAGTAAATTAATTAAATTGTTTAATGGCATATTTTCATTTGATTTTGCACCCATTGCTGCTTGCAACAGCTCAATGTGCTGCACGACGGTTGTTGCTGGATTCGTAATAAAATGCTCAGCCTCTGGCGTCAACACAGCTTGTGCAAGATTTCTCAAATGTGCTGACCACTCAGCTAATTTTTTTTCCCCTAAGGCATATTCAAAAATTGCTTTAGCGTAGGGTCTGGCTATGGTGGTACTATCAGACATTTTAAATCTCTTCTATCAAGTTATCTAACAATGCAGTGTTTGCCTTAGCATCTACTTCGCGCATTAAAATTCTCTCAGCACCAGTTATAGCCAAGTTTGCTACTTGTTTACGCAACTCATCTTTTGCATGGTTGATTTGTTGCTGTAATTGCTCTTGTGCCAATTTCACTTGTGTTTGCGCTTCATGTTTTGCTGTTTCTTTAGCTTCTTCGATTATTTGCGCAGCACGCTTATTTGCTTTTTCAATGATATCAGCTGATTGAACTTTGGCTTGCTTTAATTCATCTTTTACACGATGTTGTGCCAATTCCAATTCTTTTCGACCTCGTTCAGCAGCAGCAAGACCATCAGCAATTTTGTCTTGTCTTTCTTCCATTGCCTTTGCCAATGGAGGCCATACTAATTTCATGGTAAACAAAACAAACGCTGCAAAAACGAGCATTTGTACAATTAGTGTTAAATTAATTTCCACCGTTTAATCTCCTGTAACAATTAGGGCGCTTAGCGCCCCGATCATGTGTTATCAAGAACCCAGGTTGCTTAGGAAAGGGTTTGCGAAAGTAAAGAACAATGCGATACCCACTCCAATCATGGTTACGGCGTCTAACAAACCAGCAACGATGAACATTTTTACTTGTAACATTGGAACCATTTCTGGCTGACGCGCTGAGCCCTCAAGGAATTTGCCACCAAGCAAACCAAATCCTATCGCTGTGCCCAATGCACCCAAACCAATTAACAAGGCAACCGCAACAACGGTCATACTTTGAACTTGTGCTATTAAACTAGCGGCTTGCATATTTATCCCCTTTACAATGGATGAAAATTAAATCGGTTAATGATCTTCGTGTGCTAAACTCAAGTAAACAATCGTTAGCACCATGAAAATAAATGCTTGCAATGTAATTACCAATATGTGGAATATTGACCAAGCCAGCGCCAAAATAAATTGTGCTGAGCCCAAAGTCACGGTACCCAGAGTTGATGATGTTGCAGCATTTAAGGTTAACAGAGCGATCAATATGAATATCAATTCGCCTGCATATAAGTTTCCAAATAACCGCAGTGCTAATGAAATGGGTTTCGCAATAAGACCAACCACTTCCAGCAACAGGTTAAAAGGTATGAATCCGGGATGATTAAAAGGCTGTAATGTGAGCTCTTTTATGAACTTTTTGGGGCCTTTTATCTTAATACTGTAAAAAATGATGAGGATAAATACAGAAATTGATAAACCAAACGTTAAATTCAAATCGTTTGTTGGTACCACTTTAAGGTAATGAATACCTCCCGTCTGAGCAATTGCAGGTAATATGTCTACGGGTAATATGTCCATAAAATTCATTAAGAAAACCCACAAAAATATTGTGAGTGCCAGCGGACCTATTAAATTATTTTTACCATGGAAGCAATCTTTTACCTGATTATCTGCAAACTGCAGCATAATCTCTGCAAAGTTCTGCATCTTACCAGGAATGCCTGTCGTAACTCTGCGTGCACCAAAATACATCAGCGCACAAACAATAACTCCTAAAACAACTGAGAAAAACAGTGTGTCGAGATTCAATGTCCAGAAACCACCCGAACCCAATTTCATATCACTAACGTTATAAGTAAGATACGTTAAATGATGTTTGATGTAGTTTGTGCTAGATACCATTTCAGTCACTTTCAGGCCTATTCTGTTTATTTATAATAATCAACGGGGTAAACCAATGCGTCATCTGTATCATAATATATGATGCAAAAAACGCTAGCGGCGTAATTTTAAATAGTAAAAACACCGCGGTGAATAGGAATATGGATATCACTATCTTTAACGCTTCGCCCTTGTAGAAACTATTTACGATCTGCTTGGCCGAGCGAGCACCTTGATACTTAAACAGTTTGCTTGCAAAAAACGCGTTAGGAACAATACAAACGATGCCACCAAGCAAAGCTGAGCTTGCCGCATTAGTATCATATACTAGTGCACATAAAGCTGCGAAGACCAATGTAACGCCAGATTGTACACACCATAGTCGTACAATGCCGCGCTTACTTAGCTGTTTGTTCACATATTCACCTAAGTTTCACCGCGCGAATTATAAAGTAACTGGTATAAATAATCAATGCCATTTTTTATACATGCGTGATTATTTACTACCAATGACCTATATTAGACGCTGATGCCCAGGGTTCTTGAATAGGTAAAGGTTCGCCTTTTTGCAGCAATTCGATAGAGATATTATCTGGCGAACGAATAAACGCCATATGGCCATCTCGAGGAGGCCTGTTAATGACTACCCCTGCATTTTTTAATCGTTGGCATGTCGCATAGATGTCATCTACTTGATACGCTAAATGGCCAAAATTACGACCTTCTTTATATTCTTCGGGATCCCAATTATAAGTAAGCTCGAGCATAGGTGTATTTGTGTGGCTTTTGTGCTCTAAATCACCCGGTGACGCAAGAAATATCAAAGTATAGCGGCCTTTTTCATTCGGCGTGCGTTTGACCTCAACCAGTCCCAATTTATTGCAAAAAAAGTCCAGTGACTCATCTAAATTAGATATTCGCACCATCGTATGTAAATAATTCATCCCTTTTCTCCTTTATTATTGGCATTTATATCCCGTTAATGCCGCTTACAATAGATTTTAACGTCTATAATTATAGTGTGGAACTTATTATCACAACTCAGGTAATAAGTAATGTTATTAACCTCGCAAAAGGAAAGAACATGCCTGATAAGATCCAACACACTGCAGCCAGTATGCAGCAAAAAATGCTCGCTCGTTATAGCGATGGATTATCTCATAAACATAACAAACATCACCTAGAATATCGACAACACTGTAGATCCCACCCATGTAATCAAAGTAATGGCTTAAATGAAGAAGATGGATTAACTGGTTCTACGGGATTATTACGTCAATTTAAATTAAGGAAAATACGTAAACGACCTGACAAAGGACATTTCCATTAACAACATGCATCCTAGGAAAAGCAGTTGGATGTATTTACCCTTGCATCAATTGCTTTTCTAGGGTTATCCAAAAGAATTATTTTGATACGTAAAATATTTAAGAATTTTTACTACTTGCGTCACATCACTTGTTTGTCTTGCCATATTAACTACTTTTTCAGCTTGTTCTTGATGCACATCTCCCATTAAATAAACCACTCGATCAGAAGTTACTACCTTAAATGCGTTCGGATCAATAGAGCCATCAGCAAAAATTTGGCTGCGGATCTTCGCTGTAATCCAACCGTCTTGCACTGAATTTGATCCTGAGGCACTTACTCCTACCTGATTAAACATCCGTCTATAGCCTTTTACTAAAGCCAATCGTCGTTTTAATTCGACACGCATTTCAGGAGTGGGTACATGGCCAGCTAATAAAACATCTCCGTTAAACACCGCAATATCAATCACACAATTGTTATTTTTAAATTTATTATCAATCGTGATCGCGTTATTTACTTTGAGGTATAAATTGTAATCATCCAATTTTTTATACACATCGTGTCTATCATAAACCATAGTGGCACCTGTCCATAAGCTGCTTATGCAGCCAGACAGACACAATAGAACCAATGTAAGTAGAACAGCAAAACATCCGTGTTTTAACATTTTATTTAATGAATATACTGGAAAATTTTAACCACTTTATTTACACCATTAACTCGGCGTGCCGCATCAACAGCAAGCGCTGCCTGGTGATCATTGACGATGCCCATGAGATAAACCACTCTATTTTCTGTGACCACGCGGATAGAGCCTGATTCAAGTCCTTTTTTAGCCAGCAATGCAGTACGAACCTGACTGGTAATCAGACTGTCTTTTGAACGGGCGGTCAGAGGTATGGGGTAGCCAACCGATATTTCATTGTAAACACGATGCACACCTGGGCCCCCGCGTGCAATTTTTTCAGCCAAATTACGTAAAGACGGCGTAGGCGTTTGTCCGACAAGCAATACAACACGGTTAAAACTAGTCACAATAACGCGGGAATCACTAAACTGACGGTTAGTTACTATTGATTTATGAATGACATGAAATAATCGAGCGTCGGCTTCCATTGTAATTACGCCGCGTCGATCATAAACCATTCCAGCAACAGCACCTGTTACAACAGCAGCAACACATCCTGTTAACAGGGAGGCGACCAAAAGAAAAGCAATCGATTTTAATCTAAATTTAAAACTCATTTTTTTACCCCAAAACCTGACCAAACAATGATTGGTCAATTAAATCACAAAAGCAATGTAAGATGAACAGGTGCATTTCCCTAATTCGCGCCGAATTATCGGATGCAACACGCAGCTCAATATCCTCGGGACCCAAATGATTGGCAAGCACCCCTCCATCTCGGCCACTTAAGGCAACCGTATCCATTCCGCGTTCATTTGCGGCATGAAGCGCATGCAACATGCTGTCTGAATTACCTGATGTAGTTAATAAAAGTAATACATCATTTTCTTGTCCAAATGCCTGAATTTGCCGTGCAAAGACTTGGCTGTAATGATTGTCATTTGCAGAAGTGCTTAAACTGGTTGCGTCGGTACTCAAATTAATTACGGGAAGCGCGGGTCTTTCTACTTCAAATTGATTCAACATAGCACTGGCAAAATGCATGCAGTTAGCACTTGAGCCCCCATTTCCACACAATAATATCTTTCCATCCGCAAGCAAACAATTCACTAAACGTTGCCCAGCTTTGGCAATCGCATCAGATAAAGAATCAGCGAGGGCTATTTTGGCTTCTATGCTCATACCAAATAAATGCCTTACTCGTTCTTCCAGTTGTACCGTCATATCAAACCTCTATCACTTATTTTTTGTAGCCTGGGTGAAGCAAAGCAGAACCCGGGGCTTCCTGGTACATTTTCTCCACACCTTCACCCAGACTACAAAAATATTTACTCTGTTAATCAATAATCTGCACCAAACGCATCCTTTATCCAATTAATGGTCGCTGATGTGCCATCAATACTTACAACATCAAAACGAAGGGCAAATTGGTCATACTTTTTATGTTTCAGCAAATAGTATGTAGCCGTCTTGAGTATTTTCTGCTTTTTTGCATAAGTAACACTGGCAATGCCGCCACCAAACTGGGCGGATACCCGTGAACGAACCTCTATAAAAACCAGTTCTTCCTGATCACGCATAATTAAATCAATTTCGCCCAGGCGGCAACTGTAATTTTGCGTCATTAACTTAAGTCCTTGCTTTTTTAAGTATGCTAAAGCCTTTTCCTCAGCAATGCGTCCTTTCTCTTGAGTTATCAATTACACGGTCTCACCCAAAGAATGGACAAGTCCTTGTTTGAACTGTCCCCACTCCAATACACGTGCCACCTGTTGCGATGGTTTGAGATATAAAATACCATCTCCATTATGCGATTGATCTGCTGGGAATAACATCAATTGGTTCAATTGGGTTGCCAAAGTATAACTGTCTATTCCTAAAGCATACAATCGATTATAACTGTTAAATTGTTCTGGCCAATTGCGTGTACCGGCCTGATGTGCGAAAACCCAGGGGATGTCACAGAAAATGATTCCATCAAGATCTTTATCTTTCAATGGATTAGCACTACCACCATACACGCTGGCCGTAGCATAGACAGGAACATCCCCCGCATAATAATAATTGAGCAGCGGCATAATTTGCCGTGCTTTAGACGGATAGGCTAACAGAAAAATCATATCAAAATCTTGCCTGCGACTAATAACCGGTTGGATTTTCAGTCCTAATAATTCTCTTATTTTTTTCTCACGTTGCTGGCTGTTGCTGATTTGCAGAAAATCTTTCATTTTTTTATTCAAATCATCATTTGCAGCATATGAAAAAGTATCCACAACACGTCCACCACTCTTTTGCCATTGTTGCGTAAACGCGTGAGTGACTTCCTTTCCCCAATCAGTACCAGGCGCAATAATCAATGCACGACTATATCCTTTATTTTTTGCTCTGAGCGCAACCTGAATCGCTTCATTTACCGGTGAAAGGCCAAATGAATAAGAGTTTTCCTGGATATTGGCATCCGCATCATTTAATAACAGGGTAGGGACAGGGTGGGCTAATGCCGCAACTACTGCTACCTGTGATTTTGTTAATGGTCCCACAACATAATCCGCCCCTTCATTAAGCGCAGTTTGATACAAAGAAGCCACATCACCTTTACTGGTATCATAAGTTTTTACCTGCATGGAGGTCTTGTTATTATTCTTATATGCTGCCATAAATCCATCGCGTACTGCGGTTCCTGGTCCTTGTAACGCGCCACTTAAAGGAAGCAAAAGCGCAACCTGTTTCGGCTGAGCACGTATTTTATTGGCAATTGAGTCTAATGGATTAGGCAAAATATGATTTGCCGGATGCTCATTAAAATGAGATTGCCACTGATCTAAAGCAGCAAGCAAAGACTGTGGATTATCTCGATACTTGCGTGAAATTAACGCGAGCTGTAGCCAGCCTTGTAACACAGATTGATCAGATGCTTTAGTAGCCAAAGAATTTAATTCAGTTTGTGGCATATGCGTTAAAGTTAACCAAAGTATACGGCGATTATTGGCTTGACTCTCGTCATCAACCAGCAATGACTCAAGTTTGATACGCTCATTAATGGACTCCAATGGCTTATCAGTACCACGATAAGCTTGTGCCAATAACTCATGAAATTGAATCTTTTGGTATAGAACAAAGTCATCACGCTCCGTAATACTGGCTAATTTATTTAATGCCGTTTGTGGACGGTCGCGAATGAGATCAATTTGTGCCAACAAAAGATTTTTTTCATTCTTAAGTGTCGGTGTTAAATCTGTAGTCTGTGCTAAAATAGCAGCGCCTTGTCGCCATTGACCTTCTGAAATCAAATGACCCGCTGCGAGGAGTAACGATTGTTGCTTGTCACTGCCTTCTTGATTTTTGGCTTGTATCAGGTAACTTGCGGTAGATTTAGAATATGGGTTTGCTATTTTTTTCTTCTCTACTTTTGGTGCAGTTACGGGTATAGGTGTTGCCATTTCAGGCGGGTTAACTGCTGTAGTACATTGACAAAGAAAAAGGGTTGATGTCAGTAAAAAAAATGCGCGAATTTTTATTGTTTTAATAAACATATTTTTAGACATTGAATAAGCAATAACGCAAGAGGATAAACCATGACAAACTCACTAGCAACAGGCATAGGAACTCTCTATATCGTTGCAACTCCAATAGGAAACCGTGAGGACATTACCTTTAGAGCATTAGAAGTACTTAAATCAGTTGATTTTATTTTAGCGGAGGACACCCGCCATTCCATACAGCTACTCAGTGCTTTAGGAATAAAAAAAAATCTTGAATCACTGCATGCGCATAATGAAAATGACAAAAGTAAACACATTATCGATGAGCTTTTAGCAGGAAAATCGATTGCCTTAATTAGTGATGCAGGCACCCCATTAATTAGTGACCCTGGATTTTTATTAGTTAAATTAGCCAGGCAGCAACACATTCCAGTTGTGCCTATTCCTGGGGCTTGTGCATTAATTACTGCACTTTGTGCAGCAGGCATTCCTTGTGATTCTTTTCTTTTTTTAGGATTTCTTCCGGCAAAACAGCAAGCACGGAAAAGCAAATTGCACGCCTTGCGCACCGAACCACATACTTTGGTTTTTTATGAATCAACACATCGTATTCTTGAATGCATCACAGACTTAAGTGACGTTTTTGGTGAAACAGGTGAGATGGTTCTCGCCAAAGAATTAACCAAAACGTTTGAACGTTTTATTACAGGTACGATAATGGACGTTAAAAATTGGCTGTTGGCAGAGCCAGCACATGTTAAAGGTGAGTTTGTTGTGCTCATCCCTCCTCGTCCCGTGGTAGCTGAACCAGATGCTCATGAAAAACTACTTTCCGTGTTGCTGAGTGAGTTACCTCTGAAACAAGCAGTAACTATTGCCTGTAAGCTCAGTGATGGCAGTAAAAACGAATTGTATGAAAAAGCTTTAGCGATAAAAAACAAATCAACGTAGCTTAGGCGCCTTGTATCCCAGATTACGCTAGGCTAATCCAGGATACAGTACTGTAATGGAGAGACCCCTCATCACACTTGGGATTTTAAGTATTAGGTAATTCGTTGACAAAAATAGTTCAATAACCGTAGGCTGGGCTGCTAAGCCCAGCATGTAACAATGCCAATTTATGAATATGATGAGTAAGTTACTTGTCAAATTGAGATTATCGTGATGACTTTCATGATGAGCATTTTGAAGGGTAAGAATTAACTCAGCAAACGCTGGACTTAACAGCCCAGCCTACACTTGCTAAAGTACTGCGATGACAGATCCCTTGTGGCACTCGAGATGGCGTAACTACATTAATTACGCAAAACAACAGCTTCTTTCATTAACCTCAATTGCCTCATCCTTGTAGACTACTGTACCCTCTATAATAGAACCATCTTCATCAGGCTTTTCTAAAGCTAACTGCGCTTCTTTTTTGCTCTTATGCTGATCATAAGCATGATAAATTTCATAACCTAGATACAGCGCAGTTAAAACAATCGCCGCCGGCCAACATACCGCAAAAGTGGCAATGATAAGGGTAGGCATAACCGTATTTTTGACCATCGTAAAAATAAAATCATTATACGCTGCTTCGTACTCTTTAAGTGCGAATTGCAGATCTTTTCCAGTGCTTTTAGCATCATCTAAGCGTAAGCTTTTTTCTTGGAGTTTCGAATAAGCATCCGAAGAAAGATACATCGCGACAGCAAGAGTACAAACAAAAAAGCAGGCAACAGCGATTCCTGGCCCTGTAAACAATAGCGAGGCAGTAAATCCAAGCATCAATAAAGCCGCTGCAGCCGCGGTAAAATAAAAAGTTGCCTGTTTTGTCTGCCAGCCAATTTCCAGTTCTTTAAGTTGCAGTTCGAGCATTTTTTTATGCTGCTCTATATCCAGCCCTTTGAACTTCTCTGGGTGCTTTTTGAGTTCTCGCAACTCATTGTCGTATTGCTCTTTCTTTGTTAAATACTCCTGTTTTGCTAAATGACATTTATATAAAGTCATGCAAACGTCAAAGCCTAAAAAGATGGCAGTTATAATCCCCGCAGTAGGATCTGGGATATGCGTAATGTGATTAAAATTAGTAATAAAGTTTACTGTTGCCCATACTAAGTCATTCGCAAAATTACAATGACGCTTATAGAGTTCAAATTTAAACCGCTCAAGCGCTGTAGTTTTATCCTTTTCCTCTGCCTCTGTTGGAAACCAAGTGTGGCGAACTAAATGACCGAAATCTATCGCAAAGCGCATTAAAAACAAGCCCACACTAAAATAATTCAGTACACCATTCGGTGCTTTAATAAAATCAATTATTTTCTGAGCATCGGTATGTGTCCCGAGAATTGCATCCAACTTTTCAAGAATTTGTAGCTCTTTTGCTAAAGTAAAACCCGTAGTTAGGGTGAGACGGCAAAAAACCCAATACACACGACATAAGTTTGCATAAGCCACATAATCACGAATTCGCGATAAATGTGCGGGCGCAGTCCATAAATTCTCAAACCCCTGGGCAAAACTCTTTTTTAACGATTCGATAAAATCGTCTTCCTTCTTAGCCTCTTCTTTCGCTTTTTTCTTAGTTTCTTCTTGCTTTTTTACTATGTGTTTCTTAATTTCTGCCTTCGCATCCTTATATTCCTTTTCTTTAGCCTGATGTGAATACGCTTTATAAAAGTTTTCCAAAAGAGTCGCACAATAGTAACAATAGATCCAAAACGCTTTATTATTTTTATCTCTCTGTCGTTCCAGCACAGCAAACATTTGGCTGAATTCTGCCTCAAGCGCTTTTTGGTTTTCTAATAAAAAAGAATAACCAAGTCCATCTGCTCGTCTTTCAAGGTCCCCAAGATTTTTAAACTGTTTATCATGAAGTTGCGTAAAAAACTGAAACTTATCATTACTAACCGCCTCATTTTGTTTTGAATAAGCCATGGCAACCTCACAAAAAATACACAGGGAGTTTTATTTCTACGATACGGTATCATTTGGTTTTTCTTTTGACAAGAATTTTTTGTTTGTTTTTTTATCACAATGTTTCAAAACGGTAAAAATGTTTCAAAAAAGTAAAGAAGTGGTAAGTAGTAATGCATCAACCCATTTTTTGATTAAAAAAAAGGAGGCTCTACGAAGTGTGTGTCCATGTACTGAACGTTATGGCGAAGCAGTGCGTAGGATTAAGAGGTGGATTAAAAAATTATTTATTGAACAATAACTTACTTTTAAAACTGATGAGGCATTTATTGATGGCACAAAGAAACAGAGATTGAACTCATACTCTTTTGATGGTACAGGATGTGATTTAAATCGTGTAACAATTTATCACACTAAGTTCGATGGAATTAAAACGAATTAGCCTTTATTTAACAAAGACATTCCCATATTTATGCCTTGGTCAAGCATATCTTCACCTTCATCTACTAGTGATCCCATTTGATTCTGACTCTGATCCTGATTCTGTTGTCCACCATTTCCATGGCTTTGAAAAACATCATTTACCTCGTCGGGCAACATAGATGTGGCTATCTGCATAGGATCTAAATCTGATTCAGAAGGAGCACTCATTGATAAACTTTGGTCATCATCAGAAGATTGGTCATCTCCTTGTTTTTGTAGCAAATTTTCAGCACTTTTCACCATATTTTCAGCATCATCGGCTAATTGTGTGGCTACTCCTTCGGCTATCTGGGCCATAATAAATACCTCTTTTATAAGCACCTACATTAAGAATAGCACAAATAATAAACACCCTGAATTTATCAATACATTCAGCTCCCATTGAGGGCCTCTCAATATCAATAAATTTATTTACCAATACAAAAACTGGAAAAGATGCGTCCTAATAAATCATCGGAACTGAATTCGCCGGTGATTTCACACAAACATTGATGTGCTTGGCGTAAATCTTCTGCTAATAATTCTCCAGCACGATGTTCAAGCAGTTGTTGTTGGCCAATAGATAGTATATTTTTTGCCTCATCTAATGCTTGTAAGTGACGTCTTCTTGCAAGAAAGTGTCCTTCGCTCGGTTGATAACCTACAACTTGTTTTATTAGTTGTTTCAGTCCATCAACTCCTTCTCCTGATTTTGCAGAGATATAGACGCTATGATCCTGTATTTGCATAGTGTGTCCTAAGGTATCAATTTTATTGAACACGGTAATAATAGGAACTTCCGAAGGTAGTGCAGACTTAATTTCTTTAGTTAAATGATGATGCTGTTCCAAATCATTCACATCAACAACAAGTAATACACAATCGGCTTTCTTTAACTCTTGCCACGCTCGTTTAATTCCCTCTTTTTCGACTACGTCATTAGACTCACGCAAGCCCGCAGTATCAATAATGTGTAGCGGGATGTCATCCAATAGAATATGTTCACGCATCACATCACGCGTAGTACCTGCAATTTCAGTCACTATGGCTATGTCACGTCCGGCCAAACAGTTGATTAAAGTTGATTTACCCGCATTAGGTTTCCCTGCAATCACTACTGATAAACCTTCGCGAAGGATAACACCTTGATTTGCTTGAGCACGTATTGCTTCTAATTCAGTTAAAACAGCATGTAACAAATGTGCAACTTTACCGTCATTGAGGAAATCAATTTCTTCCTCTGGAAAATCAATTGCAGCCTCTACATACAAGCGTAAATAGATAATTTTTTCATTTAATTGATTAATTTTATTTGAAAATTCACCTTGTAATGATTTTAAAGCCATGCGTGCTGCCGTTTGCGAACTGGCTTGAATTAAATCAGCGATTGCTTCAGCTTGCGTCAAATCAATTTTATCATTTAAAAAAGCGCGTTCAGAAAACTCCCCTGGTCGCGCCAAGCGTGCTCCAAGTTGAATGCAGGCTTTGGTGAGCATATCGAGAACCACAGGAGAACCATGCGCTTGAATTTCAACAACATCCTCGCCAGTAAAAGAATGTGGTGCTTTGAAATAAATCATTATCCCTTGATCAATTAAAGCATCGAATTGTTGGGATTCTTCTTTCTTTGACAATGAATAAAAGGAACAAAAAGTCGCCAAACGAGGTTTTAATGTCTTATTGCCATTAAGAGAAACAGCAGTGGAGTATGCTTTTGGTCCTGATAAGCGGATAATTCCTACCCCACCTCTTCCAGGTGGGGTAGCTATAGCAACTATAGTTTCTGTAGACATTTATTTAGCAGGAACAAGTTTTTTTGCAGGTTTTTCATCAGAGTACTTACGTGTAATGTACCATTGTTGCAATATGGATAAAGTATTATTCACAATCCAGTACAATACCAAACCAGCTGGAAAACTCCAAAACAAGCCTGTAAATAACACCGGTAAAAACATCATGATCTTTGCTTGCATCGGATCTGGAGGCGCTGGATTTAATTTTTGTTGAACCAGCATCGTCGCGCCCATAATTAATGGCAATACATGATAGGGATCAGCCGAAGCCAAATCTTTAATCCAGAAAATAAATGGTGCTTGTCTTAACTCAACACTTTCTAATAAAACCCAATACAGAGCAATAAAGACAGGAATTTGAATCACGATAGGTAAACAACCACCTAAAGGATTTACTTTTTCTTGCTTGTATAACTCCATAGTAGCCTGGCTGATTTTGGCTTTATCATCACCATAACGTTCGCGCAAAGCTTGTAATTTAGGTTGTAACTTACGCATCCCAGCCATTGATTTATAGCTGGTAGCAGACAATCGATAAAATGCTAATTTAATTAAGACTGTAACTAAAACGATAGACCAGCCCCAGTTACCAACAACATTATAAATTGCTTTCATCAACGAGAATAATAAGGACGATAAAAACCATAAAATTCCATAATCCACAGTCAGATCAAGCGAGGGGGCAATGCTTTTTAATACGCTGGTGATTTCTGGACCTAGATACAATTGAGCACTAACTGTTTTTTGCTCTTCAGGCTTCAGGGTAATCGGTTGTCCAACAGCACCAATGGTATAATCGTTATTCACAGAGCGAGTGTAAAACTTATTATTCGAATTCGCATCTGGAATCCAGGCACTTAAAAAGTAGTGTTGCTGCATGGCAATCCAACCACCTTTACTATCTACATCCAGATTGGCTTTATTCATATCGCTAAAGCTTACTTTTTGATAGCGGTGTTTTCCTGGTTCAGAATAGGAAGCACCTGTATATGAGCCAACATGAAATACACTTGATTTGTCTTCTTTGGGTGAGCTACGTAACAGTTGCGTGTTCAAATAGCCAGTCCAGTCGGTACTGCTTTTATTAACAATTTTGTAATGGACATCAATGAGGTAGCTGCCTTTAGTAAAAATAAGTTCTTTTTTTACTTCGAGCCCTTGATCAGTTTTTCCGCTTAACGTGACGACCAATTGCTTCTGATCAGGAGTCAATTCGTATTGTTGTTGCGGTGTTGTGAAATTCAAATTGAGCATTTGCACATTTTGTCCTGAAGGAACAAAAAGACTGCTGTTAGCAACATAACGCTCACCAGGCTGATTTTGTAATAGAAGAAACGGTTTATTTTTTTCGTCTACACTTTGAGGATAATCAAGGAGTTGTCCAGAAACTACGTCGCCATGTTGTAAATCAATGCTCACATCTAAAACATCTGTTTTAACACGAACTAACGGTGCATTACTGTTTTTAGTTTGTTCTACAGTAGGAGATGCGGGAGTTGATGTAGGAGTACTCGTATTGTTGGACGGAGCTACTTGGGGTAACAATGGTTGTGCATTATTCTCTTGGCTAACTGCATTTTCAATTGGCAAATGCTTAGGAGGATAATCTACCTGCCAGGCATTCCAAAGTGATAAACCAACTAGCGCAAGCGCCATATATAAAACAATACGTCGTATATCCATCAATGATTCTCGTTGTTGGGGAGTACCGGATCGTAACCACCACGTGACCATGGGTGGCAACGCAATACTCTTTTTAAAGCCATCCACAAACCTTTGGTTATGCCACATTGTTGGATAGCACTTTCGGCATATTGTGAACAACTTGGGTAATATCGGCAACTTGGTTTTAACAAGGGGCTAATCAAATATTGATATAGTTTGATGGGTAAACAAACTATTTTTCGTAACATGAGATTAATTTTTTCCATGTTTTGCCCATTCTAGCGTTTATAATCGCATTTGTTTGTTTTGCTACGCCTTGTCTTGCTAAAAAAACCACATCTACTGCAGGTAATTCTTCTTGTCGAAAGCTTTCTCTTAACAGCCGTTTGATACGATTTCGATCATGGGCTTTTGCTATCAATTTTTTTGATAACGCCAGCCCAAGTCTTGCATAACCTAAATGATTCTCTCTAAAGAGAATGACAAAGTCGGATGTTACTATTTTTTTTGCTTGTTCAAACACATGATTATAATCTTTTTTTGTTAATAATCTTTGTGTTTTTTTAAATGCAGACACTTACGCAGTCAAACGTTTACGGCCTTTAGCACGACGACGTTTAATTACTAATCTACCTGCACGAGTAGCCATACGCTCACGAAAACCATGATCACGTTTGCGTTTTAAATTACTGGGTTGAAAGGTACGTTTCATGATGAACCTGCTAATAAAATTATGAGGTTGGCAATGATAGAGAACTTTTTTTCTACTGTCAATTTTGGATTTTGATTATTTTTTGTATATTTTATCTTTTTTCATGTTGATTTACTTGTTTGTTAATAACTTCATTAAATTTATTTTTTAAATTTTTTATTATTATTATGTTCCTTATTCTTTGTGAATAACTTATATATTTGATTATTAATCAACTAGTTAATTTAAATGTAACTTTGTTTGTAAACTCTTTTGAAGCCTGTGATCTAATTGTAAGTATTTTTATTTTTTGATTTATTCATTGTTTTATTATCAGCTTATTCCCGTTATTCGATCGGGGTTATTCATAAGTAACTTGACACAAGGTGATTTAAATTCCGCCATTTTATTGGCTTCTTGATGTGCCGAAATGAGTTAAAAGCTTTTTTAATCACAGTTATTGTTTTATTTCCCCCCTTTACACTAGCGTAAAAGAGGCCAAAGAATGTTGATTGCCTTTTTAAGAAATAAATAAAGTATTAGTTTGGTTTTAAAAAAGTTTATTAATTTCATTAGGACGAATCAGTCTAATAAATCACATTCTCTTATGATTACTCAGGTGACCACTGGTACCGGCATTTGTGACAATTACCGAATAAAGGCAGCTCATGTATTCTCTCACTCAAAGTAAATCGAGCCCAATTACCGAGAAATATTTCCCAAGGACTACCCATTGTTTGTGAAAGCAGTAATAAGAATGAATGTTACCGGCCCCCAAAAAAAACTGATATTGCTGGCAGGTTAAAAAAAATCTTAGTGGCCTATTAATAAATTCATTAAATATATTTTCTTAATTTTTTGTTATTATTATGTCTCTTGTTTCTTGTGAATAACTTATATATTTTATTATTAATCAAATAGTTAATTTAAATATAACTTTGTTTGTAAACTCTTTTGAAGCCTGTGATCTAATTGTAAGTATTTTTATTTTTTGATTTATTCATTGCTTTATCATCAGCTTATTCCCGTTATTCGATCGGGGTTATTCATAAGTAATTTGCTACAAAATGATTTACTTTCTATCATTTGTTTTTTACCTTATGCAACGGATTTTATAAAAACGCATCCTAATTTTCATTTTGTAATGAAGCATAAGTTAGGTTATATATTTTATGGTTACTCACATTGAACAGGGATGAAACTATGTATCTAAAGCTCATGGAAGGAGTACAGCGTTTTCAAACTCAAGAATATCAAAAACGGAAAGAGTTATTTACTACTTTGGCAAATGGACAACGCCCTACGACTCTTCTCTTTGCCTGTTCTGATTCACGCATCATTCCAGCTCTTGTTACGCATACAGGACCTGGAGACATATTTATTACCCGTAATGTTGGTAATATTATTAATCCGTACTCCACAGATCCTTCAAGTACTGCAGCAGCTATTGAATTTTCAGTTAAAGTACTGGGCGTACAAGAAATAGTTGTATGTGGTCATTCTCGTTGCGGAGCCATGGGGGCCTTGCAAACCTCTAATCTTGAAGAGACTTTACCTGCTGTTGCTGACTGGTTAGCAGAAACAAAATCTATGCTGAATGTGCAGGATGATTTACATCATCATTCTTTAGCATGTATTACAGAAAAAAATGTTCTAACACAAATTGCAAACTTAAAAACACATCCTGCTGTCATCGAACAACTTGAAAAGGGTAAGTTAAGCATTCATGGTTGGATTTATGAATTTGAAACTGGGCAAATACTAGCCCATGACCAAGCGACAAGCCAATTTTTACCTATCGAGCAACTAAACCACTCTTTAGTAGATAGCAATGCCTTGTTGACGAGTAAACTATTAGATGGCGTGCTACATTTTAGAAAAAATGACTTCCCTAAAAAGAAGGAACTATTTCAATCTTTAGCACAAGGACAGCATCCCAAAGCGCTTTTGTTTTCTTGTTCTGATTCGCGAGTGATTCCCTCACTCATTACGGATACTGATCCTGGCGAGCTATTTGTTACTCGCAATGTTGGTAATCTTGTACCTTTTTATTCGTCCACGCCCTCTGGAGAGGCAGCCGCAGTGGAGTATGCAGTAGATGTATTGGGCGTTAAAGACATTATTGTCTGCGGTCACTCCCGTTGTGGGGCAATGAAAGGATTAATGAATCCTCATCTAGATAAAGAATTACCAGCCGTTGCTTCATGGTTAATTTATGCAAAACCTACGCTAGAAAAACTTAAAATAAAATTTCCCGAGTGTACGGAACATTCTTTGGTTTGCACGACTAAAGAGAACGTTTTAATGCAAATAGAAAATTTGCAAACACACCCTGCTGTCATTAGGAAGCTTGCGAATAAACAGCTTAAACTACATGCCTGGTTTTATGATTTTGAGTCAGGGGAAATGTTGATTTATAGCCAGAAAAAAGAAGATTTTATTTCTTTTAATGATGCAATAACAGAAATACTCCTCAGCGATGAAGTATTCACCAAAATGCGTGCCATTGTTGTAGAAGAGGCCATGAAATATTTAAAAAATTTAGCCTCACCAAAAACTGCAGATGCGTGCATGATGGTGATGCCAATATTGAATTGTATCCGATTTAAAGGAATCTCGGTAATTTGGGAACAAATTAAAGCACCTATAACATCAAGGATTAAAGAAGAGTTTGGCAAATTATGTCCACATCATACTGATGAACGGTTAACTTCACTGATTGAAAAGGGCTTAGAAGTGACCCTACCTGATATTAGGGACTTACAAAAGGATATAATGGCCTCCCCTGGTTATTATAAATTCAGTGGTTACATGATGAGGCATTTTATTACTATTGCAAAACCACAAGAGCCGCCTATGCAAAAAATAGAGTGTGCCCAAACCATTTTTCGCTTATGAGATTACATATCCCTCACTGTTATTAAGCGAAACAAATAGCTATTCTGTAGGGGGCATGCATCACTTATCGGGGTTGTCGAACTAGAAATAAAAATGGCAAATTTCCCCCTTATTCTAACCCTCTCCCACTAGTGGGCGTTGTTGAAAAAAATCGTGTGTCATTCCCGCCTGCGCGGGAATGACACAAATGCAGCTTGCTGACTATGGCGCTTTTTCTGTGCGAGCTGGAAGAATAGCTGATTAAATAGGAATCCTGGTTGCTTGCAACCTGGCTTGTTCTCATAACGACTCATCTGGTCTTAAGGTAAGCACCTCATATCCATTTGCAGTGACTAAAATGGTATGTTCCCATTGTGCGGATAATTTGCGATCTTTGGTAACAACAGTCCAACCATCTCCTAAAGTTTTCACTTCTTTGCGACCTAAATTGAGCATTGGTTCAATGGTAAAAGTCATTCCTGCATGTAATGGTAATCCGGTATTTGCCTTGCCAAAATGCATCACATCAGGTTCTTCCCACATTGAACGACCAATGCCATGACCACCATACTCACGCACTACTGAATATCCATTTTGTTCAGCATGTGTTTGGATTATGTTTCCTATATCACCAAGCCGCACTCCTGGACGCACTATTGAAATGGCTTTATAGAGACACTCTTGGGTAGTGTCTACTAATTTTTTAGCAAAAGGTTTTACAGGACCAACGAGAAACATTTTACTCGTATCGCCGATATAACCATCCTTTTGTACCGTCACATCAATGTTAATAATATCGCCATTTTTAAGTATTTTATCAGAAGGTATGCCATGGCAGACCACATGATTTATCGAGGTGCAAATGCATGCAGGAAAACCATAATGGTTTAATGTTGAGGGGATTGCACCCAAATCGTTAATGATGTATTCACGACAAATTTGCTCCAGCCTACTGGTACTGATCCCAGCAACAACATAGGTTTCTATCATGTGCAGTACTGATGCCGCTAAATTACCGGCAACCCGCATTTTTTCTATTTCTTCAGGCGTCTTCACTAACATCGTGTATCTCACCTAATGATGCTTGGTTGATTAAAATTTTGAGCATTTCAGCATAAGTAATGGATGGATTTTCTTCTGCCAGTTTCCCTATTCTTATCCAATATTCTGCTTGCGAGTTAATTGAGCGGCTCATTGCTCTTGCCATCAGTTTTGTTGCCTCGTGTAATTCATCAGAAATTTTTACGATACCCATATTGTTCTCCAAAAAAAAGGAAGAATATAGTATTTTGATATTAAATGCTATATTTTGCTATAAAGTATATTTTAGGCAACGCATGCGCTTAAACAAATATATTCTTTCACACGAAAAACCTGTTTAGACTTTCGATTTTAGAAACGCAAATGAGTCTTAGTTGGGCAAAGTGGAGATGAGTAAGTTTGTGTTGGTGTGAAAAAAAAGCGTAATAGGGGAGAGGTAAAAGTTTAATGCGCAATAAGGATTAAGACTCGTTTCCATTTTTGCATGTCAGAAATTTGTTCCTCAATTTCCATAAACCTCCAGCCATTCTCTGTTTTATTTAATCCCTTTGGGCATGCCTAATACGATTTTTTTTAAAAGGGTGCTTATTTGTTCTTGCTCCTCTTCATCAAGGATTTGCGTTACCGCAGAATTTAGAGCTGCCCACATTTTTTCAACTTCTACTCTTAATTTTTTTCCTGTAGCAGTGAGATTGACCTGCATTACTCTTTTGTCGGTGCTAGATGGTATTCTGGTGATATGCCCCTGCCCCTCTAATCTTTGTACCATTTTAGTAACTGTGGAGGCATCCAGGCCAAGCCTGCAAATGAGTTCAATCTGACTTTGTCCATCGCGGTCCCATAATTGCATGAGCAAAAGCTCTTGTCCGGGATAGAGATTAAGAGGTCGTAACAGTTCGCTAGCCATTCCCCTATGCGTTCTGGCAAGCAGAAAAATCAGGTAACTGAGCTCATTACCTTTGACCGCATTCGGAAAGCGTAAAACGTCTTCATCTGCGCAGGAACTTTTTCCTTCTTCAGTTTTCCCTTTCATATTAACCAATGGAGGCTCCCCGGTTATTGGTCTTGACAAATACTTGGTCGACCAACTATATTTATAATTAGTTGGTCGGCAAATATATTTTGGTACATTGCCCTAAAATTTGCAAACTAGATATGGAAGGTAATTTGTTATGAACAGTTTAATACTCTCAAAGCCGCTCACCAAAGGAACGCTGATATTTAAAAACCGGGTTTTTATGGCGCCCATGACACGCTCACGTGCCACACAGCAAATACCTATTGATTTGATGGCTGACTATTATGCCCAAAGAGCATCAGCAGGACTTATTTTTACAGAGGCAACGCAAGTAAGTCCGCAGGGTGTAGGCTATATATTTACCCCGGGAATCCACAGTCAGGAACAGGTTTCAGGCTGGCAAAAAGTCACTCAAAAAGTTCATGCCCAAGGAGGTAAAATTTATTTACAACTTTGGCATGTAGGTCGGGTTTCTCATCCTGACTTTCATGGTGGCGCGCTGCCTGTCGCGCCTTCTGCTATCGGCTTTTCAGGCCAGTCTTTTACTCTTTCAGGGCCTAAGGATGTGGTGACGCCAAGAGCCTTAGAACTGTATGAAATTAAAGAAATTATTGCGGATTTTAAAAAATCGGCACAACTGGCTAAAGACTCGGGTTTTGATGGGGTAGAAATTCACGGCGCTAATGGATATTTGCCAGCACAGTTCTTGGAAGATGGCACCAACAAAAGAACGGATGAGTATGGGGGATCCGTAATTAATCGTGCCCGTTTTTTAATTGAGTTAACGCAGGCAGTGATTGACGTATGGGGACCAGAACGCGTTTCTGTCCGTATATCACCCAATAACCCATTCAATGGAATGCAAGATTCTAACCCAAAAGAGATATATCTTTACCTTGTTGAACAGTTGGAAAAGCTGCATCTGGGAATGTTACATCTCGTTGAATCCGCACAACTTCCTGAGGGAGTAGAACCACTAGCACCGGCAATAAGAAAATTATTCTCTGGATTCCTGGTACTTAATGCGGGCTACAATCAGCAAACAGCCGAAGCGGCAATTAATGATGGCCTCGCTGATGCAGTTTCTTTCGGTAGTAAATTTATTGCTAATCCCGATTTACCCGAGCGTTTTGCAAAAGATTTTCCTCTAGCTATTCCAGATCCTGCAACGTTCTATGGAGGCGCTGAAAAAGGGTATACAGATTATGTTAAAATGGAAATAATGGGTTAAAAATAGGAGCCCGACCCGAGTAGGTCGGGCCTTGGTCCGACAAATGTGTTCCGGATTATCAACGGTAGCAATCCGTTTTACAGCGGAGCAATTTGAATTAACAAACCAGCGGGGAGAACTTCTTGGTTTTGGAGAAAGGACTCACTATTAAACTGTTTTAACCATTCATCCAGATTTGTAATCTCACTTTGAAGCAAGTTGGGTCAAGACCTAACCTACATTTAATAGCTTATTATATAGGTTAATTTCGGTCTTGATCTGGATTCAGATCTCTAAATACACACTGTTTGTTTTTACAAAAAATCGAAACTTGCAAACTAAACGTGCCATCGCGAAAACGGTGAGAAACATAGCCGAGTACATGCTCTTGTTTGGTGTCGGTTGCTTTGTACAAGGAGTAGCCGATACCGGCTTGATCGCAACCTTGTTTTTTGGCAATCACCAATTGTGTATTCTCTCCCGGTAAAATTTTGTCTGGCCCACTTTCAATAATACATCCCGATTCTGGCCACATTCTTGTTTTAATAAGCGTATATTTTTCCGCTCCTTTATTACTTTCGTTAATGAACTTAGAGCTGTAATTATCCTCCGCATAAGTTATTGCAGGTAGATATAAGGTAAAAAAAGTAAGGGAAGAAAGTAGAAAAAACCGCTTGGTTCTCATTAACATATAAGTTCCTTTTTGATGTTCTTAAATTTATTGTAGTGGAAAATGAAGTTTTGCTTGAAAGAGCAGATAAAAATTCTTCTTCCTGATGTGTAGGTATCACTTGTTTTGGGACAGCATGTTTCAGTACAATTTAAGTTTATTGCTTAAATATTAAACGTTTTAGACGAAGGTAAGTTCCTCAAGTGTTTTAGAGGGAACTTTTTGTCTGTGATGGTTTTTCAGTACAGTAGGATTTGCCAAGTGATTAAATCTCACCAAAATTTACCCATTCATCCTGCACTCACTCCATATGTAAAAAGCATAGACATTGAATTATTTAACCCAAATACAACCGCAGATGCTTTGTCTTATAGAGTTTTACCTGATTTCTTTGTCGTATTAGGCTTTCAATGCGGTGGTTCACTTTATATTTTGGAACAAGATACAAAACGCCAACTATTCCACTGTGGGATAAGTGGGATGCAAACACAATATCGGATATTTCAACCAGAAACTGTTGATACAAAAACGGTTTTAGTTACACTTTATCCTTGGAGCATCAATGCATTTTTTAGAGAAGATGCTTATCAGTTCACCAATCAGGCATTAGGGTTAACAGAAATAATAAAACGTTCATCTGTATTAGATATACAGGAGCAACTCAACCCAATTACAGAACCCAGTGAATTGGCGTGTATGGTGCAAAGGTTTTTACTTAACTTACTGAAAACAAATAAAGCACAATTGCCTCCTCCGGCCATTATAAATTTAGCTCAACAATTTCCATGCCTTGATACTACGATCTCTGTTGAGCAGCTTGCTAAAAAATATGCAATGAGCAAGCGTAGCTTAGAGCGGAAATTGAAGAGCATGATTGGCATAAGCCCTAAACAGTTTTTGCGCTTGAGTCAATTTCGACAAGCACTGCAACAGATACAAAATGGAACCCATTGGGAGTATCTCATTGATCATCTCAATTATTATGATCAAGCCCATATTATTAATAGCTTTAAACAGTTCTCGGGATTTACGCCTGGCCAGTTTCATGCTGCACATATAGCATTGTCCACTAAGATTTAGCTACAAGAGTATATATATTCGTGGATTAAGCCGAGTAATCTTAGTGGGTGATGCTATAAATATAAAATTGTCGCGTTTTTCCAATATTGGATGTAAATAAAGTGGCATAGTTCCTTTATCAAAAAATGATTAAGGAGAAAATATTATGTTTCATGTGCAACCCAATACTATTGCTGTCATTAAAAAATCATTACATGCTGGTTTTAAAGGGCAGACGACTTTTCCTGAGCATGTTAAAACGATTGCCGATGTCGGTGTAACACGCTATATAGTCGACATACTTCAATCTAAGGTCATCTACCATTTTGCAGATAATAATATTCATACAGAAACTTTACCTGCAACTTATAAACAATATAACTTCAGTTTCTTTGATCCGTCAGAGGTTAAAAATGCGATAAAGGAAATACAACAGCAAGCGATTGATTATCCTACTTTTCTTGCACGTATTGCTTCAGCGGGCACCAAAAGTTATGAGGTTAATATCACTAAAGGTAGAATCATATACCAAGGTGAGAATGATAGGTGTATAGAAGAATTTCCAAAACTCATTTAAGACAACAATCGAAACAGAGGTATAGGTCGGGCTTTGGCCCGAGCCACGCTTGAAAATCCTTTTGCTCGAAAACATATAATCTATTCATCTCTTCTGGTACAGTTCAGCTATTAAAAAACAAACTAAAACACGAGCATGGCACTATCTACAAAAGCAATTTTGAGCGCACTAGGGAAGTCCACTGCCTCAGCAAACGAGTTTCCTATTGATGCCAATGAGCTGACAACAGAGTATGCACTTGCTGAGGCGATTGGCGCGCAACATGTGTCCTTAGAAGATACGGATATGGTTGTGATTCTTTCTGGTCGCAGCGGCTTTGCAGGGACCTATTTGGAGGCAGCAGATAAATTCGTTTTATGTGAAAAGGAATACGATGAGACCGATACGATTCGGCGGATGGATTATGGCGTTAACATTGCAAAACAATGCACACAAAACAATCGCAACCACGGCATTAATAAACCTGTTTTTGTTTATTTTAATGGGGTTCAGCGACAAAATGATGAGCTGCGAAAAATATTAAAAGCAAAAGGAGAGTACAATGGGTATCCTGCCGCGCTAATTATTATTGACGGGATTCCGTTTGACAATACTCTAGGGCAGGTTCTTGGATTGAGTCGCTTTCTCGATATGCACTGGGCTAATTTTTGCAAAACTTACAACTTATCACGCTCACCAAATTTAGTTCTTTGTTCTAGCAGTTATCATGTTCCGCGAGTAACGCTTGCCCATGGTGCAAATTCACCATTACTCACCACTTCTTTTTGGCAAAACCAACCGGAGTTGGTAAAAAAGTTATCTGCTGATATGCGTCACTATATTTTAAATCCCGGTGTAACGCTTAAAAAATCAAAGTTAACGGTATTGGGTTGCGACAGACAAATTACAGCAAATCCATGTTGGGAAAAAGATTTAAAGGGTGATATGGAAGCTCGGGTTCGCTATGCATATCTACAAAAAGTTCCCTCCATTGCGCAAAAGCGTGCCGATAATGATGTGACCGTTAGAAATGCGCTCGTGTTAAAGAGTTTTTATAATCTGTTCCGAGATATGTTTTTTGAAACAGCTAAAAAGCCACAATCTGCTAAGGAGCAAGTCAAGCAAACGCAACAAGACAAGGAAAGACAACTCTGCATGTCATTAAGCTAAATGCGACGAGTAAGTTGATGATGTTATTGACATAAAATAACTTTAAGGTTTCCTCATCTATAAAAGCTTGTTAGAATTCAGTCTCAGTGTGGTTTTCTGTTTACGGATTTTCCTAATAATTTAAGGATGAAATATGAAGTGGAATTGTTACTCAAAACTTTCAATAGCTGTTGGATTTTCGCTCATTAGTTTTTCCTCGTCGTCAGCCCAGCTCATATATGGATTACATCAGGCCCAGCAATTTAGAAGTAATGCAGCTGGTGATTTTTATATTCAACTCGCGAGTTATAAAAATAAATCCTATGCGTTACGTGCAAAATCGCGAGCACAAAAGAAAACAAGCTATCCTGTGTTGTTAAAGAAAAAAAATGGTTACTACCAACTGTTACTTGGTCCACTACATTCTGCAACTGAAGTAAGAGCTGCTGGTCAAAAATTTGGTGGTGGCTTACCTGTTGTACAAGCTCGCCATAACGTGTCTCTAACTCAAACGAAAACAGCACATCATCCTGTGCCAGTGGCGCAAAATTCTGAACGTGTTGTCGTAACCAAAAAAGCCCCTGTTTATAAAGATAAGGATGGTGTTCCTCCAGCAAATCACTGGTTTATTGGTGTGGGCGGAGGATGGATGGATCCTTTTGGGACGAATACTGATAACTTTGCTACTTCAGGAATGCCTGGGTTTCCAGATGACCGCTATGCTAGCAAAAGTTCAGGTAGTGCGGGACAAATTTCCGGTTTTCTCGGTTATCAATGGCGACGTCCAGCACTTTGGCTTCCGGCAACCAGTTTAAGCTTTGAATATACCTATACGTTTCCTTTAAGTATCGATGGCCATATATTTGTTAATGACCTGCCAGATACGGATAACTTCACTTATAAGTATGATATTTCACAACAATTATTCATGGCAAAACTGAAGTTAGATGTATACCAATGGAAACAATTCATGCCTTATATTTCAGGTGGTATAGGCGCTGTATTAAACCGTGCTTCTAATTATTCTGATAGCCCCATTCCTGGAGCTACCCTGATGAATCGGCGTTATGGTTTTACTTCTGCAACGACAACACAATTTGCTGGTACTTTTGGTGCAGGCCTTGATTATTGGCTTAATTACAACAGTCAAATTAGTGTTGGCTATGAGCTGGCTTATTATGGAAAAGCCAAGACAGGTTATGGTGAAGGCACACTGAGTAATGACCGTCTTGAAAATAATCTGAATTCGAATGCTGTTGTTGTAAAGGGAACATATTTCTTTAATTAATTACTGATTGAAATGTTCAATATTGGCGAAATTTTTAAAATTATTTAAGGATAAGACTGTGACACAATACATACGTTATTTTATTTTCAACATCTTATTTTTTTTGTCGATGACTGGTCACGCGGTGGATAAGATTGTTTGTGATATTACGAATACTGGAATTCCTGAGCGGCCTGAGGTTGGTCAGGCTTATGCCAATACTTATACATGTCAAAATAGGAACCCTATGCATTTTCCAGCCATCCAATTGGCAGGTGTAGTACTGGGAAATTCAATTGGCACAAGCGTGACTGGAAGTTGTGCAACCCAAAAAGTTGCTTCAGGTCAAAGCTGCCAATTTATGGTCAATATTAATCCGTTAAAAACAGGGACACAGACATTTCATCTGCAAGTGTTTGATGGCTCCATATATTACCTCAACCTTCCTGATATAACGACAACAGCAGTTTCTCCGCAACCCTCGGCAACGATTACCTGGCCTGGTTATAACGGTGGTTCTGCGCAAGCAGACAGTAGAGGAAATGGTGCTGGTAGCTTTATTGCCAATGCTACTGATAGTTCAGGTCATCAAATTAGGTATACATTTGCGATAAGTGGACCAGGAACTATTGTTGGCACGCAAACTGGAACCTTCACTTTAACTGGAGTAAATAGCTCCACAGTGATCACGATAACCGCTACCGCGGATGATGCCGCCCCAGTGGTTGGCACGCCAATTACTGTGCAAGTATCTAATGTGCCAATCAAGATACTTTCTTTTTACAATAATACTTCGGAAACGATTTATCCTGTTATCGAAGCACCAATCCTGACTGTTGATCCATGGCTGCAGGCACAGTTTGGAGTAGTTGATGTCGTTTATAATACTTTTGCAGCAACAAAATTGCACCGAGTTTATGTGAATGGAACTAACGGTATTCCTCCAATGCAATCTGCACTAGTATCCGTACCATTTTACAGCTATTTGGTTCCTAACCCGATGGGAGGGCATTATCCTGACCAACTCGTAGATTGGTGGTCTTCAATGCGTGTCTATATCTACGATGTGCAATCTTATTTAATCCAAACTCAGATTGAAGATGGCGTTAGTCCAGTTACTTTATATACTCCTGGTCCAACCTGTATTAGTGGTTGTTCACAAACAAGCGTCTATAGTGCAAATACTATAATGCCCACTAATGATCCTCAGCAGCTAACAGAATACACTTTTGCAGACGTGACTACTGCTGATCCGCCTCCATATCCAATTAATCGTACTACAGTAAACTATGATTATTCTGCTGTTGACCAGGTTTATCTGCCAGTAGCAATGGAGCCCTATGGTTCGAATTTAGTTGGATATACTGGAACAGTTGAGGATCTAACGAGCTTTAGAAATGGTCTGAATACCTTTTTAGCTGGAACACTGTGGCCTACCTATGCAGGACTTCCTTATCCGCGGATTCCTGGAGCCTATAATGTAGTCATAGGAAACCCACAACTAACAAGCACTACCGCGCAAACTGCGGCACTTACTGCATACTGGAACAATTGCAATAATGTGGCCAGTCCAGATTATACAAATTGTAATGCAGTATTTAATATGTTTAGTGCAAATTACGCCGCTTGTAATAGTGGTACGCCTCTGAGCGGACCATCTGCTCTGCCTATGGCAAATTTATACGGTTATTTGACTTTCTGTGATGCGCAACAACTACCTAGCAGTGGTGCTGGATTCGATGCATATACCGCGTTACAGAATAACTACAAAAATTATTCAAGCTATGCGCAAGATTTTAATCCTTATGTTGAGCTGATACACCAAACGCTGCAAATGAATGTTTATGCTTACTCTGTAAATGATGTGGTCGGATTTATAAATGCTATAGGTGATGGCCTTGTTATCACCGTTGGCGGTGCAACGGGTTTACCAAATTCCCAGCAATATGATCCACAAAAGGTGATTACTGTTAGTCCCGGGGCTGGCTCTACGGTTGTCTATACACAGTATGGAGTATGCTCGCATACCGCCTCATCGGGTCCACTCAGCGGCGTATTTACATTCCAGCTTCCAAGCAGTTCTTTTCCTTGTGAAATTACTCTAGAAGATTCACAAAATAAACTGTACCACTTCACGCTTAATTCTCCTGCACCGTTAACTACAGGAGGATCAGATATTAGCTGTGCTGCAGCAGATCAGCCTTGGTGTAGTGGTGTTGTAGTTGCCAATACACAAACGATTAATACCCCACCGCCAAATTCATAACTTATTTATAAATCGCGCAGGGGCCTTATAGGCCCCTGCCATATTCTTACATGCCGCTATCGTATATGGCAGTTTCAGCTAAATTTATAGAGCCCATCCGCAAGATTTCACTGGCGGTTGATTCAATCCAAATGTATTTTGCAACTTTGCAGATGATATGTGTCATACTGCTTATTTCATTGTTGTGAATGTACTACATCACGCTTATAATTGAAGTGTATTGCCGAAGTAATCCCATTTTCTTGGCTTGGCTTTTGAAATATCCACACTTTTTTCTGTGGATAACTTTTCTTTATTCTCAAGCCTGAGTATAATTTGCTTGCAGCTGCACCTTAGTGAACTGAAGAAGTTTCTACTTCTTTACTTCATGCGAAGTAATTTCATGCTTAATTATCTTGCTGACCAAGTACTTTCAGTGGCATATTTAAATGCTGTGGATAATTAGTTTTAATATTCTTTTTACCACCCTTCTTTGATGAGGAGTTATGTTGTGTCAGCATCTGTTTGGCAAAAATGTTTAGGACTGTTACAAGATGAGTATTCTGCTCAACAATTTAATACCTGGCTGCGTCCTTTACAGGCTCATACAGATGAGCAACGTTTCATTTTATTTGCACCGAACCGATTTGTTGTTGATTGGGTAAAAAAGCATTTCTTTTCTCGAATTGAAGAATTGATTAAACAATTTTGCGGTGATGAGATTAAATCAATTTCTATTGAAATTGGTAGCAAGACTTCCAGCACTGACTCTGATTCAAGTTCTTCAGGTTCATTTACAACTGAAACAAAACCCTCGGCGCCAACAAGCGCTGCAGCGATTAAGGCGGCACCTAAAAAAGCGGTTGATTATAAGAGCAGCCACTTGAATAAAAAATTTGTTTTTGAGAGTTTTGTTGAAGGTAACTCTAACCAGCTTGCTCGAGCGGCCTCCATGCAAGTAGCGGAGCGACCTGGTGATGCATACAATCCTTTATTCATATATGGAGGAGTGGGTTTAGGAAAGACACATCTGATGCATGCTATAGGTAACTCTATCTTAAAGAATAATCCGGATGCCAAAATTCTTTATCTGCATTCTGAGCGGTTTGTTGCCGATATGGTTAAGGCAATTCAGACTAATTCAATCAATGAGTTTAAACGTTTCTATCGTTCATTAAATGCTTTGCTTATTGATGACATACAGTTTTTTGCGGGGAAAGACCGATCGCAAGAGGAGTTTTTCCATACCTTTAATGCCTTATTGGAAGGGCAACAGCAAATTATTTTAACAAGTGATCGTTATCCTAAAGAAATTGAAGGGATGGAAGAGCGTTTAAAATCTCGCTTTGGCTGGGGATTAACTGTTGCCGTTGAGCCACCAGAGCTTGAAACACGAGTTGCTATTTTAATCAGTAAGGCCGAACAGTCGAATATAGAATTGCCTTATGAGGTCGCGTTCTTTATTGCCAAACGGATTCGCTCCAACGTTAGAGAGCTAGAAGGTGCATTACGCCGTGTTATTGCTAATGCGCATTTTACGGGAAAGCCAATTACTATTGAGTTTGTGCATGAAGCTTTACGTGATCTTTTGGCCCTACAGGATAAATTGGTTACTATCGAAAATATTCAAAAGACGGTTGCTGAGTATTATAAGGTCAAGGTGGCAGATATATTGTCAAAGCGACGTAGCCGTTCTATTGCAAGGCCTAGGCAAATGGCTATGGCGTTAAGTAAAGAGCTAACCAATCACAGTTTGCCAGAAATTGGTGATCATTTTGGTGGCCGTGATCATACAACGGTTATTCATGCATGCAGAAAGGTTAGAGAGTTGATTCAGGACGATAGTGATTTTGCTGAAGATTATAAAAATTTAATGCGTATTTTGTCTTCTTGATGAGATGAGATCGTTTGTTGAAAACTCATCCCGAACTTGGTGAGGATTTCCAGACGTGTGGTATGAGCATTATGGTAAAATAGAAGGATCTCTCAAGTGATCCTTTGTCGTTAAACTCCTCAAGATAACGAGGTTGTGCGCGATTACTTTTTCGTTATTTTAGGTGAATATGGAGTTCTATCTTGTTTGAATTCGCGATTAAAAAAGAGGACTTACTTGCCCCAATACTTACAGTAGCTGGTGCTGTGGATAAAAAACAATCTTTAGCTATTTTGTCAAATTTTTATTTTAAATTAGCCGAGGGCTTATTGACAATTACTGCTACCGATTTAGAAATTGAAATCTCCGCCCAAGTTGCCTGTGAATCTGGAGAACAGACTGGAAGTATTACGGTACCTGCTAAAAAATTTATTGATATTATTCGTTCTTTAGACGATGAAGCCAGTCCTAATGTAATTGTGAATAATAGTCTTCTAACCATTAAGCAAGGACGTAGTTCGTTTAAGCTTGCAACTTTACCTGCGGATAGTTACCCTCTTAGTGAGGATGAGTGCAATGAAGTTGAGTTAACTATTCCTCGTTTGGTTTTACTCAAGTTGTTGCAATCGACTCATTTTGCAATGGCACAACAAGATGTGCGTGTATTCCTTAATGGTTTATTTCTTGATTTTGAACCTAATCTTATTTCTGCCGTTGCGACGGATGGGCACCGAATGGCGATTTGTCGTCATCAGTGCGCTAATTCTAATGAAAAAAAACTATTGCTACCCAAAAAAGGGATTCAAGAGCTGCTACGACTTCTTAATAGCATTGAAGATGAGGAAGTTTTATTAGCGGCAGGTAAATCACATTTTAAATTAGTGTCGCGTCAGTTTGTGTTTTTATCGAAATTAATTGAGGCACGTTTTCCGCCTTATAATAAAGCAATTCCCAAAAATCAGGATAAACAGATCATTATTGATTGTTCTGTGTTTAAACGCTCATTGTCTCGAATCGTTATTTTGGCGCATGAAAAATCACGAGCAGTAATGTTGCATCTACAAGCTGGTATGCTCACTTTAATTGCGAACAACAATGAACAAGAAGAAGCGGTTGAGTCTTTAATTGCCGAAACTCAGGGGGATGAATTAAAAATTGGTTTGAATGCCACATACTTGCTTGATGTGCTTTCACATTTTGGGGACGGACAAATCCGTTTATCTTTATCGAATACGGACAGTAGTATTTTAATTGAATCATTAGATGATGATAATTATCAATACATTATTATGCCTATGAAGATATGATCCTCTCTGAATTAAAAATTCATCATCTACGTAATCTTTCATCAGTGCATCTTGCTTTAAGCCCCAGATTTAATTTTATCTGTGGGCCAAATGGAAGTGGTAAAACATCCATTCTCGAAGGTCTATACCTTTTAAGTTGCGGCCATTCATTCCGCTCTCGCGAAATCTCGCCAATTATCTCCTATGAACAACCTTCACTGACGGTTTTTGCACGCGCACAACAACAAGAAACAATCAGTATTCAAAAATCTTATTCTGAGCCAACGCAAATTAAACTGAATAATCAATTTTGTTCTACCACTAGCCAATTGGCCTATGCTTTACCTTGTCAGGTTTTTTATTCCGATATCTTTCAAATTATCGATGCAGGACCTTCAATACGCCGCAGCCTATTGGATTGGGGATTGTTTCACGTGAAACATAATTATCTTGCGCTTTGGAAAGAATATAAAAGAGTGCTGAAACAGCGTAATGCTCTTTTGCGGCAGCATGCTGCTTATGAGCATTTTATCCCCTGGGATAAACAATTAAGCCAATTAGCAAGCCAGCTGCATTTGCTTAGAGAAGAGTACTTTGCACAATGGGAGCATGCATTTAGCGATGTACTCAAAGAGCTAAGTACACTTGCTTGTAAGATAGTTTATTATAAAGGTTGGGATAAAAAAAATCTTGGAAAGGACCTAGAGCACATATTAAAAGAAAGTTTTATCAGTGACAATCAAAAAACTTACACGCAATTTGGTGCGCACCAAGCAGATATTTTGATTGAGGTCCATGAAAACAAAGCCAAACAAGTCTTATCACGTGGCCAACAAAAAATTATTTTATTTGCATTGCGTTTGGCTCAGGCAAACTTGCTCCAACAAGATTGCCTCTATTTGATTGACGATCTACCTGCAGAACTTGATGAGGAGCATCAAAGTAAACTAATGGCTTATTTGACAAAAAGGGCTGGGCAATATGTCATTACTTCTACAGCCTATCCAGCATCGCTAGTGGCCATAATTAGTAAACAAGAGCATTCAATCGTTCGTATTAATGAAGGTATCTTAAACCTAGAAAATATAGTTACCTAGCCTGAGTACTGCGTAGCAGGGCCCGGGTAAATCTAAGGCGCTGACATGTCCGGATTTCGCTACACAATTACTTTTTAGGTTAAAACAATAATAAATGTTCCACGTGAAACAAAAAAAGAAAAATGCCAGCCTAAAGTGAATAAAAAACAGAAAATCCACGTTTAAAGTGCAGCAAATAACTAATTTCGCTTAGCATCGTTCATATTCATGTAAAGATTCTTGATGACATATAAACGTAGCACAAAATATGCTATGATTAAGCATTTAGAATAGAACACCATAAAAGTGTTAAGAGGCCACCTAATGAGCGTTGATGCCAGTTACGATTCAAATAATATTAAAGTCCTAAAGGGTTTAGATGCAGTAAGAAAGCGACCGGGAATGTATATCGGTGATACTGATGATGGCACCGGTCTGCACCACATGGTTTTTGAGGTTGTAGATAACTCTATAGATGAAGCACTGGCGGGCTATTGCAAAGAGATTTTTGTAACCATCCATTCTGATGAATCAATCACAGTTAAGGATGATGGACGAGGAATTCCCGTAGATATTCATAAAGAAGAAGGGAAATCTGCTGCCGAAGTAATCATGACGGTTCTGCATGCCGGGGGTAAGTTTGATGATAACTCCTATAAGGTATCTGGTGGACTACATGGTGTGGGCGTGTCAGTAGTTAATGCGTTATCCGAAGAATTGCATATGACGGTGCGTCGAAATGGGAGAGTACATGAGCAACACTATCGGCATGGGGTTCCAGACGCGCCTATGGCAGAAACAGGTGATGCAACTACCACCGGAACGCAAATTTGGTTCAAACCGAGTGCTGAAACTTTCTCTAATATTGAATTTCACTACGATATTTTAGCAAAACGGCTAAGAGAGTTATCTTATTTAAACTCCGGTGTGTGTATTCACTTATATGATGAGCGCTCACAAAGACAAGATACTTTCCATTATGAGGGTGGAATAACAGCGTTTGTAGAGCATCTCAATAAAAATAAAAACGTCATTATTCCGACCGTTTTTTCCATGATCACTGAAAAAGATAACATTGTTGTTGAACTCTCAATGCAGTGGAATGACTCTTATCAAGAAACTCTTTATTGCTTCACAAATAATATTCCGCAGCGCGATGGCGGAACACATATGGCTGGTTTCAGAGCCGCCTTAACCCGAACTCTAAATAATTACATCGAGAGTGAAGGGTACGCTAAAAAAGCTAAAGTATCACCAACGGGAGATGACGCTCGTGAAGGATTAACGGCAGTACTTTCTGTAAAAGTACCCGATCCTAAATTCTCTTCACAGACAAAAGATAAACTTGTTTCTTCTGAAGTAAAAGCGGTTGTTGAATCTGGTGTTGCCGAAAAATTTAATGATTTCCTCCTGGAAAATCCATCCTGTGCAAAAGCCATTGTTGGTAAAATCATTGATGCAGCGCGCGCGCGAGAGGCAGCGCGACGTGCTCGAGAAATGACAAGGCGTAAGGGCGCCTTAGATATCGCTGGCTTGCCTGGAAAGCTTGCAGACTGCCAAGAAAAAGACCCTGCTTTATCAGAACTCTATCTCGTAGAGGGAGACTCAGCAGGAGGCTCGGCAAAACAAGGGCGAGATAGAAAATTCCAAGCGATTTTACCGCTCAAGGGAAAAATATTAAACGTTGAAAAAGCACGTTTTGATAAAATGCTTTCATCGCAAGAGGTTGCTACACTAATTACTGCATTAGGTTGCGGTATAGGACCTGATGAATATGATCCAGATAAAGTACGTTATCATCGTATCATCATTATGACTGATGCCGATGTGGATGGATCGCATATCAGAACGCTGCTTCTTACTTTCTTCTACAGGCAGACAACGGAGTTGTTGGAGCGCGGTTATATTTATATCGCACAACCACCATTGTATAAAGTGAAGCGCGGAAAACAAGAGCAGTATGTGAAAGATGATGAGGCCTTGTTTGAATATTTAACACAAAGTGCTTTGGATGGTGCAGCTTTCTATCCTGGAAAAGATATTCCACCAATTACTGCTATGGCTTTGGAAGAGCTGGTTCACCAGTATCGTCGCGCTGAGAAGATTATCAAACGCTATAAAAGAAGATATCCAAGTGATATTTTGAAGCGTGTAGCCTACTTACCCATATTGCAGAACGAAGATTTTAGTCAGCAAGAAAAAATTGCAAGTTGGTGCAAACAATTGCATTTGAGCCTGCAACAACTTGGAAGTAAGACAGAGCAATATCAGGTTGAGGTTCACTCACTCGAGGATAGCAATCAGTTTATACCTAGAATAATTGTTACCCAGCATGGAATGCAAAACTACATCCCGATGAATGTAGAGTTCTTCTCTTCTAAAGACTATAAAGAGTTAGTTAATCTAGGCTCTAAGTTAGCAAGTTTGGTGGAAGAAGGAGCTTATATCAAACGCGGCGATAAAGAGTTAGTTGTCGAAAATTTTGAGCAGGCATTAGGCTGGTTAATGGATGAAGCGAAAAGAGGCCAGACTATTCAGCGTTATAAAGGTCTGGGAGAAATGAACCCCGATCAACTCTGGGAGACAACAATGGATCCAGCTGTGCGGCGAATGCTGCAAGTGAGCATTGAAGATGCGGTTGCGGCAGATGCTATTTTTACCACGTTAATGGGTGATAATGTTGAGCCTCGAAGAGAGTTTATCGAAAGTAATGCTTTAGAAGCAGAAAATATAGACGTATAAAGCATCTTGCATGATCATTCGACTTGAATGATCATGCAACATCCACCCCTCAAAGTAAACCGTGAGCAAAAACACCTTTTAAAAAGAAAAATTATTTTAAATCAAACACATATGATTCTTTAAAACATTTCTGGACAAATGATATCACCTATGACAGGATATCTATCACTAGAAAATACCTACTAGCCGTACAGTTTAGAATGTAAAGGCCTCTTTCAAACCGAGTCAATATAATGAAGTAATTTAAGTAACTACACTGCTGTTTTGTACTCAGCTAACATCGTTGCGCTTTATGGTTGTAAAGGATTTAACTATATAAAGGAAACGTTATGAAATTAAAATTGAATGGGTTGCCATTTAAACTTCTAGTTACACCAGTTGTTTTAGCTTTATTGAGCCTCCAGGCTTATGCACTACCGAAAGCTCCAGGGTTAGCACATCATCCCATCCACTATAAACCAAATACCCCCCATTTCTTGCCTTCAGGATTAACACCAAATCAGGTCAGTGTAGCCTACGGGTTTAATTCAATTAGTGCTCAAGGCCAAGGACAAGTTATTGCCATTGTAGATGCATTTGATGATCCTAAGATTGAGGCGGACTTGCGTGTATTTTCAAAACAATTTGGTTTACCTGCATGTACTACTGCAAATGGATGCTTTAAAAAGATTTATGCAAGCGGTAAAAAACCAAAGACCGATGCTGGATGGGCGGGCGAGATCGCTCTGGATGTGGAGTGGGCGCACGCCATGGCTCCTGCTGCTAAAATTATTTTGGTCGAAGCAGCAGATGACAGCATGGATAATTTATTCAAAGCAGTACAAGTTGCGGTAAATAGCGGTGCTACAGTTGTTTCAATGAGTTGGGGTGCTGGTGAGTTTGCTGGACAAACCTCCTATGACGCTATATTTAATAATCCAAACGTAACCTTTACTGCCTCTTCTGGCGACAGTGGTGCAGGAACAATTTATCCTGCGGCTTCCCCATATGTTTTGGCTGTTGGGGGAACTACTTTATATGTGGACTCATACGGGAATTATCAGGGTGAAGCTGCATGGTCGGGAAGTGGTGGTGGAGTAAGTACGGTGGAAGCTTGGCCAGATAGTCAAAAAAATCTGCCTATCCCCCAAGCCAACAACATGCGCGGAGTTCCTGATGTAGCATATAATGCTGATCCAGAGACTGGATTTTCAGTGTACAGTTCAGTTCCAGGTGATGGCGGTGTCGGTTGGTCGGTGGTAGGGGGCACAAGCGCAGGGGCACCACAGTGGGCAGCAATTGTTGCAGTGGCTAACTCCATGAATGCTGTCGTCTACGGCGGTAGCTTCGCTAACTTAGTTTATGCTGCGGGTAATCCAAGTACTGGAAATTACTATTATAATTTTAACGACATTAATACTGGAAGTAATGGAACTTGCGGTTATTACTGTACAGCACAAGATGGCTATGATTATGTAACAGGTTTAGGCTCTCCAGAGCTTGGTAGCTTGATCCCAGATTTACCAAATTACCAACTGATAAAGATTCCATCACTTCAATAAGTAAATCCACTTTTGGTTGAGCTTAAGACTCAACCAAAAGCTGTTCTTCTTAAAAACGTTATTTTAACTCGATACAAGCTGTAATCATTTTGTGGCGTTTCCATGACGCATGTCTTGAATCGGTACGAGTTTTTGATTGAGTACCCAACAACATATATGTATAATCCGCACGCTTTGTGAATCTAAATTTGACATATCTTTGAGGCGAATATGATTTTTGTAGTTATTGGTGGAGCATCAGGCTCCGGAAAGACAGGGTTATCCCAACATTTATTAACAAAATTAAAACAAGCTGGAACAAGCGCACAAATATTAAATATGGATGATTATTATCGTGAAATTCCAGTAGGTGTTGATATTGCGGAATTTCGTAAAAAAACTAATTTTGATACACCGGATATGCTGCACTTAGATTTATTAAAACAGCATATTGTTGCATTGCATGAGGGCCTATCAATCACTAAACCTATTTTTGATTTCAAAACGAACAAACGTATCGGTGAAGAGACGGTGCATCCATCTGATGTGATTATTCTAGAGGGGATATTTGCGCAATATTTCTATAAGCACTACTGGTCATCTGAGCTGCCTGTCGTCACCGCAAATGTCGCAACTGACAATTATTTAGATATCATTGAGCGTCGTATCAAGCGCGATATGAAAGAGCGCGAACGAAAGCGTGAAGAGAGTACAGCGCAGGAACAAAAAAATGTTGGCCCTGGCTTCCTAAAATATACGGCCAGTAGCTCTATGGGGGCAGATGTATTTGTTATCAATGAAAATAGAGATGGAGCTGATGGGCAAAATCTTATTTTAGATGCTGCGGCTGATGAAATTATCGTTGAAGTCGAACAAAAACTAGCGGCACAACAGGTTGGTTCGCTAGAGGACAAAAAACCTTCACCCAATGCACAAGAACTCATCGCGAAAAGCCATCTTATTGCCGGAACCTTATTTCAACCACGCAGATTTGAAGGGCATTTTAGTGGTGTGTTTGGGGACTTTAAAGGAAAATATGTTCGGGAGTTTTCTGTACGGGAAGCAGAAGAAATTACCGCACCGTTTAAACCCTAGGAGAGCTTAGAATTATCATAATCCTTCAAGACGCTGTTATTCTTGGGAGCATCGTAGGTTGAGCCTTGGCCTAGCAATAAGTAATAAATTGCAAATTCTCGGACGCCACAACAATGCTTAGAATAGGGGATCTCTCTTCGCACCAGCCATGGCAGGAAGAGAGATTTTTTCTTATGGAGAAATAAGATACATTAAGCGTTTAGTGTGCTGCATCCTTGCAGCGAAGTACATCCCATGTACTTGTCCCTTAGTTTGACTTCCTGTCAGACGAATCCGTGTCATCCCTTTGAGTTACAGTATAGCCTTTTGGCTGTTGTTGTCATTGCGCAGATAGAGCAACAATGCGTAAGAAATATCTCAAAGAGAAGCGTGCGTTGTCTTAGGCTCCTGTTGTGTAATGCAATGAATTCCACCACCTCCAGCAAACACATCCAGCGCATCAATTTGTGTAATATGATAATCAGGATATAGCTGCGTGAATAATTGGTAGGCAGCTTTGTCATGCTGTTCATAACCAAAAGCAGGCATGACAATTCCTTTATTTGCTAAATAAAAATTAATATAGGATAAGGTCAACCGTTCTCCATCAAGATAGGTTGCTGGTGGTTGTTCTACCGTGTACACCTCTAACTTTCGTCCTTTAGCATCAGTTGTTGATTTAAGAATTTCCAGGTTTTCATGCAAGGTTGCGTAGTTAGGGTCTTCCTTATCATGCGTGATAAGACAAAGTACTTTTCCTGGTGCAATAAAACAGGCGATTTCATCAATATGTCCATCTGTTTCATCCCCTAATAAGCCCTTGTTTAACCAGATAATTTTTTGAGCACCAAGAAAATCATACAAATAATGTTCAATTTCTTGTTGACTGAGTTGAGGATTGCGATTCTCATTAAGCAAGCATTCGCGTGAGGTGAGCACGGTTCCTTCACCATCTACATGAAATGAGCCACCTTCCATAACTAAAGGTGCTGAAAAGGCCACGGCGTGGGTTCGCTTCAAGATGGCTGCCGCAATTTGGTTATCCAGCGCACAATCTTTATAGTTGCCACCCCAAGCATTATGAATCCAATCAACCCCAGCCAATTGTTGCTGCTGGTTTAACAAAAAAGTAGGCCCTGTATCTCGGGTCCATGAGTCATTAATTGCCAGAGTAAACAATGAAATTTCATCACCACATAGGTTTTTGGCTGATTCTTCATCCCCGGGATTGACTAACATAGTTACCGGCTCATATTGCGCTATGGCATGTGCAACCCGCGCATAAGCTACACGTGCTTTTTGCAGGCCGACTTTAGACCAAGTGTCGAGATGACAAGGCCATGCCATCCAACAGCGCTCATGAGGATGCCACTCAGCAGGCATAAAAAATCCGCTTTGTTTTGGTGTCATCTTATTATCTCCGAACATGTTCATCTAAATAGGTTAATTGAGAAAAAATGCTTCTTAATTCATTCAAATACAAAAGTGCAGTTTCCTTAGGTAATTCCGCATGGATTAATTGCTTCTCATAGGATTGCACTAATTTTTTGGTATCAAAATGAGCGAGATTCAGAACGTTAGTCACGGTATCGCCACTAACCAAATCATTAAGTTCAAACTGCCCATCGTCAGAGAGCTTGACGTCTAAGGAATTGGTATCGCCAAATAAATTATGCAAATTACCTAGGATCTCTTGGTATGCACCTACCAAGAAAAATCCTAATGAATATGGTTTGTTATCATCATACTGTGGCAGCATTAGCGTCGAGTTCACACAAGAACTACCAAGATATTCTTTAATAGTACCATCTGAATCGCAGGTTAAATCTTGCAAAACACTGTGCATTGCCGGTGTTTGTGTAAGCTGTGAAATCGGCGCGATCGGAAAGATTTGCCCTATAGCCCAAGCATCAGGAATCGATTGAAAAAATGAAATATTGCAAAATACTTTAACGGCCATATCTTCATTAATTTTTGCCAATAAAGTTTCTTCAGTGGGATTTTCCTCGTTGAGGCGTTCTTTAAGTTCCAGACATATATTGGTATAGAATGCTTCTACTTTCGCCTTCTCCTGCAAACTAATAACCCCATGCTTAAACAAAGAATGTGCTTCATTCAAAGAATGTTCTGCATAGTTGTATATCTCAATAGGTGCACTTGCAGTTATTGAGTGATATGTGTCATATATATCACGAATCACATGTGAGTCTTCTTCAGTAATTTCCGGAAGAGACGGTGATTTATTCATTATTTCTATATCACTAATATCAGAAATTAAAACCGCATGGTGAGCCGTTAATGCTCTTCCTGATTCTGAAATAATGTTGGGCTCAGGAACATTGGCTTCCTGGCAAAGATATTGAATGGCGAGAAGAATGTGGGTGGCATATTCATGGATGCTGTAATTCATAGAGCAGCCTTGATTTGAATGCGTTCCTTCATAATCCACACTGAGTCCACCACCCACGTCAATGGTATCTATGGGCGCATTTAATTGCCGTAACTCGACATAGTATCGAGATACTTCCTGCATGCAATGGCGAATATCGTGAATGTTGGCAATTTGTGAGCCCAAATGACAATGCATGAGTTGTAGGCAATCGAGCATATTATGGGCTTTTAATTGATTCACCAACTCGAGCACTTGTTTTGCAGTAAGACCAAACTTGGATTTGACACCACCAGTGTGCTCCCATTTGCCGGCACTTTTCGTGATTAAACGGATACGAACCCCTAGAGTTGGTTTTACTTTTAAGCGCGCAGACTCTTTTAAAATAATGTCCAACTCGGATATTTTTTCAACAACAATGAAGACCTTATGTCCCATTTGCTGGGCAATTAAGGCTGTACGTATGTAATAACTGTCTTTATAACCATTACAAACAATGGTGCCGTGTTGGTGATTACTCAGCATGCCAATTACCGCCATGAGCTCGGGTTTTGAACCGGCTTCTAGCCCTATCGTATGATTGGGTGATTTCAATAGTTCACGCACAACACTTTGTTCTTGGTTTACTTTAATGGGGTAAACCAGCTTATATTGCCCTGTATAGTCATTTTCTGCTATGGCTTGCGTGAATGCTTCGTAAATGCGATGCACGCGGTCATGTAAAATATCAGAACAACGAATGAGCAGCGGCAAATGGAGTCCTGTTCTGCTCGCCTCATTAACAATAGCCTGTAGCTCAACACCTGGTTTACCTGGTGCTTTGCTTATTTCAATATTCCCTCGGGGGTTAATACTGAAGTATCCCTCACCCCAGTTGTTGATGTTATATAAATTTTCTTCATGTAGTGCACTGTTGTTCATATATCGATATTCCAAAGGACTTAACGTGGTTTTACAAGGTCATGGTAGGTAGAAGGCTCTCGCTGCTGTGCAAAAGGAAACAATCTTCCCCATAATGCGCGTTGCCCAAAGTCTAATTCGGCGACTAATACGGCAGGTTTGTCTCGAGATGCTTGTGCTAAAACTTCTCCCATAGGTGTACTTATGAAGCTGCTACCATAAAACTCTAATCCGTCTTCACAACCAATTCTGTTGGCTGCAATGATAAATGTATTACTCATGATTCCCTGGGCAACCATAACTTTTTGCCACATAGGTTGTGTATTGACTTCAGGAGCAGTTGGTTCGCCGCCAATTGCAGTGGGATAAACCAAAATTTCGGTGCCTTTTAAACCATAAATTCGTGACAATTCTGAAAACCATTGATCATAGCAGGTCGGCAAACCCAATTTATGTCCTGCAATTTGGTGGACTGGGTAATCAGAGTCTCCAGGTTTAAAGTAGAAATTCTCATGGTATTTTTCCCCGCTAGGAATGTGCTGCTTGCGGGTTATGGCAATAAGCTCACCTTTATTGTTATAAGCCACGGCAGTATTGTAACCTGCTTTTTCAAAGAGTGAAGCGGTGATGCTCACATTATACGCTTTTGCCATTTTACTGACAAACTGAGTTGTAGGGCCGGTATGGATATCTTCCATAAATGGGGTGGGATCAACATCTGGGCGAGTACAGAAATAAGGGCTTAGTGTCAGCTCTTGCAAACAAACAAGGGCTGCTCCTTGTTGTGCCGCGGCAGTAATTCCGGACGCCAGTTTGTCTTGATGTTCTTTGGGGTTTTCATGCCATTTTTCTTGCACTAATGCAACAGTAAGTTTTTCATGCGTCATTAATATCTCTCTTGAAATTAAGGATCAAAATAAAGTGCCCTTACAAAGTAAGGGCGGGTGTGTTTCAGTTTAATGTGGCGTGAAAGAGGGTGAGTCTTCAAGATATTCTTCTTCCTCTTTATTCTCAGGCGTTTTACCTTGAGAAAGCTCATCATCAGCATCACTACCTGATTCAAATTCTTCTAAAGGCAGCGATTTTACACGTAGGAGAGGTGTTGGCGATTTTTTATATAAAAAGCCACTTGGATTGCTGGCTTGAGAACCGGTTTTCTTTGTCTCAGTACTTTCTTTGGCACTAATAGAATCGGCAATAACTCTAAACGGATTGGTTTCATCAAATGCTTCAGAGTGTAGGAGCTCTAATTCATGTTGGATTGATGCTTGGTGAGTAGATTCTAAAGTAGACAACTTTCCTGCAATGGATGTTTCATGACCTTGTAATAAGGTACTGAACATATTGACGAACGTTTTGCAGGTTTCAGCTTTATAATCGCGGCTGGTAAAAAATTTCTCTGGATTGTCACTTAATAACAATGTCTCTATATTTCGACGCAACGTAAACGCAAGCTGAATTTTTGCTGCGAGAATACTCTTAGGAAATACCGTACTTAGAGTATGCGCGATTTTGCTGCGTTCCTTTTCTGGCGTACACAAGGCTAATCGTTCGGCAATAGCTGACTCATTACTTTCTAATACCTGTGTGGCCAGATCGCTAAAGCGATGAAAAGGTGCAGGGTCAAATTCTTTTGCTAGAAATAAAGCATGTGGTGATTTATTGCGCAAATCATGTAACGAATTGATATGCTGTCTTACCAGATGCGCTGTGCGGAGTACCTCGTGGAACGTTCCCCCATTTTTAGCGAAGTTGTCTAAAGCTTTAATGTGGTTACTGTATTGTTTGAATTTTGATTCCGGACAAGCAGCAATTATCTTAGTTGCAAGCGCCAATTGTTCTTTAGTGCTTAATGCATTAAGCACTTTTGCGTTCTCAGCTAGGGCATCATCATCGCTCAGCTGCTCATAGGGATTTTCTAGTGCAATTATTTCTTTATAAGTAAATACCATTTAATCCTCCTTAATTAAGGTGAGAAAGGTACTGAACAATTATACAAAGGAGTTTCTCCCAAAAAATATAAGCATTATCTCCTTTGTCCTCTTTCGGCATAACCGAAATTCCTTTTATCGACTACAGAGTTAAATTTGCACACTATTTTAACGGATTAAAATCGAACTGTCATGAAATTAATCTAAAGTTTTACGAAAAAGTGTCGAATAACTGATCAGATGCATGTTTTGCCTTAAAAAAATACAATAACAATAAGGAGTGGGCAATGTCTAAAACTCATTTACTACAAGACCCCTTTTTAAATGAATTACGCAAAGAAAAGGTGCCTGTATCAATTTTTTTGGTCAATGGAATTAAATTGCACGGTATTGTGGATTCTTTTGATCAGTATGTGGTCATGCTGAAAAACTCAATTACACAAATGGTTTATAAGCATGCGATTTCTACGGTTGTGCCATCACGTGCAATAAAAATGCCGGCTGAAGACGAAAACTCTGGAAACGATGGAGCTGTGGAGAGTTAGAAGCAGTGGAATTCTATTATAGGCCTGAGTGTGGTTTGCAGAAAATCAATAGGCGTTGTTTTTTGCTGCACTCGGGCTTGTTTATGTGGTCTTTGCCGAAGGGTAGCACATCATGAACCACGATGGGCTATACTAGCTATTAATCATCATAGATAGTTCATATTGACTCAAAATTGATGAAGGCGTTAATTGGGCTGGATGGAAATAGATCTTTCTCAGAATCACCTCAATGGTCATCGCGTTTTTGTTTCAACAGACCAACATTTGGGGCTCATCTATTCTAACTATAGTGTTTTTTTTCTTCTTTTGACATAAACTGGCTTCTGTAGTTTTTAGCCTTATAAATAGGGGTTTCTACGCGCTTACACTGTGTTGTGATGCGAGATCCCTCGCTATGCTCGGGATGACGGGGTACAGTTTTGCCAGAATAGTAGAAATGTAATTAGGCTCTAATAAAAACATATTTTTTCGGAGAATAAGTTAGTGTTTGAACGTCCTCAAGGCGGTGAGCGTGCAGTATTGGTGCAATTAGCACTACCGGGAGTTGATGCAGATAAAGCATTGCAAGAATTTGAAGAGTTAGCGCTTTCCGCGAATGCGGAGATTTTGGATTGTGTTTTAGGTACACGTGCAACCCCAGATGCTAAATATTATCTCGGTAAAGGTAAAGCAGAGGAGATTGCACAGCTTGTTAAAACACTTGATGCAGAGTTGGTTCTCGTCAATCATGAATTATCCCCCTCACAAGAACGAAATCTGGAGCGTTTATTTGAATGCCGTGTGGTTGACCGAAGTGGTTTGATTCTCGATATATTTGCCCAGCGTGCACGTACGTTTGAGGGAAAATTGCAAGTTGAGTTGGCTCAATTGCAGCATTTATCAACGCGCCTAATCCGAGGCTGGACGCATTTGGAGCGCCAAAAAGGAGGGATTGGACTACGAGGCCCCGGTGAAACTCAATTGGAAACAGACCGTCGTTTACTGCGAGAACGCATCAAATACATTAATAAACGCTTGGAAAAAGTACGTAGCAATCGTGATCAAAACCGCCAGGCGAGACGCAAAGCCTCTTTGCTCACGGTGTCTTTAGTTGGTTATACCAATGCGGGGAAATCCACTTTATTTAATGTGTTGACTGGTGAAAGCATTTATGTGGCGGATCAGTTGTTTGCTACTTTAGATCCTACGATGCGCCAACTTAATTTACCGGGTTCTTCCTCCGTGATTTTAACTGATACCGTGGGATTTATTCGTGATTTGCCCCATCAATTGGTCGAAGCATTTCGGGCAACTTTGGAAGAGACACAGCAGGCGGATTTATTGCTGCACGTGATCGATATTTCTGATCCGCATTGGCGAGACAACGTTTTTTCAGTGCAACAGGTTTTAGATGAGTTAGGAGTACATGATATTCCTGTCATTCTGGTATTCAATAAAATTGACTTAAAAGAAGGGTATGAGCCTAAGGTGGATTATCAGGAAGAGAAATGTAAAGTATGGATCTCTGCTGCGTCCAATCTGGGGCTGGATTTACTCAAAGAAGCAATTAGCACCCAATTACATGGGGCTGTTCTTATTGAGCATGTAGTGCTTAAAGCGACACAGGCAAAATTGCGCGCACAACTTTATGCATTAGGTTCTGTTTTAAATGAATCGCATGATGAGCACGGTGATTGGTTGTTACAAATTCGCATCACTAAAGAACAAAAACAACGTTTGTTTGCAGAGAATACGCCCTCGCGAACGGAATAGCTTTGTAGCCTGGCCGCGCAGCGGAGCCCAGGCTATAAGATCCAAAATACAATGATTTAAGTCTTTTTTATTACCGTGTCTAAGGTTTTAATATCTTGGCCGCCATAGAGCGTATCAACGAGCTCACCTTGGGGATTAATCACAAAGGTAACCGGCACACCAATAATATCACCTAATCCTAAAGCAAGTGCTGGATCTGAAGCGAGTGAGGGGTACTGGATATTGAATTTTTGAATGAGTTTCTTTTGTTGATGTACTGGGAGCCCATCGTAATTTACAGCAAATAACACAACGGAATCTTGCTCATGCTTTTGATAAAAACGGTTCAATTCGGGGATTTCATCAATACAGGTTTTACACCAACCGGCCCAATAATTAATAAGCACCCACTTCCCTTTTAGAGATGAAAAAGGAATTGTGTTGCCTAGGGTATCTTTAAGCAGCACATCTGCCTGGCTTATAGATGTGATGCTCATTAAGATAAATGCGACAAATAAATTTTTTATTTTGAAGTTCATAGTTATCTCATATTTCGAAAGCTATTCCATTCTATGGTAAGTGCTCATAGGAAAAAATATTTTTTCATACTACATCAAAAAATGCAAAATCGCTCGTATTTAATCGCGCATTAATGAATTGGGACCAACATAGTAGATCATAGAGGGATGGTTTAGGTATGATGATCGTATTTCAAAAAAACTAAAATCCTATGGCCAAACTCTATTTTTATTTTGCTGCAATGAATGCTGGGAAAAGTACGGTACTCCTGCAATCAAGTTATAATTATCGCGAACGCGGAATGAACACTTTGTTATTTGCGCCATCAATTGATAATCGATATCAACACGGCGAAGTACATTCGCGTATAGGACTCTCCGAACAAGCTTTGATTTTTAATCCAAATGATGATCTATACCAGCAAGTCATGGCACAAGAGAAAGAATATGCCTGTGTTTTGGTTGATGAAGCCCAGTTTTTAACCCGTACGCAAGTTCATCAATTAACAGAAATTACCGATCAACTTGGAATTCCTGTGCTTGCCTATGGCTTGCGTACCGATTTTCGCGGAGAACTCTTTGAAGGAAGCCAATATCTTTTAGCATGGGCGGATGAACTTGTTGAACTCAAAACCATTTGTCATTGTGGACGTAAAGCCACGATGAACTTACGCTTAAATGCTCATGGTGATGTAATCACTGAAGGAGATCAAGTCATTATAGGCGGTAATGATATGTATTCATCAACGTGTAGAAAACATTTTAAGCAGGGAGAACCAGGACTTAATCGAGCTATAAAAGAACCCTCGATGGAGAGTGTTTTTGACCTGGATTAAGTGTTCATCCGTTAATTAAAATCCTGTCTGTTACAACAGGTTCCTACGCGATAAAGAATATCTGGAGTGTAGGGTGAAGGACTGCAACCTGGGTTTCCACTTCGTTTCACCCAGGCTACATTTCCTGCCCACCGGGAGGCTCGCTAGATAGTTCATCTATGACGGAACGCTTATAATGTCGGCGCTTCGCCAGTGCCAGGTGCTATAGGTTCTTTTTTAGGATTGGATTCAATTAGAAAGCGAGCGTACTCAAGGAGTGCTGGCGAGCCAATAGGAATCTCCTTGGGAACACTTTTCAATACCATCGTTTCTTCAGTTGCTGTATACCCTTCAATAAGCGCACGATATTCAGCAGAGCTCATTAAAGTAGAGGCATCAGCGAGTACTAAAATTCTACTGTCGGGTGCGATTAATTCTAATTCACGTGCTCGTTTATTCATTTTGTCAAATTGTTTGTGAAAGTAGGCGCCCTCACCCGTGGTAGTTGATGCAACCTCTATTGCCATCATTCTTTGACAGAAGCTTGGATTGACAATAGTTGTCGCCTGTACTTGCTCAGCTTTAGCAAATCCTTTCAAGAAGCGTCCGGCAGCCCCCTCTACAATGACCATACTATGTAGATCGGTATCAAAATTTAGGCGCCAGTCATCTTCTGGTCTTGCGCCTAAGATTGCCGTTGTTTCATTATTTCCCTGGGCAAGATCAAAAATGTCCTCAACTCGTCTAAAGTCCCCAACATCCTGTTCTCCATGAAGGAGCTTTTGATAACATTGAAATGCTTCAACATCGACATGTCGTGCTGTTTGCGGACGAATATATACACAGGGTAAACACGTGGAGGCAATGGCTCCTTTCGCACTGATGAGCTGAAATCCAACCATATATTCTCTCACCGTGTGTGGATCAGGTGACATCGAAAATAAAGCACAGCTCTTAGGGACATGTATGTATTTAGCAATATCTAAATCAAAAGGTCTTTTGGCATAGAGCCCTGCACCAAATCGTCCATCGGTTGCAATATTTACGACCTCTTTAAATCCTGACATCCCACGATGAACTATATATGGTCCTCTGGGCAAACTTTTTAATAACTCCTCATATTCCATCTTTGCTGTTTTTACAGATACTTCTGCAGGTGGATGATGGGCGCCCTTAGGTGCATGATGGGCGCCCTTAGGTGCATGATGTGTGCCCTTAGGTGCATGATGTGTGCCCCCATGTGCATGATGTGTGCCCCCATGTGCATGATGTGTGCCTCCATGTGCATGATGTGTGCCCCCATGTGCATGGTGTGTGCCCCCATGTGCATGGTGTGCACCGCCCCCTGTAGCTGTATGTGGTGATTTTCCAAAAAGTCCTTTGGGAGTAACCGCTTTTAAAACCGCTGCGCGGCATGGGGATGGGGGTACGCGTACACGTAGAGGTCGAGTTACTCTGCCTAGCATAATTTGGCCCTCCGGCTTATTTTAATTAAATGCAGTTATTTTAAATAAACTGTTTTTTTTATAAGCATAGCAGAGAAATTTGTGTTTAAAAATAGGCCAGGCGGATTAATTTATGAATGTGCAAAACGCCGCCCCCAACATAGTGGGGGTTGAAAACGATATTTGGGTTTGGGTTCTGTCGCAAAAAGTTATTTACCAAGGCAAGATCTCGATTTTTGCATAGGAATGGTGAGCGATGATTAGTTTTAAGTAGCATCATTAAGCATAGCAGAGAAACTTTTGTCTAAAAAACAGACAATTCGTGTTGGCTTATAATTCATAGATAAAACTTCTTAGCCCCACACTGGCGGCTAAGAATAACGTGCTGAGCTCGTTGTATCCGTGGGTATTACTGGTGTTTTCTCAGGATTGGATTCAATTAAAAAGGCCACATACTCAATGAGTTCTTCAGAGCCAATGGGAATACCTCTTGGAACACTTTGTAATACCATGGTTTCACCGGTTGTTGTATGCTGCTCCATCAGCTCAAGATATTTAGGTGAGCTCATTAGAGCGGATGCATCACTCATTGTTAATATTCTTTGGTCGCCTTCGATTAGTCCTAATTCTTGAGATCTTTTCGTCATCGTTCTATGGTATTTGTCATAAAATGCCCCTTCACCAGAAGCAGTTGAGAAGACTTCAATGGCCATGAGTCTTTTAGAATATCCTGGATTCTCAATCGTTGTTGCTTCTACAGTATTGGCATTTGTAAAGCCGCTCAAAATACGTCCTGCACCTTCTACTAGCACGATGCTATGGATATCTCTATCAAATCGGGGACGCCAATCATCCTGTTTTGTTGCACCTAATATTACAGTGGTTTCATTATTTCCATGAGCAAGATCAAAAATATTCTCGTATTGGGTCCGATTTCCTAATTCCACCGCCGCATTGATGACTTTCTGATAATGTTCAAACAATTCCACATCGACATGTCGTGCCGTTTGTGGGCGAATAAATACGGCCGGTAAGCCCATGGAGACAATAGCGCCTTTTGCCGTGATGAGCTGGAACCCTATCATATATTCTCTAACAGTGTGTGGGTCGGGAGAGGTAGAAAGCAATAAGCTGCTCTTAGGTTTATCTATAAATTCCGCAATATCTAAAGAAGCAGGTCTTTTAGTGTATTTCCCCGCGCCAAATTTCCCATGGGTTACAATACTTTCTACCTCTTCAAGTCCGGCCATGCCGCGATGAAGGGGGACGCTTTTGGGTAAGCCCTCAAGCATTGTCGGGAGATCTACCTTTGCCTTTTTAGCAGGTAGAAGCACGGTTGACTTAAGCGTTTGCTCGAACTCTCGAGCGCGAAACGTGCTGCTAAAAATGGTACCCAATCGACCACTATAAGAAGAGCTTACATTGCTTAAAACCGTGGAGCCGAAAGGACTGAGTACAAGTTTATCTGCTTTTTTCCACATTTGTGTCTCCAGAAACTTTAGAAAGAGAAATAATTTGGGCGGCAGCGTTAAATTTGATTAACGTGGCCTTTATTTGATCATAGCACAAGAAAGTTTTTGTTCAAAAAACGGAATCTATGAATTTATATAGATCAAATTAATATATGTTTAGGAGGTGCTGTTGATGGCAGAATTTCTGCTTTAGTCCCGTCTACAGGGTGATTAAAAATACTTCTGATGAGCAACGTAGATTTTTTAGTAGATTTCACCGCTGCAGACGATTCTGTTTTTTCTGTCACAACCAAATCTACAGGGCTAGAAGTGGTTGTTTTCAGGGATCACATCACCTCGAGCTAATTTTTTTTTGTGTTTTCGTATGTTTTGTGTGGCCGCAAATTAAATATTATTCAATGTGGTCATTTGCTGAATGTATGATGCAATAAATTTATTTGCAAGGCTTAATTTTGTTGCTAAGTGCAGATTGCGAGAGCTTGTTGAGAGTTAAAAAATTTCTTCGTGCATTAAATGGGCGGCTATTGATTTAGGCCTTTGATTAATATTTATATCGCCTGATAAATTTTGGACTATGCTATATAGCAGTGATGTGGAAATTAATGTTTTTTGTTAGCTAACATGGAGCGTATTCATGAGCGAAATTAAAGTAGAGCGATTGATTAAAGGTATCCTGGTACGCGAAGGTGCTGGGGTGAAATTACATCGCTATATTGGTATTGAGAGGAGTAATGATTTTGAGCCTCTTCTTCTGCTCGATTATTTCAATAGCACGGATCCTTTGGATTATATGGCAGGGTTTCCTGCCCATCCTCATCGAGGTTTTGAAACAATTACTTATTTGCTCGACGGTAGTATAACCCATGAAGATAATAAGGGGCATAAAGGAACTATTGCGGCTGGAGACGTGCAATGGATGACCGCTGGTAAAGGAATTGTGCATTCAGAAATGCCCTCCACTAATGGTCGATTACATGGTTTTCAGTTGTGGTTAAATTTACCTGCATCAGAGAAAATGCGCGCTCCTCGTTATCAAGAAATGCAAGGTACTCAATTGCCAGTGGAAACACATGATTCAGGTGGGCAAATTAAGGTAATTGCGGGTCAGACCGATAAGGGGACCGTTTCGCCGATTACAGGCATTGCTACGCACCCCTTATTATTCGATATTGTTTTACCACCTGAAGCAAGTATACAGCAACATATCCCCAAGGATTACCAAGCGATTCTTCTCGTTATTTCAGGAACTGTACGTATCGGGGAGCAGTTAGTACAACATGATACCGTAGCCAAACTTGGTGCGGGCGATGTTTTGCTTTTGAAAAGTGAGACCGCAAGTCAATGCATCTTGATCGCTGCTGCTCGAATTCATGAACCGATTACCCGCCATGGGCCGTTTGTAATGAATACCCAGGAAGAAATAATACAAGCTATGGATGACTTTCGTAGTGGTAGATTTTAATTGTGTGATCTATTGATTAACGGGACTTTACTAAAAATTGGTCTAAAATTGGATTATTAGGATATAAAAAAGGCAAGTGAATGGGAGTGAAGCCTGTGCACCCAAGAAAAGAGCAATCTGCCAAAGAAATCTATAGGATTGTAGATCAATACTGTGAAGCAAACATGCACAGTAAATACCGATCAAGTTCAGCGATATCTCTGGTTTTAGGTATTTCAAATACCGATGCGGTGAAATTGATTAATAAAATTTTGATTGCATTACCGGATTGTTTTTTTTATTTGGCAAAGCCAGAGCGTATTAGTGAGATGGTGAGTTTTATTGCCCAACAGTATTTGCTTTTTCAGGCCCAAGAAAACGTCAATGATGAGTTATTCCCTAACTTACTTATTAACTTTGTTGACAACTTAGTCGAAGAAATAATGCTTCGTTATTTTTCATATGCTTAACCAGGTGATTTATGACTCGAGAAGAAATAATTCAAATAACAGGACTTAGCAGCAACGATTTAGATGCATTATTTTTACTGAATAGATTAATGCAAGCGGATAACCCGCGGCCGGACCTAGAATTAGCAGGCAGAGAAAAAGAGATGGTTGTTGCCTTTTTAGAAAAAGCGATTGGTAATATGGAGTTAAATGGAAAAATTATGGAGTTGAGAAAGCTGACAGAGCACGATACTGGGATCAGTTTTGCTGTGATTAGAACGCTGAGAAATCTGACGTTTAAATCAAGATATTGGCATCAAACTCATTTTGATGATCATGACAAAATAACCTTAGCCAAGTTGGGTGCGTTAGCTGATTTAGCCTCTCTGACTCATGATTTGGCTGTGTTTGAATCCTCTGGCATCACTATGGAAAGCGCGCGTTTGTCTCAGCTTTATCAGGATGCACAATGGGCATCACAATCCGGCTTTTCTAAAAATTTGGATCTTTCTTCTAGTACGACGGTTTTTGAGATTAAAGCGACAAAAAGTGGGGCGCCTATGTTTTTCCATGCAAAGCAGCAAAAAGATCAGTTCATTTTGTCTGAATTTCTCTATAGCGAGGAATATCGGATTAAATTGGACAAGTTAATTGGACATGATGAAACAAAAAAATTTTTAAAAAAACATTTAGGTGATGATTGGCTCCAGCAATTAGAGCATAAATTTGGGCTAATCCAACGTGAAATTCATGATGCACAGCTCATAGGTCCCATTCATCAAGGGATTGTACATCAGGATGCCTCAGCCCAAGAGCTTTTCCAAGCAGAAGATAAAAGCCCAGTAACCCTTATTTGTTCTCCATTTGTTGGTATGTGTACTATGGCTGCCATTAAGGAGTTAAATGTACAGATGGTGCAGGAGTTGAAAAGTAAAGGAGTGAAGGATATCCCTTCTCCTTTGTTGCAATTACCTGTTGCTGAAGAAGTGGCGGCATTATCTCCTTCCTGTTTTATTGATACATTGGACAAATGCAATGCTTTAGAGCGAATACCTAAATCTGCTATGAAAGGACGTTTGAGTAGTGATAAAGGTGAGGGTGACGAAGAGCGTCCATCCAATCAGCCTAAGTAGTGGTGAAAAGAATCCTCCACCGGGTTTACTTATATTAGATTCCCTTCTCCCACTTGGAGAGAAGGACTAAGGATAAAGGGCTATCAACCCAGGCGCATTTACTTAAGCCACTCAGCTAACAATGACTCCATCGTGCTGCGAGCGCTTTTTAAAGAATCTGAGTCAAGCACAGAGGGGCTATGTAAATCATCACAATGTGCCGCTCCTGCAATCAATTGATAAGTCAATTTAGGATTAATCGCATTACCATTTTTTTCCGCCAAAGAAAGCGTAGACCAAGGATCGTTTTCTCCGTTAGTGAAATAGATATTAGACGTTAAAGTATCCATTAGAGGAGTGTACAGCGTATTATTGAGTTCGGTTGTGTTAACCGGTTGCGTGAGACCAAACAAGCGTTGGCAGATTTGATGATGATAATCCAGATTAATTAATGAAGAACGCGTAGACAGAGCTGGATTCGGATGGGCATTTTGCCAATAACCGTATTCTTTACAGGATTGATAGTACCATTGGCGCATGCCCAAGCCATTTTTATAATCACGTGGATTTTCACTCATAGCACCTTGTGCGGTCATCTCTACCGCAGTGACATGCATGTCTTTATATAATTTTTTAGCGAACTCAGCATAGCCTTGAAGTGGTGTTGGACTGGACGCTAAGCTGGAACAAAAAGTATCGCGCATCCCATATTGCACCGCAGCCGCACCGGTATCCGCAATCAAGTATAAAAAATCAACTGGATGGTCAACTGCTGCCGCATCAAATAGTGATTTCATTTGTGCCCACTTCCCTGCATCATTTAGGCTGGCTTCCACCTCACTGACCACTTCACGCATTTGACTGGCGCATTGTAAGCCCGCAACTTGCGTCACATGGGCATCATATTCAATGAAATCTTCTTTTGCCATGACGGGAGCGGACGAGGCCAAAGCGCCTACAACCAAATAAGGGAATTTTAAACGATAATAAGCCGATAAAGAACCAGGGTATGAGCCTCCAAATGCAACCCATTTCCCATTCCAGTTTTTTTCATTTTTGAAATGGCGTTGGAAATATGCCAAATCATCTAAAGCGGCTTCGGTGGTTAAGAAACGTAAGTTTTGAGTTGACAATGAATTGAAAGGTAAACTCTCACCATAATATCGATGTTCTAAGGCAACCAATTTGGCATGAAATTTTTGTGCATAATTTCTGATTGCCCCATTTAAAGCGCGTTTCGTGCATGCGGCTTCACCGCAAATGTAAAAGAACACTGGTGAATCATCTGTCGCACCATAAGATTCATCGATGTAGTAGCGTTGTGAAAAGGTACCCGCGGCGGGATCATTATGGTCAATCAATTGTTTAAAGTAAGCGAGCTGAATTGTTTTTTCGGTGACTAAAGATTTATTTTCTGCTTGTTTTTCTTGCATGTAGCGTTCTACCATCCCTGCATGAGCGATAGACAAAGCCCAGAGACTAAGAAAAAGTATGGTATATTTTCTGGCAAACATCATATTATCCTTAAAAGAATTAAAACAGTTAATCTTGCTATATGAATCAGCAGGGCTAAGAACCCTGCTGTTTTAGTTAATTTGCCAAATTACGAGCGCAGCGAATACCAAACGTAAAATTTTTCCCATTAAGCTGTTGGGAGCTAGGTGAGCCAAATTGTCGGTTCCATGAAAAAATTGCTACATCCGACGCTTCTGTGCTACTCCAGTAGGTACCATTATTAACTAATCCACCAATACCCTGTAAGAATAATTCATCGAGCATATTCGTGCTCCCTGGGGTACATAGAGAAGAAGGACTATATGGATTAAATGGTCCTAGCTCACACATTGCAGGTAAATGCCAATCTAAATATCCTCCATCACTAATACCTTGACATATTCCTGCAGAATAAGTATTACCGGTTGAAAATGAGGTAAGCATATTACTGCTGTTGCAGAATCCATCATCTGGGCCATCACAATTTGCCTGTCCCAAAACAAGAATAGCAGGGTAAGGGGACGTAGCATTAGGTGAAGGGTAGAAGGCGGTGGAGGGGATGGAACGGTCTCCTATCCCCCAAATCGGAGTATCTATCCCACCTGGACTCCAATAAATGCCTGTAGAGGGAGATACCTGATCGCTTAATGCGGCAACAATTCCCCCGATGCTTGCTGTAGTCGGTGTTGTGTCATCAATTGAAAAAAGATAGCCACTTTGATAGATACATCCATAACCTAAGATAAGAATGTTTGCATCCACTGAACTTCCAATATCAGGAGTGAATGTTAAAACACTCGGGGTTGGCCCTGTCGTACAGTTAGCACTGGTGTTGGCTGCAGATCCAGGATCAACGGTTACTGTGCACGAAGCACCCGGTAATAAAGTAGTTAAACAATTATTTGATGTAATGCTTGCAGCTCCTGATCCTGAGCCTGGTAATGCAGGCGTAGGACCAGAAATAGAGCCTATAGTAGTGGGTACTAGGTTGGTATTGGTTACTGTGATAGTTCTTGGAGCGCCACCACCAATACCTGAAAGTGCTAGAGTTGAAGGATTGACAACAAGCCCAGAGCTAGGCGTTACAAAATTACTATAGGTAAGAATACCTGTACCACTGGCATTATTCGCAGCCACCGTAAAAGTATAAGTTGTTCCATTAGTAAGGCCTGTTATCGTAGTAGTTAAAACAGAACTGCCTACTGTTACCGCTGTTTGTCCCACGCTGCCAATAAAAGGGGTAATGGTATAACCTGTAATAGCGGAATCTCCTGTATTCGTAGGCGCGCTCCACGTGAGTGTAGCTTGCCCATTCCCTGCTGTTGAAGTTAAATGACTAGGTGCTCCAGCAACTGCGCCAAGCACAGTAGCTGATAAACTGACTGTATTGGTGTTGTCACCATTGATAGGAACATTTTGAGTGGTTGTTCCTGTTGCGCTAAATGTTAGCTGACATGAGTTTCCAGACGATAAACTGGAGTCACAAGTTGTACTTTGTATGCTAAGAGGGCTCGTTGGTGATGCCGTGACGTTGAGTGCAGATGCACTTCCAATATTAGTTACCGTCACCAATTGACTTTGACCTATAGTCGTCGTGAACGATGAGGGTGTGACACTGAGTGTTGTTGGCGGTATCGTTTCTGTAATTCCTATGGGAACTGAGTTTACCGTGTTTGAGCCCGCGATCGTTGCCGTGGTGCTGCCAGCGCTGGAACCCGGTGTAAAAGTGATTTGGCATGAACCATTCGGCAGTAAAACAGAAGGACAATTGCTTGACACCATAATGCCAAGAGTAGGAGAGTTTAATGTAGCCAGTACATTATTTGCATTTGCATTACCGATATTAGTCACTGCGACACTCTGTGCTGCTCCTCCGTAGGTTAAATTGATTGTCGTTGGACTGGCACTTAGTTTTGCTTGCGGTATTGTTTCTGTAATTCCTATGGAAACTGAATTTATCGTGTTCGAGCCCGCGATCGTTGCTGTGGTGCTGCCAGCGTTGGAACCCGGTGTAAAAGTGAATTGACACGAAGTATTTGGCGCTAAAGTAGAAGGGCAATTGTTTGTTAACATAATGCCAAGGTTAGAAGAGGCTAATGTAGCTTGCACATTATTTGCATTCACATTACCAATATTGGTTACGGTGACGTTTTGCGATGAGCCTCCGGTGATTAAATTGACTGTAGTTGGCGTGGCAGATAGTTCTGCTTGTGGCGTAGCACAAGCTAATGCCTGCATATTAAAAAAAGTCGAACTGGTATTTGTGCCTTTGACCAGTACATTAGAAATTAAAAAGGCTATTGACGTATTGGTAAAAAAGCTAATGCTGCAGCTTTGCCCTGGTTGCAAGAAAGCAGGACAGCTATTGTTTTGCACGACATAATTAATGAAATTACTGTCTGCGGAAGATGCTTGTATATTATTTGCCACGATTCTCGAGTTGTTGGTAATCGTAATGGCCCCTGGTTTAGGCAGGCACTGAGGGAGGTTTTGGCTAATTTGGATCACACAATTTTGCAGTGCGTTAGAGCAGTTTTGCGCGCTATTTCCAGCATTAATGATTAGTGACGCTTTTTCCAAAGTCTTAAAGGATTCTTTTGCCCATAAAAGCTGGATTGGAACAATTAGAAGTAGTGCAAAATATAACCATGGTGATTTTGCGCGGCTCATGAGTTTATCCTTAAAACTAACCGGGGGCATAACCATATACAGAGCCCATCATTTTTGCAAGAGTATACCGCATCTGATGAGTTAATTGATTGAAAAAATTAGCTTATATTTGCTAAGTTGGCAAAGAATAATATTTGCACAAGCAACTTGTGGATTGTTTATTTTCATGCCATCATGATGCCATTGTAGATTTTTTGAGTGATTTTTATGTTAAAAAAACTTTTGTGCGCCACTCTTGTTTTTGTCACTTATGATGCATTTGCTGTAACCGAACTGGATTTATATCAAGCGCCCTTAAGTAGTTTAAATCAATTTTCACTCAAGCAAACGTCTCATGCAAAAGCGCGAGTTGCTGTTAGTGCAAACGCAGAAAAAAATACATTACAGCCAGTAAATCAGACTCAAGAACACGCAAAAACCATCATGCGGTATCAACAAATGTATCGAGGAATCCCTGTGGTTGGTGCACAAATTATGATTACTAAAGAGGATGGACAAGTAAATGGACATTTACTCAACGACATCCAACTAAACATACAACCCGTACTGACCTCGAATCAAGCGATTGATTTGGCGAAAAAATCTTGGTTCAGCTTTAATCCACAAATGCCTACTTATGAAGAGTTGAGTGAACTGCAAATCAGAGCAGAACAGCAGAATGAGTTGAAATTGGTTTATCAGGTTTCATTTAAAACAACTCAGGGTGACAATAAGCCAGCATGGCCATTTTTTATCGTAGATGCGCAAAGCGGTGAAATCACTAAGGAATGGAACAATATAAAAAATTATATGGATGGCGGGCCTGGCGGCAATGAAAAAGTTCATGAGTATTGGTATGGACGAGATGGATTACCTTTTTTGGAAGTAATTCAAAATGGCAGCCAATGCATTATGGATACATCCAAAGTAAAACTGGTTAATCTGAACTCTGCCTGGGATTGGAATGATCTATTGACTACTCCTTTTGAATATCCGTGCAACAAGAATATCGAAGAAAACATCAATGGTGCATTTTCACCAACTAATGATGCTTATTATTTTGGCCAAACAATTGTGGATATGTATCAAGAATGGTACGGCATCAGTGCGCTACAAAATACGAATGGTACCCCAATGCAGTTAGTGATGCGCGTTCATTTTGGCCAGCATTATGATAATGCTTTTTGGGATGGACAATTCATGTCTTTTGGCGATGGTGAGGATTTTTATCCTTTGGTGTCTTTGGATGTAGCCGGTCATGAGGTGACTCATGGTTTTACGGAACAGCATTCTGGCCTTGAGTATCATGATCAGTCCGGCGCGCTTAATGAATCATTATCAGATATGGCTGGCCAAGCAGCACGAGCTTATCTCTTGGAGAAATTTCCTCAGCTTTATAATAAGCTGTATCTGGAGTCCAATACGGTAACATGGGGCATTGGCGAGACTATTGTGCGCGAATCGTTTGGTAAGGCTTTACGCTTTATGGATTTTCCTTCTTCAGATGGTAGTTCTGCTGATTGTTTGGATAAAAAACTGGCCCAAAGTCATGGTGCCTATTGTGCAATTAGTTATCCTGATTTAGTTGCTTACGCCAAATCACGTATTACCAACCCTCAAGAGAGACAAAGTTTTATTGTGCATACGGCGAGCGGCATATTTAATAAAGCATTTTATTTATTGGCCAAAAATATAGGTATTAAAAAGTCCTATCAGATGATGATTATTGCCAACAGCAAATATTGGACTCCGACGACTAACTTTATTAAAGGCGCTTGTGGCGTAGTTTATGCTGCTAAGGATTTGAACGTGGATCGACAAATGGTTCAGTCGGTTTTTGCTCAGGTAGGTGTCAGTACTACCAGCTGCATGAGCAACTAATTACTTCCAAAATATTTCTTTGTGAGTAGAATTGATGTCAACAAGCGCGGGGCTTACAGCCCAGCCCACTTATGCTTTCTTTTGTAGCCTGGGTGAAGTGAAGCGGAACCCGGGGGACCGGAGTCTGATTTTTTATCTTAAATCCGAGTTACGGCGCCATTCCACCCTGGCTACTTTAACGATCAGGCCAAATTAAAAGTGGCTTATTTGTGTCCTTACGCAATTCATAAAGCACTATTTTTAATCTGAATGTTGTTTGCTGGGCAGCAGAATTAGTATATAATTGCGCAGTTCAATATTTATTTAGGTTGGTAGCCGAATGGTCATTTTTTTTATTACTCTAAGCATTTTGGTATTAAGCCTGCTTTGCGTAGCCGTTATGGTTTTCAAACTCGTTCGCCAGCCGGCTGAGCCACTGTCTTTTATGCAATATTTGAAATTAGGTATCAGTGGTGTGATTGCTTTTATTGCAGATACTTTGGGTATTGGTAGTTTTGCTGTCAATGTCGCTTTGGCAAAATTGACGGGTACATTTCGTGATGATGAAATGCCTGCTGTGAATAATGGGGCTCAAGTTATCCCCGGAACAATCGAATCATTATTTTTTATGGGTCTAATTGATGTTGATTTAACTACTCTTCTAACCTTAGTTATGGGAACTTGTGTTGGTGGTTTACTGGGTGGTTTTGTCGTGAGTCACTTAAGTAAGCAAGCGATTCGTTTGTCTATGATTTGTTGCTTTGCTTTAATTATTCTGCTCTTAGTGTCACATGAGTTTCGTTTATTACCTGTTGGCGGTGAGCTCACCGAGTTGAGTTCCTGGAAATTGATCGTAGGTTTCTTAGCGATGGTGGTTTGTGGCGCTTTAACCTCCGTGGGTGTTGGTTTGTTCGTTATGGTACAAGGTGTGCTCTTTTTAATGAATATTTCGCCTGTAGTCGCATTCCCAATTATGACTACTGCCGGAGCCATGCAACAACCGTTAACTACGTTGGTGTTCTTAAAACACGATAAAATCCCTCTAAAGAAAACCATGATTCTAAGCCTGTCAGGGTGTTTAGGTGTCCTAATTACTATTCCTATTTTTATGCAATTAACTATTACTTGGTTGCATTTACTTTTATTATTCATCCTGATTTATAACTTCTTTGCCGTGGGACGTACGTATTTACGTTCTAGACCCAGCAAACAGTATGTACAAACTCCAAGCCCTGCTTCTCTTGTAGCAGCTGAATAATAATCCATGCTGCACACGCTCATTTGGTGAGCGTGTGCAGTATATAGTATCATTAGCTAATTTTACGATTAAAAAGAACCCACTATGGATGAACCAGTCAGTAAATCACAGAAAAAAAGAGAAGCCGATTTCTTGCAAAAAACAGGTGTAAAATTTATCGACTTGAGTTTGGCCAAGCTTGATTTACTTCCCCTTCCCGAAAATTTGTACAAAGCAATTGTCGAGGCAAAAGCAATTAAAAGTCATGGGGCGAAAAGAAGGCAAGCACAATTAATTGGCAAGCTGATGCGTGCTGCCGATTATGAAGAAATTTTGGCTGCTTATGAGCGATTACTCGAAGAAGACAGTGCGGTGACTGCATCTTTCCATGAGGTTGAGCTTTGGCGTGATCGCTTGATTAACGAGGGAAAAGACGCATTAACAGCATTTATTGAAGCTTATCAACCTGAAGATGTTCAGCATTTAAGACAACTCATTAAAAAAGCAGTTGATGATCAGCAGAAAGAAAAAAATACAGGTGCTGCCAAAGCACTGTTTCGCTATTTGAGGTCATCCATAGAATGAACTATTCTCTATTCATTAGCTGTCCACGTGGACTTGAATATTTATTAGAAGAAGAAGTAAAAGCCATAGGCTTGTCGGTTACACGTGTTAATCCACAAGGTGTGTATGGCGAGGCCAATTTGTTGACCCTATATAAATTATGTCTTTGGTCAAGAATAGCGAACCGCGTGCAATTAATTCTTTTTAGTGGATATGCTGGTAATGAACAGGCTCTGCATCAGCTGTGTACCGAATTTCACTGGCAGACGGTTTTCTCACACGATAAAACCATTGCGATTGAATTTCATGGCGCTTCCGAGCACATTCGCAATACCATGTATGGCGCTCAGGTGGTTAAGGATGGAATCGTTGATCATTTCCGCCGCTTAGATCATTCTCGTCCTTCGGTGGATAAGGAAAAGCCACAAATTCTTATCCATGCCTATTTAAAAAATGATGTCGTTACGGTGAGCTTTGATCTTACTGGATACAGCTTACATCAAAGAGGATATCGCCAAAAAGCAGGTGCTGCTCCCCTAAAAGAAAATGTTGCTGCGGCATTACTTATGCGCGCTAAATGGCCAGAATTGGCTGCGAAAGGGTATGCGCTGCATGATCCTTTTTGCGGTGCAGGTACTTTGGTTATTGAAGCAGCGATGATGGCGGCACATATTGCTCCTGGTTTGTTGCGCCAGGACCAATCCTTGCAACATTGGGCACAGCATCAATCCTCATTATGGGAAAAAATACGTGTAGATGCTTTGCAGCAAGTTAAATCAATGCCTTTGACTTTATTAGGTACGGATGCGGACAACAAGATAATTGCTATAGCACGTGCTAATGCTGAGCGTGCTGGCGTGGCTCCCTTGGTTGAGTTTAAAACCCAAGCCTTAAAAGAAGTTCAGGCTTCAGCAAAAACAGGATTAGTAGTCTGTAATCCGCCCTATGGCGAGCGTCTCAGTGAGGCGACCCATTTGGTTCCTCTCTATCAGCAACTAGGCAAAATTTTGCATGCGCATTATCAAGGTTGGCAGGCAGCTGTTTTGACGTCCAATCCTATTTTAGCAAAGGCCTTAGGATTACGTGCCGGCAAACAATACACTATATATAACGGTGCATTGGAGTGTAAGCTTTATTGCTTGGATATTCATGTGACCAATGAGCTTAAAGGAAGCATGAGCCATACTTTGTCTGAAAGTGCACAGATGCTGTTTAATCGGATAGAAAAAAATTATCGTCATTTACAAAAATGGGCGAATAAGAACCATATTTCATGTTACCGAGTATATGATGCTGATTTACCTGAATATGCATATGCCATTGATGTATATAATGATTATGCTGTACTACAGGAATATGCGGCTCCTACAAGTATTCCTATTCATAAAGTAGAGAAGCGCAGTTTAGAAGTAATACAAGTTGTTCCAAAAGTGTTGGGGCTCGAGCCTCACCATTTGGTCGTAAAGCAGCGCAAACAACAAAAAGGAAGTGAGCAATACCAAAAACTAGGGCAAAGCCGACAAACCATGGTTGTAACAGAAGGCCAAGCTAAATTTAAAGTTAATTTATATGATTATCTGGATACAGGTTTATTTTTGGATCATCGTCTAATGCGCTTAAGCTTTGCTAAATTGAAACCAGGAACGCGGTTTCTCAATTGTTTTTGTTATACGGCCAGTGCCAGTATTCATGCTGCTTTAGCCGGCGCGTTAACCACTAATGTCGATTTGTCTAATACATATTTACGATGGGCTGAAGAAAATTTCAAACTCAATCATCTTGATTTATCCAAACATCAGTTTGTGCAATTTGATTGTCGTGAATGGATGAAGGTTGCTCGCGATCGCTTCGATGTTATTTTCTTAGATCCACCTAGTTTTTCCAATTCTAAACGCATGACAGACACCTTGGACATCCAACGTGATCATCTGTCTTTGGTGAATTCGGCCATGCGTTTGTTAAATCCAGATGGGGTGTTATATTTCTCTACCAATCTACGTCAATTTAAATTGGATCCAATACTTAAAGAAAAGTATTCAGTACAAGATATTAGCGCGCAAACTATTGATCTGGACTTTAAACGAAATCAAAAAATTCATTATTGTTTTAAAATAATGATGCCGCAATTCGCCGAGGCTTGAACTGATAATTTGTGTACAGGGAGTACAAATGAAAAAACATAAGAAAAAAATACCTGCTAATGTATATCTACATATGCTACGTAATGCTTTTTTCGGGCTACTAATGACCTCTTTGGCGCTTTTTATAGGTATGTGGGGATATCATTATTGGGAGAGTATGTCCTGGGTTGATTCCTTCATGAATGCTTCGATGATTCTTTCTGGTATGGGGCCTGCATCCAACTTGGTAACAACTCATGGAAAGATCTTTGCAGGATGCTATGCATTATTTAGTGGTTTGGCTTTTATTGCAATTATGGTGATTATACTTTCACCTCTGATTCATCAGTTTTTCCGTAAGATTCATTTGGAAAGCCAAGAGTCTGTCTCTGAGGAGTAAATTGGGTTTGTCCTGGTGGCGGTTCGTAGGCTGGGCTGCTAAGAAGCCCAGCAAGCGATCGTTGTGTTAATTCTGCTAATGCTGGGCTTAGCAGCCCAGCTTACGAACAACGACTCTTAATTAAAGCGTATCTTTTTCAGTACCGTATATTTGTTTTTTTAAGGATTGCATGAGACCTGCCATAAAAAATAATTCTGCAACCAGGTATAAAGGAGCGATGAGTGCTTGGCACAAGTTATCCATGAATGCAGGTTTTTTACCTTCCAGATAATGGCCGTAAAATTGTAACCCCCAGCCTAAGATAAACAGAATGACAAATGACCAAACGCCTAAAGTTGTTGGGCCATCTTGGCTAAACCAATTGGCTATTAATAACAAGATGATCATGATTGGTGTAAGTGCTAAAGCCAACTGCCAATTTAAACGGAAATAGTAAATTAAAGCAATGAGGGTTCCTAAACAGGCAAGATTTGTTGCAAAAACACCGGGCATAATGATTTTTATGAACCCTAGCAGAATCATTATCGATAAAATAATGATAGGGACTCCTGCCATATGGGTGTAACGTGTTTGCATGTTTTGGTGATACGCGGCATAAAATTGTGCTTGTTCAATAAAGGATTTCATTTTAAGAATCTTCTGATAGAGGTACTTAAAACATAGCACATTCTCTTAAAAAAAGCAGATATGCATTTTGTAGCCTGGGGCTGCACCCAGGCTACATGTAGTTTTACTTATCAAAGGAGTATGTTCCGACAATATAAAGAACATTGCCGTTGGTTGATGAGCCAGGCACATAGGAAGCTTTTAAGGCAAATTTTTTATAGAATACCCCTGCCCATGGGACTGCGCCCGGAAAAGGAATACTATGAAAAATATCAGGCCGTGAGGTAACAAATACAGAAAATCCCAATCCAGCCTTAAAGTCCTTAGTCAGATTTGCTACTTTCAAATAGGCGTATCCAGCAATTGGTTCTACATTACGGTGGGAGTCAAGGAACGCAAATGTGTACAGGCCATGCCAATTTCCCTTCTCATCAAAAAATCCCTTGCCAAATCCTCCACCCCAAGCAAGCTCGTTGTATTTTTTTTTCTGGATCTGTTCTGCAGAATAGGTAAAACGGTTATGCCAGGCATAACCAGAAAGATAAAGATCGGTACTTCCCTCAGTCCATGTCTGATGAAGGTGATGGCAAAAATGTTTAAATAATGGAAGCCAATATTTACACCCCTTGGGTTCTGCAGTTGCCTCTTGCGGGGTTTTAATTGTCAAAGAACCAGTCTTATGCGTTTTGTCATTAGATATAGATGAAGAAGAAATTACAGGCGGATTACTGCTGTAAGTATTAAAGGAAAACAGTGTTAATAGACCAATAATGATCATTCGTACCGTAAAGTTTTTCATTTAATTTTTAACCTAAGCGGGAGCTATACTACAAATATAAACTTTGATCAGAATTTCCTATGCTGATTTGGCAGCGTTCTTGCTTATTTATATAGAAATATGAGTTTAAAAACGGTGAGCATACCATGGACTTGTTTCGTAAAAAAGAGATCAATGCATCATTGGCCGATGAATCACATCTGACTAAATGCTTAACAGCTTTTGATCTGACCCTTTTAGGTGTTGGGGCGATTATAGGCGCTGGTATTTTTATTTTGACAGGAGTTGTTGCGGCAAAAGACGCGGGGCCTGGAATTATCTTTTCTTATGTATTGGCTGGGTTTGCTTGCATCTTTTCAGCGTTATCTTATGCAGAACTGGCTGCATCTATAGGTGGATGTGGTAGTGCTTACGGTTATGCCTATGCTGGTTTTGGTGAGTTAATTGCCTGGATTGTGGGTTGGGACTTGTTGTTGGAATATGCCATTTCTGTTTCTGCAGTTTCTGTTGGATGGAGCGGTTATGCAAATGATTTTCTTATGGCGATAAAAATAAATCTCCCGAAAACACTTTTGTCTGGCCCAGAGAATGGTGGTTTTTTTAATTTATTAGCTTGCCTGATTATTGCAATTTTAACTGCATTATTAATTTGGGGGGTCAAATCAAGTACCCGAGTCAATAATATTATGGTGATGATTAAGCTGTTTGTTGTTCTTCTTTTTATCGGAATTGCTTTAGGGGAAGTTAAGCCGTCTAATTGGTCGCCATTTTTACCTTTTGGTTGGCACGGTGTAATTCAAGGTGCATCATTAATATTTTTTGCATATATTGGATTTGATGCAGTATCTACCGCTGCCGAAGAAGCAATCAATCCGCAGCGTGATTTACCTATAGGAATCATAGGTTCTTTATTTATTTGCACCATTTTATATATTGTTGTTTCTGGATTATTAACAGGGATCGCGCACTACAGTACCCTCAATGTTGCCTCCCCCATCAGCCATGCTTTATTAGTTTTAGGTTATAAATCAGCTGCGAGCTTGATAAGCCTGGGTGCTATTGCCGGATTAACTACCGTCATGCTGGTGTTATTTTATGGTCTAACGCGCGTTATGTTAGCAATGACGCGTGATGGCCTATTACCGAAGATTTTTTCCAAAACAAATCCATATACTCATACGCCCATAAGGATTATTGTATTGTGTGGCATTTTAATGGCATCGCTTGCTGCTTTTGTTCCCATGGATGTTTTAGCTGAGCTAGTTAATGTCGGTACTTTATTTGCATTTTTTATTGTCTGTGCCGGTGTGTTATATTTACATTATAAAAGGCCAGAGATGCATCGTCCGTTTAAAACCCCAGGAAAGCCTTTGGTGCCTATTTTAGGGATGGCAACCTGTCTTTATTTGATCATTAATTTGCCTTCAATTACGCTAATGCGTTTTTTGATTTGGATGGGAGTCGGGTTGGTCATTTACTTTTCTTTTAGTTATACCCGTAGTGCGTTGCAAAAAAATGGCTAAGAGCTGTGCCCGGATGTGTTAGGTAATTCGTTGACAAAATAGCAGTGCAGGCTGGACTGATAAGCCCAGCATTTGCTGAATTAATTTCGTATTCTCCAAAATGTTCATCATGAAACACCGCATCCTAAGTTCAGTTAACAAGGGTTTGTTCATTGGTCTTAAAAGGAAATATATTGGCCTGTTACATGCTGGGCTTATCAGTCCAGCCTACTTTACCTTTATCAACGAATTGCCTAACACACCCGAGTATAGCGGGGGTATAGTATCAGGATATGATTGGGGATCCCTCGTTGCACTCGGGATGACGAGGACCGAGGCACTGAGCTCTCTTAGATGTGGCTTAATACCAATGCCGCAGCAATTATTCCTGCGGCAGGAACTGTAATGATCCAGGAAAAGAAAATTCGTTTGATGACATGCCAATGTGTTCCATTAACTCCGTTCGCTAAACCCACGCCGGCAATTGCTCCTGTCACGGTATGTGTGGTTGAGACAGGAATACCACATTGAGTTGCTATAAAAAGCGACATGGCGGCGCCAGTTTCCGCAGCACAGCCCTTCATGGGATCAAGTTTTGTTATTTTGGTCCCCATTGTATGTACGATACGCCATCCTCCAGCCAGAGTCCCGAGACTAATCGCTGCCTGGCATGAAATGACTACCCAAAAAGGAACATAAAATGGCCCTTGAATCCATGCTGATGAAAACAGCAATATAGAAATGATGCCCATAGTTTTTTGTCCATCATTACTGCCGTGGGTTAAGCTCAGTAATGCAGAAGAGCACAGCTGAAATACTTTAAAGAATTTGAATTCAGTTTTCTTTTTATGACGTAATAATGTATTAAAAAAATAGATTAGGAGCAGGGCAACACATAATCCGAACGCTGGTGAAATGAAAATTCCACCAATTACTTTGATGAAACCTGAAAGCTTGAGGGATGAAAATCCGCCTTTGGCTATTGCAGCACCAGCTAGGCCGCCAATCAGAGCATGTGATGAGCTTGAAGGAAGTCCATAATACCAAGTGACAAGATTCCAAAATATAGCGCCAATCAATGTGGCTAAAATAAAATGTGCATCGACAAAATCGGTATTAATTAATCCACTGCCTATGGTTTTTGCTACGGTCAGATTGAAAACTAAAAAAGCGATGAAATTGAAAAAAGCAGCCCATATTACTGCTTGTCTAGGGGTCAAAACCTTGGTCGTAACAATCGTTGCTATGGAATTTGCTGCATCATGAAAGCCATTGATAAAGTCAAAGACATAGGCAATCAAGATAACAAAAAGTGTGAATAAAATGGCTGAGTCCATATTTAATAGTTCCTTGTGCCATAACTTTATTTGTATCCATTCATGCCCCATGCACCGAAAGGTTGTATTTGGCGCATCTTGCGCAAAAAAATAAACCTTAAGGGTGGCCTAGGTGAATGTCCGTAGGACCGAAACCGGTTTCGCTTCACCCTAGCTACAAGTACATTTATGAATGTTAACGCATCAAACCATTATACATAGTAACTACTTTTAGTCATTAATTTAGAAACAATCCGCATTAACTGTTTCACCGGATAAGGAAGTTCAATTGCTCCAGCGTTTAATGCCGTAGCTGCATGGTGTTCTTCATCTTCTTTCATTTTAACGAGGATTGCTTGGGACTTTTTATCGTGCTCTGGTAAGTTATCTAAATGGCGTTGCAAGTGAGCTGATACTTGCCGCTCGGTTTCTACAACAAAACCCAAGCTGATTTTATCGCCGGCGAAGCCTGCAATTGCTCCTAAAAGCATTGATCCACCATACCAAAAAGGATTTAAGATACTTGGTTTTGAATTCAATTCTGCTAATCGCATTTCACACCAGGCCAAATGGTCGGTTTCTTCGGCTGCTGCATCGCTCATTTGCTTTTTAATATGGGTTAATTGTGCGGTTAATGCCTGGCCTTGATAAAGTGCTTGAGCACAAACCTCTCCTGCGTGATTGACGCGCATAAGTCCAGCAATATGTTTTTTTTCTTTACTAGAAAGGTTCGTATCAGCAAGTTGTTCTGCTGGTGAGGGGCGAGCGCTCATTCTTTGAGCGGGGGGAAATAAAGTGCGTAGTGCATTATCCACTTCAGATATTAGTGTATCAAGGACGTTATTCATGTGACGCAAATTTTTTTATATTGAGTGATGTACTATGATATCCTGAGCGATGATGTCATCGCCAGATTTTTCTTTGGCTTTTACGGGGCGTCGTCGTCCAAAGGAAGTATTTAACATCCCACTTGTTCCGTGAACATAAGGCTCGCTTTCCCCCACTACTTCATATCCTTTGAGAAGATCATCACTGTCATCTTCATCCTCAATATCCACAGTCCGTGGCGGTGACACTTTTTTGTTATCTGCTGCTGACGTGCCTTCTTCTGGATAAATTGTTTTGCGACCGAGCATATGCAGGATAGCTAAAGTTAATGCGCCGGTGGCAAAAGTGAGGGCAGCGCCTGTAGCAGCGGGAATCGATACACTCAATAAAGAAAATAATTGGGCAAAAGGATAGGCCAGAATATTGAGCATGGCAATTGCACCAGGTCCCATAGTTGGCATCAGTGCTGCTAATATGGGCGGTGCGAATATTGTCAGTGAGGCGACTATTGCACCAATAAAACATGCTGAGGCTAAAGCACTCAGGTATCCCAAGACAGGATGAATTTTATGCGCTGCCTTAAAGCTGGCCATAGGCGAAGTAATCGTTCTCAGCAGATAGTATGCACCTTGAAATAATCCTTGTAGACCCATAGTTGTGAGCAGTAAAACACTGCGTATGCTCTGAGTTACGCCATTGGTTGGCGCCCAAGAAAATAATTTATTCTTTATAAAAGAGGATGCCTCACTCAACAGATTAAGTGGAAACTCGACGGCAAGTGACAACAAATTAGTTATCGGCGCAGTAATAAATTTTAGGGTTATAAAATAAGCTATTTTAGAGCCGTTGGCCTGTGGCCAACCCATAAAGTAATGCCCAAAATGATGGGCATCCCTTTCTTCTTCGGCAACAAGAGGCAAAAAAGTATCTTGCCAGGCTTTTTTCACAAAAGAAAAAAAAGACGTTTCTGGAACTCTTGGTGCCTTGTGCATACACAGTTTTTGGGCTGAAGTGCTTACGGGAGCGGTGGTTGCATCTAAAAGCTGTTTAGGACTTGGGTTGGCATTGGGATCTTGTTCAAGAAAACCTGCTAAAGTTTTGATGAGACTCCCGGTATGATAACCACAAGTAACGCCATCAAAAAATGATTGGGTTCCAAAAGAATAATAGCTGGCTGATTTAATTTGCTGCGCGTTAAAATGGCTTAAGTTAACCGTTTGTTCTGGGCTTGCGAATGGGTTTAAGGCGTGAAACAAGCCTTTTGCAATTCCGGTGATGGTATTTTTTGATGGCTCACGCGCAAAAAAACGTTCAGGATTACTGTATTTGGAGTCGTAGACTTTAGCTTGTGCACCATTGGGTGGGAGATGCATAGCGACAATATGTTGTTCGGTCGCTCCTTGGCCGATGACGCCAAACAAGATGTGTTTTTTGGTTAAATCTGGTCTCGTCTCAAGAAACTTAAAGAATGCTTCAAGTGATTGAACGGGGATTGACTCATGCACCATCACCACGTTATCGCGCTGTTCTAATGTCAGCTCTAACGAGGACGCTTTTGTTTCAATTTGGCCTTTACCATCTTTAAATAAAAACGGAAAGACAATATCACCAAGAGGAAAATAGCCAGCCATAATAACCTTGGATTTTAAGGTGCTCTACGTAAGTACTCGCCATTATACACATTGGGCAATATTAACACAAGATTAAATTATTGTTGGATCCAATCTTGCACCGCGGCGATGGTTTCCTGATGCACTTGGAGAAATTGTTGGTACAGCGCTTGCGGGTACATTTGTGGATGGTGTTGGAAATGCTTTTCCAGAGCCTCGCACGCATGACGCATGCGGATGGTACCACAATAAAGGGCACTACTTTTTATTTTATGGGTGATTTTATGAATCTCAATGAGATCTTGTTTTTCCCATGCTTGTGTTGTTTTTATTAAGTCTTTGACATTTTCTTCAATGAATAGGGGCAATATTTTTTTGAGTGCCGTTTCTGAGCCGAGATTGTTTACCCCATGAGTCATATCGAATAATGGATATTCATCAATGGGCAGCATGGATTCAAACTTGGTGGAGGGCAAATCATGAGCTTGTGGATTGACGTTGTAATGTTCCAAGAACTCTTCCAGCATATGACTGCGCAGGGGTTTAGTAATTACTCGATTCATTCCTGCCTGCAAACACTCCTTTTCGACATCAGCCACAGCGTGGGCTGTTAAACCAATGATGGGAGTGGGGGGGCGATGATGATTTTGTTCATGCAAGCGAAATTGTTTCGCTAATTCTATCCCGGTAGTATCAGGCAGACCGATGTCGCTTAATACCCAGTCAAAAATATGTGTTTGAAATAATTCCAGTGCTTTGCTCCCTGTCGATGCCGATAAAAAGCGGATCCTAAGTTGTTGCAAAAGATTCTCTATCATCTTTAAAGCAATCGCATTATCTTCAATAAGCAGTACAAAGGGTGCGCCCTTTGCTTTTTCTAGAGTACTTTTTTTCGCGGCGATGCTGGATGCGACTGGCTCATGCCTGTTTGTAGGTTGTTCTGCGTGATGTACGGGAATTGTCAGTGTGAATGTAGTCCCCACATGATAGGTTGAGTCGACACGTATTTTTCCTTTTAATAATTGAGTATAGCGTTTCACTATATGCAGCCCTACACCATGGCCTGAGTAGATCCCTTGATCAGCAGGTGTTGCACGATAAAAACGTTTGAATATTTTATCTTTATCTTTTGGTTTAATGCCTGTTCCCGTATCTTTGACAAAAAACTCCAGAACTGTTTTGCCAGGGCTTTGTGATTTTGGCCGGACACCAATTTCAACAACACCTTTTTCCGTAAATTTAACCGCATTACCTAATAGGTTTAATAAGATCCGGTGCAGCTTTATCACATCTGTCGTTATCCATTGCGGCGTATTCATGTCAACACTCACTACTAAATCCAGTTTTTTCAAAGTAATGGTCGGAAATTCCAGATCCGTGATGCTGCGAATCAAATCATGAACATTGCATACCGATTCATTGATTATATTTTCTTGTTGACTACCTGCCGCAATAATATCGAGTACCCCATTAAGCAGAGCAAGGAGGTGCTCTCCACTGATATTGATCATATGCGCATGTTCTTTTAATTGCGTATCTTCAGCCGCCTGCTCCAGTATGCTCGACATGCCAATAATCCCGCTTAAGGGGGTACGAATATCGTGGCTCATATGACGAATAAACTCATCTTTAGCGCGGTTTGCTGCTTCTGCTTTGTCTTTAGCTTGCGTGAGCTCAGCTTCGATTTTTTTAAGATAAGTGATGTCGATGGTATTACCAACTATACCGACAATTTTGCCTGCTTTATCCAATAATGGTTTTTTAGTCGAAAGTAAAATAATTTCTTCACCTGAAGGTAAAAGCGTCTTTTCTTCCCGTGACAATTCAACATTTTTTTCGACTACTTCAAGATCGTTGGTCCGAAAAAGCTCCGCACTTTGTTTATTAAATATCTCATAATCCGTTTTACCAATAACCTCATTTTCACTGCATTCAGTGATAAATTTCATATGGTGAAGACTTTCAACACAGCGTTGATTCATCCCAGACCACACTCCTGCTAAGTCTTTCCAATAAATATCTCCAGGCAAGGCATCAAGCAGGCCTTTTAATTGGCTGCACTGGGCTTCCAAGTGATTGATTTTTTTTTGCAACGTATGGATTGTTTTTTCTAAATCGGCTACTAAATTCGTCGAGTTGGAGGTTTCTTTTTTTGCCATTTTTTTCCATTATCAATAATAATTCTTAATTTAGCGTATATTGCATCCCAATTCTAAAAAACATGAATTATCATGTATTTTTGAGCGGGGTCAACTGACTCAATTGAAATAGAAGAACACTTTTATTTTTAAGCATAGATAAATAATCCCTAATTTTCTATCAACATAGGATTTTTATTGATTCAGTTGTTCTGAAACTTGATATTATGTTTTATTTGTATTCTGATATAATGAGCAAGGTTAAATTTCCGGTGACATTATGTTAACTCCTGATGGGCATTGTGCTAATAAAATTGAAAAAGTAATGTTGTTGGCCTTATGGGCAAATACGTTAAGGGATGAAATTCAAGCACAAGGTTTATCTGCAACGAAAAAACTAATCTTTGCCGGTCTTGGAAAGCCAACTTATCCCATTAATTCACATACGATTGCCTCTTATCTTTCCTATTGGCAAAGATTAGATGGTTTAATCAAAAAATGGCAAATGGATCCTGATCAGATTGAAGAGGATATTGCGATTGATTATGGCGATCCTCGCGGTGATTATGCGCCACGGAAATTAATGGCGGATATTATGTCTCACTGGTATACGGCAGAAATTAACCCAGAAAACATATTATTTACGGTGGGTGGAATCGGTGCCTTGCGGGTGCTGTTTGAGACCTTTAATACTCATTATGAAGATGTTCCAGGATATCGAATTATCACCCCTTTTCCTTATTACAGTGTGTATTCAAACAATCCATCACATTGTTTGCATCCTATTCATGTCATGGATGCACCAGGATACAAACTTACTGCGCAAGCAGTTGCAGAGAGCATTAAAGAGGCTTATGCATTAGCTGAAATGGACCATGGTTGGCCAAAAGCGATATTAATTTGTAATCCATCAAATCCTCTAGGAAACATTATTGATGCCGGTGAGTTAAGTAAAATTGCCGATGTTTTGCGCCAGTATCCGGATTTGTACATCATTTTTGATGAAGCGTATACCGAGATGAGTTTTGCGGAGATGCCTTCTTTTTTAAGAATTGCCCCAGATTTGCAAGAACGAGTGATCATCTTACGCTCGGCGACTAAGGCTTTATCCGCTGCCGGTGAGCGTATGGCAGTACTTTTAGTATTTGAATCAAGCTTGATGAATGAAATGCTCAATAAAAACATCAGCTACTTCATCCATGCGCCACGTTCAGCACAAGCAGCCTATGCCGAAACGATGGCGAATTTTAGGGATGAGGAAAAAAAGAGTATTGCGGCATTTTATAAGAAGAAGGTCGATTATGTCGTTGAGCGCTTAAAAGCCATGGGCGCTGCTATGCCAGATCCCCTCTATCATATAGAGGCCACTTTTTATGTTCTTGCCGATTTTAGCGATATGTTCGGTCTGCCTTTGCCTAAAGAGGTTGCACGAGTATTACAGAAAACGGGTATGGTCAAAACGGATGAGGAGTTGGCTTATTATCTTTTGTTCCAAGACAATTTGATGATTACCCCTTTGTCTTATTTTGGGCTGTCAAAGCATGATGGTTTTATGCGCATTACGTGCAGTGGTCAAGAACATGAATTGCACGATTTGATGGACAGATTGGAGGGAAGGTTATTTGCGTCAAGAAAAAATAAAAAAAGTGTCCTTCTAGAAAAAATTAAGCATAGGCTGCCGGAATTAAAAAAAATAGATGCCCATATGTTTGAGCTTATTTGGCAAAAACTGCGAGCGGTGGACGCGGAAGAAGATACGTGTTTGAATTTAAAATCGAGGAACCAAGCATTAAGAAAAATTTATGACACCGTTATCGATTTTTTTGAAATCATGAAAGAAGAAGTTTATTAACCTGGGATTTCGTAAGTGGTGGAAAAGCTATAAACGTAACAACTAGTTGTTACGTCTGATCTGCCGAAAGGCCATCATTGTAATTAATGGACGTGTTATGAAATTGATTAAACAGTTATATGTTCAGGTTATTGTTGGAATTGTTATTGGTATCATCCTGGGCGTTGTTGCTCCAACCTTAGCGGTTTCTTTTAAACCCTTTGCTGATTTATTTATAAAGCTAATAAAAATGATGATAACCCCCATCATTTTTTTAACACTTGTTTCAGGCATTGCTGCCATGAGTGACTTAAAGGCAGTGGGTAGGATTGGCGGTACAGCACTGATTTATTTTTTGATAACAACTGTTTGTGCCTTAACTTTAGGGTTGGTTGTTGCGAATATATGCCAGCCGGGCCGAGGGATGAATATTGACCCGTCGTCTTTAAATATATCAGAGGCCCGTTCATACCTTGGTAAAGCAGAACAGATAGATAATGTTCCAGACTTTGTACTAAATATTGTTCCTGAAACATTTTTTAGTGCATTTGTGCATGGAGAAATTTTGCAGGTATTGTTTGTTGCAATAGTCTTTGCATTAGGCTTAATGTCTTATGGCAATAAAGGAAAATTTATCTTAGAAGGTTGCGAGCATTTGGCAATAATATTTTTTAAGATAATTCATGCGATGATGTATTATGCGCCTATGGCTGCGTTTGCTGCTATGGCCTATACAGTGGGTCAATATGGCGCTCATTCTTTACTTGGATTAACTACCTTATTGATTTGTTTTTATTTAACTTGCATTGTATTTGTTGTAATTATTTTGGGCAGCGTACTTTATTTTTATTTAGGTTTAAATATATTTAAAGTGATCTATTATTTTAGAACGGAGATTTTTATTGTTTTTGCAACGTCATCTTCTGAAACAGTCATGCCAAACTTACTGGAAAAATTAGCGGAATTAGGATGTAATAAATCTGTGGCAGATTTGGTAATCCCAACCGGTTACTCTTTTAATTTAGATGGAACGGCAATTTATCTTACTCTTGCTGCTTTATTTATTGCTCAGGCAACCAATTCTGATTTAACCCTCCATCAGCAAATCTTTTTATTAATTATTATGATTATCAGTTCAAAAGGCGCTGCTGGTGTTACAGGCAGTGGTTTTATTATATTAGCCAGTTCTTTAGCTGCTGTAGGTACTATTCCTGTTGCGGGCGTGGTTATCATTCTTGGAGTAGACCGTTTTATGTCTTCTGGGCGTTCTTTAACCAATATGATTGGTAACGCTATTGCTGCATTGATTATTTCAAAATGGCAAAAATCGATTGATATGAAGAGAGTGCACGAAAAGTTGGCATTGAAAAACAAGGCGATGTAGATACGCCATCCTGAACAAAGTGCAGGCTTTCCTTCGTCCTATCCTTCTCAGGATGAGTGGCTTTAAGGTTCCTGGCCTACTACAAAAGAAATGAACTGGTGCATAAATTAGTATATGCGAAACCCTGGTAGCGTTCCGCATATCTAGCAGAAGATTAATTCTTGATAAATTGATTAATCGTTAGGGTTAATCGCTTAACTAACTCATCAATCTCATCTTCGGTAATAATCAATGGTGGTAAAAGACGTACCACGGTCTCTGCAGTCACGTTAAATAATATGCCGTTGGCAAGTCCCAATAAACGCGCATCGGTCGCAGGTCGATCTAATTCAATACCAATCATATAACCCTTGCCACGGATCCCTTTTACACCTGGATGTTCGCCAAGATTTTTGATTAATTTTTCCATTAAAAGGGCACTGTTTCTTGTGACCTTCTCACAAATTTTATCGCGCTCTATGACGTCCAAGACAGTTAAAGCTGTAGCGCAAGCCAGGGGATTACCGCCAAAAGTCGAACCATGATTCCCTGGTTTAAATAAATCTTTTGCTCTTTTACTCATCAGACACGCGCCTATAGGGACGCCATTACCCAAGCCTTTAGCTGTAGTAACAACATCTGGTTGAATGTCATAGTGCATGTAGGTAAACAGTTTTCCGGTGCGGCCATTTCCTGTTTGGATCTCATCCAAAATCAGCATCCAATCGTGTTGTTCACATAGTTTTGCCAGAGCACGCAGATAACCTTCTTCCGCAGCATAAATTCCCCCTTCGCCCTGAATGGGTTCAAGCATTACGGCAACAACATCTTCTCTATTTGCGGCAATCGTATGAATGGCATCTAGATCATTAAAAGGAGCACGAATAAAGCCGGGAACCAAGGGTTCAAAACCTGCTTGTACTTTACGGCTTCCCGAAGCAGTTAACGTTGCCATAGTGCGGCCATGGAATGCTCGCTCCATAACGATAATAGAAGGAGTTTCTATTCCTTTCTTATGACCAAAAAGGCGAGTCAATTTAATGGCTGCTTCATTCGCTTCAGCGCCTGAATTAGCAAAAAAAACTTGTTCCATCCCCGTCATAGATAGTAATTTTTCGGCAAGTAATTCTTGCTGTTTGATATGAAACGTGTTGGATGTATGAATGAGTTTAGCTGCTTGTTGCTGTATGGTTTGTGTCACATCGGGATGGGCGTGTCCTAACCCGCAAACTGCTATCCCGCTTAAGCCATCAAGATAAGCCTTTCCTTGTTCGTCATACAACCAAACACCTTCTCCATGGGTAAAAGTTATTGGCATAGGATTGTAACTCGTAATTAAAGCCATAGTATTTTCCTTAAAACTGAAGGATTGATCCCAACTCAAAAATTGTCTCTCCCGTTTCTGGGAGAGAGCGTGTGATGGTCACATTATAGTCATAACTTTCTTTTCTAGGCTATATGGAGGAAAGGCTTCCTCAGTAAAAAGAAATGCTTATTTCAAATTACTGGCTACGAAATCCCAATTGACTAATTTCCAAAATGCGGAAACGTAATCAGGGCGTGCATTACGATAGTCGATATAATAAGCATGTTCCCATACATCGCAAGTCAATAATGCCGTGACGCCTTCAGTCATTGGCGTACCCGCATTGCTGGTGCTGATTATTTTTAAAGCACCGCTACCATCTTGAACAAGCCAGGCCCAGCCGGAGCCAAACGTAGTAATTGCAGTTTGTGTAAATTGATTTTTAAATTCATCAAATGAACCAAAGTGCTTATTAATTGCTTCGCCTAATTTACCTTTGGGTTCGCCACCACCATTGGGACTGAGGCAATGCCAATAAAAGGTGTGATTCCAAACTTGGGCCGCATTATTAAATATTCCACCTTTGGCTTCTTTGATGATCTCTTCCAGGCTCATGGATTCAAATTCGGTTCCAGGAATTAGTTTATTCAAATTAGTCACGTAGGCTTGATGATGTTTGCCATAATGATACTCAAGGGTTTCACTGGAAATGTGTGGCTCTAACGCATTCTTAGCGTATGGTAATTCAGGCAATGTAAATGTCATCCTAATCTCCTATTATTTTATTCTGCGGGTAAGTGTAGCAGGAAGGACATGATATTCAATGAAGATTATCTATAATACTAAAAAAAGCGGCGTAGCTATCTGACTCTTCGATTTGTGGTAATCAGCGTAATTGGCATATGACATCCACAAGAATTTCTTGATTATTATTAGCTCAAATGGGGCATTAGTTGGCTTTTTGTTTCGGATCTGTTAATCTATTGGGCTAAAAATTTATTGGTTGCGGGCTTTACAGCTTTTCGCGATAATGAGCGTAATTAACTCTCTTAATTTAAGGTGTGCGCGTGGATACTTTAGAAAAAATTAAAAAGCAAATTGCAGAAAATGCCATCCTGCTTTATATGAAAGGCTCGCCGAAGATGCCACAATGTGGATTTTCTGCGCGTGCAGTGCAATGCATTGAATCGTGCGGCGTAGACTTCGCCTATGTCGATATTCTGGCTAATCCTGACATTCGCCAAACATTGCCCCAGTATTCTGATTGGCCCACGTTCCCACAACTTTATGTGAAGGGTGAGTTAATCGGTGGTTCTGATATCATTGCTGAGTTATTCCAACAAGGTGAATTAGAAACCATGTTGCGCGATGCGATTGCTGCATAATATTGATAAATAATAACTATAATGATGGAGATCATAGAATGAGTGTATTAGTGGGACGAAAAGCCCCTGATTTTACCGTAGCTGCTGTAATGCCTAACGGTGAGATTATGGATAAATTTAATTTACACGAGCATTTAAAAGGTAAGTATGGTCTCGTGTTCTTTTATCCTCTTGATTTTACTTTTGTGTGCCCTTCTGAATTGATTGCTTTAGATCATCGAATTGATGAGTTCAAGCGTCGTAATGTTGAAGTGGTTGCTGTTTCTATTGACTCACACTTTACTCATAATGCATACAGAAATACTCCAGTGAATAAGGGTGGTATAGGCCCCGTTCGCTTTACTATGGCTGCAGATATGACTCATAGTATTTGTCAGTCTTATGGTGTTGAGCATCCTGCTGCAGGTGTTGCATTCCGAGGTGCATTCATTATCGATACTAATGGTGTTGTTCGCTCACAAATCGTTAATGATTTGCCGATTGGTCGTAACATGGATGAAATTATAAGAATCATTGATGCGGTACAGCACTTTGAAGAAAATGGCGAAGTGTGCCCTGCTGGCTGGGAAAAAGGTAAAGCGGGCATGAAGGCATCCACTGAAGGTGTGGCTGCTTATTTGGCCGAACATTCTGAAACATTGTAAGATTATAGTGTAGGGTGACCTTTGGAGGCTACCCTACATCCCCATTCTAATCTAAAGCATTTTGATTTTTTTTATCTACTTCTTGTACCACTTTCCACTTGTTCGCCATGTGACAAAATAAATCGGCGGTTACTTCTGCATCATAAATAGCCGAATGTGCTTCCTGAGCATTAAATTGAATTCCTGCCGCCTGTACCGCTTTGGCTAATACTGTTTGCCCATAAATGAATCCGCCTAATGTTGCTGTATCAAAGCAAGTAAATGCATGAAATGGGGATTTAACGCCAGTTCTTTTTATGGCTTCCTTGATAAACAGCAAATCAAACCATGCATTATGGCCGACCAAAACAGCGCGTTGGCATTGAGTTTTTTTAAGCGCAGTAAAAATAGGTTTAAATAGATTTTCTAAAGCAGTTTTTTCATCTATAGCAAAACGTAACGGTTGGTAGGGATCAATTTGATTAAACTCTAGAGACTTTTGATCCAGTTCGGCACCAGGAAAAGGTAAAATATGTTCAAAATAGCGCTCACCACGGTGCAGATTACCTTGTTTGTCCATAAAAACTAGTACGATACACATTTCTAGCAATGCATTTTTGGATGGATCTACCCCTGCAGTTTCTACGTCAACAACCACAGGTAAAAAACCACGAAACCGTTCTTTTAAATTCATATTAGGTAAACTATCGTGCGAGCCCATGAACGCTCCATTGTATGGTTTCACCTGCAGCAATTGGGACTACTTGGCCTGTGCCAAACGGTAGATAGTCAGGTATTGTTTGCGGGGATTTAATTAATTCGAGGTGTTGCTGATTGATGGGTAATTGATAGAACTCAGCGCCAAAGCGACTGAGAAAATGATTAAGATGTTTTAACTGTCCTAATTCATCAAATACATGTGCATATAAAGCAAGTGCATATGGCGCCGAATAAATTCCAGCACAGCCGCATGCATTTTCTTTTGTATTGACACTATGTGGCGCACTGTCTGTTCCAGCAAAAAACTTAGGGTTGCCACTGCAGGCAGCATTTTGCAATGCTTTTTGATCATTTTCATGTTTCAAAATAGGTAAGCAGTAATAATGTGGTCTAAGTCCACCAACAAGCAATTTATTGCGATTATATAATAAATGATGTGGTGTAATGGTTGCTGCAACAGTTGCTGGCGCTTCGCTCACATATTCGACAGCCGCTTGGGTTGATATATGCTCAAGGACGATATGCAGTTTGGGAAAGTTCGCTACAATTGGTTTTAAATATTCATCAATAAATAAAGATTCACGTTCAAAAATATCACTATGGGTCACTTCTCCATGAATTTGGAGTACTAACTCATTAGTCTGTAAGGCCTCAAAAAGGGGATAAAGATCCTTAAGTGATTTTGCACCTGCTTCAGAATTAGTTGTTGCTCCTGCAGGGTAAAGTTTTGCACCAAGTATATAAGAAACTTGTGCTGCTTGATGTAATTCTTCGGCATGCACTGAATCATTTAGATAAAAAGTCATATAAGGTTCAAAATCACTTCCTTTAGGGAGGGCGTTTAAGATCCTATTTCGATACTCATTAATTGAAGATAATGTAGTTAGAGCGGGTTTAAGATTTGGCATAACTAACGCACGTGCAAAGTGTTGCGCACAGTCTGCTACTGTGTGTTGTAACATCTCATTATCACGAAGATGGACATGCCAATCATCAGGACGATTAATTATTAGTGTTTGCATAGTAAAGATTCCTGCGTTCTTGCCGATAACTAAGGATATCATGAAATAAGCCACAGGAATGAGTAAAAGATGGCATTTGTGAATCACAAAGGACAATTTCTAACATGTATCGCATTGAGTACTCTGCTGACAATAAGCACAGCATATACGATGACTCAAGTGCAATTTGCAAATCCCTTAGGGGCAAAGGGATGGCGAGTAAGCCGCAATCCAATTCGCTGTGGGTTGTCACTTACTATTCCTAATTACGGCATCGCATATTTTGAACAATATGCAGCCAAACCGCCGCATTTTATTTTACGAACCTGGAATGAGGTGCAACGATATTTACCCACTAAAATTATTATAAAATCACCGATGTGGAAACCGGAATCCCCTTCATTTCTAGTTGGTCAATCAATGGTTAAACCAGGCGAATATGGTCTTTATTTGAGACGAGATGCTACATTAAGGTTACTTACTTTTTTAATGCAGGGTTACGAACCAAATTTCAGTTACCGTGCTGAAACCGGTTTTAGCACAACGGTTGCTTTGTCACCTGTTGGATTCCAGAAACCTTATTCTCGCTATCAGGAATGTATTGGCAATTTACTACCGTTTGATTATCAACAAATAAGAAAGAGCGTGTTCCATTATGAAGAAGATGACAGAGAGTTAACTGATGAAGATAAGGAACAATTACGGCGTATTGCTCAATATGTGGACGCGGATCCCCAAATACAAGCAATAAAAGTCATTGGTTATGCTGATGCAAATGGACGTAAGGGTTATAACAACGCAATATCTGAAGATCGAGCCAAGATTGTTAAAAAATATCTGTTAAAGCTTGGCGTACCTAAAGAAAAACTCCATGTGACTTGGGTTGGTGAGCTTTATCCAATCGCGAGAAATGATACAGATGAAGGTCGAGCAGCAAATCGTCGCGTTGTGATCACGTTAATAAAAAAATAGACCTGATAATTCAGTCATAAATTAATAGACCATTTAATTAAAAAATGGTTGCAACTTATAATATATTCACTATATTAATTAGCCTTAGGATTGCATTCTAAGGCTAAGCTTTATTGACAATGGGATACAGCGGATTGTTTTTAGCATGGGGTCTAAAGTATCGCCATGCTGCTCAAAAAAAATATCCAATGAACAAAAAAGGCATATCTCATTGAAAAATATTAATTTTTTTAATAAATCTTCTTGACTTATTCCATTCCACTGCTAATACTCACACTGTTGCATGCATCGACCTGAAGCGACGAAGGCATGCTAATGACAACTCCTAGTAGAGAGTTATCAATGAAACAGAAAATAATAATAATTTATGCGGAGACATAAGCATGTTAAGTTTAAAGAAAACTACTTTAGCTATTTTAGCTTTGGGCAGCAGTTCATTATTCGCAGGTACTATGGGTCCAGTTTGCACCCCAGGTAATGTTACGGTTCCATGTCCAAGTACTGGATGGAACGTTGGTGGGCAAGCTCTTGTTTTACAAGTAATGACCGACAACAATGTTTCTTTAGATTTGGATACTACTCCAACTGGTGCCTCAATTAGCACTGATTTGTCTGCTCAATGGGACTGGGGCTTCCAAATTGAAGGTTCTTACCACTTCAACACTGGTAACGACATTACTTTGACTTGGTATCACTTAGATACTGGTTGGAACAACCATGAGTTTACTCCAGGCTTCGACCCTGATTTATTAATCGGTTTTGGTCACAAGAACAGATGGGATGCAGTTAACGGTGAATTAGGTCAATTCGTTGACTTCAGCGCTAACAAGAAAATCCGTTTCCATGGCGGTTTCCAATTTGCTAGCATCAAGAGAAGTGTGCATGCATTTGCTGCTGATGTTGATGGCGATGCTGATGATTTATTAGTTGGCTTCGAAGGTAGCACTCAATACAACGGATTTGGTCCACGCACTGGTATCGACATGAACTATGTATTCGGTAACGGTTTTGGTATTTACGCTAAAGCAGCTACTGCAATATTAGTTGGTACATCTAAGCACGGATTTGATTTCGATACATTTGATCCTGCAACTGGTGCACAAACATTTGATTTCGAAGTGAATGGAAACAGAACTGCGATTGTTCCTGAACTGGAAGCTAAGTTAGGTGCCAGCTATGATTACGCAATGGCACAAGGCGACCTGATTCTTGACGCTGGTTATATGTGGTTTAACTACTTCCATGCGTTAAATACAACCGTGTTGCCTGTTACAGCTACTGACTTTGGTGCCGCTGGTCCTTATTTCGGCCTGAAGTATATAGGAAACGTTTAATTCGCTATCGTTTTAATAAATTTAATCAATACTGTTGACTTTATGAAGGTCCGGTTAGATAATTGAGCAAGGTACGCTCTCGGTATAGAGCGAATATGCGTACCGTTGCTAACAATTTAAAATTGGTAACGAACGGAAATAATAATAAAAAGTGGAGATAAGCATGTTAAATTTGAAAAAAACAGCGTTAGCTGTTCTTGCTTTAGGTAGCAGTGCAGTATTCGCTGGTACTATGGGCCCAGTTTGCACCCCAGGTAATGTTACTGTCCCATGTCCAAGTACTGCATGGAATGTTGGCGGACAAGCTCTTGTTTTACAGGTAATGACCGATAACAATGTTTCTTTAAATTTGGACGTTACTCCAACTGGTGCTTCTATTGACACTGATTTGTCTGCTCAATGGGACTGGGGCTTCCAAATTGAAGGTTCTTACCACTTCAACACTGGTAATGACATCACTTTAACCTGGTATCACTTGGATACTGGCTGGAATAACCACGAGTTTACTCCAGAATTCGCTCCTGAGTTAGAAATCGGTTTTGGTCACAAAAACAGATGGGATGCAGTTAACGGTGAATTAGGTCAATTCGTTGACTTCAGCGCTAACAAGAAAATCCGTTTCCACGGTGGTTTCCAATTCGCTAGCATCAAGAGAAGTGTTCATGCATTTGCTGCTGATGTTGATGGCGATGTTGATGATGTTCTTGTTGGTTTCGAAGGTAATACTCAATACAACGGATTTGGTCCACGCACTGGTATCGACATGAACTATGTATTCGGTAACGGTTTTGGTATTTATGCTAAAGCAGCTACTGCAATATTAGTTGGTACATCTAAGCACGGATACGATTTCGATACATTTGATCCTGCAACTGGTGCACAAACATTTGATTTCGACGTTTCTGGAAGCAGAACTTCGATCGTTCCTGAACTGGAAGCTAAATTAGGTGCTAACTACACTTATGCAATGGCTCAAGGTGATTTAACTCTGGATGCTGGTTACATGTGGTTCAACTACTTCCATGCTTTAAACACAACTGTATTACCAGTTACTGCAACTGACTTCGGTGCTGCTGGTCCTTACTTCGGTCTGAAGTATGTTGGAAACGTTTAATTTCTTAATTGATTAAGATCTTATAAAAGCCCGTCATTAATGATGGGCTTTTTTTTTCTAATGGAGTATTCATGTTTAAGAAAGCAACTATAACTGTATTAGGGTTGGTAGCCGGTGTAGCGACTGCTGGTAGTATGGGACCAGCGTGTACCCCTGGTAATGTTACTGTACCATGCATAACAAATCTTTGGGATTTTAGTGGGCAAGCACTTTATTTAAGATCAATTTTTGGTCCTAACAAATCTGTAGAAGCTGGTACATTTCCTTTAAATCAAGAGATAAAAAGTGACTGGAATTGGGGATATCGTTTAGAAGGTTCTTATCATTTTAATACAGGAAATGATATAACGATTAATTGGATGCATTTTAGTACTTCCACAGATCCAACAGAGCTTGCAGGAATTCTCACTATACCTGCAGTAGGGCTACCAGCAATCCCAGCTCCATTTGAATTAGTTAGCCGCAATAGAATAGACCAAGTAAATGCCGTTATGGGACAGCACGTAGATCTCAGCATGAGAGATAAGATGCGCTTTTATGCTGGTCTGCAATATGCGAACATTCAATCAACATCTACAAACTATTATATAACTGAGGAAATTCCTTTTATTGCAAGCAACCCGTTTTCTAAATTTGACAATACTGATTATAAAGGTTTTGGACCAGTTGTAGGAATTGATTACGCTTTCTCTATTACGAACGCACTCAGCTTAACCGCAAACGGAGCAGGCTCCATCCTCATTGGTACGAATAAGTATCATGCCGGTTTTGTTGTATCACCGACCGAAGCTATTGTTGAGCAAGTGTTCTACCGTAAAAAAGGCATTGTTCCAAGCTTAGAAGCAAAACTTGGTGCGAATTATGCCCTTTCTACTCCTATAGGTGTTGCAAATATTCAAGCGGGATATCAGGTAGTAAATTACTTTAACGTATTACTAGAACAACCATTCCCCAATTTAGCAGGCCCAGTGCGTCCAACTGATTATGGAGTATTTGGTCCCTATTTTGGCTTGAAGTTAGTTGGTAACGCATAAAATAGTTCCGTCATCTCACCTAGAGAATTTCTTAATTGAAACCCATACATACGCTATGGGTTTTTTTTATACAAATCATTAAGTTGCAAAATTTAAGCATATTTGTGAAAAATAAGCTAGCCACTCCCTGTTTAGCGAGATATAATTTTCTGCCCTACCGAGGTGGAAGTAAAAATAATGAACAGGAGTACCGCATGCAGTATAAAAAAATCATATTGGCTCTAGTCTGTTTATCATCGCCACTCTATGCGGAACATGATCAACAGTTACAACGACAAATAGCTCGTTTACAAAAACAAGCAGAACAATTACAAACGCAATTAAATGCCTTACAAAAAGAACTTGTTACCAGTAAAGTCAGTCATTCAACTAAGACGACGAAAGTGGAAAACAAAAAACGAGTACATGCTCCCCATAAAAAGCGTGGGAAAAAACATGAGCACCAGCAAACTGAACAAGATAAAATGGTTAAATACCATTCATCAACAATTTCAGTACACACGCCTAAAGAACACCCAGAAACAATAGGATTTTATCCAACTGCCCTAGTAGCAGAAGACCGTGTGGTTACCTACATTGCAGGAACGCCGGTAGTCGCTTCTCCCTATTTGGGTGATAGACCGGCATTTGATGGCTCTGATTATATTGTGAATATTTCGAGTATTAATCGGGACATTCGTTTGATGCAACAACGTCGAAAATTATATAGGGCCTATAAAAATATGGGGTATCCAATCCCTGACAGGCCAATCATTGCACTTAGTGGTAAAGCAGAACCTGTAGGCATGATTAATAGTAATTATGTTGGGGGAACGAATGTTGATTTAACCCTAGGTTCAAGTGAGCTCGATGTTGCTGCAGCATTAAACCAAAACGTTGAAGCTTATATTGCAATAGCCTACGATGCCAGTCCACCCGAAGTTGGACCAAGAATTAATAATTCAGCATTTAACTTGAATATGGGCTTTGTTAACATTGGTAATCTGGATAAAACGCCATTTTATTTTACTGCCGGACAACTATATGTGCCCTTTGGACGATATTCCAGCTCCATGATCAGTTCACCAGTAACTTTGGATATGGCGCGCACGAAAACACGTCCTTTTATTTTAGGTTATAAATCTCAAGATGAGACTGGTCCATTTATCTCTACATATATCTATCGAAGTGATACTACATTAGGAAGAGCGGGTGTTGGAGGGGTGAACGCGGGATACTCCTATGCATTTGACGAAATTCGCGGTGAAGTAGGCGCAAGCTATATCAGCTCGATAAATGATGCAGCTGGAATGCAAAGTACTGCTGCAAATCCAGGAACTTTTGGTGGGTTTGGTTCCTTACTTAACGGAAACGAGTCAGTACGCAAGACCCAAGCTGTAGATGTTTATGGCAATCTGGGATATGACCGATTTAACTTTGCCGCAGAATGGGTGGGCGCTATTGAAGCATTTAGGGCTCAAGATTTAAGTTTTAATGGTCGTGGTGCACAACCGCAAGCATTACAGACTGAAATTGATGTGACATTTAAAGCATTCAACAGACCTTCATCTATAGGTGTAGGCTATCAATGGACAAAAGATGCGCTTGCTTTAAATTTACCTGAACAACGTTTTATTGGTGTATTTAATATTTCCATTTGGAAAGATACCGTAGAAAGCATCGAATATCGACACGAAATCGATTATGGACCAAACCAATTTGCTAATGGTGCAGCGCCTGCAGGGGTTATAAACGCTCCGACATTGGGAACAGGTGGTACTTCGGATACGGTTTCTGCACAGATTGGGGTCTATTTCTAAAAAATCTATTCTTGAAACGCATGTAACCTGGGATACATTTTTCGCCCAGGTTACCCATAGACCTCCAAGGTCTAAGGCAGTCTGCCGCAGTTCAAATGGCAATAAAGCACATAAACTGTGCTATCTTTTATCATATATACCGTATTTCATAAAGGAAAGGAGCATGTGTCATTCTCATCGCATGCCAAGGTCCGTATTCACATTATTTGGTCGAAACAGATTTGGATTCCGATTTGGTTTACTGTTAGGCCTATTTCTTATTTATGCTTCCTCCTATGCATCAAAAGTTATTGAACTACATATCAAAGGTGCGATTGGGCCGGCGACTGCAGATTATGTTGTCCGCAATATTGATAAGGCGCAACAGGCAGATTTAATTTTAATTATTATTGATACCCCCGGTGGACTCGAGGCGGCAACGCGCACAATCATTCAAAAATTTTTATCTTCTAATGTTCCTATCGTCACTTATGTCAGTCCCAATGGTGCACGTGCCGCAAGCGCTGGGACTTACTTGCTTTATGCCAGTACCTTGGCAGCTATGGCACCAGGAACACAATTGGGGGCCGCAAGCCCAGTTAATTTGGAAGCAGCAGGTTTGGGAAACGAGAGTACAAATAAGCCAACAACGATGGATAAAAAAATTACTAATGATGCTGTAGCAACAATACGTTCACTGGCTCAATTGAGAGGGCGAAATGCTGATTTTGCCCAAAAGGCTGTTGTGAATGCCGAAACATTAACTGCTACAGAAGCCTTGAAAGAAGGGGTCATTAATTATATTGCTGCTGATGAAAAGGATTTATTAGCGCAGTTGAATGGTGTATCCGTAATGCAGAACAATCAAAAAATTACGCTCAATACCAGTAGTCCCGACATTCAGCGCGTCGAAGCTGATTGGCGTACACGGTTTCTATCGATAATTACAGATCCCACGGTGGCATATCTGCTGCTGTTACTTGGAATATACGGTATCTTTTTTGAATTGGTCAATCCAGGACATTTATTACCGGGAGTAATAGGTGTTATATCAATGTGTATCGCACTGTATGCATTCCAATTATTACCAATTAATTATGCAGGCTTTTTCCTTATTATATTAGGTATAGGATTTATTATAGCGGAAGCATTTATTCCCGCTTATGGTTCGTTAGGTGGCGGCGGCACAATTGCTTTTATTATTGGGTCTATTATGTTACTGGATACCAATAATGCGTTGTATCATATCGCTTGGTCGGCAATAGCGGCAATGGTGTTGGTGAATATCGTTCTTTTTGTGATCTTACTCGGTATGGCGATAAAAGCAAGACGACAAAGTGTAAAGCATGGCGTTGTTGTTTTGTTAGGCGCGAAAGGACGAACATTGGGTGATATTAATCTAGAAGGACAAGCAATAATTCACGGTGAAATTTGGAGCGTGCGCGCAAAACAATTTATTGCAGCAAACACGTCAATAAAAGTCATTGCAGCTTCGGGACTGGTGTTGGATATTGAAGAAGATGCAGGTAATCAAGGAGGGTAAAAAATGGGACCTTTTTTAACGGTAATCATCGTACTGATCCTGCTGCTTTTGTTATCAGCAGTTAAAGTATTCAGAGAGTATGAACGGGGTGTTGTATTTATGCTGGGCCGCTTTTGGCGAGTAAAAGGACCTGGTTTAGTGCTTATTATTCCGGTAATCCAACAGGTGGTACGAGTCGACTTACGTACTATAGTTATGGATGTCCCCAGTCAAGACGTTATATCCAAAGATAACGTCTCTGTAAGAGTCAACGCGGTCTTATACTTCCGTGTCGTGGCTCCAGAAAATGCAATTATCCAGGTAGAGAATTATTATGAAGCAACCAGTCAATTGGCACAAACAACACTTCGTTCTGTGCTGGGGCAACATGAGCTCGACGAAATGCTTTCTGAACGGGAACGCTTAAATAGTGACGTACAAAAAATACTGGATGCACAAACAGACAACTGGGGTATTAAAGTGTCTAATGTAGAAATTAAGCGGGTTGATTTGGATGAGAGTATGATCCGGGCCATAGCGAGACAGGCAGAGGCAGAGCGTGAACGCCGCGCGAAAGTGATCCATGCCGAAGGGGAGTTACAAGCTTCCTCAAAATTATTGCAAGCATCACAAGTATTGGCGCAACAACCACAGGCGATGCAGCTACGATATTTGCAGACTTTAGCTACAATAGCAGGTACAAATAACTCAACTATTGTGTTTCCAATGCCAATGGAATTAGGCGACATTTTATCGAATATGGTTGCGAAAAAAAAATAAGTTTGCCTCCCCAATAACAACGATGGAATCGTAACCCAGGACTTTCCTATTGTCCCCGGGTTACGGCCTATGCTTACCTCCGGAAATGCGGTTGTGGATAAATAAAATCATCGAGAAATATCAAGTACAATATCAATACAACCTTTCGTTTATCCGGCTTTTATGATAGAACACTCATTTTGAAGCATTCATGAGGTGTTTACTGTGTCGATTAAATCAGATAGATGGATAGAAAAAATGGCGCTTGAACATGGAATGATCTCTCCATTTCAACCAGGGCAAGTGCGTGAAAAAGAAAATGGCAGAATTATTTCCTACGGTGTATCTAGCTATGGATATGATGTGCGTTGTGCTAATGAGTTTAAAATTTTTACTAACATTAATTCTGCTGTTGTGGATCCCAAAGCGTTTGATGAAAACAGTTTTGTTGATGTGCAATCCGATGTATGCATTATTCCTCCTAACTCGTTTGCACTAGCAAGAACCGTAGAGTATTTCCGAATTCCACGTAATATCTTAACCATTTGCCTCGGTAAGTCTACGTATGCGCGTTGTGGAATTATTGTTAATGTGACTCCTTTAGAACCAGAGTGGGAAGGACATGTCACTTTGGAATTTTCGAATACTACGACATTGCCTGCCAAGATTTATGCGCATGAGGGCGTAGCACAAATGCTGTTTTTAGAAGCTGCAGAAGTTTGTGCTGTTTCATATCGTGATCGTGGTGGAAAATATCAGGGACAGACAGGCGTCACGCTACCGCGGACTTAGTTTGGATAAAGATTGAATGTCCTAGCCCGGGTTTTGCGGTGCATCACCCAGGCTACGATTTCCGATCATTGGTGTGCAACAAATCAAGGTACCCTATTCTTCATCGGGTAACTTATATTTATCTCGTGATGCATCAACGCGTTCACGTAATTCTTTTCCTGGTTTAAAGTGAGGACTGTATTTTGCTTTAGTCACAACTTTTTCGCCAGTCTTGGGATTATGGGCATTACGTGGAGGTCTGTAATGAAGAGAAAAACTGCCAAATCCCCGAATTTCTATTCTTTGATTTTTAATGAGTGCATCACTCATTAATTCCAATATTTTATTTATTCCATCAGCAACTTGCTTTTCAGTAAGATGCGTCATTCGAGCAGCGATTTGTTCAATGAGTTCCGATTTGATCATACCCACCTCGTGTTGTCGCGTGTTTCAAAGTCTGCTACCAATACAGATTAGCTGACAATTGTCCCTTGTTTTATAAGTATAGACTGGGAAAAAAATTATTCAATATTTTCAAGACAGTTAGTCGATGTACTTTTTCGAGAATGAACATAAGCGAGGACGACTCCCCAGCTCATTTCAACTTTAACGCGTCTTATCAAAGTAAAATGGTCAGAGGATAATGTTTTACTGGTGGTAATAACGCTTTTCAGCTGTGATAGCTGATCCAGTTTTGCGCAAAGCTTTTCCCACGTAGGTCCAAAAAAAGCGGTGGAATTAATGAAGATAAGCGTTGCATCACTTAAATCTACCTCAAGAAAATTACCTAAAATAAATTTAATTTTTTTTGCTTGCATTGCATAATGTTCTATTTTTGCCAATTGCTCGGCTTGTTTGCACGCAACAAAATGGAGTTCGGGAAATAATTCAATTCCTACACTTTGACGTACGGGAAAGACCATGCTGCAGGCCAGCACTGCCTTGCCTGTCCCTGAGCCCAAATCATAGAAGACAGTAGTTTCATTGGGTTGGGTTAATGATATGAGCGCGATAAACGACGAAAATTCGATTTCTCCATAAGCGTATTCCATGGCATCGTATTCTTGGCGTGCATTTTTTGAGAGCATAAACCCGTTGACATCGGTATAGAGTTGGTGAAACACTTGGGCGTGTTTTTGTAACTTTAATGATTTTTGCCAGCGGTTTACATTGAGTTGCTTTCTTCGCAATCTTACATGAATGAGCAAGGTTAAGAGTACGAGAAGCATGCAAAACAAATAAGGTATCCAGGGTTTCAAAGTCATCCTTTAGTGATGTGACATGCCAAAAATTAGCAAGTGTTAATATATCCGATTTATTCGTTTTATATGTAGTTTGCCTAAATTTCATATCATTGCAAAGCATAAAAAGTCATTAATCGCTGTCTTATTATTGTATAATCGAGTAAAATTATAGCATCCAGTATAAAATTATAATTTTAAGTATTATTTTATTGCTATAATTTTTTTTGAGACACGTGCGAGGAATTGTAGATTTATGCTGATGATGTTGGGTAGTTAATATTTCCTTAATTTTGATTCATTAGAATGAAATTATATTGCGGGGCGGGAGAGTATTATGGCGGGTTTTTTTAATACTAGAGCTTATGTACATCATGAGCCTAGACCACGTGCAGAATACAGTAATTTTATTAACGTCGGTACCGAACAATTTCATGCTGTTGCTGTAGCCCTGATTGATTCCTTACAAGGTACTTCCCAACGTGGTAATGATGTTACTCTGAAAAAAATTTTGGAGCGTTTTTATCTACATTTCCCCAAATATGTCAGTAATCAGCCGTATTTAACACTCCCAGAGCGTATGGGAATGCTACTCAATAGTTCTCGTAAGTCAGAATTAGTGGAATGTATGGCATATGTACTACGTCAACTGGCAGTGGATGAGCTATATACACATCCGCTGATGTACCGTGAAGTATTTGATGGGTTAAGTGCTGAAACACCAAAAAGTTATTTGCGTGATCCCACAATTCAATTGCCCGCAAGTGCTTTAAATGCGTTGGCGCAGACACTGGGGGTTAGTATTACATTATCTTTTAAAGAACTCGGAAAGGAACTGAGAAAAAAAGAAGTATATGACGGAGAAGCATGATGTCTAAAATTAATTTAGTAATCCAAGTTCAAGGGGAGCAATATTTCCCTGCTGTGAAACATAAAGCAGACTTTGCGTATGTTGGTCAATTAGCCATTAATGCACCTGAGCCTGTTGAGAATACAAAGGAGCGGGGAGAAACACTGCATGATATTATTCATTTACTCGAAGAAGACAAAAAACAGCTGGTGCAGTCTTTCGAGCAATATAGAAAAGCGATTTTAAGCACACGTGAAGATGAAGAATTAACTCCCGAACTATTTCGCGCACGATTGCTGGATCTCTACATTAAACATTTATCGCAATCGAACAATACGGTATCCGTCGCTGCCTTAGCGCAGTCAAACGGGCAGCCGGTTATTGCTGGAGTACCTCAGAAAGAGCAGCAAGCAACCACAGAGATGTTAGCAAGTGCTTTAGCAGATTGGATTACCACAAAGCAAGTTGATGCAGACGATATATTTGAAGCGCTGGAAAAACGCTCTACGGTTACATTAGGCGGACAAGGTTTTTAAGTAGCGCCAAGTAGTTTATGTAGCCCGGATTATAAGTAATCGTAATCCGGGATTAAAGTGATGTTTTCGTATTATGTCATGCTACATATAAGGGTTTAAGTTGACACCATTGCTTGAACGATTTCGCTTTTACAGAAAGCCATGTTCTTTCATCCATGCATCATTCGGGAATTTAGACATATAATTGCGAATGGAGTCAGGCAAAATAACCAGACATTTTTGTCCTTTGCTTAACGATTTCGCAGCTTGTAATGCCGCCCACATTGCCGCTCCGGAAGAACCGCCTACCAATAAACCCTCTTCACGGATTAAATCCCTTGCAGTGTGAAATGAATTGCGATCGTTTATTTTAATGTACTTATCAATTAACGTATTATCCAAAACTTCTGGAAAGAAATCATAGCCTATTCCTTCTACGGCATAGGACTTAATTTCAGTGCCACCGCCAAGAATCGAGCCCTCGGGATCTACGCCAATAATTTGAATTTCTGGATTATATTCCTTCAGACGTCTTGCAATACCAGTAATTGTGCCCCCGGTGCCTACTCCGGCAACAACCATGTGTAAGTCTTTGCCAAAATCATCAATAATTTCCTGAGCTGTGCCTTGATAATGTGCATTGGGGTTATTGGGGTTTGCATATTGATCAAGAATATAGGAATTAGGAATTTCCGCATTCAACTTTTTCGCTAAAGAAATATGGCTTTCTGGATCATTATATGCTGCTTCCGTTGGAGTACGATAAATCTTTGCTCCCAAACGCTCAAGTACCGATTGTTTTTCCTGACTCATTTTTTCGGGCATCGTGATGATTACTTTGTACCCTAATACCGCACCTGCTAGTGCAATACCGATCCCTGTATTTCCGGAGGTCGGTTCAATCAATGTATAGCCAGGTTTGATATGGCCATCTCGTTCTGCATTAATAATCATTTCATATCCGATACGATCTTTAACGGATCCGCCTGGATTAAAAAACTCACATTTTGCAAAAAGTTCACAATCGAGCTCACGACCAAGACGATTAATTTTTACTGTGGGGGTTTGGCCTATGGTGGCAAGAATATTGGGATAAATCATATTAGTCCTTTAGTGAGAGAAATTTGATTTGATTATATGGTTTTTAGTTGAAAAAAAAAATTCTTGTATGATTAGGTGGTGATTTTAAATTTTTTAATTTATATTTAATTTCGAACTAACTGAAGCAGGGAGCTAAATATGATCAATTTAAAGTCACTTAAGTGGTGTTTGGGTATTGCTGTATCTTTAGGCTTGTGTGCGTGCATGGACATGCAACGTTCAGAACATGCAAATGCTCAGCACTATGAGCAAATGAATGCTCAGAAAGCACAACATACAACAGCGAAGCCTAAAGCGCAAAAAACTTACGCTTCAAAGGATCCTACTCAAAAAGCAACTCCAGGACCCAAACGCAACACTGCCCCACAGATTCCTGTAATACAATAATGTTGTGGCCTGGGTTAGGTACTCCCTAACTCGGGTTCTCTTTCCTGAGTTTTGTTTTTTCTTCACAGGCCGTATTCCTTAAAAAAACTGGCAGTAACATCAACATAGGTGTTAGTTTACCTAGGCTTGTAGTTTTTGACTTGCAACGGAATGACCTTCAATCTATGAAAAAGATGCATAGAATCACAAGGACTGTTTTATGCTTAGCCTCCTTTTTATTATCCTATAAATTTTTATTAGGGCCTGTAAACAGGCCCTAGTCTGTCCTACTTTGGTGCAATCATCTCTTCAGGTTTTACCAATTCTGCGAAACGTTCGGCGGTTAAAATGCCAAGTTTCACTGCGGCTTCTTGTAAAGAAGAGTTATCATGATGTGCGGTTTTAGCAATTTTTGCTGCGTTGTCATAGCCTATGTGTTGATTGAGAGCGGTGACGAGCATTAAAGAATGATGCAGGTAATAATCAATCACTTTATGATTGGCTTCGATTCCTTCGGCACAAAACTCTTGGAATGAATGACATGTATCAGCCAATAAATTGAGGGAGTGCAGTACATTAAAGATAATCACGGGTTTAAACACATTCAGTTCAAAATTGCCTTGGCTGTCTGCGATGCCAACAGTTGCGTCGTTGCCCAGTACTTGCGCGCAAACCATGGTCATGGCTTCACATTGGGTAGGATTCACTTTTCCAGGCATAATTGATGACCCAGGCTCGTTCTCAGGAATGATTAACTCGCCAATACCACAACGTGGTCCTGACGCTAACCAACGAATATCATTTGCAATTTTCATTAAAGCGCAAGCCAGGGTTTTCATTGCACCGTGTGCATTAACCAACGCTTCGTGCGATGCAAGCGCGGCAAATTTATTATGTGCGGTAACGAAAGGCAATTGGGTTATTTGAGCAATGTGTTGGGCTACTTTTGTTGCAAATTGAGGGTGAGTATTTAAACCAGTTCCTACAGCAGTTCCTCCTGCAGCTAATTCATAAAGCTCAGGTAATGCCCCTTCAAGTCGTTGCAGACAGGCATCCAGTTGGGCAACATAACCAGAAAACTCTTGCCCCAAGGTGATTGGCACGGCATCTTGTAAATGAGTTCGGCCTATTTTGACTATATCTTTAAATGCTGCCATTTTAACCGCTAAGGCATCACGCAAATTTTTTACTGCGGGGATCAATTTCTTATTAAAAGCAATTGCTGCCGCAATATGCATTGCTGTTGGGAATGTATCGTTTGAAGATTGAGACATATTTACATGATCATTAGGATGAATAGGCGATTTACTGCCCATGGTCCCACCTGCCAATTCAATGGCGCGATTTGAAATGACTTCATTGGCATTCATATTCGATTGAGTACCACTTCCTGTTTGCCACACGTGCAAAGGAAAATGCTCGTCTAACATGCCTTCACTGACTTCACCCGCAGCTTGCACAATTAAATCTGCTTTATCTTGAGGTAACTTCCCTAAGTCCAGGTTGGTTAATGCCGCTGCTTTCTTTAAGATGCCAAAGGCGTGAGTGACTTCACGCGGCATAATGTCTTTGCCTATATTAAAGTGATGTAATGATCGTTCGGTCTGCGCACCCCAATATTTGTTAGCAGGGACAGCAATTTCACCCATGCTATCAGATTCTATGCGTGTTTTGCTCATGGTTTTTAATTTCCTTAATGGCGTTTAGTGAAATAAAAAATTCTATCACATAGGGCAAAAATAAGTAATTTTTGTTATAGTGTTGCCAATTATAAATACGTAGCCTGGGTGCAGCGAAGCGGAACCTGGGATAGCATATTTTTCCGTCTCCCTAGTTCTGCCTCGCTGCACTCAGGCTACATCAAGAGAAACCAGTGCATGAGAGCGGTACGTATTTATCAACCTGGAAACTACCATACAGGCCAACTTTTAGAATTATCTCCCGAAGCCAGTCAGCACGTAGGCGTTGTTTTACGCATGCAGGTAGGTGAAAAGCTCACCTTATTTTCTGGTGATGATCGCGAGTTTGATGCAACGATAGATGCTGTGAAAAAAAAGCAGGTTATTGTAGTTGTTGGCTCGATAAATAAGGTGAGTCGTGAATCGCCATTGACTATCCATTTGGCACAAGCTGTTTCTAAGGGTGAGCGTATGGAGTTTGTCATGCAAAAAGCAGTCGAACTCGGTGTGGCCAGCATTACGCCTATTGTCACGGAGCGTTGCGTCGTTAAACTGGATAAAGAACGAATGAGCAAAAAGCTCCATCAATGGCAAGCAATTGCCATCGCCGCGTGCGAGCAATCAGGGCGTAATCATGTTCCTACAGTAAATCCACCTATTAGTTTGGCGTGTTATATCAGTGAAGTACCAGTTGGATTGAAGTTGATCTTGCATCCAGGTGAGAATAAAAACTGGCGAGATTATGAGATTGGCTCTTCTGCAATTGCGTTACTTATTGGTCCGGAAGGGGGATTAAGTGAGCATGAGGTTCAATTGGCTTGTCAGCATGGATTTCAGCTTTTATCCATGGGGCCAAGAATTTTACGCACTGAAACTGCGGCAATTACTGCATTAAGTGTATTGCAAGCAGTCGGAGGTGATCTATAATAGTACTTGTAGTCCATCTCTCTCAATGCGAAAATCTAGAAGCATAATGGATTTTGAGTGCAGGTCGAATGAAAAGCCTTTTTAAAAAAAGCGCCTTTATAGATGATGTAGATAATTTTCCGAAGATTTTTCATTCAAACTATGCCAATATTCCTTGATGCAGAGTGAGTTTTGGTGATTAACTAATTTTAAACAACAGAGGTTGACTCATGAGTGATCTTATTAAAACAATATCAGATGCAAGTTTTGAACAGGATGTAATCAACGCAAATAAGCCCGTATTAGTTGATTTTTGGGCTGAGTGGTGTGGTCCTTGTCGTGCATTGACCCCTATATTAGAAGAAGTGGCTGCTTCTCATGGTGAGCAAGTAACTTTTGCCAAAATTAATATCGATGAGCATCCACAAACTCCTGCGAAGTTTGGTGTGATGAGTATTCCTACATTGATTTTATTTAAAAATGGTCAGGTTGAAGCAGTTAAAATGGGTTTGCTTTCAAAATCTCAATTAAGTGCTTTTGTTGAGAGCCACGTTTAATTTTTTATTTTTCTATATAAAAAATGTTGTATCTTTTAGTAAAGCTGTGATAGCCTGTTGCAATATGTGATATAATGTAAAATATATCACATAGGCAGCAGAATCCTTAGCTGCATTCTTGAATAATATTTTTCCCGGATACCCAATTCAAAATTAATCAACTAATCAAGTGAGAAGTATGAATCTTAGTGAACTTAAGCAATTGCCTATTGCCGATCTCTTTAACATCGCACAAGAGATTGGTGTCGAGAATCCTTCGCGTATGCGCAAACAAGAAATTATTTTTGCCATTCTTAAGGCCCACGCCTTAAAGGGTGAAGACATTCACGGTGATGGTGTTTTAGAAGTCCTGACTGATGGTTTTGGTTTCTTGCGTTCTGCCGACGGTTCTTATTTGGCAGGCCCTGATGATATTTATGTATCACCCAGTCAAATCAGACGTTTTGGTTTGCGTTCCGGAGATACGATTTCAGGTAAAATCCGTCCTCCCAAAGACAGCGAACGTTATTTTGCTTTGTTGAAAGTTGATGAAATCAATTATGATTCACCTGATAGTGCTAAACGGAAAATTTTATTTGAAAACCTTACTCCTTTATTTGCAACAGAGCGCTTGGTTATGGAGCAAGGAAATGGCAGCACTGAAGATTTGACGGCGCGAGTTGTTGATTTATGTGCTCCTTTCGGTCGAGGACAACGTGGTTTGATTGTTTCTCCACCCAAAGCAGGTAAAACATTAATGCTGCAAAACATCGCACGTTCTATAGAAAAAAATTATCCTGAATGTTACCTGATTGTCTTATTGATTGATGAGCGTCCTGAAGAGGTGACTGAAATGCAACGCTCGGTAAAAGGGGAAGTGGTTGCCAGTACCTTTGATGAGCCTGCTAACCGTCATGTGCAAGTTGCCGAAATGGTTATTGAAAAAGCTAAGCGTTTGGTTGAGCACAAGCGTGATGTGGTCATTTTACTTGACTCGATTACGCGTTTGGCTCGAGCGTACAACACGGTGATTCCTTCATCTGGTAAAGTACTCACCGGGGGGGTTGATGCCAATGCATTGCAAAGACCTAAGCGTTTATATGGTGCTGCACGTAATATAGAAGAAGGCGGTAGCTTGACCATTATTGCTACGGCACTGGTAGACACAGGCTCTAAAATGGATGAAGTGATTTACGAAGAATTCAAGGGAACCGGTAATATGGAAATCCATTTGAGTCGTAATATTTCTGAACGTCGTGTTTTCCCTGCAATTAACATTAACCGTTCAGGTACACGTCGTGAGGATCTGTTATTAAGCCCAGAAGACCTACAACGCACTTGGATATTGCGCAAAATTCTGCAATCTATGGATGAGTGTGATGCGATTGAATTCTTACTTGAGCGCATGAAGAATCATAAAACCAATGCTGAATTCTTTGATGCAATGAAACGTCAAGAGTAGCATCTGTTATAAAAATTGTAGCCTGGGTGAAGGCGCAGCCGTAACCCGGGAATGGTTGAGTTCTTTTCAAACTGCCATTTGAAACAATAAGTCAGATAAAAAACTGAATTAGCAAAGCAGTTTTTGGCTTTGAAAGAAGGTTTATTTTTTAGTTTTGGTATAAACTTTCCCCGGATTACGGCTGCGCCTTCACCCAGGCTACTCACCATCATTAAGTTAAGAGTCCCTCCCACGCTTGTGAGGAGAGGCTTAAACTTTCTTCCTTATAGGAGGAAGGGAAATTTCTTGATTCAATGGCAGCTAGGTTACTAGGGGATAATTAATGAAATACTCTGACTTAAGAGATTTTATTGCACAACTCGAATCGCGTGATTTATTAAAACGCATATCCTATCCTGTATCACCTTATCTTGAAATGACGGCAGTCAGTGATCGAGTGCTCCGTGCTGGCGGTCCTGCGCTTCTTTTTACGAATACTCCAAACCATCACATGCCAGTTTTAACTAATTTATTTGGTACTGTTGAACGTGTGGCTATGGGCATGGGTGAAGACAGCATTAGTGCCTTGCGTGAGGTGGGTAAATTATTGGCTGCTTTAAAGGAGCCGGATCCCCCCAAGGGATTTAAAGATGCTTTTAATAAACTCCCATTGTTAAAGCAGGCATTGAATATGGCACCAAAATATGTGAGTGGTGCAGAGTGTCAAAATCATGTTTGGGAAAAAGATGAGGTTGATCTTACCTCGTTACCGATTCAAACCTGCTGGCCTAAAGATGCTGCTCCATTAATTACCTGGGGACTCGTAACGACCAAGGGACCTCAGCAAACGCGTGAAAATATGGGGATATACCGTCAGCAATTGTTGAGCAAAAATCAATTGATTATGCGTTGGCTCTCCCATCGAGGAGGGGCATTGGATTATCAAGCATGGCAAAAAGCTTATCCAGGCGAGCGTTTCCCTATTGCAGTGACTCTTGGAGCAGATCCCGCAACAATACTTGCAGCAGTTACACCTGTCCCTGATACTTTGTCTGAATATGCTTTTGCAGGATTATTACGCGGCCAACGTACCCGTTTAACACGGTGTATTGGCAATGATCTGCATGTCCCTGCGAGTGCTGAGATCATTTTGGAGGGTTATTTAGAGCCTGGAGTTGAGGCGCCTGAAGGACCTTATGGCGATCACACTGGCTATTATAATGAAGTACAATCGTTTCCAGTGTTTACTGTGGAACGCATGACCCATCGAGATAATCCTATTTATCATAGTACGTATACTGGTCGTCCGCCCGATGAGCCTGCCATTTTAGGTGTAGCATTAAATGAGGTGTTTATTCCCTTATTGCAGAAACAGTTCCCAGAAATTGTTGATTTCTATTTGCCGCCGGAAGGATGTTCTTATCGTTTGGCGGTAGTTACTATGAAGAAGCAGTATCCTGGGCATGCGAAGCGAATTATGATGGCGGTGTGGTCATTCCTAAGGCAATTTATGTATACCAAATTTGTGATCGTCTGTGATGATGACATTGACGCGCGCAACTGGCAGGATGTAATTTGGGCGATGACGACACGTATGGACCCTGCACGAGATACGGTGATGATGGAAAATACTCCAATTGATTATCTGGATTTTGCTTCACCAGTTTCCGGGTTAGGCTCAAAAATAGGAATGGATGCAACCAATAAATGGCCAGGAGAAACGCAAAGAGAATGGGGAGAGCCCATTGTGATGGATGAAGAGATCTTAAAAAAGGTCAATGGTTATTGGTCTTCTTTGGGGTTAGATAAATGAAGGAACGAACGATCAAAGCGCTTGTCGAAGATATTTCGCCGTTGACAGATAGCATTATGCGCTTGGTTTTAACACCAGAAAACTATTTAGATTATCAAGCAGGACAATACTTACAAATTGTTTTTGGTGAAGAAGCGTTTAGCTATTCTATTGCTAATGCACCATTAGGCTCTCACAAATATGAACTGCATATTCGCCATAGTTTAGATAACCCTTATAATCAGCGATTATTTGCCCATATTAAAAAGTATGGTTCGGTGAATATTCGGTTGCCTTTTGGCACATGTTCCATTGAACATTTGCATCCGCAACGCCCTATATTATTTATCGCAGGCGGTACTGGGTTTGCGCCTGTAAAAGCAATGATAGAGCACTTATTATCAACATCGGATGTCCGACCTTTCGAACTGTTTTGGGGGGCTCGCTTGCAAAATGATTTATATATGGATGAAAAGGTAACGAGTTGGCAAACACACGTGAGTCGTTTTAACTATTTTTCTTCTGTATCGGAGGATAATAGTGTGCCTCTTGTTTCCTTTGTACTTGCCAAGCATCCACATGATCTTGGTGCCTGGCAAATAGTCATTAGTGGACCTTTTGATATGGTGTACAGTACACGTGATGCATTAGTAAATAATGGTGTTTCACCGGCTCATTTATTTTCAGATGCATTTAGTTTTGAAGCAAAATAAGGAAGTATTCTATGGAGACTTTGTACCAGGTTCTAGGACTTATTGGTGCCGGATTGATTATTTTCATTTTATACCGCACGATAAAAGGAAAACCCGAGCAATTTAGTAAAGAAAGTTTAAATAAAAGTTTTTTTACGATGGGCGTCTTGGCACTTGTTTTGATTGGCTTTATTGCACTACTCATTTTAATTTTAAGAAATACATAGATTGTAGCCTGGCTGCAAGCAACCAGGCTACGCATTGTATTGCGTCTAATGTGAAGGCGTTGCCTTACGATAATGTCCTTCATTTTCTTTTAAATAAAAGGCAACATGTGGATTGTTGATGGGCACTCGACTGGTGTCCGCAATCAGCATACATTCTTCCACATAAGTAATTTGACTGCTGTCATCAACCAATAAACGATACCAAGGATTTCGCGTAGCAAATTCACGTTTATGTGCTTGCGGATTATAACGACCGGAAGCCTGAAATAGCGGATCAACGTCCACTACAATTGCTCTGTAGCGGCTGTGTTTATGAATGACTAAATCCCCAATATTGAATTGTGCAATTTTATCCATATAAGCCTCTTTGTTGGGCATCTTGAACAATATATCGGTAGAAATCAAATAAGCTTGAAGGTTATGGGAGACGGCAAGGAAGAAAATAAAATAATTGCGCGCGATCGCCTGTTGTATTCCTGTGCCCATCGCATAGTCAGCTAAAATTGTTCATATTTCTCGTGGATTAAAGACTCTATTCAGTATGTTCTTTAATAACGATGGCGAACATTTTTATTAACATAAATAGAACGAGTAACACAGCGAACAAACTGGCAAGTTCATAAAAAACTTTAGGGTAGGCTGGACTATCTGGTGTAATAGGTTGAGTCGTGCGTATTAAGCTATTTTCAGACGTATGCATATTCCACAGAACATATACTTGTTGCGTCATATCAAATTCTGCTTGGGCAAATTTTAAGAGTAGTTTTTTTTCTTCCCAAATATTATCGTGTACCGGCATTTCAGGTTGTTTTTTTATTTGCTGTAATTCCCATGCCGCAGCAATTAATTTTTTTTTGGCTAAATCTAATCGTTTTTGAATTAACTGCTTTTGGGCCTCTGCCCCTTCTTGTTCAATTCTATGAAACAAATTGCTTGTTTGCTGCATGATGGCATCAAGTAGCATTTTGGCTTCTTGCGCAGAAAAAGCACGTACAGTAACGGTTAATTCATTAGTAATTGGATTAATATTGGTTATTACTTTTTTATTGTAGTAATTAAGCAGTTCATTTTGAGATGCATTTGTTTTTAAGCGGGATAAAAAATCAATATGATGAGCGCTATAACGATTTTTTATTTCCACCATCTTTTGTAATTGTAAAAGTAAATTAAGCGAATGAATGTATTCTTCCAGTAAAAAAATACTGGTTTCTTTTGGTTTTGAGTTAAATTGGATATTTTTATTAAAAAAACTACTTAGTCTATTAATAGGGACCAGTTTATTATTTTGTTTGAATAAAATACCGGCGCTGGATTCATACTCTGGTGATTTGATAAATTCCAGGTAAGTTGCTGTAGATACCCATGGAGCAAGCACGACAAGGAAAAATAATACATTTTTACGAAGCCACGAAGTGAGGTAATGAAAATGAATTTTTTTTAAGCGTTGATATATCAAGAAAATTACGGCAGCTTTATTATAAGATTTTGATTTATCAATCGGTTGCAAACACTCCATTCTTTTAGCCCTTTCTAGTATAAGGTATTAATCATTTCTTAATTGGTTTTTAATTTGTTGGTTGAGTGGCCGCCAGATGTTAAACATATAAAAATGTGAGGTTATTAATCAATGTACTTACAAATACCTTGAAATTTTAATGTTCCATAATTTCTATCATCAGTTTATTACGAAAAACAGTATACATCCCTAAGCCTAGAGTCATCGAGATGGTAGCACATTTAAATAGGTAAAAAACATCACCAAATGTATTGTACTCTAGAGCGCTGTTAGAAAAGCATTCTCTGGATATAGTAATAAATTGAAACATAGGATTCAGCGCAAAATAGATTTTATATTGTTCAGGAAGCATCTGGGCACTAAAGAAAATGCCCGAAAATAGATACATAATGCGCATAAAGGTTTTAACTGTTTTTTTCACATATTTTATAAAAAAAGCGGATACCGCTATAAATAATCCTAGTCCTGCGATAAAAAGAACATAGAGCGCAACCGCAGTTAGCCAACGTAAGGGATCTTGTATTTGCCAACCGATCCCGAGCAAGGAGAATACTAAAAGAGTGCTACAAAAAACTAATCCCATAATCCCCAGCTCGGTAATAAGTAAAGCAAAAACAGGATCTAGGGGTTTAATCTGCCTGAAAAAAAATAGCCCTCTATTTTCCGCAATGATTATGGAGCAAGAATTAAATATATTATAGGTAAACAACCAGGGGATAGTGCCTAATAAAATGAATGTTGCTAGTGATAAGTTGTTATAAATTTCCTGATTACGAAATACTCTAATCATAGTCCACACTAGAACATGTACCCCAGGCTCTAAAAAAATACCTAATAAATCAAATATTCGTTTGTTACTGGCATTCATTGTAAAACGTTGCTGAAGATTACGAATAATTAAGGCGTACACCGATGATTTCATTACTGCCCAAGAGGTTTTGTTGCGAGTAGAAAGATTGGAGCTGATCATTGCGAGTCATTTTCGTCAGTTGCTGTAATGCCTTATGATACCTATTGCTCGACTCATTTTCTATTTTAATTAGGTTATGCCAGCTTACTATCGAGATCGTGAGAAGCAAGATGTTCTGCAAGACACAATTTTTCTATATAAAGGTTAAGGATTTTGCCAGTGTCGAGATGGATGTCTGATTATTCATCGTATATACTACCTCGTTTATTAGGCTAAACTGATTTAAAAAAGCCGGATTATATGGATTTTTCCACTAACATCGAGACATTTTTATCTGACAATATATCGGATACGGTATTCATCCAAAAAGCCTATTACTATCTTTTAGGCAGAGAACCAGATCCTCACGGAATGCAGCATTATCTTTCTTTGCTTCATGATGGCGCAGATAGGATGTCGATCTTGTCTTCTTTACGTTTTTCTGCGGAGGGTAAGAGAAGATATAAAAGAATCAAACAGTTTGATCAAGCCATCATACGTTATAAACGGCGCTCTCGCATTCGACGTTTAATCATTCGTTTAATAGGACGGAAAAAAAAGAGTCCTTCCACTAATATTCAACCGCTGTTATCAGCACGGGAACAAGTAATTTATTTACAACTTCAACAGGCACTTCATTCAAACAGGGAGTAGTTATTATAAATGCGCATTGTATTGGATTTGCAAGGGGCACAAACAGCGAGCAGCATCCGTGGTCTTGGTCGTTACTCACTTTCACTTGCTAGGGCAATTGCCCAGAATCCTCGTGGGCATGAAATAATCATAGCACTTAATGGCCACTTTGAAAAAACAATTGAACCTATACGTGGCTTATTTTCTGGAATACTTCCTCAAAAAAATATTCAAGTTTGGACTCCTCCCGTTTATCCTGCTTCTAGTGACAATTCTCTATTACAACAAAAAATATCGGCACACATTTATGAAGCATTTTTGGCTAATTTAGCCCCTGATTTAATTCATTTTCTCAGTTTCTTTGAAGGATATGGTAATCCGGCTACAACCAGTATTGATCAGTTTATTTCTGTATGCCCTATCGTAGTGAGCCTACATGATTTAATCCCTTTAATTTATACTCAGGATTATTTAGAGCCTAATACACACTATAAAGAATTTTATCTGCGTAAAATAGAACAGTTTAAACAAGCAACAGCATGGTTTGCAGTATCTAATTCAGCGGCACATGAAGGCGAATCACTACTAAAATTAGACAAAGAAAAAATAGTTAATACTTATGAAGGTTGTGACTCCATTTTTAAAAAAATAACGATTCCTCACGTTGAAGAGACAATTCTGCGTAAAAAATTTCATTTGGCTCAAGCGTTCATCATGTGTGCCGGTGCAACAGATGTACGTAAAAACCATTTAAGTTTAATCAAGGCATATGCGAAGTTACCTGCGCTGCTTCGTAAACAGCACCAACTCGCGATTGTTGGGGATTTACCTGAACATGATAAAACAACCTTTTTAAAGCTTGCCAAAACTTGTGGTTTAAAAGAGCATGAATGTGTCATCACCGGCAAGGTTACTGATCTTGAGATGGCCAAGCTTTATAACCTATGCCATTTATTTGTTTTTCCTTCGTGGCATGAAGGATTTGGACTGCCGGTATTAGAGGCAATGAGTTGTGGTGCAGCAGTTATTGGTTCTAATACCTCAAGCATACCGGAGTTAATTAATGATGCAGACGCTTTGTTCAATCCTTTTGATGAATTAGCGATTACCAATAAAATGGAGGAAGTACTTACTAATGAATCCTTTAGATTATCGTTGATTGAAAATGGATTAACACAAGCGCAATTATTTTCATGGGATAAAAGTGCTCAATGTGCTGTGACGGAGTATGAAAAAATCCATGCCATGATGCTAGAAAAAAAACAGCCATTAAACGTCGGGAGTAAATCTCGTCCTCGATTAGCATTTGTATCTCCTTTGCCTCCGGAAAAGACGGGTATTGCTGATTACTCTACGTCATTACTGTCAGTTTTAGCGTGTTACTATGATATTCATGTAATCGTCGAACAAAAAAAGGTCGATTCGGCGATAAAAGCAAAGTTTCCAGTACATGATGCGGCTTGGTTTATGAAGCATTCTAAAGAGTTTGACCGCATAGTCTATCAGTTTGGTAATTCACCATTTCATCAATACATGCTTTTTTTGTTAAAAAAAGCCCCAGGAATTGTAGTACTGCATGATTTTTTCTTGAGTGAGTTGTTTGCTTGGGACACTGCAAAAGATGAGAGTGTTTGGCTACAAACTCTTTATCAGGCTCATGGTTATTTGGCTTTAAATTGTCACTTAGCACAGAAAAACATTAAGAAAAAATATCCTCTTAATCTCAGTGTATTACAACAAGCACAAGGAATAATTGTTCATAGTGAACATGCACGCCAATTGGCGAATCAATGGTTCCCTAAAAATAAAACTGCTCATTGGGCGGTCATTCCTCATTTCGCAGCGCCTCAATCTGCACCGGTAAATCGTATCCAATCACGGGCGTTCTTAGGTCTAGAAATGAATGAGTTGGTGATCTGTAGTTTTGGATTTATTGCACCAACTAAACTGCATCAGCAAATAATAGAAGCCTGGAGTCATTCAACTTTAGCACGGAATAAAACGTGTAAATTGATTTTTGTGGGCGAAAATCATGGTGGTAACTACGGTAGCAATTTATTGCAAATGATAAAGCAATCACCCAATGCAGAAAATATTCTTATAACAGGATGGGTTGATAAAGCGATCTTTGAGCATTATTTGGCCGCTGCAGATATAGGAATACAATTGCGAACTGATTCTCGAGGAGAGACTTCCGGCGCTACCCTTTATTGTATGAGTTATGGGATCCCCACCATTATTAATAAGCATGGTTCAATGGGAGAGTTCCCAGATGACGCATTCTGGGCTTTGCCTGATGAGTTTACCAAAGAACAACTCGTCGAGGCATTAGAGCGATTGCACGATGATCTCGATTTACGGATCAGTTTAGGAAAAAATGCGCGAAACATTAGTGAAACTCAGTATGCTCTTAATCTGTGCGCTAAACAATATGAGACGGCGATAGAGGGTTTTTACAAAAAATCAAAAGCCAATACTCCTCAATTAATTCAATCATTAGTACATATTGAGCCAGGTAATTTTTTTATGGATCCTCAAGAGGAGCTAGCTGTTGTGCGTTCAATAGCACAAAATAGTTCTTTACCTGTTGCCAGTAAACTATTATTTCTTGATATTTCAGGAACAGTTGGTACGCAACTAAAAACAGGCATAGAACGGGTATCCCTTGCTTTAACCCGCACACTTATTTTGTCTCCTCATTCAGGATATCGAGTAGAACCGGTATATTTAAGTAATCAAAATGGTCAATGGCATTATCGGTATGCACGTCAGTATACAGCGACGCTTTTGGGATTACCTGCTCATACCTTTGTTGATGATATTGTTGATTTTAATAAAGATGATATTTTGTTAGGGCTGGATCTGGATCGAGATAAAGTGATTCAGGCTAGTCAACAGGGTTTATACCGTCAATTAAGAAATTGGGGATTATCCGTTTATTTTATTATCCACGATTTATTGCCTATTTTACTTGAGCAACATTTTCCACCAAATACATATGAGACTCACTTTTTATGGCTAAAAGCAGTAGCACAATTGGATGGCGCCATCTGTATTTCAAAGACCGTGATGAGTGAGATGCAGCAGTGGCTTGAAGTGAATCAGCCAGAACGTTACCTTGCTTTTAAACTGGCATATTCTTATTCTGGGGCTAATTTTGCGAACCCTTTGGCCACCTTATCGATACCTAATGGCCAATCTTCAATAGTCGATACAGTCAATTCTCAACCTGCTTTTTTAATGGTGGGAACAGTTGAGCCACGCAAAGGACATTTACAAGTAATCGAGGCCTTTAGTTTATTATGGCAACAAGGCTATGAGGTGAATTTAATTATTATTGGTGCAGAAGGCTGGTTAGATTTACCAGATAATCAACGGCGTACTATCCCTCATATTGTTCATGTCTTAAATACGCATCCAGAAAATGGGAGACGGTTATTTTGGTTTAAGAGCGTAAGCGATGAGGCATTGCAAGAAATGTATCAACATGCTTCCTGTTATATCGCTGCAAGTGAGGGAGAGGGGTTTGGTTTACCTTTAATGGAGGCTGCAAGCTATCACCTTCCAATTTTAGCTCGAGCAATTGCGGTATTCAAAGAAATTTTGGGAGACAATGCGACTTATTTTGAGACGCGAGACAGTCAGAAACTAGCTAAAGTTATCATCAATTGGCTCGATGAATTTGATAAAGGATCATGCCCTACGCCACAATTGCTCAAAAGCCTTACTTGGGAAGAAAGTGCCAAAAATTTACTAGAAATACTAGGAGGTGATCAATGGCCAATCCGCTGGATGCCAAGACCGATAACCAAGGTGCATGATGTACAGGAAGAAACAGTCAGTTGAGTATATGTAATCTATTTTAAACGGCGAGCTCATGATTAATACCGATGCTAATAATGCAAAAGAGTATATAAGAACTTTATATCGAGGCGTGCTTCATAGGGAGCCAGATGCGGAAGGTTTTAACAATTGGCTACATCAGCTAAATTCGGGGGCTATGCAGCCCTATGAAATTTTTGAATGTTTTTTAGCTTCGGATGAAAAAAAAATGTTAGCCAGTAAGCTTGCTGGGGCTAATTATCATGTTCCTGATGAGCTCATGATAACTTCTTATCCTATCAATCGAGTTCTTTGTATTGGTTCTTGTCTTATCGAATCATGGATTAACATCATTGCTCATGTCGGAGGCGGGACGGTTTGTGATCATATTTTGTATAATAATGTTGCCGAATTGCCTGAACAACCACCAGTGCCAATCGATGAATATAATTTTCAAGTGATTCAGATACCGTTAAGATCCGTTTTACCAGAGACTGCTTTTTGGGGCTTGGACTATACCACAGAAGAGCCTTTTCAGGCTTTATTTGCAGAAACGAAACAAAGAGTAATTTATTTTCTGCAAGCCGCATTGCGCTGGAATGTGCAGTATGGATTATTAACTTTTGTATGTAATTTTCTTACACCACAACAAAATCCTATGGGAAGACTATTTCCGCGTCATGATTATCGTAATATGCTTTATTTTATTGAACAGCTAAATGTTTTTTTGTCACGAGAATTGTGTTCTTACCAACAGGTATATTTTCTGGATATCAATCAAATTTCTTTTATTCATGGACAAAAAAACGCTCGAGATGATGTGTTGTGGTTATCAGTACATAGTTCTATCTTATCTGATTGGGACTATCAGTTTGATCAAGATAGAGTTCAACCAATACAGCCAGCGAGTTATTCATTTATCACCAGACAAAAAGAATATATTGAAGCAATCTGGTTGGAACTGGTTGCCATGTATCGTTCAATCCGACAAGCTGATGCAATTAAATTAGTGGTTTTTGATCTGGATAATACGCTTTGGCGAGGCGTTGTTGCAGAAAGCGAGCAAAAGGGGTATTTAACTTTGGAAGGCTGGCCACTTGGCCTGATTGAAGCAATTCATGTGTTAAAAAAGCGTGGTATTTTGCTGGCCATAATTAGTAAGAATGACGAACAGCATATCCGTATGCTCTGGCCGGAAATTATGGGTGGCTTAATTGATTTAGATAGTTTTGCTTCCATCAAAATCAATTGGAATTCTAAAGTAAATAATATGCAAGAGATTATTAATGAGCTTAATTTACTTCCGGCCAATGTTCTTTTTATCGATGATAACCATGTTGAGCGGGCGCATATTAGGAATAGTTTCCCAGAAGTTCGTCTATTAGGTGATAATCCCTATTTGATTCGACGAGTTTTATTGTGGAGCCCTGAGCTGCAGGTTGCCCAATTGACGAAGGAGTCTGCGCGTCGCACAGAAATGGTGCAAGCGCAAATGCAAAGAGCACGGGATCATCAAAAACTATCCCGGTCTGAGTTTTTATCATCATTGAATATCCAAATAACTCAGAATAAAATTCACACTACAAATCATCAACGCTTCTCTAGAGTTCTCGAACTTTTAAATAAAACGAATCAATTTAATACAACCGGTCAGCGTTGGACTCATGAGCAATGTGTGGCGCATTTTTCCTCTGGGGGGGTAATTTATTTTTTTGACGTTGCTGATAAATATTCTAATTATGGTTTGGTGGTTGTGGTCATTCTTGCTCACTCCTCTATAAAACAAATGGTTATGAGTTGTCGCGTCATTGGCTTGGATATTGAATTGGCAGCAATTAACTCAATTTGTCATGAATTATGGAATGATGGCTATGTTGATGTTGATGCCGAGTTTGTTGAAACAAAAACGAACCTCCCAGCACGAAATCTTTATAAACAATGTGGGTTTATTGCTCATGGCACGATTTGGCGCAAGCAGCTGCATGAACATATCGCTGAACACATATGTCGCGAAATCTAAAATCAGGCACCAAGACTTGTTATTATTGGCAAGCATAGTAATATCCTTGGCATTCTTTGGCCATACTCGATCGTTGTGCACAATTTATTGACCCGACTCAATTTGCTACGTAGTTCTTTTAAAGAAATGCAATTTTATGTGACGTTCCGCGCGCATTGGCGAAAAATTGAAATTACAACAGCAAAATATAGGCATTGGCTTCGTCGATTGGGGAGAAATTTATTTTGGATTCTAACCCATCGTTTTTATATTAAAAAAAATCAAAAAAAATCGTTATCTTTACTACGCCTCATGAATAACTCATCCCAAGAAGCAGTGATAGATAAAACTAAAGTGCAACGAGTTTTAGATGATCTTACAAAAAATACTGCTTCAATAAATATGGGTTCGCCAGTGTTATTGGCGCATTTGCAAAGGTATGTTAGGGATGCAACTGTTTTGCACGATGCACCGCAATTATTCATTGATATATCTGAGTTAGTTAAAAAAGATTATGCAACGGGCATTCAACGCGTAGTCCGCTCTATTTTAATTCACTGGCTTTTAGCTCCCCCTTCAGGTTGGCGGGTACAGCCGGTGTACGCCACTAAATATGATGGCTATTTATATGCTCATCACTTTACGATAAAACTATTGGGAAGCGATAAATTTTTTTTAAAAGATACTCCTATAGCCTATCGTGCGGGAGATATTTTTTTAGGATTGGATCTTTGTTATGAAATAGTGATCGCGCAACAGAACTTTTATCAAAAACTGCGAGCATGTGACGTTAAAACTTGCTTTTTAGTCCACGATTTATTACCGGTTTTAATGCCACATTATTTTCCTAATGTAGCAAGCAAGTTATATCGAGATTGGCTTGAGGTAATTGTTAGCAGTAATGGTCTTTTTTGTGTCTCGCAAAGTACGGCCCAAGTGTTAGAAGAATGGATAACAAACAATAAACTAAAGCCAAGGGGTAACGCGCCGATCTCTTGGTTCCATCTGGGGTCTGATCTACAAAATTCGGTACCAAGTTTGGGATTACCTGCAGATGCAGAATTATTTCTTAAACAACTACAGCAGCATGTGAGCTTTTTGCTTGTTGCGACTTTGGAACCACGAAAAGGCCATAAGCAAACCCTGGATGCTTTTGAGTTGTTATGGCAACAAGGTCATTCTATTAATTTAATTTTAGTGGGCAAAACCGGTTGGATGATGAACTCTTTTGTAGCACGCATCAAGTCTCATCCTCAATACGGCATTCATTTATTCTGGATAGACAATGCGAGCGACCAATATGTGCAACAATTATATGAGGCTGCCACGTGTCTACTTTTTCCTTCAGAAGGGGAGGGATTCGGTCTACCAATAATTGAAGCGGCTAATTATGGATTACCTATTTTGGCGCGTAACCTCCCAGTATTTAGAGAGATTGCGGGCGAATATGCTCACTATTTTAGTGGTTATAAGGCTGCTGAACTCGCGGAAGCGATAAGTAATTGGATACGGCTTTACCAACAGGGGTTAGTAACCGACTCATCAGCAATGCCCAGATTAACTTGGGCGGAAAGTTCTGCTCAATTATTAGCCCGTATTAACCCTGGCGATTATATAAATCAATAGCGTCATCTATCCGATGATAAACAGATAATTGTTGCTTATTAAGATAGATGGCCTGATTACAAAACTGTTTCACAGTTTCCATATCGTGTGACACCATAATAATGCCTTTATCTGCAGCTTTATCTTTAAAAACATCTAAACATTTTTGTCTAAAATAAGAATCACCTACAGCTAAAGTTTCATCGATTACATAATAATCAAAATCAAAAGCCATGGACATGCCAAAGGCTAATCGTGAAGCCATTCCTGAACTATAAGTTGAAACCAGCATGTCAAAATAATTGCCCACCTCAGCAAAATCTTCAACAAATTTTATTTTTAATTCTTGCTCTGCAGAACTACAAGAAAAAAGGCGACATATAAAGCGAATATTCTCTCGCCCTGTTAAGTTATTAATAAATCCGCTGCTTAAACCAATTGGCCAAGAAATAGTACCAGAGCGCGTGATTGCTCCCTCGTTAGGCCGTTCCACATCACATAACAAACGTAATAAAGTAGATTTTCCTGCCCCGTTGGGACCGAGCACAGCAAGCTTATCTCCAAAATTCAAAGTAAAGGATAATTTTTCAAAAAGGGTGTTACGCTTGCCGTGTACTTTATAATATTTAGTAATATTATCTACAATAATCATTTTGCCTGCTCATTATATAATGTAATAACAACAAAAATTCTTTTGTCAAAACGTGTTCTTATCACAGTTAAGTTTATAAGGTGACTTAATCCAGTCCTCAAGCGCATGAGAGGATTCTACTTTATTAATTATTGTGGTAATAGTCTGTCTTAACTCTTTACGCGATACCTAATCAACTAAAAAGGATAGTGTAAATGATTTGACCTAACACTTGGCGCGTTTTGTCTTATCTGTTCTGATGGCTCTGTTACCAACATTCCGAAAATAAAATAACTGTGAGGGGGCGCTCATTATGGTGATGCCGTCGCTCAGTTGGATTGTTAAAATATTCCATGATAGAATTTTAATTACATTAATTTTCAACTTTATCCTTATGAATTTTATCAAATTTTCTTGCACTGCTGCTCTGCTTGCAACCAGTTCTTTGTTAGCTGCAGCAGCTGCCCCTACTGTAGGATGGACTGGCTTTTATGCTGGCATTAATGGTGGTTATGCCAATGCGCGTAATAAAGTACGCACACATGTTTCTACGCTGCGCACCTTACCCTTGCCCATTGCTTCTCCTGCACTAGGAGCGTCTACTTCGGTAACTGCAGGCACATTTTCTTTATCACCAACGTATCAAGACTTTATCGGTGGCGGACAGGTTGGATATTTGTACTCTTTGAATCATTTTGTTCTGGGGGTAGAAACGGATATTCAAGGCATAACTCCTGGAACTAAAACAAGTTCTGCACACCAAATTGTTCCCATTCCTAGAGCTACCACGTCAAAAATAGAGTCAAATTTGGCTTTAACTCAGGATATTGATTATTTAGGAACAGTACGTGGACGCTTAGGCATTCTAGCTACCCCTTCCTTGCTTTTCGCGGCAACAGGCGGTTATGCCTACGGGGGAACTCGTTTGGATGCTGAGCTTGCTCAGAATTATCTGGGAACGGCAAATAATTTAGTAAAACGATTTACCAGTGATGTGCATTCCTCTTCGACACGGAGTGGTTGGACTGTAGGGGGGACTTTAGAATGGCGTTATCAAGGGCAGTGGAGTACGAAATTAGAATATTTGTACTATGACTTAGGCTCCAAAACATATAACGCAACTCCTCTAGTCAGTATGATTAATGGGGGACCCAATGCCGGGGATGCATTTTTTGTTAATGCCGTAAGTGCTACCTCGCAATTCAATGGCCACGTAGTTCGTTTAGGTATTAACCACTTATTTGCGTGACGCTTATTTACGTGCCCGAAAAAAGCATGAAGGTCGGGCCCTGGCCCGACAATATAATTGTTGCAAATTGGTCTTGCTGCTCCACCTCAATGCGCGGAAAATTTTTTAATTGTGCCATTCAGGATTCGACCGAAAATGGTCCAGCTCAATCGAGTTTATTCCCTTTGCAGCATAGGCTTGCTGAACTGCTGTCCATGTTTCATCATATGCATTCACACTTGGAATAATGAGATAATGGACACAGGGATCAAGCACACATACTTTTTCGCCTGCTTCGATCAAGCCTTCGGCAGCTTGTTGAACGCAAATATTTCCGCAAATTCCCGTAATCATCAGCTCGTTGTATGCTTGATTTTGAAAAAACTGGAGAAAAGACAGCGCACACTCATCATAAATAGGATTTGTTGCATTTAAAAAGCATGGATCACTTAAATCAATTCCCTCTTTCAGTTTCATTCCTGCGGTAGGTGCAGAGAAATTGATTTTAGCAAAGCGATAGATTGGGATTTTTCCTTGCAAGCGCTGTAGCCGCTCTTCGATGGGCTGTGAAATAGCTGCACCTATGGTACCGGTCACACAATGTAACCCATATTGATTCGCTTCTGGATTAGCTTGCTGTAATTCATTATATTCAATATGCAGGGCTCGCTGAGTATGTATTTTCCCATAACTTTGCATCATTATCTGCGCGTCGATGCTGTCCATAGTTCGCTGTGCCACATGCGCATCTTGCGTGGTAATAATCTCGATTTGACGGCAAAGTATGGGGCGATTTGCAATAAGTTCGGCAAGCGCATCAAGTAATGCCATATTGCGAACCAGCGTTGTTTCGCCACCCGGGGCATATAAAGCAAAACCTTGCAGTACGAAGTCATTTTGTATATCGACTAAAATAATAGCTAATTTTTTAGTTTCACTTAGTTTTTCGCGGACAATTGTTTTTAATTCTTCTTTCAGCCAAGGATCTGATTTACTGTATTGCTGTTTGATTTCATGAAAATGAGACGAGACATGTTGACGTAATAATTCTTGTGTCTGAAGATGTGCTACCAGCCTTAATTCATTGGACATATTCATCTTATCTTAAATAAGAAAATTAAGCTGAATGATACAAATATAAACGGTTTATTTCTATTCTATGATGAGAATTTTATATTCAATGGATGTAGTTGCAATAGCTGTCATTCCCGTCTACACGGGAATGACATGAAACTTAATGGCAGTGCTGCTACACCTAGCCGCTTACAGTATTGAATAGGTTTCTTATATCTTCCAGAGCCTCATCCGCAGGAGCTTCGCTTTCTTTTTGCGTCTCAGCCTCATCACAGAAAAAGATTGCTCTTTTCATTACCTCATTTGAATAAATCAATTTACCTGTTGTAACCAGGTTAAAGACAAAGCTGGCGATAATCACAGGCCAAGATTTATGTTCACTCATGACATCATCATGACTGTGTAAGCGTGCTTTAAATTTCATTTCAAATTTTTGATATGCCTCTTTTTCTGGCATCCCAGTGCGATTTTGATAAATAAAGTGCTCGATATCATTTCTAAGATCCGCAGCAAGCTGTTTCATGATTCCATTTTCATGTTCAGGCAAGGTTTCTGCATAAGTTTCTATATCCGCAATGTTTTTATATAAACGGCGCATTTTCAGAGCATATTGCCGATGTCGTTCATCTTTTCTTTGTAAAGTTGACAGTGCTTGTGTCGCTTGTTGATGAAGATTTTCTACAGCTTCGGGTTTAGAATCTACATCCATGAGCATCACTACAATTCGATTAAGGACGGCCTGCATTTTGACACCAGGAAATTTATCCATGCTCGTAGTAATTTTGTCAAGCACTGCGTCGTTGTTGCCGTTCTCTACATATGTCTTTAATAGTCCATTTTCTTCATTAACCAGTTCACCAATGAATATATCGCGGTTATCCTTATCTTCAGAAGTAAAAAAATCTTTAACCAGATACTGATCTTCACGTTCCTTCTGATACGTTTTAAGCATTTGCATCACGGTGGTGGTAAGGGTTCCGCGTTGTGCCATTGCCTGTTGCTTCGCTACGTTCTCTTGCATTGCCAGGTTTTCTTGTATGTCTGGCCGTTGTGCGGGTATTTGTGGTTCTTGCTGTCTTGCTAATTCTTGTTGGCTTTCTAGTTGTTGTCTTAGTAGCTCTTGTTGTCGTGCTAAATTCTGCTGTCTTTCCAGTTCTTCTTGCTGCTCTATTTCCCCAATTTGTCGCTCAAGCTCTGCTGCTTGCTCTGTAAGCTCTTTAATTGTAACGCTATCTATTTGCGTTATCTGCTGGCTCAGTTGCATTACCGTTGTGGCAAGTTTTTCTTTTTCCTCATAATTGCTGGTTAGTTTTAATTGATGAGTCCCTAATGCTCTTGAAGCCGAGGAAAACTCCCTTAAACTCTGCTCGTCAACACTAAGAGGGTATACAAGACTAGCCAGTTTTTTGGAAACGGCGTCTGATAAATTACGTCTATCTGTAGAATCCAAGGTCCAAGTATATTTGTCTAGAGTTTCTCCGAGCAGTTCCAGTAAAAGAGCAAAGCCTTTATTTTGAGCGGATGCAGAACCTGATACACCCGATTGATTTACAAGTCTTGTAACTTCCTCTTTGCTATATCCGGTTTTTAGATGTTTTGCGACACTTTTCAGTAATTCATTGAATTTACTTGTTTTATTATAAAGACTTTTAGTACGTTCTTCCTCTACACTTAAAGTAGCCATTTGTTTTTGGGCATAGTCTAAGACTGCTTGCTTGTCTTCCAGATTCAACCTGTTTGATGGGCCTGCTTTTATCTGCACCAATTGTAAAGCTAAGGGTATTCCCTGCTCTATGATGCTTTTATTGTCGTGATTAAGGGCGGCTATGGCCTCTTCGTTTTCACGTTTTGTTTTTTGTAATTGAGCACCATACTCTCTTTGTAATTTAATTTGTTCTTGTTTTGCTTGATATTGGCGTTTTAATTCTTTTTTTTCTAACATCTTACATCCACATGCTTAAATTATGAGCGGGCGATTATAAAGCACAATGATTGATTGGTCATTAAGCGGGCATCTAATTTATTTAAAAAAATGCGCAGTGGGCTAAATTAAATAAATGGCGAGAATAATTCCTGCCTCATAAAGCAAGCAAAGTGGTACGGCGAGTATGATTTGCGAAAAAACATCGGGGGGAGTTAGTAACATGCCTACAATAAAAGCAGCAACAATGACATAAGGTCTGATTTTTTTGAGTGTCATCACTTCAATGATTTTTAAGCGCACTAAGACAAAACAAATCAACGGTACCTGAAAGCAAAGTCCAAAGATCATGAGCATTCTAGTGATGAAATCCAATGCATAGGTCATATCAGGCATGTAGCGCACTCCTTTAGGCAAGGCGTGGGCAAAAAAATGAAACATAAATGGCAGTACCAAATAAAAACAAAACAACACCCCAGCAAGAAACAGTAAGAGGCTGAAGATTAGAGCAATACGCAGTGTCGTTTGTTCTCTTCGATAAAGGCCTGGACTAATAAAACGCCAAAATTGAAATAAAGCAATGGGGGCGCTTAGTAATATTGCTGCATCCGCAGCGAGCTTGAGTGGGGTAAATACGGGTGAGGTGACTTGCGTAGCAATTAAGCCCTCTTGCGATGAAAGCGTATGCAATAGTGGGCTAACTAAGGCCTGAAATAAATCATTTGCCCAAAAAAAGAAAATAAAAAATAAGCTGCCAAACCAAATTAGAGTTTGTAATCCACGACGGCGTAATTCTATGAGATGATTGAGCATGAGTTTTTTTTATGTATATTAATTTCCCTTCTCCCCATGGGGAGAAGGTGCCTGCTAGGGTGGATGAGGGCGTTTTTAAGCCTCAGCAAGCTCTTTGTTTTTAACGCCAATTTTTTCGGGTCTGATTTCTCTTAAACGATTAAACTGATCAACAAAAACCACGGTTGGAACTAGACTGGCGCAGTCTTCTTCCAATACTTGACTAAAAGAGGCAATAATAATTAAATCTCCGGGAGTTACCAGATGTGCCGCAGCGCCATTAACGCAAATTTCCGTAGATCCCGGTCTGCCAGTGATGGCATAAGTCTCAAAGCGAGTGCCGGCAGTAATGTTCCATACATTGACGGCTTCATAAGGCAATATATTTGCTGCTTTAAGAAGCTCTGGAGAAATTGTAATGCTTCCTTCATAGTCCAAATCGGCTTCTGTGACACAAGCACGATGAATTTTTGATTTTAACATTTTTCTATAAGCCATAATTATTCCAGCCTTGTTCATAGTGGCCGAATTTTACACCAAATTGATAAGTTTATGCTATACCCAAGAAACGCAAAAAAAGTGATAGGCTAAAAATAGCATTTTGGATTTTCTTGGGTATATCAATTTGCGCTTGGATTTTACAACCGATTGTGAACGGAGTTATGGAAAACCAGGACTCTGCTTTGCTTGCCTAGGCTACTTTTTATTAGGGATGCACGGTATAATTAGCTTTTTACTTTATGGGATGAACTAAGGTGAGGCATAGCCCACGCAAGCGGTTTGGCCAGAATTTTCTACAAAATCGGCACATTATTGATGACATTGTACGAGCAATTAATCCGCAAGCAGAAGATAATATGCTGGAAATTGGTCCAGGCTTGGGTGCGTTAACTGAACCATTGTTGCGGCGTTTAAATCATTTAACCGCTGTCGAAATCGATACCGATTTACAGAAATATCTTGCAGATCTGGCTATTGCGCAGGGGAAATTGCGTTTGGTTGCCGCTGATGCATTAACCCTTGATTACAGCCAATTTGGCTCCCAACTCCGTGTGGTAGGTAATTTACCCTATAATATTTCCACACCTTTGTTAATCCATTTATTACGCTTTACATCATCTATAGAAGACATGCATTTTATGTTGCAAAAGGAAGTGGTAGAGCGTATCGCAGCAGAGCCAGGTAGTAAGGCCTATGGCCGTTTAACGGTGATGCTGCAATATCATTGTGCTGTGGATTATTTGTTTGATGTTCCCCCGGAAGCATTTGATCCACAGCCCAAAGTAGATTCCGCGGTGGTCCGTCTTATACCCCATCGCGTTTCTCCCTTTGAAGAAGTTTCTAAAGCGCAGTTGGAGCGACTAGTGGCTAGTGCATTTGCTATGCGCCGAAAAACGCTTAATAACAATTTAAAGGGGATAATAACGGCTGAGCAATTGAGCACTTTGGGAATTGATGGAAGTAAAAGACCAGAACAAATTTCTATTTCGGAATATGTTCAACTAGCGAAATTTATTTCCAATTAGTGTAAAATTAATCATCATGGACATAATTTTTCAATTTGGAGTTATTAAATTATTATGGAGATGGCCTTGTTTCACCGTCAACGTCAGCGTAAGGGTTCTTTGTCCTCACAAGGTAAATCCTTAAAAGATTTAACCCGCATTGTGAATGCGAATCTTATTTTATCAGAAGATAAGCGGCAGACATTGCTCAAAAAAATTAGAATGTTATCTGGTCTGGAAACTGCGCGCTATGATAGTTTGTGCGGCATGCTGATTAATAATTTAGCCAGTTATTGTCAAAACCTACCTGAAACATCAAATAGTTATTATTCACAGCAAGGTGGACTCATCGATTATGCGCTAAACCGTACCGAAGCGGCACTGAGTCTTTTTCAGGAGTTCATGCTGCAGGATCAGCCTGATTTATTATCTGAAGAACAAAAGCTTTGGCAATATGCGCTTTTTTCCGCAGCAATTCTTCAAGGTATAGGCAAATTGTTTGTTGATTACCGTGTTAGTTTTTATGACGCGAACGGTCAATTTTTAAAAGAATGGAATCCTTTGCTGGAGAATATGAGTAATACCGGCGTTTATTACTTTTACGAGTTTGAAAAAGAGCCCGAAATAGAATTTCGACGTCGTCTCAATTTATTGTTGGCAAGAGCCCTTATGCCAGCCAGTGGATTTGCCTGGTTAGCATCTAATCCGGAAGTTCTCTCGGTATGGCTTGCTTTATTAAATGAAGATGAGCGTTCGGCCGGGACTTTAGGTGCCATTTTAATTCGTGCAGAAGCGATTGCCATCCAGCGTTATTTACTTGAGTTTATGGTGAGGGGCACTGCGGCTCATAGCGGGGGTCGTTACCGTGCAGGTACTTTTTCTGGTGGTCAGCCTGAAAGTTTATTAGAAAAAGAACAAGCAATGGGGATGGAATTTATCCAATGGATGATAAAAGCCTTGGATGAAGGCCGAATTATGATTAATAAAGCGCCATTGTTTATGGTACCTGGTGGTATGCTAATGTGTGCGGAAATGTATCAATTATTCGTACGTGAACATCCTGAATATAAAAATTGGCAAGCAGCCCAAAATGGATTCTTATCCTTAGGCTTACATACTCGTGCTGCTGATGGTGGTGTGCTCAGCCGATTTGAAACAAAAAATCAAATGGAAACCGGAATTGTATTTTCTAAGTATGCTTTAGCTTTACCAGAATCAGTAAAAGTAATGCAAATGAATACCGGAAAAGTAGAATCTATGTCTGCCACGGAATTGATTCATAAAGCACAATTTAGCAGTCAGTTTACCCAGCAACAAAGCCGTGGGTTGACTAATTCATTGCAAAAATTGGATGCGGCAGGGAAATGGCAAGACGTTGACCATGATGGACATACGCCTAGGCCAGGAGCAAAGAACGGTGCCTGATTATGCAATTGGTGATGTGCAAGGTTGTTATGAACCTTTACAACGGTTATTGGAACTCATAGATTTTGACGATAAAACAGATCGCCTATGGTTTGTTGGTGATTTGGTGAATCGAGGCCCAGAATCTTTGGCTGTCTTACGTTTTGTGAGTTCTTTACCCGTTACGCCCCGCATCACCCTTGGCAATCATGATTTACACCTGCTTGCTTCGCTCTTTGGTGGTAGACCATGGCAAGGACATGATGATACTTTGCAGGAAGTAATGCATGCTGCAGATGCTGAAGTTCTTGGGCATTGGTTAAGAAAACAATCCATTTTATATTATTCCCCAGAGCTGCATGTGCTTATGTGTCATGCGGGAATTTGTCCTTTGTGGGACTTGCCACAGGCGGTACAGCTTGCCAAGGAGCTTGAAGAAGTACTTGCTGGTGAACATTATCGCGATTTTTTGTCGCAGATGTATGGCAATCAACCCAATATATGGTCTGATGGTCTCAGGGGAAGTGACAGACTGCGGGTGATTACTAATTATTTTACACGTATGCGTTTTTGCGATGCACAAGGGCAGCTTGAGTTGAGTTATAAAGGAACTATTGCTCAGGCGCCCGCAAATCTTTATCCTTGGTATGAGGTACCGCATCGTAAAGAACTTGATGTGGATCTTGTTTTTGGACATTGGGCCGCTTTAATGGGGCAATGTCCTAATCCTAAAATTCATGCAATAGATACCGGATGTCTTTGGGGTGGCCAATTAACTGCATTACGCTTGCAGGATATGCAGCGATTTGCAGTCTGGAATAAAAAATGATGTTACTAAAAAATGTGCACTCCATCGCTGCATCTTTCAGGTCACGGTATGTTTTGGGGAACAGAAAGGGCATTACGTTTTTCTTAGTTTGCCTCCTCTTAGGCTTTAATGCCTGGTCAATTCCAGTTAATGACGATTTACAAGTAAAACAAGCGGAAGAGCGGCTGCAGCAAGCAATAAAAAATCCTGAATTTATGTTACATAACTGGATAGAGCTCCCCACTTCTCCTGCCGCACGTAATAAAAAAGTTCATCATTTGAGTCTAAGGGATGCGATTTTATTGGCTTTACGTTACAACCCCAATATTCAAAATGTGGAACTGGATCGCATTGTGCAACGTTATCAATTGCGCCTGGCGCACAATCAGTTTGAATTACAATATGCTTTAGGTGCTTCGGGCGTGTTGCAAAAAAGCAAGTTCAATGGTGTGGGTACCGATACCACGCATACTCTGCTCGCCAGCCCCGAATTTAATTTGAAAACAAAACTCGGTACTGAAGCCAATTTATCGATAAATAATAACGTCTCTGAAAATAATAATTACAATCCTACCTTGAATTTTTCCTTGACCCAGCCCCTATTGCGGGGGTTTGGGAAATCAGTCAACGAGGCAGCACTTTTAGATGCAGAAGATAATGAGTGGTTAAACAAATTAAACTTACAACAGTCAGTGGCAGATCAGATCACACAAGTCCTTATGGCTTATCGCATGCTTATTTTGAGTGGGAATAATTTACAAAATCAGCGTTTGCAGCTAAAAGAGGCCAAAAAGTCTTATGAAATTAATGAGAAAAAAATAAAAGCGGGGCAATTAGAACCGACTGGTAATATTCAGCAATCCTATCAAATCGAGTCATTAAGTTTAATGGTGGAACAGGCGGAAAATGATTTTCAAACGGCATCGCAGGATCTTTTACAGACCATAGGCCTTGACCCAGAAATGCACATCTCAGTTCCTAGCGATGTTGTTTTAGAAAAACTCACAGTACCTAATTTACAGCAATCTATTGATCAAGCTTTAAGCCATAATACGATTTATTTAGCACAAAAAATGACATTGCGGGCTGATGAGCGTGCCTATAAAGTAGCTAAGAATCAACAACTCTGGCAATTGGATGTGTCAGCCAATGTGCAAAGTGGGGTTGTGAATGATGTGACCGGCGTTAATGGAGGTATTAGTGGAATTTACAATGGAAATAACCTCACTGAGGCTGCTCGTTTGACCCTAACTGTGCCTTTGCATGATATTGGTCGGCGCAGCCAATTAATTAACGCTAAAGTGCGCTTGGAAAAAGACCGTTTAAATTTACTTGCTACAAAACGCGCTTTAATAACGAATATAACCAATACGATTAACAACATAAATAGTTTGGCAAAACGTTATCAATTGGCGCTAAAACAAGTGAAGCTGGCAGAGCAATCGTATGCATTGGAGAAGAAAAAACAACAGGCAGGCATATCCAGTGCGTTGGATGTAAATAACACGCAAAATCAGCTGATTCAAGCGCAGTCTGGGTTAATCAATGCAAAAATTGCATATCTCAATCAGATATCTAATCTGCAAAAGACTTTGGGAACAACGTTGGAGCATTGGCAAATTAAATTAAGGTATGGTGGATGAATAGGTATCTCAACAAGTCAAAACTTATAATTTTATTATTGATAGGATTTCTTTTATGTTCATGTGGGCATCGTGAAAAGCAAAAAACGGTCGCATTACACCAGTATAAAGTTACAGAACAAACCATGCATAAGACCTTGCATTTTACCGGAACGGTTCAGCCTTTGCATGAAGATACAATTGCCAGTCCAATTGAAGCTGTGGTTGAAACAATGAATTTTCATTATGGGCAGTTGGTTAAAAAAGGCGATATCATTTTAACGCTTAACTCAACTGAGTTACAAAGGCAATTTAATGACACTTTAACTGAATATTTAAAAGCTAAAGACAGTTATACCATAGCAAAGGCCAAATTTGTTGGAACTCAGGATTTATGGGATGCAGGCTTATTATCCAAAAATAACTACATGAGTGAAAAATCCAATGTGGATACTGGTCGGGTTACCTTAATGCAAACCACGCGTAAGTTGACGGAAATGTTGGAAAAACTTGATGAAAATGGCCCCAAAAATCTATCTGCTTTAAGTTTGGCTGATTTCGATAAGATAAAAAACATTTTGGCCGCAAATCATAATATGATTCGTTTAAAAGCACCCAATGAAGGAGTATTGCTGTACCCACCTAAAGCCGGTGAGGATAAAAGTGCGCGAGTTACTGTAGGAACTACCGTAAAGCCGGGCCAAGTTATTGGTTTAATTGGTGACTTATCTGGGATCCACGTCGAAATTGATGTCCCAGAAATTGACATCACTCAGATTCAAACTGGCATGAATGCTACAGTAAGCGGTGTTGCATTTGGTAAATATCAATTAAAAGGACAGTTGGTTACCGTGAATGCACAAGCGTCAACGAGCAATGGGCTGCCTTTTTTTACCGCAGTAGTTGAGGTTAGAAACTTAACTCCCGAACAACAACGTTGGATCAAAGTAGGTATGAGTGCATCCATAGAATTAAGCGTAGATAATGGCAAACAGCTGCTGATACCTATTGCTGCCATAAAACGTGAAAAAGGCCAAAGCATCGTGCAGCTACAAACTAAGCCAGGTACTAGTGAAAAGCGCGTGATTACAACAGGCGCTGCGCAAGCAGATTTAGTGGTTGTCGAGACCGGCTTAAAGGTCGGTGATGTGGTGGTTTATGAGTGATCTCGTTATAAGTCGCGATAAAAACGCTGTTTCTGAGTTAGACGGGGATATGCGTGCTCTGAAACAACGTTTAAATCCTGCATTGAAACCGCTGGATGGGCGTCATGCAACCAAGACTCAGCAGCCATTAATGGCGCTGTCTAATATTATTAAAACCTACCACTTAGAGGGAATCAGCACGACGATTTTAAAAGAAATATCGCTTACCGTATATGAAGGCGATTTATTGGCTATAGTCGGTGCCTCTGGTTCAGGCAAGTCGACTTTGATGAATATTATGGGCCTTCTGGATAAAGCAGATTCTGGCACTTATTTATTGAAAAATCGTAATGTTGCTGCATTGACTGACGATGAATTAGCCGAGTTACGCAATCAAAACATTGGATTTGTTTTCCAACAATTCAATTTATTGCCAAGATTTAGTGCCATGCAAAATGTGGCATTGCCATTAGTTTATCGCGGTGTGGGCGCTGCAGAAATTAAGGAACGAGTTCTTGTTGCCCTAGAGCGCGTAGGGATGCATCAATATGCACAGCACCGACCCACACAATTATCAGGTGGACAACAACAACGTGTTGCGATTGCTCGTGCTTTGGTAACGGAACCACAAGTGATTTTGGCGGATGAACCTACCGGTGCTCTTGATTCACGTACCGGTAATGAAGTAATGAATTTATTTTTAAGTTTGCATGCTCAGGGACGTAGTATCATTATGATTACCCATGATGAGCAGGTTGCTGCATTGTGTCAGAGAAAAATCACTCTTGTGGATGGTTTTGTGATGGCGGAGACTGCATCATGAATTTTGCTGGACATTGTCAGCAAGCCTTAGTTAATTTGACCGCTGCCAAATTACGTTCTTTTTTAGCTGTTTTAGGCATTTTGGTGGGTACTGCTGCGGTTGTTGCTTTAATTAGTAGTGGTCAGCTTGCTACGGAAAAAGCATTAGCGCAATTCAAGGCCTTAGGTACCGATTTATTGGCGGTTGCTGTTTATCCAAAAACGACTGACAAATCCGGAAGCATGGAATCAATTTCTGCGGCGCAATGGGAACAATTACCTGAACGCATACCCTCTATTATTGATATGGCGCCCTATAGTACAGCGTATCAACCTTTAAGTTTTCAGGGAAAACAAATGCAAGGAGCGGTCATTGGCGCGAATGAGCATTTGGCGAAAATTGTGCATATTAAGTTAGCGGCCGGCCATTTTGTTTCTTTTGTTGAATCTTATGAACATTATTGTGTGATTGGTGCGGGTTTGGCACGGCAAATTCAAGAGATCAGTTTTGATGATCCCATAGGCAAACAATTACGCATAGGACAATCCTTATATACGATCATCGGTGTGGCTGAGCCTTGGAAAGAAAATGGCTTTTTTAATGAAGATGTCAATCAGGCTGCCATTATTCCTTTGGCAGGAATTAATCTCGTCAGTAAGGATGCGAAGGTAAATAATGTGGTGTTGGAGTTGAAACCTGATAGCCCTATAGATGAGGTGATTGAGGAAATAAAACAAATTGTTGGTTCGATAGCCCCCAAGCTGAGCGTTTTCTCGCGTAGTGCCAAACAAATTATTGCCAGTATGGAAAATCAAGGGCACATTTTTACCTTATTGCTGGGGGTCATTGGTGGCATTTCATTGCTGGTTGGTGGCATTGGGGTGATGAATGTCATGTTGGTTTCAGTCAGTGAGCGAAAAAAAGAAATTGGTATCCGTAAAGCAGTTGGTGCCAAAAATAGTGAGATTCAAGCGCTATTTTTAGTCGAATCAGTCATGCTTTCTTTACTGGGTGGTATTCTTGGCGTGCTTTTAGGGCTAACTTTTACACGTATTTTGGCCTATTTTAGTGATTGGAATTTTTCAATCTATCTTCTTCCGCCGATAGCGGGTTTTTTAGTTTCGGCCGCCACCGGAATTTTCTTTGGTTTTTATCCCGCACGACGCGCTGCAAAATTAGAACCGGTAGTTTCTTTGCGTAGCGAGTAATGCTTGAGCGTTATGTTCGTAGCCTGGTTAGCGTAACGAAACCCGGGGAAGAATGGGTTGCCAAACTAGGTTCCGTTACGCAGCATCCAGGTTACATGTACACAATTTATCTCTCTATTGCACTGAATTTATAAGTAACTTATGATGAAAAATTCTTTTTATCATTAAATGGACTTGCATATGGTTAAAAAAATTTTGTGGGTGCTGGTCTTAACATCAGGTTTTATTTCTTTTTCTTTTGCTGATTCTGCCTCGCCACAAACTGCGTCTTCAAATAATGCCCAAGTCCCTTCAAGTTATATGCCGGTAGTGATTCACGAGACTTTTGCGAGTATTTTGCAGCGTATGAGTAGCGCCAAAGAGGCGATCAACACGCGTCAACAAGAACTGTTAAAACGGCGTTATGACTTGAGTAATAACCCGTCTAAAACGGTGACGATGTCTGGCGGTAAACCGATACAAGAAGGTGTTCGCGTGAAGCTTGCGGAAGGGGTTACTTGGGACCAGCTCGCGAAAATGAGTCCTGATGATATTAAGAAAAAAGGCCTATTCCCACAAGGATTTTTACCGCTACCGCACCCCAATCATCCTGAAGGAGGGATGTTATTTCCCAAATTTGTTATTGATGAAATTAAGAAACAAGAAGATCGCGATCTGACCCGTTTTGATTTGGATTTTGATATTCCGGATCATTTTTTACCTCCTTACCCTGCGCCGATTTTTCTGACAACAAGGCCCGATCTTGGTGATGTATCACAAGGTAAAGTGGTCACACTCGAAAACTATTATGAATTATTTAATGGGATATTGAATCCGAAACAAATCGAGGGATTACGTTTATTACTTACGCCCTTCCCACAACAGCAGTTTAACCAAACCGAAGACCGACGTTCCGTAAGACCAAGTCGTGGCGTGGCGTGTTTTGATTGTCATACCAATGGGCATACGAACAAAGCAACGCATTTGGCAGGTGATGCTAGACCTCAAGAATTTCGTCATCGCATCGATACCCCGACTTTACGCGGTGTGAATATTCAAAGATTGTTCGGCTCCCAACGTGCATTAAAAACGATTGAGGACTTTACGGAGTTTGAGCAACGAGCAGCTTATTTTGATGGTGATCCTGTTATTGCCACTAAAAAAGGAGTCAATATTCTGGAGCGCGGTAGTCAAGTTCACTTCATGGCGGAATTCCAAGAAATTCTGGATTTTCCTCCAGCACCTAAATTGAATTGGGAAGGCAAACTGGACCCCGCCAAAGCAAGTCCTGCAGAATTACGTGGGCAAGAATTATTCTTTGGTAAAGCAAAATGTTCCACTTGCCATACACCACCGTACTATACTGACAACACCATGCATAACTTACAGACAGAAAAATTCTACCAGCCACAGTTGATTAACGGTATAAAAGCAGTTGGCGATGGACCAATCAAAACATTTCCTCTACGAGGAGTAAAAGATTCTCCACCATATTTACACGATGGTCGCTTGTTAACTCTGGCAGATACAGTTGAGTTTTTTAACTTAGTCTTGCAATTGCAGTTAACTCAAGACGAAAAAGCTGATTTAACAGCATTTATGGAAGCGTTGTAATACTCAAGGTATAATCGCTTAACTTGGTAGCCTGGGATACGTAGCCTTGGCTGCACCCAGGCTACAATAAATGTCAAAACTACGGTTTTAAGATAAATGGTCTATCTTATATTAAGATGGCAGTTCGATAACTAAAAAATCAGGGGGAAGGGCTATGAAAAAATGGGGACTTGCGATTATCGCATGTGTTCTAGTACATCATGCTGCCTTTGCACAACAGAATTGGAGTAGTTGGGTTGCAGAAGTCAGAACAGAGGCCTTGCAAAAAGGGATTTCACCAGAGATTTTTGATGAAGCCTTTGCAGGGATCCATGAGCCAAGCCATCAAATTAAAGGACTTTTACGTTCGCAGCCAGAACATCGCCTTACCTTTATGAAGTACCGCAGCACACGCGTCGATCCCTATAGAATTACTATAGGACGCAAGGAATATAAAAAGAATCAGGCAGTATTGGAAGCAGTAGCCAAACAATATGGGGTAAATCCTTGCTTTATCGTCTCATTTTGGGGAATGGAAACGAGCTATGGTACTTATATGGGGAATTTTCCCGTTGTGAAAGCTTTAGCGACGCTTGCTTATGACTCCAATCGTAAAGATTTTTTCCGTAAAGAGTTATTTATTGCCTTACGTATTCTGAATGAAGGACACGTTAGTTTGACTGACTTCAAAGGGGAGTGGGCTGGCGCCTCTGGGCAGCCACAATTTTTACCTTCGAGTTGGGTTAAATATGCTGTGGATTATGATGGCGATGGTCGAAAAGACATTTGGAGAAGCAAACCCGACGTATTTGCTTCAATTGCAAATTACATGAAGCAAAATGGATGGCAAACCGGAGAGCCATGGGCAATCCAAGTCAAGTTACCGCGTAAATTTGATATGGCAATGGAGGGTAAAACCATTGTCAAACCTGTGAGTGATTGGAATGCTATGGGGGTGCGAACAGAAGATGGTAAACCGTTACCTTATCAAAATCTGCAAGGTAGTATCGTGCAACCATTAGGTGGGCCAACCTTCTTAACCTTCCCTAATTACAAGATGATTTTGCATTATAATAATTCCATTTATTATGCAGGGGCGGTGGGTTATTTAGCAGACAAAATTTGTCAAGCGCAACCAAGGTAAGCTATGGACGATTATCTAGATAAAACAGCCAGTTTGACTCCTTTAGCAAAAAGGATAATTTGCGATAAAGCCACAGAGTATCCTCACACTGGGTCTTATAATTCGGTTATGACTATCGGCACTTATTTGTGCCGACGCTGTGGTTTGGCCTTATTTCGTGGGTCAAGTCAATTCAGCTCAGGGTGTGGCTGGCCTAGTTTTGATGATAACATCGTCCATGCAGTGAAACAGATTCCAGATAGCGATGGCAGGCGTATGGAAATACTCTGCTCGCGTTGCGATGCCCATTTAGGGCATGTCTTTACTGGCGAATATTTTACGCAAAAGAATTTGCGTCATTGCGTTAATTCAGCCTCCATTGATTTTGTAGCATCCAACCTGGTTTTAGATACTGAAGAAGCGATTGTGGCTGGTGGATGTTTTTGGGGCGTGGATCATTTTTTAAAGCAAATCCCCGGCGTTCTTCGCGTTGAGGCGGGCTATACTGGGGGTATTACTACAGAACCAAGTTATGAGCAGGTGTGTCAAGGTGATACAGGGCATTACGAAGCCGTACGGGTTATCTATGATAAGGCCAAGACCGATTACCATCAGGTTCTGAAACGCTTTTTTGAAATTCATGATCCTACACAAAAATCGGGACAAGGTCCTGATATAGGCCAGCAATATCAAAGTGCTGTATTTTATTACAATCAAGAACAATTAGAAGAAGCGGAAACCTTAATGCAAATGCTGCAAAAAAGAGGTTATCAAGTGGCTACCCGTCTTTTTCCAGTACAAACATTTTGGCCGGCAGAAGAATACCATCAGGATTATTATGCCAAACATCATAAAGCCCCTTATTGTCATCAACCAGTAAATCGTTTTGACTAAGATTGTATGGTGGAAAGGAGTAGCAAATGGAGTTTACTTTTCGCATTGCTAAGAAAAAAGACAAAGAAGAAATCTTTTTTTTAGTAAACAAATTGGCGGAACATGAGCGCAAAAAACCGGAAGAAGTCAATTTGACTCTAGATAAAATAGAGTCTCATGGTTTTGGGCTAACGAGGTATTTTTATGTCTTACTGGCTGAATATAAGGAAAAGCCAGCTGGTTATGCCTTATTTTTCTTTTCCTACTGCGCCTCAGAAGCAGCCCCCATTCTTTATGTCGAAGAGCTATTTGTAGATGAACTCTATCGTAACCATGGCTTGGGTTCTGCATTGTTGTCAAATCTTGCCCACATAGCAATCGAGAAAGAATGTTGTCGCATGGAAGGACATACAATGACCTGGAATAAGAAAGGAATTGAGTTCTTTGAATTTATAGGGGCATCTCCGCGAACCGATTTGCTGCAGTTTCGGTTAGCAGGCGAGCATTTGCAAAAATTGGCAGCACAAAAATAGAGGTATTTATTTTTTCAATTTGCTCATAACGATACCTAAGAAAGGAAATGCCAACAATTGAATTGCAATGGAGAAGATAACCAGTGCAGAAATGGAAATGTCATAGAGTACACCCATAGCCACACTCCCCAAAAACCAAAAAATGCCAAATCCGGTATTGAACACTCCATAAGCTGAACCTCGTTTTTCTTTGGGTATCATGCCTGCAACTATAGCCCGCATCAGTGATTCATGAGCACATACACCAATGCTCCATAAAATAACTCCTGATAAAGCCAGACTGGCATTGCCCAAAAAGACTAAAGGTGCAAAAAAGCACGATAAAAAAGAAACGATAACTAAAATAATAAAACCATAACGATCATAAAGATGGCCAAGTAATGGAGCACTTACTATGTTAAATCCTTTTGCTATTGCATAAGAAATTGGGATCCATAGTGGAGATAAAAGACCTGTTTTTTGAAAATGATAGGCGATTAAAGGAAAATCGGCATAGCCTGCTGCTATGAGTGCTGCTCCAGATAAATACAACCAAAAAGCGGTATTCATACCCATGCCCGCCACTTCAAGTGTATCGTGGTGTACCTCTAAATCCTGAGGGCGTGGATAGAGCCAGCGTGCGAGCAATAAAGTACTTAAGGCACATAATGCGGGGATTAAGAGTAAGGCAAAGCAATACTGATAGCCTATTTTAAAATAAAGTGCCAGGGCAAGAATCAAAGGACCTAACATCGCACCTGTTTGATCCAATGCTTCATGTAAGCCAAAAGCCCAACCCATTCCTTTTTGGTGTCCTGCATGAGCTAGCATTGCATCACGAGCCGGGGTACGAATTCCTTTACCTATACGCTCAGTAACAATCAAGGTGGCAGCAAACCACCATTGGTCTGTTATTGCTAACAAGGGGACGGCTAATAAATTAAGGGTATAACCTAAAATAGTAATGGTCCAATACTTGTGTGTGCGATCAGTAAGATAACCTGAAACCATACGGAGTACATAACCCAATAACTCTCCAAAACCTGATACAAAGCCAACTACAGCAGCATTGGCCCCTAATAATGCTAAGTATGGGCCGGTGATACTGCGCGCTCCTTCATAAGTCATATCTGCAAAGAGACTTACAATACCCGTAAGAATAATGAATTTAAGGGCTGCATCTTGAGATAAATTTTTTTGAAGACTCATGAGTTTGTCTCTATAAAGTCATTATCTTGTAGCCTGAGCGAAAGCGAAGCTGTAACCCGGGGCAATATGGTTACGGCTGCTTAATCTTTTTCTACGCCCCTCAGTCAAGTGGGAGATGTAGGATAAGTGTCAATGCTTATACTCAGATTACAATTCATAAATCTATTATAAGCTTCTTAACGAGTATTTAAATATATATGTTCAAATCCTACGATGATGCATTTTTGTTGTTGTGTGTGCTCCTACAATCTTGCATATAAATCCAGATTTCATGAGGCTACAATGAGATACACTCATTGCATGTAAGTAGCTTACAGCCTTTATATGGAAATCATTCGCTAAAATGATTAATTATGGCAAAAAAATATCATAAAAATTAAACAATAAGATTTAAAATAAATCTGTTGTAGCCTCAAAACAATTTCGTTAGTGTAAGTACAGTGGTTGCATTATCCACTTTCTCTGACGCATAACTAAAATTTAGGATGATTGTTCCTTTTTATACTGCTCATCTGCTTCTTTGGCTTTACGCTGATTTTCTTGCAATTGCAGTACATCAAGTTGCTGTTGCCAGAGTGCCACAGCCTGTGCTTTAAGTTGATGAAACTTTCTTACTAGTAATCCTAAATGTGTTGCCAGCATCGGAAGCTTCTTAGGCCCAAATACAATGAAAGCAACAATCAAAATGACAAGAAGCTCACCGCCGCTCATGAGAGTTTATTATCCTCTTTTGCGGGCTCATTGCTTTGTTCTTCATTCAAAGCTTTGCGGAAGTTTCGAATAGCTTCACCAAGATCAGTACCTATGGTTTTCAATTTGGAGGTGCCAAAAAGAGCAATGATAATGACTAGAATTAATAATAAAGACAGAGGGCTAATACCACTTAATCCCATGTTAGTTCCTCGCGTTACGGTTAATAAGTACAAACAGCCCCGTTAGAATGGCTCCAGTTAGAGTAAGCGGAGCGAGCTGTTTGTGATGGATAAGATGCAAATAGTCTAAGAGGCTAACTAAAAGGAAAGAAAGCCCCGCACCAAGTGCAATGCTGTTCCATTGTACTGCTGGTTTTTCATTTTCTGGCTGCGCGTTGGCGCGTTCTTTATTTATTATTAATTCTTCTTTTTTAAGCTCTAGATAATCAAAAAGCAGTTTGGGCATGTGCGGTAACTGTTCTGCAAAGAAGGGTAGATTCTGTTTTAATTGGTTGAGAAATGCTTTGGGGCCTATTTGATCTTTTACCCATTTTGCAAGAAAAGGTTTAGCAGTAGCCCATAAATCCAATTCAGGATAGAGTTGACGTCCTAGCCCTTCTACAGCCAGCAAGGTTTTTTGCAATAAAATGAGTTGTGGTTGTACTTCCATATGGAAACGTCGTGCAACCTGAAAAAGACGCAATACCACTTGTGCAAATGAAATATCTTTTAAGGGCCGTTCAAAAATGGGTTCGCATACCGTACGAATGCCGCTTTCGAACTCTTCAACACGCGTATCACGCGCAACCCATCCGGACTCAACATGCAATTCGGCGACTCGTCGGTAATCTCGATTAAAAAAGGCCAAAAGATTTTCAGCTAAGTAGCGCTTATCGTTATTATTTAAAGTGCCCATGATGCCAAAGTCTATACATATATATTGTGGCTCTTTGGGATTTTTATAGGAGACAAAAATATTCCCTGGATGCATGTCTGCATGAAAAAAGCAGTCACGAAATACTTGCGTAAAGAAAATTTCTACGCCACGTTCAGCAAGCTTTTTTATATCTACTCCGTGTGCTTCTAAACTTTTAATATCTGATACCGGGATGCCATGAATTCGCTCTAGTACCATTACATTGGGGCGAGAATAGTCCCAATATATTTCTGGAATGTACAAAATGGGTGAATTTTCAAAGTTTCGTCTTAATTGCGCCGCATTTGCGGCTTCTCTTGATAAGTCCAGCTCATCAAGTAGCGTGTGTTCAAATTCTGTGACAATTTCCTTAGGTTTTAAGCGCCTAATTTCAGGCCAGTAGCGATCTGCCCATTTGGCTATAGTATGCATAATGCTCAAGTCTTGCTCAATAATGCGGCGCATATTAGGTCGCAGAACTTTGACAATCACGTCTTCACCAGTTTTCAGGGTTGCTGCATGGACTTGCGCCATAGACGCTGATGCAAGGGGAATGGGATCAAATTCTGCAAAGACTTCGTAGGGAGATAAGCCATAGGCTTTTTCAATAATAGCCATTGCTTGTTCGCTGGGAAATGGAGGTACTTTATCTTGTAATTTACTCAGCTCAAGAGCGATATCTAGAGGCAAAATATCGGGGCGAGTGGAAAGTGCTTGCCCAAATTTGATGAAAATAGGCCCAAGCTCTTCCAATGATTTACGCAGGGCTTCGCCATGTGTCAAATGTTCTTTGCGAAACCAATTCCAAGGATTTAAATAAACAATGAAGCGCAGCGGTGCAAACAATCTTAATGATACGACCACATTATCCAGCCCGTTTTTCGCTAGGATGTAGTTGATATGAATAAGACGAATGAGTTTTTTAATTGATTTCATAGCGGCTTATTAGTTGATTGACATGGGCTTGTAGGCGTTCAACGCGTAAGGATAACTCATCGACTTCTGCAAAAAAATCTTCCAATTCATATTTTGTAGGAATGACGCGTAGCTCTTCTTGGAGGTATTCGGACATATTCTGGCGCATGGACTCATCAATTTTCTTTTTGAATGATAATCCCTTACGCACAAAAGAACCAATTTGATGTGCCACCACATCGCCGGTAAAATGAGCCAGATGGCCTTCCCAATCAATGTCCATTTCATCAAATAGCTTTTTTACTTGCTGCCCTAATTCCGTGTCTCCAGTCATGCGGATTTTATCATTAAATAAAGAGCGAGCTTTCGATGCGGGCAATAAACTGAGACGGATTAAACCCAAAGGATTGCTGTGAATTACGGTGTCTGCCTCTTTGTCGCAGCGATCAAGCAAAATGATTTCGCCATCTTTAAATAGAATGAAAAAATTAACATTTAAAGGGCTGATTATCATTTCAAGCGTTTTGTTATCAAGCGATTTTAGCTTGACTGGCATTTGTTCATCCAGTTTGGTGGCTTTATTAATGGCTATTTGAAGCGCTTTTAAGGAGTATTTTTTTAACATAATGCACTCAATATTTATAGGCAATGTGCAAGGCAACTATGCCTCCACTGAGATTGTCATAGTGGCAGTCTTCAAATCCCGCACACTCAATCATTTCCTTTAGTTTCGTCTGATCTGGATGCATGCGTATGGATTCAGCAAGGTATTGATAACTGGATTTGTCCTGCGCAATAAATGCTCCTATTTTAGGTAAAATATTAAACGAATACCAGTCATAAATTGGTTTTAAGCCAGGAAATGTCGGCGTGGAAAATTCAAGAATCATCACTTTCCCGCCGGGCTTGCATACACGATACATGGAGCGCAGGGCTTCTTCTTTATCGGTGACGTTTCGCAAACCAAAACCCATGGTAATACAATGAAAACTATTATCAGCAAAAGGAAGGCATTGGGCATTACCTTGTACGTAATCAATATTTTTGTATAACCCTTCGTCCAATAAACGATCACGCCCTACATGCAGCATGGCCGAATTAATGTCTGTAAGAACAACACGGCCTGTTTCCCCAACTTTCTTGCATAATAATCGTGTCAAATCGCCACTTCCCCCTGCTAAGTCTAAGACAGACTGGCCTGGATGTACTTGGCTTAAGGCAACAGTATAACGTTTCCATAGATGATGAATTCCTAAAGACATTAAGTCATTCATCACATCATAGTTTTTTGCTACAGAATGAAAAACTTCAGCTACTTTTTTCTCTTTTTCACCCCAGGAAACCGTAGAGTAACCAAAATGGGTTGTTTTTTCTTTATCAGTCATACAGAGAGCATAGATTTGTTATTTAATGCACCATATTAACTGATCTTTACTAAGATACCCAGCCCTGTGTCGTTTTTGACGTGGAAAAAAGTGTGAATTGAATGTCACAGAACATGGATAGTACATTCAGAGCTTGATATTCAATAAAAAATATCTAAAATTAAATATATTATTATTGATAAACAATAATTATTGGTTATAATCCTTGCTAATTATTACTTACAGGATATTGACCATGCAAAAAATAAAAAACACAAGCCATGTACTTTATTTATTATTTCGTACTCTTTGTTGGCTTATTCCATTAGCGACCACATTCTTGATCCTCTTAAAATTTGATTGGATGTGTCATATAGGGGCTTGGTCTTCGGTGATTTCTGCTGAACAAATTCGTGATCCGGCTCATTTTTCTTGGCTGCATCGCTGTATCCTGTTGGCCATTGAATGGATGCCGATGACCATTACAATTTTAATTTGCCATAAGCTGGCTAAATTATTCAGACTTTTTGAACAAGGATATTTATTTGAAGAGGAAAATATCAAGCTAATTAAACATGTAAGTATTTATATGATTGTGGGGGAATTGGTGCAGTTGTTTTATCAGCCATTAATGACCGCAGCACTCACCTTTACTAATCCTAAAGGAGAACGTTTTGCTAGTATTACCTTGAACTCAGCAAATGCATCCACTTTAATTACTGCGTTTATTATTTTGGTGGCTTCCTGGATTATTCAAGAAGCCCATCAACTAAAATCTGAAACGCAATTAACAATCTAAGGAAGATGCTCGTGTCTATTATTGTTAATTTGGATGTGATGATGGCAAAACGCAAGTGCAGGCTGAAGGAACTGGCTGAGGCAATAGGCATTACTGAAGCGAATTTGTCTATTTTAAAAAATGGTAAAGCGAAAGCGATACGCTTTGCAACACTGGAGGCGATTTGTGCTTATCTAAATTGTCAGCCTGGAGATATCCTTGAATATCAAATGGAGCAGCACGATGACATCCGGTAGCCGGTTGCTTGCAACCGGGAATGGAGTCATCTCTTCTTAATGGCTGAATTATTCAATCCTGGTTGCAAGCAACCAAGCTACAATGTGGTGATAAGTAAACTAACTCAAAGGCTTGCTAATGCTTGTAGGTAATGAATTTCATTGGGAGGAATATTATTTTTTTGCGCAAGCCACATGCATTCGGCTAATTGCTCCATCATTAAATGTTCTACTTCTAAAGAATCATTATATTTTTTGATTAAATTTTTATAGATGTCGTGAATGCCGGCAGGGCGATCAGTAACTATTTGTTCTCTGATTGCAAGATGAAGTCCCATATGCAGGAATGGATTGGGGGCTCCTGATTCTGGGAAATAAGATTGTTGCTGAAATTTTTCCTGATTTTCTAGTATCTTATGGTATTCAGGATGGGCTAATATCACTTGTACAATCTCATTTTCTAAAGGTGACAACAATTTTTTATGTTGGTATTTTTCCCAACTGGAAAAAAACATTTGTCGCGTTTCTTGGATGGTATCGCCGTAAAACATGTATTGCTCATATTCATGAAAGCTTGAGTTTAACCGAAGTGAGTTGGAACAACAATGGGACCTCTTAAACGCTACTGCCTTATTGATGCGGCGCGTGCGCACAATCCAGTTATTCTTACTCCTCTCTCAGGCACTTCACTTGCTGGTTGACATGGATAAGGGGTTATGAGATATTCACGCTGCGAGGTTGGACTTGCTATGTGTCATTCCACTGGGTCAATTGGCGACACACTGATTGGCCCTTTCTACTAAATCGATTTTCCAATCATCTCTGAAATTAAGCTTAAACAATCAGTACCCAGTTTAATCCCTATCAAGGCCATCAATACACCACTAAGTAGCTCAATTCCTTTCCACACAGTCGCTTTAGTTAATACATCTGAAAAATATCGCGCGGTAAATGTTAATGAACTAAACCAAATAAAACTTGAAGTAAGCACACCTAATAAGAAAATATGTTCCTGATGGGGGTATCCACTACTGCCGCCACCAATAATGACTAGAGAATCAATAATCGCATGGGGATTCAGTATACTAAACCCTAAAGCGAGGAGAATGATTTGGGCTCTGGTACGTGGTTGATAGGTGCTTTCTGTATTTTTTTCTGACTTTGAAAATGCATTGGTTAACGCTTTTGCAGAATAAAAAAGTAAAAATCCTGTGCCTAACAGCATCATCCAGATTTGTAGAACGGGGCGTACGAGCAACAATTCATGCAAGCCGGCAATACTCGAACAAATTAAAATTAAATCACAGATAAAGCATATGACGGCGGAAAGAATGGCGTGATTTTTTAGGGCGCCTTGTTTAATCAAAAAGACGTTTTGCGGCCCTAGAGCGATAATTAAGGATAAACCTAAAAGCAAACCATCAAGATAAACAAACATAATCACAATATAAAAATAATTAAAGATAGCGATTATAACATTGCAACTTATGCGTTGTGGAGTATAAAATGCGACGATTACTCTATCTCCGCAAGAGAAGCGTACAAAATAAGAACAAATAGGAGGGGGCGTGGGCTCTTTGTTACTAAGAAGGCTAATTGTCACAACTTTGACAGTGCTTGGCATGGCGGGTCAATTATTGCATGCAGAAAATGCTGCACCTGCTCAAGAGAAATTACAAGTTCATGATGGATATTATCCGGTTTATCCACCAACTGCCCCAGCTACGGGCGAACAGCAAGATTTAATTCAGCGTGGAGAATACTTATCAAAGGTAGGCGATTGTATTTCCTGTCATACTAATGTTAAAGCAGGCACTCCCGCTTATGCAGGTGGACTTCCTATCGAAACTCCTTTCGGGACATTTTATAGCCCTAATATTACTCCGGATAAAGAAACTGGGATCGGTAACTGGACGGAGAAAGATTTTATCCGTGCGGTTAAAGAAGGCCGTGATCCTAAAGGTAGAAACTATTTTCCAGTATTCCCTTATATTTATTTTTCTAAAATTTCGGATGAAGACGCGCGTGCTCTATACGCGTATTTTATGAGCTTGCCTCCGGTTAATTTAAAGAACAAATCATTACCGTTCCCCTTTAATGTACCAGGAGCTCGCTTTTCTCTTTGGGGATGGAACTTATTATTCTTCTTCCCTGAAGGACATGGGTTTCAATATGAAAAAGGCAGGTCTCCCGAGTGGAATCGTGGCAAATACATTGTTGATGGTTTAGGCCATTGCAGTATGTGTCATACCCCTTTAAATCCATTTGGTGCGCCAAAGAACAAATATTATCTAACGGGTGGCTTTATTAATGGGTATTGGGCACCAAACATTACCAAGTATGGATTAGAAACCGCAACGCATGAACAAGTTGCTGATGTGTTTAAATTAGATAAACTGATAAATAATGCGGGTCCAGTGGCTGGTCCTATGTCTGAAGTAAATCATAACAGCATGATGTATTTAACTGATGCGGATAGGATGGCTGTTGCTACGTATCTTAAAACGGTAGTGAGTGAAGAACCTTTAGGCTTACCTGGCTCATCTGAGCGGCCTTCGCTCGATCGAGGAAAACAAGTTTATTTCACCGCTTGTGTTATTTGTCACCAAGAAGGTGTGATGGGTGCTCCCTTAATGGGGAATGCCGCGGGTTGGTATGAGCGATTAAAATCAAGTGGTTTAACGGGATTATATCACCATGCAATTAGTGGATTTAACTCAATGCCGGTAAAGGGTGCTTGTGTGACCTGCTCCGATAATGACATTATTTCTGCTGTTGATTACCTATTAAACGAGTCATTGACGCGTACTGAGTTAGAAAATCTTAAGTCAGGCGGTACCGAGAAATATCCTGCAAGCGGAGAAGCTGTTTACAACGACAATTGTGCTGTTTGTCATAACGAAGGGAAAAACGGTGCGCCTAAAATTGGCGATAAAGACGCGTGGAAACCCTTACTTGCAAAAAATATGGATGTACTGATTGAGAATACTGTACGCGGAAAAGGTCATCCGAAAAACGGAGGCTGCAAGCAATGTACTACGAATGAAGTCATTGAAGCGGTGAAGTATATGGTCAGTAAATCTAAAACCGAAGGAAACTACTCGTTGTGGTAGTGTAGTATCAAAGCCCCTCTCCAGCCGTGAGGGGCACAAATTAAAAACGTATAAACACTAAATTGAAGCTAGGTAGTCTAGCTATTGACAAGGCGAGGAATGGGGATGTTAAACAGGTTGAAGATCTGTAGATTATTAACAATACTTGGTGCCTGGGTTGCGAGCCAACCAATATTCGCTGCTGCGGATTTCTGGCAGTTAAATATGTACGAAGGGGTAACACCAATCAGTCGGGATGCGTACTATCTGCACATGGTTTGTATGGCAGTATGTGCCATTATCGGGATTGTTGTCTTCGGTGTGATGATTTATTCCATGATCCACCATCGAAAATCCAAAGGTTATAAGGCGGCAACATTTCATGATAATCCTCGATTAGAAATAGTCTGGTCGCTTATTCCTTTCTTGATTCTCGTTGGACTTGCAGTACCTGCAACACGTGTTTTAATCCGCATGGATGATACAAGACAATCAGAAATAACTGTAAAAGTAGTTGGTTATCAATGGCGATGGCAGTATGAGTATCTGGATCAGGGAATAAGCTTTTTTAGTACCTTATCTACACCTTTTGCCCAAATTCAAAATAAAGAGGAAAAGAGCGAATGGTACTTATTGGAAGTAGATAAGCCATTGGTTTTACCAGTGAATAAGAAAATTCGCTTTTTGGTTACTTCAAATGATGTGGTCCATTCATGGTGGGTACCTGAATTGGGTATTAAACGCGATGCGATACCCGGCTTCATGTATGAGGCATGGGCTACAATACAAAAACCAGGAACCTATAGAGGCCAGTGTGCTGAACTTTGTGGTGTCAACCATGGATTTATGCCCATAGTTGTTGAAGCAGTAAGCCAGGAAGATTTTGATAAATGGGTTGCTGCACAAACCAAATCACAAGATCAATACGATAAAGCAGAAGCGAATGCTGCCGCACAGAAAACAATGCCACGCGATGAGTTGCTTGCTCTTGGAAAACAAAGATATGAACAATTCTGTTCTCCATGTCATAGACCGGACGGAAAGGGTATTCCGCCAATGTATCCTGCACTCCGAGGCAGTTCGGTAGCAACGGGTCATCCTATTTCACGACATATAGATACAATACTACATGGTATTCCTGGCACGGCGATGCAGCCCTATAAGGATCAGCTTAACGATGAAGAAATCGCTGCGATTGCGACTTATGAGCGTAATGCCTGGGAAAATAATACTAATGACGTAATCCAAGCTGCGGAAGTTGCGGCACAACGTCAAAAAGCCAATCAACAACCAACCATGGTTAATAAAGTTCAAGCTGGAGGTTTGCAATGAGTAGTTATACATTAGCACACGATGAAAAACATGACGATCATGGTCCTGAACAAGGCAAGGGCGTCTTCGGATTTATAAAACGCTGGTTGTTTACTACAAACCACAAAGACATAGGTACACTTTATTTGTGGCTTGCAATGATCAGCTTCTTTTTAGCTGGCGGCATGGCGCTGCTTATTCGTGCAGAATTATTTCAGCCAGGCCATCGCTTTGTTGATCCTAACTTCTTTAACCAAATGACAACACTGCATGGCTTAATCATGTTATTCGGTGTGGTTATGCCGGCATTTACAGGAATGGCTAACTGGCAAATTCCTATGATGATTGGTGCTCCAGATATGGCTTTACCGCGGTTGAATAACTGGAGTTTCTGGATTTTACCATTTGCGTTTACATTATTATTGTCAACTACGTTTCATGCTGGAGGGGGCCCCAACTTTGGTTGGACTATGTATGCACCTCTATCTACCAAATACGCGCCGCCCAGTACCGATTTTATGATTTTCTCAATCCATATGATGGGTATTTCCTCTATTATGGGTTCAATCAATATTATCGCAACCATATTAAATTTACGTGCACCTGGTATGACTTTGATGAAGATGCCAATGTTCGTATGGACCTGGTTAATCACTGCCTTTTTATTGATTGCGATTATGCCCGTATTGGCTGGGGCAGTAACCATGATGTTGGCTGACCGCCATTTTGGTACCAGCTTCTTTGATGCTGCAGGTGGTGGTGATCCCATCCTCTTCCAACACGTATTTTGGTTTTTTGGACATCCCGAAGTATATGTTCTTGTACTCCCGGCGTTTGGTGTTATCTCCGAAGTGATTCCTACCTTTAGTCGTAAACCTTTGTTCGGCTACTATTTTATGGTTTATGCGACAGTCAGTATTGCTGTCTTGTCCTTTATTGTTTGGGCGCACCATATGTTTACAACGGGTATACCCTTGGGCGCGGAATTATTTTTTATGTATACCACGATGCTTATTGCGGTTCCCACAGGGATTAAAGTGTTTAACTGGGTAAGTACTATGTTCAGAGGCTCTATGACCTTTGAAACGCCAATGTTGTTCGCCTTAGCCTTCGTCTTTCTATTTACTATAGGAGGATTTACTGGTTTGATGTTGGCATTGGTACCTGCAGACTTCCAGTATCAGGATAGTTATTTCGTAGTGGCACATTTCCATTATGTGTTGGTTCCTGGCGTAATTTTCGCCTTATTTTCTGCAACATACTATTGGCTGCCCAAGTGGACAGGGCATATGTATAGTGAGTGCTTAGGTAAATGGCATTTTTGGTTATCTGTTATTTCGGTGAACGTGGCGTTTTTCCCCATGCACTTTTTAGGACTCGCCGGTATGCCAAGAAGGATTCCAGATTATGCTTTGCAATTTGCCAATTTTAACATGGTCTCTTCGGTCGGAGCCTTTATTTTTGGTTTTACGCAACTACTGTTTTTATATAATGTGATTGCTACGGTGAGAAAGAAAGGGACTAAAAAAGACCTTGCAGCTGGAAGAGCTTGGGAAGGTGCATATGGTTTAGAATGGACATTACCTTCTCCACCGCCATATCACACATTTACAACTCCACCCAAGTTGGATTTATAGGCTCGTTGTATGAAGAATGAGAAAGGCCATAAGAGGTTAATGGTTATTTTAGCTGGCCTTGTGCTAGGTATGTTCGCTTTTGGTTTTGCATTAGTGCCCATTTATAATAGTTTGTGTAAAACATTGGGCATTAATGGTAAAACAAATCCTGAGGCAGTAGCTTATGATGCAACTAAGGCCAAAGTTGATAAAAATAGAGAAATAACAGTCGAGTTTGTTGCTACAAATAATAGTGGTGTGCCATGGGCATTTTATCCTAAGACCCGCAAAATAAAGGTACATCCTGGCGAAATAGCAAAACTTGCATTTTATGCAGAAAATAAAACGGATCATCCGATGACAGTGCAAGCTGTACCCAGTGTTACTCCCGGTATTGCTGCTAAGTATCTGAAAAAAACCGAATGTTTTTGCTTTACTCGGCAATCATTAAACGGACATGAAGCCATGAATATGCCGTTACTTTTTCATTTGGATACTGATTTACCCGAAAAAGTGCATACAGTGACATTGTCTTATACTTTATTTGATGTAACCGATAAAGGTTAGATGTAAGATTGCAAACTTTGCGTGGATAATCTGTCAAAGTCTATACGATAATGCAGAAAATCACTGTGACGTATTGGGCGGTTTGATTGGATTAGATTCTCTCCCTGAGAGCGTTTTAAAGATTATTGATACAGGAGATAAAAATATAATGGGAGCACATGGTACTTATTATGTCCCTAAGCCAAGCCATTGGCCTTTGGTTGCATCATGTGGGCTAACTACTATGCTTGTAGGTGCGGCATCTTGGCTTCACCATGATTGGTATGGGCCCTACATATTCACTATTGGCATGGGAATTATGATTTTCATGTTGTTTGGTTGGTTCGGCCAGGTAATTTATGAGAACTCAAAAGGAGTCTATGACCTACAGGTTGACCGCTCGTTTCGCTGGGGTATGTGCTGGTTTATTTTTTCTGAGATTTGTTTTTTCGGTGCATTTTTTGGCGCTTTGTTTTATACCCGATTTTGGGTTGTCCCTCTTTTAGGTGGCCATGTACATCCAATAACTCACTTTACTTTATGGCCAGATTTTATTTCTACTTGGCCTTTATTAGATAACCCAAGCAATAAAGTTTTTGCTGGAGCTGAGGAAGCAATGGGCGCTTGGGGCTTAGCAGCAGTGAACACGCTTATTTTATTAACCTCGGGGGTTACTATCACCTGGGCACATTGGGCTTTAAAATTACAAAAGCAAAAGCAATTAATTATTGGAATGGTTTTAACTATTGCTCTAGGTATCACGTTTTTGATCTTGCAAGGTTATGAATACCATGAAGCTTATACTAAGATGAATTTGACTTTATCTGCAGGTATTTATGGGACGACTTTTTTCATGCTCACTGGATTTCACGGTCTCCACGTTACCTTAGGTACGATCATGTTGATTGTTATCACGGTTCGCTGCAAGTTGGGCCATTTTACCCCAGAACGGCATTTTGCATTCGAAGGTGTCGCTTGGTACTGGCACTTTGTGGATGTGGTTTGGCTATTCTTGTTTGTTTTTGTTTACTGGCTATAAGAATCGATATTTTTCCGAGCTACGTACCGTGCTTTATGCACGGTACTCAATCGAGACTGGGCCGTTAAAACCTATAGTCGTCAAACTATGAAATTAAATCAAAAGTAGGCTGGGTCTTGACCCAACGGCCCGTGAGCGGTCCTTTTTAACAATCCCGCTTACATTTTTTTGCTATTTTTGACCGTGATACCATGAATAAGCTACTCACAGCCAGGTGCTGCCGCATTAACTAGCCTTCTTCAAAAAAACAACTTTAAGATTAAATTTAGAGCCGAGTATTAATTAACAGGCCAGGTTGAAATTGGATTTCTTGGATAGATAATTGATAAGTAAAAAAAGAGTGAGCAAATTTGATTTCCTCAATAATTGCTTGGCCACGAAAGTGCTTGGCAAAAAAGGAAACCTCAATGTCTTTTTCAATATATTCATCACATTTTAGCTCTAATTTTTTATCAGACAAACTAAGCAGTTGGCCTACAAATTCATCTTCGCCAATTTTCATTAGAATGTAAACGGGTTGAACAGGCTGTATTAACATTGCAGTCTCCGAGCAATACAACCAGCTTATATCTATAAGTGTAGCTTAATATAAATTTCTTTTTTAATTCGCGGTGATAAAGTATTCGTGCCAAACTCAATTACTAGACTGTTTAAAATTAAGCTTTGTCTACACTGCTGCACTCAGAGCAGGGATAACCTAGGTCACACTAGGTTATCGTGCTGATAAGAATAACAAAATTATTGTTGTGTGCGACTTAATTGATCGATGATAAGCTGCAAACGATGTTCATTATCATAGTGAATGACTAACGAACCTTTGCCTGCTTTCCCTGGTTTAAGCTTAATCGCGGTTTGCAAATGTTGCTCCAGACTACTCAACTGATCGTGATATGTATGGGAATGGTCTATATGTGGTTGTTGCTCTTTTATTTTTCCAGATTTAATACGTTCAACTAACTTTTCCGTTTCCCGTACAGATAGATTTTTCGCAACAATTAGCTGAGCAACTTGATTTTGTTGTTCTTCATCTAACATTAACAAGGCGCGTGCATGTCCCATATCGAGATCACCATGCTCTAAAAGTTTTTTAACACCAGCTGATAAAGCCAATAATCGCAAGTAATTACTGACTGCAGTTCTAGACTTACACAAAAGATCCGCAACTTGTTGATGCGTTAAAGAAAACTCATGAGTCAGTCTATGCATCGCGCGTGCTTGATCCATTGCATTGAGATCTTCACGTTGCAAATTTTCAACTAAAGCCATGGCCATAGCTGTTTCATCATCAACTTGTTTTAAAATAACAGGAACTTCCGTAAGTCCTGCTAGTTGGCTGGCACGCCAACGACGTTCACCCGCGATAATTTCATAGAGACCGCTACTCAACTCGCGAACTAACAGAGGCTGCAGCAAACCCTGTTTCTTAATAGATTGAGCAAGCTCCATCAGCGAGGCTTCTTCCATTTCACCACGGGGTTGGTATTTCCCTGGTTGCAAACAATCCACTGAAAGCTTCAGACTTTCAGCTTGTGGCTTCTCATTTAAAAGAGCGCTACTTGATTGGCTCAATAAAGCGGATAAATTACGTCCTAAACTACTACGTTTTACTGTCATAAATTACCCCATTTAACCTACTACAGTCTGTTTATTAATTAACTCGGAAGCAAGGACCATGTAGGCTGCTGCACCGGGTGATGTTTTATCATATTGTAAGGCTGGCAACCCATGGCTCGGTGCTTCAGCAAGTCTGACATTACGTGGTACGACGGTTCTATAAACTTTAGTTGGAAAGTGTTCCATGAGCTGTTTTGATACTTCAGAACACAATCGATTACGCGCATCGTACATGGTTCGTAGTACGCCCTCAAGATGCAAACGTGGATTTACTGATGCTTTAACTTGTTCAATGGTTGAAAGCAAAGCCGCCAAGCCTTCCAATGCGTAGTATTCACATTGCATAGGGATAAGTACCGAGTCAGCCGCTACAAAAGCATTGATTGTTAGCGTATTTAGGGCTGGTGGGCAATCGATTAAGACAAAGTCATAATTATTTTGAATCAGCTGTAATGCTTTATACAAAAATGTTTCACGATGATTGCGCTCCATGAGACTAACTTCCGCAACGGTTAAATCATCGTTTCCAGGAATTAGATCATAACCGCATGTAGTGGAAAGACACGCTTGTTCGGCAAGGCAATCATGTAATAAAACATCATTGGTCGTATGTACCAGCTGACTTTTATCAACACCACTACCCATGGTTGCATTACCTTGCGGGTCCAGGTCAATCAGTAAGACCTGTTGTCGATTTGCTGCTAAAGAAGCAGCTAAATTAATAGCAGTAGTAGTTTTGCCTACGCCACCTTTTTGGTTGGCAATGGCTATAACTTTTGCCATGATTTATTCCTTGGTTAAACCTGAATTAGCGGCAAACTAGAGCTTACTTTCTACTATCTTGGCCAAACTGCCTGATTTTGTGCTTCAATACTCACATACTTCGTGTATGCAGCGTTTCGATGCTCGAAAATTGGGGCCATTTTGGCTCGAGAGAGTTAATGTAAACCTAGTCCCACTTTATTCTTAGGTTAATTTTCAATAATGACGCAACAGCGCTCGCCTTCAACCCCTGCGACAGTATAGTGCTGCACTGTGCAGTTTTGCTTTATCTCATTTAATTCTGTATCAGGAGAACGCCCTTTCATTGCTAACCAGATTCCTTCATTAGCAATAAGATGTTGCGTCCACTGAATCATTTGTTCAAGGCTACTAAAAGCTCGACTTAATACTGTATCAAAACCTTGAGTTGGGTGGTAGTTTTCGACTCTAAATTGTACAACTTCAACATTTTTTAAATTGAGCTGTCGTTTTACTTCCTGTAGGAAACGTGTTTTTTTTCCGTTAGAGTCCAATAAAACAAAATTAAGCTCGGGTCTGGCCAAAGCAAGGGGAATACCTGGTAAACCTGGGCCGGTTCCTACATCAATAATTTGCGTACCTTTAAGCCAAGGTAAAATCGCCAAACTATCCAATATATGCTTACCCACCATAGATTCAAGATCACGAATTGCAGTGAGATTATAAGCCAAATTCCACTTATTAAGTAAGACTAAATAATCAGCTAAAGAGGCTGTAAGTGCCTGCAAATCAAATTGCTGCAAGCCTTCTTCAAGCTGTGATTGTATTTTTGCTCTAGATTCCTTCATACCTCAATTCGCTGTTTTTTTAAATGGACTAAAAGGAGCGACAAGGCAGCAGGAGTAACACCCGAAATACGTCCAGCCTGAGCCAAAGTGGCAGGTCTTATTTTTGTTAGTTTTTGGATAACTTCATTCGATAATCCAGTCACTTCGCTGTAATCTAACGACTCAGGTAACACGGTGTTTTCATGTTTACGCATTTTTTCTATATCGAGTTGTTGTCGTTCAATATACCCTGCATATTTGTTTTGAATTTCTATCTGTTCACTAACCTCAGCGGATAATTCAGGTAAGTTTAAATCATCGAGCATTAATAAATGTTGATAATTGATTTCAGGACGCTTAAGAAACTCCGAGGCTCTATGGTCATGCTGCATCGGATTGTGCAGGACCTCTTTTAAAGGCTCATTATGCCCTACACGAACCCAAGTTTGATGTAACAATGCTTGTGTGGATTCTATGGCTTCAGTTTTGCTAGAGAAATGTTGCCAACGCTCTTCACCGACTAAACCTAACTCTCGGCCTTTAGCCGTTAAGCGTAAATCCGCATTGTCTTCACGTAAAAGTAGGCGATATTCGGCACGAGAAGTAAACATTCTATAAGGTTCTTGGGTACCACAGGTGATGAGATCATCAATCAACACCCCTATATACGCTTCATCACGTCGGGGACACCAAAGTTCTTTTTCCTGAACCTGAAGAGCAGCATTCATTCCGGCAATGATTCCTTGTGCGGCAGCTTCTTCATAGCCGGTGGTACCATTGATTTGGCCTGCGAAAAATAAATTGGGAATTGGTTTCGTCTGCAAGAATGAGGTTAATCCACGAGGGTCAAAATAATCATATTCAATGGCATACCCTGGGCGTGTGATATGGGCATGCTCAAAACCTTTAATCGTACGCACAAATTGAACTTGAACTTCAAAGGGAAGACTTGTAGAAATACCATTAGGATAGATTTCTTCGGTGGTTAACCCTTCAGGCTCGACAAAGATTTGATGCGATAGTTTATCCGCAAAACGAACAATTTTATCCTCAATAGAAGGGCAATAACGAGGACCTACACCTTCAATAACCCCTGCGTACATGGGAGATTGATGCAGATTATTGCGAATAATATCGTGTGTGGCTTCTGTTGTATGGGTAATATGGCAAGACACTTGTTGTGGATGATCACTGACATGTCCCATATATGAAAAAACAGGGATGGGCGTATCACCTGGTTGCTCTGTCATTTGGCTGTAATCTAAAGAACGTCGATCAATTCGTGGTGGCGTCCCCGTTTTTAAGCGGCCAACTGGTAAATCAAGATCACGCAAGCTTTTTGCTAAAGCAATCGCAGGGGGATCACCTGCTCGACCGCCAGCATATTGGCTCATGCCTACGTGAATTTTACCTCCCAAAAAGGTGCCAACAGTTAATACCACCGCACGAGCTTTTAAGGTAAGGCCCATTTGTGTAACCACAGCTGTTACTCGACCACCTTCGATCAGTAAATCATCAACTGCTTGCTGAAATAGAGTTAGATTTTCTTGGGTTTGCAGTTGCTCTCTGATGGCTTGACGATAAAGCACACGGTCAGCTTGTGCACGAGTAGCACGCACGGCGGGTCCCTTGGAGGCATTAAGCGTTCGAAATTGAATTCCTGCTCTATCAGCTGCTTTTGCCATCGCTCCATCTAAGGCATCAATCTCTTTGACCAAGTGTCCTTTTCCTATTCCACCTATGGCAGGATTACACGACATTTGCCCGAGCAAATCCATGTTATGAGTCAGTAATAATGTTTGCGCACCCATTCGTGCTGCTACAAGAGCCGCTTCTGTGCCCGCATGCCCGCCACCTACAACAATAACATCATATATTTTTTCAAGATTCATGACTGATCAATATTTGTGTAACAAAAAGAGGAATTATACACTTTTTTATTAATTGTCCCAATATTAAGAGTATTTGTCCGCGTTTCTAATTAAAAAGGCTAAAACGATTTACCCTTGGACATGTTGAATGTTAACGATTCTTTTCCTGTTCAGCCTTATATCATAATTAATTGGTATAATGTAAAAGGGTGGAGCAATTTTTATTGAGGAAGCAATGTTCTTTAAAACTGATATTGAAACATTTGAACATCTGGAAGCAGATTCCGTAGAACAATTAAGGAAAAAGTTAAAGGTTATGAAAGGCATTAAAGCATCAAAAAAGTCGATTGCCTTAGCCATATTACGCATGCTTCCATTTGCAAGTAAATTCATTGATTCCCTAGGGGGCGCCGGTGGCGCGATTAATCGTTTGGTCGAGGTTAAAGGCCTTGTAAATAATGCGACAACTGCAGCAGCTGAAAGTTTTCAAATTATTAAATTACTGACAAGTACCACGGATTTTATTGTGATCCCAATTATTTATTTTGGTGCTTATATAACCAATCAAAAAGTGCCTTTCACTTTGTCGCGTAATGCACGCTTTGTGTATGCAACAGTTCTTTTGGGCCTTGCAATAACTGCTTTGGCTTTCCCTCCTTCCGCGCCTATTATTGCTTTGGTGACCGCACTTGGTGCATTGGGTTTGAGTGTAATTACTTTGGCCAAACTTTATTATAAACGTTATGAAGTTGAAGAGCAGTTGACAAAAATAAAGAGGGAAATTGAGGGACAAAAAAATCTGGTGGATTATTTAATTGACCATTTAGAACAATTAGAAGCAGACGCCAAAAAGGCCAAGGAAGACGGAAAAATAGAAGAGTACCAAGCCTTAATATCTAAAATCGAAAGTGAAAGAAATGACATTAAAGGCCAGTTAAATTCTTTACAAGAATTATATAATAATCAAGTAAGTTGCGAACAAAAACTAGCAAAGTTGGGTACAACGGCTGTGTTGGATAAATCAGTAGCTATCGCTTTTGCCTCTCTGGCACTCATTGGTACAGTGGTCAGCCTCATAGCTCCTCCAGTAGGGGTTGCAATACTCGCGGTAACCGCTTCTTTGGCAGTTGCTTATACGATTGGCCGACTTATCTATCCTGCACTGAAGTTTCTTGTAAATAAAATAGCCAATTATGTCACAAGAAAATCTGAATCTGCTCAAGAAGATAGCGAGGGTTTAGGAGAGAAAGATGCCCTGAGTGAATCAGAGTCCGAATCTGAAAGTTCGGCCCAGAGAATTAAAAAAGATATGCCTGATATAATGAAAGTGGCGAACCGATTAAAAGACACAGTAGCGGGTGACCCTAATATCCCTCAAGAGACCCAAACAGAACAAGCCACTCAAAAGCTTATTCCCCAAAAAAGAAGCTCTAAAAAAAATAAAGAAGATGTAGAACAGGATGAGCGGGAGGATGAATATCCAAAAATTTAATACAATGAAATGAGTTACCGTCATCCTAAGGTGTTTACGACGGAGGATCTCCTGATTTGAGCACCCATTTTGTTTGTCATGATAAACATACAGCACGGGTAGGCTGGGTTGTTACGCCTGAGGTATCCTCACCTTGGATCCCCTCTCCACCGCGCCTGCGTAGGGGAGAGGGTTAGGGTGAGGGAGATTTTTGCTATGTGTTGCAAATCAAGCCGGATTAATAGGCGGTAGGTTGTTCTTATCTTCTTTCTTATTGGTATTATTTTTTTTCATTTGCTGAATGCTACGCCACAATTCATCCCCACGCCACAAGGTTTTTTCTTTGCTTTTGTATAATACTTGCGACAAAATTTGTATTTGTTTTTTAAACGGCACATCCGTAGTAAGACGGGTTAAATCCGTTAGATTTAATATGGGGGCATCGGGCCATTGCAAGCTTGCCCATTTTAATAATGCATCACGTGCGCGTTGAGGATTTCCTTGTGTGCAGGCTTTATGAAGTTCGTTTAATGCCGTTTTGTATTGACCTTTGCCAGTATTTTTATTACGTTTTTGCCAAGCCCATAGGGCTATAGTAAACAGCCAGGCACAAGCAAAAAGTGCTGCAACTATCCAGGCCCATGTGATTTGGGTTGGCGAAGTAGATTCACTCGTTAGCTGTGCGGGTTGGGCAGCATGTTCATTTTTGCGTACAGCAGGTTGTTTTGTGTCTGTCGCCGGGGCGGTGTTTGTGGATATTACTTCAAATGTTTTTGCAGGCAAGGAAGCTACTTCTTCTTTTCCTGTTTCGGTATTGAACCAAGGGAGTTTTAATTCCGGGATTGTTATTTTTCCTGCTTTATTGAATAAATAAGTCACTTTAATTTCAGTACGGCCAATCAATTCTCCCTGAGTTATCCGATTTTTATCTTTCCCTTTCTCTGGGTAAATACTAAGCCCATCTGTTTTAGCAAACTTGAGTGTGGGTAATAGTTGTGCGGGAATACCCACACCTTCAATAATTACAGTACGAATTAATGTGTTACCTTGATTAATGGTTTGATCCAAATGTTCATATTGTTCAAATAATTTAACGCCTTTAGCGGGCAACCATATTTTACTTGAATACTCTTTAGGTATTGGTTGTACATTAAGACTAATTGTTTTGGCCGTAGCTTGAACTCGTTCGGGGTTAAACTCATAGAGCAATGCGCTAAACACGGGTGGTTTAATTTTTAAAGCCCCACTTTTTTGAGGGAAAATGGCATAATTTTGTTCTTCGGCAATATAGGTCACTCCATTTTTTTGTATCTGAGAGCGTTTGTTCTCTCCCAAGGGAATCAGTAATGCATTTTCTACTTGTGGGTGTTGGTAATTATGGTCTAAAAAATTTTTGGAATAGTATAAAGTTACTTTATAAATAACTTGTTGATTTACGTAAGGATTTTTTTTATTAACTTGGGCTGTTAAATAAAGAGCCTGATTTTGCTGTGGGGTCGCAGAATTGTCACTGGGAGTACTTTGTGGCGCGGTACCTGGGCGTACATCAATAGTTAATGGTTTGGTATATTCTCCACCAATTCTAATCGCTGGGATTGTTAATTTGCCTTCTTTTTTTGGTTTTAATGTGACAGTCCATTCGCTAGATGATTGTGCTTGCCCATTGATAATTACATAATTCATGCTGCGTTCAGTGCCAAGAATCATGAAGTTCTTCTGCAATGGGCTCAGATCAGGAATTCCCCCGTTTTGTGCATTATCTTGAGTCAGGACTAATCTGAATGAATCATCAATACCGATTTGCGACGGATCAATCTGCACTTGTGCTTCAGCATAAACTAGAGTACTGAATAAATAAAAAAAACCAATAATTATTAATTTCTTCATTAATACCACCCACGTTCTCTTCGTAAATGATCACGTAAGAATTTCTCTCGCATTAATCCACCAGGATCATCTGGAATCAAACGTAACCACTGTTCTTTAGCTTGTTGCTTTTCCCGCTCTGCTTCAGACTGAGCTTCGCTGTTTTGTTGATCTTTGTTTTGTTGATCTTTGTTTTGCTGATCTTTGTTTTGCTGATCTTTGTTTTGTTGATCTTTGTTTTGTTGATCTTTGTTTTGCTGATCTTTGTTTTGCTGATCTTTGTTTTGTTGATCTTTGTTTTGTTGATCTTTGTTTTGCTGATCTTTGTTTTGTTGATCTTTGTTTTGCTGATCTTTGTTTTGCTGATCTTTGTTTTGCTGATCTTTGTTTTGCTGATCTTTGTTTTGTTGATCTTTGTTTTGTTGATCTTTGTTTTGCTGATCTTTGTTTTGCTGATCTTTGTTTTGTTGATCTTTGTTTTGTTGATCTTTGTTTTGTTGATCTTTGTTTTGGTTCTGTTCTTTATCTTTCTTCAAAAGATCTTCGACTAACTTACGATTATAAAGCGCATCCTGATTTTTGGGATTGAGTGCCAATGCCTTGTTGTAGGCTTTAATTGCTTCTTCATATTGTCCCATATGCGCTAAAGCATTGCCTTGGTTATAATAGCCTTGTTCATTGTTTAATTCTTGATACAACGCGGCAGCTTTTTGGTAATCTCCGTCACGATATGCCGCCGTCGCAGCCCAAGCACTACCCGTAAATGTTTCCTTGGCTTGTTTGAATTGATTTTTTGACATTAAGTCTCGTCCTTGCTGATCCGGTGTTGACCATAGGTCTTGCCAATTAAAAGCATGAGTGTTTAAAGGCAAAAATGAAATGAATAAAAGAATAAAGTAACGCATCATACAGCCATCCTCTGTATCCAACCACGTCGAAATACAGGCAAAAGCATCAGCAACGCGGGGATTAAAAACCAACGTCCTTCATCACGCCAAAGTGGTATGTCTTCGTCTTTACTTAAAGCAAATTGTTGATTATTACTTGCATTAAGCCATTGATCTAAGTCGGTTGCGTCTGGAGTATATTGTACCAATTGTCCTTTACCTGCATCGGCAAAACGACCAAACAGTGGATTGAGATTCTTATCCGCTTTAACTGGCATAATCGAAGAGTAAATGCCTGAATCAGCTAATTTTTTTGCCAGGGCAATTGCAGCATCCGAAGGAGTATCGGCAGTTAATACCAAAATTTGTCCTTGGTTATAACCTGCTTGTTTGATTAAGTTGCTGGCTTCGCTCAAGGCACTATCAAGATTTTGTCCCGTTACAGGCATGACATCTGGAGTGAGAGAGGAAAGTAAGGAGGAAATAGTTTGCCCATCATCAGTAAGTGGCGAAACCACAAAAGGTTCACTGGTAAAGGCCACAAGACCAAATTGGCCTACATCTTTATGCGCAAATAAATCATGCAACTTGAATTTTGCGCGACTTAGTCGATTGGGTGATAAATCGTTAGCCATCATATTGTCTGACATATCTAAAACTAAAACTCTGGGTTGTATTGGTTTGTAGGTTGCTATGGGGAGTTTATACCAGGCAGGACCCGCGATGCTCACAATCATAAATAGAATACTTATAAACAGACAGAGCATAGAACTCATGCGTCGTCCTTGTTTTTTTTGCAGGAGATGGCTGAGTAGATGGGAATCGCAAATTTCTGACCAGGCATGTAATTGAGGTTTTTGTCGCCATAAAACCACAATCAATCCTAATAAAGGTAAAATCATTAAAAACCACCAAGGCCTTAAAAAATGAAAATCTGCGATCATGATTTTAATGCCTCCTGAGCGGCTGCTACTGAGCGTACTTTCATGGTCAGATTTGTTTTTCTAATCAGCCAAGAGAAACAAAGTAGTAAGGCTGCACCAATAAACCATGGATAATATTCTTTTTGCGGACGAACAGTTTCTTGTTCCTGGGTTACTGCTTCTAATTTGTTAATTGTTTTATAGATAGAATGTAATGTTTTAGTATCTGTAGCACGGAAATAACGCCCTCCAGTCATGTCCGACATTTTTTGTAGAGTCTCCTCATCCAAATCGGCAGAAGCATTTTGCATTATAAAATCACCAACTAAGGCTCTTGATTCTGCTTCAGATCCTAAGCCAATGGTATAGATCTTAATTCCTTCATCTTTAGCTAATTCTGCTGCTTTTAGCGGCGCAAGGACGCCTGAATTATTTGCTCCATCCGTCAATAAAATAAGAATTCTTCCTTCTTTAGGTACATCATCCAAGCGTTTTACCGCAAGGCCAACGGCATCGCCAATGGATGTAGTTCTCCCTGCAAGCCCTGCTGTGGCATCTTCTAGGCGTAAAAGAATGGTCTGTCGGTCATAAGTGAGTGGTGTTTGTAAGTAGGCGTGTGTTCCGAAAAGAATCAGACCAATTTTGTCTCCAGAACGATCGCGTACAAATTGCTCAGCAGCACTTTTTACTACACTTAAACGACTTGCCGGGCGTCCATGCAGGAGCATATCGGGGATTTCCATACTGGCAGATAAATCTAAAGCCAACATGATGTTAAACCCTTCACGGGCAATGGGTTTGGGGGCGCCAATCCAGCGTGGTCCTGCTAAAGCAACTACCAATAATAACCACACTATAGCCGGAATGATTAGCGAATATTGTGCAGAAACAGAACGTTTTTCTTGATCTGCTATAGGGAGCATCGCTGCAAAGAACGGTACTTTTAATGCAGAGGGCAATTGTACTTTGGCTCTAGGGATTAAAAACCAGAAGATCAAGGGCAAAGGTAAAAGTACTAAAATCCAAGGATTGACTAATTCGAACATGGCACCCTCCTTTGTTTAATCCAACGTTGTGCGGTGTTGAACAAGGGGTTGAGATCCATAGTTTCCCCTGTTTTAAAGGGGGCATCTAACAACATGTCTTTTACCAAATTAAAATCAATTCCTTTGCCGGTTTCATTTAAAAAGTGCAACCATTCTTCTCCATGTAAACTGGCAACGCGCTCTCTTGGATAATAGGCAAGGGCAACTCGACGTAATAATTCTGAAATATGTGCACTGGTTAAGGAGCTATTCTGTTCTTTTTCATAGTGTTTTTGGTAGTCATGTAACAACAGCAACGCTTGTTTCTTTGCCAAAGCATGACGATGTCTTTTATAAGCACCGTAAGCGAGCATGATTATTAAAAATAAAACAAATGCAAGCACAATGTACCAACCAGGGGCCAATGGCCACCACCCAATAGGCGGCGGAAGATGTATGTCTTTTAACTGGGCCAAGGGAGCTGTGTTAGCCACGCGACCTCCTAGGAAACGTTTGCCGCACCAACTGTGCTAAATCAATATCTGCGGTGACCTGCACATACTGAATGCATAAGCGCCGCAATTGATTTTGCAAGCGATCGATGCGTTGCTGACAATACTGCTCATAAGCCGTGTTCACCGAACGTAGGCTGGTATCGAGTATTATTTCTTGCTGTCCATTGGTTATCGCGTATTGCTGTGGCTTTGGTGGTGCAAGTTCCACGCGATCACAAATATGATAGGCCAGAATGTCATTATGATAACGTAACCGATTTAAATGTTTTTCACATTCACTGTCCATAGAGTAAAAGTCGCTGATTAGAACGAGGATACTTCCGGGTCTCACAACGCGTCGTAAGCGAGCCAAGGCATCACTAAGTAGCTTTGGTTTGGCTTCTCTTTGTTCTTCGGACTGATCCGTATATCGGCTTAGGGACGCTAACAAGGGCAGTACCCCCATATCACGACTGCGGGGAGTAAATTCGCTGTGATCGGTCGCTGAGTAAAATACACCGCCCACTCTATCGCCTTCCTTGATTACGGTCCAGGCAAGAAGTGCCGCTAATCGGGCGGCAACCACTGATTTAAACGCAATGCGTGTACCAAAAATCATTGACGGATTAAAGTCAGTGAGAAGGACTACTGGTCGTTCACGTTCTTCCTGATAAATTTTGACATGAGGTCTACCGGTGCGCGCAGTGACGCGCCACTCCATATGACGTATTTCATCACCTGCCTGATAATTTCTTACTTCAGCAAAATCCATTCCACGGCCACGTAATTTGGATAAATGATTGCCGGATCGTATTGCTTTACCTTCAGGGTGATAATGAACCGATTGTACATAACGCCTCAAGTCAATCAATTCATTTAATTGTGCAATAACGCCATTAGCCATAAAAACCTCGTATACCTCATATGCTGTGTAGGATAGATAGAGCTTAACTCATCCATATCGCAGCCTGGGTGAAGGCACATGCCATAACCCGGGGAATCTGCAGAAAAACCCGGATTACGCTGTGCTTCACCCAGGCTACAACTACGGAACAGCAACTAAACGTAATAAGGAGTCAATAAAATCATCGCTACTGATTCCTTCCGCCTCAGCTTCAAAACTTAATAAAATTCGATGGCGTAATACATCATGAGCAATGACATGGATGTCGTCTGGAGTGACATAATCTCTTCCGGAAAGCCAAGCATGAGCTTTAGAACAGCGATCTAAGGCAATCGTAGCACGAGGGCTGGCGCCAAAACGCAACCAACGACCTAATTCTTCGCTGTATACGCCAGGATTGCGTGTTGCTACGACCAATTGTACCAGATAGTTCTCTAATGCTTCGCTTGTATGCACGTTAAGTACTTGTTTACGTGCCTCAAATAATGTTTTTTGCGATAATTTTTCCGATGCCAGTGGTTTGCTGGCCATTGTGGCACCTAAGGCTTCTTTGCGTGATAAGGCTAAAATATCATGCTCTACTTTAGCATCAGGATAACTAATTTTTACATACATTAAAAATCGGTCTAATTGAGCCTCAGGTAAGGGATAAGTGCCTTCTTGCTCAATTGGGTTTTGTGTTGCCATAACTAAAAATAATTCAGGCAGAGGATAGGTTTTGCCTCCTATAGTAACCTGCCTTTCTGCCATTGCTTCAAGTAAAGCTGATTGTACTTTTGCTGGGGCGCGGTTAATTTCATCGGCTAAAAGCAAATGATGAAATATGGGGCCTGGTTGAAATACAAATGAACCATTTTGTGGATGATATACATCAGTACCCGTTAAATCGCCCGGCAATAAATCAGGTGTAAATTGGATGCGATGAAAATTACCTTCGACTCCATCGGACAATTCTTTAACTGCTCTGGTTTTTGCTAACCCAGGCGCACCTTCTACCAGTAAATGGCCATCAGCAAGCAAAGCAATGAGTAAACGTGAAATTAATCCATTCTGACCTAAAATTCGCGAATTTAAGCGATGACTTAGCTGTAATATTTGGTGCTGCACAGCATTTCCAGTCTTATTGTCTTCTACCTGCTCCATAGTTTCTACCTTAATATAAGTAACACTAAATAGAATAAAATAAAGAGAACTTATCCTAGCGTGAATTGTGTGTGATGCCAAGTACCATGAATGGTTGGTTGTTTAATGTTTGTGCATTTTTATCTAAAGATGCTGCCTCATTGTAGCCTGGGTGAAGCGAAGCGCAACCCGGGTCGAGAAATTTTATTCATATCCAGAGAACTCGGGTTACGCTTCGCTTCACCCAGGCTACATGATTATTGCTGATAATCGGGTTGCAGTTCTAATGGCATCAATGTTTGTAACTTTTGATAAAGAGAAAGAATTTCTTCACAAAAGACATGCAGTTGTTGCTGATTTTCCCATAAATCGTAATCCGTTCCTTTAAGAAAAACCTGTTGCTTTGCTAGGGTTTTAAATAAAACGAGCTCTTGCCGAGAAAAGCCCAGATGGCTATTTAATTCAACCAACTCCATAAGTTTCTTATGCTCTTTCACTGGACGATGATCGTGTAAACAGTATGCTTTTAATGTCAGTTGAAAGGCTTGGTACATTAGCGAAGTCACTGGGGCTAATACGGTAAGTGGATCAGACTGTCGAAATGTCCAATCTGTGATTTGTTGTAATAGATAATCAGCAGCATAGGCATGTTGTGTTGCGATATTGAGCATTTCTAACGGGGATAAGTAGCGTTTGTCCATAAAGCTTTTCCTATTTGATTCAGTACCTTGGGCTTGTGCAGCAAGTTTAAACTGCTTTTTCTAGGTTTAAGTATGTTAAAATAGGTCCTCATTATATCCATGAAATAAATTGATGCACGCTTTTATTAACAGTTCGTTGAAAATAGGCTCTCTGACGCTACCCAATCGGCTAATTCAAGGTCCTTTGGCAGGTTATAGTTGTGCGCCATTCAGAACTTTATTCAATCGATATCTGCCACCTGCATATTGCGTTACGGAAATGAGTTCTGCAACCGATATCCTCCATAAACACAGTACTAATTCACGTTATATTTATCGAGCGCCGCAGGAACAGATTCTTGCATATCAAATTGCAGGCACAGAACCATACATATTGGCGCAAGCCGCCCAACGATTACAGTTCAATGGGGCGGATATTATTGATATTAATTGTGGCTGCCCTAAACCTAAAATACGTAAAAAAGGTGCGGGAAGTGCCTTGCTTGAGGCTCCCGAACAATTGGTACGAATTATTCAGGAAGTACGTGCGGCCATTACCATCCCTTTAACTATAAAAATTCGTATCCAAGGCAATGAACAGGATCTTTTACTGGCAAAAAAAATCGAAGAGGCGGGTGCAGATGCTTTGATTGTGCATGGCCGACGTTGGATTGATGATTATGATGTCGCTGCTGATCTGCAGCAAATCGCACAAATCAAACAAAACATGACTATTCCAGTGATTGCTAATGGTGATATTCATGATGTTGCCAGTTTACAAAGAGCCGTAGAGTTAAGTGGTTGTGACGCCTACATGATATCGCGTGCGGGAAGTGGTAAGCCTTGGCTTTATCAGGAGTTATTGCAGCAGCTGGGTGTTCCTGTAAGTGTCACGGAAAAAATCTGCTTGTTTATGACCCATTTGCAAGGATTGGCTAGTCTGGAAGATGAATATAAGGCAGTTTTGCAAAGCAAATCTTTGATTCGTTACTATTTTGGTACATGGCTTGATGAGTCACTATTAAATCGATTTTATCAATTGGGTTCTTTAGTTGGAATTGATAGTTTTTTGCAATCTATATCTTAAATAAACCATAATTAATTACCCCAATCTTGGTATATCTACAAACAAGGTAGGCTGGGTTGTTAAGCCTAGTATGTCTTAATGGGAAAATGCTGGGCTTAACAGCCAATCCTACTTATTTTTTACCTACATCTACAGGTGGGGCGGAGCGAAAAGCAATTTAAGTTTAAATGAGATCGCTATAATCTTGGTTATAAATAACGAGATGTTGTAATCGCGCCACTACTTTTTTAGCCCCTTGCGGATCGCCGTTTTGAAAACGAAGTTTGGCCAGATAATTGAGGTAAAGCTCTATATATTTTGGGGGAATTGGATAATGAAGACCAGTCTCCAAAACTTCCTGAGCGGACTGTAGCTTATGTTGCTCGACTAAAAATCGAGCAAAAGTAAGTCGCGCCAAACAAAAATGCGGATTATTTTTTAGTGCTTTAAGAAAATATTCTTTTGCTTCCTGTGGGTTATCAAAGACCAAGCTTTGTAACAATGCCATTTGAAAATATGAATGAGCGAAGTATGGGTTCATTGCGATGGCTTGATTAATAGCCGCTACTGTTTTTGCTGTCCAGTCATACCGTTGACGCTCCGATGGCGTGTGCTGGAGCAATTGCAGGTAAGCATCAATTTGCAGGCTTTGAACTTCAACAAATTGAAATGATTTCAATGCATAATTACTGTAATTAACCGCTTTCCGAAATTGTTTTTCCTGCAGTGCCGCTTCAGTTTTGCCAATATAGTGTTCTAGGGTTAAAAAACGAACAAAGTAACTGCTTACGAGCAGGAGAAATACAATTAGGCTACATTGTAGAATCCAAAAACTTTTACCAGACGGTATTGAATAAACTCTGATGCAGCCTTCTTGTTTAAAGAAGTAATAAAGGTACCCCAAGCAACATCCCATGAGGAGATTTATGGGAAATACATAGAAATTAAAATCGATCACACTATGGCAAACCAGTGCACTTAATGCCGCAAAGCACGCCATACCCTGAATCCCGGCAATAGGATTTTTATTTTGATGGCTTAAGTAGCGTTTTAAATAGACGATACACGTCACCATCACTCCAAGCAGGATAACAACACCTGGAACTCCTGTTTCAATCAACAACTGTAAAAAGTCATTATGCGCATATTCGAGATTGGAACCATCACCTGCTAAACTGAACGCAGGGTAGTACTGTTTAAAATTGAAAATACCAAGCCCATACCAGGGGGTTACTTGCCATAAGTGCCACGCACCTTGCCAAATAACAAGGCGTGATTTCTCATGCGCTAGTAAATCCAGCCGATGTTGGATGGCAGGTTGCGCCAAGAGATACAAGGTACATAAAGCCAAAACCAGAACAGCAGATAGTTGATAAATATTTTTTATTTTTATTGTATGGCGACACAAAGCGACTTCTAGCACAGCAAAGAAAATAAAACAAAGAATTACACCACGGCTTAAGGCTGCAAACAAAGCAAGGGTGATGATGTAAATACTGATTAGAAGCAAAGTATTATCAATTGTTTTTTGTGTTTTAGATTGATTTATTTCAATGAGTTGAGGATGATTTAATGTAAAGAATTTTCCTATTAGTAATAGATTAACTGTCATTAAAAAGGCTGCAGCAGTATTTTTGCTTGCAAAAAATCCAGCAGGCATTTCATTTTTACCCCAGAGCTGAATCAAGGCATAGGCGGCACAAACCAAAGCCAATACCCACAATAATCGGAGCAAATTTTGCCATAACCATTCAGTGCGAAGATTTTGAGCCACTAAAAAAAAACCAAATATCCACGCAGAGCATTGGAAGATGCCGAAAAAAGCAGTATTGGGCACCCAGCTCAATAGCGGAAGGAGTATTATCCAGACAAGCCAGAGAATCAGCCAAAACGCTATTATGGTGCATTGAATTAATTTGGCAGACCAATGGAGGGAAATAGAACCAATTAGTGCAACAAGCATTATGCTGTAGCTGAGCAGTAAAATTGAATAATCGCTTGTGCCTTTAAACAAAAACGATGCAACCAGAAGCAGAAAAAACAAGACTCCCATTTGCTTATGAATAGACGACGTAATAGGTCGCCCCCTACTTACATGCTGCAGCATGTAAGTAATGAGGAGGGGTTATTGTCATCATGAGTATTTTTTAACATCCAGAAACCCATTTTGCCGTGATAAAAGGACCATCTAAAGAGAAATCATTCTGAGTGACTACGGTTGCAGGATTAGAGTTTCCTCCTGGAGGTAGAAGAAACATATCAAAATAATGTTGCCACATCCAACCGGCCATTAAACTAAACTGTCCTTTGTGTGTATTCCATTGATAACTGGCCCCTAATTTTGCTTCCACTTCGGGGACGACATGGACCCCTTTGGCATTCGCGCTGAACGAAGTAACATTACTTCCGCTTATGTTTGCTCCAGATAATTTTGCCTTTCTTTCTCCAAGGAGGATGGCTGTGGCGCTTTGCGCAAATACAGCAAAACTATTGTTTAGCTTATGAGCCATATCTATCCCAATGCGAGGACCTGCACCCTGGAATTTAGTATGAGATACTGATTCTTGAAAAAGAATATCGCCCGGTTCGCCAACGATTTCTTCAAAATTAGATTCAGCACGTTTAATCTTGGCGTTGACATATTGTCCACCGCCATAAAAACGAATATTTGTTGTATTCCCGAAGTAGCTGGTTTGTGCTAATTCAAGATTGACTGCATCAAAATTAGTATCAAACCTCAAATTCATCGAGTTATTGATATCTGGTCTGTCTGGGTCTGCATTAATTAAGGTAATCACGCTACTCGAGCGGTTCCCCTGGAAGTGCAACCAATTTATATTAAGGTCATTTCCAGTGTTAAAATGATAGCCACCTTCTAGTAAAAAACCCCAATCCCAAGGGGATTTAATGTTCTTAAACGTGTTAGTAGATGTGCCGTCAGCTGCGATATTATTTATAGTCAATGTAGGATTTAGTAAGGGGGAATTGGTATTCGGCTGTAAATATAAAGCACTAATGCCTATCTCCCATGCATTACATGGACAGGGAACAGTGACATCGGGGTTACAAGAAGGTTTTATGATCCCCATGGCACCAGCATGTACCATACTGATATTGAAGGTAACAAATAAAAAGGTAGCTATTTTCTTCATGAATTTACTCATCCGTCCTTATTGATCTTGTCTATTATTCAATAAGTTTTTTCATTAAGCAATTAGATAAGCGTTATTTAGTCCGCATTGTAGTCAGGGTGAGGGCGAGACCATAATCCGGGTTTATAGGTTTCCCTTCATCCAGGCTACAATCGATTAGCCAAGCAAACTTCTTCCGCCGTCTACTTTGAGTATTTGTCCTGTAATAAAGGGGTTTTCCGCTAAAGCTAAAATGGCCTGGGCAATGTATTCAGGATTACCGTGCTTTTTTAATGGGGTTTTCGCAATAATTTTTTCTTGTAGTTCTGGGGGCAACGTATTGTTGTGCTCAGGCCAGGCAATTGCTCCTGGAGCAACTGCATTGACCCGGATTTCGGGAGCAAACTCGCGTGCTAAACTTTTTGTTTGCATTTCCAAAGCTGATTTGCTTTGGCAATAGACGGAGTACTCTTTCAGTGGCTTTTCTGCATGGGTATCGGTTACATTGATAATTGCTCCCGATTGCTTGGCTAATAATGGACGAGCCGCAAGGCTTAGTAAAAAAGGTGCTTTAACATGGATGTCAAAAAGCGCATACCAATCTGTTTCCGCAAAGGTCGTAAATTCTGTACGGATGAAAACAGAGGCATTATTGACTAATAAATCCAACTGTCCCGCCCAATCTTGCACTGCCGTCATAATTTCTTCCGCGGCACATGGTGCGGTTAAATCTCTTTGCACTACAAAGGCACTGTTTGCTCGTTGGCTATTTAAGTGGGCAGCAAGAGAATTGGCTTCTGACAATGAATGATGGCAATGAATGACTACTTTATATCCTGTTGCATGTAGTTTTTTTACAATAGCTGCGCCAATTCGTCGCGAACTGCCAGTGATTAAGGCAACTTTTGCTTCTTGTTTGTTTGGCGGATTCAATGTATGGTTCCTATTCTTTAGATATTCTGGGTTACCTACTGCTACTCACAGTGAGAGGAACAAGGTGAGGACGTCCCCTCATCCGCTCTGACAGGCACCATCTCCCCGTGTGGGGGATGGGAGAATTAAGCTCTTGGCAGGAGTTTTTTTACCCAGGTTGTATCTGCAATTTTTTTAAGTAATTAACTATGAGTATAATACACACCCTACACGCATTACTGAATGAACGTCAGGCTATCCCTTTTGTAGAATTCATGCAACTTGCATTGTACGCTCCTGGTGAAGGATATTACAGTTCTGGGTTGCAAAAACTAGGGAAGCATGGTGATTTTATTACTGCTCCTGAGTTAACCCCTTTATTTGGTAAAACGTTGGCAAATCAATGCTTGCAAGTCCTTAAGGAACTGGAGTCTCCCGTTGTATTCGAATTTGGCGCAGGCTCTGGCGCACTTTGTGTCGCGGTATTAGAACATCTAGAAGAGCATAACTCTTTGCCAGAGGCTTATTATATTTTGGAGGTCAGTGCGAATTTACAGCATCGCCAACGTGAACTTATCGCACAGAAAATTCCTCATTTAGCCCATTTAGTTACCTGGCTTGATCGTTGGCCGGAGGTTCCTTTTAATGGAGTAGTTCTGGCCAATGAAGTTCTGGATGCGATGCCTGTGCATCGGTTCATGAAAACAGAAGACGGCATTATGGAAAGTTATGTTGCTTTGAATGAGCAGCAGCAACTAAGCGAACGATTCAAGCCTTGTCATAATCAACGGTTACTGGATTATGTACAGGAGCGATTATCGTTACCTGATGTACCTTATCTTTCTGAAGTGAATCTTTTTATTGATGATTGGATCTTGAATACGTATCAGATGTTAAAGCAGGGCGTGGTCTTTTTAATTGATTATGGATTTCCGCGCCATGAATATTATCATCCGGATCGCAATCAAGGGACTTTAATGTGCCATTATCAACATCATAGCCATCCCGATCCTTTATTACATCCGGGAGAACAAGACATTACTGCACATGTGGATTTTACGCACGTGGCAGAAGCCGGGCAACAAGCAGGGTTTCATATTGCTGGTTTTACGAACCAGGCCTCTTTTTTGCTGGCGAACGGTTTGCTAAGCTTATTGAATTCAGCAGATAATGAGTTGGTGCAAGTACAAGCAAAACAAGCGATAAAACAGCTTACCCTTCCCAGTGAAATGGGGGAGTTATTTAAGGTCATCGCATTAAGTAAGGATGTAGAAATTTCTCTAAACGGATTTTTATTAAATGATAAACGAGTGAGTTTATGAATATAAAAAAATACCTGACAACAGTAGAATTACAAAAAGAGTCCATGAAATTTTCTGCTGGTCACACGACTATTTTCTCTGCAACTGAAAGAGAGCCATTACATGGCCATATGTATGGCGTTTATTTGGCACTCACGACTTGGGTTGAAGAAAATGGGATGACTTTTGACTATCGCTATTACAAAGAACGTATCCATAAATTATGCCGTCATTTGAATCAAACTTTTCTGATGCCGCAATTTTCTCCTTTTCTGGAATATGCTGAGGATAAAGAATATTATTATTTTACGTTTAACCACAAAAGAATTCCATTCCTTAAAGAAGATGTAACTTTATTGCCAGTAACCAATATTACCGTTGAAGAATTATCACGTTGGTTTGTTAATGAACTGATTAAAGATAAGGCAGAGTTGGACAGGCATCGTATTGAACAAGTTCTGGTTAAGGTTTTTTCGGCTCCGGGACAATCAGCCAGCCATCAATGGCAAAGAATGCATGAATAAGAACGGTCGTGAGCATTCTATTGGGACAATTCCGTGACCATATCTGCAGACACATCTTTAGAGCTAATCCATGATGAATGTTCCCAGGAGCTTGGGAAGACGGTTTATCAAGTATGTATTCCGCATACTCATCGAGATTGTTTTGATTATGTCGCTGATGGTTTAAACCCATGTTCAGGCGCTCGAGTTTGGGTGCCTTTTCGCAGGCAAACCCGTTTGGGGGTAGTAATTGGCGCAAGCAACTCGGCGCAGGATGTCGCTTGCCTAAAAAGTATCAGCGAGGTCATTGATAAGTATTCTTTAATCGATACGGACATGTTGGCTTTATGCTTATGGATTGCCAATTATTATCAATCGCCTTTGTCTGAAGTATTGCCTCTGGCTTTACCTAAAAAATATCGATTGGGGGAGCTCTGCCAATTGCCTATGGGTGATTTTTATCAACTGGCATTACCAGTTGAAGAAGCCAAAAAGCGCATCCCCGCCCGTGCGCGTAAGCAACTGGAACTTATCGAATTCTTAAACTCCCAAAACGGGCCAGTTGCCAAACAGCGTTTGACAGCGCAAGGATTTAATTCCACACAACTGTGCAATTTACTTGCTACAGAGGTTATTTCTTTGTCCCAGCAAATCATGTTGCCAGAAAAAGAAGAGACGGCATTATCGCCTCCCTTAGCACTTAATCCGGAACAAGAAGTGGCTGTGGCGACAATTACCGAGGCATTGCATCAATATCAGTGCTTTTTATTGCAGGGAGTTACTGGCAGTGGCAAAACGGAAGTTTATTTGCATGTAATCGCGAAAATATTAGAGCAACAAAAACAAGTTTTGGTTTTAGTTCCTGAAATCGGCTTAACACCACAATTGGTCTCCCGCTTTACGGCACGTTTTAAACAGCCAATTGCCGTAATTCATTCCAGTTTGAATGAAACGGAGCGGCAAGTCGCATGGCAATTGGCTAAGGAAGGTAAGGTGCAGATGGTGATTGGCACTCGAGCTGCACTGTTCACGCCTATGCCCAATTTAGGCCTCATTGTCATTGATGAAGAACACGATGCGTCATTAAAGCAAATGGAAGGCGTGCGTTATTCCGCCCGAGATGCTGCGTTGATGCGGGCGCATTTGGCCAATATTCCCATTATTTTAGGTTCAGCAACCCCAAGCCTTGAAAGCATGCACAATGTGAAGCAAAAAAAATACACATTATTACGTCTGAACCATAAGGCACTCTCCACTACCCCTTTGCATTATCAACTGGTTGATTTACGGTCGCAAACATTGCAACATGGTTTGACAACAACCACATTACACGTCATTAAAGAGCATTTGCACAAACAAAATCAGGTACTAGTATTCATCAATCGCCGCGGTTTTGCACCTGTTGTGTTATGTCATCAATGTGGTTGGATGGCTGACTGTCGTGCTTGTGACAGTCATTTAACGCTGCATAAACAGCTAGGGCAGATGATCTGCCATCATTGTGGACTGACCCAAAAGAAACCAGAGCGTTGTCGCAGTTGCCAAAGCATGGAATTGATCCCTGTTGGGGCCGGTACCCAGCGCATTCATGAATTTTTAAGTAGCTATTTTCCGAGTACTGAAGTAGTGCGCATTGATAGGGATGCGGTGCGTAAAAAGAATTCTTTAAATGAACATCTGCATAAAATTCATCAAGGCGAGGCACAGTTAATTGTGGGCACACAAATGTTAGCCAAAGGCCATCATTTCCCACGCCTGTCTTTAGTCGTTATTCTTGATGCAGATGCCGGACTTTATAATCAGGATTTTCGCGCTCTAGAGCATTTAGGACAATTATTAATGCAAGTTTCGGGGCGTGCAGGGCGTGCAGAGCAAGCTGGCCAGGTTTTGATTCAAACGCATGAACCCAATCATCCCTTGCTGAATTTATTGATTCAGCAAGGATATGATTCCTTTGCAGATGCATTATTAATGACACGTCAACACGCGCAACTGCCCCCTTTTCACTATTTGGCCATCATTAGAGCCCAAGGAAAAGTTGCGGGGAGTGTATTAAACTTCTTACATGCGGCTAAAGAACAAATGCTGGAGCATGCCATTACGGTGATGGGTCCTGCACCTGCTCCTCTGCCGCGTAAAGCCAATCAATATCGTATGCAATTATTACTTAAATCCTCGTCGCGGAGAAACTTAAAAAATGTTTTAACCCAATTACGCCAATGGCTTGCGGGAAATAAATTAAGTAATGGTGTCCGTTGGAATGTGGATGTGGATCCTATGGATTTATCTTGAAGGAGGTCGAGTGGTGACTGAGTCGAAAATCGAAATACATAAAAAGGTTTTTCCCATAGCTTGGGGCGATATGGATGCACTAGGGCATGTAAATAATGCACGTTATTTTGATTATTTTCAGGAAGCGCGTATTGAATGGTTACGAGAGCTCAATATTAGTATGGCCGGAAAAACTGGCCCTGTAGTTATTCATGTGGCATGTACTTTTTTAAAACCAGTTATTTATCCGGCGACCGTGACGCTGTGTTCCAAAATACATAGCCTGGGCAACTCCAGCATGATGATGGATCACGAGCTCTATCAGGATGAGGTCATGATGGCGCAAGGCAGTTGCAAAATTGTTTGGGTGGATTATACACAAAGTAAATCTGTACCTTTGCCTGAAAAAATCCGCAGTTATTTTAAATAGACCTCGAGCAAAATCCGAGGTGATGCAAGAGGTCTGATTCTAATAAAGTAATTAATGTAGCCTGGCTGCTTGCAGCCAGGATCCCCTCTTCCGCATATGGGAGAGGGTTCAATGAGATTTTTTTCTTAGCCTAGTGAATCTAGGTGCAAATAAGGCATTTAAACCGCGATGGGCGCTTTGATTGCAGGATGAGATTGATAGTTCACAAACTCAAAATCATCATAAACATATTCAAATAAGGATTGGGGTTTGCGTTTGATATTTAAAGACGCTAAAGGCAAGGGTTCTCTGCTTAATTGGGTACGGGCTTGTTCTAAGTGATTGAGATATAAGTGGCAATCTCCACCTGTCCATATAAAATCGCCTACTTTGAGATTACATTGCTGGGCAACCATATGGGTTAGCAGCGCATAAGAAGCAATATTAAACGGTACGCCTAAGAATACATCCGCAGAGCGTTGATATAATTGACAAGACAGGGTTCCGTCTGCCACATAAAATTGGAATAAAGCATGACAAGGCATTAAGGCCATTTGCTCCAGTTCGCCAACATTCCAGGCACTAACCAACAAACGGCGTGAGTCAGGATTGGTTTTGATTTGCTGCACAATATCGCTGAGTTGGTCAATTGTACGGCCATCTGCCGTTGGCCAATTGCGCCATTGTTTGCCATAAACAGGCCCTAAATCTCCATGACTGTCAGCCCATTCGTCCCAAATAGTAACCCCATTTTCATTTAAATAGGCAATATTGGTATCCCCTTTTAAAAACCACAGTAATTCATGCACAATACTGCGCATATGTAATTTTTTGGTCGTTATTAAAGGGAATCCTTGGCGTAAATCAAAGCGCATTTGATAGCCAAAAACCGATAGGGTCCCTGTTCCTGTCCGGTCTGTTTTTTGGGTGCCGTGCTGCAAAATATGTTCTAGCAAATTCAAATAAGTTTTCATCGTTTAAGCCACCATAACCAGAGTCCCAATAATAACATGGGGATAGATAAAATTTGTCCCATAGTCAACCATCCAAATGCAAGATAACCAAGCTGCGGATCAGGTTGTCGGAAAAACTCAGCAATGATACGACACACGGCGTATCCTATTAAAAAAACGGCGGATACTCGCCCAACAGGACGAGGTTTACGCGCATAGATCCAAACCAGAAGAAATAATCCAATTCCTTCCATACCAAATTCATACAACTCCGAAGGATGTCGCGGCTGATTATCAACATGGCTATATACCATCCCCCAAGGCATATCGGTCACCCGGCCCCATAATTCGCCATTTATAAAATTGCCGATACGTCCTGCACCTAAGCCTATGGGAACCAGTGGTGCAATAAAATCAGCGATTTCTAAGAATGATTTTTTACTTTTATGAGAAAAGTACCAGAGTGCAGCAGCAACTCCAAGTAAACCACCATGGAACGACATTCCTCCTTGCCAGATTTTAAATAAAGACAGGGGATCATGCAGTAAATCCGGGAAATTATAAAAAAGCATATAACCGATGCGCCCACCAATAATGACACCAAGGGCTGCGAAAAAGATCAAATCACTGATTTGTTCTGAAGTCCAATTCAGATGATAGTGTTTGTTACGCCAATGAGCGAGTAACCAGCCACTCACAAAACCAATCAAATACATTAAGCCGTACCAATGGACTTGTATTGGACCTAGTGAAAATGCGACAGGATTAATGTAGGGAAAGGTTAGCATATTTTTTTAAGTTCCTTTTTTATAACACGCACGTTTCCGTAGTTTAAGTGATGAAGCATTGTAGCCTGTAATCAGCTGCCTATTCATAAAGACTTTCCAGCTCTGATGAGGCCGCCTAATCCTTCATCCTCTAGTGCCTTTTGTAAATGAAAACGTATTTGCGCAGGGTGTTCAAATTCCAGCACTTCAGCAAGAATTTTACGCGCATTGGCAATGGACAAATTACGAATGACCCATTTTACTCGCGGTAAACTTGAAGAGTTCATACTTAAGGTATCAAAACCCATGGCGACTAATAAAATAACGGCTAAAGGATCGCTGGCCATTTCGCCACAAATACTGACTTCTACTCCTGCTGCATGGCCTCCTTCCACGACTTTTAGCAATACACGTAACATGGCCGGATGCATGGCATCATAAAGACCGGCAACACGCGCGTTATTGCGATCGACTGCGAGAAAATATTGGGTCAAATCATTGCTTCCTACAGAGATAAAATCGACCCGTTTGGCGATTTCTCGTGCCAAATAGGCTGCTGCAGGAACTTCAATCATGACTCCTACCTTTGGTTTTTCGATAACACAACCTTCTTCTAACAATTCTGTAAACGCTTGATCAATAAGATAGGATGCCTCTTCGACTTCACTTAAATTGGTCACCATAGGTAACATGATGCGTAAATTATTTAACTCTTCGCTTGCACGCATCATTGCCCGAACTTGCATCAGGAAGACATCAGGATGATCCAATGTGACCCGAATACCCCTCCATCCTAAATAGGGGTTATCTTCTTCTACAGGGAAATAGGGGAGGACTTTGTCGCCACCAATATCCAGGGTGCGCATGGTTACAGGGCGTGGGGCAAAGGCTTTCAGTGTTTGTCGGTAAATAATGGTCTGTTCATCTTCTGAAGGAAAATGATCTCGACTCATAAAAGGAACTTCAGAACGATATAAACCAACACCTTCAGCGCCGACGCTCATGGATAAACCCGCGTCCATAGCTAAGCCTGTATTGACTTGTAAAGAAATTTTATAGTTGTCCGTAGTTTCTGCAGGTTTATCGCGTAGACTAATCAGGCTCTGATTTAATGCTTGCTCTTCTTGCTCTAGGAGCTTGAATTCTGCCAGTACGGATTTTGATGGCGAAATATAAACTTGCCCATAATATCCATCCACCACAATAGCCCGGCGGGAAATTGAATCTAATTTTAAACCACGCACGCCCATAACTGTGGGCACTCCTAAGGCGCGCGCTAAAATAGCAACATGTGAATTATTGGAGCCCTTGGCTGATACAACTCCCGCCAGATATCCTTCTGGAACCTCCGCTAGTGCCGCAGCAGTTACTTCTTCTCCAACCAAAATGGTTCTTTTGGGATATACAATTTCTTCTTGTTGTGACCATTGTAATGCCGCCAACACACGACGTCCTAAATCACGGAAATCACTGGCGCGTTCACGAAGATAGGTATCTTCCATATTTTCAAACTGCGCGATGTGCTTTTTAATTACCGCCGCTAAAGCCCCCTGGGCGCCAAGCTTTTCTTTACGAATAATGTGCTCTACTTCTACACCTAGGCTATCTTTATCAAGAATTCGCAAATAGACATCGAACAGTGCGTGTTCCTCTTCGCCAACAACAGATTTCATGCGTTTACTTAAGCGGTGCATGTCTTCGCGAGTGGATTCCAGCGCTTCATAAAACGCATTAATTTCTTCATCCAATGTCTCGACAGGATTTTGTGGGACGGCATCAATATCTGCTTGTGGATACACAACCACAGCCGTACCTATCCCAATTCCTGGGACAGAGCCAACTCCTGCTAAAGCGGCAGGGCTGGTTTCAACTTTTTTGCTCACGCCCATAGGTTTGGGCTGTGTTAATTCGGCTAACTCACCGGTTGCCTCTGCATGGGCAATAATGCCACCAAGCTGGGCCGCTAAGGTAATTAAAAAAGATTCCTCTGTATCATCGAAATGGCGTTGTTCTGTTTGTTGAACAATGAGAACGCCATAGAGCTTTCTATGCTGAATAATAGGGACGCCCAAAAACGCTTTAAGATGCTCTTCGCCTAATAATGGATTATGATAAAAATCAGGATGGGCGGGGGCGTCTTCAAGATTTATAGGTTCTTCACGTCGGCCGACAAGACCTACAAGGCCACTATCAAACGAGATACGCACACGAAATGGTGCTTGCTGATTTAAACCTTCTGTGGCGATAAGAACGTATTCGGCGTGTTTGGTATCGATGAGGTAAACGGAAGCGGCCTCGGCATTAATGGCTTTATTAATTTGTCGCACTAAAATGCCGAGTGCTTCAGAAAGCTGCTTGGCTGTAGTGACTTCTTGAACTATCCGTTTAAGTACTTTGAGCATCTATGCCTATGATTACCTCTTTTCTAAATGGTCAACGGCCGTATTTGGCAAATCTTGCACGAAATTCAACCGCTCCCTAATATTTTATATCTCAGCAACCTATGCTCTCTTTTTGCGTTTAATGCCATAAGGAGAACGACGATTCTTTTTCAATAAAGGTTCTAACTCTTTTAACGCCTGTGAATACACTTGACGTTTAAAGAAAATAACCTGCCCTTCTGGTTCATGAAAGTCGACCCATCGCCAGCTGTCAAATTCTGGTGAGTCACTTAAGTCCAGTTTGACTTTTTGCTCACTAGCAACGAGCTTTAACAAAAACCATTTTTGTTTTTGTCCAATCACTAAAGGTTCGCTGCCATGACGTAGATATTGTTTTGGAAGTCTGTATTTAAGCCAGCGCTTGGTTGAGCCCATAACTTCAACATCTTCCTTATCCAAACCTACTTCCTCATGCAATTCCCGAAACATTGCTTCTAACGATGTTTCGCCAGCAGCTAAGCCGCCTTGCGGAAATTGCCAAGCATCATGACCAGTCCTTCTACCCCAAAAAACTCTATTCTGCGCGTTGACAAGGATAATACCTACATTCAACCGATAACCGGCACGATCAATCACCATGATGTCACTGTTTAGATTAAACCGCTAATAGCTTGATTTTTCCATAAACTGCGAGACCTTGGCAATTAAATCTGTAATTATTATTGAAAAAAGGTTACTACTCAACAAAATCTGTCTTACTTTCGCATTTTGACGATTGAATTTGTAGCCTCGGTGCAGCGCAGCGGAATCCGGGTTTCGCTGCGCCACACCCAGGCTACATCCCTCTGTCCAACATTCATTACACTATCGCAAGCATTTAGTTATATAATTAGGACACATACTCTCATTGACCAGCATATGAAAAAGAGAATTTTAATTATCAATACAGGCGGCACGATTAGCTGCATTAAGACAGAAAATGGTTATGAGCCTGCTGCAGGATACGTAGAAGCCGCATTACAACAAATTCCTTTACTCAAACATGCAGACATGCCCGAATATGCGATCAAGGAATACTTGCCCTTGCTTGATTCTTCGAATATGACGGTGTACGACTGGAACCGAATTGCACGGGATATCGCGGACGACTATGCGCATTTTGATGGCTTTGTTGTGTTTCATGGTACGGATACTATGGCTTATACTGCCTCGGCTTTATCCTTTATGTTGGAGAACTTAGGCAAACCAGTAATTATTACCGGTTCGCAAATCCCTTTATCCGAAGTACGTAATGATGCGATCGATAATGTGATCACCTCTTTATGGCTCTGCGCAAATCAGCCCATACATGAAGTGTGCATTTATTTCAATCAACATTTATTGCGTGGTAATCGCTCACAAAAAATCAGTTCGCAGGGGTTCAAAGCATTTGACTCACCGAATTATCCACATCTAGCGTCTATAGGGATTGAAATAAAAGTTCAGCAAAACTTGTTACTGAAGCGGCCTAAAAGAGCATTTCATTTACAAACGATAGAACCACAGTTTATTGCCAATTTTCGGCTATTCCCAGGTTTTGCTACGGATGTTTTGACATATATTTTAAATCAGCCTTTATGCGGTTTGATTTTGGAGACATATGGTGCTGGTAATGCTCAAAATAATGAGCCTCGTTTTTTAAAATTGCTCAAGGATACTTGCGCACGCGGGGTGATCATTGTTAATTGCACTCAATGCCAACAAGGTGGCGTAGAGATGAGCCAATACGCAACTGGCCATTCTTTAAAGAACGCTGGAGTGATTAGCGGCCATGATATGACTCCGGAAGCTGCCCATTGCAAATTATTGTATTTGCTCAGCAAAAGATTAGACATTGCAGAAATAAAGAAATTGATGGAAACAGACTTGTGTGGTGAGTTGACTGCGTAGTTTGGATATTTTTGTAGCCTGGTTGCAGTGTGGCGTAACCCGGGTTTGGGGATCTTGATCTGCTGTGGAAACCCGGGTTACGCTGTGAAGCACCCAGGCTATAGAATCAGTGTGACGCAAAAAGTTACAATGCGAGTGCTGCTTTCTCATCATTTTTTTCTTTGAGCCCTCTGGTTTCAATTTCCTCAAATGCATTGTCCATAGCAACTTTTAATCTTCCACGACTGGGCTTTATGGTTGGGGCTTTAACTCGAGCAACGGCAATAAAAGTTACTTGCACAGGTATCGAGTCAATAGGTTTGGATTCTTCACAGATCTCAGCATTCTCTCGATGAATGGCCTGTATGGCTTCAATAACAAAAGTTTTCCGTAGCTCTTTATAATCGGGTTTTTCTGGATCCAAGCCCTCTAGTTTTTTCTTACAGATGAGAATATTTTTCATCAGACAATCTTCTTTTTGGGCTCTGATTTCTATCGCGGTAGCATTACTAATGGAGTTGGCAACTTTTTCATATATCTTAGCAAGCATTCCTTCTTCAGGAGGACAAAGAATATGTTCGCCCAAGTAATAAGCTGCATGAGCACAAAGTAGATTAAACGGATCATCATCATCAGCGACATCGACAAAAGTAAACAATTTCTTCTCAGCCTTATCACTTTTATCAGCTTTCTCGCCTTTCTCACCAAGATAACGGTAGAATCGGTCCAGGCGTGAGTTAAGGTCACTTAAAGTGTCATTCAAGTCACCTCGCTTCCATGATTTTTTGGCGCGCATACTTTCCACCACGACATCTGTTTTGCTGATTAGATCTTGCATGCCTGCTAAATTTTTTTTATCTGTATCTTCTGTTTGAAAGTCCGCAATGAGTTTTTGTAGATTACGTGTTACCTCTCTTTGTTGCTCAGAATGTTTGGTATCTCGAAACCATCCATATATTACCCCTTTATCTTCAGCAATGGAGTCTTCATTCGATTTATTCAAAACTCGGTCTATGAGTGCTTGGGCTGTTCTAACAAATATGGTCATCGCTCTACTCCTTGAACTGTAATTTAGTTATCATACCTCTTTAACTTAGGCAGACTGTTTCATTGCATCGCTGTCATTGTGTTTTAACTTAGGACTCATAACTACATGAACTTACAAATTATTATTTTAGCTGCAGGGCAAGGTAAACGAATGTATTCCAGTACTCCTAAAGTGCTTCACCAAATTGCTGGGAAGCCTATGCTGACTCGAGTAGTGGAAACCGCACAACAACTAAATCCTGATGTAATTCATGTTATATACGGTCATGGTGGTGAACAACTTAAGAACTCACTCCCTGACTTACCTGTGCATTGGGTACAGCAAGCAGAACAATTAGGCACCGGACACGCAGTAATGCAAGCCTTACCATTTATTCCACCACAAACACAAGTACTTGTTTTATCTGCTGATGTACCGCTTATTCAAGCCGATACGTTGCGTGCTTTAATTGAATGCAGCAATACAGCAAACCCCTATAAATCCATTTTGGCACTTTTGGTTGCTCATCTCGAAGATCCTAGCGGTCTTGGACGTATTATTAGAGACAACCAAGGTGAAGTTTCCATCATTGTAGAAGAAAAAGATGCAAATGAGCAAGAAAAGAATATAAAAGAAATTTATTCAGGGGTTTGTTGTGCACTTTCAGACGATTTGGCAGCATGGCTGCCCAAGCTGGGCAATGATAATGCGCAATCTGAGTATTATCTCACAGAAATTATTGCTTTAGCTGTTGCCAGTCAAACACCAATTAAAACACTGAGTGTAAAAGATAGCGCAGAAATTCAAGGGGTAAATAACCGCTTACAATTGCAGCAATTAGAGCGTATCTGGCAAGTCCGGAACGCTGAACAATTATTACAGCAAGGCGTTACTTTGGCTGACGCAAATCGTTTTGATGTCCGTGGTGAGTTAGTTTGTGGCAAAGACGTATTCATTGACATCAACTGTATATTCATAGGCAAGGTTGTTCTTGGTGATGGTTGCTCTATAGGCCCTAACTGCATACTCAGCGATGTGAGTTTGGGTGCTGGTTGTGAGATTCATGCGAACAGTGTATTAGAAGGATGCAACATCGCAAATGATTGCGCTATTGGTCCTTTTGCACGCCTAAGAGCAGGTACCGAATTGGCTGCACACTGTAAGATAGGTAATTTTGTGGAGACCAAAAAGGCTGTATTTGATGAAGGCTCTAAGGCAAGTCATTTAAGTTATTTGGGTGATGTGACTCTTGGGAAGCAAGTGAATGTGGGTGCAGGTACTATTACCTGTAATTACGATGGGGTGAACAAACACAAAACCATTATCGAGGATGGTGTTTTTGTCGGTTCAGATACTCAGTTTATTGCGCCAGTGACTGTAGGCGCTTATGCAACTATAGGGGCGGGCAGTACCATTCGGAAAAATGTTCCTCCCGGTGAGCTGACGCTTACGGAGTCAAAACAGAAAACGGTCTATGGCTGGAAAAGACCAATAAAAAAAGAGTAGTATTCACACGGACTTCCTCGTCAATTCATGGCGTAGAATTGTAGCCTGGGTGAAGGCGCGAGCCGTAACCCGGGAGCTTATGTTTATTCACGTCTAGAAACCCGGGTTCCGCTTGCGCTACACCCTGGCTACAACTGCTGGCAGGCTCGATTGAGGTTATGGGGTTCAATCATACTGCAAGGTTAATGATTTGTTCTTTTCCATATAAGCACAGAACCACAGAATGAAAGGTAAAGTGATCAAGGTTGTAAATAATTTATAATGCCAAACATTAACTACTAAATTAATCACTTGATCATAAGGATAAATGCCGCCAAATAACAAACCGTAATCGATTAAACACAATAAAGAGTTAGAACAAAAATTAGCAATTAAAATACGCAATGGGCGATGTAAGTTCCACTTAGAATGCTTCAAATAGTTGAGCAACATGGCATTACTAATAAAGGCAATAAATAAGGTTAAGGATGCTGCAGGTAGTCTTTTTAGCATGATGTAGTTGTAAAAATGATTCAAATTACAAAACGTTGGAGAAGGTAAAGCGACAATCCCCATAAGTAATGCATCAAATGTAAATTGGGTGGCAATCAGTATCAGACATAATTTTAGATTGACTCGGTATCCCCAAAGCTCACCAAGAATTGTACTAATCACCAAGGTAATGGGAAAAAATAATGAGCTGGCTGATAGGACCATATATTTATTTATAATCGTGACTATTCTGTACTCACAAGCCAAACAAATCAGCATGACTACGATCGCAACACAAATAAAGTAATGATATAAGGGTAATTGCTCGCTGCCGCGTTCAGGGGTCAATAAATTCTGATATTTTAATAAAAAAGCCAGATAAAAAATACCAATAAGAAGCAGTATTAGCGAGGCAATCATAAATGAATCAATAAAAATGTGTTTAAAACTTTGAAGATGAGTACCTGAAAATAAGAGAAAAAAATCCAGCCCAAAAAAACTGATGCCACCTAATAGTGCAAGGAGCATGCATTGCTTTGGTGTAGGTGATTTTTTACTGGATTTAGGATAAACCAATAGATGCGGCAGGTAGAAACTCAGGGCAAAAGCAATGGTCGTGGCAAAGAACTTTTTAGGTATGTCTTGAAAAATAATTTGATACACTGGATTATCGTGCATGTATTCGGCTGCAGGTAAATTGATTAAGACATAAACCCCGATACAAAAAAGATATAACGTCAGTAAAGAGATATTGAGTAAATGTCTTTGTTCTTTAATTGAGCAGTTTCTTAATGCCAATAAATACAAACCGGCTATGAGTGGACAGATTAAACCATTCACAGAGAATACCAAGCCTTCAACGAGCACAATTTTAAATGAGACGTTGATTAATAAAATAAGAGCGGTAATTACACTGATACTCAGAAACAAAAAGCAGCAAGAGCGCTGTGAAGGCAACGATTGATTCATAGGTGTAGAATTTCCATAATTTTGCCTTGGCCTTTGCTGATAGTTGCCTTGTAATGAACAAGTTCGCGCGTAAATATACCACCATTGCGTTTAATATGGCAAGCAGTTGTCCAGTTGCTTGATGCGCGGAGTGTAGGGGAGAACATGGGGCGAGATTCATAAATTTCTATTGGTTCATCTAGATTTCACGTGCTGTTAACGACCTGATTTTCGCTTTAAAGGAAGTATGCATAAATCAAAATATTAATGAGCGTAAGCGGAGCCCCAATTTTTATAAATTCAAGGAAGTTAAAGCCTCTAATGCCTCTTTTTTCACAGTTTTGAATAATAATGATGTTACTTGCTGCGCCTAAAATTGATAAATTACCGGCAATGGTACTTCCTGCTGCTAAAGCCAATAGGCTGGCATCAGAAACAGAATGGTGCATGAGCAGTGGTAAATACAAGATGACCAGGGGTACATTGGATATAAATTGACTCAGAATAATGCTGATTATCAATATAACCGGCACTTGAGCCATTGAAAGATGGAAATGATTGATCTGCGCTTGCAAAAAACCACTATCCCATACACTTTGCATCAAAATGAACATACTTGCGAAAAAAATCAAAGAGCCCCAATCCAATCGTTTGATAAGTTCCCAGCGGAGTTTACTTAAAAAAATTGGCAAGGAAGAGATAAGTGCTATATGACTGAAATTTAAATGGATGGATGATTGGATGTATTCGAAAACAATTTTCAGCATGATTAAAAGAAAAAAAATGCTTAAGCTTAATTGAACAAGAGTGACTGTATGACGATCATTGATGGGGGCAGGAGTAGGCTTTTCTATAGGTTCGTTTAAAGTATCTCTATATAGAAAATAGAGAAACAGATAAGTAATGATAAGATTTATTATTGTAGGTATCGCCAAAAGCCGGATAAATTGAAAAAAAGGTGATGGCATGTTTCCCTGTACAGCAATTAATAAGTTTTGTGGGTTACCAATAGGGGTGAGGGTACTGCCAATAGTGATTGAAAACGCCAGGGCAAAAAGTAAGGGCTTAATTAACTTTTTATGTGATTGACATAGTTGAATAATAATGGGGGTGCCTATAATTGCAATGGTATCATTCATCAGTAGGGACGCGCTCAATCCAAGGACAAATAGAATAATGAATAAAGCCTGTTTCCCAGTGTGGACACGATAGAAGATTTTGTCCGTTAATTGTTCTAAATAGCCACTGTCTTCAGCTGCTTGGGCGATGAGAAAAACACCAAACAAATAAAACATTACATCCGGTTCAATTGCGGCAATTGCGTGAATTGGGGTGATTTGCTGCAATAATACTGTTGCTGCAGCGCCTACTGTAGTAATAAGCCAAATTGGAATGATAACTTGAGTCATTCTGCGGATAGCAATTGCAATCAAGGTGATTAAAAGAATCAGAAGCGCTATAGGCATTCTTTTAATCCCCTCAACTCATTAGCTGTATTGAAATGCCGCATTTTCTTCGGTTGGTTGGACTAAAGGATGCTCTTCTTTTTTAGGTGGCGTGGCACTTATGAATTGAGAGCGATCTTTAGTAGAAAATAAACTGTGTGCGGTGACTAGAGTTTGCGGAGGTTTTTGAAAAGCTAAGCGTTTGGCATTCGCCATTGTTGGTGTGCGTACTGCTTTTAAATCATCGGCAGGAGGTAATGTGATCGCTTGAGGCTCTATAGGGAGCTCGATGATTCGTCCATGTTCATGTAAACCTACGCCCACTTTAGAGTTTCCTTTTGCCAAAATTACTTCATTAGATAGATTATTTCGTTCAAGCCATAATTTAAGTTCAGATACGAAATCCCAGAAGTCTTCTTTTTTACTTAAGGATAATAGAAATTCAGACAATTTTATAGGTAAGCCAAAACGAAAGTTTAATACAACTGGTAGTGTATATTTCACTGTAGATGCAATGGCTTTAGGTGCTGTGGTTAGTGATTTAACCGGTTTTGTCGATTCTACAATTTCTAAGATGTAGAGTAAGTCACTGCGTATGTCAGGCCAAAATTGCTTAATCACCGGATCATTGACTGCATTTTTTGGACTAAGAAACATGTTCGGTATCAGAATTCTTGTTGCTTTTTTAAAAAATCCAGGCTGTGTAACTTGTACCTGCTCTAAATCACTTTTAAGTACTTTAGTTAAGAATTTAAAAACCGTTGAAAGCGGAATGAAGGGTTTTGAACCTTCTGGCGGTTTAAAATCAATCGGTATTCTTTTCATCAGCCCTGCAAACACAACATCAACCATAAAACGTTTGCTTCGATCATAAATAACAAAAGGATCAAGGGAGATTGTATCTTTTGTCGTTTTGACTAATGGCAAGTTCATGTGTGATGCGAGATTAATGTGCGCTAAAAGTAATAAATGGTGCAAGGTTCTGAGGTACAGATAAGGAGGCATTCCCACTGTGGAATCAAGTCCATAATCCATCAACAATGAGAGTCCGGTGTACACTGCACCTAAAGACAGTACGGATTGCGATTTCATGGCTTTATGCCGTTCACATCGTTCTGGTGTTGCCATCCGGGTGATGTATTCACCATAAAAAAAGACGGCTAATACCCATGAGAGTTGTTTTCCACCGTAGGGAAGGTTGCTAACTACCCAAAGTACCAGATCATTCAATGCCAATGTTAATGGTTCGCGTAAAGTGCCTTTAAATTTACGTTTAAAATTACACTCTTCTTCTTTACATAATGTTGGTGGGGGTTCGCTGAGTTTCCATTTGTATTCATTAAAAGCGGCTGGGCCCATGGAAACAAGGGCAAAAGTATGTACTGCTAATTTAGGGGCTTGCCTATAAGTAAATCCCCATGTTGTATAATCGATAAGAGTTAGGGTAGGTTGTATTAGATAGGATGCCAACATTCCGCTTGGGTCTGCTGGTCGCAAATAAGTTTGAATGCCGTAATTGACACAATGTGCGGCGACAACAGGTGCAACATCATAATAGAGTATATTCCCTGTTCCTTTGACGATCTTCATCACTGGAGGCGTAACTACGGCAGGAACCGCCTCGCGTAAGGCTAAAACCTGTTCAACTACATAAAACCCTGTATTTATAACGTAACCCACGGCTTGCGTGATTGGGGTCTTGTTCCAAACCCATGTTACTCCATTGCCAAGTGATTTGGCGCCATCTGTCCACCAGTTCATATTGTTTGCGCTCCCTGCAACAACGAAATTTTATTGTATGAGTAAAAATATAGAAATGCCAGTCTTTTTCTCATGAAGCCCAGGAACATTACATGTTGTATCAAGATCTTTTTATCTAAAAACAAACTCGATTATTCTTTATTTTTTAACTCAACGACTTCAATGTCATCACTAATTAATTGGTTCTTCCATGGTAAGTCATGATAAGTTTGTCCCTTTTTAAGCGGTAAAATGGGATATTTAATCACATCAAAAAAAGGTGAAAGATCAAAATCGCTTGGCGTATAAAGACGTGGGTTGCGGTGGATTAAGGTATAGCCTGCTTGGTCTTTTTTTATCAGGGGTAGGATAGGATAGTTTATCGATTGAAACACCTTGGCAATCATTGACGAACATATATCTTCAGTGGGTTGCAACATATTGTGTTGAAATAAAGAAGAGCGCCATCTACGCGGAAAAAAACTCCAAGGAAAAATAAAGCGTGCCAGATCAAAAAGATGTCTCAGACTGTAGTTTTTGCCAATTTTATGAATGGCGGCAGCAATCAATTTTTCTTTATCTTCGGGGAGGAGTGCGGAGGGTCTTAAAATACGTATATGATCGTTTTTGTATTCGTCCACACCAGTGATGCGCGTGCCTTCGCCGAGGACACTTTCGATGATCAGCTGTTTTGAAGTCAGATTTTGCACCTGTTTTTGCACTACCTCACGCAAGGAGGGATCGCTAATTTCCTGAAGACGTCCAATATATAAAGCAGCATGGGTCCAGGTACTTTCGGAAATAAGACGAATAATATTACCCATCCGCGTATGGCTTTCTACTAAGAGTACATCGCCAGGCTTTATTTCCTGGGTCATTTGTTCGAAATCGTACAGATACGTTCTTTTGCTGACGTTATCTTCCTTGGATAAAAATCGATAAAATTTTGCTAAAATGAAGTTTGCTAGAGTATTTTTATGACTTTCTTTCATTGTTGTTATCCATAACCAGCATCTAAATGTGGCCTGGGTGCAGCGCAGTGGAATCCGGGAACCGTATTCTTGTATTCCCGGGTTTCACTGCGCTACCCAAGCTACGCTACTGCAAGGCAGTCTCTTATAAATTTTTATCTGGATAGTCGCAAAGATCCTGAATAATGCATGTCTTACATCGAGGGCTGCGGGCTGTACATACGTATCGCCCATGCAAAATCAGCCAATGATGTGCATCTTTTAAAAATTCAGGTTCTATGTTTTTTAGCAGCGCTTTTTCTACTGCTAAAGGGTTTTTTCCTTTCGCCAACCCCGTGCGATTTGCTACCCGAAATATGTGCGTATCTACAGCCATGGTGGGCTCGCCAAAAGCTGTATTGAGCACTACATTTGCGGTTTTGCGCCCCACCCCAGGAAGTGACTCCAATTCCTCACGGGTATTGGGTACATGCCCCTCATGCTTTTTGAGTAGCAGGTCGCACGTTTTCATAATATTTTGCGCTTTGCTGTTATACAGGCCTATAGATTTTATATATTCCTTTAAGCCCTCCAGCCCTAAATCAAGAATATCTTGGGGCGTGTTGGCTACAGGGAATAATTTGGCTGTTGCTTTATTGACGCCTATATCCGTTGCTTGTGCTGAAAGAATAACAGCAATTAATAATTCAAAAGGAGAATGGTAGGTCAATTCAGTAGTTGGATGAGGGTTTTGCTCACGAAAGCGTTCAAAAATTTCTCGACGTTTTTGCTTATTCATGATTTTTTTTCGCTTTTACGCGCGCTAAAGCTTGTTGAATATAGTCTTGCTTGGCTTGTAGGTCTTGAGTTTTATCCGTTTTCAATGCAAGCAGGCGTTTTTCTCTATACGCTTGTTGTTTTTCATGTTCCTCACGCAATAAACGGCTTTGTTTCGCGTGAAAGCGTTTGCGTGCTAACTCTTTATCGTAGGATATCTCTGGTAATGTAACCATCTCGATGCAATCTACTGGGCAGGGCGCAACACATAAACCACAACCGGTACATTCATGGTTGATTACGGCATGCATTAATTTGCCACTGCCGATAATTGCGTCAACCGGGCAGGCTTTGATGCATTTGGTACAGCCAATACATTCTGCTTCACGAATGACGGCAACAGATGGCGGACGTGTATTGGCAAGTGCCTCTGACAAGTAAGGCGTTGGATCAACATGTAGCAAAGCACCTAACGCTTTGACGGTGGCAACGCCTCCAGGAGGACATTTATTAATCGTGGTTGTACCTTGAGCCAAGGCTTCGGCATAGGGTAAACAACCAGGAAAATCGCATTCGCCACATTGGGTTTGTGGCAAAAGCGCGTCAATTTCTTTAACTGTGGGCATTGTACACCTGTTTGGACTGCTCCAGCATCGCTTGTATTTTGTCCTTTTCAACACGCACCATTAACGGCTGGAAGGTATTGAGATGATGATTTAATAAAGGCTGGTCAATTGCATCCCAAGTAAGTGGTTCACAATTCAAAAACTCTTCTGCGGCTTCTGCCATCAGCGGCAATACTGGTTTTAAATAAGCCATGAGGATGCGAAATAAATTAATCCCCATAGTGCAAATGTCTTGCACTTCAGATAAACGCTCCTCTTCTTTTGCCAAAACCCAGGGTTTATTTGTATCGATGTACTGATTCACTTTATCGGCACAATCCATGATTTGGCGAATAGCGCGTGCATAATCACGAGCAATAAAAGACTCCACTACTTCAGCACGCATGGCCAGCAACTCTGCATACAGTTGCGGATCACTTAGACGATTACTGAGTTGGTTATCAAAGCGCTTATTAATAAAACCGGCGCAGCGGCTGGCAATGTTGACTACTTTCCCTACCAGATCGGCGTTGATGCGGTTGGTAAAATCATCAAAATTTAAATCAAGATCATCAACCCGACCATTGAGTTTGGCTGCAAAATAATAGCGTAGGTATTCTGGATGCAAATGTGCTAAATAGGTGCGTGCTTCGAGAAATGTCCCGCGTGATTTTGACATTTTTTGGCCATCAACAGTCAAAAAGCCATGGGTATAAACCGCTGTTGGCATGCGATGACCGCTGGCAGCGAGCATCGCGGGCCAAAATAAAGCATGGAAGTATACGATGTCTTTGCCAACGAAGTGGTACAGTTCGGTGGTGGAGTCTTTATCCCAAAACTCAGCAAAAGAGACACCATGCGCATCACAGTATTTTTTGAAACTAGCCATATAGCCTATAGGCGCATCCAGCCAAACATAAAAGTATTTGTCCGTAGTCCCCGGAATAGGAAAGCCAAAATAGGGGGCGTCACGGGAAATATCCCATTGCTTTAAGCCTGCGGCAAACCATTCATCCAGTTTATTGGCAACTTCTGCTTGTAAGTGATCGCTACGGGTCCATTCTTTTAAGAGCTGTTCATAGCGAGGTAAATCAAAGAAATAATGCTCGGAATCTTTTTCTATGGGTTTGGCCCCCGAAATAGCCGATACTGCATCAAGCAGATCCGTAGGCGAGTAGGTCGCGCCACAGACTTCGCAGTTATCCCCATATTGATCTTTAGCGCCACATTTAGGGCAGGTTCCTTTGACATAACGATCGGGTAAAAACATTTGTTTTAGGGGATCATAAGCCTGGCGGATGGTTCTTTTGATAATTGAACCATTGGCTTGTAATGCCTCGTATATGGCGACAGCCAACTCCTGATTTTCAGGAGAGTGGGTGGTGTGGTAACAGTCATAATCAATTGCAAAGGCTTTAAAATCTTGCTCATGGCTTAATTTGATTTCAGCAGTCAACGCTTCGGGAGTAATTCCCATTTGCTCTGCTTTCAACATAATTGGGGTTCCATGTGCATCATCGCCACAAATGCTAATGCAGTCAATGCCTAACATTTTATGGGTGCGCACCCAAATATCTGTTTGGACATGTTCTACTAAATGCCCAAGATGTAAATGACCATTTGCATAGGGTAAGGCGCTGGTCACCAGCATTTTCCGTTGTTTCGCCATCAATTAGGTACCTACTTGCATGAAATGACTGATTATAACGCATAAGAGTGATAAATGCTTAAAAAATTGTAGTTGGTGCAGACATCGCCGTAACCCGGGAGTGAAGCCTGATGCGAGCCTTGTTTTTTGGTTCTACTTTGCTGCTTTTAAGAATGCATTGGCTGAATTATGGCAAGAATTTTAGTAGGAATGATTTGTGGAGAACGCTATAAGAGGAAATAAAAAACGCGGCCTAGGCCGCGTTTTACAATGGTACTCTCAGCACTAATTAATTAGTGTTGGCTACCTGAAAGGCCAAGACCGCGACCTTGTTGGAGTTCTTCAGCATCATCTTTCTTCTTAGTAGCAACAGTAGCAGTAGCAAGTACTGGAGGAAAGTGTTGTGGTTGTTGTGGTTGTCCTAATCTAACAACAGTCGCAGTTGGTTGCTTCTTAGCTGTAACAGTAGCAGAAGCCTCAACATCATCAGAAGTACTTAATCTAGCAAGTGGTCTTCTAGAGCCAGTGCCCAAAGTAGCAGTGGCTTCATGGCTACTATCTAAATCTTCTTCTTCATCATCTTGTAGACCAGTAGGAGCTACTGAAGAAGGACCTTTCTTAGCACGAAGATCTTTGCAGCACTTTGCAACCCAAGAAGCGAAGTTACCAATAGCAGCACCTGTATAAACAAGAGCAGAAGTAGCCGCAGCAGCTAAACCAGCAGCAAGACCGATTTGTGCAAGGGTGCTAGCACCAGCGATAGCAGCAATAGAAAGACCACCGATTGAGAATGTAGCAACAGCAGCTAAAGCAGCAGGCCACAAGAATAAAGTCAGTGCAGCAGCACCAGCAACAGCTAAAGAAGCCCAAGCAGCAATAGCAATCGCTTTTTTATGGTTCGCTAAGAAATCAGTAGCTGAACGAGCTAGATATTTAGCACCATCAGCCAGTAAACCAACTAAGCCGCGAGTAGTAGTGCCAGTAGGTTTGCCATCTGCATCTACATCAGTACCACCGAGTACTAACTTAGAAAGACCAACGAAAGCACTCGCTGGTAAATAACCAATCGTTTCGAAAAATTTTGCAACTTTTTTTGGTAATGCCATGTTTTACTCCAAGGTTATAAATCACGGCGAATCATAGCAATGTTTTTGCTACATGTGAACCAAAAATGCTCAATTTGTTGTAACAAAAGTGTAAAATAATTTGATTTTTTAGGATTATTAGTTTAATAAATGAGCAGATTTTTTATTATTTGTTCTTTTGGTTTTATTTTTGGGCGCATTTTGTGCCCTCGGTTTTAATTAAGCGATACAGATACTCGAAAATACCCATATCATAATTCACTAGATATTGATTCATTGGCTGTTATTTTGTCGTTGCATGATGATATAAAGTAGGATCCGCAACCCCTGCGCCGCTAAAGCCACGTCGTCTGAAAGTACAACTGTCACATTCACCACAGGCTTCGCCCGCATCATTTGCCTGGTAGCATGAAACCGTTAAGCTGTAGTCTACGCCAAGACTTATCCCTAACTGGATGGTTTGTACCTTACTTAAATGTTGTAATGGCGCATGAATAGAAAAACGATCTCCAGTTACGCCTGCTTTGGTTGCTAAATTGGCCAAAGTTTGAAAGGCTTCAATAAACTCCGGACGACAATCAGGATAATGAGAATAATCAACAGAGCTTGCGCCAATGAAGAGATCTCGTGCACCTATGGATTCAGCCAGGCCTAAGGCCATTGCCAAGAAAATGGTATTGCGCGCAGGAACATAGGTTACCGGAATCTCAGAGCCTTCCTGAAAGGCAGGCACGTCCAGGTTCGTATCTGTTAAAGCGGAGTTACGAAACAGTTCCGTATCTAAGGTCACAATATGATGTTTTATCACTTTATAATGGTGTGCAATACGCTGTGCTGCTTGTAATTCAGCAGAATGTCTTTGCCCATAGGCAAAGCTGATTGCTGCACAGGCAAAACCTTTTGCTGTTGCTAAAGCCAGGCAAGTGGTCGAATCCAGACCCCCAGAGAGTAAGACTACCGCTTTTTTCATAATATATAAGTCTCCATGAAGAGTTTACTTTTGTGGCTTTATTAATAAGTAAGTGTTGGCTGGGCTGTTTAGCTCAGCATTTAACTACGTTTACTTTTTAAGTAAGTCCGAGCAGATTATATTCTCAAATCAATTTTGGCAAATGATATTCAGAACCAAACATTAGATGAACGTCTGTATGCAAATTTGCGCGTGCAACGTAGGCTGTTGTTTTTTTGTTCGGACTTATTGGGAAGTTTGCTTTTTTTAGGTCAAAAATGCTGTTAGAATGCGCCAAATTATGCCATAACATGGAACTTTATGACGACTACTCTTTATCCTGTTATCCTTGCTGGAGGTTCTGGGACTCGTTTATGGCCGTTATCTCGTAAAAATTACCCAAAACAATTCCTGGCCTTAAATGGTGAGTTATCTCTTTTGCAACAAACGGTGAACCGAGCACAGAACTTGGTGAGTACTCATTCTCTGATTGTCAGTAATGATGCACATTATTTTCTTTGTCAGGAGCAATTAAATCATTTAAGTCATTCAATGACCTATCTGTTAGAGCCTTGTGCACGCAATACCGCCCCAGCAATTGCCTGTGCTGCTCATTATTTATCCCAAATTGCCGGTCCTGATGCCGTCATGTTGGTACTTCCTTCAGACCATTGGATAGCGGATGATAAAGCATGGCAAGAAGCCATGTTAACAGGAGCACAATTTGCAGCAGAGCATCAAGCTTTAGTGACTTTTGGGATCGAGCCAGATAGTCCCAAAACAGGCTATGGTTATATAGAGGCGGGAGAGTCGCTAACGGATAAGGTGCAGCAGGTTTTAAGTTTTAGAGAGAAACCAGCCATTGAGATGGCGAAAGAGTTTATTGCCAGTAGAAATTATTTTTGGAATAGCGGTATGTTTGTATGCCGTGCGGGTGTTTATCTTCAGGAGTTAGCTGAATACCAGCCGGATATTTCATATTTTAGTCAGCAAGCTGTTTTAAAAGCGCAACATCATCATGATTTTTTACGTCTCGATTTAGAATACTTTTCACGATGTGAGGCGGAATCGATTGATTATGCGATTATGGAAAAGACAAACAAAGCAGCAGTTATCCCCGTGTCCATGCAATGGAGTGATTTAGGATGTTGGTCTGCAGTAGCTGATGCCAATATACCGGATCAAGACGGGAATACGATGACTGGAAAAGTTATTGCGCAGCAGAGTACTAATTGCTTGATTCATAGTACTGATATTTTGGTCACCGCCATTGGTGTACAAGATCAAATTATTGTGGCAACACAAGATGCAGTTTTAGTTGCTGACAAGCAATATTCACAGCAGGTTAAGGATTTGGTGAGCTCTTTAAGTAAAGATCACCACCAACTCACACAGGATCACCAACGCGTATCTCGCCCTTGGGGATATTATGAGGTTCTCGCCGAGGGCGCTTCATTCAAAGTGAAACGTCTGATGGTCAAACCTGGAGCCCGTTTATCTTTACAAATGCATCAACATCGTGCGGAACATTGGGTTGTTGTTTCTGGAAAAGCCGAAGTAATCAATGACCAGCAAACCATTTTCCTATCGGTAAATCAATCAACTTATATTGCGCAAAATACGCTCCACCGCTTAAGTAATCCGGGGAATGAGCCACTGTATGTCATTGAGGTGCAAAGTGGTGCTTATTTGGGAGAGGATGACATTAAGCGTTTCGATGATATTTACGCGCGTGATCTCTCTTCAGCGACATAGCTTTTTCTAAAATATTGTAGTCTCGGAACCCGGGGATCGTTACTATTGCATTCCCGGGGATTGGCTGCGCTGCACTCAGGCTATAAATTCAACTAGAATGATGAATTTTCAATCAATAATTTATTATTTTATGAAAATTTTGGTTTCAATAGTGTAAATCAATGTCTGTACATCTTGTTTTTAAAATTAGTGCTATGTTATAAAAAAGAACACATTAATTTTTTTCTGTGATAAAATGAATTAGTCGTCGAGATTTATGGGCACAGAGGTGACTGTTATGGCAACAAGTAGCGCAATTCTGCAATCTTTCCTTAGAGATGCATTAAAAGAACAAAGAAACATCGCTGATTTGAGTTTCGAAAAGCTACTTGAGTACAGTCGAACCCAATGTGGTCTTATCAATATAGACTCTGAAGAGATTAATCTTGCAGATGAGGATAATGTTGATTTTGCCAACCTCAAAAGTGTGCTCCATGACAATAATGACGCCGTCATTTTTCAGAACGATAATCTTTATTATGTAGATATACAAAAAGAAAGTATTCAACTTCTGCAAGAACCCATAGAACCAGAAATCACGGCAGAGGAAGAGTACGATGAATACTTTAAATCTCCTAAGTACATTCAATATCTTCGTCATCAAACGTACTATAATCGGTTAAAACAAGCATCCTCTGAAGCCAACACCTATAAACGAGCGAAAGGAAGGGAACTGGATTATATTGGGTCTTTAACCGGTCGCGCGTTTGCAGAACATCGTAGTGATGACTTTCTTCCTTCCTTAGAATTTTATTTAGGAAAATTGGATAAAGCTGATGTTGTCCTGTGTCGATACATGAGTGATAAACAAAAAGAACAGCTAATATATGACTTAAGAATTACGCTGTTGCTTTTGGCCGCGCAACAACAACATGAAAAAGACTATCAAAAAACAGAAAACGATAAGAAATATAACCAACAGATTGCGAAGTGTTCACTTTTACTTAAAGAGCTCGACCCCGAATATCAACGACGCGTTCAAGAATCTCCTGAGCTAGCGGAGATTTCTGATGCACAACCTATAAAATATATGGGTATTCCTGTTGCTCGCTTGTTAGCTAAAGACATTGTTGACCTATCAGGGGGAACCACTAAGACCATTAGAGGGTACATGGATTCCCTGAATGATAAGAGATTATATTGGGTCTGGGGGTCAAGTTTTATAAAAACCTTGATTGGCTTAGTTGCTGAAGACTCTCGTTTTTTCGGAGATCAAGCCGATAAAGCGATTAAAATGCCGGATCCTTACACCGGGAATTTGAGCTGGATTTTATATTACGCGCGTTTTTTCATGAATTTATTTTTGTTACTCAAACATACTATTCGATATGATGAAGAGCAGATGAGTGACGAAGAGGCAAAAACTCCTTGGCAGGAGCGCTTCCAAACCGAGTGGTCAAAAAGAAAATTTACTTTATTGAATGATTCAATTTGGGGAACAGCGAATTTAGTGTGTTTTTTCTGGCTTACTGGAGGAGGCACATTGGGTGCTGCGGGAGATGCGGTTACCCTTGCATTGTTAATTTTTGATATTGCTATATCGATCTGGGATTTGGCTGAGCAAAAAACAAAATATGATAAAGCCATGCTGCAATATGAGGAAGATTTAGCAAGATTAGAGCGGCAACTTCATGCCTTGCGTAATAAAAATGGACAACTTGAAGAGGAAGAGCTAAAAACAATACGCCAAATCGAGATGCAAATCCATACCTTAAAACAAGAGCAGAAAAAGTGTAAAAGAGAGTGGCAGCTGCAAAAAGTATCCTTAATTTGGGGTATTGTGTACGCGACTGCTTTGATGGGCGCGTTTTTGGTCTTAACCATGCCATTCCTGCCTATATCAGCTCCAGTTTTAGCTTCAATGGCTATTGCGGGTGCGGTATTGTGCTTTGCATTTACTGTGATTAATAATATAGTCAAAGGTGGTATTGAACTCTATAAAACTCATAAGACAAAACAAGAGTCACAGCAAGATGCCGACTTTAAGATTAAGTGCTTAGTTCAATTGATAAGAAGCGATAGATTAAAAGGCGATAACTCTCTGGACAGCAACGAAAAAAAATTTCTTTACCTTGAAATTAAGCAATGCCTAGCAGAAACTGAATATCAAAAACAGATGATGATTTATCAATCAGTCAATTTAATCCGTAGTACTTTGATTCAACTTCTTATTCCTGCCGTGGTGTTCGCCAGTTTAGCGGTCGTACCTTTGGGTATTGGTATCCCTATGCTTATTGCAGCGGCGGCACTGGCAATTGCAACCCAATTTTTAGTGGACGCTATGTTTAAACCTGAGGAAAAAAAGGAATTGGAATTTGATGAGCAAGAATATAAGACCTTTTGTGGTGAAATTATGAAGCCTAAGAAACCTGAGCGCCCTCGTCTTTTCTCTGCAGGAGCTGAAAAAGAACGACGAGAAGAACTTGATGATCTAGCGAATCTTCCAGAGGGCACAATCCTTGCAAATGATTAAGATGTAGCCCGGGTGCGGCGTAGCGAAACCCGGGGATTCAATGCTGCATCATCCTCTTGGGTTCCGCTAGGCTGCACCCAGGCTACGGATACTAACCATGTCACTTTGGCGTTCAGAATAAACACTTTAATCAAAAAATTTTCATTAATATTCAATATATTATATAAAAATAAAAAGCTGGATTTCATATTCTGCTTATGTATAATGTTTGAAAGAAGCCTTGGTTGGAGGCCTTAATGAAACAGCTCACTGCTCTGTTGTTGCTTGTTTTTTCTGTCAACGTTGTTGCTTCTGTTGGATTCGGTGATGCTTGCGATACGCATGCGGGCATGTCTGATTCTTATGTTCTTGCGCTTAGTTCGCAGCCTGGTTTTTGCCAAACTTACGGCTATGAAGCTGGCAAGCCAGAATGCATGAACTTACCCCCAAATTCGTACCAAGCAAAACATCTTACCTTACATGGTTTATGGCCTAACCAGAATGCCTGTGGTCAAAGTTATGGATACTGTGGCGTAGAACAAAAATTCAAGCATTGTGCTTATCCCCCACTAAATTTGTCACCACAAGTATCCGAACACTTGAAAAAAATCATGCCCAGCTATAATTATGGGAGTTGTTTGGAGCGCCATGAATGGAATAAGCATGGCAGTTGTCAGGTACTATCTGCAGATGAGTATTTTTCTTTGGCCATGCGTTTGACTGAAGCGGTCGACCATTCTGTTTTAGGACAGTATCTAACCCAGCATCAAGGACAAAAAGTACCTTTAACCGCATTGCGGGAGATGGTGGTGCAAGCTTTTGGGAAAAAGAACTCCGGTAAAGTTTATCTGGGGTGTCGAAACGGTATCTTGGTTGATATTTACATTGAATTGCCGGCATTAATTCCTTTTGATGAATCTTTAGAGACGTTAATCGATAGTGCGCCGAATTCACCAGTGAATGATACCTGTCCTGCCAATATAATGCTTTCCAATTTTAATAAAGGATCTTGGTTTTAGATGGCCCTGAGTGAGGTGAGGTACGATTCTCTATTGGAAAACCCGGGTTCCGCTTTGCTTCACCTAGGCTACACCTTGCACATTGCCAGAACTTCCTCTAATGTAGAGGAATTATTGAACCAGGAATGAACTTTATGCTAAAGCGGTGTTACTTATTGATTCTAATTGTCTTTTTATTAGCTGCTTGTGCGCATCATGGGCCCAGAAAAAAAACGATGTCTCCTTTGCCGCCAGCTGTAAAGACGAAACAAGTCAGATCAGTTACTCCGTTTAATCAGGTTGTCTTCCAAGGCCCTCTGTATGTGAGTTTGCATACGGGGTATAAACAGCCACAGGTGATTTTATCTGGTGACGCCCGCGATTTAGTTGCGGTCAAGGCAGAGGTCAAAGGAAACATACTGTATTTGACAGGATATCCATCACATGGCCCAGTATATGCTGATGTTCGCGGCCAGTTTCTTAACCGCATAATGGCTTCAGGTACTCCTCTAATTACCGGAAGTCAGATACGTACCAGTGCATTGGATGCCTATTTGGTCAATACCGGGACCGTCAAATTAGGCGGCTCTATTGGCTTACGTGTGCTGGATATTAAAGGTAAAGGTCTTGTCCAAATTGGGGGTATTTCTAGCCCAAACTTACAGGTACATCTGCAAGGAAATCCAAAAGTTCAGCTCGAAGGAGTTGCCAATTTAGCCAATTTGTCGATGCATGGAAATGCTTGGCTCAGTTTGTATTGGGTCAGAACGGATAATTTAACGGTGCGCGCAAAGCAGAAATCAACGATTCAATTAGCTGGTGCAGTCAATAGGCTCGATGTTGAGCTTTGGGGAAATGCGCACTTTAAAGGACGCTATTTACGTGCACAACGCAGTTTTGTAAGAACACACGGTCACTCTATTGCAGAAATTTCAGTGGCAAAACATCAGAGTAATTTGGCTACGGATGCAAGTGACATTTATTATTATAACCTTCCCACTACGCGTGCGGACTTTATGGCTTTTGATGGATCGGTATTAGATATGCGTGAGTGGAATCAAGCCGAGTTGAAAGATTTTACGCGTTACAATAAACAATTCCCTTAAAAAGTAGCGAGTTTGGTTTTCCCTCACCTCTCTCCCGATGGCGGGAGAGGGGATTTTTTGTTTTCCATAAGTCGAACAAATGCGTCCCCCTTCTCCCTTGAAGGGGAGATGGCGCTCATCAGAGTGGATTAAATTTCGTTTACTCTTAGTTCCTTCTCCATTAACAGAAGTGAGGGCTGCTCCTTCGAGTTATGAGGCATATGTCGATTAATGCATTGGGTAATCTGCTCTAGGTCACTCTCCAATGGTAAAACATGTGCCGAGTTAGTAAGCCAGTGTATGGTGGTGTTAGGTAAAGAGGAAAACATCCTTTCTACTTCTTTGGAAGCAACAACACGATCATAAGTGCCTAAAAAGAGATCAACTGGACAGTTTGGTGCGATCCAATGGTGTTCGCGAATAAAGTGAAACACCTCAATCAGCGTAGGAATTGGAAATTTTCTGTATGATATTTCCGCATGTTCATTGGTTATTAGGTTACCTGCCTGTCCACGGATCTCACAAAATCCAAGTTTTTTTAGTAGATTAAGAATCATTAGGTTCTTATGAATATTCATGTGTAGTTTTAAGGCTGGCGCTAAAAGAAACATGTGATTGAATGTAAATTTGGCACTCAGCTTACAAGCTAAAAGTCCACCAAGCGATAAGCCTAGAACATCAACTTTTTGATATTCTTTAAATAATGTCTCGCATTCTTGCATGACACAATTGAACCAATCTTCAGCCTTGACTTGTGCAAAAGCAGAGATGCTTTCAGCATGCCCCGGTAATACAGGACAAACTAATGCATCATAATGATTTAATTGAGGAATCAGATAACGATAAACTGCTGGGGAGGAAGTAAACCCATGTATCAGCAGCAGGGCACGATCTTTTTTGGGACCCCGTCGATAAATTGGTTCGAGCAAAGCTAAATCATCCTTGTTTAAATCAAGCAGTTGTTTGCCTCGTCGCATATACCGAAAATCATCTTGCTTCATCATGATGTATTATTCCATTTTATGTTGCCATTTTTTTGCAAAATTAGTGTAAATTATGGGTTAATATAATTCACAAAAAGCAAATCCTGATACTATTTAGTGTATCTGAAAATATTAAATTCGCGCTATTTATTTCAGGGCAACGTTTCTTTTAATGTGCTATCTTTAATATAATAGGGGCAGATACTATAGAGGTTAAGATAAATGAGTACAGACAAAACTGAACCTAAGAAGCCAAAACCAGATACACAGACTCCAGGTCCTACTAGTGCTCCTCCACAGCCGCAGGTGATAACTCCGGATGTTTCTAATGGTCCAAAACCAAGCAAGAAAGATGACGGCAAGGCCAAGCAGGACGATGCATCTCCACCTAAAAAAACGGACGCTAAAAAAGACGAGGGTAAGGGCAAGGAGAAAAGCGCTAGCCAAGAGATGCTTGAAGATATGGGGAAGATGGTTGCGGACATTAATGGGTCCATAAACGATGCTTTGAAAAAGGGCGTAGAGAAACTTGGTGATAAATTTGCAGAAACTAGAGTCGGAAAAGCGCTGAGCGGCTTGAAGGATGCGGTAAACGAAAAAGCAGGTGAGCTAAAAGACGCAATTTCAGATAAAATAGACGATAAAGTAAACGCTTTGAAGCAAACGACAGTAGGGCAGGCACTTACTAAAGTTGCAAACACGGTGGGTGCAGTTACCGATGCGATAACTTCTGCTCCTGACAAATTGGGCGATAAAATAGCTGATGCTCTAGAGAAACTTATAGATAAAGTAAAAAAACTTGATTTTTCGACCAAAAAAGAAGAGGAAGATGAGGCAGTAGTTGAAGCAGAAAATGATGAAGATGACGAAAATCAACAAGCAATGGATGAGCAAGACGATGAGCAATTAGACGATGATAATGATCTAGACGACTTTACAAAGGCCACCTTTGATGATGACGATGACTATTCAGATGCGATTGAAATGCAACCTCTAACGAGTAGTAAGAATGGTAGCGCGGAACAATCTCTCGGGTCTGTGGATGATAGTAGTTTTGATGAGGTTGCACCTCAACAAAAACAACCAGCTCCTGCTCCTGATACTCCAGCTCCCGATACCCCTACTGTGGGAACTCCGTAATTTCTGGGAGCACTCGAAAACCTGGGTTAAGGCCTTATCCCTTTACCCAGGCGACAATGGATGAGTGAGTTCTTTTTAATTTCCAGTCAATAATTTATGCGGTAAGCTTTCAATACGACCGGCTTGGGTGACCACCACGTAATTTAACTTGCGTTGCAGTTCGCTAATGGTGTCCGCGCCAGCATAGGTCAGACCAGATCGTAAACCACCTACGATATCTGCAATAATTGCGTCAGGGTTTTCTTTGAAGGGTACTTCCGTTGCGACGCCCTCAGCCGTTTTCCATTCATGCATTTGTCCTAAGAAGTTTTCCTGGGCTTCCTTGGATGCCATGCCACGGTAACGCTTTACTTTAGTTCCATCTTGCTTTTGAATGATTTCGCCAGGTGTTGGGGCAGTTCCTGCGAGCATACCGCCTATCATGACAAAGTCAGCGCCAAAGGCTAATGCTTTGACGATATCTCCGGAGGTTTTAATTCCACCATCAGCAACGATAGAGCGATCCGAACGTGAACAGTCTTGAATGCAGGTTAGCATGGGGACACCAAAACCGGTTTTGATGCGCGTACTGCACACGGAACCTCCGCCAATACCCGCTTTAATGATGTCCGCACCACATGAGGCAAGATAATCCGCGCCTGCATAGGTGGCAACATTTCCAGCCATAATACAGCGGTCAGCTAGGATTTGGCGTAAACTCTTTAGCGTTTTCCCCACATATTTGGCATGCGCATGGGCCACATCCACGCAGAAATAGTCAGCGCCTGCATCACGTAATGCTTCTGCCCTTTCTAAATCGGCAACACTGCAACCTACGGAAACAAAAACTTTAGTTTGGCACTTTTTAAATTCTTCAACGTTTTCTTCGATGCTCATAAAGCGGTGTAAAGCACCCATAGCACCTTTGGAACCCATGAAGTTTGCCATAGTACTTTCAGTAATGGTGTCCATGTTGGAACTAATTACAGGGAGTTCTAGAGTTAATTTACCCAGTCGGTCAGTACTGGTGGTTTCCACCACGCGTCTTGATTCGTGGTGGTTGTATGAAGGAACAAGCAGAACGTCATCAAAGGTGATGGCATGATCGGTCATGGTAAATCCTTAAAGTACATTTCTACTATCCTGGCCAAACTGTCTCGATTTTTTGTGCTCCGATGCTCACATACTTCATGTATGCTGCGCTTCGGTGCTCAAAAATCAAGCCATTTTGGCTCAAGCTAGCGAAATTTAAACGGACCCTACTATAAATGTTCCGCAGCATAAAATGCAAGTCTTGAACGCTCCCCACGGGTTAAGCTCATGTGGGCACTATGCTCCCAGTGTTTAAAACGATCTACTGCAAAAGTTAAACCCGACGTCGTTTCACTCAAATAAGGGGTATCTATTTGTTTGATATCCCCAAGACAAATAATTTTAGATCCAGGGCCTGCACGTGTAACTAAAGTCTTTATTTGTTTGGGCGTTAAATTTTGCGCTTCATCAATGATAATGTAGCGATTTAAAAAGGTACGACCACGCATGAAATTCAAAGAACGAATTTTAATTTTGTTCTGTAATAAATCTTGGGTTGCGCCACGTCCGAAAGTACCACCCACTTGTGAGCTGTGGAGCACCTCTAGGTTATCCATTAGCGCCCCCATCCACGGAGTCATTTTTTCTTCTTCGGTGCCAGGAAGAAAACCAATATCTTCGCCTACAGGAATTGTCACCCGCGTCATTAAAATCTCTGAATAACGGTTTTGATCTAAGACTTGGGTAAGACCTGCAGCAATAGTGAGTAGTGTTTTTCCTGTTCCCGCAGGACCTTGTAAGCTAACAAAATCGATATCGGGATCCATCAGCAAGTTTAGGGAAAAGTTTTGCTCCCGATTTTTCGCATGGATTCCCCATACAGAATGTTTTGTATAATCACGCACGAGCTGAATTACCGCATGATCACTTTCCAGTTTTTTTACTATGGCTTGGAACTGATCATCTTCGGTGCTGATGCAATCATTGGGGTTCCACTGATGGATTAGCGGGCCAGCTACTTTATAAAAAGTTTTGCCGCTTTCCTGCCATGATCCCATGTCTTTGGCGTGGGTATCCCAGAAATTATTATCTAGAATGTGTAAGCCTCTATGCAACAGATTGACGTCATCAAGGACCTGATCGCTGTAATAATCTTCTGCAAGAATTCCCAAAATTCCCGCTTTGATACGTAAGTTAATGTCTTTGGATACAATAATGACCTGCTTTTTCCCGGCGTATTTTTTTTGTAAGCCTAAAGCGGTAGCCAGAATTGTATTATCTACTTTATGCCCTGGGAGCGTTGAGGGGACAGCTTGGTCAAATTCATCGGTTTGAAAAAATAGCTTGCCGCTGCACTTTTTCTTATCGGAGTGCAAATAATTAGGTATCGCTAATCCAGATACAATTTGCTCATGGGTAGAATTACTCATGAGTTCTACCATCATACGGTTGGTTTGGCGTACGTTACGCGCTACTTCCGAGGTACCCATTTTATGATTGTCTAACTCTTCCAGAACAACCATGGGCACATAGATATCATGTTCTTCAAAATGATAGAGCGCTGTAGGATCATGCATTAAAATATTGGTATCAAGTACAAACAGCTTGGTATTGCTATTATCCATAAATTCACCTTGTGATTAAAACGTGTAGCCTGGGCGAAGGCAAAGCCGTAACCTGGGGTCAGTGGTGAGAAATTTCCCGGGTTAGGGCTACGCCTTCTCCCAGGCTACAATTATTTGATTGCTTCCTTCATTCATTCTGCTTAGGGGATGAGACCCAGTCAAGAATTTTATTTTAAAGCACTGAGTACTTCGTCTACATGGCCTTTGACACTTACTTTACGCCATTCTTTGCTTAATTTGCCTTGGGGATCAATGAGAAACGTACTGCGCTCAATGCCACGTACTTGTTTGCCGTACATGGACTTCATTTTTATCACATCAAACAATTGGCATAACTGTTCGTCGTGATCACTAATGAGCTCGAAGGGAAAGTTTTGTTTTGCTTTAAAATTCTCATGTGATTTCATGCTGTCACGAGAGATGCCAAAGACTTGGGTATTTAATTTTTGAAATTGAGGATATGCATCACGGAAATCCTGGCCTTCAGTAGTACAGCCTGGTGTGGCATCTTTAGGATAAAAATAGAGAACGACATACTGACCTTGATAATCACTCAGATGTGCATTGAGTCCACTCGTTGCTGCAAAAGCAAAATCGGGTATGGATTCACCAATATTCATTAATCTCTCCCTGTTTTTTTCATTATTCGCGAACGGTCTCTTTCCCACTCGCGATCTTTAATGGTGCCTCGTTTATCATGTTCTTTTTTACCTTTAGCCAGCGCTATTTTCATCTTTATGTTATTTTTTTTCCAGTATAAAGAAAGGGGCACTATAGTATAGCCTTGGCGTTCAACACTGCCGATGAGATGATTCAATTCTTTTTTATTTAACAATAGCTTACGTGTACGTATCGGGTCGGGGATAGAATGTGTCGAGGCGGTTATGAGCGGTTGAATTTGCGCACCAAGTAAAAAGGCTTCACTGTTTTTGATAATAATATGCGCATCAGATAAATTTATTTTTCCTGCGCGCAAGCTTTTGACTTCCCAGCCTTCGAGTACGAGACCTGCTTCGTACTGATCTTCAATAAAATAGTTAAAACCTGCTTTGCGATTCAACACGATGGTTGAATCGGATTGTTTTTTGTTAGTCATATTTATTCTTTGACGCGATCGTGTTTGTAATCCAGTGGTAATTGAGGATAGACGCGATTTAATTGATCATCAACTGCGACGCGATTATCAAAAACAAAACACTGTCCTTCCCAGAGCGATTCTTCTTTGGGCATTTTTTCAATGTAATTGAGAATACCGTCATGCAAATGATAGACATTTTCAAAACCCAACTCTTTTAAATAAGCAGTGGATTTTTCGCAGCGTATCCCACCTGTGCAAAACATGGCGATTTTTTTATCTTTTTTATCGTTTAACTGTTCACGCACATATTGTGGAAAATCACGAAAATTTTCTGTAGTGGGGTTAATGGCATTTTTGAATGTACCCAATTCAAATTCATAGTCATTACGGGTATCAATTAACACCACATCCGGATCTTGAATTAATTCGTTCCACTCTTCAGGGCTCAGATAAGTCCCTACGGTTTTCAGTGGGTCAATGTTATTTATGCCCATGGTTACGATTTCTTTGCGTAGTTTGACCTTAGATTTTTCAAAGGGATTCTCTTTATCAAAAGTTTCTTTAAACCTTAAATCGGCCAAACGCTCATCTTGGCGAATGAATTGGTAGAATAGGTTCATCTGCTCACGTGTGCCGGCAAAACTTCCATTGATTCCTTCAGAGGCCAATATAATCGTTCCCTTGATTTTGATTTCATGCATTTTCGCCAGCAAAGGCTCACGCATCGTTTCAAAATCTTCTAAAAGAACAAATTTATAAAATGAAGCAATCACTATCTCGTTCATCATACTACCTGAAAAATAACCCAAAATAATCGACAAAAATTACCATTTACACAGAATTTAATCAATAGGCATGAATTAAATGCATCTTATTAAGACGTTTAAATTTGAAGCAAAATTAGCTAAATGCGTTGACAAAAACTAACCAGCGATCATACTGTTATATACCTAAGGAACTTCAAAATGCTAAGTTTTAAACAACTTAAATTGTTCACTCCAGAAGCTTTAAAGATGAGTAATAGCCTAGTTTAATGGCGAGTTTTAAAAGCGTCCAGAGCGGGAAAGTAATGACTAAAAATAGCATTTTGAAGTTTCTTAGGTAGGTACCAAAGCTATCGGTGTTTTTCATTCTGCCGGCTTTATAAGGAGATAATATGGCACATTACATGCGGAAGTTGCGTTGGTTCTTTATCCTTTGTTTCTTTATCCCGTTCATGAGTTTTGCCGCTACGCCCATAAAAACTATGGTTGTTTTTGGCGACAGTTTATCAGATACAGGGAATACCACTCATTTACTCAAAAGCTTACGTCAGGAAGAGGATCCTGCTTTTTTAGTTGCGCCTTTTAAAGTTTTTGTACTCAATAAAATGGTTGAGTTTGCTGATGAATATTATGTACCACAAATGGTTTTGGATTCGGGCATCGCGATAGTAACCGATTTTTTTGATAATCAATTGGCACCCTATATTGCCAATTTGGTCAGCAAAGTTAAGTTGGTGCCTGTCCTACCCGGAAAACCATACTGGAATGCTCGTTTCTCTAATGGTCAGGTATGGAATGAGTATTTAGCAAAAATGCTATCTATTTCTCCTGAAGATGAAGAAGTTTATTTGAACCGTGCTTTTGGTGGAAGCTGGGCAGCAACATATGATTATCAACTTACCGTATGGAATTTGATTCGGCATCCATTAGGAACAATCAAAAATCTTATTGTAGGTAAATTGGTGCCACCAAGCCTTGGCTTGACCGTCCAAGCTTATTTGCTAGAGCACCCTGTTTTAAGTGATGAAACGGTATTTTTCATTTTCACAGGAAATAATGATTATATTAATGTCTTGTTCTTTGAAGATAATTACAACACTGAAGTAATGAGTACCTATGTGGATAATGTCCTTTCCGGCACCGGTTCTGCTGTCATGAAATTAATGAAAGCAGGTGCGCGTCGTTTTGTGATCATGGGACTGCCACATATAGGCGATACTCCTCGGGTCGTGCAAACCACAGATAGGGAAGTTTTAAATAATGCGGTGGATGTACACAATGAGCGTTTGCAAAATCGCATGAAAGAATGGGCGAAGATTTATCCTGAGTCCGATTTTCTTTACGTCGATATGCATGATTATTTGTCCCGGGCCTTAAAAAATCCAGAAAACTATGGATTTACTAATACGACTGAGGCATGTATTGACGTGAAGTTCCCTATGTATGATGCATTCCGTAGTTCACCTTTTGCGAATAACTATGTATTACGTTACGCACAAGTACTTCAATATCGGGATGCGAGTTTTGCGTCAGGAGATAAAAATTATCATGTATGCGATACACCTGATAGTTATTTATTCTGGGATGAAATTCATCCAAGCACCCGTGCGCATGGGCTACTTGCTTTTGAGATTTGCAAGACAATGAAATACCATGGATATGAAGTAACGTGTGAAAATCCTATAGAGTAAAAGACGTGTGTTAGAGCGTTAAAACCTGTTTAGGTTTTTCGGAGCCTGGGTGAAGGCATGGCCCTAACCCGGGTTTTCTTTTTAGAGCATCTAAAATCGCGGTGTTCTTCGTTTAATTTTAGAGAATAATTTGTGGCATCGTCCTTTCTAAATCGTTACGAATCATGTTAGTGATTTATAAATGTTTATGGCATAATTGCCCTTTTTTTATTGATATATCGTTCATATGCGGTTTTTGAAACGAGGAGCAGGTTTATGTGTGGGATTATTGGAGCTGTATCTGAAAGGGATATCAGTAAAATTTTACTGGAAGGATTACGTCGTTTGGAATATAGAGGTTATGATTCTGCCGGGATTGCAGTCATCGATAATCAAGAGCATTTAAAGCGCGTACGAATTCAGGGCAAGGTACAAAATTTAGCGAATGCGATGCAAGAAACAGCTATTGCAGGTTCTACAGGGATTGCCCACACACGATGGGCCACACATGGTAAGCCTTCTGAGCAAAATGCACATCCTCATTTGTCTCATGGGGAAATTGCCATAGTACATAATGGTATTATTGAAAATCATGACACGTTACGTCATGAATTAATGATGAAGGGATATCAGTTTACTTCTGAAACCGATACAGAAGTCGCTGCGCATTTAATTCATTACTACTATCAACAAAGTGAAAATTTGCTTGAATCAGTACAAACCGCAGCTGCAGAAATGGATGGTGCGTTTGCTTTAGGCGTTATTCATCAACAAAAACCAATGGAGCTTGTTGCAGTTCGTAAAGGTAGTCCTTTGGTTGTTGGTTTAGGTATCGGTGAGAATTTTATCGCTTCTGATGGATTGGCATTAAAGTCTTTTGCACAGTCAGTGATCTATTTAGAAGAAGGTGATAGTGCCTTTATTACTTCAAAAAATGTGGCAATCTATGATGCATCTAAATCGGTTGTTGAGCGTCCTTTGCATCCTTTAACCAGCGATGCTGAAACTGTAAGCAAAGGACCTTACCGGCATTTTATGCTCAAGGAAATCTTTGAGCAATCTAAGGTGCTGACGGATACTTTAGAAGGGCGAGTAAATAGCCTTGAGGTGCTTAAATCCAGTTTTGGTGAACGCGCTTCCCATATATTTCCAACCGTAAAACAAATTCATATTGTTGCCTGCGGTACCAGTTATCATGCCGGCATGATTGCCAAATATTGGTTAGAGTCTCTTACTGGATTGCCCACACAAGTTGAAATCGCGAGTGAATATCGATATCGCGACGTTGTTGTACCCAAAGATACTTTATTTATTACAGTTTCCCAATCAGGAGAAACAGCAGATACACTAGCTGCTTTGCAAAAAGCGAAGGGTATGGGTTATGTCGCCACTTTAGCTATTTGTAATGTTGCAACAAGCACTTTAGTCAGAGAGGCGGATTGTGTTTTCTTAACGCGCGCAGGAGTCGAGATTGGTGTGGCTTCTACTAAAGCATTTACCACCCAATTGGCTGCTTTTTTGATGTTAGCGGCAGCACTTTCCCACGATAATCGTGCTAATGAAGTCTTACAACAATTGCAAGAGTTGCCTGCATGCTGTGAGCGTGTATTAAAGATGAATGAGGAAATCGAAGATCTCGCTTCTTTATTTGTTAATAAAGCACATGCTTTATTTTTAGGGCGTGGCGTTCAGTACCCAGTTGCTCTTGAAGGTGCTTTAAAATTAAAAGAAATTTCTTATATTCACGCGGAGGCATACCCTTCCGGAGAATTGAAACACGGGCCTTTGGCTTTAGTTGATGAAAACATGCCTGTTATTGCTGTTGCGCCTAATGATGAACTTTTGGATAAATTAAAATCTAATTTACACGAAGTGAGTGCGCGCGGTGGTCAGCTGTTTGTTTTTGTTGATAACACTCAAAACTGGCAAGCAAATGGCACACGTCTAATTAAGGTGCCTTACTGTGGTTTATGGGTTGCGCCAATAGTTTATACGATTCCTTTGCAGCTGTTGGCTTATCATGTTGCTGTGGCTAAAGGTACTGACGTTGATCAGCCGCGTAATCTTGCCAAGTCGGTGACTGTTGAGTAATAATGTGGCGGTTTTTTAAACGACTTACCCAGCCTAATTTTAAAAGGTTTAGGTTGTGGTAATTAAATTGTTCTATATTTATGTTTTACGGGGATGTAAATGACTCAAGAGATGTTGGGATTAGCTGCGATTATTGCGCAAGAGCTTAAAGTTAAACCAGCGCAGGTAGAAGCGTCCATTCGTCTGCTCAATGAAGGGGCAACAGTTCCTTTTATTGCACGTTATCGTAAGGAGGCCACCGATGGGCTGGATGATGTGCAATTACGCTTTATTGATGAACGTGTACATTATCTACGTGAGTTGGATGAGCGTCGCGCTGTTGTGTTGCAGTCTATCCGAGAACAAGAGAAATTAACTCCTGAACTTGAAAAGAGTATTCTCGCTGCAGATACTAAAACGCGTCTTGAAGATTTATATCTACCTTTTAGACCCAAGCGTCGCACTAAGGCACAAATTGCTATAGAAGCCGGCTTAGATCCATTAGCCCAGGCTCTTTGGACAAATCCTGATTTGGATCCCGAAGAACACGCGGTTCAATTTATCAATCCCGAGGCAGGTGTCGAGGATGCAAAGGCAGCATTAGAAGGCGCGCGGCATATATTAATGGAGCATTTTGCTGAAGACGCTGATTTAATTAATGAACTGCGCGAACATCTGTGGCAGCATTGTATTGTTAAATCGATAGGCAGCTCTAAGAAAAAAGAAACTGTAAACAAGTTTTCAGATTACTTTGATTATGCTGAAGCGATTAAAAAAATTCCTTCTCATCGTGCTTTAGCTTTATTCCGTGGCCGTCGCGAAAGTGTGTTACAAGTAAGCCTTACTTTACCTGAACATGAAGCAACATATGGTGAAAATAAATTAGCAGTACATTTCAATATTGTTGACCAACAAAGAAAAGCAGACAGTTGGCTGCTTGAAACAATACGTCTTACTTGGAAGGTAAAATTATTTACTAAGTTAGAGCTGGAATTACTCACTCGTTTACGCGAAATGGCTGATGAAGAAGCAATAAAAGTATTTTCTAGAAATTTACGGGACTTGTTACTCGCGGCGCCCGCTGGCCCACAGATCACTATAGGTCTTGATCCTGGAATCCGAACTGGTGTGAAAGTGGTTGTAGTCGACGCGACTGGTAAACTGCTGGATTACACCGTTATTTTTCCATTTGCCCCACAAAATGAATGGCATCAGGCAATTACTGATTTGGCTAAATTGGCAGCAAAATACCAAGTTAACTTGCTCAGTATTGGTAATGGAACAGGCTCTCGTGAAACCGAACGCTTGGTGTCTGATTTAATAAAAATGTACCCTGATTTAAAACTGACTAAAGTTATTGTGAGTGAAGCAGGAGCATCGGTTTATTCGGCGTCAGAAATTGCTTCTCAGGAGTTTCCTGATTTAGACGTTACCTTGAGGGGTGCTGTTTCTATCGCACGCCGCCTTCAAGATCCACTCGCGGAATTAGTTAAAATTGAAGCCAAGTCTATTGGTGTAGGTCAATACCAACATGATGTGAATCAAACTCGCTTGGCGCGTTGTTTGGATGGCGTGGTAGAGGATTGCGTGAATGCGGTTGGTGTCGATGTAAATACTGCTTCGGCGGCCCTGTTGTCTCATGTTTCTGGTCTTAACGAAGCTTTAGCCAAAAATATAGTACTTTATCGTGATGAACATGGCGCATTTAAAAACCGAATGGAATTAAAAAGTGTAAGCCGTATGGGTGAAAAAGCATTCCAACAAGCTGCAGGCTTTTTACGCATCATGCACGGAGATAATCCTTTGGATGCCTCCTGTGTGCATCCAGAAGCCTATCCATTAGTAGAAAAAATTATTGCCGATAAGAGCATTGATATTAAGAAATTGATAGGTAATAAAGACGTCTTACACAGTGTCAATGCAGCACAATTTATTGATGAGCAATTTGGTTTGCCTACTATAAGAGATGTATTGCGCGAATTAGAAAAGCCTGGTCGTGATCCCAGGCCTGAATTTAAAACAGCACAGTTCAAGGAAGGTGTTGAAGACATCGAACATTTACATGAAGGGATGATCCTTGAAGGGGTCGTCAGTAATGTAACTAACTTTGGTGCTTTTGTGGATGTTGGTGTGCATCAGGATGGACTAGTACATATTTCCGCGATGACGAATAAGTTTATTTCTGATCCACGCACCGTCGTAAAGGCTGGTGATATTGTGACTGTTAAGGTCATTGAAGTCGACAAAGAAAGAAAACGTATTGGTCTTAGTATGAAATTGGAAGATGAACCAGCGAGCCAACCGGTTAAAAAGGTTGCAAAAACATCTGAAGTGAAAAAACAGCCTCAAGTTAAGAGGCCTGAGCATAAGAAAAAGCCTGAGGCTAAAAAAGTTGAGCCGGTTAAAAAGACTGTATTTAATACGGCAATGGCAGATGCCTTAGCGAAATTAAAGCGTAATTAAAGGTTTGGTGCATTGTAGCCTGGATGCCGCGTAGCGAAACCCGGGTTTTGGATATTAATGAACTGTCCAATCCCGGGTTTCGCTATGTTGCTCCCAGGCTACATCTAACTAACATAAAAACACGATGGTGAATTATGACCAATACTCCAAAGGGAGAGTTAGCTATCCAGGCTTTGGCAATGCCCGCAAATACTAATGCCAATGGCGATATATTTGGTGGATGGATTGTGTCACAAATGGATTTAGCTGCAGGAATATTAGCGAAAAAATTGGCATTGGGCCGTGTCGCTACAGTGGCTATTCATTCCATGAGCTTTTTAAAACCAGTTCATGTGGGTGATCTGGTGAGCTGCTATGTCACTTTGATAAAGCAAGGCAATACCTCTATGACCTTTAGTGTTGAAGTATGGGCGCATCCTGCAACGCAGAATGAAGCATATCAAGTTACTGAAGGTGTTTTTGTTTTTGTTGCTATAGATGAAGAAGGTCGCTCAAGACAGGTGCCTAAAAAAATATGACTCGTGATTCGTCAGAACTGCAGCACCTACTTACGGAAATGGCTACACTCATTGAACAAAATGCAGAGCCAGATCCCCAATTATATACGTTATTTTTTCAAGAGCCCGAACTTGCCTTTAAACTAGTCGATATCATCAATAACTTGGAAGAAAAGCTGGATGAAGGTCTTTCAGTTTATTCCGCATGTGTTTTTGCTTTAGATATTTGTGTGGCGCAATTACAGGGAGCAGCCGAATCTAATAAAGTTACTGCAAGATCATTAATTCAATTGATGGATCATTTGGCGGAAATGATTGATTCACGCAAACACACTTTAAGTTTTTGGCTTCCTGTATTAAATTCCTTTTATGAATCACATGTTGAATTGACTGAAGAGTTGAAAAATGCCTATTTTGATCTCGCCAGTGATGAAGACGAAACGACTCATGAAGGCGAACCGATATCCCATTTAGATGCGATTCGTGATTTGATTCATGAGTTGTCTGATCTGAATGTTTTCGAAATTGCTGAAAATTTTTTCGCGCAGAGCTATGCGATGCCGGCGGATTTTTTTATCGACCTGATGGTTGATTTATATAATATTGAAGAGGGGGCGGATATTGGCCTACTCATTTTATTGCACCCTAAAGCTGAGGTTCGCGACATTGCGATTAATACCTTAGGCCAAATTATAGATTTCGTAACATTATCTTCTGTGTCTCTTTCACGGTTGCAGACTATTAAGTACTGGTATCCAGAACATTATCATGCACTTTTTAATTCCTGGATAAAAACGCAACGCAAAAAAGGGGTCGTATTTGCACCTGAACCTGAACCGGCCAGCGCGACAATTAGAGCCACCGAAGTGGATGGTACAGGCTCACAAGGTATTTTTTTACATGTTCGTAAACGTAGAAAAAATAGATTATGTGGCTTATTACTGAAGTATGATGTAGGGATTAAAGATGCATGGATAACGCCTACTTTATCAGCAAAAGATGTAAAAGATTATTACCATAAGGCTTTTGATGAGAATGTGACGCTACGTGAGGTCGATTTATCTTATTTCGTAATGATGGTGGAACATTTCTTGGCCGTGTCGATAGAAAAAGGCGAGATTCCCAACATCCAGTTTTTAGAGATGCAAGAGTTATTAGGAGTCCGTTTACGCCCTGTGAAACTGGATTTAGATTATCTCTTCGAACAAATGAGTATCCAAATCACACCGTTTACTCAAGAAGTGATTTCTGAGTCTCTACGTCGTTCAAAGTCCTGGCTTAAAAATAAATCGTTTACTGAATCCTGGTATTTAGAAAATCCTATAGTTGATAAGATTGTCAATCACAACAGTAGTTTTGTGGATGGAATTAGAGTCTGCCGCATGGAAGATGCAATGGATGCAGTATTTTCTGAGGAAATGGAAATACATCGCGATAAATGGCAATTTCATTTTTTATGGATTGCTTTATGGATGAAAGCGAAAGAAAAACGCACTGAAAAAATATGGCGTGATAGTTTCTTGATTGCTTATAGCATTTATAAAGGAACGCCTTTGCAGGAAATTCCTGTTATGCGCGAGATTTGTCGACAAACGGTGATTAATAGCGTGGAAACCATGCAAGAAAGACGCACACACTTGAGCCAGGAATAAGAGGAATTCATGTTTACCGGAATTATTGAAAGAAAAGGTACCGTAATTAGCAATACGCATCATGCTGAAGCAAATCGATTGGTTATTGCATCTACCTTTACTGAGTTGGAGGTTGGCGAAAGCATTGCAGTAAATGGCGTATGTTTAACTTTACTGCCTTCTGAAGATGCAAAATTGAATTTTGATGTTTCTCCCGAAACCTTAAATAGAACTACTTTGGGCACATTAAATACTGATGATGAAGTCAATTTAGAACGCGCAATGCTTGCCTCCACACGTTTTGGTGGACATTATGTAAGCGGTCATGTAGATACAATTGCACGCATTCGCTCAATAACGCACCTGAATGAATTTGTCGAAGTCGAACTCGGTGGATTTGATGCAAATGCAATGTTGTATTTAATTCCTAAAGGTAGTATTACTGTTGAAGGGGTAAGCTTAACGATTAATTCAGTTGCGAATCAAGGTATTAAATTAATGCTGATTCCACATACATTACTGAGTACAACCTTATGCGTCTTAAAACAGGGCCAAGAGGTTAATATTGAGTTTGATTACTTGACTCGCATCGTTGCCCATCAGCTGCAAATTGCCGGAACTATTAAACAATAGAGTAAAATGCGCTGGTGATGCAAGAGCCTCGAATCAGATCCCGTTATGAATTAAGGAGTCATTCATGACCAAACATTTAACATCCCGCTGGCATCGTCTTTTTTTTGCCACCATTATTATTGGGATTGTTTCTGGTTTTGGCGGAATGTTTTTAGCCATATTATTGCATTTTATTCAACATCTCGCTTATGAGCATACCGTATTTCCTATTCTTGGAAATAAGAGTTTCTTATATGTTGTAAGTGATTCAACTGCACCAAGAAGATTGGTTGCGCTGTTGCTTTGTGGATTTATTGCAGGTTTTGGCTGGTGGGTCGTGTTTCGTTATGGCAGACCCTTAGTCAGTATTGCCAGTGCAATTAAATCCCCAAGACCGTACATGCCAATAAAAACTACTCTCACACACGTACTTCTGCAAATTGTTACAGTTGCCTTGGGCTCTCCCCTGGGGCGTGAGGTTGCTCCGAGAGAATTAGCGGCCACTTTTGCTTGTTGGCTTACTAATAAGTTGAAATTACATCCTAAAGAAAGTCAGGTATTAGTGGCCAGTGCCGCAGGGGCAGGACTCGCTGCAGTTTATAATGTGCCGTTTGGTGGTGCTTTATTTACTCTCGAAGTATTACTTGGGAGTTTCCGCTGGTTTGCGGTAATACCTGCAATCACTACGGCTGCGATTGCTGTGGTCATCTCTTGGATAGGCCTTGGAAATCAATCGTTATATCATATACCGGCCTTAATATTAGATACTTCAGTTGTCGTTTGGGCGATTATCTCTGGACCTATTTTTGGTTTTGCAGCCTATTGGTTTAAAGAAATTACCAATAGAGCACAACATCGAGCGCCGCGCGACTGGAGAATTATTGTATTTTGTCTGTTCAATTTTTTCATCATCGGCTTATTATCTATTTATTTTCCTGCCATCTTGGGAAATGGTCGTTCGGCGGCACAGTTAGGATTTGATGGCAATATATTAGGCCTAAGTATCGCTGCGGTTTTATTGATCCTGAGAGTGTTAATTGTCTGTTCTAGTGTGCAAGCTGGCGCTGCGGGCGGATTACTCACTCCTTCACTTGCAAATGGAGCTTTATTGGCGGTTGTTCTCGGTACTCTTTGGAGTTATTTATTGCCGGGTATTTCTATATCAGCTTTTGCCGTTATTGGGGGAACTGCGTTTCTTGCTGCAGCACAAAAAATGCCACTTACCGCAATTGTCCTCATTATTGAATTTACGGGGATCAATTTCAGCTTTTTCATTCCTATACTTTTTGCTGTTGCGGGCGCAATTAGTATGTTTAATTATTGTGCTACCAAACGCTTGGTTGCTGTTGTAACTTGAGGCAGAGAATGCTGATAGCATTTATTCCTAATTCTAAGCGTTAATCAATGTTCTCTTAAGCGCTCCTGTTGTTATGCGTCATTTTATGATAATTTACGCCTTTTATCATTTTTAAATTAGGATATTCTAAATGCTTAAGGTAATGACTATAGTGGGCACTAGGCCTGAGTTGATAAAGATGTCGCGTGTCATTGCTGAGTTTGATAAGCATACACATCATGTTTTAGTTCATACCGGCCAGAATTTTGATTATGAACTCAATCAAATTTTTTTTGATGATTTGGAAATTCGCAAGCCTGATTATTTTCTTGAGGCAGTAGGAGATACTGCTGCGCAAGCAATTGCGCGTATTATTGAAAAAGCAGATGCAGTATTGGAAAAAGAAAAACCTGATGCGCTACTTCTTTATGGGGATACTAATTCCTGTCTGTCAGTGATTCCGGCTAAGCGTCGTAAAATTCCTGTATTTCATATGGAGGCAGGTAACCGTTGTTTTGATCAACGTGTTCCAGAAGAATTAAACCGCAAAGTGCTTGATCACTTGAGTGACATCAATCTCGTGTTGTCAGAGCATGCGCGTCGCTATTTAATTAATGAAGGCATCCCCGCAGAGAGAATCATTAAAACAGGTTCTCATATGCACGAGGTGCTCGAGCATTGCATGCCCAATATTTTATCATCAAACATCTTGGCACAACTTGACTTACAGCCGCAGCAATATTTCTTAGTCAGTAATCATCGAGAAGAAAATGTAGATATTCCTGAGAACTTGCATGATTTATTAGACACATTACAGTCTCTAGCTCAAACATATAACATGCCAGTTGTTGTTTCCACACATCCGCGCACAAGAAAAAGATTAGAAAGTCTTAATGTCACCCAATTGGATTCACGTATTCGCTTCTTAAAGCCTTTTGGCTTTCTCGATTATATTAAATTGCAAATGGAAGCATTTTGTATTTTATCAGACAGCGGCACAATTACAGAGGAAGCCTCTCTTCTTAATCTTCCGGCGGTGACCATTCGTAACACGCATGAGCGCCCAGAAGGTATGGATGAGGCGACCTTGATTATGTGTGGACTCAAATCAGCGAGTGTTCTGGATGCAGTGCGTATGGTTACCTCACAACATAATCAAAATCTGCGCACTTTTAAAGTTGTTGCCGATTATGAGGGTGGATGTGTTTCGAAAAAAATGGTCCGCATTGTGGCCAGTTATGTGGATCATATTAATCGAGAAGTGTGGTCAAAAATAGACAAATAGAGTTCAACGCCGTGCTATGCTCATGCGCAATACGCTTAGTGAGCATTAGTCAACGGCTATAACCCCTTCTTGGCTCAGTTTTTAAAGCTTTCTGTAATACAGTGGGTGTATGGTATCCATTTTTTGTGCTTAATCTGAATTTTATAAGATGAAAATACTTGTGACACAAGTTCTGTATATCCCTTTTCTGTGCGAACATTTCTACCGCGATCTTGCGTTATTAAGAATTTTGCAATAGGGTTTTGATTTTTAACAAAACAGGGGTCAAGCGTTATCAGTCTTCCTCCTGGCTTTAAGGCAGAAAAAGCTAAGTGAAGCATGTTGATTAATATATCATCATCAAGGTGATGTAAAAGCCCTATCGCTAATACAATATCGACTTTAGGTATATTCTCTAAATCAGTTAATTCAAATTCTTTACAATAGAAGTTCCCTCGATCTCCGAATATAGATTTTGCTTTTTTTATATATTCGTTAGATACATCGAACCCATAATATTCTACTTCATTCATATAATTAAGTATTTCCGCTGGTCCGCATCCTATATCTAAAATTTTCATACCAGAAAATGGTCTAATGAAATTTTTCGTAAATAGAGTTCTCGCTTTATGTGCGCCCATGAGTCCCTGAAATAAGGAGTAAACTATAGGCGAGGATAAAATTGAACGAAGGCCATTAGTTATTTGCGTCATAATTGTTTGTCCTTATTCTAATCGGGTGATTTTGCAGTCTATTGTGGGTTGCATGATAATTGGTATGAATCCAAATAAATAATGCAAGCGTAAATGGGTAATTCCTTTAATTATATGAATCATCCAGCCAGAACGGCGTTTACAAAACTCGGAATCATGGAGAATTCTTTCGAAAATTGAAACTACATAGTGTTTATTAAAAGTAAGGTCAAAATGCGATAGGCTATGAACTATTTTCTTGATTTGGTGGACATTAATCCAATTTAATGAGTTCCAAGTCCCTTCTGGATCGGGTATTTTAATTTTGTTAAATATTAATTTTTTAAAAAACTTTTCTGTTATTGATTTGGAAAAGAGAGTGGGAATATTAAAATGAGGCTCATAGGGAAATAAATAATTGGGGCATGTAAATCTGTATACTGCTTTTTCCTTCAGACTATTGCCAATTAAAGTGAGCGCAAGAGATACATCTTCGACGTGTTCCATTACATTGATTGAGAAAGCAAAGTCAAAATTATTTTGTACATCCAATTTTTCTACTGGAAGGTGCATGATTTGGGGACTGCTATTTTGATGGTTAGCCAAATCTAATATTAATGCCTGCATTTGGTTAAAATGAGAATAGCCAGAGCCCATAGGTTCTAGGGCAGTAACGTCATAACCTTCTTTGACTAACTGGCAGCTAAGTATCATACTTCCGGCACCAACCTCAAGTATCTTTGCATTTTTACCTATGTTGTTCAAATCATTATGAATCAAATTCCTTCCAAATTTTGCCTCTCCAATATAGATCTCTAGTAAAGACAATATTTCTGGTGCTTTTTCTCTCACATATAAGCGTATGTCATTAAGCCATTGTTCTATTGGCGGAATATAAAGTGTATCGCTCATTACTTGATTGTCCCTAGTTTGAATGCTTACTATTTTATAATAATTAATGTATTAAATCTGATCGTGACACAAAAACACTGACACTAATTATGATTTTTGTTCAGCTGATCATATCTCTTAAACACAGTTCGAGGAAGGACAAATCTTTTTCTTGAAACAAATGGGAGGTTCCACCTATAACGCAGATAAATTATTTTGTCTAAAAACCAATAGTTTTAATGCAAAGAAAAAGTAAATGGCGATCAAGACTATTGCTATTAATTGGACTATTTGAGGAGAGTAACCTAAATGATCAACGCCCTCTATGAGTAATGCTAAATTAATTAAATAGCCGGTAATGTATGTGGCAATGAATCGTACTATAGTCATCCGATTCAATTGTTGATTTTGTTTATTCGCAAACACCCATCGTTTGTTACTGAAAAAACTAAAAGTAAGATTGAAAAAAAATAGTATGGTGATAACAATTTTAGGATTGATACCAGTCCAAGTAAGCCCTAGAAAAATGGAGTAACCAATCATATTGGTTATTAAACCCACCGTGCCAAAGCGTATGAATTGAGTTAAGTTTCTCGAGAATTGAAACGGAATAATCGCTTTATACATATTGTACTCTACTTACTTTTTGCTTTAATTTAATAAAAACATTGATTATGGTTACGATATTACTAAGCTATATGGCTAAGTGATACATTAAATAACAATTATTTTAATTATTAAATTAAAATGTATTGTGAGGCATAGAATCTTTCCATGCTAGCCGATGGAGATTACAAAGAAGCTAAAGATTAAGGCCCATTAACTCAAGTGCTTGTGGTTCACCTGAATCATTTTTTTTCAAAAGGAGAATGTCTCTCCTCCTAAGCTGATCTTTACATTAAAGAAACGTTGCACTAAAGTATGAAGCCTTAAAGCATAAGCCTTAATCGAGAGTATTAGATAAATTTGGGGTTAATTTAGTGCAAAATCAAAGTAATTTAGTGGAAGATATAAAATCACAATCCACCAGAGTTCCTGTTTCTTTGGTAACTGTTTTCATAATTTTCTGCTTGAATTTATTGCCATTATTTTTCTTCTTGCACCGAGCCTCTGTTCTGTTAAGTGGTATTTTTATTTTATTTTTATCTTGCCTCTTATTATATCCATATAAAAAGCGTTGGTGCTCTGGATATACTCATGAATTTAAAATACTGATCCGAAATAGGATTGATGCACTTTACTTTATTGCTCCTTTTTTTATAGTGCCTGTTTTTTGGAACATTTCTCCAACCATTTTATTTCTTAAATTTGATTTCTATACAAAGGTCATTGTTTCCTGGTTTATATTCTCAGTAATTTGGCTGAATAAATATTATGCTGTAGCCAATGAAAAAACAGAGTATCGTAGTATAGCGTTTTATTTTTTTATGTTTGCTAGTTGTGCTCTATGGTTACAACTACTCTGGAAAATTGGGGCGGAATCTGTTGTTTATACCAGCGTTTCTGCCAATCGATTCAACAGATTAGCACAAGCTTTTTATTACATTTGGGAACATAAGCCATTTTCATCTCATTTTTTAATGTCATTTCAATCTGTTGAGAATTATAATCAGCAAATTGCATACGCAGGATATTCTCCCCCATTTTTGATATTAATTTATGCTTATGCAAAAATATTAGCATTTTTATTAGGAGTAACATTAGAAATAACAACGAGAGTTGTTTCAATTTTTTATTCCATTATTTTTGCTGCCGTGTATGTATTTACACTTATCAATAATCCAAATAAATCGGCATTAAATAAAACCTTAGTCCAATTTTCAATTTTCTGTGTATTCGGAATAATGCTATCCATACCGAGTTTTTGGATTCAACTCACTCAAGATAGTGGAACGGATAACGTTTTCCCATTAATAATGTATTGTACGCTTTTTCTATTCGTTTACGTTAGTCGACAAGATTTCACCTCTGCATGGTTCAAGTTTGGCTTATTGGGGTTATGCCTCCTTGTGCCAATATATGGAATATTGATGATTATTACATTAATGTTTTATGCTTTTCGTGAGGAGTATAAAAGAGAGCATTATTCCACGGTAATTTCTGTATTATTGTTTGCATGTGTTGTTGTCATGGTGTCTTATTTATACCCAATTATTATGGTAAAGCTTTTGCATTATAAAAGCGATTCGAGTTCGTTTCTTTTTCGTTCAGGCTTAGATGGTGATGTAAGATATTACAAAAACATGCTCCAAGCTTTAGTTCGTCCTGTGTGCGTATCATTTACTCGTGAGTGGAGCAGTCTGATTCCTGAACTAATATTCTTATTTATTGCTTTTTTAATTGGCGGTAAAATTTTGTTGAAGGATAAAGTCGAGCTTTATGCTGTTTATCTGTTTCTTTTTTTCCCCTATTTGTTAACTCTTGTACTTTGGCCGCAAGCGGTTTCAATACATCCCTATTTGTATGATTATATGTTGGAATTACCTCTCTTTTTTGTTGCGGCTTCATTAGTTATCAGCCCCCCAGTCCAACAGCGTCTTCGAGGGCCTTTTGCATTATTATTTATTCTGGGACTGATTAGCTTGCTCCTGTATAATTTTACGATGATCGCCCAGGCAACAAAGGCTTTTAGCCCGTAGTTATTTTAAAAAATTTATTATTGAAATTATATTACCTGCGGACTAAAATGTGCCGCGAGCTTTATTTTAATCAGATGAGTCGGAAGCGAATTAATACAGCGATTATTGATGAGACTCTCAGTTCAAAAGTAAAATGACCTGTGAAGCAACTAAGAGTAAATGTTCATGAAAAAAATCGCTATCCTTCAATCTAATTATATTCCATGGAAAGGTTATTTTGACATGATTGCATCAGTCGATGAATTTATCTTATATGATGATATGCAATTTACTAAAAATGATTGGCGAAATCGCAATAAAATTAAAACAACTAATGGTGTTGATTGGATTAGTGTACCTGTTGGCCAAAATATAAATAGACGTATTCGTGATGTTGAATTGCGAGAAGATGGGTGGCAGAAAAAACATTGGAAGACTTTAGAATACAACTACCGTCGCGCGCCAAAATACCAAGAAATATCATCTTTCCTCGAGCCGTTTTATCAAAAGCATTATACTCACCTCTCTGTTTTAAATCGGCAGTTGATTGAAGCGATATGTGATTACCTTGGGATTACAACAAAAATAACTAACTCATGGGATTACACTTTAATTGATGGTAAAACAGAGCGCTTAGTTGATCTTTGTCTACAAGCTGGCGCTAATGAATATCTTTCCGGACCTGCCGCTTTTGATTATATCAACGCGCAATTATTTGCTGATCAGGGTATTAAATTGAGCTGGTTCGATTATAAAGGCTACCCGGAATATCCCCAGCTGTGGGGTGAATTTACCCATGAAGTTTCTATTTTAGACCTCTTATTTAACTGTGGCAAAGATTCTGTGAATTACTTGAGGTATGTGAAAAAATGAAATTATCTATTGTCACTACTTTATATAAATCGGAACAACATATTAAAGAATTTTGTGAGCGCGCTGCCTTGGCTGCTGAGCAGCTCGTTGGTGATGATTATGAAATGGTCTTGGTAAATGACGGTTCTCCTGATAATAGCTTTAACGTAGCCCTAGAATTAGCAAAAGTAAATCCGCATATCCTTCTTATTGATCTGTCTCGTAATTTTGGACATCACAAAGCCATGATGACCGGACTCGCACATGCAAATGGAGAGCTTGTTTTTTTGATTGACAGCGATCTTGAGGAAGATCCTGAGCTCCTCAATCTGTTCTCTAAAAAAATGGAATTGGATCTTTGCGATGTCGTTTATGGTATTCAAGAAAAACGCAAGGGTGGCTTTTTTGAGCGAATATCCGGACAGTTATTTTATAGAGTATTTCGCGCACTCACCGGCATAAAAATCCCATCAAATATTGTTGTTGCGCGTTTAATGACTCGACGTTATGTTAATGCACTGTTACTTCATCAAGAACGTGAAATATTCATGGCTGGTCTATGGTCTATTACGGGTTTCAACCAGCAACCACAAATTATAAATAAAAAAAGCACAAGTCAAACTACCTACACACTACGCCGTAAAATATCCATGTTTGTAAATGCGATCACTGCGTTTAGTAATACACCATTAATTAGTATTTTTTATGTTGGTATTTTGATTTTATTATTTTCATCTGCTTATGCGGTGTTCCTCATTGTCAATCGGTTTGTTTTTCACACCATACTCAGCGGTTGGACCTCTATAATGGCATCAGTTTGGCTGTTAGGAGGCCTAATTATTTCGTTCATTGGTATTATTGGCATTTATCTTTCGAAAATTTTCTCTGAAATTAAACAACGCCCATATACTATTGTTCGGCAAATATATCAAAAAAACCTTATCGAGCCGCGTAACAAAGAATTGGTAGTCAGGTCAGCTAAGCCAACAATTGATGAATAATTTAATTGATGTGCCTGGTTTTGAAACATGAATAATGATAGAACATCTTGAAGATCACGTATTCTGAATTAAAGCGAATGCGTTGTATTCAGAATAACTTATTAAGGGACCTTATGAAAAAACTAATTATTTTTGGAACTACTGATGCTGCTGAACTCGCACATTATTACTTTTCTCGAGATTCCGACTATAAAATTGAAGCATTTTCAGTCGATCGCGAATATTTACGATCAGACACATTCTGTGGTTTACCGGTTATTCCTTTTGATGAAATTGCCCAAAAATATCCACCAACAAGCCATGAGTTTTTCGTTGCGCTAGGATATTCAAATCTCAATGAGACGAGGAAAAAAAAGTATTTTGAGGTAAAGGCAATGGGTTACCAACTTGCCACCTACATTAGTCCTCATGCAACAATACTGAACCAGCACCAAATAGGGGAGAATTGTTTTATTCTCGAAGATAATACCGTTCAGCCATTTGTAACCATTGGTAACAATGTCACCCTTTGGAGTGGCAACCATATTGGTCATCATTCTGTAATATCTGACCATTGTTTTTTAGCTTCCCATATTGTTGTTTCTGGGCGTGTAGAAATCGGTGAGTCTTGCTTTATTGGGGTTAATGCAACATTCAGAGATAATATAACTATAGGGGAAAAATCAATCATCGGTGCAGGAGCACTAATTCTTGCCTCTACAGAACCTCTAGGTCTCTATGTTGGTAATGCAACGGAACGTGCACGTGTTCCAAGTAACCGAATAAAAAAAATTTGAGTCTAGGAAATAAAAAATGAAATGGGAAAAACTAGGTCACATATTTTGCGCAGATAACCATAGCGATTGGATGTACTCACACGCGATGATCCCTATTGCCGAACAAATTGATAATGAATTATATCGAATCTATTTTTCCTGTAGAGATAAATATAATCGTGGGCATGGGGCTTACGTTGAAATTGATATGCGTAATCCGACGAAAATCCTTCGAGTTCATGATAAACCGGTCCTTGAGCCTGGAGAATTAGGTTGTTTTGATGACAGTGGCGCTCTTCCAAATTCGATTGTAATGCATGAAGGAAAGAAGCTGCTTTATTATACAGGGATCAACTTAGGTGTAACGGTTAAAATTCGCAACTCAATTGGTCTTGCGGAGTGGAATGATTCGACGGAGCGCTTTGAGCGACGCTTTTTTGGCCCAGTTATTGATAGAACTCGCGATTTCCCTCATTTTGTAGCAACTCCTGAAGTAACTTATGAGAATGGTTTGTTTCGGGCATGGTTCACATCGTGCATTGGCTGGAAACAAACATCCGAAGGCCCAAAGCATTTCTATCGCCTTGAATATGCAGAATCTAAAGATGGTATTTGTTGGGAACGAGACGGAACAATAGCCATCGATTTTAAAGATGAGCATGAGTACGCTCTTGGCGTGCCAAGAGTGTTACGTGATCCACTCGGTTATAAAATGTGGTTTTGTGCAAGAGCAACAAAAAATTGCGACACTTATCGAATTAATTACGCAACGTCAGAAGATGGGCGAAATTGGCAACGACAAGATACAGTTGAACTTGATGTTTCTGCATCTGGTTGGGACTCTAAGATGACATGCTACCCATTTGTATTTGATTATAATCATGAACGATATATGTTGTATAATGGCAATGATTACGGAAAAACAGGATTTGGAATCGCGGTGTTGATTAATGACTAACTTGGGTAGCTGGCTTTATTCCCTGTGAGTATCGATTTTCTCTGACACCCATAGCAGGACTTTAGTGCTGTTAGAAATTTTGCTAATCAATTAAGCGACTCATATGAGCGTACAAATGGTAAGTCATTATGGTATCGTGGAAGTTATAGGAATAATGTCGAAATGATGAATACAGAAAAAATTCCCTTCAATAAGCCATATGTTACAGGCAAGGAATCAGATTACATCAACCAAGCTCAGCTCAATAAACAATTATCAGGTGATGGCATATATACCAAACGTTGCCATACTTGGTTAGAAGAGCAAATTGCTGGTACCAAAGCTCTTCTTACTCATTCCTGTACAGCAGCATTAGAAATGGCTGCACTTTTGTCGAATATACAGCCAGGCGATGAGATAATCATGCCATCCTATACCTTTGTATCGACAGCAAATGCTTTTGTTCTTCGGGGTGGTATACCTGTATTTGTCGATATTCGAGAAGACACGCTTAATATTAATGAACATCTTATAGCCGCGGCGATAACGCCTAAAACTAAGGCAATAGTACCTGTACATTATGCTGGTGTAGCTTGTGAAATGGATGCAATCATGGATATTGCAGCACATCATGATTTAAAAGTAATTGAAGATGCAGCACAGGGCGTGATGTCTTATTATAAAGGGCGTGCTTTAGGTGGTATTGGTGATCTTGGGGCTTACAGTTTCCATGAGACTAAAAATATTATATCAGGTGAAGGTGGTGCGTTATTAATTAACAATCCTGAATTTGCTTTACGAGCTGAGATAATTCGTGAAAAAGGTACCAATCGGAGCCAATTTTTTCGCGGAGAGGTAGATAAATATACTTGGAATGATGTTGGTTCCTCTTATCTGCCTAGTGAACTAATTGCAGCTTTTCTTTGGGCTCAACTTGAAGAGGCTGAAAAAATAACGCAACAGCGCCTAGTCATTTGGAATTATTATCATGAGCAACTTAAATCGCTAGAGGATGCTGGTTTTCTTCGCCGTCCGATTGTACCTAGTTCCTGCCAACACAATGCGCATATGTACTATGTCATTTTATCACCTGAAATTAATCGGCAATCAATTTTAGACGCGCTCAACTACAATCATGTAAAAGCAGTATTTCACTATGTGCCTCTGCATTCCTCTCCTGCAGGTATGCGCCATGGCAGAACTCATGGCGATTTATCCTTAACGGATTCTCTTTCAGAGCGAATAATCCGCTTACCTCTTTGGGTTGGTCTGTCTAATAAGCAGCAGGACATCGTTATTGAGCAACTTTTTAATGTATTAAGCATGGGTATTTAATTTTGAAAATTCTAATTACCGGCGGGGCAGGATTTATTGGTTCAGCATTAATTCGCTACCTGATTAAACACACATCGGATTTTGTAATTAATGTAGATAAGTTAACTTATGCTGGGAATTTAGAGTCTCTTTCTCAAATCAGCCATAGTAATCGCTATGTTTTTCAGCAAATAGATATTTGCTCTTCAGAGCTAATCAATCATGTTTTTTCTAGTCTCCAACCTGATGCCGTTATGCATTTGGCAGCAGAAACGCATGTGGATCGCTCTATTGGCGGACCGGCTGCCTTTATCAAAACTAATATTGTAGGGACGTACAACGTACTTGAGGCGGCACGTACCTATTGGCAGTCTTTGCCTGAAACACGTCGCCAATCATTTCGATTTCACCATATCTCTACTGATGAAGTTTTTGGTGATCTTGAAAATTCCAATGAGTTTTTTACTGAAACTACACCCTATGCCCCTAGTTCACCTTATTCGGCAAGCAAAGCAAGCTCCGATCATCTTGTAAGAGCATGGCATCGAACGTATGGGTTACCAATCCTAATAACAAATTGTTCGAATAATTATGGTCCCTATCAGTATCCAGAAAAATTAATTCCATTAACCATTTTAAATGCACTTTCGGGTAAGCCATTGTGCATATATGGAACTGGGACACAGGTGCGTGACTGGTTATATGTCAACGATCATGTCCGAGCTTTATACCAAGTTCTAAACTATGGACAAGTCGGAGCTACCTATAACATTGGTGGCCATAACGAAATGCAAAACATTGATGTTGTTCGAACCATTTGTGCACTATTAGAAGAGTTGAGCTTTACCAAGCCACAGGGCATTACTCATTATGAGGATTTAATTACCCACGTTACCGATAGACCTGGCCATGATCTTCGTTATGCTATTGATGCAAAAAAAATTCAATCTGAACTTGGGTGGCGACCTGTAGAAAGTTTCGAAACAGGGATGAGAAAAACAGTAGCATGGTATATTGAAAATCAAAGCTGGTGCAAAGCTATTTTAAATAAAACTCAGCAAGCCACCAACAGTTTTAAGCTGACTGATAAGGAATTGGTCGTATGAAAGGAATTATTCTAGCTGGTGGTTCGGGCACTCGGCTCCATCCCATTACAAAAGGGATCTCAAAACACTTATTACCTATTTATGATAAGCCGATGATTTATTATCCCTTGTCCGTGCTGATGCTAGCAGGTATTCGTGAGATTCTTATCATTACAACTCTTGAAGATCATCCAGCTTATCTAAGACTCCTTGGTTGGGGGGAACGGTTTGGTATCACCATAGATTATGCGATACAGCCAAGCCCAGATGGTCTCGCACAAGCATTTATTATCGGCGAAGAATTTATTGGACGTGACCGAGTTTGCTTAGTCTTAGGTGATAATATATTTTATGGTCAAGGTTTTACCCCAAAACTACGTGAAGTTGCTGCTTGTGAAATAGGGGCTACTGTTTTTGCCTATCCAGTAAAAGATCCTGAGCGTTTTGGTATCATTACATTTGATGACAAAATGAAAGCGGTTTCAATTGAAGAAAAACCGACTAAGCCAAAATCAAATTATGCCGTAACTGGGCTTTATTTTTACGATAATCAAGTCGTTGACTTTGCGAAGCAAGTCAGGCCATCCCACCGAGGTGAATTAGAGATCACTTGTATCAATCAAAGCTATTTGGAATGTGGTAATCTTCATGTTGAGCTACTTGGTCGCGGGTTTGCATGGCTGGATACAGGAACTTATGAAAGTCTTTTAGAAGCGAGTATGTTCGTGCAAACGATCGAACATCGCCAAGGACTAAAGATTGCGTGCCTAGAGGAAATTGCTTACAACAACGGCTGGATGAGCAGAGACATGATTGAGCAAATAGGACGTGAGTTAATTAAAAGCAGTTATGGTAATTACTTGTTAGGACTTTTGAATCAGGAGCTTTAAAGTATTCCTCATTTTCTATATGAAGTGATGTGTGAAGAGTACCCAGCCTTGAGCTGCAAATCCCGAGATATCCTCCGCTTTTTCATATATAAAGGTTTTTTATAAGAATACTAATTTTGCTCTAAATCCCTGTCATTCCCGCCTGCGCGGGAATGACACCATTTTACGCCCCTGTTTTTTTAGGGCGCCAAAAAGAATTGCCCTCATTGACACAAGAAATCTCACGTGGTTTGGGTGGATTTATGGCCTCAAGATGAAAAATGGGCATACTCGTATCGGTATATTCTTTTGTTATCTTCAACCATTTTGGTGCTTGGGTTGGATCAAGCTTTTCTAAGTGGGCTCCATGAGTTGCCTTTTGCACTGCCAGATGCATAAATCCTCTTTGGTATAAGGTTTCCCAGAGTTTTGCGCTCGGCATATCTTGAATATTTAATTCACTCATTTGGTTAATACATTGTATCAGATCATCCCGTAGCCAATAGGTATAATATCCCATGACATAGACCCGCTCTCCTTTGGCAACGTTGGGGTTTAAAGAGTTATAAACATAACAATAACCTGATGTTTCAATATTACATGTTGTGCTATGACCTTCTGGATGCTGTATATCCTTAATCGCTAATCTTGTCATGAGACCTGTATCTGTAATGGGTATAAATGGTGCAATACAAAGTGCGATACCCGCAAGCAGCGCATAACAGATTGAGATTAAACGTGGTCGAATTTCAGTTTGCCACATGTACTCTACTGCTATGGCGGGGAAAGGAATGAGCATAATTAAGGTGGCTAAAAAATATCGCGGTACAAAAACGGACGCTTTTGTAACTACCCAACACAATAAACCCAAGCAACCGCAGAGCATTATTTGTGTGGCCGGTTGTTGCAGTGAACGTTTTGCTTTAGGTAAAAATAAAAGGAATATAAATGAGGCAATCCAGAGCACGGACATCGTACCGCCCATTAAAGGATAAAGCCCAAAAACCAGAGCGAATGGATACGTTGAGGCAATCCAAATGGTATCTTTCACAGCATACCAGTGGGATTGATCTGCCCAATTTTTCATACCAAAAAAAGGAGCCAATGGGTTGCCAAACAGGATTTCATTTTTTAATAGATGCGGGAAAAGTGCGATTAAAACGCCTATCCCAAACAAAACTAAAGCGAACATGCTTTGCCGGATGGGGTTTGTTACTTTTAAGTCTCGATTCTGGACAATTTCCTGCCAAAAGAGTAGAGAAACTATGGCTGGAAATAATGCAATGATAAAAGAAAATTTTGCACTGATTGCAAAACCCGTCAGTATTCCTGTAATAATGCTTAATGACTTTGGAAATTGTCTTTCTCTGATGAGGACAATACACAATACGGCGGTAATTCCCAGGAGTGTTGTAAATAAGTCCGTTTTCCCATCGGATAAAAAATTATAATAGGTGCTGGAGGTAAGTAGGATGCTGACTGCAGTGGTCTGAGCAATGAGTCCACCACCTAAATAACGCGTTAAACTTCTTAAAACAAATAGAACACTGATACCAACAATCCAGGCAAATAATTTAGCAATAACAGGATTAGCCAATTTCATGAGCACGGCATAGTGTAATTCACCACTGATACCAATTGAGGAAAAGTCGTGAAATAAACCCGGCATAGCCGTCAATTTATCTCTAAGGGAAATAATTTTGGGATATGCCATGTAAAATGCGGCCGCATCTCCTGCGGGTGCGCGCATATACGTTAAAATCCCAAGCCAGATTACAACAGCAATTACCAGCAGTATAAGTAAAAAGTAGAGCGGACTTTTAACTACTTCTTTGAATGAAACTCTAAGAGATGAAGCAGATATTTGAATTTGGTTATAGAGATAGGGTATTGATAACAAAGCCATAATGAGTACGATCGAACCAATGAACTCTTTATGTAAAAAACCGGCCAGACCAATAAAAATCCATATTGTTGATAAAAATGCGGTGCCTAGAGAAAACATGACACAAGGTGGGAGATATTTTCCTAATCGTCTGGAGAAAATACTCAATAATGCATAGCTACAACCAATATTGGCGAGTGTATATATGATCAGAATTAAAAATGGGGTCATATGCGAACCTTATGCACGCAAATTGCGATAAAATAGAGGTTTAAATGTGTTATGTATATTTTGGATGGCTTCTGATTTCGAGCTAAATAGGTATTGCAACGTTTGATGATTTGCAACGACCATAAAAAAGAACAAACAAAAGCCAAACCAGAGAAGGGCAACGAATTTTTGCAAAATAAAATTTTTAATCATTGCTCATCCCTTTATTTTATTGTTGATTGATTTTTGCTTCTGCGCGTTCCAGACGCTCTTTCGTTAAAGCAAGTTCTTGGTTAATTTGTTTTAATTTTACCGTTAATGATGAAACACGAGTAAGACTTTCAAGCATCAAAAACAACACCCAAACAGCACCTAATAAAAACAAGCTGTATGGCGCGTTTTGTTCTCCAAGAAAAGCGCGGATTGATGAGCGAAGATACTCTGAACTCATAATGATTAAGAACGCTAACTCAGCAATGATCCAACTTATTGCCATATGGGCGCTCAATTTTTCTGCACGAACGAGATGGATGGTGTACAACAGTACCAGAACTATGACCCCAATTCCCAAAAAACCAGGTTGTATGATATATCCCATTTCTTATATATCCTTTCTTTTTAATAACAAGCCAGTAAAGCCAATAATAACGCGAAGAGGATATAAACTGGCCTTAGCAAAATTAAATAAAGACTGGCCATGCACACGTCCACGCATTTTTACGGGTATTTCCAGTAAGCGAAAACCTTTTTGATGCAGCATAAGTAATGCTTCTGCTTCGGGATGATCCACTGGATAAGATTTAGAAAAATATTCAAATGCTTTTCGATCGAGTGCTCGCAAACCCGAGGTAGTGTCGGTGATGTGAATACCAGTTGCAAGATAGAGCATACTTGTTGAAAAATACATACCAATGCGACGTGCAAGCGGTGTTTTATAATCTTTATCAGGATTTTCAGACAAATAGCGCGAACCAATAACACAATTTGCTTCTCCGCGAATAATCGGAGCAACTAATGCTTCGATCCAAGAAGGATTATGCTGACCATCCCCATCTACTTGCACTACGATGTCATATCCATGGGTCACTGCATATTTAAACCCAGTCTGAACTCCACCGCCAATACCAAGATTTGCCGCAAGAGACAGGACAGGTACGCCTGCATTTTTAGCAACCATAGATGTATTATCTTTCGATGAATCATCAATGACTACTATATCATAGCCCAATTGTTGTATTTCCTTTAACAATGCTGGAAGGCTCGCTTCTTCATTGTAGGCTGGAACAATGACTAAAATCTTATTTTTTGACATTATTTAAAGGTCCTTATGTCGCAACATGATTATTTTTTTTATTTTTCAATTCACGCACATCACCAATGATGCGTGCAGGATTTCCTCCGACAATAGCATATGCAGGCACATCCTTAGTCACTACGGCACCAGCACCTACAATGGAACAACGCCCTATACGAACTGAGGGAAGAATTATCGCATTAACGCCAATATAGGCTCCATACTCAATAACCACATCTTCTACGGTGAACTCCATACCTGTTTCATGCTGGGTTGCCGGTGTAAATGAAGTGTGGGAGATGATTTTTGCGCCACGTGTGATGTATACATTGTCTTCAATATGTACATTTTGTGGGAATGTCGTATCGATTAGGACATTGGGCGCAATATAAACTGTGCGAAACTTATCTATTTTTACCCCTCTGATTTTATGCAGCCAGGCAGGTAACCATACGGGAAAAACAGCAATATAAGCCAGATAGCCTAAAGCCCCTTTCCATAAAAATGAAAAGCTTTTGAAATATTTATCTACTCGTTGTGGTTGTATATCTTCCATTATCCGTTCCTTTTCTCTGCGCGCTCTTATTGAAAAGAGAAACACAGCATCTCATCTGTACGAGAAATATAATTAAATCCTACTCTCGTGAATAATTTTCTACTTGCTTGATTACCTTCTTTTATTTCAGCAATTATTTCGCCATTATTAAATTTAGAACGAAAATAACTGATGGCCTGCTCCAATAATTCTTTGCTCAATCCACGATTGCGAAATTCAGGAGCTAAGGTAATACTAATTTCCCATTGTGAACTATTCTCTAGGCGATCAAAACGCACCATGCCCAGGGATTGATTCACTAACTCACCAATTAATAGCATTCGATTAGGGTTACTTAGCAAACGAGTATACCACTGCGAATGCTCATCAACCGCAACAACCTGTTGGTTTCGCGACATCAAGCGAGTATGAGTATCATTGCGCCAACGCAAAATATCTAAAGAATCTTTAAGCTCAGCAGGGCGTATATTCATTTACCAAGTAGTTCCTTTTAATCACTTACTATAGGCTTTGATTACTTTACGTACAGCCTCAATTGTATCATTGATGTCTTGATTACTCATTGCTGGAAACATTGGTAAGGAAATCATGCGTTCATACTCTGCCTCAGCCACAGGCCAATTTCCTTTGCGATAGCCCAGTTGAGCATAATAACTCATCCAGGGAATTGGTATGTAGTGAACATTGACGCCAATATTTTCTGCACGCAGCGCAGCAAATAGTTCTTCACGACCTACTTGTAACTTGTCTAAACATAATCTGATAACGAAAAGATGCCATGCGGAGTTGCATTCTTTGCGTTCTGTAGGAAGTTCGATTTCGCCGAGATCGGCTAAACCTTCATTGTAACACGCAGCGATAAATCTTCTTCTTTCTAACCATCCATCCAGTTTTCCAAGTTGGCTTAGGCCTAAAGCACAATTAATATCTGGAATTCGGTAATTATAACCTAGCGTAATGATATCGTAACGCCATGATTGTGTTTCAGCGCGTTGATGAAAATCTAAGTCGATTCCATGATGGCGAAATGAGCGCATACGTTTGGCTAATCCTGCATCATTGGTGAGAACCATGCCTCCTTCGCCGGTAGTGACATGCTTTACCGGATGGAAGCTGAGAATGGTCATGTCCTGTAAGGTACCGACTTTGCGTTCTTTATAGGTTGCGCCTAGTGAGTGTGCGGCATCTTCTATGACAATAAGATTATGTTTTTTTGCTATTTCTCGAATCGCATCGTGATCACAAGGATGACCCGCAAAGTCTACGGCAATGATGGCTTTAGTTTTAGAGGTAATTTTTCTCTCAATATCAGCAGGGTCGATATTTAAAGTATCGGGCGTTAGATCCGCAAAAACAGGTTTGCCTCCCATGTATAAAACACAGTTGGCACTTGCAACAAAAGAAATTGCCGGGACTATTACTTCATCTCCGGGGCTAATGTTTGCTGCCCATGTGGCCGCATGCAAAGCAGCTGTACCTGTATTCACTGCTATTGCTTCACCAGCACCGGCATAGGCACTCATCGCATCTTCAAATTGTTTTACCATGGGGCCAGTAGTTAGCCAGTTTCCATTTAAAACAGCCTCCACTGCACTGCGGTCCGCATCATCTATACTTTGGCGTGCATACGGTAGGGGTGTCGAGCGAACTGGAGTTCCTCCATAAAGAGCCAATTTCTCACGCATTTTATTCCTCTCCCCTTGAGTTAATTAAGTTTCATCTGCTAATTGCATGTATTTTTTTGGGCGTCTAAGCTTTGTTTGTATCCCCACGCTTACAAATAATACAAAAGTAATTGTTTGAAATATAGTTCCATATGCTACTGCTTCTGATTCACTAATCCCAAAACCTCTCAGTGCGAATATTGAAGCGATTTGATATACGCCAATATATCCTGGTGTAGAAGGAAGAGAAAAAGCCGCTGCTAAATAGGCAAGCATAATAATTGCAGGAAGCAAAGACAACTCTTTCCATCCGAAAGCATAAAATAGAAACCAACATGCTAAGATATCAAATAGGGTAATTAAGATTTGAATTGTAAGACAGGAGCATAATAATTTAGGCGATTTTAATAAATGCACCGCGGTTAAAGATTGTTGATAAATTTGGTTCAACCGTGTTCCTACTTTTGATTGAGTCGCAAGAGATGTGAAGAAGCGTTCTAAACGATGCCCACTTACAGAATACAATGCAATGACAAACAGCCCTAATATAAAACAAGCGGCGATAATCCATACGACAAAATTAAGATTGAGTTGTTTTCCCCAGGCAATCACTAAAATTGCCAGTATTCCACAAAGAGCTAAGCCATCAAATAGTCTATCAATTAAAGTGCTCATTAAAGCTTCAGTATTACTGATGCCAGTGAGCTGCTGTAGTCGTATGCTTTTTAAAATGTCACCTGCCTTAGCAGGATAAATAGCGGTACCGAGATAACCTATCGCTGTGGCCTCCCAGACCTTACTCATGTTTATCCATGGAAGTCCGGTAATGATGTGCCAACGGACACTGCGAAGAAACATAGACAATAAAAAAGAAGCAGCCATAATTGCGATCCAGGGTGTTGCCACATTTTTTATTGAGGAAATAAAATCAGACCATTGTACTTGCGAAAAAGAGTATGCGAAAAAAAAAATACCCAGTATATATCCCGAAAATTTAAGTATTTTTTTCATAGTAATTGGAATAAAAAGTGATTCATTTTATTATGAGAAGTCCCGAATGCTAAGTACTTCGATAAACGGAGTTTTATATAGGTTCGAAACGTCAGTACATAAGACTGGATGAGGTAGGGCCACAATGTAGGTGAACGTTTTTTTGTATCAGCCTCTGCCATTACTCCTAAACAGAATTTTTGTTTAGACATCTTTTCCCTAAAATTGTTCATTCTCACACTGAGAGCGGAGTATAATTAAAACGCACCATTATTTCAATAATTAACCATTTAGGTTTGTCAAAAGGGTAGTACTTGATTTTTAAGGAAATTTCTAAAAACACAGTATGCAACACCTGACATAGATGCTGATTTCAATAGAGTAGATAGTTCTCTTGGTTTATGATTTATCTTAGTAAGTGGTTAGCTTGTTTTGCTGGCTATCATCTATATTTATGAGTTGGTTAACGGTATAATTGTTCTTTTGCATAAATTCTGACAAGACTAAAAATAGCTCAAAAGAAATAATGCTGAGTATTTTTTGCCGCAAATTTCTCTGAGTGTAGCACTAGTATTTTCTTGTTGGGTGAATTTTGTTGAGTAGTCGAAGTATGTTCAGTAAGGGGGAAAAAGGAGTGCATACAGAAAAGCTTATTGGAAATCACAGCGAAATAACGATGAATCAATTGCTGTGTGAATTTTATCAGCATAAAAAAACCATTTTATTGGTCACCTTACTGAGCATTGCACTTGGAATTATTTATATTTTAGTTAGCGCCCCTGTTTATCAGGCATCCGCGCATATTTCAGCGCCTATGCAAGGGGATATCGTTGCTTTTAATAAAGGAAATTTATGGGGCGATAATAAAACAATTAAGCCTATGAGTGTAGATTCAGTGTATGCTGTTTTCAGTAAAGAATTGCTTTCAGCATCCAATAAGAAATATTTTTTTCAAGAATATTATCTGCCTCTTTTAAAACAGAAACCCCAAAATAATGCGTCCTTAAAAAAACTTTATGATGCGTTTTCCAAGAAATTTTCAATAAAAATAGATAACAAACTTTCACCCGGACAAAAAGCTACGGGGGTACAATATGATGTGATGATGAAGTCCACAAACCCGGAACAAGCAGCAGCTTGGGTTAAGCAATTTATTGATTTGGCAAAAGAACGCACGATCAGCTCCCTTATAGGTGATATAGAGAAGCAACGAGCGGTTGTTATTTATCAATTAACACATAAAATAGATATTATCAGTAGGGTCGCTAAAGAAAATCGAACCGACCAAATAGCTAAATTGCATGAGGCGCTAAAAATTGCGCAATCTGCAAAAATGAATTCCGCATTGATGCAATATACTTTGGCAAGTGAATCGAATATGGCATACATGTTGGGTGCCAATGTACTGCAAGCGCAAATAAAAAATTTGTCTGAGAGACAATCTGATAATGAGTTTATTCCTGATCTACGTACGTTGCAGAGTAAGCTTGATTTTTACTCTTCATTTGTTATAAACCCGAAAGATGTTGCAGTTTTTTCTTCTGATGGCACCGTTGAGATTTCAGGGACACCTATTTCGCCCAAAAAAGAAGTGGTGATCGCTACGTCCATCTTGTTGGGCTTAATCATTGGCATGTTGGGTGTCATGCTATGTTTTGTTATAAGAGTGAATAAGGCTGTTTAATATTATCTAGATTTTCAGGTTAACCTCAGGAATGAGTTGAGAAGGGGTAAGTTTTTGATGAAAGTTTTAGTAACAGGAGCAGCCGGATTTATTGGTTCGCATGTGGCACAAAGATTGTGTGAGCGTGGCGATGAGGTTATTGGTATTGATAACCTGAATAACTATTACGATGTAAATTTAAAAAAAGCGCGCTTACAAAAATTAGCTGATTTTACCCAGTTTAAATTCATTCGCCTTGACCTTGCTGATCGAGAGAATATCGCGCAATTATTCGCAACCCATCATTTTCAACGGGTGATTCATCTTGGTGCGCAAGCCGGAGTACGCTACTCACTTGAAAATCCACATGCTTATGTTGATAGTAATTTAGTCGGTTTTGTTAATATTCTTGAGGGTTGTCGACATCATGGTATAGAGCATTTGACCTATGCCTCATCGAGCTCAGTTTATGGTGCAAATGAAACCTTACCTTTCTCTGTGCACGATAACGTCGATCATCCTTTGAGTTTGTATGCCGCAACTAAAAAGGCCAATGAATTAATGGCACACAGTTACAGTAATTTGTATCAATTGCCTACCACTGGGTTGCGCTTTTTTACTGTGTACGGGCCTTGGGGGCGTCCAGATATGGCGCTGTTTACTTTTACGAAAAAAATTCTTAATGACGAACCTATCGATGTGTTTAATTTTGGAAACCATCGCCGAGATTTCACATATATCGATGACATCGTAGAAGGAATTATGCGCGTCCATGATCATGTGGCAACAGCAAATACGTTATGGTCAGGCGCAACTCCTGATTCTGGAACAAGCGCGGCACCATGGCGGATTTATAACATTGGTAATAGTAGTCCTGTTGTTTTATCTCGCTATATCGATGTGTTAGAACAATGCCTTGGAAAAAAAGCGAAAAAGAATTTATTGCCGTTGCAACCTGGGGATGTACCTGATACTTATGCAGATGTTGAAGACCTTAAGAACGACGTTGGGTATTGCCCGAGTACTACGGTTGAAGTCGGGGTAAAGCGTTTTGTTGACTGGTATCTTGATTATTATGCGGTAAAAAGACACCAGGATGTAAGCCAATATGTAAGCTCTTAATTATGAGCTTCATCTGGAAAATTAACTAATAAAAAATATGGATGAGGGCTAATGTTAACGTCTGTTGAGGAAAGAAAGCTTGCAATAGTTGGGTTGGGTTATGTTGGCTTACCTTTAGCGGTTGAGTTTGGTAAAGTGCGCTCAGTAATGGGGTTTGACATCAATGCCAACAGAATTAATGAGCTTAAAACGGGACATGATTCTACATTAGAGGTAAGTGGTTCAGAGCTGCATGAAGCGAAACATTTATACTTAACAGCAAACTCAGAAGAAATTGCATTTTGTGATACTTATATCATTACCGTACCAACACCTATAGATCAGCACAAACGACCTGATTTTTTGCCGTTGATCAAAGCCAGTGAACTGATTGGCAGCCTATTACAGCCTGGAGATATCGTTATTTATGAATCAACGGTTTATCCGGGGGCTATTGAAGAAGTTTGTGTGCCAGTTCTTGAACGAGTATCTGGGTTGACGTTTAATAAGGATTTTTATGCAGGCTATAGCCCTGAGCGGGTAAATCCTGGCGATAAGCTTCATCGCGTGACTACCATCATGAAAGTAACCTCCGGCTCAACCCCTGAGGTCGCAGATATTGTTGATGCTTTATACAAGCAAATTATTGTTGCGGGAACATATAAAGTTGAAAGTATTCAAGTTGCAGAAGCTGCAAAGGTTATTGAAAATACGCAACGAGATTTGAATATTGCATTGATTAATGAGTTGGCGATTATTTTCAATAAATTAGGTATCGATACACAAGCGGTACTGAAAGCAGCTGAAACGAAATGGAATTTTCTACCGTTTCGTCCTGGTTTAGTGGGCGGGCATTGTATTGGTGTCGATCCTTATTATTTAACTCATAAAGCAGAAGCAATTGGTTATCATCCAGAAATTATTCTTGCTGGACGGCGTCTCAATGATGCAATGGGCACTTATGTGGTGTCGCAGCTTGTTAAAACAATGATAAAAAAACGGATACATGTCGAGGGTTCCAGAATTCTCGTGATGGGGTTCACTTTTAAAGAAAATTGCCCTGATATAAGGAATACACGTGTTATTGATGTGATTAATGAACTAAAAGCTTATAATGTGGCTGTAGATATATATGATCCATGGGCTTCCTCTGCAGATGTTGCGCATGAATATGGACTCACTTTGATTGAACACCCTCCTATGCAGTCTTACGACGGGATTATTCTCTCGGTTGCTCATGAGCAGTTTAAAGAATTAGGAGTTGAGGCCATTCGGTTGTTTGGTAAAACTCAGCATATTCTTTATGACTTGAAGTATTTATTCCCTGCTGATGCAAGTGATTTGCGTTTATGATAGGTGTGTTTTCGATGGTATCACTTTACTCATCTAAGAGTGAGGCAAAGTGAGATGTACGTTATGTTAAATTGATTGATTAAATCAGCGGCTAAATAGAAATGAATAAAAAAATTTTAGTTTTAGGTGCATCAGGTATGCTGGGTAATGCAATCTACAGATACCTATCTGAGCAACCCAATTTGAGCGTTTTTGGGACGATACGAAATTCTAGTAATCTGAAGTATTTTGCAGATAACTTACGCGAGTATCTGTTTCCCAATGTTGATGTGTTACATCAAGATGATTTAATCCATCTGCTTAAAGAATTAAAACCGGATGTAATCATTAATTGTGTTGGTATTATTAAGCAGTTATCTGAATCAAAAGATCCATTAGTGGTTTTACCCATTAATTCGATGTTACCTCATCGATTGGCCCATCTTGCTGATTTAATCAATGCACGAGTTATCCATATTAGTACAGACTGTGTGTTTGCAGGAGCAAAAGGATTATACACAGAAGATGATGATTGCGATGCGAGCGATTTATATGGTGTCTCTAAACGAATTGGTGAGTTGTGCGACTATCAAAATGCCATAACACTGCGCACATCAATTATTGGACGTGAATTAAATACGAATTATGCATTGGTTGATTGGTTTCTTAGCCAGCAACAGTCGATCAAAGGTTATAAACAAGCCATATTTTCAGGGTTACCAACGGTCGAATTAGCTCGGATTATCAATGATTATGTGCTTCCTAATGCGCAACTGTCAGGTTTGTACCATGTATCATCAGCACCTATTGATAAATATTCTTTATTGAAATTGGTCGCTGAAGTCTATGGCAAGGAAATTGATATTATACCTGATGAAGATTTTAAAATTAATCGGTCACTTAATTCGGATCGTTTTAAACAGATAACAGGTTATGAACCACCTTCGTGGCCAGAGCTTGTTTTAAAAATGAAAAACTTTAAATAGGACATGTATTATGTTTGATGGGAAAACATTACTAATAACTGGAGGTACAGGCTCCTTCGGTGAAACAGTTCTCAAACGATTTTTGAAAACGGCAGTTAAAGAAATTCGAATTTTTAGTCGAGATGAAAAGAAGCAAGAAGATTTGCGTCTCGCATTAAATGATGACAAGGTTAAATTCTATATTGGTGATGTGCGTGATTATAATAGCGCGTTTCAAGCAACTATAGGCGTTGATTGTATTTTTCATGCGGCTGCTTTAAAACAAGTTCCTTCGTGTGAGTTTTACCCATTGGAAGCGGTAAAAACTAATATTTTAGGTACAGAGAATATTTTGAATGCCGCAATCGCCAACCAAGTGCAAAAAGTGGTTGTGCTAAGTACTGATAAGGCGGTTTACCCGGTAAATGCCATGGGGATGTCAAAAGCACTTGCGGAGAAAATTGTTATTGCTAAATCGCGAGTAATACCCAAATCTGGTCCAACGCTATGTATCACTCGCTATGGCAATGTGATGGCTTCACGAGGCTCAGTGATCCCCCTATTTATTGATCAAATAAAAAAAGGTGAGCAAATAACAATTACTGATCCATCGATGACTCGCTTTTTGATGACATTAGAGGATTCAGTTGATTTAGTGTTGCACGCATTTGAACATGGTAATCAGGGAGATATTTTTATTCAAAAAGCGCCTGCATCAACTATTGCCGATTTAGCACAAGCGCTTCAGGAGTTGCTAAATGGCTCAAGTGAAATTAAGGTCATCGGCACTCGCCACGGCGAAAAGTTATATGAATCTTTAATTTCCCGCGAGGAAATGGCTAAAGCTGAGGAAATGAAACGGTATTATCGAATACCAGCTGATAATCGTGATTTAAATTACAAAAAATACTTTGTTGAGGGTGAGACTAAAATCACGCTATATGATGATTACACCTCCCATAATACGGATCGTCTCTCAATTCCTGCAATAAAAGATTTACTATTTCAGGTGGATTACGTTAGAAATGAGTTAGGACTTTAATCTTCACTTGATAAAGTGTGAGCTTGATCCGAATGAATCAAATGATGGCTGCCAGTTTAAGTGATTGTTTGATGCTTCGGATCGACGTTTTGTACAATATAAAAAAGTAAGTTTTTTCATTACCCATCTTGATTATCAACAATCATTAAACGAGAACCATTCAATTTCAATTCTGAAGAATTGATAAATAATCTAATCTGAAAAATAAGTTGCAGAAAGCTCGAGATAAGTATTGAAAACCCTAAACCAATTGCACCGAGTGCAAAGAATTTAACTAATACAAACGTGGCGACGATATAAGTTACAGCATAAAAAAAGGCTGCAGAAAAATTCAACCATGCTTTACCTGAAGACCATAAAACTTGACTCATTACCAGAGCAAATGATGCAACATAACCGCATAAACTTATCAATAATAAAACATTGCCATATTGTGCAAAATCAGCGTCATAAATAAGCAATATCTGCTCCTTTAATAGCAATACCATAAGCAAGATGGATAATCCTGTTACTGCATTAGCAGCAAAAATTTTCATAATTGCATGCACAAAAGCGCGATCGTTTCGACCTTTTTCTTTCACTAAAAAGGGTATTGTAAAATTTGCAACAGATGAAGGAATGAAGTTTAAAATGACATGCCACTGAAAAAACGCAGTAAAAACAGCAAGATTACGTACTCCTTCACTTCCTGAGGTGGCTAATACAGTCAAACAAACCCAATGCACGGGACCACCCAGGGCCATTGCGCCCCAAGTAGGGACCGTAAATGTTTTAATAATATGATAAACCTTGGATATATCTATAAATTTTACATTTAATGTGACAATATCCTTGTGAATTGTAATGTAATAGGACAGGGTTGCAAAAAATAACCCTATAGTTAAGCCAACGCACATTCCTACTACGCCATAGGACTTAGCAAAAAATAATCCTAAAACAACGCTTAAGATAGAGCCTATTCCACCAATCAAAGCTGCAGCTATGTTTTTTTCAAAACAATTAAGTATTGCATTAAGTACGGTATTTTGTAATGTAAAAAAGGGGATTAAGCTTGCCCATTTTAATAGGATTAAAACAGAGTTATCTTTGCTCAACCAAACGCTGACAAAGGAACAGAACATAAAAATAAATAAAAGAAGACAAGAAACTGCAAACGAGCATTTTATTAATTCCCCAGTCAGTTTACATATTTTAAGATTATCTTCCTGCTCTTTAATGGACACATAGCGATTAGCCGTTGTGGCGAGCCCCTCACCTAAAAAGCTGGTTAAAGTCACGCTGGTCGCATAGATAAATGCAAAAGAACCGAATTCATCAATATTCATAATTCGGGCGGCAATGATCATCATAATAAAAACGGCGATTTTTTGAATTACAGTAGAACCGAATATAATAAATAGTCGGTGCATATTTCTATTCCTTAAACTGTTTGCTAATTGTTGAAAATTGATCAAAATAAAAAACCTAGGCCGTAATAATTTCGATTACATTAATTTATCTGCGCATCTATTACACGTAGTATTTTGCGCTTAGAGATTATAAACTATTTATAAATTTTTTGGTTATAAATATAACATCACCAAGTTAATTTCTTTAGAATTTTCATTATGAATTTGCTTGTAATACCCAACTATTCTAAGTACTTATTTTCCATTATTGCTCAGGTGTTTTCCCCATGATTGATTGAGGTTTTAGGCTTTGGATGATATATTGTTCGCGGCTAATGTTTGTTAATCGCTGACTAATAAATGATATGGTATTTTAAACAATGTTGATAAATGATGACAAAAAAAGCTCGCCAATAGGAACGGTAATTATTTTTTTTGTTCTTATTTGTTTATATTACTGTGGAATTTTATTATGTAATTTTACTTTTGATAATGACTCACTCATTGAACTGTTAGTTATTACTTCTGCGCTTTCAGCCATCCTAATTGCAAGAGCCAGTTACAATATTATTTTTTTTTCGCGACTGGGCTTGTTGTTTTTAGTGGGTGTTTATCCCGTTACAATTAAACTGATTGACCCCGAATATTTTTTTTCTGTTTTTGAATTTAAAACGCAAAGTCTTGAAATCACAACATTGATGTATGGCTTAACCTTAATCGCATTACCATCTGCTTTTATTGGGTGGTTAATAGGGCAAAAGCTGTTTCATTTTGCAAAACGGCCAGTTGCTAATCTTAATCTGGATTATTATAGGTTCTTTTTTTATGCAAGTGGAGTTGCTGTACTTTATTTTGGTCATATGATTGCCGTAAGTTCAGGAGGAACCATTTTTAATATAGCTTATGGTGAGAGTACTTCGGGCACACCATTGTTGGGGACTGCAGCGGCGACAGGGGGTGTTGCGCTGTCAATTATGTTTTATTGTGCTCTTGTATTAGGCGAGAGGAAATATTTAGCATTATTTGCAATGGCTGTTTTCTATTTATTAATTTGGTGTCAATTTATACGTGGGCTTAGACAAGAGTGTATTGGTACCAGTTTTTCTATTTTTATCATTTATCTCATGTTTCATCATAAAAAAATTGGCTGGAGAGCCATCTATTTTATTTATATGATACCCCTGTATTTATTTCTCGAATTATGGGGTTTGGTCAGAACTGGATTGCATTTATATCTGAGTGGGGAAACAGGAGTTTCTGATGTGATCAATATGGGACTCGGAAATGCTGCAATAATGGACCATGTGGTCTATTCAGGCACTTTGGGGCCTATCACCACTACTTTTGCAAATACAGTGTATCTCGTCGAAAACGGGTTGATTTCATTTTTGGATGGATCTGGATTTGTTGATTATATATGGAGAACATTGCCCTCGTTTCTATATCCAGAAAGACCTCAGGATTTAGCTTATATATTTCAGGATTACGGTCTATCATCGGGTGGTGGTTTTTTTGAGCTTGCCGAAGCGTATTTAAATTTCGGGATGTGGGGGGCGGCTCTTGTTCCCTTGTGTATTTCTTTAGTTATTTCCTGTGTTTATACCTATGCAAAAAATGGTGCAAGTTTGTATCGTTTTTTTGCTCTTTCTGCCCTATTATGCGTGTGGTTACGTGGGGCGTGGTATCAAACTTTTGCTTATTACAAGTCATTTATTTCTGCTACGCTTCTGTTTCTGATACTTAGTTTTATATGTGCGCTATATATGATGGTGAAATTTCCTACTAAGAGGCTGAAGCAATTTAGTTCCTAAGCCTTTAAAATTAAAGGCTATGTTGGAATTCGTTTTTTATGGAAATTATTTTTTTCTGACCATCGTGAATATTGCTGGCAGAAATTATATGAGGAATATATGTGTGGTTTAATAGGGGCACTTTCTTGGAACGATTTTTTAGGTGAGACTGTAACTCGAAAAGAAAATGCGCTAAAAGCATTAAACTTAATTGAGTCTCGAGGACCCGATGCAAAAGAAATTTGGCAAGATGGACACGCTGATTTAGGTCACGTTCGCTTGGCAATTATTGATTTGTCTTTATTAGCAGGCCAGCCAATGGTTTCGGCATGCTCACGTTATGTCATTGTGTTCAACGGCGAAGTTTATAATTTCTTAGACATAAAAAATGAAATTGGCACGGAATATGAGTGGAAGACTGATTCTGATACCGAAGTCATTTTAGCAGCCTTCATTAAATTTGGTGTTGATTGTTTGCAAAAATTTCATGGGATGTTTGCATTCGCTATCTGGGATAAAGTAGATAAAAAGTTATTTGTGGCACGTGATCGTATGGGGGTTAAACCGCTTTATTTTCATGCCTCAGAGCAATTATTTATTTTTGCTTCAAGACCACGAGCAATATTTCAATTGGTACCCAACTTAAGTAAAGAGATTGATCGTCAAGGATTACGATATTATTTAGAGTCTGGTTACTTGCCTGCCCCTCATAGCTATTACGCGGCAATTAAAAAATTAGAACCAGCTCATTATATGTGGGTTGATGAATTTGGTGCGGAAACATTTTGTTATTGGAGTTTGAATAATATTCCAACCGAATTAACAACAGATGATAAGCATGAGTCGGAACTTCTTGATGAACTGGATGCGCTGATTAATAAATCGGTCCAGTTACGGATGGTCAGTAATGTCCCTGTCGGTGCTTTTTTATCTGGTGGGATTGATAGTTCTTTAGTTGTTGCCTACATGAAAAAAAATGCGAACAGCCCAGTCAAGACATTTACTATTGGGTTTGATGATGAGCACTTTGATGAGAGCAATGATGCTGAATTGGTTGCAAACCATCTTGGCACTGAGCATGTCTGTAAAAGATTAACGCCTAATGATTTATTAGCATTGATGCCTAAATATTTGCAGGAATTTGACGAACCTTTTTTTGATTACTCGGCTTTTCCAGTTATGGCTGTGTCGCAATTAGCGCGCAACGATGTCACTGTAAGTCTTTCTGGGGATGGTGGTGATGAAGCATTTGGTGGATATCATTATTATCGCATAATAAAAATCTTGAGCCGAATACAACGTTGGCCACAATCGATACGAAAGGCATTAGCTGCGGGATTTGCTCTGATCCCTGCAAATAAAGCAAAATTGTTTGCCCGTGCATTAAAATCAAATGGTGATGTGGACTCATTTGCATTTATTCGCAGTGTGATAAAAGATTTTTCAGGAATTATGCAGCCGCAATTTCGCGCAGAAACGAAGTCTTTTTCATCGTTATTGGAGGCAAAAGCCCAATCTATGCATGAGGATGTAGGGATTGTAGAAAAATCGATGCGTTTGGATATGGCTTATACATTGCCTGATGATTATTTACAGAAAGTCGATGTGGCGAGTATGGCTTTTTCACTTGAAGCTAGAGAACCATTGTTAGATCATACTATTTTGGAATGGGCGGCTAAACTGCCATTAAAATGGAAAATTAGAAAAAATGTTAATAAATATCTTTTGCGGCAATTAGCGTACCGTTATGTTCCGCGTAAAATTTTAGATCGCCCAAAGAAAGGATTTGGCGTCCCTATGGCTTCCTGGTTACGTAATGAGCTGCGACCTTGGGCTGAATCTCTTTTGGCTGATAAAGCAACGATGGATTATCTTGGTTTAGATAGTCAGTATATTGCTAATATTTGGGAAAAGCATAAAGCCGGTAAATGGCAGGCACAAAGTTGTTTATGGACAATTTTGATATTATTACAATTTCATCAGACGGAACATAATGAACATATTAATTAATGCATATTCTGCGCGTCTTGGTGGTGGACAAACCTATTTAAAAAATTTATTGGATAATTTACCGTCTCATCCTGATTTAAAAATTTATCTTTATGTTCCAGACTCCTTGGTGTTGCCTGCGAGTACTGCAATTACACGCTTAACAACACGTTGGCCAACCCAAAATCCATTATTGCGCGCGGTTTGGGAAAAGTTTGTGTTACCTTTGACTCTAAAAAAGTTGAACATTGATGTATTCTTTTGTCCTGGAGGCGTTGTCGGTACGCGAGCCCCCAAACAGTGTAAAACAATTACCATGTTCAGAAACATGATTCCTTTTGACGAGGGAGTGTACAAAAAAATTCCCTATGGCCTGCAACGCCTCAGAAATTGGATGTTAGCTCGTGTCATGCTAAAGTCCATGACTGCAGCTGATCTTGTCATTTTTATTTCAAATTATGCGCGCACCGTCATTGAGAAACAAACTGTATTAAAAAAAGCGGTAACTATACCTCATGGAATTCCAGCACATTTTCGTCAGTCTAAAGAAGGATTATCAAGACCTAAATTTTTACCAGAAAATAATTATATCCTTTATGTATCAAAGTTTGATTTTTATAAGCATCAATATGAGGTGGTAAACGCCTATGCAAAATTGCCCGAAGACTACCGCAAACAATATTCGTTGGTGTTGGTGGGCGGCGTTGATGCTATTGAGTATCCTCGAGTTTTGGAGCTTATTAAAGAAAAATCGTTGAGCGAGCAAGTACACATACTTGGCTCTGTACCTTATGAGGAGCTTCCAGCCGTTTATCGATTTGCCTATATTAATATTTTTGCCTCTTCTTGTGAAAATTGCCCTAATATTCTTTTGGAGGCAATGAGTGCAGGACGTCCAGTTCTATCCTCAAATGTAATGCCCATGCCTGAATTCGGCGGAGAGTCCGTTATTTATTTCTCACCATACTCTGCTGATGATTTGTATGAAAAAATGATTTCTTTATTATCCAATGAACAACTTGTTCATGATTATTCGACAATGGTTGCTCAACAAAGTTTATTATTTGATTTCCCAAAGACAGCAATTAAAACTTGGAGCGAAATTTATAACTTATTCCCAATAAATCAGGTAGCACATGAACATTGCCTTGGTTAGCCAATATTTTTGGCCAGAATCATTCATTATTAATGATCTTGTTAAAGAGTTGACCGAGCAAGGTCATTCTGTATTTGTCCTGACAGGAAAACCCAATTATCCTTCTGGAACAATTTTTTCCGGGTATACCCAACACTCTTGTATGACAGAAGAATATATACCTGGAGTTGAGGTGTTTCGCGCTCCATTACGCCCTCGCGGAATGAAAGGTGCGAAGAGTTTGTTTTTGAATTATTTTTCATTTGCTTATAACGGGATTAAGTTTTTTCCCAAAGCAGTCAAAGGCAAACCTTTGGATGTGATTTTATTTTATGGTCCATCACCAATAACCTCAGCAATTCCCGCAATCTTTTTAAAATGGAAAACTAAAGCACATCTAGCTCTTTGGGTACAAGATTTGTGGCCAGAAAGTTTAAAGGCCACTGGGTATTTGACGAATAGTTTACTTTTGAAAACGGTAGAATGGATCGTTCGTGGGATTTACTTTTGCTCAGATACATTATTGGTTCAATCTAAAAGTTTTATACCTAAGGTGAGTCGTCTGGCAAAGAAAAACAAAATAATCTACTACCCGAATTCTTTTCCTCTGAATGCGAATGAGCCTTTAACCACAACACCTCTTCCGCAAGAGCTGTTAACCTTGTTAGAAAACTATTCTTGTTTTGTTTTTGCCGGCAACTTAGGTACGGCACAAGCTTTAGATACATTACTAGATGCGGCTAAAAGCTTAAGCCATTTAGAAAATTTTAGACTAGTTCTGGTCGGAAGCGGCAGCCAATCCGAGCATATTGAGCGACGCATTAAAGAAGAGGGAATAACGCACGCAGTATTAGCGGGACGGTACCCTATGGAGGTTATGCCGTTGATTTTTAAGCGTGCAGCAGCATTAATTGCTAGTTTAACCAATGAAGAAATATTTTCATATACAATTCCAAGTAAGATACAAGCTTATTTGGCTGCCAGTCGTCCAATTATTGCTGCGTTAAACGGCGAAGGTGCGGAGGTTATCAATGACGCTGGCGCAGGTTTTACTTGTGCTGCTGAAGATGCATCTGGACTCATGCATTGTATTGAGAAAATATACCATATGTCAGAAGAGCAGCGAAACGAAATGGGCTTATCTGGGCACGCTTATTTTATGCAGCACTTTGAAATGTCGGCACAGACGAAAAAGCTAGTTGAGCTGTTAAATCAGCGTTTAAGTAAAAAAATTTATGCAGAGCAACTGGTTAAAAACAGTGAGTGCGAATGAACAAGATGTTCATGCAATGGCCTTAACCATGTGTAGCTAGCTTGCTGGCACCGGGGGGATTATTCACCGTTTGATCCTGGTTGCAAGCAACCAGGCTATGATGGTTCAAAGATTTAGGGTGAAGATGTATCAATTTAGCAATTTAGCGCTGCAATTTTTTCTTTAAATCGGCCAATACTCGACTTCCGGTACAAAACATCGCTACCTTCAATTCATATTCTATCGTTTGCATACATAAACTGACTTGTGCTGATGACTCTAAAGCTGCTTCGAGCATCGGTTTTGCATAACCTACGGTTGATGCTCCTAAAGCAAAAAGTTTTGCTGCATTTAAGCCGTTAAGCACACCGCCTGAGCCCCAAATTTCAAAAGATGGTTTGAGTTCCGCTGCATGGCGTACTGATGTTGCGGTATCAATTCCCCAATTCTGAAAAGTAATGGCTGCTTGTTGTCGAATTGGATCATGAGTTGCTCTATGCCCTTCAATGCGTCCCCAATGGGTGCCACCTAAGCCTCCCACATCAATCGCTGCAATACCAATCTCATTGAGACGCATCATTGTTTCACGTGAAAAACCACAGCCGGTTTCTTTAATGATAATGGGTAAAGGAAGATTTTTAACCACATCAGCCAAAGCCTGCCAGCAGCCTTTATAGTGTGTTGTCCCTTCGGGCTGCATGCATTCTTGTAAGGGATTGCAGTGGATAATTAATGCATTAGCTTGTAATACATCAGTTAAGCGTTGGATATCGCTCAAGGGATTAGTGATTAATTGCGCTATCCCTAAGTTACTGTACAAGCTGACTTCAGGAAAGTCACGGCGTAAATGTTGCCATTCAAAAGCAGCTTTGGGATCAGTGAGTTCACGTCTTTGTGAGCCAACACCCATTGCCCAACCGTTCAACGCACATGCCTCAATCAGGTTGTGATTAATGTGCTTTGCACGCCGATGGCCTGCGGTCATGGAGCTGATAAGAAAGGGCTTTTCTACTTCTTGGCCAAGCCGGGAACTTTTGATACTTATTTCATCAAAATTTAAATCGGGGAGGGCATCATGTACTAAATGGATGCTATCGAACGTACTGAGCTCTGCAGTTTGATTGTCAGGCATTAAAGCCAATTTGATGTGATCTTGCTTACGCTGTTCAAACTGCTCGTAGTGATTCGTCATGGATTATGCCTGTTTTACAATTGACTTAACGTTTGGTGCATTGCGATGGCCGCATTGGCCACATCGACTCCCTTATGTCCACCTTTTCCACCTAATCTATCCCATGCTTGCTCTTCGTTATCTGTAGTAAGTACACCAAAAATAACAGGAATATTATATTCCAATGAGACCTGTAAACATCCTTGGCTTACCATATTGCAAACTAGATCATAATGACTGGTTTCGCCACGAATTACTGCACCTAGGGTGATAATTGATTGTACCTTTTTTTGCATAGCGATACGTTTTGTGATTAACGGTATTTCTACGGCTCCGGGTACTTCAAATGAATTAATGTCATGTCCGTTAAAGCCACGCTTCAGAAGTTGTGATATTGCTCCTTCTTGCAGCGCTTTGGTGACCTGACGATTAAAAATACTGGTGATGATCGCAATGGGGAAAGAACTTACTATGGTGTCTTCTGCGGCCGCTGTAATTTGCATAATCTGGCTCTCTTATTTCTTGCTGTTTGTAGTAATTTGTGCAATTTACCTTTTTATGTCTATATTTTCCACTTATTTTGCTTTGTGAAGATTCTATTTATGTGAAATAATTTATCTTAGAAATAACAGTTGAAACCTACTATACAAGCTAAAGGTAGCAAATCTGCCGGATTTTTTGTTTTTATGCCTGAAAACCTAATCGCTTCAATCACGAGGAAACACTTATGAGCGCTGCGCGAATAATTATCGGAATTACTGGTGCATCAGGTATGATTTATGGAGTACGTCTTTTAGAACTACTACGACCCACTGCTATTGAAACGCACTTGATTGTCAGTAAGTCAGCACAATTGACACGTAAGTACGAAACCAATTTATCTCTTACTGAATTGAAAGCATTAGCGGATGTCTATCATTCATGGAACGATGTGGGGGCAAGTATTGCTAGTGGCTCTTTTCAAACATTGGGAATGATTGTTGCCCCATGCTCGATGAAAACTTTGGCGGAGATTGCTCATGGAACCAGTGATAATCTAATTGGTCGTGCAGCCGATGTGACCCTAAAAGAGCGTAGAAAGTTAGTACTTATGCCTCGCGAATCACCATTGCATTTAGGGCATTTGCAAAACATGGTCTCACTGACACAACAAGGTGCAATCATTTGTCCTGCAATGCCTGCGTTCTATACCAAACCAGAAACAATTGACGATATTATCAATTACAGCGTAGGAAGAATACTTGATCTTTTTGATCTCGATGTAGGTATTGTTGCGCGTTGGCAGGGTTAAAGTATTATTGCCATAAATTCTGCGTTCGCGTAGAGAGCAGGCTGGGCAGTTAAGACCAGCAATTTTTGAATCTTATTTTTTGAAAAAAACTTTGGAAGTTGTGTTGTTACGCTGGGCTTAACAGCCCAGCCTATTTCTTCGGGTGTACTTTGACCTAGGATATTTTATTTTTTGCACTAGCCTTTCGTATTAAGCTCAACCCAATCGGCATAAGTCGCTATAAATTTTTCTAGGAACTTTCGGGTGTCTTCTTTGGCAATATTCCCTTGCGCGTCAAATAAATCTCCCGCCATACCAATGTATGTTTCTGGTTGCTGCAAGGTTGGTATGTCTAAGAAGACAAATGATTGTCTTAAATGGTGGTTTGCTCCAAAACCCCCAATAGCTCCAGGGGAAACACTCATGACGGCGCCTGGCAGTTTGCTCCAAATACTTTTGCCATAAGGTCGAGAACCTACGTCGATTGCATTTTTAAGTACACCGGGAACAGAACGATTGTATTCTGGAGTGACAAATAAAACTCCTTGATATGTTTTCATTTGCTCGCGAAATTGAATCCAGGCAGCTGGAGGTCGGTTTTCGTCATCGAGATCCTGGTTATATAGTGGCAAATCACCAATTTCGATAATGTGTAGATCGAGAGATTTAGGTGCAAGAGAAATAAGTACTTTTGCCATTTTTCTATTGTAGGACTCTTTGCGCAAACTTCCAACGATGACTGCAATTTTTTTACTCATGCTACAACTCCTTGTGTATTTCAGAATGGCGTTCGTGATTAGACCCCAAGCAAAATCCGAGGTTATGAATAGGTCTATTGTATAATTGCTATAACCTTCCAGTCATTCAGAATAGTATCCTGCACAAACCAGATGGTCAGCAATATCGGTCAGACGCAATGCGCTTAATCGAGAAAATATTGTATTGGGAATTTTTACAAAGAAAAACCCCCTATCCACAAAAATATTGTCATATTTAAGCAAATAGGGGGTTTAAGAAATGATTTAGACTACTTCAACTTCTTCAGCTTGAGGACCTTTTTGTCCGTTGCTTGGCTTGAACATTACTGTTGCACCTTCAGCAAGAGTTTTAAACCCTGTGCCAAGAATTGCACTGAAATGTACAAAATAATCTTTACCGCCACTTTCTAAAAAACCGAAACCTTTGGACTCATTAAACCACTTTACTGTACCACGAATTTTATCTGACATGTTAATTTCCTAAATTGTTACCAGGACATTGTAGCATTATTTATATTAATTGTGCTGTTTTTTATTAAATATTTTTAATTTTTTTTACATTTAATGCAAAAACAACAAATAATGCTTCGCCATCATAGAGCATTTTGATTAAAAATTCTAATACTTTACGATCTTTTAGCCGTTTTCATTTAAAAGCAGGCAGAATGGCGCTAAAAACTTTATAAGGAGGGCTTTTCGGGAGTTTCAATGAGCTCAAGCCCATCTTCTTTTTTGAGAAAAGTAAAAATGATCCCTGAAAAAAAAGTCAGGATTCCAAGCATGAGAAACGTATCATGGAATATTTGGATGGATAAAACATGATTCACAGAATATTTATAAATGAAAAAATTCAGTAAGATTGCTGAAACGGCAACACCAAAACTTTGAGCTAATTGTTGGGTTGTGCTCATGATGCTGGTGGCCGCACTCATATCGTTTTCTGTAATGTTTGCATAGGCGAGTGAATTCATACCAGTATATTGTAATGCGATTAAGAACCCATAAACAAAAGTCAAAAAGGCAATGCCGTATACAGACGAATGCTGGTTGATGGTGAAAAAGGACCAAAGAGAAATGCTGACTAAGATCGTATTTAAAATTAATAAATTTTTATAACCAAACCAGCGCAGTATATATAAAGATAAAGGTTTTACTAAGAAAACACCTAAAGCGATGGGGGCGAGCAATAGGCCAGATAGACTAGGTGTATAGCCCAAAGCAATTTGTAATAGTAGTGGCAATAAAAAAGGAACGCCTCCAAAACTGAGACGGGATAATAAATTGCCCGCAACTGAAATAAAAAATGTACGCGTATGTAAGAGTTCTACCTTAACTATAGGGTGCTTTCTTTTATAGGAGTGTTTGGTATAGCCGCCCAATAAAAGGAGCGCGATAAGGAGTACAGTACCGATTTGCGCTGTCGTTACATTCGATTCGCTAACCATCGATAAACCGAAGGTTAGGGTGGCCAAGCCAATACCAAAAAGAATAAAGCCCACTTTATCCAGTGGAGGAACTGGGCGTGGAGGCATGTACGGTAACAATTTACTTGATAAGCCTACCGCAAGTATGCCTACGGGAATATTAACCCAAAAAATCCAACGCCAGGAAAAATGATAGGTAATAATTCCTCCTAATAAAGGTCCAAGCATCATCCCTAATGAGGCAACCATGACCACAATACTCATTTTGGCGATTAATTCATGTCGCTCACACGTTCGTAAAATAATGAGTCGACCAATGGGCATAGTTAATGAGCCACCTAAGCCCTGAACAATACGAGCGCAAATTAACTCCGATAGGTTATTTGTAAACCCGCACCAAATAGAACTCAAAGTAAACACCGAGATGGCTGTAATAAAAACAATTTTCATGCCAAATTTATCGGCGATCCAACCACTAATGGGAATAAAAATTGCTAAACTCAAAAGATAGCTAATCAACGCTAATTTCAAATCCACTGGATTGACATCTAAACTCTGCGCCATCACGGGAATTGCTGTATTGATAATCGTAGTATCCACTGCCTCCATAAACATGGCAAAAGAAACAATGAACAGAATGATATTTTTTTTCATGGGTTCAGTATATCAATGGAGATAAAATCTGCATATAGGATTAATTATAAGATCGTAGCCCGGGTTTCGCTGCGCCGCAGGCTACAACTACAATTAAAGCGCAAATTACGATTCACTTAGCAAATTCTTTAATCCTGCCAAATGGGATTTGGCCAAACTTTTGGATTGCTCTTCAGTGCGTTCGACGTTTTTACCAAACCATTCTAAATGTTCGGAGGGCAGCTCCTCTAAAAATCTGCTTGGCAAACAATCTTGCAACTCACCCGCTCGGCGTCTTTGTTTGGCTAGGGTAAAACATAATCCTTTTTGTGCTCGTGTAATCCCGACATAGGCCAAACGTCTTTCTTCTTCAATATGATCCTCATCGATGCTTACTCGATGTGGTAATAACTCTTCTTCCATTCCAACTAAATAAACATAAGGAAACTCTAGCCCTTTTGATGCATGTAAGGTCATAAGTTGTAAGGTTTCATTATCCTGCTCATCGGCCTGCTCCAGAATGTCGATCAAAATTAATTTGTTGATGACTTCGGCCAAAGTTTGTTCTGGATTTTTAGTTAATAACCGTCCTACCCATTCCAACAATTCCCAGACATTCTCCATCTTTTTCTGTGCTTTTGCGGGAGTATCACATTGTTCATAAATATAGGCTTCATAACCACTGTCTTCGATCAGTTGCTTTAAAAGTTCCAGCGTCGATCCATTAGTCAATTGCTTTTTGATTTCCTCTATCCAGGATTTAAAAGTAAGCAGGGCCGCACGAGGTTTTTCGGCAATATACTCACTTAGTGCAAGGTGGTCTGCTGCCGTGTAAAGGCTAACTCCCCGGCCTTGTGCATAATGCCCTAAAGCATCAAGACTGGATTCTCCTATGCCGCGTTTGGGGGTGTTAATCACTCTTAAAAAAGCGGCATCATCTGCCTCATTACACAGTAATTTCAAGTAAGCGAACGCATCTTTGACTTCTGCTTTAGCAAACCACGACTGACCGCCGCTGATGTTATAAGGAATACCATAATGGCGTAGCACTTTTTCAAATATGCGTGATTGATGATTACCGCGGTATAAAATGGCGTAATCGCCATACTCTGTTCTTGCGCGTAGCTTATGACTAATTAAATCAGTTACTACTTGTTCTGCTTCATCGTTTTCATCTTTACAACGGATAACACGTAATAGCTCACCATGACCAAACTCGCTCCATAATTTTTTTTCAAACAAATGCTGATTGTTGGCAATAAGATGATTGGCGGTATGCAAAATAATGTTGGTTGAACGGTAATTTTGTTCTAACTTAATTATTTTCAATTGCGGGTAGTCTTGCTGTAACTGTTGCAAATTTTCCGGTTTGGCACCCCGCCAAGCGTATATGGATTGGTCGTCATCGCCTACTACAGTAAAACGGGCTTGGATTCCGGTTAATTTTTTTACCAAAAGATATTGGCTGGTGTTTGAGTCTTGGTATTCATCAACCAATAAGTGACGTATTTTGTTTTGCCAATATTCAGATACGGAAGGATGTTCGTTTAAGAGACTGACGGGAAGACGGATTAAATCATCAAAATCGACGGCATTGTATGCTTTTAGTGCTTGTTGATAACGCGGATACAGCAGGGCCGCCTCTTCATGATACGGCGCATCAGATGCAAGTGTAACGACTTGCTCCGGTGTTAGGCAATCATTTTTCCAACGCGAAATTCGTTGTTGGATTTGGAGAATAAATTCGCGTTCAGTTGCTTTATTGGTAGGTAAAAAACCCCGTAAGATTTGTAAACAGTCTTCACTGTCGAAAATAGAAAATCCTTTTTTCAGATTACATAAAGCAAGATCGCGCTTAATCATGCTTAAACCTAAAGTATGGAAGGTTGCTACTTTTAAACCGCGGCGGTTTGCTGCTGGCAGAACAGCGGCAACGCGAGCACGCATTTCATTGGCTGCTTTGTTGGTAAAAGTTACTGCACACACTGTATTTGCGGCATAGCCGCAGGTATTAATTAAATAGCCTATTTTTTGCGTTATGACTCGTGTTTTACCGCTTCCAGCTCCAGCAAGAACTAATAAAGGTCCATCGATATAATGTACTGCTGCCATTTGTTGGCTATTTAACATCTTAATGATTTCTCACTCAAAAAAAGAGCGATTATTGCCCGCTTGGCATATGTGAATCAACTACTAATTCATGGAGCGTTCGACATCAAACTCTTCTTCGGTATCAATTTCAATGAATTCGGGTTTGGTTTCTGGTTCTTTAGGTTCTTCAATCCCGAAAACTACTTTATCAATGGTTTTAAATAAGGGTGCAAGTATGTTTTTATCTATCATGATTTAGTCCTTTAATTTTTCAGAGGGAGGTTTTAAAAGCATAGCCCAAGATAATTTTTTCTCCAGGAAAATTACGAAAAAATTATGTTATACTTTGCACGGTCACGGGATTCCCTGTGGCTTGCCGTAATTTTATTTTGAGTCCGTTATGAAAGAATCCGACACCCTACAACGCTTTATTTTTGAACATGCTAATATTCGTGGCGAAATTGTCCATATAGAAAATACCTATCAAACGATTATGAGCCAACGGAACTATCCTCCTATGGTTAAAAATTTGTTGGGAGAGGCTATAGTTTCTTGTCTGCTTTTGGCATCCAGTATTAAATTTCAAGGCAGTTTAAATTTGCAATTTCAGGGTGATAAAAGACTCCCCTTATTATTGGTGCAATGCGACCATGAGTTTAATGTAAGGGCTTTTGCTCAATTTATTGAGTGTCTGGAAACAAAAGAGTACGCGGCTGCTTTTCTTGAAGGGCAGATGGTAATTACTATTAATCAGTACAATAAAACCAACTCCTATCAAAGTATGGTTCCTATTCAATCAACTTCCATGGGTGAGAATCTCATGAATTATTTTGCTCAATCTGAGCAAGTCTCTACGCAAGTTTGGTTGGCTGTAAATGAGAATGCAGCTGCTGGGATGTTACTGCAGTTGATGCCCGGTCAAGATACGATACAAAGAGAACAATTTTGGGAGTACGCAGTCCATTTGGGCCAAACAGTCAAAGAACATGAGTTACTCACTTTAGATAATGAAACGTTACTTCATCGTCTTTACCATGAGACGGAACTCAGGATATTTGATAGCCGCAAGACGCAGTTCCAATGTCGCTGTAGCTTGGAGAAAATGAAACAGGTATTGACTGTTTTAGGTGAGGAAGATGCAAAAGAATTATTAAAGGAACAAGGCGAAGTTGCGATTCGCTGTGATTTTTGCAACAAGAAATATACTTTTGATCCGATAGATGTGACGATGTTATTCCATAAGGGATAGCTCATGCAGAATCCTGGGGGATGGTGAAGCCATAATTCAGGATTCCGAATAAAATCTTGTCCCATAACCCTGGATTCCGCTGTGCCGCACCCAGGCTACAATAATCTACTTTATTGTAACGTAAATTTTATAGAAGATAAGATCCCCTGCTCCGATTGAATAAGGTCCATACATTCTCCACGCATGGCTTGTAATATGTGTTGTAAAGTAAGGAATTGCTCACTAAGTTGAATGTACAGACTTGCGGTATGCTTTCCTTCTAACTCGCCAATAGTAAGATAAGCAGCTTGTCCCATTCCGGAGAAATAATCAAGGCTGACGTGGCGTCTCTTGGCAATTCCAGGAAACAGCCCACAAAAAAGTAAACTTTTATCACCTACATCCCGTAACAATTCCATTTGCAAAGTTCTTGGCCTGTGCATGGACTCAAGAAAATCAAGTGCAACAACCGATTCAATAAGTTTAGGTCCTTGGGAAAAACGCATTAATAAAAACACCAAATAACTTTCAGTATTTTCATTGAGTATCAACTGAGTCGCGGCTTGCGCCTCATTAACCAATGCGTGCCATTGGCTGATGTCGGTGGGATGTAAAATTAGTTGTTTCATCATTACTCCCTATTTTTAGCCCCTCACTATTATTTTAGCATCTAAAAAACAACTTGCAGGCCGGAGCTTACGTGAACGTACGCGTGCCCGGAAAATATTTATTGGATAGTAGAATCGTAGCCTGGGTGCAGCGCAGCGGAACCCGGGGATGAAATGTCATAATTGTCTCCCGGGTTCCGCTGCGCTGCACCCAGGCTACAAGTCACAAGTAACAGCGTATAACTCCAGTTTTACTGCTAAAATACAACAAGCAGGTAGGTTTTAGCTGCTTATTCATGTATAATGTCAAATCTATGTACAAATATTCTGTTTTTCCTTCGAAGGTTATTTATGATTGATCAGATTCGCAACATCGCCATTATCGCCCACGTTGACCATGGTAAAACCACGCTAGTAGATAAGCTACTGCAACAAACAGGTACACTCAATGAGAGAGCACCTAAAGTTGAACGTGTAATGGATTCCAATGCTTTAGAAAAGGAGCGAGGCATTACCATTCTCGCCAAAAATACTTGTGTGTATTGGAAAGATCATCAAATTAATATTGTTGATACTCCAGGGCATGCTGATTTTGGTGGCGAAGTAGAGCGTATCTTATCGATGGTTGATAGCGTCTTGTTGTTGGTGGATGCAGTTGATGGGCCAATGCCACAAACACGTTTTGTGACGCAAAAAGCGTTTGCTCGTGGCTTAAACCCTATCGTGGTGATTAATAAAATCGATCGTCCTGGAGCACGCCCACATTGGGTTATGGATCAAGTTTTTGATCTCTTTGATAATCTAGGTGCAACTGATGCGCAATTGGATTTTCCGGTTGTTTATGCATCTGCATTAAATGGTTATGCTAAGTTAAATCTGGAAGATGAAGCGACCGATATGAGTGCTTTATTGCAGACAATTATTGATAAAGTCGACGCACCGAAAGTGGATGCAAATGGTCCTTTCCAAATGCAAATCAGCTCCTTAGATTATTCATCTTATGTAGGAACTATTGGTATCGGTCGAATCACGCGCGGACAGATTAAAGCAAAATCTGCAGTGAAGATTATCGATAAAGATGGCAATATTCGCACTGGCCGATTATTACAATTATTAGGCTTTAAAGGCCTTGAACGTATTGAAGTTGAAGAAGCGGGTGCCGGTAATATTATTGCAATTACAGGTATTGAAGGCCTTAAAATTTCGGATACGATTTGTGATCCGAATATGGTTGAAGCATTGCCTGTGCTTTCGGTTGATGAACCAACAATTAGTATGACGTTCCAAGTTAATGATTCACCTTTCGCAGGTCAGGAAGGAAAGTTTGTGACGTCACGAAAAATTCGCGAACGTTTGGAAACGGAATTATTACATAATGTGGCTTTGCGGGTTGACGATTGTGACGATCCAGACAAGTTTCGCGTTTCTGGTCGAGGCGAACTCCATTTATCTATTCTTATTGAAACGATGCGTCGTGAAGGGTATGAATTAGCAATTAGTAAGCCTGAAGTAATTATTCGCGAAGTAGACGGTGAACAACAAGAACCTTATGAACATCTGACTGTAGATGTGGAAGAAAATCATCAAGGCTCTATTATGGAAAAATTGGGTGAGCGTCGTGGTGAATTACAAAATATGGTTCCAGATGGCAAGGGACGTGTGCGTCTTGACTACATGGTTCCTACCCGTGGCCTTATCGGTTTTCATAACGAATTTTTGTCATCTACCTCAGGTACTGGTTTAATGTATCATGTTTATGATCATTATGGTCCAGCAATTAAAGGACGCATAGGCAAGCGTGCTAACGGGGTATTGATTGCTAACTGTCAAGGAATGGCACGTGGTTTTGCTTTATTTAACTTGCAGGAACGAGGCAGATTATTTGTCGAACCACAAACAGTATGTTATGAAGGAATGATTGTTGGGATTCATGCACGCGATAATGATTTAGTTGTGAATGTGACTAAAGAAAAGCAATTAACGAATATGCGCGCTTCAGGTACTGACGAAAACATTATATTAACTCCTGCAGTTAAGTTAACTTTAGAACAGGCATTGGAATTTATTGATGATGATGAGTTAGTTGAAGTAACTCCTGACTCAATTCGCATAAGAAAAAAATCATTGAAAGAACATGAACGAAAAAAAGCATCAAGAACAGCAAACATTGAAGAATAAAGTTCAATTCAAACGGGTCATCTTGTATGCTCGCCAGCACAGGGCGAATCAAGGGGTGAACGAAAGTTTATACCGTTTGGTTGATTTTTTGCAGAAACAAAATGTTCAAATCTATCAAGATATCGATACGGCTGCGGGATTTGAGGCGCAAGTCCCGGTATTGGCCAGAGAAGATATGGGTGCAAAAAATGATTTGATTATTGTTGTTGGTGGTGATGGAAGTTTACTTTCTGCTGCACGCATGGCGATTAAAGTCGGTACCCCAGTCATTGGGATTAACCGAGGTCGTTTGGGATTTCTCACCGATATTATGCCCCATGAGTTGGAAACGCAGCTCAGTGCAGTTTTAGCTGGTCATTATGAAGAAGAAAAACGTTTTCTTCTTCATACCAAAATATACGATGAAGAGAATACTTATTTTGAAGGTGATGCACTTAATGATGTTGTTTTAGGTCGTGGCAAGGAAACACACCTCGTTGAGTTCTCGGTATACATTAATCAACAATTGGTAAGTCATTATCGTTCGGATGGGATGATTTTATCCACACCTACAGGCTCTACAGCTTATGCTTTATCTGCGGGTGGTCCAATCATGCATCCTCATTTGAATGCGATTGTTCTTGTGCCCATGTTTTCTCATAGCCTGAGTTCACGTCCCTTGGTTATTGATGGAGAGGCTAAAATTGAACTGCAGATCAGCCAGTTTAACGAAACTGATTTGCGCGTGAGCTGCGATGGCCATGAGTCGAGAATGGTCAAACCCGGACAAAAAGTCGCCATTCAAAAAAATAATCATCAATTACGTTTGTTGCATCCTCTTGATTATCATTATTATGATACATTACGATCAAAACTGGGTTGGGAATCCAAACATCAAGGATAGAATAGAACATGCTCACTACGTTGTGTATTGAACAATTTGCGATTGTGCAACACCTGGAGTTAGATTTTATTCAAGGAATGACGGCCTTCACTGGCGAAACAGGTGCGGGTAAGTCGATCATGATCGATGCGTTGATGCTGGCTTTAGGTGATAGAGCGGATGCTTCCGTAATTCGACCTGGCCAAGAAAAATGTGATATCACTGCCGGATTTTTTGTGGGACAGGACTCTGAGCCCGCACAATGGCTAGTGGCGCATGATATTCCTTGTGATGATGGCGAAATTTATTTGCGGCGTGTCATTTATGCTGAAGGACGCTCTAAATCCTATATTAACGGTCAACCCTTTCCCTTACAAAAAGTAAAAGAGTTAAGTGAGAAACTGGTCCACATTCATGGACAACACCAGCATCAAACCTTGATGCATCATACAACGCATCGTCAACAGTTAGACCAATATGGCAAGAATCAGCTATTACTTGATGAAGTGAGTCGCTTGTATAAACAGTGCCAGAAAATTCAGCAGGAAATTGATATATTGCAAGGCCAGGAGCAACAAGCAGATAGGATCGCATTATTGCAATTTCAAATTGAAGAGTTGTCGGCGTTGAACTTGCATGAAAATGAAATTGAAACCTTATATCAAGAGCATCAAATGCTCCATCATGCAAAAGAGTATTTGCAAAAAAGTCAGCAAATACACGGTTTATTAAACTCTGAAGATGAGCCCAACCTTTGTACTAGCCTAAATCAAATTTTGCACCTGCTCAGTCAATTACCAGCAGAGCAAACACAAATCAAAAATACTTTTGAATTGATTAATGGCGCATTGATTCAATGCGAAGAGGCATTTGATGAAATGCAGCAATTTGCTGAGCGCGTGCATCTGGATCCAGAACGTTTGTATGAAATAGAAACACGCATGAGTGCAATACATCAGCTTGCACGTAAATATCATATTGATGGTAGCCAACTCCATGAACATGCGCATAACTTGCAAAAAGAGTTAGATTCGCTACAAGACAGCGAAAGCAGATTGGCGCACCTAAAAATAGAACATCGTCAGTTGGTGGCGACCTATGAAACGGCCGCCCTGAAGTTAAGAATAGAACGGCAAGGACAAGCTGCACAGTTGGCGAAAGAAATCACCAGCAGTATTCAACAGCTTGGTATGCCTAAAGGTTGGGTTGAGATCGAAATCACGCCTCTTGAAAAAATGCAGGCTCATGGAATGGATAAAGTGGAGTATAAAGTTTGCACTAATCCAGGAATGGAGCTTGACTCACTCAACAAAGTGGCGTCAGGTGGTGAGCTGTCACGAATTAGTTTGTCCATTCAAATGATTACTGCCCAACAAGGAGCAACACCTACTTTATTGTTTGATGAGGTGGATGTCGGTATTGGTGGGGCAACAGCCGCCTTGGTAGGGCAAATGTTGCGTAAATTGGGCGAACGGTTACAAGTATTTTGTGTGACGCACCAACCACAGGTTGCCGCCGCAGCGCACAACCATTTTATGGTTGAAAAGCGCAGCGATAATAAAGAAACATTTACCCGTATTACCCTGTTGCAATCTGCTGAAAAAGTGGACGAAATTGCACGTATGCTGGGAGGGTTGACTATAACCGAGCAAACCCGCTCACATGCTAAAGAGTTATTACTACAGAGCAACTAGTCCTGTTTATATTTCTACTATTTTGGCCCAAGTTAGCGAAATGTAAAACAGGCCTTTAATTTTAAAAAATTGTAGCCTGGGTGCAATGTTTATTACTGCTTTAATGCTTCATCTAGTGAAATAAACTGATAGTCGTGCTCGACAAACATGTGCAGTAAATCATCTAAAAAATAACTATTTAGTAAATTAGCGTGGATTAATAAGACTTGTTTTCCTGGTGTAAGTTTTTCGGCGGTTAATGTTCGTTGCCAAACATAAGCGAGATAACGTTTTTTTAAATCAGCTAACGATGCTGTTGGATTTTGTTCTTTTAATTGTTCTAACTCTGCATCAAATTCAAAATCCCGACTATCAATTGTGACTGGGGCAACAATATAGTGATTCTCATTGAGATAGTGACGAACGACACTTTTGCGCCACAATTTCCCTTCAGAAAGATAGGGATAGCGAAAATATTTGGGCTTTGACATAAACGGCGTCAGAACTACATCTGCTTTAATCAGATCATCAATGTATTTTTCACAAGAAGTATGTTTTAAATTCAGATGAGAATAAGTGTGGTTTCCTAACGCCAACCCATTTTTTTGGAATAGTTTAAATTGCTTTATGGTTTTATTATTGACTCGGTTGACAATGATAAAGCCTATTGCAGGAACTTCATATTTCACTAGGCTATGGACAATATTTTCAATGGCTTCATACGGCGTGTCAATCAGAGGTAAGTCATCAATTGTAATTACAATCTCTCGTTGTTGTGCACAGCAGATGCCAATAAATACAAAAAATAACGTGATACTGTAATGTAGGATTTTTTTCAAAAGATTCCCCAAAACTTATATTGGCCAAAGTTCCCATATTATAAACATATTGCATTGGGATATTTATGCAATGAGGGGCATAATCTCAAAAAAAAAATAATTTCGCGGTGTTTTTCATTCTATAAAACATGAAACAAGAGTTTATAAAAGAGGGTACTGCATAGAGGATTTTGCCAACATGATTATTGCAAAATAGGTTTTTTTTTATCAATATGTTCTAAGTCTTCTTTGGCATGGAACACTCGCTCTTCTAATTTGTGTAGTGGGATTTGTACCTGTCCAATTTCTTTTTGCTGGCTTATAAAATATTCTTTTAAGTCTTTGAGTATTTTGCCTATATTGGCAGTATTATAGACATTAAGTATTGATATGGCACATATAGGATTGTTTGTGTTTATGGGGATTTATTTCGAGGGAGCCCATCCCTACACTTAACAGTTAGGGATGGCCCATAGAATGATGCATAAAGAAATGATTAAAGTGCGTTAACGCGCTCAGGTAATTCGTTAACAAATTCTTGCGTCGCCGTGCTCGCACCTTCTTGTAGCGCAGGAAATAATCGATGTTGTCCATAGACGGGATTCTTTTTTGCGGTCGTAAGTATGCTACTTAATGAAGATCCATTAGGTTGACGAACTTCTTGCTTTAATTTTTCAAGCTCCGCTGTTTTCTGCTCAGCGATTTCATCGCCACACCACACCTCATTTAAGTGTTTTCGTTCATATTTTTCAATCAGCGAAACAGTATGTTCAATCTGCCATTGTTTTGATGGACGTTGTGCATCTTTAGCTAACGCTACATTTACTTCTTCTTCCTCTATCCCTAGTTGTTTATATCCTGCTTGCACAAAGGTAAGTATCCTAGGTTGTGGGGTTTTGGCATCACCTGAGACAGGATGATTCAATTTACTTGTCCCCCAATCCCAAACGGCGGCAAGGAAATACACTGGGGAGGCAAGCACAGTAAGAAGAAAAGTAGGGATATCTGAATCGAGATGCTCTTCTTCAGAATCTAGACGTTCCTCCAGTAATGTTTTTGCTTTTTTCTTCGCCCCAATAAAGTAATGCGCATCTTCAAATCCCTCACAGATAATTGCCACAAGTGCAGACACGATTTGCGGAACCCCTGGCATGCGATCTGAGGTAAGTGCAACACTGACTAAATGGCCAAGAAAAAACAGAATACGCAGGGGGGTAATCGTTAATTTTAAGAGGAGACGGAATGGGTTAAGCATCTGCAGCCAATTCTCAGTATCCCATACATGGGTGAGTACCTCGGCGACTGCTTGGTATGTGCGTTGAAATACATTGGGTTTCTTCTCGGCACCTGCCTCTGTATCTGGGGCGGTGGCTTCATAGAGCATTTCCAGGGATTCAGCAGAGTTTTGTACATTAAAAAATATAGCAGAGAATCCAGTTACTATGGGATTAATAATGCCCATAATAAAACTGGGCATTTTTTTCATCCACTCAAATAGAGGGCGCGCACTGGTTGCCACAGTCCACCAGGTACCTGCAGTACAAATAGTCAGTGCAACTGCTAAGCTCACTAAAATAACAGCCGTGGCGGTCATAAATAGGTTTCGAGCAGTTAGCCCTTGGCTCAAATCATTGAGCAGTCGCGTTTTCCATTTGTTGATGGTGTCATTGTTAATGAGATCGGTGACCGTGTTATAAATCAACATGCCATAAGCAGCTCCAGCAACTACTGCCATGGGAACAATAAAAATTGGCCAAAAAGTAAAGGGGATGGCGGCCATCAAAGGAATAACACTAAAGGCTTCAACAATGAGATAGGTGCTACCAAGCCCCATAAACGTTGCGGAGAGAAGACTAAAGCCTTTAACAAACTTAAAGGTGGATAGTCGTTTGTCTAAGCGTGCTTGCCACTCATTTTGTTCATGTTGATTCAACCATTCTCTTAACTCTTCCGTGTAGGCGGATTGCTTTTCCTTATTTTTGCTTGCGAATAATTGCAAGGCAAACCATTTTTCCATGTCCGCGAGCGTTTTTTCTATTTGTTTTTTTCGTTTTTTGCTCTCTTTATTGAGTGGCTTATGGCTAAACTCACTGAGTAGTTTGAGCTGGATTTCATAATCTCTGAAAAACTGAGGGCATTTTTCAGACTGAAGGTCTTGGGGAAAGTGTTCTAGCAAATATTCTTTGGCGAGGTGATTCTCTAAGTAATTTTTTTTAAATAACTTTTTAAAAGCTCCTTTAATATTTTGTAAATAAATTTCACCTTCATAGGCTACGGAAAGACCAAAAGCAGCAAATGCTAGAGATATCGCAGGATATAATGCATACATCCCTCCAAAACTTAAGAAGCCAAGAATTAAACTAGCGCCTACAGTCAGAGACCCTAGAGCAAGGTAACGAGGAATTTTTTTGAACTTTTTTTTATTTACTGCCATTTATTTGCTCAATTAATGGATTGGGTTCAAACTGTAGCGCAAATGAAAATGATTATCAATAGCAATAAGATTAAAAATAAAGCATGTGGTTATTTTTTTATTGAAGAAAACTGAAATTAAACAGTAGATCCCACTGCAGAATTTCGGTAAAGTGAATTTTTACGATGAAATTACGTTTGGAATTTAATTTAACTTAGGAGTGGAAATGCGTTTGAATCAATGGATGACTTATATCGCGGTGGCCTCGGTGCTGGCTAGTACGCATGTTTTGGCAGCAAATGCCCCTGTGCATGAACAGTTGCAAGTACCTCAATGTCTTGCAGCAAAAATTGCTACTCCTTATGAGGTTTTAGCTGAAAATAAACAGTTTAAGATTATTGATATTTCTGCGGCTGATGTCGATGCGCTAACTCGTTTGGCAGATCACGCGAATTGTGGTCGTTTTGTGAACGTAAGCCACCATATTATGGGTTCTTTACTGCAAGCAAAAAAACAATCGGCACAAAGAGTTCTGCAGAGAAAAAACCTTAAAGCAGCGCAACCACAAAGCATTGCCTACGAGATTAAACATCAAGATGACGTGAATGCTGCATTACAGGATGTCGTGCCAGAGAATATCTGGAATACTTTGACACAGCTTACTTCATTTCATAACCGCTCAGCGACGAAAGATACTGGGGTGGATGCGGCAAAATGGTTGAAAAAAACTTTTGATGACATGACTGTAGCCAGTGGCCGTACTGACACGACATCATTTTTCGTGAAAACAGGCAGTTATTATAAGCAACCATCGTTAGTAACCGTTATTGGTAAAGACATCAATGCACCTGCGGTGGTGATTGGTGCGCATATGGATACACTTGATGGTCGTATGCCAGGTGCAGGGGATGATGGAAGTGGTTCTTCATCAGTTATGGAAATGGCGCGAATTTTGTTGTCTTCCAAAACAACCTTTAAACGTCCTATTTATATTATTTGGTATGCTGCTGAGGAGCGGGGTTTAGTCGGCTCTCAATATGTAGTGGAGCATTTTATGGATAATTCAATTCCAGTAAAAGCGGCAATCCAATTTGATATGACCGGCTATCGTGTCGATTCTAAAGATCCGACCATGTGGGTATTTACCGATTATACCGACAAGAGTTTAAGTGATTTTGTGGCAGAATTGATTAGTACTTATGTTCAGGTTCCAGTTGCTTATTCAGAATGTGGTTATGGTTGTAGTGATCATGCTTCTTGGGATGAGGTGGGAATTCCAGCAGCATTCCCATGCGAATCGAATTTTGAAGAGCACAACCCATACATCCACAGTTCTAAAGATACTATGGATCGATTAAGTCTTGAGCATATGACCAATTTCTCGAAGTTAGCTTTGGCTTTTGCTATTGAAATGGCTTCAGAGTAAACTATATGGCTATGAATTAATCTTCTTTTTGCACACATCTCTGTCGACATCCATGGAAATGGGTTTTCAGAGATGTGCATTAGATGTAGATGTACTCATAGAATACAGGTGTTTTTCTTTAATAACATGTGAGATGTAAATAATGAGTCGAGCAGTAATAAATAAAGTAGGGCTATTCCTGGGTATATTTTTAAGTAGTGTCACGTTCACCGCGAGTGCCGGGAAACTTCTTCCTCCCTGGTACTTATTAAACAATCAGTTAAGTGCAACCTTAAATGCTGATCCTTGCGTACAAGTCAGCGATTTAACTGGCGATGGGCTTGAAATGGAAATCAAAGTTACTGTGTGTAAAGAGGATAAAGCACGTGCGCTAGCCTCGTTTATCAACCGTGTTCATGAATTTGGAGATAAGTTAGCAGTTACAGTAAAGGTTTATACATCTGATTCTGTACCTGTCGAAGCAAGTGCCCCCAGTACTCCAGAAGAAGCTGTGGCGCTGCTCAATCAAGCGCTTAAAGGAAACAAATATTTTGTGAGAGCAGACATTGGCCTAAGGCACTTTGATGAAGCCGCATTTGCATTATTTAAGCCCATGATTGTACAGTATTATTCTGACGATATTAGTGATTGGTATCTCAATACGAATGAAGTAGCAGCGAGAGCATTTGGAACTGTGTTTAATCTAGATCCTTATCAAGAAGGTGCTATTAAAATGTATGCAAGTACCGACATTGCCGAACAAGCTAAAAAGAATTAAACATTTTGTAGCCTGGGTGAAGGCAAAGCCGTAACTCGGGTTCCGCTATGCTGGACCCAGGTTGCAAGAATAAATAGTCATCCTCGATATTGGAAAATAAATCTGTCCAATTTGTCGCAGGGAGCTGAAAGGTCCTCAGCGGGTGATGTAATGATTATTTTTCCAGTTGCAAGGGCGGACAATGGTATTCTTCTGTGATCTCATTTTCGGGACTGACTGCTTGCAAAACGATAGGAAATTTCCATAAAGAATAAAGATGTTTCAATACATCCGCTGTAGTATTACCTAAAGGTACTCTATTTTGCTGAGTGTATCGCAACGTCATTGAGCGATCACCTTGCACATCTACAGAATAAATTTGAATATCAGGCTCTAAATAACCTAAATTATATTGCCGAGACAATGCTTCTCTTATTTTTTGATACCCTAATTCATTATGAATTGCATTAACATACAAATCTGGGCTGCGATCATCATCGACGATATGAAATAGTTTTAAATCGCGAATTAACTTAGGCGATAAATATTGGGCAATAAAACTTTCATCCTTGAAGTGGCGCATGGCGTTATCCAGACTGCTTAACCAATCGGTATTGGCTAAATAAGGAAAGTATGCTTGATCCTCTTCAGTAGGATTTTCACAAATCCGTTTGATGTCTTGCATCATGTGATATCCCAAAGTATAGGGATTAATACCACTATAATAAGGGCTGTTATACGCGGGTTGCATGATGACGTTGGTATGGCTTTGGAGGACTTCCAACATAAACTCATCCGTAACCAAGCCCTCATCATATAGTGCATGTAAAATGGTATAGTGCCAAAAGCATGCCCAGCCTTCGTTCATTACCTTGGTTTGACCTTGTGGATAAAAATATTGGGCCATCTTGCGGACAATACGCACGATTTCTCTCTGCCATGGTTCTAGCAGAGGGGCATTTTTTTCAATGAAGTACAAAATATTTTCTTGTGGTTCCTCTGGAAATTGTTTTTTCTTTGCTTGTTCAGAGATTTGTTTACTTTGTGGAATTGTCCGCCATAATTCATTCACTTGCGATTGCATGTAAATTTCGCGGTTTTGTTGACGAATTGTTTCTTCCTGTATGGATAACGGAGTAGGGTGTTTGTATCGATCCACACCATAGTTCATCAGTGCGTGACAAGCATCCAAAATTGCCTCTACTTCATTGATGCCATAACGTTGTTCGCAGTCACTGATGTATTTGCGAGCAAATACTAAATAATCGATGATAGCATCTGCAGAAGTCCACATCTTAAACAAATAGTTGTTTTTAAAAAATGAGTTATGGCCGTAGCAGGCATGCGCAATCACTAGCGCTTGCATGGCCATGGTATTTTCTTCCATGAGATAAGAAATACATGGATTTGAATTAATCACGAGTTCATAGGCCAAACCCATTTGTCCCCGTTTATAACTTTTTTCAACGCCAACAAAATGTTTGCCGAAAGACCAGTGATGATAACCAATTGGCATACCTACTGAAGCATACGCATCCATCATTTGTTCTGCAGTAATAACTTCTATTTGATTGGGATAGGTATCTAACTTAAAATCTTTAGCTATGCGCGCAATCTCGCGATCATAGTCTTGAATTAATTCAAAGGTCCATTCTGCACCTGTAGATAATGGCTTCTTCTTTTTCATGCAGTTTTCCTTTTAAATAGCTCATGAAATACGGGGTAGATATCCGCCACCGTATCAATGTTTTCCATAGCAAAATTAGGGTAGCGCTCTTTCACCAGTTGATATACTTCCCACAAACTTTGATGATGGCGCGGCATGATTTCTATGTATGCAAAATATTGCAATAAAGGCATAATTTTATCTTGCAGTAGTTCCTGGCAATAGGGGGAATCTGCATTCCAATTATCACCATCCGATGCCTGGGCTACATAAATATTCCAAGCCTCAGGAGGATAACGTGTCTCAATAATAGTACTTAGAAGCTCCAAGGCACTAGACACTACCGTGCCTCCAGTTTCTCGAGAATAAAAAAACTCTTCTTCATTCACTTCCTTAGCGGAAGTGTGGTGTCGGATAAATACCAATTCTATTTTTTCATAATTTTTGGTGAGGAACATGTAAAGAAGAATAAAAAAGCGTTTTGCAATGTCTTTTTTAGCCTCATCCATGGAGCCAGATACGTCCATAACACAGAACATAACTGCTTGTGTTGATGGCGAAGGAACTCGGACACGAAAGTTATAACGCAGATCAAGAGTATCGATAAATGGCACTGTGAGTATTTTCTTTTTCAGGAATTCAATTCTTTTTTGCAGGCCCAATAAGGCTTCGGTGTCTTGAATGGGCTGTGCTTGCAGTTGCTCTAACTCTTCTATCGCATCTTTTAATTGTCTTTTATACGGTGAGGCTAAAGCGACTCGACGTCCGGTTGCTTGTTTCATTGAGCGCAGCACATTAATATTGTTTGGGATACCGCTGGTGGTTACGCCCGCTCTTACCGTTTTGAAAGTACTAATACGCGCTAATTCTTTTTTAATCAAATCAGGTAACTCCAGATCTTCAAAGTACAGATCAAGAAATTCTTCCCGAGATAACTCAAAAACAAAACTATCTTCGCCTTCACCAGTGTCGCTGGCATTAGAGCCATCACCACTGCCTGAGCTGCTGTTAGGTCTTCTTATTCTATCGCCTGTAATAAAATTATCATTGCCAGGAAGTACACGCTCTATATGCCCTCCTTGACCTCGGTGAAATATAGGCTCCGAAATATCTTTGGCTGGAATCGTTATTTGTTCACCTTGATCAATTTCGGTAATACTTCTTTTACCTACAGCATCGGAGACAGCTCGTTTGATCTGATTTTTATAACGACGAAGAAAACGTTGGCGATTAACCGTACTTTTTTTCCCCGCATTTTGTCGTCTATCAATCAATTGCGACATAATTTAGCCCCAAATAATCTTTTATCTTGCACCCATTTGTCGTTGCGTGGGGACATGGTCCTTCTCGTGTAGATCCCGAATTCCAGCCCCAAACTACAAATAGCAGTACCCTAAGCGTTCGCTCATGGGAGCGAGAGAACGATTTTTATTATTGTGACTTACGTACTCGCAAATACCATTCGCAAAGTAGGCGTACTTGTTTGCGTGTATACCCTTTATCAATCATTCGAGAGATAAACTCTTCATGCTTTTTCTTATCATCTTCAGATGCTTTCGCATTGAAGGAAATGACGGGTAATAAATCCTCAGTATTGGTAAACATCTTTTTCTCAATCACGGATCTTAATTTCTCATAACTATTCCAGACTGGGTTTTTGCCACGATTATTCGCACGAGCACGTAAAACAAAGTTTACTACTTCATTGCGGAAATCTTTTGGATTAGATATCCCGGCTGGTTTTTCGATTTTTTCAAGTTCTTGATTTAATAAGGCACGATCAAAGATCTCACCGGTATCTGGATCGCGATAATCCTGATCTTGAATCCAGAAATCAGCATAGGTTATATAGCGGTCAAAGATATTTTGTCCGTACTCAGAATAAGACTCTAAGTAGGCAGTTTGAATTTCCTTACCAATAAATTCAACATACTTGGGTGCGAGATATTCTTTGATAAAGCCTAAGTAAGATTCTTGTACTTCCTGAGGAAATTGTTCTTGTTCAATTTGACGTTCTAATACATACATTAAATGTACGGGGTTTGCTGCAACTTCACTGTGGTCAAAATTAAACACTTTAGAAAGAATTTTGAAAGCAAAGCGAGTTGATACGCCACTCATTCCTTCGTCAACGCCAGCAAAATCGCGATATTCTTGATATGATTTTGCTTTGGGATCGGTGTCCTTTAAGCTCTCTCCATTATACACGCGCATTTTGGAATAAATGCTGGAGTTTTGTGGCTCTTTTAAACGAGTTAAGACTGAAAATTGCGAGAGCATGTCTAAAGTCCCTGGTGCACATTGAGCATGCGTTAGCGAGCTGTTATCAATAAGTTTTTGATAAATTCTCGTTTCTTCTGTAACTCGCAGACAATAAGGCACTTTAACGATGTTAATACGATCGATAAATGCTTCATTGTTTTTATTGTTTCTAAATGTTTGCCATTCGGATTCATTCGAATGCGCTAAAATAATCCCTTCAAATGGAATGGAAGATAAACCTTCTGTCGCATTATAATTGCCTTCCTGAGTCGCGGTTAGTAAGGGATGCAGCACTTTAATTGGTGCTTTAAACATTTCGACAAACTCTAAAAGACCGCGGTTTGCACGACACAGCCCTCCTGAGTAACTGTATGCATCAGGATCATCTTGAGAAAAGTGCTCTAATTTACGAATATCAACTTTACCGACTAAAGATGAAATATCCTGATTATTTTCATCTCCTGGCTCTGTTTTGGAAACGGCGATTTGTTTTAAACGTGAAGGTCTGACTTTTATTACTCTAAATTGGCTAATATCCCCGTTATATTCATGCAATCTTTTGACTGCCCAAGGTGACATCAAATAACGTAAATAGCGAGAGGGGATCCCAAAACGTTCCCAGAGCAATTCTGCATCTTCTACTGGATTAAATAAAGACAGCGGGGATTCAAATACAGGGGAACCTTTTATGGCATAAAATGGTATTTTTTCCATTAAATCTTTTAATTTTTCAGCAATAGAAGACTTACCGCCTCCTACAGGTCCTAAGAGATAAAGCACTTGTTTGGTTTCTTCTAGGCCTTGCGCGGCATGTTTTAGGAAGCCGACAATTTGTTCAATGGGTTCTTCCATGCCATAAAAATCTTCGAATACATTATATCGTGGAATGATTTTATTGGAAAAAATTCTTGATAAAATAGGATCATGACGTGTGTCGACCATTTCAGGCTCGCCTATGGCCATGAGCAAGCGCTCCGCTGGATTGGCATAAGCAGCAGGGTCATTTTTACACAATTCCAGGTATTCCTCCAAACCCATCTCTTCTTCTTTGTTATCTACAAAGCGTTTGGTATAGCTGGTTAAAAAGTCTTGAGTGTTCATATGCCATCCCCTTTTTATCCGTATTAAGGATATCTTGTGTTTCTTTACATTTATTGCATTTTACTGGTAAAAGCAATAAATGAATTTTCAGCTAACTTCGCAATATATATAAAGATTGACCTAAGAAGTTACCCCTTTATAATCATTATAGGCTAAACTAGGAAAATTGTTATATAACTCAATAAACTTAATCGCTTTTTGCAAAGGATGTAATGATCATGCCTGACACGACCGTTTATTTAAAAAACTACCAGCCCCCCTTTTTTGCAGTTGAAACTATAAATTTGAATTTTGATCTGTATGATGATCATGCTTTAGTCAGTAGTGAACTTCAATTAATTCGTCAACATGAAGGCCCTTTACATTTATACGGTGAGGAGCTGGAATTGGTTAGTGTGCATCTGAATGGTCAAAAATTGGAACCATCTTCCTATGTTTTGCAAGCTGACGCGCTCATTATTGAAAATTGCCCAGACGCGTTTACCTTAAAGATAGTAACGCGCATCTACCCACAAAATAACACCCAATTATCTGGACTTTATCGTTCGAATCATCTGTTTTGTACGCAGTGCGAGGCGGAAGGCTTTCGACGCATCACTTATTTTTTTGACCGTCCGGATGTACTTACTACGTATACAACGCGTATCTCAGCAGATAAAAAACAATATCCAATTTTACTATCCAATGGCAATTTGCTCGAGTCGGGTACAACTACCGATGGGCGTCATTGGGTCGTTTGGCAGGATCCATTTAAAAAACCATCCTATTTATTTGCTTTAGTTGCAGGCGATTTAGCGTGTGTGCGCGATAAATTTGTGACCAGTTCTGGACGCACAATTGATTTGCGTATTTATGTCGAGCCAGGAAATGAAGATAAGTGTGCTCATGCAATGGAATCGTTGAAAAAATCCATGCGCTGGGATGAGGAAGTTTATGGTCGTGAATACGACCTGGATATTTTTATGATTGTCGCAGTCAGCGACTTTAATATGGGTGCTATGGAGAACAAAGGACTAAATATTTTTAACTCCAAGTACATTCTTGCTCGCCCCGATACCGCAACTGACCAAGATTTCGCCGATGTTGAAGGGGTTGTTGCGCATGAATATTTCCACAATTGGACCGGTAATCGGGTTACTTGCCGCGATTGGTTTCAGTTAAGTTTGAAAGAAGGTTTAACCGTTTTTCGTGATCAGGAATTTTCTCGAGATATGAATTCCCGAGATGTAAACCGAATTATGGATGTTAGGGCATTACGAAGCACACAATTTCCTGAAGATGCTGGCGCAATGGCCCATCCGGTTCGGCCAGAGTCATATCAAGAAATAAATAATTTTTATACTGCAACTATTTATAATAAAGGTGCGGAAGTCATTCGTATGCAGCATACCCTGTTGGGAAGAGACGGTTTTCGACGGGGCATGGATTTATATTTTAAACGTCACGATGGTCAGGCAGTCACTATTGATGATTTTGTTGCGGCGATGGAAGATGCCAATCATGTTGAGCTCACTCAGTTTAAACGGTGGTACAGCCAAGCAGGAACTCCAGAAGTACGCGTTACCAGTGAATACGCACAGGGACAGCTTACCATCAAGATGCAACAATCCTGCCCGCCAACTCCCGAGTGTCATGATAAAAAACCATTCCATATTCCAATCCGAGTTGCGCTATTTGATGCTCATGGTCATCAGATATCAGTCGAGAAAGATATTTTAGAGTTAAAAGAAAAAGAGCAAAGTTTTACTTTTACTGACTTGAGTGAAAAACCTGTCATTTCATTATTACGTGAATTTTCTGCACCAATTAAATTAAAACATGATTTGAGCCAGGAAGAGTTACTCTTTTTATTACGATATGAAGTGGATGGTTTTGCCAAATGGGATGCAGCGCAAAATCTGATCCTAAATTGTATTAAAGAATGTTTACAGCAACCTTCCAATAAATGGCAAATTCCCGCAGCTTTAATTTCTGCTTTTCAGCATGTATTGCTTGATGATTCACTGGATGCTGATTTACGAGCAGAACTACTCACTCCTCCTGGGTTTGAGGATATTGCGACGCGATTAGATAGTGTGGATGTGAGTGCGGTAGAGCAAGTTCGTGATTTCTTCCATCAGCAATTGGGATGGTATTTGTATGAAACGGCCCAATCACTCTATCAACAATTATGGCAAATTGAAGATCACCGCATGAATGGACCTGCTTATGGCCGTAGAAAACTACGCAATGTTTGCTTATGGCTCATGATGAAAGCCAAAGAGGCTGCTACATTAGATATGTGTCAGCAGCAATTCATGGCGGCACAAACTATGACTGATCAAATTGCCAGTTTTTCTTTATTGGTCAATTGCACCAATCAGGGATTGCGGGAGCAGGCGATTGAAGATTTTTATAAGCAATGGTCTAAAGATGAACTGGTTTTAGACAAATGGTTTGCCATTCAAGCCATGAGTGAGTTACCTGAGACGTTAACACATGTAAAAATGTTATTAAAACATACCGCGTTTAGTATTAAGAATCCTAATAAAGTTCGTGCATTGATCGGGGCATTTTGTATGGGAAATCCGCGCATTTTTCATGCTTTAGATGGTAGCGGTTATCGCTTTTTAGCAGAAATGTTAGTGACGCTAGACAAAATTAACCCCCAGATTGCCGCACGTTTAGCCAATCCATTTACGCGCTGGAAACGTTATGACCAATCCAGACAAACTCTAATGCGAGAGCAATTGGCACAGCTGGCAAAACTGGAGTTATCGCGTGATTTAGCGGAAGTGGTTTCTAAAAGCTTGCTGGTTAGCTAGCAAAAAATAACTTCGTAGCCTGGGTGTAGCGTAGCGAAACCCGGGATCTTTTTGCACTCAAGATGACGGAGATTACGCTTCGCTTTGCTAGAGTGCCACTTTAGTGTTTTCAGCAGGCAAAGCATTTAACGTGTTACAAAAATCTGTGGGGTTCAATGTATGATACAGTCCTAAACCCACTTCACATAAAAGAACAACCAGAATAAGCATTCCCAATAGGACGGAGATAATTTGTATGTTTTTTCTCTTTTTTTCATGGATCTTATTTAAAATAGTTTCATTGCTGTGTAACAATCGTTCACTTATTATTTTGATTACCGACTCAATAATCGCATCATGATAGGGATGATTTTCTAATGCATGTAATTTGCTTATGGACGTTTGTAAAACAACTGCTTCTTCCATTGCGATTACAGTGAGGGTGCAGGTGCGATTTCGAATCACTCTTATTTCATCAATGGTTTCTCCTGTGCTCAGTGTTTCTATGAACTCAGGGGGCGCGTTTTTATTTTCTTTCTTATAAAGTCCAACGGTCCCAGAAACAATAATAAAAAAATCATCATTTATTTCCCCTTCTTTAAGCAAAATATCACCTTTCCTAAATAGCTCTCTTGAGGAGATGGCGAGGAACTCCTCATAGTTTTCAGCAGATAAATGGCTTAATAAAGGGCTGTTTTTTAAAATATTTTTTTCATTTTCGGAAAAGTCGCTCATTGAATTTTCCTTAATTCAGGTCAGAGTAACTTATTATGCCTCTTGTTTTTTTGCATCACAGAACGATACAGATAAAAGAGACTCAGTTCCTTTAATTATTTGTAGCAATATGATTTTTTTCAAGGAAAGTTAGCTTTTTATCTTATGGCTCTAGAGTAAACACTGCTAATTCCTTGACAATTTGTCCGTGTGTGTCGGCTATCCCTACTCCTATTGCATCAACATGTTCTTCAATTTGTGTTTGATGGGATTGGCTAAATTGGTGAATTAACTTGTGCAGTTGCTGATATAAAAAAGTACTCTGTTGTGTATTTAAAGACTCTGCAGAAAAAATAGAGAAATGTGGATTAAAGTAGTCTAGCACACTTGGGCTACCGTATTGACGAAAAAGAGCTTGTCGTTCAGGATCCTGAGCAGCCCAGGCGGGAATACTTGCGTGTGGGTTACGAAAGTGTGCTAAGACATTTAATGTTTTATTGCTTAATTCGTGTATTGTTTTATCATGGCGTACCGTCAACATGACATAACCACTGCGGCTAGGAATAAATTCTGCGGTGGAAAAAAGAATAGGCTTCTGTTGCTTGGCTAATTCCTTTGTTGTTCTAAGAATGGCAGGAATTTTTTGGGGGCTATAGTCTGCCAGATATAAGGTAATGTGCAGCGGATGCTGCTGCAAATAAGGTGTAATCTGATACGCAGCAAATAATCCTTGCTGTGCTAGATATTGATTCAATTCTTTGATCAATGCTTTGATATGATTTTCTGGTTTTAATTTAAGATAAACATTAATTGATAGGCTTTTCGCTGTAACGGTATTGGCAATAAAGCAACAAATTAACCCAAATAGGAGAGTAAGGTGTCCCAACGTTTTGCAGTTATTGGTAATCCTATTGCGCATAGTTTATCTCCGGTAATCCATCAAGCTTTTGCCAAACAAGTGAACATACAACTGACTTATGAAAAAATTAAGGCAGATGATCCATCCTTTGAACTGCTAGTATCTGATTTTTTTGCTCAAGATGGCAAGGGTCTCAATATCACTTTGCCGTTCAAACAACGAGCTTTTGCAATGGCACAGCAGAGCAGTTTTCGCTGTCAACAAGCTGGAGCGGCCAATACTTTATGGATGCAAGCCAACCAATTGCATGCAGACAACACCGATGGTATTGGTTTGATTCGCGATTTGAGTCGTTATCTCTCAGTAAACGGCAAGCGGGTATTGATATTAGGCGCAGGGGGGGCTGCACGTGGAATAGTTTCTCCCTTATTGGAAAACCATCCTGCGGAACTGATTATAGCCAGTCGTACCTCAGCTAAAGCAGAGGAGTTTCAACGTGCGTTTCCACAAACACAATGTTTGAGTTTTGATGAAATTGAGGGGCAATTTGATTTAGTGATTAATGCTACTTCGGCGAGTTTGGTGGGTGAGTTCGTTGCCTTACCCGACGAATGCATGTCAGCAAAGCCATTTTGTTATGATTTGTCTTACAAACAGCACGGCGCGACCGCTTTTGTGCAATATGCTAGAGAATCAGATTGTGATGCAGTAGATGGTTTAGGAATGTTGGTTGAACAAGCAGCCGAGGCTTTTTTTATTTGGAATGGAATTATGCCTGAAACTGAAGAGGTGCTGACGTTGTTGCGTACCTAAGTAGCCATAGATATACAAAATCATTGTAGTCTGGGTGAAGGTGAAGCCGTAACCGGGGTTCTGCGTCGCTAATGCATCAAGCGCTGCAAATCTGCTGCCAATGTTTTTGAGCTAATAGGATAATGAAAATAGGCTTGGATCTTTGCTTCTGGATTAATGAGCACAATTTCTGTTCCGTGACTCATAGGTGTGGTTGAGACTGTAACGTGCAGCTGTTTTTGCAAGGTATTTATTGCCGACATGTCACCTCTGAGTGCTATAAAATGTGGGTTAAACTGATGCATAAATTGATTGAGCCTCTGCAAAGAATCATGCTCAGGATCAACCGAAATAAAAATCACTTGTGGCCTTTTGGTTGTGGTCAGATGTTCATATGTTTGATTTAGCGTTTGCATCGTAAGCGGGCAAATCATGGCACAGGAGGTAAAACCAAAAAATAATAAAGACCAATGACCTTTTAATTTTGTTTCTGTGAATAAATTCCCATGATTATCAATAAACTCAAAATGCGTGACGGTCTGGGGTTGATTGAGATAAACACCACTTTCTAGTTTGACTGCACTATGATGAAAAGCAAAATACACAATAAGACTGATGGCGATAATTAAATAGAAAAGGATTATTTTGGTAATTTTGGTCGATTTTTCAGTCACTTTATTCAATCTATTTAATATAAAATCCTGCTACACTTATACAAAATATAAAGAGTATCAAGGGAAATGTATACTGACTTTTTTCAAGTGAATGCCTTGCCACCTAATCAGCTCCTAGGTATCTATGATCCAAAATTGGTTGTTCTCTCTTTTTTCGTGGCTATGATGGCCTCCTATGTTGCGCTTGATTTAACTGGCCGCTTAAGAGATCGCAGTAACACAAAAAAAGAGGTCAGGCTATGGTTGTTGGGTGGGGCCATTGCGATGGGCTCGGGGATTTGGTCTATGCATTTTATTGGTATGCTCTCATTCACAATTCCTGGCCTTGTTTTAAAATATGATTTGTTATGGACTATCCTGTCACTCTTTGTTGCCATTTTGGCCTCTTGTTTTGCCCTATTTTTATTAAAAAAATCAATAATTAACATTGTCCATCTCCTTGCCGGTGGTTTCATTTTAGGGGTTAGCGATTGCGTCTATGCACTATACTGGTATGGCAGCTATGCTTATTTCCTTAAATATTGCGTACTTGCCCAGCTTATTCTTGTTGTCGCTCCTTGTTGCTATTCTCGCTTCGCTAGCTGCGATTTGGTTTGCTCTCAAAAGCAATACAGTCATTTTAAAATTAAGAAATCGGATTAAAGCGCTATCGGCAATCACGATGGGGTTTGCGATTTGTGGGATGCATTATACTGGAATGGCCGCTTCAGTATTTACCCCTCTATGCCAGCCCATCAGTATCGACAGCTATCAAGGGCTTAATCAAACCGTCTTGGCAATTATCATTGCTGCAGTCACTATGGTGATTCTAGGCATTGCTTTTTTGGCCTCTTCTTATAAAGAAGCTAGAAATCAACACCAATTTGAACAAGCACGTGAATTAGGCATGGCGGAGATTTCAGCTTCAGTTTTGCATAATGTGGGTAATGTGCTCAATTCGGTTAATATTTCCGTTGAAACCATGATCGCTAGCCAAAACTCATCTCCTTTAAAAGATATAAAAAAATTAGCGGAGCTATTTAACACCCATAAAGAGGATCTACCACAGTTTCTTACCCAAGATCCGCGCGGTGTTCATGTTGTCGCATATATTAATGAATTGGCTCAGTGCTGGAGTAAAGAACATGAACTGGAGGTAGGCGAGTTAAAAGAAATATCTAAAAATGTAGGGCTAATTAAAAACATCATATCTACTCAACAAAATGTGATTAAAGTAGATAGTTTTGAACAGATTATTTCTATTAACGATCTTATTGACGAGACGCTTCTCTTATCAAGTATTCATCTACAATCCGAAATTAAGGTGAAAAAGGAATATGGTGATCTAAACTCCGTTAAGGTTGATAAAATTAAATTGTTTCAAGTGCTTGGCAATCTCATTTCCAATGCAAAGGATGCGTTACTTGAGTCATCAAACCCAAATAAAACGCTAATAATTAAAACCAGTTTGGTAAATAAAGACAAAATTGAAATCAAGTTTTCTGAAAATGGCATTGGTATCGCCAAAGCCAATCTAAATAAAATTTTTATTTTTGGTTTTACAACAAAAAAATCGGGCCATGGATTTGGGCTTCATGCCTCTGCTCTTGCTATTAATGAATTGGGCGGCGAAATTTTTGCGCAAAGCGAAGGTCATGAAAAGGGTGCTACCTTCACCGTTTATTTACCTAATCGCAAAGCAAGCGTGCTGAAAAGATGAGAGGAGCATAGTAAATGGATAAACAAAACGATTTTAAGATCTTAATTATTGATGATAATCCTGCCATTCATCTTGATTTTCAAAAAATCTTAAAAATGAAAGAATCAACGACAGGGATTAACAAACTCAATCAGCTGGTTTTTGGAGAGGATTTGGCAAACGATGCGGAAAAATCAAAATCAGCTGCAATCGATCTTCCTGCCTTTCAAATAGACTGTGTTTCTCAAGGAGAAGAAGGAATTCAATATATTCAACGGGCCATAGCGCAGGGAGCTCCTTATGCCTTAGCTTTTGTTGATATTCGCATGCCGCCTGGATTAGATGGTATTGAAACCATTAAACGCATTTGGGCTTTAGACAAAGAAACACAGATTGTGATTTGCACCGCTTATTCTGACTATACCTGGGAGGAAACAGTAGCGGAATTGGGACTCAGTGATAATTTATTAATTCTCAAAAAACCTTTCGATAGTATTTCAGTACGCCAAGTGGCCTGTTCTTTAACTAAAAAATGGCGCTTGATGCAAGAATCAAAAAATCGCGAGAAAATTTTGGAGAAAACGGTTGAAGAACGCACGGACTCTTTACAGAAAACGCTCACGGTACTTGAATACCAGTCAACCCATGATAGCTTAACTGATTTACCCAATCGCACTTTGCTGGTGGATAGGATTAAGCGTGAAATTGCTAGCTCTAAAAGAAATCATTCCATGTTTGCAGTGATTTTTATCGATCTTGATCGGTTCAAACTCATCAATGACAGCTTTAACCATGAGTCAGGTGATATCTTACTGAAACGAATCGCTGAGCGTCTTTCTGAAGTCACTAGAGAAGAAGACGTCATTGCCCGTTTAAGTGGTGATGAATTTATTTTCATTTCAGCAGAAGTATATAAAATTGAACAGGTAGCTCATATTGCCCAAAAAATTTTAGAGACGATCAATAAAAGTCTACATATTGCTCAGCAAGACATTATCATTTCTGCAAGCCTTGGCATCAGCATTTATCCTCAGGATGGTTCAACTGTTGAAGAACTGTTACATAATGCTGATCTGGCGATGTATCGGGCAAAGGCTTTAGGTGGGAATCAATTTCAATTATATACTGCTGAATTACAAGAGAAATGCATTGGCCGATTGGAAAAAGAATCCGATCTTCGTCGTGGGTTCATTGAAAATGAGTTTTTTTTAGAATATCAGCCACAATACGACAGCCAGAGTCAGACGTTAATTGGCGTAGAGGCTTTGATTCGTTGGCGACATCCTCAAAAGGGCCTTGTATTACCTATGGAGTTTATACCTCTTGCAGAGGAAACAGGTCTTATTGTACCGATAGGCGAATGGGTGATTAGGACTGCGTGTGCTCAAAATAAGGCTTGGCAAGATAAAGGAATTTCCCCCTTTCCTATTTCAGTAAATATTGCAACGAAGCAATTCATACAACCTAATTTTGTAAGCATGATTAAAAATATATTAAAAACCAGTAAATTAAACCCCAAATATCTGAAAGTGGAAGTCACAGAAAATGTCATTATCAATGCAGGAAATGTTATTGATTCAATTAATGACTTGAAAAAACTTGGTGTAAGCATTGTCCTGGATGATTTTGGTATGGGTAATTCTGGGTTCAATTATTTGAATAAACTGCCAATTGATCAATTAAAAATTGACCAATCATTTATCAAAAATATTAATTTTAACCGTTCAGATGGAGTGATTTTGCAAGCAATTATTGATATGGCGAGCAATTTGCATTTGGATTTAGTCGTTGAGGGTGTTGAGACTTCCAGTCAATTGGAATATTTAGAATCGCATAATTGTCATAAATTCCAAGGTTTTTATTTTAATAAACCAATGTCGGCTGAACAGTTAGAAAATTACTTAAAACGTGATTAAGGATAGCCCTCTTTCGAAAATGTCTGCTATTTTTTGTTGTTCCGTAGCGCATAGCAAAAGAGGGTGTTAAGAAAAATTATTCAAAAAAGGCGATCACTTCTTTAGCATTATTAATGGTGTCTTGAAAACCTAGCTCTAGCAATTCTCTTGTATAGTCTCGTTCAAACAGCACAAAACTTAACAAATCTCCAGAATGTTTCTTTTCTCCAAGGAAATTGAGAAGGTACCTAAGCAATGATGGCAAGGCTTTAAAATGTATTTGCGCTAAAGGAGCGAGATCTTTGCTGGGACGTAAATGCAAGGTAGTAATAGGACGCCATGGAGAGCGGCGCTTTTTCCACATCGACAAAAGCATTGCAATTTCGTTCATCCGATTAACCATTTCAATATCGCGCTCAAGGTTGTCCAAGAAAAGTGCGTTTAACATATTTCCAAAAATATGTGAAAAAGGAATGTCATCATGGTTACGCAAATTTTCTTGCTCAACAAATGCAGGCAACGCCCGAGTCCCCAAAATCAGAATTTTATCCACTTCGAAGCGCACGGAACCTCGAAGGGGGGCGGCTAGGCCCACACTACCATCCCCATAATGAAAGCCATCGAGCAAAACTGTTGGAAAAAACAGAGGTAAGGCACTGGACGCTAAAATATGCTCTGCCTGGAAACTAACACGCTTGCTGCCATGTCGTGGATAATTCCAGTCAGTGAACTCAGGATTGTTGTGCTCATAAAAAGAAACCGTTTGACGGGTCTCATAGCAGTTACTAATGATTTCTAAAGTATGGAGGTATCCGTCGTTTATATTTTGCGCGATCTTGCCGAAGTCAAGTCCATCTGCAATCATTTCTCGCAGCGGTGTGGTATCGAGTAGATGAGCTGCCTGTCGTTGTTTAATCATCATTGTACTCATATTACGTACAACAGATTTACTTAACGCTAAATTACTGGCTCTATAGACTTGGTGGCAATGAATTTCACTCCAAATTGTTTCCAGTTTATCAAGAGCCGTTGGGAAGTCATCGGCGTTTTCTGCAAGTACTGCCGCATTGATGCTCCCTACGCTTACCCCACTGACCATTTCGAAAGGTAACGTTTTAACTTGCAAAATATGGCCAATTGCTTTCAGGACACCCGCTTGATAGGCGCCTCGAGCGCCACCACCTGCCAAATAAAGGGCTTTTTTAGACATAATGTTTTTTTTTATCGCATTTATTTAGTATCTATGTGAAATATAGTTGAATTTACATCGGATTAGCAAGTTCTCGTTTATATTGTAAAAAAAATTAGCACAAATTCAGAGAAATAGTATATTATATCTTTTTGCCAAAATGAGCTATTAGTGGTCATAGTGACAGAATTTGAGATTGCTAATCAAAAGCACGAAGCAACTGTAATTCTTGAGAAAATACAGCATCCAATCGATTATGATGCTGAACTTTCGATTTCTACGTTCGATCTCGACAAGGTTTCAAAAAAAGTAATATTAGTATCACAAGTCATCAAAACTACGGGTGATTCAAGCAAGGCCGTGATGCAGATTGGTTCTTCAGTTAGAACCTTTCAGAATATTCCTCCTACTGAGTCCCTAACGTTGGGCTTAGGTATTGGCTCAATTTTTATTGCTACAGTAGATTTCTTACTTATTCCGTTTGTGTATCTTACTTGTCATCTCTTAGGTACAAAAGCTCCTGTGACTCCGGAAAATAATGCGAAGTGGTTCTTTTCTGGGATAGCGTTGGCTCTGAGCATCACGTCTATCGCGGTACCTGCCGTAGCCATCGCAATTGCCTTTACAGCAACTTCAATCTCTTTGGCCCTGAGTTTATTTTTATTAGGCAAAACAATCTCTGAATACTATCAATTGAGTAAAGCACAAAGAGCGATTAAGAAAGCGATTTCTCATGCTGAAGCTGAAATGGAGGTGCTGCAGAAAAAAGTGCCTGGATTGAAAACCGCTTTAGGTAATTGTGCTACAACATCAGAGCTTATTTCGCTATGTGAGCAGATTGCCTTGCTTAATGAAGATTTTGAGGCACAAAAAAAATATCTACTTGAGCTTAAGTTAAAGGAATTGGATTTAAATAAGAAATTTAAGGATGCTAATTTTTCGCAAATAATAAACAAAGGAGTTGGTTTTAGTTTATCTGCAATAGCGCTGATTGGTTTGATTGTATCGCTCTATTTCCCGCTGGCAGGCTTAGGAATATTAACAGCAATATCCGTTCTTTCGTTGGCATTTCTTGTTGTTCGAGTGGCAATACCTTTGATTAAAGTGCTAGTGGGGTGGGTTCGCAGCAAATTTGGAGCTGGCGACAGTGCCACAGGAGATCATACTGAGACCTATGAGCATACTCAAGAACCTTCAACTGATTCCATGCTTGAGTATTTTTTTGGCAGCAAAGAAAATGCACGCGACATGTTAAAAATAGTGCCGCCTAAAGATATCGACCACTCATTAAGAAGTACTGGTCCTGTGTTTCAAGCCCCTAAGGATACTCTTGCTCCTCAACAGGCAAGTGAGCAGCAATCTCGGTATGAGTTTAGTGGTTAAACCATCGATTTTATGAGTCAGAACCTGTTTTTTCAACAAAAATCAACTTTATTGATGTATTTGGATCCATTTGCTCTTTTTAGTCTAAAGTGCATTGCAAAAAATTAAAAACTCCTTTAATTTAAAATCTTACACCTCAAAGGAAGAGAACTCATGGTGAATATACTTCGCGAGCAACCCCGTGCATTTCACATGATTTTCATGTTGGAGTTATGGGAGCGGTTTGGGTTTTATACTGTTCAAGGGATTTTGACTTTATATTTTATTCGCTATTTGGGTTACAGTGATACGATTTCTTATTATACATTTGGTGCTTATTCAGCTCTAGTTTACGGCATGGTGGTTGTAGGTGGATATTTAGGAGATAGGGTATTAGGCACCAAGCGCACCATAGTTCTTGGTCTTATTGTTTTGGCGGCAGGTTACTTCTCTTTAGCAATTACTGATAAAGAACATGTGTTCTTTGCGCTGGGTTTAATTTGTGTAGGGAACGGTTTATTTAAAGCAAATCCATCGAATTTGCTTGCTAAGTGTTATCAAGAAAATGATCCTCGTTTGCATGGCGGTTTTACTTTGTATTATATGGCAATCAACTTGGGAAGTATGATTGCGTTATTTGCAGGCCCAGCTATTTCTAGTCGCTATGGTTATTCGTATGCTTATATGATGAGTGCAATCGGTTTGTTAATCGGATTGGCCAATTATGGAGTGCAACGCCAATTTGTGGCACACATCAATACAGATGCTGATAAGCGGCGCGTTTCAGTATCCCAATGGCTCATGATAGTAATTGGCATATTCATTCTTACTGAGTGCTCTGCACATTTATTGCAGCATGTAATGCTTGCTAAGAATTTATTTTGGTTTATTACTATTGCGGTAATTGCTTATTACCTATTGATGACACGTAAAGAAAGTAAAATTGTACAGATGCGGATGCTGGTCGCTTTAGCCTTGATGTTGGAAGCAATCATTTTCTTTACTTTATACCAACAAATGCCAACCTCGTTAAATTTATTTGCAGTACATAACGTCATTCCTGTTTTCTTTGGCATCACTATTGATGCACAAAGCTTCCAGGCGTTAAATCCTATTTGGATTGTATTAATGAGTCCTGTTTTGGCATATTTTTATGATTTCCTCAATAGAAAAGGCATACAGTTTTCCATCCCGTATAAATTTTCTTTAGGAATGACTATGTGTGGCGTGAGCTTTTTAATGCTCTTTTTTGCGCGTTATTTTTATACGGATCAGGGTCTGGTTTCTTCTTGGTGGTTAATTATAAGCTATCTGTTTCAGAGTCTTGGTGAGTTGTTGGTTTCCGCACTTGGTGTTGCGATGGTAGCGGAGTTAGTACCGGCACAAATCGTTGGTTTTGTGATGGGAATGTGGTTTTTAACTTCTGCAATAGCAGGATTTATTGGCGCTACAGTCGCTTCTTATACAGCGCTTCCTGAACATATTAAACCAGGGGTAGGATCATTAATGATTTATACTCATGTGTTTGCATGTATTGGTATTGTCACTTTAATTATTGCGTTGTTTATGTGGTTATTATCCCCACGATTAAGTCGTTATATTGCGCTAAAAAAGACTGATCTGCATCAAGAGGCGCAAGGGACAGAATACTCTGTATCTAGGTGTTTTATGATACAGTCATAAGTAAAATAGCGCCTCATGAAGAGATGCTACCTTGTGATATATGAGTAAGCAATGAAGGTGAGTCTATATTCTCTAGCAAATTTAGGGTGCATAAATCACTCCGTCATCCCTCGTTGCACTCGGGATGACGAAATTAAGAGAATTTAATTTTATCGCCAGTGGCCACGACCTCCATGCCAACCGCCATGCCAGCCGCCACCATGCCAGCCACCACCGTGCCAGCCACGATTCCAACCACCATGCCAACTGGTGTTCCACCTATGTGCACCCCAGTAGCCCCAATTACGGTGAGGCCGCCATCCAGAGTAGTAGTAACCACTTGGATAGTAAGAGCTTGAGTAGTACGTTGGAGAATAGCCAGAATAATAATAACCTCCTGGATAAGAAGAGACATAACAACCGCTTAACAGGAGTGTCGGCACAAACACTAATGTTGCGATAACCAGTTTTTTCATGATTGCTCCCTCAGTCAATGCCAGTACATTAATTATACTTCATGCTTATAAGTTAATCAAAAAAGACAGGTATTTTTCAATTTTGTTCTTGGAAAGTGTTTATAAATCAAGGAGTTTTTTAATATAAATTGGATAAACTGTGTTCATATATATGATTTTTATTGTACTATTGGGTGTTGCAAGGCCATAAAGTTAAAAAAATTCTAGTCTGGATGAGCACAGTGAAATCCTGGTTTCATGTAAGCTTTATAGCCCGATTTTGTTGCGCTAATCCGGGTTATAAAGTATCTAGGCTTCAATAATGAGAAAAAATGAACATTGTAATCAGCCCGCGTTCTCAAAAATTGATAAGAAAATATTTGTTAGCCTCCGGTGTTCATCAAGATGAGCTGCCCTCTATTGCTTCGTCTATTGATCTTGCTACGTTGATCTACTGGCTCAATCAAGAGCAATTAAACCATTCTCATAGGACAAAAGAGGAACAGCAAAGAATAGAGTTTATTTTTGTCTCTTTGCGTACAGAGCTGTTGCACGATTTGTTTGTTTCTATGAGTGGGGATGGTATCAAACTGCCTAAAGAAGACGAAAGCGAGTCGGTGGCAGACAAAATCCAATTTGGATTACTTACAGCGGCAGGAATCTTGGTCGCTGCATGTCAGGGGTTTGATGGTATCGTCACGATGTTGAGTATTTTTGAGGTGTCAACATCGGTGATTCTCGGTGCTGGATTTATATTTTCATTCCTTTCCGTAGTTGTTTTTTGTGGATTTGATTTAGTAAAAGTATCGAATGCTCTGGGAGTTAAGCTGGGTGAGGCTTATAAATTATTAGATGCATACGTGTTGCAATTGCAGATGATTAAACTCATAAGAGAGAAGGTCGATGATTATGACTTTGCTGATCCTCAATGTGATTTGCAAGAACTAAAGCAAATAATTTCCATGTTACAAATATGTTTTACATCGCTTACAGAGGCCAGCAAGCAATTTGAGCAAGCACTGAATAATGAGAACATGCAACTGGCCAAAGCACTCATTTCAGGAGCGTCTGCAATACTCTTTTTTGGCGGTGGTTTTTTTGCAGGGCAATCAGTAGCAATGATTATCTCAGGCCTATTTGTCAGTTCAATGGTTCCGGCTTTTTGGCCGGTCATTATTTTTAGTTCTTTAGTAGGCATCGCCGCATTGAGTGTTTATTGGTGTGTTGAACGCCCTGGACTAAATAAGTTAGTAAGTAGCTGGTTTGGTCTAAATGAAGAAAACGTACAGAAATTATGTGATAAGGACTTGATAAGTAAGGAAACAAAAAATTTAGATAATTTAGAAAAGAAAATAATCAGCGCCTCAAGGTTAGCAGATAGGCTTGCTCGGTTGGAGCATCGTGTTGGTGTTGACGAGCAAATGGTCCATGACGATCCTGTACCACAACGTACAGCGATGGCAACACGAGCTAGTGCTAACTATTATTCCTTTCTTAAACCAGATTCATTGACTTCGATTGCTGTTAAGGGGGAAAACTTAGATGAAGGCAGATGTTTTTGTATCTAGGATCTGGTGGTGTTATGTACAAAATATCGTTGATAATTTGTTGCCGTCCATTTCCTCCTAAACATTGGCGTTATTTCTGGGATTAAATATTCAAGATATCTTTTACAAAAGGGATCGTTATTTTTCGTTGTGCAGCAAGCGACGCATCATCTAAGCGATTAAGTAAGTTTTGCAAATCATGCATATTTCGCGAGCATCGATTTAGGAGAAATTGTCCCACGCTGTTTGGTAAATCAAATCCACGTTTTAATGCATGCAGTTTAAGCGTATTAATTTTATCTTCGTCATTTAATTCCATTAATTGAATGACTAAACCCCAACTTAATCTAGACCGTAAATCCGCTAACTGAATGGGAACAGTGGTTGGTGATTGATTTCCAGAAATGATTAAAGTGCTTTTTCCCATGTCTTTGATTTTATTATATAAATGAAATAAAGCCTCTTCCCATTCAGGATCTTTGGCGATAATGTCTATATCATCAATACAGATTAATTCTTGTTCCTCTACCCCTTCTATGGTTTGCGGTCCCCATTCTTTCAGGAGAGATAAGGGTAGATAGATTGCAGATTGTGTTGCATTAACGGCTTGGCAACATGCTTGTAATAAATGAGTTTTCCCACAACCTGCATTGCCCCAAAGATAAAGTAATCGATCTTCTCCGTGGGCGAGCATGTTATGTAATTGTTGCTGCAGTAGTCTATTGGAGCCCCAATTGAAATCAACAAGGGTTGCTTCATCATTTAATTTGATTGCGAGTGCTAATTGCTTGTTCATTATGATGGTTCTTTTTTGGGCCATGCTTTTCTGCCCCACGTCCACATATAATCAAGGTAAGTAATCGCCGTAGTAAATGTTGTTGATATGATCAGGGCATTAAGGAGATAGGGAGGAAATTCAAAATAAGCTAATTCAAATAAGCAGGAGGTGACCAGCGTTAACTGTAATGCCGTATTTATTTTACTGAGCAATGTGGGTTGAAAATCCAGTTTGCGACGAATAAATTGATACCAAACAAGCACCCCTAAGGAAATCGTTAAGTCTCTGAGAAATACTAAAATGACTAACCACCAGGGCAATACACCAATTAAGGCTAAAGAGATGAAGCTAGAAGCAATTAATAACTTATCAGCGAGTGGATCGACGAATGAGCCAAAAAAACTTTGCCAGTTAAAACTCCGTGCTAAAAAGCCATCCAAACCATCACTTAATCCTGCTAATATAAATAAATAAAAAGCAATAGTGTACTCATGATTGTACAAATAAAATATGAAAGGAATGATTAACATAAGACGCAATAATGTCAGAGCATTTGGAATGTATTTTAATATCATAGGCCATACGATAATTTAATAACCCTTATTTGCCCGCACCTTCACGATGAATCTAGGGATTGGATTTTGAAGGGAATATGTGTTTTGCTAAACAATAAAATCTAGTGTATACAATACTCGCAGTTCTGTCACTTATGTTTCTCTTCATTTTTACGATACATAATCACTGTGTTACCAATCATTTGTACGAGTTCTGCCTGTAATTGCTGGCATAGCTCACCTGCCATGAGTTGTCGGTCTTCCTTTTCTGCACCGTTAATTTTCACCTTGATTAGTTCATGTGAAAGCAATGCAATGTTTGTTTCCGCAATAACGGCTTCAGTTAATCCTTTGGCGCCAAGAAGTACGACAGGTTTTAAATGATGTGCTTGGGCTTTAAGCGATTTTTTGAGTGAACTATCCACTGTAATGTTCCTTAATACACGCCAAATAATACAATTATTTTGGAGGCTGAATGATAAAATGGTAAATTATTGCACGTTTTGCTGGGAAAAGGTAGTGAAATTCAGTATCATAGGTCAAATTGATACTCATAAATAAATTTATGAAGCGTACTAAAAGCAGTAAACGATGGTTGCAAGAGCACTTTGATGATGTTTATGTAAAAAAAGCACAAGCAGAAGGCTACCGCAGTCGCGCCGTATACAAATTAAAAGAAGTAGACGAAAAGGAGTCATTACTCAAACCTGGGATGACTGTAGTTGATCTGGGGGCAGCTCCCGGCGGATGGACTCAGTATGTTTCTGAGCGATTACAAGGACGCGGACGTGTCATTGCTTTGGATATATTGCCTATGGATGCTTTACCCGATGTTGATTTTATTCTAGGTGACTTCCGAGAAGATGAAGTGTTGCAAAAACTAATGGATTTAATTCCAGAACGCGGCGTCGACTTGTTATTGTCAGATATGGCCCCAAATATGAGTGGTACTACTGCAATTGATATTCCACGCGCCATGTATTTGGTGGAATTGGCTTTTGATTTTGCAGAGAAAATGTTAAAACCTGGTGGTTCCATGCTGATAAAAATCTTTCATGGGGTAGGTTTTGATGATTTGGTAAAACAGGCAAGAGCTTCTTTTGAAAAAGTCGTGATTCGAAAGCCTTTAGCTTCTCGAGCTCGCTCAAAAGAAACCTATTTGCTGGCAAAGGGATACAATTTATAGTAACTTTATGATCTAAGCATTCGATCATAAAATAAAGCTGTACGTACTAACGGGGTTAATACTTTGAACGACATGGTTAAGAATTTATTTTTGTGGCTGATTATAGCGATAGTGCTTGTTTCAGTTTTCAGTAATTTCGGCCCTCGAAATTCGGTTGCTGAGAAACTTTCTTACAGCCAATTTTTGAAAGAAGTCGATCAAGGTATGGTTAATTCAGTCACCATTGAGGATGATAAAATCATCAAAGGGATGACTAAAAATAATAAGCGCTTTGTTACTTACATGCCTATGCAAGATAATGCTTTGCTAGGTGAGCTATTGAAAAGCAAAGTCGATGTAAGTGGCCAAGAAAAGCAACAAGAAAGCTTCCTTCTCCATTTATTTATTAACTGGTTCCCAATGCTGCTACTCATTGGTGTTTGGGTTTTCTTCATGCGCCAAATGCAAGGCGGGGGCGGTCGAGGTGCAATGTCTTTCGGACGTTCGCGTGCACGCTTACTCGGCGAAGACCAAGTTAAGGTGACCTTTGCGGACGTTGCTGGTGTAGACGAAGCCAAAGAGGAAGTTAAAGAATTAGTTGATTTCTTACGCGACCCTACCAAATTCCAGAACCTGGGTGGGCGTATTCCCCGCGGTGTCTTATTAGTAGGTTCTCCTGGAACAGGTAAAACTCTTTTAGCTCGTGCTGTTGCAGGTGAAGCTAAAGTACCCTTTTTTACAATTTCAGGTTCTGATTTTGTTGAAATGTTTGTTGGTGTGGGTGCCTCACGCGTTCGTGATATGTTTGAACAAGCAAAAAAACATGCGCCCTGCATTATTTTCATCGATGAAATTGATGCTGTAGGCCGTCATCGTGGTGCTGGTCTTGGCGGAGGTCATGATGAGCGTGAACAAACGTTAAACCAATTGCTCGTGGAGATGGATGGTTTTGAAGGCAGCGAGGGTGTTATTGTTGTTGCCGCAACAAACCGTCCGGATGTTTTGGACCCTGCATTATTGCGTCCGGGCCGATTTGACCGCCAGGTTGTCGTTCCTTTACCAGATATCCGTGGCCGAGAACAAATATTAAGAGTCCATTTACAAAAAGTTCCAGTAGATGGCAATGTTGACATTATGGCAATTGCTCGAGGTACTCCAGGGTTCTCAGGGGCCGATTTGGCAAATCTTGTGAATGAAGCCGCTTTATTTGCTGCGCGTGCTAATAAGCGTAAAGTGCACATGATCGAGCTAGATAAAGCAAAAGATAAAATCATGATGGGGGCTGAACGACGCTCCATGGTGATGGATGATAATGAGAAAAAATTGACTGCTTATCATGAGGCTGGTCACGCGATTGTTGGTTTAAGCGTACCTGAGCATGATCCTGTTTATAAAGTTTCTATAATTCCACGTGGTCGTGCTCTCGGTGTAACCATGTTTTTACCGGAGCAAGATAGATACAGCCATAGTAAACGTCGTCTGGAAAGTCAATTGTCCAGTTTATTTGGTGGTCGAATTGCTGAAGAGCTGATTTTTGGTCCGGAAAGTGTGACCACGGGAGCATCGAATGACATTATGCGTTCTACTGAAATAGCGCGTAAAATGGTCACGAGCTGGGGGCTATCAACCTTGGGACCGCTTACTTTTGGCGAAGAAGAAGAGGAAGTATTCTTAGGTCGCTCAATGAATAAACATAAAGAAATGTCAGACAGGACAGCGCAACAAATTGATGATGAAGTACGCGCAATCATTGATAGAAACTATAAGCGAGCTAAAGAAATTCTGGTTTCGAATATGGATAAGTTGCATTTAATGGCTGAAAGCTTAATTAAATACGAAACTATAGATTTCAAACAAATACAAGAAATTATGTCCGGTAAAGAACCATCGCCACCGGAAGACTGGGGTTCATCAAAACCTCTGGATGGTGCTGAGGTAGTTCATAACTCATCAGAAAAGCCATCGGAACATGAAGTGATTGTGAATCCTGCTGAAGAGCACTGAGATTAGTAGTGAGAGAAGCAGGTGAATTCAAAGCAATTTTTAGGTTGGCTTGAACGTCAATGCCAACCTTCCTTGGATAACTCCCCAGAAAAACCTTTAATAATGGGTATATTAAATGTTACTCCAGACTCATTTTCTGATGGGGGTAAATTTTTATCCATGGGTAGGGCTTGTGAGCACGCATTTCACTTAATTGGCCAAGGAGCTGATTTAATTGATGTCGGCGGCCAATCTACCCGACCTGGAGCTGAGCCGGTTTCATTAGAGGTCGAATTAGACCGGGTGATTCCTGTTATCGAACAAATTCGTGCTAATTCAGACATTTGTATCTCAATTGATACAAATAAACCTGAAGTAATGGAGGCTGCAGTCGCTGCGGGTGCTAATGTAATTAATGATATTTATGCTTTACGCAGCAAAGGGGCGCTTGAAATGGCGGCAAAACTTGCAGTTCCTGTGTGCTTGATGCACATGCAAGGAGAGCCACATTATATGCAAAACGAACCGTATTATCCGAATGGTGTCCTTGCGGAAGTAACACGTTTTTTTACAGAGCGTATTACGGAGTGTGAGCGTGTAGGTATTAAAAGAAGAAATATAATCTTAGATCCAGGTTTTGGATTTGGAAAACAAGTACAAGATAATTTGCTCTTAATTAAAAATCTTGATAGCTTTGCAAGATTTGCGATGCCTTTGCTTTTAGGGGTATCACGTAAAAGTACGATTGGAGTGGTACTTGCTAAAGAGGTGGGGGAGCGGTTGATAGGAAGTATCGCGGTCGCAGTCTATGCTGCATTGAAAGGTGCGGCGATCATTAGAACGCATGATGTAGATGAAACAAACCAAGCGTTGCATATGATCACCATGATTAGTAAGGCGGGCGTTTTATCAGCTCTCGCAGGATAAAAATTCCTAGGAACGTACACGTTCCTTAATAAGAAGGTAGTTAAGGATGGGGCAACGTAAATATTTTGGCACTGATGGCATACGGGGACATGTGGGTTTATCAAATATTAACCCTGAGTTTGTGTTGAAGTTGGGTTGGGCAGTTGGCCGTGTATTGGCTAATGGTCATCGCAAGAAAGTAGTTATTGGCAAGGATACAAGGGTATCAGGCTACATGCTGGAATCTGCTCTGGAAGCAGGACTCTCCGCTGCTGGTGTTGATGTTGCTTTATTAGGACCTATGCCAACACCTGCTATAGCCTATCTGACCCAAACACTTAGAGCCAATGCCGGAATTGTGATCAGTGCATCGCATAATCTTTTTGAAGACAACGGGATTAAGTTTTTTTCATCAGAAGGAGGGAAATTACCTGATAGCGTTGAATTAGCGATTGAAGCTGAGCTGGAAAAGAAAATGCAAACTGTGCCTTCGCAAAATTTAGGGAAGGCGACTCGAATTAATGATGCCAGCGGACGTTATATAGAATTTTGTAAGTCCACTATTCCGTCATTAACCCGATTATCTGGTTTGAAAATTGTGGTTGACTGCGCAAATGGCGCGACGTACCACATTGCGCCTAATGTTTTTTCTGAGCTAGGTGCGCAAGTTATTTCTATTGGTAACCGCCCCGATGGTTTTAATATCAACGAAGATTGTGGTTCAACATCTCCCGAGCTATTAAGACAAAAAGTCATGAGTACAGGTGCAGATATTGGCATTGGCTTAGACGGCGATGGGGATCGCGTAGTGTTAGTTGACTCTGATGGCCATTTAATTGATGGAGATCAAATCCTCTATATGATTGCTAAAGACCGGCATCAACGAGGGGTGCTCAATGGTGGTGTAGTTGGTACACAAATGAGTAATTACGGCTTGGAAATTGCGATTAAAAGTTTAGGTATTCCTTTCATAAGAACCCGAGTTGGTGACCGTTATGTTTTAGAGGCCCTCCGCGAAAAGGATTGGAAAATAGGTGGTGAAACCTCCGGACACATTGTTTGCCTGGATAAAACCACAACAGGTGATGGGATCGTTGCTGCCTTACAAGTGCTGTCAATTATGGTCAAACAGGGCAAATCCATACAACAACTTAGAGAAGGTATTAATTTATTACCACAAAGCTTGGTGAATTTAAAAACCAATTACGCGACCTTACTTGCAGAACATACACAAGTCATCGAAGTAGTTAAGGCGTTAGAGTCAAGCTTAAATGGAGAAGGAAGGGTTTTACTCAGACCTTCCGGCACTGAGCCATTATTACGTGTCATGGTAGAAGGTATGAACGAGTCTTTAGTAAGGCAGCATGCGCAAAAGCTTTGCGATGATATTAGTCAAATTGAGAGAAATTTAAATATACAGTAGATAAATTGGGCTCATAGTTTTTTATATCTACTGAGCCGTGTAATAAAAAAATCGCAATAGGGCTACACATCGGCAATGAGTTTGGGTATAGTCCGCAGTTGGATGCGAGGGGGATAAATGAGACACAAAATAGTTGCTGGCAACTGGAAAATGAACGGTCAGCTGCAGCAGGTAATTCAATTAAGTAATGAACTTAGAGAATTACTTCACTCTATTAATGATGTCCAAGTTATTGTAATGCCACCGGCCATTTATATCCCACAAGTCCGGGATATACTTGCTGAATGTGATATTGAAATTGGCGCTCAGAACGTCTATCCAAAAGATTTTGGTGCTTATACTGGTGAGATGTCCGCACCGATGTTAAAGGACTACAACTGTCGTTATGTCTTGGTTGGACATTCTGAGAGAAGACATTGTTTTCACGAAGATGAAAATTTTGTAGCACAAAAATTCCACCACGTAAAAGAACATGGTATGATACCGGTTCTTTGCGTCGGTGAAACGTTAGTAGAACGTGAAAAAGGGCAAACAGAACAAGTTATTGCCGAGCAATTGTTTGCCGTAAGTGAACACAATAAAAATTGTTTTCGTGATTGTGTCGTAGCTTACGAGCCCGTTTGGGCAATAGGTACAGGAAAAACTGCGTCACCAGAACAAGCGCAGGAAGTACATCAGTTTATTAGAAAACTGGTTGCAGAAATTAATCATAGCGATGCTGATCGTTTACCACTTCTCTATGGTGGAAGTGTAAACGAAAACAATGCCAAGGCATTATTTGCCATGCCAGATGTTGATGGTGGTTTGGTAGGAGGTGCATCGTTGAACGCGAAACAGTTTGTGGAAATTGTGAAATGTATCAATTGATATTAATGATTCATGTAATTGTTGCTGTGGTCTTAATCGGCTTAGTTCTTATCCAACATGGCAAAGGTGCTGATATTGGTGCTGCTTTTGGATCTGGTGCTTCAAATACTTTATTTGGAAGCCAAGGAACAGGTGGGTTTTTATTTAAATTAACTGGTGGTTTAGCACTGACATTTTTTGTCACCAGTTTATTGTTGTCTTATTTGGTGTCTGTGCAATATCAAAAAACAGAACAACAAGTAATTCCTCAGCAAACCAGTGTACCTGCGAATTCAATTCCAGTACCGGTAGATAACAGTAAGAAAAGTAAATAAAATTCCTTGTGCTGCGCTAAATAACGCATTATAAGGGTTGAAAAAAAATAATTATAAAAGGAGTTTGCTTACATATCGTTAGCTTGAGCCTAAATAGTCTGATTTTCGAACACTAAAGTGCCGAAGATTGAGATGAAAAGCTCAAGAGAGTAGAAATGTAAACAGGCTCAAAAAGAGTATGCCGAAGTGGTGGAATTGGTAGACACGCCGTCTTGAGGGGGCGGTGGCGAAAGCCGTGCCGGTTCGAGTCCGGCCTTCGGCACCATTTTAATCCGTGCAAGGTGAAAAAATGCTATCTCAATATTTACCTGTTCTCATCTTCATAATTGTCGGATTGGCATTAGGTATAGCAATGATAGGAGCCGGCTCCTTATTGTCAACACATAAACCTGATAGTGCCAAGAATTCTCCCTATGAATGTGGATTTGGGGCATTTGAAAGCTCTCATATTCCATTCGATGTTCGCTTTTATCTTGTAGCCATATTATTTATTATTTTTGATTTGGAAACGGCATTTTTCTTTCCATGGGCGTTGGTTTTACGCAAAATTGGTTGGTTTGGTTTTGCTGGGATGATGTTATTTTTAGGGCTATTAGTTATTGGCTTTATTTATGAATGGAAACGTGGCGCACTCGAGTGGGAATAATTTTTTAAGAGTGCGAAATAGAGCTTGTTCACAATTATCTGACTGCAAAACTTTGATTTTGCGCGCTGAAGCACGGCATGTGAGCATCGGGGCACAAAAAAGCTAAGCTTTGTGATTTAATTGACGAATTGTAAACAGGTACAAATTCACTTCTGATCGCAACTGCAATTGCAGAAGAAAGCAGTCAGAGGTGATATTTTTTATTAATATTTAACTGCTTAGAGGCTAGCTATGGCGGTTGCAGAATTGCAAAAAAGTGGCTTTGTAACGACTTCAGTCGAGAAACTTCTCGGATGGGCACGTAGTGGTTCTATGTGGCCTATGACTTTTGGTTTGGCATGTTGTGCAGTGGAAATGATGCACGTCGGCGCAGCACGTTATGACTTGGACCGGTTTGGAATTATTTTTCGTCCCAGCCCTCGCCAATCAGATGTCATGATAGTTGCTGGTACACTATGTAATAAAATGGCTCCTGCCTTACGCAAAGTGTATGACCAAATGCCCGACCCTCGATGGGTTATTTCTATGGGCTCTTGTGCGAACGGTGGTGGATATTATCATTACTCTTATTCCGTAGTTCGTGGGTGCGATCGTATTGTCCCCGTAGATGTATATGTGCCAGGTTGTCCTCCAACTGCTGAAGCTTTGCTGTATGGCATTATTCAATTGCAGAACAAAATCAGGCATAAAAAAGTCTTAGAAGCTTAAGATCATCAAAGGTGCAAATAGATGACAAAAAATGATTATTTGGTTGAACAACTCAAAAACGAATTATCGAGTCATGTTAACAATGTTACGGTCGCTTATGATGAAGTAACTGTTGAGTGTGGCGTATCAAATTTAAAAGCAGCAATGCTAGAGCTGCGTGATCTGGAAGCATTTTGTTTTGATCAGCTTATTGATCTTTGTGCCGTAGATTATTTGCTTTATGGTGAGTATGACTGGGAAACAGACACAGCAACTGAAAGCGGCTTCTCTCGAGGTGTAGAACGTCAGGAAGTCAAAGCTTATGCCCTGGATAAACCACGTTTTGCTGTAGTGTACCACCTACTTTCAACTAAAAAGAATCACCGTTTACGTGTCAAAGTATTTGTAGATGAGTCTCATTTAATCGTTCCATCGGTACATCATTTGTGGAAAGGTGCTGATTGGTTTGAGCGTGAAGCCTATGATTTATATGGTGTTTTATTTGAAGGACACCCTGATTTAAGACGTATTTTGACTGATTATGGGTTTATCGGGCATCCATTCCGTAAAGATTTTCCATTAAGTGGTCATGTTGAAATGCGCTATGACGCAAAATTTGAAAAAGTTATCTATGCTCCGGTAGATATCGAACCCAGAGTTTTAGTGCCCAAGGTTATTCGTGAAGATAACCGCTATATTGGTGAAAAAGGGGCAAAAAATGATTGAATTAAAGAATTACACCTTAAACTTTGGTCCACAACATCCAGCAGCACATGGCGTATTGCGCTTAGTTCTTGAGCTTGAAGGCGAAACAATCGTGCGCGCAGATCCACATATAGGATTACTGCATAGAGCAACAGAAAAATTGGTAGAAACCAAACCTTATCTCCAATCTATTGGTTACATGGATAGACTGGATTATGTATCTATGATGTGTAATGAACATGCCTATGTACGCGCTATAGAAAAGTTTTTAGGTATAGAAGCACCGCTTCGTGCTCAATACATTCGTACCATGTTTGATGAAATAACTCGTGTTTTGAATCATCTGTTATGGTTAGGTGCTATAGCATTAGATATTGGGGCAATGACTGTGTTTCTGTATTGCTTCAGAGAGCGTGAAGACCTTTTTGATTGCTATGAAGCAGTCTCGGGCGCACGGATGCATGCTAAATATTATAGACCTGGTGGTGTCGCTCGCGATCTACCTGATACTATGCCTCAATATAAAGCATCTAGATGGCATAGTGAGCGTGAAATTGAAAAACTGAATGAAGATAGAAGTGGGAGTTTACTTGATTTTCTGTGGGCATTTACTGAACGCTTCCCACGTTGTGTTGATGAGTATGAAACACTATTAACTGACAATAGAATCTGGAAGCAACGTACAGTAGATATCGGTGTTGTTTCACCTGAAGAGGCTTTGCAATGGGGTTTTACCGGACCAATGCTTCGTGGTTCTGGAATTGCGTGGGATCTGCGCAAGAAGCAGAGTTATGCTGCATATGATCGGGTGGATTTTGATATTCCAGTGGGTAAAACGGGTGATTGCTTCGACCGTTATTTGGTTCGTGTAGAAGAGCTAAGACAATCAAATCGTATTATTAGACAATGTATTGAATGGCTCAGAGCAAATCCTGGTCCGGTGCGTATTGATGATCATAAGGTCACACCGCCGCGCCGTGTTGAAATGAAAGAAGATATGGAAGCCTTAATCCATCACTTTAAGCTGTTCACTGAAGGTTTTTGCTTACCTGCTGGAGAAGTATATAGTGCTGTTGAAGCCCCTAAAGGTGAGTTTGGTATTTATATGGTATCTGATGGTGCCAATAAGCCCTATCGTGTAAAAATTCGTGCGCCTGGATTTGCGCATCTGTCGAGTTACGATGCGATGACAAGAGGACATATGATCGCTGATGGTGTCGCTATTTTAGCGAGCCAGGATATAGTATTTGGTGAAATTGATCGTTAATTTGTGGTACGTCATTTCTTACGCTTATGAAGTGACATTCCAGAAAATTACAATTTAAATAAAGGTTTAGAAATGTCTGCTAATTCAGCAAAAATATTACATCAATTGGTGTCAGATCACAGAATAAAAGACATAGATCATTGGATCGCTAAGTATCCTGCGGATCAAAAGCAATCTGCGGTAATGAGCGCATTGAGAATTGTCCAGGAAGAGCATGGCCATTTAACCACAGAATTAATGGATGCCATCGCTGATTATCTTGATATGCCGTCTATTGCTGTATATGAGGTTGCTAGTTTCTACACCATGTATGAGCACAAACAAATCGGTAGACATTCAATTAATGTATGTACAAATATTTCTTGTATGTTACGTGACTCAGCAGTAGTTGTTGAACATTTAGAAAAGAAATTAGGCATTAAATTAGGTGAAACCACAGATGATGGGCGTTTTACCTTAAGACCTGTTGAGTGTTTAGGTGCTTGTGTTAACGCGCCGATGATGCAGGTGGACAAGGATTATCATGAGAATCTGACTCCTGAATCTATAGATAAAGTGTTGGAACAATACCAATAAAAAGATAGAGGTGGTTGCCGTGGTTGAATTAAATCAAGTTTGTTATCGAACATTTCATCTACCAGAGCCTTGGACATTATCTGCTTATGAAAGTGTTGGCGGATACAGTGCCTGGAGAAAAATATTAAAAGAACAAACTTCTCCACAAACAATTATTGATGAGTTAAAAACATCCTCCCTGCGTGGTCGAGGTGGTGCTGGGTTCCCAACCGGATTAAAATGGAGTTTTATGAACCGTAATTCTCCTGTACAGAAATACGTAGTTTGTAATTCTGATGAAGGTGAGCCCGGTACATGTAAAGACCGAGAAATACTTACATTAAACCCACATCAACTCATTGAAGGAATGGCTATCGCTGGATACACCATGGGTGCTACTGTGGGATATAACTACATCCGCGGCGAATTTTGGCTGCCCTTCGAACGTACAGAAGCTGCGTTGAAAGAAGCTTATGCGGCAGGTTTACTTGGGAAGAATATTTTAGGTACTGGCATTGATTTTGATTTATATAATCATTTAGGCGCGGGCGCATACATTTGTGGTGAAGAAACAGCACTTCTTAACTCTTTGGAAGGAAAAAAAGGCCAGCCGAGATTTAAACCTCCATTCCCTGCAAACTACGGTTTATATGGCAAACCCACGACTATAAATAACACAGAGACTTTTGCCTCTGTTCCAGTCATTTTGGAAAAAGGTGGCGAGTGGTTTTTAAAACTAGGTAAACCGAATAATGGTGGCGCCAAATGTTTCAGTGTAAGTGGCCACGTGAATAAGCCTGGAAATTTTGAAATTCCGCTAGGAACACCGTTTAAAACATTGCTTGAGTTAGCAGGTGGTGTGATTCAAGGCAGAAAGATTAAAGCAGTGATTCCCGGGGGTACTTCCATGCCTGTGTTACCTGGTGAGGTAATGATGGGACTTGATATGGATTATGACAGCATACAAAAGGCAGGCTCAGGTTTGGGTTCAGGTGCTGTAATTATTATGGACGAAACAACCTGTATGGTTGATGCGCTATACCGTATTTCTGAGTTCTATATGGATGAGTCTTGCGGTCAATGCACACCTTGTCGCGAAGGTACAGGCTGGTTAGTCCGTTTATTACATCGTATTAAAGAAGGCCATGGCGAACCTGGGGATGTAGAGAAATTAGTCAATGTTGCGAACAATATCGAAGGTCGCACTATTTGTGCATTGGGTGAGGCAGCAGCTTGGCCTGTGCAAAGTTTTGTTAAGCATTTCCGCGATGAATTTGAATATTTCGTTAAGCATAAACGCTCGATCGTCGCAGCATAATTAAAAGGTTTGACCATGACTACTACTATTGAAATCGACGGTAAAACATTTGAAGCTGAAAACGGTAAAATGATTATTGAAGTTGCTGATGAAGCAGGCATTCATATTCCACGTTTTTGTTATCATAAAAAATTATCAGTGGCTGCAAATTGCCGCATGTGTTTAGTTGAAGTAGAAAATGGCCGTAAGCCAGTTCCTGCATGCGCTACTCCTATTACTAATGGAATGAAAGTGTTTACCAAATCAGAGGAAGCATTACATTCGCAAAAAGTCGTAATGGAGTTCTTACTTATTAACCACCCCTTGGATTGTCCTATTTGTGACCAAGGTGGTGAATGTGAGCTGCAAGATATCTCTATGGGCTATGGAGCAGATGCATCAGAATATACAGAAACAAAGCGTTCTGTAGAAGATGATAAGCTGGGTGAGCTGATTTCAACAGAAATGACTCGTTGTATCCATTGTACCCGTTGTGTTCGTTTCGGTGAGGAAATCGCAGGCTTACGAGAGTTGGGTGCAACCGGCCGTGGTGAGCACATGCAAATTGGAACTTATGTTCAGCACAGTATGAAGTCAGAAGTTTCTGGCAATATTATTGATTTGTGCCCAGTAGGTGCGTTAACTTCAAAACCTTATCGTTTTACAGCCAGAGCGTGGGAACTTACCCAGCATGATGGTGTAGCACCACATGATTGTCTTGGCTCAAATATTTATCTGCATACACGGCGCAATCAGTTAATGCGCGTAGTTCCTAAAGAAAATGAAGTGATTAACGAAACTTGGTTATCAGATAGAGATCGATTTAGCTATCTTGGATTAAAAAATCCATCAAGGGCAAGCCAGCCACAAATTAAACGTAATGGCCAATGGGAAGTTGTAGATTGGGAAACCGCCTTAAAATTTACAGCAGAAGGCTTAGCACGAGTTATAAAACAAAATAGTGTAGAACAAGTGGCGGCCTTTGCATCCAGTTCCTCTACGTTGGAAGAAATGTACTTGCTGCAAAAATTAATGCGTGCGGTTGGTGTCCACAACTTAGATCACCGATTGCAACAAGTAGATTTTAAAGATCAGGAAACCCAGGCAACTACGCCTACAAACTCATTACCTTATGCGGAAATTGAACTACAAAACACAATTGTGTTGATCGGATGTAATATTGATCGTGAAGTTCCGCTTGCTGGCGTCAGAGTTCGTAAGGCTTATCGCAATGGTGCCAACATCTATGCGATAAACCCAGTGGATTTTGAATATCGCTTTGATCTCAGTGAACGTGCTATCGTTTCACCTTTAGAAATGCCAATGCAGCTCGCGAAACTTGCCTTAGCACTTACTGATGATATAAAAATGTTGCCAGCAACAGTTCAGAAGTTATTAATAGGACTTGAGCCAGACCAGGCAACCCAAAAAATTGCTAAAGCATTGAAAGAGGAAAAAGCATGCTTGATTACTGGTGCTTTGTGTGAAAATCATCCTGAAGCAGCTTTACTTCGTACATTAGTATTCCATATCGAAAAATTAAGCGGCGCCAAAGTACTCAGACTGACGCATGGTGCAAACACAGCAGGTGCTTGGATGGCGGGTATGGTTCCGCATCGGACAACGGCTGGAAAAACTGACTCTACTCCAGGAATGGATGTACAAGCCGCGTTGAATGCCAAACTCAAAGCCTATTTTTTAATGGGCGTAGAGCCAGGTTTTGATTTTGCAAATCCTTATGGTGCACGACAGTCCATGCTTGCTGCGGAATTTGTAGTATTAATGTCTGCGTACAATCATGAGTCAATGCATGATTATGCAGATGTCATTTTACCAATGGCTCCTTATGCTGAAACTTCAGGGACCTACATTAATGTGGATAATACTTGGCAAACTGTAAAGGGAGCATTGGCGCCTTACGGCGAGTCACGCCCTGCATGGAAGATATTGAGAGTATTAGGCAATTTATTGCATTGTGATGGCTTTGAATATCTGTCAACAGAAGATATTTTGGCAGAAATTAAAAATAGTGTTGCAATCACAATGGAGCAGGAATATAAGCCATATTATCCTGAGAGCCTGCCAGTGATGAATCAATCATTAGTTCGCGTTGGGGAGTGGCCACTCTATCGTAGTGATGCAATTGTTAGAAATAGCAAAGAGCTGCAATTATGCGCTGCTGCTGAATCGGCATGCATACGTATCAATCCTCTAACAGCAGATAGATTGAACTTAGAGGATGTTGCTACTGTATCTCAGGGAGATATTGAGATAACATTGCCGCTTAAACGTGATGAACGCATTGCGGCAGATGTTGTATGGGTAGCAAACGCGATGCCTGAAACAGTAGATTTGGGTCATTCATTTGCTGCAATAACTATTAAGCGCTAGGCAGGTAAGAAAATGCTGCAAGACATTAGCATATTAATTTGGATCATCATTAAAATATTAATCATCGTAGTACCTTTACTACTATGTGTCGCATATTTAATATATGCAGAGCGTAAGGTTATTGGGTATATACAAGCGCGTATAGGGCCTAACCGTGTTGGGATAAAAGGTTTACTGCAGCCAATCGCGGATTTAATTAAGTTAATTACTAAAGAAATTATTATTCCTACGCGTTCAAATAAATACTTATTTATTGCCGCACCTCTATTTGCCTTGGTACCGGCTCTAGCAGGTTGGGCAGTTATTCCATTTCAGGAAGGAATAGTATTAGCCAATATTAATGCAGGCGTGCTCTATATTTTTGCAATGAGTTCACTTGGAGTTTACGGGGTATTAATTGCTGGTTGGGCATCTAACTCTAAATATGCAATGTTTGGTGCATTAAGAAGTACTGCACAAACGGTATCTTATGAAATTGCTATGGGTTTTGCTTTAGTGGGCGTGTTATTAGCTGCTGGAAGCATGAATTTAACTGATATAGTTAATTCACAAAGAGGTGGAATTTTACATTGGTGGTTTATTCCTCTTCTTCCGCTGTTTTTTGTATTTTGGATTGCTGGAATTGCCGAAACAAATAGGGCACCTTTTGATTTGGCAGAAGGGGAGTCTGAAATTGTTGCAGGATTCCATGTTGAATACTCTGGGATAGGGTTTGCGCTATTTTTCTTATCAGAATATGCAAGCATGATTCTTATCTCTGTACTAATCAGCATTCTGTTTTTAGGTGGCTGGATGTCACCATTTGAAGGGATTCCTTTCCTAGAAAACATATTTTTTGTTGTACCCGGTTTTGTTTGGTTACTCGTAAAAGTGAGCTTTTTCCTGTATGTATATTTATGGATAAGAGCTACTTTTCCTCGTTATCGTTATGACCAGCTTATGCGTTTAGGTTGGAAAGTACTTATTCCGGTCACCATTGTTTGGATTATTGTAACCGCATTAATGGTTGTTACACATGTTAAACCTTGGTTTTAATGGTTAATAGAGAAGCCGATGAAAAAAGCATATCAAAATATTAAATACTACATACGCAGTTTTCTATTTATAGAGTTATTGCAGGGTCTAAAGTTAACTGGAAAATATTTCTTTAAGAAAAAGATAACCGTTCAGTTTCCAGAAGAGCAAACCCCATTATCTCCTCGATTTAGAGGGGCACTTGCTCTTCGCCGTTATCCTAACGGCGAAGAGCGTTGTATCGCTTGCAAATTATGCGAAGCGGTTTGTCCTGCATTGGCAATAACTATAGAGTCCGAACCACGAGAAGACGGATCTAGACGAACCACAAGATATGATATTGATGTGTTTAAATGCATCAATTGCGGTCTATGTGAGGAATCTTGCCCTGTAGATTCCATAGTCGTTACACCAGTACTTCACTATCATGTTAGCGAACGTGGTCAAAATATTATGACTAAGGAAAAGCTCCTTGCACTTGGTGATTTGCTGGAGCCAAGACTTGCAGCAGATCGCGCTGCTGATGAAAAATACCGATAACGGGGTAAAGTATGCATGAATTATTAAACCAAATAATTTTCTATTTTTTTGCGGCTATAGCAGTTGGTGCTGCCTTTATGGTAATCATACAAGACAACCCAGTGCGTAGTGTTTTATTTCTTGTACTTACCTTTTTTGCAAGTGCAATATTATGGATACTTGCCGAAGCAGAGTTTCTTGCCCTGATCTTAGTACTGGTATACGTTGGCGCGGTGATGACGTTGTTCTTATTCGTGGTCATGATGCTCAATATTGATATTGAAGTGATTAAAAGCCATTACAGACGGTATTTACCGTTTGGCTTAATTCTTGTTGCTTTATTAACAGGGCTTTTAATGGTATCTATCCCTGCAGGTACATTTAAATCCAATGTTGAAACACAAAGCACTACTGCAATCAGTTCACAATTTCTTGATGTAGCACAAAATAACGAAGCACAGCCATTATCAAATACTGAAGCCCTAGGTATGGTTTTGTATACAGATTATTTACTGGCTTTTGAAATTGCAGCTGTTTTATTACTTATTGCGATTATTTCTGCAATTACCCTGGTACATAGAGGCCCGAGAAAGTCAAAGAGACAGAATGTGAAACAACAGATTCTGACTCGTAGAAATGAGCGGGTCGAGTTAATTAATATGAAAGCAGAAAAATAATATTGGGGAATTCCTTATGATACCTGTTAATAACTACCTGATTTTAGGTGCGATTTTATTCGGGTTTGGTCTTATTGGCATAATGATGAATCGTAGAAACATCATCTTACTGCTGGTATGTATCGAATTGATGTTACTTGCAGTGAATACAAATTTTATTGCGTTTTCTCATTATTATAATGAGATTAGTGGTCAGGTTTTTGTCTTTTTTATTTTAACAGTTGCTGCAGCAGAAGCAGCAATAGGATTGGCCATAGTGATGTTGCTTTATAGAAATAGAGGCAATATTGACGTAGATAAGATGAATCATTTAAAAGGTTAACATTGTGAGTATCCAACAACTTTGTTTAATAATTGTTTTAGCCCCCTTGGCAGGCTCCATAATTGCTGGCTTCTTCCGTAATCAAATAGGACGAGTCGGGGCCCATAGTGCAACCATTCTCGGTGTTACAATTTCTTTTGTAGTATCACTGTATGTTGCTTGGCAACTGTTTTCTGGCGCCATTACAACTGAAAGCACGGTGGTATATCACTGGGCTAGTGGCGGATTAATACTTCCTTTTGAATTTAATATTGGTTTTTTAATCGACCCACTTAGTGTGGTTATGCTCGTGACAGTTAATTTCGTCTCTTTGTTGGTACACATCTACAGTATTGGTTATATGGCAGATGATGATGGCTATCAGCGCTTTTTTAGCTATATTTCACTATTCACTTTCATGATGCTCATGTTAGTAACTGCTAACAATTTTCTACAGTTGTTCTTTGGTTGGGAAGGTGTAGGTCTTGTTTCTTATTTACTTATCGGTTTCTGGTACCAAAAAGAATCAGCAATTGAGGGTAGCCTTAAAGCATTTCTTGTAAACCGAGTTGGTGATTTTGGCTTTCTATTAGGTATTGCCCTGGTCTTTGCATATACGGGTAGTGTTGATTATGAAACCGTATTCAAGAGTGTAAGTTATCTATCAAGTCAAAGCATCGAGATATTCAATGGACATCCCTGGTCTTTAGTTACGGTGATTTGTCTGGCCTTGTATGTAGGTGCTATGGGTAAATCAGCACAGGTGCCACTGCATGTATGGTTACCTGAATCAATGGAAGGTCCGACACCTATTTCTGCTCTTATTCACGCTGCAACCATGGTTACCGCGGGCGTATTTATGATCGCACGTATTTCGCCTTTAATTGAGTTTTCTACTACGGCACTAAGCGTCGTATTGGTTATTGGTGCAACAGGAGCACTCTTTACTGGTATTTTAGCCTTAGTGATGAATGATATTAAACGTGTAGTTGCTTATTCAACATTATCGCAATTAGGTTATATGATGGTTGGAATGGGCGCTTCTGCATATAGTGCAGGGATGTTCCATCTTCTGACTCACGCATGTTTTAAAGCGCTTTTATTCCTTGGGGCTGGCTCCGTAATTATTGGTATGCATCATGAGCAAGATATGCGGAAAATGGGTGGTTTATGGAATAAAATGCCTATCACTTATGTGACTTATGTTATTGGTTCGCTGGCTCTTTGTGCGATACCGCCATTTGCAGGTTTTTATTCTAAAGATACAATTATTGAGGCAGCTCAGTTATCACAAATACCTGGCAGCAGTTATGCCTATTTCTGTGTTGTTCTTGGTGCAGGTGTAACCGCATTGTATACCTTCAGATCTTTGTTTATGACCTTCCATGGCAAACCACGAATGGATGAACATACACTAAGCCATGTTCATGAGTCACCATGGGTTGTATGGTTGCCACTTGTTCTTTTGGCTATTCCTTCAATTATCTTGGGTTACGTACTGTATATGCCTATGCTTTATGACAACCCAACAATTTTAAGTTCATCATTGTTTGTTCTCCCACAACATAATGTTTTGGCTGAGCTGGCACATGAAATTACTTCACCTTTTGAAAGCATGTTGCATTCAGTCTACTCACTTACTCTTTGGATAACTTTAGCGGGGGTAGTTATTGCCTGGATTTGTTATATAGCAGTTCCATCGATTCCAGCTTATCTGACACGCTATTTTTCACTTATCTATAAGATACTTGTTAATAAATATGGATTTGATGCATTTAACAACTTAGTCTTCGTAAAAGGTTCTAAGGGTTTAGGAGCTGTGTTTTACAGTGTGGGTGATCAAAAGCTCATTGATGGAATGGTTGTTAATGGCAGCAGTCGACTTGTTAGATGGTTTTCAGCTAAAGGTCGCGCTATACAAAGTGGTTATCTGTATCATTATGCAGCAGTAATGGTTTTTGGATTGCTTGGATTTTTATGCTGGTTAATACTCGGCTGAATATAGGGTGAAGGTATGCATTATTTGCTCAATTTACTAATTTGGTTGCCAGTAATAGGCGGTGTCTTCGTTCTTCTCGCAGGAGATGATCGTAGCCCGAATATTTCGCGTTATTTGGCATTATTTACTGTAATACTGTGTTTGCTGCTTTGTATCCCTTTGGTTGCAGGTTTTGACCCACAAGTATTAGGAATGCAATATTTGGAAGAATTTCCATGGATGCCCGCTTTAGGTATTAGCTATAGCTTAGGTATCGATGGGATGTCTTTACTCTTAATCGTACTGAGTATTTTTACAAATTTAGTGGTGATATTGTCAACCTGGGATAGCATTACCAGCAGAGTATCGCAATATTTAGCTGCATTTTTGATTATGCAAGGTTTGTTAGTCGGCGTGTTCTCAGCGTTAGATGCAATTTTATTCTATGTGTTTTGGGAAGCAACGCTCATTCCTATGTATCTAATTATTGGTATATGGGGCTCGGACAATCGAGTTTATGCTGCAATCAAATTTTTCTTATATACCTTTTTAGGTTCTGTGTTAATGCTCGCTAGCTTTTTATATTTGGGTTATACGGCTGGTACATTCAATATTGAGGCGTTTTATGCTGTTAAATTAAGTATGACTGCGCAGACCTTGATTTTTATTGCATTTTTCTTAGGTTTTGCAATAAAAATACCAATGTTCCCGGTTCATACATGGTTACCTGATGCCCATACCGAAGCTCCGGCAGGTGGTTCAGTCGTACTGGCAGCAATTTTATTAAAGCTCGGGGCTTACGGATTTATTCGTTTCTCCTTACCAATCGTTCCTGATGCATGCAGCCGTTATGCAGGCGTGATGATAGCTCTGTCTTTAATTGCAATTGTTTATATTGCTTTAGTTGCAATTATTCAAAAAGATATGAAGCGTCTCATTGCATATTCTTCAATTTCACATATGGGATTTGTAACCTTAGGTTGTTTTGCAATCTTTGCAATTGCAAAACAAACGGGTTTAAGTGCAGCAGGCTTGATATTAGAAGGCGCAATTGTGGTTATGATTTCGCACGCGTTTGTTTCAAGCGCACTGTTTGCTGGCGTAGGCTATATTTATGACCGCATGCATACGCGACGATTGGCAGATATGGGTGGGATAGTGAATACAATGCCAATATTTGCATCCTTCTTTATGCTCTTTTGTATGGCAAATGCAGGACTCCCAGGCACCTCGGGTTTCGTTGGTGAATTTATGGTGATTTTAGGATCAATTAAAGCCGGTTTTTGGGTGGCATTTTGGGCCGCCACTACCCTTATTACTGCAGCAGGCTACAATCTTTGGATGTATAAACGAGTCATTTTTGGTCCTGTAGCAAATGAAAAAGTTGCGGCATTAAAAGATCTTTCGGGGTTTGAGTTAAGTGCTTACGTTCTACTTGCTTTGATGGTTATCGCTATGGGGGTTTATCCCAAGCCGATGTTGGAGTACATACATCAAACAGTAAGCCATACTCTAGCATTAGCAAGTCAATCAAAATTGTAATCAAGGTTAATCAATATGACAGCATTACTTGAAAATATCCATGTAGCCCTTCCGGAAGTGATCGTGTTGGTTGCAGCGTGCATTGCGCTGCTTGCCGATTTATTTTTACGAGATCGGTATAAATCAATTGCTTATGTTATATCCTGCATCGGTTTGGTGTTAGCTGCTGTGGTTAGCTTCCTTTATATTGGTATGTATAAAGTCATTACACTCCATGGTCTATTTATTAATGATGACGTGGCTAATCTAATGAAGTTCTTTATCTATCTAACGGTATTGCTGAGCTTTATCTATTCCAAAAATTATATAGATGAGCGTCAAATGCCGGCAGGTGATTACTATGTATTAGGAATGTTTGCGACATTAGGAATGATGCTCCTTGTTTCTGCACACTCACTACTAACTATCTTCCTTGGTTTGGAATTATTATCCTTACCTTTATATGCAATGACTGCTATTCGTAGAACAGATAGTGATGCTTCCGAAGCCGCAATCAAATACTTTGTCATGGGTTCAATTGCCTCAGCGATGCTTTTATATGGTATCTCTTTAATTTATGGTGCAACAGGAAAACTTGATTTACTGGAGGTTGCTAATGCAATTACTGCGAATTGGCAACAGCAAAGTACATTACTTGTTTTTGCTCTAGTCTTTATCTTATCCGGTATTGCATTTAAGCTGGCAGTAATTCCCTTCCATATGTGGGTTCCTGATGTCTATCAAGGAGCGCCAACATCGGTTACTTTATTTATTAGCACTGCACCAAAAATTGCTGCTGTAGGTATGACATTTAGACTGTTGACAATTGGTTTGGTTGATATCAGCGCGCAATGGCAACAAATTTTATTGGTAATGACGCTACTTTCAACTGGATTAGGGAATTTATTTGCAGTAGTGCAAACCAGTATTAAACGTCTGTTAGCCTATTCAGCGATTTCACATATGGGATATGCACTGTTTGGTATTTTAGCCGCCACAACTGCAGGTTATTCTTCCGCGCTGTATTACATTTTGATTTATGCAATTACTTCAGCAGCATCATTTGGTTTGATTGTTTTAATGTCAAGTCAAGGGATGGAAATTGATAATGTTGATGATTTAAAAGGCCTTAACAAAAGAAGTCCATGGCTGGCATTTATGATGCTTATTGTTATGTTCTCTCTGGCAGGCGTTCCACCTACGGTTGGCTTTTTTGCAAAATTACTGGTACTCAAAGCTTTAGTCGATGCACAAATGATTTGGGTTGCGGTGGTTGGTTTATTATTTACAGTAATAGGTGCTTACTATTATTTAAGAATTGTTAAAATTATGTATTTTGATAAACCAACGCATATTGAACCTGTAATTATAAATAAAGGAAATGCAGTAGTACTTTCTTTCAACTGCTTATCACTTCTTTATTTGGGTATTTTTCCAGGCGCCTTAATTGTAGCTTGTATTAATGCTTTTGGTTCTTAAAAATTAAATAATCTGCTTCTGCATCAGAGAAATATCAGCTTTTTTAATGTAGAACAGATATTTATGCGTAATCTTAGCGAAAGTACTTGCTAAGCGTACTGACTCTCAGTATACTTGCCATCAGTTGACGCGGGGTGGAGCAGCCTGGTAGCTCGTCGGGCTCATAACCCGAAGGTCGTAGGTTCAAATCCTGCCCCCGCTACCACTTTTTTAGAACCCCATTTATGGGGTTTTTTATTATGTATAATTTGTAACTGCACTAAAGAATAGTAGTAGCCCAGTGAAGCCAAGGTCGTGCTCGGAAACATTGTTTATCAGAAGTAACTTTCCCGAGTTAAGTCCTTTCCCGAACTCAGGTTACTATATTGTATTTGTATTAGGCACGTACCCCTTTTTGGTTTGTTAATACTATGATACAAGATGAATTAGAACATTTATTAGCTCCTACGATCAATGATATGGGCTATGAGCTTTGGGGATGTGAATACCTTTCACAAGGTAGGCATTCTTTATTGCGAATCTACATTGATAAAGCTGATGGAATAGGGATTGAAGACTGTGAAGCAGTAAGCCATCAAGTGAGTGCTTTACTTGATGTTGAAGATCCAATTCATGGAAATTACAGCTTAGAAGTTTCATCACCAGGCATTCCAAGACCACTATTTAAAAGTTGGCAATATCAGCGTTACATAGGAAACGAAGTACAAGTAAAAACTTTTAAACCAGTTGCTGGTAAGCGTAAATTTACAGGTACTATTGTCTCAGTATCTGAGAGTTCTTTGGTACTTAATGTAAATAACGAAGATCAAGAATTACTTTTTTCAAATATTGTGAAAGCAAGTTTGACAGTATAGAGAGGCGAACAATGAGCAAAGAATTGTTACTAGTTGCAGAGGCGTTATCAAACGAAAGAGGTGTAAGTAAAGATGTTATTATACTTGCCATTCAGGCCGCATTGGAGTCTGCAACTCGCAAGATCTTTGGTTTAGATATAGGTGTGCGAATTAAACTGGATTCCCGTACAGGTGAGTATGAAACCTTTAGATATTGGGATGTGGTTAATGATGATGAGATAGAACACGCTGACCGCCAATTAACTCTAGAACAAGCAAAAGAACGTAATCCAGCAACAAAAATTGGTGAGCGTATCGAAGAATCAATTCCTTCAATTGAATTTGGCCGAATTGAAGCTCAGGCAGCGCGCCAAGTTATTATGCAAAAGGTCCGAGAAGCGGAGCGTGAGCTCGTAATTGATCAATTTAGAAGCAAGCTAGGACAATTGATTTATGGTACGGTTAAGAAAGTAACACGCGATAACATAATCATTGATTTAGGTGGTAAAGCAGAAGCCTTTTTACCGCGCACTGAGATGCTGCCTCATGAAATGTTCCGTCCGAATGATAGGGTGCGGGCTTATTTATACGAGATTACACCACAAGCACGCGGTCCTCAGTTATTTGTGAGCCGTACTCGTAATGAGATGCTTATTGAGCTGTTCCGAATTGAAGTACCAGAAATTGGTGAGAACGTTATTGAGGTTAAAGCTGCAGCTCGAGACCCAGGAAACAGGGCTAAAATTGCAGTAAAAACGAACGACGGGCGTATTGACCCTGTGGGTGCTTGTGTGGGTATGCGCGGAGCTCGAGTTCAGGCTGTTTCTAGCGAACTAGGTGGTGAGCGTGTAGATATTATTTTGTGGGATGACAATGCAGCTCAATTAGTAATTAATGCGATGGCTCCAGCTGAAATTTCTTCAATTGTTGTTGATGAAGACACGCATACAATGGATTTAGCTGTAGAAAAAGACCAATTATCTCAAGCGATTGGTCGCAATGGTCAAAACGTTCGATTGGCAAGCCAATTAACTGGATGGACCTTGAATGTCATGACTACAGATGAGTTTGAAAATAAGAATTTAGAAGAATCGAGTAAAATTGTTAAGTTATTTACTTCTGCACTAGAAATTGATGAAGAAATTGCTACATTACTTGTAGCGCATGGTTTTTCTTCACTGGAAGAAGTTGCTTATGTACCTAAAGAAGAATTACTCGCTATAGACGAATTTGATGAAGAAATTGTTGAAGAGCTAAGAAATAGAGCAAACGATAAATTACTTACTATGGCCCTTTCATCTGGTAAAGAGCTTTCTGGTTCACCTGACGAATCACTACTCTCAATGGAAGGTATGACTGATGAGTTGGCTAAAAAATTAGCTGCTAAAGGTATTACCTCCATGGAAGATTTAGCTGAACAATCTGTAGATGAGTTGTTAGAAATTGAAGGAATAACGGAAGAAAAGGCCGGGGCTTTAATTATGAAGGCCAGAGAACCATGGTTTTTATAAGACTATGGATTTATTATAAATTAATGTAGTGCAATATGCAGTTTTACTCATAGATGATGGATAGAACTGCTGAAAGGGGATTAAAATATGGCGGATGTGACGGTTAAACAATTAGCACAAGTCGTTGGTATTCCGGTTGAACGCTTATTGAACCAGTTACAGGAAGCAGGGTTATCTTTTACTGATGACCAACAGACTGTGAACGAAGAGCAAAAGCGGATCCTACTTAATCATTTGAAGAGGACTTCTCTGCGCGATGCGAATGTTTCGCCTGAACGAATTACTTTAAGACGAAAAAGTTTATCACAAGTCACTGTTGGCCATGATGCGCATAGTGGAAAAACTGTGAGTGTTGAAGTTCGCAAGAAAAAAATCTTTGTAAAACGTACCCAGATTTTAGAGCAGCAACCTGAAGTTGAAGAGCCAGCAGTTATGTCCGAAGATCAGCAGATTGCGGTTGAGCAGCATCTTGTTGAAGCAGCTCCAGAAAGTGTATCTGAAATCGCTACTGAGACAGCTGAAAATGTGGCTGAGACCGCTGAGGTGCATATTGAGCCCCAAGAAGAGTCTGCGGCTAAAGAAGTGTCACATGATGAACAAACTGAAGAGCCCACAGAATCTCTTACTCCAGAAGTTATTGAAAATAAAAATACCTCCGAAGAAACAAAAGAGGCTGCTGTAAAAGAAGAACATAAATTGGAAAAACAATCTAAAAAGAAACATGTCGAGCAGACAAGCGAAGCAGAGGCATCAGAATTTAGAAAAGTTAAGAAAAAGCCAAAATACCAAACGACTTATGATCGTGACGAGGAAGATCAAGATGGACCTAGACGTAGTGGACGTAGTAAATTCAAAAAGCGTAAGGGCATCGAAAAATCGGAAAAACTCAGAGAGGCCGAAGAATCATTAACGCATGGCTTTGCTTTGCCAACCTCGCCTGTAATAAAAGAGGTTTTAGTACCAGAAACCATTACCGTTGCTGAGTTAGCAAAAAGAATGTCTGTAAAAGCCGCTGAAGTGATTAAAATTATGATGTCACTTGGCGCAATGGCAACTATTAACCAAGTTCTTGATCAAGAAACAGCCGTAATTGTTGTTGAAGAGATGGGACATAAAGCACGCATAATCAAAGAAGATGCTATTGAAGTAGGTTTGGGAGAGTCGATTACTAAAGGTAGTCGTACTGAGTCTAGAGCCCCGGTAGTTACAATTATGGGTCACGTCGATCATGGTAAAACTTCTTTGCTTGACTATATTCGTCGAACCAAAGTGGCTATTGGTGAAGCCGGTGGTATTACCCAGCATATTGGTGCTTACCATGTGAGCACGGCTAAAGGTGATATTACCTTCCTAGATACCCCTGGCCATGCTGCATTTACCGCAATGCGAGCCCGAGGTGCAAAGGTCACTGATATCGTTATCTTAATTGTTGCCGCAGATGATGGTGTGAAGCCACAAACTATAGAAGCAATTCAACATGCGAAAGCGGCAAAGGTACCGATCATTGTTGCGATTAATAAAATGGATAAGCCTGATGCCGATCCAGATCGCGTCATGAATGAATTGACCGTACATGAAGTCATTCCAGAGGCATGGGGTGGTGATACTATGTTTATCAATATCTCAGCCAAAGCAGGCATGGGTATTGATGAGTTACTTGATGCAATCCTATTGCAATCTGAAGTGTTAGAATTAACAGCGGTTACTGATGGTGCTGCTAAGGGCGTGGTCATTGAATCACGTTTGGATAAAGGTAGAGGCCCTGTAGCAACCGTGTTAGTCCAAAGTGGAACCTTACATAAGGGTGATATTTTACTTGCTGGTTTTCAGTATGGCCGGGTGCGTGCGCTTGTTGGTGACAATGGCGATATGGTGGATTCTGCTGGCCCATCAATTCCAGTTGAGGTTCTTGGCTTATCAGCAATTCCTCATGCCGGAGACGAAGCAGTTGTTGTTCCTGATGAGAAAAAAGCAAGAGAAGTGGCTTTATTCCGCCAAGGTAAATTCCGTGACGTAAAACTTGCCAGACGACAAAAATCAACGATTGAAGGCATCATGGAAAATATGGCTGCTGGAGAATCAAAAGTACTTAATGTTGTACTTAAAGCGGATGTTCAAGGTTCTCTTGAAGCAATTTCTGACGCATTAGTGAAATTATCTACCGATGAAGTTAAGGTTGAAGTGATTTCAAGTGGTGTAGGTGGTATTACTGAATCCGATGTGCATTTGGCAATCGCATCTAGTGCCATCTTAGTCGGTTTTAATGTCAGAGCTGATAGTGGTGCTAAAAAATTGGCTGAGCATGAATCAGTATCGCTACATTATTACAGTGTTATTTACGATATTGTGGATCAGATAAAAGGTGCGTTAACAGGCATGCTTGCTCCACAATTTAAAGAAGAAATTGTTGGTATTGCCGAAGTTCGTGATGTGTTTAAGTCACCAAAAATTGGTGCTATCGCAGGTTGTATGGTTATTGAGGGTGTTATTAAGCGAAATAACCCTATTCGTGTACTGCGAGCTAATGTGGTTATCTATGAAGGAACTTTGGAGTCATTAAGAAGATTTAAAGACGATGTGGTTGAAGTTCGCCAAGGATTTGAATGTGGTATTGGCGTTAAAAATTACAATGATGTAAAACCTGGCGACCTCATTGAAGTGTATGAAACAGTAGAAATTAAGCGTGATTTATAAATATGGGTCATCATTTTAAACGTACAGATCGTGTCGCTGAGATGATTCAGCGAAAACTAGCTCAGATTATACCAATGGAAGTAAAAGATCCGCGCTTAACAGGCTTTGTGACTATATCAGCAGTAAAAGTGGCTGCTGATTTAGGTCATGCCAAAGTATATTTTACCGTGCTTAATGACGATAAAAAAGTCGCCGCAACAATTTTAAATGCTGCCGCCAGTTATCTGCGCGGTGCTTTGGCACGAAGTATTACTTTACGTACAGTTCCTCAACTACATTTTGTTTATGATGAATCAATAGAGTATGGGCAACATTTAAGCCGACTCATTGATAAAGTGAATCCTCCGACTTCAGAAGATAATGAAAACGAATAAATCTTTAGCAATAGATGGAATTTTTTTGCTAAATAAATCGGAAGGAATGACCTCTAACACCGCGTTACAGAAAGCGAAAAGGTTGTTAGGAGCACAAAAAGCAGGACATACGGGAAGCTTAGATCCTTTAGCTACGGGTATGTTACCGCTTTGTTTTGGTGAAGCGACTAAAGTCTGTCAGTTTTTACTTGATGCAGATAAATGCTACCAAACCACTGGTTTATTGGGTGTTAAAACCAATACTGCTGATGCTATGGGTGAAGTCACTGCGCGTGTTGATGCATTTACCGTTTCTGAAAAGCAATTATTAGATGTTTTAATGCAACATACAGGCCATATAAAGCAGATTCCTTCGATGTTTTCCGCTTTAAAACATAATGGTACGCCTCTTTATCGCTTAGCCAGAGAAGGGATCCAGATTGAGAGAAAAGCGCGTGAGATCCTGATTAGTGATTTACAACTCATAGCTTTTGACGGAGTTCAATTTTCTTTAACAGTGACGTGCAGTAAAGGAACGTACATTCGTAATTTAGTTGAAGATATTGGTGATGCTTTAGGTGTGGGGGCTCATGTGACTCGTTTACATAGGGTCTATACCTCAGGTTTAGAACATATGCCAATGTATTCGCTCGCTGAGTTAGAGAAGATGTCTGCTTCCGAAAGAATGGATTGCTTAGTGCCTATGGATAGAGCAGTGAACCACTTAGAGCAAGTAACTCTTTTGGATGACGAAATAGTCGCAATTCGTCAAGGCAGAGTAATTACAAATAAAATAGGTGTTGAAGTAGCAGATTGTGTGCGTCTTTATGATGAGAGAGCACAATTTATTGGGTTAGGTGAACGAAATACACTGGGTGATATTAAAGCGAAACGATTACTTTCTTTTTAATCTTTTTCGTCTTATAAATGAATGATCTCAATTAAATATGAAATTTTTTGCACAAAAATAATTTTCAGTACTTGTTTCGTTGGACATGCCTTGGTAGAATGTTCGCCTTTAAATGAATACTTAGTAGTTCCGGGAGTGTATAATGTCGCTAAGCAGCGCGGATAAAGCAGCAATTGTTAATGAATTCAAGCGTTCTGAAACAGATACAGGTTCGCCTGAAGTTCAGGTTTCTATTATTACAAGCCGCATTAAATATTTAACTGAGCATTTTAAAGAGCACAAAAAAGATTTCCATTCTCGTCGTGGACTGCAAGAACTCGTTAATAAGCGTCGTAAGTTGTTAAAATATTTAAAGCGCAACGATGAAGCTCGTTATCAAACATTGATTCAATCGCTAGAGCTGAGAGATTCTTATTGATTGATGAGCAAACACATTTCTTTGGAAATGTTTTTTATACAAGATACTTTAAATAAAGGCGCAATTTTTAGCGCCTTTTTTTCGTTATAATTACTTAATGAGGAAGATTACGTGGCTAAGTTTACAAAAGAAATAGCATTTGGTGACCACACTCTTATATTGGAAACTGGTGAAATTGCACGACAAGCTGATGGAGCAGTATTAGCCAGCATGAATGGCACCCAAGTATTAGCTACTGTAGTTGGTAAAAAAGAAGGTGGCGAAAACAATGACTTTTTTCCTCTGACAGTAAATTACCAGGAAAAATTTTATGCGGTAGGTAAAATCCCCGGCGGATTTAACAAACGTGAAGGCAGACCCTCTGATAATGAAACATTAACTTCACGGCTTATCGATCGTCCTATTCGACCTTTATTTCCAGATGGTTTTTGTAACGAAGTCCAAGTGATTGTCACTGTTCTTTCTTTAAACCCTGAAGTTTCTCCAGATATTGTTGCAATGATTGCTTCATCTGCTGCCGTAGCGCTTTCTGGTGTACCGTTTAATGGACCAATTGGTGCTGCACGTGTTGGGTATAAAGATGGCATTTACTTATTGAATCCCAGCCGTAAAGACTTAGAGTATTCTAGGCTGGATTTGGTGGTTGCCGGAACTAAAGACGCTATTTTGATGGTTGAGTCAGAAGCTAAAGAATTAAGTGAAGACATTATGCGTGGCGCGATCATGTTTGGCCATGAAATGATGAAAAATGTGATCAAAGCAATAGAAGAACTGGCTGCTGAAGCAGGAAAAACCCGTTGGGAGTGGACTGCACGTGAAGTAGATACTCATTTGCAACAACGAGTAGCTGATATGGCGAAACAAGAAGTTGAGGCCGCTTATCTGATTAGAGACAAGCAAGAGCGCTATCAACGTCTAGGTGAATTAAAAGAGCAAACAATTGCTGCTTTGCAGGCTGAAAATGATGAGTTAAAAGCGGATGTTATTGGTACGATGTTTGTTGAAATAGAGCGCGCTACCGTACGTAATCGCATCCTGGATGGCGAGCCACGAATTGATGGCCGTGATCATAAGACAGTGCGTCCTATTGCGATTCGCACGAAACTTTTAGAAAGAACGCATGGTTCTGTTCTGTTTACGCGCGGTGAAACACAAGCTATTGTCGTTGCGACTCTAGGCAATGAGCGTGATGCCCAAATGCTGGATAATATTGCTGGCGAAACAAAAGACCGCTTTATGTTACATTACAATTTCCCTCCATATTCTGTTGGTGAGACAGGTATGGTTGGCAGTCCTAAGCGTAGAGAAATTGGACATGGCCGTTTAGCCAAACGAGCGATTGTTGCAGTATTGCCAGAAGCAAAAGAATTTCCTTATGTATTAAGAGTTGTTTCTGAAATTACTGAATCAAATGGCTCGAGCTCAATGGCTACAGTATGTGGTACCAGCCTTGCATTAATGGATGCGGGTGTTCCATTGAAAGCTCCAGTAGCTGGAGTAGCAATGGGCTTAATTAAAGAAGGTGAGCGCTTCGCCGTGTTAACGGACATATTGGGTGATGAAGACCATTTAGGTGATATGGATTTCAAAGTTGCTGGAACGGAACAAGGGATTACCGCATTACAAATGGACATTAAAATCCAGGGGATTACCAATGAAATTATGGAACAAGCGCTAGACCAAGCATTAGCGGGCCGCTTGCACATTCTTGGTGTCATGAATAATGCATTATCAGAACACAGAGATGAATTATCACAACATGCACCTCGTATTACTACTATGAAAGTCGCTGAAGATAAGATCCGTACTATTATTGGTAAAGGTGGCGCAACGATTAAAGGATTGATTGAGAGCACAGGTGTTTCAATCGATATCGATGATACAGGTGTGGTTCAATTATTTTCCCCAGATATGCAGGCATTGGAAGAAGCACAAAAACAAATTAAGGCGTTAATTGCTGAAATTGAAGTTGGGCAAACGTATCAGGGCAAAGTAAGTAAGATTGTTGATTTCGGAGCGTTTATTAATCTTTTACCTGGAAAAGATGGCTTACTACATATCTCGCAAATCTGCAGTGATCGCTCACAAAAGGTTGAATCTGTATTGCAAGAAGGCCAAGATATTGAAGTATTTGTTGCTGGTATTGATAAGCAAGGTCGCGTGAAGCTTGAGTGGAAAGATAAGCCTCAAGTAGAAGGAGCAGCCGCTGCTCCAGTGGCAGAAGAGCAAGTTGCAGAAAGACAACAAGACGCTGCCGCCAATATGGATGAACGTGTAGACGAAGAAGAGTAAATTTTCGTTGATTGCTGCTCCTGCATCTTGATGTAGGCGCAGCGTAATTTCAAGCCCTTTCTGAACGACCTATTATTCTGCTATTTCGTTGACAAATATGACCGATGTAGGCTGGGCTGTTGTATAGCCGGGGACATCCCTGACACTGTTCGGGGACATCCTTGACACATGAGTTGAGAA
>NZ_LNYY01000020.1 GCF_001468005.1 Legionella steelei
CATAGCAATTTAACTTGTTATCCACTAAGATAAAATCATAAGCTCTCATAAAGGCCAGTTCTATTGCCGATTCATCATCCCAAGCCATATCCACCGAATGCTTGTACTCTAATAAATGTGCACGAATGATAATACGAGCGCCTAATGAAGATTCCACCACTAAAAAACGTAAAGAATGAGCACTATCTTGCTCATTAGGAATCCAGTCATTCATCATCCACCCTATTGATTGTTAACCCTTCATTTCCTGATATTCAGAATGACCTTTGTGTGAGTTAAGCAAGCGCAGACCATTCGCAACAACAATTAAGCTTGCACCCATGTCAGCAAATACCGCCATCCAAAGTGTTGCTAATCGGGGTTTGAGGTCCAGTGGTACGAAAACGTACGCTAAGGTTTAGAACCTAACCTCACCTTTGCTATCTCTTGTA
>NZ_LNYY01000021.1:0-359 GCF_001468005.1 Legionella steelei
CGGTACGTATTCCCACTACTTCCAGTCGTTAAACTTGCAGTGGTATAAGTAGCGCTTGTGCCACCTGTTCCGCTAGAAACGTTTGAATAAGCGCCGCCTGTACTGATCTGCCATTGGTACGAATAAGGGCTGGTTCCATTCGACGCAGTGGTTGAAAATGTTGCCGTTTGCCCTGCATCCACCGTGGTGTTAGATGGTGCAGAAGTACTAAGCGCTGCATTAACGGTCAGCGTTGCAGCGCCACTGGTCACGGATGTCGGAACCGCTGCGGAATCAGTAACCACTACTCGGTACGTATTCCCACTACTTCCAGTCGTTAAACTTGCAGTGGTATAAGTAGCGCTTGTGCCACCTGTTCC
>NZ_LNYY01000021.1:369-626 GCF_001468005.1 Legionella steelei
ACTTCCAGTCGTTAAACTTGCAGTGGTATAAGTAGCGCTTGTGCCACCTGTTCCGCTGGAAACGTTTGAGTAAGCACCGCCTGTACTGATCTGCCATTGGTACGAATAAGGGCTGGTTCCATTCGACGCAGTGGTTGAAAATGTTGCCGTTTGCCCTGCATCCACCGTGGTGTTAGATGGTGCAGAAGTACTCAGAGCTGCATTAACGGTCAGCGTTGCAGCGCCACTGGTCACGGATGTCGGAACCGCTGCGGAAT
>NZ_LNYY01000021.1:636-906499 GCF_001468005.1 Legionella steelei
ACGGAACCGCTGCGGAATCAGTAACCACTACTCGGTATGTATTCCCACTACTTCCAGTCGTTAAACTTGCAGTGGTATAAGTAGCGCTTGTGCCACCTGTTCCGCTGGAAACGTTGGAATAAGCGCCGCCTGTGCTGATCTGCCATTGGTAAGAATAGGGGGCTATTCCGTTTGAAGTTGTGGTTGAAAATGTTGCCGTTTACCCTGTATCCACCGTGGTGTTAGATGGTGCAGAAGTACTAAGTGCTGCATTAACGGTCAGCGTTGCAGCGCCACTGGTCACGGATGTCGGAACCGCTGCCGAATCAGTAACCACTACTCGGTACGTATTCCCACTACTGCCAGTCGTTAAACTTGCGGTGGTATAAATAGCGCTAGTGCCACCTGTTCCGCTGGAAACGTTTGAATAAGCGCCGCCTGTACTGATCTGCCATTGGTACGAATAGGGGGCTATTCCGTTTGAAGTTGTGGTTGAGAACGTTGCCGTTTGCCCTGCATCCACGGTGGTGTTAGATGGCGTCGTTGTGCTTAACGCAGCACTTATTGTTCCATTGGTCTCAGCTATTGCCGTAGAAAGATTGGCATCTGTGACCTTGATTGAATAATCAAAATCACCTGGAGTGCTCGGTGTTCCGGAAACAGTTCCAGTTGAACTATTCAAAGAAGTGCCCTCCGGAAGAGTCCCCCTGGATACACTATAGGTATAAGGCTCTGTGCCGCCAGTGGCAATATTCTGTTGATTATATGCAACACCAACTTCGGTATGAATTGAAGCTACTGCCTGCATATTAACAGCGACGGTTGTAATAGAGGTGTTGGCTGGAGTATGGCTATTAAGCGGTAATAAACAATACTCATTTATTTTAGAGGTACAGTTCAATATTTTAAACTTCCTGGTATCGACTTTGATACCAGAAAAAGGGTAGGCATGATTGGTAGTAGTCGTGATTCCTAAATTAGTACGATTAACGGTATATTTCTGGCAGGATACAGGTCCTTTGATATTAGCGCAGATGGTAATCGTTGCTGATGCTTCAAGAATAGTGCCGAATTCATGAATTTTAAACAATTCCCCAGGCGCTGCAAAAGCGTTTTGGCTGAGTCCAAAAGTGAGAATAACAATGTTTATGATGTGTTTTATCATGATTCGTCCCTAAATCATTTTTATAATTCATTTATGTAAATAAATTTTACGCCTCCAATAAGGCAGTTATTTTACCGGTTCTGTCGCAAAAAGAAAGAGAAAAAGAACCTGATAAAAGTCCGCATTTTTCGCATTAAGGCTGTCAACCATGCGGTGAATGAATTGATATAGTGATTGATATAGGGGCGGAGCAGAAAAAAATCTGGCTCTACACTAAAAAAGGGGGAACTTTAATCAAATTAGTCTAAACTAAGTCCTTAGCAAGAATTTAAAAGAATAGCTACAGCAATTACCTGGAAAAGAGCGTGTCGAAGTAATTTGTATGGATTTAATTAATACGTACCGTTCTTTAGTAGTGGTCATATGGGCGCACCATTTACCTGTACTTGGAATCAATTTACCATTCGAGATATGAATGAATCCTTGAATTGGTTTGAGACTGATATCGAGTTTATTGAAGAGCAATACCAACAGGGCAAGCTCACTGAGGAAGCCTCATTGGCGTATGAACTGATTAAACGACCCCTTGCCGTAGATGATTCTTGGTTTAAGCGAATGTGGAATATTAATTTACCTGATGTACAGGATGGGTATGCGCTTTTGATTGTTAAAGATGGTGTGTTTTCACTAGAGACTTATTCCTCAGGAATAAAGCTTTTCTAATAGCAGTTAAACAAGATGCTTGTTTTAAATTTCAACTCAATTAGTTTATTTCCTACGTCTCAAGTGAACGTTTATACTATAGAATTATAGTTTTTTTGTGTACTTAAATGTTTCGTAAAGTTTATTAGAACATATCAAATTATCATTTGATATCATATCTACCAGAACCAGTTTTTCTGCAAAGGTTTCAACGATAAGAGAACCATTATTATTAGGTATACCCACCATTTGACATGAGCAAGTATTGGTATAAAAGAAACAATGATACATGCAGCAAAAAACATGACTAATGATAATAGTACTTGCAGAGATGGCGTGTTGGATTTAACGCAAGGGTTAAATTTAGATAATATTGTTTCTCCTGGCTGAGAAATCAAATGGATAATTAAAGGGAAGGCGCAAATGACTAACACTATCAAATAGAACCACCATGCAATACCCATTAAAGGAGGATATACTGACAGGATCATTAAACCAAAAACATAATACACTAACATGACAAAGATATAATCTATCACTTCAAAACGACGCAGTTTTTCAGCCAAGAAGATTTCAGCAGACATGTTTCTATCCTTATAAAAGCCTTCTTTATTCTAAGTATAATGTAAATTGTTAAAATTTACTCAACCGAAAGTCCAAATATAATGATGAGGATCAGTGTTAAGGCTAATAATTGATAGACTAATCTAGAAGTAGGGATAACCCATATTTTTTCTCAAGAGGGCGGTCACGAGGATCTGTAGAGTATAGTAGAGTGCAAAAGTTTTAGAGGCTATAGTGATGATTTCATAAATATTGGTCAACCAGGTTATAGTTAATCAAAAAAATTTAATCGCTTGCACCGTTGCTCTAGCAATTCGAGATATTTTTCCTGCATTTCTTGAGATAAAAAACTGAAACCAATCAGCTCTCGCCATTTTGGTATTACCTGATGAAACTCTTTTATGATCCCATCGATGACGTTCTGATTTAATCCTAATTTTTCAATGGCAAAGTATTTAAGAAAATCACTCTTGGTTAAATTATTTTTTTTCCCTTTTAGAGGTAAAGCCAGTTCTTCTTTGGTATTTTTTTGAGCGATGGTTGAGTTAAGTAAATCGTAGGCTGGTGATATGGAAATTTTTCTATCCTTAGTAATTAAGGAAAAATTTTTTAGATGCATGTCTTCGTTGCCGACCAGGAAATTAAAAAGCGTCAACTTAAATAATTTCACGAATTCAATTTTTGGGAATGTACAAAACTGTTCTATGACTGCAATTACTTTTTCCATAGAACTGTTATATTTCGTGTGTCGGTCTTCACCTGATAGCTGTGCAAAATCTTCTAAAGCTAACTTTTTATTATGGCCTATTCGATCAAAGCGTTTAATGAAGTAGGTTAAACTGTTGTCTTTAGAATAAACCAAACCATGAACCGGAACTTCGAGGCCAATGGCCTTTGCAAGGGTCATAGTAATGGCTTCATTTTCCGGCAATTCTGGGTAAATATCACTTTGTGGTTTTAAAATGTACTGACCCTTTTGATCAACGATTTCAAAACCTCCCTCTTTAATTTTTAGTTTGGCACTTAGTTTCTTTTGGACGCCTTGAATAGACATCTTTCCTACACGAGCAATTGCTTCCTGACGCTGCTCATCAGCACTTAAATCTAATGGGCTAAGGTTTTTTAATTGAGGGGAAAGCAAATTCAATCCACGTTGAGAATAGTTTTCTTGGTCACTAATCTTTTCGTAAGTAATAGGGCAGTGTTTCATCTTAGTTCCTCAATTGTCACTGCGCCTACGACATCTTGGCCAACAAGTATCAATTGACCAAAATAATCATTTTTGTCGATTTTATATTTGCGTAATAATGCTTCAAGCATAATACCTTCAGGGAGTAATCCCTCAAAAAAGGGTGGAAATACGTCAAAATCATAGACCTTATTTTTCAACGGCATAGTGAGTGAAACAGGTGCACCGTGATAATCATCAAAGTAGGTAAATTGATAGATTCCACCTTGTAATTCCTCTAATATTCCAGCCTTAATGCCATTCACTGATATGTATGCTTTTCTCATTAATTATTATCCGTTGTTTGAGGAAAAGGCGTTTCAAATTTCATTTGAATATTTAACACATCTAATACTTTTAGCAATGTATTTAGCCGCACCGATGCTTTCCCTTTTTCAATATCATAGATAACCGTCTTACCGACCCCAGCTAACCGAGCTAATTCCTGTCGCGATAAGCCGCTGTGCTTGCGGTAGTAATGGACTAAATTGGCAATCTCGTGTGTGGGCATGGAAACACCATAAATTAATTATATATTACTGTTATAGCAGTAAAAATGAGTAAAATAAATTTATTATTGCATTTTTTTTGCATTAATTCGTTATAAATTACTGTTATAGCGGTAAATATGCTCAATTTCATGGTTTTCTGCGTATTTATTTATGTTAAATTCAAAAAATTACTGTTACCGCGGTAAATTTTGGGAAATAACAAAAAAATCATTGGCTCAGCCTCAAAATAGAACAAGAATAATTCTTTGATCATATAAAAAATACAGGGACAGAGGGGACAAGTGGGACATCCTTGTAATTACTGGGCTAGACCCGCCCCAGCTTAATTTGCAACCTTGGGACGTATGGGACACGGATAATCACCATTTCCAGTATCAATCAATATCATTCGATAGCATATCTTTGAAATCGATCTTTTGTGCTTGATAAGCTTTGAAGGAATACGCAATACTTTTTCCGAGCTTGAAGTTGAAGCTTTCATAGCCAAAAGGCTAGTGAATATCAATTACTTGTCCAAGGTTAGTCGGATAAGCATTTGAATTCATCTCCAGGGATGGTGCAGGTCGGCATTATGCTGAATGAATAATCACTTGCAGAGTTCCCTATGTCTGCTCAAAAGCCATCCCGCTTACATCTATTAAACGAATTTGACCCAAGCAGAGAATCCATGTGGAAAGCCTTTTTGAGAAAAAATGAACTAGAGCAAAAGCCATTAGCTGAGGTTATTGCTGTGATCAGAAATTTTATCCTGATTCCATTTTCTTTAACAAAGTAAACAAATATCACTTTAAATATTGGCTCACGATAAAATGTAGAACATGGAATAATGTTAATTCGGGTTTATACCAAATCCACGATCAGTGTCTGAATCATTTTTTAAAAGTAACGTATCACCTTGTGAACGCTGTGAATATTATTTTAGAAACGAAAAGATTAATTTTAAAACAACCAATATTATCTGATTTCGATGGCCTATTGCAGTTACGCACTGATCCTCAAGTGATGCAGTATATCGGTACTGGTGACATACAAACAGAAAACCAAGTTAAAGAGTTTATCGAGAACGCAAAACTTTATTCTGATGAATATGGTTTAGGTTTTTATTCTGTATTTGAAAAGGAAACGAATGATTTTATTGGTCAGGCAGGATTGTTTCATCTAGGGTTCAACGTTAATCAGCCTGATATTGAGTTGGCCTATATACTTCATACTAAATACTGGAATAAAGGTTACGCAACCGAGCTTGCAAATTTCTCAAGAGAGAGACTATTGAACTACAAATAGAAAACGGTTATCAAACTACTAGGAAAATAGTAGAAAAAACGCCAAACATCAGCATGATGTAGACTGCTTGTTACCTTTATCCATATTTGGGTAATAAATCCCACAAAATCTTCGTGAAATCAAATCGCTTGCAATCTCGCTTGTATCAAGACCTGATATATGTGAAGCTAATCTGAATTATAGTTTGAGTTCTCGTAAGTTAGCGAAGTTACCTTTCTTTTAATCTTTGTAAACACACTATAATTTGTTCAAGTAACATGGGTATATACTGTTTGAGTCGGAAAAGCGCATTGTGCACCATTTTCAGTAATGATATTCAGAATATTCATCAAAATTTCATGCTGTATGATTTGAAATTGATCCCATTTGGTCATTTTTGAATAGGCAGAAACCATAATATTCAGCGCAGATGGGGCAAACTCAATTAAACTTACAGTCAATGATTGGGAGCTATCAATTTCCTTATGCTGTAAAAGCATCTCTCTGATTTGTTTAGAAATGGCGTTAATTTTATCAGAATCTTGGTAACGAATACCGATATTTGCCTTAACTCTTCGATGCTGCATACGAGATGGATTTTCAACACTGATTGTAAGAAAAACGCTGTTAGGTACATATAAGGGGCGCTTATCAAATGTTCTGATTCTAGTCATGCGCCATCCTATGTACTCAACGATTCCTTCAATATTTTTATCAGGCGAGCGAATCCAGTCTCCTACTTTAAAGGGTTTATCCATATAGATGATTAACCCACCAAAAAAATTGGCAAGAAGCTCTTTGGAGGCAAAAGCTATACTAGCGCCACCAATCCCTCCAAAAGCCAGCAATCCAGCAATAGGAATATTCATTATTTGCAAAACTATTAGCAGTCCTAAAATACATGTAATGAATATTGATAACTGACTTAACGCATGTATTAATGTTTTGTCTATAACTTTATTGTTCTTAATGCGTGCTTGGATATAGAGTGCTTCCAACCGTCGAATAAAGCGAACTAGTGCCCAGCATAAAATAATGATAATCAATACGGTTCTTATTTGCAGATGATTTACCGCAAGAAAATAATATTTTTTATGAGTTAAAATAATCGAACAGCAAAAAGATAAGGCAAGTAGCCAAAATAAAAATACCATAGGTATGCTTATTGCCTTTAATAGAGCTTCTCCAAAAATAATATTTAACCTTTCTGCTCTAATTGTTAAGTGATGCACTACTCGTTTGCCAAGTATTTGTAAAAGAGTTGTAATTCCAATGACCATACAAATATAAACAATCCACATATTAGTCAAAATCAAATCATGCATTTAAATCGCCTTTAATATTGGGTTCTACAGATCTAGTTGTTTTTTATTTTATGTCGCGGGTTCTAAAGAAAGAAGTAAGTTATCTCTCATTGATTTACAATAGGTTTCTTTTATTGCAAAGATGGATAATAGTGTTGCAATAGTTGTAAAAACAATCAAAATGAAAAGTGCTTCTTTATAATTTTGCATGCCTGCTGAGCAAGATAGAAGACTGCCAATCAATGGTGCTCCGCTTGCTGATAGGAGTGCTATCATTGCATTGTTAAATCCTAACCCACCGCCTAAGTACTCCTTTTTGCATTGTTCTGCAATGATAGCAAATCCTATACTTTGACCACTAGCACTTAGACCGAGTAGTAGAAAGCATAATACTGTTGCAGTTTTTCCAAGTGGAAAAAAGATAATACCCGACAGACAAAATAAGGCAATGAAAGAACTGGCGAGCATTAAAGGCTTTCTACGATGTATTTTATCAGATATAAAGCCTAATAAAGGACATCCCAATGCATATCCAAGCCATGCCAAAGTTATCATATAGGAAGAAAATGTGGAGGAGAGCCCTTTTTTTACTAGAAACTCAACGCCTACATTTTCTGATAAATAATCAATAGAAAAATAAATACAAGCCGAAAATAGTGCAATGTACCAGATTTGTATTTGACTCATTATTTTTATCAAGCTTTTAGTAACTGCTGTCGGTTTTGCAAGAATAATAAATTTTCTACTATTAGTGCGATTTTCCTTTACGAACAGGAAAACGAGCAATGCAATCATAAGGCCTACGGCTGCCATACAGAAAAAAAAACTTCGCCAACCCATAGCTGAAGTTTGGGATAAAGAGTGTAATGGACCAGCTGCCATCATTGGCCCCATGGTTCCTATGAATTGAGAAATTCCGATATAAAAGGCGACGCTTCTCCTGGGCATCCAATCATAAACTGCGATGAGCAAACAAACAAAACCGAAGGAGGAGCCAAAGCCCATGGCTATTCGACATATCATAGCCGTAGCAAGTTGATAAGATATCGCAAATCCTGCAGTAGAAATAGAACAAAGGAGAGCAGCCATAAATAATGATTTTTTCAAACCAATGCGAATAGTAATAATTCCGACTGGAATTTGCATTAATCCATAAATAAGCGAATACCCAGTGGTACTTAATAAAGAAAAAGAAAATGGTGTTAAGCTTAAATCATTCGTTAACTGCGTTTGAAAAGTGCCTACGACCGTACGTAATATAAACTCATACATAAAAAAAAGCGCACAACTGAACCAGACAAGGATTCCTGTTGCATTAATTTTGTTTTCTATCTCCACTATTGTTTGCTCTCATTGTCCCAGGCCTCCAAAACTGACTTAGCCCGGTTATTATCAATAAAAGTAGCTACTTTAAAAATAGTTTGCCCTTCATGAATTAAAGGGTTGCAATTTATACCTACAACTATTCCCTCTTGATCTGCTTGTACAACTTCAGCCGTATCCGCACTAAATGGGTCATTGATGAGGCCAATACGCTGTCCCTTGCTGATTTTTTGTCCAAGCTCCACCATGCTTAGCAAAACTCCACTACGATGTGCTCGGATCCAGTCTTGATCCTGAGAAAAAATTGATTTAAATGCGCTTTTCTCACTATGCTCAGAATAACGAAGCATATTCATAGCATTCATAATATGATGAATCCCGGAGACTCCTAGCTTAATTGCCGGTTCGTTGAAACGCATTGCCTCGCCTGCCTGATAGATAAGTGCTGGAATAGCTAATTGTTCAATTGTTCTTCTTAATGAGTTTGCTTCTGCACTCACATTAGTAATCACAGGAGCTTTAAAACTTTGAGCTAAATGTTTCGCTTCAGCATTATTAAGATCACAATAAATTTGCGGTAAGAGCTCATGGTTTAGCGAACCAGTTCGCAATTCAACGCAGACATTTGCTTTACTTAATATTTCTCGCGTAAAGATATACGCTAATCGTTCACTGTAAGAGCCGTTCTCTATGCCGGGGAAGCATCCCTCCAAGCTCGTATGATTATGGGCTCTGGATGGATCAATTAAACCTAAAATATTTAGAACAGGTACTGTAATTAGCGTGCCTTTTATTTGAGAAGGTTTAATAGACTCAATGAGACGATTTATAATTTCCAAGCCGTTCAACTCATCTCCTTTAACAGCGGAAAAAATTAGCAGACACGGTCCAGGCTCTTTACTGTGAACTACCTTTATAGGCATGTATAATGAAGCGCAGGAATATAAATCAGGTAGAGGCAAAGCTAGATTTACCTGTTCACCAGGATGAATGATCGCATTACAAATTTGCAGTTTGGAATTTTTCATAAGCAATAAATTAAATACTCTCCTTTCTCCAACAAAAGAAGCATACTAACAAATTTTTAATAATGGTGCAAAATTAGGCATGAAATAGATCACCAAAATCCATAATCGAACTGGCCTTTTCTTGGGAAAGAGCTTGCCTATAATTGGCTAAATTTTTCCCCCAAAGATCTAAATCATAATTTAGTCTGAATAGACATGTGTTCATGAGCAACATAGTCAAAAGGATCATTAAAATCAAGAGGGCTTGCAAAGTAAATCTGATTATTAGCAAGCATTGAGATAGCTCGGGCATCAAAGTTGCGATATGTATAGAGGATTTCAGGAGGTTTCTTTGACATCTTTGTTGCTACTTTTGGTGATTTGTTATTTCTAAGTGCCCCATCAGTGCCCCTCAGAGGTCTTAAATTTCTTGAACTACTCGTAACTACTTGATTTTATTGGTGGGCCCACTAGGACTTTAACCTAGGAGCAACGGATTTTGAGTCACCCAGATTAAAAATAAGCAATTGATTTTATTATAAATTCTATCTCAGGAATCCACTGCAAATGTCCTACGATGTATAACAATGTCGTACTCAAATACACAAAATCCCCACAGTACAATATTCAATTATTTATTTGTTCAGTTAAATCTATCTCTTGTCTGAGGTAGAATATTTTAATTGATTCAGCATGAGATATATCGCGGGCATAAGAATTAAAACTAAAGGCACGGCTAAAATTAATCCAGAAATAATCGCAATGGCAAGAGGTTGTTGCATTCCAGAGCCTGTGCCAATACTTAATGCGAGTGGTAACAATGAAAGAATAGCTATAATTGAGGTCATTAAAATTGGGCGCATGCGCATTATTCCAGAAGTGATTATGGTATTTCGATTATGACGATGATGAGTGCGCAGTTCGGCAAAATAAAAAATCGCAATTTCGGTAACAATACCAATAATCATTGTCATCCCCATCATGGAGGAAATATTTAATTCAGTATTGGTTATCCAAAGACCAAAAAAAATTCCCGATATAGATAATAAAGTGGTAAATAAGATGCTTAATACGATGAGCACGTTCTCATATAAATAAAGAAGTAAACCAGCAACCAATAATACGGCACTAATGAAAACAATGATCAGTTGATAAAAAGAATGTTGTTGTTCTTCATAAAGGCCCCCGTATTGTATGTATACATGAGGTGGGAGAGTGAAGTGATTCATTTTGGTTTTAATTTCTGCAAGAGTGGTACCCATATCTCTGTTTTCTATGCGGGCAGTTACAGCAATCATAGACTTTAAGTTTTCACGAGTAATTTCCGCTTGTCCCTTTTCTATAGTGATTTCCGCAACATTTTGTAATGACACATAATGTCCTGTTGCAGTGCGCAAGGGTAAGAGTTTTAGTTTCTCTATTCGATCGTGCAACGCAGGAGGCGTCCATACACGAATACCAACTACTTTTTCACCTTGTTGAATTTGGCTGACAACAGTACCCATTAACTGAGTTTGAATTTGTTTGGTGATTGACTCTGGATCTAAATTCTTCAAAGCGGCTTTTATGCGATTTATTTTAATGATGATTGCATCTCCAGAGATGACAATTCCATTTTTTATTTCTACTACTCCTGGAACAGTAGATATTAATTTGGCAATTTTTTTTGCTGTATTTTGCAAAACGTGCTCATTATCACCAAATACTTTAATTTCAATCGGTTGTGGAACAGCTGTTAAATCACCAATCATATCCTCCATGAGTTGTGCCGTTTCAACTTTTATTCCAGGAACAAGTAAATTAATTTGATGTCGTACTTCAGTCATAATCTCATCAATATCACGACGCGGAGGTGGATTAAGACGGATAAAAAAATCTCCAGTATTAGGTTCAGTCAATCCACCTCCTAGTTGTAATCCTGTGCGGCGCGAGTAGTTACGCACTTCAGGAGTTTTTTTAATGATTTGTTCCACTTGTTTTAATAATCTATCAGTCTCGGTCAGGGAAGTACCGGGTTGGGTGATGTAATCCAGAGTGAATCCTCCTTCATCCATCTTAGGCATAAAACCTGAACCTACTTGTGTATAAGAAAAATAACCTATAAATAGGATGATCAAAATGCTGAGGATGGACCAAATTGATTTTTTTAGAAACAGGCGCATGAATGAGTGATATATTTTGTATGTTTTTTTTAATTTTGGACCAGCTCGCTCGAGTTTTTTAGCATCTACTTGTTTCAGCAACATTTCTCCAAGTAATGGAACGACTAAAAACGCGAAAAAAAATGAAATAATCAGTGCAGTTGCCATAGTAATGGCTAAGGCTTTGAAAAATCCGCCGGTAATCCCTCCAATAAATGCAAGGGGTAGAAAGATAATAATTGTTGCTAACGAAGATCCTGCTAACGGGTGCAACATTTGCATGGCGGCACTTAAAACGGGCCCATGAGTTGGCTCACCCTTGTGGCCTTCACTTAAACGTCGCATGATGTACTCTAACATAACCACACCATCATCGATAACTAGTCCAACAGCTGAAGCCATACCGCCTAATGTCATGATGTTAAAGCTCATATTTAGGACATAGAGCAGCAAAATAGAGGTAATGAGCACACATGGAAGAATGATAGCAACAATTAAGGTCATTCGGATGTTGCGTAAAAATAAGAATAAAATAATTACTGCGAGCACAATACCAATAAGAATTGCATCACGGACACTGTCTGCTGCTCCAGTGATTAATTGTGATTGGTCGTACCAGGCTTTAACCTGAATATCGGCAGGGATTTGATCATGAAAATTTTTGAGTTGTTGTTTTATTTTTTTTGCAATTGAAACAGTACTTGCACCGGGTTGTTGCAAGATATTGAGTAAAACAGCATCCTTCCCATTCGCTGTGACCCGAGTCCACTGAGGGACTGTGCTTTTAATCACTGTTGCAACATCATCCAAATCAATAATTCCACTGGTACTGCTTCGTAAAATAGTATGGTTTAGATCATCAACATTGCGTAAACGCGTATCTGATAAGATTAGGTAAAGCCTATAATGCTCTTCTAATCGTCCTACAGCAGTCACTATATTATTTGCTGTCAGAGCAGTGATGACCTCATTAAGTGTAATATTTGCGGCTTGTAACTTCATTGGATCAACAAGTACTTGATATTCCGCTTCTTGACCTCCAACAACTTGTACCTTGGCGACTCCTGGGACAACAGATAACATAGGACGCAATTGAAAATAAGCAAAATCTCGTAGTGATACGAGATCACTTTGATTTGATGTTAAGGATAAACTGAGTATTGGGTAAATAATGGGATCCATTCGTTGTGCAGTAAAAGTTGTTTCGTGAGGAAGTTTAGGCAACACTTGATTAATCGCTGATTCCACTTGCAACAACGCGGTGACCATATCGCTATTCCAATTAAAGTTTACGGATAACTCCGCAGTACCTCTACTGCTTGTTGAGCGTATACTGATTACTTCAGGAACAGCGCGTAATGCTTGCTCTAAAGGTTCAGTGACCTCAACAATCATACGATCTACAGGGCGATCGCCTGAATCAACCAAAACTAATATTCGAGGGAATTGGATATTGGGAAACAACATTACTGGTAATTTAAAAGCAGTTAATAATCCACCAAACGTCAATAATATTAATAAAAACAATACTGACATCCGATGTTTTTGTAGCCACGCGCCGATCATGGTTTTGACTCCACACGTAAGAGCATCCCATTGCTTAGTTCATAATTCCCAAGAATTACAACAGTCTCATTTAATTTAAGACCTTGCTTAATTGCAACGAATTGCTCATTTCCTCCGTCAACAGTCACCCAACGTTTCACAGCGATGTGATTCACATCGACAAAAATGTAAGCTCTCCCATTCTCATAAAGAACAGCGCTTCGTGGTACTGCAAGCATTTTTTGTGGTTTTGTTAATACAATTTTTCCCTCTACCATACTCCCAGGAATTAAGCCTGAGGCATTTCCTAAAGGCACAATGACATCAATTAATCCAGTTTTAGGATCTATTTGATCCGTAATATTCGAAATATGCCCTTTATAGGTCAATGAACTGTTATAAATAGGCGTAATAATCACTTTTTGGCCAATATGAATTTTAGATAAATCATCATATTCAATCCCAAGACGAATTTGTGCTTGATTTGTATCAGTATAAGTTAACAAGGTAGTTGCTGGAGAAGCAATCTGTCCGGGTTGAACATTAATGGCAACAATATTGCAGTTGCAATCAGAGCTTAATACACTTCCTGTTTCATTTTGCTGTTGTTGCTCGAGATTACTAAGTACTGCCTCTGACTTAGCTAAATTTTGTTTTGCTGTCTGGACATTCGCATTGGTTGCTAAAAATTGCGAACGTAACTTTTCCACACGATCAAGTTCTTTCTGTGCAAAATCAACTGCAATTTTTGCATTTTCCAGATTTAAATTTGATTTTGCAGTAGTAGATAATTTAATTAATGGCTCTCCTTTATTCACATGTTGTCCTTGAGTGACAAAAATTTGTTGAACTAAGGCTTCATTTTGTATCGTAATTTGTTTGATATGTTCTGGGGCGGCATTAACAATGCCATAGGTTGTTTGTGTTTGAGCAATGGGCATTTGTTTGACTGTGGCGACTTGTACTAATACAGAAGAAGTCTTGTTCACTGTTTTTGAATGATGTTGAAATAAACTCAAAAAAATCACGATAATAAGCGTCATGAGAATGATAATGAGACCCAACTTATTTTTATTAGACATGTAGCGATTTTCCTTATCGATATTTACCTACAGCAATTTGTAGACCAATCATTTGCTCTGTGGTAGTTTGTTGCAATGTCAACAATCTTAGTTGATTGGTCAGCAAACTGGTTAGTACACTTTCGTAGGTGATTAAAGTGATATTTCCTTTACTTACTCCTTCTCGCATGAGCCGTTCTGCCTTTTCCATTTCTGGGAGCTGTTTTCGTATAATCTCTTCTTCTCTATGTACTATTTCTAAATCGGCTATCAATGTTGCAATGTCCGATCGGGTTTGGTTTAAGCGTGCAACATATTCTTTGTAGAGCTGTTCGCGGGTTGCTTTCGCAATCGCGATCTCACCTCGATTGCGGTTAATGATTGGAATATCAAAAGTGAGCATTCCACCTAAAGAAGGCGTGTTTGTATTATCTTTTCCTTTTTCAAGATCTAAAGAAAAGTGTGGAAACTGTCCTAAAATGGCTTTGTATAAGGTAGCTTCCTGACTTGCGTATCCTGCTTGCAATGCAAGTAAGTCTAATCGAAATACTCTGGCTTCTTCAAATAATTGAGCTGCATTTAATGGAACAAATGAAACAGGCCTTACGTTGACTACTACTTTTTTGTTTGGTGGAAATCCAAAGAGTTGATTCAGTTGTAATACTGTTTTTTTTAAGGGCGCGTTCGAGCGTTGCTGTTTGATCCAAAAAGTCGAGATAAGCGGCTTGACGTAATCCGAATTCATCGATTGTTGTATCATGCTTCAATAAATCGGACTTAGTCACATCTAAAATATGTTTTGCTGTATGTGTCGTCTTTTTAGCTACTAGCAATTGTTTTTGCAGGAAATAAATACGTGATGCCAGTAATTCAGCCTGATTGGCGCTCATCCATTCTTGCCAGGCAACATCGTAACGAGTTTGGTCTGCTTTAGGTTTTGCTACTTTTAACGCTGTTCTCGTTGTGACAATCGAGGCAATATCCCAAAATAAATCATAATTATAAGCATTTACAGCTCCTGGTACAGGAGGGACTGTCCACAAATACGTATAAGCTAATTTAGGATCGGGTAGTAATCCTGCATTAAATACTTGTGCATCGGCAACACCCTCTTTAGCTCTTAATGCCTTCAAATCCGGGCTTATTAAAACAGCTAAAACGGCTAGTTCTTTTGCTGTAAGAGGTTTGGAAAAGTCAATACGAGTGGGAGGGATACGTGGATGATTAAGTAAAGTTGCTTTTTGAGCAATTTGTTTTTCATCCGGAGTAGATAAGGCCTTATTTAAGTCCTCTGTGTTTAATGGTCTTGGATGATACATTGTGCACCCCATAAAAGTAAAAATGAGGAGTAATGGAATCATCCTTAATAATTGCATTTGACTATATATTCCTAACTTTATTTCAAATCATATCAACTAATTTTTTGTTTTCCCATTACTTATTCCCCTAATATAATCTCGAATTGTTTTGATAAGCCTTGTAAAATCGATTTAACCAACTAGAGAAGCCTTGGTTCTACCCCAACTAACGGACAGTATTATCTAAATCATCTATGTTACTGCAAAACATATTATTTTTGTATTTTGCAAGCTGAGGACTAATAGTCCGCTGCTTCTTGTAAATAGATCTATATAAAACAAAAGGTTATAAATTGTCGGTTAAGTATTTATGTAATATTGTGGGTAAAAATCCCCACAATACCTCTCAATAATTGAGTGTAAAATGTGAAGTGTTGTTATGTAACTTATTGATTTTAAAATATTTTGTTGGTGTGCCCACTAGGACTTGAACCTAGGACCAACGGATTATTAGTCTGTAAAATATGGGTTTTATCCTCTTTTATCAAATTTTAAATTCTTTCAAAATCCTTTTAAAATCAACGTTTATAAGTCATAACTTGCCATATTGAAATTTATTTAGTTTTAAATAAAGTGTCTACATGGCGTCTACATGGAATTTTAGAGGTAAATTATGGCGGAAGCTGAAAAGGGTATTAAATTAACCAAAACCATCGTTGATAAACTCGAACATGTTCTCGGAAAAACCCAAACTTTTTATCGTGATCATGACTTAAAAGGCTTTGCTTTAAGAATTACTTCAGGTGGTGTTAAAAGTTTCATCGTTGAAACCAGAATCAACGGCAAGGTTAAAAGAGTGACGTTAGGCAAATATGGCAACTTGACGGTTGAAGAAGCCAGAAAACAAGCCAAGAGTCTGTTGGGTAGTGTGGCCAGAGGTGATGATCCTATTGCCGAAAAGAAAACCAAGAAAGTTCATGCTATGACCTTACAGCAGGTGTTGAATGACTACCTCAAAGCAAGAAAAGATTTAAAACCACGCACCTTAAATGATTATCAATGTGTATTGCATGAAGTGGTGCCAGACTGGCTTGATAAACCCTTGGTTAATATTACACGAGAGATGATTGCCAAACGACATTCCAAGCATGGTCAGGAGAATAGTAAAGCTCGTGCTAATAATGCCATGAGGGTATTAAGAGCTATTTTTAATTATGCCATGTATGAATATCAAGACGGCAATGGCCATCCGATTATTACCATTAACCCGGTCAAATACCTATCGCATACCCGGGCATGGTATCGAGTGGATCGAAAACAAACGGTCATCAAACCTCATCAATTAGCTGACTGGTATAAAGCGGTCATTGTGTTGGTGGAGACAGATAACTATCGCAATGCCTTATTATGGCATGATTATTTTTTATTACTTTTATTCACCGGCATGCGAAAAATGGAAGCAGCCTCTTTGCGTTGGGAGGATATTGATCTCAAATCCAAAACCATCACCCTCCAAGACACTAAAAACCATGAAATCCACACATTACCTATGTCTGACTTTGTTTATGAGTTAATGGAACGCAGAAGCCGAAATAAAACTAGTGAATTTGTATTCCCAGCGGAAAGTAAAACGGGTTATATCTATGAACCTAAAAAAGCGGTGAATAGGGTAGTGGAGTTATCTAGCGTACCATTTACTTTGCACGACTTAAGACGAACTTTTGCTACTGTTGCCGATAGTTTGGACTTACCGGCTTATGCTTTAAAACGTTTGCTGAATCATAAAATGAATAATGATGTTACAGCAGGGTATATCATGAAAGACGTTGAACGATTGAGGAAGCTCATGCAACAAGTAGCTAATTTTTTACAGGAACACATGACAGCGGTAGTTGAGATATGAACATCAATGAATTGATAGAACATTGGAAGCATATCTCACCGGTGATACGTGAGCCCCAAAATGCAGATGAATATGATCAGTTAGCTGGTTTTCTCGATAAATTGCTGGATATTGTTGGGGAAGATGAGTCTCATGAATTAATCGGCCTGATAGATGTTATAAGTGCAATGATTTCCAAGTATGATGATTCTCATTTCTAATTGTTACGCCAGCTACTTTTATTTATTAATTTCATGAGCCTAAATCAATTTACAAATACCAATCTAAGCTCATAGATTATAAAGTTATGGTTGCTGATAAGACTCTATACGACTGGCTAATGCAATCACATTCTCTTTAATCTGAGGGCTAAATTCCATGTTTGCACACTCAAGTTCACGACTAAACGTTGAGTCATACCATTTTATTTTATAGAGATAGCCACTTTCTTTGGTTCCTTTGACAAGTATAACCGTCGGTCTATTTTGAACGTCATAAGAAACCAGCTCTTTAATGAGCTCAACACCTAATCCCGATAATTTTCTATTATGCTCCGAAAACGCGCAGCTACCAATTCCATTTTTATCAAAAAATTGTACCGCGCCATCCCATCCATCGCCAATATCACCATTTTTTACCGATTTATATGCACCATAAGGAGCAAAACCAATGCTCATGTCCATGTCTTCCGGTGGAACACCAACAAATGTATATGCAAGTTTTAGATCAGTACTGGAATCTCTTATATGAGTGCTTTCTGCGGAAAGAACTCCATTGTATTTTTTCTTTTGGTAAGCTGCGGTATTTTTTAAATCTAGTAATTCCTTTGCTCTGGGTTCATTGTCATTAACATAACCATTTTTTTGTTGTTCATCGTTCATAACTAGATACTCTCGCATTTTCTTTGCCAAATGAGCATCGTTTGCATCTTTAATATTCATGCTATTAATGTATTTGTTCGCAGTAACAATATTTATTTCATTATATTCAGGTATCTCAATACCTGCTTTAGCAAGAATTTCTTTGTTTTTTTTATTTATTTCTTCTTTTGTAAAAGCTTGCTCATTGCTTGCTATTACACTAAAAGAAAATAAAGCAGTGATCCCTGCTATTAATAATTTGCTATTCATTTTTATTCCCTTTATGCCTGTACTTATTAATAATCCCACCAGCCATTATAAATGCTACAGTCGCCAACAGATGTTGTATCAAATGGTACTCTTCCGTTGCCATAGTCACTTAAATAATGATACCCGGAAACAACCCATCTGTGATCGTTTAAGGGGGCTTCATTCCAATGAACAGCTGCTTGCCTCCAAGTAACAGCATATCCTGTATCAATAAGATGACCTCCTCCATAAATATTGGTATGAGTACTTACAACACGCCAATCATAAGCGTGACCAAGCCACCAAGTTATAGATTCATTATTGATACAATTTGCTCGACTATGGACAGTCGTAGCGGCTAATCCTGCATTTGCTATATTAATTTGTGATCCAAATAATAAAGCTAAAACGATTATTTTGCTTTTCATCCATCTTCCTTTTTCCATTTTAAAGCGTGGATAGGATAACGCAAATTTATAAAATGGACAGTGTGATCAAACTATATTTCCTATTCAAATGGAATTAAATTCATTAAAAAAATACTTGGGACGAAGGGGGCAAGTGGGGCATCCGCATCATTTCTGAGCTAGAAACGTCCCTATCTCTTTTTGCAATTGTGGGACGTATGGGACAAAGTACATTTCTTCACATAAATAATAATACCAAAAACGATTATTGATTCGCAGTTCGCGATTCGCGAATTGCGAATTTGTGCTATACTCTGTTTATAGAGGTCACATTGGAACGATACATGTTAAAGCCACAAGACATCGTGATACTGTTAAAAATATTAGCTAGTGAGCGACCTGAGCAATTACTTCAAAAAGATTTGGCAACCTATCTTTGCATGAGTGCTTCTGAAGTTCATGAAGGGATGAAGCGATTGGAATTATCTGGATTGATTGCACCTGTATATCGCAAATCTGAAGATTCTAATTCAAGTAAGCCTATTCGGATGCCCATACAAGCCGCTTGTGAGGAATGCTTGATTTACGGTGTAAAATACTTCTTTTCGGTGCAACTAGGAGTATATACACGGGGTATACCTACAAGCTATGCAGCCCCCTTATTTAAAAAACATATCGTGTTGGGAGATGATCCCATACCTGTATGGCCTTATGCTGAGGGCGATCAGCGAGGGTTAGCTTTGGAACCATTGTATCGATCGGTGCCGGAGGCGTTAGCAAAACACCCGGATCAATCTTTTTACGAGCTACTGGTTCTCATTGATGCGATTCGTTCAGGGCGAGCAAGAGAGCGTAAGATAGCAATAGAGTTATTAAGGGAGTTTTATGCATCAAAGAAACGAAAGAGCGACATCCAATTTAAGAATGCTGGAGTTGGTTGCGAGGAAACTCGGGGAATTGAACGATGAAGTGGTCTATCTTGGTGGCTGCACCACGGCTTTGTTTATCAATGATCCGTTATCATTAGATGTTCGCACAACATTGGATGTGGACTGCATCATCGATGTTTTGTCGTTAGGCCAGTATTATAAGTTTGAGGAAAAACTAAAAGAGAAAGGCTTTTATCGTTCGATGCAAGATGAGATCACCTGTCGTTGGCATCTTGATGACATCATATTGGATGTAATGCCTACAGATGAAAAAATTTTGGGTTGGGGAAATGAGTGGTATAAAGAAGCAATCAAACATGCTGTTGATCATCAGATTACAGAGGACATTACCATCAAATCTGTAACAGCCCCCTATTTTTTAGCGACTAAAATAGAGGCTTTTAAATCAAGAGGGAACTATGATTTTCTTGGCAGTCATGACTTTGAAGACATGATTACGGTGATCGCAGGATGTATTGATATTGCAGAGCAAGTGTACACTTCAAGTGAAGATTTAAAAAAGCACTTAAGGTTGGTATTCAATGATTTCTTAAAAAATGATGAATTCATGCAGTCACTCCCTGGCCATCTTAATGATGGGCCAGTGACAGAGCAACGAGTTCAAACTGTGATAAAACGAATAGAACAATTTGCTCAAAAAGAATAGGGTACATACAAATGAAACTGGCTTGGTTAACGGATATCCACCTCAATTTTCTAGAAGTTGAGTCTCGCCAAAAATACTATAAGGACATTCTAGCTACTGGCTGCGATGCAACATTGATTAGTGGTGACATCGCCGAAGCTCCTTCTCTAATCAATCTTTTAAATGAAATGGTTGGGCAAATCAAAATGCCCATATATTTTATTGTCGGAAACCATGATTATTATCGTGGAATTATTTCGGATGTACGTAAGGCATTGACTGAATTAAGCGCGGCTCATGCTGACTTATTCTGGTTGCCTGCGACAGGTTTACAACACCTTCCCAATAATACAATTTTATTAGGGCAAGATGGATGGGCAGATTAGGAAATTATCAAAAAAGCCCTGTTTCATTAAATGACAGTAGAATGATTGCGGATTTGTTTCAGGGAAAAATGCTAAGTCGACAGCATCTGCTACAAAAAATGCAAGAGTTAGCTGATCTAGATGCTAATGCATTGGAAAATGACTTATTACAAGCAGTAAGGCTTCAACCCAGAAAAATAATAGTTTTGACTCATGTTCCTCCCTTCAAGGAGGCTTGTCAGCATATGGGGAAGGTCAGTGATGAGAACTATCTACCTTATTTCAGCTCTAAAGCTATCGGTGATGTACTGATGCCTTATGCTCTTGAGAATCCCGCAATAGACTTTGTAGTTCTTTGCGGACACACGCATAGTGACGCTGAATATCAGCCTACAAATAACTTAATAGTAAAGACTGGCGCAGCAGAATACTACAAACCTACGATACAAGAATTAATAGCACTTTAGCATTCTGAAGACGGTATTTTTATAATAATTTAATTAAAAATAATGTAGCGAAGATTATAAAAGCCCTGAAGAGGTAGTTCTATTTAGCTTCGTCCAATATGGATTATAAAAATGAGAGGGACGAAGGGGACAAGTGGGAAACCCTTATCACTACTGGGTTTATAGCGTCCCCACTCCATAATATGCTTGTGGGGCAAATGGGACAAAAGTACTTTTTACACTTCAATTAGTATCATTTAAATCCACTTCTTTTTAAAATACCCGAACTCGCTTGACATGCTTTTAGGATTCAAGTGAAAATTTCACTAGCTTTTAATGAACCGTAAATGGCACGGTAGAAGTAAGAGCTTAGGAATTAATGGAAACGTATATCGCCACAAAAAATTTATCTGCGATGGAGCTGGATAAAGGTTGATATTCATTACGCTGGATGCAGCAGGATGCAGGATAGGCGCAACATACAGTTGCAATGAATGATCAATTTTAAGAGGTTCCACTATGTCTATATTAAATATATCTAGCCTAGATCTATTAAACGAATTTGAATCAGCCCCAGAGTCTGCTTTATTTAGCCAACAAACCATTGCTGCGGTATTGAGCTGCTCAACACAGCTACTCGAACGCAATCGATGGGCAGGTACGGGTATTCCGTATTTGAAAATTGGTCGCAAGGTCTTGTATCGCAAAAGTGAGGTTCAAGAATTTATCCAACAACAACGAGTGTATCGTTCTACCAGCGACGAAGGTCAGTTGCTGTCTGCGGTTAACGTATAACGATTCTTGTTTTTAACGATTCAAAGAAGGAACTGTTTATCTAACATAAATCCTTCTTCGAACTCGCGTTGGAGATTTTCTTATGTCACAAAATCAAGTGGTAACATTAACCAATATTTCCCAAAATCGCCCAATCGTTTGTGAATACGGTGGCGGTCATTTCAGACAAAACGAGAAGGGACTGTGGTTCATAGGTACTGATAAGGATGGCAGCCAATTGTCACCTCGTTGGATTTGCTCTCCATTGCATGTAGTTGCTAAAACTCGCGATGCCAAAAGTGGGGAATGGGGTCGTTTACTCGAATGGGTTGATGACGATGGAGTTACCCATCAATGGGCTATGCCATTAGCCTTGTTGCAAGGTGATGCCTCTGATGTCAGGCGTGAATTGGCAAGACTTGGATTAGCCATATCCCCCAATAAACTGGCACGAGATTTATGACTTCCTATTTACAGGTTGTTCCGGTTGAAGCTCGCGCCCGTTGTGTTGAACGATTAGGCTGGTATGGGGATATTTTCGTTACTGCCAATGAATGTATTGGCAACAGTGAAGAAAAAATAGTATTCCAAAACGCCAACACTATTGAACCCGCATTATCTTCATCGGGGACAGTAAAGCAATGGCGAGATTCAATTGGGCAATTAGCATCAGGTAATTCGCGTTTAATCTTTGCGATTGCTACTTCATTTGCACCTTGCTTAGCAAAGTTAGTCGGGGAAGATTCAGGCGGCTTTCACCTACGAGGTGCCTCTTCATCTGGTAAAAGTACCTCTTTAAAAGTAGCGGCATCAGTCTGGGGAAACCCAGAAGACTATTGTCGATTATGGCGCAGTACGACCAATGGTCTTGAGGTATTAGCGGCTTTGCATAATGATGGTTTACTAATTCTTGATGAGCTTAGCCAAGTTGATCCAAGAGAGGCAGGAGAAGCTGCTTATCTGCTTGCTAATGGTCAAGGAAAAACTAGGGCATCAAGAACAGGAACGGTGAGGAAATCGTCTCGATGGTCATTGATTTTTTTATCAGCTGGTGCAGAGTCTTTAACTTCATTGATGGCAAAAGCAGGTCTTCGAGCCAATGCAGGCCAGGAAATACGTCTTGCTGATATCGAAGCAGATGCAGGTTTAGGCATGGGATTGTTTGATAACATCCACAACCACATCAATCCGGCAGCCATGGCGCTAGCTCTTAAAGAATCTGCCACTCAATTTTATGGCGCGGTGGGTATGGCATGGTTACAAAACATAGTATCCAATCGCCAGACGCTAATTCCAGTTATAAGCAATATCATTAAGCAATTTGTTGATAAGGTTGTTGGGCAAGAGCCAACAGGTCAAACCATAAGAGTTGCTAGACGATTTGCCCTAGTAGCAACAGCAGGAGAGTTCGCCACCCAGTTTGGCCTAACGGGATGGCAAAGCGGAGAATCCTTCAGTGCTGCAAAAAAATGTTTCGAATCATGGCAAGAAACCTTTGGCACAGAAGGCAATCGAGAAGACAGAGCCATACTCTCCCAAGTACGTGCCTTCTTCGAAACTTATGGTACCAGTCGTTTTGATAATGTAAAAGACCCAAACAACGAGCGCATTCATAACCGTGCTGGCTATAAATCAATATACAATCCCATAATAAATAATAAAAAATACCTCAAGCATTAGAATTTGTGGGGTAATTGGCGATGGCTGATTAATATAAAAATTAAGCATGGGTAGGGCTCGTTGAAAAACGGAGATGCACAGAGTGGTGGATGGAGTCGTTTATCTGATGTGGATTACATGTTAAGAAAATCCGATTTTTTACATAATGAAGCTGCATAAACAAGCGTAGCCTGATGAAGTGAAACGAAATCCGTGATGTTTGAAGCCCAATATCCCGGATTAAGACTGCACCTGCATCCGGGATATGCTGGTTTGTCCTAATTTATTGAGGATTCTATCCAGGAGAAGCGAATCCATTGTGGAGCAAGCATAACGATATGCTGCATGCTCTCCTTTGGCTTTGACCACTGCTCATCACTGAGCATCAGTCTAACCATTGCCAACTCATTTTATCCTTGATATTAGAATCATTATATTATGAGTTTGCTCTGATTAATTAATAGATTAGAGTAATATATTTGCTTCATTTTTAAGATGACTATCTCCTGGATGCCGCGAACACGTCGCGGCACGTAGGCGGTGGGAATGAATTGTCAACACGCCTTAATTATTCATGTATATCAAAGTCTTTTGGTCTTATTTCACCAGTTTCTTTTTCATTGATTTAATTCATAAAAATAATTGAGTGCTTTATCAATTAGTTCTGCTTTGGAGAAAACACCTAATTTGAATTTGATATTATTCAGATGCTCTTCAACCGTACGTTGAGAAATTCCCAATTCGATAGCGACTTGCTTTGCTGGTTTACCTCGGACAGTTAAGTGCAAACATTGTGATTCGCGTTTTGAAAAATAAGGAAATGCATTGTCATTTTTAGACGGAAAGTTAGTTTGAGTAACGCCAGTTTCATTGATATTCAATAAATCAAGGCTAATTAATTTAGATAAAAATTCGGCTAAGTTGTGCTTGCCAATAATGCTCCCGCATCCAAAGGTGCCAATTATTTTATTTTCGTCATTATACCAAGGGAGTTTGAAGAGAAGACAGTGATGAGACGACCCATCAAAGCGAATAAGGTCAAACTCAGTTACTTCTAATGTCTTTTTAATCATTATCTGTTCATCATGCCTGGTAGCAATAACGGCTTGTTTCTGAATCATAAAGTCAACTGGCCTTTTGCCAACGGATGCTTGCACAGATTCAAGTCCGCATATATTCGCACATCCATCATTCACAGTAACAAAAGCACATTCAGTATTACTGAACCAAATGTTAAAAGGCTGTGCAAGAAAATCTGCGACTGTGTGACGATATTGTTCTTTAAAATAATGCTCCTTCGAGTTTGGCTTGATTAGCTTAATACCCTGACCGATACGTTGGATCAGGAACTCGTTGCTGATGGCAATATTATTTTTCATGTACCTTTGGTCAAAAACAATTGAGCGATTATTGTACAAATATTTTTGATGAAAGTAAATACTATGAAACCCTTAGGTACCATTGACTAAAGTTATAAAGGTCCTCCTCTATTCGCAGCTAGGTTGTAAGTGGAATCACGAATAGCAGAGCAGAATAAAAGAATGAGAGTGGGGCGCTGTTAACAAAATAAACCGATAATACCCGTAAAATTTACGGGTTATCATTGGTTGGTTCTGTGCATATAATGACCATTCTTTTGTTTTTTTAATTGCCTTGTATCAATTAAAATTAAATTTTTTAATCAATCAAAAGTGTCTCTTCTGAATATTAAACAAGGTGTAATTGTGAAAAAATTTAAATTTCTAGGAAATCAAACAATTTCTGTTCCTAATATCACTTTAACTACAAAGGATGGACATCAGTTTTCTTTTGACATCACACTTAACGCAACCAGTAAATTTGGCGTCTATTTTTTACAACGGATCAAAACACCTAGCGGACCAGCAACAGTAATTGGCGTATATAACGATAATTTATGGTTTTGGGTTGATGGTGACAAGGGAGTATCTTACTGGGATCACATTCATAGCAATATTTTTGATTACTCTATTTTTTTTAGTAAAAATAACGATAACGATTACCCGGAAGAAGTTAAAAAAGCAATTCAATACGCTCTTGGTGTGATTGAATTCACCTTTGATGGAAAATTCGATCTTTTATCTATATTAGCCAAAATAAATAAATTATCTCCAGAATTTCTCTGCTTATTATTGGAAGCCGTTTTAACAAAAAATCCTCAAGAAATGAATCAACAACTTGATTTATTTTTTAAAGAGTTTGAACGTCTATCTGGTCTTGATATAGAAAGACTCGCAGAACTAGGCAGTTTAATCCCTGATCAAGAAAATAAATTGAATACTCATTTTATAACCGATACACCACTTGATGCACTTTCAGAAAAACATGCAGAAAATATTGATAGAGCAGCTTTGGATTGTCAAACATCTATTGATGTGATTAATGGTCAGATCAAACTATTGGATAAAAGTAACGTTCCACTCCTCTATGCTGACTTAAACTCACTCAAATTAAATCTGGAAAAAAGCCTCAACAATTTAGAACAGGTTTCTCGGAAAATAAAAGCGATATCTACAGATACTGCTCACCTAAAAAAAGTGTATAACCTCCAACAATTCAATTCGCTATTGGAATTGATAATGAATTCCTTTTTAGAGTTTCAAATAAAGATGCCAGATACCCCTGGTGTTGAATCCTATCTTGAAGGTGCAGCTAAAATCACCCAGTTTTTATACAATCACGGACATCATTTCTTTGAGAAAAGCGGAGAAGAACTTACCTATAATAAGGGCAAGCAAGAAAGTTCTGGGTCTTTAAACTTGCTTGAATTAATGTACCTCTTTTTACTATTAAGTGGAACTTACTCTGCCTCTTCAAATTTAAAAGCATGTGTCTATCTCAAATTATTAAAGGCGTTGAACATAAAACTCACTGAACATGAAAACATGCCCAACTCTTTTGATTTATTAAATTTCGTTACTGGAAATCCAGATGGGTTTATCACGTTATATAGGCATTTCTTTGTCACAGAGGGACCATTGAAACAAAAAGTTGAAGAGCTTTTAAACAAGCAACATCCTATTTTATTAACTGAATTTGGTAAATTGACCCATTACTATGCCATCGCTTTAAAAACACGAAGTGAGGAACACTTTTTTGCTCATGCCCAATCTGCGATTAAATTAAATTTTATTAAAGGAGCATATTACTTACGCCAAGCACTAAGTCAAGGTAATCCATTTGCAGCAGAAGAAATGGTTTCCTTCTTATCAAGCCAATATAGATTTCAAATGAATACTTTTGAAATGGAAAAAGATCTGGCTTTGTATTTTTTGAATAGAAAAGAATTCGTTAAAGCACGTTCTTATTTAGAGCGTGCGCTTCTATCCTTTGAAGACAAGAGAGGCAAGAACATATTAGACCAGTATGAATTGGAAGAGGAGGAATTGCGCTTAATACAGATTAAGATTGATATACTGCAAAAAAGCGGAAATGAACAAAAACAAGCAATTGAAGAATTAGTACAACGCTCCAGACAGGATGGGCATAATCTGGCGTGGGATCTAGCGCGAGATCTATTGAATGAACTAAGTACACAATTACCAGTTGTAGCCTTTGCTGCGGTAGTAGAATGGCATAAAACAGACATCAATAAACTCTCAGATGAATTACTAGAAATGGCAGCAAAAGAAAATCCTGGGATCATCGCATGGTACCAGAATGATTACCAAGTGGTTTGTAAAAAACAAAATCCTGACCTTGGTTTAATCTTGAAAGCAGTAAAAGTTAATTTTGCTCCCGCCATTACTGATTTCAATGCATTACTCAAAAACTCCTATGGTTATGTCCGAGTTTATAAATATGAAATACTTTCACTTTTGTCTGACTTTAATGTGTGGCAACACATTTCTCCAAGTAATATCACTTGGTTTATTTTTAGAACTTATATCGATTCAAATTTATTGAGAATTGATTTAAGTCAATTTATACAATCATTGATACATGCCTCCTTTAACAATCCAGAAAAGCACCTGGATTACCTTACAACGGTACTTAAGAAGTTAAGTGCTTTAATTGATACCGGAGATCTAATGTCTATTCTGTATGCAATTAAAAGAGTCGGGTCTTTTGCTAAAATGGATACCGAGGTACTGCAAGCAATAGCCCTAATCCTAATTGGAAGTCAATTCGATAGTGATAAGTCAAAATTATATGAGATGGTTAATGCATTTCCAGGGTTGATACTGGCTTTATATGAGGATGCCAAAGCCTGGAATATCATAAAATCAAATCACGACTTAGTAGATCTGTTGAATAAAACTTTAGATCATAATCCCAATGATCAAGATAAGGTGGAAACTTATGAGGGAACTGCATTGACTAGCCTTTCTCTATTTAAACCTCCTAGTCATGATTCTGTAAACTCAACTCAGCCTCAGGAAATGCCTATGGAATCAAGTGATATAACTCCTCCACAATAAACTCTAAAATAACATGGTCAGGGAAGAGTACATCTTTAGCAGGCGTAGCCAGACTGAAATTCCAAAGGATTGAAACCCGTGTTCTACTTCGTTTCACCCACACTACTCTTGCTGACGTGGTCTAATAGATTTTGACACCCCAGTTAAGAGATAATGTACTTAACTGGAGAAAAGAATGGTAGTAAGAAAGAAGTATTCAAAAGAATTTAAACTTGATGCAGTGAGTCTTGTATTAGATCAAGGCTATGGTTGCACAGAGGCAGCTAAAAGTTTGGGGATTCATCAGCCCTTCTTAGCCGCTGGATTAGAGAGCACCAAGAACCGGATGGTCAGGCATTTAGAGGCAACGGAAAGCTGAATGCAGAACAAACAGAAATACGCCGGTTAAAAGAAGAAAATAAACGCCTAAAGATGGAGAAAGAAATATTAAAAAAGGCGGCGGTCTTCTTTGCTCAGGAAACGAAGTAAAATACTCGTTTATTGCCCAACACAAGAAGATCTGGCCTGTTGGCGTGTGGTGCCAACTACTGGGCGTAACTCGGCAAGGCTATTATAGCTATCAAAAACGGCAGAACAGTAAGCCTAAAGCTCCCCTACATGATGAATTGATAGAGTGGGTAAAAAAGATAGCTGAGTCGAGTCATTATTGTTATGGAAGTCGCCGAATGAGAAAGGCATTAAATGCATTGGGCTATCCTGTAGGACGACGAAGAACTCAAAGCTTAATGAAAGAAGCAGAGGTTTTTGTTCGTTACCGGAAAAAATACAAAGTCACTACAAACAGCAAACACAAGCAACCGGTTTATGAAAATGTTTTAAATAGGCAATTTCATGAAGGGTTTTGTCGCAGAAAATCTCAGACTCTGTTAGAGTTGCACATTTTTGGGAATTATCTCAAATTAAGATAAGAGCTTCATTTGAGACAAAAAATAACCACACAAAAGACAAATCGATCCATTATCTCACCAAGTAATCTTTATTAACTATACTTAGCATATCAAAACTTATCTTTCAGATTCCTATGCAACATCAAAATATAGATCCATTCTTGGAAACAGCCATATTATCTGGAAATATAAATGCTCTGAAGTTTCATCTTGATGAAATGGATTTGAGTAAAACCGTGCTGCTCAAAGAGTATTTACAGTTGGCAGTGGATAATAAACAAGTCTATTCCATATTCTACATCCTAAATAAAATGAGAACATTGAAGCAAATTAGTGGAATGGAATTTCTCAATGAAGCAGTTAAGTATTGTTCTTTGTATGATTTTAATTTTTTGATGGGATTTGAGAGAATCAATTTAAGTTCTGAATTTAGCAGTATAGACAATATCAAAAAATTAAATCCTAAAACCATTCAATTTATCCTTAAATCTCCCGGAGCATATTCAACTACTTTTATGAGACAATTGTTCACATTACCACTGCATTCATTAATAAAAGATAATGTACTCTTTGATGCATTAGAAATATGTTTTTCAAGATATCGAATTAATTTTATGGCAGATCTTGCTAGTCTTCAGCCTCATGAGATTGAATCTCTGCTTAATAATGAGAATACTTTCGGCCTTCTCAGTTGGTGTCTTGCCTCTGGGGTTAACCCACAAATTATTCATGATATAGCAACGAAGAAAAATGCTGATTTACTGAGTATTGTGTTAATAGCTGCCAGTTATCCTAATTCTAAATTTACTAAGGAATCGGTATTAAAACTACTTCAACAACTTGACCCTAAAATTTTCATAGCCAATGAAACGCATATTCTCCTTGCTGAAAAATTAAATAATGTTGAATTATACAAAGCTATTTTAAAACTATCCGAACAAGGTAGCGAGATTAAAATTGAAAATATTCAATATGATAAAAACAAGCTTGCTCATGTTAAAACCCTTCAAGGTGCCTTAAGAGTGTCTCAAAGAGCTGATGAGCTCTATCCTAAAATATTTGGTGTAAATCAACCTTATTCATTCTGGATGACCGATAAGCCAATGAATCGATTTCATGCTTTATTAGAAAATAAGGAACAGGATAAAGTAAAAAAAATGCTAGGCTATCTTGCTGTTAAATTTATTGATGAACATCATATTATCATGCCATCACTCGCATCCCCCCTTTTTTTAGCAACTACCACTACGACCCAACATGTTAGTACTGTGGTTAATTTTGAGAGCATTATGAATTCTGGTTATTTACTATCGGAAACGGCGCGAACAGATCTAGGAATTATGGGAATGCCTACCGTTATGAATGATGAAGATAGAAAGTTATTGGATCAACAATTAGTTTGTACTGCCCCCTATTTAACAGCATTCAACTCAACGAATTATTTTTGCCAAATTAAACTAAAACTATATGATATGCCTCTGTCTTATTTAAAGCATTCGGTCATTAAGTTAGGTGATTACGTTGCTCGATCAAGAATACCATTTAGCGCGAATCTTACACCAAATGTGGCTATTAGTAGTCAATTTGATGATAAAACAAAAAGTTGCAGGTATACATTCACATTAGATGGTAATGATAGTATTTCAGTTGACATTGCAGGCAAAGATGAAATATTTCATGGGATCAATGGATTTAAAGAATCACTATGTCATATTTTTTATATTATTAATTCCCTACCTGATACAGACCTCGGAAAAAAAATAAAGAATAACATTGTTGACCATTTTACATCACTGCAACAACAAAATGGTTTAAGTAATCATTTAAATGCAATTAATGAGCAATTATTTAAATTTATGGAAATTGATTTCACAAGAGGATTGCCATTATCTTTCGAGTACCTCCAGGCGTTTATATTTAATACCTATAACCCTCCTCAAATAGTCTCAATCGATGCTCTGGAAGATCTCATTAAAAGAGGTAGTCCGCAGAATTTTAAAATGTTCTTTAGTCAATTTCCTTTTCTTAAAACAGCGTTTATTTTTTCTGAAATGATTAAAATGGCACCGCCTAATCGATTAGCTGAAGTGATGCAGGTACTTGAAGAAACATCACCAAGCACCTATTTGGCAGCACGGGCCCATCTGAACGATTTCTTGAATGCTAGACCGGCCGAAGTACATGAATACGCAGTAAAACTCAGTTTAAAAGAAAGTAAACACTCTCAACATAATCTTGGAGCATTAGCGAAACATTTACAAACGACTCTTGCTGACCCATCTATGAAAGAAGAACGTCTTAAATTAATGAATCAGTATAAAGATCAAGTCATTGCATTACGAAATTATTTAAGAACCATGTATGCAGACATTACCTTTGCAGGTAATAATTCCAAAATGAGAGAGATACTAACTAATCCAGATATTATTTATGCTTTTACTAAAAATAATCAGGGAGTTTTAGCGGCTATTCTAGCCTTTGAAATTGAAGCGAAACTTAATCATCAACAATCGAAGGAAACCTTCATAACTACTATAGAAAGCCAACAATCTCTTGTTAAGGTAGATTACACATTGGGAACAGTTTTGCTTAATGCCTTATCTATGCCTCAATTTTTTGTTGGCTCTGCTCCACTGAATACCCCGGTACAATCAGATGAAAAGAAAATATTGACTCTTTACATTCAACAAAAATTAATGGTAGATAATTTACTGCAACCCATTGAAGAAAGCTTAATTAATTTAAACGCTCAATACGATCCAAAAATTCAATTGAATGAATATTTATATCCTGATCATGATCAATATTTGTCTTACAAGCCCGAGGACTGGAAATCAAACGAATATCAGGAGCTTTTAAGTGTACTCTATGAGCACATTAGTGATGAGTCGTTTTCTGCTAACCCAGATATTCCACGTGAAGTAAATCATGGCATGCATCGACTTCTTTCAAAAATGTACCCAAATGAAACGATTGCTTTTGATGCGGATAATAAGCTATTTGTTTTGAATAATATCAGCTCAGATGAGTTACTTAGCCATTTTCTTAGCTCTTCTTATCTACTAGAAACCTATATCTCGCATTTACTGTTTGATACCTTGCATTTTGGTGTTGCCTTAACGCGACAAAATGATATTTGTAAAATTCAGTTAAACGATAAAATAGTATCGTTTAACGATTTGATTAGCTCTGCAATGCAAGAATTAACTAAAGTCGGTGTCAACTCCAGCAATGCTATTGTTGCAGAACAATTAGCATTGAGAGTTAAAATGTTAGAAAGCTGGTGTATCACTCACGATAAATTAAGTCCAAGTCAAAATATATTATCTAACCCATGAGATGGTTGATTTATGAGTCAAGAACTTTTTGAATCATATGCTGTTTGCTGCTTACAGCTAGTTTTAATTTTACCTGATTAATATATTCTCTAACTGTTCGAGGTGAAATTAAGAGTTTTTTGCCTATTTCTTTGACCGTAAAACCTTTTACTGTGTATTCAAGAATGGATTATAAATTTCTTTACCTATGAGAATGAAGATCTAAGAAACCCTGCATTTGAAATATATGGGAATAATTGTGAACTTACTGTAGTGAATATGACTCAAAGATAATTTTGGGGTTTCGTGTTCCGTATTAGATGTGTATCCCAGATTAGACACAGTCACCATCTGGGATTAATACGATGTTCCCGTATTACGCTACGCCAATACGGGCTACATATAAGAGTTTCAGTTGACACCATTGCATGAAAGATTACATCTTCTAACTGGGGTAGTTAGGGTTACCTGTAACACCACCCGGACAATATGTAATTTGATAGCTTGTTTGTTTGCCTGACTCATTACATGTAAAAGAAGATGATGCATCATCATGATTATAAGAATAGGCTGTTGGGCATGCATTTTTAAACCAAGAAATACGCGGATAGACAGCAGCTTCCCAATCCGTATTATCGGCAAGACATGGTGAAACCTGTGCAGTAATACCTGGACTCCAATTATGGCAGCCACATACTAGGTATGTAAACGCATAACCTGACTGCAGTGCTCCTGTAGATGTTGGAGTGCATCCCCACATGTCTGTAAAGTTTGCTGGTAAACCTGTCGCTGGATTTGTACCATAGCCAGGCGCAGGTTGTGCTGGTAAGGTATTGCCTAATCCAAAATCAGTATAAAGATTTATTGCTCCCCACTGACCTGCTGATGGATACCCTGTATAGGTGAGTACGTTGGTATAACCTAAGAAAGGAGCACATAAACGATTCCACTTGCCCGTTCCGGAGTCAAATCCCATCCCGCAATACTCATTGGCACTGCAATCGGAAGAACTTGTACAGCCTGTTGCTGTTCCTCCTACAACTGCCGTGTAATTTGGTGGGTCATCGACGCCCCCTGTATTAGGCGTTGAAAACTTCCAAGGACAAGCACCTAAACCTGTGGCTTGGGCAAAACAGATTATTGTTTGAGTCAACGCTTATTTGCAATTAGAGCAAATCAAAAATTTGTATTATCTATATACTTATATTATGAATTATCAAAAGGTCATGGTTTCTCTCAAATATTAGGTAGTTTAAGTGGAAGTACTGTATTTGGTATCAGGCAGGATGTTCTTCGAACAATTAAAATAGTAATTCCTGACTTAAGTTTACAGCAACGGTTTGATGAGACCGTATTACCGCAATTAAAGCAAATTAAAAATTTGGAAGAAGAAAATAGGCAATTGGCAAAGTTACGAGAATGGTTAATACCTATGTTAATGAATGGGCAAATTTCTGTGAAATAAGAGGATATATTTTTTTCGGCCATAATTTGAACTGGTTTAGTTTGACGAGTGCTTATACATGATATCCAGCACATTGTTTTGGCTAATTTTTGGACTCATAGCCTATAGATATCATGTGCTTTATGGTATCGACGCGACGATAAAATCATTAGCTGATACGAGCTTGAATACGCTCTTTCTCCCTTATTTGAACTTGAATCTCAGTATACAGTTGAGCTTCGAGATTATCTTTATCCGTTACTGTTACTACAAGAGCATACGATTCTGCTTCGGAGCATAATGTTTTCCCCCATTCTCTGTCTTGCCTGGTAACTACCACAAACCATTTTTCAGAGGGGTTCAATTGTTTAAATTCCCAATAAGAAGATTGAACAGTACCTTTATCTCGTTGTTGTGCGCTGATAGTTCTATTGCTGATTGAAGCATCATTTAGAGTATCTTTATCTTTTTGCATTTCACGATCAAAATGTTGCGCAACTTTTTCTAATGATTCCCCTTTAACGAGACGAAAATTTATCTTTGTAGCCTGGTATACAAGGCGAGTAGTGCGTACTGGAGGAGAATAGGCTAGGGATACATGTAGTTCTCGTTTTGCTCTTTTACTTCGTAAAAAATCAACAGGCAACGGTAATCAAAAAATTGGCACTTATCATTCTCAATTGTGTCTTCTGCAATCAATATTACTGCATTTTCAGTTGATCGATATAAGTTATCTTCATTGACCTTTCCATATCCTACAATATCCCTTATTAATTCACGCTTCTTCGTTTGATTATTATTTTTATATTGTTCGACAAACTCTTCAGGAAAAGTATCTAAACAAATTTGAGGGATTTCTGCCTGATTAACAAGTAATGCTCGCAATAAATCCCCATAATTCCTCTTAATAATTGAGTTTGAAATGTGAAGTATTATGAAGTAACTTATTGATTTTAATATATTTTATTGGTGGGCCCACTAGGACTTGAACCTAGGACCAACGGATTATGAGTTATATGTGATTAACAAATGCTCATCAATGCCAACAAATAACAATAATTCAATCAAGAGCTTAGCTTAAAACTGTTATTCCTGTCTATTGTAGATTATCGCTATTTTTTATCTGTGAGTGCCCCACCAGTGCCCCATGAATTTTATAAGTTTGCTTGATTATTTTGACGTTAAGTCAGATTTTAATAGTTGACGGTTGTTCTTTTTATAGTCTATTAATTGATTTAACCTCATGGATTTGGATATACAATGTTAGACAGGTCTCTAGATTTTCACGATTTCAAATATAGATGGGTATTTGAGATTGCCAACTTAGTCAGGGAAACAATAACAAACGGTTCTCATTGTGTAATAGATTTGGCTTCTGACATTGAAAAGCAAGTTTCTAAGCCTCATAAAAATACCATATTACATGATTTTATCGATTATGTAATATCTGATTATTATGCCTGGGTTCATTTCCATTACTCTATTTATGATGGGTATAGTCTCGCCGAATTCGAAGATGCTATGGAAACTAGTGAAGTTGTCCAGCTTTTTAATGATTATCAAATTAATTTTTTAACCCTTGAGGAATATCTAAAGCAAACTAAGAATGATGCCTTTGACTACAATACAGAGTATTTAAGAACTGTACTTGAAGAGCAACTAACTCCAACCCTAGTAATTGAGGTGTTTAACCTGTTGTTTGATGATCGCCTATTAATGAAAGAATTTAACTTATCAATAGCAAATGATATGGGAGAAAGAACAAAAAGATATGCCCGCTGGCCCAAATGGTTAGAGCGAGCTTTATTTTGTCGGGAAAAAGGACGTTGCGCCATATGTACACGAGATATAACCCCATTATTAAATACTGTAAATAAGCCAGCTATAGATCATATAGTTCCAATTGCTCTAAACGGAGTAAACGACCCCACGAATTTGCAAATGTTGTGCCCTGGATGTAATTCGAACAAAAGTGGCCATAAAATAATTACTTCTAACCTAAAACCTCTGTATTGGTGAACACTTATTTCCTCTAAAATAGAGGCTACCCTAAAGGATTTTTATATTTTATGAATGAAAGGTGACACTATACACGCGCGCATCATGGGGTCTGGATTATAGGGAAATAAGGGGTGAAAAATGGCAGCAGTATATTTCGATAAAAACTTTAATATCCGTATTTCATTATTTGCTAAATCCCCAAAGACTCGAAGATCTGAAAGGGGAACATGTAACGCCAAAACTAGAAAAAGTACCCTATGTCAGGCTCCACCTGTTTGGGATAACTTTAGCGATGCTGCAGTAAATGGACGTTGTAAACTGCATGGTGGCTTGTCAACAGGGCCTAAAACTGAGGCTGGTCGACAAGCAATCAGAGAAAGTAATCGGAGACGAAAGAAATGAAGGTTCGTTCCAAAATCAAGGTTCAATTAAATTTATATTAGGGCCACTAGGTTTTACTTCTAAGGAAAGTAGCTCCTTAAGGCGGTGTTCATTCGTAAATAACCAGTTTGTTCCTTCGGATGTAATTGCATAAGCGGGATCAATAGAATCATGCGAACGATCAATTAGTTGTTTTACTAATAAATGCTCTATATTTAGATTGAGTTTAAAATCTATAAAATTTAGAAAGTCATTATCGCCAGTAGATCTTAAGTTATCTGAAATAGTACTTTTTAATACACCTCTGCCCGACTCTGATTGGTTGGTCATTATACTGAGTAAAATGTAGATTTCAGCCTTAGATAGAAGAATTTCGTTTGAAGCACTCATGTTACAACTCCGCTTAATGTTATTTGATTCAACTCTCCTTTTTGTTCTTCTTGATTCCATATAACCCATCATTCACTGGGAGTGCAATTATATCGGGTAACCCAGATTAATGCCACTTATTGGGTGTGGAACTTATAGGGTGTGATCGTTTTAACTCATTAGATGAAAGAAAAACATCAAAACCTTATAAAAATAGGGGACAGAATCAGAGAACTAAGAAAAGCCAAGGGCTTCTCGCAAGAGAGTATTGCTGATGCTTCATCTATGGGGCGTACATATATGGGTAGAGTGGAGCGAGGTGAGCAAAATATTTCTATTCAAAATTTAATCCAAATTGCATTTGCATTGAATGTAAATGTAGGGGAGCTTATCCCCCCATTAAATGAACTTGAAAATCCTGCTTAGGAAGTTCTATTTCTCATGAAAGTGAAGGCTTTAATGGTCGTACAAAGTAAAGTTATGATCTATCCAATATACGATAAAGACTCTTCCGTCTCTGCGGCCAACCATAGCCGCTTTTCCATCAAACCGTAAAGCAATAAGGTTTGTATCAGGAGTTATATCTTTAGGCATGGGCGCTTTGATGGCATGTTGAGCAATTTTTTCAGTGCCTAATCCATGTTTATGAGCCTGAATAATCTCGTTCCAAGTCATTTTTCCTCGTTTCCTAAGTGCATCTGCAAGTGCAGCTTTTTGTTCCTTAGTGCAATCAGAAATACAATAATTTGGCTGTAAATGTTCTAATGAAAATAATGGCTTATAGGGATTAGTTGAAGAATTATCTGTATTTACAGAAAAATTTTTTCCTTGTTGGATAGGAGGAGATTTTAAGCTACTTTTCGCCATAATTAATTCAATTGGTTTTTAAAATAGTCTTTTAAGTCGTCATGTGAAATAACTTTATTACTTTCTGAGTCAATATTATCAAGCCAAGGGGATTCTGTATGAGTTAAATTCCTGAGTTTCCATGCTGAGAATTGACCATAAACTTCATATATTTCATTAAGGAGATCTTGTTGTTCCTTATTGAAAACAGATGCATCAAAATCGGGATTAGGAGCCACAGCTTCATTTTTATGTTGTTTTTTTGCATGGTAAAGTACAGGGCAAACAGGACCATGAGTCCATGCTTCAATTACCTCCGCAAATAAAGGCTTACCATACATAGCCAGGTGGAAGCCTTGTGCATAATAAATTAATTTTTGTAATTTAAGGTTTGAGATTAATTCGCTGCCATCTTCTTCTTGTGAAGCTTTATGTAGAAAATAGTCAGCAACTTGAAAGGCTGTGTTCATTTATTCTCCTTGTATATAGCAGCAAGTATAGCATAATATGTTAAATGAACAGATCAGGTTGATTATCAAAAAATACATTATGCTAAGATAGGTTATAATTCAGAATACTCAACAATTCTCTTTGGTTTACAATCTGGTTGAGATAAGTATTGTAGAGATGGAGGATGGAACCAAAAACCTAAAGCACCTTCCCAATCACCATTACGTTGTTTATTGCAATACAATCTACAATCCGAGGAATTAATAGTTTTTAGTTGGGATTCATTTAATTTCGCACCATTTGACTTCATTTTAATTAGATCTTCCTTACTCTTGTTTCTCCAAATACTAAAACAATTATCAGCCAAGTCTGCAATTGCTCCTGTACCTTTTATATCTAATTTGCCCGGAATTTTTGATTCGTCCTCTGTTTTCCTCGGATGTACAACTAGATGAATCTGACAATTGTGTTGATTTTTAAAATCACAGAGCTGATCCGTAATAGTTTTTTGTAAGTTATAATCGTCCTCAGCAATGTCTAATTTCATCAGTGAATCAATAACAAAAACATCTATGCCATAGCGTTGACGAGCATATTGAAAAACTTCTAATAACCGCTTTGATTTTGCTGTACCGACTAGATCAAATAGCCATAGTTTGTCTCCAAGCCAATCATGAATAGCATGAATATATTCAATGGATGGTTCAGCTAGAGCACTTGCTTGTCGGGTGAGGCGCATCAATAGACGTTTTGGCTTCATTTCTAAACTTGCAATGCAAACACGAGCTCCTTGTTTCATCATATGAAGGATGACTTGGCCTAATAATTGGCTTTTTCCATGCCCATTAATTCCTGTCCAAACTGAAAGCTCACCAGGACGGAACATAATTATATCGTTTGTTTTTTCCCAAGGAGCATTATATCCAATATGAACGCCAGGAGATGGGTAAAATTCACCAATTACTTGATTAACAAACTCACGAGCTGATTTTAGCTCTTCTGGATCAAGAGTTTTTGCTTCATCAAAACATTGATGAATAACTTCTCTAGAAACATTAGATTGTAGGCATTCATTTGCATCTTTATATGGTAATGTAACAATGTGGCAACGATGACGCCCCAATCTATCAATCAATTCAACTTTAGCTTTGTGACCTTCATCATCATTATCTAAACAGAGATATATCTGATCAAATATAGCTAGCCGATCAAACTCATATTCAATCCAACGTTGTTTATCTCCACCGCCTCCTCCAAAGGGCACAGAGAGAGCTGGTAAGCCATATTGGTATAGGGACATTGCATCAATTTCCCCTTCACAAATAATTACCTTGCGAGCATTCGTTGGTATCTGGTTCCAACCAAATAAACAAGGCTCACAATCTGGTTCAACATAAATTTTCTTTTTATTGTTCACTCTGTGTAATTTAAGATATTTTACTAATATAAGTTCTTCATTACGCCAATAGCGAAAAATAACATCTCCATTCCGTTCGCCAATTTGATAAGTTCGAAGAGTTTCAGCTGTAAGTTTTCTTTCATTAACCAAATAGCTCATAACAGGGGATGATAAAGCTAATTCTCCAATATTATTTAATTTAGGTTTAGCAAAGCTAGAATTCTTATGACCTTCAAACTTTTGTGGGGACGGTATACCAAGATAACGAGTTACTTCTTTAATTGCGTTAGCTAGCGTTAAATTATGCGTCAATGCCCATAGATCAAGTAAATCACCTTTACTACCTTCTGCAAAATCTGACCAAATACCAGCTTTTTCCCCCTTAAGGCGTACTCTAAGTGATTCTCCAACTTCCCCATGAATGCTACCAACACGCCATTCAGCCCCAGATTTCTTACCGTTCGGGAGTAAATATCTAGCAATCTCCTCTGCCCGTTGTGCAAGTTGTTGTGAAATTTCTTTAGCCATTATCATGTCAAATTACCCCCGCCATTAAGTCATCAGTGCTTTGAACTCCATGCCACGTGCTATATTCTTTGGCATTATTAATAAAACGCTCAATATGATCTGCATCACGAAAAATTAAGCTGATATCGTTATAGGTTTGATTACGATCATTTTTTCCCATGTTGTAAGGGGTTTTAGCACAGCCATCAATTGCTTGTTTAAGCTCAGCAGGGGTATAACCTGATTTTAAAGTTGACTTGATTATATTTTGACGTTTCTTATCCAGCCTTGCTTTTGGACGATCCATGGTAACTTGCCAATGTTGAAAAATTTCTTCTACAAAAATAGACGAGTTAACTTGAGAAGCAGCAATTTGTGAGGTTTCGACCTCACACATATTTATATCCTTTCTACTCCTTTCCTTTCCATTCCATTCCGTAGTCGAGGGCTCATGGAGGAGTTGCGGAGGACTATCTAATAATTCGTTTACTCCTCTAATAGTACTCAAAGAATGATCGGCGAATTTATTGAGCTCAGATTGTGGAAGGGGGTAACGTGATGTTGGTTTATCAATACGCTGATGTTTTTTCCAGCCCGTGACCATCCAGTATAGGGCATTATCCTCCTCATATTCGCATAATAGATTATTTTGAATAAGCTCATTGATGAGTTTTTTTATTTCAGCAGGAGAGAAATCATCTGCTGGAAAAACTTCTGTTTTAAGACGCACGTAGGATGCAGTATGTACGCCATTATCATCACAAAAATTCCACATACCAATAAAAAGTAATCTGGCATTAAGCGAGCAAGATAAAATTTGCTCGCTTGTCCAAAATTCTGGTTTAACTGTCCGAATGCGAGACATATTAATTATCCCCCTGAGTAATAGGACCTAGATAAACATACAAAGCAATTTTATGAATAATGCCATTCCGATCCGGTTCCTTGGTCCACTCTTTGGCGATATTGTGTTTTTCTTTTAACTCTTTTATACGAGGGGGTGGGCTTACAATTCCCATGTTATGAAAGGCAAATGTAGATCTTCTTGGATTTTCTTTGAAAGCTTTAAGCATTCTTGTTTGTTGATTGGATTTTGAATTATTATATTCGTGACAATTTTTAGAAGGGTTGCCCGGTTTTACTGGGCGATTCTTTTTAATCATGATTATACCCCTTTCCCTTGGTTTGCTACCCATTCAAAAAAGGCTGCTTCATCAATTAGTATGCGTTTACCAACTTTCTTGATAACTTTATCAAAACCATTTTTATCCTTATTGAAAATAAGATTTCGCAAACCACCAATTCGCGGCCATTCATGGTGTTTTTCCCAATTGGGAACAGGGATATAGCGAGTATTCTGGGGGAGTTGTGTATTATTCATAGATACCTCTCATTAGCGTTATACACATAAGTGAATTCTTATGTATTAAGAGGTATACCACTGGGAATACACAGCTAATTCCATTTTGTGTAGATGTGTAATTAGCGATGTATTTTTATTTAATGCGTTTTAATTTATATATGATATTTCGAAATGAATTGCGTTGTAGATCTTGCTCAATACCCTCCGGTGAAATCCATTTAATTACCGGATTTTTTGCAGACCAGGAAGTTACTTCTTGTAATATTGAGTCTTCATTTTGAGCAATAATTACTAATTGACTCCAAATTGCTCGAGGCGATTTATCTTTGGATTTAATATACGTTTCTTTTATAAGTGTATTAAGTGCATGTTCACGAGTTTGCACGGTTTTCTGTTTTTTTGTGGACTTATTTGTTATTGTGGGAGTTTTGTTGTCAGCCTTCGAATGATTACCTTTGTTACAACAATTACCAAATGATTTTAACTTTAGGTTTGAATCTATTAAATCATTTATGGCAGCATTTGTTTCACTAATAATGTTTGCAGGGAGGGGCTTGATAGTATTTATTTTAAGCATTTCTGTAGCTGTTTTATGAGTCTCGGTTATGGCTTTAATAAATTTTTTGTCGATTATCATTTTCCATCCTTTGTATTGCTAAAAATTTTCTCATTCATACTTGCAACAACTTTACTTGTGTGAGCATCAGACAAATGTGCGTAACGTTTAACCATATGCAGGGTTTTATGTCCAAGAACTTCGGCAATCTCTGCTAAGGTTGCTCCGTTCATTGCTAAATAGGATGCACTGCTATGCCGCAGGTCATGCCACCGGAAATCAGCGATCCCTGCACGTTTAACTGCATTTTCAAAAGGAGTACGTAAATCGATAGGTTTTTTAAATTTGTGATTTGGGAAAACTAAATCGCATTTTAGGTGACGTATCTTTGATAATTGTTTGATTAATTCAAAAGCGAGACCCTGTAAATGCAATGAACGTATCTCGCCATTTTTAGTTTCATGCAAAGTGATAACTTGCCTAGTAAGGTCAATATCATGCCATTTCAACCCTAGTATTTCCATTTTTCTTGCCCCAGTGGAAAGAGCGAGTACTACAGCAGTATATAAATATTGGCTGTCACTTTTTTTACACTCGTCTAATAAGCGTCTCCGTTCATCATCTGATAAGTACCGTACCCTACCGCGAGGCTCTTTGGGCTTTGTAACTCGGTGTAAAGGCGAATCCTCAATCCAGCCCCATTCTTTAACAGCAATGGTAAAAGAATGGGAAAGAGCTGCCATATATCGAACTACAGTAGAAGGAGAGCGGAGTTTGTTTCTTGTTGTGATACCCGAAGATAGTTTGTCTCTTCGTTCTGCAATCAAAGCCGGTGATATGTCTGCTAAACAATATTGCCCAAGTTCATGTTTCCACCATTTAAGATGCAAAATAGTATTTTTATTATTTTTAGGCTTAAGAGGTAGGATGTCTTTGATGTAGCGGTCGATCATTTCTCCAAGTGTTCTACGTTTGGCTTCTGTAGTTTTAAAATTACGACCTTCAAGAATAGCTGCTTCAGTTTGCGCTGCCCACTTGCGAGCATCTGTTTTTCTTCTGAATGTAGCTTGCTGTGTAGGAAATCCCTTAAGCCTGACTTTAACGCGGTAACTTGGTTTGCCGTCTTTATCAACTCTTTCTTCAATGGTGGCCATAAATAAACATCAATACACATAAGTAGCCACACACTATAATATGTCCCAAAAAATAGCAACATCAGTTAGTTAATCCTATGGGTAATTATGATAAGATTATGAAAAATTGAAATATATATTCATATACAAGAAGTCATGGGGCACTAGTGGGACAGTAATTTTAAAAACTCAATATTTTGTATTAAAAATTTTTTTTAAAAAAAGATCTTAGTTGCTATATTTAACGGATAACCCAGGTATCTATAGCTGGATCGATTAGAAACAGTTCTTAAATTGGATTAATAACAATGTTTAATTCAGAAACATTATTTATTCTTGGAGCTGGCGCAAGTGCTCCATATGGTTATCCTCTTGGTAAAACATTAATTCAAAATATAATTGATGACATGGAAGATAGCATATTTATACCTAAATACTCCTCAAAAAAATCCCCCCCATTTTGGAACAAAAGTGATATAACACACAACACACTGTATGATTTTAACGAATGCAATGATGTGTTTAACCAAGCTATGCCTTATGTAGATGGTGTTGAGCAACATCACATTAGACAGCAAAATGAAGATGGAGTTTTTTATATATATTTTAATCAAGATGATAATCTGCATCGTTTTCATAAGGCTTTTTTCCTGACAAAAATTAAAAATATCAATATTTTTAATAAGTTGAAAAGAGCATTGGAAGTTTTTGATCCAATATCTATAGATGCTTTTTTGAGGGATAACCCTTCCTATGCCAAAGCTGGTAAAATAATGATTTTATATTCTCTTTTGAAAAGAGAAGATCGTGATAAGTTTAATCTTAATCAAAGCCCAGATAATTGGTATTCACTACTATTAAATGACTTAGTTTCTGAGTGTGCAGATAATCCTGAGAAGTTGAGCAGTAACAAAGTAAAATTTATTACATTTAATTATGATGTCGGTTTGGATTTCTACCTTCAAACTAGAATTAGAGAAATTGAGATATTTTTGAAAACATCTGAACAATCAGTTTCTACTGCAGATAAATTCTTAGAAGAATTAGAAATAAAACACGTTTATGGGCAATTGTATTTGCCTGCCGATCCAAGTAGGTATGGATTATATTTTGATTCTAAAGATGGAAACACAGCAAAGCGTCGCGCAAATAGCGATTATTCAGATCCCGCAGCACCATCCTTAAATTTAATTCAGAATTTTAAGCGATTTATCTATAGTTTCGCTCAGTTTAATAATATTAAAACAATGTACGATGAAAGAAATAATCCCGTTGAGAGAGATGAAATGATATCTTCATACAGATCCTCTATCCAGTGGGCAAATGAGATTATATTTATTGGATTTGGTTTTGATCGAGATAATCTCAATCTGCTCGGTATCCCAGATAATTTATGGGACTTTAATCAAATTTTCCCTGGTAAAACCATTCGCTACTTGAATTACAAGGGGGATATGAAGTCATTAGCTCAGGAATTCGAAAAACTCCAGAGCGAGTGCAAGGATTTATTAGATGTTAATACTCATAAATATGGTAATAAGAGAGTGAATGTTATTCAATCAAATGCGAATTCAATTTGTAGTGCTTATCAAAATGATTTTAAGAAGTTTTTATTTCGATGATTTATATTTTATCTAGCTTAAGAGCGCAGATAATTTATGTTAATAAAAATCAGTTATAAAATTCATTTATTTTCACCCCTTATTCCTTAGATAGTTGTGACAGTATTTTCACAACTTACTTTAGTAACTATTTTTTGCTTTGTTTGAGTTGGATCAAAAGCTTCTTTTATAAGAGATTGCATTAACTGCTCAGCATAAATTGAGTTTTGTTTTATTTTCTCCTCTAAGTCCCTACATTTTTTTATCAGGGTATCAACTTTTTCAACAATAATTTTTTGTTCGGAAAGGGGAGGAAAAGGGACACAAAGAGTATTAATAATACCAAGGTTGATGTTTTTTTGAGCCGTAGCAGGGGCAAATTTTTCAATTTCTTTTCTAGATATATCAATAAAGTACTTAATATATTTAGTGGTTACATTATCGATAAGGGAGTTGAATCCAACAACACTATCAGGAAAACAAGCGTCAATTCCTAGGAAGCCTGTCTCCGCGATATTAGCGGCAATCGTTATACATAAAGTTCCCGCCGGCCAAATTTTGCTTTGAGATAAACCTGCTTCATTGTATTTCTGACTATAGGAATTGATCAAATAATCATTAGTTTTGGATTGAGCAACATCACCAGTTTGTACAAATGGATATGTACCAAACTTAAATAATATCGCATCATTTCGAGGTCGATGCTTTGATTTTCCTCTTCCAAACAAACCTGTATCGCCCAATCTACACCAAACCCAACTATCAGGCAAAACATATGGCATTTGCTCTTCATTTATAGGCGGCAATGGTTTATCCAGCTTAATTTTTTTCTCATCAACTAATCGCTGTTTCTCATGTTTGATACGAGATAATAAATGACTTGCTGGTTCAATACCTGGATTAGCTACTCGCCAATTTTCAGTTAATTTGCCTTGTATAGCTTCTTGTAAAATAGTTTGTCTGAGTTGTTTTATCTGCTCTAGTTGGAGGATATTATTTTTATTGAAATCAGTTTGTTTTGATTTAACTGAATGGATTTTTAATAATAATTCATTCTGAATATTCGGAGAGGGTAGATATATTTCTTGATTGAGGAATTTATCTTTTTGTAATCTTATACGCTGCGTTGTTCCATCACTTCCTCGTTTGCATATCTCATCAAACCAGGTGGTAGAGGTGAGCTGCAAAAATAATTGTTTATTTATTACTGACTCATCAATATCAAAATACCAAAAGTCATTAGTGACGATTGCACCATCTAATTCAGCGGGAACAATACCAAACGCTCCATTGCGAGCATCAATACCGGAAAGTATAAAATCACCTTCTTTCACTTGAAACATGTTAGATTTGATTTCTGCTCCTTTTTTTAGTTCCCTTAAAATAACTCCTTTATGGTTCATTTTAATAGTGACTAGTTTGTATTCCTTATCTGTAATTAATTCAACAGGACGTTTAATTCTTTTCATGAAGTCGCCGATAGTATGCTTTTTTCTCATAATTATCTCAATAACTCTTCTAGTTCAGTAATTATATTTTTACTTGAATTAATGGATTCTCTTAAGCTACTAAGAATATCTTTCGAAGATTTAATTTCTGTGATTTTTTCAATATTGGGATTCTTAATGTCTAGGTCCCAATTATTTAAATCTTCTATATTTATTTTCCAGGCTAAATCATTTTCATTTCGGTTATTCCACCAATCAATTATTGGCTGAAATTCTTCAAAACGGATTGGTTTGGTTTTAGAATAACTTTTTTGACCTTCAGGTAATTTATGTTCGTAATACCAAATTTCTTTTGTTGGTGTACCCTTTTCAAAAAACAGTAAATTGGTACTGACTGTAGCGGGGAAAAAGGTGCTCTGCGGCAACCGAATAATAGTGTGTAGATTACATTCTGTAAGTAATCTTTCACGAATACGCATTTTTACTCCATCACCTGTGATAGATCCATCAGGTAATACTATTGCAGCACGTCCTTTAGCTTTGAGTAATTGAATCATTAAAATGACAAATAGATCAGCCGACTCTTTACATCGGAAACTTGCCGGGAAATTAGTTTCAACCCCGTCAGCAATACTCGCTCCAAAGGGTGGATTAGCGAGGATAACATCGACGCGATCTTTCTCTCCTATGCTGTTGTATTCTTTTTTTAAACTATCAATGTAATGATAATCAGGTACATCAATTTCATGTAATATCAGATTGGTTAGACCTAATACATAAGCTACAGGTTTTAGTTCCCAGCCAGTAATGCTTTTTTGTAGAGCTTTCTCGTCTTCGACAGTTTTGACATATTTGTTTCTAACATAATCTATTGCTGCTGTTAAAAAGCCACCCGTGCCACATGCCGGATCTAGTATGTGCTCACCTAATTTAGGATCGATCATTTGGGTCATTAATTGAGTAACAGCTCTAGGAGTATAATATTCTCCCTTATTACCAGCATCTCTCAATTCCACAAGAATACTTTCATAAATATCACCAAAGATATGTTTATCATTGGCTTTATTAAAATCAATTTCATTTAGTTTATTAATAACTTTACGCATCTCATAGCCAGATTTCATATAGTTGTTGTTGCCGTCAAAAACTTCTTGAATAAGCTCTGCTCGTTGCGTAGGAACTTTTTGAGTTAATGTTTTTAAAGTAGGAAATAGCTTGGTTTCAATAAATTTAATTAATTCTTCGCCAGTTATACCTTCTTTATTTGCAGCCCAATTTCTCCATTGTAAGTCTTGAGGTATAACAGATGTATAGTTATCTTTAAGTAACTCTAGTTCCTGATCTTTATCATCCATAATCTTAAGAAACAACATCCAACCTAGTTGCTCCAGTCGTTGTGCATCGCCTGATATGCCTCTATCTTGTCGCATTATATTTCTTATGCTACTAACAACTGCACTGATATTTGTCATTTATACTGCCTCATCTTTGTATAATTCGCGCTCTAACTCTGCTAGTGCTTTTAAATAATTTTCTTTGCCGCCAAAAATTTTAATAATTTCTAGGGGAGAACCATGTTTATTGAGGGGATCAAGTTTTAATACCCCCATACTTTCAATTGTTGTTAAACCATCATCTGAGTATTTTTTTAATAAACTATTAATTACTTCTTGTGCTTGGTCACCATATTTAGCGAAATAGTGTCGTTTTTTTACATTTTCTACTCGTTCCTTGCGGGTAAGTGGGGGTTGTTCAAAGGCGACATGACAAATTAAATCAAATGGATCAAAGTCTTTTCCGACCTCTTCTTTAAGCACATCAAAAAAAATTCCTCGCTCTTCTAGGGCTTCAATTATAATTGTTTTTTTATTGGCACTGTTCCAACTTTTAAGAAAATCATTCAATGTGGCATATTGGCTACGAATATTCTTTTTTGTGTAATCTTTAAAATTCTCAGTAATTATTTTTCCATCTGGTCCTAGATACTGTACTCTTTCATTAATTACTTTTACCCATACACCATTAACTCTAATTTTCTTACTCGGTGACTCATTGATTTCACCACCACCTTCGATTTCCGGTTCTGGCATTTGTAGCTCTTCACCTGTTTCATTGTCTATGATTGGCTCATCAATTGCTTCTTCCTCAATGCCAGCTAAATCGTCTTCTTCAGTTACTGTTTTAACCATAACAGGATCGCCATCAAATTCTGGATCTGCAAATAGGTTGGTAACATTTCTAAAATCCATGATTGTGAAGTAGCGTTTACCATACTCTTCATTAATTCGAGTTCCTCTACCGATTATTTGTTTAAATTCAGTCATAGAGCCGATGTTACTATCAAGAACAATCAATTTACAGGTTTGTGCATCAACCCCCGTAGTCATTAATTTAGAAGTGACGGCAATAACAGGGTAGGTTTCACTTGGGTTAATGAAATTATCAAGCTCTCTTTTTCCTTCTTCATTATCACCTGTAATCTGCATTATATATTTTATGTTTTTTGCAAATAAATCAGCATTAGCATTTACTAAAGCTGTACGCATTCCTTCCGCATGTTCGATATCTACACAAAAGAGAATGGTTTTTGAAAAACGATCATTACCTTTTAAAAACTCAGTGATTTTGTTAGCAACTAATTTTCTTCTTTCATCTACAACAATATTTTTATCGTAGTCACTGCGATTATAGATGCGATCTTCAACAAGCTCTCCATCTTTATCTTTAAAATCTTTGGGGGGTCTCCATCCATCTGCATCTATATCTAGGGTTATCTTGACTACTTTATAGGGAGCCAAAAAACCATCATCTATACCTTGCTTGAGTGAGTATGTATAAATGGGATTGCCGAAATACTCCTGATTAGATACATCTTTAGTTTCTTTAGGAGTAGCAGTTAGTCCTATATGGGTTGCATGTTCAAAATAGTCTAGAATTTCTCTCCATTTACTATTTTCTTTTGCGCTTCCTCGGTGACACTCATCAATAATAACCAAATCAAAAAAATCGCGGCTAAACTGTTTGTAAGCATCTTCTGTTTTACTATCAGATAACCCTTGATATAAGGCTAAATATATATTGTAAGCAGTGTCTATTTGCTTATTTTTTATAATAGTCATGGCATCTTTGAAATGCCTGAAATCTCCCCGGGCTGTTTGATCAATTAGCGCAGTTCTATCTGCAAGAAATAAAATGCGTTTTTTTGTACCACTTCTCCAAAGTCGAAATATAATTTGAAATGCAGTATAGGTTTTACCTGTGCCTGTCGCCATAACTAAAAGAATGCGATTCTGTTTTTTAGCTACAGCCTCAACACAGCGATTAATCGCAATTTGCTGATAATATCGAGGAGAGCGGCCTGAAGTATCTATAAAATAGTCTTGAGAAGCTACTGCTTCAATTTCTGGTGTATTAATCCCTTTATACTGTTTATATTTTTCCCATAATTCTTCTGGTGTGGGGAATTTTTCTAAGGGTATTTCTGTTTCTATTTGACCAGTTGAGCAAGTTTTATCATGGAAATAGAATCCATCACCATTACTACTAAATACGCAGGGTATATCGAGGATGTTTGCATAGTCCAAGGCCTGTTGTATTCCAGATTTTAAGCTATGTTTATTATCTTTGGCTTCAATAATGGCTATTGGTAAATTAGGCTTGTAAAATAAAATATAATCAGCAAATTTTCTTTTTCCTCTAGTGGTAAGCTTTCCTTTTACATAGATACGCCCATCTGTAAAAAATATTTCTCGGCCAATTTGGGTATGCTCATCCCATCCTGCTTTTAAAACAGCAGGGGTAATGAATTTAGCCTTGATATCTGATTCAGATAGGTCTTTTTTATTCATTTGTTACTGCGCCTTTAGATTTCACCCATATATCAATATCTTCTTTTTTAAATTTCCAAAGACGTCCAATTCTATGAGCAGGCATCCCTTTATCATTAATCCACTTATAAACAGTGTCACGTTTAACACCGAGATAAATACCTATCTCATCTACAGATAACCATCTATCTTCCATTTTGGACCTCAAAAAAATAGTAATATTTGTTAATTATAATCGATTTAACCGAGTTTAACCGATTTAATGTGGTTATTCTAAATATTTAACGAATTCAAAAATAGAAATTTCCATTTAGTAGATGAGTTAAATATTTTTTAGTAAATCGTGAATAACAGTAGAAGTAACAAAATATGATAATCCACTATGTTGAAACATTGGGGGAGGGGTAATGTGCCATTTATCCCACCAATGCCCGGCCATTACACCGATAATTTTAGGTGGTACTAGACCTGTGATCGTCAATCCATTCCCTGCTTCAAATTCTGTGCCTTTATTCATAATAGGAGACCCACTCGACCCACTGAAGGATAAACCAGCGGTAAGTCTTACATTAGTAGATTTAATACTTTTATTAATAAAATCGATTTTAGGCCATGAAGCTAAATTGGCTAACCTAACTATAGGCAGACCTGTTGCTTCATCCCACCAGTCATGGGGATAGCCGATAAAGATGCAATTATCTGCGGGTCGCAACATGGTCTGAAAAAAATTCTCATCAGCTAAACTTCCATCGACAATAGATAAGGTAGTATGGATAAAGTCATTATTAGGATTAATTACATCTATGTTATATAAAATGGCTACATCAGCAGTTTCATGAGTTAGTATTTTTAAAGAACTAAGGTTAAGTTCATATTTTTGAGGCTTGCTTAGTAAGTTTTTATCATTTCTTAGCCAGAACATAAGCTTGCATAAATTAAAGTTCTGCTTATTTTTACAAAATTCATAATCTACCATATGTCTATTTGTAACAAATACATACTGGGATTTATGAGTTATCCAAAAACCTGTACCAATTCCATTATCAGCATTTCCAATATCGTCCGCAAAAAAGGAGTGAATTTGATTAGTAGAAAGGAACATATGCTCAAAATTGATCATAAATATATCCAATGGTTTATTAAGTTGGGGATAGCCATACATGCTGGCTCCGCTTCAATTGAGAGGGCAGTTAAGTATAAAGGATAATTGTTAAATTGTTGTGAGTTGTTACTGTTTGTTATTTCTAATTGTCCCGTGAGTGTCCCACGGAGGGTTTGTGCTTGCAGATTTTTTCGTTAACTACTTGATTTTATTGGTGGGCCCACTAGGACTTGAACCTAGGACCAACGGATTATGAGCCCCCAGCCTTTAAATTAACTCGTTGATTTTAAAGTAATAATCTGTCGTGCGATACCACTACAAATGTCGTACAGAGTATAACAATGTCGTACTTAAACACGCAAATCTCACGCAAGGATATTTTAGCAACTTTATTGGCATTTTACGGGAAAGGCCATTTGGTTTTCATGAAAATGACTATTTGAGACGTAATGATGGATAAAATGAAATGTAAGTCATTTGATACCAATATTCGTTATTTATTTGTAAGTAACGAAATAATGTATCATAGTTTAAATATGAAAACAGAAGACAGCTATAAACAAAAAGTACTCCAGATGGCTAGCAAAACGGGTGTCATTAGAATGTCCGATCTAACCAAAGAGGGGATCACCAGAGCGACCATTTCAAGGCTTGTTAGCGAAAACAAACTTGAAAAACTCGCTTCTGGGCTCTATTGCTTGCCAGAGACTGAGCTTTCAGAAAAAGAAAGCTTGGTTATTATAGCAAGCCGAGCACCTCAAGCAGTGTTTTGCCTGCTAACTGCTTTGCAGATTCATGATCTAACAACACAGCTACCTCGAAAAGTATGGATAGCTATGCCAAAAGGGAGTCATGCGCCAAAAATGGATTATCCTCCGCTAAAAATGGTGCAATATTCCGATGAAGCCTTTAGTGAAGGAATTGAAATTATAGAATCAGATAATATTAAACTAAGAGTGTATAACCGTGCCAAGACAATTGCAGATTGTTTCAAACATCGCAATAAAATTGGAATTGATGTGGCCATTGAAGCACTTAAAGAGGCTTATACAAAGAATAAAGTTACAGTTGATGAACTATGGCATTATGCGAAAATTTGTCGCGTTGCTAACGTAATGCGTCCTTATATTGAGGCAATTCAATGACAAAAAATATTGGTGAGTCTGTACGTTCACGTTTGAAAAATATAGCTGTTAAAGAAGGTTCTGATTTTAATACGGTATTGACTCGTTATGGTCTAGAGCGTTTGTTATATCGAATTGGAGAATCAGAATATTCTAAACAGTTTTTGTTGAAAGGTGCTTTACTATTTAACTTATGGTATGACATGCCTCATCGCCCAACTAAAGATATTGATTTATTGGGGTTTGGTGATAATGACCTAGCGTATATTAAACAAACGTTCAGTAAAATTTGCAGAATCTCTGCAGATGATGGAATAAGTTTTCTGTCTGAATCAGTGACAGTTGACACTATCAAAAAAGATGGAGGTTATGCAGGAGCAAGAGTTGAGTTATTTGGGGAGTTGGCGAAAGCAAAGATTAAAATACAAATTGATATAGGTTATGGTGATGCAGTTACCCCTGGGCCAATAGATGCCCATTATCCCGTACTTCTTAGTGATCTTCCTGCCCCTAAAATCCGTACTTATCCAATTTATACGGTAATTGCAGAAAAGCTGCACGCAATTGCATTATTGGGCATGGCGAATAGTCGATTAAAAGACTACTTGGATCTTTATGTATTATTAAGTAAAGAGCAGTTAGATAATCAAGTCCTGGCTAAAGCAATACAAGCTACATTTACTCGCCGAGGCATGGATCTTCCTGAAGCGCTGCCTATTGGTCTGACCGATGAGTTTGCTAACGACTCAAGTAGGGAGTCAATGTGGAAAGCCTTTTTGAGAAAAAATGAACTAGAACAGAAACCATTAACAGAAGTTATTGCTGTGATCAGAAGTTTGATTCAAACGCCATTTTCTTTGGCAAAGTAAAATCTTATTTTGCTGATGAATGTCACCTAAGATAATTGCAGCGATAATTGTGGAGATTCATTTACACAACATACATATTTGGGTAATTAGGTTTGAACCTATGGTGTCATTTCTCAATGCTCTTAACCATAGCTCTTAAATCAAAGGCTTAAAATTGCATTTAAAATACATCTTTAATATAATATATTCTATATTACACACTGCAAAGGAATATATCATGCCAGTAACTCATAAACCTGCCAAAACCATTAGTGATAAAATTGCTTTTGGCCTAGTGAAATTTTTTCGTTTTTTTGCAGATACTTTTTTTCAGAAACGCTATGGTAATCGAGCCATTGTGTTGGAAACAGTAGCTGCTGTACCTGGCATGGTGGGCGCTGCTTTACTGCATTTACGCTGCTTAAGAAAGATTAAAAATGATGAGGGTTGGATTAAAATTTTATTGGATGAAGCAGATAATGAACGAATGCATTTGATTACGTTTATGTACATTGCCAAACCTAATTGGTTTGAGCGCTTTATTATTTTTACCGCGCAAGCTATTTTTGTGGTGTTGTACCTGTTGATGTATGTTATTTCTTCAAAAACAGCGCATCGCTTTGTCGGTTATCTTGAGGAAGAAGCCGTGGTCAGCTACACCCATTATTTACAGGAGTTAGATGATGGTCGCATTGAAAATGTCCCAGCTCCTGAAATTGCTAAACAGTATTGGGGGCTTGCTCCAGATGCACGATTACGTGACGTACTTTTGGTCGTGCGTGACGATGAGGTAGAGCATCGGGATGTAAATCATCAATTAGCGGACAAGCTGACAAACGAGCGTACTTTATTGACCCAATTAGAATTGGGATCTACCGATAGTGCAAATAACAAGGAATCAAAGAGTCTTTGATAACAGAATAAGGATACGTTATGAGATTGGAACCTAATAAGTTACTGTGCTACAAAAAAACCGAGATTGACAGCCATGGAAAACTGAACTTTTTCCTGGAAAAACACAGCACTAAAGAAGGAACCTGGGGTAAGCTTTTTCTGCATGAAGGAGCTATTGATTTTGTATTTTTAAACGGTCAGGGAAAAGAACTATCACGTGATAGGATTAATGAAGAGCATTCCCAAATCTTGATTCCTCCTGCTGCGTGGCATAAAATTATTCCCGTCAGTGAATCATTTAAAGCAACCCTTGAGTTTTATTGCATACCCCAGCGTTACTTCAATAAAAAACACGGTTTAAGTCCAGTACATAGTGATTTGATGTATGTCTACCAGACTTATTTGTCTCATTTGCAAAGCGCATCCATCCTTGATGTGGGCTGCGGTTCGGGTAGAAATTTACTGTATTTAGCAAAAATGGGGCATCGTGTAAAAGGACTTGATTTCAGTCAATCGGCAGTAGATACGATTCAGGATATTGCTCAAAAAGAAGCTCTGCCTGAGGTGGTTGCCCAATTACATGATTTAAATCAACCTTTAATTCTTGATGCAGAACGGTTTGATTTTGTGCTCTCAACGGTGACGTTGCAATTTTTAAACCCAATGCGTATCCCAAGCCTGCTTACTGAACTACAAGAACTAACTAAAACAGATGGATATCATTTTTTAGTCTTTCCTATCCAATCAGAGCTTTATCCATTACCTGATTTTTTCACGTATCTACCACAAAAAGAGGAAATTTATCATCGATACCAAGATAATGGCTGGTCTATACTTGAATATAAAGAATCAGTGGGCCATTTGCATAAACAAGATTCATTAGGAAGACAAATTTCTGGTTTGTTTGGTATTTTGCTTGCACAAAAAATCGTATGAATGCGTGACCTAAGCAAGGAGAGTGATGAACACTACTTATCGAAACAAGATCCACATTTGTCGTGTTTACACTCCTCCAAAAGTTAAAGAGCGGGTCTGGATTTTGATCGATAGGCTTTGGCCCCGAGGTATTAAAAAAGAAGCATTTGCTTTTGATTTTTGGCTAAAAGACATCACTCCGAGTGCTACTTTAAGGCAATGGTTTCATGAAAATAGTGATGAGCGCTGGAGCGAATTTGTTGAATGTTACATTGAAGAATTAAACCATAAAGGCGATTTAATAAAACACATTTTGTAACAAGCAGAGCACACCTCTATTACTTTGTTTTATGCTGCAAATGACCTAAAACATAATCATGCACTCATTCTGCAAGCGGTTTTGTATTCCTTACCCCAAAAACCCGATAAAAAATTACTTCTCTGATGGGTTGATGTTCAATAGAACAGAAAGATCACTTTTGTTATGCAAAACATCAGCTAGAGTATAACGCTCCAAAACCTCCATAAAAGCAGCTTGAGCCTCATGCAACACTCCTTTTAACTTGCATACAGGAGCAATACAACAATTTGCCTTTGCCTTATTAAAGCAAGGTACTAAATCAAAATGAGGCTCCAATTGAGTTATTATTCGACCTAAATTAATGGTTTCAGGTTGCGATGCCATGGTGATGCCGCCATTTTTACCTCGAATCGTTTTAATCAATCCAAGTTTGGCTAAATTATGAATGATTTTAACCATATGGTTGTTTGATATGCCATAGGCTTCAGTAATGTCTTTAATGGTACAGGATTCTTTTCTAAGAGTGATGTAAATCAAAGCGCGTAATGAATAATCGGTAAATTGTGTGAGTTGCATCATTAATTCCTAATTGGTTGTTGACTGTGATTATTTCTTTTTATAAGATGCATTGCAAATACATCTTTATGGGGATCATTATGTCAGAGTCATTATTTGAGCGTCTGGGCGGTCAAAACGCAGTCAATGCTGCGGTTGATATTTTCTATCGTAAAATGTTAACAGATGAACGAGTAAGTTGTTTTTTTGATGATATCGATATGGAACAACAAATCCTAAAGCAAAAAGGATTTTTAACTATGGTATTTGGTGGACCGAATAAGTACAACGGAAAAAATATGCACGAAGGACATGCTCATTTACTGAAACGTGGGTTAAATGATACGCATGTGGACATTGTTATTGAGCATCTCGGCGCAACACTTGCAGAGTTGGGAGCACCAGCAGAGGATATTAATCAAGTGGCCGCTATTGCCAATAGCGTTCGAAATGACGTATTGGGACGTATATGAGTACCGTATCATTTAAAAATCAATTTTATACTTTGGATCCTCAGGAAAGTGTATTGCAGTGCCTGCTGCGTCATGAGGTTGATTATCCTAACTCGTGTCAGGCGGGTATTTGTCAATCCTGCTTAATTAAAGTCAAAGATGGGGTTGTTAACCCTGTCTGGCAAGAAGGTTTGCCCGAAACGCTTAAAGCGCAAGGTTATTTTCTAGCCTGTCTTGCAAAGCCTGAGGCACCACTTGAAGTCTCAACTCCTGAAAGTACAGAATGCGAGATCAGTGCGCAAATAATCGATATAAAATCACTTAATTACAATGTAATGCAAGTGAAACTTAGAGTGGATAATTTAGAACATTGGGTTCCTGGTCAATACCTTAGCCTAATTAATCCTGAAGGCACGATACGTAGTTATTCAATCGCCAACATACCCATACAAGAAGGATTTATTGAATTACACATAAAAATTTATCCAGGCGGGAGCATGGGGCAATGGCTGGTAAGCAAAGCAACAAAAAATATTGAAGTGAAACTAAGAGGTCCCTTTGGCCGTTGCTTTTACTATAACCCAGAGCAATTGGCTTTTAATATGTTACTGGCCGGAACTGGCACAGGACTTGCGCCACTCATTGCCATTATTAAAAGCGCGCTAAGTCAAAATCATCAAGGCACTATTACTTTAGTTCATGGAGGTCTTTCTGATGAAGATATTTACTATAAAGAAGAACTGGAAATGTTAGCCATGTTGTTCCCATCTTTTGTTTACGACCCTTGTGTGCTTCAAAGTCAGGGGCAATTTCCTGAAGCTTCTATAGAAAAACGAACATTAATGCATTTAAATCACCCGAAAGAAACACGAGTTTATGTCTGCGGTCCTAAAGAAACTACCGATAAGTTGAAAAAACAGGTTTTTCTTGCGGGTGTGCCTTCTCAGGCCATCTTAAGTGATGTATTTTTATGAGCATTATTCTTCGGTAAGTGACTCGATGATTCATGGAGTGAAACAATGCCTCAAAATGCAAAAGCAATAACGGAATATGCCCCGGCAACAAGGGACCCTGTTGCGCTGGTTTTAAAATGGATTTTATTGTTCACAGCGCTGATTTGTTTTATGGTGCTGATATGGGGTACTTATAAAACCTACCAACTTGCCCCACCTTTACCGCAGCAATTTCAAACTGAATCTGGTCGAGTCGTCATGACTGAAGAAGATATTGTAGCGGGCAAAGCAGGATTTCAACGTGCTGATTTGATGGATTATGGAAGTCTGTATGGTATGGGTTCTTATTTTGGCGAGGATTACACTGCAAAATATTTGCTGCGGTTAGGGCGGCTTGTTGAAGAAAAAATAGCACAAGTGCGATATGGTAAATCGTTTGCTGATTTGGCGGAAGAAGAGCAATACTTAACCCAAAAAACCATGCAGCGTGAATTACAGAGCACCGATTTAAGCTCAGCAATCAGTGTTTTATCAACACCAGTTGCCGATTCAATAGTACAATTAAAACAAGAAATTGCATCTACATTATTGAATCATGATGCAAAAAAAGGTTGGACAAAAGCCTATAGCTTAGATGAGCAAAGTGCGTTGCAAACGGCTGATTTTCTTATTTATTCCTCATTGACTACCATTGCTCATCGACCCGGACAAAACAGCTCCTATACCAACAACTGGCCTTATGAGCCCAGCATGGGAAATAGCCCAACACCAGCTACCTTTTATTGGACTTGGGTGTCATTCTGTTTTGTGTTCTTAGGCTTTGGTGCTATTTTATACATTTATCATCATTATCTGAGCGTGCCAGACGATTCTCCTAGGACACCTCTATTCATGAGTTTTAAACCGCTTACATCAAGCCAGCGCAAAGTGGGGCAGTATTTCCTGGTTGTCGCAGTCATTTTGCTTATTCAAATTGGTGTAGGTGCTCTTATGGCTCATTACTATTCCGAGCGTGAAAGTTTTTATGGTATCGCGATTAATGACTATTTACCTTTTAACTTCCTGCGTGATGTTCACATACAAACACCAATTGTCTGGATTGCACTGTCCTGGATTAGTGCAGCAGTGTTTATGGCGCCCATAATTAGTAAAAAGGAGGCGAAAGGACAAGGCTTTTTAGTCAGTGTTTTATTTTGGGTCACTCTGTTTGTTGTTGGCGGCGCCCTAATCGGTGATTATTTAGGGATTATGGGGTATGTCAACCAATATTGGTTTTGGATTGGTAATCAAGGACTTTCTTATTTGCAACTTGGTCGCTTATGGCAAATTGGGTTTTGTCTTGGACTGTTTATCTGGAGTTTTATTGTTTTTCGAGGTATGTGGCCTGAGTGGAAAACTGTTAAAGAGGCAACGATACAGTTTTGGACTGGTCGAATTCAATTGGAACATCTTTTTTGGGCAAGTACCGCGAATGTGGCAGTATTGTATTGCTTTGGCATGATACCGTTAACCGGTATTGAAAAATCATTTACTATTACTGATTTTTGGCGTTGGTGGGTCGTTCATCTTTGGGTCGAGCAATCGTTTGAGTTTTTTGCAGCGTGCTCAACCGCTTATCTTTTGATGGGAACAGGATTAGTGTCTCGTGTTCTTGCAGAGCGAACCATGTTTTTTGAAACCATTCTTATTTTTTTAGGCGGGGTGATTGGCACAGGACATCATTGGTACTGGACAGGTACGCCTGATATCTGGGTGCCGCTTGGTTCGATGTTTTCTTTTCTTGAGGTTTTGCCTTTAGTACTTCTTATTATTGATGCGATTGAACATCGACAGTTAATTAAACGTCAAGGTGATTTCACTTATAATTTGGCTTATCTCTATGTTTTAGGCGCATCATTTTGGAACTTTGTTGGTGCAGGAGTATTTGGCGGAGGGACGCTTAACGCTCCATTAGTGAACTATTATGAACACGGTACTTTTTTAACGCTCAATCACGCCCATACTGCTTTATTTGGCGCGTTTGGTTTACTTGGACTTGGGCTTATTTATTTTTGTTTGCGTTATGCCGCAGGAGAGCGCTTACCGTGGAGCGAGCGTTTAGGAACTTGGGCATTTTGGCTTTATAACCTTGGTCTTTTGTTATGGATTGTACTTAATTTCTTCCCTATTGGATGGTCTCAATTAATGGATGTTTATGAGCATGGTTTTGCTCATGCCAGAAGTCTTGAGTTTTATAATACTACTTTGTTATGGCAATGGTTACGGTTGCCAGGCGATGTGGTTTTTGCTTTGGGCGCACTCTTCATGGCTTATGATTTCATCAGCAAAGTGCGACCTTTTTTCCCTAAAGTGGAGAATTTATTTAAGAAAAAAATAATGCCTGTCCTTCAATGAACTGAAAGGAGACATGAATTGAATCTGAGAAATACGTCATGACCAGACATTTGAGCGAGTGGTTAATTGAAAAAATGGGAAGCTTTTTGTTACAACAGGGACCACCTCAACGAGCATATCTGTGTGATTTTAATAAATTATGCAACAAAATACGTCCTGCCGATGTTCTTTTGGTGGAGGGAAGAAGCCGAATAAGCCGCATGATTCGGCATGTGACTCAAAGTCCTTGGTCTCATGCTGCATTATATATAGGCTGTCTTCATGACATTAAGGAACCCTCTTTGCAAGAACTAATCAAAGAGCACTATAACGGCCTACCCCATAAACAACTGTTGGTTGAAAGTGAGCTAGGACTTGGAACTATTATTTCTCCACTCGACAAATACAAAGACGAGCATCTTCGTATTGTTAGACCTGAATGGCTGGCTCAGGAGGATGTATGTCGTGTAGTAAGTTATGCTTTGAGTCGCTTGGGCAAAAACTATGATGTACGTCATGTGTTAGATTTGGCGCGGTTTTTGTTCCCTTGGGGATTTTTTCCGAGAAAATGGCGTTCAACACTTTTCCAACATAATGCAATGCAACCTACAGAAGATATTTGCTCTTCAATGATTGCGGATGCGTTTCAGTCAGTACATTACCCAATTCTTCCCTTTATTCACGAAGGAAATAAACATCAAATGGAACTTGTAAGACGTAACCCTCGTTTATTCACGCCGAGTGATTTTGATTATTCTCCGTTTTTTTCTGTGATTAAATACCCTATATTTCCACCTAATACTTTAAGAGAGTACGCTCATTTACCTTGGGATGAGGAGCAATGGAGCGATATATAGTGATTTTTATTTCATTTATTGTCCGATGTCCTCAGAGATCAGTTTCTTCAAATCTTGAACCGATTCTTTAGTAGGTTCGTGCAGCAATCTGGTTATAGTTTCTTTACTACTGGCTAATGCCGCATTGAGTTGATTGGTAACCTTCACCAAATGCTGTTAGGCTATCAAGAAGCGCAGCGAGTCGAATTTTTTTATAAATGAAGACTTAATGCGGTTTAATAAACAATTTATGCAAGACTATTTTATTGATTTTTCTCATGATCGAAGGATTTTTTAATGTCCTGTAAAGTTTCCATGCCGTTTTCACGATGAGCCATTCTATGGCAGTTAGAACACAACATCATGAGCTCTGATATACTTGTCCTGTGATCTATTTTCATTTGAGAAACGGGGATTATATGATGAGCTTCTATAAAGTTTTCACCAATCGAGCCATATACCTCTTCGAAGGAAAATCTGCATATTTCACAAAATAGTTTTCCTCCATGGGTTTTCTTGAATAGTTTTTTTGCTTCATTTATTAATTGGAAATTTCGTTCTCTTCTAAGATGAATAGACTGTATTAAGCGGCCTTCTGGTCGAGTAAACGCCATATCAATATCATTATTTTGACTTTCATTATTAGTTTTTAAATTAAGTAGTTTAGTTACTAAATCAGCTTGTTCATCGCTGAGGCTAAAATTAGTTTGTTGCCAATTTTTTGAAAAACCATTAAATAGTTCATCTTTTAAAATTTCGTCTGTAACCATCTCAGCATTGGAGTATATTTCTATTATTTTAATCCCAGCAACTAAGCCAGATTCATTGATATAATTTTTATCGTTCCATAGGTTTTCTTCTAAGGCTTTTGAATAGATGACTTTATTTCTAGGATTTATTTCTTCTATTAATCCATATGCAATGATACCTCGTGGATTATTTTTTGAGTCAGACTTTGTTCGCCAGATAAATGCGGTGTCCCCCACTTTTATATCTTGTTTATGTTGGTTGATTTGGAAATAAATATAATTATCGTGGCTAGAACAGTTAATCAGATATTGATTTATATCAAAACGTTGTGGGTTTGCCTGAAATAACCAGCTTTTATATGTTTTTTTCATAGCGTTATCTACATTGATCCCAATCATTTTTTCTTATCTCACCAGTTTGATAAAATTGTCGAACAAATTTGATATATTCTTCAAAATCGGAGTTTTCTTCTAGGATTCTATTCACATTATCCCAATCAATTTGTGGTTTTTCTCTTGCGGGTATTTGGATTTGGCTATCTGCTGGATTCTCGGTATTGAGTTTAATAAATCCTATACCATGAAGGCTAGATAAAATTCTTAGCTCATGTGCTGCCTTATCATCTAGTACGTTTGCAACTAGATAAGCAAAATTGGCCCAGGAGGAGTTGCTTATTGTCTGAAAAAACACTTCTCTCAGATTCGCGAGATTAATATTAACTTTCACCTCAAAAGACCAAAGCTTAGTTATTTTGTCATAATAATGTTGTACGCACTCTTTAACTTCATGCTTCCAATGTCGACTCAAGTCTTCAAGACCAACAATATCAGGGTGAAGCCACTTATTTCCGCCTTTACCATATCGATTACTTGATTTTTTCTCATCTATTCTTTTGCTATAAATTTTTAATTCGGTCCATAAAAAGTCTGAAAGTATTGGATACAAGTCATGCTCTCTTAATCTTTGATTAGTTTGGCCTGATGTGTTGTAAATATTTTCTTCAGAAATTCTTATTTCATCACTATCAGATAATTCGGAATAGTAATACTCCCTTGGACGGTCGGCTGTAGTTTTAATATTAACCAGTTCAAAGTCGGTGTTTTTTGCTGTGATTTCTCTAACGAGTTGATTTATTAAGGCCTCATCTGTATCTAAAGGAATTACAGTAGCTTTTGAGGATTGTTGTTTTTTCTTGCACTCATCAGGAAAATTAGCAAAAATCCACTCAGCAATTTCTTTAGCTGTAAATTTTTGTCCTTGGTTTGACTTAAGAAAGTCTATCGTTTTTTTTCTTAAATTAAGCGCCATATTGATAATTCCTCTTATAATAACGCATCAGGCCTGAAATTTGTGATCTCGTGGGCCTTGATTATGTTACTCTTTTGCTCTTATAAACAGTTCCTTGGTATTAGACGCAGGATTAACTCGCTCATCTATATCAAATATATCTGTTTTTCCCTTAACTAAATCGCTTAATTTTTTATATCCATATCTTCTTGAATCAAAATCTGGTTTCAATTTCGCTAGATAGCTTCCAAAAACAGAAATATAAGCCCAACCTGAATCATCATATGAATTATTCAACGCCTCTATGATAAATTCTTTTGGGAAAATAGATGAATCTGATTTTTTGGTGGTATCAGAGTTTCCGGCATTCTTCTTAGTTTTCACGGCTTTTATTTTTTTAGGTTGTAAAAGATCAATAGATATAAATTTATTACAAGAATTTCGAAATGACTCCGGTGTTTTTTCTTCACCAAAACCATAAACTTTTAACCCTTCCTCACGAATACGAGTTGCAAGTCCTGTAAAATCACTGTCGCTGGAAACAATGCAAAATCCGTTTAACTTTTGTGTATAGAGTAAATCCATGGCATCAATAATTAATGCGCTGTCACTGGCGTTTTTCCCTACGGTGTTTCTGAATTGTTGAATAGGTTTGATGGAATATTTTTGTAAAACCTTTCTCCATTGAGAGTTATTTGGGAGAGTAAAATCACCATAAATTCTATTTACAATAATCTCACCATATCGCGAAATTTCATTAATTAGATATTCAATATTAGATGCTGATGCATTATCTGCATCAATCAGAACAGCAAGTTTAGAGGTATTGTGTTCATTCATTTTATGTACCATTACTTAAGTAAAAAAATAAAAATAATAAGCAAGCGGTAATTGAACCAGCTAGCCAAAAATGATTGTATTTTCGTGTCTGTCGAGTCAAATCTCGTGCTTCTGTCAGTGAATCGGAAATCAGTTGTTTCATGGCCTGAGTAAATTCACTGGTGGTCTGCCTCAGTATTTTGTCCATAGCCTCTTTGCTACTAGACAATGCAGCATTAAGTATTTTCTCAGCTTTGTTATTAGCATCATCCTTCCATTGAGAAGAAATGCACTCCATTTCCTCTCTGAACTGTGTCAACATTACCGCTTGTGCTAGTCGTGATTCCTCAATCAGTCTTTCGTTCATGGTCTGCAGGATGAGAATTGGATCATCCTTGCTTAGAACCACTCCATGCTTAATGGCGATCTCTTGAATATTTGCATCCCATTTATCAGTCATTAGATCACCTTAGTATTGTCTAATTGATTGAACAGTTGATCGCGTAAGATTTTCAATCGTTGGCGGGTCATAATGCTTTTCTCTGGTGTACCCAGCACTTCATCGAAGGTCAGCTTTTGTTGAAGCATCTCTGTTAGATCCCGACCATAGGTTTCTTTTTTCAGTTCGGGGATTTGAATTATGGCTGATATTTTGTCCTTGTTATCTCGATAGGCTTTCAGTTGTTCAAATGCTTTGCCTTCATGTTCAATGACGCCCCAATAGGGATTGAGCCAGACTACAAACTGAGCTTCATTTGCAAACTGGTCAATCAGCTGTGCAAAGCCATTAATGGTATCGAATAAGGCCTGGCCTCCGGTGATGACAGTATGAATCACCATTTCATGGCCTAGTTCCTTTAACAATGCGGGAACTTGGTTGCTGATGAGGTAATGAGATAGCGGTACAAAAGAGCTGGCACCGTTGTCGATGACTACATCATTAGTTGTGGAGGCAATTTTTTCAATGAGAGCATCAAATAGACGGGGGTTGATTTCATCACCACTCATAACCTGAATATGATCGACGTTTAGGGCTTTAAAGCCATGAAAGGTTGAATTGATTGGGTCGGTGTCAATACACAGCGGGGTGTGGCCTTTGTGTTGTTTGTATTGTGCAGTTGTTGCTGAAATAAATGATTTGCCGACACCGCCTTTTCCCTGCAGTGTGATATGTATTTTTGCCATTACAAGAGTTCCTCCAAGTTGGGTTTGGGATTAAAAGTAAAGCCGCGAATTTCAGTTTTTGCCTTACTTTTAGCCTTTTCATCATCCTTGGTGTTTTCCTGCATAGATGGCTTTTTTTCTGCAGCAATCAAACGTGCTACATAGCCACAAAAAGTTTTATATGAAAATGAAATTTTGCCTTCCTCAACTAAGGTTTCCCAGACAAGCTTTATAGACCAGCCGTCAGCTAGCGCTGAAGCGATATCATTTTTTAATGCAAGAAATGCGGCTTTATTTACAGATTTAGCAGAGGCTTTTCTTAACATTTGCTTTGCTGCGATTCGTTCGCTGAGGGAGTTTCCCATGTCATACCATCAACTTATTATTGTTCTCTTTCTGATGGTACAAACTATTTTGTTGCTGTGCAATGAATTGAGTTATTTTATTTCCTTTTGGCGTAATTAAGCCTTCTCTAAAACGCATAAATATGTAATTTATCGTAATTATTGGTAATTATTAGAAATTAATTTGGTTTCAAAACAAATAGCCTTGAAATTACATAAAATTACCTGATAGTATGCTATTAGATGAACTTAAAACGCAGGGCAAGATAGGTGAAGTTAGCTAACCAGCAAGCTGGCTACCCAACCTCACAAGTCTTATTCGCACCTTCGGTACTCAACGAAAACCCTATGTTTTAAGGTCAAATCAATACCCAAAGGATTGCATAACCACTTAATTAAGAGGTCGGCATCCTTATGGACGAGAAGCTTAAAACACCCACCAGAAAAAATGGTCGCCATCTTCGCGTACCTGTTTTGCCTTCCGAAGAAACTCAGATTAAATCGAATGCAGCCACAGCTGGGCTTTCAATTGCCGAGTATTTAAGAAGGATTAGTCTCGGTTATCAAGTTCAAAGTAGTGTTGATAAGGATTATGTGCTGCAACTAGCCAAGATAAATGGAGACTTAGGACGGCTCGGTGGACTGTTAAAACTATGGCTGACTCAAGATAAACGCGTTGCACATTTTGACCTCCAAACAGTTAAAACATTATTAAATCGTATTCAAGCTACCCAGGATGCAATGTTGGAAGTGGTGAAAAAATTATGATTATTCGCCATATTCCCATGAAGAAAACAAGGCTTAGTAGTTTTTCAGGTCTTGTTAAATACCTATGTAATCAACAAAACAAACAGGAGCGAGTGGGCAAGGTCAGGTTATCAAACTGTAACAGTATCGATCCCATTTGGGCTGTTCAGGAAGCATTGGCAACGCAAGCTAAAAACCAAAGAGCGACTGGAGATAAAACGTATCACGTGCTTATTTCTTTTGCTCCAGGAGAAAACCCTTCGGCTCAAGTTTTACAGGAAATTGAAGATACGGTGGTATCATCGATTGGATTTAAAGAACACCAAAGAATCTCAGTTGTTCATCATGACACAGACAATGTTCACATTCATGTTGCGATTAATAAAATTCATCCTCAAACCTTTAATATGATTGAACCGTACAGGGCATATAAGACTTTTGCTGAGGTCGCATCCACGCTAGAAATTGAATTAGGTCTTCAAATAACCAATCATCAAACCCGTAAAAACCATTCAGAAAATCTTGCTGACGATATGGAGCATCATTCAGGTATTGAAAGCTTAATTAATTGGATGAAACGCTATTGTAAGGAAAAAATCGAGGCTGCCAGTAGTTGGAAGGAGATTCATAGTATTTTGGCAGAACATGGGTTGATAATTCGAATTAAAGCCAATGGTTTTGTGTTCTGCAATGTCCAAGGGCTTACTGTTAAAGCAAGTTCAATTTCCAGAATTTTTGCTAAAAAAAATCTGGAATCCAAGCTAGGTTCATTCGTACCATCGCACCCAGAAGACGATGGAACTGCATCAAATGTTTATCATTATGAACCATTAAATAAAAAGGTACTTGACACCAATCTCTATGCTAAATATCAGCATGAAAAATCACACAATAAAAGTTTCGTTTCAGACAAGCTTAAAAAGTTGCGTGAGGCCAGAACAAAACTTATTGAAAAGGCGAAAAAGCGAGGACGAATTAAACGAGCGGCTTTGAAGTTAATGAACCTTTCTAAAGTACAGAAAAAGTACCTCTATCAACATATAAACAAAACGCTGCTTAATGAGATTGAGAACATAAGAAAAAATTATGCAAAAGAACGTAGTCAGTTATTAGATTCTTATCAAAACAAAACCTGGGCTGACTGGCTGAAACAAAAAGCACAAGGCGGTGACCAAAATGCTTTAATGGCAATGCGGTATCGTAATCGTAAAAATAAACATGATTACACCATATCAGGATCAGGCCCTTCTTTTTCTTCCTCTTTAAATTTTGGACAAATCGACTCGGTTACTAAAGAAGGTACGGAGATTTATAAAAAAGATAACAGTGTTATTAGGGACAATGGAAAGGAAATTATCATTTCTAAAGGCGGGTCTATTCCTGCACTTAAAAGAGCCTTGGAAATGGCAAGACAGCGCTATGGTGACTGTATTTGTGTGAATGGGTCTCCATTATTTAAAAAGATTATCTTGCAGATTGTTATTCAATATCAAATGCCAATCACTTTTGCTGATTTGGATTTGGAAAATCAACGTCAAAAACTAAATTTTGAACAGGAGAAATCCCATGATCAATCAAGAGCAAACCGACAAAGCTATCGAGGAAGAACTTCAGGAGGCCATGAGGCTGCTGGAACAGCCACTGGAAAGAGAGGGGATACTACAAAGTCCAACTCTTTCAGCATTAGACAAGGCTCGCCAGCCAAAGATCACGACAGCTTGCGAGACCTGTCCAAATGCGATCTGGTTCAGCTCTCCGGAGGAGGTGAAGTGCTATTGCCGGATAATGCACATGATCACCTGGAGCGGAAAGGATTCAAACTTGATAACCATGTGCGACGGAAAATTTCTCGATTAGAGAAGAAGGGGAAGGGTTATAAGAATTGAAATCCCTATTGAGAATTTGGTACCAGCAACTTCCTCTATTGCGACGATCATTTCCTGCATAAATAAGTATTCCTATTTTGCCGAGATGGTTAAAATATTCCCTCAGCGTTTTCCATGATGAGGGAATATTTATTGAAATTTCAGTGGGAACAAGTTCGGGAAAGCGCCTGCCATATTTCCCTACAATTTGAGCACAGGGAGGAACTTTACATTTAGCAGTATTTTGAAGCCAATCATCTACCTGTTTAATAGAGAAATAATTCCTGTTGTTTTTATTGTGAATGATGAAATTATAATAAATAGCTGATTGCCATATACGTTTATCGCAACCGAAAATCCAATCTCCGTCAGGGACATCTACATTAAGATAATTCGGTAGTTCACCAGCTGAAAGCTGAAGATATTTGATATAAAAATTCCATGCAGGATGCTTTTCCGCTTCCTGTTCAAGCTGCTCCCCATATTTCTTAGTACGAATTATCTTTAACTCTTCAAGAGCCTTTTCTAGCACTGGTTTTGCTTCTTGCTCCTGTTTTAATTTCTTAATTTCTTCCTGCTTATACTCTTCTTCTATTTCCTGAACTTTTTCGCTCAATTGTTTTTCAAGTTCTACACTCTCAGAAGGCGCTCTGGCGTTATAAAGCCATTGAGCACGATTTGGATCGTTGATACAGAGCCAAAAAGTTTCCCAGTCCTTCACATCTTCCGGTGTAAGGTCAGAGAGATCAATTTCAATAGTAGATATATTAGCTGTCTTAATTTTCTCAATTTTTCGATCATCTACTTTATGACGATAAAATATCTCTATCATTAGTTTCTGGTTGTTTGCTATAGCGAGAATATCTGCTCGCATTTCATTAATCTCTTGCTCTTCTTGGACAGAGTCAAAGGAAATAGACTTTCCTTTCTCGACAAGAGTTTTTGATTTGAAGTGCATTTTTTCTTTCGAATCTAATATTGTTTTGTTGATGGTATATTCAGGGAGCTTAATTTGTTTTCGCTCCATTATAATCTGCTTCGCAGCCATATGGATGGCGCTTTCCAATCCTCCTTCACATTCAATGGTAGTGGCATGCTTAAAGTGGTGCTGATTTTTTGTGCCTTTGGCCGCGATTAGGGGAGAGCGACAAGACGGACAAATACAATTGCAACTCTTACCACTCTCAACATTAGCAATGTGAACAATGATGCTATTTTCATTTAATCCAAAAGGAAGTTTTATTTTTAAAGATTTCATTATGTCTCCTAATTTAACGAACTGGCTGACTAGAAATATCAAATTATGGAGATTTCTGGTTTTGCATAACCAAAATGTCCAGCAATACGCTTCAGTTTGATTGTTAGGACGACATCAATAGGTTGAAAATTTACATGACTTGAACCGTAGTATTTATTGGATACCGTAAGTTTTACTCCATCCGCTGTAGTTTCGAGTTTGGGGTTAAATTCATAAACAGGCTTATTAAAAATACTACGGGCATTTTCAGTAGGGGCAAAATTTTTAGGTAAAATTAAGTTTCCATTGATTTGTAGATATTCATTGGTGAGTGTTTCAGCAAGATGCACCCAAGAACCAAATGAATTGGCTACAAGCATTTTTCGAGCCGCCAGGAAGGTAAACATTTCCTCACCTAAAGTATAAGAGTCTGGTAGGTCTGACGGTAAATCGATAAGGCATTTCCGACGTTCTTCGATAAAAGCGGACGGAATTAGAACAAAAGTTTGTGCTTGCCCAATATTCTCTATGGGTGCGAGAGTATCTGACAACAAGGCTGCCTTTGATTTATAACCAAAAAATGCAGCAACAAGCTCATGAGCATGGCTTGATTTTAATTTAACGCCATAATTATTGGAAATAAAACGGAGTTGATCTGCGCATAGTTTTGCAATGGACATTTATAGTTTCCTTATTAAAGACGCTGGGCTTAATTTTGTTTTCATGAGTGTTTAAGGAAAACTGCCAGCAGTTAATAAAGATTAACTACAAAACAGGTTACGTTTTTTGAAAATCGTTTTTTGGCCACTCATAACCAGGGATGTCGACAAACCTGGCGGAAGTATACAATAAGAAATTTAGAAATTACAATATAAAGAGAGAGTTGATACTGGCAACATTTGAACCTGTCAACTGCTGCCATATTCAATTGAATCTAAGCGATACGAACCACATTAGTCTTTTGCGTTAATTCCAAGCGGCTGTTTTGCTTAACAACACTATCAATTTTTGATTTTAGCTGCCGTTTTATTCCTTCGAGTCCAAGCTTACTGTTGTTAGCCAGATCATTAAAATCGCTAAACTGTCGAGGGTTTGATAACTGCTCTCCTGGAGCAAAGGTCGGTAGAATGATGAATCCATTAACTGAATCTGCTGCCTCTTTTCCTTTTTCTTTCCCAGGGTTAATACCCTTTGTTAACTCAAGGTGTTTGTCATCATCTGCAGCCACAATAATTGGAGTATTGGGATATTTATCATGTAGCGCTTTAGCGACTGGTTTGAGATTACCGGAGTCAAAGGCAGAGACAACAACAGGTAGTCCGGTTGCATCTTTTATAGTTGCAGCTGTAGCATAACCTTCAGCAATAACAATGACAGGTGTTCCTGAAAGCTTTTCTAGGCCACCCAAGACATGAAAACAGCCTTCCTTTTTTGAGTCTTTTGCAAAGCGCTTAGTTCCATCTTCGGAAATGTACTGAACAGTCCAAAGTGTTCCTTCGCAATCTGTTGCAGGAATACATGTTAGTTTTCTTTCTTCATCGGTATATAAGCCAGAATGAACTTCAATACCCTTGGTCTGCATATAAGGTGTGGGTTCCACAATCTCTGCCAAAATTGATAATTTTTCCTTGAGTCTTAATGCAGTATTTTTTTGTTTAGTTTCAAGCTCACGTTGGCGAGTCTGTTGATGCTCAAGTGCTTGAGTCTTAAGCGTTGTTTTCTGTTCATCAGTCAAAATGTAACCCTTACATTTCCAATTAAGCTCAGCACCAGTTCGATTATTTTTAATATATCCAGCCGGAATACCATCTAAATGGGCTACATAAAATCCTGCCTTCTCACCGTTCTTATCACCCTCGGTAGCTATGCGATGAGGTTTACCATCCATAATTGGATGCCCACCTGAAACAATAGCACCAAGGCTCACCAATGCCGCCTTAAATTCATCTTCTGGTATAAGCGCTTTATTCTGGGTTAGTATTTGATTTTCAGGAAGCCAGGCTTTGATTTTCTCAACAGGAACACCAGGGTTTGCATACCAACATTTTTGAACTTTATCCCAGGCAATACCTGGTGTTCCATCAGGGAGTTTTCCTATTGTGGATTTAGCGCTCTCTTTTTGTTTGAAGGGAATGCTTAACCAGACCTTTTCAGAAGTGATGTTTTCATACGTCATAAAGGCTACCTCTTTAAGTTTCTCATCCTTGATTTCAATAAGTTCAGTGAGTTGAATGTCTTGGGTTTGCTCAAAAGCACACAGGTGATTAACAATTTTTTCTGCATCTGCAGATGCTCTAAATATTTCTAAAGGTTCATCTTCCAGAACTTTTATCCATGATTTGATATATGCCGTGTGCTGAGAAGGGTCATGGCCTATACCAAGCTCTGCACCTAAAAGCATACTTGCAATTTCTGCTCTCAATTCTTCTTTGGCGTAGGCATCTGAACCAAAGGGATGAGCTAAATCTCTATCCAGTCTTGAAGGATGACCGCTCCAATGTCCAAGCTCATGCAGGGCAGTGGCATAATAGTTTGCTGCAGATTTAAATTGCTCTTTTGGTGGAAGATGAATGCTATCAGTCGATAATCTGTAAAATGCTCTGTCCGCTTCAGAATGAGTAATGGTGGCGCCAGAGTTAAGCAGTAGTTTTTCTGCTCTTTCAATTAAGGACCAGTCCGGCTCTTTTGTAATGAGTTCGGGCATATTATCAATCTGTGATGCATGAAATACTGTTGCATAAAACACCTTGGGTCGTTCAAGATTCACCTGCACTTTTAATGGATTACCTTGCTCATCAAGCACAGGTTTACCAGCATCATCTTGTTTGATTTGTTCTTCATGAAATTTCCAGTACTGAATCGTCGTTCCTTTTTCTCCCTTGCGTACTTGAGCTTCCATGCTTTGTGCTTGCTTGTAGGTTAACCAGCGATTGTCATCACTTTGATTTAGCATTAAATACAATGCATTAATCCCGCGATAACGTTTGCCTGTTATTGGATTATAAGGAACTTGACCATTACCTGTGCCTGGTTCCCATGGTTTTAGCCAGGGTGCTGTTCCTGCTTTCAGGCTTTCAATAATTTGATTGGCAACGACTTGATGATAAGGCATTTTAGTCATAAATAGCCTCCATCGCATCCTCTTCATTGAGTGCATCTTCAAAAAATGCGCCCATGATGTCTGCTTCTATTGGACTGACCTCGACAAGAAAGCCAGGGATTACTAAATCATCGATTTTTTCAAAAATCACATCCATTAACTCGGTTTCATGACTCATGTGGTTTTCTCCCGTTTATTAATTACCCATATGGGTGTGATCATTCCCTTGGTTTGTCTCGTGTGAACAAGACCATAGTATCGACCATCGAATGACCATTCGCTTTGACTGGTCATCGTCATGATTTCATTTACTTTAAGTTGATAATTCATTACCTGCCATTGAGGTAAAGCGCGGTTCATCCCATCCTGTAATTTTGGTTTTGAATAAGGAATTAGCATTTGATTTACAAAAACTCCTTCATTTGTCACAGAGAGGATATCGCCAGATACAGCCACCACTTTTTTCATTAAATAGCCATATCCATTACAATAAAGACCATGGTCTATATAACCTCTGTTCTTGGCTAATCTGAAAGTTTGCCTATCATCTGGGCAAAAAATCACATAAGCATTTCTTAGCGGCTCTGCACCGGTGATGCGATATAAACCTACAGGAATGGATTCAGTAAGATTTATCCTAAAGCCCATAGAATTGAATAATGAGCCTGCAGCAATAGTACTTATCAAAACAATAGCGATGATGATGGACAGTTTTTTCATAACCGGATCACCTCGTCTTCACTTAAACGAACACGTAAAATATCTGAGTGAATAGGTGCCTCTACAGAGGCTCTAGCCATGAACACTGGATCTTTAAAATAAAGCGGCTGTTTACCATAAATTGCAGGAAAGCCCGCTGCATAAACAACCATGTCGCCTGCTTCAACAATTAAACCATTTGAATCCTTTTTAGGCCCAGGCATACGCAGACACTCATCAACGGTTAAAAGGGGTCTCGAAATTTCCTGAATGGTTTTTGATATTTGATTTAAGAACGTAGAAAAACGTTTACCGCTGGTGGTGATGTGTTCTTTAACAATCGTCGTTTGACCTGTCAGCTTGGAAAGATGTTCTGCCGTTTCAACTCGGTTGGGTGGATAAGCATTTTGGATGTGGCAATTAGAAGTAATGGTCTCATCAGGGCCATAGCCACGTTCACGGCTTTTAAGCTGATTAATGTCCTGGCAAATTAAGTAAAACTTTAAACCATAACCTGCAACAAAGGCTAATGACTCCTGTAGAATATCGAGTTTTCCAAGGCTAGGAAATTCATCAATCATGCACAGCAGTCGATGTTTATACGTTTTTTTAGCGCTTACATAAGATAATCCTTTGTCATCGGATACACGCTCAAATTCCATTTTGTCTGCCAATAATCTCACTATCATATTAATCATGACTCTAACCAGAGGTTGAAGTCTGGCCTTGTCATTAGGTTGAGTAACAATATAGAGACTCACAGGATTTTCATGGTTCATCAAATCTCGAATACAAAAATCAGAGGCAGAGACGTTATGTGCTACTACTGGATCTCGGTATAACGCCAAATAAGATTTTAAAGTAGATAATACAGAGCCTGCTTCTTCTTCGGGTCGGTCTATCATGTCACGTGCAGAGGCTGAAATAACAGGATGGGTTTTGCCTTCAACATGCGGGTATTGCGTCATTTCAATGAGCAGGTCGGCAATATTAATATTGGGATCAACCAGCATGTGGTCAATGTTGGGAAATGTGGCTGGTTCTCCCTGGTTGTTCAGTTTATAAATCGCATGCAGAATAAAACCAACCAAAAGGGCTTGAGAAGTTTTCTGCCAGTGGGTTTCCAATCCTTTACCATCGGGATCAACTACAAGTGTTGCCAAATTTTGTACGTCACCGACCTCTGATTCCGTACCGACTCTGATTTCATTTAGTGGGTTCCAGCGCGCACTGCCTTTTAACGTTGCCGGCTCAAATCGAATGACTTTGTTGTTAGCATGTTTCTGCCGCCATCCAGCAGTCATTGCCCAAAGTTCACCTTTTAAATCGGTAATAACGCAGGATTGTTTCCAGGATAAAAGGGTGGGGATCACTAGACCAACTCCTTTCCCTGAGCGCGTTGGTGCATAAGTTAAAACATGCTCAGGTCCATTATGGCGCAAGTAATGAATCTCTCCTTTGTCATCTTCGAATGCCCCAACATAAACTCCTTCATCATGTCCAATGAGGCTTGCACCGTTTAAATCCTCCCAATTAGCCCATCTGGCTGAACCATGGAGGTAATCACTGACATTGTTCTTTTTAAAATATTTGGAAGCCAACACGATCATCATTAAAAAGAGACAGCCAATCATGACAATCAGACCAAAGGCGGCATTAAAAGAATCTGGGTAATAGGATTGATATTTAATAGCCCAAATAAAAATCTGCCAAGGCATATAAATATGAGCGAATGAAGTCCCTAAGACATCAGCATAGTGAAATTGATGTGCGAAAAACTGCGTGCCAATTTGCATGCTGATTAAAAAAGAAGAAATCACTAACCAGACTATGGTTTTATTTATCTTGCCAGGATTTTTTTCTCTGACTTGAGGGCCTATGGCTTTATTCAGTTTGTTTAGGCTCATTTGCTCTCTCCAGATGCCTTCTGGTTCACAAACTGACTGACTTCATCTGATGTATCAGTAGCTGAACTAAAGCTACCTCCAGGAGTACCCATAGACAGAATATTTTGTGCGTTGGATTCTTGCGATTCAGAAGCAGATGAATCTACCTTGTTCTGAATTGCCTCAGCAATTTTTCCACCTGTTGTGTCAGCAATTTTTTCGCTAATTGCCTCTTTAATCGAGTTTGCTTTTTCACGAGCCACATCCATAGTACCTGATGCTAAATGGGAACCAAAAGAACCTGCAAATTTGGCAGCTGTTCCCATGGCTTCGGCTAAACCACCGGTTTTAGAGCCTTTATCCATTCCTGACAGAGAACTTGTATCGCCAGAGTTGGTTGATTGGCTGGCTGCTTTAAATGCCGCATTGAGTGCGGATAATCCACCACCGCTTTGGGCAAGTACACTACCTGCAGCCCCCGCCATGGCAGCCCCAGCTATTCCAGCAGCTCCCATAGCACCACCCAGACCGAGCCCACCGCCACCACCAGAACCACCTCCTGATACAATGCCTGCTAAAGCAGGTGGAATTTTATCAATAAGAACCAGTAACAGTACGGCAACTACCAGCATGACAAACATTTCTTTAAGCATGATGTTTTCAGACATTGCAGCGTAATATTGATCTACAAAGGATTTACCAATACCAATAATTAAAATCATGGCAAAAGCTTGTAATGCAATCCCCAACACAGTTTTGTAGTAGTTAATTGCAATGTCCTGAGTCCAACGGCCACCGCCAAACCCTAATAAAACAATGCCACCATAGGTTAAAATCCATGCGGTGATTAAGATAATGAGCATATTGATACTAACTAAAGCCAATATAATCAGAATAACGCCTGCAACGAGTAATCCTACTGTGGTTGCTGCAGGAGACCAGATGGATGAGCTGTCGATAGCTTTTGAAACAATATCAAACCCAACATCCACAATATCAGAAGGAGAGACATGCTCATTAATTCCAGAAGCTTTGGCTGCAAGTTGCCGCATGGAATCTATTATCGCTTTTGCAATTGCAGGTCCATTGTCTAAAATCCAATAGAAAAAACCGACAACCACAAAAAACCGTACTGTTTCAGCTAAGAACTCTTGAATGTCTGCTTTTCGCAATGCCATCAAGCCGTAAGTCCACACCATACTGATTGAGGCCAAAGACCAAAACAAATATCTGGCGTAACTCAACATGGTTTTGCTCCATAGCGCGGATGTGCTGGCAAACCGTTGTAAAATATTGTCGAGTAAATCACGACTATCCATGCCATGCCCCTGAGCATGGCAGTAAGTGGAAAACCCAAATAAACTAAGAGCAATTAAATAGGGGATAATGTTTTTATTCATAGCATTACCACGTCCGTCCAGAGCTTTTGGAATAACTACCCCCTCGGAAACACGCATCACCAATCACTTGGAGTTCTTCTTTAGTTCGACTCTCTCTTGAGCTGTCACATGTTAGAGAAGCCAAGTGTTCAGCCTTTTTTTGAGCTGTGGTTTCAGCACTGTCGCAACCTGACAGGACACATGCAAAAACCATAATTGATAAACATAAAATTTTCATTTCCTCTCCTTTTTATGATGAATTACCACTTTTTTCCTGAGCTTTTATGGTAGGCCCCAGCTCTGAAATGCTCATCCCCAGCAGTCTGTATTGCTTCTTTGTTGGCACTTGCCGCATCTTTGACTGCCTGTGCATTCTGTTGCGCCAATAACACTCCTCTGATTTGAAGCAATTGATGGGATTGATTACTAGCTAGTTGAGAAGCTGCTTGAAGAGCCTGTTTCTGGCCTGCAGCACTTTGTGCCTGAGATTGCAAAGTGCGCAGTTTTGCAGAATCATTTTTTAAGCTCTGTTGTTGTTTATCAATCCCTTTAAGCATGGCGTCATTGGATCGCTTTTCAGCAACAGAAGCCGCTAATCTACTTTGTTTGATTTTTTTAAGTTCTTCAGCAGAACATTGACCATTGCCATTAAAGCAAGGGGTTTTTTGGTAGTATTCCTGACTTTGAAATCGGTCCAGGTACCCTTGGAGGCTCCCGGCTTCCTGCTTGTAATAATCAATGGTATCAGTCGATTCAAGCAAATTATTAATAACAGAGTTGGCATTATCCCATTCAAAGGAAGTCAGGGATTTGGTGTTTTCTAACATGTTTTGATATTGGTCCATCTGATTTTTGTATTGATCGACTTGCGTTTTATACTCGCTTAGCTGAGTTGCAATCATTTTTCCATTTTGAATCCAATTCGCAACGTCAAACACAGGTGCATTTGCAAATACCGGTAAAACAAAGCAATAAATAATCATGGATTTAAATTTCATAATGCTCTCCTTCATTAATAAGCAAATTTCCTATAAGGCTGTTTAAACGTTAAATCTTTCACCACGATGATATTGAAACGATAACCTGGGCGAACATTGATGGTGGGAGACATATTCAGGTTTTTTGAAACCAGTTGTGAAGTGACCTCGCCCAACTGTTGCCCCAAAGCCTGACTCATGACGCTGCCAGCAGTGGGCTGGGCATAACCGAATTGGTTAGATTGATTGGTATTTTGGCTATAGGTGATGCCAGCAATAATGCCTGACATTAAAAGTGCTGAACCATAAATTCTTGCATAATGATGATCTACCTCATCGCGAAATCCGGCATATCCAGCACTATCAGCACCTGGCATAGAGCCGATATCTAGGGCTTTACTGTCTGGAAAAACTAGACGTTGCCAAGCCACTAATACAGAGTTCTGACCAAAAGGGACATCACTGGAATAAAGCCCCAATATCTTGGTGCCTTGTGGTATCAAAAGATATTTTCCGGTAGCGGTGTCATATACGTTTTGTGATACTTGAGCGATGATTTGACCTGGTAATTCAGAAGAAATACCACTAATCATTACCCCTGGAATCACGCTGCCAGCTCTTAGTTCGTATCGACTGTTTGGATTTTGCAGCGTTGAATTTAAATGCCAGCGCATTTCATTTTCCTCACCACCTAATGTTTGCGGCATAGGTTTGGCCTGTCTTCTTTGTAATAATGCGAGCTGCTCTTTAAACGCTGATGAAGGGTCGATGTTTAATGTCATCTCCTTGCTATTTATGGAAGTTTTAGTAGTGTCGCGATTATTTAATCGTGGGTTATCTACCATTACGGATGATTTAGCTTTGACAGCCTCTTCAAACTCTTGAGTTTTTTCCTGACGAATACGCTCGATTTCAGCTTCGGATACCTCTTGTGTCAGAGCATCTTCTTGATGTGGAAGTTGTTCAGGAATGGGCAAAGGATCTGCTTCATTATTAGCTATCGTGTCACTCTGGGGCGGAATTACTGCTGTTTTATGATTTCCTACCACATCATTGGCAAGGCTCATGGTATTTTTCTTAGGATTTTTAACCTTTATTATTTCTGGTGGCTGGTTTTGCGCATTAGCTCGTTTATTGGCAACCAATGCGATGAGAACAACAAAAAGAGTTAAAATACCAATTGCAATCATGAGTGGCACATTATTTACACGTTTTACACCTGTGGTTTGAAGCTTTTGTGGTGAATTGTCAGGTGACAAATAATCATTATTTTTATTCATAGTTCTTATTCCTTATGAGTCCATGCGCTGACAGGGATGATATTTTCATTGTTTTTTTCATACAGACGGCTCAATGTTTGTATTCCTACAAAAAGGCTTACTCTGTAACTTTGAGGTTTAAGCTCATCAAGAACGTAGAAAAAATTAGCTTTATTCTTAGGGCATTGATTTTCATTGATGCCATAGCCCTTTTTTCTCAAGTTTTGAATAAGACTTAAGCCAAAGCCATCGTTGACTGCCTGACCAACACAAAATGTATTTTGAGCGGGTGGATATACTCGCGTTAATTGATTGGCTGCATCTGCAGCCAAATAAGTATCTTTACCCTGAGACATTTGAGTGAAATTTCCATAACGCATACTGGCACAGCTTGATAACAAGACGGCAGCCAATAAAACACTTAATTCTTTCATCTTCAGCACCTTGTAATCGTAATTTTTTCTTGAGAGGAACCGCTGCCAATAACCAATATGGCTTTATCAAAAACACCATCCACGATGTAACGACAACCCTGAAGGCGATAATTGACCATGACGGACTCTGATTTTTTAAATAGCCCTCGACTTCTTAAAACTAGCAGCGCGGGAGCTTCACTTTGAGCCATGGTTCTTGGCATTTCAATAATCGTTTTGACGCCATTGTTATAAACTCTCACTGGCTTAAATCGGGCATTGCCTTGAATTCGATAATTGAAGTTAAGATCGCCTAGATATTCATTAGTTTCTGGTAAGGTATCTACTTTTCTTCTTTCAGCCTGGATGCGTTGCAGTAACTGCCATTTGGCTTTTGCTTCATCAGGATAAGTAAATGAAATGTAAGGCATAAATTCGGTTCTATCTGACTTTAATCTAAAGTGATAGGTTCTTCTGTCTGTGGTGACTACCAAAGAAGAATCAAGCCCTACATCTTTAGGTTTTATGAGCAGATGGATTTGTTGCATAGCCCCAGATCCTGTGAGAGATGGTTCAACAACAAAGCGTGGGTCACCGACGTTCATGTCGTTAAATTGCTCACCTGGTTGAAGGGCAATATCACACACTTGTAAAGGGGCACAAACTACCCTGATTTGCCCTGATCCATAAATAAAACTGACTGAACCATCAGCAGAAGCAAAGGGTATACTTGTTTTTTCTCCTTGTTGTGTACGCTCCGCAATATCTAAACCTTGTTTTTCCTGACTCGATAGCTTGGGTACAGTTTCTGAAAAATAATGCTCGGCCAGAATGGTGTTATCCAATGCAAAACTTGTGAGCGGTGTTAATAAACAAAATAGCTGCATTATTCTTTTCATTGTTGTTCTCCATGCTTTAATTCGTAGGACCAGTTAAAATCACGCACATAAATCAGGTGCGGATTTTTTAAAATGGACTCGCTGGTGACATCATTGATTTCATTCTCCTGATACATCGTAACCATTGCTTTCATCATGCGAGGCTTTTCCTTAAGCGAACCATCACGATTTCTCACCGTTTCAATCCAGTCAACTTGCCAGGTCTCATCCGACTCTTGAAGTACTGAGCGAATGTCTATGCTCACAATCTCAAAGGCAGCTCTCTCAAAGGGATTGGATTGCTGTTTGTCACTGTAGAACTCTTGAATCTTGGCTAAAGCTGCATCATTGGCATTTAAATAGGAATACACTTGAAAAACTGCCTTCTTTTGCAGTTCCGTATCAAGGCTTACCATACGAACGTTTTCAATGAAATGTGCTGCTGCAGCACGATAATCGTCAATGCTTGCGTCACCAACCTTATCAGCACGAGTAACTGACAAGGTATTGCCATTGGCATCTTGTTGGAACACCAAAGGGATAAATTTGGATTGGCTACCTATCGCAATGAGCCCACCAACTGCTGCCAATGCGATTAACAGGCTACCTAATCCCACTAATTGCCAAACTTGTACTGATTTCATAAGACCTGCAGTATGAACATTCCAGGCTCGTCTAGCGTTGAGGTAGGGGTTATTCGTTATACTTTTTTTCATGCTGCTTCTCCATACTGGGCCAAATGAATACCTTTTTCTGAAAGCCATTGAGAGACCCACGCATTGTCATACTTCGACTCTAATTGCTTCATACGCGCAATCGAATCGGGATCTGTTGCACCAACAAACGCCAGGGCATAAGGTCCTAACGCCAATTGATAAAGTCTTTGGCCTTTTTCACTGACGTAGTAGTAATCACGCTTGGGTTGAGCCGATGCTATGATGTCTATCTGGCGTGGATTTAAGCCCATGCGCTCATAAATGAGCCGGGTTTCAGGATCTCTTGCATACAGATTGGGTAAAAAGATTTTGGTGGCAGTTGATTCAACAATAATATCCAAGATTCCCGAGTTGGCTGCATGAGATAAATGTTGCGTTGCCATAAACACCACACAGTTTTTCTTAGCCATGGAATCAAGCCATTCAGCAATCTTGTTTTTAAACACAGGATGCGCCAGCATTAACCAGGCTTCATCAAGCAAGATTAAGGTGGGGCGACCATCTAATGACGTTTCAATACGTCTAAAGAGATAAAGCAACACAGGCAATGCAAATTTTTCACCTAAGCCCATTAAATGCTCGATTTCAAAGGTCATAAAGGAAGACAAACCAAGTCCATCACTTTCTGCATCCAATAAATGCCCCATCAAACCATCTATGGTGTACTGCTTTAACGTTTCTCTAATGGGTTCATCCTGAATCGTCATGACAAATTCAGATAAGGTTTTAGAACCACTTTGGTGCATGCTTAGAATGGCATGGCCGATTTCATTGCGCTGAGCTGGTGTGGTATTCAAACCATTCAAAGCTAGAATCGTATCAATCCACTCCATAGCCCAAGCTCTATCAGATTTAGTTTCTAAAAACTGCAAGGGCGCAAAGGCAAGGCGAGAGTCTTTGCCTGCAATGGTGAAATGCTCCCCACCTGTTGCTTTACAGGTTGGATACATAGACATGCCTTTATCAAAAGAATAAATACGCGCATCTTTATATCGACGCCAGGACAATGCCAATAAACCAAGATGGGTTGACTTACCAGAGCGTGTGGGACCAAACATAATGCCGTGACCTAAGTCTCTGACATGAAGATTCAAACGAAATGGCGCATTACCACTGGTGACACAGTGAAGCAGAGGCGGTGATTGAGGTGGAAACAGGGGGCAGGGCGCTTTATTTTCACCAGTCCAAATGCTGGATGTTGGCAACAAGTCTGCCAGATTCATGGTATTCATCAGAGGTCTTCTGATGTTTTCAACACCATGACCGGGTAGGCTACCCATGTAGGCATCCATAGTATTAATGGTTTCTGTTCGTGCGCTAAAGCCTAAAGCGTTGATATTCTTTTCGATAAATAGGGCGGCTTTCTCAACGCTCGCTCTATCCTCATCCATTAATACAACGACGGATGTATAGTAGCCTTGACCCACCATTCCTGAATTGGTTTCGGCAATGGCTGCTTGCGCGTCATTAACCATGCTAAGCGCATCTTCATCAACAATGCCCGAACTAGTATTAAACATTTGGTCAAAAAAGCCTCTGACCTTTTGTTTCCACTTTTTACGGAACTTGGTGAAATGAGCTACAGCTTCATGGGGATCCATGAATATGAAGCGAGAGTTCCAGCGATATTCCACTGGTAGTTGAGTCAACAGCGTTAAAATACCTGGGTAAGATTCCATGGGGAATCCTTCAATAGCAACACATTGAATGAACTTTCGGCCAATTTTTGGTGTTATACCTGGAATTAATTCCTGACCGCCTATGAGTGCATCCAGATAAATTGGATTTTTAGGTAGATTAAGGGGATGGTTAATTCCCGTGACGCAATATTGGATGTGTCTTAAAAAGTTATCTTGAGTGACTTTATGGTTTTCATTGATGATTATTTCTGAGCCTAACCTTTCGAGGTGAAGAGCAGCACTCATACGAGACTCAAAGTTTCTGCATGATTGCTTGAATGTTTCAATCAATTGATGGGTTTTTTCTTTGTGGTTTAACTTCTCCCCTGAATCATCAAACATCAATTCAACAAAACGCTTTTGAGCCAATACAGGTGGATACCAGGTTAGTGTGATAACAAAATAGCCTTCATACAAAGCACCAATACTTCCAAAGTACTGCCTTCTTTCTTCGTCAACAGCCTTCGACACATGATCGGGAAAGTATGAAGCACTGCACTCACTGTAACCTGGAGCAGCACGTCTTATGGCATCTACATGAATCATCCAGCCATTACCCATAGAAGAAATTGCCTGATTGATTCGAAAAGCCATCATTTCACGCGCTTCATCGGTAGTATTGGCTATATCTTCACCTTGATAAAGCCAGGCTGCCATAAACGAGCCATTTTTACCGATAATCACGCCATCATCGACAACTGCAGCATAATTCAGTAAATCAACCAATCCTGCAGTATTACTTCGATGTTTTTTGACATGGTGTTTACGACTTTTCATTTGAGCTGTGCTAAACAAAATACCTAATAGCAATAGCCCCGTAATACTGATTAAAAAGGTAATGAACTGGATCATAAATAACCCCCTTTATTATTACGAAAAGGGGTTGAACGAGCTGGGTAATATGCCTGATAGCCTCTTTGCTTTAGATAAACAGCTCTCATATAAGGGTCGGCTTTTGCCATAAGCCTTAAACCCTTTAAAGATAAAAACCAAAGGGCAAAGCCAAAAATAGCAGCAAGCCAATCTTGTGCTGCGAATACTAAGATTGCTGAAAGTAAACCTGAAAACATAACCAGCTCGCGGTCACCACCCATAAAAAGACTTGGGCGGTTACCACATCTGCGTATAGGAATAGTACGAAGACTCATGGCTGTGTCTCCATAGCTATTTTTGAGACTGAAGGTTTAGCAATTTCGGCTCCTTTGCCTGTAATTGCTGTCATGGTATTTTGTGCTGCAACCAAGAATGAAAGCACCAGTACAATAAAGAGAAGGGTTCGCAAAAAGCCATTCATTTCACCACCAAAAATCAGCGTGGCTCCCGCGCCAACCAAACCAATAATTGCTGCGGTAAATGCAAATGGGCCTGTTATGGATTTTTGTATTTTGGTTAGATACGAGTCAAAAGGTAATCCTCCACCTGCGCTAGATGCACATGCAGGGTGTGTTATTAACAGAAGCAATAAAACAATCGCTCCCATCATCCATAGACTTCGATAATTTATATTAACTGCTTGGTTCATACCGATTCTCCTTAAATAAGTTGTTCGATGTTGTAATGACCGTTTTCATACCCTTTAACCGATATGATTTCTTCAACTCTGCGTCCTTGCGGTGTTCTTGTGATATGCACCACACAATGAACCGTTTCACCAATTAAAGGTTCAATTTCAGTTGGGGCTGCGGGGTTACGGGTAATTAGTGATTTCAAACGATGAAGTCCTGCAAGACAGTTATTGGCATGCAAAGTGGCAGCACCACCCTCATGACCAGTATTCCAGGCATCGAGTAAATCCAGTGCTTCACTTCCTCTAACTTCACCAACAAGGATTCGGTCTGGCCGCATCCTAAGAGTAGTTTTCAAAAGCTGGGTCATATTGACATCAATAGTGGTGTGATATTGAACGCAGTTCTCAGCGGTGCATTGAATTTCACCAGTATCTTCAATTATGAAGACGCGCTCGGATGGTGAACTACGAACCATTTCATTGATAATGGCGTTCACTAATGTAGTTTTCCCAGAACCCGTGCCACCAATAACTAGAATGTTTCGATGCGCAATAACAGCTTTTTTAATCACTGCACATTGCGCTTCTGTCATAATTTCTGATTTTACGTAGTCGTCCAGTGTAAAAACCGAAATGGCTTTTTTACGAATTGCAAATGTTGGCTTTGAGACCACTGGTGGCAGTTGCCCTGCAAAACGTGATCCATCCAGTGGCAGCTCACCTTCCAGTATCGGATTAAAACGGGTTATTTCCTTACCATGAAAGCCTGCAACAGTTTTAATGATGGATTCAGCACGAGCGTCAGTTATACTACCTATGCAACGCATGGTTTCGCCCAGGCGTTCCTGCCAAAGCTTGCCATCTGCATTGAGCATGATTTCAACGGTTTTTTGATCGTATAACGCATTTTCAATCAAATTGCCTAAATCGCGCCTTAGCTTCTCAATGGCTCGGTCTTTCACAGTTAAGTTTTGTTCTTTTTCTTCTCTCATGCTATTGGTCCGTAAATAGTTCATTGGCTATTGATGATTTTTAAAAGGTTTTATTCCATGTTTGAATTTGCTAATTAACCGATCAACAACGCATTCTTTGTTTTCTCTTTTTCCACTAAACCAACTATCATTTTGCCGTTCACGATTGATACGACGTTGAATTTCATCGCGGTGAACTGGGATTGATTGAGGGGCATCGAAAGCAAGGCGAACTTCACCATCACGATAACCAACTACAGTGCAGTAAACTTCCTCACTGATAACAACTGATTCCCCAATTTTTCTAGTTAAAACCAACATAATTCATCTCCTTTAAGTTATTTAAATAAATAGGCCTTGCACTGCCTGATATTCTCTTCAACCACTTCTTTACTGGCTGGTTGATATTTTTCTGATGTGACATAAAAAGCACTTCGTCTTTTGATATCACGACAAAAGCCAATCATTTGCGGCAGGGTAGGAGGCATTTCGCAATGATCGCGGCAATCAATAATGACTTGATTCAAAATTTCATCACTGAATTGACTTAAGCCCTCCAACCACTCCTTCTTGGCAAACTCCAAAAAACCATCACTCTTAAACTGACTACGCCACAAATGTCCGTAGTAAACTGCAAAGCGGGTAAACAAGTTTTCAATACACTTTTTTCTACTGTCGGTAGCATTGCAGGTTGATGACGTTTGACTGCTGATATTCGTCTTCCCCGGTGATTGCTGTATCTCCTGTTTCTGGGTTCCAGAATGGATCAATGGCTCCGCTCTTAGTATTTGTGCCGCACTTCTCATTCCTTTTCTCCTGCGTTAATTCGATTTTGACTTCATCTTCCCAACATTTTTGAGACAACCAGTTGGCTGGAAATTTCCACGCTGGAACCCATTCGCCATGGGCTTCTTTTGCTTTACGGGCTTTGATTTGGCTATCCAGTGCTTGCAATATGGTTCGCAGTAAATACTCATCGGGATTGATTTGTTGAAAAATTTCAAAAGCACGCTCACGTGACTTTTTCTCTGGGTACATCAGCCAGAAATGGTCGAATTGGTGTAATAAATAAATATAATTATTTTCTTTTATAAGAGGGGTGACGGCTTTTGGGGGTTCCGCTGTGCTGGGTTTTTCTGACGAACCTTTATAAAACCCTTTATTTTCAATAGATTGGTCAGTACAAAATGTGTCGGCTTTCTGTGACTGGTTTGTGACTACTTTATTTTGCGTAAAATAACCCAAAGTAGCCAAATTGCATTTTAAAATTAGCTGCAGATCTTCCGATTGCAAAGTGATTAAACCAACACGCTCCAAAGCTGATAAAGCACGCCTGGCCTGAGGACGAGAAAATTTTTCACCTTTTACACCCTGATGCGGTTGGATATACAGTTCTTCGGCCACGGATTGTAAGCTGATACGTCGTTTAAGACCAACAACCCCTGTTTTAACATCCATATAGGGACGTATTCCTCTTAGATAAGCAAGCTGCTGCGTATGGGGCAACCCATATAACGCCTCAAGCTCCTCACTATTCACCATAAAATCCATAATTGATACACATTCCTGGTTGTTCATATCGTTATTGTTTTTATTATGTGTTATCTTTATTTGAGAGATATCACTTCGTAATTACACGTAATGTGTAATTAACTATGACAATATTGCACAAAATGTAAGTTGTCAATGGATATATTTATTATTTTGAGAAAAAGGTATAACTCAATGATGAACATCAAAGAAAAGATTGGTGAACGAATTTTCCAAGAGCGTCAGGCAAAAGGACTAACCAGAAAAGCTCTTGCAGAGCTTACAGACGACTTAAAGCCCTCCAGGATTAATAACTGGGAAAGAGGCTTAAGAACTCCTGGCCCAGAAGAAATTAAACAATTGGCTTGTGCCTTAGAAGTTGCACCAGGATATTTAATGTGTTTGACAGATGATAAACAGATCAAAAAGGAGTTTCCGTGGCTGGGTGCTTTAGTTCCCTTATTGGATCCGCAACAGGCTTGTAATCCAAAAAAAGTTATTCAAGCAATTAGAGAGGAAAAAGACGAGCATTCCATTTCGTTTATTCCTCTCAGCCCAGAAATCTCTCAGAAGCTGGGAGAAAATGCTTTTGCACTATGTGTAAAAGATGACAGTATGTCTCCTGAGTTAAAAGTGAGTGATGTGTTAATCGTTGATCCGGATCAGGTTATTCGTCCTGGAGGATTGGTTGTTGCTTATAAACAGGTTGATAGCGAGGTTATTGTGCGTCGTTATAAGCAATTATCTACAGTTAATCCAATTCAAGAGTATGAATTAATCTCAGTTAATGAGCATTGGGCATCCATTAGAGTACAACCTAGTTGTGATTTCCAAATTGTTGGGATCGTTATGGGATTGATAAGAGTAGAATTATAATCAGTTTGTAAGTGTATTTGGCTGAGTCTGAGTGCAGGTAACCTATAATTTATGGTTTTATTCCCTGTGATATTTTTAAATTGATAATTACTAAATAATAGAATCTCTTCTATGTTAAAACTCGGGAAACTCCCTTTCTTGAGTGTAACTTAGCTTGCAAATTGTACATGGCTTTCTATGGATTCATATGGTTTTTTAATCTTGAGTAACTCATCAACTCCGCCATAATGAGCAACGTCTATTCTATCTGTCTGTTGGGCAATAAAATTTCCAGTTATTGTTGGGATTTTAAATGGAAAAAAAGCTGGATTATTTAATAAAATATCTAATGATTTGGTATTATCAGGAAAAGCATGAAGGGCAGATTCAAACATTAATATAGTTAAATTTGGATCACTAAAGGATAAAGGTTCATTTTTCTCATAACAGCCGATTGCTTCTGAATCTTTTAATAGCCCCCAGTAAAAAAATGAACGTACAACAAATTGCACATTTCGACTAACAGTCTGTCTATCCCCATATCTTTCAATAAGCCGTGCAATAATTTGTTTCATTGTTACTTTCTCTTGTAAAGCAAATAGACGCCCAGTATGTTGTGCTACATTATGCCAAAATGGATATGAGGATGACAGCATTGCCCAGTGAGCTGCTCCAAATACAAATAATTATTCGAATAGCTTTAGAAATTTTTTATTTGAATAAAATTATTGAAATTAATTAATCTTAATTATATATTGCAATGGTTTTAGGATGTAGGGGTGTTTGAAATGGAGTTTTTAGATTTTTGCAAAGCTATTCAAGAAACCGTTGAAAAATTTAACGAAATTAATGGGGCCTCAGAAAATGGTCTTATTTTAATAGCAGAGTTAGATAAGATAATCAAAAGCAATGAAGATAATGAATCTCTTTGCATGACTAAAGTAACCATTTTATTTGAAGGCTTTTATCGTCATCTTAGTAATGAACTACTTAAAAAGGATTTTCAGGTTCTCAGGGCAAAACGATGGGAGCAGCATTTTGGTACTCCCACAATTACATTTCTACTATCATTCAAAACACAAATTGATCAAACAACAAAATTATTCGATGAACTAATTCCAGAAGTGGGACAACCAATTGAACTTCCGTGGAGTATCTCGAAAATTGATGGATTAAGTATAGATCTTGATAACAACATTGTTACTGATTCAAAAAGTATTACGCGTGTAGAAACCCCACCATCCAGAGAGAGCACTGGTATATTTACAAAAACACATAATCCATTCGGAGGCTTTACTACAACACCCTGTGATCCAGTTTCTCAGCAGTTCATTGAGCATGCAGCTTTATCAGCAAAGAATGGGGGTAAAGTACTGGAAATAGGTGCTGCTTTTGGTGCAGCGACATTAGAAGCGATTGCAAACGGAGCAACAGTTTTTTGTAATGATATTGATCCTGAAAATTTAGCAGTTGTTCGCCAACGTTTCTTGGAAACAACAGAGGAATCCAGTGACTCCTTAACTGGAGATAGCGGTAAGTTGATTCTTGTGCCTGGTGAGTTACCCAATGAGTTAATTGGACTTCCTGAAAAGCATTTCGATGCTATTTTGATTTGTCGCGTATTACATTTTTTTTCAGGCAGCAAAATAGAGGAATCATTAGCCTTATTAGCAAAACTGTTAGCTCCAAAAGGTAAGATATACATCGTTTGTGAAACTCCCTTTTTAAGAAATTGGCAACGTTTTTTACCTGAGTTCAATAGGCGGGTTGAGGATAATGAAGAATGGCCTGGTGAGATTGCTGAACCTGCGAAGTATGAAAGCAGTGGCAGGGCAAGCTCTTTACCTAAATTTGTCCATTGGATCACGAAAGAAGTATTAGATCGGAGTTTAATAAAAGCTGGTTTCTCGGTAGAACACTCCGAGTACATAAACAGAAGTGGACAATTTCCTGAAGATTTATTATTGCCGGAATATGGTAAAGAGAGCATTGGTGCAATTGGGATGATGTGAGTAAAGGATTATGAAACAAAAAATCGGTTGGTATGAGTGGTTTTCTTGTATGCTAAAAGAGTTTGTAGCTGAAATGGCAAAAAAGCCACGGTATGAGATTGTTGATATTTTTGAGTGTAAAAAAACTGGCTTTACAAAAGCAGTAATTAAATTGTCTGAAAGGCATACAAAAGAAAGAAATATCAGCGATATTATTATGGATAATGAATTAATAGAGAATCTGGACACTAAAACTGTTCGGACTTTGACTTATATCGCCACCGTTGAACGATTAAAACCTGATTACTCTATTGTGGTTCAGCATATGACGCCTGAAGTAGATGAGTATTTGCTTGAAATAAAATCAAAATCCAACGCAACTACTATAAAAAAATCCCCTTCTGAACTTTCAAAAAATAAAGATTTAATTGAAAAATTTAATTCATCTGACGCCAATAGAATTGGATATTTAGCAGGTGTAAGAGAGACTGTTAAAGAGTTTCAACTGATTAATAAGGAACAATAATTGTAGTGAGGAGACGTTTTTGAGCAAGGAAGTTTTTGATGCACTAACTCGCAAAAAGCAATATAAATATCCCTATTTGCTACTTGGGTTATATTTAACTTTTTTACTTTCTACGGTATGTTTAGCTAGTAGGATAACTCAAATTGGAACAATGCTAGAGCCAGGAGGTATTTTTGTATTTCCTCTTACCTTTACCATATGTGATATTGTAGGAGAGGTATATGGGTATGCTTACCCAAGGTTATTTATTTGGATTGGAGTACTTGCTGAACTAATTTTTTCTTTAGTAGTAACGGCAGTATCACATATGCCAGCACCAGAATTTCTTACACAATCAATTGCCTATCAGATAGTATTTGACCCCACGTTGAGATATGTAGGCGCAGGGCTTGTTGGTCTCCTAATAGGAGAATTGACTAATATATACTTGCTTTCAAAGTGGAAGATTTTTTTAAAAGGCAGATTTTTTATATTAAGATGTTTGTTATCAACAGCCCTAGGCCAAGCCTTACTTACAATAGTTGTTGATATACTAAATTATTTTGGAAAATTAACTGGCCATAATCTTGGATGGATGATGATTTGTGGTTATCTATGGAAAATGTGTTATGCAATTATTATGGTCTTTCCAGCTTGGCTAGTAGTAAAGTATTTAAAGAAGGTTGAACAGGTTGATCATTATGATATTAATACAGACTTTAACCCCTTTATATTCAGTTTACATGAGGAACAACAACCTGATCAGTATAAAATTAGTACTGAATCCGTGCTTCAATAAGTGTTCCTAGAATATGATCATTAGAGTGATCTAATCTTGTTAATTTAAGACTCCCATCCTCCATATTTTGCCGAAGATAGAGGATATTATTTTCAGAAAATAATCTGTTAAACAAGACGACACCTTCTTTTGATAAATTGACAATTACAAAATCTCTATCTTTTGGATTTTTACCAGAATCAAAAATTAAAAGTGAATTTTTCTGAAATAGAGGCTCCATTGAATCATCAGGCATAATTAAAGCGAAAGAATTTTTTGCAATTTTCTGATTAATTAGTATTTCCTGTTTATCGTGTATTTTATTAGCTTCTAATGGCCAAGTTTTTAAAGAATCCCATTCTATGATGGGTATAGTAGAAATCTGTAAATCTTCTTTAATCACATCAGGAATAACAGCAGGTAGTGTTTCTAGACCAGTTAACTCGTTAACTGAAACTGAAAAGAAATTAGATAGTTCCTCTAATGCTTTTTTACGTGGATTTTTGGTTGAACCACTTAGTATGTGATGAATAGTTGGTTGAGGCAAGCCTGTCAACCGCGCTAATTCACTCACAGAAATATTACCGTGAATTCGCATGAGATGTTGCAAATTATTACTTAACGTCATCGTGGTCATTAAAAATAGTCCAATCAAAATGAATATAATTATTCAAAAAAATGTTGACAAAAATATGTTTCAACATATAAATTAGCATTTATTGAATATATTTATTCAAATAGTTTGCTAAACTACTATTAAATAGAATAATTATCGCCAATATATCATGTTGTTGATTATTCCAGCAAATAAAATAACGGGTAATTTCAATTTTTAATGAATAGGTTAGCTACCGGAAAAGATTTTAAAGGAGTGTTATTTATGGAGATGAATACAAAGTTACAAATTTATAAAGGAATTATTCAATATATTTTGGAGTCTACCAACTACAGTTTACAGAATATTGCGGACCTTTCTAATTCTTCAATAAAAAATATTCGTACAATTTATTGTGATAACGTTGTGCCAACTAATTTTTCTTCCGATATGCAATTAGTGCGTCTATATCAAATGATTCTTGAAATACATATTCAGGAAAAGCAGTTTAAAAAATATTTACCTCTTCCTAAAAGCTTTCGACAAATTAATGTATCAATGGGTGATTTGCAATGAAATGGGTAAAACTAAAATGTTATTACCAGGAAACTATGAGCTCACTGTATTCACCCAGGGTTTGGAGGACATATGAGCATATGTAGCATTTTACCAAGGCTAATCCGTCTTAGAGACGCTCCAACCTATGTAGGTATGGATCGTCATCGATTTAATAAAGATGTAAGGCCAAATCTGGTTGAGATTCCAATGGGGACTCAAGGTATTGCTTTTGATCGACTTGATTTAGATGCCTGGGTAGACGATTATATACAGTGTAGTGGTCGTCCCGCGGCAGTTAAACGTAGGAGTTTGGAGTTATGGGACGAAAAAGAACGCCAGGGCTGCAAAAGCGTGGCAGCGTCTGGTGTATTGACAAAAAGGTCTTCGGACGACGACTTTGCGAAAGCACTGGTACTGACAACCTCGAAGAGGCGGAAAAGTATCTCGCAAGGCGTCTCGAAGAGATAAGACTTGCAACAGTCTACGGTGTTCGCCCAAAAAGAACATTCAAAGAAGCCGCTACTAAATTTCTGATGGAAAATCAACACAAACGCAGTATCAGTGATGATGCTGGCCGTTTGAGAGAAGTGGTTAAGTACATCGGGGATTTGCCTATTGAAGCAATTCATATCGGTAGCTTGCAATCCTTTATTGAAGGTCGAAGAAAGGATAAAGTAAGCACGAGAACTATCAATCATGGTTTGATGATTGTTCGGCGTATATTAAATTTAGCGGCTAGTGAATGGATGGATGAATTCGGTTTAACCTGGTTAAATTCAGCGCCAAAGATAAAACTTTTACCTGAGCCAGATTTAAGGAAACCTTATCCATTAAGTTGGGATGAACAGCACAAGCTGTTTCAGCAGTTACCTGAACATCTGAAAAATATGGCTTTATTTGCCGTAAATACAGGGTGTCGGGATCGCGAAATATGTGAACTGCGCTGGGATTGGGAAATACAAATTCCAGAATTGCCACACATCATCGTTTTTATTGTACCAGGTGAACTGGTCAAAAACGGAGAAGAACGGCTGATTGTTTGTAATGAAACAGCTCGGGAAGTGATAGAAGGGGAGAGAGGTAAACATCCTACTCATGTCTTTACTTTTAAAGGTCGACCATTAAGTCGTATGTTATCGACTGGTTGGCGACAGGCTAGAGAAAAGGCGAAATTGCCTGAAGTAAGAGTGCATGATTTAAAGCATACCTTTGGCAGACGATTGAGAGCTGCAGGGGTAAGTTTTGAAGACAGGCAGGATTTACTTGGGCATCGTTCAGGTAGGATTACAACTCACTATTCTTCAGCTGAGCTGCAAAGTTTATATCAAGCTGCGAATAAGGTTTGTGAGAATCGTAAAAGCGGAGTGATATTAACGTTATTGCGAAACCCAAAGAGTAGACCTGCCAGTCAAAATACTCTAAGGGATAGTAAGGTAAGTTTGTAAGTGCGTGATCTAGGTCACGCAAAAGTCACGCAAGGACTTTTGTACTAAAACAGGTAATCAACGTAACTTATTGATTTTAAAGGTCTAAATTGGTGGGCCCACTAGGACTTGAACCTAGGACCAACGGATTATGAGTCCGCTGCTCTGACCAACTGAGCTATGGGCCCGAAGAGGGGGTCATTTTAAACTTAATTTGCTTAATGTGCTAGTTTTTTTATGATTTTTTTAAGATTTCCCTCTCCCGCTAAGGAGAGGGTAGGGAAGGGTAAAGGGGGCACAAATCCTTTTATCCTTCCTTTTTGTCTCATTAGCCTTCATCGCCTTCTAAGAAGCTTCTCAGTTTCTCTGAGCGAGAGGGGTGGCGCAGTTTGCGGAGCGCTTTGGCTTCGATCTGACGAATTCTTTCGCGAGTTACGTCAAATTGTTTGCCTACTTCTTCCAGAGTATGGTCGGTATTCATTTCGATACCAAAACGCATACGCAGTACCTTGGCTTCTCTTGGTGTTAAGGTTTCCAAGATTTCCAGAGTTGCTTCGCGTAAGCCTTCGGCGGTTGCCATATCGATTGGAGATTCGATGTTGTTGTCTTCAATAAAGTCACCTAAATGCGAATCGTCATCGTCGCCTACTGGAGTTTCCATAGAAATGGGTTCTTTGGCGATTTTTAAAACTTTGCGAATCTTGTCTTCGCTCAATTCCATTTTTTCAGCTAGTTCTTCGGGGGTGGCTTCACGGCCAGTTTCCTGAAGAATTTGTCTGGAAATACGGTTGAGCTTGTTAATTGTTTCGATCATGTGTACCGGAATACGGATGGTACGCGCCTGATCGGCGATGGAACGGGTAATTGCTTGTCTAATCCACCAGGTTGCGTAGGTAGAGAATTTGTAACCACGACGGTATTCAAATTTATCTACTGCTTTCATTAGACCGATATTGCCTTCCTGGATTAAATCAAGGAATTGCAAGCCACGGTTGGTGTATTTTTTCGCGATGGAAATAACCAAACGTAAGTTGGCTTCAACCATTTCTTTTTTGGCGCGGCGTGCTTTGGCTTCGCCAATAGACATTTTACGGTTGATGTCTTTAATTTCCCCAATCGTCAAACCGTATTCTGCTTCGAATGCGACCAAGCGGGATTGGATACGTAAAATATCATCAGTATGTTCCTGGATACGCTCTAGATCGAGTTTTTTGCCGTGTTTGGCAAGAATACCTTTGAGCCATTCCATATCTGTTTCTTGGCCTGGGAAGGTATCAATGAACAGTTTACGTGGGATACGTGCTTTTTCAATACAAAGACGCATAATGCCACGTTCGAATTCTCTGATGTGGTTACGTAATTGGCGGAAATGACGCGTTAAGCGATCGACTTGTCTGGAGGTGAGCTTCAGCTTTAAGAACGATTCAGACATTGCTTCTAAGGCTTTAAGCGCTTTGGCATGTTCTCTACCATTCTCTTTTAAAGTAGCGATTGCCTCTTCAAGCTTAGCACGTAAGTCATCAAAATAAATTTTGGCTTGTTCTGGATTTGGGCCGTCATCGACTTCTCCTATACCGCCTTCGCCATCTTCATCTTCCTCTTCCTCAGAGAGAATCATGTCGTTCATTTGTTGCACTTCGTCCAGCATAGAGCCTATGCTTGCAGCCGGAGCTACTTCATCTTCAACGTCTGAGAAGCCACTAATAATTTCATTGAGGCGAATTTCTTGGGCGATAAATCGCTCATAATCATCAAGCACTAATTGGGCAGTTTCTGGGTAATGTGCCAAAGATTTAAGTACTTGGTAAATACCTTCTTCAATGCGTTTCGCAATGCGGATTTCGCCTTCACGGGTTAACAGTTCTACTGTTCCCATTTCACGCATGTACATGCGGACTGGATCCGTTGTCCGTCCGGTCTCTTTGTCCACAGAGGCAAGTACCATGGCGGCTTCTTCGATATCAGGTACTTCTTCTGTATTAAGCAGAAGTGCCAATTCATCATCACCAGGGGGTAACTCAAATACTTTGATGTTCATGCCTTCCAGCATACTGATAATGACATCAAAATGTTCTGTATCAACTATGTTAGGCAAAAGGTCATTAATTTGGCTGTAAGTCAAGTAACCCTGCTCTTTTCCCAAGCTAATCACTTTGGTTATCTGTGAGCTTTGCTGTTCTTGATCGTTTATGGTCATAGGCACTTCTCTAGGGACAATTAGAAACAATCCTAAAAAACAAGCGAATCGTACAGAATTTAAAGCACAAGCTAAAAATGATTGCTTCTTTAGGATTACAAAATCTTATAATTATAAACCGGGAGTTTGTAACATACTAGTAGTTTTTTACTGCTTTTTTTAGAACGTCCTGTTTATGAGGTTTTGACTCATTCTTCGCAAGACCCCTTCCATCACATTTTATACAAAATGCTCAATAAAATCTATAATTACAAATGTCGATGGATGAATTGCTTACGCTTATGGTGTATTTGAGGGCAACATGAAAGAAAGACCCCAACATTTTATAGAACAAATTGATCAAGCCTATAACAGTGTAAAAAATATAAAAAAAGGATACGTTTGGGAGGGATCTAGCGATTATAGTTTTGAATATGCAGAAGGTGTGCAATTAGATACCGAGCAACTTATTAAAGAAGCAGCCCTTAAACGAGATATTACGGTATTAGATATTGGAACATCGAATGGTGCATTCATTACTGCACATGATACAGCGATAAATAAAGGCCTTAAATATAAGCATCAAGTGACGGTGTACGGCATTTCCGCAACTGATGAACGTTCTCCTGTTGGCAATCTCATTCCTAATGAAAAATATCTTACCGGCAATGCAGAATATTTAGAAGCTCCAGGGTATGGGGCATTTAAACCGATTGCTACGCAACAATTCGATTATATTTTTTCTAGCAAAACATTCATGCACCTGGTTGATCCAGTTGCTGCAATCGTTCAGGCTTACAATAAGCTTAAAGCAGATGGTGTCTTAGTTATCGATGCATTTACCCTCAAAGGCTGCGCAGGTCGATTGCAAGATATTGTGACGCATCTACGTAAAGAAGGTCATTGCATTGCCGTATCGTTAAATGATCAATCGGGAGCGATAGAGCAGTTTTGCATAAAAAAAACAAATAAAACGCTTGAATTTCCTCTTGAATATGATGAAAAGGAGCTTAGATATTTACTATCTCCTAAGTTAGCAAAAGATACGCGCAGCAACCTTGAAAAAATCGCTACGGCGCGAACTCTTCTTGACAATCTCTTAGAATATTCAGGATTGGCTTTATATAAAGAATTTAATTCCCTTGAGACACTTTTGAAAAGCCCGAACTATCTCAAGCTGACTCATGAGCAACAGGAGTATTGTATTTTATATGTTGTTGCAAAAGAATTAAGTACCGATATGTCACACGCACATAAATCTCAATTAGGGGCAACGAGTACTCTTTTTGCAAGTCATTTCATCTCATTACAAAAAATTCTTAATTTAAAACGATTATGTTATAACAAGGCCCGTGAAGGAGAGCGTATTCTTGCTGGCGATTTGCACGGTGTGGGTGTGAGTAATATCTTAATTAATAACGATAATACACCACTAACCATTCGCTTAAATTTGATCCGTTTAGCAGCCTGTCGAAAATTGTTACGCATGGATCTGGAAAATTTTGCTGAGAATGCAAAGGCTTTTACGCAGATGGGTATCCAGCCCAGTAAAGTTGATTCTTATCAAGATTTAAGTCTTTTTAGTAAAATACGTGACATCTTATTGCAGCCTCGAACAGCGCAACCTATGAATGTGGTTGTTGGCAGAAAGTTTACTGAACATTCGCAATTACCTGAATTAAGCCTTTATTTTAATGAGACACTTAATTTTATGTCGAGCAGTCAAAATAAAGATTATGTGTGTCATCTGCTGCAAATAAAGCTTAATACCTCCTATGATTTCACTAAAGTTGAATATGTGAATCATAATGGCCATTATTTTTTCAAGCTTCTTGCAGAAAGTAATTATTCGGGAGATATGCCACAAGAATTTGTAATTCCTGCTTCCCAATTCCTTGCTGTTATGAATCTGGCATACAGTACAGTACATCGACAAGAGATGGAGTTAGAAAAATTACCGCTTATTTTTGATTCCTCCACTTTAGTTACCTACTTAAATGATCATCTAGGAAGTACGGGTATTTCCGTTTTGGATCATTTAGAAGAGCATTTTAGGTTAGAAGAAATAAGTGCCACTGAGGATCCCGATTGTTTTAAAATTCGCATCACAAGTAGCATGGGTGGCGCACAAGAAATTTCGATTTCCAAAAAAGAAATGTCTGAATTAATTCTGCAGCAGCAAGGTGCTGCATTGGAGTTAAGGCATCATTAGGCACTCCGTCATTTCTGTATGTTTGGTAATTCACTGACAAAGCAAAATAAAAGTAGGCTGGGCTGTTAAGCCCAGCATGTAACAAGCAGCAAAATATTTTTTCTTAGGAGCTATTTCGGGGCGTGAGAAAGAGTTCTACAAACGCTAGGCTTAGCCAACCTTTCTACCTGATTTTTGAGGTTCAATATAGAATGTGAATGTTTCAAATATGCCGCTCTTTTAACATCTCTTGTAGCTTTATTTTTTCCGCTTCGTCCAATCCTTGTTGGCGTGATTTATTAATCAATTGCCGTATGGTTAATTCACGATTTTGTTTTTGCAAGAAGAAGATAATATCAATGAATTCTTTGACTAACTCTTGTTCCGGCACCAGATGGTCCCAGGCTGCAAGTTTGTTCATAGAATCAAAATAAGCATGATTACGCCACAGTTCAATCAGCGTTGCCGTAGTTGCTTGCGGATTTGTTGCCAGCTGCTGTAATACACTGAGTAAAATTTCATGCTCTTGAGCGTCAAGGAGTTCTAGATTGATTTGCTGTTTAATTTGCGTATAAATTTCCGGGTGTTGTAAGAGGAGGGCTACGGCAATACGCATTGGTGTACGCGCAATGCTCATGGTCTGTTCTTGCTGGGGTGCTTTCACCTCCTCCGTAATCAGCTGGTTTAAACGATGGGTTTCGATATGAGTTAAACGCGCCAGATCTTCGATGAGGAGTTGTTTGTATGAGCCTTCATCCATTTTTTGTAAGAATGGCTTGGCTAAATTAATAAGTTGCGTTTTGCCTGCGGGGCGAAGCAGATTGAGATCTTTGGCCAGGTTGTCAAAAAGAAAGCGGTGCAAGGGCGTGGCTTGCTTGAGTCGATTTAAAAAATTGTCTTTCCCTTCTTCGCGAACCAAACTGTCTGGATCATGCCCATCGGGCAAAAACATAAAACTGGCATCCAGCCCTAAATTCAAATGCGGTAAGCTGCTTTCAAGAGCACGCCATGCCGCTTGCCTTCCGGCATTGTCGCCATCAAAACAGAAAATCAGTGCTTTGGTGTGTTTGGCAAGAAGTTGAATGTGATAGGTGCTGGTCGCTGTACCTAAGGTTGCTACCGCATTCATCACCCCATGTTGGGCTAATGCAATCACGTCCATATAACCTTCAACCACAATGACGTATTCTACTGTTTTTTGTTGACTTAGAATCTGATGTAAACCATACAATTCTCTACTTTTCTGAAAAATGACGGTTTCAGGTGAATTAAGGTATTTGGGTTTTTGCTCTTTATCCAGTACGCGTCCGCCAAAACCTATAATGCGTCCATGGCGGTCATGAATAGGGAACATGACACGGTTACGGTAGCGATCATAGATTTTTCCATCGTCATTTTTAATCAACATCCCAGTTGCAAGTAGTTCACGTTGATTTCGGGGAAATGCTTTTTCAAGATGGTGCCATCCTTCGTTTGCATAACCTAGCTGATAGAGTTTGGCGATTTCTCCACTTAAGCCTCTGCCTCGTAAATAATCAATGGCAGCTTGCCCTTCATGTCTTAATTTTTTTTGATAATAAAGGCATACGTCTGACAAGAGTTTATAAAGGTCCTGTGATGAATTATTTTTCTCCGTCTGTTTGTCTCGAGGAATTGTTAAACCCACACGGGCGGCCAGGGTTTCAATTGCATCAACAAACCCTTGATTCAGGTAGTTCATGACAAAGCTGATGGCATTTCCTGAGGCGCCACAACCAAAGCAGTGATAAAACTGCTTTTTCGCAACGACATTAAATGAAGGAGATTTTTCATTATGAAAAGGACAGCAGGCAATATGACTGTTCCCTCGTTTTTTCAAGGGAACATAGCTGTCAATTAGTTCAACCAGATCCGTGCGGTGGAGAAGATCGTCAATGAATGGCTGCGGGATTAAGCCAGACATATTGATCCTTAACTTAGCTTGGCCTTAATCATGGCACTGACTTGAGCCATATCAGCTCGGCCTTGCAAGCTGGGCTTTAAGAGTGCCATGACTTTACCCATATCTGCCATTTTTTCAGCGCCAGTTGAGGCAATGGCATCTTGAACCATGTTCTCAATTTCTGCAGCTGATAAAGGCTCAGGTAAGTATTTTTTAAGAATATCGAGCTCAAATTGTTCCTGAGCAACCAGATCCTCGCGACTGGCTTTTTCGTATTGCGCGATGGATTCTTTACGTTGTTTGCTCATTTTATCCAAAATCACCAACATGCGCTCATCATCTACTTCAATACGCTCATCCACTTCAACTTGTTTTACAGCAGCAGTAATTAAACGAAGTGTGGACAATAGTTCTTTATCTTTCGCACGCATTGCATCTTTAACATCATTATTGAGACGTTCTTTAATAGTCATTTCTTATTCCTTAAAAATCCAATGAGCAGCTCGGCCCTAATGTAAGCAACCTCTTCTCTACCTGAGTTTCGGAAGAAGTCTAATATGCTCTAAAAAGCGAAAGGCCACTAAATACGACATCATACTCATCAATTAAATTGTGACTATGCGAAGTACATGTGGCCTAGTAAAAATACAGGACGGACAGAATCCTATTTACGTCGGCGTTTGCCGCCTTGTTGTTTTGCTGTCATATCACGAGAAATTTTCTTCAGATGACGTTTTACCGCAGCAGCTTGCTTGCGTTTACGCTCAGCAGTTGGCTTTTCATAAAATTCACGACGGCGTAATTCGGTTAAAATACCGGCTTTTTCACAAGAGCGCTTAAAACGACGCAATGCGTATTCTGGGTTTTCGCCTTCTTTGACGCGAACGGTAGGCATTAAACTAGTCCTCTGGTTATTTGATCTTAATAGGTGGGCAATTCTAGTGCTAGTTGAAGCCCCCGTCAAGTTTTAATAGCGAAAATTTTATTTTTAAAATTGTCGCATGAATGGAGGTAAAGCCGTAACCGGGTTTTCCAGACCTGAACGAATTCCATAACCCTGGGGTTGTGCTGCGCTTCACCCAGGTCACATGATGTATGGTACAATTACTGAATTTTTTTATCAGGCTCTTTTTATGTTGATTTTAGGCATTGAATCTTCTTGTGATGAAACTGGAGTAGCGATTTATGATTCAGATGCGGGTTTGTTAGCACATGCCTTGCATTCGCAAATTGATACCCATCGTGTACATGGTGGTGTAGTGCCTGAACTTGCCTCGCGGGATCATATTAATTATTTAATTCCTTTGCTCGATGAAGTGTTACAACAGACAGGGCTCGATAAAAAAGCACTAGATGGGATTGCTTATACAGCAGGACCAGGTCTCATTGGTGCATTACTTGTTGGTTCTTGCTTTGCCAAAAGCTTGGCATATGCATTACAAATTCCTGCGTTGGCCATTCATCATTTGGAAGCACATCTTTTGGCTGCGAAAATGGAAACCCCCTCACTTCAATTCCCCTTTATCGCACTTTTGGTATCCGGTGGTCATTGCCAATTGGTTGAAGTCAAAGATTTGGGAGAATACCACATACTCGGGGATACTCTTGATGATGCAGTAGGTGAAGCGTTTGATAAAACGGCTAAATTAATGGGAATACCTTATCCAGGAGGGCCAGTGCTCGCAGCCCTTGCGGATCAATGCGAGTCAACTCCATATCGTTTCCCACGTCCTATGACGGATCGCCCTGGTCTTGATTTTAGTTTCAGTGGTTTGAAAACATTTTCCTTAAACACATGGAATCAAAGCACAAAAGATGAGCGTGCACGCGCTGAAATTGCCAAGGCTTTTCAGCAAGCAGTGGTTGATACCTTAATGATCAAATGCAAACGTGCGGTACAAGAATCTGGGTGTAAGCAATTGGTGGTTGCAGGTGGCGTGGGGGCGAATAAAGCGCTGCGTTCAGGTTTACGTGCATGGATTGAAAGTATTGGCGGCACGATTTATTTTCCAGCTTTAGAATATTGTACCGATAATGGGGCGATGATTGCTTATGCTGGATGTTTGCGGATGTTACGAGGAGAAAAGGACTTGAGCCCTAGTGTTGAAGTTAAGGCAAGATGGCCTTTGGCTTAATTCATTGCCTATCTTTCCTAATTGAGTTCATCCTTTTTCTATGCTTATGGACGAACTCCAATTAGGTGATTTATCATTCTTCTTTAGGTTTCTTGGTTTTTGTTTTGGAAACAGTGGGTTTTTTAGCTGTTTTAGTTTTCGTCTCTGGTGCTTCAGTCTTTTTACTGACTGTTTTCGTGGTTTTAGCTGTTTTTGTAGTTTTAGGCTTAGGCACTATGGTTTCAGTGATTATAGTGGTTTCTACTATGTCAATTTCTACTTTGGGAACAGATGTTTCTGCTTTTTTTGGGGGAGGCGCAGCTTCTTGAGAGCCATTCTCCATAATTTCTTCAATTACTGTTTTCTTTAGTTTGATTTTTGGTTCTTTTTTATCAATAAGGCGCACAATATTTTCTTTATGTTTGTAGAGAACTAAGATGGCCATGATGAATATGGGGGGAAAAATATCCAAACGCTGGATGAGTAACAGCGAATAGAATGGAGAAAAACCAATAGCGGTGATGGATGCTAAAGAGGAATAGCGAGAGAATTTAGCGACCAATAACCATGTTGCGGCGACTAAAATACCTACAAGAAAATGAAATCCTAAGAGCGCTCCTATTGCTGTCGCAACTCCTTTTCCGCCTTTAAAGTCAAAGAAAAAAGGGTACATATGGCCGATAACTGCTGCTAGAGCAGTAAATCCGACTGTAGCTGGTTCGGCATCCAGGGCTTTGGCGATGAGTACTGGAATGGTCCCTTTGAGTAAATCGGTCACCATAACTAATGCTGCGTATTTTTTTCCCGCAAGTCGCAATACATTAGTCGCACCAGGATTCTTTGAGCCTTCACTACGAGGGTCAGGCAAAGCAAACGTTTTGCTGATAATGACTGCAGAGCAGATAGATCCCATTAGATAAGCAAGAACTACCAAGAAAATGAATAATATCACCGATTACTCCTTGTTCGGAAAGTAACTTTATTATCAATTAATCTTTATTTGCAAGCAAGTGGCTGCATATATTTCGTAGCCTGGGTTCCGCTTCGCCGCACCCAGGCTACAATTTATCATCGCTACAAATACAGGGCTTGCAAGTCATTGGTGTAACGTCTGCCAAACGCAGTTACTTGCCAGTGGGTGTCGGTTAGGGTAATAAGCTTTTTATTTGCTGCCATTTTGAGTTTGGGGAGCAAATGACTAAGCGACAATCCCGTCGTTTGCTTAAAGAGTGCTAAGGGAATGGCTTGTTCTAAACGTGTCGTGTTGAGCATAAATTCAAAAAGAAGATCCGCGGCTTCTACTGTTTCTATGCTGGCTAAAAAGGGTTTGTCTGCATCGAGGTATTCTTTAGGCTGACGATGTTTGCGGGTTCTTTGTATTCCATTTACGGTAGTGATCTTCCCGTGTGCTCCTGCTCCTATGCCCAAGTAGTCGCCAAATAACCAGTAATTCAAATTGTGTCGCGCTTGTCGGTGGGGTTGAGCAAAAGCAGAAATTTCATAACGTTCAAAACCAGATTCTTTAAGTAAGGCGAGTCCTTCTTCCTCAAGCAACCATGCTTCATCTTCGGAAGGTAATGGCGGTTTTTCTTTGTAAAATACTGTATTAGGTTCTATGGTTAATTGGTACCAAGACAAATGTTCGGGTTGATGCGCAATTGCTGCGCGTAAATCGTCAACTCCTTGCGCGACACTTTGTTTGGGCAAACCATGCATGATGTCTAGATTTAAATTGTTAAAACCAGCATTACGTGCCGATTCGATAGCACGATGAGCTTGTTGGGCATCATGGATACGGCCCAGAGCATGTAGATGCTCAGGATTGAAGCTTTGAATTCCCAAAGAAAGTCGATTGATACCAATGTGTCGGTATTCGGTAAAACGTTGTTGTTCTACTGTACCTGGGTTGGCTTCCATCGTGATTTCAATGTCTTTGGCAAAGGGCAAAAGACGTTTCAATTCGGTGAATAAAGTGTCATAGGCTTGAGCAGAAAACAGGCTTGGAGTGCCGCCACCAATGAAAATAGAGCAAATTTCGCGAGTTTCAAAGTGTTGTAAATCTGTTTTTAAGTCAGCGATAAGCGCTTGCACATAATTTTGTTCAGGCAAAGTGTCAGGACTTTTATGGGAATTGAAGTCACAATAAGGGCATTTACGGATGCACCATGGAATGTGAATGTACAACGATAAAGGGATCATTACTCTATTTATACTGGCTTGTTTGGGAATGCAATAGTATCATGTTGCGAGTTTTGTAACAAAAAAAGTAACCATGCATTGAGCTTTCTTCTCGTTGCATAAGAGAGAATTTGCATCGTTTACCTAAAAAAATAAGAGGAAATCACATGGGAAATAAACGAGTTAGAGTCGCTGTTACTGGGGCAGCTGGACAAATTGGTTATGCATTATTGTTTCGTATTGCTTCTGGACAAATGTTTGGTGCAAACACTGAAGTGGAATTAAACCTGCTTGAGCTTGAAGCCGCACTTCCTTCTCTAGAAGGGGTTGCTATGGAGCTAGACGATTGTGCCTTTCCTTTATTGAAGCGTGTGGTTTGTACTGCAGACATGAATAAGGCAATGGACGGAGTAAACTGGGCATTATTAGTCGGCTCTGTGCCACGTAAACAAGGTATGGAACGCGCTGATTTATTACAAATTAACGGTGGGATATTTACCAAACAAGGTCAGGCAATTAATGATTATGCAAGTGATGATGTGCGCGCCTTTGTAGTCGGTAATCCTTGCAACACAAACTGCTTGATTGCAATGCATCATGCCAAAGATATACCTAATGATCGTTTTTATGCCATGACTACTTTGGATGAATTAAGATCACGTACTCAATTGGCTAAAAAAGCGGGTGTTGATATTACGGCAGTCACTCAAATGACTATTTGGGGGAACCATTCTTCAACTCAATATCCTGATTTTTATAATGCAAAAATCAATGGAGTTTCTGCAGCTCAAGTGATTGACGAGTCTTGGTTGAAAGATACTTTTGTTTCTACGGTACAACAGCGGGGTGCTGCAGTAATTAAAGCACGAGGTTCTTCTTCTGCTGCTTCTGCGGCTAATGCCATTATTACCGGTGTGAACCATTTGGTTAATGATACTCCGGCTGGTGAGTCATTCTCTATGTGTCGTAGCTCTCAAGGCGAGTATGGTGTGGATGAAGGCTTGATCTTCTCCTTCCCTTGCCGTCGCGAACACGGAGAATTAAGCGTAGTTGAAGGGATATCCTTTAATGATTACGGTCGTGACATGTTTGACAAAACATTGAATGAACTAAGACAAGAGCGTGATACTGTTAAGTCTTTAGGTTTGTTAGATTAGGGATAATTTTTTCCTTATCTTAAAAGAAATAGAGACTTTTGAATCCCTTCTCCCCAAGGGGAGAAGGTGCCCGTAGGGCAGATGAGGGTATGGATTTACCAAGGCTTGTTAGGTTGTTGGGGGCTTAAAGGTTCATCGTTCGCAAAGGAAGGGGATTCTTGACGATTTTGATATTCATCACTTTGGTATATTTGAAAAATATTGACCTTATCCAAAACATCTTTGGCTGCTGCATTACGCAATAATATAGGAACTGAGCGCCCACTATTAGATAGTATTTCATTGAACCTCTGAATAAATTGTTCTACTTGCGCAAACGAAAAGTGATCTTTTTGAATCGACGGAGGTAAGTAATGGTGGACAATTGCTTTAGCTATTTGTTTATCAGTTAGGTGAAAACTCAAGCGAGTATTTAAAATTTCGTTGAAGTTCTCTTTAGATTTCATAATCAAGCGAGATAAAAACTTGGGATCTTTTTCTAAATGAGCTCTTAGCCGTGGACTAAATCCAAGCTGCTCGCTATGGTCAATTAACATACTCGTTTGTTTGTTAATCTCATCGTGAGGAAACGCTTCTCCAGATACGGCAGTTAACCAATCGATGAGCTCATGGTCTTCCTGCATATTCAGTGTACTAAATTGGAACATTGATGTACCAGACAGAAATTTATCCCAATTTGGATACGGCATTTTATGTTGTTCAGCTAATGAGTCGGCCGCCCTTTTTATGGAATCAAAATTGACTCGCCACTTTTCGAACTGGGGTACTGCTGCTCCCAGCGCCTTGATGAGTGCGATAAAAGATCCTTTGTCTTTAGGCAGGTAATTTTCAACAGCTTCCTTTAGACGCTGAATTTCAGAGAAAGCACCATACTTCCCATCTCTATTGGGTACCAAATAAAATAGGGGGTCCAATGCTTTTTTCAGGTCAGAAAAAGGGTCATCCATAGCTTCATCCTCAACAGGAACAGGCCCTTCTTTAAAAATAGTTTATAAAAAAGAAAATGCCAAACATTTTTACATAATGTGGTTAATAAAGTGTGATTTTGCAAAAAAAGCTCTTAAAATCAGGGTTTTTTGGGTGCGGTGCAACATTAATGTCGCTTAAATGAACATGCAATATCAGACATTTGGTTGCTTGATTCAAAGTAATGTGGCGTGATTATTTAGAGTAATTCTGATACAATAAGTCGATTATTTTCCGCAAAACAGGTGTGCAATATGCAGTCTTTCAAAGTAAGCTGTGTCATTATTATTGCCATTGTCTTTTGGGCTTCAGCATTCGTTGGGATACGCATTGGTTTAGTCGGCTATACTCCTGGAGCGCTTGCTCTTTTACGATTTATCGTTGCGTCATTGTGTATGTTCGTCATCTACTACAGTTTGGGTATTAAAAAACGCGTGGTGTGGAAGGATCGTGTTCAATTGCTTCTTGCTGGGATGGCTGGTATAGGCATTTATAATATTTGTTTGAATTATGGCGAGTTGAGTGTCTCTGCAGGTGTAGCCAGTTTTGTTATTGGTTTAATGCCGGTATTGACCGTACTTTTATCGCTGATTTTTTTACGTGAAAAACTGACTCTTGGTGTTTGGTTTGGCATCTTTATTAGTATCTTGGGTCTGGCTTTATTGGCGATTGGCGAGAGTTCAGAGCCAGGAATGCAACAAGGGATTATGGCCATTTTGGTTTCTGCATTAATGGGGGCGATCTTAACAATTATCCAAAAGCAATTTGTGAGCGTCTATCATCCTGTTGCAATCATTGCTTGGGTTATGTGGGGTGGCACTTTACTATTAGCCATATTTTTGCCTGACATGCTCCAGCAAATTCGCATTGCAGACATGCAAACGACAGCAGCCGTTATTTACATGGGTATTTTCCCTGCAGCACTTGCTTATTTAGCATGGGGTTATGCGTTAAAATATTTATCTGCTTCGAGTGCATCCATCACGCTTTATGCGCTTCCCATCGTATCGACCCTAATGGGCGTTCTTTTGTTAGATGAACAACCTTCGGTATACTCACTTGTGGGATGCAGTATTACTTTATTAGGTGCTTTTATTGCCAATCACTTCCAGGTACGTCCAGTTCGTGCTCATAAAGAACAGCTTTCTATTTCTAATTGAGCCTATAGTTAGATTCTGAACCTTGATCGTCATGGCAAGTGTAGACTGGGCTGTTAAACCCTGCGTCTGTGAATTAATTCGTACTCTCCACAATTCCATTATGAAGCCCAATTGACACGTATCTTCTCTATGATTTTCTAAGAAAAAACTACTTCAGCCCATTGTTACATGCTGGGTTTAGCAGCGCAGACTACAAGTTTCTTGTTTATTCTCTCTGTGAAAAGATGCAAACAGGAGTTATACTTTTACCTTTCGTTTTGATGTCCCTTTGTGAGAAAACTCATGGAATTGAGAATTGATAACACTCCATTTAAAGCTTTATTTCAGCCTTTAGACTTAGGTTTTACCCAATTAAAAAATCGTTTGTTAATGGGATCTATGCACACTGGCCTCGAAGAGGATAAGGACAGTTTAAATCGTTTGGCACAATTTTATCGAGAACGAGCGCTTGGTGGCGTTGGATTAATCACAACAGGTGGCTTTGCACCGGATCGCGCTGGGCGTTTAGCTCCTTTTGCCGCCAAATTGACGAACAGTAAAGAACAACATCGCCATGAATTAATCACCCATACAGTGCATGAGGCGGGAGGCAAAATTATTTTGCAAGCGCTGCATGCAGGCCGTTATGGTTATCATCCTTTTATTGTTGCGCCCAGTGGTATCAAATCACCTATTAGTCCTTTTAAACCTTGGGTCATGAGTCAACATCGTATTAAAAAAACCATTAAACACTTCGCGCGTTGCGCGCGCCTTGCTCAGTTGGCGGGTTACGATGGTATTGAAATCATGGGGAGTGAAGGATATTTACTTAACCAGTTTATCGTCACGCACACCAACCAGCGTCAGGATGAATGGGGAGGTAGTTATGAAAATCGTATCCGTTTTCCTATTGAGATAGTTCGTAGTGTGCGTGAAGCAGTTGGCGAGAAATTTATTATCATTTTTCGTTTGTCCATGCTTGATTTGATTGCGGATGGCAGCAGTTGGGATGAAGTAGTGATTCTTGCTAAAGCGATAGAAGAGGCGGGGGCTACGCTCATTAATACCGGCATTGGTTGGCATGAAGCGCGAATTCCAACTATAGCGACTATGGTTCCTACAGCAGCATTTACTCATCTCACACAACATTTAAAGCCGGAAGTTAAAATTCCTGTAATCACCTCAAATCGTATCAATACACCTGAAATAGCCAACGAATTAATCGAGTCGGGGGTAGCGGATATGGTGTCGATGGCCAGACCCTTTTTGGCCGATCCATTATTTGCTGAGAAAGCTAAAAAAGGTGAAAGCGAAGCGATTAACGTGTGTATTGCCTGCAATCAGGCATGTCTTGACCGGGTTTTTGTAAATAAAACTGCTTCGTGCTTAGTGAATCCGCGTGCATGTAACGAAACGGAATTGATTTATGAGGTTACGGCAAAACCCAAGTCCATTGCCGTTGTGGGATCGGGGCCTGCGGGACTTGCTTTTGCGGCAGTCGCCGCAGAGCGCGGGCATCAAGTGACCTTATTTGAAAAAAATGAGCAGATTGGTGGACAATTTAATTTGGCAAAACGAATTCCTGGCAAGGAAATTTTTCAACACACGCTAGACTATTTTAATTATCAGCTACAGAAATTTAAGGTGACTATTCGTTTAAATACCCAGGCAACGGTGGAGCAATTACACGATTTTGATGAGATTGTTTTAGCCAGTGGAATTAAACCCCGCATTCCTATGATTCATGGGATTGATCATCCGAAAGTAGCGAGCTATATCGATGTGATTACGGGCAAAAAAGAAGTAGGTCAACGCGTAGCAATTATTGGTGCTGGTGGGATTGGTTTTGATGTGGCTGAATTTTTAACGCACCAACACCCAGTCCCTAAAGAACAGTTTTACAACGAATGGGGTATTGATATTTATGGAAAATTTCGTGGAGGAATTAAACCGCCTGAAATTACTCCAAGCCCGCGCGAAGTCTATTTGTTACAACGTAAAAAAGAAAAAATGGGCAAACGCTTGGGCAAAACAACAGGGTGGATTCATCGCTCCAGTTTAAAGCATAAACAAGTCAAAATGATTTCAGGGGTACAGTATGATGCGATTGATGATGAAGGTCTGCATGTACATATCGATGAAAAGCCACAGGTGCTCTCCGTAGATACTGTGGTAATTTGTGCTGGACAAGTCGAATTGTCTGAATTATTCACTCCGTTAAAAGAAGCAGGCAAAGCAGTGCATTTAGTGGGTGGGGCTTATAAAGCTTTAGAACTGGATGCGCGCCATGCGATTGATCAGGCATGTCGTTTGGCGGCTTTGATTTGATGAAAACCCTTTTATTGTAGCCTGGGTCCAGCGCAGCGTAACCCGGGATTTGAAAAATTCATTCAGATCCAAAAAACCCGGGTTACGCTGCGCCACACCCAGGCTATAAATTCCCCGATTACGCGGGTGTCCTTTGATAATTTCATAAATATCGTGCATTATTTTGTTTATTTTGTTATTATACTGTCCAATTTTTATATCACTTAACCTTTCGTAGGTTATGTTGTAATCTATCAGGATTTTTATGTCTCAAGAAATAACAAGCTTCGCGTCCTTTAATTTTTCAGATGCTTTAAACAAGGCACTAGAGGATATGAAGTTTACCACGCCTTCTCCAATTCAAGTACAGACAATTCCTTTATTGATGGAAGGGCGAGATGCGATTGCATTAGCGCAAACAGGAACAGGAAAAACGGCTGCTTTTGCTTTGCCTATATTGCAAAATTTATCGCCTAATGTACAAGGCACTCAAGCTTTAATTTTGGCTCCTACTCGTGAATTAGCGATTCAGGTTGCTGAGCAATTTGAATTATTAAGCGCTAAGCAACGAGGTACTTCGGTTGCTGTTTTATGTGGTGGGCAAGATTACGGTCGTCAATTAAAGCAATTAAAGGCAGGCGCTCAGGTTGTAGTAGGAACTCCTGGTCGTATTTTGGACCATATCGAGAGACGTACTTTGCAGTTAGACAATTTACGTACCTTCATCCTTGATGAAGCAGATGAAATGTTGCGTATGGGTTTTATTGAAGACATTGAAACCATCATGGCAAAATTGCCTGAAGAGAAGCAAATCGGTTTGTTTTCAGCAACCATGCCTCATCGTATACGACAAATTGCCAATACTTATTTGCATAACCCTGCATCTATCGAAATACGTGGGGAAACAGCTACAGTAAAAAGTATTGAGCAGCGCTTTTTATTTGCTTCTGGACATCAAAAACCTGATGCGTTATTGCGGGTACTGGCTGTAGAAGAATATCAGGGCGTGATTGTATTTGTGCGTACTAAAAGCAGTACTGAGGAAGTTGCGGAAGTCTTGCAGCAACAAGGGCTACGCGCTATGGCGATTCATGGTGATATTACTCAAGCATTACGCGAGCGTATTATTGCCCAATTCAGACAAGGAGCTATTGACATCCTGGTGGCAACAGATGTTGCTGCACGCGGTCTGGATGTAGAACGAGTGACTCATGTGATTAACTATGATTTACCGCATGATAATGAAACTTATGTTCACCGTATTGGAAGAACAGGTAGGGCGGGACGTTCTGGGGTAGCTGTTTTATTTGTAACTCCTAAAGAGTCACGTTTAATTAGCAGTATTGAACGACATACACGTCAACGTATCGCCAAAGTGACTGTGCCTAATGACCATATGATTCAAGTTGTACGACAACAACGTTTCATGGCAAACATCACCTCACGTTTAGAGCACGCAAACTTGCCTTCATACAAACGAATTGTCGAAGAGTACATAAAAGAACATGATGTTTCTGCAGTAGATGTTGCGGCAACACTTGCTTTGATGTTAAACAAAGACTTGCCTTGGCAAAAAGAGCAAGCACTACCTAAATCACCACGTCCAGCTAAAGAAGGCCGGGCGGAGCGAGACGGTAAATTCGAACGTTCTCGAGTTGACGAACGAAGAGGTTTCTCTGAGAAGAAAGGGCTTCGTGACCGTGACGGACGTAAAAAAGCCAATGATGATTTTGTAGGACAGGATTTATTTCGCATCGATATAGGTAAGATTCACGGTGTGAAACCAGGCAATATTGTTGGCGCCATTGCGAATGAAGCGGGTTTGCAAAGTAAACATATTACTGGCCTTAAAATTCATGACGACCATTCAACGGTGCGTTTACCTAAAGGCATGACAAAAGAGGTAATGAGTGATTTAACTAAAGCTTGGGTCTGTGGACGTCAGCTAAACATTACCTTAATTAGTAGTGCTCAATAAAACACGAGGGGCCATGCAGTCTGGCCCCATCATCCCTATACATGTTAGCGAACTCGTTGACAAAAATTGCAAGTGTAGGCTGGGCTGTTAAGCCCAGCGGTTGTAAAATTAATTCTTGCTCTCTAAAATTTCTACCAGGAAACTCAGCACTATAAGTCCAGTTGACAAGTAAACTTATCTATCGTCCTATGAAAGAAATACTGCAGCACATTACATGCTGGGCTTAACAGTCCAGCCTACGGTTATTTCTACACGAATCCCGGCTCCAAGTTTCTATGCTTTGTAAGCAAACAATGCTGCTGTTGTTGCAACGGCAGCCATCACAACCAAACCTGCGGTGACAGGGGTAAAAAAGGCGTATGGATTTTCAGCGTCTATTTTATTTTTCAGCTCTGTTTTCATGCGTATAATCGTTTCCTTTACTGAATCAATCCGGTGATTGGGATTGGTTTTTTCGGTCATGACTGGTAAATACTGTTCCTGAAATACTGCAGTAGCTTTACTGATTTCATGTGCTCGCTCTTCATTTTCTGCGTAAAAAGATAAAGAGGTGCGCGCAATTGCTTCAAAAAAAGAGGCGCTGATGCATAGCTTGTCATGTTCATTCCATTGTGATGCATCAGTAATTTTCGAGTTCAGTTGATAGCGCGGGTTATTTACTTGATTTTTGGCAAAATGACGAATCGCTGCATTTAATTCTTCCTCATCCGAAAGGATTTGCTCCATAAAATTAAGACATTTAAGGATAAAATTTTGTTCAAAAGTCATTATTTGCGCCTCCCTGGCAAAAAATATTAATATAAATATCTTTTGCTTGGGGGTGCAATCGGATAACCTCAAAGCCACTTTTTTGTCCATGAAATAGGCATATTTGCATTATGGCGTTGTTTTAAAAGCGAGTTTACATATATTTAACTCATTGATAAATATAAAAAAAATATGAAAAACAAGCTTGCGTAAAAAAATTGCTTATAAAGGATCTTTCATACTATAATGCGGAAGGCTTTTGTTTTTAAAATAACCAGATAAACTCTTCAAAATTCAGTGCGGTAGCCATTTTTTAATAAAAAATGTCGCTGCTTTTTTTAGGATTAGAACTTAAGGGTATTCATGAAACTGTTAGCAACTATAGGGGCTTTTTTATTCTCTGGGATTGTTTGGGCTACACCTCTTCATAATATAGTTGTATTTGGAGATAGTTTGTCTGATAACGGTAATTTGTATAAGTTTATGAAATATCAATTACCACCATCTCCTCCTTACCATGAGGGGCGTTTTTCTAATGGACCTGTTTGGATTGAACATGTCATCGCTTCTTATTTTCCTAATGATCCGGCAGCTCATTTATTAGATTATGCTTATGGTGGTGCAGGTGTATCTGAGGAAGATGGAGCAGACGATGTATTGTTTACTTTAAGAAGAGAAGTGAACAGTTATTTATTAGAGCATCATGATAAAGCAAGTGCAGACAGTCTTTTTGTTATATGGATAGGCTCGAATAATTATCTTGCATTTCCTTCAGAAGTTGAAAAAACATTGCACGATGTGCAGCTAGGAATTATTCACAGTATGGAGCGTTTAGTAGAAAAAGGCGCGAAGCATATTTTGGTGGTTAATTTGCCGGATTTAGGTCGAACTCCTGCAGCAATTGAATTTGGTTCTATCAATGAAATGACTTATTTTGCTAAAGAACATAATAACTTATTGAGTAAAGCGGTTGATGAATTAAAACAAAAGTATCCTGATGTAGAATGGCTACATTATGATTTGCATCAAGCTTTTGAAGAAGTGTTGTCTCATCCACAAGATTATGGCTTTACCAATTTAACTAGTACTTGTGTTAATTCAGTAGTTGAAGACATTACTAAAACATCCGTTTTAAAAATGGTGGCATCAGTCAAACCTAATACAACTCAGGATGGATGTACTGGTTATTTGTTTTTTGATTTAGTACATCCCACTGCATTGGCTCATAAGATTCTTGGGGACAGAGCCAGAGAAATGTTGGATCAAGCGGGTATTGAGCTTTTAGATTAATGACGCAGTATCTATCAATGTAGCCTGGGTGCAGGCGTAAGCCGTAACCTGGGATTGGTGCAACTGCATTACTCCTGGGTTACGCTGCACCCAGCCTACAGCTTACTTTAATTACTCAGAATCAACTTATTAGGATGATATGAAATACATTACAAGGATAGTTTTGATATTGTTTTTGTTATTTTCAGTTGCTTATGCCGATAAACTCGAAATCAAGGTTGATGGTAAGAACATTGATTTACCCTATTGGCCTGCAAAAAAAGAAAAATATGGGGCTGTACTCCTAGTTAATGGTGGTGTGCAAGCACAATCTACTGCCTTGTTAAATGATTTGGCTGAGCAGTTGGCCCAAAATGGTTGGCAGGTTGTCTTACTTAATAACGACAGCGGTGTGACTGTACCTTGGATCAAACAATTCCCTGAAGTGATTAATACGCTACGAAAACAAAAAAATGTACGTGTTGTGCTTTTGCATTATGGAGAGCAATTAAAACAAACGTTTGATTACTTAGGCAAGCCTCCTGTACCCGAAATCGAAGGCTTGATTCTGTTATCTGCATACAATATTCCTGCGTCTACAGATAAGAAGCCCGAGTTGAAAATGCCCATTTTTGATATCGCCGGTCAGTTTGATTATGATGTGATTAAACAAGACATGGCAGCCAGAAAAAAGGAATTTGGCGCGAATAAAGATAATTATTTGGCTATAGAGATACCTGGTGCTCACCATGATTATGAATATTCACGACAACTACTTTTTTCATTTATTCATGGTTGGATGGTAAAGCTTCCGGAGTTTCAACCTAAACCTCCACCAGTTATGTACTCCTATCTTGCGCCAATCTCAGCTTTTTTCCAGGAGCAAGTTGCAAAAAATGAAGAGTCTGATTGGAACGGATATTTTGAGCAGCCGCTTGTGATCGATTAAAATTGAGTATTTATTTATAACAAACTATTTAGATAAAAATCTTGCATTGTAACAATTCAATCTCTTATTTCTTGTATAACGGACATTGATACCTGGCAATACAACGATGCGCTTCGATTGAGTTTTTTAAAATATATTTATCAGCATTATCTGCTGCCAGGCAATTTGTTCCATATCGATGAGCAGTTAATTGAAAATCTTCAATGATGTGCATTCACAATGTGTCACTTATTTAAAAAAGGGCAGTGGTTACCATCCCTTACTTGAGCAAATTAATTCATAAGCTTTCACAATTTTCTGAGTTTTTTCATTTGCTATTTTAATCATTTCTTGCGGTAAACCTTGTGCAATTAATTTGTCGGGATGATTGCGGCTTAATAGACGACGATATGCTTTTTTTACGTCTTGTTTGCTGGCACTCAACGGTACTTCCAAAAGAGCATAAGCATAATCTATATTTGTTTTAGTCGGTTGATAGTTGTGTCGACTGTAGGACGAATACGAATGTGATGACGAATAGGACTGTTGTGATTGCTGCGTGGCATCATCTTGTGGTTCCGAATAACTCGTTCCAAAATCCTCATAAAAGCGAAATTGATTGTGCAGCGGTGCAAATCCAAGTTTGGAAAAAATCTTATCCAGCATTTGAATTTTTTTTGTATCAAGTCCATCTGCTTGCGCAGCTCGATATTGAATGTCGATAAATAACCTTAATAAATCTCGGTTATCCTTGCAGGCTATTTTTAATTGTTCAAGCATTGCATCTAGATTGAATTGGGATTGTTTCCCTTCATTAAACAAATGTTTTGCCAGTGTTTTCTGTTCGCTATTCAAGCGCATTTCGTTCATGAATAAACGTGCCATCTCCAGCTCTTTCTCAGTAACGCGTCCATCTGCTTTGGCTAAATGCCCCATGATGGAAAAGGTGGCCTCGAAAAAGGTTTTTTGGGTTATCTTACGTTTTTCGGCGTAATACAACCAATGGGGATTAGAAAAATAGTGGGATAAACCACGATCAAAAAAATTACCTACCAAGAGACCGAATATTGCCCCTGTCGGTCCGCTGATTAAATAGCCACAGCAGGCGCCAATAATCTTTCCCCACCAAGTTGATATGATAAAGAAGTCTCGCAGAGACATTAAAATGATTCCTTAAATAAGTCCATTAACTGATTTTATCGCTTTATACCACATTTTAAGTATATACTGTCGCCTTTTGGGTTTGGTTTTATATGCGATTTTTTTACTCTTTTTTGATGTATTTGCTTACTCCTTTTATTCTCGTTCGCTTATGGTGGAAAGGGAGAAGCTTACCTGCTTACAGGGAACGTATATCAGAACGTTTTTTTCTTAGTAAACATGAGTATAAACCGGTTGACGTTTGGATTCACGCTGTATCTTTGGGAGAGGTTATTGCTGCTATCCCATTGATTGATGCCATGTTGGAAAAAAACTGGTCTTTATTGGTGACCACCATGACACCAACTGGTTCTGAGCGAGTACAGGCACGTTTTGGTAACAAGGTCACTCATCAATATCTCCCTTATGATCTTCCCGGGATACTTAAGCGCTTTTTTAAAAAAATTCAGCCACGGGTTGGGGTGATTATGGAGACTGAGCTATGGCCGAATTTAATTTATCAGGCACGAGCAGCAAAAGTCCCATTACTGCTGGCCAATGCACGGATATCCGATGATTCATTGAATGGCTATAAAAAAATTAAGTTTCTAATTAAACCGATTCTCAATCAATTCTCTGCAATTTTGGCGCAAGGAGACGAGGATGCGCGACGTTATATTACATTAGGCGCAAGAAAAGAGATTGTACATGTTTTGGGAAATATGAAATTTGATTTGCAAACCAATACAATCGACAGCAAACGTTTTAGTGATTTAAAGAGTCATTGGGGCACAGAACGAGTTGCGGTGATTGCAGCAAGTACTCATGAAAACGAAGAAGCACAGATTTTATCCCACTTAAAACGCTTGCAACAAGCAATTCCAGGTGTGATTTTATTAATAGCGCCACGTCATCCAGAACGTTTTCAAAGCGTATTTCAATTATGCATTCAATCAGGTTTTAAGACTGGCTTGCGCTCTGATGCAAATACCTTAAGTTCAGAAAATGAAATTGTGGTATTAGACAGTTTGGGAGAGCTTTTAGGGTTATATCAAATCAGCGATTATGCTTTCGTAGGTGGTAGCTTGGTTCCTGTTGGTGGACATAATGTATTAGAGCCTATTGCGATGCATGTACCGGTATTAAGCGGCAGCCAGGTCCATAATTTTAAAGCCATTTGTAATGATTTACAGACAGCCCAGGGTATTTTATTAGTACAGCATGCAAATGAAGTGGTTGATGGAATTATTAAGCTACATACCGATCCAGCATTTCGCCAGCAAATGATTAAGAATGCAACTGAGGTTTTCGAAAAAAATAAGGGCTCAGTCATTCGTCATTTACAGCAAATTGAAGGTGTGATTTAAAAAGTATATCCATGAGTTGTAGTTAAGTGTGGCCTGGGTGCAGCAAAGCGGAACCCAGGTTTTCTTCTGATGATATGAATAGATTTTTTAACCCGGGTTCCGCTTTGCTGCACCCAGGCTATGTTTGAAAATAAGAGAGGATTTAGAAAAGACCTCTTCCGACGAGCGGAAGAGGTAAATTGGGATTTAGGAGCCTTGATTTTGTTTTTCTTTAATCTCAGACAACGTTTTACAATCGATACATAAAGTGGCAGTAGGTCGTGCTTCCAAACGTTTGAGGCCGATTTCAATACCGCATGCTTCACAATAACCAAAATCTTCATTTCGCAAACGTTCTAACGCATCTTCAATTTTCTTAATCAGTTTACGTTCACGATCACGAGTACGCAATTCGATACTGAATTCTTCCTCTTGGCTTGCTCTGTCTGAAGGATCAGGGAAATTAGCTGCTTCATCCTTCATGTGCGTAACCGTTCGGTCAACTTCTTCCATCAATGATTGACGCCAAGCCAGCAATATTTTTTCAATATGTGCTAACTGCTTTTCATTCATATATTCTTCACCTGGGGTTTCCTTGTAGGGGGTGATACCCATACTACCTATTGCGTCGTTTTTCACGTTGTGTTGTCTCTCATTGTTTTTTTCAATTAATTGTTCGGTCATTTTAGCCTCCGTACCCAACTCGTACCACCTAGGTTTACAGAAAGCGGTTAGGTATACCAAAAAACTATTGTATCATCAATAAAATTATCGCCAACCCCCACTTACTCTGTCATTTCCCTGAATGTCTTGCCAACACATTACGTTTTTATACCGTAATTCATTAAGTATAGCTTGTACTTTTAATTTTTGATCATACCCATGTTCTAGTAAGATCAAGCCACCAGGCAAAAGATACTCATGGCCTTGTTTAATAATACATTGTAGATCACCTAAGCCTTCTTGACTACTCACTAAAGCATTTCGTGGTTCAAAACGTAGATCACCTTGTTGTAAGTGTGGATCGTGTTCTGCAATATAAGGAGGATTAGTAACCAGCGCATGATATTGTCGGTGCGGAATATTATTAAACCAGTTGGATAGATAAAAGTTTACATTCTGTATTTTATGGGTTTGCGCATTTTCTTTTGCAACATTTAAGGCTTCTTCACTGATATCCCCAGCAACAATGTGCCAATGGGGTCTTTCTTTCGCAAGTGCCAAAGCAATTGCTCCGCTGCCTGTACCTAATTCAAGAACATAGGTATCCGGTTGATTGGGAATAAGCTCTAGGGCCAGCTCAACCAATCGCTCGGTTTCATGCCGTGGAATTAATGTATGCTGGTTGACTTTTAAATTAAGCGACCAGAATTCACGTTCTCCGATGAGATAGGCAATGGGAGTACCTTGAGCTCTTTGAGCCATTAAGTTTTGAAAGCTCTCCCACTGTGATGGCGTTAATAGTTGCTCCGGATGTGCAAAGAGATAGGCCCTGGTTTTGTTGAGGACATGGCAAAGTAAAATCTCTGTTTCCAGATCTGGAGTTTTTCCCAGAGCTGTACGAATACTAGTCATTGCGCCCCAGCTCTGCGAGCAATTCAGCATGATACTCACGTTTTAATGGTTCGATAACCAAGGTTAAATTACCTTCCATCACATCACCGAGTTGATAGATCGTCAAATTAATCCGGTGATCAGTCAGTCGACCCTGTGGGTAGTTATAGGTCCGAATGCGTTCGGAACGATCGCCAGTACCCACCAGTGATTTACGAGTTTGCGCTTGTTCTTTTTTCTGCTTGCTTTGTTCGGCGTCCAGTAAGCGGGTTTTAAGCAATGACATTGCCTTGGCACGGTTTTTGTGCTGAGAGCGTTCATCCTGGCATTCCACTACGACGCCAGTAGGGATATGGGTGATGCGTATCGCCGAATCGGTTTTATTGACATGCTGGCCTCCGGCACCTGAAGAGCGGTAGGTGTCAACGCGTAAATCATCAGGATTAATTTGGATGTCATCAATTTCATCAACCTCTGGCATAATCGCAACAGTACATGCAGAGGTATGAACACGCCCTTGTGATTCAGTCTCAGGGACACGTTGCACTCTATGTGCGCCGGATTCAAATTTGAGTTGTGAATAAACTGAGTGTCCGCTAATACGCACGATAATTTCTTTATAGCCACCATGTTCACCATGATTGGCGCTGATTAACTCTTGTTGCCAACTCTGATCTTCTGCATATCGACTGTACATACGATACAGATCCCCAGCAAAAATTGCGGCTTCATCACCGCCGGTTCCTGCCCTAATTTCGAGATAAACGTTACGTTCATCATCTGGATCTTTGGGAATCAAATGCCATTGGAGCTGTTCGTCAAGTTCTTCCACTTGCTTTTGGGCGCCTTCTAATTCTTCTGACGCCATTGATGCTAATTCTTTATCATCACTTTCAAGCAATTCGTGCAGTGAGGATAAATTATTTTGGGCTTCAAGGTATGTTTCATAACACGTCGCGACAGGTTCGAGTTGTGCGTATTCTTTAGAAAGCGTTTTAAATTGATTCTGATCGGCAATTACGGAAGCTTCCGATAATAAGCGACCCACTTCCTGATATCGCTCCAGCATTTGCTGCAGTTTGAGTTCAAGAGATTTCTTCATAGGATGATTGATGTGTTGTTGTATTAAAAAGATATTGGGCTAAAGTAAACAAATCTTCGCGACCATCTTTAGCGATTTGTCGTAAGCCTGCAGTAGGATTATGAGTGAGTTTGTTAACCAGACGTTCACTAAACTCATTTAAAACGACGTGCTGACATTGCCCGGCGGAAAGTTTTTTTAAGGCGCGTTGCAGCTCTTTTTGTGCCAAGTCTTGCATTTGACTGCGGTAATCACAGATGACTTTTTTGGCCTTAAGCGAACGATGCTTACGGATGTACTTACTTAACTCTTCATCGACTAATCGCTCTGCATGTAATGCAGCATGACGTCGTTCTTCCATTCCTTTATCGATCATGGTTTGTAAATCATCGATATTATAAAGGTGTACTTGTTCTAATTCTTTGATGTCGTCTTCAACATCTCTGGGAACTGATAAATCCAAAAAGAACATAGGCGCATGCTCTCTTTGCTTTAATGCCTGTTCAACCAAGTCTTTATTAATGAAGTGGATTGGGCAGTTTGTTGCAGAAACAATAACGTCTGCTTGTGGCAGGTATTCAGCAATGTTGGTGAGCGGAATAGTTTTTCCATTAAACGAGCTGGCAAGTTTCTCTGCATTTTCCAATGTTCTACTTGCTATCATAAAACGCTCAACACCTTGTTGGCGTAAGTATTTGGCAACTAATGACGCAGTTTCCCCTGAGCCAATTAAAAAAACATTGAGCAATTTATAATTTGTAAACAGTTGCCCGATTAATTGTGTTGCTGCATAGGCAACTGAAACGGGATTTGTCCCAATACCACTTTGAGTGCGTACACGCTTTGACGCACTAAACACATATTCAAAAATAGGGCGTAACTCCGTCTGTATTGCACCAAGATTGCAAGCATGTTGGTATGTTTGTTTCATTTGTCCAAGGATTTGCGGTTCGCCAATCATCATAGAATCCAAACCACTGGCAACACGTAACAGATGTTTGACTGCCTGATGTCCTTTATGCATGTAAATAAATGGGGACAATGAGTCTGAGGATAACTGGTGTTCTTTGGCAAGCCAGTGCTTAATGACCTGTGGATCTTGAGTATCACAATAAATTTCTGTGCGATTACAGGTAGATAAAATAGCTGCTTCACTTACTTCAGGAAGAGACAACAAGTGATGAAGCACGGAATCCTGGGTAGCAGGAGATAAAGCGACTTTTTCACGCACGTTTATTGGAGCAGTTTTATGATTTAGTCCGCAAGCAACAAACACCATAGAATATGAATTATTTGAATATGAATTGTTAAGTTAATCGTGGGATTGTAAACGATTAGTCATTAAATTTGTAGTGTAGACTGTTTTATTTATTTATTCTGACTCAAGTAGAACGTTTTGTAGTCGGGCTTCATCCAACTACTTCTGCTGAATTGACGTAGCTTGGGCCAAAGCCCAACATTTAATTCGGCAAGTTGGCTGCACGCAACAAAAAAATCATCTGTAAAATTAAAGTACATTTTTATTTGGTCGCTAACAAGAGTAGAGGGTTTTATACAAAATCCCAAGCTATGGGGAGTCGATCATGGACATAATCCTACAGGGTGAGCACAGTGGCGAAGAAGCAGCACAAAGTTTGGCGCGTGTATTAGAATTATTTAGAGAACGATATCATATCGCTGGATTTCGCGAAATTCATTTAACGGTGACCTTAATTGATGAACAAGGCGATGATGTTGAATTAGTGGATAGCGAATCGAATCAAGCGTATCGAATTTTTGAGGTATATCGTAAAGGTTATGAATTAGGTGGTAGAAAAGGAACACCAGTATTACAATTGATCGTAGATAACACACGCCCTCGGTGAAGGAGTAACTTATGTTTTTGGCAATTATCGCCATAATACTGACACTAATTTTGGTAGTAGGTATTCATGAAGGGGGGCATGCATTAGTAGCACGCATTTTTTCAGTAAAAATTAAAAAGATATCCATAGGTTTTGGTAAACCCTTATTGCGCTGGCAAAGCCGCGGCGGTTGTGAATGGGTGTGGGCATTTTTTCCTTTAGGAGGGTATGTTCAACTGGAAAATACACGTATTAGCCCCGTAGAACCCGCACATTATTCAGGATGTTTTGATAAAAAACCGATTTGGCAGCGTATTCTCATCTTATTGGCTGGGGCTGCTGCTAATTTAATTGTTGCCTGGTTTCTATTTATTTTAGTGTACAGCATTGGTCTAACGTACACTTTGCCGGAAATTAAAGAAGTCCTTCCAAATAGTGCTGCAGCCCAAGCAGGAATGCAGCCGGGAGATAAATTCATCTCCATTGATGGTGCTGCTACCCCAACATGGAATGATGTAGGGATGCGTTTAGTTATCCTTTGGGGGAAAAAAGACATTCCTGTTACCCTGACCCGCGCTGATGGCAAAGAATCAATAATCATGCTTGATTTAAGTCATGAACATTTTCATAAAGTGAAAAAATCCTTATTAACTCAGCTGGGTATTCAACCCAATTTAGCTGCAGCTAAGAACAAACTACGCGCCGTATCACTTTTAGATGCGATACATCAAACTAATGCATTCATCAGCAATATGATTTATTTTTTTATGATGATCTTGAAGCAATTATTTATGGGCGTGATCCCTTTTTCCGTATTGTTAGGACCTATAGGTATTTTTGCAGCCTCTGTCGTGTCATTGACGCAAGGAATAGCTGTCTTTTTATTCTTCATCGGTAGCTTGAGCCTTGCAGTAGCAGTGATTAACCTTTTCCCCATTCCTGGATTGGATGGTGGTTCGATCCTTTATGCAGTTATTGAAAAAATTCGCGGTAAACCGGTCTCTGTGCCCATGGAAGTTTTATTACATCGCCTGATAGTTATTGTGTTCTGTGTACTCTTGGTTCACTTATTGATGAATGATCTACAGAGAATCTAAATTGATGTAGCCTGGGTACAACATAGCGGAACCCAGGGCTTCAGCTCCCATGACCCGGGTTACGGCTTCGCCTGCACCCAAGCTACATATTTACACGTTCCCCACTGCTCGTGCACAACACCAGACATCCACTTGTTGCACGCCAGATTTTTTTAAAGTGAGTGCCAGTTCATTTGTTGTGCTGCCTGTCGTTAAGAGATCATCAATAATCGCTACATGACGCCACGGAAGTTTTTTAGTCGTGAAAGCATGACGCAAATTTTTTTGTCTTTGTTCTCCATCAAGGCTTGCTTGTGGTTCGGTATTACGAATTTTCTGGCAACTAGTTAAGTCATAAGGCAGTCGTAATTCTTTTGCTAAGCAACGAACGAGAACTGCTGCTTGGTTGAATCCACGTGATTTGATGCGTTGCGGATGCATAGGTACTGGAATTAAACATTGAGGTAAATTCTTATCGTTTGGCAAGGAGTTAACAATTAAATGGCTTAAAAAAGAACTGAGATACAGCCCATCATGATATTTAAACTGATGTAAAAGACTACGTAACGGCTCTTCGAAGATGTAATGAATGAATGCGCGGTCGAAATAAGGTATTTTTTTAATACAATGACCACAGATATGTAGATGTTTATCAGGCAAAGGATAAGCACAATGAGTGCATGCAGGGCCTAACTGAGGCATAAATTCAATACAATGGACGCAAACTGCCATTTTATTGTTATGAAATTGATTGCATAAAGTACACATTGAGTACAAACGCAAACTTTGTGTTAAACTCCATATTTTCTGGCGCACGAGTGTTGGATTCCTTTAATTTTTCCTGGTTTTATAATGGCTGTTATCTACGAAATTAACAAGGCATTTAATCGACATGCCACTGAATATGAATTTGCTGCCAAAGTACAACAAGAAATTGGGGTACGCTTATTAGAGCGTTTACAGTATTTGAATATGAAACCGCAACGTATTCTTGACCTTGGATGTGGACCAGGTTTCTTTTCTTCTGAGCTGACTAAAATTTATCCAAAAGCGCAAGTTGTAGGTTTGGATTTGGCGCAATTTATGCTGGTTCAGGCACAAAAAAAACAAAGTTGGCGGCGAAAATGGCCTTTGGTCGCTGCGGATATGCGCAACATGCCTTTTGCTGCAGGTACGTTTGATTTGATTTTCGCCAATCAAGTGATTCACTGGGGGGGGGCTTTGATCTCCGTTTTTCGTGAGTTGAATCGAGTCATGAAAGCCAATGGTTGCTTGATGTTTACTACCTTGGGCCCTGATACATTTAAAGAGTTGAAACACGCATGGACTGGGGTGAATCATTACGCTCATGTGAATGAATTTGCTGACATGCATGATGTAGGTGACTGTTTGATGTCTGAACATTTCTTAGAGCCAGTTATTGATATGGAATTGCTGGCAGTACATTACCAGACGCTACCTAAGCTATTACAGGCTTTAAAAGCTCAGGGGGTAAAAAACATTAATCCTCAAAGAAATCAGGGACTAACGGGAAAGACTGCCTGGAGACAATTCGAGCAAAATTATTCTACTTTGCAAACTGATAAAGGAAAATATCCGCTGACTTATGAAGTGGTATACGGGCATGCCTGGAAGGGAGAGCAAAGAAAAACAGAACAAGGGATAGAGACGATGATTCCCATTTCACAGATAGTCAGACGCAAGAGTGAAGTGTAGTTGAAACGTAGGCTGGGCTGAAAGCCCAGCAATGATGCTCTGATTATACGTTTTATACGTTCGTTGCAGCCTACAATTGCTGCACACCCTGGCTACATATCTATGGTGTGGTTGTGCGCTCTTGTAATTTCTTGGTTAACTCAATCAGTGCAGAAGCTTTTTGATCAAATAGTTTTAATGCATCAAGCGCAATTTGATAATGGTTTCTGATTTCCTCTTCTAATTTATGTTGAGAATATAGAGCGGCAAACGTAGTTTTTTGATTGGCCAAATCAGAGGAGCGTCCTTTGCCCAAAACCTCGGTGGGCGCATAGCGGTCTAAATAATCATCTTGCATTTGGAACACTATGCCAAGATGGCTGGCATAAGTGCGCAAAGCGACTTGATAGGCTTCGGGTACTGACGGGTGGGCATTCAGAACCATTTCAACGCATGCTAAAATAAGCCGTCCTGTTTTGAGGTAGTGAATTTCTCTAAGCTGCTCTTCATTAGTAGATGATTTGGCTAATTCAGATAAATCTAGGCTTTGTCCACTCACCATTCCGCTGATGCCGCTGGCCTTAACCAGTTCCAGCGTGATCGCAATCACTTGCTTAGCCTGCAGTAGAGGTGAAAGATTGGTTAATAATACTTCAATGGCTAAAGCTTGCATGCCATCACCAACTAAAATCGCAGTTGCTTCATCAAAGGCTTTATGGCAACTCGCTTTGCCACGACGAAAATCATCATTGTCCATCGCGGGCAGATCGTCATGAATTAACGAATAGCAATGCGTTAATTCTATAGCTGCAGCAATAACATCCAGAACCTTTAGATCCAGATTAAGCAAACTTCCGGTTAAATAGACCAGGATGGGGCGGATCCTCTTCCCACCGGGGAATAGAGAATAATTTATTGCAGAACGTATCGTTATCGCAGGTACAGAGGATTCATTGATGAGTTCACTAAGAAATTCTTCATGCCGTTTTATGTAGTTACTTATCACTTAATTGTTCATCCGAGCTGGGTCCAGCAGAGGTTAATGTTTCTATTTTTTGCTCAGCCTTTTGTAACACATCCTGACAACGTCTGGCCAAGCTAATCCCTTTTTCAAATTGTTTCAGGGAGTCTTCCAAAGAAAGTTCTCCTTTTTCTAGTTGCCTGACAATTTCTTCTAGCTCCGTGATCGATTGTTCAAAATGCATGCCCTGGCTCATAGATTTTGTCCTGATTGTTCAAAATGTACTGATTATACTGAGTTGTTCTCAGGATTCAATGTAGGTGAATTAATTTTATTGGAATTGGCTGTAGCCTGGGTGAAGGTGAAGCCGTAACCCGGGTTCTGCTACGCTGCACCCAGGCTACGTATTATGAAGATACAATAAGATAAATCGTGTATATTAATTGCAACAGAATCTGATGGAATAAGCATGAAAACTAAAACCCAATTTGTGTGCAATCAATGTGCCGCAATTTTTAAACAATGGGCCGGACAATGCACACAATGTGGTGCATGGAATTCGATTGCCGAAGAAGGCGTTGCTGCCAATCGTAGTTCACGTAGTGGTTCTTGGGCTAATCAACGTTCTGTAATCACGGCAGTAGAAGATGTTGTTATGGATAAAGAAGTACGTATGGATTGCGGTTTATCAGAGCTCAACCGCGTCCTTGGCGGTGGTTTGGTTTATGGTTCGGTGGTTCTTATTGGTGGGGATCCAGGTATTGGTAAATCCACTTTGTTATTGCAAACCTTGGCTAATCTTTCGATGCAGGAAACTGTTTTATATGTCACGGGTGAAGAGTCTTTACAGCAAGTCGCCATGCGTGCCAAACGACTGGGATTACCTTTAGCAGGGTTAAGGCTTCTAGCGGAAACACAGGTTGAATCTATTATTGCACAAGCACAAAAAGAAAATCCTAAAGTGATAGTGATCGATTCCATTCAAACTATTTTTACCGAGACTATAAGTTCTGCTCCAGGAGGGGTAAGCCAAGTGCGTGAATCGGCGGCGCAATTAGTTCGTTTTGCTAAATTGACGCAAACTGCAGTGTTCTTGGTTGGCCATGTCACGAAAGAGGGCGCTTTAGCTGGGCCACGAGTTTTAGAGCATATGGTGGATAGTGTTTTATATTTTGAAGGCCAAAGTGATAGCCGTTTCAGGGTAATTCGCGCCATTAAAAATCGTTTTGGTGCAGTCAATGAATTGGGTGTATTTGCGATGACTGACAAAGGATTAAAAGAGGTCGCTAATCCTTCGGCGATCTTTTTGTCGCGTCAGCCAGAACCCACTTCTGGGAGTGCCGTGATGGTGACTTGGGAGGGCTCCCGTCCCATGTTAGTTGAAGTACAAGCTTTGGTTGATGAAGCACATGGGCAGCAATCCAAGCGGGTGACTGTAGGGCTTGAATCCAATCGGCTAGCCATTTTATTGGCGGTTTTACATCGGCATGGAGGAATTGCCACCTACGATCAAGATATTTTCATCAATGTCGTTGGGGGGGTGAAAGTCACGGAAACTGGCTCGGATCTTGCATTGTTAGCTGCGGTAGTGTCCAGTTTGCGTAATCGGATTTTTGACAGGGAAACCATTATTTTTGGTGAAGTTGGCCTTGCTGGTGAAATCAGACCCGTGCAAAGTGGGCAGGAGCGTTTAAAAGAAGCTGCAAAGCATGGATTTAAACGGGCTATAGTGCCTTTTGCTAATGCTCCCAAGCAACAACACGATGCGTCAATGGTGATTGAACCTGTTAAATATTTGCGTGAAGTTTTGGATAAAATGTAAGTCTCTAGCCTGGGTGCCGCCTAGCGTAGCCCGGGTTTCTTATCAATTTCTCGGGTTACGGTTGTACCTTCACCCAGGCTACCAAGCAGTCCGTTGTAACATTTTAAGCGTTTAAGACATTGTTTTTATCGTATTGAATCCAACAATAGGAGTAATAATGACTTTTCCCACCAAGCTAAAACGTGACTTTATGGATATGTTAACCCGCAACAAAATTTCTCACACCCAAGGTTGGTCGAACTATATGGGCAATGTGAAGAATCCTGCTGCGGTGGTTGTTGATGTAGACAATGAACAACAAGTTCAATTAATCATGAAAGAAGTAAAAAAGCTGAATGGAGATCGGAATCCAAAGAATAAAATCACCTTAAGGGCGAGTGCGGGCTGGGATGATCAGGCGAGTGTAGGTTGCTGTTTATTTCCTTGGTCTCAAGTTCAGGAAAAAGAATATGCTGGCAGTTTCTCTTTTTCGGAAGTCGTCGGTGGGCGTGCTTCACCTCAAAGTGAAGGCACAGACATTATCATTCGTTTTAAAAAGAAATTTCATAAAGCAAAAGTGTTAGGGCCACTTAATACAAAACCTGCATGGATTAATCCAGACAATCCGATTCATCAACTCCCAGCCAAGCTGGTTGAGGTCAACGCAGGAATGCAAATTGCTGACTACGCAGATTTTTTACGGAAAAATAATTTATCTTCATCGACACTCAGTATGCTGAGTTGGGCGAGTCTTATAGGATTATTCATCCCTGGTGGGCATGGAACAGGTCGTGATGAACCGGCTGTGAGTGGTCTGGTTGAATCAATCACAATATGTGATGTGGATGGGAACATTCGTGAACTGACTCCCGACAACCCTGATTTTGAAACCTTGCGTGCGGCAAACAGCGGGTTTTTAGGAGTTATTCTGAGCGTTAAGATACGTGCAGTGCAGGCTTTTAATTTACGTGAAACGGTAGCAGTATTTCATAACACTGAAGAAATGAAGGGCAAACTAGGGGACATATTAAAAAACAATCAATATGTGAGTGTTATGGGAATGCCAAGTTCTGCAAGTTCTGAGCTCATTCACCAGTGGCAAGTGCGTATGTGGAACTTTACTACAGATAAACCAACCCAATCCACTAAGGCGACTTATTCCCCCTCACTGACCTCTCTAGTGCAAGAAATGGAGTTAAGACTGGGGTCGGATTTGCTGAATTTCTTGGTTAATTCAGAATTAAGTAGTTTATTACCCGAGTTCATGTTAATTGCGGCTGCTGAATCGATTGAAGGACGTGGTACAAATCCTATCGTTGATTTTGAAAACCATATTACTCATCCCCAAGTTGCTTTTCCTAAAGAAATGCGTGATGTGGATTATTTTATCCCTGTAAAAGATGACAAGGCAGGAGAGCATTTAGAGGCAATTTTAAAGCAAATAGAAAACCAGATAAAAAGTGCCGCGAAAAAAGGAGAGTATCCGGTCACTTATGCGATTTACGTTCGCTATTTGAAAGGTACGAGTGGGGGATTATCTCCAACCAGTACGCAAGCACTCGATGAGCGTATTCTTGCTTTGGATATGGTGACTCATCCGCAGGCGAAAGGTATTGCGAATTTTGAAACAGGATTTCTGGGCTATCTAAAAGAAAAAGGGTTTGAAGTAAGAAATCATTTAGGAAAAGAATTTCCAGCCGGGGTGGTTCGTTATTCTCAGTTTTTAGATCCTAGAAATATGAAGAAATTCATGGATGCAGCGGAGCGTTGGCATGCAACCACTGGGAAGAGCGATGGGGCAGAACGGTTGGCAATGGCTCCTTATTATACGAATTATTTTCAGGAAATGCTGGACTTAAGTCCTCAGCTAGCCAGTGAGTTGGATGAGAAGAGTTCGGATGAGAAGAGCGTAAAAGCGAAACCTCTTGCAGCCAAAAAGAAACCTATGGAATATACTAAACAATATACTAGTGATGAACAGAGACAATTTTTGACTCGTTTATTTGACATAGTTGAGTTAATGCCAGCGCATCATGAGGCAGCAAAAAATGCCAAGGCATCTTTTTTAACAAAGTGTCAGACTGAAATGGAACATCGAAAAGTACATGATTTAGTAATTAGTTAAAATGTTGTAGTTTGTAGCCTGAGTGCAGCGGAACCTGGGATTAAGAGGTTGATATGCCTCGGAAAACCCGGGTTATGGCTGCGCCTTCACCCAGGCTACAATATTTTAAATTAGACTAGGTGATATATGGACATAACTCCTTTTTTTAAATTAATGGTTGATCGGGGTGCTTCGGACTTGTTTTTTAGTGTGGGTGCACCGCCTCATATTAAAGTTGAAGGAATTATTTCACCGGTAGGTCAGACCCCTCTCAAAACACAACAAATGGCGGAAATTGTTTTGTCACTGATGAATGATGATCAGCGCAAAGAATTCGAGGCCACTATGGAGCTGAACATGGGGCTTTCCATTCCTCAAGTTGGACGCTTCAGGATTAACTTGTTTCGCCAACGCGGCGATATTTCTATGGTGGTGCGCTATATCCAGAGTAAGATTCCTTCAATGGAACAATTAAATTTGCCTCCCATTTTAAAATCAATTGTTATGGAATTGCGTGGATTGGTACTTGTCGTAGGGGCTACTGGCTCGGGTAAATCAACTACTTTGGCCGCCATGATCGATTACCGCAATGAAAACCAAAGCGGGCATATTTTAACCATTGAAGACCCTATAGAATTTATTCATCAACATAAAAAATCCATCGTCGATCAACGAGAAGTAGGTATTGATACCATGAGCTATGATAATGCTTTAGTCAATGCAATGCGCGAAGCGCCAGACGTGATTTTAATTGGCGAGGTACGTGAACGCAGCACCATGAAACAGGCTATAGCTTATGCGGAAACAGGGCATTTATGTATTTCAACGCTGCATGCCAACAATGCGTATCAAACGATGGACCGGATTATTAACTTTTTCCCGGAAGATGCAAGAAAACAAGTATTGATGGATTTGTCCCTTAATCTGCGTGCAATTATTTCATTGCGACTGGTTCCTGGGGTCAACAATCAACGTATGGCAGCTGTGGAACTCTTATTAAACACCCCTTACGTCGCTGATTTAATCGAAAAAGGCAAAATCGATGACATTAAGGAGGCTATGGAGCGCAGCACAGAGCAAGGGATGCAGACATTCGATCAGGCTTTATTAAAACTCTATCGCAGTGGTGCGATTTCCATGGAAAATGCGATCAAGTATGCCGACTCAAAAAATAATGTGAGTTTGCAAATTCGTTTGAATAGTGCTGGAAACTTTGATTCTCAAGATGGGACATTGACTATAGATGACAATTGATTTTTTTGTGCCTCATGTTAAAATTTAACACAATTTGACACGCTTGTGTGACATCAATTTGATTTTCATTTATGCCTGCTTTTTTCCGTATTAAAGATATCAAGAAAGGCCCCGCATCACGGTCAACTGCGCATGTGGCATACCTCAACGCCATATATACTCCCCCCAATCAAATCGATCCTTCCTACAAAGTCATTTATAAAAAAAATAAATACGGTCGCTCCGAGCTATCGCGCCTTGAAGTAATGTTTGGCCAATTGGCGCGTCTTTTTCTATTGCCTGATCTGACGCCTTCTAATCACTTAGTGCTTGATGAGGGCAATAATGTTCTTGGCTTAGCAGTCGAACATCTTTGCCATCTCATTACCAAAAAAGAAGGTCTTGATCATAATTTTTATGCTTTAAAAGACACTGATGAGGGCTGGGATTTCGTCCCTAAAAAAAGGAATAATCCCGCCAAAATACCGATTCATTTTCTTGATAAACTTCCTCAAGGATTTTTCGCGCTCTTAGTTGAAGAAGAAGAGGCCGGGCGTATAACTCTTGATTATGAATCATTGGCCAGTATCTTTGCGACTTCGTATACCTTAGAAGAGGATGATTTACATAAGGGAAATTATGGTTTCTATTTAGTCGAACGCAATGGTAAGCCGCATGCGGTATTTTTCAAAATCGATCATGATTTAATGTTTGTTGACAGCATCATGGGATTTCAAACTCGCAGGCCTTTTCATTTATTCCATGGTCCCAATGCTTTTGACATTACCGTATATGATTTGGAATCGCTGATGTGTTTAACCAATTCATCTAACGCCTATTGGCCTACGAAATTTGGTTATGTGTCTAATCCTTTGGACAATAAGGAGTACCACAGTTATGACGAGATCGATGCTTTTTCGCAGTTAAGTGATAACCCACAATTTGTCAGGGCAAAATGGAAATCCTTTTTTAAGCACATTTTAATGCCCAAAGAACTCATTAAGCGGACCTTACAGGAATGTGCTGATATGAATAGGGCTTCAGAGCGTGCCCAAGTTGCCTTAATGAATCAAGCCACCAGTGCACGACTTGCACGCTTGCGTGCTGCATTGTTTTCGAGCGCCAAATTTCGTGATTACTTGGAGCAATTAGATGCAGAACAAATCCGTATTTTAGTGCAAGAAATCATTCCGCCGCAGTGGGCAACAGAGGTGCTACGACAACAAATGCAGAAATCGATTGCTTCTTATCAAGAGTTATCTAAAAAAGACGATGGATTTGATCCAGAAGACACGCCATTACATATTGCAATTAAGCTTGGCGAATATCGCTATGAAGAAACCTTAGGCATGTTTGCCGAATTCATTAATGTACCTAATAGTGTCGGCAAGACTCCTTTAGATATCGTATTGGAACGAGTGCAAGCGGGGTTAGTGGATAGTGAGGATGTACAGAACAATGGTTTCTTAATTGCCAAGCATTTGTTAGCCAACAAAGCACAGTATACAGAAGAATACGAAGAGGAGCTTTTGCTATCTGTTAAAGCATACACGTTTAAAAATCCTTATTTAGAAGGAATAAAAGTGAATATGAGTTATGGAGCCTTCAAAGAGATTTTACGAGATATAGGTGAAGATCATCGCTTTGGTTTGAAGTTTCAAAAGAATTTGGCCATGGAGTGCATGAAACATTTTATCAAGGTGAATGAGGGATGCCCTGGCTTTGCAGACAAACTAGAACAATTAAAAGACGATATCAATGGCGACTCTCCTGAGGAAGAAGCAGCCCCTGTGAAATACATCCGCCAGTTACGCAGTAGATACTGGATTATTCGCCAATTGCGCGGATTATATGGTTGGACTTCAAGCCAATGGGAAATAAATACTATGATTAACCAAGCGATGGAACGCAAAAAAGCTAAAGAACCCAATTCTTTTTCCTTCTTTTCTGGCGATGAATCTGATGATGAAGCTGGCGATGAAATCGAAGCAAATCTAATCGATTCAGGGCCAAGTCAGGAAGCATCTGTTGCCGTGTAGCCTGGGTGCAGGCGAAAGCCGAAACCCGGGTTCCGCTGCGCTGCACCCAGGCTACACATCACCAAAACTTCCCTCAAGAGATGTTCCTCCCCAATTGGAATCAATAATGCCCTGACGTATAAATCGATGGATACTTGAGTAAGGCCATACCTTCGGTGACGTTACTAACCCATGTTTTACAGGATTATAATGAATGTATTCAACATGCCTTTGATAATCTAATTCATTTCGTATCCGATGTTCCCAAAATCTTCTTTGCCAAAAATTATATTCACCTCGTTGATTGGGTTTTAGTGATATTCCAGATTTTATTAGTGAACGAGTAAAATGTGCTTTTATTAAAAGCCAGCGCCGAGAATAATCAAAATCGTTATAAGGTAATTGCCAAATCACATGAAGGTGATCTGGTAGGATAACAAAAGCATGCATTTCAAAATGGGCTTTTTTACGCACCGCTCTAAATGCATTGCCTAAGTTTCTGATGTGTAAGGTCAATAAGTTTGAATGCCTATTGCGTAAGGTAAGAGTAAAAAAATACATACCGCCCGCAGTAAAATCACGTCGATAATTAACCATATTCATTTAAAGGTTGGATTTCCTATACCCAGAATATCAAAAGGGAAGTGCAATGAGAAGCAAAGAAGGTTATTAATCTCAATCCCCGGGTTACGGCTTCGCCCGCACCTAGGCCAAACGATACATGTAGCCTGGGTGCAGCGTAGCGGAACCCGGGAGCGTGATTTTTATTGAAATCCCGGGTTACGGCTTCGCCTTCACCCAGGCTACACTACTCCGAGGTCTGGGACTAATGCGTTTGCATTTCTCCCAAGTGGAAGGGGTAATCATGGCGGCAACGGGCATAGGCGGCGCCAATTTTGGCAGGGTTGGGGTAAAATGCGTAATGAGTGGCCTTGTACGCACAGCAGGGGACTGCGCTGACAAAACAGCCTCTTTTGGCGTTCCAGCGGTAATGGCCATCTTCTGCCAATTGCAATGTTCTGCCATCAAAACAGACATACCGCGGTTGCGAAGGAATTTCGCCAATAACACAGCCTTGAGCATGCACTCCATTTATTAATGCAAATAATAATCCAGTTAGTATGATTTTCACACGTAATCCTTTAATCTTGCTATAATAATGTTATAACGTTAGTCCATCTTACCGCCTTTATTCAAGCAAGATGTACTGGAGCGATGAAATTTAAGGTTATTTTAAGAAAATAAGTTTAAAATAAATACATAATGGTCTGCGGAGTGTTTGATTATGCCTAAGAATAGAGAGTTATTAACTGCGATAAGAAATACCACAGCGTTACGAGTTGCACCGAGGAATGTTCCTATTAGAAATGCTGCATTAGAGGCAATATTGTCAGCTAATGAAACACAAGGCCCTTTTGAAGATGCCGTGATTGCTCATGCCACATTTTGGGGCGGAATCGATCACACTCTTGCAGGACTTTATAAGAGACCTTCGGTACGTGGCGATGACTATATAGAAGCAACCGACCCAACGAATACTTTTAGACTAATGAAACAAGCCGCTGCTGAGCAACGTGTCAAATTTGCATTAGCTGGCGCACCAACTGATGCTTTAGTTGGTCTTTTAACAACGGATTATGCAGATAATGGAAAACAACTGAGAGACTACTTAGAATTAAAACAAAATGCTCTTGGACTTACACTCAACACGGTACCTGGATGGAATACAGCTAATGAGGATATTCTGACTAAAGATGCTTTGCTGCGCGTTAGAACAGAAGCAGCAAACCAGGTATTAATTCAATTAATAGCTAAACCTGGACTCACTGATCCTAAATTATTTGATGATCTAGTTAAGGCTACAAATGAAAGAGAACTTCAAGCAGCTGCGAAAGCACTTGCTACCGCAGGAGGGATTACTCCGCCCACAACAGTAGATAAGCTTGTTGATGCGATGACATTTGCCGACAGGGGGATTGTTGTTGATGCAGCTACAGCACGCCATAAGACCCTGCTTGACGACAAGGCCATAACAGAGTTTGAGAAACAACTACGGGAGTTTAGAAGTAGTGTTACAGACGCGAATCTTTTGGGGATGCAAGCTATCCTTAGCCAGAGGGATCCTGTAAATTTCTTTGATAATTTAGCAACTAGTCCAAATTTAAAAGAGGATGGCGCGAACCTGTATAAGGGCAGAATGCCGGGCGTGGATGATCCCAAAAAACAAAAATTTGCAAATGATCATCAACAAGCATTATGTGAACAATATCTGAAAGCAAAGATACCCACTGTAGCTCCAAATGGGCATTTAATCAGTGCATTGAAGGCAGCAGATGCAACTAATTTAAGAACACACTTAAAAAACTTTATAAACGTCCGTGGTGACGATGCTATCATCGACAAGGCTGTAACAGATACAAATGTGGCCGCGATTAAACTTGCTTTAGCGAAGGATGCAATTAAGCATTTGATTCCAACTCTTAGTGACGTTGAGTTGAAAAAGCTTCAGGAAAACGCTGCTAATTTAGATAGTTTTAAAGTAGCGATGAATGCGAAGGTTGGAGATCCTAATGCCTTTGATTTTCTTAAGAAGGAGGACTTGCCTGAGTTAAGAGCCGCAATTCGTGAGGGGGTTGATGTTAAGGCGCGAACTAAGCGCGAAGCAGATTTTGATGCCGCAGTTGCAACATCTCGTCTAGGCGGCGCAGGAATACATGCACAATTAAAGGTAGTATTTAAAGACTTACCCAGTGAAAAGCAAAAAGAGCTATTTAAAGCTGATGGAACAGTAGATCGTCAAAAGGTTGATGTGTTAATTAATGCAAAAACTGAAGACAGGCTTCACTCCCTTTTGGGAAATAAAAACGCCAAGGGACAACCGCTTGTTGTTGCTGGATTAGCTGCTGAAAATGAACGACTTGCTTTGCTTAGGCAAATTAGTAATCCCGAAATAGCAAAAGTTTTGGCAGGCCGTACTGATGATCTTGATCAAGATAAGATTGATCGTATAAATGCAATTTTATTAAATAGACGACATAATCCAGGAGCTGTACATCCAGCTGTTCCATTTGATATAAATACTGCTGCTGATTATAAAACCTTTATTACAGAAATTGCTACTGTTCTTGGTAAGGGGACTGATGATGTATTTCATCAAGCGTTTAACCTAACAGACCGTAACAGTAATGTTTTAAATGGTGCTGGTGGCAATGCAATCGCAGTTGCTGTTAAAGCACGACAGGTAACGAACCAACACTTGTTTGCTGCTCTTGCAGATCCTACCCCTCCTCCCACTGGTCTAACTGAGTCACAGAAAAAACTTGTGGAGATTTTTGCGAGAGTAGAAGGGACACATGGTCTTACCAAACCGCAACCAGCAACAGTACCGCCAACAGTACCAGCACCACCACCCTATAATATGAATTCTGTGGCTGGTATCAAAAAAATTGTAGAGACATTTTTATATCACAACGATCCTGATGGATTCCTTGATGAGCTTATTCCAAGCCCAGCTGCTAATTCTCCTGAGGAGAAAATGAAAGCGGAGTTGCGTAGAGAATTTACGCCTGAGCAATTTCGTGCTGTAGAAGACCTTAGACTTAAGTCTAATTTTGTTGGTCCTATGGCTACTGATGAGAAAAGACTGAAAGTTATAAAAGAGATCAATGAAAATCTAGACCAACAAGAAAAAATTACGCCAAAGATTGAAAAACATAAAGGGCATTTAGATAAGCTTAATCAAGATCTTGCGATACTCCCTAATTTATTTAGTAAAGCAAATGACGAAATCGCAAAGAATAAAGCTGGGAAAATGATAGGGGAATATAAAGCGCTGTCAGGACAATGCGATCTACTTATAGAGCATTTAGCGACAGCTCAACGCGATCTGCAAGCACGTCTCGATGATACGCCTATGCCCGCTGAAGATCCTACTGCGCCACAACGTGGAGCAGTAAGGAAAGCAACCAAAGAGCTGCATGACAGATTAGAAAAAGAACTTGCTGTAATTGATGAGCAATTGGAATTTTATAAAGGGGTACAAGACAAAATAGGCGGAGCCTTAAGAGACATTGACAAAATGATGAAGGGTACGGGAACTGCTCTTGTAGAGACAGAAACTATTAAATACACAGTTCTTGACAAGGGCAAGGAAAAAGCATCAGATACAGCGATTCAAGCAAATGCTTCAGGACCTGCACCCGTGGTGCACGGTACGGTTAATGCGGATCCCGATGCGCCGATCTTTAAAGTCAAAGACATACCCAAAGCAGGTCAAGTCCTTGCTATTGACATAACTCATCCTAATCCAACAACACCTGGCGGAGCCCCAGTATCCCAATCACGCGTTACAGTTGATTATCATCCTGGTCCAGCTAACACAGATGGCTCTAGACCTATAAGGGTAAATATAGCTGAAGCAGCTACAGGGGGGGATAAATTTTTAGCAGAACAAGCTATGGAGGCTGCAAAAAATCTATTAAAAGACTGGAATGGTAAGAGCCCTATTAGATTAAATGGAGTGCATGGGAAGGATAAGCAATTACAATTTTTATGGACAGCAGTGTGCCGTCTAGGTGAAGAGCACCCTAAGTTCTCGCGTGATAAAATAGAATTTAGAGGTACTAGTTCTTGGAGACCGGATAACGAACGAAGTTTTGGTCGTTATACTGCGGAATCTGCTTATAAGAAGGTATTTGAAGGTTCAGCCAAATCATTAGTTGATGCAAAAGTAGACGAGTTCAAGGCTTTGGTTAATAAAGATAAAAGAAATGCAATCGATAAAGGTGTGAAATCTGCTACCAGTCTCTTTAGAGATTCATTGGATGAAGGTAGGAAACAGGATATTGCCACTAGAGCGAAAAAGGATATTGCAGTGCAGGGTCCGATGGTATCTCGTGCTCCTACTCTTGGCGGTGGGAGTGACGATTAACAATAGAGGGGAATCAATTGAATTCAAACCAACTGGCGATTGGTGTATTTGACTCAGGGATGGGCGGCCTAACGGTTTTGCGTGCATTACGTGAGGGATTGCCGCAAGAATCGTTTATTTATTTAGGGGATACTGCCCGGCTGCCTTATGGGACTAAAAGCCCGGATACTGTAAAACAATATGCGATGCAAATGGTAAAATTGTTGGTAGAGCGACGGATTAAGGCTTTAGTGATTGCCTGTAATACCGCAACTACCGCGGCATTGCCGTATTTGCAAGAAATGCTACCTGACATACCTGTGCTTGGGGTGGTTGCTCCAGGGGCTGCAGCGGCGGTTGCGGCAACTACAAACAAACGTATTATTGTTTTGGCGACTGAAACAACGATTGCATCGAATGCATACCAACAGCTTATTATCCAAAAATTACCGCAGGCCGAAATTAATACGCGTGCGTGTAGTGTCTTGGTTGCTTTAGCAGAAGAAGGCATGGTGAACAACCAAGTGGCTCGTGAAGCATTAAAGCATTATCTGGACGGCTTTACTCACGAAGATACGGTTTTGTTGGGATGTACCCATTTCCCAGTGTTTAAGCCTCTGTTACACAGCTTATTGCCACAAGGAGTGACGATAGTCGACTCGGCACATGCAACATCGCTTGCACTGCAGCAGCTGCTCGAAAAGCAGGATTTGTTGAGTAATGTTCCTGCCTTGCATCGCAAAATGAACTATTTAGTCACTGATTCTATCAAGCGCTTCCAGATTGTAGGTGAGATATTTTTAGGAGAACAGCTGGCATCGGCTGATATTGAGCTTGTGGATGTTAGGCCTTGACATTGTTTGTGTGATTCTGAACCCCAGCTCCGCCGTGCTGCACCTAGGCTACTTGGTAACTACGGACCGCGATCCCTGCATGTGTTAAGCAATTCGTTGACAAAACTAAATAACCGTAGGCTGGGCTACTAAGCCCAGCATGTAACAGCACCAATATTTTCTTAAAAACAATGGATAAGTATTTGTTAATTGGGCTTACGGTGATGGATTTCGTGAATGGATATTTTGGGGCGTAAGAGTTAATTCAGCAAATGCTGGGCTTAGCAGCCCAGCCTACACTTGCTTGACATTTTTGTGTAATTTTTAGCGGGTTATAATGTTAATCCGAGATTAGAGTGGAAATCACCGTTCTTTAACCCGGGTTTCGGCAATAATCATGCTCCCATATCCCGGGTTCCGCTGCTGCGCTGCACCCAGGCTACATGTTACGTTGTATCGCTTGAGCGGAGCCGTAACCGGGGGAGATCATTCATCCTTTGGCGGTCTACTCATTAGATTTTGTACCACTTGTTTTGCACTGATTTTACCTTGTAACAGTGCATTAATCTGCTCACAGATGGGCATTTCGACTTGGTGTTGTTTGGCGATGAAGCAAACTTGTGAGGCATTGTATTTGCCTTCTACAACTTGGCCAATTTGCTTTTCAGCATCGGTGATGCTGATATTTTGTCCTACAAGCAAACCAAAGCGACGATTTCGTGATTGATCATCGGTACAGGTCAACACCAAATCACCAACGCCAGCTAATCCAAGAAAAGTCTCTGCGCGTGCGCCCAATGCAAGCCCCAGTCGCTCCATTTCTGCTAAGCCACGTGTTATTAATGCTGCTTTGGCATTCGCGCCATAACCCAAACCATCACTGATCCCACAGCCTATAGCCAAGACGTTTTTAATCGCACCACAAACCTGGATGCCAATCAGATCGTCACTCATATAAACACGCACATTGTCGTGATGAAGTAATTCGCGAATGTTTTTTTGATATTGCGGATCATTGGAAGCCAAAGTCATCGCCGTAGGTAAAAAATGAGCGACTTCTTTAGCAAACGATGGGCCTGAAATAATTGCTTGCGGAAAGGAAGGGCCAAAAGTTTGACTTACTAGATCACTTAATAATTGATGGCTTTGTGGATCGATGCCTTTAGTCAGCCAAGCTAAACCTTGGGGTGGTTTTTTTATTTTTGTAATAATTTCCGCAAATGCATGGGAAGGAACCGCAACAATGACGTATTGGGCTGCGTTGATGCAGTGATCGAAATCAGCTGAAACCTCCAAAGTATCAGGAAAATTGATGCCTGGTAAAAAGCGTGGGTTTGCTTTTTTTTCTTTCATCAGCGCAATATGTTGAGGATCATGTCCCCACAACAAAACATGATGCCCTGCCTTAGCCAGGTGAATTGCAACGGCAGTGCCCCAAGAGCCGGCACCTAATATAGCAATGGTTGTTTGGTTCATTTTTATATTCTTAACTAGAGTTAAATGAAGCTCGAAGCCGTGTCCTATTAAGTTAAAGTTAAAGCCTTGCACGTAAATTGTCATCCCCGCGAAGGCGGGATCCAACCCTAAAGCGAGGCCAAAGCCAATTTAGGAATGGATTCCCGCCTACGCGGGAACGACACGTTATTTAAGCAAGGTAGGCTGGGGCTGTTAAGCCCAGCGTTTGCAGAATTAATTCGTACTTTCGAAATGCTATCATGAAACCCATTAATGTAAGCCTAATTAGCAAGTATCTTTTTCATATGCTCCTAAGGAAAAATACTTTGGCGCGTCGTTGCGTGCTGGGCTTAGCAGCCCAGCCTACGTTTATTAAGCTATTTTTGTACGCTTCAATGTAAATTTTTAAGCTTGGGTTTCTTTTTGTTTTTCTGCAACTTGTTGCATGTATAGTGCATCAAAATTAATAGGTGCCAGTACCAGTTGTGGGAAGCTGCCACGAATTACTTGTGATGTAATTGCTTCACGAGCATAAGGGAATAAAATATTGGGGCAGAAACTATTTAATAAGTGATCCAGTTGATTCTCTGGAGCGCCTTGGATGGTAAAAATACCTGCTTGTTTTACTTCAACAAGAAATGCCGTAGCTTTCTTATTGGATACTGTTGCCGTAACCGTTAATACCACTTCAAAAACACCTTCCTCCAGTTTGGTATTGGCGGTATTGAGTTCAAGATTCAGTTCAGGTTCCCATTGTTGTTGGAATACAGCAGGAGTATTAGGGGTTTCAAAAGATAAATCTTTAACATAAATCCTTTGAATCATAAATTGGGTTTCATTTTGATTTTGTTGCGCCTGGTTTTCTTGTTCGTTCATGACTTTGTTATCCTCTTAGTAATGTATCGAGTTTCCCCTGGGCGTCCAGGGCATATAAATCATCGCAGCCACCAATATGTTGGCCATTAATGAAAATTTGTGGCACGGTACGTCTGCCACTTTTGCTTATCATTTCATCACGTAATTCGGGCTGTACATCCACACGAATCTCGGTAAATGAAGCGTGCTTTTGCTGTAATAACTCTTTGGCTCTGACACAGTAAGGGCAATAAGCAGTACTGTACATGATGACTTCAGCCATAATCTTACTTTCCTTTAACTAAGGGTAACTCGGCATTTTGCCAAGCAGCAATCCCGCCACTCAGTACATGGGCTTGGTACCCTTGAGCACGAATTTTGTTGGCAAGAGACTGAGCATCAAAAGGGCGTGTAGCGATCAGAATAAGGGGTTTATTTTTATACTTATCCATTTTCTGTTGTTCAAAATCCTCGCTTTTCGCATGGATTGAGTCAATAATGTGACCTTTGGTATAGGCTTCTTTGTCACGCAAATCAATGACCACCGCATTTTCATTATTGATTAAATCGACAGCAACTTGCGGCGTGAGTTCCTTGGCCTTCTTTTTTTGTGTGATGAGCTCGTTGATAAAGACTAAGAATAAAATCACGATAAAGGCGAGCCATAGCTGCCAATGATTTATGATGAATTGACCTAAATGTTCCATGTTCTCTCTTGATATTTTATTAATGTAGCGAATTATCGCCAGAATGAGGTCTTAACGCAAGTAAGGGAACCATTTAAATGTAGTCTGGGTGCAGTGCCTATCTTTTTCTTTTAAGCAGGACATAGACTGCGCCACTTCCCCCATCTTTGGGAAGTGCACTGTGAAAAGCCAAGACCTCGTCTAACTGGGGTAACCAGCGATTTAGCAAATTTTTAATGACGGGTGGCGCACCAAGATAACCGCCTTTACCGTGAATGATTAAGATGCATCTTTTGTCATTTTCCGCTTGCGTTTGAATAAATTGACACAAGGTATCGCGCGCATTTTCACTTTTTAAACCATGTAAATCCAAGCGGGCTTCCCAGGGGATTTGGCCTGTTCTTAATGCTTTAAACCTTTGGTTGGAAAGGCTGGGATGCATATAGGACAGGATTGTTTCGGAAAGAACTGTATCGACAATCATATCAGATAAATAATATGTCTTTTTTTCTTGTGTTGGTTGTGGTGGTTTTTTTTTAGGAATTGCAGGCTTAGGTTGCGACACCTTGACCTTTTTTGCTTGTTGAGTCAACGGTTTTACAGAGCGCATGGATTCGCGAAACAGGGCTTTGTCTTCATCCGACAAAAAATCGTCAGCCATATTTTACTAAAATAATTAAGTGATAACTAAAGTATAACCCGGGTTACGCTACGCTGCACCCCAGGCTGCGCAGTATTTTGATATAGTTTCGTTGTGGCCGCGTATGCTGGGCTGTTAAGCCTGGCATTTGTAGCATTAATTCTTTCTCCCCAAAATGTCCATCATCAAACCTGCACGGTAAGCTCAGTTATCAAGTGTTTATCCATCTACTTAGAAAGAAATATTGGTTTGGTTACATGCTGGGCTTAGCAGCCCAGCCTATTGAGCTTGGCAACCAATAACACATGCAATCCGGAGCGTAGTGGGGGAGCTCCATGCACCTGGTTACTCAATAGGCTACTTTTGTTGATTAACATAGGGTACAATTTGTACTTTTTCTGGATGAGAATTGAAGCCCCATGAGCAACTATATACTTAAGGAAACGGAAGAATTAGTCACGATTTTAGATTTTTTACGTTTTAGCGTCTCTTGCGCAACTCATGCGAATTTATATTATGGCCATGGCACCGATAATGCTTGGGATGATATGCATTCATTAATCTTGAGAAGCTTGTCTTTGCCCTATGATCTAGATGCAAATTGGCTTAACGCACGTCTCACTACAAGTGAAAAAAAATATTTATATCAACAATTGGAAAAGCGCATTAATCATCGCGTACCAGTGCCTTATCTAATCAAAGAAGCTTATTTCTGTGATATTCCATTTTATGTGGATGAACGGGTTCTTATTCCGCGCTCACCTATCGCGGAGCTGATAAAAAATGAATTTTCTCCTTGGGTCGAGGCGGATAAGGTGCACCGTATTTTGGATTTGTGTACGGGAAGTGGATGCATTGCAATTGCTTGTTGTTATGCTTTTCCTGAGGCACAGGTCGATGCAGTTGATATTTCCAGTGAAGCACTTGCTGTTGCTGCGATGAATCGCGAAGAGTTGGGTGTTGAAGAGCAACTTACTTTAATTGAGTCGGATTGTTTCTCCAAAGTGCCAAAGGTAGGCTATGATTTAATTGTCAGCAATCCGCCCTATGTGGGTAAGGAAGAGATGCAGACTCTACCTGATGAGTTCCGGCATGAGCCTGTTTTAGCTTTGGAAACCGGCAATAATGGATTAGCTATTGTTAAAACAATTCTCCAGAATGCGTCTGACTATTTAAGCGAAGAAGGTGTTTTGATTGTGGAAGTAGGGAACAGTGAAGAGGCTTTATGTGAGGCTTATCCCGATCTTCCCTTCACCTGGCTTGAGATGAGCCATGGTGGACAAGGTATATTTTTATTAACGAAGCAGCAGCTAGACGAGTACTTTAATGTCCGGTAACACATTGGGAACTTTATTTACGGTAACCACATTTGGTGAAAGCCATGGCCCGGCTATTGGCTGCGTGGTAGATGGCTGTCCTCCTGGATTGATGTTGCAGGAAGAGGATATTCAACCATTTCTGGATAAACGTAAGCCTGGACAATCTAAATACACAACACAACGCAGAGAAGAAGACAAGGTACAAATTCTATCTGGCGTATTTGAAAGTAAAACGACGGGGGCACCGATTGCCTTATTGATTCATAATACCGATCAACGCTCGAGGGATTATGAAGAAATCAAAAATTTATTTCGTCCAGGTCATGCAGATTTTACCTATCATCATAAATATGGGCATAGAGATTATCGTGGTGGCGGTCGTTCTTCGGCCCGAGAAACAGCAGCACGTGTAGCAGCTGGCGCGATTGCGCGTTTGTATTTGCAGCGTCATTTAAACTTGGAAATAGTGGGTTATTTGCAGCAGATGGGCGATTTGATTTTGGACTTTGTTGATGAGGCAGAGATTAATAATAATCCTTTTTTCTGCCCTAACATGACTCAAACTCAGGATCTTGCTGATGCAATTGAACGCTTAAGACGCCAAGGGGACTCTGTGGGCGCTCGGGTTAAGGTGATTGCGAAAAATGTGCCTGTAGGATTAGGCGACCCCGTATTTGATAGACTGGATGCTACTTTAGCTTATGCTATGATGTCCATTAATGCTGTTAAAGGTGTTGAGGTTGGTGCGGGATTTGCTGCGGTGAATCAGTTGGGTTCTGTACATAGAGATCAAATGTCACGTCAGGGATTTCTGAGTAATCATGCGGGTGGTATTTTGGGTGGTATTTCCACAGGACAAAATATAGAAGTGAGTATCGCATTAAAGCCTACTTCGAGCATTATTACTCCAGGTAAGACGCTTAATACTTCTGGGGATGAAGTGACGGTCGTAACTAAGGGACGTCATGACCCTTGTGTAGGAATTAGGGCTGTGCCTATAGCGGAAGCAATGATGGCTTTGGTGTTGATGGATCACTATTTGAGAAATAAAGCGATAAGTTCTTTTCCATAATAAGAGCGTAAATAATCCCTTCTTCCCTAGGGAGAAGGTGCCCGAAGGGCGGATGAGGGTAAACGATGTAATAAAACATCCTTTCCCTAGCCCTCTCCCGCAGCGAGAGGGGATTTTTCCTTTTCCCAATAGGGAATAGATGATGATGGAATTTAGATGAGGTTGAGAATGAGCAGAGAATTAAATGTAGCCATAGTTGGTGCCACTGGGGCCGTAGGTGAAACGTTTCTAACCGTGTTGGAAGAACGAGATTTTCCTATAAAAAATCTTTATCCATTAGCTAGTTCTCGCTCTGTTGGTAAAACGGTGCGATTCAGAAATAAGCAATTGGATGTTTTAGATCTGGCCGAGTTTGATTTTAGCAAAGTAGACATCGCTTTATTCTCAGCAGGTGGTTCTGTATCTAAAGAATATGCCCCCAAGGCGGCTGCCAGTGGATGTGTGGTTGTCGATAATAGTTCTTGTTTCCGCTATGAAGAAGACATCCCTTTAGTTGTTCCTGAAGTCAATCCTCACCGTATTGCTGACTATAAAAATAGAGGCATTATTGCCAATCCTAATTGCTCGACGATTCAGATGGTTGTTGCGCTAAAGCCTATATATGATGCAGTAGGAATTGCGCGAATTAATGTGGCAACGTATCAATCTGTTTCAGGTACTGGAAAGAAAGCCATTAGTGAACTTGTGGCGCAAGTAGGGGATCTTTTGAATGGCCGACCTGCTAATGTTAATGTGTATCCCCAACAGATAGCGTTTAATGCGATCCCACATATTGATCAGTTTGAAGAGAATGGGTATACCCGCGAAGAAATGAAAATGGTCTGGGAAACACGTAAAATCATGGAAGACGACCACATTATGGTCAACCCTACAGCAGTGAGAGTACCTGTCATTTATGGTCATTCTGAAGCCATTCATTTGGAATTAAAAAAACCGTTAACTGCAGACGAAGCGCGTAAAATTCTTTCTAAAGCTCCGGGAGTAAAGGTTGTTGATAATGTGAGCAAGGCCAGTTATCCAACTGCTATAAAAAATGCTGTAGGACATGATGATGTATTTGTGGGGCGAATTCGCCAAGATATTTCCCATCCTAATGGATTAAATTTGTGGGTCGTTGCAGATAATATTCGTAAAGGTGCGGCATCGAATGCAGTACAAATTGCTGAAATTTTGCAAAGAGAGTTTTTGTAATATATTGATGTTATTGTAATTATTGTAGCCTGGGTGCAGCGTAGCGTAACCCGGGGTTATTATTTATGCCTCATTCCTGGGTTCCGCTGCGTTGCGCTCAGGCTACAATAAGTCATAGTTTTTAAACAATAAGCAGAACTTTAAAAAAATCCTCCTACTTTTTACAACCTAAGTTATACTTTGATTAACACGATTGGATTTTTAAAATATGCTAAATGAATATTATTTGACTGATGATATTGAAGAGCCGGTTCTTGCTAGCAGTGTTTTGTCCTATGTTACTCCCTATGTTTCTGGTAAGCAGTTTCACGAATTAAAAACAGGACAAATTTCTTGGGAAGCAAAACTGGATCTCTCTAATTTAATGCCAGAGGATGCTCGTCAGGCTTTGTTGGGATTTATTCAAAAACAGGTGAAGAAGAACAAATATTCTTTGCTTATTGTTCACGGTACACAAGGTGCTACCAATGCTCCTCCACTACTAAAGAATTTAATTAATCACTGGTTGCCGCAAATTGGAGAGGTGGCTGCTTTTCATAGCGCGAAGCCTAGTGATGGTGGTGTTGGTGCTGTATATGTTTTGCTAAAAAAGGTATCGAATCTTCCCGTACTGACGCGCGCAGAACAAAGCACTTCTTTTTTAGTTGTTGAAACTAAAGACATGGAACGACAAAGACGGCTTGCCGAACAGCAAGGTGAACGACGGATAGCACTCGTGAAGGCACGTGAGCACTCTAATCAGGAGTCTCAACCTGGTCTTGAAGGTGAGTTACAAAATAGCATTTTACAACATCCTGCTTTAGATAGTCAGCGTTTTGATGGTATTGATTCTCCTTTAAATCCAGAACCTCCTTTAAATACTGATGCGCGACGTGAATACGATAATGAACGACGTAATCAGGAACAAGAAAAGCAACTGCGCTTAGGTAATATGCCGAAATTCACTAATACGCCTAAACCTAGAGGTCCCTAATGACAATTGCAAGTGACATAATCAGCCATCGAATGCCTGATTTTGAAGCTTATCTTCGAGCAGGAGAATCGTTGGATGACATTGATGAATACGGTTTTACACCCTTAATCGAGTGCGCTATCACACGTCAACTCGAAATTGCTGAACAATTAATTGTGCGTAAAGTCGACGTAAATAAAGGCGATGTGACCGGACGTACTCCCCTGCATTGGGCCGTAGATAATAATGATGTCGAGTTGGCAGAATTATTATTAAATAGTGGCGCAGACCCTAATGCTTATACACGTAATGGACTTTCGATATTGGTTTATCCTGTATTACGCAATCAAGAACCTCTCAAACATTTACTCTATCGCTATGGAGCGAAGCTTGATTTTGCTCTTGATTTTATTAATGGCAAACTCATTGGGCATCGTTTTGAATTACAAGGAGATGTCGATATTGTTAATGCCAAGGGTGAATTTATTGAACTGGATTATGAAGGGTTTATCCTTGAATTTACTGTTGCTGTGATAAGAGATGCGCTTAGACGTTTTATCAGCAGCTATTCAACACGTCATTTACGCGATTATTTTCCATTGGCGCATGTGATTATCGATGCGTTTGTACTTGCGGAAGAACTGTTACAATATCAACATGTGCCTATTTTAGGGGAACAACACTTTAGACGTCTCAATGAATGTTTAAAGGCCCCAATGCTGATTCTTCCGGCAGCCAGTCGCGGTCATGCCATGGGATTTATCCGCTTTGGTTTATGGTGGGCTAAAATTGATCGGGGTGAAAACAGCTTACAAGAGGGCAGTGTTAATATCTATAAAATAAATAATCCTGAAGCTTTGAATGCGAGTTTTCTACAAAATTTTCTTTATAAAAAACAACCAAGACGTTATTTTCATCAGGTGATTAATCAACAATTAGGATTGATTCCCGTTGCAAAAATGCCAATTAGTTCGCAAATTAGTGGCAATTGCTCTTGGGCCAATATACAAGCGATTATAGCAGTTGCTTATGCCATTCAAGAATTGGAAAAAAACAATTTTTTAAATCCCGATCCCGCGATGTTCTTTTATAATGAATGGGTATCCTGGGATAAGGAACGTGCCATAGATGAATGCATCCAGCGTTTTTATTTGGCCAATCCTGTTCGTAAAGCCAGTATTGCGGCAATGTTAGGTGGTGTTTTATATCAGGCCTGTAATTATGAAAACAAACGGCATTTGGAAATGGCGGAGAAAATACTCCGAATTCTCACTTTACCTGATTATGAGTATATTTTAAAAAGTTACCTTGAAGAGTACTGCATCAAACGATTAACCAAAAAAGGTAATAATTTACTGAAAATTCTCGATGATTGCGGTATCAATCCCAATATTGGTGTTAATCCTATTGCGACAGGGTTGTAAGCGTTGCCATAAGTAGGCTGGGCTGTTAAGTCCAGCGTTTGCATTAATTGTACTCGCTAAGCCCAATTTTATAGCGTGTTTCTATGCAAAAGAAGCTTTGGGCTCGTTGTTATGCGCTGGGCTTAGCAGCCCAGCCTACGATTGCTTACCTGATTTTTAATCCTCAGTTCTACACTCAGGCTACGCTTGGTGTTTTTCTTTGCCCTTATTTTTTCGACTATAATTAAAGGATAAGCATGTCGCTTAAGATAAGGAGATCATCATGTTAAAGTGGGCGCTCATCTTTTTGGTTGTTGCCATTGTTGCGGGATTATTTGGTTTTCGCGGCATTGCGTCCACAGCAACCGGCATTGCTAAAGTGCTCTTCTTTTTGTTTATCGTTATTTTCCTGGCATTTTTAATTTTGAGTTTATTTGGAACCGGATCACTTAACTCGGTACCGTAGTTGCAGCGTAGGTGAGCCTTCGTCATCCCGAACGTAGCTCGGGATGACGGAGGCAAATTTAGAGACTATAGAGTGGCAATGTCAATGACAAAACGATAGCGTACATCGCTTTTTACAACACGTTCATAAGCCTCATTAACTTGTTGTATGGGAATTAATTCAATATCAGACACGATGTTGTGCTTGCCGCAGAAATCAAGCATTTCCTGAGTTTCTTTAATGCCGCCAATTAATGATCCAGACAGACTTCTGCGTTTACTTATCATGGAAAAGGGATTAATTGGGATGGCTTCCTCTGGAATACCAACTACAACCATAGTTCCATCACGTTTGAGTAATTGGATGTATTCATTCCAGTCGATTTTGGCGGAAACGGTACAGATAATGAGGTCAAAATAAGTGTTTAATTTTTTGAATGTTTGCGGATCTGAAGTAGCAAAAAAATGATCGGCACCCATACGTTTGCCATCAGCTTCTTTATTGAGTGAGTGGCTTAACACCGTAACCTCTGCTCCCATTGCATGCGCTATTTTGACACCCATGTGTCCAAGTCCACCCAAGCCTAAAATGCCCACGCGTTTTCCAGGACCAATATGCCAATGTCTTAAAGGGGAATAGAGGGTTATTCCTGCACAAAGCAGAGGTGCTGCGGCATCCATAGGTAAGTTTTCTGGGATTTTCAGAACATAATTTTCATCAACAACAATTTTGGTCGAGTAGCCACCTTGAACCAAATTACCGTTAGCATCCAGATTGTTATAGGTTAATGTCATTCCACCTTCGCAAAACTGTTCCATTCCTTCATGACAACTTTCGCATTGTCGACACGAATTAACAAAACAACCCACACCAACGTGGTCACCTACTTTAAACTTACTGACTGATGATCCTACTTTGCTGACTATACCAACAATTTCATGGCCTGGAACCATTGGAAATAAGGAGCCACCCCATTCATCTTTTATTTGATGAATATCTGAGTGACAAATACCACAATAATGGATATCAATGAGCACGTCATTTTTTTCAACCTCACGACGTTCAAATGAGTAGGGTTTGAGTGGTGCTTTTGCGCTATGAGCAGCATAGCCTTTTACGGGTATCATTTAAAACTCTCCTTGTTGTATCGCGTTAGTTCACTTTCGTTAGTGAGTGAGGGAAATCCTTAATTCGAGGAGTAAACATACAGAAAAGGATGTTTCTCGAATTTTAGAATTATAGCCTAGATGGAAGGGAAGTCGTAACTAGGGAACTTTTGCTGTGTCATCTTTTATTGCATTCGGATTGTATGTGTTAGGGTAATTTGTTGACAAACAAAGCAAGTGCAGGCTTAGCAGCCTAGCCTACGCTTTATTGAGCTATTTTTGCCAACGAACTAGCTAACACATTCGGGGATGATGGGACGCAGCCCCTCATCCACGTTACAATTTATTCTTTTACAGCAGTCTCTCTTTTTTTATTGCCTTCTCCCTTAGGCGCTGCTTTGACATTTCCTTGTTGCTGCTGGCCTGTTTTTCTACGATTCTGGTTGGAGGCTGTTGCATTATTACCTGTACCTGTTCGTTGCTGCTGGCCACCACTGGGGCGACGTCTTCTATTTTGTGGTCTTCGGTCACCACCAGAATTAGAACCTTTCGAAGTTCTTGTCTGATTTTGATTACGTCCTGGCATTCTTTTAGATTGGCTTTGTGGTGCTACAGCCGAGGAATCTGTGTGTCCACCAAATAAACTTGACCATAAGCGTTTGATAAAGCTGGCTTGCGTGCTTTTTATAGGCTGATGTTCTATTAATGGTTTGACTGCGGGTTCATCCCGTAAAGAGCCTTCTGCGTCACTACCAGTAATATGTAATTCTGGTTGTTGGATTAAAGTATAACTAGGCTTTTTCGATTTACCTACATTGTCTTCTTTTAGACGATTGATTGAGTACTGTGGTAAGTGCATGTAAGGATTAGCGATAATCATTACGGATACACTGTGTCTTTTTTCAATGTCTTTAATGAAATCGCGCTTTTCATTCATGATGAAGGTTGCCATTTCTGCAGGAAGCTGGACTTGGATTTCAGCGGTCTTTTCCTTTAGGGCTTCTTCTTCAATAAGACGCGTAATGGCTAGTCCATGAGATTGAATGTTACGAACAGTACCTCGTCCTTCACAACGTGGACATACTTCTTGAGCACTTTCACCAAGTGATAATCGCAAGCGTTGACGCGACATTTCTAACAGGCCAAAACGGGAAATACGTCCAACCTGAATGCGTGCTCTATCTGCCTGTAATGCTTCTTTCAGACGATTTTCGACATCTCGTTGATTTTTACTTGAGCTCATATCGATGAAATCGATTACAACTAAACCGCCCAAATCACGTAGTCGTAACTGACGAGCAATTTCGTCAGCTGCTTCAATATTGGTATTGAACGCTGTTGCTTCAATATCTGCTCCGCCAGTTGCTTTGGCTGAGTTGACATCAATTGACACCAGAGCTTCGGTTCTATCAATCACCAAAGCACCTCCAGATGGCAACATCACTTGACGTTGGTATGCAGTTTCTATCTGACTTTCAATTTGATAGAAATTGAATAAAGGGATACTGCTGTTATAGAGCTTCAAGTTTGGTAAGAATTCTGGTTTTACTCGCTCGATATATTGCTTGGCTTTAATGTAAGAAATCTGGTCATCTATGATAATTTCACTGATGGATTTGCGTAAATTATCACGAATAGAACGAATGATGACATCACCTTCTTGATGAATCAAACAAGGAGCTAGTTCTGTGTTATAAGCCTGCTTGATGGATTGCCATTGATTGCACAGCATATCCAAGTCATCTTGTAATTCTTCTTGGCTTTTACCAACACCCGCTGTACGGATAATAAGTCCCATGTCTTCGGGCAAAGTCAATGCATTGAGTGTCTCGCGCAGTTCATCACGCTCTTCACCTTCAATGCGTCGTGATATCCCACCAGAGCGGGGATTATTAGGCATTAAAACGAGATAGCAGCCTGCTAACGTAATATAAGTAGTCAGTGCGGCGCCTTTACTACCACGCTCTTCTTTATCTACCTGGACTAGTAATTCCTGGCCTTCACGGATTAACGAAGTGATTGGCGGTTTTTCATCGCCAAATTCTTCAGGATTTTTGCTTAAATATTCAGGAGCGATTTCTTTAAGAGGCAGGAAACCTTGGCGTTTCGAGCCGTATTCTACAAAAACAGCATCGAGGCTTGGTTCTCGTCTGGTGACGGTTGCTTTATAAATATTCCCCTTTTTCTTCACTTCACCAGGACATTCAATATCCAAGTCAAATAAATAACGGTCTTTAATGAGTGCAACACGAACTTCTTCAGTTTGCATTGCATTGATTAACATTTTTTCCATCTGGTTACCCCATAATTTAGGGCGCCCATCATTTAAGTTGAGATAGTATAAGGCTCAAAATACCTCAGAGGTTCAATAGGATTTACTGCTATTTCTACACTTTTGGCTGATGTCTGGATTTTCTGTGCTTTATGGCACACAACAGTATGCTTTGTTGCAATGTTTGAAAATCCGAGTGTTTTGCCGCAAGTAGATAATAGGTCAGTAGCACCTGGGATTGAACAATAAGCGATGTGATCTTTAAGCGAACCCATGGCCTCATAAACAGACTTTACGCATGCTCCCTGTTCAACAGACTCTTTTTGAACCGCTAGTGTAGAGGACAACTGTGCTGTTGGCCCGGTGCGCGAACTTTCATGTACTGATGGGTACACTCTAGTTCTGCGCTCAGCGAGTTTCGAAAAAGATCTAACGAGAGGTGCATACTGTGAAATATACTGGTTACAAATCAAACGGGTTGGAATAGATAGCCAAAGGCGTGCGAAGGCCCGGAAATAATTCGTAATCGGTATAAAGCATGTCTGGCATGCGTAGGTTTCTGTCAAAAATATGGTCAATTTATCTCTGGCATTGGGTCGCTTCCTTATATCTTTATGCTTAAATGGAAGCGCTATTTTTTATGTAACTCTATTTAACAAATAATCATTCATTTAGATCGGCCAAAGCCTAACTTCCTCAATGATTGGCATATACTTTAAAGTAAATAGTCACGCTTTTTTTATTTAAATGCGTTATAATTCGGTTGCATGGAAATTTTCCCACGCTACAGGTGATCATATCAAAAAAATCACGCTCAGCAAACAGGTTTATTGACAATGAATGAAGTAAGTTATAAAGAAATTAGTAATGAAGAAGAAGGGCAACGTCTAGATAATTACTTGATTCGTATTTTAAAGGGCGTTCCCAAGAGCCATATTTACAGAATTATACGTGGTGGTGAGGTCCGTGTTAATAAAAAAAGAGCACAAGTCAGTTCACGATTACACGCCGGAGACAGCATTCGCATTCCACCAATTCGCTTGTCCGAGTCAAAAGAGGTATTTGTAGGTGATGCTTTAGCAAAACGACTAAAAGATTGTATTATTTTTGAAGATTCCTGTTTCTTAGTAATTAACAAGCCCGCGGGTATTGCTGTTCATGGTGGAAGTGGTTTAAGTCTTGGGGTAATCGAAGCGTTGAGAAAAACCAGACAAGATTTAACTTATTTAGAGTTGATCCATCGACTTGATAAGGACACTTCGGGTTGTCTTTTATTAGCTAAGAAAAGAAGTACTTTGAGAGCAATGCATGCACTGCTTGAGGCGCGTGAGGTGCAAAAAACTTATTGGACGTTATTAACTCATCGCTGGGAAGGCAAAAAACAAGTAATCGTCCGAGCCGCACTTGAAAAAAATACTTTAAAATCAGGTGAACGTATTGTGTCTGTTAAAGAAGACGGCAAGGCATCTGAAACAGCATTTAAACTTCTTGAAAACTATCAGCAAGCATGTTGGGTTGAGGCTAGTCCTAAAACGGGTCGTACACACCAGATTCGTGTACATAGCGCACATTTAGGACACGTTATAGTTGGAGATAAAAAATATGGGGCACTTGCAGGAGAAGTAGAAGGGATAGATAATCAGCATCATCGCCTTTTTTTACATGCGCGATCCGTGCAATTTGAATTGAATGGCACGAAGCATTTGTTTCAGGCTGATGCAGATAACCATTTTTCTACCGCACTAAAACAATTACGTGCGAGGAGCGTAGTGAGCAATGAGCAATCCATATGATTTGGTAGTATTTGACTGGGAAGGTACTATTGCGGATACTTTAGGGATAGTGTTACATGTTGTTGCTACCGAAGCGAATGTGCTGGGATTTGGTGATTTTGATCCCCAGCAAGCGAGAAAATTTGTTGATTTGGGTTTGGTACAGGCTTTGAAGAAGACTTATCCTCATTTGACAGAACCACAACATCAACAATTATTACAATCGGTGCAATTGGCTATGCATTCTCGGTCTGCAGATGTATGCTTGATGCCTGGCGTACGTGAATTGATCTTTCAATTACATGATGCAGGGATAAATCTGGCAGTTGCAACGAACAAGGGGCATCAATCTTTGTTTCGAGCATTACAGGCAGCAGGTCTTGATAAGCTATTTAAAGTAACCCGTTCTGCGGGACAAGTACCTGCAAAACCTTGTCCACAAATGTTGGAAGAAATTATTGCCGAATATAGCGGAGCTGCTGCTACGACTTTGATGATAGGTGATTCACTTATCGATATGGAAATGGCAAAAAGTGTTAAAGTAACCGCCGTAGGAATAGACATTTATCATCAACAGGAAGAGGCCGCACTTAAGGCTGCTGGAGCACTGGCAGTTTTTGATGATTATAAACAAGTAGCGGATTTTTTAAATTTGTCATAATAGAGAGTGAACCACGTACAGCTTGTTGTAATGTGGTAAAGAACATAGACCTAGAGTCAGAATTCCCGGGTTATGCTTCGCTTCACCCAGGCTACATTTTTATTTTTGCGCTACTCATAGTACGGGAGTTTATTTAGTCATCTGTAAAGGGAGTATCAAACGTTGAGTACAATAACCAGTTTACCAAATTTATTAACTTTGCTGCGCATCGTGCTGATTCCAGTGCTTGTTGTCGTATTTTATTTACCATTTTCATTTGCGCATATGTTTGCCGCAAGTATCTTTGCTGCAGCAAGTTTTACCGATTGGTTAGATGGTTATTTGGCGCGCAGACTGAAGTTGATGTCTCCTTTTGGTGCTTTTCTTGATCCTGTTGCAGACAAATTATTGGTTTCTACAAGTTTGTTGTTGCTCGTAGGTGCTAAGGAAATTAATTACATTACTATTCCTGCTATTGTAATTGTTGGGCGTGAAATCGTTATTTCGGCCTTAAGGGAATGGATGGCTGAAATTGGTCGACGTGCGAGTGTGACTGTTGGATATGTGGGGAAGATAAAAACATTTTTACAAATGGTCGCCTTATTTTTATTGTTGGCATTTAATTCGTTAGATAGTTGGGGTGGGATTTTCGGTTTTGTCCTGCTATATGTGGCCGCAATTTTAACTATTTGGTCGATGATTATTTATTTGGCGATTGCCTGGCCAGAATTAACGAAAAAAAATTAATTTTATTATTGACAGGGTGTTAAATTTCGGTAGAATCACACCCCGTAGAGACGCGGGAATAGCTCAGTTGGTAGAGCACAACCTTGCCAAGGTTGGGGTCGCGAGTTCGAGTCTCGTTTCCCGCTCCAAATTAAAGCGACAAAAAAAGTCGCTTTTTTTTTAGAGCAATAGACATAGACGTATTAGAAGTATAAATGAGGCTGTGTGGCAGAGTGGTCATGCAGCGGCCTGCAAAGCCGTGTACGCCGGTTCGATTCCGGCCTCAGCCTCCATAAATAGATTGCCCAGGTGGCGAAACAGGTAGACGCAAGGGACTTAAAATCCCTCGGACCAAAAGTCCGTGCCGGTTCGATTCCGGCCCTGGGCACCAATCACCAGTTATTCTGTAGCAAATAAGACTAACGCAAGAATCGCAAAAATCATTCCTAGGACATGTTTCACAGTTAACCCTTGCTTGAGAAATACAACGGACAATAATAGGGTAATCATAGGATACATGGATGTCACGAGTACCACAGGCATTGTAGGTCCATTGCGTAATGCCAAAATGAAAAAAATACAGGCAATGCCACTTGCTAAACCGTTCAATAATCCATATGTCCCTCCTTTGGGACAAAGATCCAATTTAAAATCAAGTAATACAAGGGCGATGAGTCCTGAAATTAATACACCAATGCTTGAATAAAACGTGATGGATAAAGGATTAATAAAGCTTGATGCTCTTGTACCCCAATACCCCCAGGCACCATAAAGACATAAAGCAATGAGTGAAGGAAAATACCAAGAGCTAGGATTCATACAAATTTACCTCACCTGACAACAGGCTTTACAAAGTGTCTATATAGGATAACCGGTAGCTTATTAAAATAATACTCCCAAAGTTATCTTTGTGACTATCCTGGGTACGATTTGCGCGATAACCTGATGCATCGAAACCCATTTGGAGTCCCTGTATATGTTCGATAATTCGTTTGAAAAATAGTCAAATAAGGCTGGGTTTAATAGCCTGAGGACATCTCAGGCGTTAACAGCGCAGCCTTCAGAATAATCTTGTATGATTGTCATATCTTGCTTTTAGCTAGAGGGAGCTACAGCAGCAGCTATTGATGGACTGGATTCATGCTCTAGTGATCTTTGTTTGTCTAACCAATCAACTAAGCGGCTGCGGTATGCTTTAAAAAACAAGGAAAAGCGATTGGATGAACGAATCTGGGCACTTTCACTGCTTTCAAACAATCTCGTTACTTCTTTTGATGTAGCTAATTTCAAATTTAAGGCAATTTTATCTGCATGAAAGGCGATGTCAGTCAGCGCACAATTTCTTAATTTGAAGGAGCCCTCAATAATTTCACCTCGTTCTCCTTCGATTATGAAATCAGTAAGCGTAAATGGATGTTTTGCGAAATAAGTACTGTTTTTACCATTCGATGCGATCAGTTCTTCTTTGGCGCCAGCGGCAACAAGCTCTATACATAAATCATCAAAGTGATAAAATCTTGCCCAGTGAAGTGCGGTCATCCCGTGATTGTCAGCCTGATTTACATCACAGTGTAACTCAAGCATTTTTTGCAAAATTTGCTTTGCAGCTTCTTTATCGGCCAGCTTACAAGCTAAAATCAAAGCGGTATTGCTAAAAGAGGTTGCTAAGAGCAGTTTCGAGTTTGCCATTCTCAGTGCATAGTTTAGGTTGTAATGATTTCGGTCAATAATGGCTTGATGTAATGGGGTATTGGCTGGTTCTATATCATCATAACTTTCCATGTCTCGACGAGAAAGTTGGCAAAATAGAGCTAGTTTTTCTAACGTTTCTTGGCGTGAGCTAACTGCTTTTATCTCATCTTGGTAGATATTGAAAAAAGTTTTAATAGTGTCCAAATTAGTTTCTAATAAGGGTAGGGTGCGTTTTAGAACACCGGGTAATAGTAAATCTTGGCTCTGTAGATAGCTTAGGAACAATTGCAGTTTATCTAATTCACTTTTATATTTTAATTTAGGGAGCATTGCTTCGATTATATCTTTTCGTAACAGATCAACTTGCTTCATGAATTTAAAAAAATTATCAAGGAGTTGTAGATCTTCTGCCGAGGGATACGCTGTACTTAATAATTCTGCTATTAAAGGAATCAAATCAGGAGGTAGTGTTTTACAGAGTCCAAATAGTTCAAAAATTAAATGCCAATCACTATGTTCTTCCGTATATTCCTGGTCACCCCTGCTCATCGTAAAGCGTAGTGGAGTGACCTTGGTTATTTGGGTATATCGTTCTAGCTTATTTTTTTTGGCTAATAAGCAGATGAGTTCATAAATTTTATCGTCGCCTGCAGAGGACATCCTAATTGCCTGAATCATTGCCTTGCGTGTTTCTGGAGTTGTATCACTAGCCACATATATTTGCAGGGCTCTCATAGGGTCAGAAAAACGTTTTGTTTTAATGAATGAAGCTAAGTGAAGAAAATCAGTGAACTGATCGAGTGCTACTCCTGCCGAGACGTTATGAAGCTCTACATCTATTGCTGCATCAACCTCATCAAAACGCACGTCGGGTGAGTTAATTAAGGCAGTAAGCTTATCACTAAGAATGATTTTTTTTACCTGCAATTGTGATGATGCCATAAGATTCCCTCCAATTAGATTAGTTTGATGAATCAGTCTACGTTAAATAAATTTAATTTACAATTTGTAAAATTAATGGCTTAAAAAATCTTATGTGCGACTAAATATCCACAAATTTTGTGGATAACTATGTGGGTTATCTGATGACGAAACAATAAAATAGCAGAACCAGCTATAGGGTATATCTCTTAGGGGATTTTTTCTCTACAATAAGACTTTAACCAAAAATCAAAGCAAATATGTATAAACCATTAGCCCTTTTTATGGGCTTACGCTATACGCGTTCTCGAAAAAAGAATCATTTTGTTTCTTTTATATCTCTGAGCTCTATGCTTGGTATTGGCATAGGAGTGATGGTTCTGGTTACTGTTTTATCAGTAATGAATGGATTTGATGAACAGATACATAACCGTTTTTTTGGTATGGCCCCTGAAATTACGGTTTCTGGACCCAATGAGCGACTCGATAATTGGTCTGAAGTAGCTAAAAAAATTCAAACGGTTCCTGAAATTAAAGCATTATCTCCTTATGTCGGTGGACAAGGATTAATGGTGCACGAAGGACAGGTTTTACCTATTGTCTTAACGGGCGTATTGCCTGAGCAAGAAGAAAAGATGAGTCACTTGCAAGATAAATTGTTGGCTGGAAATCTCAATAATTTAAAAGATTTTGGCATAATCCTAGGTAAAGGCCTTGCAGACAATATGGGGACGATGATTGGGGATAAGGTTACAGTGATGATTCCTCAGGCAACGGTGACTCCTGCGGGAATGATTCCGCGTTTTAAGCGATTTACAGTAGTAGGTGTTTTCTCTGCTGGAACAGGATTTAGCTTTGATACAAAGCTGGCTTTTATCAATATGGGGGATGCCCAAAAGTTATTGCAAATGGGGGATGATGTCACCGGCATCAAAATGAAAATAGATAATGTGTACCAAGCTCCTGAACTGTCTGTTCGCTTGTCTCAATTGTTAGGTGGAGAATACCAGGTTGGTAATTGGACGCAGCAGTATGGTGCGTTTTTCCAGGCGGTCAAAATGGAAAAAACGATGATGTTTATGATCTTATTGCTCATTATCGCGGTAGCTGCATTTAATCTGGTCTCCTCTTTGGTGATGGTTGTTAATGACAAACAAGCAGAAATTGCAATTCTACGAACGATTGGTGCAACCCCTTCTACCATATTATGGACGTTCATTGTTCAAGGCATGATGGTCGGAATTGTGGGGACGTTTTTTGGTTTGCTTGCTGGATTAGTCTTGGCTGAAAATGCGACCACGATCGTGAATCATCTGCAAGCCTGGTTTCATTTTAAAGTCTTGTCATCGAGTATTTATTTTGTTGATTATTTACCTTCTAAGATTATGTTGAGTGATCTATGGAAAGTTTGTGTTATGGCTTTATTAATGAGCTTTTTTGCAACCATTTATCCTGCCTGGCGCGCCTCAAAAACAGTGATTGCGGAGGCTTTGCATTATGAGTGATATTATTTTACATGCGACAAAACTGTGTAAATCCTACAATGATGGAGCCTCTAAGGTTGATGTTTTACGAGGTGTCGATTTGTCCATCGCGAAAGGTGAGCGTTTGGCAATTATCGGTCCTTCGGGCTCTGGGAAAAGCACTTTATTGCATCTAATGGGCGGGTTGGATAAGCCAACAAGTGGCGAGGTATTAATTAAGGATGTGAATTGGCAGAAAGTAAATGAAAAGCAACGTTGTCGATTACGCAATCAAGGCTTGGGATTTATCTATCAGTTCCATCACCTGTTACCGGAATTTACCGCGCTTGAAAATGTTTCTATGCCACTACTGCTAGCCAAAATCTCAGTGATGGATGCCATGGCAGAAGCAAGTAAAATACTGGATGATGTTGGCCTGAAAGAAAGAAAAACACATAAGCCCGCCCAGCTTTCCGGAGGAGAGCGCCAACGGGTTGCTATCGCTCGAGCATTGGTACATCAACCATACTGCGTATTGGCAGATGAGCCAACAGGTAATCTCGATCAAACAACTGCAACAAAAGTATTTAATTTAATGTTGGAGTTGAATCGAAAAATGAATACAGCTTTGGTCATTGTAACTCATGATCAACAGCTGGCAAAACAAATGGACCGTGTTTTAGTACTGGGCGAGGGTATTTTGTCCGAATTTAAATAAGCTTGTATCAACAGAGACTCTCTGAGCTATTGTTTTTGCAGGTAAGAGTTATCTATAGAGGAGTTAATAAAAGAATGCTTAAAGATAAGGATAAGGGGAGTAGTGCCCAAGCAACCCAGCTTGCGAAAAGTTTTTTAGATGGGCTTAGAAAGAATAAAGAAGCTTATGATTTTGTAGATATGGGGGTAAATCCACATCGATTTTTAAAAAATAAAGTGGCTCCTCAAGTATTAGCACCTATTGCTGAAGACGATGCAGAAGAAAGAGCCGGAGTAAGTGGTCCTGGTTTGTAGATTGTAGCCAGGGTGAAGGCATTCGCCCAACCCGGGTTTCGCTGTGCGCTACCCGGGTTATTAAGAAATCTAGATGGGTGTTTTAGTAGTCTGCATGCCCTGGTGTACGTGGGAAAGGAATTACATCGCGTACGTTGGCTAAGCCAGTAACATAACTCACCAAACGTTCAAAGCCCAAACCGAATCCTGCATGGGGTACAGTACCATAACGACGTAGATCTCGATACCATTGATAGCTTTCTTTGCTTAGATTGCATTCTTCGATACGCTTATCCAGAATGTCGAGACGTTCCTCACGTTGACTACCTCCGATGATTTCACCAATTCCAGGCGCTAAAACATCCATCGCCGCAACGGTTTTTTCATCATCATTGAGGCGCATATAAAACCCTTTGATTTCCTGGGGATAGTTAGTCAGAATCACCGGTTTTTTGCAGTGAACTTCTGCCAAATAACGCTCATGTTCCGATTGCAAATCCAAACCCCAACTAACTGGGAATTCAAATGACTGTCCACACTGTTCCAAAATTTTAATGGCATCAGTATATGTCATAATTTCAAAATCAGAGTCAGCAACGTGTTCCAGTCGTTCAATACATCCTGGTGCAACAAATTGATTGAAAAATTCCATATCATCAGCACGCTCTTCGAGAACTGCTTTACATAAATAACGCAACATCTTTTGACTTAAATCGCAAATATCTTGCAACGTGGCAAAAGCGACTTCGGGCTCAATCATCCAGAACTCAGCTAAGTGTCGGCTTGTATTTGAGTTTTCAGCACGGAAAGTGGGTCCAAAAGTATATACTTTGGACATCGCCATGCAATAAGCCTCAAGATTTAATTGTCCTGAAACCGTAAGAAATGTTTCTTTACCAAAAAAGTCTTTATTGAAATCGATTTGGCCGTATTCGTTTTTAGGAGTATTTAAGAGGTCTAAAGTGGACACGCGAAACATTTCACCCGCACCTTCGCAATCACTGGAAGTAATAATGGGGGTATGGATCCAAAAGAACCCTTGTTCGTGGAAAAAGCGATGGATGGCTTGTGATAAACAATGACGAATCCGTGTAACAGCGCTAATCGTATTCGTACGAGGACGTAGATGAGCTACCTCGCGTAGAAACTCCAGAGTGTGTCGTTTTGCTTGAATAGGGTAAGTATCTGGATTATCTACCCAGCCTACAATTTGAATAGACTCCGCCTGAATTTCAAACGATTGGCCTTTACCTTGAGAGGCTACTAATTTGCCTGAGGCAATTATCGAACAGCCTGCAGTCAGTTTACTGACTTCAGTGGTGTAATTGTCCAAATTGTCTGTAGCTACGATTTGAATGGGAGCAAAACAAGAACCATCATGCAGGCTAATAAAAGACAAACCTGCTTTGGAATCACGTCGAGTCTTAACCCAGCCTCTCACTGTGACGTGTTTATCAATGTTGATTTCACCATCTAAACACTGCTTTATGGTAAAAACTTCACTCATTTTTTTACTCCTCGCTCTGAGTATACTTTGTACAGTCGCTGAGCACTGTTTTAGTGCATTTAAATTCCATCAGTCCTAGGACGCTTGTTGAAACAATGCATACGTATTGTGTTACATCAAGCATGTTCCGATTGAAGGATTTATCTGGTTAGCGAAACAGGGTAATGCCAATCCCAATTTGTGACTTCACGAAGTATAGATACCTTTAACTAAAAATGAGATGATACACCGGGGTTATCAGCATTTCTACTATATTAGTGCTAAAACACATTGATTTTCTCGCTTTATTAGGGTAATCCCAAACAAGAATGAAAGTGCTTCAGTATAATCATTGAGGAAAGATTATGTTGCAAAAAATGTTCTGTATCTCATTGTTTTTTTGTTCTTTGGGGGCGGCAGCAGATGATACGGTATTAAAATTATTCAGGCCTTATGGTGATATAACGAATCAAGTGGTTCCACAAGTGAAAAAAACACTCATGGGAGAATGTTATTCTCAATCCCAATTAATTGAACGGGAAGATGCTTGGCGTTGCCTTGCAGGCGGCAAAACGTATGATCCTTGTTTTGTTAAGGCCGGTCCAAACAGGACGGAGGCTTTATGTCCTCAATCTCCTTGGCGCGGAGACAGCGTGTTGATTATGGTGAAAGAACCTTTGAATAATGAGCAAAACAAAACATTAGATATGTCACGCGCTTATCCTTGGGGCATCGAATTAACTAATGGCGAACGTTGTAAAGCGATTAATTCAGGGAAAATTTATGATCAAATGCCAGTGCGCTATAGATGCAGCAATAAAAATTATCTGATTGGTCATTTACAGCGATGCAAAACTGTGTGGAGCATGCTTGAGAAAACGCCAAAAGGTGTTGTGACTGTCGAATTAAAGAAGGCATGGTTTTAAATAAATTTATTACCATAAACTTTATAGCCTGGGTTCCGCTGCGCGTCACCCAGGTTTCAACCAATACCTATTGAACCTCGGGAATTGCCTTTTGAAATGGTTCCAGAGTCAAACAATGGGTGTTGATTTCATTGATAAGCGGATAGTTATCCATAGCAAAATGAAAACGGTTTGCATTATAGACTTGAGGTATAAGGCAGAGATCAGCCAATGTCACTGTGTCACCAAAACAAAAAAGTTGTCGACGTTTAATATGTTGTAGCTTCGCTTCAAAAGCATCAAATCCTGCTTTAAGCCAATGATGATACCATTCCATAACTTGTGATTCGCTGGCTTGAAATTGTTCTTTTAAGCGGTTTAAAACCCTTAAATTATTTAAAGGATGCATATCACAGGCAACAATTAAGGCAAAAGATTTTATGGTCGCCTTATCCCACGGGTCTTGTGGTAATAACGGAGGATTAGGGTAGGTTTCATCCAGATAGTCAATTATGGCAAGTGATTGACTAATCACTTGTCCATTGACTTCTAAGCTGGGAACTAATTGTTGGGGATTGATCGCTTGATACTCTGGACTATGCTGTTCTCCACCATGATTCACTAGATGAATGTTCATTGTCTCATAAGCAATATTTTTTAAGTTCAGAGCAATTCGGACACGATAACATGCTGTTGAGCGAAAATAATCATATAGTTTCATTATTTATACCTGCTTCACCACTTGATCGATGGCCCCAAATAGACTTCGGCCTTGTTTATCACGCATTTCAATACGAATTCTGTCACCAAAACGCATAAAAGATGTTTTTGCTTGACCTTGCTCTATGATTTCCAGCATTCGTTTTTCGGCAATACACGATGAACCTTTGCTGCGATCAAGATTTGAGACTGTACCTGAACCAATAATAGTTCCTGCACGAAGGACTCTGGTTTTGGCTGCATGTTCAATTAGTTTTGCGAAGGAAAACGTCATATCAATTCCTGCATTGGGCTGGCCAAATAATTGCTCATTCAGATGACTTAATAAAGGCAAATGCACTCGTTGCCCATCCCAATCAGGGCCTAGTTCATCAGGAGTGATGGCAACTGGAGAAAAGCTGCTGGAGGGCTTGGATTGAAAAAAACCAAAGCCTTTTGCGAGCTCATTTGGTATTAAATTACGTAATGAGACATCATTGACCAGCATCAGAAGTTTAATATGTTGTCCTGCATTGTCCTGACTTATGCCCATAGGAACATCATCAGTAATGATTGCAACTTCTGCTTCAAAATCGATGCCATATGCCTCATCTGCCATCAATATGGGGTCTCTAGGTCCCAAAAATGAATCAGAACCACCTTGATACATTAAGGGATCAGTCCAAAAATTCTCTGGCAACTCCGCACCACGCGCCTTACGCACCAGCTCGACATGATTCACATAAGCGCTGCCATCTGCCCATTGATAGGCGCGAGGAAGAGGTGAGTCACATTGTTGTGGATCAAAACTAAAGGCATTTTCTAAATGTCCTTCATTAAGTTGTTGAGACACTTTTTGCAATTGTTCTTCTACTACATCCCAATGATCTAAAGCATATTGTAAGTTGGGTGCGATTTGAGGTACTCGTACGGCAAGAGTTAATGTTTGATTGACCACACATAACTCTCCGTCGCGTGATGATGCTGATTTTAAACTGGCAAGTTTCATAAGCTCCTCGTTTAGTTGTAGCCTGGGTGTTTTGTAGCCTGGGTGAAGCTGAAGCCGTAACCCGGGTTATGGGCGTGTATTTTTGATCCGAACCCCTGGGTTCAGCTGCGCTTCACCCAGGCTACAATGATATTTTTTTAAGCTGATTTTTCTTTCAAGGTGCCACGTTTGATTTGATCTCGCTCAATGGCCTCAAATAATGCTTGAAAGTTACCCTCACCGAATCCTTGATTTCCTTTACGTTGGATAATTTCAAAAAACACAGGGCCAAAAATATTTTCAGTAAAGATTTGCAGCAATAAACCATGTTTTGGATCGACGTCACCATCAATCAATATTTTCTCTTCTTGTAGTTGCTGAACTTGCTCTTGATGCCAAGGAAGGCGATCATGCAGCATTTCATAGTACGTATCTGGAACATCAAGGAATTTAACGCTTTGCTCTCTTAATGTATGCACTGTATGGTAAATGTTGTTAGTAGTTAATGCGATATGCTGGATGCCTTCACCTTTGTATTCATGTAAAAACTCTTCAATTTGAGATAAATCATCTTTGGATTCATTCAATGGGATTTTAATTTTTCCGCAAGGGCTACCTAGAGCACGACTTAATAAGCCCGTCATTTTTCCTTTAATGTTAAAATAACGAATTTCCTGGAAGTTAAAAATAGACTCATAAAACTGAGCCCATTTATCCATGTTGCCACGAAATACGTTATGGGTTAAATGATCAATAAGTACTAAGCCATTTCCTTCTATTTTTTTATTGGGTTGATGCTCCCAATGAGCAGAGAAGGGGTGGTGTTGATCGTCAACAAAATAAATAACACTACCACCTATGGCTTGGATACCCAGTAAACCATGATGTGCATGTGAGCAATCTTCAAATGCACTGGCTCCGTGCTGAAGTGCATATTCGAAAGCGGCTTGAGCATTTTTCACTTTAAATCCCATGGCACAAGCACCCGCGCCATGAGTTTTGGCATGTTCTTCTGCTTGGCAATTTGTTGCTGCATTAACTATAAATTGAATCTGGCCTTGCTGGAATAAAGTGATGTCTTGATTTTTATGATGCGCAACAGCTTGGAAACCCATGTCTATGAACTGTTGATGCAGACGTTTTTTATCTGGGCCTGAAAACTCTAAGAAAGCAAAACCATCTAGTCCACAAGGGTTGTTGTTTGTTTGCATTGTTGATTACTCCTTTAAAATGATTCAGTACTTATAAAAAACCTTCCTCTACAAGAAATGGCAGAAAGCAAGGTCAGTAATCTGGGTGAAGTGCAGCGGAACCCAGGGTTAAAGACACGAAGGCCAACAACTTAAACCAGGGTTACGGTTTCGCTTTCATCCAGGCTACAAGATACTTAGGCATACAGTATGCGCTAAGATGGTTGTACTAAAAATAATCCATCAGCTATTGGCAATAAACTAATAAACACGCGTTGATCATTTTTAATCAAATCGTTAAGTTTTTTTATTTCTCTGGTTTGTCCACCTGTTTCATTTTTATCAATTACTTTACCATCCCAAAAAATATTATCTATAGCGATTAATCCTTTTGGTTGAATTAGTTTTAATGCCAATTCATAGTAATGCACATAATTGGTTTTATCAGCATCAATAAAAATGAAATCGAATTTTTGCTCCCAACCTTCGGCGATGAGTGCATGTAAGCTATCTAAGGCACGGCCGAGTCTTAATTCGATTTTATGGTCTTGCTGTGCTTCCTGCCAGAAGGGATGTGCTTTGCTCGTCCACTCGGAGCTGATGTCACAAGTGATGAGCTTGCCATCATCCGGCAAAACTAAAGACATGGCTAAAGCACTATAGCCAGTAAATGTTCCCAGCTCCAAAACATTTTTTGCACCGATAAGGCGCAGAAGTAATTGCATAAATTGAGCTTGTTCCGGCGCAACTTGCATGTTCGCCAGGTCCATAGTCGACGTCACCTTACGTAAACCAGTTAGAGATGGATGCTCACGCAAAGATTTGTCCAGCATGTATTCATAAAGTTCGGGGGTTAGGCTTAAATGTTTCATAGATTCCTAAAGTTCTGCTATTTTGGCTAAAGTGGCACGAATTTTATGTTTTCTGATACCGCACATACTAGTCCGTCATCCCTCGTTATACTCGGGATGACGCCTTAACAACCCTAAGATAATTTTTCTTTTGCTAAATTATCTGCAATTTCACTTGTAGGTAAGTTTTCTTGAGCGGAGCGCGCAAAAATTTCAGTTAAATGAGTATAAATTGCATCGATTTGTTCGTTAATTTTTTCTTCAGGAGTATGCAGATACTTAGATGCTGCAAAAATTAATCCTCCAGCATTAATGACGTAATCTACTGCAAATAAAATACCTTTATCATGTAATTTATTACCATGATAAGTATGCGCTAATTGGTTATTTGCCGCACCTGCAACAATGGTTGTTTGCAATTGAGAAATGGTGATGTCATTGATAATTGCGCCTAAAGCACATGGAGCAAAAACGTCGCAGGGAACTTTATGAATTTGATCCGTACTTACCGCTTTAGCACCTAATTCGGTCACAGCACGTTCTACCGCAGCCGGAGAAACATCGGCAACAGTCAATGTCGCACCTAACTCATGCAAATGTCTGGCAAGCAAAAATCCAACATGGCCTAAACCTTGGATGGCCACATGAACTCCATTTAGACTTTCTTTTCCTAGTTTAAAAGCCACTGCAGCTTGAATACCACGTAGAATACCTCTGGCAGTAGAAGGTGATGGGTCACCATCGTATTTGGATAAACTGGCTACATAGGGGGTATGTTCTGCAATAATGTCCATATCTGGTAATTCGGTGCCACTATCAAGAGCAGTAATGTAGCGACCATTTAATTCATTAACAAATCGACCAAACTGGTGCATGTATTGGGCACGATCAAATGAGCCTTTGGGTTTGATAATTACAGATTTGCCGCCTCCCAATGGCAAGTTGACCGATGCTGCTTTAAAGCTCATTCCTCGGGCAAGACGCATTGCATCTTGAATCGCTGCATAAGTATTTGGATACTCAATGAAACGGCAACCACCTAAAGCAGGGCCTAATTTGGTATTGTGGATGGCAATGATTGCTTTCATTCCAGTTGCTGGGTCTACTTTGAAGTGCAAGTCACCAAAACCGTGAGAGAGAGCGTAATCGAGGAAATCATCATCGGTTATTATTTGGTTAGTATTTGATATATTGTCCACAGAAATCATTATTTATGCTCCTCTTTTGCAAATATTTTTGCAGAAGTTATATTCCTATTTTTTGATTAAATCAATGGTATATACCCAAGAAACTCCAAAATGCTATTTTTAGCAAGTCGTCTAAAACCAGCATCTTGGCGTTTCTTGGTATGGTGAATAATTTGGTATCTGAAGGCATGCTGGTATACACTAATTTGTTTATTCATCAAAAATCGGAGAGGGTTATGCGCCAAATAGCTGTCAGAATACTGGCTTTAATGGTTATCACATCGTTCGCTTTTGCTGAAGGCGTCTTACCGCCACCACCTCCACCACAGCCGCAGTTAGTTCTTGATAAAATTGATTTCCAACTTTCAGCAAAACAATGGGTCACAACACAAACTGCTTTACTAGGAGTTAATATTAATGTGACGTTAACCAGTGCTGACTTGGTAAAAGCGCGTGCTGACATCATTGAGCGATTAAATAAAATTGCGAAAGGAGATTGGCACCTAATCGAGTTTGATCGCTCTCAGGACAATTCTGGACTTGAGAAGCTCTATGTGCAAGCACAAGCGCGAGTCAATCAGGAGGCGTTAACTGATATTTATAAAAATGCCAAAGAGGTCAGTTTACCTGGTGCTAAATATGAGATATCCAGTGTGGATTTTAAACCAAGTTTTGATGAAACTCAGAATGTTTTAGGTGAAATTCGCCAACGGTTATATCAGCAGGTAAATGATGAGCTCGCCCGTATTAATAAGGCTTATCCAGGACAAAATTATAGCTTAAGCAACTTGACGTTTATGGAAGGCTCTAATCCGTCTCAGCCACGACCTTTGCAAGCAAAGGTGATGAACACGATGATGGCTGGTGAAGCAGCAGCTGCAGCGCCCGCATTAACAGTAAGTAATGAGTTGATATTGACTGCAATCGTTGAGGTAGCCTCAAATCGTAAGCAAAATATTATAAAGTAGGTTGCTCAATAAGTTAAAAATCTCCCTCATCCGCCCTAATGGATACCTCTACCCCAAGGGGCGAAGGGAGATTTACTTCCTGGCAGTTTGTAGCCTGGGTGCAGCCTAGTGTTATAATTTCACTTTCACCCACATTTTATAAAAGGGGAATGAATTTTGTTGGTTGTTGAAAAAATTATTGGACATCGAGGAGCTGCAGCTTATGCTCCTGAGAATACATTAGCTTCATTCGACAAGGCGTTGGCTTTAGGATGTCATTTCATTGAGTTTGATGTCATGTGCAGTGTTGATGGTGAACCTTTCGTTATTCATGATGATAATTTAAAGAGAACAACAAATGGACGTGGTGATGTAGGCAAGGTTGAGTCTGCTTATGTGCAATCTTTGGACGCAGGCTCTTGGTTTTCACGACAATTTAAAGGCGAGCGTATTCCTCATTTTAAAGAGGCATTGAAGTGGCTGTCTTTTTCGGGTGTACAAGCAAATATAGAAATTAAACCCTATCCTGGTACTGCAGAACAAACGGCAGTAGCTGTGATGAGCCACATTCAACGTTATTGGCCACAGGGAAAAGATTTACCCTTGGTGTCTAGCTTTTCTTGGGATGCTTTGGTTTTATGTCGCAGTATTGCTCCGGAAATGCCATTGGGTTTACTTCTGCATGCTTGGGATGAACAATGGTTACAAAAAGCCAAGCAATTAGAATGTTTTTCAATTCATTTTAATCGCAGAGTTTTAACAGAAGAGCGTGCTAAAGCAATTAAAGCAGCAGGTTATGTTCTCTGTGCATATACGGTGAATCGCAGACGCTTGGCTAATAAGCTATTTGCTTGGGGTGTTGATGCGGTTTTTAGTGATTATCCAGACTTATTGGCATGAAAAAATTAATTCTTCTTTTAGTCGGCATCTTCTTTACTCTATCAGCCCAGGCAAAACCGGTTGAACTGCTGTTGTGGCATGGAATGGCTGGACATTTGGGTGATGAAGTTCGCCTACTTGCCGATGATTTTAACCGAAGTCAAAATGAATACATAATTAAACCCGTTTATAAGGGCCATTATGTAGAGACATTAACGAGCTTTGCCGCTGCATTCAAAGCACATCATCCACCTGCCATGGTACAGGTTTTTGAAGTGGGAAATGCCATTATGGAGTCGCCTAAGGGCGTAATCAAACCAGTAGATGAGCTGATGCAAGAGCAAGGAATAAGCTTGCCTAAAGAAGATTTTATTCAATCTATTCGTGAGTTTTATAGTAAAGATGGGCAATTAATGGCTTTACCTTTTAATCTTTCGGTTGCAACCTTGTATTACAATCAAGATATTCTTGCCAAGGTAGGTTACTCCCAAGTGAATTTCCCACGCACTTGGTCTGAGATGGAAGTATTGGCAGAGAAGTTAAAAAAAGCAGGCTATGATTGTACTTATACAACCGCGTACCCAGGTTGGGTGCTTTTTGAATCCTTTTTAGCAATTCATGGATTGCCATTAACTCAAGAAAATCCCGCACGCGCTGTGTTTAATACCCCGCAATTAGGCAGTCATTTTAAGCGTTTAAAACGGTGGCATACATTGCATTATTTTCGCTATGCAGGAAGGGTAGATGATGCCACTATTTTATTTACCAGTGGTGTTTGCCCTTTGTTGAGCCAATCATCTGGTGCTTATAATAGTTTGTCCGCTTTAGTTCCTTTCCGGTTAGGAATTTCCAGCATGCCTTTGGATACAAAAGTGAGTAAGATACGACATGCAAATGTTGCTGGCGGTGCAGCATTATGGGCCGTAGCGGGACAGACCAAGGAACAGTATAAAGGAATCGCTCAATTTTTTGCATTTATCGTGAAACCCGAGACCCAAAAGCATTGGCATGAGCATACAGGTTATATCCCCATAGGTTTACAAGGTATCTATGCTAATATTTTGCGAAGCAGTCATCATCCAACTTTATTGATGGCGCGTACGGATTTAGCCGGGGACTTGCAGGAAAAACCGTTACCACGTTTTGGTCCGCAAAATCAGATTCGCGGTATTAACGATGAGGTTTTGGAAGCGATGTTTGCAGGTTTTCTAAGCCCAAGTGAGGCGTTACGAGAATCCTCAGTACGTACCAATCATGTATTGTCACGTTTTGTGAGAAATACGACAGGACCATAATGATAAGAATATCGAAGATACTTTGTATTGTAGCACTTGCTTTTTACTGTTTTCTTGTTGTCTTAGGTAATATTACCGATTATAAGGCGAACTATGTTCTGGTAGAACATACATTGGCGATGACGGACATCTTTGCGGACTCGCGAATTGGTTATCGCGCAATTTTCAATCCTATAGTGCAGCACACAATCTATCTTATGATCATTGGCTTAGAAATCCTAACCATGGTGCTTTGTGCTGCAGGCGCTTGGAAGTTATTTAAAGTGCGGCATGAAAGTGCATTGATTTTTAATGGAGCTAAAAATTGGGCGGTAGCCGGCCTCACATTAGGCTTTTTAACTTGGCAAGTGGTTTTTATGTCTATAGCAGGTGAGTGGTTTGGTCTATGGATGTCTTCATTGTTTAGAGGGGCTCTAACAACGGCTTTTCATCTATTTATTACTTTTTTAGTTCTTCTAATCTACTTGGTTATTAAGGATGAGTGAATACTTGTGAATGGTGTTGGATTAAATTTGTAGCAGGAATCCAGTTCGTAGAAATAAAAAACCTCCGCCTAGGCGGAGGTTTTAATGAAGTACAACTTAAAGCTATTTAAACTTGGAATTGTCTGTTGAGCTCTTGCATTTGTTCTAACAATCGAGCTTCTTGCTCTTTCAGTTTACTCAACTGCATAGTCCCTTCTTGGATAGCTTGCTTCAGTTCAACTATAGATTTTTCTAGTTGTTCTACTTCCTCTCCAAGTTCCTGAATAGTTTGCTTGACAACTGTTGTTGACGTTTCGAGCTCTGCTTGTTTAAGTTTTATTTTAACCCACGTTAAAAACAGAACCGGATTGCGAGCATATTCAGTTGGAAGTTGGGCGCCTTTTTTTCTTCCTGGTACAATTTCTAATTCCTTTTCAAGCCTATCAAGTTCCCTAAGAATAGATTCTGATTCACTAGCACCTACTTCGGCAACTTTAGCCTGAAGTTCTTTTTTCGTACTCTTGTTTTTTTCTTTGTCCTTTAATAGGCCATCGAGTACTTCCAGTTTTTGAGAAAGCTCCACAATCTTTTGATGTAAAGGGACACTTTGTTGGAACAAGGTAAAAGTTTGGAACCCTCTTATTACACTTTGCAGTGTAACAATCGCTTTCGCCTCTTTTTTTGCTTGTTCCTCTCGATTCAGCATCACTTCTCTTGTTTTTGCGGCTGAATCTTTAGGATCAATGATATCATCTACAGTAAGAACGAGACCTTTATCTTGATATCGCTTATCAATGTATTGTTGAGCACGAGCTGAAACATCTTTATTTCGTACGCAACGTCCAGTTGCCTGAGGTCCTGACAGTATTCCGTTAATCGCATTGATATTCGACTCAACAACTGGCGAATGACTATTGATAACTTGCACATTTAAGATATCTCGAATACTCACACCTGTAGCAATTACTTCATCTGCAACAATATGTGTTCTCAGACCAACTTCAATTTGCGCAAGCTGCTCGTCGATTATAGACTGTTTCGTCTTCATATCAATTGCACTGGCATAACCTTCAGTTGCTTTTAAGGCAACTAAATCAACAGGAGTAGCATGAGTTACCACATCAGAAATAGGATTTGACGTTTTGATCTTAGCTACCATTGCTTCTGCTCTGTCCAAAATTAATTTAACCATTGCTTCTTTTTGCGCAGTAGGCAATTTGGAAATAGGTGGTCCTAATTTCGTCAAAGCTGTATTTAATTTTATCCTATCTGCGTCTTCACAGGCTTTAAGCTTGCTTAAAAACGGAGGAGGTATCTCACCATCTTTTGTTTTGTATTTCTTGATATGCTCATCGCATTCTTTTAAATATTCATCAAGCTTGTGAGATCTGTCTTTCTCAGCAATATCAGTGAACTTTTCATTAAAGATAAGTGCAAGAGCAAAGCTATTGACCGTTCTTTGAATGTCTTTTTGTTGTTCAATATCGATATCATTTTTTAAATTCACTGCACGTAAAGGAACTTGTCTACGTAATTCCAGTTCATCGACAGCACCAAATTTTTTGGCCAATTGCACTCTTGCTTGAGATTCAGACTCTTTGCGGAGCTCTGCTACTTTCCCTTGATATTTTTCCAGGGTAGGTCTATCTCCATTCGCAAGCTTCTGATAGGTTTCAGCTAATTTCTCACGAGTTGCTTGGTCATCAGAAAAACCCATGTTGCGTTGAGCACGAATGCGGTTCAACTCTAAAGCTTGTTCAATGGCTTGTTGTTGCGCCACAGCGTCTTCAATTCCCATTGTCGCTTTTTTAATTTGTGCTTTTAATTCGACCGGATCAACATAACCAACCATTCCCTCTTGGAGATAATAATCATCAAAGTAATGAATCACTGCTTGATCAATCAAATCTTTTTCTTCTAAATAAGCTACTTCAGGCTTAATCGGACGAATTGTTCCTAACTCAATTGCAGCACCAAGACTTAAATCATCTAAAGGCGTACCAGTAAAGAGATCATACAATTTCGAAGTTGGTGTCGCTGTTAATGCTAGAATTGAATTGCGAGCTTTCAATCTTTGCAAAATTTGTGTATCTTCTTCAGTAAATGTATGGCGATGGCTTTCATCAATTAACACCATTGAATCTTTTATTTCGCCAGCGATGATCTTGAATAATGGATGTTCCGCCTGCAAAACAACTTGATCAAAATGCTCAGTACCTGCAATTACTTTGGCAAAATATGCTCTAATTTTTTGTTTGTCTTCCTCTTCCATGTCACTTAAATCGTCCTTCAAACCGTCCCAATCCACATCAACGTTGGGTTTAATCGTTTCCAAAGTAAATACGGTAGGAACATGTGTGCTGCCTCCGACCTTACCTGCACCTAACATTTTTTGGGTTTCAGATGATTGCTGATCAACTAGTGTCTTATCAGGAACAATCATGACCGTGCGCCCAACTGCCTGTGCAATACCTGCCATTACAATACTTTTGCCTGAACCTGTTCCCATGACGGCAAGACGTTGTTCTTTTCCTGCGGCCAAGCTATCAGAAAATTTGGCTAATATTTCATTTTGATATGCATGAGGAACAAACGATTTAGTATCAACAGCTAAACCTTTCTTAGTTACTGCGTGAAGATCACCTACTCTATCATAGGTTAATTTAACAGTGGCGGAATGGTCATGATCGAAGAATAATTTACCTCTGCTCACTTCTGCATCTAATTTGCTGGTTATTTTAACCGTGTATTCTTGTTGCTCGTCTTTGATACCATCGTAAGTAAAATCTACTGTATATACAGCACCACCAATTGTAATCGCAGCTTCAAGATGTAACTTTTCGTCTGCTTTCTTAGTCCATTGGCTTCTTTCTTCTCCGGGCTTGCCTGCTTTTGCCAAAATTGCTTTGACAACATTTCCAATCTTAGGATCCTTTTTTGAGTTTTCTACAGCAATAATCTCTTTTGCTGAACCTACTGTAACCACTGCTCCGTTGGTTACAACTTCTTTTAATAAATGAACTGCTGCAACTGTGTCTGTGTAATCCCTAAGATCTGCAATCTGTTTTCTAACAATTTCGCTGTTGGCGCCCATAAGAATCTCCCCATAGAATATTTTTTAAATATAAAAATATAATCAAGGTCCTTATAAATTATATTTAGAAACATAGGTGATTATCGAACCTAATGTTTTCCGATTATACATAATTAATATTAAGCAACCATTAAGTACTTTTATTGTTTAATTGGATAACCTAGTACACAGCTTACTTAATGTTGGCAATTATACAAAAAGAATATTAAGTGACTATTAAGCGTCTTTATTGAATGTAAATTGATCACTTTGTGGTGTGAGTGTTGCAGGTAGCTAGATAAATAGGGTATAGAACTATGCTTCTGACAGCGGGCCATTGTCGTTATTTCTTCATATAGGGTATTTAAAATATATTTATTTGATAATATTTTGACCTTGGTGCCCCTTTTGATGATAAAATCAGAAATAATAGATAAAGATTTTTTATAGCTGTCAAACGACACAGGATAGTGAGGCGGTATATGGCATATATTAAGTTTAATCAAGTAACTGAAGCGAGAAGTAAAATCATGGCACGCTTAAGTCAATTAGGTTTAGAGCCTGATGAAGACATGATGCACACTCTTGAAGCGAATCCTCAATATCTGAATCGATTGACTTCTTTATTCAAGGCATTAAAAAAATATAATATTGCGCTTAATGATAAACTCCATAAGACTATTGCAAGTAACGCTGCTAATGCGGGCTATGTGGTTCATCTATTAGAGTTTATGCATGAAGCTGGCATTGACACTGCAATTATTGCACCCGAGGTTTTGTTTCAAGTTGCAAAGTCAGAAACCACTCTCATTCATGGGATTCGTCAACTTATCGCTCATAATGCAATTGGTACAGCCAATTTAAAACTAATGTTTTCTTATCCTGAGCAATCGTACTTACTTGCTGATTTAATCATTAACTTTCAAGCACATGCTTATCCTACTGAAAAAATAGTTGAAAAGCTGGGTAAATTTCATTCAAAAAAAATGAATACAGTGATTGAGTTGCTTACTCTACTTTTAAATAAAAATCTCTATTACAGCGAATGTTTGGACATTTTTTTAGCTCAGCAAGAGCATATAAGTAATATTTATGAGGGAGCGAAAAAGCTTGCCGTAGAAAATAAGTTGGCAGCAAGTTATTTAGATACCATCGGAAAAGCGCCAAAAAATGCCAATATTCTCGCTAATATTATTTTGCTACTACATAGCACCTCACTTATTGATTATAAAAAAACAGAGGATCTTTTAATTGCAAGTAGATTGGGAGCTGGCGCGTTTCATTTGTTGATGCACTTGCAGCAAGCAGGTATCTTAGATGCAGAGCATTATAAAAAAGTGTGCCAGCATAATCCGATACTGAATAAACCTGAAGTCATCGAATCTTTAAGTAATCTTCCTCTATTCGTTGCATTTGAGAAAGGCGAGTTAGAACAAATGTTGATTTTAATAACTAAAGAACCTGGTTCTGATACCGATTGCAATGAATTGATCGAAATGATCCAAAAGCATGTTTTAACAATTACACCCCATTTGTAACCCATGCAAAATTGCTTTAATACACTCATTTGTGTTATATTTATGCCCTTAGAGATCAATTAAGGGACAGTTATGACTGTGACAGACAGTAGTACAAATAGAATGATTACCAGCTTAAAACCTGGTACCGCCACAGCAATAACTAATTCACCTGGTGCTTCCTTTGTGGAACGTTTGAGAAAATTAAATCTAGGAAATGATCCACAAATGATAGCTCTTCTTGAAGCAAACCCTGATTATGGTAACCGTTTGATTTCTTTATTTAAGGTCCTTAAAGAGCTCAAAATTGACTTGACTGATGGACTTGCTCGACTCATTGCAAATAATATTTCTCAAATTGGTAGAGTGGTCAATTTGCTGGAATTGATAAAAAAAGAAGTAAATATTGATCCCAGAACTCTTTCAATGCCGCTTTTATTTAATGCGGCTCCATTTGATGAAGCTGTTGCTCAAAGCGTACGTGATTTAACACAGGGAGATTTGCTTGATCCTGATATTTTTAAATTATTGCTTGCTTATCCTGCACAAGCACACAAGATTTCGCAATTGTTGATTAATCTTCAAGAACGCGCCTATGAGAGCTCCGCTTTAGTAGAGAAACTTAATGCTGTCTCAATTACGGCAGAGCGTATGGATACGGTTATTAATTTGCTTGATTTAGTATTGGAAAACAACCTCTTTTACCCTGAGATGGTAGATATTCTTCTAAGACAAGAAGCATATATCGATAGAATTTATGAAGGAGCTACAAAGCTTATTGCAGAACACTCGCTATTCCCTGACTATTTTGCGATGCTCGAAGCAAATCCGAAAAATGCTAATATCTTCGCTAAAAATATTTTGTTATTACGTGATGCACAATTTATTAATTTCTCTAATCCTGAATGTTTAGCCATAGTAAGTCAATTAGGTATTGGTGCATTTCACTTTATGAAAATTTTGCATCGTGCGGATCAGTTAAATGAAGAAAATTTTGAAATAGTTTGTCAAAAAGATAATATATTAAATCGTGAAGAAGTCATTGACGAATTAAGCCGACTTCCTTTGCTTACTGAGTTCGATGAGGATGAATTGGAAATGATGTTGTGCTTAGTGGCTCAAACAGAATTGTCTGATGCAGATGTTGAAGGGTTCAATAGCATAATACGTTACCATCATATTTTTGAAAATCAATGCGCTGCATCTGTAAGTCTCTCTTAATCCGCAAGCAGTGTTTCTGTTTGCATCCTAATTTATCTTAATGATTGCAGCTGCCTCTATTTATCGAGGTAGTGCCATTATATTCATTTGTTGTTGAATTGCTTGCTGTTGTGCGGCCGCGTTTTGCTGTTGTGTAATGGCAATAGAGTCATTCATGGCGTTAATCGCATTTTCCTGTTGGACAATCGCATTGCTATCTATTGAGGTGTTGGCATCTAAGGGGACATCGGGATAAGCTGCTTGTGGGGGATTATATCCACGAGTAAATGTGTAGTTGGCTGGTGGATTTGAGGTTCCAACAACATAAGCGGTTGGAGCGCATCCGTTTAAAATAAGCATTGTTCCTAAGAGACACATAGAGCAGGTAGTCTTTATCATAAAAATCGCCCTTAAGGCATACAATAATTGTATTACCAATTCCATCTTAATTGTATAATTATAGATCAAATTATTCATTATTTGATCGATTATTGGGCGGTAAAGAGAAGATATTGTAATCAGGACCCAGTAGAATGGGACTTGATAGGTAGACACTAACTTACTAATTTCTTGTGATACAATAAATTTTTACAGCGCTCTCTATGTATCGCGCTTTCTAGCCTGGGTAGAGGCGAAGCCGTAACCCGAGGATTCGAATAAGAATCATGCTTTCATAACCCGGGTTTTCGCTATGCTTCACCCAGGCTACAAAACATCATCATTATAATGGCGCTAAGAAATTACCCATATTAGGTTTTTGACCCAGACGATATTGGTACACTACATAAAAAGCCATAATATTTTTTAGGTAATTCCGTGTTTCTTGCCAAGGTAGGGTTTCTATCCATACATCAATTTCTTTAGGTGGGTGCGTCCTTAACCAATAAACGACTTGTTTGGGCCCTGCATTGTATGCTGCAGCAATGAGGATCGGGTGATTGTCGAATCGTTTTTTAAGTTGTTTTAAATACGCCACGCCAATATTGATGTTCTTTTGGGACAGAAATAACTGCTTTTGATCATTATATGGAATTTTATCTGCTTTGGAGACCACCCTGGCAGTATAAGGCATGACTTGCATTAAACCGCGAGCGCCTACTGAAGATGTTGCGTCATCTCTAAAGCCACTTTCCTGACGAATAATGGCGTAAATAAACTCTGGAGCAACAGCATATTTTTTAGAGTAGAGGGAAATGCTGTCTTTATAAGCCAAAGGAAATCTTAACGACAGTTGATTATTTAGGGTCTCGTTATTACTTAAGTAAACAGATTTCCCATGCCATTGCAGCTTCTGATCAATCCAATAAACCAGAGCGCTTGCCTCATCTTTAGGCAGCTCACTAATAAAATCATTAAGTAAGCGCGATGCTTGTAGCGTTTGTTTGTTCAAGTAGAGTGTCTGAATTTGATCAATAAATGCTTGGTAGGGCTTCAATACATCCAGATTTGTTGTTGGATTTTCATTGGTAAAACTGGGCGTTTTATTGAGGCGAAGACTGGCAAGAAAGCCATAATATTGTCTGTTTTTCGCTAAAGGCTCATAAATTGCTTTTGCTTCTGCTTTTTTTCCTTGTTCTTCTAAAGAACGTGCTAGCCAATATTGCCAACACGGTTCATCTTTATGTTTTGAATCATTAATTAATGCGGTAACTTGTGCCCAGTTTTTGCGTTTTAATGCAAAACGTATTTGCCAGTCCAGTAAAACATCATTGTAATATTGAGGTTTTACTTTGGCGAACCATTGCAAAGCGTCTTCGTGATTGCGCATGGCTCTATAAAGTGCTACATGGGCTAAAAAAGCTTGTTGTTGTGCTTGATTAAGCATTTTTTGCGTTTTACTTTGTTGCCATAGCGTCAGTGCTTTATCCATATTAATAGAGACCATTCGTTTAAGGCCATAAAGGTAGATCTCACTATTTAATCCGCCTGGATTTAGCTTGCTGATGTTTGCTGGGTTTTGATACACAACGTTTAAAGCATTTAACTCAGATGCATGGGGTGTTTTGTATTGCTTTAACAAATATCGGGCGAGTTGGATATTGCGCCTATCTAAAGCCAAGTTAATTCGGTGTGTAATTAAATTTTGATTAAAATTATTATCTTTCAAAAGCAAGTCAAATAAACTATTGCATGAAGGAGGCATTGAATCACCGCTTAACCACAGTGGAATGGACGCTTTTAATGCCTCTTGCTGCTTGCCCGTGTTGTAGTTTGCTATTTGTTCATAACAAGCAAGATTCAAATCATTAGAAGGTTGGTAGTATTGGCTAAAGCTCGTCCAATCCTTGTTTCTGGCTAATTCATACAACCATTTTTCGCGTAGTTTCGTGGATAAAGGAGTGGTTCCTTTAATAAAATCCAAAAATGCGGTACTGGGCGTAGTTGTAGGAAGATTTTGGCTAAAAGACAAATAAGTGTTAAAACGTTCCATGTACGCTTCACCTGAGAGCGCAATGCACGTCTGGGAACTAATAATGCTGCAAAAGAGTAAAATAACTTTTTTCATAACTTATCTTCATTAAGGTCCATTGATATTTGCTACCATGTCATCCCTTGCTGTGCTCATGATGACGTGGGTTTAGATTCGTTTAAAATCACTCCATATTGGCTCAATCTAACCTTTGGTAACAGAGTCCAATTGTTGGCGCATGGAGTCAATTGTTTCTTTATAATTTTTGCTTTTGAATACCGCAGCACCGGCTACAAATTGGTTTGCTCCTGCACGGGCTAAAGTAGCAATATTTTCTATGGTTACTCCACCATCGACACACAGATCAATGTGGGGATAGAGTTTACGAATTTGGGGGATTTTATCGATAATTTCCGTGATAATTTTTTGCCCGCCAAAACCAGGATTTACGGTCATTACCAATACAAAATCGAGTTTATGGGCGCACCATGTCAGCACCTCAATAGGTGTTGCTGGATTTAATACAAGTCCTGCCTCACATCCTAAATCTTTTATCAATTTTAAGCTGCGATCCAAATGTATTGTTGCATCGGGGTGAATACTAATTCGTTTTGCTCCTGCTTTCCCAAATGCCTCAATTAATGTATCTACAGGTTCAGCCATGAGATGGACATCGATGGGAAGTTTAGGGAAACGTTTGAGCAAGGCCTCACAGAAAGCAGGGCCAAATGTTAGATTGGGAACATAATGATTATCCATTACATCAAAATGTATGAAATCAGCTCCTGCATTCATAACGGCTTCTACTTCGTTGCCTAGGCACGTGAGATCAGCAGACAAAATCGAGGGTAAAATATGATAAGTCATAGAGTATTTTTCTAATTTGGGCGAATAGGTATATCATATGCTGTCTTGGAAAAACATTCCATGATGTTAAACTAAAGAGTTTGCATTCAAATCGATTTTTTTAAGATTGTGGTTCTTAATAAGCTCACGTTCAGGTTTTCCAGAATGCTTTGTATCTTGAAAATTTGGTCAAAATATGAGACAATGTGTCTTTATTTCAGCACTTGTAATTTGGAGGTTATCTCAATTATGATAGCCAAATTACAGAAAGCTAATCATGCTTTTTAGGAAGAATAATATGAGTCAAAACTGGCCTACCAGAGACAAAGATTTACAAGCTGCCCGCGTGATTATGGAAGAGTACGCTAGTGAACGTGAAAGTGATTCGTTAGGTCTTTTTGAAATTGTTGTGGATCAAGCGGAGAAAAAAATGGATTTTCGTTTGTCTGGTTGGGTTATCGTTTTAGCAAAGCATTTTAATTCAATGTATGGCGTGAGCCAGGGTGACTTTGTAACTCGGCAAATTATCACGCGTTGTTTGACTCAGGGACAAACATTGCATTAAATTTTCTCGGTCCCTTAGGGGATAATCTACTAAATGCTCTATTCATAAATCTACTTCTAGCCTGGGTGCGGCGCAGCGAAACCCGGGTTTCGGCCTCGTTGGCTTTGCACCCAGGTTATTTTTTAGAATTCAAACAAATACTTATTGTAATTTTGTTTGTATTCATCGGAATTTTGAAATTGGACTAGTGCTTGGTTTAGCTGCGTTAATAAGTCTGCATTAGCAGGATTAATGACTATTCCATAACCATATCCATACATATAGGGCGGTCCCATTAATTGAAACATATCTCCAGAGTTAGATGCCCAATAAATAGCGGTCGCATTGTCCATTAGAATGATGTCTACAGCGCCATTGCTCAAGGCTGCGAGTTGGTCCTCAATACCGGAATATTCCTTAACATTAGGATTATTAACGCCCATTTGCTTTAGTTGTTCTAAAAATACAGTACCGGTTTCTAATCCTATTCTTTTCTTGTTTAAAAGATCCAGGCTAAACGGTTCTTTTGAATTGGATCGTTTTCCTAAAAATCGAGAGTAACTGAGTAGATAGGGTAAGCTGAAATTGACTATTTTTGCACGTTCATTAGTAATCGTGATTGAGCTGACTGCAACATCTAATTTATTGTTAGCCACTGCATCAATTAATTTATCAAAACGCATGACATGAAAGACGCACGTTCTATTCATAATTTTGCATAGATTGTTCATCATATCCACATCAAAGCCATAGGCTTCTTTGTGGGTTCCTTGCATGACGAATGGCGGGTCAAAACTTTCAATCCCTACATTGAGTGGTTCGCCTAGGGCAAACAGTGATGATGTGAAACAAATAAATGCAATGAGAATTAATCGAGTCATTTTTAATATGAAATTATTATTGATTTTTATAGATTATAACGAGAGTATTAATTTTGGGAATGAAAAATATAAAATTTATGCAAATGGAAATCCCTAAGCTATTGGAATCAAAAGCATGGTTCATTGAAAAACATCTGGCGGATTTACAACACCCCCTGCATGACAAGGTCATCGAGCTACTCCTTGTTAGTGATTATGCATGTCGACAGATTCAATTATTAAAAACATTACTCCAAGATGATGAATGTCGTTCTTTGTTGTCTCGAGAGGATTATTTTCACTGTTTGCAGGCCGTGTCATTTAGTTTGCCTCAGGCGGCTTATTTTCGTACATTGCGGCAATTTCGTAACACCCATTTTTTGCGGTTACTTCTTCTTGAACTAGCAGATATTGCCAGTACGGCACAGGTTATGCGTGCATGGTCTGATTGCGCTGATGCGCTTATTTTGCATGCAATCAATTATTGCAAACTGGAATTATCCCGGCGTTATGGTGTTCCACGTGATGAAAAAGGAAATGAGGTCGAATTATTTACTCTAGCCATGGGGAAATTAGGAGGTAGAGAGTTAAATTACTCCTCAGATATTGATCTCATTTTTGCCTATACAGTGGTGGGAGAAACTGATGGTGAGGAGCGCATCGATAATCAGCACTATTTTAGTCGCTTAGTACAACAGTTCGTGCAGACGTTACAAAATGTAACTCCTGATGGCTTTGTTTTTCGAGTCGATATACGCTTACGCCCCAATGGAGACAGTGGCCCACTGGTTTCTAGCTTGGCTGCAATGGAAACTTATTACCAAGAGCAGGGTCGTGATTGGGAACGCTATGCTATGGTGAAGGCACGGGTTATTACTGAAACAGCGGATGAGGTGCTCCCCTGGTTTGAGCGTTTGATTGTACCATTTGTTTACAGACGCTATGTGGATTTTAGTGTGATTGAATCATTACGTAGTATGAAGGCTATGATTGAGCGGGAAGTGCAATTAAATCCACGATTAGATGATATAAAGCGTGGCAAAGGCGGGATCAGGGAAGTCGAGTTTGTTATTCAAAATTTTCAGTTAATTCGTGGTGGCCGTTTACCGCAATTACAAGTACAAAATGCTCTGCTCGCACTTACTGTTTTAAAGCGAGAACAACTATTACCGCACACCGATGCTTTAAAACAAGCTTATTTGTTTTTACGTAAACTCGAAAATACACTTCAGAGTTTAAATGATCAGCAAACCCACTCTTTACCCGAAGATCTGGTGAAACAAGAACAAATTATTTTGGCTATGGGCTATTTGTCTTGGGAGGATTTGCTTAATAAATTGCATAAATATCAACGCATTATTAGTTATGCGTTTCATTCAGTGCTTGGTAAGGTCAAAGATTATGAAGATGAGAAAAGATTATTAGCAAATCAATTAGCTAGCCTTTGGCAAGGGCATGTCGAAACCAGTATGGCAATTAATTTGCTTACTAGTTTAGGTTTCGCAAATGCGTCACATTGCTATCAAATGATTCATTCTTTCCGTCACAGCCCTCGCTGCCGACGTCTTACGCAAGGCGCGCGTATGCGTTTGGACCGATTTATGGTGATGTTGCTTGCGGAACTGACGCATGTTGAAAAAACGGATGAAGTGTTATTGCAGGTGATGCATTTGCTCGAAAATATAGTAGGTCGCAGCGCTTATCTTGCTTTGTTAACGGAGAATCCTCAGGTTTTAACTGAATTATTATTTTGGTTTGCGCAAAGTCCATTTATTACCTCTTTATTAGTGAACCAACCTTTTTTGTTGGAAGTCCTGTTGGATCAGGACGAAGAATGGCGCCCGCAATCATTGCATCAGTTACAAGGACTATTAGTTGAAAGATTAACCCATCATCATGATGTTGAAGTACAAGAAGAAATACTGCGTCAATTTAAGTTAACTAATTGGTTAATGGCAGCACGAGCAGAACTTTATGGCTTTTGCAATGCCGTACGCATTGGTCAATTTTTGTCTGATGTGGCTCAAGTCATTGTCAACCAGGTATTAATCATTGCCAGTGAGCAATTGTGTATGCGATATCCGGAAATGCAGCAGGTAAAAACCCACTTTGCAATTATTGCTTATGGAAAATTAGGTAGTCGTGAAATGAATTATGCTTCTGATTTGGATTTGGTGTTTTTGCATTCGGCACCACTGTCTGAGGAGGCATTGATTACTCGTTTAACGCAAAAAATTTTACATATGCTAACTACTCGCTCTCAGTCTGGGGTTTTGTATACGGTAGATACGCGTCTTAGGCCTTCTGGAGCAGCCGGGTTATTGGTAAGTCATGTTGATGCCTTTGTCGAATACCAAAAAAATCAAGCATGGACATGGGAACATCAGGCCTTATTAAAAGCACGCATTCTCAGCGGACATAGTCGGATTAGACATACCTTTATACAGTTAAAAAAATCAGTTTTGTTGTTGGCGCGTGACAAACCGACACTACTGCAAGATGTATTGGCGATGCGATCCAAAATGGAGCAATACCAAGATAGGAATCCTATTTCTGAAGGGTTACTGGATTTGGAATTTTTAGTACAGTTTTTAATCCTACATTTGGGTGATCCTTCTTTAGCTCGTTATACACATACATTAAGCCAACTCCAGCATTTGTTATTAGCAGGCGTTCTAAGCAAAGAACACTATAGCCTTTTAAAGAAAGCATATAAGAAACACCATAAATTATTGCATCAGAATTTACTGCGTCCAGGAGTGATGAGCCAAAAAAATATGCAGGATGAGATATTGAGCGTGTGTAAAGAACTTTTTAATCAATTGCAGTAAATCGATATAAAGAACCCGGGTTACGGCTTCGCTTGCACCCAGGCTACAATAATAAATGTAGCCTGGATATATCGCAGCGAAACCCAGGTATCAAGTTAACTGGCTATATTTGTGAATTCTGCATAGAGATCATAATCATCACTATCGGTAATAACGACCTCAGCAAAAGAGCCCACTTTAATGCCAGGAGTTGGTGGCAGAATAACGAGACCATCGATTTCTGGTGCGTCGCTTTTACTGCGTGCAATAATTTGCTCTGAATTGACCTCATCAATTAATACGGTTTGCACACCGCCAATTTTATTCTCTAATTTATCACGGCTAATTTCTGCTTGTAATTGCATGAAGCGATGGTAGCGCTCTTCTTTAACTTCCTCTGGCACTGGGTCGCTTAACTCATTCGCTTTCGCGCCTTCAACAGGAGAGTATTTGAAACATCCCACGCGATCTAATTGAGCTTCCTCAAGAAAGTCGAGTAATTCCTCAAACTCTGCTTCTGTTTCTCCAGGAAAGCCGACAATAAAGGTCGAACGTAATGTAATATCCGGGCAAATTTCTCGCCAGGAAGCGATACGCAGCAAAGTATTTTCACTACTTGCAGGTCGCTTCATTGCTTTAAGCACTCGTGAATTAGCGTGTTGTAATGGGATATCTAAATATGGAAGAATCAGCCCATCTCGCATTAAAGGGATAATCTCATCTACATGTGGGTAAGGGTATACATAATGCAGACGGATCCAAATACCTAATTCCCCTAATTGTTCGCATAAATCGTAAAAACGTGTGTCAACGTCTTTTCCTTTCCAGTTTATAGGTTGATAACGGGTATCCACACCATAAGCGCTTGTATCTTGGGAAATCACTAAAATTTCATTAACACCTGCATCTTTTAATTTTTGAGCTTCAGTTAATACTTGTGCCATTGGGTAACTTTGCAATTTTCCACGCATGGTAGGAATAATGCAAAACGTACATTTTTGATTGCAGCCTTCAGATATTTTTAAGTAGGCATAATGGCGTGGCGTTAATTTAATGCCCTGTGGTGGAATCAGTTGCGTAAAAGGATCTGCAGGGGGAGGCAGGTGCTGATGAACTGCATTAACGACTTCTTCATAGGCATGTGTGCCGCTAATATGCAGCACATCAGGGCACGCCTCTTTGATGATCTCGGCTTTGGCACCTAGACAACCCGTAACAATAACACGTCCGTTTTCGGCCATTGCTTCTTTAATAGTATCCAGAGACTCTTTAACGGCGCTATCAATAAACCCACAGGTATTAATTACTACAACACCTGCATCTTGATAACTGGACACTAATTCATATCCCTGTGCACGCAACTGGGTAATAATGCGTTCGGAATCTACCAGCGCTTTGGGACAACCCAGGCTAACAAAACCTACTTTATGATTCATAAAACTCTAACTGTAAAAAAAGTGAACGAATTATACCTCTTATTGAGTATTTTTGTCGACAGGATTAGGGATAAAATTATTGGAGTATCATTTTTTTACGTGAACATATGCCTGACTGTAAGCATGCTCGAAGAATAACGGTAGAAGAGGCCCTGGTTGCAAGCAATCAGGCTAGGGGGGATTGATAAATAATATGGACGTGTACACAATGGCAAACAGCCAATATTTTGGAGGCAGCCCGAAAATGGAGGCTCTGTTTCATCAAGATAAAGAACCTAAATTGCATAGCAATTAGAGGGTACAAAGTAATAGTGCTAGACCATGGATGGATTCCCTGCCTGCGTGGGGCATGACAGCGGAGCCAGGGCGTTTTAGCTGTTTCATTTCAGTCTATTTGTTTTAGCGTTTTTAAAAATTTATTTGCAGATACTTCTCCAACCAACTTGAGATTATTCAGTTCTTTGCCTTGCGCATCAAAAAATATAAACGTTGGCGGTGCCACAACATCAAAGTACTTGAGTAGGGCTTTATTTTCCGTTGTGTTTGTTGTGACATCTACTTTAATGACTGTAAAACGAGCTAAAGCTTTTTGTACACGAGGGTCTTTAAACGTTGTTGCTTCCATAACTTTGCAGGATGTACACCAGTCAGCATAAAAATCAAGCATCACCGGTGTGCCTTCAGCATCAGCTAAAGCTTCTTTTATGATGCTTAGATTCTGTTTTTGTTGTGTTTTAACAGGAGCGTTAACTGGTACTGCATTTGCTGATTGTGCCGTGGTTAAAGGTTGTAACGGATTGCTTGCCCCCATACTGGCGCCAACCAAAATCAAGAAACCATAGACTAGTAGAATGAGCCCCATTCCTTGATTGAACTTTTCGCGATGTGTTGCTGAATAAGTGAGCGCACCGCAGTAAATTCCTGAAAAAATAAGCAAACTGGCCCATAAGATCATTCGGACTAAGGGGGGCGCAATTCGCGAAATGAGCTCAATGGCAACAGCAATAAAAATAATACCAAACAGCGCTTTGATGGTATTCATCCAACTGCCTGTTTCAGGCAACCAACGACCAGCAGAAGTACCAATGAGAAGTAAGGGGGTTCCCATTCCCAGGCCTAAAACAAATAAGGTCAGACAGCCTAAAAGAATATTTCCGGTTTGGGCAATGTAAGTTAATACCCCAATTAATGGTGCTGTAACACAAGGTGAAAGGATTAGGGTAGATAAACAGCCCATGATTGCGGCCCCAACATAGTGGCCACCTCTTTGGTTGCTGGAACCATGTATTTTTGCTTGCCAGGAATGCGGTAACTTGAATTCATAAAATCCAAACATGGATAACGCCAATAGCAAAAAAATCAGGCTAAATACACCTATAGCCCATGGTGATTGCATGCTAATTTGCAGATTGGCGCCCAGTAAAGCAACTACAGCACCAATGATTGCATAGGTAATTGACATGCTGAGCACATAGCTTAATGAAAGGAAAAAAGCTTTTCTCGTCGTAATGGTCTTACCATGACCAACAATAATTCCAGATAAAACTGGAACCATAGGTAAGATACATGGCGTAAACGATAACAGCAAACCAAAACCATAAAAAGTAATCAAAATGAGGAGCCAGTTGTTGCTTGAGAAGACTTTTGTGATTCCATCGTTTTGAGGTTCTTCGGTGACAGCTGGCTGAGTATTGCTTGGTTGCTCCAGGCTCGCTTGTGTTAAAGCCAAACTGTCATCAATAGTTAGCTGAATCGTTTTGATTTCCGGTGCATAACAAAAGCCATCATCTGAGCATCCTTGATAGTGTAAATCAACTAAAGCTTTTCCAGGTTTATTTCCTAAAATACCTACAGGAATGGTGATTTGATTGCGATAGACGGTATACACATGTCCTTGCTTATCTACTTTTTTCTCTGTATGAGGAAGCCGAAGAGTACCTAATTGAATTGCACTGTTGGGTTTGGTACTTAATTTAATACGTTCACTATAAAGAAAATAATTGGGTTTTATCTGAAAATTGATGGCGAACGTATTAGGATCCACCGTAGTGACATTGACATGAAATACTTCTGCAGCAGGAAGCGGGTTTGCATGCAGAGCAAATGTGGTTATAAAACAAAGCAACAATAAAAACCATTTTCTCATTATGAAACCTTTATAATAAATGTAGTCTGGGTGCAGGAGGCTTAATATATATTGTAACTATATCAGAACATTGTATGGTGTGAAAAAAATTAAAGCTAAAATTTTTTTTATTTTTACCCTTGAAACTCCTTTCCTAGCCCCCATATGTCAGTCAGTAACATTGCAAATTGACTTTAAAGATTAATTAATCAGGAGATAGAAGCATGAAAATTCGTCCTTTACACGATCGAGTTGTTGTTCGTCGTATGGAAGAAGAACGTACTACAGCAGGTGGTATTGTTATTCCAGATAGCGCTACTGAAAAACCAATGCGTGGTGAAATCGTTGCTGTTGGTGCTGGTAAGATATTAGACAACGGTGATGTTCGCGCTTTAGCAGTAAAAGTGGGTGATGTTGTTCTGTTTGGCAAATACTCAGGTACTGAAGTGAAAATCGACGGGAAAGAACTGGTTGTGATGCGTGAAGACGACATCATGGGTGTAATTGAGAAGTAAATTGTTTCATTAGGAGAGAAAGAGAATGGCTAAAGAATTACGTTTTGGGGATGATGCCCGTTTACAAATGTTAGCTGGTGTTAATGCATTGGCTGATGCGGTACAAGTGACTATGGGCCCACGTGGTCGTAATGTGGTATTAGAGAAAGCTTACGGCGCGCCTACTGTAACTAAAGACGGTGTATCTGTTGCAAAAGAAATCGAATTTGACCAACGCTTCATGAATATGGGTGCGCAAATGGTTAAAGAAGTTGCATCTAAAACTTCTGACACTGCTGGAGATGGTACTACTACTGCAACTGTATTGGCACGTGCGATTGTTGTTGAAGGGTACAAAGCAATTGCTGCTGGTATGAATCCTATGGATCTGAAGCGCGGTATCGACAAAGCAGTTACTGCAATCACCAAAAAATTACAATCTATGTCTAAGCCTTGCAAAGACAATAAAGCAATTGCTCAAGTAGGTACTATTTCTGCTAACTCTGATGAAGCAATTGGTTCTATTATTGCTAGTGCAATGGATAAAGTAGGTAAAGAAGGTGTTATTACTGTTGAAGACGGTAATGGACTTGAGAATGAATTATCTGTTGTTGAAGGGATGCAGTTTGATCGTGGTTATATTTCTCCATACTTCATCAACAATCAACAAAACATGACTTGCGAGCTTGAGCATCCATTCATCCTGTTGGTTGACAAGAAAATCTCTAGTATTCGTGACATGTTGTCTGTATTGGAAGGCGTTGCAAAATCAGGCCGTCCATTATTGATTATCGCTGAAGATGTTGAAGGCGAAGCTTTAGCAACTCTAGTTGTTAACAACATGCGTGGTATTGTTAAAGTGTGCGCGGTTAAAGCTCCTGGATTTGGTGATCGCCGTAAAGCAATGTTACAAGACATCGCAATTCTGACTCGTGGCGAAGTGATTTCTGAAGAAATTGGTAAGAGCTTAGAAGCTGCTACTTTAGAAGATTTGGGTACTGCAAAACGTATCGTAGTAACCAAAGAAAACACTACAATTATTGATGGTGAAGGTAAAGCTGCTGAAATCAACGCGCGCATTACTCAAATTCGTGCTCAAATTGAAGAAACTACTTCTGATTATGATCGTGAGAAATTACAAGAGCGTGTTGCTAAGCTTTCAGGCGGTGTTGCGGTTATCAAAGTCGGTGCTGCTACTGAAGTCGAAATGAAAGAGAAGAAAGCTCGTGTTGAAGATGCATTACATGCTACTCGTGCTGCTGTAGAAGAAGGTATTGTAGCTGGTGGTGGTGTTGCTTTAATTCGTGCACAAAAAGCTCTGGATTCTTTGAAAGGCGACAATGACGATCAAAACATGGGTATCAACATTCTTCGTCGTGCGATTGAAGCGCCAATGCGTCAGATCGTATCAAACGCTGGTTATGAAGCTTCAGTTATTGTAAACAAAGTATCTGAAAACAAAGATAACTATGGTTTCAATGCTGCGACTGGTGAATTTGGTGACATGGTTGATATGGGTATTTTGGATCCAACTAAAGTAACTCGTATGGCATTACAAAATGCTGCTTCTGTAGCTAGTTTAATGCTGACTACTGAGTGCATGATTGCTGATTTACCAAAGAAAGATGAAGCTGCTGGTGACATGGGCGGCATGGGTGGAATGGGCGGTATGGGAGGCATGGGCGGCATGATGTAAGCCTCTCTCATTCCTATTCCTTTAAAAACCCGCCTTAATTGGCGGGTTTTTTATTTGTAAGGGCTGTATCGACTCATGTCATCCCTACACCTGCCATTTTTGCTAACGAATACCTAACATGTACAGGGATGGCGAGAATTGTAAACAGCGCCTGGAATTTTTGAAACGTATCATCCACAATAAATGAGAACTATAAAGTCAGGAGTTATAATGGGAACAATAATTAAAAAAATGGAAGTAGTTTTGGCCGATACTTATGCTCTATATCTTAAAACGCAAAATTATCACTGGCATGTTAAGGGGGTACACTTTAAAAGCCTGCATGAATTGTTTGAAATGCAATATAAGGAATTGGCAGAAGCTGTGGACGCTGTTGCAGAGCGCATTTTAATCATGGGGCATAAGGCTCCCGCTACATTTACTGCACTGAATCAATTAAAAACGATTAAGGATGGCGATTCCAGTGCTGATGCGAATCGAATGGTAAGTGATTTAGCCCAAGATCATGAGACTTTGGCGAAAGATTTGAATGCAGCAATTAAACTGGCTCAGGAACACGGTGATGAAGGGACAGTTGCTTTGCTTAGTGAACGCATTGCTGCTCATGAAAAAGCACGTTGGATGTTGAACGCCTCTACGATTTAGTGTTCTGTTTGATATGTGTAGCCAGGGTGAAAGTCCGAAGGGCCGAAACCCGGGTTTCACTTCGCTGCACCCAGGCTACTTCTTAATTATTTTATTTTCGATTGCATTATTTTTCATTACCTTATTTTCCGCCCCTGGTTTTAAGACGATAATGCTAATGCGTCGGTTTTCAGGACTAAAGGGATCTTTTGCATTAAGAAGCTGGGTTGATGAAAAACCAGATACCCGTAAGACTCTATCAGGATCCAAGCCTGCTTTAACCAGAGCGCGACGAGCGGCATTGGCTCTTTGAGTGGATAATTCCCAGTTGGTATACTCAAGCTCCTCCGGATTATGGTAGGGATGGGCATCAGTATGTCCTTCAATAGTAATTTTATTGGGCACATTTTTAAGCAGTTTGGCAATCTGGGCAAAAATTAATTCCATTCCTGGATTGAGCTTGTCTGAGCCCACATCAAACATAGGTTTGTTCTGATTGTCGATTAATTGGATGCGAAGTCCATTGTCCACTATTTCCATCAATAATTGACTCTTTAGGCCAGCAAGTGAAGGATCTTGTTGGATGCTTAAATTAATTTGTGATTTTAAATTTTCGAGTTTTTGAGTTTGCTCTTTATTTGATTGAATGACTTGAATGTCTTGAGCTACTTTACTCTGGGCAGATGCTTTATCGGTTGTGGAAACCTGCCCATTGGTGTCTTTGATATTGGGTCCGCCACCTTTAAGGTTTATTTGTTGATTGCCGACGTTTTTACCACCAAAGAAAGTGATTTTCATCGGTTGTTTAAAATATTCAGCAATACCGTCTTTTTGTGCTTTGTTTAGTGACGCAATCAACCACATCAATAAAAAGAATGCCATCATCGCAGTCACAAAATCGGCAAAAGCAATTTTCCATGAGCCGCCATGATGTTTGTGTTGGTTTTTTTTGACTTTTCGAATTATTGGGGCCGAACTCGATTTTACTTTACTGGCGTTTTCACTCATGCGGTAACCTCATTAACTCGGAGTAGGTTCAGCAGCAGAGTTCTCCGAACTTGATGAGGATGCCGCTGGTTTGAAATTTTTAATTTCGTCATTGAGCTGAGAAAAGGTGGGGCGTTGTGCCGAAAACAATACCTTACGTCCAAATTCAACTGAAATAATAGGCGGATTATTGTGCAGACTCGCCAGTATGGTTGCTTTGATACAGTGCAGCATCAACTGAGTTTGATTGGCATGATGTTCCATTGCTGATGCTACGGGACCAATAAATCCATAACCGATTAAAATACCTAAAAAAGTACCCACAAGTGCATGCGCAATCAGTACTCCCAGTTCAGGAGGAGGTAAATTAATCGATTCCATCGTATGAACTACACCAAGAACTGCAGCAACAATACCAAAAGCAGGCATTGCATCAGCAAGTTTCGCTAAGGCATTGGCTGGGATCATTTCTTCTTCATGATGTGATTCAATTTCCATGTCGATTAAGGCTTCAAGTTGGAATGGTTGCAGGTTCGATGAAACGATCAATCTGAGGTAATCACAAATGAACTCAATAACATGATGGTTTTTCATGAGAGAAGGATAGGAGTTGAAAATAGGGCTTTCTTCAGGTGAATCAATATCGGCTTCCAAAGACATTAATCCTTGTTGTCGTGATTTATTCAGCAGGTTGTATAACAGGCCTAATAAATTACTGTTGTTCTCTTTAATTGACTTTTCACCACGAAATACTTTCGGTAAGGCCTTTAACAGGGCTTTTAGTACTGAGGCACTATTCGCGACAATCAGCGAGCCTATGGCTGCTCCTGCGATAATGAGCAGTTCAATGGGTTGAAAAACTGCTGCAAGATGGCCGCCACCAAGAGCAAATCCGCCAAAAACACAGAGTAGTATGACTATATAGCCTATTATAATTAACATGTTTATTCGTTCTCCAAACCTTTATTTAAGATAATCGTGAACAACTCGACCATAAGGTAAAGTGAGATCTGTTAATAAATGCACACCATTTACTATACGTCGTATGGGAAGATTGGCTACTGGGGCTAATGCATGGTGTGATAATTGCAGTTGAGCTGGTCCTTGCCAAGCCCCTTTAATAACAACATCTTCAAGAAAATACTCAACCAACTCACAAATACGCACACTGCCGTCAACATGTGGAATTATCTTAAGTAAATAATTTGGTGCCTTCATGGATTCAGCTACCTTTTTGACATCGAGTGCTTCATATTTATAGCCCATAGTGGCGGTAGCAATGCGACAAGGTCCATATTCCAGGGTGCCTAATAGCGTTTCATGCACAACTTCCAGTTTGGGTTGGGCCAGTTTTTTAGGGAATCCCCAAATTTCACGACCACCTGCTATGGGGGGGAGATCATCCAAAAACATTGCATGGGTATAACTTCCCATTTTGCCTTTATATCGTACCGGTATGACTTGTCCTGATTCTGTATAGTCGCCAAATCCTGTTGAATCAGGCATACGAATGAATTCGAATTTAACTAAAGGCTCTACTACTTCTAATGGCGCTGGAACTACTTCGCGCAGCAAATCCATATCGGTTTCATAGGTAATTGTTAAAAATTCTCTATTAATAAAGCGATACGGGCCACGAGGATAAGATGGGCTGACGAGTGGCATGGCAAATGCTTGTTTTTTTACCTCTGCTTCATTCATTTTCAGACTCCTCTTTTAAATGTTTATTAGGGGACATATCGTAAACAGCAATACCTGTTGTTTGAGATACTTTCTTGTTCCAGGGAGATTTTTTAATTGCTCTTGTTCCATCAAAGTAGCCCCGGTTTATACGCTCTAAAATACTTTTTTGTGAAAACTCGTAATCTTTTGAAGAAAGTTCAGTTTCATCGTGCTCGCATAAAAAACGTACTACGGAGATCGTAGACTGATGCCCTCGTGCAATACAAAGCTGCAGTTCTGGGTTTCCACGCTCTTCTTTGGGAACATAACGAGAAAGTATATGAATGGTGTTTTTTAATGCATGAATCTGTTGATACATTTCAATCGCTTTCGAAAAGCGGCTGGAATACTCTATATCTTTTTTACGCTTCATTACTTCGTCTATTGATGTAGGATACAAGCCATAAGAGTCAAATAAATGAATTGCAAAGCAGAGCAGATTTTTGGGGCATCGATGTACTGATAATACATAAGTTGCTGGCGAGTTGCTGGAAATCCCACCATCCCAATAATATTTTCCCTCAATTTCAACGGCCGGAAAACCAGGAGGTAATGCACCACTGGCCATAATGTGCTCAGGCTCGATTTTTGTATCTTGTGAATCAAAGTACACCATCTCTCCTGAGCATATTTCAACGGCACCGACGCTTATGCGTGTTGCTTTGGAGTTGAGACGATCAAAATCGACAAATCGCTCCAGGGAGGATTTTAAGTGTTGGGTATCGTAAAAACTGATGGTATTGGGTTTGTTATAATATCCCATGAGTAAGGGAGGAAAGCGGGGGGAAAAAAAGCCTGGTTGGCCCCATAATAAGGTGGATTGAGCTGATAGGAAATGCTCTGCCTTTCGACTTCCTTCATCATCGGGAAGTAGCCTGTTATCGATTAGCGATGTGCTGGCAATGGTTTCCCAAAATTGTAACATTTTTTCAACGCGTACCCCTGGTGGATTGCCGGCTGCGATTGCTGCATTGATCGCCCCTATTGAGGTGCCAGCAAACCAATCGGGCTCATAACCGGCTTCATCCAAAGCATGCATAACGCCTACTTGATAGGCGCCTAAAGCCCCACCACCTTGAAAACAGCACGCAACGTGTTGGTGTTGTTTTATTTTACTTTTTTTTGTCCGGGCCATAGGACTTACTCCATGAACCATCCGTGACTTACGATCAGTGATTGACCGGTCAAAGCATTTGATTCAAAAGACGCAAAAAACAGCGCAGTTTGTGCCACGTCATCGGTGGTAGTAAATTCTCCGTCAACGGTATCCTTGAGCATGACATTCTTAATGACTTGCTCTTCAGTGATCCCTAATTCTTTAGCTTGTTCGGGAATTTGTTTGTCAACTAATGGTGTACGTACAAAGCCTGGGCAAATGACGTTCGCTCTAACATTATGAGCTGCGCCTTCTTTGGCAACGACTTTACATAAGCCAATTAAGCCATGCTTTGCAGTCACATAAGGTGCTTTCAGTTTAGACGCTTCTTTGGAATGGACTGAGCCCATATAAATGATACTTCCTCCATTACCAGAGGCATACATATGTTTTAATGCGGCACGAGTTGTTAGAAAAGCGCCATCTAATTGAATGGATATTAATTTTTTCCAATCAGAAAAAGCCAATTGATCTACAGGGCTGATAATTTGAATTCCAGCGTTACTGACCATCACATCAACGCCGCCAAAGTATTTTGCGACATCATCAACGCCTTTGATGACTTCATCTTCATTGGTGACATTCATGGCAACGGCCATGGCTTCTCCACCTTTAGATTTTATTTCTTCAGCAGCACTATTGGCTTGATCGAGATTCATATCAGCAATGGCAACCTTAGCTCCTTCTTTGGCGTATACTAGGGCGATTTCTTTACCTATTCCACTGGCCGCACCAGTAATTATGGCTACTTTATTTTTTAAGCGCATGATTACAATCCTTGTATTATTTTGAGTTAATGATCAATCGGTTAGGATTAATCTGAAAATTCTTCTAAAAAGTATAGCAATGGAAATTTGATATTGCTTTATATTCATTAAGATTTTTTCTTTGTTAAAGAAATTTCATAAAATGTGTTCTCGTTTTTTACATGAAGCCATGCAATTTACTAAATCCAGGCTAACCATGAGAGTAAAGACACCCTTAACTCAAAAAAGTTAAGGGTGTTTAATTTTGTGTATTTTGTATTAGTAGTAATAATAATTGTAGCCAGGACGATAGTAACGATGATGATAGTAATAGCGTCGGTCTTGTTGTTGGCCGATTGAGTTTCCTATTAATGCACCAGCTCCTGCACCAATCACGGTTCCAACGGCACTGCCTCCAGTTACTGCATACCCTAGGCCAGCTCCTGCAGCACCGCCTGCAGCAGTACCCACTTCCGTATTAGTACAACCCCCCAGCATAAAAGCTGATAAACCGACAAGAACTAAGGGAGTAATAATTTTTTTCATAGCGAACTCCTTTTTATAATTTTAGGATTCTTGCAGTGATAGAGCAGATATTCATGACAAGAAGATCCTGTTTCTTCATCTTCACTATGATTTTAGTACAAAAAAAATATTTAATGTCAAATAAATGATCATAATTTGTTTTTTGCAGATTCTTTTTAGAGATCAGATTTTGCTCCAACTCTCATTTTCCAGTAGTATTAGGAATATGAATAATAAGAACAGAGGATCGTATGTTTAAAGGAAGCATTGTCGCTTTATTAACACCTATGAAGAATGGTGAGGTTGATGTACCGCGCTTACGAGAACTGGTTGAATTTCATATTGAAATGGGTAGCCATGGCCTTGTTGCCGCCGGTACTACTGGGGAATCAGGTACTTTATCTCACGAAGAAAAATTATTGGTTATTAAAACCGTAATAGATCAAGCAAAAGAGCGGATTCCTGTTATTGCAGGTACGAGTATGAATGCAACACGAGATTGTATTCAACTGACTCAAGAGGCAATGGAATACGGCGCTCATGCCGCATTAATTATGACTCCTGCCTATATCAGACCTACTCAAGAGGGTTTATATTTGCATTACAGTCAAATAGCTCAGGCAGTTGCTATCCCTATTATTCTTTATAATGTGCCCACAAGAACTGCATGTGATATGTTGCCAGAAACAGTAGCTCGACTTGCTAAGATTTCTAATATTGTGGGAATAAAGGATGCTACAGGGCAGATGACGCGGTTGCAGCAAATTTTACGTCTTTCAGAAGGCAGTATTGATGTATTTAGCGGCGACGATTTTACCGCAGCATCTTGGATGTTGGCTGGAGCTAAGGGAAATATTTCAGCAGCAGCAAATGTGGTTGCTAGATTAATGGCTAAATTGTGTGACTCAGCTTTAGACGGTGACCATGCTGCGAGTTTACGTTTAAATGAACAGCTTGCACCCTTATATGATTTATTGTTTATTGAAACGAATCCAATTGCTATCAAATGGGCAGCAAGCAGATTGGGTTTAATGGATAATGAATTAAGAATGCCATTGACTCGTTTGTCTGAAGAGCATCATGAGCCATTGGAAAAGGTTTTGAAGACGTTGGAGTTAATTTAAGTGAAAAAGTTTTGTTTTATTATTTGTGTTGCGCTCGTATTATCAGGATGTAGTCGTTATGCCAGTAATGGTGAGAATCTTTACTTGAGCAGTCGTAATGGTCCTTCATTAGAAGTTCCATCTCCATTAACGAGAGCAAATATTAGTAGTTTTTATGACTTGCCTCAACAGAACCAAGATGCACGTGTGAGTATTTCACCGCCTGTATCATAGGGGATTTATTATGACGCCATCAGAATCAGCTGAGTTGCTCATTGTACAGGAATTATCGCAGCGTATTGTGGAAGCGCAACGCAAGATCAGGATTCTTGATAGTATCAAATGGGATGAATCCATAAAAAGGGAGTTTTTTAAACATAGAGGTAAAAAACTTCCAACGGTTGATAAAGAATATTACGAAAAGAAACCTTTGCCTTTTGATGTTCATGAAAAACAAGAAGAATTTCGTATTATTTTGCGCGATACCCAGAATCAACTAGGGCAATATTCTACCTTAACTCGTTTAATACGTCGCCAGTGTGAAGAATACAGCCGAGCTACACAAATGCTTGCTGTGCGGGGTACTCCTGCATTTTCTGAGTTGGCGATGGAGTTATATGGCAGCCCCAATGATGTGTTTTATGCTGGTGGGCCGCGTATGTCAGAGATGGGCACATTGCTTTTTGATGTGTTAACTGGTCTTAGTGTTCAATTGCAGTCTGAAGCAGATGTAAAACGTCATACCCCGCAACAGGCTCAGGAAATTTTGCAAACACGTTTAGGACATTTTTTTGATAAGCATCCTGGCAAAGTAACGGTGATGGTCAGTGATGAAATGATTGCAGATGCTTCGGCGGGTGCGGACAGCATTAAATTGAGTCAGCAAGCCATGTTTAGTGACCGCGACCTTCGCTATTTGGAAGTACATGAAGGTTGGGTTCATGTCGGTACAACCTTGAACGGTTCGATGCAGCCCAATTGCTTTTTTCTTTCTAAGGGTTCTCCTTCGAGTAGTGTGATTCAAGAAGGTTTGGCCGTGATTACGGAAGTAGTTACTTTTTCTTCATATCCCAGTCGGATGTTAAAGATTACCAATCGTGTCATTGCGTTGGATATGGTGACACAAGGAGCTGACTTTCTGGATATTTATAATTATTTTATGGATTGTGGTTTAAGCGAAGAGGACAGTTATAATCAAACTGTGCGCGTTTTTCGGGGAAGTACGCCAACGGGTGGTCCGTTTACCAAAGATTTATCTTATGCGAAAGGTTTCGTATTGATTTATAATTACATCCGTTTTGCGATCAGTAAAAAGCATGTTGATTCTATCCCTTTATTATTTACTGGGAAATTGGTTTTGGATGATTTGCCTTTACTCACTGAATTAAAAGAACGCGGAGTTTTAAGCAACCCAGTCTATCTTCCACCTCCATTCCAAGATTTGGCAGCTTTAAGTGCGTGGATGAGTTTTTCTTTATACTTGAATCAGTTTGATTTGAACGAAATTCAAAAGAATTTTCGTTTTTTGATTGTTTAAAAGATGGCGTGGTTTCCAGGGCTATGACATGTACCTTTAGCCGGGCTGCGTCACAAAACACCGTTCATAAAATCCATTGCACATATCATTTTTGTAGCCTGGGTGTAGCGAAGCGTAACCCGGGTTTTCTATTGCAGGTTACGGCATTCACCTTTACCCAGGCTATGTCCTAGGCTTTACATTCTACAGTGTGCATAGGAACCATTGAGTCTTCTTTTGCCCGTGGTGGTGCAAAGAAACGATGAGCAAGTCCATGACTTGAATGAGATTTTGCTTGTTCTTGTACCACTTTAGCTAATTGAGGGTATTCATCCAATAATGATTTAGCTTGTTCTTTAATGTACGAATCATTGGATTTATTTATCATCGTTAAATAATGGGCTGCTTTTTTTAGCTCGCTCACCTCATTAGAGTTCCCCAATACTTGCATCATAACCAGCATTGCATTAGTACATCCTGAATTAGCAGCTTGGCGCATGGTTTGTTTGTACTGAGAAGAAGTCGGTGGATAAATATGAGCTAAATGGTATAACGCCATAGGGTTATCCTGAGCTAAGGCCATCACTTTAGGTAAGTGTTGGATCACGGCTTGTTTTAAACCAGGATGATTTGGTGATCTATGTAATTTATTTACCAGCTCAGCAAATTCATTACTTGAAGTGGCCATATCCTACCCCCTAACTTTGAATACATTCACCTGTAGGATAAAAGATCTAGGTTAAGACAAGATTAAGGGGGGAGTGCTTTACGCTTTTTTTACATTTTCAAATGCTGCCCATCCAATATGGAATAGCATATGTGACAATATCGCAGCCATAAGTCCATACTGCCAAAATAAGTAACCAAATAGTAATGATTGGTACAAACTAAGCATGATAACGGAGTAAATGAAACGACGACTTGAGGTACATCCGGCAGCAAGATAAGCTGGGATTTGGCTTATTGCAAATATTAGGCCACTGATAAAAATTGAAATCCAGATAATCAAGTTGGGATACTGTTTGGTAAAGAGAAATGCAAAAAAAGTAGCAAGATTTAGTAAGCCCCAGCGCGCAATGATCTCCTCAACTACACCTCCATAAAGAACACAGCCATCAACTCCAAGAACAATGCGAATATTAGCTAAGATGTCCATATTTTTTTGATCGATGATGCGTGCAATAAAGCCATAATAGAGCACTAAAAACACCACTAATCCAACAAAAGCATACAGAACTGTAGGTAATAAAATTGGTATCAATGCCTTTATCCCAGTGGTGCCTTGTAACAGTCCCTCAAGTATTGCGTCATCTAAACCAGTCATTGGTGACAATATCGCACCTGCCAGACTTAGGACAAAGACCATGAGTAACGTTTGCAAAATGGCAAAGCGACTTATGCGTTTTTTTAATGCGTCAGAATTATCAGGTAATAAAAAAAAGATTAAACGTTTTATTGCGATTACTACCCCAGGGATGGATAAGCAGAACAAAAGGGTAATTAAAGGCCAGTTGATTGTCATTTTTCATCCTTAAATAATACTGCGTAGAAAAATCCGTCCATACCTTGTTCACCCGGCAAAATTTGTTGGCCATGACCTGTTGCATGTCCCCAAGTCCAAGGTTCTTTTATTATGGTACAGTCTGGATGAGTCGCAACAAAGTTTGCAATTTGTTGTTCATTTTCCACTGACATTACTGAACATGTGGCATAAATCAGTAAGCCACCTTTTGCCAACAAAGGCCATAAGCAATTCAGCATATCATGTTGTATGTTAGTTATAGTAACAATTTCTTCATTGTTCCGTAATAACTTAATGTCTGAATGACGGCGGATAACTCCTGTTGCTGAACAAGGAGCATCTAACAAAATACGATCAAAGAGTTGGCCATCCCACCATGTGGAAGGAGTTAAAGCATCTCCTTGCACTAAAGTTGCCTGTAAGTTAAGGCGATTCAAGTTTTCTTGAACGCGTTTCAACCGTCTAGCATCAACATCTAAGGCAACGCATGCAGCAAGATTGGGCTCTTGTTCTAAAATATGGCAGGTTTTACCTCCAGGAGCACAACAGGCGTCAAGAAGGCGTAAACCGGGTTTTAAAGACAATAATGAAGCGGCCAATTGTGCGGCACCATCTTGAACAGAGACACTTCCTTCTGCAAAACCAGGTAGCTGGCGTACGTCACAGGGTGTGTTTAAAGTAATTCCTGCAGGTGCCACGGGATGGGTTTCGGCAGCAATTCCTTCACGATTTAAAATCTGTACATATTCCGCAAGCGAATTTTTTTGGATATTTACTCTTAGCGTCATAGGCGGATGCGCATCGTTTGCTTGCGCGATTGACTGCCAATCATTCGGCCAGTCAGCTTGCAGGCGCTCCACCAGCCATTGTGGTTGACCATGAAGAAATAAAGGATTTTTGTGCAAACGTGCCAGAATTTCTTTTTGTTGGCGACAGAAATTGCGTAAAACAGCATTAACTAAGCCTTTGGCCCAAGGTTTTTTGATTTTTTCAAGCAATGCAACCGTTTCTTTGACTACTGCATAATCAGGTTGTTGCATGTAATGTAATTGATAAAGGCCTATAAGTAATGCAACCCAAACCTCGAGTTCTTTCGGTTTTTTTTGCAGCAAACACTCGGCAATGGCTTGCAGGCGAAAATAATGTCGGCAAAAGCCAAAGCATATTTCTTTGGTCATTGGCGATACTTCCGCTGCGGCCGATATCTGTTGGGATAAGGATGATTTTTCGGTCAGTAAATTCGTTAAAATTTTTAAGGCATGCAGTCGTTCGTTTTTGTTCATTAAAACACATACCCTACATGCGCTCGTGATTTGGAAGAATTTAACCAATCGGCGATAGAAATCACTTTGCCACCAGGGAACTGGATTTTTTCTATAAGCAAGCCCTGCTTGCCAGTAGCAATGAGCATGCCATTCTTATCAATGTGTACCAGTGTGCCTGGAGCATGTTGCGCGGGCAATGCAACAATTTGCGCTTGGTGAATACGTACAATTTCTTCTTCAAAGGTCGTATAAGCGATTGGCCAAGGATTGAAGGCGCGAATTTTACAGTCAATTTCTATTGCTGGTTGGTGCCAATTGATGCAGGCATCTTCTTTGTTGATTTTGCGAGCATAGGTTGCTAATTCATCATTTTGAATTTCAGGATGAATGGTATGATTGGCTAATTCCTCTAGCGTTTGCAGTAAGGGCTGCGCGGAGATCTGTGCTAACTTGTCATGTAAACTTTGGGCGGTATCTGATGCAGTAATGGAGCAATTAGCTTTACGCAGCATCGCTCCGGTATCCATGCCTACATCCATTTGCATTATAGTTACCCCAGACTCTGTATCACCATGAAGAATTGCCGATTGAATTGGCGAGGCACCGCGCCATCGAGGTAAGAGAGAAGCATGTACATTAATACAGCCTAAGCGTGGAATGTCGAGAACTGCTTTAGGGAGAATTAGACCATAAGCAATAACAATCATGACATCGGGTTTTAATGCAGCAAGTTCAGAAATTGCTTCAGGATTTTTAAAATTTAAGGGTTGATAGACTGGAATTTGATGTGTTAACGCCCATTCCTTTACTGCCGAAGCCTGTAATTTTCGACCACGTCCGGCGGGTCGATCGGGTTGAGTGTAAATAGCTTGAATACGATGTGTTGAATGCAGTAATGCATCAAGACAAGGCAAACCAAATTCTGGGGTTCCAGCAAAAACGATGTTTAATTGATTCATGGTAAGTACTCGAATTCAACCGTTCACTAAGATTTTTTATATCCTATGTGACATTATGACCAAAGAACGTCTGCAAAAGGCATATCTTGAATGAAAACCTATGAAAAATGCAGCAAATTATTTTCGTGCCTGTTGGCGCTTTTTGAATTTTTCTAGTTTTTTACGGGCCATGGCTTTCTTCAACGGAGAAAGTAGATCAACAAACAACTTACCATTCATATGATCAATTTCATGTTGCAAACATTCAGCGAGTAAGCCATCGGCTTGAATTTCAAAGGGGTTTCCATTTCTATCTAAAGCCTTTACGGTTACTTTTTCTGCGCGGATCACAGTATCATAAGCTCCAGGAACAGAAAGGCAGCCTTCTTCAAACTTTTTTTGACCCTCTGAAGCAATAATTTCAGGATTGATAATCACGATTTGATTCTGTTTATCACCCATAATATCAATCACAGACAAACGTAAGCCCACACCTATTTGTGGTGCAGCAAGCCCAACACCATGCGCGTCGTACATGGTCTCAAACATGTCTTCAATTAGAGTTTGCAATTTATCATCAAAATGAACAACAGGTTTTGCAACATCTCTTAGTCGGGCGTCGGGTAAATATAGAATCGTATGAATAGCCATCGTTTATCTGGTTCTCTGCGTAAAAATCATGTTATATTATCCTTTATATATTGTATGGCTGCAAGATAGTATAGGTCACGTGGGATGTAAAAATCTTGGTAAACGGTCGAATTTGCGCTGAATACGGCTGTTTTTTGATACGAGGTGACCCTTTAGGCAAGATATTCCAACAAAGGATTGGCTCTAATGAGATTTATTCTCTTTTTAATCTTTTTTTTCTTTTCTACATTGAATTATGCTCTCAGTTTACGATCAGACGCTCCTGCGCGCTATGTTGTGCAACCAGGGGATTCTTTATGGAGCATAGCCAGCCGTTACCTGCATAATCCCTGGGAGTGGAAAGAGCTTTGGCATGTTAATCCCAATATAAAAGATCCCAACCGTTTGTACCCTGGAGCGGTTCTTGTTTTAGCCTATTATGAGAAGAAACCCTACATTAAAGTACTTTCGAATGGTACTATCAAATTATCACCTAATATCCGTCCTATGCCCTTAGAGGAAGCGGTTCCTCCAATTCCTTTAAGTGAAATCAAACCTTTTTTGAATGAGTCGCTTATTTTGGATCAGGATGTTCTTGGTCGAGCACCTTATATAGTGGCGTTAGTAGGAGAGCACATGATGGGCGGCCAAGGAGATGAGGCGTACGTTCAAGGATTGCACCCATCAAGAGAGTTACCTACTGGAGGTGTCCCTGCTTATTCGATTTTTAGAGGGGGAAAAAATTATGAGCATCCCAAAACTAAAGAACTTCTAGGGTATCGAGCCGATTTGGTCGGATATGCTGAGTTGGTTGCGGGAGGAGAGCCTGCCACCATTTTATTAACCAGTATTAATGAAGGCATTAAAGTTCAAGATAGTGTTTTAATTAATAATAGTCCTGAATTTAATTTGTATTTTGAGCCTAAAGCCCCAAGATTTATTGTAAGGGGATTTATTATTGATATGCCTGATGGTATGCCCAATGGAAATGTCCAGGAGGCTGTGGGCGGGGTAGTCGTCATTAGTTTGGGGGCTCGTGATGGATTGGAAGCAGGGGATGTACTGGGCATTTATAGAGCGTCACATACAGTCAGCGACCCTAGAAATAAATTGCACCCTATTAAATTACCTCCCGAGCGTATTGGCGAAATCATGGTGTTCCGTGTATTTAGTAAAACCAGTTTTGCTTTAATCGTTCGCTCAACTCGCGCTGTTTATTTATCAAATCGTGTGGCTAACCCATGAATAATTTATCCTATTATCTCGCACTAAATCGAATGGAACGGGTTGGTCCACGTACCGTTGCAAAATTGCAAAAACGCTGGCCCGATTTACAACAAATGTTCCAACTCTCAGCAATTGAGCTTGAACAAGCAGGTTTATCAAGCGCGTTGGCACAAACCATAGCTGGTTTTGATTTGAATTTGATTCAAGAAGATCTCAATTGGTTGGCGGCAGCTGATGAGCATCATATCCTGACATGGGATTCGCCTGAGTATCCTGCCTTATTGAAGGAAATTACCGATCCTCCTGTTGTGTTGTATGCAAAAGGACAGCTCGCCTGTTTAAAGCAACCGACATTAGCTGTAGTAGGTAGTCGTAATCCGACGATAAATGGCAGTGAAAATGCGCGACAATTTGCCAAGGCCATCGCATCTCATGGAATTACCATAGTGAGTGGTTTGGCTTTAGGTATTGATGCGGAGGCTCATCAAGGATGTTTGGACGCTAGAGGGCAAACAATCGCGGTTTTAGGTACAGGAATTGATCAAATTTATCCGTATCGACATCGTGGGATTTCGCTACAAATTGCACAAAATGGTCTGTTAATTAGCGAATTCCCACTAAAAAGTCCACCAAGCGCTGGACATTTCCCACGAAGAAATCGTATAATAAGTGGTTTATCATTGTGCACTTTGGTTGTTGAGTCGGCAATAAAGAGTGGTTCTTTAATCACAGCACGAATGGCCCTGGAACAAAACCGAGATGTTTTGGCAATCCCAGGCTCCATTCATAATCCCCTGGCTCGAGGTTGTCATTACTTGTTGCAGCAAGGAGCCAAATTAGTCACTTCAGTTGCTGATGTTCTTGAAGAGTTACGGATTGATTCAGAACAGCAAACAGCTGATAAAGCTATTTTACCTCTTGCCAGCGAGAATAAAAACCTAGTAAAGTTCATTGGCTTTGAAATGACAACTGTTGATCAGATCATTTTACGTAGTGGATGCACCGTTGAGCAAGTCACTAGTGAGCTTGCGAAATTAGAATTAAATGGGGCTGTTGTATCTGTGCCCGGTGGCTATATGAGGTGTTAGTATATGAAAGATAACTTATTTGAAATGTTATTGAGTTTATTTGAAAAAAGTCTTACCCAGCTGCAAAAAAGCCATAAAACCGCTGATCAGGATGCAACGGAACTAAACGAAGAAGAGCAGTCGGCTTCAGAAGAACAAGTTTTGTATTTGAAGTTACAACAACAAACATCAACACGAGTATTTACTTATGATGAACAAATGAAACTGACTAAGGCCAGTTATCAATTTATCATACGCATGAAGTTATGGAAAATTCTTAATGAAGAATCGTTTGAAATGGTGATGAATCAATTACAATTTTCTGAATCTCGTATCGTCACTCTTCAAGAGACTAAATGGACAATCAGAAATACTTTAGCCAGTACTTTAAATGAAGAACAATTGGCTTTTCTTGATTTAGTTCTTTATCAATCAGAAGATCAATTGACATTACATTAAAAGATCATCTATTCCTATACTACTAGAAGTTGTCGATATTTCATTTTCAGCACCAAGCCCCCGTATTTTTCTCAATACGGGTATTTTGGTGACTTAAGGATGAAGTGAAAAGGATAAGGTTAACGTTACTATGAGTAAACATTTGGTGATTGTTGAGTCACCCGCCAAAGCGAAGACAATTCAAAAATATTTGGGCAATGATTACGAGGTTGTTGCATCATATGGGCATGTTCGTGATTTGCCAGCACGCAAAGGTTCGGTCAATCCCGATAAACATTTTGCGATGACTTATGCGCCGATTGAAAAAAACTCAAGGCATATCGAAACGATTGCAAAAATGCTCAAAAAGGCAGACTCGTTATTACTGGCTACCGACCCTGATCGCGAAGGTGAGGCTATTTCTTGGCATATTTATGAATTAATGAAAGAAAAAAATCTAACCAAGGATAAAACCATTCATCGGATTTTTTTCAATGAAATTACCAAATCAGCAATTCAGGATGCAATCAATCATCCACGCACGATTTCTATGGATTTGGTGAATGCCCAACAAGCACGACGTGCATTGGATTATTTGGTGGGTTTTAATTTATCGCCTTTATTATGGAAAAAAGTAAGAAGGGGGCTTTCTGCTGGACGAGTACAAAGCCCTGCATTGCGTCTTATTGTGGAGCGCGAAGAAGAAATCGAACGTTTTGTCGCCCAGGAATATTGGAAGATTTTGGCTCAATGTCTGCATACTAACGTGTCCTTTGAAGCACGTTTAACTTATTTCAAAAATGAGAAATTACAACAATTTACAGTAACTAAGGATGAGCAGGCGCAGCAAATCAAAGAACATTTGATTCGTGAGGCGCAAGGTCATTTAGTCGTTACCCAAATTGAGAAAAAACAACGCAAACGTAAGCCTTCCCCCCCGTTTATTACGTCAACTTTGCAACAAGAAGCGGCACGAAAATTAGGTTTTACCGCGCGAAAATCAATGATGGTTGCCCAACAATTGTATGAAGGGATAGATATTGGGACGGGAACAGTTGGTCTTATTTCCTATATGCGTACCGATTCGGTTAATTTATCGACAGAAGCAATAGAAGAAACCCGACAATTTATTACCGAGCGTTATGGTGCAGACAATTGTCCTGCAAGCCCAAGACTTTATAAAACCAAATCCAAAAATGCTCAAGAAGCACATGAGGCGATTCGCCCCACATCGATTAAACGCACGCCAGAAATGGTGCAATCGGCATTAACTGCAGATCAATATAAACTTTACAGCCTCATCTGGAAACGTACGGTAGCCTGTCAAATGGCTGATGCCATACTCGATACGGTTGCTGTTGACTTAAGTTGTGGTGAAGGGAATATATTCCGTGCGAATGGTTCTACAGTGACTTTCCCCGGGTTCCTTTCTGTGTATGAAGAAGGCCGTGATGATACCAAAGATGATGACAGCGAAGGTTCATTACTGCCGATATTGGCTGTAGGTGAAAAGATTAAAGTGCAAGACATCTTAGCCAATCAACACTTTACTGAGCCACCGCCACGATATTCTGAAGCAACTTTGGTGAAGGCGTTGGAAGAATATGATATCGGCCGTCCTTCAACCTATGCATCTATTATTCATACGCTGCAACAACGTGAATACGTGATCGTGGACAAGAAAAGATTCTTTCCCACTGATGTCGGCCGGATCGTGAATCGCTTTTTGACGGGTTATTTTACACGTTATGTAGACTATAAATTCACTGCTGAGCTTGAAGATACACTGGATGCGGTTGCACGCGGCGAAAAAGAATGGATTCCTGTGTTAGAAGAATTTTGGCAGCCTTTTGTGCAGCAAATTCAAACGACAGATCAACAAGTCCAGCGTAAAGATGTGACCACCGAAATTTTGGATGAACAATGTCCAAAATGCGGAAAACCGCTGTCAATAAGACTAGGTAAGCGTGGACGCTTTATTGGATGTACTGGGTATCCTGAATGTGACTATACGCAAGATATGGCTGGTCAGGATAATGAAAAAAATGAGCCTGAAGTGGTTGAGGGAAGAGTTTGTCCGGCATGTTCTAGTGCATTGCATATAAAAACGGGACGTTATGGTCGTTTTATTGGCTGCAGCAATTATCCTCAATGCAAACACATGGAACCCATAGAAAAACCAGCGGATACGGGAGTAGAGTGTCCTAAGTGTCATGAAGCAAAAATTTTGCAGCGTAAGTCAAGAAAAGGAAAAATTTTCTATTCTTGCGGGAATTATCCTAAATGCGATTATGCATTATGGAATGAACCCATTGACCAACCATGCCCAAAATGTAGCTGGCCTATTTTAACGGTGAAAGAAAGCAAAAAATTTGGCCGACAAATTCTTTGTCCTCAAGATGGATGTGGTTATTCTTCCAAGGAAGAAACTGATTAATTCAGTGGCGCAAGATAATCGTCTGTGCACGTTTACGTAAACTCTGGGTGAGGGCTTTGCCTTCACCCAGGCTATAGTTTTTCAGATTAATAAAAATCAATAGTAGTTGTTGTTACGTCTAGAGGTCCTACAGGATAAGAAAAAACAGTGACAGGTTGCACAACAGGGGTCACCACACGTCGAACTACTGGTTGCATGGTAACAACTGGTCTGTAGGTCACTGTGCGTGCGTAGGTAACTGGTGTGAATGCTGGTGATGTGTAGTATACCGTGTTACAACAGCATCCAGCTGTCAATGCAATACTTCCTAACAGAATAATCCATTTCATTATGAAGACCCCTTAGTGGATTCTTTTACAGAAAGTGTAGATTATTTGAGCAATAATATCCAGAATTGAACAAAATGACAAAAGGCAATTTGGTAATTATCCTATTCTTCCAAACTATTTATTCAACAAAGCCTATTCAGGGGATGAAGTGAAATATTAAGTGATACAAAAATCCCCTCTCCTGTTTCGGGATAGGGGGCAGGAGAGAGGGTAAACTCATTCTTCCTGTTCATTTTGAATCAGTATATACTCATCATCTTATTAGAAAATAACTCAAACAGGATGTAGTGATGTTAGACAGGACCATTGTAGTTGATGAGCAGTTTATAAATCGAATACAACAAGCAGACTTTCCTAAACCCAACAGTACTATGAGTCCGGAAACGGCGGAATTGGATAAGAAAACTGCCATTGAGCTTTTTGACTCGCAAATCAAATCACGTCTTCTTGATTTGATCGCCAGACAGCTTAAGGAAAAAGGGTTGTCTTTTTATACCATAGGCAGTAGTGGACACGAAGGAAATGCTGTTTGGGGACAGGTTTTTCGCCCGGATGATATGGCCTTTTTGCATTATCGTAGTGGCGCCTTTTATTTACAACGGGCTAAGAAAATACAGGGATCCGATGGAGTGAGGGATATTTTGCTGTCTTTGGTTGCCGCAGCAACCGATCCTATTTCAGGAGGACGCCACAAAGTTTTTGGCAGCGTTCCTTTAAATATTCCCCCGCAAACCTCAACCATTGCATCCCATTTACCTAAAGCTCTAGGCGCTGCTTTATCGATTACACGCGCAAAAGAACTCAATACTCATAGCAATTTAAATCCCGATTCGGTGATCATTTGCTCGTTTGGTGATGCATCAACTAACCATGCATCAGCACAAGCCACTTTGAATTCTTGCTCATGGATTTCGCAACAAAATTATCCCTTACCACTAGTGTTTATTTGTGAAGACAATGGCATAGGAATTTCTGTGCCTACACCAGCAGGCTGGATAGAGCGTTCAGTCAGTGCGCGTCCGGGTTTGCATTATATTGCGTGTGATGGTTTGAATATCGCTGATACCTATGCCGCAGCACAGGAAGCAGAATATTTGGCGCGTGTAAAAAAACAACCCGTTTTCTTGCATATGCGCTGCGTGCGTTTATTAGGGCATGCAGGTTCTGATATTGAAGCACAATATAATACACAAGCTGAAATAGAAGCGAGAGAGGCTCAAGATCCTTTACTGCATACGGCAGGTATTCTTTATCGTGAAGGCTGGATGACTGTCCAAGACATGCTAAGTCTTTATCGAAATAATAAAGATTTAATCGAAGCCAAAGCAGTGGAAGCGATAAGACAACCCAAACTTACAAGTGCTGAAGCAGTGATGTCGTCGTTAATCCCTTCTGTACCGAAAAAACAAGCACTTCCACTGCCTAGTGAGGAGCAACGGGCAAAAGTTTTTGCCAATGCGTTCTCGCAACTAGCGCAAAAACGTAATTTATGCCAGCAAATTAATTTTGCTTTGACTGATTTAATGATGCAATACCCTAATATGTTGGTATTTGGTGAAGATGTGGGTAAAAAAGGAGGCGTTTACCGAGTTACCGCTGACTTACAGGTGCGCTTTGGACAACGCCGAGTATTTGATACCCTCTTGGATGAGACGACCATTTTAGGCACTGCAATTGGCATGGCACATAATGGCTTTATTCCGGTTCCAGAAATTCAGTTTTTGGCTTATTTGCATAATGCAGAAGACCAACTGCGTGGAGAGGCATCGACCTTATCCTTTTTTTCCAGTGGCCAATATCAAAATCCTATGGTGCTACGTATCGCGTCATTGGCTTATCAGAAAGGATTTGGCGGGCATTTCCATAATGACAACTCCATTGCCGTACTACGTGATTTACCTGGAGTAATTGTCGCATGCCCTTCAAATGGTCCCGATGCTGCAAAAATGTTACGTACGTGCATGCGCATGGCTTATGAGGAAGGACGGGTCGTTGTCTTTTTAGAGCCGATTGCGTTGTATATGACTAAAGACTTGCACGAACCTGGGGATAATGGCTGGCTTTTTAATTATCCTGCACCAGATGCCGTAATTGCACCAGGAGAGGTAGGTGTTTTTGGTGAGGGCGCAACGGTCATCTTAACCTATGCTAATGGTTATTATTTATCACGACAAGCTGCGAAGGTATTGCAGGATGAACATAATATTCCTGTAAAAATAGTAGATATCCGCTGGCTTAGTCCCTTACCTGTGGACGGGATCTTAAAAGAAATCGCCAAAGCGAAAAACGTATTAATTGTGGATGAAGGCAGACAAAGTGGTTCGGTCAGTGAGGGTTTGATGACTTTGTTGCTAGAAGCCGCATCATCGAGTTTAAAAATCAAACGAATTACCGGTAAAGATTGCTTTATTCCCTTGGGTAATGCTTGGCAGTATTTGTTACCCAGTAAAGAAAGTATTATTGAAGCCGTGATTGCGTTACAGTCAGATAAAAGGGAGAAGGAAAGTGGACGACTTGTTGTTTCTTGATGAGCAATTGAATGGTGATGAACGCATGATACGCGATAGTGTCGCGCGTTTCGTCAGTAATGATGTAATGCCTTTGATGGCTGAATCTTTTGAACATGCTCAATTTCCACGAGAGCTTATTAAAAAATCCGCAGAAATGGGTTTATTGGGTTTGACCTTACCAGCAGAATACGGTGGTTCTGAAGCATCTTATGTCGCTTACGGTTTGGTGTGTCAGGAGTTAGAACGCGGGGATAGTGGTTTACGTAGTTTTGTTTCCGTACAAAGTTCTTTATGTATGTATCCTATCTTTCGTTATGGTTCTGAAGAGCAGCGCGTGCGCTTTTTACCGGGAATGGCTACAGGTGAGATTATTGGTTGTTTTGGTTTGACTGAGCCTGATTTTGGATCAGATCCCGCAGGGATGAGAACTACGGCGAAGAAAGTGAAGGGTGGTTGGAGTTTGAATGGGGCGAAAATGTGGATCACCAACTCGCCAATCGCAGATATCGCCATTGTTTGGGCAAAAACAGAAGAAGGGGTTCGCGGCTTCATTGTCGATACTAAGTCGGAGGGATTACGTCGCCCTGAAATTAAATTAAAGATGTCATTACGTGCTTCGAACACTGGAGAATTGGTGTTTGACGATGTTTTTGTGCCCGATGAAAATTATCTTCCAGGAAGTGATAAAGGTTTGGGGGCTCCTTTAAGCTGCCTAAGCCAGGCGAGATATGGTATTGCCTGGGGCGCTATGGGTGCGGCGATGGCGTGTTTTGATATCACTCGCGATTATTTGCTAGAGCGTAAGCAATTTGATAAACCTTTGGCAGCATTTCAGCTTATTCAAAAAGACTTGGCAGATATGTATACTGAAATTATTAAAGCACAATGCCTTAATTTACAGATAGGACGCATAAAAGATAATCATCGCGAGAATCCCGTGATGATTTCTCTTGCTAAGGGTAATGCCTGTCGTGAGGCATTGAATATTGCGCGAAAATGCAGGAATCTATTAGGAGCAAATGGAATCAGTCTTGAGTATCATGTGATTCGCCACATGCTTAATTTAGAATCAGTCTTTACATACGAGGGTACGGACAATGTCCATACGCTGGTACTAGGAAAACATATTACAGGAATTAATGCTTTTGCTTAAACCAAGCACTTAACGGTTAAGCACCCAAATCAATGACTTATTGTAACCTGGAAATGGGATCCAGGTTACTTTGTCCCACAATGTCATTGACATCGGTAGAGTTTAACAGGAGTTCTTTTCTCAGATTGGAACTCATTCTTCATGCATCAGGATTGTGTGAAGAGAAGCCGGTTTATTCAGCAACTTACAGGAGTATCCTATGTTTAAAATGACTTTAAAACGAGCGTTAATATTAAGTTTACCTGTATTCAGTATGAATGTGCACTCAGGGCCAAGCAAAGAATTTTTAGCAAATCAGTGCTACGAACTGTCGCGAGTGCTTATTTCGTTATCTGACTATCAAGAAAAAAAGGTCTGTATTAATAAGCTACATATGGCTTCCGTGCAAATGAGCACCGCATCCTTTTTAATTATGGAAGACTCTTCTGATTTAGCAAAAGAGATCTTGAATAATGCAGTAGCCGCTTTGCAATACGCAGAGTTATTGAGCTGCAAGCAATACATTCAAATTTCACACTCTAAATTTGAAGCGCAAAAGATTAAAACATTATTATAAAAACAGGCCCTCTCCTTGGGTATTGTTGGGGACTTGAGGAGTTCGTGCCAGGAGTTTGCATTGTGCACAAATATTTAAAAAATAGTTTACTCATCCTAATCATTTTTATAATCGGTATTGCCTTAGGCAGCCATTACAACCTTTTTATTCAGAATTTAATGGAGCACATAGAGGGAGAAATAGATCATGGAGCGGGCAAAGAAAAACTCTACTTTTGTCCTACATCCGCAGAAGTTGTAGCGCATCAATACAGCTCAGAAGCTTTCCAAGTCGGTACCTTATATTGGCAAATGGATTATCAAAAATGGAAGGCGCCGGACAATATAGGTTTTATGCAAGCGCTGATTAACCAAAACAATAATCTGGTTTGCTATTATCACTGGTCCAATCCAGAAGACAAAGGCAATTATCTATGGATGACCATACACCTATCACCCTCAGTGAATCAAATAGCAAAACCGTATGGAACGTACTGGGCAAAAGAAGAAAAGCAAGTTTTATGCACTGCAGGAATTAACGCCTGCGCTTTCATTCTCTCAGAAAGTTCCAAGAGAATCATTCCGCAAAATTAAATGAGGTATAGAGAATTGTAGCCTGGGTGCAGAGAAACCCGGGATTTTGATTTTACCCATGTTCCTATCCCCGGGTTCCGCTACGCTGCACCCAGGCTACAAACGATAAAGACAAGTTCATAACCCCTTGTTATTTCTCCCAGACTTCGCTATCATTCCCCACCTAATCGGGGCGTAGCGCAGCCTGGTAGCGTACTAGCATGGGGTGCTAGTGGTCGAAGGTTCAAATCCTTCCGTCCCGACCAAGCCCAGTAAGGGTTATAAAGAAATTTTTCTTAAAAATAAAATTCTTGGCTACGCTTTATGGCTCTTTCCCATTTAAGGGGGCAGTTATAATCACCCGCAGAGCACCTTAACACGCACCCTGTAATTTTCAAAATTTCTAAAACCATAAGCTCTACACTGAATGAGTTTCATTTTGTGATGGAAGCCTTCTGTTATCCCATTAGATTTACTAAATCGCCACATTCTAGCGACTTCGTCTTTCCCAGACGGTTAGTGTTTGGCCTAATGAGGCCAAAGACTTAAAGCCGCTTTGTTTTAATTCAGCAAGCATATCCAAGAATGTTGGGATTTCTTTACGACATGCACGTTGTGTTAAAGCTCTTTTCATTAAAAGGGAATGAAGCTTTATTATCCAAGTGGTGGAGAGTCGGTCAATGTACACTTAGAGCCGAATCATTTAGGTACGTGTATAATTATTAATGAACTTTCAGTTTGTTGCAGCAACGCATATGGGATATGATTTTTATTGGTATCAAATCGTTTTTGGAGATTCATGGATGGAATAATAATTAAATCATTCTCTTTAGCCATCTCCGAAACAGCTTCAATAATATCACCATTAATTTTAATAAACTGGAAGTCCAAGTCTTTTATTTTTTCAAACTTTGAATTGAGTTTATTATGATAATAGTTTGTAGTCATGATAGTTAATGGTAATCCTAAGGCTTTGCTGATATCTACGACAACATCCAAATATTGCTCATTAAATTTAACGCCAATTGCATGAGCACCAATAACAGTGATAACTCGATTGATTCCTTTGATAGGCATTTTTAATAAAGCTGCGGCAACCGGCACAGTGGAAGTCCACATGACATGATCTATATTTGAACTGAAGATACGTCCTCGTTTGTGCTCCTCTAGAGACCAATTCATAATAATAAAAGATGTTTCACTTTCTATCACTTCATTCAAAATAATTTTAGAGATATTCTTTTCTATTTGATTAATTAACTCAATATCTGTATCTGGATCTTTCATTGGACCTGCTCGTAATCTCTCGCGTTTCTCCTGTATTTCACGTTCATTTTCAGCAATATTCAAAATGAATAATTTTCCATTTCCGTAACGTGCAAGTCTTGCAGAAAAGCTAATTACGTTATCTGGAAAATCATTGCGCTCTACTGGGGTGATAATTCTTTTGAAAAGTGGAATGTCAATTTTGGCCGTTGGCTTTATTTTCGAACCATAAAATTTAACAAGCAGTGGCGAAGTAAATAAAGTAAAAAGAACCATAATAATAATTCCATTAAGGAAGTATTCAGGAAATATGTGTGCATTAATACCAATTAAAATAATCACTAGTGTTGCTGCAGCTTGAGCTTGAGATAATCCCCAAATCACCATCATTTGCGGGCGCGAATACCTAAATAGATAAGAGGTTATCCAGGCAGCAACAAATTTTGTAACATAGACCGCTATGGTTAGAGATAACCCCAAAACTAATGATTTCCAGCTTAAAAAAATAGCCATTGGATTAAGTCTTACGCCAATGGAAACTAAGAAGAGAGGAACAAAAATACTTTCACCCAGAAAAAGAGCTTGTTTTACGGCTCCACTTTCTTTCGAAACAACCCGGTTAATTGCCAGGCCTGCCAGAAATGCACCTATAATCATATTGATACCAATCGCTTTACCAAGAATAACAGCAATTGCCAAGCTTGCTAACATAAATGCAAAATCAGATTGTTTACTATTGGAATAGCGAAAGAATAATTTGGCTATATAGGGAAATGTTAACAAAATAAAAGCAGCATAAAGAATGAGACCCAGCGCTAATAAAGATAAACTTACAAAGGATGTATTGCCTGAGTGTATATGTAATGAAACAATTAACGTTATGAGTGCTGTAATGTCTGTTAACACTACAGCACTTACAGAAATCGCAACTGCCTCATTTTTTAAAACTCCTAGTTCAGTGATAATGGGATAAGCAACCAAAGTATAGGATGCATAAATAGCTCCGAGTAAAATAGAGCCATTGATACCTAATTCAAAAATCCAGCCAATGAGAAGAGCAGACGTTAATGGCAAGAGATAGGTTAATAAATAAAAGATAAAAGTACGTACTCGATTTGATATTAATTGATCCAGATTAATTTCTAGTCCAACGGTAAACATCAAGTAAATAACACCAATGGATGCAAATAATTCAATAGTGGGAGTTAGGGGAAGGAGATTTAATACATGTGGCCCAAAAATGATTCCCCCTATGATTAATCCTATAATGCTGGGAATATAGATTAGGCGTGAAAGCAGCGGCATACAAAAAACAATAAAGAGCATCATTAAAAAAAGAATCGCTGGCTCATGTAAGAAAGTTAATTTCATAACAATTCCTTATAATTGAGCATCTCGGTAGAGGTGGTATCATTTGAGTATTTTTTTGTATCCTCTCTACATCATTCTCAGTTGCTCGACTTTTACTTTCCTCAAGGATTTAATCTGTCGCCTCTTTTCAAGAAATAAATAAACTCAAAAGTAATAACTATGAGATAAGTTAACTATAGCATTCATTTTTCAGAAGGTAATTTTATGGAGATTTAAAAATTCAAACTGAATCTGCTATTGAATCATCCAATGCTATTATCAGTAAAAATCTAATGTCTGAGCTATCTTTTTAGAAAACAGAAAATAATACCTATACTATAGTAACAAATGGTCTAAAATTTAAAGGGAATTTTATGTGCCGTTTTATAGCGTATACAGGGTGTGAGTTATTATTAGCTAATGTCCTTATAAAGCCAGAAGACTCTTTGCTAAGACAAAGTAGACTTGCTAAAGAGTCCACTACATTAACCAATGGTGATGGGTTTGGTGTAGGATGGTATGTTCCCAAAATTAGTCCAAATCCTGCTGTGTTTTTATCCATTTTCCCAGCATGGAATGATGAAAATTTATTACATTTGACTAACAAAATTGAGTCGCATCTCTTTTTTGCTCATGTACGAGCGGCAAGCACAGGTGGTGTTAGTCATCTTAATTGTCATCCTTTCATCCATAAAAATTGGATGTTTATGCACAATGGACAAATACATGATTTTTCATCCATTAAAAGGCACCTAAGAAATTTATTGGGTGATGAAATTTATAACTGGATTAGAGGTGAAACAGATTCAGAGCATATTTTTGCTTTATTTTTAGAGTTGTCAAAAGCGAAAGACCTTAATAAATTGTCTGACGTTGCTCAGATATTATTAGATACTTTTAAGACCATTCAGAACTTAATCAATCAATTTGGCACTCAAGGACCGTCTTATTATAATATTTGCCTTACTGATGGAAAGCGAATCGTGGCAAGTCGTTATTGTACTGAAAAAGTCACAGAGCCAGAATCACTACATTATTTGGAAGGAAAGTATTTTTGGTCTGAACAAGAGTATTTGGAGAAGTTTAAATCAAAACAGAGGCCGAGTGTACTTATTGCTTCTGAGCGGTTAACTCATTTTTCGCATCAATGGCAAACTGTACCCGCGAATCATATGATTTTAGTAGACTCCGATTATTCAGTTCAAATTCAGCCCATTAAATCAATTTAAATAAGGAAATTTACCATATGTGGCAAAAACACTTTTATTTTATTTCAATAGCTCTGCTTCTTATAGTATTTGTTTCCTCTATTTTTTGGGCTTCCAGCCTTTATTTTCTTATACTTGTTATTCCCCTCATTATAATAGGAGTTGCAGATTCATTTTCTAAAAATAATGTTCTTTATAATTATCCATTAATTGGCCATATTCGGTATGTGATGGAATTTATTAGTCCTGAAATCCGCCAATATTTTCTTGAAGATGATAAGAGTGGACGTCCTTATAATCGTCAACAGCGAGAGTTGATAAAAATGAGAGCACATGGAATGCCCGGAACTCACCCTTTTGGTACTGAACAAGATATCAAAAAAGAGGGCTTTGATTTCATACTACATTCGATGGCCGAGAAAAAGGTACCACCCGAGGCCAGTCGAATTATGATTGGTGGGCCTCAGTGCAAACAACCTTATAGCAGTTCTCGCTTAAATATATCGGCGATGAGTTTTGGTGCATTAAGCTCTCAGGCTGTCCTTGCCATGAATAAAGGAGCGAAATTAGGCGGGTTTTTACAAGATACTGGAGAGGGAGGACTCACAGACTATCATCTCCGCTATGAAGCAGACATAGTATGGGAAATTGCCTCAGGCTATTTTGGTTGTCGTACGAAAGAAGGGCGTTTTGATGATGAGGAATTTCGTAAAAAAGCCAATCAAAAGTCCATTAAAATGATTGCTATAAAGTTATCCCAAGGTGCAAAACCAGGAGATGGAGGTCTTCTCCCTGGAAAAAAGGTAACTAAAGAAATTGCCAAGTATCGAGATATTCCTGAAGGAAAAGACTGCCAGTCCCCGGCAATTCATCCTGAGTTTAGTACACCTCGTGGGCTGTTGGAATTTATTGTTCGGTTAAGAACATTATGCGAAGGCAAGCCGGTAGGTTTTAAATTATGCATAGGTCGACGGAGTGATTTTTTAGGCATCTGTAAAGCCATGCTGGAAACAGGCATTCTTCCAGATTTTATTACTATTGATGGAGCTGAAGGTGGTACAGGAGCTGCCCCTAGTGAGTTTTCAGACTATGTAGGACTTGCATTAGATGAGGCAATACCATTTGTTCATTCAAGTTTGGTAGGATGTAATCTCCGTCAACATATTAAAATTCTGGTAAGTGGGAAAATAGTGGATGGATTTGATATGGTAAAAAAAATAGCACTGGGTGCTGATTTTTGTAATGTAGCTCGTCCGATGATGTTTGCTGTAGGTTGTATTCAAGCGCTACGTTGTGATACTGGACATTGCCCTACTGGGGTGACAACCCAAGATCCAAAACGTGCCAAAGCAATTGATATTGACACTAAAGCCGTTCATGTTAAAAACTATCATCATGAAACCATTAAAAGTTTTCTCCAAATAGTTGGAACTTTAGGGGTTGACCACCCTGATAAACTTCATCCCAGCATGATTTGGCATCGATTAGGAAATCAGAGGGCAAAAAACTATACTCAACTCTATGATTACTTACAGCCAGGAGCACTATTAAGTGATTCAATCCCAGATGATTTTGCAAGAGATTGGCACCAGGCCAATGCTAATCATTATTTCAATCCTATACCCGAAAATTCTAAGGCTTAATTGAATATAAAATTATTTTAAAGAAATGAATCCTCCAGAACTCTGGATGAAGCACGCTGAAAAATGAGAGGCATGAATAGTGATTCCTCCCCATTTCCTGGGGGGCTAATCAAGAAATTAAGTAGATTGATCTAACATGGTCTAAAATTCAAAAAGGGATACTTCCTATGGAATACATTAAAACTGAAAGATTTGTTATTTGATTATATTACAATCAAATTATCGGGTCTTCTTCATTTTGGGTTTGAACGTAATTGCCGTAGGATAATGATATATTCCTGTTTGTATTTTAACCAAATAATCAATATGGGATCAGTATGGATAATACAGATATATCAGATGATATGAGGCGGTTCATATTGAATAGTGTTCCCTCCATTCCATATCTTGAAGTGATACTATTAATGCGTCATGAACCTCACCGTGAGTGGAGTTTACATGATGTGGCTCAACGTATTTTTATCAGTGATTCCTCTGCTGAAGAGATCCTAAAACAATTAGTGAATGCAGGTATAATAATTGTTTCCACACAATGGCCACCTTTATACCAATTTTATCCCAAAGATGATTTCTTAAAAAACATGCTTGATCAGTTGGCGGCGACCTATTCACTACATTTGATAGAAGTAACTAATTTAATTCATTCTAATATTGATCAAAAAGCACAGCGATTTGCTAATGCATTCACTTGGAAAAAGGATACCTGACTATGGCAGCCATCATCTACATTCTATGTACCATCACCGCTGGGATTTGTGCTTGGTTGCTTTTAAGCAACTATGCCAAACAAAAATCTACTATCCTGCTTTGGGGGGGGCTGTGCTTTTTAGGCTTAACGATTAACAATCTTCTCCTTGTATTGGATGCCTTTGTTTTTATTGAGACAGATTTATCAACCATAAGATTGCTAACAGGTGTAGTCTCGCTGCTACTCTTACTATTTGGGCTAATATGGGAGGAGAAGTCATGATGATAAATGCAATGCTTGTTGGAGCATTTGTAATGGCTTCTATAATTGTTAGCCTATTTTTTCTTCGTTTCTGGAAAAGTACCCATGATCGTTTTTTTCTCTATTTTGCAATGTCCTTTTTACTGGAAGCTTTAAGTAGAGTCATCATTGGAACAACTAATATACAAAATGAAAATCCACTCATTTATTTAATTAGATTGGTTGCTTATTTTTTGATTATTATTGCCATTTACGAGAAAAATAAAAAACGTAGGTAAAGCGAACAGTATAAATTAAACAAGAACTACTTCTGAAGGTTGTAATGAACCTTCACACTGAGTTGGCTAATTATTGTTTTAGAGCATATACAAAATAAGGCAACAAGATATGATTATAAAAGATAAAGAGCTTATATATTTGGACGGAAGAGAAACAGTGTTAACAAAAATAATCAGTCTATTACAACTACAACTAATAGACTAAATATAAAGTAATAAGATTCGCAAGTTTGAAAGGTAATAAATAAGGATATTAAAATTGCGCATAATTTCAAAAGGTCAATACTTGTATAGGTCAATATTAATATTGATTCTTATTTTGCAAAAGGCACTTGCTAGTGAAATTGATAATGTTAATTTACAAGTTACTCGATATATCGATAAAAGCTGGAGTTTATTAACACGCGACAATTGGGTTCAATCCAGTGAGGATCCAAAATTATTAACTGATGAATTGATAGTATATTTACCCAAAGATGAAAATATAAAGGCGGTTAGGCAAAAAAATATAAAATGCTCTCAAATCAAGTTTAAATATTTACCTAGAGATTACACTCAAATAAAAAAACATGGCCTACTTTTTTTACCATATCCATATATAGTCCCTGGAGGTCGGTTTAATGAAATGTATGCTTGGGACAGCTTTTTTATTGAATTGGGCCTTCTCAATAATAATCGATTTACCCTTGCAAAGGGTATGGTGGATAATTTAATTTATGAAGTATTAAATTATGGGACTATTTTAAATGCTAACCGCACCTATTATTTAGGAAGAACACAGCCACCAGTACTAACTGAAATGATATTGGCTTATTATCAAAAAGATCCTAATAAACTTTGGTTAAAATCTACTTTACCTGCAATTAAAAAATTATATCATTTTTGGACATCTCCGCCTCATGCAATACCAAACATTGGCTTATCTCGATATTACTCAGATGGAGAAGGGCCCACACCTGAAGAGTCACCATTGTATTATGAAAAAGTATTAAATTATTTTAAAACCCATTCTATAACTGATTATGATAAAAAACTGTTTTATGACAACCAACATAATAAATTAACTCGTTTTTTTTATATTGCCGATCGCACAATACGCGAATCTGGTTTTGATATTACCGCAAAATATGGGCCTTTTGGCATTGGAATATTAGATTATGCTCCTGTAGATTTGAATGTTTTGTTGTATAAAATGGAGCGCGATACACAGAAAATCTATGAAATATTAGGAGATTCTAAAGAAGCTATGCTATGGAAAGATCGAGCTAATATTCGAGTTAATAATATAAATCGCTATTTATGGGATGAGTCTACAGGTTATTATTTGGATTATGACTTTAAAAAGAAAAAACGAAAATTTTATCCATTTGTAACTACCTTTTATCCTTTGTGGGCAGGAATCGCCTCAAAAGAACAGGCTGCAGCGGTAGTTAGACATTTACCCGATTTATTAAAGAAAGGGGGAATTGTAACAAGCCTTAATAACTCTGGATTACAATGGGATGCTCCATTTGGATGGGCTCCAATGCAATATTTTGCTGTGCTTGGTCTTGAAAAATATGGCTACAAAAAGTTTGCAATAGAAATAGCTGGCAAATTCATTAATACCGTAAATAGCGGGTTTCAAAAGAATCACGCGATTTTTGAAAAATATGATGTAAATACATTAAGCACTCGTACAGATAACAAAATTAAATACAGTTATGCTACTAATGAAATTGGATTTGGTTGGACGAATGGAGTTTATTTAGTTTTTTCAAAATTCCTTGAACAGTCCACATCTGTGAAGGATTAGCATTTATAATCGGTGTAGAGTCGCTATGTTTAGGCCAAGTAACTTTATTATTAAACTTCAGGATGATGACCTATGCGAGAGAAAACCTTAATACTTTATGTGCTTTCAATTTTATTAGGCATATTAACAGGAACTGTGGGTTCATTATTGCAACTGTCAATCCATTGGTTAAATAATGCTTTAATCAGCTGGTTTAATTTTGCAGAGTCAAAAGGTTTGGATATAGATATCGTTTCTGCGCTCACGACGATGGTCATGGTTTTTATCGCATGGATGTTGGTCAAATGGGTAGCAACTGAGGCCTCAGGAAGTGGTGTTCAGGAAATTGAGGGTACTTTACTTCATGAGCGTCATATTTTTTGGCGCAGATTGCTGCCTGTAAAATTTATCGGTGGTGTTTTGTCAATCGGTTCTAAAATGGTGCTCGGGCGCGAAGGGCCTACGATTCAAATTGGTGGTAACCTTGGTGAGATGTTAGGTGAGTGTTTCTCTTTAACTAGAAAAAGACGTGACTCACTTATAGCAGCCGGAGCAGCAGCCGGGCTTGCAACGGCTTTTAATGCACCTCTTGCTGGAGTCCTTTTTGTACTTGAAGAAATGCGCAGTGAGTTTAATTTCTCCTTTACAAATTTTAAAACGGTTGCCATTTGTTGTGTGTTCGCAACGATCATGTTGCATATCATAATTGGACCGCAACCTGATATTAAAATGGCTGTATTTACCCCGCCCAATCTTCAATCTCTTTGGTTGTTCTTTGCTTTTGGTATAGTTGTAGGTATTGTTGGTCTTGGCTTTAATATGTTTTTGATGAAATTGCTGAACATCCTGGATAAGCTAAAGCCTTGGGTAAAAGATATTTACGTATTAATTATTGGTCTCACAGTAGGGTATTTGGCTTATAAACAGCCTGGTGTTGTTGGAGGCGGGTATCACATAATCGAACAAGCTTTAATAGCTTATCCTGATTTCTTAGTCTTGGTGGTGTTACTTATAATCCGATTTATTATGACCTTATTGTGTTACGGTACAGGTGTTCCTGGTGGGATTTTTGCGCCAATGTTAGCTTTAGGAACCATTTTAGGATTAGCTGCATCACATATTCTTCAGGCAATTTCAAGTGATATAAATATTCATCCGGGTATGTTTGCAGTTGCTGGCATGGGGGCTCTGTTTTCTGCTTCCGTAAGAGCGCCGATTACGGGGATCATTTTGGTTGTTGAAATGACGCAAAATTATTTATTGATATTGCCGTTAATGGTTACCTGTTTGACATCTACTACAGTAGTGCAATTAGCAAGAAACGCCCCTATCTATACCCAATTGTTGCGTAGAACGTTAAAAAAGGAGCAGCTTTATAAATGACAATAGAAATTAAAAAATTTATTAGCAATACGCTTAATGTTCAAAAGAACATTAAGCGTATTGCTAACTCATAGATTCTAAGACATCCAGTCCTCAAAATTGTTCTTGATATGTTATATTTGTCTGCTTAAGAGAAACTTTATCGCAACAATTTAGGCTGACAAACTCTTCAGAGCTATTAGTTATTCCTAGGCTAGATTCAGGCTCTAATTCAAATGAAAAACCATCCTTAAAATTATCGGCGGTAAATAAAACCATTACAGTGCCTTCTGGCATAGTTAAGTTATTAATAATGCTTTTATTTTTTATTGCAATAAAACTTAATAAATTCTCAGCATTCTGTTCTTTGGATTCCAAATTACATACAAATTTTCTTGTAAATTTAAAATTTCCCTGCATAAGAAATTGCTCACCAGGAGGGAGATCAAATAAACAATTTGAGGTACCAGATATGCTATTAGAATAGATCGACCATAATAAGAAATTAACTCCCAAAAATTTGTTACTTATTTCTCTAATTTTCATATTCTACCTTTAAAAACTTAATGATAAAAATTGTACTTATTTATTTATAACTTATGCTGTTGCAACCAATACTCAAGCAAACCAACTTGCCACAGCTTAGAAATACCTGAACGCGTAAAATTCTTTTCTGATTTTGTAAATAAGCTTTGAACTGCTTGTAAATTAAAAATACCTCTTTGCTTTATGTTTTCAGGAGAAAGTACTTCACGCATTAACTCCAAAGTACTTCCCTCTAAATACTTCAACGCTGGAACAGGAAAATATCCTTTGGGGCGATCTACAATTTGTTTAGGAAGCATTTTCCTTCCAAGCTGTTTTAAAATATATTTACCTCCTTGGGGCAATTTATATTTAAGGGGCATAGAAGTTGCAAGTTTGAGCATCTTTTCATCCAAAAAAGGGACTCTTGCTTCTAAACTTGCTGCCATGGTCATATTATCAACTCGGCATAAGGGACCATTTGCTAATGCGAAGGTGCTTTCATATTTAAGTAGATTATCGACTGGGTTTCTAGAGTTATTTTTTTCACAAAGCTTCATTAAAAAATCCGAAGCATGAAATGGTGTTTGGAGGTCTGGCATTACAAGTTGCTGGTATTCTTTAAAAGAACGATCAGCTACTTTGTTAAAAATGATTTGTGCTGATTGTGATGGTAAAGCTGGATTTACATGTATATTTTGAAACCAATGATAACCTGCAAAAATCTCATCTGCGCCTTGACCTGAAAGAACTACTTTAACATGTTTGGATACCTCGTGAGAAAGAAGATAAAAACCGATATTGTCATGACTCAACATAGGTTCTGACATTGCAGAAATACAATTTCCTAATGAATAGGCTAACTGCTTATTTGAAATAAACATTTGCTGATGCTGTGTATTAAATTTTGAAGCAATAAGATTCGAATATAAGAATTCATCACCTTGCTCTCCATGTGTACTATCAAACCCAATAGAGAATGTTTGAATTTCTTGTTGTCCAAGTTTGGAAGCCATGGCCACAAGTAATGAAGAATCTAATCCTCCAGAAAGTAAGATGCCCACAGGAACGTCTGCAGCTAATTGGCGATGAGTTGCAGATTTTAATACTTCGTAAGTTTCTTTTATCCAATAATTTTCATCACGATAATGCTCTGCTTTTGTATTCTCGAATTTTAAATCCCAGTAGCTCTCCTCTTCAATTTTACCATCAGGGTGAACGGTCATTAGGCAACCTGGAGAGAGTTTTTTTACACCAGATAAAATCGTACGCGGTTCAGGAACCGCATGAAAGGTTAGGTAATAATGAAGTGCGATTCTATCAATTGATGTATCGACATCACCAAATTCAATTAAAGCAGGTAACGTGGATGCAAATTTGAATCCATAATTTGCATCAGCAGAATAATAAAGTGGTTTAATGCCTAATCGATCGCGGGCAAGTATCAATTTACCTGTATTTTGTTCCCAGATAGCAAAAGCAAACATACCATCGATACGATGTACACAATCTTTTCCCCAAGCATGGTATGCCTTAAGAAGTACCTCCGTGTCACTATTGGAATTAAAAGAGTATCCTTTAGATTTTAGGATTTCGCGTAACTCAGTAAAATTATAAATTGCTCCATTAAAAACTAATGCCAAACCTAAATCTGAATCAACCATAGGTTGCATCCCCAGATTTGATAAATCAAAAATTTTCAGTCTTCTGTGTCCAAGCGCCAAACTTTTCGTGAGGTATATATGACCATCATCAGGTCCTCGGTTAAACTGCCTGAGTAAAACCTTTTGTAGATTAAGAAGAGGAACATTTTTTTTATTGAATTGAAATTCACCGGCGATACCACACATAGTCTATCTTCCTTTTATAATTTAGAAGTTAAATCCATAGGTACATTCACTAATGCATCAGTTGTTTTCAAAGGTTTAAAAAATAATAGGCGTGGTTTGTCGCCGAACTTAGTAAACTCTTCTTGCTCTTGATGTTTCAATGTTTTCTGTAAGATCCTTTTTGAACCTTCATTTGAGGGGTGAACTGTGGCAACGATTTCTTTAATGTTCTTTTCTAAGGTTCCACTTTCACTTTCAGAAATAATGTGCTTTATAAATTTTTTCCCTAAGATTGCAATTTCAGTTCCATAACCTTTTCCCCAAAAAGCTTGATCAATAATATAAGCTATTTCACCGACATTTTGATGGCCGACTCCCACATGAGAGAAATCATCTAAAGAATGTTTTATGTGGAGATAACCAACAAATTCTTGAGTAGTTGAATGGTAAATTGAAAGCACCGAGAATTTGTTACCAGAATTCCAACGTTTCGTTTCATCCTGTATGAACTCTTTTACGGCAGAGGGTTCCCAGGTCTTTCCTTCACCAAACATCTTTATATTTTCAGAGCTCTCTAAAAGAGTAGTATATTTATCAATTAAAAAGCTCTCTTCATCTTGATTGAGAGATCTGGCCACCAACCTATTCGAATAAATTGTGTAATGATTTAATTCGCTTTTAATCGTTACATTACCCAATTTTTTTGATGTATAAGTTACTTGTTTCATTATTATATTCCTCGATTGCTTTTAAAACAGCAGTTCCCATCAAGGGGTTGTAATGACAGATTCGCGTCTGTATAGAGGGGTTTGAAGTAAGAACTCACTGACGTTGTGCTTCACAATATCTTTAAGGCAATGATTGTGAGTAAATACTTTGCGTTGTCGTTCAGAACTTGTCCCTGAATCCATAATCACTTTAAGAGTAGAAAAATAAGTTTGATAGTCCAATTTTTTGATATAGGGCTTTAATTTTTCAAACCATTCATGGAGGTCTTCGCGCATCAATTTGGTTTTACCTTCAGTATTCATTACTAGCTCAGCATCTAAACCGTAACGAATGGCTCTCCATTTGTTTTCTCGAGAAAGCCAATAAGGGGGATAGGCGACTGATTCAAGCCAACTTCCATTATCAGCAAACCAATGGGCAAGTGTATGAATCAAGGCAACTAAAGCAAGCGTCTCTGATAAAGTGGCAGCACCATCACAAACACGAATTTCTAATGTTCCAAATCCAGGACTTGGTCTTAAATCCCACCATAAATCTTTAAGAGATTTAATCGAACCGCATAATTTTAATGACTTATATAAATGCTCAAAATCTTGCCATGTTCGGACATGATAGGGTTGTCCTGCAGTTGGTAACGCTTCATAAGTAGTTGGTCTACAAGAGGCAAGCCCTGTATCTATTCCTTGCCAGAACGGAGAGCTTGAAGAAAGCGCTAATAAATGAGGTAAAAAATACATGAAAAAGTTGTTAAATCGAATACAATCTTCACCACTGGACATGCCAATGTGAACATGTAAGCCATAGACACTCATACGTCGGGTAAGCCATTGATTACGATCAATTAGCTCTTGATAACGAGTCGTAGGAGAGACTACCCAATCGGAGTATTTAGAGAAAGGGTGAGATCCGGTTGTGGAAAATAAAATCCCTAAATCCTTTGTTGCTAGTTGTAAAGAAGCGAGTGTTTTATAAAGATCATCTTCAACTTCCTGAGCAGTGATGCATTTATCTGTATTCACTTCTATAGTACTTAAATAAAACTCTTGTTTAATTTTTTCGAGATGGGCTGTAGCATTAAGTACATCAGTTGCTCTTGAGCATAAATTAAAGTTTTTAGAGTCAATGAGCTGGAGCTCAATTTCTACTCCTAACGTTAATACTCCATTACTATTAAAATAAATTTCTTCCTCTGTAGGAGTGCAGGTCAATTGCGATGCATCCCTGGTTGATCTTAAGAGTTGGTTAATTTGATTATCCATTCGATAATCCTCCCTTTGTTGATGATACTTGAGAATTACTAAAGTGACTGGTGTATTGAAAATTAATTTCAATATTATTTTTGAGGATACTTCTATAGTTATATTGAATACTTGGATACAATAGCTAATGCCCTTAAAAATCTATATCTGTTGATATTATTTGTACACAAAGTATTTATCATGGTACTGGGTAAATTAGTTCATTGCAACCGTTAATAGGTAAAGAATCATCCATGAGTGATATCGAGAAAAAATCGCTAGACGACAAAATAACCGCTGCTCAACAGTCAGAACAGCGTTCCAAAAGCATCATTCTTGCCTTACGAAAAATTATGCAGCAGATGGATTATCATTCCAGAAGATTAAACAAATGCTATGGCTTAACTGTCCCTCAAATAGTCTGTTTGTATGAAATTTATGAAAATGGAAGAATGACCATATCTGCTCTTTCAAAAAAAATATATTTATCAATGAGCACTATTGTAGGGGTAATTGACCGACTAGAAGAAAAACAATTTGTTAATCGAACACGTGATATTCAGGACCGCCGTATTATTTATATTGATATTACAGAAAAAGGAAAAGAGTTTGTTTCTGCTGCCCCTTATCTTCTACATAATAGATTGAACGATAACCTTCAGGTTTTAACTGTAGAGGAGCAAATAGCGCTTGCTAATTCAATCAATTTATTAGTTGATCTTTTAAGAGATATATAAAGTTATTTTCTTAAATAAGAAAAATGGCTGCAATATTATCTATGAAAATCTTTCTTTCAATGATTGCGTGCATACAGTTTTTTCACTAAGGGACCGATAGTCAGTCCTTGAATCAAGATTGAAAAAACAACCACGATATAGGTCATCATTAAGATAGCTTCAAAGATAAATTCACTTTCTTTTCCAACTATATTGCGCAGGGAAAGAGCCAATGCCACCGAAATCCCTCCACGTAAGCCGCCCCAGGTGAGAATCTTGATACTATGCGGAGTGAATTTTAGTTGACGACGCATTAAAGTTAATGGCACAGCCACTGAGATCCAGCGAGCTAGTAGTACCACTGGAATCGCAATTATCCCAATCAACAGATATTGATTATTGATAGTTAGTACGAGCACTTCTAGGCCGATTAAAACGAAGAGTACGGCATTTAATATTTCATCGAGCAATTCCCAGAAGGTATCCAGATGTTTGCGGGTTTTATCGGACATTGCAAACTGTCGTCCGTGATTACCAATAAGCAATCCAGCCACTACCATGGCAATGGGGGCTGAGATATGAATCCGCTCTCCTAGCGCATATCCACCCATCACAAGGGCAAGCGAGATAAGAATTTCAACCTGATAATTGTCGATGGATTTTAACATTTGGTAGGCGATATAGCCGATTACCAATCCAAACAAGGCACCTCCAATAGCCTCTGTAATAAACAATATTAATAAATGTGAGATACTGAGTTCATGTGGGCTTGAGACAACTTCAAGAATACCCAGAAAAAGTACAACACCTATTCCATCATTAAAGAGCGATTCTCCAGCGATTTTCATTTCTAAATTCTTAGGAGTGCCTAGAGTTTTTAAAATGCCCATCACCGCAATCGGATCAGTAGGTGAAATAAGAGCGCCAAAGAGTAAACAATAAATAAAAGAAATTTGAATATTGATTAAAATGAGTAGCCAATATATTAGCAGACCTACAATGGCAGTGGAGATTAGTGTGCCAATGAGGGCCAGCACCGTGATAACGATTTTTTGTTCAGCAAGTTGACTAATATTAATATGAAGCGCACCAGCAAACAGCAGAAAAGAAAGCATTCCATGGAGTAAAGTATCATTAAAATTGATCTGCTCCAAAAAAATTCTGGAACCTGAAATAATTTCAGGCCAGATGGTTCCAGATACATTCAAGCACAAAGAAAGTGCTAGAGCGATGGCCATCAATCCGATTGTTGGAGGAAGCTTGAACAATTTAAAATTAACGTAACTAAATAGAGCTGAGAGAGTGATTAGAGTTGCAATAATTTCAAAAAACGACATATACACTCCTGTTATAAACTACAAATATAGATTAAGAGATATGTTTACTTATTATGTCGGACCCCAAAAAAAGGAATGCTCAAAAAATCTAACTTATTTCATTTTTTTGAGCATTTCTATGCCATTAGTTTTCCAGAATCGATATAATAAAATGGCTCCAACTCCTGCAAATATTATATTGAGAATAGTTGTATAGTTAAGCTTTAATCGATTCAATTGCATGATAAATGGATATAAACATTATTTTCTTCCTGATTAGCATACATCAATTGTAGTAGTATCAGAAAATTTACTCTTCTTGCTGTGAGGCTTAAATTCTTTTTCCGCTTAATATTGCTGTATCAAGATCACAATACATAGCAGTTATTATGTACTCTCCGGATAGTCAAAATAGAAACCTAGGATCAATTATATACAACTACTGTCCAACTTAGCCGAGATGTTGATTTACCCAGCGAACGATATCTTGTGCTCCCATGACCCCAGAGCTTCTTGCGACCTCCTTTCCATGAAGAAAAAGCATCAGGGTTGGAATGCTTTGAATGGTATAATGGGTGGCTAAAGTTCGTTCGACTTCCGTATTAACTTTTGCTAATCGAACTTTAGGCTCAAGTAGGCTTGCAGCAGACTCGAAATGGGGAGCCATCATTTTGCATGGCCCACACCACTGCGCCCAGAAATCGACCAATACAGGGATATCATTTCGGTTGATATGTTGTTCAAAAAAACTCTGGTTCAATTGGACTGGTTTTCCATCAAAGAGCGCCTTTTGGCATTTTCCACAATTGGGATGTTCATTCAATCGTGTTTCAGGTAGTCGATTGATGGTATGGCAGTGGGGACAAACAATATGCATTGCATCGCTCATAATCTCAACTCTCACTTGCTTGTTCATTTTTTTATAAGTACTCTTCTTTATCTATAAAATGAGTACTAATCTATTTCACTTCCCGATTTAAGATTACGAACATTATGTCAAATCAAATCGATCTGAGTTCATCACCTTCACCCAAGCGTCAACAAAGTCCTGTATGAATTTTTCTTTATTATCATCCTGAGCATACACTTCCGAGTAGGAACGAAGAATCGAATTCGAACCGAACACAAGATCTACTCGGGTAGCTGTCCACTTAAGAGCACCAGTTTGGCGATCACGAATTTCATACAAATTATTGTCTATTGGATTCCATGTGTTTGCCATGTCAGTAAGATTGACAAAAAAGTCATTGGTTAAAGCACATTCTTGTTTGGTAAAAACACCATGTTTCGTACCGCCGTAATTTGTGCCTAACATTCGCATGCCTCCAACGAGGACGGTCATCTCAGGAGCTGTGAGTCCCATGAGTTGCGTGCGATCGAGCATGAGTTCTTCTGCACTGACAGCGTAGTCTTCCTTAAGCCAGTTACGATAACCATCATAAAGAGGTTCTAGCACAGCAAAGGAAGCAGCATCAGTCATCTCATCAGTTGCATCACCACGTCCAGGAACGAAGGGAACCTTAATGTCAAAGCCAGCTGCTTTGGCAGCTTTTTCGATACCCACATTTCCGGCAAGTACAATCACATCAGCGACACTTACGCCTGACTCCGCGGCGATTTCCTCAAGAACTTTCAAGACTTTTGCAAGTCGTTTTGGCTCATTACCTGCCCAGTCTTTTTGCGGCATGAGTCGTATACGTGCTCCATTTGCACCGCCTCGCATATCTGAACCACGGAAGGTTCGCGCACTGTCCCATGCAGTTGAAACCATTTCATTGATACTGAGAGCACTAGCAGCTATCTTCTTTTTGACCGCAGTGACATCATAATCTTTGTTACCTACAGGTACTGGATCTTGCCAAATCAAATCTTCTTTCGGGGCATCAGGCCCAATGTAACGTGATTTTGGTCCCATATCACGATGCGTGAGTTTGAACCAGGCTCGAGCAAACACTTCAGCAAAATAATCAGGATCTTTGTAAAAGCGCTCGGCGATCTTACAATATATTGGATCCATTTTCATGGCCATGTCCGCATCAGTCATAATGGGATTGTATCGAATGGATGGGTCTTCAACATCAACAGGCTTATCCTCTTCCTTGATATTAATCGGTTCCCATTGGTTGGCACCGGCCGGACTTTTCTTCTGTTCCCAATCGTAATTAAGAAGCATATGGAAATATCCGTTATCCCACTTTGTGGGGTGTGTAGTCCAAGCACCCTCAATACCACTTGAAACCGTATTACGGCCAATGCCTCTAGTGGTTTTGTTAATCCATCCAAGGCCTTGATCTTCAAGATTTGCCGCTTCAGGGGCCGGCCCCAAAAGTTTTGCATCACCATTACCATGACATTTGCCAACAGTATGGCCACCTGCAGTCAGAGCGACAGTTTCCTCATCATTCATTGCCATGCGCGCAAAGGTTATGCGGACATCTTGAGCAGTTCGTAGCGGGTCAGGCTGACCATTGACACCCTCAGGGTTCACATAGATTAAACCCATCTGCACAGCTGCCAGAGGATTTTCCAGTGATTCACGACTTTGGTTATCATAACGGCTAGCGCCTAACCATTCCTTTTCTGAACCCCAGTAAGTGTCTTTTTCTGGATGCCAAATATCCTCGCGGCCGAAACCAAAACCAAAAGTTTTAAGCCCCATTGATTCATAAGCGATGGTACCAGCTAAAGCGATCAAATCAGCCCAACTAATCTTGTTGCCATATTTTTTCTTGATAGGCCATAACAACCTACGAGCTTTATCTAAGTTCACATTGTCAGGCCAAGAATTTAAAGGTGCAAACCTTTGGTTACCAGTTCCCGCACCTCCACGACCATCTGCCACACGATATGACCCAGCAGCATGCCAGGACATACGAATCATCAAACCACCATAGTGTCCCCAATCAGCAGGCCACCATTCTTGACTATCAGTCATCAAAGTATGTAAATCGTTCTTAAGCGCTTTAAAATCCAGTTTCTTGACTTCTTCACGGTAACTGAAGTCCTTTCCCATTGGATTAGTCTTGGTATCATGCTGATGCAATATATCGAGGTTCAAGGCATTGGGCCACCAGTCCATATTCGATATGCTTGTGGAAGTAACTCCACCGTGCATTACCGGACATTTACTAGTTGTATTTATATTGTTCCCATCCATAACCCTCTCCATCAATAGTTTGTCAAATAAAATTTTAACTATAATTCAAGAGGATAGTCTAAGCAATCAACGCCATTCATATTCACTAAGATTAAGAGTAAGCTCCAAGAAAAAACATGAGTTTTCCACCAAACTCCACTGAAAAATAATCATTGATAAAAAGGTCACGAGCAAAAGCATCATAATCTAAATAACAGATGATATTATCTGGTAATTGATGGGCGTAACACTCATCAAATAACTGCTCGGCAAAATCAACCTCTGAATCATAATAACTTTGGTAATTATCCTCCAACATGGTTTTTGCATCATCATAGAATAGTTACAGCGAATGGCTAAGCCCAGCTCTCCATGTTCTTGGATAAATGAGGCGTATTCTTCAGCATCCTGTTCAGTACTGTTATCCAGCATTTCCCAGATTTCTTCCATGATGTCATCTTCGCTTTGTGTCGCATCTATCCAAACACCATGTAGGATGGCATTACTGTATGAAGCTAAACAAGCGACATAAATTGAAGGGGGGGGCATGGGATTATCTCCTTTTGTGAAGGGAACAATCCCAAACGGGAGCTTGCTCCCGTTGTCGGGGGTGATTAAAACGGTGCTTATGAATCGGGTTGCAACAGCTCTCGTATTTGCGCCATATGGTGCTCTGCGGTGTTGTCGCTGGATTCATCAGCTAATTTGGGTGAGTTGAGTAACTGACAAAGATGCTTAAGGTTTGATGTGTTTTACCTTCATTGGTCAGTCCATTGATTGGAACGTAGTTTACCTTCAAGGTATACCTTTGAACCGTTCTTTAAATATTCAGTGACTTTAGTCAGTTTTCCAAATAGAACTAGCTGATGCCATTCCACTATGGTATGCCATTCATTATTTCGTTTGAATGATTCATTGGTAGCTAAGGTGGCTGTGACAAAAGATTGACCGTCCTTTCCGCTGATGCTTTTAGGCGATTCAATATATGGCGTGTGTCAGCTTTACTGGCATGGGAATATATCTTTAGATCTTTGATGCATTTATTGATGGAAAATAATGCACTTTTCAGCTTTGATTTACTTATGAAGATATGTCCATAATGTGTTGCAGGATTTTATACCCAATTCATCCTGTAAAACCAAACAGGTTTGGTAGTTGCCCAGCATCGGCAGTAAGTATTGATACATCTGCCTTGCGTATAGATAACGCCAAGACTTTTTTAGTGGCATACCTTGTTCGATTAATGCATGATTCCAGTCAAGCTTAACTCTTTTATAGCTAAAAAATTGGACCAAGCTTTGTCTATTAGTTAGTTTTTCCACGTCAGACAAAATATTTTTTTTGATTTCATTTCTGATAGGAATCATTCTATCTATTGAATTAAAAGTAATTTCGCGCGTGAGCGAGAGTTTATGTTTCTTAATATGGATACCTGTTTTAATATGTATTGCCTCACTAAAAGTTAACCCAAATTGTGTACGCCAGGCTGGCGTCAGGACAAAATGCAATAATTTAATCAGTGATCTAGTAGAGGGCTGATCTACTGTGCCGCATTGTTCCACTTCCAGTTTCGGATTTCTGGCATATCCTGACCGTATCTGTCTATGTATTGCTTATGCTCAATGAGCTTGTCTTGAATCATTTGTTTCAGATAGTCCCCTTTGGAGCCCAAATGAGGTAATCTATCAATTACGTCTTGCACTAAGTTGAAACGATCTAACTTGTTCTGAACTCTTAAGTCAAAAGGTGTGGTGATTGTTCCTTCCTCTGTATAACCTCGGACATGAATATTGCGGTTGAAACGCCTGTAGGTTAATCGATGTATAAGCCATGGATATCCATGGAATGCAAAGATAATGTGCTTATTCTTTGTGAATAGCGAATCATAGTCTTTGTCACTTAATCCATGTGGATGTTCGGTGTTGGGCACTAGCTTCATCAGATCGACAACATTGATTAATCGAATCTTTAAATTGGGAAGATTTTGCCGCAAAATGGAAACTGCAGCTAGAGCTTCAAGAGTAGGTGTGTCGCCACAGCAGGCCATCACTATATCGGGTTCACTGTCCTGATCATTACTAGCCCATTGCCATATCCCAACACCTTCAGTGCAATGAATTATGGCTGCATCTATAGTTAACCATTGCGGTAGGGGATGTTTACCAGCTACCACAACGTTGACATAATTTCGGCTACGCAAACAGTGATCCACCACCGAAAGCAGACAATTGGCATCCGGTGGAAGATACAGGCGCACTATGTCAGCCTTCTTATTGATAACATGATCTAGAAAGCCAGGATCTTGGTGGGTGAAGCCATTGTGATCTTGCTGCCAGACGTGTGAGGCTAGAAGAATATTCAGTGATGAAATCTTCAGACGCCAGGGTAGCTCCAAACATACTTTTAGCCATTTGGCATGTTGGCTGAACATCGAGTCGACTATGCGAATGAATGCCTCATAACTGTTGAATAACCCATGTCGACCAGTCAAAAGATATCCCTCTAGCCAACCTTCGCACTGGTGTTCACTAAGCATCGAGTCTAGTACACGTCCAGATGGTGCAAGAAATTGATCCTCTTTTACTTCTATAGCGTCCCACTGGCGATTGGTTGCTTCAAAGACAGTGCCTAAAAGATTTGAAAGGGTCTCATCAGGACCAAAGATACGAAAGTTTCGTTGATCCTGATTGAGCTTGGTGACATCACGCAAAAAACCACCCAAAACAAGGGTATCTTGTGCAGCCACGGCACCTGGTGAAGGTACTTGCACGGCATGGGCATGGAAGTCTGGCATGCGCAAGTCACGCAACAGAATGCCGCCATTAGCGTGAGGATTAGCCCCCATCCGTCTATTACCTTTAGGGGCTAGTTCGGCTAAATCTGGAAGAAGTTGGCCATGTTCATCAAACAGCTCTTCTGGTTTGTAGCTTTTCATCCATTTTTCAAGCAGTTTAAGATGACTAGGATTCTGAGCATCAACCAAAAGAGGGACCTGGTGTGAACGAAATGTTCCCTCAATTTGCAGACCATCAACTATTTTCGGCCCAGTCCAACCTTTAGGTGTTTTAAGGACTATCATGGGCCAGCGTGGGCGAGTGGAGTCATTTGTGCTCCGCGCTTTCTTTTGTTTTTTCTGGATGTCTTTGATGATCTTGTCAAGGGTAGTGGCCATTAGTTCATGTACTGTTTCTGGCTCATCACCTTCCACAAAGTGAGGTATCCAGCCGCATCCTCGTAGAAACTGCTCCAGTTCCTCATGAGTGATGCGAGCCAATACAGTTGGGTTACTTATCTTATAACCATTGAGGTGCAGAATAGGCAGTACTGTGCCATCGGTAATAGGGTTGAGAAATTTATTGGATTGCCAAGCGGTTGCTAAGGGCCCTGTTTCTGCTTCACCATCACCGATGACGCAGGCAACGATAAGACAGGGGTTATCGAAAACAGCTCCAAAGGCATGACTCAGCGAATATCCCAATTCTCCACCTTCGTGAATTGAGCCAGGTGTTGTTGGCGCAACATGGCTTGAAATCCCACCAGGAAAAGAGAATTGTGTAAACAGCTTTTGCATCCCGGCTTCATCCTGGCTGATGTCTGGATAGATTTCACTGTAGGTTCCTTCAAGGTAGGTATTACTTACTAAAGCAGCACCGCCATGACCAGGACCTGCGATATAGAACATATTTAAATCGTATTTTTTTATGACTCTATTTAAATGTACATAGATGAAATTCAAGCCAGGTAACGTGCCCCAGTGCCCAACAATAAATGGTTTTACATGTGATAGCTTGAGTGGTTCTCGAAGGAGTGGATTATCGTAGAGATAAATCTGGCCAACTGATAGATAGTTGGCAGCGCGCCAATAGGCATCCATCTTATGAAGCAATTCTTGAGAAAGAGTGTTTGTCATCATCATTCTACTCTATTTTTTTAGATATATGGGATCAATCGCACAAAATTCCATCTCTCAGGCTCCTTGTAGATTGCAGGATAATTTGCTTCAAACGGTTGTTGGCACTTACTTATAGCACTTCCTTACAACAGGACATAGTACAATAGATATGTTTAATAATAACCAAAGTATTATTGAACTTATCCATAAATTGCCATCAACTTTCAGTAAATACTGGGTATAGAATAAAAAGGCAAAGAAAGAAAGTTCAGATATTATCCCAAGAACCCATTCTTTTATGTTATTCATAATAAACTCACCTCCTATATATTAAGTTTAGTAAACTTTTAAGATGAAGGCTTATCAAATCAAGAGGTTAATCTTAGGTCCAGGCACACAGTGGGATAAGTTGTTACCAAAACCAAGTTACAGTTAATGGTTTTATCGCTAAAATAGCAATGACAACAACATATACCCACCAATGGGCGTTTATAAGAAATGGTAATAGAGTTCCAAGCATTAGAGCTAAGAAAAACATTGCCAAAGCTAACAATACCTGGTTTGAAGGATTATTTGTTTTTAGATAATTGTGCATTTTCTCAAATAAATTACCTTTTTGTGAAAAAAGATGAATCCATAAAGGCATAGAGCAAAGGAGAGTTAAAGCAAGATAAAACCACCAATTTAAAGCGGATAGCTTAGGGTATAATGAATAGATTAATAATCCAACAACCAAATAGACGCATTTAACCAGCCCTAAATCTAAAATTGAAAATTGTTGTAACTTCTTTGATAAAAAACTGTCCATTGTCATAATATGAACCTCCTTTTCAGCATCAAGATTATTGGTAGTGATCTCTAGTAATAACGGTCTTATAAAGTAACAATTTCACAGTACTTCCTATGAACATCCAAACCAGTGCATAACCCCAAATGAGTAAAGCATAACTCCAGCCTATTGGAGTAACAAACCATCCGTAGACTGCTGCCAATGTTCCAAGTATTTGGGTCAGCTCAATGGTACAAAAGAGCCGCCAATTAGGCCATGGACGTTGCCAAATGGATCCCGTATTTCGAGTCACATAGATTGTAAAATGACCTGCTACTAATAGTTTTAGGAAAATAAAGGTTTGAATCACTGAAAAGGACAAATAGAAATAATCTTTGGCAACGTAAAACAATATAAAAGTACTAATAACACCCGTTATGCCTAATGCTGTGCTGATAATTAAGACACGGTGCATGTTCCACCGAACAGGATATCGAGCAACGGGCACGTTATCGTAGGCTATCATCATGATAGGAAAATCATTCAAAATAGCAAGTAGCACGATCATCACGGCCGTCACAGGATAAAAATTAAAAACAACGATACTGGCAGAGATAAATAGTAATACTCGAATTGTTTCAGCAATTCTGAATGTTGCATAACTATTCATCCGTTCAAAAATTTTTCTGGCTTCTTCAACTGCACGCGTAATAACGGAGAGTCCACGCTCGGTTAAAACTAAATCTGCGGCTGCTCGCGCCGCATCAACTGCACCGCCAACAGCGATCCCGATATCCGCTTGTTTCAAGGCTGGGGCATCATTTACGCCATCCCCTGTCATTCCAACGATATGATCATCTGATTGTAAAATGGTTACAATTTTAAATTTATGCTCTGGAAATACTTCAGCAAAGCCATCAACTCGTTCAAGTTGACTGATTGCTGGCTCACCCTCATTGAACAGTTCCGCAGCAGAAACGATATTTTCTCCCAAGCCAATCTTATGTGAAATTTCTTTCGCAATAGAGCCATGGTCCCCAGTAAGCATTTTAATTTCCAGGCCCATATTCTTAGCAGATTGAATGGTTTGTAACGTATCATCTCTTGGGGGATCAAATAATGCGATTAATCCAAGGTAGTGCCATTTGTCATCATTATCTCTTCTTGCGATGCCTAATGCCCTATATCCTTCATTTGCCAATTGATCTACTGCATTCTCCACTTGTTTTTTAAACTCTGGCTGTTGGACCAATTCAAGGATTACTTGGGGTGCACCTTTGGCGACTTGAAACGAAATATTATCCTGTTTGATAGTGGCTTCTGTCCGTTTTTGTTTTGAGTCAAAGGGAATAAATTTGAGTGTTTCAAAATTCTTCAAATTGATAATAGGAGGAAGTGCGTTCAATATTGCCTGATCAATGACATCCTCAACATTTTGTTCGGATGCCAATGCTGCTGCCAGTATCAGTTCCTCTTTACTTTTAGCCTCTATTAGAACAGGTTCGCCCATGGTGAGTTGATTTTTCGTAAGTGTTCCTGTTTTATCTGAGCACAGTATATCCATACCAGCCATTTCTTCAATTGAAGAAAGCTTCGAAACAATTGCTTTCATCCTGGCAAGGTTTAATGCACCAACTGCCATGGTTACTGTTAAGACAGCGGGTAATGCTACTGGAATAGCTGCGATTGTCAAAATTAATGCAAATAAAAGGGTATGCAGAAAAGGATCGTGTCTAAGCTGTGCAACAATCAAAATGATAACGACCAAGATTAAGGTGAGTTTAATGAGAAAATTGCCTATTTTTAACACTGCTTTCTGGAAATGCGATGTTGTTTTAGCTGTCTCAACCAATTTGGCGGTACGACCAAAATAGGTGTTCATACCTGTTCCAGTCACGATTCCCATCATTTCACCTAGTCTGACAATGGAGCCAGAGTAGACCTCATCCCCGATTATTTTTTCGACGGGAAGCGATTCACCAGTTAAGGTTGATTGATCGACCGTCAAATATTCACCACTAAGTAATTTCATATCAGCTGGAATAATGTTGCCCAATTTAATTAAAACAATATCACCAGGAACCAATTCGCTTGCCGAAATATTTTTCCACTCACGGTCGCGCAATACCCTCGCTGTTAAAGCAAGTTTATTTTTTAAAGCAGTAATGGCATTATCTGCTTTATATTGTTGCCAAAACCCCACTCCTGCATTCAGTCCTAGCATAAGACAGATAATGGTAAAATCTTCCCATCGTTGTAAGATTCCAGACAAAAGAACAGCTGCTTCAATCATCCAGGGGATAGGTCCCCAAAAGAACGAAAGAAACTTAATAAGATTGTTTGTCTGCTTTTCTTCCAAAACATTCTTACCGAAAGAGGTGAGTCGTTTCTTTGCCTCCTGGGATGCCAGTCCAGTCTTTAGATCTGTATTTAGATTCAATGAGTTCATAATAAAAAAAATCCTTTTTCTTTAACCAGTATTAGCCATCTTTGCATCTGTTCTAAGCGCTTATCCTAATGAGAAATGAAAGCTTTTTTATGGTTTTTCCATCACTGTTACTAACATACATTACTCTAAATATAGCTATTAATGGCTATAATTATCTTAAATTACAATTTAAGGACAAAATAATGTATGGTGAAGAGGATGCAATAAAAGAAGACATTAGAAGCGTTTTGAATAGAAATGGGTATTCTGCTAAGGAATTTAAAATATCCATTGAAAATGGCTCAAGTTATGACCCAAACCAAATTGTCGGTGCCCAAGTATGGATAACCATAGAAAAGAATTCTATAAAAAAACAATATGAGTTATACCGCAGTGACTGGCCTAATGATTTTGAAACGGATTTAAAAAATGGTTATTTTAATTTTTAGGTTATCACTACGAGTGAATTGCCGAACTAAATCCATATTGAATTTTTATAGATTATTCGGAACCGAAGTAATTATATAAATTATGATAAGGGAATTATATGGAAATTACCTTCCTTGGTGCGACAGAAACAGTAACCGGTTCCAAATATTTATTATCCTTTGATAATAGAAAAATATTAGTGGATTGCGGATTATATCAAGGCCGCAAGGACTTGAGATTACGCAACTGGAATCGCTTGCCCATTGATCCTGCAACAATCGATACCGTTCTTATAACACATGCCCATATTGATCATACTGGTTATTTACCCCTTTTGATTAAGAATGGATTTAGAGGCACAATTTATAGCACAGAAGGTACAAAGGATTTATGCTCCATTCTTCTACCTGATAGTGGACATCTTCAGGAGGAAGAAGCAGAAATTGCGAACAAATACGGATATTCCAAACATGCTCCTGCATTTCCACTGTACACACAAAAAGAGGCTGAAGAAGCCCTAAATTATTTTGATACCATTGCTTTTAATCAACAGGTTAATTTGACTGATGAGTTTAGTTTTCAGTTTCTTCCAGCAGGGCATATCATCGGTTCATCATTTATCCGTATACAACATAAAGATTATTCTCTTTTGTTTACTGGGGATATGGGAAGACTTCATGATCCTGTGATGAAAGCACCCACAGTGATTCATGATATTGATTACCTGGTTGTTGAGTCGACCTATGGAAATCGACTCCATGAGCCTGGCCATCCCAAAGATTATTTAAAAGACATTATTAACAAAACGGCGCAGCGAGGAGGAACAGTTGTGATTCCATCCTTTGCAGTTGGTCGTGCGCAAGCGATGTTGCATTATATTTATCTTCTAAAAAAAGAAAAATCCATTCCAGATATTCCCGTTTTTCTTGATAGCCCAATGGCAGTTAATGCAACCCATATTTTACTGAAGCATATTGAGAACCTGCGCTTAAATGAGGATGAGTGCCGACAATTAAATAATATTGCAACCTATGTTAATACTCCTGAAGAATCAAAAGAATTAGATAATAATCCTTTTCCTAAAATTATTATTTCTGCAAGTGGAATGGCCACTGGAGGACGTGTCTTGTTTCATATTAAAGCTTATGGTGGTGATAGCAAGAATACGATTCTTTTCACAGGTTACCAGGCCGAAGGCACACGTGGAGCTCGCATGGTAAAGGGAGAAAAAGAAATAAAAATTCATGGTGCAATGGTTCAAATCCAGGCTCAGGTAGAATCATTATCTAATACATCGGCGCATTCCGATTATGAAGAAACATTAAAGTGGTTAAGCTTTTATAAGAAAGCACCTAAAAAAGTATTTATTACTCATGGTGAGCTTGCTGCAGCAAACTCGCTGAAGGAAAAAATTGAACAACAATTGGGTTGGTCGTGTGTTGTTCCGCATTATTTACAGAAAGAAACATTATCATGAATGTTAATGAAGCAAAATTAAAGCTCAAGTTATTGGGAATTAATACTTATATAGAACCTGTAATTTACATTCGTGAAGACTCACATATTTGTAATGCAGAAGGATTTCAAGCACAGGCACGGGTTAGAGTCTCTCTAAATGGTCATTCCTTGATCGCAACACTGAATACAGTTCAGTCTGAGTTATTACATCATAATGAAGCAAGTCTTTCGACTTACGCATGGAGTTTCTTGAAAGCGAAAAGCGGTGATGTAATTACTATTTCTCATCCAAGACCCTTGGAATCATTGAATTTTATACGCTCAAAAATATATGGGAATGAATTCAGGTTAAATGAAATCAACCAAATTATGGAAGATCTTAGCGCTGGTCGTTTATCGGACATTGATATCACCATGTTTCTTTCTGCATCAGCGGCTATAGGACTTAACCAACAAGAGACACTTGATCTAACCCATGCAATGGTTAAAACGGGTAAAATCTTAACCTGGCCCTCTGATTTAATCGTTGATAAACATTGCGTTGGCGGCTTACCTGGTAACCGTACGACGTTAATTGTCGTACCGATTGTGGCTGCTTTTGGTTTGATGATTCCAAAAACATCTTCTCGTGCCATCACTTCTCCAGCAGGAACAGCCGATACTATGGAAGTATTTGCACCAGTCAATTTGGATATTAAAACCATGCGTAAGGTGGTGGAACAGGAAAATGGGTGTATTGTCTGGGGTGGTTCTGTTTCATTGAGCCCTGCGGATGATTTACTGATTCGCATTGAACGCCCAATGAATTTAGATTCAGAAGGCCAGCTTGTTGCATCTATTCTTTCTAAAAAAATTGCTGCCGGCTCAAATCATCTTCTTATTGATATCCCAATCGGTTCCACTGCAAAAATTCGTAGTTTGCAAGAAGCCAATGCCCTTAAACGCGTTCTAGAAAAAACAGCTCAAGCGTTTTCTATTAAAACAACCATTATTATTACTGATGGAACTCAACCTGTAGGTCGTGGAATAGGCCCATCATTAGAAGCACAAGATGTATTGTCTGTTTTAAGTGGTGATCAAAATGCTCCTTCTGACTTAAGGGAGCGGGCTTTAACTCTTGCCGGGCATATTATTGAATTCTCGCCCAAGGTTCAATCAGGTACAGGTAAAAGTATTGCTACATCAATTTTAGAGAGTGGAAAAGCATTAGAAAAATTTGAAGCCATCTGTAAGGCCCAAGGTGGAATGTTTTCTATACCCCAATCGAACTATAAGCATACTGTGGAAGCAACCAAACCAGGAAAAATTATTAGCATTGATAACAACCATATTGCTCGTCTTGCAAAATTAGCTGGGGCGCCAACTTATAAAACCTCAGGTATCGAACTGTTAACCAAAGTCAATTCAATAGTTAAAAAGAATGAGCCTCTTTTTATTATTCACGCCGAAGCAAAAGGGGAGCTTGATTATGCACTATCTTATCTTCATCAGGGTCATACTATTTTTCAAATTGAGGAACAATCATGAGTAAGAACACAGTTGCATTTAGCCTATTTGGTGCCGATGAATTAAGAAACACACTCTGTGATGCCTTAAATTTTGAGGCTGGAAAAATTATGACTCATCAGTTCCCAGATGAAGAAGTTATGATAACAATTGATACTGATTTACGAAGTAAATCGGTTATTTTCATTTTAAGTACTGATAGACCTAATGAAAAAACATTACCTTTAATTCTCGCAGTAGAAACTGCACGAGAGCTTGGAGCAAATAAAATTGGACTTATAGCACCTTATCTTGCCTACATGCGGCAAGACATACAATTTCATTCAGGTGAAGGCATTTCATCAAAATATTTTGCGAGGTTATTATCCAGTTATTTTGACTGGCTTATTACAATTGATCCTCATCTGCATCGTTGGCATTCTTTAAATGAAGTGTTTACTATAGATACCAAGGTGTTACACGCGACCGATAATATTGCTCATTGGGTAAGGAACAATGTACAAAACCCTTTATTAATTGGGCCTGATATGGAAAGCACCCAATGGGTGGCGGAAATTGCTAAAATAAGTCAGGCCCCCTATTTAATAGTAGAAAAAACACGATTTGGTGATGCAAATGTATCTGCAACCGTGCCACAGATTGAACAATACCCTAATCATACCCCAGTTTTAATAGATGATATTATTTCTACAGGTAGAACAATGATTGAGACAATAAAACACATCCAAACTTATGGAATACACAATATTATCTGTCTCGCTGTACATGCCGTGTTTGCAAACAATGCTTATGATGAACTAATGAAAACTGGTATTACAGATATTGTGACATGCAATACGATAGTACACCCATCAAATAAGATTGATATAAGTAATCTATTTATTGAGGCTCTAATTGAAAAATAATGTTCACTGGACAATGTATCGGATGAGAAACCGGCAATCCTTCAATAACGGTTACCTTTATTGATTTTTTATCCAAATTAGTGATTACTGCGTCTATTGCATGATTAATATTACCAAAATCCTTTCCTGCCATGGTGCATTTACTGGGATAATATATAGGGTATTTTAATCCATGCTGGCTAAAAAAATCTTTTGTATGATTATAATCCCCGATTACCATATAATCAGCCTCAGAGAAATCCCTAACTCTCAATTGATTTATTTGGTTGAATAGTTCATTGACATAATCGTGATTACCTCCGGGATGATGAATAGAAGCTATAATCACTTTGTGATTCGTGATCACATGTTTAAATTGAGCAAAAATACAGGGCTTTTTATCATCCAGAGCATGATAAATAGGATCTCCTACCAATTTAAATTGAGTATCATCATAGAGTAATACACAATGATCGTTTGTATTTTTGTTAATGCTATAAACAAGCATCTTCGATGATTTACCCTGTGCAATTAATAAGTTGTAGATATCTTCAGGGGTAGTGCACTCTTGTAGACAAATAAAATCGTCTCGAATCATTTGCTGAATAAGAGATTTATTGTGTTTAATTAATTTAAATCTTGACTCCCAACGTAATACTCCATTGGGGTTTTGAATCTGGTGGATAAGTTCGATGCAGTGTTTGATTGCTGATTGAAACTTATGTGCATATGGATGCATTGTGTCTTTCATCAATTCAATAATTAATTTTCTACTTTTTTCAATTTGTTGTCTTCTGTTTTTTGCAATTACTTGGTTTGCTGACCAAGATAGCTTTGACATTTGTTGATCAAGAGAGACGAAATCATCAAGAAGTTGTCTGTTAATTACAATCGTATTTTTAACACATTTTGTATATAAATATTGGCCAAGTTCAGAAAAGAAATAAAATAGATCATTGGCTCGTTCATTGAAATAAATATTATCTGTGGATAATTTTGATATCGTTTCTTCAAAAAAATGACTTTCGCTAATGTCTTTAAAATCATTGTATAAATGAACATCGGCAAGTAAGTTCCAACTGAATACGGAATAACTCTGATTGTTTGAACATTTTGCTGTGATTTGAATGGGGAAATGATCGGAGATCCCATTAAGAACTAGGCCAAATCGAAAAGTATCTGCATCTTCTCTATTCAATGAATGTTTCATATATAATTAGGGATTTGTATTATACTTGATATTATTAATTCTAATTTTGTGCAATGCAATGTATTGATGCTGGATGATTAAGAAGAGGGAGCTAAAATGCAAAATCAAAGCCTATTTTCTGGATTAATATTTTTCATAATTCTATTGATCGGCGCAGCATTAGCATATGCATTGCCCCCAGGTGTTGTTGGAAACATAAGTTATTTTGTTTTGGGCATCGCGGTTGTTATCGCTGTAATTGTTTCTGCCTCAATTAAGGTTGCAAATCAGTGGAATAGAGCCATTGTGTTGCGGTTGGGCCATTTTCAGGCCTTAAGAGGGCCTGGATTATTTTTATTATACCCATTATTGATGTAGTTGCTTACTGGATAGATACTCGGGTTATCACGACAGCATTCAAAGCAGAAAAGACACTTACCAAAGATACAGTACCTGTCGATGTTGATGCAGTCCTCTTTTGGAAAGTAATTGACCCGAAAAAGGCAGCCCTCGAAGTAGCCGATTTCGAAAGCGCCATTGGCTGGGCATGCCAAACTGCCTTGCGCGATGTGATTGGCAAAACAATGCTTTCGGACATGCTTGAAGGACGAGGTAAAATTAGTAATGAATTGCAAGTCATTATCGATGAGCGGACTGAGCCATGGGGAATTAAGGTGATTTCCGTTGAAGTGAAAGATGTTCTGATTCCACCTGCATTGGAAGATACCATGTCGATGCAGGCACAGGCGGAAAGAGAGCGTCAGGCTCGGGTTATTCTTGGGGATTCAGAGCGACAAGTTGCGGAAAAATTTGCCGAAGCGGACAAAACCTATACTAACAACCCTGTTGCATTTAAGAGCGATGAATATGTTTTATGAGGGGCTAAAAGAAAACTCTACCATTGTTATAGTCCCTAGTTCAGCTATTGATACGATGCAACTGGGCAACCTTGCAGGTATAACGGCATTGACTATGGATTTGGAAAAAAACAAAGCAAGTGATGTAAAAAAAACGAGAGGAAAAATAAGTCGAGAGAACCCTGAAGAAGAGCTTTAAAAGCTAATTAAAATATCTTCGCGGTAAATCAATACCTCGTCGATGCAATTTTAAAGTGTATATATTTTCACGGCAAAAAGAATAACGAACTAGATAAGCGATTAATACAGTGAGTGTTAGAGGTAAAATAAAATGATAATTTCTCATCATTTCACAAGTTAATATCACGGATGTAATCAATGCACCCGTAGTACTTCCTAACATTGCTGCCATACCGATTAAGGTAAACAAAACTGGGTCTACAACAAATGTTGGAACAAAGTAATTAATCATAAGAGCGAAAGCGCTTCCTAAAGTTGCTCCTATAAATAAGGAAGGTGAAAATATTCCTCCAGATGCACCTGAGCCCAGCGTCAAACAGGTTGCCAATAATTTAGTTACAACCAAAAATAGTAACAGCCATAGATTGAGGATCTGATTATTAAGGCAGTCTTGAATTGTTGCAAATCCTATTCCTTCAATATAGTAATGACCGAATAAATACATTGATAAATACATGAAAAAGCCAACAATTAGCATCCCAGTCATATGACGTAGAAACACATTTTTAAAGTGACTATTAAAAAAATCCTCGAAGTAATAAACGCTGCGAATGAGCAAAATTGAAATGATTCCTACAAGCATCCCAAAAGAAACAAATAAAAGTAGGTTAGATAACGTCAGGTTACTGTTTATTTGATTTACTAATGGAGTAGAAAAAATCGGTTTTACGTCAATCAATAAATATTCAATGCAAAGAGCAAAAGATGTCGCAATAATAATGAGCGCTATGCTTAAAACAGAAATAGTCTCTAACATAAATTCACTGGCGAATACAATTCCAGCGAAGGGAGCATCAAATATTACAGCGGTACAAGCAGCTACGCCCGCTGCCATGAGTATTTTTCTTTGTTGTCTGGATAAATGAAGCAAATTACTGATGATGGAGCTTGATAAAGCGCCAATTTGAAAAACAGGACCTTCACGTCCTACTGAACCACCAGTACTTATCGTCAAAGCAGATGCTATTATCTTAGCCAAAGATACTGAAGGTTGAATTTTTCCATCTTGGCAAAATATAGCGTTTAAAATTTCTGGAACTCCAAGCCCACTCTGTCCAGGAGCAAATTTTTTGATAAGCCAAATAACCATGATGCTGCCAACTATAGGTACAAAAATAACTCCTATTCCCCATATGCTGGCTGATGTATGAAGATTTTCATTATAAATAAAACTGAAATGACCTAAAAAAGCGACATTATGGATAAGGGCGACTAAAGTACGAAATAATATTGCTCCTAATCCACCTAAAATACCCAAAATGATTGCAAACACGACCATTTTAATAGGATGTAATGATTCGTGTTGACTGTATTTTTTTATTTTTGATTTAATTGGTTTCAACTATGTTCCAAGTATGTTTCGCAATCATATATTCTTCATTTGTTGGGATGACGCTGACCCTAATTTTACTTTCATTATCACTAATAATAACCGAATTCATTTCATTAGCTTGATCATTAATTTTAATGCCCAACCAACTAAGTTGTTCGCAGATTTTTTTGCGGATAATTGCTGCATTTTCACCAATTCCTGCAGTAAATACCAATGCATCACATCCTTTGAGTGCGGTAGATAAAGAGCCCACTTCAAGTGCAGCTCGATAACAAAATAAATCAATGGCTTCTTGTGCATTGACATCAGAGTTTGCTAATAGCTCACGTACATCATTACTGATGCCGGAGACTCCTAGTAAACCGGATTCTTTATAAAGTAAATGTTCCATTTCTTTGGGAGAATATTTTTTTTCTTGGATCAGGTATAAAATAACGCCAGGATCGATGCGTCCGCAGCGAGTTCCCATCATCAATCCATCCAATGCGGTAAATCCCATCGAGGTGGCAACACTTTGGCATTGATACATAGCACACATACTCGCGCCATTACCTAAATGAGCCACTATGACGCGTTTATTTCCAGTCTCACCCATATGTTGTGTCATGACGGAGGCAATGTATTCATAAGAAATTCCATGAAACCCATAACGAAGTACCCCTTCATCAGTTAACTTTCTTGGAATAGCAAAAAGGGTTGCCAGTTTTTCTTGAGTACGATGAAATGTGGTATCAAAGCATGCGACTTGGGGCAATTTAGGGTAAATCGTTTTGATGATTCTGATGGCTTCCAGATTATGTGGTTGATGCAAGGGGGCTAATGGATTCAAACTAGCCATAGTTTTCATGGCTTCATCAGTCACTAATGTGGGATGAAAGAAATACATCCCTCCATGTACTACTCGATGTCCTACTGCTGTTAAAGTCATGGAATTGGATAGTTGCTCAAACCAGTCAAAAAATGATTTTAGTCCTGCTTCATGTCCTTGGGATACAATCTTCTGTTTGAAAATATGCGCATGGGTTGCATTAAGTATCGTTAAATAAGGCGACTCAAAAAGACCTTCAATCTCACCATGATAAAGCAAATTGAGTTTTTGCTGACAAGCAAACAGTGAAAATTTAATGCTCGAAGAGCCTGAATTAATCACTAAGATGACTTTATGCATTTAATTGTTCCCCTTATGACGCACATAAGCTAAAGCCAGTGCACAAGACGCTTTACGTGAGATATCATCACTTCCACGGCTGGTTAAAATAATAGGGATTTTTGCACCCATCACGATACCAGCAGCTTCCATGCCAGACAGATAAGTCATTTCTTTATAGAGCATATTGCCTGATTCAATATCAGGTACAATGATAATGTCAGCATCGCCAGCGACATTTGATCTAATCCCTTTTTCACGTGCGGCTTCAATAGAAATGGCATTATCAAATGCAAGTGGCCCATCTACAATGGCGCCCGTTATCTCATCTCGGTCAGCCATTTTACTTAATGCGGCAGCATCGAGGGTGGATTGCATTTTTTCATTGACCGTTTCAACAGCACAAACAATGGCAACTTTTGGGGTACCAAAACCTAAAGTCCGAAACAAATCAATTGCATTTTGAGTAATGTCCTTTTTTTCTTGTAAATTAGGTTGAATATTAAGTGCTGCATCAGAGAGAAATAAAGGTTTGGAATAATTAGGAGCCTCTACATAAAAGACATGACTCATCCTTCGTCCAGTAAGCAACCCAGTTTCTTTATGTACAACGGGCCCCATCAATTCATCGGTGTGGATTTTTCCCTTCATTAGAGCTTCTACTTTACATTCTCGTGCAAGCTGCACTGCAACCTCAGCAGCCTCCTGACTATGTTGGGTTGGAATAATTTCGTAGGCAGAAATATCCAGATTGGCTTCAATGGCAGCGGCCAGAATTTTATCTTTTGGACCAACCAGAATAGGGATGATGATGTTTTCTTTAGCTGCATCGATAGCCCCTTGTAAGGCGAGTTTATCGACTGGATGAACAACAGCGGTTTTAAGAGGGGCAAAGTGTTCTGTCAATTTAATTATATGTCTGTACCAAGCACCTTTAGGTTCCTTAAAAAGAACCTTCGGTAATTCAACCCGTTCTCTTTTTACTTTTAGTGTTGGGGCAATAACCGTGGCAATACCACTGATTACTGTTTTATCGTGTTGATTCACGCAGTTGCACTCCAAATCAACGATATGGTTTTTAGGATTTTTATCAGTCACGGTAACGATAACAGTGACCGCATCACCTGGTACCACGGGAGCAGTAAATTTAAGTGTTTGATCTAAATAAATGGTGCCAGGGCCTGGGAGCTCTGTACCAAGCACCGTTGATATGAGTGATGCGCCCCACATCCCTTGGGCGATGATCTTATGGAACATATCATCTTTGGCGTATTCAGCGTCCACATGGGCTGGATTTACGTCACCTGACATGATGGAAAAAAGTTCAATATCCTTTGGGGTGAGTGTGCGTTTAAGGTGCGCTGAATCACCGATTTTAAGTTCATCAAATGTTTTATTTTCGATAAAAGACATGTTTGTGCTCCTTATCCCATAATGGAGTAACCTGAGTCAACATAATAGACCTGTCCTGTCATATCCATAGAGGCATCACTTACTAGAAATGCTGCTAAGTTGCCGACATTTTTAATATCAACCAAACGGTGCAATGGGGATCGTTCTTCTTCTGCTTTAATGTATTCATAAAAATTAGGAATACCCAATGCGGCACGTGTTTGAATAGGCCCAGGGGAAATCGCGTTGACTCTTATATTGCTGGGACCTAACTCATAAGCCAGATATCTTACTGATGCTTCTAATGCTGCTTTGACTACGCCCATTAAGTTATAATTGAGCACGACTTTTTGGCTGCCATAATAGCTCATAGTCAAGATACTACCACCGTTCTTCATCAAGGGTGCAGCGTATTTCGACAGTCGAATTAAGGAATGACAGGAGATATCCATAGCCTCCAGGAATCCCTCTTTGGTGCATTCAACCAGTTTATCATCTAAGTCAGTTTTAGGAGCAAAAGCCATAGAGTGCAACATGAAATCCAGCTTTCCCCATTTTTTTTCAATCGCAGCAAATAATGCAATAATTTCTTCTTCTTGCTGTACATCACAAGGAAGAATAAGGGCGGATTTTAATTGCAGGGCTAAAGGACGAACATAAGGTTCTGCTTTGGCATTAAGATAGGTTGTTACTAATTCGGCATTGGCTCGGCGAAATTGTTCTGCACATCCATAGGCAATACTATGCTCATTGGCAATTCCGGTCACTAAGCCTTGTTTATTATTCAGATCGATTATCATCATAATATCCTTTTATTTGTAGCGAACGCTTTTTCCAAATTCAAGCTTTAACAGGATCAAGAATCCGATAGGCAAGCAGTTTCACACGGTCACTCAAGAGTGCCCATATCAGTGCATATCCCCAAACAAACCCAGCCCAACCCCAACCAAGAGGCGGCATAAGAAATCCGTAGACTGCAATGAATGTTGCTATTATTTGGGTACCAATTACTGCAAACAGCAAAATCTTTGCGGGGCGTATAGACCAGAACGGGCCTCGTGTGCGGGTAAGAAAGATCGTCAGATGCCCAGCCACTGATAGCATTAAATACATCATCGGCTGAAGATGTTGGTGATCGAGATGGAAAACGCGGTCGCCCAGGTAAAACAGTCCAAACGATGCTATGGGGCCGATAGTGCCCAGAACTGTGGCAATTCCCAGCACTAGACGCATATTCCAAGCCTCTGGCTCATTTTTATAATGCACATTATCGTATGCAATCGATAAGATGGCGCCATCATTGAGTAAGGCCAGCATCACAATCATTACCGCAGTTATTGGATAAAAATTAAAGATTAGGATAGCCAATGTCATAAACAAGAGCACTCGCAAGGTCTCAGCAATACGATAGATCGCATAACTGTTCATGCGCTGGAAAATTTTCCGGCTCTCCTTAATTGCGTCTATTATGACTGAGAGACCTGGCGTCATTAACACAATCGATGCAGCTGCTCGTGCTGCATCTGTAGCACCTGAAACAGCAATACCGCAATCCGCTTTCTTTAGAGCAGGAGCATCGTTTACTCCATCCCCAGTCATACCCACAATGTGACCGAGTTTTTGCAAAATCGTCATAATACGGAATTTATGTTCGGGGAACACTTGAGCAAAACCATCGGCATGTTCAATGGATTCTGATAATTTAACTGACACTTTTTCTTTAGGGGTATCAAAACCGCTGGCATCGAAAATATTGGTGTCCATGCCTAATTTCTTGGCAGTTTCCGCAGCAATTGCCAATTGATCGCCTGTTACCATCTTAACTTTCACACCCATCTGGTTTGCAGTCGCAATGGTTGTCTTGGCATCTTCTCGTGGTGGATCGAATAGAGGCAACACACCAAGAAATTGCCATTGTCCCTCTTTATCAGCTCGCGCCACACCCAAAGAACGAAAGCCTCGAGCTGCGAATTCATTGACTGCTTTATCTACTTCGGGTTCAACTTTTTTCGCATTAATTGACAATGCCAAGATTACCTGTGGAGCACCTTTAGTTACTTTAAATTCTTTCCCATCTGAGGACTTAACAGTGGTTTCAGTCCGTTTGTGTACTGGATCAAAGGGTTGAAAATGAAGAATCTGGTATTCTTTCAAGACTTCAACATTGTTAAGACCTGCAAGAACCGCCAGATCAATCGTGTCATTATCATCCGCACGTGAAGCAAGGGCCGCGTTGAGTATCAAGTTTTCAACTGTAATATTATTAACGCCAAATGGTTCACCTAAAGTGAGCTTATTTTGGGTAAGCGTTCCGGTTTTATCGGCACAGAGTACATCCACTCCAGCTAATTCCTCTACGGCGGCTAACCGCGTTACCACTGCTTCTTTTTTAGCGAGAAGACGTGCTCCGACTGCCATGGTCACAGACAACACTGTAGGCATTGCTACAGGAATTGCGGCAACAGTGAGCACCAAGGCAAATTGCAATGTAGTTAAAACTGGATCACCCCGATAAATTGCAACAGTAATGATTGTTCCTACTAGAACCAATGCAAAAGCAATCAAATAATTGCCAATTTTTAACACCGCGCGTTGGAAGTGACTGACGGTGTGTGCCTCCTCCACTAATTGTGCTGTCTTACCAAAATAGGTGTTCGTTCCAGTGGCATACACCAGTGCTTCGATTTCTCCTTGACGAATAATCGAGCCAGAAAATACAGCCTCGCCTGATTTGCGAGTGACGGGTAATGATTCTCCAGTGAGTGTGGACTGATCCACCTCTATAGGATCACCTTCTAACAAGCGTGCATCGGCAGGTACAATGTCGCCTAAACGCAGAAGAATCATATCGCCAGGAACCAGCTCACCTGCTGGTGTGTTGATCCACTTTCCATCACGTTTCACGCGTGCTTTGAGTGCTAATTTGGCCTTCAGCGCCGCAATGGCATTACCTGCTGCGTGTTCCTCCCAGAATCCAACCAAAGCGTTGGATATAAGCAAAATGAGAATGATGAAAAAATCTGGCCAATGTCGAACTACTCCTGATAGGATCACCGCAATTTCGATCATCCATGGGATAGGACCCCAAAAATAAGAAAGGAATTTCAGGATGGGATTTTCTTCTTTTTCTTCTATTTGATTCGGCCCATATTGGGCCAGCCGCTTTTGTGCTTCTTGATGATTTAAGCCGTCCTTAGATGTTTCTAATAGTCTCTCCACTTCTGGCAGAGGCAGAGTTTGTAAATCATCTTGCATATCAATTTTCGATCCCAGGGTTGATTTGGAATCTTTGGGGTGGCCTATACTGAGTTTCATAATGAGAACTCTCCCTTATTTGCTAGCTCAGGTTTAAAAAATCACTAACCAGACACATCCTTTATGCATCACTTTTGAAAAACATAGGTTCCTGGTGCATCACATATAACTTTATACCCTTTTTTTGAGTTTCCTAATGAAGGAGGTAACACTTTATTACCCGAATGACTGGCGAGCCAATCTTGCCATGCAGGCCACCAGGAAGGGGTTCTAAACGCTAACCCCAGAAATTTCCGACCGATTTTTAGTCATCTTAGATGCTTATAAAACATGGCTAGCTTTACTTGATAGTTTGTTGTAACCAGTCCAACATATATTTTCGAGTCTCTTGAGGTGCTTGGTCAATGCTCTGCATACAGACGAAGGAAATTTGATGATTATGTTGTACACTGTGCAAACGAGCCTTTATTTTTTTAAAGGAGTGGCAAGCTCCGTTGACCATGATTGACTGATGATTAGAGTCATATAGTACTCTTTTATGTTTAATGTCCAAATGCACCATCAGTGGAATACTGGATACTTGCTCTGGATCACGAAATGGGTAGTGGAGATTATCTACAAATAATTCTGGTTTTTGTATCATATAATCGTCAAAGGTTTCTTTGATCAATGGGAATGGGGCATGAGGCAATAGATAAAAATGTTTATCTAGTCCTGCAAGTCTGGCGCTTTTTTCCTGCCAAGACCGATGAGGATTTGTATTGGGTTGCACCTTATCTTCTCCAATCAAAACGCTGAAATATTTTTTAATTCGGTATGATATTTTTTGTTCCGCTTGTATTTTCCACTTACCGCGAAGAACGATGCATTCATTGCGAAAAAAATCATTGGGGGTTACGTCGCGAATAATGAAAAAATCATCGTTAAAATAAAGAAACTGATTGGATAATCCTTTGATACGCCAAATTAGCCATTCAATACTAAGGCTGTTAAATACAGGGGATGTTATATTAAATTCATTGAGCAAATCATTTTGATCGATTACCTTAATTTTATTTCCAAAGGCGCTTCCTTGTAAATCTAAAACAGCTTGAGGTGTTTGCTGGTTAGTAATTATATAAATAGTTCTTATCCACGGAGCAAAACGATACAATGAATGCAAGCAATAATGAATTTCATTACATTGTTGAATACGAGTGGGTTCCACCGCAATGTCCTGTTCAATCCCCTTCTGAATACAGAAAGAACTTAATTTTTGTTGATACTTAGGATCGTAACCATCAACCCATGAGATAACTGCATCAATAGAACTCATTGTTAATCCTTTAGAAATAGTGCAACCAATATTTTGTATTTGTACTTAGATTCGGGAATCACCCATATTAAAATATTTTGATTCACAATCAAATAATTCAGGCATTGATGACTTTTTTTAATCACTCCAGAATCCTTTGAATCGAGTTGCAGACATTTCAGTATACCGCACTGTATTCTGAATATTTTTATGCCCTAAATAATGCTGAATGCTTCTTGTGTCTCGTCCATCATTAGCAAGCTTATACCCTGTAGAATGCCTAAGCATATGAGGATGTACGGACAGACCTAATTTGGCAACCTCACCTGCTCGTGTAACAATCTTTCGAAATGTATCCCCAGTTATTGGTGCTTTTCGCTCAGTCATGAATACATAGTCAGTTTCAGGATAATCACGTTTCAATTGCCGAAGTGCGCGAAGTTCTGCGCCAAACAGCGGATGATGGGTAGATAAACCATTTTTACGACGAATAACGTGAAACACCCCTTGTTCCAAATCAATTTGTGTCCAACAAAGAGAAATCAATTCGGAAACTCGCAATCCATGTCGATAGGCGAGCAGTATCATTGTTGCATCGCGCTGACCGTGTCTACCAGTATGCCTTGCTGCCGCGATTAACTTGTCAATCTCTGTTGGTGTTAAGTATTCACGTGCTCTAAGCAGGCTATTTTTAATTTTTTTAGGTGGCATCATTATACTATTGTAGCAAACTTTCCGTAAAACAGTGTTTGGTGAGCCATTATAAAATAATCGATAGAGCTTAACCACACTGGATCTGTATTTCTTATCTTTCCGATAAATAGCCACTGTTCAGAATGTTTGGTAGAATCCACTGCCCCGTTTATAGAGTAAAATTTATTCATGCGAGCAAGCAATAATAACCTAACTATTTTATCTGAAGCGGAGCAAGCCGCTTTGTATGAGATCCCTGATTTTGATGATGTTCAGCGTTCGAACTACCTCAATCTCACCCCTGAAGAGCAAGTCTTGATGTGCAGCCGTGATGATTTATCAGCCCAAATCCATTGCGCCATTCAAATAGGTTACTTCAAGGCGAAACATCGGTTCTTTCCATTTAAGTGGGAAGAGGTGCAGGAAGACATTGATTTCATTATGGAAGAGTATTTCCCAGAACAACAGTTTCATCCAACCCCTATTAGTAAACACCAATATTATGCACAATGCACCGTGATTACAGCGCATTTTGGTTATCAGTCTTGGTCAAAAGAATTTGAACCATTATTAATTGCTCAGGCACAACAGATTTTGCGCCGTGATGTTAGCCCACAATTTATCGTCATCGAATTACTCGCATTTATGCAAAAAAAGAAAATATTGCGTCCCGGATATACAACTTTGCAAACGATTGTGAGCAAAGTCTTAAATACGGAACGTAATCGGTTAGAATCAATTCTTGGAGAATCCCTGACGATAGAGGATAAATCCGCTTTGCAAAAATTGTTACTGGAAAAAGAGGACCAAACACTCTCTGAATTAGCGGATCTCAAGCAGGATACAAAAGATTTTAAAGCACGCATGATAAGTGCTGAGCGCGAAAAGTTGCTTTCAATAAAAGCCCTCTTTCAGTTAGCTAAATCGCTCTTGCCTAAACTCAACCTCTCGCAGCAAAATATTCACTACTATGCAAGTCTTGTTGATTATTATGATGCCTATGAATTACGGAAGAAATTAAAATCTGAGCAGACTTATCTTTATCTTCTATGTTATCTCTCCCAGAGATACCTTAAATTGAATGATAATTTAATTGACGCTTTTTCCTTGAGCTTAAAACAATTTGAAGCCGACCTTAAAGAAAAAACAAAAGATGCTTATACGGACTATGCGGTAAGCAAACAAATTGATTCTTTTGTTATGAGGAAATTTGCATGGTTATTCATCAATCAAGAGCTTCCGGATCAGCTCAGTTTTGGCGATGTACGCAAAAAAGCATTCGAAACAATCATCCCTGAAAAAGAGTTACGCAATAAAATACCTGACGAAAATGAAGAGGAATTAAAGCCCATCGATTTTCAATAGAAACTGGTTGATACCTTATTCCATCGATGTCAGCTGCAGTTACGACCATTAATGATGGCCATTGATTTTTCAAGCACTGTAGCTGACAGTCCTTGGCTTGCAGCCATTACCTGGCTTAAGGAGCTATTTGGTGCCAACAAAACGATAAACCAATATCCAGTCACCGCAAGCCCCGAAAAAACCAGGCCAAAACGCTTGGAAAAATACTTGTTTGATACGAATGCCAAGGGTGAGAAAAAATTCCATGCCGAGCGCTATGAATTTTGGATTTATCGCCAACTGAAGAAACGGCTTAAAGCAGGAGAACTCTATTTGGCAGACAGTGTACAGAATCGCTCGCTTCAACAAGAGCTTAATTCAGCCAATGACAAAGGGGCGCTAGTGGAACCCTTAGATATTCCAGCATTGAGAAAGCCTATTAAGGACTTACTGGACGAACGTTGTGCTGAATTGCGATCAGAATGGTTGAAATTTAATACTGATTTTACTCAAGGTAAGCTCAAGCATCTGTACTATGATGAACAAACCAAAACGCTCCATCTAAAAAAATCCAGTGATGAGAAAACCGATGAAGAGAGACAACAGCGTTTTTATGAGCAATTGCCTTTGTGTGATATTACGGATGTACTTCGATTTGTTAATGAACGGAGTCGTTATTCATCTGCTTTTACTCTCATACAACCTCGCTATGTTAAATTGCTTGCCGATGAAAACACTCTGAATGCTGTGATTATCGCTCAAGCGTTGAATAACGGCAATCTTAATATGGCAGAAATTTCTGATATTCCTTATGCCAGTTTGTTGGACGTTTACCAATCCCGTGTGCGATTGCAAACATTAAAAAAAGCCAACGATATGATTGGGGATGATATTGCACAAATGCCTATTTTTCCTGATTACTCGTTGGATATAGCAATTCTTTATGGCGGGGTGGATGGACAAAAATTTGAAGTAGCAAGACCAACACTTAAAGCAAGGCGATCCAAAAAATACTTTAAAAAAGGTAAAGGAGTTGTGGCTTATACGCTGCTAGTCAACCATATCCCGCTTCAAACTGAATTGATTGGTGCTCATGAGCATGAAAGCTATTTCGCTTTTGACATTTGGTATAACAACACCAGCAGCATCATGCCTGAGGCCATTACAGGCGACATGCACCTTATTAATAAAGCTAATTTTGCTGTGATGGACTGGTTTGGTGGTAAACTGTGCCCTAGATTTACCAATTTGCAAGCCCAGATGAAGCATCTTTATTGTGATGATGATTTATCGCAGTACGCAGATTGGTTAATCAAGCCTGTAGACAAAATTGATCGCCAACTCATTGAGGATGAATGGCCTAATATCGAGCCGATTATCAAGGCGTTAGGCTGTAAAGAAATTACCCAAAGTATTCTGATTAAAAAATTATGTACGTACAGCGCCTCAAACAAAACCAGAAAGGCGATATTTGAATACGATAAATTGATCCGTAGCATCTATACCCTGAACTATTTACAAGACAGAAAATTGCAACGAGACATACATCGTTCCCAAAATCGGGTAGAATCCTATCATCAACTGCGTATGGCTATTGCAACTGCTTATGGAAAAAAGCAATTATCAGGCAGAGGAGACCGTGAAATTGAGATTAGCAATCAATGCGCTAGACTTATTGCCAATGCTATTATTTATTATAATTCGGCAATCTTATCCAAGCTCAAACTAAAATATGAAGCTGATGGAGATCACAAGGCATTGGCACTGCTAAGGAAAATTTCACCTGTAGCTTGGCAACACATCCATTTTCAGGGGCACTTCATTTTTTCTGGTGATAAAATCATTGATCTTGATGCAATAATAAACAAGGTTTTCTTGCATGGAGTAAAAAAGAAAAAAGTGGTTGAATTTAGTCCAGAAATTTCTGGGGTTAGCGTTTAGAACCCCAGGAACCATCATTATGTGATGCTGTTTCTTGCCAAAGCTCTGGAGAAATGTACTTCTCACCTTTTTTATGCGTCATGAGTTGATAGCTTCGCCCTGGATGACCTGGTTCATTTACAACCCCTGAATTATGGCCTCCATTTGTTAATACAAAGGTGATGTCAGTATCAGTAAAGAGGTGAATTTTGTATACGGATTTCCAGGGTGCAACGTGGTCTCTTAAGGCACTTACTGCAAAAACAGGACAGTCAATATCTTCTAAAGATAGTGCCATGCCATCAATGCTGTAATGTCCTTCAACCAGATCATTATTTAAAAATAATTTTCTCAAATATTCTGAATGCATGGTGTACGGTAAACGTGTGGTATCGTAATCCCAAGCCATAAGATCGTTAACCGGTCTTCTTTTTCCCAATTGATAATCAAGAACATTTTTAGACCAAATGAGATCTACAGATTGCAGCATACTGAATGTTCCTGCCATTTGCGATCCATCTAAATAGCCTTTCTCCGACATAATGTCTTCAAGATAAGCTATTTGACTTTCATCGATAAAAAGCATGAGTTCACCTGCATCCTTAAAATCGATTTGAGCTGCAAATAGGGTAATGGTCTTTAGTTGGTCTAGTTTTCTTTTTGCTAATAAAGTTGCTGCAAGCATTAACATCGTTCCACCAAGACAATATCCCACTGAATGAATTTTTTGTTTTGGTACAATATGATTGATGGTTTCGATAGCATCCAATACGCCGAGATTAATATAATCTTCCATACTCAAATTTCTATCTTTGCTATCGGGATTTCTCCAGGAAATGGTAAATACAGTATGCCCATGATCGACTAAATACTTGACCATGGAGTTATTGGGAGAAAGATCTAGAATGTAATATTTCATAATGCATGCAGGTACGATTAAAATAGGCTCTGCATAAACCTTGGTGGTTGTTGGTTTATATTGAATCAGTTCGATTAAATGATTTCGATAAACTACTTTTCCTGGGGTAATTGCAACATTTTTTCCGACTTTGAATTCTTCTGAACCCACTGGAGGTTGTTTATTGATAATACGAGAAACATCTTCAATCCAATTATTGAATCCATTAACAAAATTCATTCCTGATTCATTAGTTGTTGCCTCAATGACTTCGGGATTGGTGACAGGAAAATTGGATGGTGCAAATATATCGAGTATTTGTCTTGTTATAAAATTCATAAGATTTTGATGATGTTTTGAAACGCCGCGAATATTTGTTGTGGCCTTATCCCAAGCTTGCTCAGTCATTAAAAATAATTGCGAATACAGTGCAAATGGAAATTGATTCCACAAGTCATTTTGAAATCGATGATCGGATTCTCGTAACGTCACGCAGGGTTCACCTTCCTGATTGCGGCAAATATTCAATAAATAGAACAATAATTGCAAATTATTATTTGAATTATTGTTCATCAGTTCCAAGCGTTTATCAGGAGAGAGTGTTAAATGGGTTAACCAGTCATAGTAAGAGGATAGAAAAGTAGATGGTGATAGCCATCCCGAAAAATGACTTAACCAGGCGTGTAATGGTTTGTCTAAACCAAATGTTGGAGAAGCCTCAGTATCATTTAATTGGTTATTATTTTGCTCCTGTTTGTTTCTTGGTTCTTTCAAAATCATCTCCATTTACTAAAGCAGAAAAAACGTATAATTCCCTGTTTTATCCAGTGTTATAATTTTATTGATAAGCAAGATTTAGAGGAAGATCTTTTAACCTCAATTTAAACCTTAAACTCATTATCAATTGTAAATTTGATTATTCATCTATTATAGTAGAACAGTTAAAAAGCGAACAATTAGCTAAAAAACAATCTAAACCAGTAGCACATTAAAACATACAAGGAGTGTTGTTTCTGGAGCGAAAGACCGAGGAGGTACAGGCGGAATAGGGACAGCAATTTGCAAGCGTTTAGCAGCAAACTATCAAGTAATTGCTTGTTATTTCAAGGATGGCAGACATGAAGAAGCAAAACGATGGCAAATGGCTCTGAAAGAAGAGGGGTATGATATTGAGCTTGCTTATGCTGACATTGCTCACTTTGCGGATTGAGAAAAACTGGTTTCCCTCGTTATGGGGCGTTTTGGGCATATCGACGTGTTGGTAAACAATGCAGGTATTACCCAAGCCAGAAGAAGTAGCTGGTGCGGTAGAGTTTTTGGCAGCTCTTGAGAGAGGGTTTATTACTGGTGCTAACCTGGATATTAATAGCGGTCAATATCTGTAGCAATATCCTCATAGGCTTTTCTGATTATTTGACATTGGATTGATGCACTTCTAATCTAGTATTGTGCGGTGCATCACAAGGAAATTAAAATGAATAATCTATTTGAGCAATGGAACCAAGGGTATAAACTTTTTCAACTGATGCCCCCATTAAATAGTAAAATTCTGGAGAGTTTCACCATTGGAACAAGCCCAAGATTTCTTGCAAATTTAGATGAGCTAGACCAATTTTTCCGCATTTTGACTGATAAAGACCAAGAGAGTTTTCCTTATCTAAAATCCGAGATGGCGAATTTTGAAAATGCAGAAGAATTATTACAGAGACAGATGAACATATTGTTTGAGCTGGGTTACAACACATTAGATTACATGCAAAAGTCATTTCAAATTATGGAAAAAGAAATTCAACTTTTAGTGGAAATCACACAATCTAAGTCAGAAGAAAAGCGCTTATTTAACAAGGACCAGGAAAAAAGGCTATAGAAGAGTGACTCACTCTAGTGAGTACAAGCATCAACAGATGCTATAACTAAAGTTACTAAATCTATGAGTTTTAGCACTGATTTACATCTCACCATTCGCTGTACAATGAAGTAGGGCAAATTACTTTTTTCTAACCAAATGCAAAGATCTTCTAGCAGTCAATTTGAAAGTACCTTCAATCATAACCGCAATTAGGATCAATGCGGCCAAAAACCATAATTGGATTGGTTGAGTTTTTCCCACGTACCATACCAAACATCCCAGTGCAACAAAACAAAAAAAAGCGCCCAGAGCAGAAATCCAGGCACGGCTCTTTGTCTTACTAGCCAGAAGAACATTTGCACAATTTACTGCTGCAAAAATCAAAAGAAATCCGGAACTACCCATTAGCGATAAATTATCTAAATCTATCACGTTAGCGATAACTATGGTTAATCCTCCAGTAATGAGTAAACCAGAAATAGGTCTATTCCAAACTTTTTTCTCCAAAAACTGTGGTAATTCCCTGTCTTTGGCAATAATGAAGCTCAACCGTGCTGCACCATAAATAGTGGCATTAATTGCAGAAGCAGTCGACAACATTGCTGCCACAGCAATCAAAAAAAATCCACCAAAACCCAAAGCAGGGCGTGCTGCTTCAGCAAGTGCATAATCGCGGGCATGGATAATTGTTGTAATTGGTAGCGTTCCTACCGTTACGGTAGCGATTAAGACATACAGAATGATGACAAAAATAACTGAAGTATAAAAAGCTTTGGGTAAATTTTTATCGGGGTCGCGAATTTCATGAGCAGTGTTAGCAATCAATTCAAATCCTTCATAAGCAAGAAAAATAATCATTCCTCCTGAAATCAAATTTAACGGAGATGGCCAGGGCGATTGAGTCAATCGGCTAACTTCTATACCGCCAATCCCAGCAAATATAAAAAAAACCAGGATTATTATTTTTATCAAAACAATCCATTCTTCCGAGTCACCGATCACTCGCACGCTGAAAAAATTCAAAGCAGTGAGCAACACAATGCTCCCGGTAATCGCTAAATGTTTGCAATAAAAGTGTAAGGACATGGGCAACAAAGAAGCAGCATAACTACCGAAAGCATAAGAATAAAGAGAGAGCATGATAATGTAACTAATCCATAACAAAACATTTGCACTTCCCGTTAACAACCCAGAACCAAAAGCTTGGTCAAAAAAATAAACGGTGCCACCTTCACTAGGAAAGGTAACCGACAGACGTGAGTAGGAATAGGAAGTGAATAAGGCCACCATTCCAGCTACAAAAAACGCTAGTGGCGCTGCACCGCGAGCCAACTCCACTGATAAACCAAGAACAGCGAATATCCCACCGCCTACCATACCTCCAATACCAATGGCAGTAGCTTCAAGAAATCCAATCTTATTGTTTTGATTTTTTGACATTATTTGTCAACCTATTAATATAGAGCGGACTTGAGGTAAAAAAATTCAATAAATTTAATGATAAATGTCAGAAGGTAAATTAACAATTGTCTGTTATAAAATAAACTCCCTCATCCCCAAGTGGTGTATCATTAACCATAGAAACTACTGGTCTGAATGGATTGAGTCTTGAACGATGGTTTAACCATTTAGCTAATTTGCTGTGCTCATGGTTTTGACAAAATCGTCTTACTGTTTGATAGCAAGAGCCTTTTTGCATGAATTTTTCATTTTTTATTTGTTTGATTTGGTGAATCTTTTGCGTGTGACTTGGCCGCCAACGAAATCCTTTACCAAGGAGTAGCCAGTTTTTAGACAAAGGAATTTCTGAGGTGGAGAGGGCATAAGTGGGCATCCCAATAATTGATGATGGTAGCATTTTACTCTTATTGCTTGCCATGCTCTATAGAGGCCTGGAATGGGTAGAGTAATGAATGCAGTTGTTCGGCATTAATTGGGTTTTGTTTGTTTAAGCGGTGGACTAGTTTCGGCCATACCAGGATGAGAGTAAGTAAAAGAGTGCATGCAATACAATGAACCATGGATGAATTCCTGGTTTTTGCAGGTGGTTGATAACTTGGGTATTAATGAACCATGGGGCAAGAACAAGCAATACCGCTATTGGCAATAGAATTTGAAATATGCCTATAATGGTTGAACGGATGATGTAATTTTTTATCACAGGGAAGGCTCCAAATGAGAAAGACATTTCAATGGTTGGTTGAGTTTCTTGATGCTATTGTTGGTGTTACGGAAGAAAAACCTAATAATCGCTATATGAGTATTCATGAGGCTCGAGAAAAGTATGAGGCCGGTTTGATTAGTATTCGTGAGTTCAATGAAGTATTTGAACGCAATGAAATGTTTTAAAAACATTATAATGCTCCCTTGGAGGCGATTTTTAATCCTGTTTTGGCAACGTGCATTCCGGATTGAGTCATGTTTTCGCTATGTCGTTCAGAACCACTAATTAAATCCATTAACCCAGCTCCTGCTTCTCCACCAAGTGACTGGAGAGTTTGAGCAACAATACAGGTGCGACAAAATAAAACATCACTGCCATATTTTTCATGGCGGCAACTGCATCATTTTCACCTAATGGGTCTAGGACCGAACGTTCAATAAAGCATCTAAAACTTGCAGCATAATAGTATTAATCCTAGTATTTAATTGATATCTAAAATTAAATTTATAAAATGGATGAATACCAATTAATCTATATCAGCTCTTTAGATCCTGACTCTAATAGCTGTCAGTTCAAGGATATTTTTGAAAAGATAAGTTCTCATTCCGTAGAGCTTAATCTCAGTGGCTTTTTATTACACTCAGAACATACTTTTCTCCAGATCCTTGAAGGAGAAAGAAAAGATATTCTTAAGATGTTCAATTCCATCTCAAAATATACAATAAAGAGTGAGCACTTAATCCTATCTGAAAAGCCAATAAAAAAAAGAAACTTCCAAAGCTCTCTAATTCGTTTTAAACAGATTGAACAATCAGTATTTAATGATTTATATAGACTAAGTTTATTGGGGATCGAGAATTTCATAAAAAAAGTAGTGGCTCTTGCAGAAGAACCAATCTCTGAAAAGCATGATCTGAATACAAAGAATAAAGAACAAAGTGAGAATCAAATACCGATTAATAGTAAATTTTTTCATTATTCAACAGAAGTTTCTTCGGATGAAGTTTTTTTGATGAACGATGAATCTCAAATCGTATATGTAAATAACGCGGCTTGTGAATCACTGGGTTATACAAGCGATGAATTGGTTGGAATGTCTGTATGGCAGTGGGATCCGCTGTTTCCGAGAGAGGTTTGGCCTACATTTTGGCGTGATTTTGTCGAAAAAAAGCAATTACATTTCGAAACGCAACATAAAAAAAAATCTGGAGAAGTTTTTCCAGTTGAAGTTCGTGCTCACTTATTTATCAAAAACAATGAAAATTATGCACTTGTATTTGTCAATGATATTACCTATCAAAAGAAAACGGAGTCTGAATTACTTGCTTATAAAATTCAGCTCGAACGACTAATTGAATCAAAAAACGAAGAATTAAAAAAATCATTTGAAATGTTACAACTTCATAAAGAATTGGTGGATATTCACAGTAGCATGTGCATCACGGATGCAAACGGAAAAATAACTTATGTTAACAATCTCTATTGTAAATTAAGTGGGTATACAAAAGACGAACTCATAGGACAGAACCACAGAATGCTGCAATCAGGTGTACATGATAAAAAATTTTATCAAAATCTGTATCAAACGATCGAGGCTGGTCATGTTTGGCGTGGCGAGTTATGTAATAAAAGAAAGGATGGAAAACTCTATTGGATTGATGCCACCATTGTTCCAAGACTTGATGCCAATAGGAATACTACTCAATTAGGACGGATATAACATCTCAAAAAAATACAGAAATGGAGTTAATGGAAAAAGCTGAGCAAGTTAGGACTATTTTAGAGTTAGCAGGGGATGGAATACACATACTGGATGAAAATGGTGATGTGATTGAATGCAATCAATCTTTTGCAGACTCTCTCGGTTATACCAAAGCAGAAGTGTTAAAACTCAATGTAAGAGACTGGGATGTTCTTATACCAGGTGATGAGATTGCATGCAAATTAAAAACATTATTGTACTCATCCGATACTTTCGAAACGAAGCATAAACGTAAGGATGACTCTATTATTGATGTTGAAATTAATGCAAAAGGCATCTCTTTAAAGGGAAGAAATTACATTTACGCCTCTTCCAGAGATATTTCAGATAGACTAAGAGAACAAAGAAAAATAAAAAGAATGGCTTCAACCGATCAACTGACTGGACTGGCTAATCGACATAAATTTGTTGAGTATTTTGAATGCAACCTTAATTTAGCACAGCGAGAAGAAGAAAAATTGGTTTTAATATTGGCAGATCTTAATAAGTTTAAAGGAATCAATGACCAATATGGTCATCAGGCAGGAGATGAAGTGTTAAAGCACGTAGCAGATTTGTTTATTAAAAACTGCAGAAAATATGACCTGGCAGCCAGGATTGGTGGAGACGAATTTGCTGTATTGCTAATCCACTCTGATATATCTACAGCCATAAGATATGTTGAAAAAATCTTATTAGATTTGCAAAAATCACTGAAAATTTATGATAATGAAATCTTAATTGGATTAAGTTTCGGGATTGCTTTATATCCTGAGCATGCACAAACCATAAATGGCTTATTTAAAAAAGCAGATTTAGCACTTTATAATGCCAAAAACAAAGGTAATTCTGGATATTTCTATTAAGATACGTCACCGAGTGATTCCCTGTGAGTTTAATTTATGTGTGCCCAGTTAATCTTGACCGGATTCAAAAATCTATTAGTGTTAAAATCTACTTCATTGTTCAAAGTGGCTAATAGCTAATAGAAATTCATCATACTCTTTTTCAAATTGGTCCCTTCTCCAAGGACATTTAAAATTACCAAGTTTTGTATAGATTACTAATAGAAATAGGAGAATAAGAGGGGAAAGCCCCAAAAACTCTTGGAATCCTTCTAAAACTCAATTCCATGATTTAAGGTTTCGCCTACACAAACCTGTTTCTCCGATGAAGTAACAAAAATTCCGTGTTTCCCAAGAAGTGCACCCGTATTTTGAGGAATACTTTGAGATAGTTGATACCTATTCCACACATCAGGAATTGGATAGATTTGCGTTTTAATTAAATCAATTGTTTTCATCCCTGTTTTGAATAATCCATCGGCCTTTAAGCGTTGAAAACTATTCATTCCACGAATTAGCTCAGACATTGACTCTTTGATAGTAAAACCTTCAATCATATTGGGATTATCTAGAAGGGTTGGTGAAAACCCATGACGAACCAATTCTCGATTTAACAGGAGATTGCAAAACAATCTTCCATTGCAATCCCTAAAAGGATGAGTCAGCTCTAATTTTTTGCAAAAACTAATGATTGCATGTAATAAAGCTTTCGGGTTTTCAGCGTGGGCAGAAACTGTTGATTCATACTCTTCTATTATTTGCCGAACGAAAGTATCTAAGCGCTTTGCTTCTATAGAAGTTACTGCATCAAACCCCGAGGGGGCATGCTTTTCTAATGTGCATAAGTTATTAAACTGCGTTAGGTACTCCATGTAGCCAAGAAAAGTTAAAGTTCTCAATGATAGTCCAAAACTAGTCCCATATTCTCGATACATCCCTTCCGTTCTATTCCAAATAATGCCTTTAGCACAAATAGAGTGTAGTTTCCTAAAGTACTCAGGGGTTAATGGTTCTGTGATGGTTTCTTTAGTATACAGCCAGGCTTGATATAATTGATTAATACAGCCCTTTTCTCGCGCCTCATAATTAGCCCAACCCTTCTCTTGTTGATAACCATCCATAAAGAGGCGCCACAATTCAAGCTCAGGAAAATCCTGATAAAAATAGGCTGCATTTCCTTTTTGTTCAGGATGCCAGTAACTTTTGAGTGAGTTTGCTAGTTCTTCTTCGCTTAAAGTATTTCTCTGAAAATGAGGCAAATTAAATTGGCCTGAAGCATACAACTCGAGCACTAACCCTACGAGCAATTGATTTCCATGTATCGCTGCAACCAATCTGCGTAACTCTAATTCGCTAAGATTGCGCGCATATTTTTTAATAAATAAAGACAACTCTGGGATAAGCTCTTGTAATAATTCAGGAGCCTCACCTATTTTCTCTAGGGCAGAAGATGTCCAAACAACATCCCCATGTTCATTTTTATATTGAATTGATTTTATAAGAGACAGTGGGTTTTTTTCAAAAAAAATACGAAAGGCAAGGAAAATACTTCTTTTATTTTCCTCCGATTGCTCCAAAATAGAGTCTGGTAAAATACCAAATAATTCCGCAATGACTGTACAAGTTTTGTCATCATCAGTTTGATTAATGGCTTCAATATCAGTGGGATTGGTAATATGAGCAAGAATAAATTCACGCAACTCAGCTTCCTCACCAATAATATGTCCATAATGGATCCCTCGTGCGATCAAGCGTAAAGGAGTATCTAATTTGGGTGTTGATTTGAAGTTATTTAGTTTTGATTGATAAAGAGGAGAAATTTTCATGAATTTAGTAAGGGGGTTTCTGATCATTTATTGTGTAATCTATTATTTAATTTGTCAACTTTGGAGATTTCCAAAATAAAAAGATTAGCAAGGTAGGTCGGGCCTTGGCCGACAAAATAAGAGAAATGTATGTTTAGATGCAATTGCTTCATTTAGTCAATAAATCCTGACCAAACCTACGCGCAAGCCTTGTTTAATGAATAAATTACTCACAGGAGTTCTGCCGCAAAATATTCCAAAACACAAATTGAAGTTATTACGGCATTCCCTTCTTTATCTAAAGCCCAATCCAGATAGCCCCATTGGCTTTTTGCATTAATATAGGTCTTATCCATGCGCCATGAATGCTTGTGGCGTTTGCGAGATGCCTCTTCCGGCTGGTGAGATACAGAGCCAACTAATCAATATCACGATAACGACTACCAGCATCACCTTTTGAAGCTCAGCATCGCTGGCCTTGCTCTCATAAAAATATAGCTTTTACATGAGGGTTCAACTTTTTGTGACCGCCCCACATCCTCAGCCGGTGTACCAACGGCGTCTTAAAGCTACATATTCGCCATTGTTAGAACAAAATTTGGGATGTTAGGCGAGCCTATCCCAACGGCATCATTCCAAAATTGATCTTCGGGTTCAAGCGTCAGTGATGAATCCCATCCAAAGGTTTTGTTACTAATAGTAAAAGCAGATGCAGGGGCCGGAGTTCCTTGAATTGATGTAGACGGTGGAGGTGTTGCACCACTAATGATAAGCGCAGGGGGAATAATAAGATTAATTGCTCTGTTGCTGAGTAATACATCATGCCTTTGATATAAATAAGGTGCAGCCTGGCCTATAGGGGTCCCTTTATTCAGTAAACTACGTGCTTGATTAACTAGAACTAAAGTTGCCGAAAATAATGGACACGCTAAGCTAGTACCACCATCCTGGACTGATGTTCCATCGGCAATAATCAATAATCCTGTTTGCGGATCACCAAGCATGGCAATGTCAGGTAATGCACGATGGCGCCCATAATTGTTAATCACTCCATAGCCACCTGCTGTGAAATTGCTAATGGAGTTCTGCCAAGCAACTGGCCCATAAAATTGACTGATGCCTCCGCCAGTACCACCATCATAGGAAAAACTACCCTTAGTGTTTTTAACAGAGCCCCAGACTGTTTCAAATGCATAACGGTAATTTGTATCTACAAATAAAGCAGTGGCTCCAACAGCGGTCACATAAGCAGAGCTGGAAGGGTAATCAACTACTGGTGAAGAAGGACGTGGAGGGGTGCATTTTTTATCTGTTGTGTATGTATTATCGCCACAATCTCCAGAAGAAAAATTAACGCTAATTCCTGCAGCAGCAGCTAATTCCAAGGTCTGTTCGAACGCTGTATCTGAAATCTCTTGACTACTCCAGCTATTCGAAATGACATAAGCATTAGGAAAACCTGCAATAGTAAAATTATCATTAATCAGTGTGTGAATTACATCAGTTAATATGCTCTTTTGATCACTTCCTAGTACCAGAACGGTATTATCTCCTGGTGCTATTGTATGGGATGATTCAATGTCTAGCGCAATTTCATTACTAAAAGAGGATGCATTCGGACATGTTGTAAAGGGGGTACCATCAGGATTAATTATCGCAAAATTCTTCGATGCACCTGAGGTGACGAAGGGCTGTATATTATTCGCATTAAAATATTGATTCGCATCACTTACGATTTGTTTTGCAGTGTTCGTGCCGCACGCATCAACAATAACTAAAGTCTGTCCCGTTCCATCGAGATGAGTGCCATTAATGCGAGGAATATTTTTCAGATTATAGGTTTTTTGCAAATTTGCTCCCGTAAAACCTTGCAATGAAATATCGGTCGGAATTGCAAAAGAAATAAAATTATCCCAAATAAAATTTATATCATGAACTGCAAGAGAGTTATTTTTTATACTTTCTATGTTTGAGTGAAATTCAGGAACAGAACTCAGACCTGTAATTTCCGCAATATATTGGGCAATCTCTTGATTTACTTGGGGTGGGCTTGTATTGGCGTGGACGATCTGGTTTTGATAAAGATAATAGTTGATTTGCACATGAAGTGCTTGTTCAATTTGAGCGACTGTTCCAGTGACACGAACACTATGGTTGACGACTTTTGTTTGCATCCCTTGAGAAGAGAAAAATTGTTGTACTGAATTTTCCGCTTCATGACCAGGTGAAAATTCTTGCTCATAAAGACTGTGAGTTAAAAATTGATGATATTGAGGGCTATTGGGATCATAGACATCTTGAACGAGCTTATCCAACTTGGCTTTATTACGTAAATTTAACCAGACAATAAATGAAATGTCGCTCTCAGGGGACATAGGTCGAATTCGTGTGGCCTGATTAAGTAAATTTAATCCTGGGCTGGGTAAGCTCAATAAGTCATTTGCTTGCTTTGCATAGGGAGTTATCGTCACAAAACTTAATGACAATAAGAGAAATACTGCTTTTTTAAGTTTCAACATGAATAATCTTCCTTGTTACCCGAAAAAAAATAAACTTGTAATTGGGCTATTAATGATAAATCCCAAGTCATCTCCAGTGGTTAAAGAGAAAACATGGCCATTCTGTGTCCCTGCGAGGATTACGGTTAAATCTGAATTAACAAATAAGGTGTAGGTTATTTGCGATAAAAGAGTCCATATCGGATTTGGATCTGTTAAGCTATTGGTAAAATAGACATATTCAAAATCAATGGTTCCAGGGGGGAATGTGCTATTAGAAGAGGTTTGCCGAGTATTCACATAAAGCTGATTATTTACAGCAAAAACATTTTGGACCGGGACAGGGGTACTTGATTCTGGGCCGTTGATTCTATTCCAGTTACTTCCATTGTTCATTGAATAATAGACATTGCCATCTTCACTTCCTACATAAATTGTAGAAGAGGTCAAGAATATACTATTTATAGCTCCAGTACCTGGATTAGCGGTGGTCAAAACCCAAGTCGCTCCATTGGTGCTTGAGTAATAAACTTTACCCTCTTGAGTTCCAACATAAATTGTTGCGTCAGCCGTAACAAAAACACTATTCACCGATGAACTACCTGGTGCCGTTGTAGGGCTCCAAAAAGCACCGTTATTGGTTGAATAATATACTTTTCCATCTTCGCTTCCAGCATAAAGCGTGGTGGATGTTGCAAATATACTATTTACTGCGTAATTTAAAGAAGGTACAGCCGTGGTAGTCCAAGTTAAACCATTATCAGTAGAAAAATAAATAGAACCACTCTTAGTACCTGCATACGTTGTTCCTACCCGTGTAAAGGTTACTGCTACTGTGTGGTTACTATCGATATTGGATAGTGTAAATGTTGTTCCTCCTTTCTGGGCGGTACCTCCATCCATTAACCATTCATCCACTTGATAACCCGCATTAGGGGTTGCAGTAAACGTCAAATTGTTTCCAGCAATAACAGTTTGCGGTGTATTGGGTGAAATGACTCCATCTGGACCAACACTAGGAGTAATCAAATAATGGGTCACGGGAACTACAGTAATGTTTAAAATGTTCGCTGCATTTGGTTGATAACACTGCAGTGCATTTCCTTGTTCACATACTTGAGGGCCACCTTTAATATTGCTTGGAAGCATGCTTCCATTCACAAGCAAATTTAGAGTACAAGATTGATGAAATGCCAATTTAAAGGGATTCGGGCAATTTCCGATTGAAGTGACCTGGGTAATCCCAACGATAGGTTTCATCGACAGCGTGTGCGCTCTCCTCGATTGATTCGTTACTGTGTATTTAATCGTTGCAGATCCTATTGATGTTATCGAAACCGTTGGTGGATAATTAGGATCCGCCGTCAAAGTCCACACCGGTTTACCTGCGCAGCTTATTGTAAGAAAAAAAAAAGCCATTACAGCGATAAAAAGCTGAGACCAAGAAGCTTTAAATATTTGCATCTTCAAATCCATATACAGACATTCATTGAGCGCTTATCTTAAGTTGGATACTTATCGAAAATCAATAATAAGTGATAATAAAAAGTATTTTTTTCAATAACTTAATAATTTCTAACAAAAATTCCACATTCACTTTTTATCGTATGATCTATGGGGTCGCATCTGGTCTTTTTAGCAGAGCAGATTAAATTATCTTATCAATCCTACTCCTTGCTTTTTATGGATCCGTTGCAAAAACCAAGGATAGTTTATACTTCAATGTAAATTATTAACTGAGATTCCAACGACCATACTACACTTTATCGTTGGGTTCAGCATTACGCTCCTGAATTAAAAAAACGCCTTGATTGGCATAAGAAACGCTACGCCTGTCGCTGGCACCTTGATGCAACCTATATTAAGGTAAAAGGTGAGACTGGTAACACTTAACACTGAATTAGGAGAAAATAAGGTGTTATCTATGAGCTGGAAGGATACTGATGAATACAAGGAAAAATTAAAGTTTATTGGTGATTGGTTGAAGGATGAATTTAGTTTTTCTGATTTAAGCAAGGTTGGGCCATTTTGACCCAACCTTCGCCTGCTTATTAGGCACCGTGAACTGTGTCTAATGAGGTTTAGGTGCCGTATTTAATAAGTTTTCCCAATTTTCAATAAGGTCTTTTAAAGGATGAACATTGGTTTGTTTGTGTCTAACATATAAAGCGGGTTCTTTACCTGCTTTGGCTTCAAGATGTTGTTCCATCGCCTCAAGCATATACGAACCAGATTTAGCAGTTTTCGGATCAATTAATTCACGCGTAAACGGATCTTTAAATTGACCACGTTCTAGCAAGTTTAATGCGGTACCTCTATTATAAACACGATTATTGATTTCTATAGGGTCAGTGAGAGGTTCCATGCTTATAGGATCGGTGCATTCGCTTGGTAAATCATTTCCTAATTTCTCCATTGCTTTTTTAGCACGTTCTTGTAATGCTGTATCGGGTTTAGGCACATGTCCAAAAGGTGTATTTGGTCGTTCTGCGGCGACTCTACCTTGGTCGGGGACTAGTCTCTGTGATGCCCTTGGTGAAGGAGCCCTTTGTACCTCTATAGGTGTTTCTAAATTTCTAAAATGAAAATTTGCTCGATTAACCGCAGCGTTGAAAGAATTTCTATGTGCTGGTATTTCATAGCGATGGTTTAATGCCATTTCTAAGACAAGAATACGGCTTAACTCTTTAAGATGGTTTATTCTCTCTTCTTGATAGGAATTATTATAAAAAGAAATATACGGAGTATGATGTGCTTTGCTTATATTATTCACTTGATGATAGAAAGAAAATAGATCGGCTTGGGTAGTAAAAGGATTAAACCGGACTCTTGGTGGAATCTGCACGATTATTAATAACATTATTTATCCAATTTGATTTTTATTTGTTTATTTTAGCAGTGAAATCTTAAAATATTATTAACATTTGTAAGTAATATTCATTACCTCAAATTATCTGTTGCCGAAGCAGGGAAAACCGGCATGGGAGGATTGAGGATCGATTTATATTTAAAAACACGGCGTTGGCCAACTGTCTCAGATTAATACACATGTTTCCCACTGTGCATTTTAATTCGCCTACAACCCCGGCGTTAAAAGATTTGATTAAGCAGTAGTAGAAGTAGTATTATTGATCCGTGTGATTATACTAAGAACACTTATGTATATTAAAAATAGTATTTGAAGTAGTAGAGTTAGGCGGGGGCCAAACTAAAACCGCAATGCGCAACGAAAAAAGGTATAGTTGATGGACAGAACATCTAATGATCCACTGCACGGCATTACCCTAGAGACTATCTTAAATAGATTGTTGATTTGTTATGGCTGGGAAGGCTTGGCGGAGAGAGTCAAGATTAACTGCTTTTCTTCCAACCCCAGCATCAAATCAAGCCTTAAATTCCTGCGCAAAACACCATGGGCAAGGACTAAAATTGAAACCCTTTTTCGTGATTCCTTAAAAAATAAAGATTGCGACAACTCATCATTATTGGAGTAATAAATATGAAGGATATTTTCATTAATAAAGAACCTGTTGAGCTCTTTAAAATTCTTAAATTTGAAGGTATCGCTTCGAGTGGAGCGGAAGCTAAGGATATGATAGCTGCGGGCACTGTATTGGTAAACGGCATAATAGAAAAACAGAAAAGAAAAAAGATGGTCGCAGGAGATACGATTCAATTGAAAGGAGAGATCTTTCGGCTAAAGTTGGGTACTAATTAACGTTTTTCTACACAGGCTCTAGTAAAAATGGATGAAAATAAGAAGGATTATAGGGCCCCCAACTCTTTAGTTACACAAGTTAAATGTCTGTGCAATTGACTTCTGATATGTATAAATTTGCACTGGGCTTGGTTAAAAAATGAAGCTCTTCAAAGCGAGAATTCGCCGTAAGCAACCTAAGGTTTGTGCTAATATTCAGTACTTGGCTAAAGTGATTGGTCAAATTTAAATGCGTTTACCGTGGCCTGCACTTGTCATAATAGTCTTACACCGATTAAAATAGCACGTTTATAAGGGAAAGTTGCGACTGTACACATAAACATTTCATTTTATTAAATGACTCATATGGCTTGGATTAAACCAGATACATCACAAACCCGGGTTGAAGAAATCGGTAATGCCTCTACTCATGCACTTGGAGCATTCTTAAGTTTCATTGCCCTTGTTTTATTAACGTTATTTGCCGCATATCAAAACAATAGTTTAAAGTTGGTATCTAGTATTGTTTTTGGATGTACTTTGCTCTTGATGTATGTATGTTCTACTGTTTATCACAGTATGACGAACCCTAAAATAAAACATCTATTTCGTATCTTAGATCACGCGTCAATTTATTTACTCATAGCTGGAAGTTATACACCATTTGTGTTGGTCACGATTAACGGCTCTCTAGGATGGACCATATTCACTATTGTTTGGTCTTTAGCTTTTGTTGGGATATTATTCAAGTGGTTCTTTGTCCATAAATTTGACCTACTTTCCACACTAATTTATCTTTTGATGGGATGGATGGCACTCCTCATTATAAAACCTCTTTATCAATTACTGCCACCAGGCGGCTTAACCTATATTGTAGCAGGAGGTTTGAGCTATACCGTTGGGGTCATTTTCTATATTTGGGAGCGATTGAGATTTAGTCACGTGCTCTGGCACTTATTTGTCTTATCAGGAAGTATTTGTCATTTCTTCGCGGTATTTTTTTATGTGGTGCTTGTCTGATACGTTCGATTGAATCGGTACTACTACATCCCCAAAAGATGTAGTAGTAAAATATCTTAAATTTAAAGGGCTGTTATATTCTGTGCTTGAGGGCCTTTAGCACCTTGTGTTACAACGAATTGCACTCGCTGACCTTCTGTAAGAGTTTTACGGAGTAGGAAAGTAGTAGATCCCCGACTGGGATCCTGGTAAATCTGTCGAGGAAGCCATTTTAGATATGCCCCCGAAGATTCAGGCTCGAATGCTCAAATTATTAAAATTAATTGAAGAGCACGGGGCTAATTTAGGTTCTCTCCATACAGCGTCTATGGGTGATGGATTTTTTGAAATTAGAGTTTAAGACCCAGGTAAGCATAGGGCGTTTTCCTTATTGTTATATGGAAGTAAAGTAATTTCGATGATTATTCATAAAAGACATTAAGTCTGATTACTCTGAAAAGCAGACTGAGGCGGTTCTGATTTAGACTTGCCAACCAGTAAAGTATAAAAAATTAAAGTCATGGTTTCGAGCGCTGCGCTATTTCATTATTTATTTTTGGCAGTTTTTAAATTTTCAACAGCTGGCGCTCCTTCAAAGTTGTTTCATCACTATTCAGTGGGCTTTAGCTTTCTAACCGTTGACAATATTCCACAAATACTTGTTTCACTTGCTCTGGATTGTCCATCCATGGGAAATGAGATGCATTTTTTATCTCACGGATACAAATATTTTGCCGTTGAAACGCCCGTGCTTGTGAAAATAGTATTAATGGCGTTAGATGATCCTGATCACCAGAAAAAATTAAGGTTGGTATTTTCTCTGGAATCCATTTTGCCTGATAGGTTCGATCAAAATTGTTTTCTGCCCATAGGTGGCTTTTATAATTAAAAGGTAATGAAGCAAGCATTTCGATTATTTTATCTAAACTTTTGGATGTAGAAACGTAAGGAGCGCAGGCGATGGTAAGCTCTCGTAATAAATCATTTGATGGATTTTTTTCATACATTTCTTGTAATTTTTCAACTTCTTCTAGTGGGTGATTTTTAACGTACTCCATAAAAAAACTTTGCCAGCTTGCATTAGGCGCAGAGTCCATTAATACGAGTCCGAGAAGATTATTTTCCAATTCGGGTGTTGCAAGAGCAAACATGCCACCCGATGAATGAGCCACTAAAATAACGTTATCTAACTCATTAGTGGCTTCGATAAGAGCGTTAGACCAGTTGGAAAAGCTTTTCTCATCATCTTCCGTATTATTTGAGCCGTCTCCAGGCAAGTCTAGATACCAAAGAGTACCGGGAAGGGATAAGATTTCAGTTAAATTATGCAGAGATTCAGACCCTAGGCCGGGGCCACCAGGTAAAAATAGCCAGTTATATTTTGTATTATTATCTCGATGCAATCGATTTAGGCGTGCCTTTGATTTGGTCCAAATTGAATTTTGATTCATACATACACCAGATTCTTTACTTTTGTTATTTCATGAAGGGATGCATATGTTAGCAGAAAATAGACTGAATATGAGCGCCAATAGGGTCTTTAGTTTACAATGGTCGTGCTTATCATTGAAAACCAAAGACTGATTCAAAGTAATTATTTTGGTTGACACATAGCAATCGTATTTTAAAAATACACCCAAAAATAATTATTGGGTTTATTTGAAAACGATAAAGAATTTTATTAGTCTACTCTCTCCATGAAATAAATTGGTTACAGAAAGGAAGCCTATTATGAGCAATCACTTAAAGTTCTACATCGATGGTCAATGGGTCTCTCCTGTTGTTCCAGCTACTCTCGATGTCATTAATCCAGCCACTGAAAAGGCCTACACTCAGATTTCTATAGGCTCTAAGGCTGATGTCGATAAGGCAGTAATTGCAGCTAAAACAGCGTTCACAACGTTCTCCAAAACGTCGCACAATTCTCGTATGGCACTTCTAATGAACATCCTTGAGCTCTACAAAGAACGCTTTGAGGATATAGCAAAAGCAGTTTCCGACGAAATGGGGGCACCCATTGCATTTGCTCGGGATGCACAAGCTTTAGTTGGCCGGGTCCATCTGGAAGCGACTATTACTGCATTTGAGAATTATAAGTTTAGTGAAAAGCGTGGTACAACAACCATTGTCAAGGAACCCATAGGTGTTTGCGCATTAATTACGCCATGGAATTGGCCTCTCAATCAAATAGTCTGTAAAGTTGCCCCAGCCATTGCTGCTGGCTGTACCGTCATCCTAAAACCATCAGAAATTGCACCAATAAGCGGCATCATTTTTGCGGAGATTATGGATGCTGCCGGCGTACCCAAAGGGGTTTTTAACCTAATTAATGGTACTGGACCGGATGTTGGTCAAGTGATGGCCTGCCATCCAGATGTTGATATGGTTTCATTCACCGGTTCAACCCGCGCCGGTATAATCGTTGCTAAGGCCGCCGCAGATACAGTCAAGCGTGTGAGTCAAGAACTAGGTGGTAAATCGGCCAACATTATTTTGCCAGACGCTGATTTTGTAACTGCCGTCACTAAGGGAGTGCAAAATTGTTTCGGAAATAGTGGACAATCCTGCGATGCACCAACTCGTATGCTAGTACCCAAGGAGAGGCATGAAGAAGCATTGAATATTGCAAAAAAAGCAGCCGAAGCTTTTAAGACTGGTGATCCTAAAGACCCTGAATCTGATCTGGGTCCAGTTGTCAGTCAAGTGCAATATGATAAAATCCAGGCACTGATACAGTCTGGACTTGATGAGGGTGCTACCCTTGTCACTGGTGGTTTAGGTCGTCCAGAGCATCTCAATTGTGGTTATTATATCCGTCCAACTGTATTTGGGCACGTTACACCAGAAATGGAAATAGCTCGCGAGGAGATATTCGGACCGGTCCTGTCTATCATGTCTTACGTGGATGAAGAGGATGCAATCCGTATTGCCAATGACACAATCTACGGACTTGCTGCCTATATCCAGTCAGAAAATATAGATCATGCCCGGGCTGTAGCCAGAGAAATGCGTGTCGGTACAGTTTCAATAAACTATCCGGACTGGGACGCCTTCTCATCATTTGGGGGCTATAAGCAGTCTGGTAACGGCCGAGAATACGCTGATTTCGGCATCCATGATTTTCTCGAAATCAAGAGTATAGTTGGCTACAATGATTGAGCTTCTTGCTTCATCCGGTATTCAGCAAGTGTAGGCTGGGCTGAAAAGCCCAGCAATGATCTGATGAATGGATTGATACTTGAATTTATATTATGTTTTCGAGTTAACACTCAATTTTCTAGGTACTGCTCAAGATTGGATGCTGGGCTTTTCAGCCCAGCCTACGTTTACTTATTTCATGTTAAGTTGACTCCAAAATCATTTGCTCTAATTCAATTGGTAAATGAAAGTAGCACTTTTGGTACTGATGCAAATGGTACTGTAAGCCAGTCAGTGAAAACTAATGACTACGAATCACGAGGGTGTAAATGTTAGATCCTATTATCTGTGGAAAATACAGGCATTATAAAAACGAAAAATTATATGAAGTCATTGGCCAAGCGCGTCATAGTGAAACAGATGAAGAGATGATAGTGTACAGGGCACTTTATCATTGTGAACAATTTGGTGATAACCAGCTTTGGGTTCGCCCTATGAAAATGTTTTTTGAGAATGTCATTCATCATGGAAAAAAAGTTCCTCGATTTCAACGAATAGAATAGCCTTAATTTAATCACTTATGTTAGTTAATTGAGTTGCTGAAGATAATAGTATTAAGGCAAAAAACCAACCTATTTTTCGTTTTGACTCATAAAACGATATATAAATTTATTTTTGAGGATTAATAAAGCTTTGTATTTTAATAACACAATACTCTAGAAATGATTCCTTAATTTTAATCTTGGCCGTATCTTCTTTATGACCTTTTAAATTAACTATTTCAATTAGAATTGTGCTTGCATCACCATTGAGAGTCTTTATTGTCTCTTTTGTATCTATACCGTATCTATCAATATCTATTCTTCCATTTGCATGTAAAAGGCAATTGCGGATTTTAGAAATGTTAAGCAAAGCTTTCCAATGTTCACTATCAATACAGTACCCTTGTTCATTAAGTGCTGTTTCAAAGCGTGATATACTTGCATTTTTTTTAATTAATTGTTTTTCACACTGATGGTATAAAGACTCTTCAAGTTCCGCATAAATTTGTAGGAAAGTCGATTCAATCAAAATGTCTAGGCTTTGTTTATAAAAGGCTAAATTACGGATTTCATCCATGTCTAGTTTATTAATATTGTTCTTGGACTCTAAATGAGAGATATCTTTTTTGATTGATTCAGACACTAAGTCGTATATTTTTAACTGATATTCAAAATTAAATATGGTTAGGAATTTAAATTGATCCATAAATGATGATCCAATGTGAACTAGAGGCTGCTCCGTATTTCAAGGGAAGCTCAATTTAATGTTATTGTATTCGCAGTTTCAGCTTTTCAGCAAGCGTAGGCTGGGCTAGAAGCTCTGGGAAGTGATAAACATTTGCGTAGAACAGTAGTTGGTGCAAATAAAGGGAATTATTTTTAGGGAAAATTATGGAAAAATTAAAAAAAGTAACACACTATAACTTAATGAAAGTTGTAACGTTGTTCATCTTAGGCGTTAGTCATTTTTTGCTCTCATCAGGAGCCATGCAGCGGATTCAGGAAAAATGAAGATTGATGATATCAATATGTATTATGAAGTACATGGCAAAGGTACTCCAATTATTTTAATTGCTGGTTTTACTTGTGATCATACTTTTTGGGCTGGAGTTCTCAATCAATTAGCAGCAAACCATCAGGTTCTAACATTTGATAACCGTGGTATAGGTCAAACAGATAGTCCAAATACTCCTTATTCAATCGAAATGATGGCAGATGATGTCATGCGATTGAGTAAAAAGTTAGGGCTTCAAGATCCAATTATCATCGGTCAATCGATGGGGAGTGCCATTGCTCAAAATATTGGAAAAAGATACCCTGATCAAATTCAAAAAATTGTGCTGATCAACACGTTTGCTTACCTAACCAAAGCCCCAGAAATGGCTTTTGAATTAACGGGTGAATTACAACGCATGAATTTACCTCTTCGTTATCGAGTGCAATCGATTGCACCATGGGTATTTTCAAGCGATTTTCTCTCGCAACCAAATCAATTGGAAACACTAATCAGATTAGCTGAACAGAACCCTTATCCACAATCACTCATTGGATATGAACGCCAATTAAATGCATTAAAAGAGTTTAATTCAGGGGACTGGTTAAGCGAAATCAAAACTCCAGCATTAGTTATTGCAGGTGAAGAGGACATGATTGCTCCATTGGCTGGTGCTAAGGAAGTGCAAAAAAAGATCGGTAATAATACTCAACTTGATGTTATACCTGGTGGGCATGCAAGCCCCGTAGAACAACCTCAAAAAGTAGCGGATGCGATTTTAAAATTTATTGATTAGCGACCTACGCTTGCTAACTTACTTTCTTCATTATTTTCGGCTTATAAAAGTTAAATTTAAAGGGATAAATTTATACCAAATTACATTTGTAAATATGTCGGCTAGGAATATTCGAATTTAAGTTGCATGATGGAAATGATCTATACTTTACGTATTCATACGGATATTTTAAGGGATTAAATTATGTATAAATTAATTCTAAGTTTTTACATAGCAATATTAAGCACCAATGTAATAGCTGGAACCTACGATGAGCAAATTCAACAAGCAATGAAGGAATGCGACATTGAGAGAAATATGACTCAGTCATCGTTTCATGACAACGGTTCTGCTTGTGAACGGGTACAACAATTAATTGAACTACAGAAGTCAGAAAACAATCAAAATCAAAATTTGAATGTTCATATAGAAAATAATAATGAATAGCAAGCGTAGGCTGGGCTGAAAAGCCCAGCAAATGATCTGATGAATAGATTGATACTTGAATTTATATTATGTTTTCGAGTTAATACTCAATTTTCCAGGTACTGCTCAAGATTGGATGCTGGGCTTTTCAGCCCAGCCTACGTTTGTTGAGAGCAAACAGGTTACCTTGCTAAATGACGCTCATCAATTTTAAGTAAAGCAAGTAGGGCCACGAACATCATTGTGAACACTGTAATTAGAGCCATCGATCCATAAATTTTTAAATGAGTTGAGGTGCCAAGGGGATCAACTAATTGTGTTAAACCTTGTATGCCATAAATAGCGACCGCTTCTCTCCAAAAATTTCTAGAAGAAAAAACACTCTGTTTGCGTATGGCCATTACATCATGTTTGGCAATATAAACTGCAAAAATTTGATAGATAATATAAACCACCAAGAACCAACCGAAATAATTTTGCAATGGCACACCGAAATACAATCCTCCATCTTTCCATACCCATAATGAATAGACTGTTGATGAAAGAGGATCCATGCATATATCCCACATCACCATAATAAAAGCAGCGATCAACGGCACAAAAAATATTTGCTTCCCAGTTAGTTGGGTAGCATATTGTCCCAGAAGTATATGAGCTAAAATCCACGAGGCGTAACCCGTTCCAAAATAAGCAAACATAATAATGATAGGCACCTCAAATAGCCGTGGCCCAGCTAATTTATCATAATAATAATGCCCAAAAGGAAATCCTGTCTGAATGCTTAATGCTTCAAAAAAATGACTGACCAACCAAGTTATTATAAAAAATATAATTAAATTTTTTATTCCATACCGCTCCGTACCATGTAGGGACGCTGAAATAAAAATAGTAAAGACAAGAATAATGGGTAAAACAAGCTCTGCGACCGGGCCATGCCAAGCAGCAGAAAAAAGAGTTGCCAGAAGATAAATAGTAATCACTGTCCATCTAATTATACTGGATCTATTTTTCGTTTCTTCATTTTTAGTCATGTAAAGCGTCCTTGCTCGTATGCAATTTAAATAACTTACACTATAAGTTACTCAATAGATAAAACCAATGCTTGACTAAACTGTTCTCAACAATGATGGGTTTGTGAACTCTCTTGAAAGATAGGATTTCTTCTTCATTTTAAGGAGCTAATCCCGTTTGCAAGCAAAAGGGCTACCTTGATGTAGAGCCTAGTTTCTACTTATTTGTTTCGGTTTTCTAAGAGATTCAAGATGAGAGCGCTGCACTCCGGGAATCCAGAAGCGCTACAATTTATTGGTAAAAACATCGTCATTACTATTGGCTTACAAAAAGGGGGCAATACCAGCCTACTAAATTACTTGATGAGATGATTCAAGCGATGCAAGCCAAAAAACAAGTGACCATTTTGGAATCTGGGCAGCATGGCTATTTTGGCTGTATGGATGGTTACCGACTGGTTAAACTTTTTGATGTAGGCAAGAATATTACTTATCCGTATGTCGCGAGTGGTCCATACGATTCAGCAACCATTTTATATCCACGGAATTGTCGGGCCAAGGCCCGACCTTGTCTTAGGAAGGACACAGTACTAGTCCTTGCTTCATCTGTTTTAAACCTTGTGCCACTTTTTCTTTGCTTAACGCGTAACAAAGACGTAATACATGTTTTCCTTGATCTGGATTTAAATAAAAAGAGCGACCAGGAACCACTGCAACTTTTGCACGTTCAAGTAACAGACGCGTCATGGTTGCATCGTCTTTAATACCCATGCGTGAAAAATCAGCCATAATATAATAAGCCCCCTGGGGAACTGTCACTTCAAAACCAATGTCACGTAACTCATGAACTGTCTGATCACGTTTTTCCAAATAGGTTTGACACATGGTTTGGTAATAATTTTCTTGTAATTTGAATGCATCGATCGCCGCATGTTGTAGCGGGGTTGCAGGACACACATACAATAAATCTTGAATCAAAGCCATTTTTGCGATGACATGTGCAGGGCCACTGGCATAACCTAAACGCCATCCTGTCATATTATATGTTTTTGAGCATCCTGAAATCGTAATGGTGCGTTCTTTAAAATCTTTTAAACTAGCAAACGACACATGTTGATAACCCGGGTAAATAATATATTCATATATTTCATCAGTGATAACTGCTAAATTATGTTGTTCAGCAATTTCGCCAATCGCTAATAATTCTTGCTCAGAAAAAACTTTGCCACAAGGATTACACGGTGTACAAATGATAATGGCGCGGGTTTTTGGAGTAATCGCTTTTTTAAGATCATCAATTTGAATGCTTAAATCATGTAAATTAATAGGAACCGCTTTAACCTTCACTTGATACAGCTCCAAAATATTTTTGTGGTAGCCATAAAAAGGTTCAAACAAAATCACTTCATCACCTGGATTAAACAAAGACATCGTTGCACAAATAAATGCGCCAGTAGAACCGTGGGTTACCAGGACTTCTGTTTCGGCATGAACCGGAATTTTATTAAACGTTTGAATTTTATTGGCAATAACATGGCGTAAATTGAGTACCCCTTCACAAGCAGAATACACATTTTTTTCTTGTTCAATCGCACGTATCGCAGCTTGTTTGATTACCTCTGGTGTAGGTAAATCACAAATACCCTGACCTAAATTAATGCCGCCAATTTTTTCACACTCCGTGCTTGCTGCACGAATTCCAGATTGACATAAGGTTTCACTCACTTGACTTGTTTTTAGCATATTGTTAGTTCCTTTTGAGGGGGACGGTCCGGGGCCGCCCCCGTTAATCTTTTAAGATTATCTAAATTGTGCGGTGAATGAGCCTGTACCAAATGCACTTCTCGCCATGTCCTCATCACTAATGCTTACATCTTGTTTCATCGTTTTGGCTTCAAATAAAGTGAGCAATGTTCTTGCGTTGACATCAAATGGGTTATTATCGTTTTGAACCACATAATCAAATGCTTTATTCTTTGGATGGAGTTCGATAATTTTCTTAACTACAGCTACAGAATAATGCTCAGGATCAGCTCCATGCTTAATTAAGGCGTCAATTAGTCTTGAGTCACCACCACGTAATAAGAAGTAGGCAATAGGATTAACTGCGCAATACACTGGCATACCTGAATAGGTTGTAAGGTAATGGGTACTATTGAAATCAACATGATGTTTTTTTAATAGTTCTAGACTATTTAGTGTATTTCGGTGAGCATAACTTTGATGGACAGCCGTAAATACAGAGGACCAACCTTTCAATGTTGTAATTGATGATGCTAAAGTTGCAGAGCCATCCAGCATTCGTTTTAAACTATATGTATTTCCTGTAAGCAATGACTTTTGAAATATTCCATAACTTCTAGAGAAACCAGTATGCTCTTTTATGATTTTTGCTGCTGCTTTAAAATGTTGCGATTGAGCAAAAGAAAGCGGGGTTCTATTTTGGAAGCTGGTATTTTGCGTATTAGCCCCATTATTAAGAAGACATTGAACAACAGCTACCGCGTCCAACGAATCACGGTTAGAACGGGACAATTGATTATTTATTGCATGATGCAATGGTAGTTTTCTCATGTGATCAGGTTTATTCGGATTGGCGCCCAGATCCACTAGTCTTTGGACTATTCCAACATCTTTACCGTACTCACAAGCTAGACCAAGCATGCTATATCCATTGTGATCAAAAGCGTTAGCAGCCATATGCACTAATTTAGGAGAATATTTTTCTGGTTGAAATGACATCAATAGCTCTGGCCAACTCTCTTTACTGTGGTGAGGGAAAAAAGACATAATTTCATTTAATTGTTCGATTTGTTCTTTTGAAAGCGGCTCGTGGCTGTCGATATAATTTTTTGAATTATTAAAATAATAACGCTTCATGATAAGTCCCTGTTCTTGTTTTTATTAGTCTGAAGTCATTATATACATGATTTTTGCGGTTTTTTGTAGGTTGGATTTATCCGATGAGGAATCAATGTAGTCGCGCTACATTTGTCTTGCAGGTAATTTTTATATTTGATTAAGAACAAGACCCGACCTACGTAATCTCGTTTGCATGCACACGGGCTATCTCAATCATGACGATGAATCAATTAGATTTTGTTAATAAAGTTTTACGATTGCACAAAAAATAGTAAAATAAGGTCACATTAAAGAGATCAGAATTAAATTGATGAATAACACGGCTTTAAAGCAAATCCTCCCGACGATTCATACTTTCGAAGACTATGAACAACTTAAACAGCAAATTGAAAATGATTTGGTGAGAGCGATTATTCATAAGCACCAATTACCCGAAGAATCATTAGTACTTTTCTCTGAAGGGACCAATATCGTCTTTGCATATGGAGAGAGAAAGGTCATTAAAATTTTTCCGCCATTTCATCAAAGCCAATTTGAAAGTGAGCGCTTAGTATTAAAGCATGTGGATGGAAAGCTTTCGATAAAAACGCCTGTACTTGAGTATGAGGGAGAACTATTTGGTTGGCCTTATCTTATCATCAGCAAACTTGATGGAACACTGCTAGAGACCCTTTGGGAAAACATGGCCCACAGTAATAAAATGGTCATTCTTCGTGAATTAGGGACACTTATTCGTGAAGTGCATGCTTTGCCGACTGAGGGGCTTGAGGCTATTGATTGTTATTGGCCGCAATTTCTTGAGAAACAAATAGCGCGTTGCGTAGCGCACCATCAAAAGAAAGGACTGCCAACGACTTTGTTGCAAGAATTGCCTATTTACCTTGAGTCACTCAAAGAAGTATTACCGAAGATAAAAAAACCAGTGATTTTAACTGGAGAATATACGCCGATGAACTTTTTAGTGAAGCAAGCAGATGGCGTTTGGCATATCAGTGGTTTGATTGATTTTGGCGATGCAATGCTTGGTTTGCCACAGTATGATTTGCTTGGCCCAGGTGCTTTTCTGATACAAGGTGACAAGCAATTACTGCGCACATTTTTAGAGGCTTATGGTTATTTGCCATATGAGTTGACAAATAGCTTGAGTTATCAATTGATGGCGTTAATGCTGCTCCATCAATATAGCAATTTGAACATTCAGGTAAGAATTGCAAATTGGCAGGATAAAGTTAGAAACTTGCAAGATTTAGAAAATTTAGTGTGGGGTTTTTACTAGCAGACGCAGCCATTTGCAAGCCAAGGGCTACCTTGTTCAGTTTGTTTTGATCAATAAAAGGCTTGAGAGGTCATATATTGTGCTATGATGGCGCCTTACTCATTATGGGAAATATAAAATGCCAAGAGGTTTGACTGTTTTTGCAGCCAGTGCTGCGGTTAGCTATTCCGAAGATGAATTAAAAAGCATTGCTAAATGGTTTGAAACGGCAATGATTGATGACCAACATCAAAAAATAATACCATTAAGTGTGCATCTATATAAAAAAGGTTCAAATTATTCTCTTGAGTTAATCTCGGACGAGACATCAAGTTTGAAAGAGCTATTCAAATATTACATTGAAAGGAAAGGGGTAGATGTTTCCAAGTGTCTGAGAACTATAAATAAAGAGAAGGACACTTATACTATTAGATTAACGCTAAGTGCAGTTGACACCCTTCACTCAAATATAAACAAGCAGCAAGATAAAGCTGACCAAAAAGCACCACATTAGCATGAGTAGCCTGTTTGCGTGTAAACAGGATTTCTGGAGCTAATAATTTATTTGCAAACAAGTATCTGCGGGCGCGAGAAAAGTGCCCCTATCGAACACTCTAGCGCTCAAGCAAATTTTACTGACTTTCTACAGGCTTCTCACGCAAAAAATATCATGCTTTACTATGTTAACTATTAATATGAACTGTTGAGAATAAGAATGGTAAAGATACTCATGTACTTAGGCCTGGTTTTAAGCAGTAATTTACTTATTGCTCAACCGGGGGTGCAATCTGGTGCTAATAACGTAATCTCTTGTGGTAGCATGAATGAGATAGAGCGTGTAGGGAAACAAATAAAAGAATTCTTACAACGCGAGTTTTGTGAAACAACCATTGACCCCAAAAAACTTGCTCCTATCAGTCAAAATGTTCTGCAAAAAATTATGACTACATCATTTCTTGGAGTAGCCCCGCCCCAAAATTGGCAGCAACTAACCGATGATATGATAAACAACTGCCTCAAAAATAATAACCTATGTAAAAAGGAAGCACGGAAGGAATTCGAAGCCTGCATGAAACAGAGAGTTCCTTTTATCTTGCTCCAATTTGGACCTTGGGTTGCTGAAAATTGTTCGCAGCTGAATAAATCATTAATTCAGAAATGGTCAGATAAAAAAGCCATTCTCAAAAAGATAATTGATGAAAGCAAAGTGGATAATAATGTAGGTTTACCATAAAATTTATCAGCAAGCTAACGATGGCGCTATTCATTGTCAAAGGCAATAAGGATAGGGCAGGGTTGCGAATCTGCTTTATTGCATTCTTTTACCAAGCGATGGAGTGACTTTCGTGCCTCTATGAGTTCCTCAATTTGTCGATCTAGTTTGCTAATACGTTTTTGCGCGATGTCTCTTACATGCTCGCGATCATTTTTGGCATCAAAATCTAATAGTTCTTTTATTTCCTTAAGCGTGAAGCCTGCTTTTTTTGCTGCAAGAATAAAGCGTAAACGACGGATATCATGCTCCCCATAACGTCTAATTTTTACTGAGCTGAATTCTTTGCCAAGAGGGGGGATATTAAGAATCCCTTGGCGTTGATAAAAGCGAATCGTTTCTACACCAACCCCGCATGATTTAGCAAATTCACTAATTGTTTTATGATTCATGATTTGACTCCGTACTATAGTACATACCTTATAGTATTTATAGACTATAGAGCAATGGAGTATTCAAATGAGCAGTTCAACAGTTAAAAAAGCAACCCTTTATCGCATGGTCATGTCAAAACATGTGTGTCCATACGGTCTCAAAGCAAAAAGTTTTTTGCAACGTCAAGGCTATATTGTTGAAGATAAGTGGCTCGTTACCCGTGAGCAAGTGGATGCTTTTAAAGCAGAACATCAGGTGAAAACAACCCCACAAACTTTTATCAACGCAAAGCGAGTCGGTGGTTATGATGATTTACGTCACTATTTTGGAAAAAAAATTCGTGATTGTAAGGGCAAAAGTTATCGCCCAGTAATCGCTCTATTTGCAATAACCGCACTTATGGCAGGTGCCACAAGCTACGCATTCACTCATACGGCGTTTACAACACGGACTTTAAGTTGGTTTATTTCCTTTAGTATGGTTGTGCTTGCACTGTTGAAGCTACTGGATGTCGAAAAATTTTCAACTATGTTTTTAAATTATGACCTCCTGGCCCAACGCTGGGTTCCCTACAGCTATATTTATCCTTTTGCAGAAGCATTAGCTGGGATCTTAATGATTGCAGGAGCCTTGAGTTGGATTTCAATTCCGCTTGCGTTGTTTATAGGTACAATAGGTGCCATTTCTGTATTTAAAGCAGTTTATATTGATAAGCGAGAATTAAAATGTGCTTGTGTTGGGGGTGACAGTAATGTCCCATTGGGATTTATTTCACTCATGGAGAACTTAATGATGATGGGAATGGCTCTGGTAATGTGGATTATGTAATAAAAATGTGTGGTCATTGTCTTGAATTAAAAGCAAAATAATCAAAAAAAAAAATTAATATAACAAAATTATGCTGCAAATCTGGATAAAATAGTGTACAATATGTGACAAAATTTTATCCAATTTAATTTTATCTAAGAGTGCTATGACTGATTTAAACCTTTACAGAAACATTGGTATCTTCGCCCACGTAGATGCAGGAAAAACCACCACTACCGAGCGTATTCTTAAGCTTACTGGTAGAATTCACAAAATAGGTGAGGTTCACGATGGTGAATCAACAACCGATTTCATGGAGCAGGAAGCGGAGCGTGGTATTACTATTCAGTCCGCAGCAGTAAGTTGCTCTTGGAAAGGTACTCGTTTCAACGTTATCGATACCCCAGGACACGTGGACTTCACTGTTGAAGTATATCGTTCACTGAAAGTACTCGATGGCGGTATCGGGGTATTCTGTGGTTCTGGCGGTGTTGAGCCTCAGTCAGAAACTAACTGGCGCTATGCGAACAATTCAAAAGTATCTCGTTTGATTTTCGTAAACAAACTAGATCGTATTGGCGCGAACTTCTTGAAAGTGACCGAGCAAATTAAAAAGGTATTGGGTGCTAATCCTTTAATTATGACTTTGCCAATTGGTTTTGAAGACACCTTCGTAGGTGTTGTCGATGTATTAACCCGTCAAGCGTATGTTTGGGATGAATCTGGCCAGCCAGAAAATTACAAAGTTACTGATGTTCCAGCGGATATGCATGACGATGTTGAAATGTATCGCGCGCAATTAATTGAAACGGCGCTTGAAATGGATGATGAGTTGTTGATGGCTTATCTAGAAGGTGAAGAGCCTTCAATTGAAGAAATTAAGCGTTGTATCCGTAAAGGTACGCTTGAATTAGCCTTCTTCCCAACTTATTGTGGTTCGGCATTTAAGAACAAAGGGATGCAGCTGTTACTTGATGCGGTTGTTGACTATTTACCAGCTCCTCATGAAGTGAACCCACAACCTTTGACTAATGCTGAAGGTGAGCCAAATGGCCAATTCGCTATCGTTTCTCCTGACGAACCATTCCGTGCCTTGGCATTCAAAATTATGGATGACCGTTTCGGTGCGCTTACGTTCGTACGTGTCTATTCAGGAAGACTAAATAAAGGCGATACTATTCTTAACTCCTTTACTGGTAAAACAGAGCGTGTCGGCCGTATGGTTGAGATGCAGGCGAATGAGCGTAATGAGTTGCAAAGTGCTGAAGCAGGCGACATTATTGCGATTGTAGGTATGAAAAACGTTCGCACCGGTCATACTCTTTGCGATCCAAATCACGAATGTACACTTGAAGCGATGGTCTTCCCTGAGCCAGTTATCTCTATTGCGGTTACGCCAAAAGATAAAGGCGCTACCGAAAAAATGAGTATTGCTATAGGTAAGATGGTTGCAGAAGATCCAACGTTTAGAGTTGAAACGGATCAAGATTCAGGTGAAACCATTCTGCGTGGTATGGGTGAATTACATCTTGATATTAAAGTGGATATTCTGAAGCGTACATACGATGTTGAGTTAATCGTAGGTCAGCCACAGGTTGCTTATCGTGAAACCATCACTAAATCGATTCAAGACAGCTATACACACAAGAAACAATCAGGTGGTGCAGGTCAATACGGTAAGATTGATTACACGATTTCTCCAGGAGAGCCAAACACTGGATTCACGTTCATCACTTCTGTTGTGGGCGGAAATGTTCCTAAAGAATTCTTCCCAGCAATTGAGAAAGGGTTCCGTTCAATGATGGATACCGGTACGTTGGCAGGTTTCCCTGTATTGGATGTTGTTGTTAACCTTACTGACGGTGCTTACCATGCCGTTGACTCTTCAGCAATAGCGTTTGAAATTGCAGCAAAAAGTGCATTCCGTCAATCGATTCCAAAAGCTGCGCCGCAATTGCTTGAGCCAATCATGAAAGTTGACGTGTACAGTACTGAAGAAGATGTAGGTAATGTGATTGGTGACTTGAACCGTCGTCGTGGTATGATTTCAGGTCAGGAGCCAAGTGCTGCTGGCGTTCGTATTAAAGCCGATGTTCCTCTTTCAGAGATGTTTGGTTACATCAGTACTTTACGTACCCTTACTTCTGGTCGTGGTCAATTCTCAATGGAATTCTCTCACTACGCTCCTTGTCCAAACAACGTAGCTGAAGCAGTAATTGCCAAAGAAAAAGAGAAGAAAGCCGCAGCTACTGCGTAATTAAATTAGTAACTTTTAAAAAAGCTCTATCAGTTTGTTCTGATGGAGCTTTTTTTATTTAAGCAAGAGGTTGTCGGGCCAAGGCCGACTTACGCTAAAAATTTTTACGATTGAAATCAGAAATATCCTCAAGACTCTCAATATCTTCAAGATTCTCGACATAATTAGGAAGTAGCGTGAGTAATGATTTAATCTGATCTAAACATTGTATCTCTTTATCTATATCAATAAGTGGACTAAATGTGGCGCATATCAATGCTCTTTTCAAAATCATTGCAGCAACATTCTCTTCAGTAAGGTGTTTGTGGGCAATCACCACGTGATATTCCTGAATTCCTGGTACTTTGAAAATCGCATCACCTAAATAAGGCTTTAATATCTTTAACATAGCATCAGCTTTTGCTGAGGTTACCAGCTCAGATACATCATTTTCAGAACGTTTTTCAAATTTAATAGGTGCTGCTGTCCAACCGGGGAGGGCTTTTATTGCCAAAATTGAGTTATAGATTTCAGCTCTTTGATTGAGTAAGCTTTCTGCTGATTTTTCGACCATATTTGGTTCTTTTGATTAATTTATTTACATTATAGGTGCCGTAATATGCCTTTTCAAGGAACCTTCAGCAGTAATGAGGAGGCGTAGGTCGATCCCTCAGGGCCCGACCTACACGTGTAATCATTTGTAGGGCACACTGCTAGTCGACTTTGAGACTTTCCTTTGAATTATTCTATACTCTACATAGACAAGCTAGAAGGGACGAACTATGACATACACAAGACCTGAGTCTGAAGCAATTGATGATGTGATTATAAAAACTCTGAATAAATTATTAGAACTTGAGATGGCAGGTGTTGTACGCTATACCCACTATTCCTTTATGATCTTTGGTTTTAATCGCATTCCTATCTGTAAATGGATGCGTGATCAGGCCCAAGAGAGCATAAACCATGCTCATTTAATAGGGGAGCTTATTACCCATTTTTCTTATCATCCGACACTTAAAATTGGCAAATTATTAGAGACCCATGAGCATAATATTAGAACTATTTTGGAAGAGTCTCTTGAACACGAAAAACAAGGTTTGGTTTTGTATCATCAACTATTACACCATTCAGCACAGAAGTCGGTGTTAGTAGAAGAGTTCGCCAGAAAAATGATTCAAGAGGAAGAAATGCACGTTGGTGAAATATATAAAATGCTTATGTCACCTGATACTTTGAAGGATTAACGACAAACTGTTTGATACTCTTGGACATCTAAGTAATTAATACTAATGAGAGGTAGGTTGGGCCTTGGCACAACAAAATCCATGTTATTCTCTTCTTTATAAACATAAGGACTTAGATCTTCACATCATATTGGCAGAGGGAACCGTAGAATCATAATGTAAATAAAATCGATCGGTATTACAAAGAGCCAGATTGGAACCACGATTTTCCATATACCATTGCAGTTCTTGTTTTTCTTCCTTACTTAAACGATTTGTTGTTTGGTATTCAGTAACTAACTCATTAAGTTTCTCTTTTAATAAAATGATATGTTCTCGTTGAGATGTGGTTAATGGGTTTTTAAAGAAAGCAAATTTATTATCTGCAGAGGAGTGTCGTCGGGTATATCCTTTGGAGTGAATTATTTCTTCATAACATGCCTCAAGAAAATCGAGCTTTTCAGTCATTGAGGAGAAATTACTCATAGATGCCTCCAGTGCAGTTTTTGAGAACGCACTATTCTCATAAGTGCTTTTGAATTCATTGGAAACTTTTTTCAATGCGGCCTGTACCGTTTCAGTATTCCTTTCACCAAACATAGAACTAAGTTGCATGTTAACTAACATAGGAATTAATTTTTTGACAGAACTTTCATCAATTAATACTTCTTTTCCAAAATTTTTGAATTTAAGAGTGGTTAAATTTTTATCCTCACCTTTTTTATATTTTCCAAATACCAATTTTTGATCTTGGTCAGTGATTTTTTGATCTTTCGCGGGGATTAACTTATCTCCAAGTGTATCAAGTAGTTTGCAAATTTTTTTAAACTCAGTACTAGAGGTTATACCAAAAAAACGATACTTAAGTGTAAGTATTTCGGTGTGTTTATGATGACTGGCTGCTTTTTCGCCCTTATAAATACTCTCAAGTGCTTTTTTAAAAGCCGCCATTTGTTTAATTAGAATGTCATATGGATAGTCCAAACGCTTAATATCAATTTTATAAAGTTTTTTCCAAACATCACTGTGATTCACCATATTCCAAACTATGGCAAATCCATCATCGCTTAACTGCGGGGGCTCGTTGTTCCTAAATAAATTCGCTTGATCTCTATCCTTACGATGAAGCATTTCTTGGAACAGTTTGGCTCCATTTTTCTCGTTCAAATCTATTTTACGGTATGTAAAACTAAGAAACTCACGGTCTACTAATTCCCACATAGTTTTTGACCATTTTTGTTTCGTATGTTTAAAAATAACCTCATTCATATGATTCAACATCATATTAAATTCGGGCATAATCGTATTATGTACTTTTGCATGGTACACATCATGTTCTGTTACTACAGGCATCGGCGTATCAGCATAACCATGGATGTTTTTTGTAGTTGTTTCAACGCCACTACCACGCATACTAATTGCAGTCGGTCTATAGTAAGATTCAACCCCCTCTTTGACTGCATCAATTTCTACCTTTCCTATTTTTGCTCGATTAGCAGCTGCTCCATTGACTCCATATCGTGCAATTTGCAGCGCTTCAATAACGCCGAAAGGTAGGTGAAGATCATACTCTTCTCCATTATATGTTGCTCTATGCCAAGACCTATTTCTCCGCAGAGAATCTCCTAATTGGGGTGTCTTAGAAGGGGCATCTGGTGAGGAAATAATTTTGGGATTACTTTTTGAAATAAAGAAAACCTGCTCTGATTCGGGGGCAGTTGCAATAAGTAAGTATAATCGAAATAGATGCTCCTTATTAAATTGCTCCCCATATGTACCTCTCACAACAGCTGGAAGCCATAATTCACGGGCTTCTTGGGTAAAGTGCCCATCTTCATCTAGAATTCGAAACGTTTTTTCCAGAGGATATTCTTTTGGAATTTGATCTCTAGCGAGTATCGTGGTCATTTGTTGGCGTGTAATTCTGTTTTGTTTAAAGAGCCACAACGCGTAAAAAGTATGCTCCTCTTTTTTTAAAGATTCATCCTCGAAATCGCCACGTTGAATTGCTTGCGCAACGTGCTCTAAGCCTTCTGCCGTAAGAGTGATATGCTCAGGAATAGTAATTGTATTACCATTTAAAAAGTCATCAAAATCATCAGAATGTAGCGTTCTTTCCTCATCTACAGGGAGTTGAGCGGTCTCGTTGTCTCTGAATCCAGGATGTTTGTATTTAGCATTTTTATTTTTTCTAGGATTAAATTGACGCAAATCCGGATTAAAAGTTACGTCAACACCGGTGGGAATTTCTGATGAGAAAAAACGGCCAAAAAAAGATTGCCATGCCGCCGTAGCGTCAGCAAATGTATCAATTTCGGCTAAGCCATAATTACCAGGCATAAAAAAACACCCAAAAAAAAAAGAGCACTTGGTGCATTTATTATACTAATAATTTATTACGGTATTATTAACAAAACGAGAGTTACAAACAGAGAGGGCGAGCGGAGAAGGCAGCGTATGGTTTGATTCTAATAGGGAGAGCTGGGCTTCAGCACCGAAAATCGATGTTTCATTTCATCCATGCTTACTCAACTCTTTATATTGACGTGTAGCCTGTTTGCTCTGCTAACTAAAATGGTTTTTCCATTGATGCTATTGTATATTAAACCTAGAGTTAATACTGAGTAATCAGAAACTCATTCTAAATGTTTATTTCAGGACCTAATTAATAAGGGATTAAACGATGCGATTCACTAAAAATATAGGTTTTATTCTGCTTGCTGTGTACCTGATTATAATAGCTCTTACTGTCTTGGCTCCTGGAATTGCTATTCCCAGTACCATCACTGCAGTAGTTGCTTTGGTCGCTGCAATTTTTATCCTCATAGGCAGATAAAGACTCCTATAATCTGCACACTTTAATGCGTAGGTCGGGCCTTGGCCCGACAAAATCAATGTTACTCCAAACTAGTTCAATCATTAGTTATAATTTCTTTTCATTTTATTCTTCATTATAAAAGGCAAACTGGCGATGTTGATTGTTTTTGGTGGGTTACCTGGAACAGGAAAAACGACGATTTCTAAAATTATAGCCACGCGTTTGAAGGCGGTTTATCTGCGAGTGGATACCATTGAGCAGGCTTTAGTCAACTTAGATAGTTATCCTGGTTCATTAATCGTTGGTTCTGAGGGGTACTTAATCAGTTATGCGCTTGCTCGCGAGAATTTGGCTTTGGGTTTACATGTAGTGGCTGACTCGGTTAATCCGATTGCTATTACACGTCAAGATTGGCAACAGGTAGCAAAACAAACTGAATCAGATCTAATTGAGGTTGAGCTTATTTGTTCCGATGAAAAAGAACATCGACGTCGGGTAGAAGGGCGCATTGCCGATATAGAAGCTCATAAGTTGCCTACATGGCAAGCTGTTTTAGAGCGAGACTATGAGCCTTGGGAAAGTAAGCAAATTGTGATTGATACATCAAAGAATTTAATTGATGAGTCAGTGGCGATAATTATGAGTTATATCGCTTTGAAGTAAGTTTAAGCTGTGAATACACCGATATTTCCTATATTGATCATTTTAATGGAGTTCGTATAATTCATAGCAAGTTATTCATTGTAAATAAAAAAGAAATAAACCTATGGCCTATACAAATAAATGCCCAGTAACACTTGAACTGCTTACTAAAGAAAATGCTTTTTTAGTCAAGGTTCCGCAATCAAAGGATAACAATAAGTATTACTATATCAGCGATAAAGAAACTTTAGAGAAGCTCACGGCGTGTCCATTTACAAGACGACAAGCTGATTATTATGTGCTCCCCTTATCAGAACTCTTAGGCAATCATAAAACCGCCGATTCTCAAGATGTCGCGAGCAAACTGCTCAAAGACGATGATGCAAATACACTGATTGAAGATAATGCTGCTCTTGCTGCAATTGATAAAGCAAATAAATTTAATTGGCAATTAAAGAATTTCAAAAATAAAACAAACAACCGTGCTGCAACAAGTCAGCGGGCTCCATTGGCTTTTACTAATATCCAAATACCTGCAACTAGGATTTTGCCACCCAATCATCAGTTTATCAGTGATTATAAAGCGGGTTTTTTTAGGCATCCTTTGCCATTGCGATCCGTTTGGGACATTTTTAATGACCTCAGTGGCAATGATTTTAGAAGATATCGTAGAATAGTTAATGAATTAATGAATGATGCTCAATTAGAAGAGCATGACTTAATATTTCTTATGCGTGCTCATAAGCTCATATCTGAGCTTGATGATGGCCGTTATAAAATTGCATTGAATAATGCAGTATATGCTCAGGTAACACGATATGTAGCAGGATTTTTTGTGTTAACTAATACCATGTCAATAATTTTAGATTTCGTTAACAATGGTTTTTCATCATCGATGTTTTCCGGAGCTTTGAGCATTTTGCTTCTTGATCGCGTTCAAGATACTCTTGTGCATATATTGAGACAAAATAAGCAGTTCGATGTTATCTCGGCTTTCAATACAATACTTGTTGATATTCCTAAACAATTAACAAGACGCTCTGGTATTGAGAATAGCATAAAAAGCGCGGCATCTAATGCTTATGAATTTGTAAGGACAAATTTAAGTTTTCTCCATAATAAGTTTGTAAAATCAGAGCCTGTACAGTATGAGCTTCCTGATGATTTAGCTCGGGCTTCAAGGCAATTCAACTAGCTTTGGAATGTCGAGCCAAAGCTCGACCTACGTTGAGGTTATTATGCATCCATACACTATTCATCTCGCTCAAAATCATGGGGGAGTACTCCACTACCTCGGAAATAGATACCTCACTCTCCCAGATCTGACAGGACATATGCGTCCAGATAATAGCTGGTTGAATGAGCACTTCTCAGTATTATTAGCAAATAATCAGGGTCAAAAATACAAGAAAGCAATTGAACCCTTCGCAGGCTCTGCTTCTTGGAGTATGGCGGCAATGGAGATTGGCTTTGCTGAAGAGTACATCATCAATGACAGTAATAAAGTGCTAATGCAGACACTGCAACGCATTAAAAATAAGCCAGGGATTATCAAGGAATCCTATACCAAATTGATAAATGACTTTGATGCCGCGCCATCAAAGAAAGCGTTTTTCCTTGGGGTATTGGCGCATTACAATCAGCTAACTGTTGACGAAGAAAAAGCATTGCTACTGCCCTTCATCATTAATCATTCATGGGGTGGAATCCTTTTTTATGATCAGGACCTTAATCTTATCTATCGTGAAGGTGAACTATTTGAGGGAAAAAAAGCCGACCGCTTTTTGGAGAAAGCGAACTTATCTTTAGCGCAGTTTATCAGTGAAGTTGACAGGGCCTCTAAGTTACTTAATACCAATCGGGTTACATTCAAAACCGGTGATTTTATAGCGACAATTGCTGATGCAAAACCCGGCGATTTTGTGGGAATGAATCCACCTTATCCTGAGAACGAGCGTTCTATTTCCGAAAAAATAGGGATGTATTTGGAACTTTATGCGCCTGAAAAAATGCACCACAATTTAGTGCAAATTCTTCAAGATCTTGAAAGGCAAGGTATACATTACTATATGACTTATGGGTGTTATAACCCCGAATTTAAAAATTATGTGATACGTAATGAAAACCATCAGCCCATTAATTATTTTCGTGTTTTAGGCTATGAACAGTGTGTTTTTGGAGTATTTCTTGATCAGATGTATTTTTCTTCTCAATTTTCGATTCCAAGCAATGTGTGTATATTCAAAGCAGAGGATGTTTTGAGGGGCCAAGATTTAACTCTTGAAGAAGCACTAGAACAATTTAAGCGGTTAGAAAAACTCTTGTGACATCAATTAAGGGAGCTTTTCTGTTTGCAGCGTATTCTCGATTATGCTAAGAAATTCTCTACGATTGGGCCAATTGGTCTGTTATTGCCTCTTTTTTAAGAGGATTCATCAGACGCATGCGATCCTCTATATCTCTGATGATGGCTGTGAACGCGAGTAATCCACCTACGTTAATTTTGGATATCGCGATTTCTACCGGCAATAATATTCGATCACGATGCTCGTCCATAAATGAGATTTCGCTCGTTCATTTGCCTCGAACGAACGGGAGAGCGTGCAAATTAAATTGCATTATATTGCCAAACAATTAAAAAATAATCCTGTAATTCCTGCTGTCTATTGGCGTTATGAGACAGGTTGGATGGTATTTAAGCCTACGTAACAATCGTAGGTCGGGCTTGATCCGACAAAATCAAAGTCACTCCTCAAACCACTACAGTGCTATTTCTAGGCACAAATGGATGCTCATAAAATGAGCAGTATGTTTTTGTAAAAATATCAACCCTTTACTATTATAGTTATTATATTGCCTCGCAAATGGAATTTAAGAATGCCTCGACAAAAAGAAAAAAAGGATGTTGGGAACAATGGCGGATCGTTTGATCTCCCCAAAAATCATGCCTCAATGGAAGATAGATTGCGCGATATTCTCGAAGCGATTGAGTCGGTACGGCGAGGTGACTTATCCAAGCGCTTAAAAAAAGATCACTATGATATTTTTGGAGAAATAGCGGATTCCTATAATAGCATGATGGAAGGATTAAGTAGCTTTACTTCAGAAGTTACTCGTGTCGCTCGTGAGGTAGGTACCGAAGGTAAATTGGGCGGTCAAGCACAAGTTCCCGGTGTTACAGGGACATGGAAAGAATTAACCGACAATGTGAATGCGATGGCGGCAAATTTAACCAGCCAGGTGCGCAATATTGCACAAGTCACCACTGCTGTTGCCAGTGGTGATCTCAATCAAAAAATTACTGTTGAAGTAAAAGGCGAAGTGCTGGAGTTGAAAAATACCATTAACAAGATGGTTGATAATTTAAGATCGTTTTCTGGTGAGGTAACACGGGTTGCAAAAGAAGTAGGTACCGAAGGGAAATTAGGTGGGCAGGCGCAGGTTCCTGGCGTCACCGGCACATGGAAAGAGTTAACGGATAATGTGAATGCTATGGCGGCAAATTTAACCAACCAAGTGCGTAATATTGCACAGGTTGCGACTGCAGTTGCTAAAGGTGATCTGAATCAAAAGATAACGGTTGAAGTCCAAGGTGAAATGCTGCAACTGAAAGAAACCCTGAATAAGATGGTGGATAGTTTGACCATCTTTGCTTCAGAAGTAACACGGGTTGCCAAGGAAGTGGGTACGGAAGGAAAACTTGGTGGGCAAGCACAAGTGCCTGGTGTGACTGGTACGTGGAAAGAATTAACCGACAACGTGAATGCGATGGCGGCAAATTTAACCAGCCAAGTACGTAATATTGCTCAAGTTGCGACCGCGGTTGCAAAAGGGGATTTGAATCAAAAGATTACTGTAGAAGTATTAGGGGAAGTGTTGCAACTGAAAGAAACAATCAACAAGATGGTCGATAGCTTAACGATTTTTGCTTCAGAAGTAACGCGGGTGGCCAAGGAAGTGGGTACGGAAGGAAAGCTTGGTGGGCAAGCACAAGTACCCGGTGTGACCGGTACGTGGAAAGAATTAACCGACAACGTGAATGCGATGGCAGCAAATTTAACCAACCAGGTGCGCAATATCGCGCAAGTCACAACAGCTGTAGCGAGCGGTAATCTAAATCAAAAAATTACTGTTGAAGTAAAAGGCGAAGTATTGGAATTAAAGAACACCATTAATGATATGGTGGATAATTTAAGATCATTTTCAGGTGAGGTAACGCGGGTAGCAAAAGAAGTTGGTACTGAAGGAAAACTAGGTGGCCAGGCGCAAGTGCCTGGTGTGACCGGTACATGGAAAGAATTAACCGATAATGTGAATGCGATGGCAGCAAATTTAACCAGTCAGGTGCGTAATATTGCACAGGTTGCAACTGCGGTGGCTGATGGTGATCTGAATCAGAAAATTACGGTTGAAGTCAGTGGAGAAATTCTGCAGCTTAAAGAAACACTGAACAAGATGGTTGATAACTTAAACCTTTTTGCCGCTGAGGTAACGCGAGTTGCGAAAGAAGTAGGTACTGAAGGAAAATTAGGTGGCCAGGCCTCAGTGCCAGGAGTAGGCGGCACTTGGAAAGAATTAACCGCAAACGTGAATGCGATGGCGTCTAACCTTACTGATCAAGTGCGTAATATTTCAAAAGTTGCGGTCGCAATTAGCGCAGGGGATTTGACGCAAAAAATTACCGTTGAAGCCAAAGGCGAAGTATCACTTCTAAAAGAAACCATCAATAAAATGGTTGATGACCTCAATCGCTTAGCCAGTGAGGTATCGCGTGTGGCGCAAGTAGCGGGTAAAGAAGGTAGATTAAATGAGCGTGCTAATGTTGAGGGGGTTGGTGGTAGTTGGAAAGATATTGTTGATAAATTAAATAATCTCCTTAATTCAATTGCTACACCAGTACAAGAGGTCATTCGTTTGGCAGTTGCGCTTTCTATGGGGGATGTGTCGCAACGCGTCAGTATTGAAACTCAGGGTGATATTAGAACGTTATCTGATGCATTGAATAAGTCTTTTGATGATTTAGGCGCGTTAATTCGTTTTGCGATGGATAGTTCGACCAAAGTTTCTGGAGCATCAGTACAGCTCGCAGATATTTCCAAGCAAGTGAGCAATACGTTGCAGCAAGCTGCAAGCACGACGCAACAAATCGCTGTTGGTGCGAAAGAACAGGCGAAAAAATTGGAGTCAAGTACACGAATCGTTACGGAACTCTCTAAATCGATTCAACAAGGGGCCACAAATTCACGTACAGCAGCGGAAGTAACTCAAGAGGCAGCAAAATTGGCAAGCAGGGGTACTGATGCAGGAAAACAAGCGGCAACAAGGCTCAAATCTATTGATGATATTGTGAAGTCGAATACTGACACTGTAAAAGATCTGGATAAACGAGCTAAAGAAATTGGGGTAATCGTTGGCACGACTAAAGACATCGCCGACCAAACCAACCTTCTGGCTTTAAATGCGGCGATTGAAGCGGCACGAGCTGGTGAGGCAGGGCGTGGGTTTGCTGTAGTGGCTGACGAAATTCGCAAGCTTGCTGAAGGTACCAAAAAAGCAGCGGTGCAAATTGAGGGCATGGTTAATACCATTTTGGAGTCGACTACTCAGGTGGTTGAAGGTATGACCACAGGTACACAGAAAGTCACTGAATCAATCGATATTGTCAATGAAGCGCTCAGTGTTCTTGGACAAATTAGTTCTGGAACCCAGGAAATTACCATCAAGGCACAAGAAATTTCTACTGCAACATCAGAGCAAGCGAAGGCTGCCTTAGCCGTTGCAAAAACAACAGAAGAAATCTCGGCAACATCAGAGCAAGCAGCAGTTGGTGCTGAACAAATGTCCTCATCAATTCAGCAACAAACGGCCAGTATGCAACAAATGACGGTGTCTGCTTCGAATTTATCAGTTCTGTCTGATGAGTTAAGAACCGCATTGAAGCGATTTAAAGTGGTCTATATGGCTTCTGAAACACATGTGCTCAGGAGTGAATAATGCCGAATAGATCCTCATTATCTCTTAAAATAAAAGAACAACAATTGGTACAACTTATTGTATTTCGAACGGGCAATGAGGAATTTTGTATCCCCATCCATGACGCTCAAGAAATTATCAAGGTAGTCCCTATTACACCTATCCCTGACTCGCCTTATTTTATGCGCGGATTGATCAACGTGCGTGGTGATGTTGTTGCTATTATTGATATCAAGACTCTTTTTTTTCTTCCTGCGGCCGATAATGATAATCCAAAGCACATTATCATCACCAAACAAAAAAGTGGAATTTTTGGGTTAATGGTTGATGAGGTCGTAGAAGTGTTACGCGTAAGCGGTGCGGATATTAATCAAAATCCTTCGAGCCTTATAAATATTCATGAAAAATATGTGAATGGGGTAGTTATTGATGAAAATCGCTTAATCATTTTACTAGATTTAGCGAGCATCTTAGCCCAAGAGGAACTGATAAAGTTATCAGCTGTAGAACGTACTTAAAAGTATGGTTGTAAGCGTTCACGACAATATGTCATCCCAAATGGTGCTCAAATTAAGAAAGCACTCCTTGGGATGCCGAGATGGTGAGATCGCTCCAGAAATTTCGAAAGAATTAAGAGAGTGGGTGCAGCAGATCCCAGCTGAGGAGAGTATGATGGGTAAGACCGTGATGATTGTAGATGATTCCAGTTTCATGCGGACAATTTTAAAAGATATTTTAAATAGACATTTCGCAGAGCTTGATATCATAGAAGCTGATGGTGAAACAGCTGCTTTACTTCAGCTTAAAACTAAGTCACCCCATCTCGTGCTGTTAGATGTGATCATGAATGCAAGTGAAATAGAAGGAGTAAAACTTTTAGAGCAGATTCATGATCAATATCCACTCATCAACGTATTAATGATTACCTCTGTTGGTCATGCATCGATTAAGGAGCAATGTAAATCCCTTGGTGCGAAAGGATACATCCAAAAACCATTTGAGGATGAAGAAATTACAAGTGAACTAAAAAAATATTTATAACTCACCATAGGTGGCGTTCATGAATGATGATATGAACAAATACATAGAGGATTTTCTTAGTGAGGCAAATAATCATATCAAAAATATGAATTTGACACTTATTGATTGGGAAAAAGCTCCAGACAATAAGAAAAACCTCCAAGATATTTTTCGTTTTGCTCATACGTTCAAAAGTATTTCTGCAACAATGGGGTTTCAAAAAATAGCCAATTTAAATCATGCTATTGAAGATTTATTAGATGCGATTCGCACTCAAAAAATTCCACTCAATAAGTGTATTAATCTTTTATTTAATTGCTTTGATTTTTTAAAAGAAAGCTTAAAAGAAATCTCAGAAGGAAAGCCTGAGCCTGCTACAGAGACACTGATTCAACAAATTAAATTGGTATTATCGCATGATGAGAAACAAATGGCTGATCTCTCAACGCTCAACTCGTTGGGTACTCTGGAGGCAGTGACAAGCATCGAAGTAAAAGTTGACCGTCTCGATAAGTTACTCAATCTGACGAAAGAATTACTCATTAACAAAATGAGGTTAGAAAGTTTAAGCGAAACGATTCAATCCTCAGAATTAACTGCAACTGTGGGTATTCTGAATCAAACTCTCAACGAGTTACAGTATCATGTCATGCAAATTCGACTCGTGCCTGTAGGATTTGTTTTCGATCGTTTTTCACGCATGGTCAGAGATCTTGCGAAACAGCAAAAAAAACAAGTGACATTGCATACAGAAGGTAGAGATATCGAGGTTGATCGCTCACTAATCGACGCGATAAGTGAGTCTCTTGCGCACTTAATCAAAAATGCGATTGATCATGGCTTAGAATCCTCTGATATGAGAAAGGCGAAAAAGAAAGCTGCAGAGGGAAGTATTACATTAAGTGCAAAACATCAAAAAGAGTTTGTAGTTATTGAAGTGAATGATGATGGTGCTGGACTTGATCTTGAGTCCATCAAAAATATTGCAATACGCCGTAATTTATTACCAACAAGCGCAGCAAAACCAGAAGTTACAAATGCTATCTTTTCTGGGATTTCTACTACTGAAAAAGTGACGGATATTTCAGGAAGAGGGCTAGGCTTGTCTATAGTCAAACAGACAATTGAATCCATTAATGGAACGATTGCTGTCGCCACTGAAAAGGGAAAAGGAACTCAATTTACGATAAAAATCCCACTAACCTTAACTGTTATTCTTGTTTTATTAGTGCGTCAAGGCAAGCAGATTTACGCACTTCCCTTAAACAGTATCGAACGTTTAATCAATATATCGCGTCAGGAAACAGCAAGCCTCTTGCATCAAGAAGCTTTTGTATATGAGCAAATAAACGTTCCTCTGTTGCGTTTATCCGTTCTCTTTAGAGAAAAAGTAGTGATAGAAGAACGGCAATCCATTGTTGTCTTAAGAAAAGAAGAAGAACTATTAGGTTTAATTGTAGATACGTTGCTTACCACTGAAGAAATTATTACCCAACCTATCAATCCAAGCCTTCGCGGTAGTAAATTATTCTCTGGCACGGCATTATTAGGATCAGGAGAGACGATTTTAATTGTAGATATCGATGAACTTTTTCTATGTTTAAAATCAAAACATGCAGGATGAGTCATTATGAAGATAGAGAAACGATTCAATGAGTTAATGAGCTTTGCGGCATCAGAAGCAACCTTTGCATTTTCAAAATTATTAAACCAGCAGATGACGCTGGCAGGCACTGACGTCAGTGTGCAAGTATGTGAGGTCCAAAGTAGCATTAAAGAGAGCATCAAAGAAGAAGTTGCCCAGATTAATCCCAACTTGGGAGGTGCTGTCATTATGACTACCCCATTGCTTGGTACTTTAGAGGGTTTTGGTTCATATATTTTACCAAGAACTTCTGCTTTAAAAATCTGTGATGTGCTTTTGCATAGAAACCTTGGGTCAACTATTCAATTAGGAAGCCTTGAAGAGTCTGCTCTATTGGAGTCGGGAAATATAGTTGTTGGCTGTTTTTTAAATGCTTTAGGTTATGTGTCCGTATTAGATAATATTTTGCATAAAAAAATGACTCTTACGGTTAGTGCCGATAATGAGATTCCTAATTTAAGTTATATAAGCTCTAAAAGTGAATATAGAATTCGTGTTAGCTTTTATATGAAACATATCGTTCAAGAGGATCATCAGTGTGCTGATATTGATGGGATTTGTGTTTTTTTCTTTGACAGTGCTAAAGTGACAGAACGATTAAATATGCCACACAATCCTGAAAAGAGTTGGTGAACTCATAATAGATTGTCACTGCTTTTTTCGGTAGAGGGTTGTGTTTCTTGCATTTCCCTATTAATAATAAATTAATATTAAAATGTTATTATTAAGTTGTAGCGATATCATCTCCTAGGTTATAAATCATACACTATCGCTACTTTAAACTTTTCTATATACAAACATCAAAAACATAACCGGTGTTATCTCGAGTGACGCGAAACCCTGCCACTATTCTTTTTTCTCATACCCCTGATTGATACATCGAAACCAGCTTTGCTTATTGGATTGAATGACACGTAATAGTTATTTAATCATTTTTTACTATAATTAAACAAAAAGCATCCTTTTATAGGGGACAAATCCTATGATATTCAAAATTGCAGGTGTGGCTACGACACTTAGCTTTGATGTACTACAGGATGTCATTTTGCGCGCATTAAAAAGCGAAGGTAAAGAATTTACGATTGAGGTTTTTGATGAGCGTGATAACCATATAGCCTCTGCACTCATCGATGTATCTGGTTCATCTGTTGCACTTGACGAACTACCTCTTACAGAACATTTTAAAAACACTCACATAGACAATCCAACGGCAATTGTTGCGCAAAAAAATACAATTCTAGCTGCCTTAACGAACTCACTAACACAACTCAATGACGAAATTAAAAGACAGCCCGGACGGGTGGCTGAGCAACTCGTTAAGTACCGAGAGCTTTTTATGTATTACCCTTTTGAGGCATCGGCACTACATCAATTTATTCATAACAATAAAGAATATCAAAGCGTCTTTGAAGCGTTTTTACCCGGATTCTCTCAACTGAGCACAAAGGAATTTCAAACAGCATTAGGAGGTCTTTATGGAGAATTCGTTTCTCGAGAAAAAGACCTTGCTTCAACTCTAATCGATGAAGAACAAAGAAAAGATATTGTTCGCAAGTCTGAAGCGAGCGTCGCTCGTAAACAAGGAGAAATGGCCGCTTTCCTTGCTGCCCCCCAAAATGTACCTATGCTTGTTTTTTTGGCTGGTGAATTACCAAAATTCGCAGTCGCCGCTGCAGCTTGGGATAGCTACTCGAGAAGCGCTCAAGAAAAGCATGCTCAAAAGCAAAAAGAACTCGAGGAGCAATTTAATCACGCCAGGCAAAAAGAAATCTTAGCAACTGATACGCGTTTGCAAACGTATGCTCGAAGTGTGTTGGGCTTATACATTAAACAGTTCCCGGAACAATACAAGGAAGCTACCAGGATTGATATCCCAGAGCAGTTTTTAAAACATGCAGGCATGAGGCAAAAAATTATAAAGCTATTATTCCCAGCCGAACCTAGAATGGACCTAACTAAACCTTTAAAACAGCCTGATTTTGAACACGTGCTTGCATTAATTAATAATGATTCTTTGGTCAACAATCCCAAATTGATGGATTTATATGTTCATGAATATATTGACAACTATTCTCACAAACAAAATTTCAAAGAGTATAACCTGTCCTATCTGTTTTTAGATAAATTTCATATGAGCGAGAGCACGTTTGAAAAGACTAATCTTGCAAATTCAACCTTATCCAATGGCCGCTTTTTCAATGCAAGTTTTGAGAAAGCCATTTTAACTAATGCTGATTTACACGGCTCTGACTTTTCTTTTGCCAATTTTTCGGGCGCAGATTTGCGTGGCGCAAATCTCAAGGGAGCCATACTCGATTATGTCCACTGGGGGCGTGCTGTACTTTCTGAGAGTACAGTAATTGATTGGGATAAGTATGGTGCAGATATCATATTAAGCCAGTTAAAAGCTATTGGCCAGGCAACGGATTTAAATAGAGCGCAACAAAAGGCGGAAGCGAAACAGTGTATCAATTTGATTTTACCCAAGATCAGTTCGAATAAATCTTTATTAAAACTGGTTGCGCTTATTGAGGGTAAACACAAGGACTACGCATACCTTAGAGAGGAACAAGCGCAGTGGCGTTTTAACCAATATGGAAATACGAGAACATGGTCAACCATCATTGGCCGAATTAAGGAACAGTTAGACTGCAATGTTGCCCTGGAGGGTAAAAAGCAAGAAGAGGAAAAGGAGAGCTATACCGGAGAAGAGTACAAAACCTTTCTTAAAATCATGGACGAGCATCGAGGCCGAGGGTTTGGATCTGTTTCTCATTCCAAATTATATGAACATTTTTCTGAGGATGAGCTGAATGGTATACAATCAATGAAGATTTCTAAAAAATAGATGTCAATGTAACCATACTAGAGTAAGTCACACACTTTGTTGGTAATCACATCTTCTCAATGTGTACAAATACCGATATAATTGCACAACGATTAAAAAGCATTCTGCTCATAAATACAATCGTCTATTATCCTGATTTAAGAAGAAGCCATCATGCTATCCAGGTTATTTCAGCTACCACTTGTAGCGCTCATTGTTATCTCACTATTGGGTTGCTGTATGGAAATCGACATTTCCTTGCCCAGTTTTCCTAGCATTATGACGTTTTTCGGCAGCACAGAAGCACAAGTCCAAAGCACTTTAAGTCTTAATTTTTTAGCATTCTGCCTTTCTGGTTTGCTCTATGGTCCATTATCTGAAGCTCTAGGGCGACGTGGTTTAATGCTTTTTGGAGCAACCTGTTTCTTAATTGGGGCAGTTGGTTGTGTGTTTTCATTTTCGATATACCAATTAATGTTTTGGCGTTTTATTCAAGGTTTGGGCGCAAGTAGCACGGTAGTGATGGGGTTTGCCATGGTCTCGGATCGGTATCATGGCGAAGTGGCTGCACATTATATTGGTAAAATTAATGCTTATGTTACTATTTTTATGGCAGCAGCGCCTATTTTAGGCAGTGCCATTATCAACTATTTTACTTGGCGCGCTAATTTTTCCTTCGTAGCTATGATTGCTTTGATTTCATGGTTTTTTTTGATATGGCAATTACCGGAAACCAAAACTGAAAAACAACCTTTAAAAGTTTCGACCCTCTTTAAAGACTATTGGACGGTTTCCACACATGGGCCGTTTTTAATTTATGCCAGCATGCCCAATATGTTAGTTACAGCTTATTTAACTTTTGTCGGTAGTGCGTCGTTTTATTATATTAACACCTGTAAATTAACTTATTTCCAATTTGCCATGCAGCAAGGATTAATTGTCTTACTCTTTTCGCTTACCAGTTTTTATGCTGAAAAAGTGATCAACCGAATTGGAAGCCGAAAAGCAGTTCATTTAGGGATGATGTGTTGTGCTATATCTATTGTGCTTTTTACTTATTTCGCATTCCAGTATCCTGATTCACCACGTTTGATCACTTTTGCCATGTGCTGGTTGGCTGTGGGCTGCGCATTTCCGATGAGTGTGATTTTTGCACAATCTTTGGAAATTTTACCGAATCTCAAGGGTGTGTGCTCTTCATTCATCATGTCAACGCGTTTGTTTATTTCATCTGGAGCTGTTGCTTTAACGGGCCTTTTATTTGATGGCTCGATGCGCCCCGTAGTCCTTGTTATTGATGGGGCTATCATTTTAGGATTGGGCATGTATTTTATCATAGAACGCAAAATGCTTCCTAAAGACAGCCTAGTAAATGCCGCTTGAGATTCTTTGTATTGTAGCCTGGGTGAAGCGACGCGGAACCCGGGGAACAGCGTTTGATTTTTTATCTGCAATTCGGGCTACGGCTTTTCCTTCACCCAGGCTATTTTTTGACTGCCAGCAATCGTGGTAGCTGCCTTAAATTTTTAATTGATGGGCCTGTTTGTTTTTATGAATTGATTGTGTTAAAAGTCATGTACCTAATGCTGCAATAACGCTGCAAATATCCTTTATTATCAAGAGATTTTCATGGATGAAAATAATAATAAATCCCTAACTTTCCGTGTTTGGGTAGTCTGTGCGCTGGGTTTGTTTATTGATGGTTATGATTTATATATTGCTTCAGTCGCAGAGCCATTCATTAATGCGATATATCATCCTTCTGCGCTTATGATTGGTCTTACGCAGGCAGCAGCGCCTCTCGGTGCAGTATTCGGTGCAATCATTGTTGGGCGATTGGCGGATATGCTGGGTAGGAAAAGCATGCTCATTATCAATCTTATTTTTTTTGTATTTATTGCTATTTGTTCTGCTTTTGCCTGGAGTATCACTTCTCTTTGCATTTTTCGATTTCTACTTGGTTTTGGCGTTGGTGCTGATTATCCCATTTGTGCCGCCTACTTGGCCGAAATGATCCCTGCTCAAAAAAGTGGACAATTTATTGCAACTGCTATGTTTATTAATTGTCTTGCTTCGCCAGTAGGCGTAATTGTTGCCTGGTTTTTATTTAAACTACATCCTCAGCTTGATGTCTGGCGGTGGATATTTGCTTCAGGGGCAATTCCTGCGATAGTAGGGCTGTTATTCAGAGCCAAGTTACCAGAAAGTTTTTTATGGAAAGTCCATCAAAATTTAAAACCGCAATCAAAACGTTCTGTTTTGACACATTACCGACTGATTTTTTCTCCAAGAATGATAAGAGTTACTCTGTGCCTTTGTTTTTGCTGGTTTTTATTAGACATATCCTATTATGGAATAGGACTATTTACTCCTTACGTGTTACACGCATTTAATCTGTCTAGTGACGTTAATTTCCTGAGTGCACAAACTGAGGTACTGAAAAGTACTTTAGTGGTCAATGTTTTTGTGTCCTTAGGTGCTTTTGCCGTTATTTTTTTTGTTAATCAAGTACCGCTGATTAAACTGCAGCGAATAGGATTCTTTTTTTCATTTTTGGGATTGCTAATCCTGAGCATAAGCTATCTGTTTCCAAGCCTCGGTATTATTTTTACCGGGTTTATATTATTCAATTTTTTTATAAACTTTGGTCCAGGAATTACAACGTATCTTTTGCCAGCAAAGATCTATAGTCCTGAGTTTAAAGCTACAGGGCATGGCTTAGCGGCAGGGACTGGAAAATTGGGAGCATTTATTGGAACTATATTTTTACCAATTTTCCAAGCCCGACTGGGTATCTATCTGACATTAGCTATTCTTGCTAGCACTCTTTTGCTGGGGTGGTTGTTCACAAAATGGCTAGAACAAGAAGAAAATAAATTAACTAATTTCTCGGATTCAATTTCTGAAAGTACATTGTTATCAACGTCTTGAAAGGTGAAATTATGGATTATCAATTGAGTGAAGAACAACACCGTTTTTGGAAAGAGCAGGGATTTGTGTTCATATCCAATTTTCTTTTTGGGGATATGAAACAACAACTGCAAAGGTGGTGTGATGAGTTAACATCCTGGCCTGAAACACCAGGAAAATGGATGAAATATTTTGAAATGAATGCCCAGGGAGAACGTCAACTTTGTCGCGTTGAAAATTTTATTGATTATCATCAAGGAATGCATGAGGTTGCCAATAGTGTGCGCACTATAAACTTAGTCTCTTCATTAATGGGAGAGCAAGCTGCGATTTTCAAAGAAAAAATTAACTATAAATTTCCCGGTGGCGGGGGATTTAAGCCACATCAAGATGCTCCGGCGTTTATTAGTTTTAAGCAGCGTTTTCACATCACAATGATGGTGGCTATAGATGATTGCACTTTAGAAAATGGGTGTTTGCAAGTGGTTAAAGGCGGTGCGAATAAGCCGACAATTCTTCCTCAAGAGGCTGACGGTTCCATTAAAAATGAGATGGCTTCCAAATTTCACTGGTCTCCAATTGAATGTAAGACAGGAGATATTATTTTATTTGACTCCTATCTACCCCATTATTCTGAGCCTAATCGCAGTAATAATCCTCGTCGGGCAATTTTTATTACCTTTAGTAAATTTTCTGAAGGTGGGTTTAAACGTGATGCCTATTATAAGGACAAGCGAGAACACTTTCCGCCTGACTGTGAGCGTGACCCCAATAAAGATTATTCAGCAGGCGCTGCCATTTATAATGTTGCTAATCCTATTTCTGAAGTGATGCTATGAATACCATAAATTATATTGATCAAAAAATTGATAAGGTTTTTCACTATTTATATGATGCTAAAAATTTGGATTACATAGGAGAGCCTGTTTCCCAATTTGAACATGCACTACAGTGTGCTTATTTTGCCGAGCAAGCAGGGCATAGTCAGGAAGTCATTCTTGCATGCTTATTTCATGATATAGGACATTATGTTTTGGACAATCAAAATAGGATGGCTGATTTAGGTGTAGTACATCATGAATGGATAGGGGCGAGTTTAGCCTATGGGCTAGGATTCTCTGCAAAAGTTGCTTTGCTCATTGGCCATCACGTGAATGCCAAGCGTTATCTGGCAGGAAAGAAAAAAGAGTATTTTGAGCGTTTATCTGCAGCAAGTAAAAAAACGCTTTTTTTTCAAGGCGGGGTGATGCTTGAAGAAGAGATGGTGCTTTTTGAAAAAAATATCCATTTTAAAGACATATTACGTGTGCGGGTTAATGATGAAAAAGCCAAAGAAATGGACATAGAGATCCCCGACCTTACTTATTATCGCCCTTATTTATACAGGCATTTTGAGGAAACTGAGAGAACAACTGAGAGCATAATGCTCCCCGATTATGTTGATGATAAATGGGTAGAGCAATTTAAAGCATTTCTGGAGAGTGAATGCTATGAGAAAGCGAGTATGTTGGGTTGAATAACCCAACTATCCTAAGTGCATTAATGCGCCTATAAAAGATAAAAGAGGATTTGGCACTTCATGTGCAACGGGGGTGGCTGGAGTAAACAAATAAAGAATAAGTGTTATCAGAAAAATCAGTGCAGAAACATAAAATATAATTTTTACTGGAGATTTTGCTGAAGGATTTGTTCCTTTCTGTCTATATTCGATGACCCCTGAAATAATTGCTATAACTAAAAAAATAAAAGCTATTTTCAACATTTTATCTTTCCTTTTACAGAGTTAAGGATCATTCATCGCATTTTATGTAAAAACAAAAAAAGCGTGAGTACATTAAAAATACAACTGCTTATTAAAGAGTATAACAACGATTTTTAAAGAGTGCTTGGATATGCAATAATTGTTCTTTATGAAAAAATATCGATCTATTTAAAAAAAATGTTAAAATAGAACCTGATCGTGTAAGCCGGTTGCCCGATTATCCCTCAAGGGCCAAGAATAAATGCACATGCAAACAACTCGTGAAAAAAAACAACTGTGGATTATTTTACTTATTGTCTTAATTAGTTTTGTCGGTTCCTCCATCGTTTATCCTATTCTTCCACCTTTGTTTTTACAATCTACCGATCAATTAATTATCTCTCCGGAATGGAGTGAAACGGGTAGACGTATTTTACTGGGGCTAACTCTCGCGATTTTTCCTCTGGGGCAATTCATTGGCGCTCCTATTCTGGGAAGAAATTCTGACTTGTATGGACGCAAAAAAATACTGGTCCTTAGTTTGGCTGGAAGTGTGCTCGGGTATGTATTGACTGTCATTGCGTTTTGGATAAACAGTTTTTGGCTACTATTATTTAGTCGCTTTTTAACAGGATTCATGGAGGGTACTTTTGCTGTTGCAAGGGCATTGGCGTCAGAACTGACTACCATTAATAAGTTTGTAAGCTTTGGGCGGATCAACAGTATGGCTGGTGTTGGTTACATTATTGGACCAATCATTGGTGGCTTATTATCCAACTCACAACTTGTGCCTTGGTTTTCATGGTCATTTCCTTTTACTGTTGCAGCACTTGCGTCAGTGATAACTTTAGGACTTGCTTGGTGGAAATTGCCGGAGCATAAAGCCATACGCACACCCCAAAAAGAATCTATACTAAGACAACTCAATATTATCCAACAATTCAAACTTTTGTTGCAGCAACACCCGCATTTGAAACCGTTACTTATTATCAGCACGTTGTTTACTTTTGCAGTAGATATGTTTTATGAGTTTGGTCCGGTTTATCTGGCCGGAAAATGGCTCATGTCACCCAGCATGATTGCGCTGTATAATGCTGTTTTATCCGCGGCACTTGCTATAGGCGCTTCATGGCTTCCACGTCTTCTTTCAAAACACCTACCTATTCATAAAATTATTATTTTGGCCATGCTAGCGACTACTTTGATTTTTGCGGCGATGATTGCTTTGCAAAATCCCATAGCGATGTTTTTCTTTTTTGCGCTCATTGGATTTAGTATTACCAGCGTTGTAACCACTTTGACAATTCACATCTCAAATAGGTCACATGCAACCATTCAAGGTGAAGTCATGGGGGCGCAATTAAGTTTGCGCACGCTAGGTGATGCCATTATTTGTTTTGCCGGTGGTTTATTGATTGTTTTATCCATTATTTTGCCCATTATTTTATGTTGCCTCACTGCATTGACCGCCTGCATTCTCTGTTTGATGTATTTAAAACCGAAGGTCGAAGAGTTTAAGAAGGATTCATTTACATCGTAAGTGTTTGTTTGATCAACTATACCTGGAATATCACTGCAAAGCTTCTAGATGTTTGTATGGCCAAGTTTTTCCTCAATTATGGTGGTCCAGGAGGTTACTATTTTGCATCTGACTCAAGAGAATATCGTTAGTAATGAAATAAGTTGGAAACTTTTCTCTATTATGATTTTTCATCCATTGAGGTGCTGCAAAACGCATCTTTATTTTCAAATTGTTCTAATATTTATAATAAGCAGTGTGATATTTGGAGAAAACAATGCCTAGTGTTGCCGAGGAATTAATTAAAGAGCGTAAAATAAAGCAGCAGATAGCTCAAGAGGCCTATGATGCGGAAGTGCTTAAGTCAATATTAGGCCAAAAAAAAATACAAACCGTTTATGAGACTATGCTCAAAGATGGTAGTGCAGATCCTAGTAAGTTTTTGAGCACTATGGAGAGTTCCGAAAAAGCCGCTCATGCTGCTGCACAGGCGAAGCATGAATTGAATAATGCTAAAGCTGAGGTAGCTCATGGAGAGTATCTGAAAGAGAGAGAGGGCTTAGATGCTCAAAAAAATACGCTTGAGCAACAAGGTAAATTTACTGCGGAAATGCGCAAAGAGTATGAGCAAAAATGTGAAGCGGCGTATCAAAAATATGTAGATACAAAAAAACAATTAGATAAAGATAGCGAGGCAGGCTGGAATGCATATAAAGAGTTTTGCCAAGATAATAGGAAAAAATATGATGCTCTTATAAATCCCGATGACACTATGAGTCTATCTGCACCTTCTGAAACTCAGACTTCTCCAACAGTAGTTACACCGCTACCATCTGCTCCCAAAAAGGATGTGTCTGTTGTCAGTGCACTCAATGATGAGATTATGAAGAAATTTCAAGAAACCTTTAAAGACAATCAATGGTACAAAGATAATCCACCGAAAAAAGGTGATGATGGTAAGCTCAGCTTAGCCTTCAAATCAGATGAGGATATGCACACATTTTTCGAAAAGCTTGCTAAAGAAAATAAAAATTTTATCATCGTTGATGGAAAAACAAATGAAGTTATGGGGTATGCAAAAGATGGAAAATTGTGTCACGCAAACGGAGATGAATTTAAGAAAGGAGACGCGCTCAAACCGGGAGGCACAAAGCTCGATTCTTTCAAAATGCCAGAGCCACAACCAGAGACAACACAAAGCAATACGCTCTAGTATGTCAATGCAACTCACTATGCTATCCCTGCACAGGCAGGGAGCAATTTATTGCTAAATCATGGATGGATTTTCCGTCTGGCGGGAAATGAATACCACAAAGCATGTTCGGAGATTAAACCTCAGCAATCGCGGCATGTTCAATAGAGATTTGTTTCCTAGCACTTTTATGAATCATGTAAATCAATGCAGTTCCTAAAAGGGCACAGACTGGTATAACAAGCAAGGCATGATGGTATGATTGAAGACTGTATTGTCTTAATCCATTTGCACTTAAACCTCCTTCCCAGTAACAATCCATGATTTTACCAATTAAAGTATGAAAAAATGATCCACCAAACATATTGATACAATTTAGAAACGCTATGGTTATTCCTAAATGTTTACTGGATACGAGGGTCGCCCCTGCTGCAAAGACAATTACTTGATAGCAGCACATTAATCCGATAGTGAAGAATAAAGCACTAAGTAGCCACCAATTGCTTACATTCTCAGTAAGAAGTGCAAGAAAAGCCAGGGATAGCCCAACGCCACAAATTCCTATTACTGTGTAACTTCCTAGTTTCTTGCTAAGAAAAGCAAGTACTGGCCCACCAAATAACATACCCACGAAAATAAAAGAGACAAGTAGGGCTGCATCCGATTTAGTTAATCCATAAGCGGTAGTTAAATAGGGCACGCCCCATACATCAGCAAAACCTTCAAGCGCACCCACCAGCAGCAAATTAGCTAAGGCAAGAACCCATAATCTCTTTACAGTAAATAAAACAGATAAATGAGACACGTTTATATCAGGCGATTTTGTTGTTTTAAAGTTTTTTGGGGTCCGTACGATCAAGTAAGTTAAAAATCCTATAGCGATAGAACAGAGCGCTAAGATGAATCCTACATGCTGGCCACCATAGTTTGAGAGTAAGTGAGTCAATGGTCTGCCGCCATAGACTGCCCCTAACAGTCCAACACTAAAAGAAAATCCAATCATTTGAGAGTACTGATTGTTACGAAACCATTCAGAGACAACTTTGGATACCCCTAAAAAACCAACAGCCGAACTTGCTCCAATTAAGAATCTGCTGAATATAGCGAGGTGAAAATTATTGGTAGAGGCAAAGAGTAGGGCACCCAAGCCACAAAGGAGAGCAAAGATAAAAACTATTACTCTGGCGCCAAATTTTTCTAGTAAGAGCGCCATAGGGATTTGCATTCCAGCATATCCATAATAATAAAATGCCGCCAAGAAGCCAAAATTGGATGCATCGATAGAAAATTGAGTCATTATTTCTTGCATCATCAATCCTGGCCAAAGACGTAATATAAATTGAAGCGCAAAAAATGAAAGTGGAAAAAACCACATAACAAAAGGCAAGTAATTGTTTGTAAATTTAAAAAAATTGTTGTGAGTCACGATACCCTCCAGCATTCATAATCAGTTATTTAAAAATCCGAGTGTCTCCCTAGAGAGGTTCGGATTAGGAAATAGCTGACCGCTCTAGGGTAAAGAGGGCAAAATAATAATAATAATCTGTGCTGAAGAAATTGCTACAGCCAAAGAATCATGGCATAGCGATACTTTTGCAGTGGACACTGCAGGGAATGTATTGCTTTGGTTCGTTTGACGATGATTCATATTGATGGCAGATTGATTAAATTTTATCTATTGTTTGGTTAACATATCAAATTGGACTTCATGGTGTCAATTTAATTTTTTGAAAGATGTCAATTTGTACCCGTGCCATTCCCATGCAGGCTGGGCTGTTCAGTCTGGCCTAACTTTATTTAGCCATTTTTTTGAGGTGGTTGGAATGACATTTTCACTCCAAATTGTCTAAAATGAGCATATGGATATTAATAACATACTCATATGGACATAAACTATAAGCTTGTGAAGCCCTCTATTGTTTTTAAAGAATACGTGAATAAGTATGCTTACATTGGATTAAGTATTTCCATTATTAGTATATTAATCGCTTCATTCATCGTGTCTTATCAAATAACAGGCTTTATTAACGTTAATGGCTTTCTTAGAGCACAATCATCAAATCCTGCGATTTGGATTCTTGATCTCACCCCCTTTCTTTTCGCTTATTGGGGGCAGGCGTTTTGTTATGGATTGGCCAATACGGCAGAAACACTCGTTGCGGATAAAACTCAGGAGCTTCTCTATAAAAGCGGTGATCTGGAGTCAAAGCTAAAATATGAGAGTGAGCATGATTTTTTTACTCAGTTGCCAAATTCGCTTCTATTTCGTGAGCAGGTTACGCAAGCCATTAATAAAATTGAGAAGTCGAATGAGTTGGCAGTTATTCTCTTAAAGTTAAATGACTTTAAAGCAATTCATAATAATTTCGGTAATTTTAATGCAAACAGTGTCTTAATGCAGTTCGTAAAAAAATTAAAAGATATGTTACTTTCCCCTTTTATGCTCCAGGCTACTATGGGCATGAATAGTGTTGCCCGGATGGAGGGTGATGAATTTGCTTTATTGTTGCCAAGATTGAATAAAAATATTAATTGGGACAAGCTGTTGAATGCCATTATTGATGCGACTACGCTTAATTTTATTGTGGACAGCATTCATGTAAACATCAGTACTACTGCGGGTGCAGCTATCTATCCCCATGATGGGGATGAGGAGCTCTCATTAGTCAATCATGCGCGCACAGCAGTTTTTCATGCAAGAAAGAAGGACAAGCCTTTTGCTCTTTATCATTCAAATATGGAAGATGATTTTACTACAAACCGAATTGTGGTGAATGGCTTAAAAAAATCAATAGAAAATCAAGAAATGAAGATTTATTTTCAACCCACAGTTGAACTGGCAACAGGTAAAATAATAGGTGCTGAGGCCATGGTCAGCTTTGTGCATGAAAAATATGGACTAATCAGTATGGAAAAATTTATATCGCTTATTGAGGGAACAAGTCTAATTCAGCAATTAACACGGTTTATGTTAACCAATGTCACAAAACAATTAGCGCTTTGGCATCAGGCTGGACATAAAATTTTTGTGTCGGTTAATTTATCAGGCCAAGATGCCATTGACAGGAAATTACCTGCTTTTGTAGCGAAATTACTTAATGAAAATAAAATTCCTTCTGAGTATTTAATACTCGAATTCAATGAACGCGCCTGCTTAGCAGAGCAAGCAAAATCAATTGATGTGTTAAACCAATTAAGTAATCTAGGTGTTAAAATCGCGATACATGATTTTTGTAGCGGTTATGCTTCATTTATTTATCTGGTCAATTTCCCTATCAATGAAATAAAAATTGAAAAGTCTCTTATTTTGAATATGGTTAAAGATAAGAAAAAATCTAAAATTGTCGAGGCCATTATTAAACTGGCCCAAACTTTCGAGCTAGAAGTTTTGGCCGATGGAGTAGAAAGCCAGGAAATTAGAGAGCAACTGAAACAGTATGGTTGCAGGTATGGGCAAGGATTTTATTTCTCTCGTCAGATGAGTCCGTATGAGTTTATGGTGTTGTTAACTGCGGATGCAGCATAGTCATAGCCCAACACTTTTAATTAGTTAAACCAGTCCCAGGCACATTTTTTTTATCTTTATCTGCAACAGGATCAGGCGGGGTAACTGCATTAAATACACCAACTTTTCCTAAAGCTTCAGCTAAGCTATGGGGACTCTGAACTGAAACACTGGAATCTGCAAGTTCACTGGCCATGGGCTTTGGAATAGATAGATCTATGCCAGGCGGGGGTGGTGTTACAGGCGGTATTGTTGTTTGCAGTCCAGATGACACTGCTGATGGTATGACGGGTTTAGGGTAAGTTTTAGAGAGTGCTTCACCTACTGGAACCCCTGCTTTTGTTTGAATCACGGCTCCAGTCAAACCTATTTTATCGGCCGCTTCTATAGCCCCCTCTACATATTCTCTATTAGCTGATTCGAGAATTAAATCAACACTTTTTCCAGCAAAAAAGCGATTAAGGGTGCCATCAAATAAACAAGGTGCGATGTCTTCTTTTCTCTGCGTACATAGGTTTAAATCGCCTCTATAGGTTACTTTATTATATACTCCTTTAATGGAGGCCAATAATTCAAGTAGTTTGCCTTTAACAACCTCATCATTGTATGGGGTGCCAACATCTATCTCTGTGTATTGCATGTCTTTTGGCTTGAAATCTTTGATTCTCGCTCTGAGTAGGGGCGCGGCATTCATTTTAGACTGAAGTTTATCATGATAACTTGCAACAACCAGCTCATGGCCGGGGGTAATTGCATAAGTAATATAAATTGAAGGCATAATAATAACCTCTCTTATTTTCGGGGAAAAACAAGAATTAATCTATTTAACTATAATATAGACTATTTGCGTTGTTTTTGATTTATTTTGGCGACCGCGCATAGGCAGATTCAGTAGTTGACTCAAGCAATTTCTCATAATATTTAATAAAAAAATCCTTTGCTTGTGACGGCGATTCAAACCCTAGGGAATTACTGCATTTCAAGCCTAGTCCGAGACTTGCGTTGTGTATGCTGTACTGGCTCTCTTTTAAAATTGATTCAGCATAATCTAGTGACTCTAAAACACGTGTATATGCTTCTTTTGCTTGTTTTAGCTCAAAATTCTTGTGTAGCCATAAACAGTAATGTGCCATTGCCTCAGCTAAAACCATATAACCGTAACTGCCATAATGAGGGAGCATGAGCTTGCTATTGGCGATAAGCTTACTATAAAGAGTTTCAGATTCTTTAGCGTTAGCCTGTTGCAGTTGCTGGTAAATGTATGTGTTGTAACGTTGTGTCGCATGAACAGAACCATATTGAATCGCCATTTTAAGCGATTCAAGTTCAGAAAATCCAAAATCACGATTTATTTCTTTTCTTATTTTTTGGGAAAAATAAAAAAAATGAGCTCCTCGTACTAAATCAAACTGATTTAATTGGGGCTGGGAAAACAATAAAATGGAAGACATGCTATTTTGTTGCGTCAATGCTGCGCCATAGGAGCACCAAATTTTGGTCCAGTACCCTGTGAGTTCAGTACGCCTACAAAATGCTTCGAAAGCTGGATTGTGATGTGCGATGCGAGTAATGGTTTCAATGCCTGGATTTTTAATGAGCTCATGTTTTTTCTCATCATTTGCCTGATTAAATACATAAATAAATAATTTATCGCTTGCTGTTAATTTTAATGACGTATTGAACGTCTTAAAATTAAAAAATGAGTACATGCTTTTTATGCCTTTTTCTAAGTGTTCAATCTATTGCTTGGGACTGATTTATTTTGCGCAGGCTTAATATCTTCTTCAAGTTAAGGACGTTATGAGGAGATCTTGGCCAAGGCTTATCGCCGTCAAGCTAAGGGAAAAAATACACAAAATCCCTCGCCCCCCTTGGAGGCGGGTGAGGAGGGGCTTTACCATTTTTTACTTAGCTTTGTGACTATGGGCCAAGGCCCAATCTACGCCATTGAGCAAATTATATGCATTATACAACTGAAGAATGCAGCTGACTATTGCTTTGAACTTAAAAATAGCAATTAAGTGCTAATGCCCCAGTTACGAACTCCGCCGCATGAGGTCCTGTAACAGAAAACCAAACACCACCAATAAGACCTAGATTAGAAGTAAAGTTGTATTCGATGGCAGGGGCCAACGAAACTTGTTCATTTGCTTTTCCACCCACACCCGCAACAGTCCCGCCTGGTGTAAATCCTGGATTACCCTGAAAATTACTTCCTGGGCTGTGAACATATAAAACTTCGAAAACAGGAACCCAGTTTTGCGTGAGTGTATACTCAAAGGCCAAGTCAGCAGAATAACTGTTATCAAGTTTTACTTTACCCACGGTTTGGGGAGCACCACCAAAAACGCTTACTCCATGTACAGTGACATCACTAAACTTCGCACCAACCAAACTTAAACGCGTGCGTAAATAATGTTTATTAGGTAATAGAATCAATTTTTGAAAGTTAAAACCAAGGTAGGTCTGGAACGAACCTAAACCTGTTTGATCGGTGCCCAGTTTTTTGGGGTCTAAATGTTCATAGCGTCCTGTGGGAAAAACTTCTTGAACTACCACGCGCAAATCGGGAAGCCATGAGTTTTCTTTTTGCCGCAAAACTTGCACCCCTGCAGCCAAACTATAATCACCCATGCCATTTCCATGTTCCCCATGATCCCAACTGTAATCATAGGGTAAAGAAGTTTGTAAATCTAAAAAGCTAAGAACCCCTAAACTGACAATAGGAGTCACTTCAAAATTTCTAAACCCATGTGGATAGCCGCTATAAAACGCATAAGGTTCAAAGTTAATATGACCTTTGGGAATTGTTTTTCCAGCAGGTGCAAGTAAAGGTCCAGTGAACCATGGATCAGCAAATGCTGCATTGACAAAAAATAACAATAAAAATAAGAGTCTTGATTTCATAGCGAATAGTTTATGTTAAAAGTTAAAATTTAAAGCTTTTTTCATATTAATGGAATTTATTTTTAACTTGTTTGCTGTGCTTTTTCATAATAAGTGTCGTTGTGAGAGATTGTCGTCAAAATTTTTCACAATTTGAAATATTTTGTGCATCATAAAAATTAGAAGTGGAACTAGTAAGTGTGATGAATGGAGATAAAATATATCGAGCGGTACAAGCTCGGAGCATTTTTGGCTCCGAGCTTGTTATTTATTTTGCAGGAACTTCTTTCCACCAATTGGTTTTGGTTTCTGTTGCCCAATGTCCTTCGCGCATACGAGCAACAAAAGCCTCGGCTTTTTCAGGAGTTGATGATTTTTGATCTAATTTAATGCACCAATCCCATTCACCGGATGTAGACCACATTCCTTCTACGCCATCCCATTTTGCCATTGCATTCATGTCAGACATAGATTTATTACTTTTCACAAAAATTACACTGTTCCATGCATTCATTATTTATATCCTTATAAAAAATATTTTAAAAAGGTGCTTGAGTTGATGCTCAAACTTTTTAAGAATAGAATACTTCCCGAATTCTTGCCAATGTATCCAGTAATTTTTTATTGATTGATTTTTTATTTGGCTTTAAGGGCTAATTTTGAGCTTTTAAGCAACAGGGGCAATAAGCAGTTGGGTTTCACTTTCCTCTGTTGGCGGTAACTGTTGGGGCTTGCAAAGCCATTGATTTTGAAACTCAACTTCTCTGTCTGTTTTTGTGCTACTAAAAAATAAGGTATTTCCTTCACCTATACGCGCTAAGCCTACAAGAATCCCTATACCAAAAAATGCGGTAACGATCATAACGATATCCGCAATCAGTCGGCGCGTATCATGGCGATGGCTAAATTCATCTTTAGCCGCTTTCATTAAATCATTGGCCTGATTTTGCGAGGGATGACCTGACAAACGTATGGTCAATGCTTTTTCATAGAATTGATTGATTGATTGATCATATTCGTCCCCATATTTTTGTTCTTTGCTGAGGGCAATTTTTGCTTCACGGAACGCCTTTAGGGTGAGTAAGTCCTTGATCAAGGCTGGGGAGAATTTTTTATTTTCCACTTTTTTTAGAATGGCTTGCCGCAAAATATCATCATTTAGTGCTGCTGCTATTAACTGATTTTGCAGAGGAACATCAAGTTTATCAAGTATTGGGGTGAACTGCTCAAGAAGTGTATCCAATGGCTTCACTGGGGATTGTTCATTAATGATCTGAGTATTAAGAAGCTTTTCATAGATCAATTGAGCACGTGTTAATTGTCTGTGAATTCTTTTGCCGCATGCAGAAGATAATGCATTATTCCTTTCAAAATCTTCGACAGCTCGTGAATACATAGGATTAACAAATACGAGTTTCTTATCGGGGACCGAAGTTGCTCTTTTAAAGCGGTCATAAAATCCATACAAGGTATCTTCTATTTGTCTGGCGTCATATTCCACCTGGAGTTGTTTTCGTGAATCAAGCGGCAGTTTTCTAAATAATTGGTTTAAGATAGAAAATATTGTTTTCCTTTCTTCTATGTCTTGTGATGCATTGATTTTCGCAAGATAAAATTGATAAGCATTTTTTTGGGCTTGAATTAATTGAGGTGCATATTGGTTTCGTTCATTTTGAGGAAGATTATGGTATTGTTCTTCCAATAAATTCAATGCAGCGAACTTATCTTCTGCTGTTGCCAAATTGTTCCGTTGTAGCACGTAGGCTTGCAGTCGCCTCAGATCCGTTTGCGCATTTTCAATGTCTTGAGTCGCCTCAAAGATAGCCGACGACTCTGTCGCTACATTCCGCAGTTTTACAAAAATACCTTCTTTCGTTTGCAAATCAGTGTTGTCTTTAAATTGACGGGCTAATTCCCCAAAATAACGGATTTGGCGTAGGGTAATGACTTTTTTCTCGAAATCGTTACGATTTTTAAATTCATCATTTGGCAGCTCTTGCTCTACCAGTTGCCAGAGATCTTGACGACTCGTGATGCGCTTTACCAAGGCACTTGGAGATATCGCATTTAATTCTTCCAGGCATATGGTCGCAAGTTGCGCTCCATTCATGTTCCCTAGTACTTCATCATCGTTGATGGCGTAGAAAAAAGGGCTTTCAAAGACTTCTGTCGGAGCCATTTTGGCAGTACTGCGCAAACGATTTAACTCTTCATTTGCTTTTTTGAATCGTGCTATAGCCTCTTGAAATAAAATGAAGGTGGTACTCATATCCTCCCAGGAGGCCTTCGTAGATTGTTTTGCCTTTAAAGTATGGAGATTGGTAATGACGTCAGTGCCTGCAGTAAGAAGCTCGTTGGTTTTACACCAGTATGGATTGGGGTGATGTTTTAGATATTCTGCATTAAGTTCTTCATAGGGTTTTAAACCTAATGGCCTAAGGTTTGTATCTAGGAAAAATAAACGTCTTAGGATGGTACTTTCACGGTATTGCCCAACAAAAGTAGCGCCAAGTTCACGCTCAGGGTGTTGTGTGAAGAAGTCAGCAAAGATATTCGTGGTTTGGGATGGTTTATGATCCCAATAGTTATATTGTTCTGCTTGCCGCGCTACTGCATGTACATACTCATTAAATTGTTTCGCCAAATTGCTCAGATTCAATTCTGAATAATCAATAAGATTGATTTGCGCAAAAGGCAAGAATTTTTCTTCCCAACCTAATAGAAGTGTGGAGAACGAGAGCGCGTTGTCGCCAGTTAACGTGATGGGCTTGATAAATAATTTGGCTGACTCTACCGCTTGCTTCAAGCGGTCAATAGAATCCATAGTGATGGCAATAGGGTAATCACACATGACCCAACTTGCAGATAAATCTACTGCTTCTAATTGGGGAGAGAATGGATTTTGCAGCGCTCTAATGTGCTTGTCAATTTGCAGGAGAAAGGGTTCTAGCGATTCGAGTTCTTTTGGAGGGAGTTCTTGGAAATGTTTTTGAATTTCCAACAGTTTTTCCAAAATAACTTTACTTTCTTCCTGTAAATCATCATAGATATTTTTTAATAAGAGTTCTTCATGTGTTTGCTTCAGTTTGGGATCAATTTTAAGCTGTAATTTAAATAGCTCTTGAATACGAAGAATAGCTTCTTGGTATTCAGGGGGAGTATCTTTTGTGTGAATGATTTCAGCAACTTGCAGTTTAAAAGTCTCGTAATGTTCGATATGGCCTTGTTGCAATTTTTTTATCGTAACTAATAACTGAGCTTGTAAATTAAAGAGTACTGACTGTTTTCCAGCGTCCAATTGACTCTCAGCAATGAAAATTTGATAAACACGTTTCAAATAAGTATCGAAATCAAGCGCGATATAACTGAGGTAATCTTCTTTAGCAGGGCTTGCCGTTACAGGTTTGCTTAATAATAATTCTAGGAGCTGCTGTTCCTTTTGATCTTCATCGCTATGAGCCGTTGTTTTCAGTTTATTGAAGAATAGTTTGATAAGCGGCCAATTTTCTTCGGTAATGGTGATGTGCATTGCTCCGTATTTATCCGGTGGAAAAACACCTTTTTCTAATAGAAGCTTTGTTTGATAAACGGGGTCGCTAAAATATAAAGATCCTGCTGCAGTGTAAGTGTCAGATGCTCCTGTTAACGAATGCCCTTGACCAAATTGATCATGATGTTGCTGTACCTCATCAGGATATTTTTTCGCCCCTAATAGGAATTCTAAAGCAGAGGCTGCCGGTGCTGTTTGTTCTAGTCCAAGTAGGAGTAAGCTATCGCTGTCATTCCGGTGAAAATAAAAATGGCCACTGCAGCCATTGTCTGATATTTTTTTATCATAAAAATTGGTTTGCCCCATCCCACCCATGGCGATATTAATGCCAAAATCTTGAGGTGTTTTGATGATACCGGGCAATTGCCCCATAATGCCCAACAGAACTCCCTTGCCTTCAACTGCTGCTCCTTCCATATTGCGACTGACATTATGGGTGGCCGAACGAGAAAAAACAGTATCTTTTACTCTTGGGGAGGGGAAATAACTTAATAGCTCTTGTCTATTCGTTTCAGTGAGTCCTTGGTAGTCAAGAATAATGCGACTGGCGTGGGACATGTAATCCGTGATGCTTAATTTATCTGAAGGTACTTGCAATGCAGGTGATTTAGAAAGAAACGCACGAGTTTTGAAGTCGCCGCGAGCCAAACATGCCAACAATAACTGGGTCATATTTACTGCGGTATCATCCTTTGAATTATGTATCAATGTGTCAGCCCATTGTTTAGCAACTGCGGCTTGATCCTGAGCAATGGAACGTGAAAGGATGTCGAATTTCTTACCGGGCATTTTGTGCACCTAAATTAAATTTGCCGTCATGGTAACAAATGAACCACTTTGTTGCAAAAATAAAAGTGTTTTCATCGCCACTTGAGTCATAGATTGGCTAAAATTGATGATACATTACATGGTGTTAAATACTATACTTAACTTATGGAGATCAAAAGTCCAGTTGAAAATCACGGGTTGTATATCGCATACTCCGAACTACATCAATTTGTGAAGGCTGTTATGAATAACCATCAAAAAATTATCTGCCCTACTTGTGGGAAAAAAAATACCTGGTATCCAGAGAACCTGTTTAAGCCTTTTTGTTCGGACCGATGTAAACTCATTGATTTGGGAGAATGGGCGAGCGAAAATCGAAACATTCCTGGAAACCCCATGGATCCAGAGTTTATTAGAGAAATCGATAATGATGGAGATGAGCTGAGTTAACTGAAGGTATTAAAACTGCAGTGTCCTGCACCTAAAGTTGTTTGATTGCTGTGGTGAGCTCAGTCAAAAGATAAAGTATATGACTAAAACGTCTATACTTAAGCTCTTAAACAAAAAATTTGGGAGTTTATTTTAAGACATGGGATAAGGAGTGGCTATGAGAAATCAAAAGTGTTCTGCCTCCAATAGCATTACCATGCGAGTTCGTATCCAAAATGCTCCCGGTACTTTTGGAAAGTTAGCTGCAGCAATCGAAAAAGAAGGCGGGCAAATTGGTGCGATTGACATTGTTCGCGTTGAAACAGATGCTCAGATACGTGATATTACTATATACACGTGTGGCACAAAACATGCGGAACTGATAGTTGATCTATTGCGCACCATTCCTCATTTAGAAGTAATTCATATTTCCGATCGTACTTTTCTAGCCCATTTAGGTGGGAAAATTGAAATGAAAGGTCGTATTCCATTAAAAACACGCGATGATCTGTCAATCGCCTATACACCCGGTGTGGCGCGAATTTGCACGTCAATTTATAACAAACCCGACGATGTCTTTAATCTAACCATTAAAAAAAACATGGTCGCAGTTGTTTCTGATGGGACTGCAGTGTTAGGTCTCGGTGATATGGGACCATACGCTGCCATTCCCGTTATGGAGGGCAAGGCATTATTGTTTAAAGAGTTTGCTAATGTTGATGCATTTCCCATTTGCTTGAATACCCAAAATGTGGATGAGATCGTTGCAACCATTAAGCATATTGCGCCAGTATTCGGTGGAATTAATTTAGAGGATATTTCCGCGCCTCGTTGTTTTGAAGTGGAAGAGCGTCTTAAGAAAGAACTGAATATCCCCGTATTTCATGATGATCAACACGGAACAGCTGTCGTGCTGGCGGCGGCAACGATTAACTCACTTAAATTGGTTAAGAAACAATTAGAACACATTAAAGTGGTTGTCGTGGGTATTGGTGCTGCGGGGACGGCATGTACTAAGATGTTATTAAACTTAGGCGTGAAAAATATTATTGGATGTGATTGTGACGGGGTGCTTTATGCCGGAAAACCTGGGTTACATCCAGTCCATCAGTGGTATGCGGAACATACCAATCCCAATCTTGAAAAAGGTACTGTGCATGATGTGATAAAGGGGGCAGATTTATTTGTTGGTGTCTCAAAACCAGGGGTAATTGATGCTAAAGACATAAAAAAAATGAATCGAGATGCGATTGTGTTTGCCATGGCAAATCCCATACCCGAAATCATGCCTGAAGATGCAAAAAAATATGCGGCTATTGTTGCAACAGGGCGCAGTGATTACCCGAATCAAATTAATAATGTACTCTGTTTTCCAGGTATCTTCAGAGGCGCACTTGATTGTATGGCTACTGAGATTAATGAAGAGATGAAGCTTGCAGCAGCTTATGCTATTGCAAACTCTATAGAGGAACAACATTTAAGTTGCAGTTATATTGTACCCAGCGTATTTGATACGAGTGTGGTAAAAAGAGTGGCTCAAGCGGTTAAAGAGGCGGCTATTAGCACTGGAGTAGCACGTAAAATTAAAACATAATCATTGATTATCTATCCTTATTTTCCCTTAATTTTTATAGGCAGAACCTTAATTTTTTAAAAAGCTCATAGAGGCTAAAATGATAAATTTGCTTTATTAGTGACTTGCTTTTACTTGAATTGTAAACAGACGCTAATGCAAAAATGAAATTTTATTAATAGTTTTCTGAAACAGATTTGTTAGCTAAAGGCTGGGAATTTTAATTTCTAGAACTGTTAGTGAACAATTGCGATTCACCCTAATAAACTGAGGGAAATGGGTACGCTTTTCAAACTCCAACGCTATCCCTCATTGTACTCGGAATGACGCGGGGTTGTATGCATGCGGTATAGGCTGGGCTGTTAAGCCCAGCATTTGCTGAATTAATTCGTACTCTCAAAATTCCACTGAAGCCAAATTAACAAGTATCTTATACATGGTGTTTTGAAGAAATACTTCAGTACATTGTTACATGCTGGGCTTAGCAGCCCAGCCTACGATTATTTAGCTATTTTTGTCAAAACATACACAGGAATGACATCAGAAGGCTGTAAATAAAAAGATGAAAATAATGCGTTGTCAGGTATTAAGCATTTACAACAGCTGCTTTCTGATACATCCCTGCCTCAAAATGGCCTGGGATATTACAGGCGAATACAACATCATGTTGCGCATTTGATTTAAATTTCCAGGTTAATGTTTTCGTTTCACCTGGATTAATGGTGATTGTATTACCATCTTCATGGACCATTCCTGGCATAGCTCGCATCATTTCTTGGTGTGCTTTTTGTTCTTTCTCATCACCAATCGAAAACTCATGAGGCACTTTTCCAATATTAGTCACTTTAAAAGTGATAATGTCACCATCATGGAATTGAAGTTTTTGTGCAAAGGTAAAACGCATGTCGTCTGATGCAGTCACTTGAATTGTTTTTGTGGCTTTGGCGGCATTCTCGGGACTTCCTACAGGACTTGTTTCATGGTGAGTATGGGCGAATGTTGATTTGATAAAAATTCCTGAGCATAAAACAGTCAAAATAATTGTTTTTGGTAATGTATGTATCATCTTTGAAACCTTGCGTTAATCAATGGGCGTAGATTAAACGAACGACACAATGAATTCTACTGCTTTGGTAAAGTAAAAATAAACCAGGCGCCTACCTCATTATGATTTTGTATGTAGAGCTTACCACCATGCGCTTCAATAAGATTTCTACAAATAGTAAGCCCTAAACCAGTACCTTGAGCTTTAGTCGTAAAATACGAACTCAAAATCTTATCTTGATATTCGGGAATAATACCTGGTCCATTATCACGAAAATGAATCTCAATGCGCTCATCCTCTTTGTTTATTGTTTGAATGGTGAGCTCTGGAGTTGGGATTGTATTTTCTTGCATTGCCTCAATGCTGTTGCGGGTTAGATTGGTAATGATTTGCATCATTTGAATTCTATCAATAGTTAATTTAGGGAGATCTGCTTCTAGTTTCAAATTGATTTTTAATTTTGAATGGGCTAGCTCAGAATCTAAAAAAATCATCGTATCTTTAATTAATGTATTAATATCTGTTTCTTCCTGAAAATATACATCCTTATGAATAAAACTTTTCATCCGATACATTACTTCACTGGCGTGTTTGGCTTGTGAAATAATTTTATTTAATAAAGAGACCACCTTGGGAGCTATTTTATTTTCATCCGCATGTTTTTTTATTTGTAAAAGGCAAGTTTGACTATAAAGAAGAATTGCAGTGAGCGGGTGATTAATTTCATGCGCTAGTGCCGAGGCCATTCCTTCCATGGTATTTAGGCGCATTACATGTGCTAATTTTGCTTGTTCTCTCATTTTTGATTGTTTTTGTAAATAATAGTTGGTTAGATCTTTAATAAGTAAAATAATTTCATTTTCTTGAGACGAATGGTTATAGAGCGGAGTAAAATTAATTTCAAAACAAAAATTTGCACCATCTACTTCATTAGAGTCTTCAATTAAAATGGTCGTTGTTTTTCCTAAAAGAGCTTGCCGACATGCCATGATTAATTGATTTTTATACTCTGAAAAATCAGAAATAAGCGTGAAAAAATTCATCCCTGCTTGAATTTTTATGGTAAAAATCTTAGAAAAAAACTTGATGAAGGATGAGTTTATTATTTTAAAGTAAAAATCTTTATCTAATGTGGCAATGGCATCTGAAATATTTTGGAATAAATTGGTCACCGTTTCTAAGGATTGATTTAATTGGAGTTGTTGGGATTCTAAAGTAAAAAAGGCTTTAGAATTGAAATCATAAAATTCAGTATGTTGTTTTTTTAACGCGTCTATTTCTAAATGAAGTGATTTAATTTCTTGTACTTTTTCCTGTAATTCGTTTTCTTTGCGAAGCAACTGCTCTTGTAATGTTTTAATTTCGTTTTGCATTTGCAAGGATGATTTTTTAATAATATTTGAATTCATTTCATTCTTTTTAAAAATATTTGGAAAAAAATCTGGCAATAATTATTTAATTTGAATAGTAACAATAACATAGTATCCAAAAACTGTTGAATGGATATTGCGAAGAGACGCTTTATTAATCTCCAGTTCAACTCAAACATAGGGTAAACCCTAGCCTTGCCAGTGTAGTTCATAATATTTTTTTTTCTTAATCGATCATAAATTTCTAATTTGAAAAAGCAGTTGAGGCTGTTGTCGAATGTGTTTCATAAGTTGATTAATGTTTTTTTTCAGATTAACACGAGTCATTTTTCCGTTGCTAATTACTCTATAACTTGATACTGGCGACTTGTTCATGCAAGTCGCTCAATTAAAAGCACATAGATGTTGCAATGTGGAATTGTGATCGGCCTCATTTTCATGAAGAAAAGGGATTTTCAATGCAATTAAAACAATTAACAGTAGCCCAACAGTTATTCAAACGCTTTTGCTATGGTTACAATGAGCGTGATTTAAATTATCTGCGGTCGCTTTTTTCTAATGATATTACTATGTGGGGGACTGGCATCGAGGATTATCGAATCGGGACTGCGCAAATCGAGGAGCAGTTTCTAAGAGATTGGCAACAGTACGATGATTCACAAATTAAATTACTCACATTTAGTCCAATTCCTCCTAATTCATATTGGGCTAGTGCTCTTTGTGAAGTCCAAATATGGATAGAGAGTAAAAATTATGATTTTCAAAATTTGCGGGGTACGATTTGTATTGATTTAGAAAACGATGTTTGGAAAATTACTCATTTACATATTTCATTTCCGCGTTATTAAGCACTAAGCGCTCACGACGTTTATCATCTTGAGGTGTTTTCGACGAGTAAAGGATAGGGATAGTTAGCATTTGCGTCATAATATTTTTTTTAAAATATGAAACAATTCATTAAGATCAAAAGGTTTTGGCAAAAAGGTTTCATAAGGCATTTTTTCCATTTTTTCCAGATTGGTTTTCGCTGAAGTGATAATTGTTGGAATATTACTTATGCGTTGGCATAATTTTTTTTTCTCACGAAACTCAAAACCATCAAGTACAGGCATCATGAGATCTAAAAAAATAACTACTGGCAACGGATCTTTTTCAAGTATATTCAAAGCCTCTTGCCCATCTTGAACCGCCACTGTGAAATACTCTGCATATTCCAAAGCCCAGACTAAAGCTTCTCTTACCGCACTATTGTCATCAATTAATAAGATAAATTGTTTTTGCTTTTCTATACTCATAGGTACTAAACCATAGTCTAACAATGCTATTCTTGAGGAAGCGTATCTGCTAGTAGTACATCAAATAACACAAATTCAAACCGGTTCATCTAAGAATGCAGAAGACTCAATAATTCGGTTATGAATCAGACTAATTTTTATCAGTTCAGCTAGCGATTTTACTTCCATTTTTCGCATGACATTAGCACGATGCACCTCAACTGTGGATATGGATATATTAAGCTCATACGCAATCTGTTTATTCAGTTTACCTTCAACAACTAAATCCATGACCTGCTTTTCACGTTTGGTTAGACCATTTATTCGCTCTTGCAGGCCCGTTTGCGTTTGTGTCGTATTATCCTTAACTTTTTTAAGGCATCTTTGTGTTATTTCTAATAAATTCTGATGATTGATTGGCTTAAGGATGAAATCTTCGGCTCCTGCTTTCATGGCACGTATTGCCATTGCAATATCACCGTAGCCTGTAATGATAATTATTGATAGTTGTTTTTTTGATGAACTCAATTGCTCTAGTAATTCTAAGCCGCTCATTATAGGCATTCGTACATCGGTGATTAAACATCCACGTTGATTATCATAACTATCGAGAAAATCTTTAGCATTTAAATAAGTTTGAACCTGCAGATTTATTGACTCAAATAACCAGCGGAATGATTTACATATCTCGGGGTCGTCATCGATAACAAAAACAGTTGTATTATTAGAAGGCATATCCTTTATACTCTTGATGAAACACTATGAGTTGAAAACTAATACTATTAGCAAATAACTCAGCGAATAAGGTGCCACTTTCTCTATCAAGCAAAGTACGGCAATAAGTGAGTTCTTTTTCGAATTCTTCTTCCTGTATTAAAAAATTACTTTTTATCATAATTTTTGCTTTATTTTTATCCATATCCGTTTGAATTTCTAATGTTGCTTTGTGTATCTTGTTTTTTTCCACAACAGTAATACATTGTTTCAATAAACGAAATAAAATATGCTTGATCTGCAATTGAGGTATATGAAAATCAGGGCACTCATCCTGAAAATTTACGACCAGTCGAATATTATTATGTTCTATTTCATAGGAATACAGAGAAATAATCTCTGTAATAATATCGTGAAAAATTGTAGGTCGTTCTCCTAATTTTTTTTGAGTTGTAGGTTCTTGCAGGGAATAAATTTTATTTTTCAACAACTCAACATGCTGGTTGATTTTTTGTAACGCATTAAGCATTTGCTCTGCACTAAGGCCTTTTTTTTCTAGCCGGAGTTCGCAACCACCCACATATGCTTTAATTGCAGTCATGGATTGATTGAGTTCATGGATTAATTTCTCAATGTATTGTGGATTTTCTTGATGCATTAATCGAGTCATATGGTCTATCTCAGATTTTGTACTATGACAACCCCAGTTTCTATCGAATCATGTCATGCATCGTTGTATTGGGATAATCTGTTTTTCTCAGCGTTCATATTTACAAGGACGGGTCAATATTAATGCATGCTGTTACTATAGTTTATTCAGGTTAACCTTAGTTTTTAATCCGCCAGGCAGTTATTTTGCACCAATTAAACGCTTAAGGGCAATAAAGGCATTATTTAGTGCGGTTGGTAGTAACTTTCTGAACTGCAGTTCTTTAAATTGTATTAGACGCATTTTTCAGATAATTTATGCTTCAAATACATTACCAATGGACGGTATTATGGCCGATATGATTATTTTGGCAATGAGCAATTTTACATTGACTTGTTTTATACTTGGTTTGCTATGCGCTCTTCTTGAATGGTTGGTTCGCTCAAGGCCAATGGAAAAAGCCATGGTTATTGAACTTATCTTTTCTTGGTATTTGTTGTTCAATATCGGATTGGCCTATTTGTTTAACTTTATTATGCATGTCTTCTTTGGCGATTTTACCGCGCAGTTTATTGGCTGGCCGCAAAGTCCATTTCAAATGGAAGTAGGATTTGCCAGTTTGGGGATTGCGTTGAATGGAATAATTAGCTTTAAAGGTCAAATTGCTTTTCGTGCGGCAACGATCATCGTTCCTGCTCTGTTTTTATGGGGTGCTGCAGGTGGACATCTTTATCAAATGATCGTTGCCCATAATTTTGAACCTGGCAACGCGGGCAGCATATTTTGGACGGATATTTTCATGCCCATCATTGCTTTTTTATTACTTTGGCTGCAATATCGAAACCCGGAAAACAGGGTTAGTTAAAACGTTATAGCCTACCCAGCCAACAATAACTCTAATCCTTGTATGTTAGGTAATTCGCTGACAAAAAGAACACGAGTAGGCTGGGCTGTTAAGCCCAGCATGCACAGGATTAATTTTTCCTCTCCAAAATGTCCATCATGAAACCCCCACGGTAAGCTCAATTAACACGTGCTTATTCATTGGTCTTAAGAAAGCATTATTTTTGGCATTGTTACATGCTGGGCTTACAGCCCAGCCTAGGTTTATTTAGCTTTGTCAATGATACAATCCTGAGGAAGGCTCTCCTTGCTCATATCCGGAGATACCTCGCTGCGTTTAGAACGAATGTGCTCTCGTGATCGCGGATTTAAATAAAATCATAGTGCTATCTTTTAATGCAATGCGCTCATTTGACAAAGCTGTTATATGTACCAAAATTTGTATTAAGGCCATAGATTATATGGAGGTATATCATGAGCAAAGTAACACAATTTAAGCAAGGAACTCCCAGCAAAGGAGCACCTGGTAAGGGAGCTTCCATTCAAATTAATCGATCACAAAATCCCTTTTTAAGTCTGCAAAACGAAGTGGATCGATTATTTAGTGACTTTAATGAGTTTTTTTCTCCAACCAAATTTAGTTGGGGACAATTTGAAAAACTAGATCTTTCTCCTTCAATGGATATTGTTGAGGATAAAGATCATTTCTGTGTTCAGCTAGAAATGCCTGGTATGAGCGAAAAAGACATTAAGGTCTCTATATTGGATAATGTACTCACTATTAGCGGCGAGAAATCCAGCTCGAAAAAAAATGAAGGTAAAAAATATATTTCTCGAGAAATTAGCTTTGGGAAATATGAACGCTCCATCTCTTTACCCGCTACTGTTGATATAGCGCAAGCGAAAGCAACGTTTAAAAAAGGTATGCTTTGGGTTGATTTACCTAAAAAAACGGAATCTAAAACCGGAACTCGAGATATCAAAGTGGAACAAGCCAAATAAACCTAAAATAACCCCATGGTTTCGGTCATGGGGTTATCTACTTAAGCTTTTAGCCAAAAAATGCGCACTAAGATATATAAGATCGTCATGCCAAGAATAGGAACAACGAGAAAGCCAAGAAAGCTATAAAATCCTATTCTATTTTCAGCTGAGGCATTATAAAACTTTTTAAATTTTTTCCATAAGGACATTTATAGCCTCCATTTTTGATTAGAGCTTATTTTATAAGATTATGGACCTCAATATAAAGCGATTTGTCAGAATCACGCATTTTGAGTTTCTGTTATTTTGTCTTAATTAGAATTAAAGTGTTCGCTAGAGCAATGGCGCTATTATTTTCACATTCATAGTAGAAAAATCCTTCTCCCGCTTACGGGAGAGGGCTAGGGTGAGGGAATTGCAAAATTCATGAACAAAAGTCTGAATTAGTTTCCAGGTCTACAATTTATAAAGTCGAAATTACCAATGTCTGCGCCAAATCGTGCACTTGCTTGAACAAAGGAGTCTGTAATAACCGCTTCTGTAATTTCTGCAAAAGGAGTGTCTTTATAGTGTCTCATAGTGTTAACGCGCTTTTGTAAATTTTGTCCAGCAAGAGTCTGAGGGTTGGAATGAGTCAATTGAAATTGTCCCAATCCAATTTCACTGGTTACTTTATCCAATGCTTGTTGATATGAATTAGCCATCCCGAATTTAATCGCATTTACGACGGTATTAATAGGAGCGCCCTGGTTCAATAATTGAGCACAAAAATCCGCTAACCTATAGATTTCATTAATATAACCTTGTTGATTACCTAGCATTAATAGACGCATGGCAGACACTGCTGCGGATTTGACTTGGGGTAAGTCTATATGTTCCTCAGCATTCTCTTCCAAGAGCGCATCTAAAGAGAAGACTGGTTGACTTTTTACAATAGCTTTCTTTGGCACAGTTGACTCCAAAACAGGATTAAGGAAAATAGATATTGTTCGATTGAAATGGCTCGAAACAAGATAATTGCTCATTATGTATTATTTTTATTCAAATGTAAAGACTCTTAAAACGCAGACTAATATCCTTTTTGCCATCATATACTTCAGTCTTTATGATATAATTGGTTCTATTTTGCAATGTTTTTTTAGTGAGTCGTGCAATTGATTACTCATCGTGTAGATCTGCGTTCCTATCATACTGAAAGTTGCAGTCATGCTCATGATTTTGCACAGCTGGTTTTACCTCTAGCTGGTTCTATGGAGTTGGAAGCGGGGCATTATTCTGGAGTTGTTGATCATCATGTAGGAGTCTTTATTGCTCCGAATGAACGGCATTGTTTTGCCGGAAGCCAGGGAAATCTTTTTTTAGTGGTTGATGTAGCAAGCCCAAAGGATCTTTTTAAGGAACACCGCTCGCATGCTTTTAATTTAACGACGAGCATTAAAAAGCTTATACAATTTGCGCATCATTATTTAGCAGATAATGAAGGCGATTTTTTTACTGATTCCTTAATGAATCAATTACTCGTACATTTCGCCACAAAATCCTTATCATTCGAGTCAGACGACATTGTCCTTAAGGCAAAAAATTGGATCGATTTTTATTTCGCGGAGCGTGTCAATGTGAATAAAGTCGCGCAGCATTGTCATTTGAGTGTCAGTCAATTACAGCGTCGGTTCAAACAATCCCTGGGTTGTAGTATTGCAGAATATTGGCGATTTAAAAAATTAAGTCAGGCCAAACAATTACTTTCTGCCCAACACCTTTCTATAGAGGTCATTGCTTTTGCGGTGGGATACGAAAATTTGCCCGCATTTAGTCGGCGATTTAGTACAGTTTTTGGGGAGTCGCCCTCCCAATGGCGAATAAAAGCATTATCGGCAAAGAAAATGCGTGAAATGGATAACTCATACTGAGCTTATTATTGCTACACTGTACGTTTTTATTTGGCGATACAGAGAAGTATTTTATATGCAAAAATCCAATGCTTATTTACAAGGAATACTCTTCCTTGTCTTGGCTCAAATCATGGTAGGCGTGAACATTGTTTTTTCCAAGTATGTGCTTTCCACAATTCCGCTGCTGTTTATATTGGCTCTACGGTTTAGTTTGGCTGCTATTATTTTATTACCCTTGCACTGGTTTACCTCTGCGCGAAATAAGCCGGTGGGTTATTATTTTTCTCAATTAAAACCACGTGATTGGTTTTTTATTGGTGCGCAGGCGGTTTCTGCGGGAGTGCTGTTTAATTTCCTAATTTTATGGGGATTAAATTACACGGATGCGAATGTAGCGGGTATTATTACCAGCGCCTTACCTGCGATCATTGCAATTATGTCTTGGATTATTCTTGGTGAAAAAATTTCAGGAAAGAAAGCCATCTGTGTGGGTTTTGCCACATTTGGATTAATCGTTATTGCCTGCGATAAGTTGGTGGGGATGCGCGTGAGCCATTCTTTTTGGGGGGATGTGCTTGTTTTAATCTCTCTTTTGCCTGAGGCTACTTACTATATTTTAAGTAAGATGCATGCGAATTCACTGCCAGTATTTTTAATTTCTTCTTTACTCAATGCAATTAATGCCATTTTGTTATTGATTGCTTTGGGTTTTAGTTCCTGGAGCGGAATAACCATTCAATTTTCAGATTGGCTGATTTTGATTATTTTAGGTTTAAGCTCGGGTCTTTTTTATGTGTTTTGGAATTTTGGTTGCCAGAAAGTGGATGGGGTAATGGCTTCATTATCAACGGCGGTGATGCCTTTAGCCACGGTACTCATTGCTTGGCTGCTGTTGGGAGAACGACTGACACTTGGGCAAGCAATTGGTATGAGCATGGTAATTCTCTCAATTGCTGTCTATGCAAAAAGATAATTGGATGGTTTTGCAAGTTGGTTTAAGTGAGATAAAGCTGATTTATTTTGCAACATCTCCTTAACCCAAGTTATGATGGGCCAAACAAAAAATCTTAGTTTAATTTTATGCCTCATTTGATTTTGGAATTAAGTAATAACATTAAAAACACAGAACATTTAAGCCAGTTATTTGATAAATTACATCATATGCTTGCAGAACAACTTCCTACCCAATTATCAGGGTGCAGGAGCCGCTGTGTTATTCATCCATTGTTTTTTATTGGCGATCAGAGTGAAGACAATGCTTTTGTGCATTTAACGCTAAAAATGCTTCCAGGCCGGGATGAGCTTAAGAAAAAAAGCATAGGTAAAAACCTTTTTGATCTATTGGATGATTTTTTTAGAGTAGGTCAAAATCAATTAAATATTACTTTATCTGTAGAAATCTTGGATTTGGATCCTATTTATTTTAAGGGCTAAAGTATTTTCTAAATCGTTTCAAATGCAGGTTATTCTCTATGAGTGCACAAAAAAGATGGGAACATTTTTCTCATGAATCCGATATAGGTGTTAGAGGTTATGGCTCAACTGTTGCAGACGCTTTTTCCATGGGGGCGCTTGCTTTGACCAATGTTATTACGCGTTCACAATCAATTCATCCCTACAAAAAAATACAAATTCACTGTGAGGCTCCGAATCAGGAGATTTTATTTGTCGATTGGTTAAATGTGATTATTTACAATATGGCAATCCACAACATGCTGTTTAGCACGTTTGATGTCAGCATTAAAGGATTGAGGCTAACTGCTATAATTGCAGGTGAACCAGTGGATATTCATAGGCATCAACCTGCAGTGGAGGTCAAAGGTGCTACATTCACTGAATTAAAAGTGTATGAAAGGAATAACATCTGGGTGGCACAATGTGTTGTTGATGTGTGAGAGAGCGAAGGTAGAAATCAATGGACTTAAACTTGTTAGAAAAAATCAGTGACTTCGAATGGCGAATTCCCCAACAGGGAAAGATGCGTGTGCCGGGGATTATTTTTGCTTCAGAAGAGTTGATCCTCAATATGGATATGAAAGTTTATGAACAAGTCACGAACGTCGCAACATTACCTGGAATTGTGCGTGGTTCTTATGCGATGCCTGATGCTCATTGGGGTTATGGGTTTCCTATTGGGGGTGTTGCTGCATTTGATCCCGATAACGACGGGGTTGTTTCAGCAGGTGGTGTTGGTTTTGATATTTCATGTGGCGTACGGCTTTTATCTACAGGACTTAAACGTGAAGAATTTGAACCCTATAAAGAACAACTTGCAGATGCGCTGTTTGCGCATATTCCGGCAGGTGTAGGCAGCAAAAGTCGTATTAATCTAACTATGAAACAAATGGATGATATGTTGCGTGGTGGCGCTGTATGGGCTGTAAAGCAAGGATATGGTGAACGTGAAGATTTAGCGCGTATTGAAGATAATGGCCGCGTAGAAGGTGCTTTACCTGAGCATGTTTCCGAACATGCAAAAAAACGTCAAAAAAATGAAATGGGTACTTTAGGTTCTGGTAATCATTATTTGGAAATTCAAGAGGTGCGCCATATATACTGTGAACAAACTGCTGCAGCATTTGGTTTAGCACTAGGGGATGTGGTTGTGAGCATCCATTGTGGTTCACGTGGCCTAGGTCACCAAATAGGAACTGATTTTCTGCGCTCGATGCTCATTCACGCCCAACAGCATGGTATCTCACTCGTTGATCGTGAGTTAGCTTGTGCCCCTATACGTTCTTCCATGGGGGAGCATTATTTAGGTGCTATGCGCTCAGGAATTAATTGTGCGCTCGCTAATCGTGAAATTATTACTCATTTTATGCGCGAAGTATTTCAGGATGAAATGCCAGGAGCCCAAATAAAACTCATTTATGATGTATCCCATAATACCTGCAAGGAAGAAGCGCATCAGATTGATGGTAAAACAAAACGTTTATTTGTTCATCGTAAAGGCGCAACGCGAGCTTTTGGTCCAGGTCATCCTGAGTTAGCACAAGCGTTTCATCATGTAGGACAACCTGTAATTATTGGCGGCAGCATGGGAACTTCATCTTATGTTTTAGTTGGTACAGAACATTCAGAACATAAATCCTTTGGTTCTGCTTGTCATGGTGCAGGACGGGCGATGAGCCGGCATCAGGCAACCAAAAAATGGCGTGGGAGTGAAATCATTGAGCAATTAGCACAACAAGGAATTTTAATTCGTAGTAGTTCCTATCGTGGTATAGCAGAGGAAGCTCCAGAAGCCTATAAGAATGTCGATTTTGTTGTTGATGCAGCACAAGAGTCCGGTTTAACCAAAAAAGTTGCCCGACTGGTACCTATTGTTTGTGTTAAGGAATAGTTTATTTAGAAATAGTTCTGGAGTTTTTTTGCGAAAACAAGCAGGTATAAATCGTATTTTTAATGTTCTTTTTGTTCTATTTTTTCTACTAAGAAAATAAATAAACTATAATTAAAAATATTTGCTTTTTTCAAAAAAGGTGGAGTGTTGTTATGCCTTTGACTGCACAATCCAATCGAGGTCCGGTTAAGAAATTAAGTGGTACTTCAAATCATAGTCGCTATAGTAATAAGTTTGATAGTGTCGATGTCGTTGCTTTTGATAGAGAAGGGGAAGCGTGGGGGATTTTTTCCAACTATGCAGAAGTTCCTATTAAGATGCAAACTCCCTTTGGAGAAAGAACATTTCCTACAGTTGAGCATTATTTCCAATATCAAAAAGATCCTCATGACCAACAATACCTGGATAAGATTCTTCTGGGAGATGCGCAGAATGCTAGAGATTTAGGGCAAACCAAAAGATGGGCGAATAATGATTATACCTTAGCTGACGCCGCAATGCAGAGAGCAATACAAGTCAAATTACAAAATTCTATAGTGCAACAAGCACTGAGAGATACAGGAAATGCTTGCCTTATCGAAGATACAGGGAGTCGAAGCACTAAAAATCAGGATGGTAATTGGGGTTGGAAAGTAGGAGGTACTACCGAGCCTTATGCTCCAACAGGCAATAAGTTGGGTATCTTAATGATGGAAGAGCGTAATCGTTTGTATCGACAAGAAGGTCGTTTATCGATGATCGTGCAAGATCCAACCGATTTATCTGAACGAGCGCGTGGTGTGATGACGCGAAATTACAGTAGCCAGAATCTTATTCATCTCAGTTTACCCGTTGTGTCGAGTACACAACACCACCAACAGCATCATCAACAAAGTAGCTATCCTTCTTCGCGAATGAAAGATTCTTTGATTCAGACTAAAATGCACTCAACACAAGAGTCAAGTCAGGAAGTGAGTCAAGTGATTCGTACTATGGTGTCAACGCCTTCTCCAAGTGTGGATATTCCATTTGTGGGTAAAGGTCAGATGAATGGTACATTCAAAATTGCTTTTGATAATCCTCAAGAAGCACAGGCTTTTAAAGACTTACTGAAAGCACAGGGCTTTCAGACGTCCTACTTCGGAAATGGTGAACGTTATCCGATGGAGGTTGGAGGAAAAACCTTAAGTCATATTGTTCGCTTTGAGAATAACGGTACAAAAACAGAGGTTCCTAAAGAGGCATTACAGTTTCTCAAACAAAAATTTAACGATGATGATAAAGTTGCGAGTATTGTGGAACAAATGGGATTTGAACGACCTTGCATGAAACAATCATTAGGCGTGCACTGATTTTTATTCCAACATGGTACAGCCACCCGAAACAAAAGTGGTTAATTTGATATGGAAACTTCATTTACCTTACATCCAGTAGCTCCATTCCGGTTGGATTATACGGTTTCTGCGTTACGCAGGAGAAGCAAAAATAATGTAGATCTTTGGGATGGCCAACGTTACACCAGGTTATTGGTTATGGAGAATATGCCAGTTAAAGTGGTGGTTGAGCAAAATAAAAAAACCGAACTGACGATATCGATTAAAAGTGAGTATGCAGAGGTATTTCAAAATCAAATTGCACATGAAACAGAGAGCATGCTTGGCTTAAACTGTGATATGCATGATTTTTATCATATCGCACAGCGCGATCCCCAATTAAATCCCTTGGTTCTTCAATTTAAAGGGCTTAAACCACCTCGATTTCCTTCTGTCTTTGAGGCACTTGTTAATGCGATTTCTTGTCAACAAATCTCTTTGGATGCTGGATTGCAAATTCAAAATCGATTGGCTGAGTTTTTGAGTCTAAGGATTACAGAAAAAGAGCACCTACTTTATGCATTTCCAAGGCCCAACGAAGTTGCGAATTGTTCTGTCCCTACATTAAAAAAAATAGGCTATAGCACCCATAAAAGCGAGACGCTAATACGATTAGCAACAGCCATAATGAATGACGAGTCACACTTTAAATCTCTAGAAAACAAATCAAATAATGAGAACATTAATTTTTTGTGCGATTTTAAAGGAATAGGGCGCTGGACTGCGGAATACGTTCTCTTGCGTGGTTTAGGAAGAATTGATACTTTCCCAGGCGATGATATTGGTGCACAAAACAATTTATATCATTTTCTGCATCTCGATAAGAAGCCAGATTATAAAAAAATAGCAGAAATCACCGCAAAATGGTCTCCCTATGCAGGTTTAGTCTATTTCCATTTATTATTGCGACGTTTATATGAAAATAAGGCACTTGCCGCTCCTCGCGTGAGAGGGCAATTGTAATTTTAAGAACGCTACCAATTATTTGTGCATCCAAAGAGGCTATCCTGTCTTTTGTAATAATTTTTCTGTAAAATTAATCCCTTAAACTAAAAATTTCTCACACAAGGAATGTGCTGGATGGATAGTACACCCCAAAATAGTGTTACTGAGCCTATGAGCTCCGATAAAGTCGCCAATGTATTAAAATGGATTCTCTTAATTACAGCGATCATTTGTTTTGCCGTATTGATTTGGGGAACCTATAAAACCTACCAGCTTGCTCCCCCTTTACCGCAACAATTTCAAACTCCTTCTGGACAGGTCGTTATGACAGCGGATGATATTGTTGCAGGTAAAGCAGGTTTTCAACGTGCCGATCTTATGGATTACGGGAGTCTTTATGGAATGGGCTCTTATTTTGGTGAAGATTACACCGCAAAATATTTAGTAAGCCTTGGCAGAATGACTGAGGATAAAATAGCGCAACAACAGTTTGGCAAACCCTTTATGAATCTGGATGTAGGACAACAGTATGTTGTGCGCCAAACAATGCAACAGGACCTGCAGCATACTGATTTGAATGCGCAAATCAGTGTCTTGTCTCAGCCAGTTGCTGATGCAATTGCGCAACTACGTACGCAAATTTCGCAAACCTTACTTCAACATGATCCAGAAGCAGGTTGGACTAAAGCGTACAGTTTGGATGAGAAAAGTGCTTTGCAAACTGCAGATTTTCTTATTTATTCTTCCTTAACTACGATTGCACATCGGCCAGGACAAACGAGTTCGTATACCAATAATTGGCCCTATGAACCTACTATGGGCAATCATCCAACAGCACACACTTTTTACTGGACCTGGGTATCCTTTTGTTTTGTATTCTTGGGTTTTGGTGCTGTGCTTTTTATTTATCATCGATATTTGAGTGCTCCAGATGATGCGTTTAAGACACCTGTTTTTTTGGGGTTTGAGACACTGACACCTAGTCAGCGTAAGGTAGGTCAATATTTTATTGTTGTGGCGCTTGTTCTACTGCTGCAGATTGCTGTAGGTGCAATTATGGCGCATTACTATACTGAACGTACGGGGTTTTATGGAATTAAGATTAATGATTATTTACCCTTTAATTTTTTGCGTGATGTACACATTCAAACCCCCATTGTGTGGATTGCTCTTTCTTGGATTAGCTCTGCTGTATTTATGGCACCTCTTATCAGTAAAAAAGAAGCAAAAAAACAAGGATTTTTTGTTGATCTTTTATTTTGGGTCACTCTGTTTATTGTAGGCGGGGCAATTGTTGGCAATTATATAGGAATTATGGGCTATGTGAATGATACCTGGTTTTGGATTGGCAATCAGGGTTTGTCTTATTTGCAGCTCGGTCGATTGTGGCAAATTGGATTTTGTATTGGACTTTTCCTTTGGAGTTTTATTGTTTTTCGTGGAATGTGGCCTACATGGAGTGGTTTAAAAAACGCTACCATTGCATTTTGGACTGGACAGATTCGCTTGGAGCATCTTTTTTGGGCAAGTACTATAAATATTGCTGTATTGTATTGCTTTGGAATGATCCCATTAACGGGGATTGAGAAATCGTTCACGATTACCGATTTTTGGCGTTGGTGGGTAGTGCACCTTTGGGTGGAGCAATCTTTTGAGTTTTTTGCGGCATGTGCCACAGCGTATCTTCTAATGGGAACTGGATTAGTTTCACGAGCCCTGGCAGAGCGCACAATGTATTTTGAAACAATTCTGGTATTTTTAGGTGGTATTATCGGTACAGGACATCATTGGTATTGGACGGGTACGCCGGATCTATGGGTACCATTAGGAAGCATGTTTTCATTTATTGAGGTATTACCTTTAGTCCTTCTTATTATTGATGCAATCGAAAATTATCAATTAATTAAACGCCAACATTTGTTTACGTATAATTTGGCGTTTCTCTATATTTTGGGCGCTTCTTTTTGGAACTTTGTGGGTGCTGGAGTATTTGGTGGAGGTACACTCAATGCGCCACTCGTCAATTATTATGAGCATGGAACATTTCTTACTCTAAACCATGCTCATACCGCATTATTCGGCGCATTTGGTTTACTGGGGCTGGGCTTAATTTATTTTTGCTTACGTTATGCTGCAGCTGATCGTTTTCTCTGGAGTGATCGTTTGGGGACTTGGGCATTTTGGTTATATAACCTAGGCCTTGTTTTATGGATTGTGTTGAATTTCTTCCCTGTGGGATGGGCACAATTAATGGATGTATACGAACACGGATTTGCTCATTCAAGAAGCCTTGAGTTTTATAATACAACGTTGTTGTGGCAGTGGTTACGCTTGCCGGGAGACGTGTTATTTGCTCTTGGTGCATTATTGATGGCCTATGACTTTATTAAAAAGTTAGGTCCTTTTTTTCCAAGATGGGTGAGTGCTAAAAATTTAGAACAACAGCCTGCTCATGATGTTTAGGGCAGCAGCCTAAAAAAGAGGGTATTACCATGCCTGAGCTTTTTACGATTGGACACTCAACACATCCCTTGCAGGAATTTCTTGAAATAGTCCATGCATATCAAGTTACTCATCTTATTGATGTGCGGACTATTCCTAAATCACGTACCGTTCCTTGGTTTAATAAAGATGAATTCAAGCAAACACTTGCAAAAGAAAAAATTGCATACACCCACCTGGTTAAATTAGGTGGTTTACGAAAGGTGAATAAAAATTCCATCAATACTGGATGGCGAAATGCAAGTTTCCGTGGATTTGCCGATTACATGCAAACAGAAGAGTTCCTTGAGGGACTTAATGAATTAAATGACATCATAGAGAAAGGGCATAAAGTGGTAATCATGTGTGCTGAAGCAGTACCATGGCGATGTCATCGCTCACTTATTGCTGATGCCGAGTTGATCCGCGATTATGGCATTTGGGACATTATGAGTAAAACCACAACGCACCCTCATCAACTCACTTCTTTTGCTGTGGTAGATAAAGAGAAGAACCCCGTGCAAATTTATTATCCATAATCATAACAACAGACCATAGACAGCAGTTTGAGGGCGGAATTAGAATTTTTTTTTCGAGTTGCACTATAAAAATTATAATTGATATAATGGCTTACCGTTTTTTTGCGGCTATTATTAACCACTTTTTAGGAAATAAAATGTTAAGGAAGATATATTGGGGCTCGGTGGTTTCTTTATTATTAGTTAACCCTTCTTTTGCTGGATTTTATGTTGGTGCTGGTTTTGGCCCTGAATACGCTCAATTTACTCAAAAAACGCATGTTTTTGATAATTTTGGTGACTTTAATGCGATAGATGAAGAGAATTTTTCAGGCGCTGGTGTTTTCGGCACTTTTTTTGGTGGTTATTCTTGGGTACGCAATCGATTTTATTTAGCGGTCGAAGGCAATTTTAATCCAAGCTCACTTCAATATCGATTAGTTAATAAAGAGTATATCCATCATAATTTCAAGAAAACTTCTTTTACCATTCACTATAGTGAGGGCGTAAGTGCATTGCCAGGCTTCTTCCTCACAGAGAGTGCTGTAGTTTATGGACGAATTGGTTATGCGAATGGCCATGTTGCACTTCATAACTCAGATGAAACAATACATAGTTCAGTTGCCAATCGTAACGGCATTCGTTACGGTGCGGGAGTGCGCTATAACCTGACACCACAATGGACGATGATGGCTGATTTCAGTCAAACCAATTACGAGAAATTCAGCAGTCACTTTTTTGATCCTTTTGGCGGGGTTACAAAAAATTCTCGAATTTATCCTGTTTCTGCACAACTTGCTTTTGGGGTAATTTATAATTTTGAAAAACCTAAGGCAGCTTTTGTTAAGTAAGTTGGGAAAGTTCTATTACCAAGCCCAATGAACAAGTATTTTAGTCTGGTGTTCCTAAAGAAATACTTCGGTATGTTGTTACATGCTGGGCTTACCAGCCCAGTCTATGTTACGGAGATGACGTTTCCGCTGGAAGACTATCTAGTCGAGGGTTTTCTTTTTTAAAATGGCCCAATAGACTGACAATGTTCTTCAGGAGGTTCTGCAAAATTTCCTACGCCAACAACTAATAAAAGAAAATCTTTTGGTGCTAATTGGAGCCAGCGATAAAATTTCGCTTCACGGTTGAAATAGTCCGCATCAAGTGGATATATACATCTTCCTTGGTTATGGTTTTTCTCAGTGAATAGCACTATCTGTTTCACCCCAAAAGTTTTGAGGTGCTCCCATGACGGTAGTTTTTCAGCATCAATTTCAGTGAACCCGTGGTTAGGTTCCAATATTAAACCTAATGAAGAAGCATGTGATGCAGAAGCGAGTGATAGCAGTTCATTACGTGGTAAAGCGTCTTGTAGCTGATCCATAATCCGTGTTTGCGACGTGTCATCACATAAAATGGATAGTTGCCAGATGCAATCGATCCCATGCATATACAATGCGTTCGCAACAGGCGCTTCATGGCCCGTAAAGTTAATGAACAGGGTATTATCGAGTCTATGTTGGGCATCTAATTCAGCTAATACAGTATTTGTAGTGTCTTTGATTTTTTTATCAATACTTCCTGTTATAAAGTGCCGCCCTTTAGGTATTGCATTATGTGGGCTATTAAAATGAATAAAATGCACTGCATGCCCAAATCTTGATAGTATTTCTTCCGAAGGTTGGACAATTTCTAAGAGTGTTTTCAAGTCATATTGACGCGTTCCTCTTACATCAGGTTTCATTTAATTCTCTATCTAAAGATAGAGTGTATGTGCACAAATTATGAAACATGGCTCACTCACTCTGGAGTAATAATTACAATTATAGGCTATAAAAAGTAACAGAATTTTTTGTGCAGAACTGGATAAAATCGATAATGTAAAAACAGATTACCATCCACCTTGATAGGGTCTGTGCTTTTTCATTTGGCTATCATTTTCACCACGATGATAATGCAACCGCCAAGCAGATTGTTTGGTTTTTTTATCCCAAAAGGGATGATAATCAATAGCAAAGCAACGCTTGAATTTGCCGCTTGCCTGTTCTTTATAAAGATTCAAACCACCTCCGCCACTTTTTTCATACAAAAGAAAAGCAACTCGGTAATTGCCTTTACGAAGCAGGGCATAAAGCGCAACAGAGGTTGATAAAAAGCCAATAGTACGGTTAACCAGTTTTTGATGTTCTGGGGAAATATTTTCGTTTTTATCCATCATTTTGAGAAATCTATATGTCGTGGTTCTTTGTAGCCTGGGTGAAGTCGTAGCCGTAACCCGGGAATAAAGGGCGTGAATTTATGTCCAGAAATCCTGGGTTTGTTACGCTTCACCTAGGCTACATTGTTATTATTGAGTAGGATTTTATATTATTTTCAGACAGCGTGCCTCTATTTTAAAAATACATAAAATCAATAGGTTAGAGAAATAGTTTATTGACTGAATGTTTTGGTATACTTTGCAGATAATCCAATATAAATTTTGGCCTAAATGTATATCGAATCGAACCGATTAGTTTTTTCTCCTTCTGATCTTACTCAATTTATGGCAAGTCCTTTTGTATCTTGGATAGAGCATCTTGCCGTAGTGCATCCCGATTTATTGCCTGCACCTGATGAAAAAGATGAATTAATTGATGTATTGCAACATTTGGGAAATCAACATGAATTGGCTCTATTGGCTCTTTTTGAAAAACAAGGATTATCGGTTGTCAATTTGCGCCAACAAGCGAATTCTTATGACGCTACTTTAAGTGCAATGGAAGATGGCGCCGATGTTATTTATCAAGCGCGTTTACAATTAGATCCATTTCAGGGCTATGCTGATTTTTTAATAAAAATACCTGGTAAAAGTCGATTTGGGAATTATTGTTATGAGGTCTGGGATACTAAGCTTGCTAAATCAGTGAAACCTAGTTTTTTGCTGCAATTGTGTTGCTATGTAGAAATGCTTGCTGCTATGCAAGGAGAGAGTTCGGAATACATCACTGTCGTTTTGGGAAACCAGGAGCAAAAGCGTTTTCGTACCGCAGATTATTTTTATTTTTATCAAAATCTGAAACAACAGTTTTTATTGGCACATGAGCGTTTTAATCCCACTGCGTGTCCTGATCCTGCAGCATCTAAAAATTGGGGGCGTTGGAATACTTATGCTGAAGAGTTATTAGTTAAAGCAGATCATTTAATCCAGGTCGCAACCATTACCTCTGGGCAAGTTAAAAAATTACATCAAGCAGGAATAAAGACTATGAGTGGTTTAGCTCAGGCAACGTGTTCCTGGGTAAAAGGGATAAAGCCCGAACGTTTTGTGCGTTTGCAGGCACAAGCTAAAATTCAAAAAGAAAGCAGTGATAAGGAAGTCCCTTTGTATCAATTGCTTCCCCTGATTTCAGGACAAAAACAGGGCTTGGCACTGTTACCTCCTGCATCGCCACGGGATATATTTTTTGATATTGAAGGGTTTCCGCTTGAAGAAGGTGGCTTGGAGTATCTTTGGGGAATTACCTATTTTGATGAAAAAGCACAGCGTCAGTATAAGGATTTTTGGGCTCATAATCCCGAACAGGAGAAAGAAGCTTTTCAGACATTTGTGCATTGGGTTTATCAACGTTGGCAAGAAGATCCGAAAATGCATATTTATCATTATGCCAATTACGAAATTTCTGCATGCCGTCGATTAATGGGGCGATATGGCGTGTGTGAGGATGAGGTAGATCAGCTTTTACGCAATGAAGTATTTGTTGATTTATATAAGATTGTTAAAAGTGCTCTGATTATTGGAGAACCACGCTATTCCATTAAAAATATAGAACATTTATATCGAGGTAAGCGTGATACGGCGGTGGGATCTGGAGGTGATTCTGTCGTTGTTTATGAGCATTGGCGAGAAAATCCCGATGGGGAAAATTGGCAAACCTCAAAAATATTAAATGACATTCGCACATACAATATTGATGATTGTAATTCCACTCAAGAATTGGTTGAGTGGCTCAGAGCGCGGCAAAATGAACAGGGTATAAATTACTTAGGTAAAACGGAACTTGTTGCACTGGAGGTTAAGGAAGAGTTGGGCGAGCGTATTCAATTACGCGATCGATTGTTGGCGCAAGCAGAGCGTTTAAAGTCTGAGGGAAATATTGAGTTAGCTAAAATCAATCTGATTTTTGCATGGTCAATTGAATTTCATCGACGTGAAGCCAAACCGGTGTTTTGGCGTATGTTTGAACGATTGGGTTTAACTGGAGAAGAGTTACTTGATGACATTGATTGCTTGGCCTACTGCCGACGAACTGCGAAGCCAGCCTACAAACCTTCGCCCAGAGCCCGTAACCTGGTCTACGAATATTTTTTTGATCCGGAACAGGAGTTTAAAGGAAGTGCCAAACAATATTTTATTCTAGGTAAGGAAACTGAAGAGGGTAGGGCTGCAGCAGCTAATTATTATGAAGACGATAGTGATCTGGAGCATGGAATTATTGCATTACAAATGAAAGATGAGCCTGATGATCCGATTACTTTAATTCCCAATGAATATGTCGATCCTCATTCGATTCCTGAGGCGATCACGAAGCAGGCTACATCATTTGAGCAGGGACTACTTGCACACACAGCGATACTGGATTTTTTGAGCAAATCGTATCCACGAATTACAGATCATCAACAAGGAATGCCTATTGCACCAAGCCATCATCCTGAAGAACGATTGGCGGAAATGATGCATGCAGTTTTAAATTTAAAGAACAGTTATCTCACGCTTCAAGGCCCTCCTGGGGCAGGTAAAACATATACAGGAAAACATTTGATTGCCGAACTTGTGCAAAGAGGAAAAAAAATAGGTATTTCCTCAAACAGCCATAAGGCGATTAATAACTTGTTGATGAGTGCCGCTGCCTATTGCCAAAAGGAAGGAATAAAAGGTCACTTTGGCTGTACACGTAATACGGATGAGCAAATTGCGGCTTTAGACATTAACTTATTGGAGAATAAACAGATCATTGAGTTTATCCAACCTGGATGTGTTGTCGGCACCACAGTTTGGGGTTTTGCTCGCGAAGAATTAGTTGATGCTTTTGATTACTTATTTATTGACGAGGCAGGCCAGGTCAGTGTTGCTAATTTAATTGCGATGAGTCGTTCAACACGTAATATTATTTTAATGGGTGATCAAATGCAGTTAGGTCAACCATCACAAGGAAGTCACCCCGAAGAAAGTGGTCTATCTATATTGGATTACTTATTGCATACAACCCCCACTATTCCTGACTCTATGGGCGTCTTTTTAGGTACTACCTATAGAATGCATCCTGCAGTGAATCAGTTTATTAGTGATGCGATTTATGAGGGTAAACTGGAAACTGCTGCAGAAAATGAAGATCAATTAATACAGGTTCCCAAGGGATATACGGGTGTTCTAGATAAAGAGGCAGGCATTATTCCCATACCTGTTTTTCATGAGGGAAATACTCAAGCCAGTGATGAAGAAGTAGAGCAGATTGTGTTATTAACCAAGGAGCTTTTGGGGAGAACCTTTAAGGAAAAAAATGGCTCGCAACGAGTGATCGGTTGGGATGATATTCTTTTTGTTGCCCCATACAATCATCAAGTAGGTAAATTAAAAACAGCACTAGGTGAACAAGCTAAAGTGGGAAGTGTGGATAAATTTCAAGGTCAGGAAGCACCAATTGTTTTTTTGAGTATGTGTGCCAGTAATGTGGATGAGTCTCCTCGAGGACTCAATTTTCTTTTTGATAAAAATAGAATTAACGTTGCGGTTTCAAGAGCCCAGTGTTTGGCAATTGTGGTCTATTCACCATCCTTGCTTGATGCGATTCCAACGAACGTCGAACAAATTGCGATGATGAATGTATTTTGTCAATTGGTAAAAAATTAGATGGATATTGTGGTATTGGATAAGTATTTGTAGCTTGGGTGTAGTGCAGCGGAACCCGGGTTTCGTTGCGCTGCACCCAGGCTACAAATCTAATTTCGTTTACCTTAGAAAATCTCCAAGAGCACATTCATCATTTTCTAATAACTGAGCCATTATTTTATTGAATGTATGCGCTATCTCATCTTTACAAGGTGGTGTTAATGGTCCATTGATGGATAGTTGGTACTGCCCATCCTGGTCTTTTGAAAATAAAATCCATAAAGAGCGGTTGCTTATCGGTCGATTCTCACTACTGTAATGACTTGGATACTCATAATTAAGATTTGCAAAATTTTTGTCAGTAACTATTTTACTAAAAAAAGAAGGTGTGATATTAACCAGGACCCTTAGCCTCTCGGGTTTTCTCAAAGGTATATTTAACTTAAGTAGTTGATTCAGTTTATTTTTGAACGAATTATTGTGAGTAACCGTTTGTGCCCAACTGAAATACTTGATTAAATAATCAATGAGGATTGAATGTAATTTACTTTTTTTAAGATCCTTCTGCAGGAAGAACTTATTCCATACATAGTGTAAATAATGGCTTATTACCAGTCCTGCACCTTTAAACTCGCGATTTTTAATGATATGGGAGCATTTCTGGTAGGGTGCTGTTATTAGGAATTGCTCCTCAATAGATTTAATAAAATCAATAAAGTTGTCCTTCTCATTTAAGGTAAGATTTATTCTTTTGTATTCTACGAACACGCCTACTATGGAATTATAGTGACTTCCTTCTCTACCACTATGAATGAGAACAAACGGCATTTTCTTTTGCTGACTCAGTTTATAAAGAGCAATATGGCATGCAGCAATTAAGCCGGTACTGACATTAATATTTTTTGTTTTATGCCATTCTATAAATTGTTCCACCTGATGTGAATCAAGAGGATAGTGGAATAAATACTTCTTTTGCTCGTCTGTATCAGACACATAATCTTTCGGTCTAAGTGACAACATCTTAAAACTATGATTGTAGTGGCGCCAAAAATTAACTTTATCTTTTAGATTGGTTTCGTAAAGACGATTATTTTTTTTCACATAGTCAAGAAACGAGTCTTCTTCTGGCTTGTGAATCATTTTTTTACCACGGAAAAGCGCTTCATAGCATTTTTTGAATTGATCAAAGATAATCCCACATGAAGTTCCATCTACTATGATGTGAGGCATCACAATATGTAACTCATGTAATTCGCTATTTATCTTATAAAGATATACGCGCATTAGTGGGGGCTCTGTTAAGGGAATGGCACTCATCATATTGCTTTGAAACTCTTCATGCAGCACGGTGTGTTCGTTGCTTAATGAAATGTCTTCATAGATTAGCTTGAACAGTCCTTCTTTTCTCAATGTTTGTACCGGTACATCTTTATTAATACTCAACCAAAAAACACTATTTTGTTTTACAATAAAATCAAATGCCTGGGCCACATATTCTTTGTTAAGTGTGCCGTGTATCTGTAGCTGCGTACCCATATTATAAGGATGTCCCATTTTATTGAGCACCCAAAATACGTATTGAAAATCACACAGAGCAACTTCTTCAGCGATTGGCGATGCAGTAGGCGGCAGCGTTGGGGTATCCGTGACAAGTTTATCTAATTCATGAGCAATGTTTTTGGCGATTTTATCGATGCGGGGTTCATTAATAAAATACTCTATGGGCAGGCTTAGTGAGGGACAACCCAATTGGTCATGAACGCGGTTTCTTAATTCCAACGCCATGAGTGAGTCCATACCCATGGCGAACAAATCATTTTTCAAACCCACCTCATCACGGTGTTCCAACCCCAAAACATCGGCAGCAATCGCGCTTAAGGTTTGGCTCAAGAAGCTGACTCGTTCTTTGGGGGACTGCTGTTGCAACACGGTTATAGAGAGTTGATTGGCAGGCGATTTCCTCTCCATGAGTGCAGAGAACTCGCTGGGTTTTGACGAGTTTTTGAAATACACATCCCAATGAATGGGGCAGACGACGATTTGTGGTACATGGCTTGGCAACAACACATCCAGCACGTCCATGCGCTCAGGAGGTAAAGGAATAAAACCGCGGTGCTCGAGTGCCTCAATGTTCTGCGCAGCCATACCCAAGGTGTGAAAAGCCCCCCAATTGATTGCCAGTGCCGGTAAACCTTGTTGGTGGCGCAGGTGCGCCAGGCCATCTAAAAATCCATTGGCGGCAACGTAGTTGGCCTGCCCTTTGGCGCCTAAAATAGAGGCCGCCGATGAAAAGAGCACAAAGCAATCCAGGTGCAGCTTTTGAGTGAGTTGATGCAAAATCAGTGCGCTGTTCATTTTTGCCTGCAGCACTTCATCGACGGTCTGCGCACTCAAATGCACCAGCAACTCATCGTGAATGACGCCTGCCAGATGAAAGACCCCTCTGAGTGGGTATGCGCTGCGCTCTATCTCTTGGATAAGCTGCTCCATCTGCGCTAGGTTACTGGCATCACACACCTGATGGGTGATGGACACCTGTTTTTTGCGCACCTGCTCGATGAACGCTTGTATGGACTCAGTGCATGCTGTGCGGCTGGTGATGATGAGGTGTTTGGCCCCGCGCGCGATGAGATACTCCATTAAGGGCTTGCCCAAACCACCGGTACCGCCGGTAATAAGGTAACTTGCTTCACGGTCGAATAATACCTGAGGCTCTGTAGGCACAGGCAGCTGTTTTTTCTTAAGTCTGGGCACATAAAGGGTATCGCGTACCGCAAATTGGGTTTCAGTACTCGTTGTATGCACGATATAACGTAACACGTCACTTAAGGTACTGTGTGCGTCTAAGTCAACGGTGTAATTTTTAGTAAATGCCAGCTCATTTCTAAAGCTTTTCCAAAACGCACTCGCCATGGTGTGGTACGGATTCACCCGGTCGGAGGTGTACTTGTCGTTGATGGCATAGGCGTTTTCGGTGACCAAGATAAAGCGTGCCGGCTGCTGTTGAAACATCTGTTGGCACCAATGCAGCAGCTCAGGGAACTGGTCTTGTTCGTAAAGCACCACGATGTTTTGCTGCGCTACCTCTGGAAATTGGCCTACCTCTTTGATGAGCTGATACTCAAGCCCGCCTAATACTTTTTCTGCGCGTACTTCATCACGGGCGATAACCCACAGCTTGGGCAGCTCGGCGGTACGAGACACCGTATTGTTGAGTGGATTCCAAGTGAGTTCGTACAGATGCTGTACGGCCAAGTCATCGGTGCTAACCTGCGGTGTAGGCGCCTTTTTATCCAGCCAAAATTCACGGCGTGCAAATGCATAGTTGGGCAACATCACTTTGTTGCATATCCCCGGGATGGCGGTGTAATAATACCGCCAATCCACATCGCCACCCTGTAGGTACTCGCGCACCAGGGCTGCAAGTTCCGGGGCGACATCCAGAATCTTTGTGGGCGCAGAGGATGTGACAACCAGACCCTGCTGCAGCAATTGACTGGCTTCAACCGTACTTTGGGCTACTACCGCCAAGCGATAAGCATAATGCTCGCGACAGGTGGCTGCGGTAAAGCAGATGTCAGCAAACGCATCGGAAGTGGTTGCTAAATACTGTTGATAGCGTTGGGCCAAACCATCCAACGCATCCTGGCTCTTAGCAGAGAACACGAGGGCATTCGTTTGGGCGGTCATGTTTTTGGGCGGTGTTTGGGTAGGAAACTCCTGCACAATGACGTGGGCATTAGTACCACTAAAACCAAACGCATTGATGCCAGCGCATTTTAAGGGGGCTGTACTGTGCCAATCCATCGTGTGTAAGGCAAGACGGGTATTATCCAGTTGAATCTTTGGATTGAGGTGATGAAAATTAATGTTTTTATAGATTCTTCCTTTCTGTAAGCTCAAGATGACTTTAATCATACTGGCCACACCGGCTGCACTTTCCAGATGTCCCAGATTGGTTTTCACAGCCCCCAGATACAAGGGATTGTCTGCACTGCGTTGTCCGCCATAGACCTGATTAATGGCATGCACCTCAATCGGGTCGCCAAGAGGCGTGCCGGTGCCGTGCGTCTCAATGTAGCTGATGTCACTACGCGCTAAAGTGCTCTGACCTAAAGCTTTGCGCATGACCGCTTCCTGACTTTTCCCATTAGGCACGGTGAGTCCTGCCGTCCTTCCATCATTACTGATGGCAGAGGCTTTAATCACCGCTAAAATCGGGTCTTTATCGCGCACGGCATCAGCAAGGCGTTTTAGAAATAACACCCCACATCCTTCCGCGCGCACATACCCATCGGCCTCTGCATCAAAGGTTTTGCATTGGCTTGTCAACGATAAGGCTTTTGCTTTGCACAGATTAACAATGCTTTCAGGACGCAACAACACATTCACCCCGCCGGCCAGCGCAAAATCGATTTCCCGAGTTTTTAAGCTTTGGCAGGCATAATGAATCGCAACTAAGGAAGAAGAACACGCCGTATCAAAGCTCACTGCCGGTCCCTTGAAATCAAAGGTATAGGTGACGCGCCCAGGAATCATATTCAATGCCTTACCCGTGACCGCATACATCCCCAGCTCATCAGGAGACAAGCCTATTTGTTCTAGTTGTGAATAATACTCATGCGATGCACCCACTCCCGCAAAAACCCCAGTTAAGCTACCCCGTAAGGAGTGCACGCAGTAGTTGGCGTTTTCCAATGCCTGATAGCATTGTTCTAAAAAAAGACGTTGTTGTGGATCGATAAACGGCGCTTCTCGGGGGCTAATCCCAAAAAACTGCGCATCAAATGCTTTGATGTTGTCGATGAGCCCCAGTTTCGTGATGTAGGATTTGCCTGGGGCATCCGGATCAGGGTCGTAATATTTTTTATTGTCCCAACGTGCAAGGGGAATGTCCTGCACCCCACTTAGCCCTTGTTCGAGCAAGGTCTCAAAAGCTGCAACATCGGCGGCATTGGGTAGGGAACAACTCATGCTGATTATGGCAATTGAATCATCAGTATCTTCTGGTGATGACCGCAACGCTTTCGTTTGCACAAGGTTCTTTTGCAATTCCGATTCAACATATTGGGCAAGTTTGTTTATGGAGGGATAATCAAAACCTATCGTGGCGGTTACATTAAGAACAGGTTGCAGCTTTTCCTTCAGCCTGGTCGCTATTTCAGTAACCATTAACGAATCAAAACCAAGCTCAAAAAATCCTTCGTGCTCCTCTAACTCTTCAGTTTCTAGTAATCCCAGGATTTTTTTACACAGTGTAGAGACCATATTCTTGCAGGCGATACTTTTTTGATTATCACCCATCTTCATATAATCATTCAGCCATGGTGATGTACTTTCATTACTCTTATGCTCAACTCCAGCCAGATCATCAGCTAGATGCTGATAAAATAAAGGCCGAGGTTTTGACACAAAATCCAGCATAAACGAGAGGTATTCTGGAGATATAATGGTGACATGGCTTAATGGGCTACTGATTAAGAGATTAATGAACGCGCGGCCTTGATCATTATGAATGAATGCTTGTTTTAGACCTTGATCGCGTGCTCGTTTTTCTGCCATCCCCGCTTCAGCCCAAGGCCCCCATTGAATTGCTGTACCTACCAAGCCCAAACGTCGGCGCTCTGCGATTAGGGCATCTAAAAAACTATTGGTGCCACTATAGACTGACTCTTTATTGCTTCCAAATACCGAGGAAATAGAAGAGTAGACGATAAAAAAATCCAGATCGCAGTGTTGGCTTAATTCATGTAAATACCAGCCGCCTTTTATCTTGGCAGAAAATAAAGAATCAATGTCGTCCTCTTGGTGTGCAAGCAATGGCGCATTCATTGAGATGCCAGCTGCATGAACAATGCCCTTTAGCAAACCATCCGCATTACTCTCTAGCAATAAACTATGTAGTTTTTCTTTATCGGTAATATCTAAACCTACTGTACGAATTATTTGATTTGGATAAAAAGATTGAATTTTTTTAATCCGTGCTTTTAATTCAGGATTATCCACATGCCTTGAGACAAGAATTAATTCTTTGGCACCAACAGATAGCAAGGCTTGCGCAGTTACCAGACCTAAACCACCGGTCCCACCCGTAATAAGGTAGCGGCCTTCTCCTCGTAACGTTCTTTTCTCGTCAGGTAGTGTGGTCCTCTTTAAACGGGAGACCCATCGTTGGCCATTACGATACGTCACGACATGCTCGTAATTTTGGCCATGATTATAATGAATTTCATTCATTATCTGTGTCGAATAATGACCTGCATCATGCTTGTCCAGATCGATGAGCATCGTTTGATATTGGGGTAACTCTAAAGCTAAAGTCTTGCAAAACCCCAAAAGTACACTGCAGTCAAGATTCAAAATGTCGCCACTAAGCTCTGGTATCGTGTTGGTAGTGAGGATTATGAGCCGTAATTCAATTGTTTTATGTTGTAACTCTTGAACCAGGTTCAATAATTTTTTTAGCGCGTTCTTTTGCAAATCGATATGCGTCTCAATATCCTTTGCTGTCACTGACTCGAAGTCTGCTGCAAAAATAATCCCATCCAATATGTCTAATGAAGGGTTATCCTCATCCAAGACAATGGACAATCCCTGCTCTATAAACCCAGGAGCTAATTGTTTGGCTCCTATTAACAACCAAGGTTTGTCTGATGGTTTGCGCTGATGTATCTCAGCGACTTGTTGCTGCCATTCCAGGTGAAAGATCCAATCTTTAGGTGCCGGTACATCGATTGCTGTGTCATTATTCTCTTTATCATGCCAATAAGTTTTTCTATCAAAAAAATACAAGGGCAAATCAACTTGCTGGTATATCATTTTGTTTTTATCGAACCTGATCGTGTCTCCTGCGAGAAAATGCTCATAAACTTGTTGCGCATCGTGTTCGATTATTTTTAGATCTTTATTGCGGGTTACTTTATTCAGCACATACGTTTTTGCTTCAATTTTTTTAATTAATTCTTCTTTATTATCAGCAATGATGGCACAGCGAAATTTATAATGGTCTCGACAATTGATTAAGGTAGAACACACATCGTGCAGGCTTGCAGAGGATTCCTTTAAATAGCATAAGTGACTTGCCAGCATCTGCTTTAATGAATATTCACTATGTGCAGAAAGTACAAAACATTCAGGTTGATTGTGATGCACTGTGGATGAGTTTAATGACACATCAGGCGGCTCTTCAATGAGCGCACTCACATTAGTACCCGTAAAACCAAAATTGGATACTTGCGTGTATCGTTTTTTATTAGCCTGCTTCGCAAAAGGTATCGCTTGAATTGGGAGAAGTGCCGGGATACTCTCGGGATCAATCGATGGGCTTGGGGTCGTGTAATGCAAATTAGCAGGAATGAGCTCATGATTTAATGCAGCAACCACTTTAATGACTGAGGCAATGCCTGATGCAGAAATCGTATGTCCTAGATTACTTTTTAATGCACCGACAATTAATGGATTGTCTTTGGTGTGATGGCCTTGGTGTATGTGTTGAATCGCATTAAACTCAACAGAATCGCCCATGATCGTACCAGTGCCATGGGTTTCAATATAGTCAATGTCACTTGCTGCTAAATGCGCTTGTGCTAATACGGCCTGATGCATTGTAATTTGCGCCTCGATGTTAGGCGCAGCCATACCCATTCCTCCACCACCATCTTGATTCATGACAATGCTTTTAATCACTGCGAGGATTTTATTATTGTCTTTGAGCGCGTCACGAAGTCGTTTTATAACCACTACAGCACAACCTTCGCTACGTGCATAACCATCGGCGGCAGCATCAAAGCTGCTGCATTGGCCAAGAGCGGAAAGCATGTTCGCTTTCGTTACCCCTATAAAAATTTCAGGACACAGGCTCAGATGGACTCCGCCAACAATTGCCATATCACACTGCTGATTTCTTAATGCCATCGTGGCAAGATAAAGTGCCGACAGTGAAGAAGAGCAAGCGGTATCGACCGTCATGCATGGGCCTTTTAAATTAAGAAAGTGACTCAGTCTTCCTGGCGCCGCGCTATCAGCAGAACCAATATAGGTATAGGCATTAAATGTGATCTTATCTTTATAATTCAGTTGGCTATAATCGTGCGTAGAAACACCACAATAGACCCCAGTGTTGGAATTTTTTAATGAATCAATTGGTATGTTGGCATGATTTAAAGCACGAACAGAAACCTCTAAAAACAAACGTTGTTGCGGATCCATTTGTTTGGCTTCAGTGGGCGATATTTTAAAAAAAGCAGCATCGAATAATTGAGGATCATGCAAAAAACCGCCCTTACGGCTTACTATTTTATTTTCTTTCTGCCTATCTGGATCATAATATTGATTAATATCCCAGCGATTTTCAGGTACGTCTTTAATTGAAGTCTGTTCGTTGAGTAACATCTCATAAAACGCATCGACATCTTCAACATCAGCATTAATCCCAGGGAACTGACAATTCATGCCAATAATAGCTATCGGCTCATTCAGGATGTTGTTTAGGCTATTTTGATGTCCTTTTTTTGTCTGCATCATGTTACCTCATTAGATTATGCAAGATGTCATTCTGCGCTTTTCTTTTGTAACAAATAACAAAGATACTGCTGTTGCCCATTGATAAACCCATTGTAAGTAACTGAACCCTTCACCGCTGATATGTCACGAACCGCTTGCCGCCATATGGGTGAATACGTTGCATTAATATGGGCTTTCCGTCTATCTGACAGACGAGTTAACGAATCAAGCACCTGAGGTGTAATATCACTTCGCTCAAGCACTTGTAATCCGGAGGCACTGATGCATTGGTCTAACAGTGCTACCTCCGAAGACGGGCGTAGATCGGTAAAAGCCATATAACCATTAGGTCGCAGTACACGCCAGACTTCACTCAGAAATTGCTCCATTGAAGGATAACAATGAGATGATTCTACATTGACAAGCACATCAGCACTATGGTCAGGAATAGGTAGGGAGTCTGCACGCCCTTGAATCCAACACGCATTGTCCCATTTGGAGTTACGCTGGCAGATTGCAATTGCTTTATCAGACAAATCAATGCCTATATAAGAATGTGGTTTTTTATACTGTAATAAGAAAATGCCACCAGCGCCCTGACCACATCCGACCTCAACAATATCTTTGTTTTCTAAATCGATATCTCTAACGACGCGATTGTAAAGCTGAATAAAATATCGATTAGGCTCATCCTCACGATTTAACGCTAAGGTAGTCTCATCATGATAACCATAATTCAGAAAAACGTATTGTTTCGACTTGTTATTCGAGGCAAATTTATTATAAAGCCAGCGAATCAATGCTATGCGTAAAATAGGTGACAACTGCATTAAAAATCGATGTATTTTTCTAAGTTTACTTGCTTTCATTGTATTAGACTGCTCTTATCATATATTGGTTCCAACCCAACTTTTCATAAATAGGATTTCTATTGATTCGAGTAAGATAACCTTGTTCTCGCAAATATGCAGCAAGATACTCTACTCTATTGTCTATATCATGCACTTTGGTACTTAACTGCTTAATCATAAAAAACTGTTTAAGCTCAATACTTTTTACAACTTCAAATTCTGTGCCTTCAACATTAATTTTCAAAAAATCGATATGATTTATCGCATTTCTTTCGATAAAATGCCCAAGTGATATCAGTTTACATAAAATTTTTGTTTCCATTGTTCGATTTTTAAAGTTCTTTTTAATCAAGTATGGTCGCATAAAAGGTAAAAATTTCATTTGATAATACAATAAGTTATTCTGATATCGAGCAATTTTTAATAAATTATCATAATCTAATAAATGATTATAATTAGAGATCATTTTATCCTGAGGCTTATAGGTTGCTGTCGTAAGATCTTTCCCAAAAAAGGTAAATTCAATAAGACAATCTTTAGCCACATCAGCAACGCCTACGTTGTATAGGTGGCACTCCTCTTCAAATGGCGTCAAATACTTTTTGAGGCATTGAGGAATAGGCTCAAAACTATAAATCAATGCATTATGTTTACATTGACGTAGAGCGAACAGTGGAAAAAGCCCAATATGTGCTCCTACGTCCATAATGATCGAACCGGGACTTAAAGTGAGATAATCTGACAAATAAGTTTTTTGATAAAAAAATTTCATAGATTAAACCACGCGTTTCATACTCATTTACAAAATGCAATTTACCAATTGTAAATTGTTTATTTAAAATTGTATTAGACATGAACGAGTGTCCCATTATTAAAGTTTGTCTATAAATTAGAGCCTATAGTTCTGGACAAGCTTCCATCTTACCGCCATTAATATGAGATTATTTTGGAAAATGAGAGGACCTTTTAAAACTTATAATAATCTAGCCTTTCTATAAGTAGTATAGTCTAGGTCTTCTTGTTTAGACAGAAGCGCTATTCCTAGTTTATATTTAGGTCATTGCTAAGGTATTAGAACGTGATGAATACAATGTTGCAGATTTAATTCGTGAGTAATTCGCATTCTTGCGAATCTCAAAAATTTAGCCACGCCCTGCATCCTGTATATGTCCGGTAATTTGTTGACAAAAAAACTGAGGGATTGTCACTTTTTCGTATGGATTATCAATTGTCTCTTATCAGATAGGGATTGTCTCAATAGACATATTTTTAAACAAATATATACTTTATTTAATGGTTATGAATTATGACTGGTTCACTTTGATTGAGATGAAGTGGGCAAAGCAAAAAATAAGGATATGTGAATTATGAAACATGGGCATGGTGAGCACGAACACCATAAAACGCTTTCTACGCCCGAGAAAGCGCATGAATCGTGTCATCAACATTATCAGATGCATAAGCAATCTAACTCGAATGCACAGCGAACTGTGACTGGAATTTATACATGTCCTATGCATCCAGAAATCCGTCAATCGGGTCCCGGACATTGTCCCATTTGTGGTATGGCCTTAGAGCCAGAAACTACTTCTGCAGAACAAGAAAATCTTGAATACAAAAGCATGAAGTATCGATTTTGGCTGGCACTGATTTTGAGTATCCCGGTTGTTGTATTAGAAATGGGCGGACATTTGTTCCATTTTATTTCAGCGAATCATTCTGCTTGGGCTCAGTTTGTTTTAGCAACCCCTGTCGTTTTATGGTGTGGATTTCCTTTTTTCCAGCGCGGCTTTCTTTCACTGAAAACACGTCACCTGAATATGTTTACTCTCATTGCAATGGGGATAGGTGTTGCCTGGGTTTACAGTAGCATAGGTCTATTGTTTCCTGGTCTTTTTCCTGTAGCATTCCGCCATCAAGGAATAATCAATGTTTATTTTGAAGCAGCAGCAGTCATCACCACTTTGGTTTTGCTCGGACAAGTTCTGGAATTAAAAGCACGAGAGCAAACGGGCAGTGCTATCCGTGCTTTATTGAATTTAGCGCCTGAAAGTGCTCGCCGAATTGATCAGGACGGTAACGAAGAGGAGGTAACCCTAGATCATGTGCGGGTAGGCGATCAGTTGCGAGTTCGTCCAGGTGAAAAAATTCCCGTGGATGGAGAGGTGCTCGAAGGACACAGTCATGTGGATGAATCCATGGTTACTGGAGAGTCGATGCCTATAAGCAAAGATGCGGGGGCAAAAGTAATTGGTGCGACCATAAACCAGAATGGTAGTTTCGTGATGAGGGCAGAACATGTAGGCAGTGACACCATGCTTTCACATATTGTACAGATGGTAAGTGAAGCACAACGCAGCCGTGCCCCCATTCAGCGATTGGCTGATACCATTTCAGGTTGGTTTGTTCCTGCAGTAATCTTGATTGCAATACTGGCATTTATTATTTGGTTTTTCTTTGGTCCAGCACCTGCATTGAGTTATGGCTTGCTAGCAGGCGTTTCAGTGCTCATTATTGCTTGTCCTTGTGCCTTAGGCCTCGCAACGCCCATGTCCATTATGGTTGGTGTGGGCAAAGGCGCGCAAAATGGAGTGTTAGTCAAAAATGCTGAAGCACTGGAGCAGATGGAAAAGGTTAACGTACTCGTGGTTGATAAAACTGGTACTCTGACGCTGGGACATCCTCAACTCACCCAAATTATTACTGACAAAGAGTTTGAAACCAATGAAATATTGGCTTTGGCGGCTGCATTGGAACATCAGAGCGAGCATCCGCTTGCGCATGCAATCATGACTGCTGCAAAAGAAAAACAGTTATCGCTTGCTACTGTATCGGATTTTGAAGCAGTTTCTGGGAAAGGGGTTATTGCTAAGGTTGATGGTGTAAAAATTGCATTGGGTAATTTAAAACTGATGCAAGAATATGGAACAAGTAACACCGTACTGATTCAACATGCAGATGAATTACGCGCACAAGGAGCAACTGTAATGTTTCTGGCGGTCGATGGTGAAACGATTGCGATTCTAGCAGTTGAGGATCCCATTAAACCGAGTACATCGAAGGCTATAGATGAACTGCAAAAAAATGGAATCAAGGTCTATATGTTGACTGGAGACAGTCAAGCAACGGCAAAATCTGTTGCACAGCAATTAGGAATAAACACCGTGATTGCTGAAATTATGCCTGAAGATAAGCGTCGAGTGGTCAGTGAGTTGAAAGAAAAAGGTCTGATTGTGGCGATGGCAGGCGATGGCGTAAATGATGCGCCCGCGTTGGCCATTGCTGATATTGGTATTGCAATGGGCACTGGTACGGATGTTGCGATTGAGAGTGCTGGTATTACTTTGTTGCATGGTGATTTGAGTGGCATCGTTAAAGCACATCACTTATCGCGCGCGACCATGCGTAACATCCGTCAGAATTTATTTTTTGCTTTTGTTTATAACGGATTGGGTGTGCCCTTGGCTGCTGGAGTGTTGTATCCGCTAACTGGGCTATTACTCAATCCTATCATTGCGGCAACCGCGATGGCATTAAGTTCTGTATCTGTGATTTTTAATGCGCTCAGGTTACGGGGGCTTAAGTTATAAAACGAGTTTAGGTTGCCTATGTGCAGTACGGAAATGAACCGTCCTGTGATTGTTTAACTACAGAGATTTTTATGTCTAAAATACTGATGAGTGCATGTCTTCTTGGTCAAAAAGTTCGTTATGATGGCGGTGATTGTTTGCAAAGCCATCCTCTGTTACAGCAATGGTTTAATGAAGGAAACATAATCACTATTTGTCCTGAAATGGCCGGGGGCTTGCCCACACCAAGACCTCCTGCCGAGATTCAAGATAAAAAATCAGGTGTTGATGTATTAAAGAGAGCTGCTTCAGTAAAAACAAGCAATAATCAAGATGTTACTGATTTTTTTCTACGTGGTGCACAAAAAGCACTTGAGTTGGTAAAGCAACATCATATTCGTGTTGCTATTTTGAAGGCAAGGAGTCCTTCGTGTGGGGCAGAGATGATTTATGACGGGACATTTTCGCGCACATTGATGCAAGGAGAGGGGGTTACCGCAGCACTATTGATGGAGCATGGTGTACAGGTATTTGATGAATATCATATTGATGAGGCATTAAGTGCTGCACTAGGGTAAACCCTAAGTGATCTTCGGTTTGACGCGTCCATAATCTATATGAGACATGAAATTTATTTGACGAGGAGTTTGCTCATGGAATACAAGTGCCATAAGTGTGGGATGGGCGTGAAAAACTTAACCTGCAGCAAATGCAACACACAATTAGTTAGTGATATTGTTAAAACTGAGAATGGACATGTTCAAGTAGCAAAATGTCCTAATGGATGTGGACAAATTAAATCACCAATATGTTGTGGCAATGATATGGTCTGCAATGATTGATACATTTGCACTCAAAACTGACCTTTCCTCAAGATTCTTTATTTGTGACTATGAGGCAAGGTGCTTTTAACTTTGTAGCCTGGGTGAAGTGCAGCGTAACCCGGGGTTACGGAAACATTTTTATCTATAACCTCAGGCTACAAATCAGCAGATTTAATTAATCTTTATGGTAGGCTTGCAAACAGATGGATTTGCAAGTTAAGAATCAATCCGTGTTTCATGCAATATTCGGCTGTGTATTCATGATTACGTTGATTTTTTTTCAGATCTAAAAGACCAGGCTCCCAAAAACTGACTACTTCATTGATTTCAGAACGTTCTTCTAAAGTCAAGTCACGTCCTTTATCGCGAATTGTTTGAGCACGTTGTGGTTCTCTGAGATATCTATTCATAGGGCTCACAAAAACTTGTTTCTTTGTTTTTTCGGTCCATTCATGCGCCCATGTGGGTATTTCGCTATAGGGCGTGTAGTGGTTGTCCTCAGGTGCTGACATGACAAACTTCAAATAATCAGCCCGTTCTAACATTTTAATATTAGGTTTTAGGTAGCGGATAATGGCGCCGTCTTTTTCCAGGCATTTGGGACTAACAACCAGAGTTGTGTTTTCGGGAAGATCAGGCAGAATGGAACTGCCGTTTGATTCAATTTGAGTTTGTTGGAAATAAGGTTGGGCTTTTTCTAAAAATGCAGATAAATTCCGTTGCAATGAAGGTTCACCACCAGTAATGACCAAGACCATTTTTTTTGCAAGTCCCTGGGCCCAAGCAGGTGTAGGGAGATTGCGTTTTTGAAAAAAGGCAGCAATGACCGTGTCAGCTTCTTCCAATAAGGAAGTAAAATCCAGCCATTCGCCCGTATCAAAATAAGTATCACAAAAAGAGCACGCCAAATTACATTTAGCTAAACGAATAAAGTAGGCAGGATGGCCACGAAAAGGACCTTCTCCTTGTAACGTAAAGAAACGGCTGGTAACAAAAAGCGCATCGGATTTCGCATCTTTGAAAAAAGATCTGCCTACTTTGTCATTCAGTCCAAACATCAATTAATCCTTTTCTGTATAAAAATTTTTCATATTATACGCTATTATGTTGCAAATGGTAGTCAGGATGCAGTGCAGTGGAACTCAGGATGTTGTGTAGAATAAGACCTCTTAATCCCAGGTTCTGCTAGGCTACAAGTTACAATATCATTTTGATTTATTTTCTAAGGATTGAATCAGAGCAAAGCGTTCAATTAAATTGATTTTTTCTGAAGCTAATTGATAAATTTTAGCAATTGTTTCCTGGCTCAGTTGATGAAATATAATTTTTACTTCATTTTGTTGTGGCTGGGGGATAGGGGCATATTGATGTGAACCGAGAATTTTTTTCATTGAATTTAAATTAATAGAATCAAAGGAGTAAAAATTATTACGGGTATAAATTTTAATGGGAAATGTAGTTTTTCTTATTTCAGAATCAAAATTCAACTTACTAAAAGGCAGTTTATTAGAGCCATAGCAATTTAATTCTTTATAGCGTTTTATAAAATTGATGCGATTTACATAGAAAAAATCTTGCGATATGCCACTGAGCTTTCTGTTTATAATAGAACAGTTAATTAAGGGAAGGCCAAAACCGACATAATTAATAAAAAGCAATTCAAATATACTTTCAATGTAGTGTTCTAGGTTACGCTCATGGTGGTTGAGTAATGCTTCATGAATAAAATGGAAGTCCAGTCCCTTCCATGGTGCGGTATCAGAGTGTAAATACCAAAGAATATAATAAACTCCATCCCAGGGTTGGGCGTAGTATTGCTCTGCTACTTTATTCTGTAATCTCCGAACCTCATGAACTAGCGAGGGGGTAATAATGTATGGAATTTTTGGCTTTAAACAAACCGCCATGCCATTTGTTTTGTGATCCCGAATGGCTAGTAACTCAATATTATGCACAGCAATCCTTACAAAAATAGGCTAAAAATATCTCAATAAGGTAAAAAAATAACATGTAGAAAGTGTAGTAAAGAAAATAGATTTTTTCAAAAAATAAACAAATTTTTTATTTATAGTTGTTTTTCATTTTGCCAGTGTGAACCAAAATGGCTTAGTTTTCGAATCCCGAACATGCAGCTCCGTTATCTCGAGCTGGTATTCCCAACTGTTGTTTTTCCTACGAAGGCAGGATCCTATTGATATATTGTGCTGTTTTGATGGACTGGTACGTTATTTTTGATGGCTTGAAACCAGTCGTATATTGATTAAATTGGGGATATGCTTCAATTGATCGCACAGTTTGGAAAGGGATTCTTTAGAGCCCGATATATCAATAAGGTTCACGGCAATGGCGCCACGTGATTTATTTTCCATTTGTTCAATATTGTATCCAAGTTTTGAGATGTTCTGAGTGATTTTACCCATAGCTCCTGGAATATTTTCGTTAATCGCCAGCAAGCGGTAACAGTCAGATACTTGGGAGGTGGAGAGTGATATATTAGGAAAATTAATCGAATACTCGATAATTCCATATTCCAGATAATTACAAATATTGCGAATGACCATTTCTGCTGCAGTTTGCTCTGCTTCCTGCGTACTTGCTCCCAAATGAGGAAAACACAAGACATTAGGGTGTCCTGCTAAATTAATTGTTGGGAAATCAGTGATGTAACCCATGAGGCGTTGATTATTCAATTGTTGCAAAATTGCTGCTTCATTTACTATTTGTTCACGTGAAAAATTAAGTAAAAGAGTATGTGGTTTAACAAGGGAAATGTTTTCTTCATTGATTAAATGAGTAGTATTCGTATTTAAAGGGATATGTAGCGTAATGATATCTGCATGAACAAGCAATTCATTCATATCCATGATTTTTTCAACCCCAGGCATCAATGCGAGCGCATTAGTCAGGGTCATATTGGTGTCAAAACCTAAGACATTCATGCCTAAAGCCAGTCCTGCATTAGCTACTTTAACGCCGATATTCCCTAAGCCTATGACACCTAATGTTTTACCTGAAATCTCATGTCCAACAAATTTCTTTTTTTTAGTTTCTATCTCTCGATTTAATAGTTGATTGTCCTCTTTTGACAGTTCGGTAATAAAGGAGCGGGTTTCATCTAAATGTCTATAACCCATTATCATGGCCGCCATCACGAGTTCTTTAACTGCATTAGCGTTTGCTCCAGGGGCATAAAATACGGGGATACCCAAATTTGTAAGTGCCTCAACAGGAATATTGTCCGTCCCAGTGCCTGCTCGGGCAACTGCTTTTAGGTTTTTTTCAAATGGGTGATCATGCAATTTATGGGAGCGTACTAAAATAACATCAGGATCAACAGGGTTAAGACCCAACTGATAAAGGTCAGGATGAAATAAACTTAAGCCTTGAGGAGATATATTATCAAGAACTTGAATAGTGAACATGGTCATTCCCCTTGATCAGAACAACAGAATTATAAATATCTGTCAGTCCTTGTTCATAATAAGCATAATCTTGTGACGATAATTGTTTCAATTCGTCAGGCGTTAATCCCAAAGCAATTATTGGGTAAAAGCTTGTGCTAGTGATATAAAAATTGGCATGGTTTTTCACCCATTCTTTAGGGCTTAGTCCAGAGAAACCTATAAATCGGGTTACTGCGTCTCGAGCTTCCCAGTCACTCACGCCATCACCGACTAATAAGGAACGCTCGCCTGGTTTCAGGACTGACGCGATTTCTACAGTTTTACCATTGCCTTGAATCATATTACTTTGCTCATCAAATCCTTGATAGTTGCCTGCATCATCAAAATAAACGTCCACTGCGAGCACATGGCTCGCAGGAATTCCCAAAGTTTGCGCAAATGGAACTACTGCCGTTTTAATCCCTGCAGAAATAATATAAATTTTTTTATGCAAACCATGCAACAACTGAATGAGTTCTTGTGCCCCAGGAGCTATATGTTGCTTGTAGCACTCTGCCAATTCCTCAACTTGTTTGAGTGTAGGTTGAACATGGAGTAAACGCTGTCGATAATCATCAGGCGTCATGCCGGTTTTTCCCATGCAGCGTGCAGTGATTTGATGTACTTGTTTGGCAACACCATTTCTCGTTGCAAGTACATTAATCCCCTCAATAAGGGAGAGGGTTCCGTCACAGTCAAAGAAAAAAGAATCGATTGGGGCGTTTAAAGCCCAGGGATTTCTATTATCCATGAATTACCCTTATTTAAGCTCTATACAATTCGTAGCATTTGGCAAGATAGTTGAATTGTAAACAGACCCATACTTAATGTAGGCATAGATGTACTATAATCCATTTATTAAGTAGATTCCAATTTAGTGAATCCATGCTTGGAATGGGTTCAAATTGATAAGAAAAATTACTGCAAAGGAATGAGTATGAAAGTAAAGGGGATGTTATTGGGGTTAGTGTTTTGTTTTTTCTTTTCTACTTTAAGTCATAGTACCGTTCGAATTGGCACCCTCGTTTATAATCCTCCTTTTGTTATATCCAGTAGTGAAGGATTTGATATTGATTTATCCCATTTGCTTTGTTCGCGCCTGAAAATAAAGTGCCAGCTTATTCCAATAAAGAACACAAAACAGCTTTATCAAGCGTTAGAAAATGGACAAGTTGATTTGGTCATTGCTGGAGTTACTATTTCGCCTGCTCGTCAGAAGGACCATGTTTTTAGCTTACCGTACATGCTCAGTAAAGGACAATTTTTAACATTGAAAGATCAAAGCCACATTAATTCCGAGGCTGATTTAGAAGGGAGTACAGTCGGTGTGATCAAAGACGAACTAAGCGGCGGTGTTTTATATGCTTATGTACTCAATAAGTACCAAGGAAAAATTAAAGTGAATCAGTATGATACAGTAGAAAATATGTTTGCTGCATTAAGCAATAAAACGATATCTGCTGTATTTCTTTATCGTTCTGACGTGAACTATTGGAATCACAATTATGGTAATTTATTTAAAACCTTGGGGCCTGTAGTGACGCTAGGCGAGGGTATAGCCATTATGGCTCAATCTAAAAACTCAAACTTAATTGACCGCATAAATAAAATATTACAACAAATAGAACAAGATGATACGTATCTTGCTTTATATAAAACGTATTTTTCTAATCAATAGATGAGGTAGAGGGCGTAATCTTTCCCTGATTTCTAATAAATTATTTTAAAAGTCTATACTTGGAGTTAAGAGAGGTTTCAGGAAAAGGAATGCGCATGAATACCTATACTGCAGATATTCAACATCCCGTAACAATTCCCAGTAAAAATGTTTATCTGAACGGTTTTTTATTTATACCTGAAAAAGCCAAAGGGATTGTAATTTTTGTACATGGAAGTGGAAGCAGTCGATTTAGTAGCCGCAATCAGTATGTAGCAAGCACTTTGAATGAAGGGAACTACGCAACGTTGCTTTTTGACCTGCTCACATCACAAGAAGATATTATTGATAATGTGACTCGTGAATTTCGTTTTGATATTCATCTATTATCTTCTCGGCTTGTTGATGTAATTCATTGGTGTACCGAAGAATTAGCCGCATACCATTTTCCAATCGGTTTATTTGGGTCAAGCACCGGAGGTGGGGCTGCACTTGTCGCTGCAGCGCAAGAGCCTAAATTAGTCAACGCAGTTGTTTCGCGTGGCGGTAGGCCTGATTTGGCTAGGAATTATTTACCTCAAGTCAAAGCACCTACATTGCTTATTGTAGGCGGTCAAGATGATGTAGTTATTGATCTCAATCAACAAGCAATGTCGCATATGAATTGCACCACACAATTAGACATAGTGGAGGGGGCAACTCATTTATTTGAAGAACATGGAAAATTAAGCGAAGTTGCGAGTTTAGCCACAAATTGGTTCGATCAGTATTGTTCTGGAAAATAGATTGCTTCGGAGCTTGCACGCAACGCTCCACATACTTTTTGGCTTGAGCACAGCGAAGCTACAAAAAGACGACCATTGATAGTCACTTAATATTTAATGCAGCCAAATCTTCTTCATTTAGAGTTTCTTTTTGTAATAACAGCTTAGCCCCGTTTTCTAAAATTTTGCTGCGTTTTTTTATTATATCCACGGCATCATCAAATGCAGATTGAATGATTTTGCGGACTGCAGCATCAATTTCACATGCAGTTTCTTCACTAAATTCACGATCGTTATGCATTATGGGTGGTTCTAAGAAGCTAGAATGTTCTTTCTGATAAGTAACGGGCCCTAGTTCTTTATCCATCCCATAACGCATCACCATGCTACGGGCAATATCCGTTGCTTTGGCAAGATCATCTGCTGCGCCCGTTGAAAAGTGGCCAAAAACCACAAATTCGGCTGCCCTACCTCCGAGAAGAACCATCATTTTATTTTTTAATTCTTCTTCAGTCATAAGATAGCGATCTTCAGTGGGACGTTGAATAGTATATCCCAAACTGCCTATTCCGCGTGGAATAATCGACACTTTATGTACTTGATCGACATTGGGTAACGAGAGTGCGATCAAAGTGTGACCCATTTCATGATATGCCACCGCTTTACGTTCTTCGGGATTGAGTAAACGGTTTTTTTTCTCTAGACCAGCTACAATGCGTTCAATTGCGTTAGTAAAATCATCCATGCTCACCGAGTGGCCATTATGACGTGTGGCCAGTAAGGCTGCTTCATTGACTAGATTCGCTAAATCAGCACCAGAAAAACCTGGAGTTAAAGCTGCAATTTTTTCAGGATCAATATCAGGAGCTTGTTTTATTTTTTTCAGGTGTACATTCAAAATTTCTATGCGGCCCTTTTTGTCTGGGCGATCAACCAATACATGGCGATCAAAACGTCCAGCACGTAATAACGCAGGATCAAGAATTTCCGGACGATTTGTTGCGGCAAGTAGAATGAGTCCTTCACTGGGGTCAAAACCATCCATTTCTGAGAGCAGCTGATTTAAGGTTTGTTCTTTTTCATCATGCCCGCCGCCAATAGGATAAGCACCGCGGGCCCTCCCTAAAGCATCCAGCTCATCGATAAAAATAATTGCTGGAGCTGTTTCTCGGGCATGAGTGAAGAGATCACGAACTCGCGCTGCCCCAACGCCAACAAACATTTCTACGAATTCTGAACCATTAATTGAGAAAAATGGCACCCCTGCTTCACCTGCTACGGCGCGTGCGAGCAATGTTTTTCCAGTTCCAGGTGGACCAACTAAAAGTACCCCTTTAGGTATATGAGCTCCTATACGCGTATAATGTTGTGGATTTTTGAGAAATTCAACAACTTCCATAAGCTCAGTTTTCGCCTCATCGACACCTGCAACATCTTGGAATGATACGTGTGTTTCTTTTTCCATGTAGACTTTGGCTTTGCTTTTGCCGACATCCAAGACACCACCAGCAGCGGTGCCCATACGTCGTATCAAAAAACTCCACAATGCAAAGAAAAGCAGGGCGGGAATAAGCCAAGATAACACCATGGTTAACCATTTATTTTCAGCTTGCCCATTAAACTTTACTTTTGCAGCTTCCAAGGTGGATACAAGTGAAGGATCATTGATACGTACGGTAGTCACTTGGGGGGCATCGCCACCATATTTCTTTATTTCACTTAATTTATCTTCGGGGAGTAATCCTACCAAACCGTCGGTTTTCACGTTTGCGGTAATGTAGCTGTCATCAAGGAGTACATTATCTAACTTATCGGCTTTCAAAAGATTGATAAAGTCACTGTACGCAATATTGACAGGATGTGGGGCGAAAAAAAAGTTCTGGAATAGAATGATAATCCAGAAAATCATCAGCACATACCAGAGCGACTGCCATTGTTTGTTTTCCACACTCTTCCCCTGATTTCACTATCCTAATGCGTAGAAAAAACGGACTGGTTTTGTATAAGTATATACCAACGGATAAACATCGGTTCGCTCATCTCGTAGTTTCTTATGTAGTGATATCCCAACATTGCGTCTTGAAGGCAATAATTTATTAAACAGTCTATTTGTTGAGAATTTAATCTCTTGGTATTATAATTAATCTATTTGGTGATGATTTCCGGTCATTTATGTATACAGAGTTAGATAACAATGCCGTGCTGCCAAGTTCAACGCACTATGTTCTAGATTATCCTAATAAAAATGATTTATCTGTTTTCTTTGATTATGTTAATCACGAAAGCGCGATGGCAGAAATTTATTTTGAAAATGAAGATGAAGCGGTATTAGAGGATGTAACCATTCAGTTATTTAACAATAATGGAAAATTGCTCCATAAAGAGGGCAATCGATGTGATTTAATGCTTGTTTTGCGAGACAATGGAAAGATTATTGGCTTTATAGAATTAAGGCTAATTCAAAACTCAGAAATGATGTCTCAATTATATGGCCTATTTGTAAGTGAAAAATATCGCCAAAAAGGGCTAGCCAACTTAATGACGGCTCATGCTTTGGATTTTTTCGTACATACAGGGCTGACAAGTATGACAGTCAGTCCTTCAGCAGAATCGCTTACCGTTTATAATAAATTTGGTTTTTACCCCGCAGAGCTCGATGATGTTGATATAAAAAAATGGTTCCAACAAACACAGAAAGAACGGCTAGAACAGTTAATAGAGGAGCCTTCGTTGTCTCTTTTAATGGATTTAGAAATGGACGTCTGTCAGCAGGCTTTTACAAGTCATTGTAAACAATCCGCCCAAAACTTTGTTCCATTTGAGATTTCTCAAAATTTAAAAAAAGATTTAAAAACGAATGTATTTGACTGGAGAAAAAGAGCGAGTTCCCCAACTTTATTATCGGACAGCGACTTGGGCGTTTTAAGTACTCCGGAAGACCATAAAAAAAGAAAAATCGAGTCAGACGCTCAATCATCTTTAAAGCCCGAGCAAAAAAATCGTTATTGAACTAACAAAGGGAGCGCACGTACACCATAAACTATAGTTATAGGAGGAGTGTGCAAAACCTAGGGATAATAATGATGTCATCAATAACATCTCAATTTCATATATTTTTATGTGGTGATGTCATGACGGGACGAGGAGTTGATCAAGTCTTAACTCATCCCTGTGAACCACAAATTTATGAATCTTATGTTCGCGATGCACGAGATTATGTCCGACTTGCTGAGCAGATCAATGGCTCGATTCCTCTGCATAACAAAGGAGAATACGTATGGGGGGATGCATTAGACGAATTAAATTTAAGAAAGCCTGATCTGCGTTTAATTAATCTTGAAACAAGCATCACCAGCAGCGAAACACCATGGCCAAATAAGGGCATCAATTACCGCATGCATGCTAAGAATATAGACGTAATTACTGCCGCACATATTGATGTTTGTGTTTTGGCAAATAATCACGTATTAGATTGGGGAAAAGAAGGTCTTTTAGAAACCTTGTTGACTCTGGACAAGGTGGGAATTAGCTATGTAGGTGCCGGAAAAAACATCCAAAAAGCAACAGCACCTGCAATTCTTTTTGTACCTGGTTTCAAGGGCAGAATACTCATATTCTCTATGGGGCTCTCTTCTAGTGGTATTCTCAAAGAATGGGCGGCTACAGTGGAGCAACCTGGCGTGTGGTTGTTACCTGATTTAAGTAAAGACACTATCAAGCAAATTAAAAAAGTGATTGAACATTATAGAAAAGCAGAAGATTTATGTATCGTGAGCATTCATTGGGGAGGAAATTGGGGTTATGAGATTCCCCTATACCATCAACGGTTTGCGCATAGACTCATTGATCAATTAGGTGTTCATGTGATTCATGGCCACTCCGCTCATCATCCAATGGGTATTGAGCTATATAATCAGGGTTTGATTTTGTATGGTTGCGGTGATTTGATTAATGATTATGAGGGGATAGGCGGCTGGGAGCAGTTCAAAAGTGAGTTGTCATTAATGTATTTTTTAACCTTTAATGCGCAGGGACGATTAACGCAATTAGAGTTGGTGCCTATGGTCAGGAAAAACTTCAAATTACACTATGCAAGTAAGGATGACGGACAATGGATGGCTAAAAATCTTACTGCATGTTCGCGGAGGTTTAAGACTTCTTTTGAATTCAATAATTATGTAATCCATTGTTTATGAATGCATTAATTTGTAGTTGGTTGCTGCAGATAAAGGAGGGGCCATATAATTCGAAATCCCTTCGAAAAAAATAAAAGAACATCACCCATAAAAACCAATCATTTCGCAAAAGAATATACTGAAATCAGTAATCAATTAAATGGACTCAAAGTTGATACGGAACGAACAGATAGCTTAAAAAGATTAAATGAGGGAATAGTGCAAATAAAGAAAGATGACGCGTTATCTGATGATGCAAAAATTGTTGCACTCCTGGATGTTTTTTTAACTGAAAATACACTGATTTCAAAATCATTTGGTGGCTCAAATAGTGGTTTAAGTAAATTTATTAGAAATTTTTGTGTCGAAAATTTTGGTGTAGAATTAGTCCAGGAATCAACATTTCGTGTTAAACCAGATGGTTTAATAATGCATGTTCTAAATGAGCAAGGTATCAAACCTCCAGAGAAAGACAGTTTATTACCCCCTGTCCGAAGGAAAGAAACTGAAATGGGACGTGTCTCTAAAAGTGCTCCAGTGCTAAAAATACAAGACGAACCAAAGATTAGAGTCACCGCTTCACTAGACAGTATCGAAACATCTCGAGAGGAAATAGGTCAATTTACTTTGCGTAAAAACAAGGAATTCACTCGCTTAGGTAGTATGTTTGGTGCCAAACAATTTTGTTATGCGGAAAAGCCTGGTGGTGTAGAGCCAGGATTTAGAGCAGTTGATTTAGATGAATTATTCTTTAAAGAGCTGGATAAAATTTTAGCTGCAGAACGTTTGCCACCAATAAAACAAGTTGCTGATGTACAAAAGCTTAAAGACTTGAAGGATGTTTTGGGTAAAGAAGAGGATTTGCGCCAAAAGCAAATTATTTTTGCAACGTTTGTTAACACCCAGATAAAAGGGCCTCATGCTAAGGAGGTAATGGTTCCTAACATTCAATGGCTTTGTGATGAGGTAAAAGCGGCTGTTGCTAAGAATAATCAGTTAAGTGCTTGGATGTATAAACTCGATTATGCAGAAGGGCAAAAAAACAGAATCAAAGCGAATAAAGAAGCGCTTAGAGAATTTGTAGGTACACGCCTTGCTGGCATTTTTAGTGCACAAAATCAAAAGCAGGAAATTGTTTGGGTCAATAATGGGGAAGGAGACGTGCATGCCTTATTGGCTTGTGGTTGGAAAAATGGTTTACAAGAGTTAACACAGTTTCTACATGGTGGTTCTGAGCCTGATTATAATGGCGTTTTGGTTGAAGACAAGAAGGCATTCGTAAAGCGTTCTAAATATATTCGTGGTTTAGGCAAGAACCTGCCTTTTGGGATTGGGATTGGTGATCGTGATGGCATGGGTAAGGATGCGCAAAATAAAGGCTTTGCGGATGAGGCTTATTATGGTTTTGATTATGGCAAACCTTATGAAGGAGCAGGGGTGGCAGCAAGTCTAAGCGATGACTTTTCATTTGAAGACACTTTTGCTAAAGCACCAGCACTATTTAGAGGTTCTTCAGTGATAGGTTTTGCTCGTCATTTTATGTATCGAAATTACAGTGTTTTCTATGATACGGCTTTGTCTGAACGCATGGAAGGGATCCATTTACTCAGAAAGATGATTACTGGAGAAAATCCCAGCGATGAGGTGATAGAAAGCTATCCGGAGTTAAAAGAAGAATTACAGCGAATTCAAGAAATTACTCCGTCCCCTGAAGAATTATTAAACATTTTAGGTACGCTTAGAGAGAAAAGTAAGGATGGGAGTCCATTACAGTCTTTAATCGATGCGCAAATTTTAGAACTATGCTCAGGAAAATTATCCACTTTTGATTTGTATTTTGCTCAAATAAAAATTGATTTAATCGATATGGTTATCGAAAACAATGTGAATTCTGCAGAACTTGCTGACTATATAGAGTTTATTAATGAAATGGCTGCAAACGCGCGTAACAGCAACCAACATATATTAACCACGTTCAAACAACGACTATCATTAACCGCTCAAGAAATTGATCTGCTCGACCGCCTAGAGAAATATTTTTCTCCTACTTCGGTGATGTCTCATGATGGTGAGGTCTTCTTAAATCTGATGCGTTTTGATCCACCAAGTAGCAGAATTCCTTTTCAACTAAAAAAAGAAGAGAGTGGAACGTATACCTTAACTACAACGAATAAAGATATTGCTCGCCAATTAGAGGATGAGTTTGGGCTCAAGTGCACTAAAAGCGATGCAGGATTAAGTTGTACAGTCGATGCTGAGGCGCTGAAGCAATTAATGAAAAACGCTGAAGTGAAGTACAATCAAAAAAGAGATGGGTTGTTGATTAAACCAACCTATAAATTAGTTACTTTTCCTTATATGGTTTCCATACTGAATCAAGATAATGCACCTCAAGATCCCAAAGTGGATCTGAGCTTTTCATGGCTGGAGGACAACAGTTTGTCTCTACGAATCATTGCGAAAACAAAGCAACAAGTCGAGCATGTTGAGCAGTTATTCGGAATCAAGCTTATGCTGAATGACGCGCAATTGATACAAATTCCACCCGATATGCATGCTAAATTTCAAAAAAGTGTCGACAAACACTACGAGCAATTAACGAATAGCAAAGTAAGTATTGAGCAGAGACAAAGAGAGTCCGTCATTTCTGTCCTCTCTAAAAAAGAAGAAATTTTCCCACCTTCTGATAAATGGAAGGGGTTACACGACAAATCAGAGACAGAAATTTCCAAAACGAAGCTCCCAACTGAATTACTCATGAAGCGTCTGAGTGCACTAATCCATGATGACGGTGTTTGGGAAAGGGCTCGCAATGTAATCGAAGATATAACCGATCCGAAAATCATTGAGCAGTTGTTGTCTTACAATGATCAATCATTATCTGCACCGGATAACCTCAAAGCGATTATTGATGAGCGATTTGCAGAAATTCATGCTATTGAGGACAAGCAAGCTGTAGCTGAAGCGTCTGATAAAGTTAGCGTAAGACAAACTTTATTTTAATAAATATAATCTAGATGCTTTGTAGCTACAACTCATAATAATGGTTTGTAAACAGTGGTTGAAAACCGATGCGTTTGTAGAGATTGAGACCTGCGCTCGACGCTTCTAAAAAACAGATTCGCACGTTTAATTCTAAAGCTTTTTGCAGCGCATAAGTCATCATGGCACTTGCAAAGCCACGTTGTTGAACATGGGGATGTGTCGCTAAATCATCGATGCGGGCAAGATGTTCCTTTACGGTTAATGTCATCGATACAACAGGTTCCCCTGCTAAAAACCCGGAAAAATGATAAACGCCATTGCATTTCTTTAATGCATCGCTGTGTCTTTGAGTATAAATATGTGTAATTTCTGGGGTTGATTGAAAACCATGAGTAATCGGAATGCTCCAAGTATGTAACTCTTCATTCATTAGTTTAAATTCAAGCGGGCTTTCAACCGCATACAGATTATTCGATAAAAGATTGAATGCCATCCCTACGCCTGTATCGGCTAATTCATATTCTTGGAGTAATTGATCATTTTTTTGGGTAAGCAATTGTTCTGAAATAATAAGTGCCCAAGGCAAATTATTTTTGGTGAAATAAGACTTACACTGTGCAAGATCATTTAAAAAATGCTCGTTTATTTGGGTCACAAAAGCGGGATTAAGTCCTGATGCAAGTACCCCTGTTGCAAATGCGGTTATTGTTTGATAATCAACGCAATGTAAGCTTATGAGAGAAAAAAAATGCCTCTCCATCTCATGAAAATCATTGATCAGCTGCATAAATATATGTCCAATAATAATTTTTTGGGGCATTATATCAAACTATGAAAAAGCAGTAACATTTGCGAAGAAATTATCGTCTATAGTCTCTTGCATAGGGATAATTCTTCGCTTGGTTAAAATGGAATTTAGGTGGGTTGTTTGCTACGGATAAGAAGAACAGGTATGGAGGCATTACGAATCACACCCTCTGCAACACTACCTAGTAATAAATGCTGAAAGCCACGACGGCCATGGGTTCCTATAACAATCAAATCGGCTGACCAATTTTTTGCTGCGGCAATAATTTTATTTGCAACTTTTTCATGCGCTGAATTAATTTCCAGTAGCTGCGCATCACAATCTACATTATGTTCGCGTGCAATTGTTAGCATTTTACTCAAAAATTGTTGGCCGTACTCCTTGAATGAAGCTTCCAGTTGTTCATAATCAATACCGGTCCCCACATAAGGTGCATGAAATTCATTGGCAATATGTACAAGGCATAATTTTGCACGATGTACTTTACTGAGCTCAATGGCTTCCTGGAACGCCAGCATTGATGTATCACTGTCATCAATCGCTACTAAAATATTCTGATACATTTCTATTTCCTTATGAAAGTAAATAAGTTTCACTAATCTGAAATATCTTACCTATAATCTAGATTGAAGCATAGATTGAGTTTCGAGGTACAGAAATATAACGAATTATTTTTTGAGTAACACCGCACGAGGCAATAATGACTAAGAATCATGAAATTCTATTTACTCCATTTAAATTAAGAGAACTTACTTTAAAGAACCGTATCGTTATGGCACCACTAACACGAAATCGTTCAATACACGGAATTGATACTCCTTCAGAACTTAATGCAGAATATTATGCCCAACGTGCGGAAGCAGGCTTAATCATCGCTGAGGCAACACAAATCTCTCCTACTGGAAAAGGATATGCTTGGACGCCTGGAATCTATTCTCCGGAACAAATTGTTGGATGGAAATTGGTAACAGATGCAGTTCATGCCCGTGGAGGGGCGATTTATTTGCAGCTCTGGCACGTAGGAAGAATTTCCCATCCTTCTCTTCAACCTGGAGGTATTGCTCCGGTTGCTCCTTCTGCTCTTACAGCAACCGGGCAACGTACATTTATTGAAAATGGTACATTTGTCGAAGTTGGAGCGCCACGTGCGTTAGAACTTAGTGAAATTCCCGGCATTATCGAAGATTATCGAGTCGCGGCAAGGAATGCGGTTTTAGCTGGATTCGATGGGGTTGAAATTCATGCAGCGAATGGGTATCTCATTCATCAATTTTTGTGTGATGGCAGCAACCATCGAACCGATCAATATGGTGGTTCGATTACTAATCGATTGCGTTTTGCGTTAGAGGTGACCACAGCAGTTGTTTCTGAAGTTGGGGCCCATCGAACAGGAATCCGAATTGCTCCAGTAAGCCATGCTAATGGTGTGACTGATACCTCACCTGCTGCTGTATTTTTCCCACTTGTCCAAGAATTGAGCCGATTTAATTTGGCTTATGTGCATGTTATTGAAGGAGAAACTCAAGGGGCGCGAGCGTTTTATGGCTTTGATTTCCATGCATTACGTAAAGCGTTTGATGGTCCCTGGATGGTGAATAATGGTTATACTTTAGAAATGGCAACTGAGGCAGTTGCAAGTGGTTATGCAGACCTAGTTGCTTTTGGACGATATTTCATTGCCAATCCTGATTTGGTGACGCGATTTAAAAAGAATGTGCCATTGAATGAACCAGAGCGCGCGACTTTATACGGTGGTGGTGTAAAAGGGTACACCGATTATCCTTTTTATAGTAATCCAATAAATGAAGATGACATAAAATGATGCTCAAAATAGCGCTTTGGATTTTCTTTATTTTTATTTTAATTTTTATATTGTCTTATCCATTGCAGCGCTATTTGATTTATTTTCCGTCTCCCGAACAACCTAATCGCAACGATTTTCATGCAGAAGACATGCACGTTGTTAAAATCCCAGTTGCTGATGGACTGTCTTTAAATTCTTGGTATAAACCCGCTGTGGATAACAAGCCTACGATTCTCTATTTACATGGTAATGCAGGACATATTGGCTATCGGATGGATCTGATTCGACAGTTTCTATCAGAGGGATTGGGTGTGTTATTGCTTGAATATCGAGGATATGGAGGAAACCTGGGAAAACCTACAGAGTCAGGATTTTATCAAGATGCTCGTGCGGCAATGAAGTTTTTACAGCAGCAGGGTGTTCAAGAACATCGTATTGTGCTCTATGGGGAATCATTGGGGACTGGAGTGGCAACACAAATGGCAACAGAGTTTCCTGTGTGTGCTGTGGTATTACAATCCCCTTACACGTCGTTAACGGATTTGGCTCGATTTCATTATCCTTGGTTACCCGTACCGCTAATGGATAAGTATGATTCTTTATCACGTATTCAAAAAATTCATGTTCCTATCTTAATGTTGCATGGGAAATTAGATGAAGTTGTTCCTTATGAGCAGGGCGTTACTCTGTTCAATCATGCCAACCAACCTAAGAAATGGATTGATTTTCCTGAGAAAGGCCATCAAGACTTATGGAGTCCCCATTTTGCTCATAGTGTGATGCATTTTATTAATTCTTATTGTACGCATGCAAAATAAGGGGTTTTAACCATAGTACCGTTTGCGTAAATGAAAAAATGAATAAAATATTTACAAAAATTCGTCCATCGATTACCATGTGTACAGGCTTCATGGGACGCCTATACCCACAAAAGAGGATCTCACCCTGGTTAGTAATTGATTGATTCATTATTCATTAACCTTTTTGTTGCTGGAAAAAGTGGGTGTCTAGCAGAGAGCAAAGGGGATTTACATGAATAAGCCACACAATTCATTTCGTGTTGACGAATATAAAATTCAAGCGTCTATTTTATTAAAATCGTTACATGCTACAAATCATGCAGTAGCACAAAAAGCTGCTCGACGTTTTCAAAATTTGCCTGAGTTTAAAAATTTTTCTCTTGAAGAAATAATACGTGCTGATATGAAGCGCAAACATGCGCTTACTGTGATTGCGATAGGAATCGGTTTTAATTCTTGGCGTGATTTGAAATGTCAGTTGCCATTTATTCGCGGTGGATTTCTGAATCATTGGTTTTCACATTATGCGGAAGCTAAATTACATCAGCGCACACAGGGTGGTTTTTTATTGCCATTTAAAAATCAATTTTTTGTTTGTGACGCAGATTATATTCGTAATCTCGGTTTTAATCCTGAGGATCGGGATTGGACATTCATAGGAAATGACTGGGTGCATCCAGAGAGTAAAGAGGCATGGCAACGACTGTATAAAAAATGGATGGTAATTCAGCAATAAGGATATTAATTTTTATTTTTACGTGAACGTATGCGTGCTCTAGTGAGGGCCAGTGTAGCCTGTTGCTTGCAACCAGGCTACGTTTAGTTTTTCGGGCATATCTTTACGTAATAAATAGCTCTCTTGCAGTAGGAAAAAAAATTAACATAGAATGGATTATGTTTTTTTTTGGAGGTTATGGATGGCCTATTTGAAGCACATTATCGTTACTTTTATTACATGCTTATTGACTCAAGGCTTGGCTTTTGCACATACAGAAACTAAGGCATGTGATGGCAGCATTTATAACCCTTGCATTGTAGAAGACAGTGCGTTTTCTTACTCTTCCTTAAAATGGTTGCGTGATGCATCCATGATTGCTACGGCTTATCAGGGCAATACACTGGGTATTAGAGATTTACCCGTTTCGGGTAGTGAGGAGCCGAGTGAGAAAGGGTGGAAAGAGATTTCTGAGTATATTGCCAAGCATAGGCACTCGAAAATAGTAGTACTGGATTTGCGCCAGGAAAGTCATGGCTATATTAATGGACGAGCGATTACTTTAGTGAGTGACTACGATTGGATAAATCGAGGAAAAAGTAATGCACAAAGTCTTACAGATCAGAATCATTGGCTTAAGTCATTAAGCATTCAGAAAAAGATAAGCGGTGTTTTATCACATCAGCAGTTTGCTGCTAAGGAATACTCTAGTGGAAAAACCATTCCCGTGAAAGTGGTAAAAAATGAAGAGGAGTTAGTTTCTCAATTAGGTTTTGCATATCAGCGACTATACGTTACTGATCATGCGGCTCCATCTGATGCAGAAGTTGATGCATTTTTGTCAATAATAAAAAATGCGTCTAAAGATACTTGGTTCCATATACATTGCCGGGGAGGAAAGGGGCGGACTACGACTTTTTTGGTGATGTATGACATGTTAAAAAACGCAGATAAAGTCAGTTTTGACGAAATTATTGCACGACAGGCTTCAATACCACCTTATTATAATTTGTTTGAAGTGCACCGAGCAGATCCTTTTCTTACATCTTATTATGAACAGCGAGTTATTTTCCTTTCTCGTTTTTATCGATTTGCACAACAGTTTTTAAAGGGATATCAAGGAGCCTGGAGTCAGTGGAGTGCTGCAGATTTTGATAAGGTTTAGTCAATCATCTTAGCCCTCCGGCCCTAATGGCACCATCTCCCCACAAGGGAGAAGGGATTTACTTACTCTCACCCATATGGGTGAGAGCATCAATTCTAACGGGGTCTCTCTTCAATCAACAAAAGAGGATATTCCTAACTTTTTTGAGGATGAGTGGTATACCATTTTTCCCCGAGGATGATTTGCTCCCACCATACCTGCATTTTGGATTCATCCATTTCTTGCCATGCAACAGGATGTAATACTAATGCATCCGCCATGCGTTTGGATAAATCATACATTGCAAGACGTTTCGGGAGAGCATCTTTTTCCCATGCAGAAATTGCTTGTTGGATATCCTCATAGGTCTCGAAATGCTCACGAAGACTTAGTGCATCTTGAATAGCCAAGGAAGCGCCATTGCCTACATGAGGGCGTAAAATAGCGCTGGCATCACCCAATAAAAGTGCTCCTTGAGTGGCAAGACGATTGACGCAGACATCAACAATGTTCTGCATAAAAGGAGCAGAGGTATCGAAGATAATTTGTGCCGCAGCCTCAGGCAAGTTATCTTGGGCTAATTGATACAGATGTTGTTTTGCTTTAATAGAAAAGTCGTTTACAGAGGTTGAGCCTAAGTCTTCTAGATCTGTACGTGCTAATTTTTCGTAGAAAACCCAGTTTAATTTGTTTGTTTGATGGTGATATACCGGATAAGTTAATAAGTGCCCCTTATCAAAACAGTAGTAAAGTCCCTGATTGTTGAAAAGTGTTTTATCTTTAATTCGTTCAAACTCCAATGTACCACGCCATGCAACATAACCTGAATATTCAGGTTGGACATCGGATATCAATGCTCTTCCAATGGATTGGACGCCATCTGCAAATACAATTAAATCGAAGCGTTGCTTTTCACCGGACTCTAAAGTAATTTGCCCAGCATTGCCTTCGTTAAGTTGCACATCGATGACTTTGACTCCATGGTGATATATCGAGTCGGGTATCCTTTTTCTGAAGTTGGTAAATAAAGTATCCCAGTGCAAGCTGGCCATGGATATTCCCTGCTGCCATAAAAATTTACCATAAACTGGCTCATTATCGGTTTTGCAATAAAAACTACGCATCGTGCACGTGTGCGATAAAGTGTTTTTATCAATAAGATTTTTGGCAATTAACAGATTTAACAATTCGATAGGAAGCGTAATCCCCGCGCCACGAGACTTTAAATCATGTGCTCGCTCAAAAACAGTGACTTGAAACCGGTCTTTCAATAATAAGGCCAAGGCACAACCTGCGATGGAGCCTCCAATAATAGCAACGTTCAATTATAATTTCTTCCAAGAAATTGAATACATATATGGGATTATATAAAGTAAGCCAACAAAATCAATAAAGACCGATTAAACGTACAGGTGCTTCAGTTAAATCAGCAATTTTCATGGGTAAAACCATACTATAGGCACCTGAGGCAGGTAGTTTTGTTGCGTTGAAAATATTTTCGACAATATATTTTTTATTTTCCAGCATCAGTTGGTGCACGATATAATCATTTTCTGGCCTATCTGGAGACAGGGTATCGATACCAATACCTGCACCATTTCGCTCAAGTATTAATTGTGCCGCTTCTTCACTAACACAGGGAAAAATTAAATTGTTTCGGTATTGCTTGGCATCATGCCAGTACTTTTCCCAGCCAGTATAAAAAATGACAAATGTATGTTCAATAATTTTTCCATGCACTTTCTCGAAGTTCAAAATGTCTTTTCCAGTAACGCTATAGCGTTCATGCGAGTGATAACTTACATCAATAACCACACAGTGAGTAATTAAATGGTGGTTTAAAAGATCGAGTTCAGCCACATAAAGTCCATTGCGGATGCAATGGGATGGTGCGTCAATATGAGTGCCAATTCCTGCAGGCATACTCATTTCCTGGACCTTAAAGTGTACTGCTGTAGAACATTCATCATAATCCAGAATGGTTTTATGATTAAAGCCACAGCCAATATCCCATGAGGGACTCTTTGTTGAGAGCGTATGAGTCAAGTCAATGATTTTAAAAGGAAACGTCATTTAATTCTCTAGAAAACTGGGTACTTTATTTTTTGTCATAATTTTGCAAAAAGCAAAAGCTTTTATTGCACCCTGGCTACAATCGATCCCTGATGTCATGTAGTATAATAATGAACAGATAATGCCCATGGAATTAGGAAACATGTCATGTTCACTCGACCTGCACTCAAATCTGATTGTTCACCAAGATTACTCATGATTAAGAGACAGTTGTAGCCTGGCTGCAAGCAACCAGACTACCTTTCTTACGTATACAGTATAATGGAGTTAAAAATGAGCCACAAAGCGCAAAATTCCATTAGTTCCTTGAGCTCGATTTTTAGCATCTTGCTCAGAATACACATTTAAAAAGACGAAATGATTTTTACTAAGGCTGTATACCATTCCTGGACCAATCGCCCACACACTTTCTTTACGACCAGGAACCCCAACACCATTTGCCAGGGTATCGGTAATTTGATTGAAAAAGTAGCCATTCACACCCACAGTAAACTTTTCTATTATTGCATAACCTACGGCAATATCGGCGAAAACAGCTTGTCCTGCTTGCGTGGTATGGACATTGGGGCCAAAGGAAACATTAGGACTATGATTCACTCCATTCCACAGATAATGCAGTCGTGCCGAAGTGGATAATTTGGGTGTCATCCACAATGTAAAAGCCCAGTAGGGATTTAGAGACCAAAAGTGACTGCTGGGGTTAATCGCATTGGCACTGCTGTATCGTCCTATGGGCATAATCACGTCTAGATCGAGACGCATAACGAATAACGGTCCTCTTCCATCTTTGCGCATAATTGGATCAAATTGCAGAGCAGGGCCAATCCACAAATCACCAGGACCACTTTCAGCTTTTAAGACGGTATTATCCAAACCATCATTTACATAGTCATTTACTACCCATGGTAAGAGTACGGATAAACCTAAGTTCGCCCCGAAAATTTTTTTTGTAGACACATAAATAAACTGAGTCACGTTCGCAACAACGTCAAGATCAGTACGCGGCAGAGACAGTTTATTACCATTTTTGTCATTAAAACGATTGGACGTATAGTATTGAAAATAATCTTGGAAGTACAAACCGGGTCCTGAGGGCGGGCCTCCATCATAAAAACTGGTGTAGCCCAGATTCACAACTGGCTCATCATAAGCCAGCGCTGATGATGTGACGCATAGGATTGCTAAACTAAAACAAGAATGCAGTATTCTTTTCCATTGCATAAAAAAATATCCTTTCTAAATCAGTCATTAGTTGCGGTGTATGATAGATCTTTTGGAGCGTCCATCCTGAAATCAGCTGAGTGTTACCTTGATGCTTATTGTACGGGAGTTTGTCAGGATTCACCGACTTTTGCTAGAGCCCGATCCTGAGCACTTATATATTTATTTTTCATAACTAAGGATACTCTTAATTGTTAATTAAATTATGTCTGATTTATTGAAGAAGAACAATATGAGTAAAAACAACTTTCTCATAGAAATCAATAAGTAAACCTTAGTTTTTAGAAGCTTTAATAAGAAGAGCCTCATAGAGCAATTTTAAATTGATCCGAGTCCTATTCTCCATAAGTTTTGCTTGTTAGTACTATAATTAAATTATAAAAATAAAGAGCTATGGGGATAAACGGACGAAAGAGATGAGAACTGTTGTAGTTACTATTGTGCGGCCAGGTAAATTTAACTCCATTGTTATTACGAAATGTATCTTTGCTTACCAAAATCATACCAGCTTTTTCGGGCACGCACACGTTCACGTTAATCAGCGTAGTAACTGTATTTAATTGTGTTTCTTATGTATTATTTTTGGAGGATTTTTTTAAATAAAACATACAGGAGGTAATTATGTGTCGTAGGGGCTATACAAATGTTTTTATTGCTATGTCATTGGCTTTATTGATTATTCCATCTTTTTCCTCTGCAGCACAAAAATCGAATCTTCGCGGACAGCGTTATTGTGAGATTATTTATAGTAAAAACCTCATGGATTATGCCGTCTATAACACCATCGGACTTAATGATTGCCCACAAGACATTTGGAGTAAAATAACACCCGAGAATGTGCAAAAAGAAGTAGGTACTCCACATGTCCATTTCAATGGTCCTCGCTATTGGATGATTGATGGAATGCAAAACTCCGATTTGGTAAATACTAAGATTAAAAAATTTAATGGACTGGCAATGCGAGAAGCCGGAGTAATCCATATTAGTTTAAAGGACTTATTATTAAATCCTGCCTATGAACAACGAAAAGTTGCTCGTAAAACAACTTGGGTTTATGACGCTGGTAAGCCTGTTTTTGAGCTCATCGATCCCCAAGGTAATGTATTTGTCATGCAATCCTATAGTGTTCAAAAATTACCACAAACACAACAATCCCTTTCTCAGCTCGGTTCAAGGCTTACTTTACCTCGCAAATGGCAATTTAAAACAGGTGTTCTTAAGAAAACAGAAATGGTACAAGCTATTGATAACATGGCTGTAGTTGTGCAAGATAACTTTTTAAATACGTATCAAAAAGCAACGCATGATTTGCTTGCAGATCAAGCCTCATGACAGGTGTTTTGATGAAGTCGGGTCTATGTGCTACGACTTGTTCGTGGCACATAGACGAGAGAATTATAGAACACGTCCTACTTATTTATCACTTTAATGGGGAAAGGAGGAAGTTCTTCATGAGCTTTTAAAAAGTTGGTTATCTGCTCTCCATCCTTAACTGTTGCGGATGAGTACATACCAGTCGTACAGGTATCTTTAGTGTATGTATCGGTAACAATCATGTAAGGCCCTTTATTGCTGACTACGGAGCATAAGCATGTCGCTTTTGTAGGATCTTTTTTATCAATGACACAAGGACTATCCAAACACCAAGCCCAAGGACGATCGTTTTTGCACACTGCATAGGATTTAATAGGATAATAGCGTGATTTAACGAGTTGTCCTTTATTGGTTTTCATGACACCAGAACAGGGTTTTGTGCCTACTGAGTATCCATCTTGTACGCTGCAGTGGCAAGAAACCCAACCTTTTTTTCCGCCAGGTATTGGATTACATGGTGCCGTAGTACATAGGGCAAATTTACTTTTACACAGCTTAAAATCAGAATTTTTGGCTGCTAAAGGAAAACTGAGTGCCAATAATAAGAATAAAAATAGATTCTTTTTCATGATCAAATGTCCTTATTGTTAATTTTACTTCCATACTAGAATTTCTGGTGATTTACGAGGTACCGCAGGCGGTTCGCTTGCTGGAATACCAACAATAATTGGCGCAATTGCATTGATATCAGAGGGAAGCCCCAGTTTTGTTTTCCACTCTGGAGTATTTAGCGCTAAAACCGCAAGACCAATAACACAAGTGCCAAGCCCTTGTGCACAGGCAGTCAGCATTAAGTTTTCAGCAGCCAACCAACAATCTGCGGCGACAAAAGGGCCATGGTATTTACTGTAAATAACAATAAGTGTACTTGCATTGTAAAATGCATGAAAATCAGGGTTATTCACGAGCTCTTGCAGATGCTTCATTTGTATTTTGGGATAATTATGAGTTTCAGTGTAAATCAATGCTTTCACGCTGTTCGATAAATTGTCCAGCATCTCTTGGTCTTGAATGACAACAAAGGACCAAGGCTCTTCATCCATAGCCGTAGGTGCTTGCACTGCAGCATCAAGCAATGAATTAATAACTGTTTTATCTAGTGTATGCGAGGTGTAATTCCGTACAGCGCGACGCTTATAAATCGCTTCAATTTCGCTCATCAAAGGTTTTTCTTCCTTAGTTTTCTTTGAAGTAGCCATACTTTCCTCCAATTAAACTCCATAACCTATTTAACCGCGGCTCTAATATGATAACCGCTCTTAGATAATAGGGGGTTTTTCATCACATCAAATAATTCCTTTTATGGTTCTTAAAGTCTGGTTCATCTTCTTGCTTTGTCAAGTTCATAAGGCAACTCCCTTCTAGGCCTTTATTGAAAAAATCGTGTGTCATTCCCACCCTGTGCGGGAATGACAAAGATGAAGTTTGGTCATTATCATATTCTTTCAAACTATTCATTCAACAACGCCCTAACCCTCCCACAAGAAGCGAGATGTTTGACTATCTTGGCTTAATAAGAGAGCGTTTCATGACGTTCCAATTGAGGCTTGAATTGATTGTTACTTTTTACTGCTTGGTGAAATATGGAATAGTAACTCAGTAACGTATTCGGTGAATCTTTTGGCATGCCTAAAGCTTTGAATGCGTCAGTAGGTATCTGCTTCTCTGGATCTTTACGGATATCACGTATTTCAATAAGATCAGCAGTCACATTATGGGCATCAGACTCTGTAGTACCTTGTAAGCGTCTTCCTTTAGTAGAAAACTGTGCCAAATGAATTAATTCCTGTGGATTTTCAGAGGTCACTTCGACTCGTTCTAATCTGGATATAGCGTTCGCAGCAATCGCATTGGTTGCCGTTGCTTTTAAATGTTGTAGTAATTCCTTGTTTGGTTTCTCAGCATAACTGTTTAAGTCTTTCTTCCATGTCTTTTTAGCGGCATCATCTTCAGTTCCTGAAAGCAAAGACACATGCGTTGCAATCGTCTTATCACCATTTCCTACTTTAAACCAACTTGTAAACCTACCTAAGTATTTTAAGAATGACTTACCATCGCCACGACCTGATGTTTGAGGTTTTACAACGGTTAAGGCTTTACGCTCTGCAGGAATTTCATTATATGCAGCTGCAGGATTCATATTCCAATTGGTGAGGTAAAGTAGCGGCGTAATAATCAAAAATTTAATTAACGGTTGAAGTGCATAATGTATTATTTCCTTAATTCCAGGGATTAATTTAGCGAAATTAAAGAGAGCTCCTAAAATAGGTAATTTGTCAGTAACCACATTAGCCATAGTACTCAACGTTCTGTCACAAAACAGATTAACTTGGATGCCTTGGGGATAGAGATCAGAGCGATAATCTTGTAGCTTTTTGGCTGTTGCTGCTGCGGTAGCTGCACCAATTGAAAATCCAGTTAGTTCAATATGGCTAGGGTTTACTCCTTTTTTAAGTAGAGCGACCACCTGTGCAAAAAGGGCATTAACTAAATCATCTTGACTCATTGTGATGCTGTCGCTGCCTTCCACGCCAGGATGGTTATAGGTTATTGTTTTTAATTCAGGATGGTTAATGCTTAATTGAGCCAATTCACCAAAAAAACGACCACAATTTCCAGCATTTCCTGAACAATGAATACGATAATACTGATCTTCTGGAGCTATTGTCTCAAATTGTGTGCTTGCAAAACTAAATGTTTCAAGCGTCACATTTCTGCCAAAATCGGTTTGATATGGAGTGTGGGTGTATTCTGTAATTAATTGATCGACTTGCTTAAATTTGTTTGCTTTGGGATTTTTATTGAACCAATCAAGCCAGCTTGACTTCTGTTCAACAAGTTTATCCAGGTGGCTTTTTTGAAAATCTTGATTGAAAATTTCTAATGCGGTTCGAGAGTCTTTACCTGTTTTTCGTGCGATAAAACCTATGATTGATTTTAAGCCAGGTATTTTTCTTAGTGTACTAAGTGTTTGGGCTGGAAAAATGCCACTCGCCATAAAAAGCTGTGTGGGTATAAATAAAAAGATACGCCCAGCATTTCTTAGCCATTGAAACGATGATGGTGCATGAAAATTCTCTTCTGCAAGCGATTTTTTTCGAGCTTCAGCTACTGAATTACCTGGCATAATGATAAATCCTTACAATGTGTAGCAAGTTTCAAAAGTAACAAGTTTTGAGAAAACGAATTATACTGCAGTTATACTAAAAGGACAATAATTAATCAATTCACATGAAATGTTCGAGAAAAATGTTTTACGTAAACGGATGCGCTTCCAAAAAAGGCGTAGGTTGGGGCTGATAAGCCCAGTATTTAACTTCCAAATCATTTTTTTGATAGTGTAAATTAATTAACAAACGCTGGGCTTAACAGCCCAGCCTACGCCAATTTGGAGAATGAGGATGCGTTACATGTACCCAGAACCATTAAAACCTGGGGATACCCTTGGCTTGGTTACTCCGTCGAGCCCCATGGTACCTGGTTTGTTGGAAGTCGGTATTTCCTATTTAGAACAAAAAGGTTTTCAAATAAAGTTAGGAGAACATGTGAACGCTGTAGATCGCTTCCTAGCCGGAGAGGATGAGTATCGAGCTAAAGACATTATGCGTTTTTTTATGGATGATGAAATCAAAGTGATTATGGCGATGGGAGGAGGTTATGGATCACAGCGTATACTCCCGCTTCTTGATTATGAATTGATCCGTTCTCGGCCTAAATATTTAAGCGGATTTAGTGATACTACTGCGTTACAAGCCGCTTTATTTAAGAACGCAGGAATTATTTCCTGTTCTGGTTTTGTATTTGGCGATTTGGCTGCAGGTAAACTTGATTCTTTAATTGAGCGAACGCTTTGGGCGTGCCTAAAAGGAGAGTCATTTCAAATCAAAAAAGGGCAAACCATGCAGCCAGGTGCGGTTAAAGGAAGACTAGTTGGCGGGAATCTGGAGTCTTGGATTGCATTAATGGGGACGCCTTTTCAACCGGAAGTGAAAGACTGCATTTTATTACTGGAAGATGTCGGTGCTGAACCATATCAAGTCGACAGCCGTCTCTCCCAATTGGATTTAGCTGGAGTTTTTACCCAAGTTGCCGGAGTTATTTTTGGGCAATTTGCGCGTTGTACTGCAAAGTATTTTCCAAAACGTGATGGAACAGTTGATGATGTGATTGAGGAGTGGGCATTACGCCTCAACGTTCCCTGTATTAAGAATTTTCCTTATGGACATTTTTCCCGACGCTGTGTGTTACCGCTGGGTAAAGAGGTTTTTTTGAATGCCGATCAATATAGCCTAACAGTATGCTAAATGAATCTTATCAATACCTGTGTTTTGCTGTACAATAAGTAAAAATGTTGTTTGTTTTGTGGTGCTTTAATGTCGTTTTTTGAAACAGTAGAACAGATTCGCTCACAGTCAGCTCAGACAAATGAACACCAACAGTCTGCAAGACTTTTCCAACTTCTGGAGACAGCCTATTTAACGGAAGTTAATAGACTTATAAAACAATTAAATGTGGCTCAGAGTGAGCAGCTTCAGCACATTTTACGTATGCTTCGCGAAGCAGATAGACTGTATCTTAATGCGCGAGGTATGGAAATTACTGGCCATATTTTATTTAGTCGCCATGGACAGTGCAGTATTTGGGATCAAAAGAAGCTGGGTGTAAGTCCTAATACAGCGATTTCAGAAGAAGCGGAGCGAAATATGGCAAAAACGAATCGCTCCAGTGGTGCTTTGTTATGCTATGCTCCTCAAGAATATCCTCCGTTGATTGCTGTTTCGCCAATGAATCGAGCGATGCAAACTGCTGGTTTGGCGACTCCTTTGGAAATTAAGAATGCAGACATCAGGGTTTTGTCTTTTTTAGCAGAAAACAGTATTGCACCATCTGGCTATGATGTTCGTTCCGTAGCTGATATGCAGGAGTTATATAACCAGCTTTCTTTTTGGACTTCTCCGATTAGAAAACTTCTGTTAAAACTTGCCATCTGGACTTACAGTGATCGAGATTTTGATTTGCTTTATGAAAAAAGAAAGAGTGCTGCGGAAAAAATACAGGAACACGGCAATAAAATCCTTTCTAATAGTGATAAACCGGATGTTTGTCAGGACCTAAAGTATCATGGTGATAAAATTAAGGATATTCGAGCACTGATTGATACTGTAGATCAGCGAGATTGTTGGTTGTTTGGACATGGAAAGAATTTTTGGGCTTTTTTCCAAGATGTTTTTGGCATGGAATCCGCGTTTGACTACGCAGAAACACGCAGAGTTTATAAGACCAATACCCAAGGGAACTCTTCATTGTATACCCCTCCTTATGTTTTAGTCATTAATCAAAAAACTGGAGTAATAGAAGGGAAATATACTGGTGAGCCTAGGATACCGCGCCAAGAAAAATCATCACACGTTGAACATGTATCTCCGTCTGGAGAAGAAAGTTCCCCTGATGTATCAAGAGCGATGACTCAGCTTGGAAACCCTGTTGTACAACAACAAGAAGGATCTAGCAAAAAAAGTACCTTAAAACCGTCAGTACATTTTGTAAAACAACCACATATAGAAACAGAACATTATGTGCATAGCGTAACGCCTTGATAAATATTTCAAGCGCACGAGCACGCACGTTTACGTAAACGTGCATACATTTTATCTCGTCAACATATAAAAAAAATTAATCTACTTTTGATTGTCCTTTTCTTTTAATTTTATTTCTTAGCTTGACGGCTATGGGCCTTGGTCGGACAAAAATTTAGACAACAATGTATTATTTATTCGTGCATGCATATGTTCATATCAATAAGTCCTCTTACGTGTTGGGGTGATACATGATACAGTGGTTTTTAGTTGATAAAATGAACTTTGGATATTATGTTTGACGCGATTATCTTTGATTTTGATGGGGTTATTTTAGACAGTGAACCTATTCATTATGAAGCATATTGTCGTGCACTTAAGCCATTAGGGATAACAATAAGTTATTCGGAATATATGGCGCACTACCTGGGCTTATCTGACAAAGACATGCTCCCAAAGCTGCTTCACAATATGGGGCTGAGATACTCTGAAGCAGAAATTCAACACCTGATTCAGCAAAAAATTGCCGCCTATACACACATTATTAATACCTGTGAACCCTTACCATTGATTGTAGATTTTGACCAGTTTCTTTTTAAAATTGCTCTTAAGGTAAAAAAAATTGCTATTTGCAGTGGCTCCAGCCGTGTTGAGATAAACACAGTACTTTCTAAAGTTCGGCAGGGAAAATTACATGCTTATTTTGATGCGATTGTTACTGCTGAAGATGTGCAGGTTGGGAAGCCGTCACCTGAAGGATATTTATTAACTGCAAAACGTTTGGATGTTGCTCCTGGGCGTTGTTTGGTTATCGAAGACACACCCTACGGAGTAAAAGCTGCCAAAGCAGCAGGTATGCAGGTGATTGGTTTGATGACTACTTATGATCGACATCAATTTTTAACTGCAGATAAAGTGATTACGGGTTATAGGCAGTTATTGTCCAGAGTTTGGTAGTAGAAAAGCCTATTTGGCGCATATTGAGCGAAAATCTGACTTTTCTATAAGGATTCTTTAATTTGTTATCAGATTACTTATCAGTTTTGCTACAAGCATTTAAGAGATAGAATTGTTCTATTGATTTGCTAACCAGTCTTCGTAGGTTAAGGCGAAACGAAAATGATCACACCATACGCCATTTATTTTCAGGTATCTTGGTGAGAAACCTTCTTTAAGAAATCCATTTTTAGTCGCTAAATGTATGGATGAGATATTAGTCGGTTGAATGTTGGCTTCGATTCGATGCAATTTTAAGTCTGAAAAAATTTCTTTTAAAACCAGTTTTAATGCCTGGCTCATTAAGCCTTGACCCGCATGGGTTACTGAGGCGAAATAACCTAAATAAGCACTTTGAAACACCCCTTGCACGATGTCACTAATGTTAAATATACCGATAATGTCCTCGTTTTGATTTAATGCTAAAAAACATCGGCGATCTTCTTGTAAAGACTTTTGTAAATAAGCTTGAAATTCCTCAGGGGTTTGAGGAGCAGTAACAAAAGGGTAATGAAAATCACGGCTTTTTTGCATGCTCAGGAGAAAACGAGCTTCATCGAGGTGATTTAATCGACGTAGATGTATGGTGTTTTGCATAAATAGAAACGTTTGGGAAAGAAGTCATTTTATCATGAACAGGAATGAAACATAAGGGAAGGTCTTAATTTGAAACGTCCTATTATTTGGGATAAGATCGCGCGAAAAGTAACAGGGGTATTGTAGTCATGCCACTAATTGTTAATTTGTCATCCATTCATGAGTTACATCCAACAAGTACATGTGTCCAGGCATTTAAAGACATTTGTGATCAATATTCTAAAAAAGGTTCTTACTGTTGTTCCAGTTTTTTTCAATCGTGGACAAACTCAGCCTGGCTTATGTATCAATTAGCTATGAATGACTCTAAATTAATTCAGCCATATCGCTTAGGTAAACTCACTACAGAACAATTTCTCGAGCGTTTATTGCAAATTTTCTCTTTTCTTAAGAATGTAACTCCTAAAAAGGGTGAAATGGAGCGGTTGCAGAGTAAGCAGTTGTATTCCACAACTTTTCCAATGATGCTCCTAGAAGAGGCGTGGAATTCACAAGTTGGTTGGGATGCGGCAAAAGCGGGTTATCTTCCCGCATTAATTCGTGAAGCAGAACGACGTGATGAAAAAGAAGAGAAAGCTTCAGAGTCTCAGCCTAAACCTAAAATGGATCCTATTTATTTCATAGCTAATACCAATGAATTGCATGTGCTACAGATTCTCAATATGTTGCGAAAAGAATATCCAGACCTCAATTTTTATCGGGATGTGGATGTACGCATTAAAGAAGATAAAACCCCTATTGAAATTGCACCCGGTATATTTCTTTGCCTGTCTTATCGCTACCAGCTGTTTAAAACCCAGGATCAAACGCAAACGATGAATCCTAGTTCAACCATGTCGTTACTGAATTATTTGGTTACTAAGCAACTTAAAGACGTTCCCGTTTCTGAGTTGCGTGTGATTAGCCAACACCAAGCTGATTTAGTTGAAGCGTTGCGAGTGGGTATTGATGCAGATCATATGTATCAGGCAAGTGATTATTTTGCAGCACAAACTACAAGTTTGAAAAAAACGCAGTAACTATATGAGCTGGCGTTTTCGTATGGTGTTATTCCTTTTCCTAATAGGGAGTTCAACGAGTATGGCAATGGATATCGTTACTATAGAGCAGCCGGAATACCGTCAGGTTCTGAAAAATAAAGCTCAAGAAATTCAGTTTCCTTTAAGTCAAGCAGATAAAGATTTAATTACTGCTATGAAAAGTAAATTACATGGATTGGGTGGGGTTGGTTTGGCTGCACCTCAGGTTAATTTTTCACGAAGAATTATTGCAATTTATATTCCTGAAGAGGCGACCTTACTGCGGGATAATGTGAAAAAATTCTATCCCATGCATATTATGATTAATCCAAGTTACGAACCAGTGGCCGGTTCTGGGGTGAGTTCTGATTTTGAAGGGTGTTATTCTGTGTCCAGCAAGTCTGGCAAAGTTCCTCGTTATGAGCAAATCACAGTGAGTTACTATGATGAGCTAGGTCAGTTGCATCAACAAATTGAAGAGGGATTTTATGCTCGGGTTTTACAGCATGAAATCGATCACTTAAATGGTTTTCTAATTCTTGATAGGCTAACTGCTGATTGTGTCCAAGGTTCTGTGGAAGAAATGATGGCTTTGCGACGAGCATCGTTACCTCCAGGAAAAAGAATTATTTTTGATCAGGTTATGGCGAGAAAAGCAAAGAAGTAGCGAAGCAAATGTAGGCTGGGCTGTTAAGCCTAGCGTTTGCTGAATTAATTCTTATGCCCCAAAATGCCCATTATGAAACTCATCACTGTACCCCAATTAACAAGTAACTTATCCGTGGTGTTCTTAAGAAAGAAACTAATTGGTGTTGTTTCATGCTGGGCTTAGCAGTCTGAGATATCCCACCTTTTTTAAACAATAATATGGTGTTTTTAATAGACATATTACTTACATATAGTGTCATTCCCGCACAGGCGGGAATCCATCTCTCAAACAAAGGGAGGTATTAATTTTATGGATAGATTCCCGCCTGTGCAGAATGACAAGAATTAGAGGGATTCATTATAACCGGCGTTACTTTTTAAAAGCTCAGCTAAATTTTGGGCAGGCAGCTGCGCTTTTGCTTGTTGATAACCTGTTTCGATAATTTCGTCAAATTTTTTAAAATCCAAAATGCCGTATTTATCTACTTTTAAAGTGATGCCGCAATCTGCCATGGCCATCATTTTTGCCGTATTTTGATGAGAACTGATGGTTAAGAGCCTTAACACTAACTCACCTAAACTAAGGGGTAATATTGACTCTTTCCCCATGAATTTATTGTAGAGCAATTTCCAGCCAGAAAGTGAGTAGGGCAATGGGCTCAGTTTAAAGAGTGTATTGTTGTTAATATTGGAGGCAATAATCTTACTGCTGTGTGAGTACTGTCTCATGACATCGGTGGGTATATTATTAAGTACCCCACCATCAATAAGTAGTTTGTCATTAAAAGATACCGGAGGATAGATAAAGGGAAGAGAAATACTAGAACGAATGGATTCCCATAATAATCCTCTGTCATGGACATATAAATTTTTGCTCACTAAATCTGTGGATACACAAAAGTAGTTCAGCCATAAATCTTCAATTTTACTGTTTTCACCATAGAGCTCGATCAAACTGTCTGTTGCTCTTCTTCCGGTAGCAATTGCAATATATGGGAAGGTAAAATCAATTTTAGTTCCTTTGATCAAATAATTTTCAACCAATTTCATGAGCTCAGCTGAAGAATATCCCATAGCAAAAGTGGCAGCGAGCATCGCGCCCATACTTGTTCCGGCAATATAGTCTACAGGTATGCCCCGTTCTTCTAACAAACGATAAACTCCTATATGAGCAAGACCTCTGGCGCCGCCACCGCTGAGAACCAAAGAAATGGTGTTGTCAGTAAAGATGCGCATCATTCGTGAAATGCCTGCTTCGGTGTTACTGCGAACATGGAAGTGGGAATTTACATTTCGTTTTTCTAACCAATTTTGAGTATTCAGAGGTGGGTTTGCTGTCTGGTGTAGCAGGACTAATACGTTGCGCTTAACAAAATTATGCTGCATGCTTAATGCATATTGTTCTACTTCAGATAAGTTAACATCATGTTCTTCTGCGAGTGCTAAGTATGCAATTGAATCGGCCTGGCGTACACAAAATTTGGTCCAATTCGTTATCTTTTCATCAGCCAAGTAAAAAATAAAGGAGTATTCCTTTTCGAGTTGGTTAATCCATAAAATCCCTTCATTGCTCATGTTTCCATGTACATCCAGCAGGTCTTTTTTATCTTTCAAATAACTACTGGTTAATAAAAGAATTTTTTCTCCATAAGAGAAGCGGAAAATCATTTCTTGTAATTGAAATTCTAGGTCGGATATTGGCCCTATAGGTACCAGGGCGATGGATTTATTACGTGATGCTGTTACAGGAGTCCCTTGCAATGAGTCAGTTAATCGTTTAATCGTGAATTGGGTTATTTTATTTAAAAGTTCTGGATATGATTTACATAATTTCAAAAAGTTCTTTTTTGATAATTTTAAGATAATACTATCACGCAGTGTGTACACATTAGCAGAACGGGGTAAATCAGACAAAAGCGCCATTTCACCGATAATTGCTCCTTCCTGTAATTCACCTTGAAAGGTCACATTCCCGTCTGGGTCTGTTACTTGATAGTAAAGGCGCCCCTTAATGAGAATGTAAAGGTCATTCAATGTTTCTCCCTTTTTAATCAAAAGGGAATCACCAGTTCGCGATTCTATTTCCAAAACACGAGAAAGTTTTAAAAGGCATGCTGAGCTCATAAAACTAAAAGGCTCATGATTCTTAATGAACTCATAAATTTCTTTTGGTGTGAATAAGGGATTATTCATATATATCGTTATAATTTATTATACTAATTATTTTGATTATAGACATTGTTTCACCTAAGAGTGGTGAATCTTGTAACAAATAATAATTCTTAGGTAATTCAATGAGATATTCTTTAATATGAGACAAAAGTTGGTGAAATGCTCATATTGCTCCTTATCTGAGTCGCAATCGATACAAATTTTCACATAAGCACGACATAGTGTGAGTTTTTAAGTAGAAGTGATTTAAAGGAAAACCATTATTTTTCAAAGGTAACTTGACAAAATTAAATATTGCTTTCTAAAATGCAATTGGCTAAATTATATTTTGCCTATTGCTTATAACTAACTCTAAAAGGAATTAAGTAAATGAATAAATTACAATTAACAGGCGTTGCTCTTGCAATTGGTGCTGCTTCAATGTTTGCTATTGCTCCTGCTTTCGCTGCTGATGCTGCTTCTGGTATGGTTAAATGCCAAGGTGGTAATGCATGTAAAGGCCAAGGCGCTTGCAAAGGTGCTGATAACGCTTGTAAAGGTCAAAATGCTTGCAAAGGCAAAGGCATGAGCGAAATGTCTAAAGAAGATTGCCAAAAAGCTGGTGGTACTGTTGCTCAATAATTCTGATTGAGTATTGCGTTACTCCAGGCATGCATCGCATGCCTGGTCCACATTTTCCCCGGATTTAATACATGGATAGCCCAAAATATAAAGTAACCCCAAAAATGCCTTTTCTAGGTTTTGGATTGGGATTACGACCTGATTATTATGAAGAAATCTTGGCGCAAAAACCTAATTTGGATTGGTTTGAGATCCTCACCGAAAATTATATGGTTCCTGGTGGAAAACCACTGTACTATCTTGATCAAATAAGAGCCCACTATCCCATAGTGATGCACGGTGTTTCTCTCTCGTTAGGTAGTACTGACCCTTTGGATAGAGAATATTTAAAGCAACTGAAAGAGTTGGCAGCACGGGTCGAACCAGCATGGATTTCTGATCATTTATGCTGGACAGGGGTTAACGGAATTAATGCCCATGATTTATTGCCTATTCCCTATACACGTGAAGCGGTAAATCATGTTGTTTCACGAATTCAGCAGGTTCAGGATTTTTTAGGACGCCCCATTTTAATCGAAAATGTATCTAGTTATCTGACTTACAAACAATCTGAAATGTCTGAATGGGAATTTATATTAGAAATTGTAAGACAAGCAGATTGTTATATTTTACTAGATGTAAATAATATTTATGTGAGCTCCGTAAATCATCAGTTTAATCCTATGGATTATATTTTTTCTATGCCCGCCGAGCGCATAGCTCAGATCCATTTAGCTGGTCACTCGGATCATGGTAATTACATTATTGATACACATGATGCTCCTGTCATTCAACCCGTTTGGGATCTTTACGCTGCAACATTGCAACGCCTGGGCCCTATATCAACGATGGTTGAACGAGATGATAATATGCCTCCCTTTGCTGAGCTACTTGCAGAAATAAATCATGCAAGACGAATTGCAGAATCAATTTTGATTGAAGAGGTGCTTGTATGACCGAGCTTGCACAGTTACAAAATCAATTTCAAAAGTTTTTATTATCAGAGCACAGCGAGATTCATGATTCTATTGTGCAAACTGAATTGGTTTCAGTGGATACTCGCTTAGGTATTTATGGTGATGCCTATAAACTCAGATTGATTGAAAGTTTGAGCACAAGTTTTTCTGCCTTATATGCTTATTTAGGCACGGAGGAATTTAATAAGTTGTCGACTTATTATATTGAGGCACATCCTTCGTGTTATCGCTCCATACGTTGGTATGGGGATTTATTGCCTGAGTTTATAAAGCACAATTACCCACAGTATCCCTATTTGGCTGAGCTTGCTGATTTTGAATGGAAAATGTGTTTGGCTTTTGATGCTGCTGATACACCGGTAGTACGAGTTGAAGACATGGCTGTTGTTCCTCCTGAAGCCTGGGCTAATTTACAATTTGTTCTTCATCCCTCTCTACAGCGAATTAATTATTTTTGGAATGCAGTTTCTCTTTGGCAAGCCCTAACTTATGATCACGAGTTACCTGAATTACAGCAAAATGAGGCATTCACTCCTTGGGTTTTATGGCGTGCGCCAGAATATATGCTCCAATTTTATAGCTTGTCTCAACAAGAAGCTTGGCTTTTGGATGGTGTATCACAAGGACTATCTTTTGGTGCTCTTTGTGAGGGGCTCTGTCAGTGGGTAACACCTGAGGAAGTGGGGATGACTGCTGCTTCTTATCTCAAGGGGTGGATTCAAAATGGTATGCTATCGCAATTATTGATTGCGGATTAATGTCTACCTGTCATCCCAAGTGCAGGCTGGGCTGTTAAGCCCGGCGTTTGCTGAATTAATTCTTACTCTCATATCCATCATAAAACTCAACTAACAAGTTTCTTATCGATGGTGGTTCTAAGAAAAAAATATTTTGGTACGTTATTAAATGCAGGGCTTAGCAGCCTAGCCTACGTTTATTTAGCTATTTTTGTCGAAACATGACAAGAGGTATATGTTGTGCTTCGGTACTCAAAAATCAGGCTCGAGAATTCCTCTCCTCAGTCAGAACCAGTTCGTTTGCAGCTCAACAAAGTAATAATAGGCGGTAAAATAGAAATAAAAATAATACCATAAATTACCACGGCGAAGTTTTCTTTTACTATGGGAATTGAACCGAGGAAATAACCTAAACTTAACAGACTCCCAATCCAAATTAAGGCACTAATCAAGTTGTATAGTGAGAAATGAACAACGCGCATCGTTCCTATGCCCGCTACAAAAGGAGCAAAAGTACGTATAATTGGAAGAAAACGAGCAAAAACTATCGTCTTTCCACCATGCTTCTCATAAAATGCATGCGTTTCTTGTAGATGCTTTTTATTCAGCAACCAGGATTTATCCGTGGAAAAAATGCGTGGCCCAAGTATTCGACCAACTAGGAAATTGATTTGGTTTCCTAAAACTGAGGCAAGAAAAAGCAGTAGAAATAGGATTGAAATATTTAATGGATTTCCAGATTGGGCAGCAATACTACCAGCAGCAAACAGCAAGGAATCACCAGGTAAAAAAGGTGTCACAATAAGCCCGGTTTCACAGAAAATCACTGCAAATAAAAGAAAATAGGTCCAAAATCCATAAGTTGAAACAATGGCATTTAAATAAACATCGATGTGAATTATATAATCAAAAAAATGCATTTTATCTTTTGAATTGAGTTAAATAGAGTAAATATTCTTACACACTTATTTCTTAATTAATATAAATTTTATATCATTTAGACTTTAGTGTGTTTACTATTCTATAAAAAAAGACCCAATAAGAAGCCCTATGCATGAATACTTTATTTCATCTTGCGTTCCCAATTCATGATTTCGCATTAGCAAAAGATTTTTATCACCATAAATTAGGTTTTTCATTAGGGCGTGAATCGGAACATGCCTTAATTTTAGAGTTTGGCAATCATCAAATTGTGGCACATAAAATTGATACTCTTCCCTCTCCTCAAGAGGGCATCTACCCAAGGCATTTTGGTTTGATTTTTCTGGAACGACACGAGTTTGATGCATTCCTGGAAAAAATTAAAAAGGAACACATTCCTTTTGAAATTCCACTCAAAACTCGCTTTAAAGATACTCGCATTGAACATCAATCATTTTTCTTGAAAGACCCAAGCAATAATTTACTGGAGTTTAAATATTATCAATTTCACTCGGCAATTTTCGGTGAAAAAGATTTTAAAAGAATAGGTGAGATGGCTTAAATCAGTTAAAAACCAATATTCTCATCCGCCTTGATGGGCACCTTCTCCCATAAGGAGAAGGGAAGTTCCTTACTCAGTAGCAATATATGACATAGGTTGTACTTCTGGCGAACGAGCAAAATCTGCCGGTGCAATAAAGCCCTCTTGGTTATAATCTATTGTAATGCCAGCGGATTTATAACAAATGGCCACATATTCAGAACAAATAAATGCATGTGGCGAGGTTACCTCTGCACTTGTTTTGTCAAAACCAAAAGCATCCATCCCGATGCGTGCAGCGATTTTAAGAATTTCCTCTGTATTATAAGGGTAACCAAGTAAATCAACTGCTTGTTTGGATAGATTAGCAAAAGCATCAATCGGGAAATTCTGATAATGTGCGATCATTAATCGCCCAGGGTATCCCTGGCCACTGCCATTATAATTGCGTACATAGCTGCTTAAAGGAACAGTACGTACACCAATGGTTTCAACACTTTCCATAACCATGACTCGATCAATAGCTTCTAGACGTACAATAAATGCGATGTGACTCCACACACTATTGGTTGCCCCTTTAATCATCGAAGACATTAAAGAGTTCCCTGAAGCAAATAAAAGATCTCCCGTTTTTATTGTATCCCTTATTTGTTCGTAACCGCTTGTGCTTACATTAGGAAAATCTTCTCTAGGAAAACTATCCATAGTTTGCTCCTAAACTATAAAAATAATGATAATAGCCTGTGCCTCTGCATTTTAAAAGTAAAGATATAAAAAGTGCACTTTGGTGTTTTTAGCGGTATTTGGGCTTGGTTGAATAATCCCTTTTATAATCTTACAATGCTATTTTTATAAGAATGGATTTTTAATCAAGGATGCTTTGTGCGTTTTTTATTCCCAATCTGTTTGTTCTTAGGCGCCATTCTATTATTTAGTATTCAACCTATGGTTGCAAAATCGTTGTTGCCTGTTTATGGAGGAACACCGGCAGTTTGGATTGTATGCATGCTTTTTTTTCAAGTGATCCTGTTGTTTGCTTATGGATATGCCGCAATACTTAGTGTTTTTAATAAGCCTGTAGTATGGCGATTGACGCACAGTGTTCTTATTATTTTGAGCTTTATAGTTTTTCCCCTTTTACTTAGACCGGTGACTATCAATAACTCTCCTGAATGGAGTATTTTATTTAATTTGTTAACCCAATTGGGACTTCCTTTACTTGTAGTTGGAGCTTCAGCCCCTTTATTACAGTTTGCATACAGTCAGACTAAAGAAAAAGGAGCGACTGACCCCTATTTTTTATATTCTGCCTCAAATCTAGGGAGTCTCTTGTCTTTATTACTTTATCCTTGGGTGATAGAGCGTTTTATTGGATTAAAAAATCAATTCCATTTATGGAATGTCGGGTATGTGTTCTATGTGGTTCTATTGGGGCTTATTTTATTTGCTCGGCGTTATCAACCTTTAGAAAAACAAAATACAGAAGTGCGCGATTGGCAGTGGCAAAAAGTACTGTATTGGATTTTTTTAAGTTTTGTTCCATGCAGCTTAATGCTTGGGGTGACTCTGTATATTACTACGGACATAGCAGCAACACCCTTATTCTGGGTATTGCCTTTGGCGTTGTATCTGCTTACTTTTGTACTTATATTTACGAGCAAGCCTCTAATTTCATTCCCATGGATAGTACGAAATAGTCTATTTTTTCTTATTTTTCCAATCACCGGATTTATTTTAACTGCAAGCCAAATCAAGATTTGGCAAAGTATTTTGTTTCACTTGTTAAACTTTTTTGTTCTGGCGTTACTGTGTCATGGCCAATTGTATTTAAGTAGGCCCAAACCACAATTACTTACCTTATTTTATTTTTGCTTGGCTCTTGGTGGCGTACTTGCTGGAGTATTTAATGGAATTTTAGCGCCGCATTGGTTTAATCAGGTTTATGAATATCCTTTAGCACTCTTACTCAGTTTATTTGCTTTGCCTCAATACAAAAAGAAGAGTGCTTGGTGGTTGCCTATGGTGGTTTTGATTCTTATGCTGTTGCATTACTGCATCCTCGACATTCATTGGCCAGGAGGTCTTTCATCTTTTCAAGTATGTGCTTTTCTAGCGTTACTTCTAATCGTTGTTTGGCAAAAAGATAGAACCAGTTTGATCTTATCATTATTGATTTTATTTGGGTTTATTTTTTCACCATTATTGCAAGATGATACTATTTTATTACAAGAACGTAATTTTTATGGGGTAAAAAAAGTAATTGATAGACACGGAGTGCACGCATTAATTAATGAGTCTACAGTACATGGATTGCAAGTTATGGGAGAGAAAAAACCTAATGGGGGTAATTCTTATTATGGAGCAATTAGTTCTATAGTTGGTGTAATGCAACAACAAAAGAGTCCTTTGTCTGTAACCATCATTGGTTTAGGTATTGGCACGATGATGTGTCAATTTAGACAGGAGGATCAAATTAAAGTCATTGAAATTGATGATCAGGTTATCGGACTGGCAAAAAATCCTCAACTCTTCACTTACTTACGAGATTGCCCCGTACATGCGACCATTATACGAAATGATGGGCGATTGGCTGTGGAGCAATTATCTGATCATTCTCAAGATTTGTTAATCGTGGATGCTTTTAATTCCGATGCAATACCTGTGCATTTATTGACTTTCGAAGCATTTACTTTATACCAACAAAAAATTACTAAAGATGGTGGAATACTGATCAATTTAAGTAATCGACACTTACAATTGTTACCAGTGATTAATGCTGCTGGAAGAGCTTTGGAGCTGATGGTGTTTTATTTAAATAGTAAAGGGGTTCCTGCATTAACTCAGTTTGATTCAGAGTGGGTTTTTTTGACCTCTAATGAAGATTTTGCGTTTCAACTCATGAAAGGAAGCAATTGGCGATTTGATGCAAGCGACGAACAGCTTTTATGGACAGATGATTATTCTAATGTGATCCCTTTGTTGAGGTGGTGATTTCTTGTCGCTTAGAATGGCTTGCATAAATAAAGACGTAGGTTGGACCAAGGTGTTTAGGGACGCGACCTAGATAACAAGGCCAACACAAATTCAGTATTATAGCCTGGGGGCAGCGAAGCGGAACCCAGGAATGTAGTGGCAGCGATCCCAGTTCCGCTTCGCTGCACCCAGGCTATAAAATTAAACTTCAGCTAAGTTGCCTTTGCTCTCTAGCCATACTTTTCTGTCACTAGCACGTTTTTTATTTAACATCATATCCATAATTGCTTCAGCCCCTTGTTCATCGTCCAAGGTTAATTGAACCAAGCGCCTGGTATTAGGATCCATAGTCGTTTCACGTAATTGAATCGGATTCATTTCACCTAAACCTTTAAAGCGTTGTACATTGACTTTCGCTCGAGATGATTGTGCCAAGTGGTTGAGGATACGGTTTTTCTCTTCATCGTCCAGGGCATAATAAACTTCTTTGCCCGCATCAATTCGATAAAGAGGAGGCATAGCTGCAAATACATGTCCGGCTTGGACCAGTGGTTTAAAATGACGTAAAAATAAAGCACAGATTAATGTTGCAATGTGTGCGCCATCTGAGTCTGCATCGGCGAGAATACATAATTTACCATAGCGAAGTCCACTCAGATCAGATGAGCCGGGGTCTACCCCAATAGCTACTGAGATGTCGTGAATTTCTTGAGAGGCTAAAACTTGTGATGAATCCACTTCCCAGGAATTAAGAATTTTTCCACGCAATGGTAAAATTGCCTGGAAGTCTTTATTACGTGCTTGTTTTGCAGAACCTCCTGCTGAATCTCCCTCGACTAAAAATAATTCAGCCTGGCTTAGGTCTGTCAGCAAGCAATCAGCTAGTTTTCCTGGGAGGGCAGGGCCTTGACTCACTCGTTTACGTGCCACTTGTTTGGCTTGTCGCAAACGTTTTTGTGCGCGCTCGATTGCTAAAGAGGCAATGGCTTCACCTTGATTACGATGTTGATTGAGCCAAAGTGCAAAAGCATCTTTAACCACGTTACTGACAAATGCTGAAATTTGACGCGAGCTTAAGCGCTCTTTTGTTTGACCTGCGAATTGTGGTTCTTTCATTTTAACCGATAATACATATTGGCAGGGTTCCCACAGATCATCTGCGGTAAGTTTTATTCCCCGAGGGAGTAGATTTCTTAGCTCACAAAACTCCGCCATTGCATCAAATAAACCAGAGCGTAAGCCATTCACATGGGTACCACCTTGGATCGTTGGGATTAAATTCACATAACTTTCACTAAAACCACTGCTTCCCCCATTGGCCCAAACCAACGCCCAGTCAACAGTTGCTTCATCACTTTTGAATTCACCTGTAAATGGTTCTTCAGGTAGGTAATCTCCATCAGGTAATGATTGATTTAAATAATCAATAAGCCCCTGTTCATAGCACCAATTCATTTCTTCATTACTTGTTTTATTGACAAAAGTCATGGACAAGCCGGTGCAAAGGACTGCTTTTGCTCTGAGCACATGTGTTAAATGTTTTACTGAAATACGGGTGGTATCGAAATATTTAGGATTTGGCCAAAAACGAATAATGGTGCCTGTATCCCTTTTTTTTGTGACGCCTGTTTCATTTAATTCGCATACTTTATCACCATTAGCAAAAGACATTTGGTAAGTAATTCCGTTGCGTTTGATGGTGACATCAAGACGATCAGACAAAGCATTGACTACAGAAACCCCTACACCATGTAATCCGCCTGAAAAGCTATAGTTTTTATCAGAGAATTTACCTCCTGCATGCAGTCGAGTCATAATGACTTCCACACCACTTAAGCCTAATTGAGGGTGTAAATCCACGGGCATACCGCGACCATCATCCTCTACTTCAATAGAACCATCCTCATGAAGGGTGACACGAATATGACTTGCAAAGCCAGCCAATACCTCATCGACACTGTTATCAATCACTTCTTGAGCTAAATGGTTTGGGCGCGTCGTATCGGTATACATGCCGGGACGTCGTTGAACAGGTTCGAGTCCACTTAAGACTTCTATTGCTTGGGCTGTATAGTTTTCAGACATGGGGTATTTCTCAAATAAAAGTTACGTTTATTTTACCATATATTATGATACAGTAGGACGAAAGACGAATGTTCCTTTTGTAAATCTATTATAAAGAGCCCCTTTTCTGCAAGCGGGAGCAAATCAGAATGTTGTCATTGATGCCTAGATTTAAATCGATCTTAATCTAGGAGTAAGTAGGGACACTTTTCTGGATTATGCCTTGTCTAATCTGGATTAAACAGAACATATATGCAAGAAACTAGTGCTGAAATTCATCAATTATCTGTAGCTTTTCAAGATCACCATAAAACGGTCTCTGCTTTGGATGAGATTAGCTTTAATTTATATCCTAGTGAAACCCTGGTTTTGTTGGGGGAGTCGGGTTGCGGTAAGTCCTTAACATCTCTTGCTTTGATGCGTCTATTACCTAAGGCTGGTGTTTATGGAATGAATAGCCTAATCCAGATGAATGGACAAGATATTCTCGATTTACCGGAGCAAATGATGCGGCAGTTGAGAGGCCGCAAGATTTCGATGATTTTTCAAGAGCCAATGACTGCGCTTAACCCTGTGATGACTATAGGTGAGCAGCTGACCGAGGTTTTGGTGAAATGTAACTCTTTTACTACACATGAATTACACGAAGCATTATTGTCTTTACTTCATGAAGTAGAAATGCCCCAGCCAGAAGTTAGAATTCATCAGTACCCCCATCAATTGTCTGGGGGACAGAAACAACGCGTAGTGATTGCTATGGCTTTGGCGTGTAAACCAGATATTTTGATTGCAGATGAGCCAACAACCGCTTTAGACGTGACCATTCAGGCCCAAATCCTTGCTTTATTAAAAAAAGTACAAAAAACACATCAGATGAGTTTGCTACTGATTACTCATGATCTTGGTGTGTTGAGAGCTATGGCATCTCGTGTGTGTGTGATGTATGCAGGTCAAGTAGTAGCACAAGCCACTGTGGATGATTTTTTCTCACGTACCAAACAACATCCTTATGTACAGCAATTATTGGCTTCAGTGCCTTCTATGGCTAAACGAGAGGAGCGTCTGTCTGTAATTCGTGGATTTGTGCCCGCTTTGGAAGAGATGCCTCCCGGTTGTCGTTTTCACCCACGCTGTATTTACGCATTTTCGCGATGTTCCGAGGAGGAACCCCAATTACAAGAGCAAGCAGGACGGTTGGTACGCTGTCATTTATATCCTGATCATGATGAATTACCTCCCTTGCAAAAAAACAAAATAGCTTGGAGTGGCACCACTACTGAGACAAAAACGATACTTACCGTGAAGGATTTATCGGTTGATTTTACCCAGAAAAAAGGGATATTCAGCCGTCGTAAAACGTTATTTAAAGCGGTAGATAATCTTTCATTTCGTCTACAACAAGGAAAAACATTAGCATTAGTAGGTGAGTCAGGATGCGGTAAAACAACGACCAGTCGTGCTTTATTGCGTTTGTTACCTATTGCTGGAGGAGAATTATTTTATAAAGAACATGATGTGCTGGCATTAAAAGGGCGTGCGTTAAGAGAGTACAGGAAAAAAGTACAAATTATTTTCCAAGACCCTTTTTCTTCTATGAATCCGCGGATGACGGTAGGTGACATAATCGCCGAAGGCATGCATGCTCAAGGGATGAAACGTTCGGTAATTAACGCACGGCAAAAAGAGCTATTGAATCAGGTTAATTTGCCTAGCAGCAGTTTGCAGCGTTACCCACATCAATTTTCTGGTGGGCAAAGGCAACGAATTTGTATTGCGCGGGCTCTAGCTACAGAACCTGATATCTTGATTTGTGACGAACCTACCAGTGCCCTGGATGTTTCTGTGCAAGCGCAAATTCTTAATTTATTAAAAGAATTGCAGCTGGAAACAGGCATTTCTTACTTATTCATTACCCATAATATGGGGGTTGTTTCCTATATTGCCGATGAGGTGTTAGTTATGAAAGGTGGGGTAGGGATTGAGTTCGGAAGCTGTGAGATGATTTTCAAGGAACCTAAAGAAGTTTATACACAACAGCTATTAAATGCCGTTCTTGATGTTTTTTAATCAATCTTTCAAAGCCCACGATTTTCTTTAACCTAAAAAATAATTAAATCGTAGTGAGGATTATGATTTTCAAAGAGATTTTAACGATTTTTTTACTTCATCTATGGGTAGTACAGCTTCAGCAAAAAAATCGTTAAAATCTCTATAAAAATCAGTGCAGTAGCAACTCTTAGCAGATTCAGCATCTTTTTTCAGGTTTAATATTTTATTAATTAAAAATGTGATATATTTGAGCACTATTTGGATAATAAAGTCTTAGTATTTATTATTTGGGGGGCATGGTTGCATGAGAATCACTCTGGGCACAGATAATTTTAATAATGTCAAAGATTTTACTGCCCATTTGGCAAACACTTATGAGCAAGATAAGCGGATTTCTGCAGATGTCACTGTCTTACTGGAGTGTGATGCATTTTCTCAAGAACACTTCGATGAGTTGATGACATTTCTTTTAAGCCCAGAACGCACGAGACTTTACAAATTTACGTTTCCCCCACAACAGACACAGTATCAATTATCCTTTGATAATGCGTATCTGCACAGCAAACGCCAAAAATGTTCTCTCGACTTTCAACCACAAATAGTTGAGTTATCTGACTCACCAATTTCTTTTCAGCCTCATATACCTAAAATACGCAAAGCGAAAAAGAATTGGGTTGAAGATGTAAAAACTCCCGGGATTGGTTTACAGTTCCAATATCAAATGCCGCATGTACACCAGCCTCAACAACGAAAAGCAACACAGAGAAAACGAAGAAATAATGAAGAACCCCAATATCAACATCCCGAAATAAGTCCTTTGACATTAGCCCCTGAACTTTCTCAAGAAAACGCGCGCCATTTGCTTGGTTCTTATCAGCAATTTATTTTTTTGAAAAAAGACTCAGAACGCATTGGTCTTTATAAAAAAGAATTTGGCTATTTACTGAGTGGGCAAAGTTCGCCAGAACAACGACTAGCTGCCTTTATTTTTTTCGTATCTAAGTTGACTGAACATGATGCGGCAAAGTTGAAGTTGATAAAAAAACTGTTACAGGCCATGCCTTTATCTGATCGTCACTATCAGGGTTTGGCTCAGGTGTTAATTCACACTGGGGCTGATGGTGTTTTGCTTTTATTGCAACGCATTAAAACATTACACGATAAGGAATTTTTTAAAGAGTTTGATGCGCTATTTCTGGATAAACCTGAGAACTATCTGGCATTAATGTCTCCTCGAGGTTTGGCAAACCTTAAAAAATTGAGTGAATTAAGTAGCGAACAGAAAACATGGTGGGTTACTTTAGTGACGCAACATAAAGCATCAGGAGCTTATACTGAGTTTAATGATTTATTCGTAGCCTATAACTATTTCCTGGATGAGCTGGAAAAGAAAAAACTGAAGCTGCCCAGCTCCTGTACTTTAGAAAATGGTACAGAACTGAAGCCTACATTAGATCGCTTGCTGTTCATCATCAATAACAGCAGTGCTCCGGAAGAACAACTGACTTATTTAGATGGGATAGATGTTCATGCGGCCTACAATGCCAGTCGTTATCACCATTATCAATTAGTGTCACGGCACATGAATTTAAGGGCCAATGTTAATGAGGTAGTTCCTGATTATTCAACCCCTACAACGCCTAGAGAGGTGAGTGCGTGGCTAGCGCGTTTTGATTGTCCCTATGAAGAAACGGTGGCCCGTTTTTATCGTTTTATCGGTACACAAGAATGGGCATTCAGCCTGGATGTGTATCAAAAAATTGAACAGGAAATCAGTAAAAATAATAAGCTTAATCAGCAGAATAAAGTATTATTACTTAATCTCGTTGCTTTGTTAACTACGGGACAACGTGTATGTACTCATAGTGAATATCCTGATTCTTCCGTTCAAAAACTAATTAACCAATTGCTTGCAATGGCAGAGCAGTTTGGTGAAGACTTGCATGAAATTCCAGTGCTGGCAGAATCACTGGCCCACCACAGCTGGGAGTCAATGCCTACAATTGATGAGTTGAACACGCTGCTTGATATCTTATTGTTAGCGCAAAAAACAAAAGCTCAGGCTCCGGACCTAGCACGCCATGAAATTCGGGAGACAAGTACTCTGGCTTTAAGGCTCATGAGAGAGTATGGTAACGCGGCCTCATTCGTTCTTGATAATTATAAAAGACGTTTGCTGATGGAGCAGACAAATACTGCACCGATACAGCAATTATCTTATAAAGATTTGCTAAACCATTTGGTTTCTGCATCCAACTTGGATAAGTTTTTGCCTGAGCTTTTTCATGATCAACCCCAGACATTATCTCAGTTTGTAGTACTTCTATCCTTATTAAGTGATGAAATTCCCAAAGAGACACAACCTGATGCAGAAGATAGCGAGTATGAGACCAAAATCAAAATGCTTGCACACGCTATCCATGATATGCAAGAGGGACGAGGTGAACAGTTACTGGCAATTCTGACTGATATTAATATTGAAGCTTCTTACCGTTTGCCTTCTCTAGATCAGCTCATCACCGTGGTTGAATCAGTCAGAAAGGCGAATTTTACTGAAGATGAAAATCAAAAAACACGTATTTTTGAAATTGTACGTACCGGATTACCGGCGTTAAAAATAGGCAAAGAAGCGGTTAAAGAAACAACTATCGATCTTTTTAGCCTGATGAGGCAAAGCTATGATGACTGGCAACTCGAAAATCAACTGGATAATTTATCAGGAACGGTAAAAGGGTATTTGGAATCCTGGATGGAAGCCCATAATGTTGTGCTGTATTATTTGCAACAAAAACCTATTAGACCCTCAATGATCCTTGACTCTTTAGCTGAAGAAGAACAAGAGGTTAAGAATTTGCTGGGGGGGAGAATGTTTTCTCGAGCTTTATCGAGAGCTCCTCTTTCAAAAATGAAAATGGTTGAGGTCTTGGGGCAGGAATTTTTTTCCGAGCAATCCTTTTTGGTTGCGCTGCAGTCTAGATTAGAGGAAAGCGTGCAATCTAGTTTGAATGCTGCTTTAGGCTCATTACAGACATCAAATAAAGGCTTTGATGCTTTTATATTAAAACAACATAATGGATTAGATACAGACCTTCCTATTGATGAGGCGTTTCACCAATGGAGGCAGCAATTAGATGACGTGAATGGTTTGATCAACTCACTCATTCGCATTAAGAATAAAAGCAGTATTGAGTTTCGTCGCTGTATTTCATTATTAGCTGATGAAATCAAGCTCAAAAAAGCTGGAAAGAGAACGCTTACTGTAGTGCAAATGCATGAGCTACTGAATGTCTTAAGTGAAAACGAGCCGCTTGCAGTTGCATCTTCATTAGCTGTTTTATGCCAAATATTAAAAGATATACCAGTATATTCCGCAGAGCAGCTACGTCGTGCTTTAAATGAGATTACTTATTTAACAAAATACCGAGAAACTCTTGGACAAGAAGCGTATGAAACTCTATTGCGTTGGTCATGCACTTATAACTTAACACAGAATGCTTTATTCCCATTGAAGGAACTCATTGGGTTGAAGTCCTTGAATGGGGTGGATGAAAAGCAGTCCGCCGCGTTGTTCAATACTTTAATTCAGTTAATAAAAAAAGCTGGTCCTGAAGTTGATGAGCACTTGTTAAAGAACATTGTTGATAAAATTACATCAATTACTCGCGCTAAAGCAGAAGTGCATTCATTAGTGCCCTTGCTTAGTTTATTAATCAAGACTTGTACTAACGGCAAAGAAAGGATGCTCCCTAACTTAATCGATAAGTTAGAGGGTATGCGTGATTCTGACTTAAAGATCTGGTTAAAAATAGTATTGATACTTGGTGAACGTACTCCGGATAAAAATATTCGTTGTCTGCTAGACCTGCAAGCTGGACTTGAATTAAATCGACACAATCTAAAGGAATTGGAACAATTATTTAATTCACCGCCATATCCAGAGATGGAAACGTTTATCCCCGCATTAAAGGGTTCTTATAATGCTCTAAAGGCTTATATCGATGCATTTGATAAGGATCCAAAATCTGGTCGTGCCCCACAAATCAATGAATTTGGTATTATCCTAAAAGATACTGATCAGATTCTTGATGAGCAATTTGATACCTCACAAATTGCGCGAGTTATTGCCAATATTCAAGAGGGTGTTGAGGGAGAGCCTTTAAGTGGCCAAGAACAATATGATTTGGCGCAACAAATTACCTACATCAATGCCATAGGAAGAGATAAACCGTTTACTTTGACTTTTGGTTATGATCTTGCAACAAAAGTGGTTAAGCCTTATGTGAATTTAACTCAAGCCAGCCGTGCTGAGTTGCGCAACTTATCTGATACATTGATTAACACCATAAGAACACCAGCTCTTGATACGGATGAAAAACTAAAACTCCAATTAAAACTGCTTGCGGTATTACGTGAACAATATTTCCGTGCCACTGGAGTATTTGTTGATACGACGCAACTTATTTCCATTTTAAGGGAACTCAAAAGCCAGCCACACAATATGCTGATGGAAGCAGATACTGATGAGGAAAATAGTAGAGTAACATTGCTTGCTGTAATGCAGTGGGTTGAGGCGGATGGTGGAACGGTTGACGTTTGTCTCTTTAACCGCGATGCAGTGATTCAGGATGATAAAAACAAAGGGAATAAAGACTTTTTGACTTCAATTGGTATTGATTCAAGTAGTATTAAAGCAGATTCTCCTAAGGGAACTTATCAAGTTGGCGGGATAAATTATTCTACTGCAGGAGATTTGGCTTTATATCGTTCACGAGCTAAAACTGAGAATGAAGACTTGGTTGCTTACAGGGGGCGCCACCTTTTATCGAGTAATTTAATTCTTTGTGGATCTGTTTCAGAATGGGAGCAAAGAATTTTATATCATCTTGTTCAGGATTATGAAGACAGTGAAAATCATACCTATGCATGGATTTATCCTCTAATCAATGAATTTGTTAATCAGCGGAAGTTTAAAACGCTGTATCCAGATAATGTTTGGAGTGAGGGGCAGGATGTCGCACGCTTAAAAGAACTTTTGGACCGACATGCACCAACAGGCCCACATAAGACACACTTAAACTCTTTGCCTGAAGAGCAATTTAATTTATGGATCAATGCAGCTATAGAAGCTCAGCGTTTGGTTGCAGGAGAGGATTTTGTTATTCCTTCTTCTGAAACAACAGTTCATGTTGCTATTCCTTTGAAAGCATCTCAAAAAGGTTTTTCCTTTCTAGTGCAGCAATTCCTTCACGCTCGACTACAAAAGGAAAATCCGGATTGGGAGTTTATTATTGAACCGGAAATGCGTTTTATTGACTCGGCATCAATCAAGGACTTGATTGATGATTACAAAAAACAAGGGCGTATTATTGGTGTTTCTAGAACTGTAAGCCAAAAAGATGAGTTGGTTGAGCAATGCGACAAGCTCAGCATAAGTGTGCAGTGCAAAATACCAGCGCATTACCAAAATGAACGTAATGAAGCGGCTATAAAATCTAACGCAGAGAAGCAAGCTTATGTCGGGGCTGTTAAAAAGGCGGTCCAGAAAGCTGACTCCGGGCAACCTATTGTGCTCATTGCTCAAAATGCAAGTGAAGTAAAACTTCTTGAGCAGGAATTAAAGGCACAGTTTGGTGAAAAAAATATTACCGCATTTGTAGGCACTGAATCAGCCATAGAACGAAAGCACTGGATTAAAAATAAGTCAGGAGAAAAAAATACGATCACTATTGTTACCTTTCCTGACAAAGAGGATTCTTTTTATACAAAGCATCCTAAGGGATTTTTGACCATTCAAACTAGCTTAGATACTTCAAGTAGCACGCAGCAGATTATTAAAAGCGTTGCACTTAACAATCACCCAGGTAAACATGTCACACTGTATAAGGACCATGGAAAATTCTTGTTGCGCTCTTGGCTTTATCAATCTGCACAAAACTGCGAAGAGCTACTTACTGCATTGATACAACTGCAAAGAAAACAAAATAAAGGTGTTGCTGTTGAACGTCATTACACACGGAGAGTTTCTGAAATACAGCAGGTTGTTTTGCAACAATTCCAAGAATGGAAAGAGTTGCTGCATCTTGTTTATCCTAAATCGACATGGCGAGCACTGGATGCAGAATTATTGAAACAACGCGAGGATTTAATTCTTATTTTGAACGAAAAATGGGATCAATGCCTGGGTTATTCTGATCTGCAGAAAAAATACCCTAATCCCTATGTCCGTTGGGGTGCAAAGAAATTGGATGACGCGGTGAGTACTTATAAAGAAGCCGTTCATTTGCTTTGGGAGCAGAAACGGGCGTTACTTAAAGAAAAAGCAAAGGCGCTCATTACAGAAGGCTCTATTAATGATTTACGTTGTCACTACTTAGACGGAGTTTTATTAAGTGAGCAATTGAAATTAAATCGATTGGCTGTGCGCGAAAACAAAAAAGAGGTGCGTGCAGAGAAGAAAAAATCACATCGTTATCTTGTCTCTGGATTAGATGTTAATGGAGCGATGTTGCGATTTGCTGATGGAGCGGTAGATGTCTATGCTCATGATTTTGCTAAAAATCAGGTGAAAATATTTGCTGCAGATATAAGTCGCATTATAGAAAGTAATCCTTATTTAAGTGAAACGGCACGAGCTGAATCGCTTGAGCAAGTAGCTAAAGCAAAAACTTTAGATAATCTCGTTACGTGTTTACGACACTATGGCACGAGGCATGCTCCTGCAGATCAATTTGCTGAAAAATATGCCATGCAACCCGTAATTCATGAGTTGTTGCGGGTATACAAACAAGCCGGACTTGCAGAAACAAAGCAACTGCAGCATTTAAAAACAATTTATTTGGATCGGGTGCTAGTAGAACTTGTCGATGAATTGGAGTCTTCTTTATCTTGGGCGAAGAAAAAAAATCAAGGTTTGGGGTATTGGCTTGAACGCACGACTGTGAAAATGGCGGCAGAGGCTATATTGAGTGCTGTATATCAGTTAAAAAGGGCAAAAGATCTTGATAGGAAAAAAATTGCGATTAGGAACTTGTATAAAGTATTAGCAGAACATGAGCTGCAACTTGAAGGGGTATGGATATTTCCTTTTTTTGGTCATAGGAATACACATACTTTAATTAAAGAAACTTTGGCTACCCTAGGTGGCTTAACGGCTATTGGTTCAGGCAAAAATGAACTGGATGCTGATTTTATGCATGATTGCAGAGAAGAATCTCTGTATGAGGCCATGAAAGTGCAATGGAACTCTTCTATTCAAAACTTAGAAGATGACAATGAAGCCTTGCGCGAAAATAATGAGTGGAAGGCAATTAAAAAAGCATTGGACACTGTGCAAACTGAAAATAAGACGATCTATGCTTTTGATGAAATGTATCATTTTCTTTCGAGTAAAACAGAAGAGCTCGCCCAAAAACATTCTCCGTTGCAAGGGCCAGTAGCCCATATGCGTGGCACGGCGCGTATGCTTTTCGAAACATTTAGTCAGGATCATAGTGAATTACTTAATAGAAGTAAGTATCTTGCAGGTAAAGCTGAAAATATTAAGAAAAAACTGCAAGGATTAAACGGATTTAATGTGAAACAGGTGAAGCTCAAAGAAGAGCATAATGGGTTTAGTAATTATTGGGACTTAGTGATTGAAGGCTCTGGTGCGCATGCTTTATTTGATGATTTTACCCAATATCATTCGCGTGCACACGAGCTAACTCGTGAGCGTGAAGCTTTAGAACTAAGGCTAATTCAAGCCAATGAACAGAGCATTGCTCTCGATCGATTGATGAAAGAGCAAGTGCCACTACTCAGCTTTAAAGCAAAAACTAAAGCATCTGTAGCACAATTTCCTGAGCAATTTCGTGAGCAAGTCAATGATGTTCTTGTTTTAAAAGCATGGGTAGCCGATCAAAAGCCAGGAGATTTAAGTCAGTTTCATCAGCAGGTTCACGATAGTTTTCTCGATAGAGACTTAGTCAAAACGTTTAAGTTTCCAGGGTTACAAGCAGAAAAAATTGAGCAAATACAGGATATTCTACTAAAAATTAGATTTAGGGATTTGCATGATCGGCTCGTTGAAGGAACGAAAAAGAAATCTTTAATGGGTTCAATTTATTCTTATGCATCCAGTTATCTATTTACGCCGGAAAATATGGATGACTGGCGGATAGAGTTTGATGAATTAGTAAGTAGGCCTGCACAAAATTTAGAGAAGGTATTTCGTCCTAGAATTGAAAAAATGCAGAGTGAATTGGCCAGCGAATTGACTCAAGTGCAGCAAAAAACAACACAGCAAATTGAGGTGTTACAACAACAAATTCTATTTCTGACGCAGAAAATTGATGAGGAAAAGAAAAAAAGTGGTGTGTATGTCAAACGAGTTACTCTGGCGGAGCTTGGTGAGTTTGAAAAGCAACTCATGATGTTTAAAGTGCCACAAGTAGCGCGTGTAGTTCCTCAAGAGAATCCAGAACTTGTGATGCCAGCAGAAAACCCTCAAGCGCATGAAGCGCGAGTATTAATTATGTAGTAGCGCGATATATCGCGCTACTATGCCTCTAAAGTTGAGGCAAGTATGTGGTTATTATCAAAAAAAACTTCCAGAATAGACCTACTTTAATGTTTAAATATTGAACTATAATCAGATCTAGGTGATATAGAATTTGGAACAGAAATGTTATCCCTAGATGTAGTAACCGTTATTGATAATATTAGTGAAAAAATTGAAACAAATAATTTTGAGTCATTAACGTTTGAAGATATAAAAAATGCATGCTTTATGGTGATGGGACATATAGAGCAGCTGAAAACCAACACCATATTTCCTACAGCAGATAACATCAAGGAAAAGGAACTGCTCGCATATAAACGCACGGTCATGCATTTAGTGGAGTGGCAAGCACGATTTATTGAAATGAAGAAAAACAATGTACTAGGGAGTTACATTGCTGATTTAAATTTTTTGCGAGAAATGATTCATTCAATACCTGAAGTATTAGGCGAAGTTTATAAAGAAAAAATAGAAAAAATTAACTTGTGCATTTCCAATATGTTTGTCTATATCAATAAATTGAAAACCAAATTACTTGAAGCAAATTGCTTTGATGTTGCTTTAACAGCACATACACAATGTACTCAAGAGATTACTTTTTTATATTCTAAATTACTCGAAATACATCATACTGCAAAAATGCGTTACTCCGTAGTCATTAAAGGATATTTTGAAGCGATTCAGGAAACTTTTGATTTTTATTTAAAAGAGATTACCTACTTCCGTAACCTTGAGATTACCAATGCCAAGTGTTTAAGCTACTGTGTGATCAATTATCTCCCTAAAAATGTTCGACACTGAATCACAGCAGGCTTTCTCTACTTCATTTTCCCATCATTCTTATTGTCTAAAAAGCCCCTTTTAATTTTCATCACACCAAAGTGTTCAAAAAATACTATAATTAGTTAAAATATGAGCAAGGTGTTTGGCAATGGGACGCATTCATCTATCACCAGAAGAACGTTTAAAACGGATAATGGGTAATCCCAGCGATGCAATTTTAAAACAAGGTGATTTGTCTGAAGCTACTTATCCTCTTTTAGTGTCTTATTTAGAATGGCTTAGAAGACTTAATGGGGTCCACAATAAAAACGATGTGATCCGTCAAAATGAACAGATTTTCAATGAGTTTATTCATTTGTGCGAACATAATCTACTTTTTTTTCTTACAGTCACAGGCCGCTTTGATGTAATCCGCAAACTTTTTACAGACAAGGGTTTATTAGCAAAAGAAATGGTGATGCTTTTTGAGATAGAAAAAGAGCAGGCTAAGGCTGCAGCAGCACATCTTCAAAATGCTGTGTTCGTACCTAGAAAAAAAGAGTCATCAATCCTACAACAAGCTGAAGAACTTAAACCACATCGTCCTCCTTTATCTGAATGGGAAAAATCGCTTTTTGGTTTAAAAAATATGGATTTGTATCAGTATTATGAGGCTGAGATAAAACGAATTACCCATGTACATCATATGAAGCACATTAAATTATTAGATGATACTTATGATGAGCATATGATGCTGATGCGAAAGGCATTGGAGGTGATCATTCAAGATGAACATATTAGTGAAGAAAAAAAACAAAAAGCAATCGCAATTTATCAAAGCTTATTAGTAAAAAAAGAAGAAATGGAGGCTGAAATAAATGCGCTTGTCCCTTTAGGGGAAGGACAATCTGGTCTAGAGCCCCTCGATATGGAGATCCTTGAAAAGCAATGCCAAATTAAAGAGGACAAACTTAAAGAAGCTCTGGAAGTTCTTGATGGTTTTTTTGAGGAAATACGCCATGAGTCGCCACAATTGCAAATGATTTATGAGGAGCACCTAGAGAACATCAGCAATTTTAAAAAAGAAAGCCAAGTAATCCAGATCCAGTGGGAACAGGAGATGCAAACGCTATCTGCTCATTATGAAAATGCCCGTGTGCACGCCTTAGACGACCTGGATATCAGTTTGGACTTAATCATCGAGGAGTTGCAAAAATGCCCTGTCGACGAGTTAGAGCGAGAGCAAGTTGACCGGTTAGATGCTGGCGTAATTCAATTAAAGAAGTATAAAGAGGAACTTAAAAAAGTAGAAAGTCATGAAGACATTCAGCTTTTATTAAGTAAATGCAATAAAGAGTTAAAAATAATAGCGAGTATTGTGCAATCTGTATTACCCGAAGAGGTAAAAAAACGTTTTGAAGTTCATGTGAATTTAATGAAGCAAATGAGTACGGCACCGCCCAAAGATGGTGAGGATTTGACGTCAACTAGAGACAGATCCTCGTTAAACCAAGAGTCGCTCGATAGAGATTCTTTAACCTCTGCTCCAAATCCTATGAATGCTGTGTCCGAAAAACTAGAAACGCAAGTGGAGCCCCCCACATCTGATGTGGTGTTTACGCATATGGCAATTCCTCAGGTTGTTTCTTTGTCTGACAGGGACGAAATGGAGCTGGAAACTCATAGGCCTGATGTTAAGTCAGTAAGCATGGAAATGCCTCAAATTATCATCCCCGATGGGGAGCTGCCGCAAGTTGTCCCTTTGCCTGAGAAGGGAGGAATGGAGGTGGAAACCCATAAACCTGATGTTGAACCTGTAGAAATGGAAATGCCCCCAACCATTATTCCCGATGGAGAGCTTCCGCAAGTTGTTCCTTTGTTTGAGAAGAGAGGAGTTGAATTGGAGTCTCGCGTACCTGTTGTTGCGCATGGAAGTATTGAGATGTCAAAACCTATAATTTCTAATGGTGAGTATCCTCCTGCGACTTCTTTGTTTGAAGAACAACAAAGAGTTGAGACGAAGTTAAGTGTCTCTGAGCGTGAAATTGATATAAGAGAACATCAACCAATCGATGATGAGGAAAATTCACAAAATGCACACCGATATCGATTTTTTATGAACACTATCAGAGATGGGACTGCGCTTATCGAGTTTGATCCTGAAAAACAGCGTAATTATGAATCAGCGCTTAAAGAATTATCTAGTATTTTAAGTGACCTTCAAGAAGAGGTCGAACCAGAAGTTTCGGCAAAAATAAAAGAAATTGAAGGACTAATCAATGGCGCAAAATTGATAGGGTTTAATAAAGCGAATCCGATTCATATTCAAAAAATTTGTGATGCTTGTGATTTAGGGATTGAATATGAGCCTTTGAATCATGTAAAAAACAGTCTTTCCTCAATGATTCAACTCAAAACTAATCCCCAAAATAGTGTTGGAATGTAAGACGTTTTGTATAACAATTGATTATCTATATCTCATCATGCCTCTTTTTTGGTATAATATGGCCAATTTTTCATAAAAGGGAGAAAAAAATGCCGTCACCACAAGAAGTAGCATTATGGCAAGCTGTGACTGAAAAAAAATATGACAAAGTACAAACACTGATTAAGGACCATCCTGAGTTGGTGAATGCTGAGAATGACAAAGGAAGGACACTTCTCATCCGCGTTGTTCTTGCTCTTGTTCCACCATTAGATTTGATTCGCTTTATTGCACAACACCCTGATCTTCGCTTTGAAACTCAAAGTCCTCATGCGACTCAAACGACTATGGGAGCAATTTTATCTACAGGTCGGCCCGATATTCTAGAAATCTTTGCAAAAGATCCACGCATTATTTTTGATGGAGATAAATTAGCATACGTCACGTCCAAGAAATATGTGGAAAGCGCGACAGAAGGCAAAAAAGAAAATTACACAAAAATGTTTAACATTATACGTGATACTACAATACGTCATGCAATGAAGACGGATAACGATGCGTTACTCGAACAATTAGCGACTGCAGGAGATAACCTGTCTCAAGCATTAAGTGATGGAACACTTCCTGTGCGTCTCATTACTAAAGAGAGTCCTGCGCCTAAAGCGAAATTATGGTTTCAATCGCAAATCGGTAAAAATGGCGCGAGTGCGGCGAAGTATGCTGGGTCGTTTCTTGGTAACATGCAAGACATGCAACAAACCAAAGAAAAAATGGATGAGGCGACTCAAGATAAGTTGCAGGCTGAAAAGAGTTTATTTGATAAGGCTTATGATGGCACTCTTGCCATTATGGGAAGGGTGGGAAGCTCTATGGGTTTCAGCAGTTAATTCATTGAAATAACACGCACGGGACGCATAGGTTCACAAAGGTGAGCCATTAACTTAATGGCTCCATACTACCATTAAGTATCATTTCCCCTTCTCTACATAGAAGAGAAGGTGCCCGTTAGGGCGGATGAAGGGGCATCCCAGCCCCTCCATCAATATTGAGAGAGGGGGAGTGTTTTAATTATTTAATTTTCTTTATAAAAGCGAAGGGATCATTATACCGTGTGGTATCAACGTGATGTGGAAGGTTTAATCCTGCATTTATATGTTCAGCCAGGTGCCAAAAAAACAGAAATTGTCGGCATTCATGAGGGGGAGCTTAAAATCCGCTTAAATACGCCGCCAATTGAAGGTCGTGCTAATAAAGCACTATTGCAGTATGTTGCGCAGATTTTTAAAGTACCAGTAAGGCAAGTAATATTAAAGCGTGGAGAGAAATCCAGGCATAAAACCCTTACGGTTATAGGCACTGTAATAGAGCCTAGTGATTTGCTTTGAATGATAGCGTAAATTTTGCGATAGTAACTATACTAATAATTAAATTCTTACTCTTATGAGAATCGAACAATTTTCTATCACCTTTCATACCCAAGGTCGAGGATCGCAGGATATTACTGCTGAAGTAAAATCTTTTCTTGCAAAAGCTACAATAAAACAGGGTTTATGCCATTTATTTCTCAAGCATACCAGTGCTTCTTTGATGCTTTGTGAAAATTATGATCCTCAAGTTCGTAGGGATCTGGAGCATTTTTTAATCCGTTTAGTTCCAGATGGCGATCCTCTTTTCAAACACATCATTGAAGGTAAAGATGATATGCCCGCTCACATCCGTACCATATTAACGCAAAGCAGTTTAACTATCCCCATACAAAATGGGGAATTGGCTTTGGGGACATGGCAGGGGATTTATCTATATGAGCATCGATACAAACCTCAAGAACGCTATTTGCTTATTACTGCTGTAGGAGACTAATCGAAGTAGATCACTAAATTTAGTGATCTCTGCTTCATTTTTGTTACTATATGTCTTTTTTAATAGGAAAAAATATGAGCTCACTACCTCAATGCCCTAAATGTAATTCAGAATATACTTATGAAGATGGGAATCAATTGATTTGTCCAGAATGTTCCTATGAGTGGGCAAAAGATGAACTGGGGGAGCAGATACAACATGATCAACGTATTATCAAAGATGCGCATGGGCAAATCCTCCAAGATGGAGATACAGTCACAGTCATTAAAGATTTAAAAATAAAGGGCTCGTCACAAGTTGTAAAAGTTGGCACTAAAGTAAAAAACATTCGCTTGGTCGAAGGTGATCATGATATTGATTGTAAAATTGAAGGGATTGGTGCTATGAAATTAAAATCTCAATTTGTTAAAAAAGGATAGACGCGATGTCCAAACCACTACACATTACTTTTTTATTTTATGACGGAATGACTGCTCTGGATGCCATTGGTCCTTATGAAGTGCTCAGCCGTTTGCCAGAAGTAGTGGTGCAAAGAGTGGGCTTAAATCATGGACCGATACGCACTTGTTCCGGACTTACTTTGATTGCAGAGCATGCATTAACTGATATTGCGCATACGGATGTTTTATTGATTCCGGGAGCAGGTAACGCAACTGCTTTACGCGACTGTCCTGAAATTCTCACATGGATTAAAAAAATTCATGAGCATTCCTTATGGACTACTTCAGTGTGTACTGGGAGTTTGATTCTAGGGGCTGCAGGGGTTTTATCAGGAGTTAAGGCAACAACCCATTGGGCTGTCATGAATCGGCTGAGTCATTGGGGAGCTATACCCACTTCCAAACGATTTGTAGAAGATGGAAAAATTATGACTGCCGCTGGAGTGTCTGCAGGCATTGATATGGCGCTCTATCTTGCTGCGAAACTTACCAATGAAAACGTAGCGCAAAGTTTACAACTTGGTTTGGAGTATGATCCTGAGCCACCTTTTAATTCAGGATCACCAGATAAAGCACCAGAGGAACTGGTGCAGTCACTGCGTATGCGTTTAAAAAACAGATTTGAAGTGGAATAATTAGGGTAATACATAGATTATCAAAGCAATTAGTCCGGCAATGGCAATGATTGGATGAATAAGGACTACTACTTTAGGAGCTGGTTTGCCTTTTTTAGCCAGAGAAACTAAGGTTAATCCACCTAATGCAGCAATAATTAAGATGATTAAACTTACTTTAAGAATGAAAGCCTCTCCTGTCATAAACGCAAGCATATAAACGATTATTATGATTAACCCTAATGCTGCAAAAACGCCATGGAGTGTTTTCACAACTTGATTAACAGGCCTGTTCTGCAGTATTGCTGTTAAAAGAAAGAGACCCCCGAGTGCTACAGCAAGGAATAAAACGATTGCAAGTATTAACATATAACATAACCTCCTGTTTAAAAAATTGTAAGCTATAAAAAATCATCACTCTTCATAACATTGTAGCCTGGGTGCAGCGAAGCGAAACCCGGGGATTTCCGAATCAGTTTTCCCGGGTTTCGCTTCGCTGCACCCAGGATACAAAATAATTTACTCTGGTGTTACATAATTTTGTTTTGATTTTGGAGGATTTAAAAGCTCGTTTTCTAGCTCATCTCCCAAAGTATCTTTTTTCATTGAAGGAGAAAAATTGATGGTTGAACCAGGATTTTTCAAAGCCTCCGTCAAACTGATGAATTTATACCCATTCTTTTGATACATTTCCAAAATATCGCCTAATACATAACTATTGAGCAGGTTTGCATGAATTAATAATATTTGTTTTTTACCTTTGCCTTCTCTCTCTGCTCTTAATGTTTGTTTCCATATATATGCCAGATAGCGTGGCTTGATTTTTTGAATATAATTCACACGTGAGCGAAACGGGACTTTATAAAGCATTTCATTAAAGTCAAAATCTTTAGTATCAATGGTTACTGGGGCAATTGTGTAATGATGTTCTTTAAGATAATCATACACTTTTTGTTTTTTGGATTTATTGCCTTCTGCTAGATAGGGGTAACGGAAATATTTGGGGGTGGTCATTATTGGGGTAAGAATTTTATCGGCGCGATCAATATCAGCAATGTATTTTTCAGCACTAATTCGGTCGAGATCGTAATGCGAATAAGTGTGATTGCCTAGCATAAAGCCTGCCTTACGAAATTGCTCAAGAAAGTCCCATTGCCCTTTCTCTATTGCTCCTGCAATTACAAAACCGATAACTGGAACTTGATATTTTTGGAATGTCTGTACAATTTGCGTAAAGCGTTCTGTGGAGCGTTGTCTATTTCCTGGATTATTCATTCTTGAGGCAACTAGAGGTAAATCATCCATCGTAATCGCAATTTCTTTTTCGTCAGCAAAACAAACAGAAGATAACAAGGCAATAAAAAGAAAGAGTACTTTAAGCATCGATATTCCTTATCAAGTTCGAATAACATGGATGGTATCATAATTTGATGAATACATTAAAAAAAGATTGTCTATCGCACTCTTTACGTAAACGTATGTCTTGTTCAAAGTTTTTGATGGTCTTTTTAGGAAAAATTTTTACACTGATAGACATGAAGCGTATATTCCTTGTGCCTAAAAGGGTATGTAGGAGTAGGTATTTTTTGACATTGATCAAAATGTTTTTCCAAACAACTTAGTCGGTCATATCGATCAATGTAGAATGCTTCTTTTAATGTTTTATCGGTAATTTTTTTATTAATGTCGCTACCCCATAAAGCATATTGATTTTCTGCAGTGCCACAACCTAAAGTATAAATAGTTGGTTTATTGTGGAGGAAAAAAAGCATACGAGCCTCAAACCAACCTGAAGTAAGAATTGTGTTCGGCAACTGAGGGTATGCAGCATTAAATCTCTGAATTAAATGATAGAAAACAAGTTTCTTTGATTTAATAAAATTAAATTTAGACGTGTTATCAATTAAAACGAAAAGACTAATGAATGCATAGAAAGCAATCAGGCCTATTGCTATTTTTCGATAATGAGTTGTTGTGACGTAATAGCCTAATAAAAGTGCGCTGCTAATTAAATAAGGCGTAAGCCAAAACTCCCTAATCTCTGCTTTGCTTGCGGTATATAAGTAAAAGCAGAGGAACGTAAAACAAACAGTACGACATAATCTCACAATTAATGCTTTTTTCTCATCCAACTCTTTATTGCGTACTAAAAAAGGGGGGAGCAGCATGATATTCAATGCAGGAACAAAGGAGTTAAAAAATGTTTTAAGCGCATGAAAAAAAGGGGAGACTGCTTGGTTGAGTTTATGGGTAGTTAACTGGTAAATAAATGATTGCCAGTGATTTTGATAATTCCAAACGATGACTGGGCTAAAAATAATAATGGCGAGAAGAATTGCAAAATAAAAATGTTTTGTTTTAAAAATTGAGCGATAGGTAGTAGAAATTAAAAAAGTAAGTAGCGCAAGAATTAAAACGATGCCTGTGTATTTGGATAGCATCATCAATCCGGCACTAATCCCTATACAATAGAGATCTTTTGTTTTATTTGTTTGGATAAATTTTATAGTGTAATAGAGGGTTAGTGCCCAAAATAAAGTAAGTGGTGTGTCGTAGGTGGTTTGTTTCAGAATATCCAGAGTGACAAGCGGAGAAAACAACCATACAAGCATCGCAATACAGCTTGCTTCATAGGATAAAAAAAATCGGGCGCATTTATAAATAATTGCACTAGTCAATGCGGTTACAATAATGCCCACAAAACTCAACGCGAAGAGGCTATTGCCGAATAATGAAGTTGACAGTCTAATAAAATAAGCAATCATGGGGGAGCCGTCATAATAGGATAATGCGAGGTGTCGACTCCAATCCCAATAATAATAAGTATCAAGTGATAATATGTTAATCGGGGCTAGCAACAGTAAAATCACAAAATAGAGGATGAGGTAAGGATAGACACTTTGCCAATTAAAGAAGTCCCATGAGCTTACTTTGCTGTTGCGCATATCAGACGTATATCCTTTCCTTTGAGTATTGGGAGCACTGTGTTTTAATCATGAACCGTTTTACCTTTTAATTACTAGGAACAAGTTTTTCGGCCCATATGTGTCGAGAATAAGCATAGTAATTCAAAAGAGACATTAAACCTATGCCTGTACCCATGATTATATTTTCTCGCAATGCGCCACCACCAAAGCAAAGCACACCAAACCGTAGCCAATAACTTTGCATGTTAATTATAAATATTGAATAAATGGTGAAAATGAGCAAACGTTTTGTTTTTAAAGGCCAAGATGTTTTATTTTTGTCACTAAACGTAATTTTATTATTCAGAATGAAATTGTTAATGATTGCCGCACACACTGCAATTTGCGAGGCATCAAAAGGGGTAAAGTGAAAATATTTACGCAGTGTATTATAGGTTATAAACTGTACAGCAATACCCAAGGAGCCAACAAAGCACATTTTTAAATAGCGTTTGACTTCATGATAGCGCAAAGTAAAAACGACTCGTAATGAATCGATAATACTGTTTTTGGGCAACTTGCTGTATCCTTCATTTCGATCAATAAAATCAATAGGATATTCACGAATTTTTGCTTTGTTTTTATGCAAAAGCCACAACAATTGCATTTTATATGCATAATTATTCGTGAGAAATCGATGCGGTAGAATTTTTAAAAGCTGTTGTCGGCGAGTAGCACGAAAACCGCTAGTAAAATCCTTATACTTAGGAGTAAGTACTGCACGTGCAACATAATTACCCAAGACAGAGAACAATTTGCGATGTAATGCCCAATCGTTTGGAATACTACCGCCATCTACATAACGGCTTCCCAACACACAATCACAGGTTTGCAGCATATCCAAGATAGGTCGAATATACTTGGGTTGATGGGACAGATCGGCATCAAATTCAAAAATAATATCGGCATTTAAAGAGGTCAACGCATAATTCATAGCTTGCAAATAAGCAGAGCCAAGCCCCGATTTTTGGGGTTCATTACGTAAATGTAAGTTGGGGTGGTTATTTTGTAATGAAGCAACGATTTGTTGTGTGTTATCTGTAGAGGCGCTATCAAAAATTAAAATATGTACTTCATATTGGTCTGTTTGTTCTACTGATGCAAAAACTTGCTCTATTGTCGTTTGAATGACTGACGCTTCATTATATGTCGGAATGATAATGACTACGTTCTGTTTTTTTGATGAGTTTTTTTCATCGAAATCAGAGGAATTATTTGCATCAAGAATCAACTTTATGTCTCGGACTTGTGGATATTTGGGCAATGAGTGTATCAATTAGTTTTTAGAAAAAAAAGGGGTGTTTCGGTTCTTAAATCCAGAAAAAGCAATTGAAAACTGCAGTGCACGCGATGCCTCAATCGCTTTTTTTAGGTTAAATCATTGATCTGCTCTTGGCTTTCGCGCATTTTCTCCATTTTTAACAGTTTTTTTGCAGAAACTTAACACTATTGTTTTAATCTGTTTTTGATACTCATAGTACAATGGAACAAGTCATCTCAATTCATCCGAATGAGTTTTTTTATGGGAAAAACAAAAATTAGTCTCATAAAACATACTTTTTTTAATCATTCCTTTAAAAAAACTGATTTTTCTTTTAAAGAAGAAGAGTTTAGTTTAGATCAATTAAATTATGAGTTTTCATCTTTATATCAAGTGCTTCTCTCGAATAAAACCCATTGGAATGAAGAGAATGCTGCAGTTCTTTGTTTATACTCATTATGTGATTTACTGATTTCCTATTATCAATTGGATTATGTTGGTTCTGATTTGGAACAATTAAAACAACGGCGCAAAGAACTGAAAAACCTTTATAAAATCGATCTTGCTCAGAAAAAGCAAAAATCGAGTGATAATTTCCCAGAGTTCATAATGGGGGGAATAAGGACGGGTCTGTCCTCATTAAAGAGTATTTCTAAGCTGCGCAAATATATAGGCAATATCAATACGGTGCGCTCCCAATTCTCTTATAGCCGTGGTTTTGCAAATTACGCAATTGTTTATCTGCAAAAAAGCGCTATTTCTGAATTAATCAAAGAGGTTAATAAAGCGCTTGGTAATCAATACAGTTTTGTTGAAGGAGTTTATTTTTTAGATAAATCACGTGAGGCCATCACTGATATAGGTATTGCCCTCTATGCATTGCGTTTTCTTATTCATTTTATTCTTTTGATGAAACATATTATTGAGTCTGCAATAAACGATGAATTATCAACAAAGAAAGTACTGAAACAAGAAATGGAAAAACGTGGATTTACTATGGCGAGCGATTTAGTTTGGGCGGTAGTAGGGTTACTCACGACGTATAATAAAGTTTTTCACATTGCTGAATCAGCTTCTTCAGTCATCGTCATTGCATTTCTGATTTTTGATGCACTTTTGTTTTTAGCTCAATGGTTTTTTGAAGCGAATCGATATCAGAATCGTTTGCAGACGTTGCAGCGTCAGTTAAAAGATGCGACTACGCTGGAACATGCGGTGATTCAACGACAAATTGATGTATTAAATGATGAATGGGAGGCTCAATGCACCTATTTTACAATCAACATTGTTGCAGCAAATCTAATCGCCACCAGTTTTGCAATCAGTTTATTATGCACGGGGCCACTGGCTTTGGCTGGACTTGCCTTGCTTAGTTTGCTGGGTAATGCCTTGTATAATACTGCAGAAGAGTATAAAAAATACCAAAAATCTGCGATAGCAGTACGCCGAGAATTGACAAATGGTACGATTTTAGATGACGAGCATCATCGTCAACTCTTAAGCGTACTCAATGAAAAATGTGATAAAAGCTATCAAGACTTTTGGAAAAGCTTGGCATTTAATGTTGGAGGTATCGCATTCATCATTACTGCAGCTGTAGCATCTTGGCCAGTTGCTCTGGGTTTAACCTGTATCTATGTGGGCTATCGATTATACGATATGTATCAAAAACAGCTTACCGCTAAAAATGATACATCTGAAGATATTTATCGTCTTTTAGAGCCGGACGAATCTGCAAGAGCCACTGTGCAATTTGCTTAGGCTCAGGTTCTATTTCACTATGCTGGCCAAACTGCTCTGTTATCTCGAGTTCTCCCATATCGTGGCTGGGCTGGGTTGTTAAGCCCAGCCTACGCTTAATTATGCTTGCGAAATGTAAACTGCCTTTAATAATCACACTATTACCGCAATACCTACATTAATATAATGTTTAAAATTGCCCAAATAATTGTGTAACTGTTGTCCACCGCTGAGATTTAATATGGTATTGGGAAAAACAAGAAAGGAAATTCCCCCATCAAAATTATAGCCAGAACCTTGGGTCGCGCTAATTTTACTTTGGCCGTATAGTTCTACATAAAGAGAAATCTTTGCAGTAGGTGAGAAACCTAAAGAAATATCAGGGTTAATCGTGTTGAAGTAATGGCCTCCACTAAGCCTTGGATCACTGAGTCTGCTCAAACCAAGCTGTGCAGTAATACTGAGCTGATTTATTTCATAATATGCAATTCCATTGAACGTTACTCCCCAGTGATTAGTGCCATAAGCAAAACTTCCAGTTGGGGTATTAGCAATCCCTTGGAGCGCAAAAACCCAATTATTTTTGTAGTTGATGGTGTGTTTTAGGCCAAAGCGATTATCCGTAGCACCTGATTTAGGAATACTTTTTTGGTCAATATAGTTGGATGGGAATACAAAAAATTCATTATTTGATGGTAAACCAATACGCAGATCTGTATTCGGAAAGTTTTGTTGGGCACCGGCATGATCGGGTAACTGCTGATTAATGTAATTTAATTCAACAAATGCCTTTTTAAAGGGGACGGAGCATGGGCTATTTACATTACTGGGAGAATTGATAAGGGTTAATAAATCAGAGCAAATATCATTATCGGCAATGGCCGCGTATGGGATTGAAGCAAGAGTGCAAAGAAAAATTTTAATTAATGTATTTTTCAAAACCAATCGACTCCATTAAATAGGCAATAAAAATTATTTTGTGCCTCCAAATATTATAAAAATACCATCTAGACTATGAATATAAAAATTATAATTTTAAGGAATAAATTATGGCTGTTACAACAGGATTATCTGGAAATGAAATATATTGTTTACAGCTTAAAAATTACTCACCAGGAACCATAGTTGTTGGCAATAGTGTTCATTCTTTGGGGATCATCGGCAGTGTGGGGTCTGGTTTTAAAGCGATATTAGGTGGTGAGTTAACTCAGATTACATCGCTTATAGAGGAAGGTAGAGAAACAGCATATAAACGCATGCTAGAAGAGGCTGTAAGCAAAGATGCAACAGGGATTACTGGTGTCACCAGTCAATTAATTGTCCATGGAGCAAATATTGAGTTTTTATCAATAGGTTCGGTGATTTATGCAGACAGTGGAGCGGATAAAAACAAGTTTTCGACTTCAGCAGATGGTCAGGAATTATATGCTCAGCTTGATGCAGGGTACAAACCGATTTGTTTTGCTTTTGGCAATGTTGCCTATTCCATGGGATTAGGTCGGGGGATAATCGGTAGTTTAAAAACGTTAGCACGTGGTGAAATCAAAGAATACTCTGATATTTTTAATAAAACCAGACACTTAGCATTAAGTCGTATTATTGCTCATGCGAGACAATATAAAGCAAATGCTGTCCTTGGTATTAAGACTACTGTTCTACCTTTTGGTGGTGTCAATGAAATGCTTATGATAGGGACTGCTTCTCAGAATTCACAGTTAATCACGGATACAGATAATGATGTAGTAACTAGCGACATGACTAATATTGAAATGTGGAATATGGCTCGTTTAGGTTATGCACCTATGAAGTTGCTTTTGGGCACATCAGTTTATTCTCTAGGGTTAGTCGGTGGGATTACTTCGGCAATTAAAGCATTTGTGCGCGGGGAAATTAATGAGCTGACACGACTGATTTATAATGCGCGCGAGAATGCATTGGCAATTATCAATGAAGAAGCGCAGTCCATAGGGGCGGATGATGTAGTAGGAGTCAAAACTTATGTATATCAATTGGGCAATGGCTTAATTGAGTTTCTTGCCATAGGTACCGCCGTCAAAAAAACGAATCGCACCAAAACTGAATCAGAACAATTACCCCCTCAAGCAATCATTGTCGATAAAGATACTTTTTATGATTCGACCAATGCAGACAGTATGAATGTTAATGTGAACAGCGGCTCAAAGCCCATTAATAGAGGGAACTTATCTGTATTAGTTCCTTTTTTAATCATCATAATTTTTATATTTTTTCAATTTTTTATTAGGCATTTAACCTGATTTTTAGATAGCATCCCCCTTCAACTCTCGATTTTAAGGAGCAATAAAAGGGCTATGCAACTGAGAATAAAGACGATACTGCGGCGAGCTTAGCAAGGCTGCTTCCGCAGCGTGATAGGGACTATATGGTGTTTTAGCTCATTGTTCTAACATCTTTGGGAATTATGAGCTATTATTCAAACACCTCTAATAAGATAAGGAAATAAATCATGGCACAAGATTCTATGGGACAATTTTGTTGGAATGAATTAGCTACTGCGGATGTGAAGAAAGCGAAAGAGTTTTATAGCAAAGTATTAGGCTGGCAATTTAAAGAAATATTTGCTGACGAAACGATGACCTATACGCTCATACAAACGAACGATAAAGACGTTGGCGGTATGTGGCAAATCCCTACAAATCAACAAAAAGAAATACCACCACATTGGATGGCGTACATTCTGGTGAATAATGTTGCAGAAACTTTGGCAAAAGCAAAGCAAAACGGGGCTCAAGAAGTTAAAGGGGTGACTCAAGTCGGTGAAATGGGGCTTTTTGCAATTATTCAAGACCCTACAGGTGCTCACATTGCATTTTGGGAAACCAGGAAGTAAATTATTTATTGTCGCCTGGGTTATGGCTTCGCCTTCACCCAGGCGACACATCTTAATATTTCACCCAATCTTGCTCTGGGGAATTTTGCATAGGCAACAGTTCGTACGTTTTAAAAATATCCCCATCTCGCGATAAAAGAATCGCAATCGCCCTGGTTTGTTCGAAATGAGCAAAGATAATCATCATCATCACGGTAATTGGCACGGAGAGAAACATGCCTAATATTCCCCAGATTGCGCCCCAAACTGCTAAGGCCACTAAGATGACTAAGGGACTTAAATTCAACGAATTGCTTAAGAAACGTGGTTCAATCAAATTCCCTACAATAAACTGAACAGCTCCTAAACCTATGATGACTTCCGTAAAAGGAATCCACCCGGTAAATTGTACAATTGCCAGCGTAGCTGGAAACGCAATAGCAATAATTGCACCGATATTGGGAATAAAATTGAGGAAGAAAATCAGCAGCGCCCAAAATTCCGCGAAATCTAAGCCAACCCACTTCATAATAATCCAGCTGGAAATGGCGGTAAAAATACTCAAAATGGATTTTAACCCCAGGTAAGTCTGAGTGTCATTGACGATGTGGTTAATGATGTTGTTAATCAAAAGTCGTCCTTCCAATGAGGGAAACAAGGCATCAATTTTTTTAAAGAAAAAATGCTGCTCAACGAACAAAAACGCTACATATAATAAGATGAGTACGGTTGAACTTGCCAGAGTAGTGAATACTCCATAAACATTAACAATAATTGTTTGAAAATTCAGGCTTTTTATCATGCTAGTAATGCTTGCCAAAAGTTCAATATGAAATTTTCTATCGATATCATTAGAAATTTTTAATAAATTTTCTTGATAACGACTTGAGGCGGCGATGACATTATTCACATTATTCGTAATGATATTAATCAAAACGAAAATAAACACCGCAACTATGGTGAACGCGACAATCATACTGAGCCAATTAGGCAGAAGCGGGCCTAATTTGGGTATTCGCTGAATGATATTGCTTATGGTATTAAGCAGGTACCAAATAAAAATCGCGATTACAATAGGAATCAGAACATGGCTGCCAACAATGAGGAAGTAGCCTACTATCCATAGGACAATTAATCCGGATACAAAGGGAACCACACGACTCATAAGCCCGCTCCTAAGCACTGGGTTGATTGAGCAAAATGGTGTTTATTGCAGATGCCGCGAACATAAGACAAATTCCTTTTGAGTTTATTAGTTCAATAATAGTAGCATTGATAGATTAAGATAAGAATTGAAAAATAAAGATTATAAAAATTGATTTTCTGAACAAGGGAAGTGATTTACCTGTAGCCTGGGTGCACCAGGCTACAAGTAATATCTTATCTTAGAAGAGGCCTGGCATGCATGAATCCTCAGGATCTTCCTGAGGCGTGAGCTCAGTTTTTGCTTGATTAAATTGCTGTCTAAAATCGGCTGTTAGACCAAGCGTACTTTTCTCTACATCAAAATATGGTTCAATTCCAAGATATTCCTCTAGGAAGCGGTTGAAGTATGCTTTGAGCTTATTGCCAATACCAGGAGCTGCCATTAAAGTGGGCTCATAACTATAGAGAGCTGAGCGGCACTCAGTGGCAAAGTCTCGAACGCAGATCATGTATTGAATCATATTCATGCGTTGGCTAGTTTTTGCGTTAAATTTTTTCTGTATTTCATCTAACCTGGCATCAAGCTGTCTTAATGCATTGATGATGTCTTCAGAATGGGCGTTTTTTGCTTCAGCTTTTAATTCGACTTTTAAATCGCGGATTGTGTCGTAGATCTTTGGTTTGTCTGCAAAAACTCTATTTGCTCCGGCTTTCAGTTGGTCGACTTTTTTATCACCCCACTGAAAAAATTTTGTAAATGCCATGTTATCACCTCTTACTTTCGTTATAAAAAATACTATCTTTCTTTGGTTGTTGACAAGGGATGTGAATTTTAGCACAACTAGGACACAAAACAATACCAATAATCAAAAAAAGAACACTATGTGTATTTGTAGTGATTCAATTGATTAAAAAATAATCAATTATTTTGACTAAAGGCACTGGATCATCCATATGCACATGATGCCCTCCCTCAATCTCATACAGAGTACAATGTTTTATTGCACGCATTCTCGCTTGAAAAACCTCCTCAGGATAAGCTACCCCTTGTTTTGCGCGAATGAGGCACACTGGGGCCTCAATTGCTTGCAACATTGCTCTTAACTCATCTTCAAATGGAAGGGTGGAGCCTACACAGTGCAAACGTTTATCAAAAGTCCAATGCCAGCCTTCTTTATTTTTTATGGTACCTCGAGCAACTAAAGCCTCAGCAGCTTGATAACTGATAGAACCAATGTTCATTCGCTCATGGATGGCAGCAATGCGGTCAGTAAATAGAATTCTTTGTTGTGGGTTATAGGATAAATAACGTGCTGCATCTTGTTGTATTTTTGTTATTGCTTGCTCAATAAAATTAACTTTAGGTCCCAAAATATCAAGAAATATTAATTTGCCAACACGTTGGGGTTGGGCAATGGCCATGGTTGTGGCCAGTAATGAGCCTAATGAATGGGCAATGATATCAAAACGTTCCCATTTTAATGCTTTGGTTAGATGCAACATCAATAATGCATCATTTTTCCAATGCGGCATGACGCCTGCGGGATAATGGCTGGAAAATCCAGTGCCTGGATAGTCAACAGCAACAAGCTGTCTGTCAGGCATTAATGGTGCTAAGAAATCAAAGCTTGCCGCATTATCCAGTTTGCCATGCAAACACAAAACAGGATTGGGTTTTTCAGGATGCCAAACTTTTAAGGCAAGGCTAAAACCTGGAATGTGGATCTTTCGTTCTTCATAGTTTTGCATAAACTCTTACAAACCTCTTTGAACCTGGTGAAGATTTTATATTGTGCCGGTATAGGTTTATAGTCCAATGTGTGTAAAAAAAACGTAATATTAGTGTAAATTTATAATAGCCTAGCTCTGTTAGCGCAGTGTAATAGGGGTTTCTATAACCCGAAAAACCTCATCTGCAATCTGTTGTATATTCATTTTTTCAGTGTTAATACACAAATCACAATGTTCTTGGAAATCAAATCGTTTTAGCCAATGTAGTGCCGAACCTTTTAATCGATCGCCTCTGGCCTCTTCTCTGTGTGCAATGGTTGCCTCAGAAACATCAAGATATACAAATAAAACGCCATATTGCGCCAACGATTCTTGATAACTTTTAAATTCATCCATGGTTGTGATAAAGGAATCAACAATTATATTGAAGTCTTGCTCTGCAAGAAGCTTCAGGAGATTGGGTATGGTTAAATAAAGTTTTGAACACAAAGCCCCGGGTATGATTTCATAGGTTCCATCTGCATACTGTTGTGCGTAGCAAACGTCATTGGGGATACAAACTTGTGGATTATCAGGATGCAATCCCCCAAATTTATCGCCTAGCATGCCTAAATATCCATCGGTACTGAAGTTGAGCCAGCCATCACCAAGCCGACTTTGCATTTCATGACAAAGAGTTGATTTTCCCGAAGATGAAGTCCCACAAACTATAATAATCATTTTATGCCTTTAAACGAATAATAGAGATACCCTGATAGCTATCTGAAAAATAAATCTTTTTGATTCTACTGTGTTTTATTATGAAATATGAAGTGAATTAAGATGAGCTAAGGTTTAATTAATGAACAAATACTGCTACAGTATGTTTTTTTATCTATTTAATAACCAGAGTGTGCTTGATGCTAGAAAAATATGTGCAAAAAGGTATTCATTTTAAAAGAACCAAAGAAACTTTAAATATGGGATTCGAATTAGTAGCACAAGCAAAAAATGATGAAGCTAAAGCGGGTCCTGAGCTAGTAAAAAAAACAAAAAACAGTGTTGAAAAAATTATTACTGAGTACAAGGGCATTTTTGCGACCTCTTCATTATGGGCCACCCGGCAAACACAATTAATGAAGGACTTAAGGGCAAAGGTGGGTGCTGAGCAGCCTGATGAATCCAAAATATCTGATGCACCAAGCTTGAGCACCTAATAAACTCGTCATCAATAGGTGAAACGCATGTCAACACATAGTTCAATTCGTCCTGAAGATATATTGTCTGATGGAGTGGATAGCGCATCAATTCACGGCAAAATCGTAAGGAAAGGAACAATTGCTGCTTTTTTAGCGAATACAGAAACTTTGGAACATCCAAACAGTACCAAACAGCAAAAACAAGAAGCAATTAAGGCTATGAAAGAGTTAGCGCCAGCAGTAATTGCTGTAGGGTTGCATCGACATGTAGTATTTAAAAATAAAGAAATTGAACAAATTCTTATTGATGCTGAGCAATAAGGGTTTGTTGACAATCCGTGCTATCTCTCTATTGCTAATTCAAGTAACCGTAGGCTGGGCTGCTAAGACCAGCATGTAACAACGCCAATAGAATTAACTCTGCAAACGCTGGGCTTAGCAGCCAAGGCTACACTCGCTTGCGTGGGGGAGAGGCTAAAATCAGCTTGGGATGATGTAGCATTAGGGACTGCTATACCCTAGCAAAATCACCTATACTATGTATTGAATTTGCCCATTTATTACTAATTTCATGAATGCAACAACGTATCAAAGCCTAGCTTGGGCGCATCAGCTCGTACAAGATTGGTTTAGACAGAAAGTAGGTAAGCCCACCGAACCACAAGAGCAAGGATGGCCATTTATTTTATCGGGTAATGATACGCTGATTTCCTCACCTACTGGCTCAGGAAAAACTTTGGCCGCATTTTTAGCTTGTTTGGATGGCTTGGTACGTAAAGCGATATCAGGGCGTTTAGAGGATCGAACGGAGGTCCTTTATGTTTCACCACTCAAAGCACTAAGTAATGATGTGCAAAAAAACTTACTTGTGCCGCTGCAGGAAATTACCAAATTGGCCAAAGAACGTGGTATTTATTTACCAGAAATTCGTGTGGCCGTAAGGACTGGGGATACACCAACCAGTGAGCGCCAGAAAATGCTGAAACAGCCACCACATATTTTAATCACCACACCAGAATCCTTTTATATTTTATTAACCGCTGAAAAAAGCCGCCTTAATTTAGCGGACATCCATACTGTGATTGTCGATGAAATTCATGCCTTAGCAAACAACAAACGTGGTACGCATTTGCTTTTATCTCTTGAGCGTTTGGAAGCTCTCACTATAAAACCATTTATTCGTATTGGATTGTCGGCGACGCAAAAACCTTTGGAAAAAGTAGCACATTTTTTAACTGGTGCGAAAAAGACCAAAGTGAAATTAGTCGATATAGGGCATACACGCCAATTAGATCTGCAGGTTGTAGTGCCAGAAAGTGAGTTAGCCGCTGTTGCTTCCAATGAGATGTGGGATGAACTCTATGAAAAAATTGCTGCCTATGCAGAAGAAAATCGTTCTACTTTGGTCTTTGTGAACACGAGAAAATTGGCAGAACGGGTGGCCCATCATTTAGAGCAACGTTTGGGGGAACACAAGGTTTTGGCACATCATGGGAGTTTATCGCGAAAACTAAGGCTGGAGGCAGAAACAAAATTAAAAAACGGCGAACTGCAGGTCTTGGTCGCTACCGCGTCTTTGGAGTTGGGAATTGATATTGGCAGCATTGATTTGGTGTGCCAAATTGGCTCCCCGCGTGCCATTGCCACAGCATTGCAACGCATTGGTAGAGCAGGGCACTGGCATGCTGCAATTTCTAAAGGACGTATTTTTGCCACCACACGCGATGAATTATTAGAATGTGCTGCCTTAGTGTACGCAATACGCCAAGGTGATTTGGACCAGCTGATTATTCCTCAAGAGCCTTTAGATATTTTAGCGCAGCAAATAGTTGCTGCTTGTGCCACCCAGGATTGGGATGAGAAGGTACTTTTTCACACTTTTAAAAACGCTTATCCTTATCACCACCTAACATGGGAACAGTTTGATGAACTGCTTACTATGTTGTCTGAAGGAGTTTCTGGCGCGCGCGGGCGTTATGGCGCTTATATTCATAGAGACCAAGTGAATCATATTATTAAAGCAAGGCGGGGCAGTCGCCTTGCTGCAATTACCAGTGGGGGAGCCATTCCTGATAATGCTTTGTTTACCGTTATTGCAATGCCGGATAATGCGATGGTTGGTACTTTGGACGAAGACTTTGCTGTAGAGAGTAATCGCGGTGACATTTTTCTATTAGGTACGAGCTCCTGGAAAATACTGCGTATTGAAAACGGGCGAGTGCTTGTAGAAGATGCACATGGAGCCCCACCTAGCGTGCCTTTTTGGCTTGGTGAAGCTCCGGCACGTAGCATGGAGTTATCGCTTCAGGTGTCGCAGATGCGCGAAAAAATAAGTGAATTATTGCCGGAAAAAAGCCCACAGATTGTTGATACCAAGCATTACCCTGAAATTAAAGCTGCCATTCACTGGTTGGTGAGCCAGTGTGGTTTAGATCATTCCGCTGCAGAACAATTATTGGAGTATGTTCGTTTGGGGCGTCAAATTTTGGGTGCTGTTCCAACACAAAAAACAGTCATTGCGGAGCGTTTTTTTGATGAAAGCGGTGGCATGCAACTGATCATCCATGCGCCTTTTGGCGCCCGTATTAATAAGGCTTGGGGATTGGCTTTGCGTAAGAAATTTTGCCGATCGTTTAATTTTGAATTACAAGCTGCCGCGACAGATAATGGATTAAACATATCTTTGGCGGAACAACACAGTTTTCCTTTATCGGATGTGTTTCATTTTTTGCATACCAACACTTTAAAAGAAGTTGTAACCCAAGCGGTTTTACAGTCCCCTTTATTAGGCGTGCGTTTTCGGGCAGTCGCTTCACGATCTTTGTCATTATTACGTTTTCGTGGCGGTAAAAAAACGCCGCCAAACATTCAACGCATGTTGGCGGATGACTTATTGGCTGCCGTCTTTCCTGATGCAGCGGCATGCCAGGATAATTTAGGCGGTCGTGATGTGGCATTGCCTGAGCATCCACTTATAGAAGAAACAATGAAGGATATCCTAACGGAAGCTTTAGACCTTGATGGATTAACGCAAGTGATCCACGCTATTGAATCCAAGAACATAACCTGTATTGCAGTAGATACTCCAGTGCCTTCCGTATTTTCTCATGAAATTTTAAATGCCAATCCTTATGCGTTTTTAGATGACGCGCCTTTAGAAGAGCGACGTTCGCGAGCAGTAGAAATGCGTCGGGTACTTCCTGAAGCGATGTTGGAAGAGGTCGGTAAGCTGGATCCCAAAGCGGTTACCGAAGTTCAGGAGCAAGCTTGGCCAGATATACGCTCTGCCGATGAACTACATGATGTATTACAAACAGTGATTGTTTTTCCAGAAGCAATGCACATATCAGAGTATCAAGCGACGCTACCTATTTGGAAACAATATTTTATTGAGTTGCAGCAGGAAGGCCGAGCTGTATTGGCTACGGTTATGGGTAAAAAATATTATGTGCCTGCTGAAAAAAAGAAAACTTTTCATTGTATTTTTCCTCAGGCACTATTTGCTAACGAAATGGTTGATATTGAGGAAGAGCCATGCACACAAGATGAGGGCATCTTGAAGTCTCTTCGTGGTTGGCTTGCACATACTGGCCCAATCACTCAAAAAACGCTTACTCACTGTTTACAACTTCCATCTATAGATGTTGAACATGCTTTATTAAAATTGGAAGCGAGTGGTTATCTATTGCGTGGGAATTTTCGTGCAGAGTATGCCGGTGAGGTTGAGTGGTGTGAAAGACGTTTATTAGCACGTATACATCGGTATACTACAGAGTCGTTGCGTAAACAAATCAAACCCGTTACCCGGGCTCAATTTATGGCTTGGTTACTCCGGTGGCAGCATGTGGCAACAGGAAATCAGATGCGCGGTGAGAGCGGGTTGTTGGAAGTAATCAAGCAACTCCAAGGTTTTGAGCTCGCTGCAAATGCATGGGAGTCGGATATTTTCCCAGCACGGGTACACGATTATGATCTATTGATGTTAGATAAATTGTGTATGAGTGGTCTTGTGGGGTGGGGGCGGGTGTCGCCTCATCCTTCTGTTGCTGTTGTGGAAGAAACGAAAAAAATAAGACGTTTGTCTCCAACCCGAAATGCACCAATTACGTTTTTTGTCCGGGAAGAAGCCGATTGGATTCCCCCGCATGCACTTGTTGATAATATCGAAGAGGTAGAGAGTTTAAGCCATCCTGCACGTAATATTTACCGGTTTTTACAAAAATATGGCGCTTCATTTTATGCAGACATCGTGCGCGGTACAGGAAATCTGAAAATAGAAGTAGAAAATGGTTTATGGGAATTGGTTGCAGCAGGTATGGTCACTGCCGACAGTTTTGATAATGTGCGTACCTTGATGAGTACAAAACGTAAATACAGCAGTCGCCATCGTCGTAGACCACTGTTTCCACTGAGTACGGGACGTTGGTCTTTATTGCATGTCCATGCGCAAACTGATCAAGAGAAACGCATAGAGGCTGCATGTTGGATGTTGTTGAAACGTTATGGCGTCGTATTTCGTGATTTACTCGTTCGCGAGAAAAATATTCCACGCTGGCGCGAACTATTGATTTTCTTAAGACGCCTTGAATTACGGGGTGAGGTTCGTGGTGGTCGTTTTGTTGATGGATTTTTAGGAGAGCAATTTGCATTGCCTTATGCCGTAGATTCTTTACGAGCCATGCGCAATGAAGAGCTCAATGAAGTGCCACAAACCATTTCATCCGTAGATCCGTTGAATTTGGTGGGAATTGTATTACCAGGTGAGCGAATTTCTGCAGCAATGAGATCAGAGATTCGGCTGATTGGAGGACAAGTTGCTGCATATGGGGCATGATAAGCTAAGCACTTTGTAGTTGTTGCCTGGGTGAAGGGGGAAGCTGTAACCTGATAAAGAAGTGCATTTATGTCCGAAGATCCCGGGTTTCACTGCGTTACACCCAGGCTACAATTCTAAATGATATAAAAATCTCCATCCGAGAGGAGTATCAGAACTTAATTTCCTTGCTGCGTACGAATGTAACGCCCTTGTCTAAAAGTTCCAGTTTGATTTTTTTAAAGTGCGCTTCATGCAAAGGCATAGTCGCATCTTCGATTAAATAACATTTAAATCCTTCTTGAAGGGCATCTTTTATCGTGAAATACACACAGATATCAGCACATAGACCACAAAAATAAAGTTCTTTGACTTTTTTATCACGAAGAAAACCAGCCAAACCTATATTTTTTTTATGATCGTTATCGTGAAAACCGCTGTAACTGTCTATTTCAGGATCCATTGCTTTGCGAAAAATAGCAGCTACAGGCTTCATATCTAGTGTTGGATAAAAATCTGCCCCCCAAGTTCCCTGCACACAATGATCAGGCCAGAGCGTTTGTTCTATCCCATGCAGCATAATTTTTTCAAAAGGTTTTTTTCCAAGATGGTTGGATGCAAAGCTTTTATGGTTTTGTGGATGCCAATCTTGAGTCGCAACAGCTAAATCAAACTTGGGTAGCAAGCGATTAATTACGGGAATAATTGAATCGGCGTGTGGTGCTGCCAATGAGCCACCGGGCATAAAATCATTTTGTACGTCAAGAATAATTAAAGTATTCATCGTTTTCTAGAATTTATTTTTTATATTTTTTAATTAGTTCATTACGTTTTATTTGCAGCTGATTGCTTAATCCTACTTGATAAGTATTCGGCTCATCATGCCTTTTGTATTTTTCGGGCAGTTGACGCAAACGTGTTCTACTGTATTGAGCGATTTCTTGTAATGTTTTTGGTGGTACGAGCCGTTTGCCATGCTCCATGACTTTTTGCAATAAAGGTTCTTGCTGATAATGAGCAAGAGGCACTAATTCTTCCGTTGCAAAGGGAGTATAGATCTTGTCTAACTGCGTCTCATCCCTCAGGCCAACAACATCTACGCCTAAAAAGGTATCTTGATGCACTAAGCGAAACACTTGTTTTTTATAGGGTAGCGTGATTTTAGTAATTGATTCAGAGAGTTTAAGTCGAGGTTTTTCATTGGCAAAAGCCAGTTTATACACTCCATCTAAAGCTGCATCTGGGGCGCCAATAACTAAATTTGTACCTACGCCAAAAATATCAATAGGTGCTTTTTGTTCACGCAGAGTTTTTATTCTCGACTCATCTAATTGATTGGATGCAACTATTTTTACATAATCCAAACCTGCTTCATTTAACATGTGCCGTGATTTTTTTGCTAAATATTCCAAATCGCCACTGTCTAAGCGGATTGCATGCAATCGATGTCCCTGTTGCTCCATTTCCTTGCCTACGCGAATTGCATTAGGTACACCACTTTCTAGTGTGCTGTATGTATCAACAAGAAGGGTACAATTATCAGGCCAGACTTCAGCAAAGTCACGGAATGCAGTTAACTCACTGTCGTAACTTTGTACGAATGAATGAGCCATAGTTCCAGAAATAGGAATATCATAATCACGGCCTGCACAGACATTACTTGTTCCATCAAAGCCACCAACAATCGCCGCACGACTGGCATAATATCCACCTGGGCCTTGGGCTCTGCGCAAACCAAAATCAATTAATTTACAATCACCTGCAACCTGTCGTATTCGGCTTGCTTTTGTTGCAATAAGGGTTTGAAAATTGAGTAAATTTAAAAGAATGGTTTCAATCAGTTGCGCCTCGAGCATGTTTGCTTCGATAGTTACAACGGGGGCGGTAGGAAAAACTATATCTCCTTCTAATGGAGCATAAACGGTTCCATTAAAGCGAAAATCTTTCAGATAATTAAGAAATTCAGGATGCATTCCTTGGCTTTGTAAAAAATGAAGGTCGTGTTCATTGAAATGATAGTTTTCTAAGATTGCTAATAAGTCTGCCAAACCAGCAAAAACTGCATATCCTGAGCCGAATGGAAGTTTTCTAAAAAAATAATCAAAGACGGCAGTATCATTTTTGTGACCTTTCAAAAAATAAACCTGTGCCATAGTCAGTTGATATTGATCTGTATAACTTCCGGTAAAATCAAACATTTTGGTTAGACATCCTTTTTGCGCAATAGAATTCTATGCAATGATAACAAACTGTTTATATTGCCATAATAATGATTGAAATACACTTCCAGGACAGCCGACAAAAAATAACGTACACATTGAGGTGGCGGTATGCATCAGTTGTTATGTAAATATAGACAGATTGCTCTAAAATCTTGCTATTCTCACGCAGGAATATATCTCCGCCTTATTTGTTTAATGACCTATATCATGAGCATAACGTGCTAAATCGTCTTTAAACAGTTGCTGGGATTCTTTATCTGTAAGCGCGTAGGGTGAAGAGCAAAATGATAGTTTATTGTTGGGGCTAGGCTTGGCGTGAATGATTAAAATTTTATTTTTTAGTCCCCCATCTTCCAGTGGCAAGGCATTGGTTTTTCGGTGTTCTGAGGGGGGATTGGTAAATACTTCCGGGGGAAAATAGCGTGTAGAGTACAGATCAAACCATCCTAGATCATACTTGTAAAATGATTCAGGAGTACGACAAGAAGAAAGTTTGCTTGATGAAAAACCTGTTCAGCAGTAACCTGGGTTGTTTTTGAGCACGTGTTCTTCGATAAACTGAGAAAAATCGGTAATGTGGGGCATGATATTTTAGAGAAAAAAAGCATACTCTGGCATCTAGTTAGTTAAAATGTCAATAATTTGCATTAGTTGTTGACTAAAGCTCGTCGTGTGTTAGATTTTAGTTCAGAAGTTTGTTAAGTACTTTCTTAATCACAGCTTAATACGACAAGGAGTGAACGGATGAAAGTCGGCGAGTTAAAAAAACAGATTGATGAACTTAGAAGCAGTATTGTCTTATTAAAAGCGCCTATGGACGCGAGTGACCTCGTTCAAAAATTATCTGAACTGGTTGCGCCATTTGGGGAGCAGATCGATATTCAACCTGATATGATGCCTCCTGTTAAAGAACTCTTGAAACAATTCTGGAATCGGGTAGTTCGTACCATGCCTTGTGAGCAAAGTAACCAATGGAATACTTCTGCATGTGTTACACCCTGGCTTGCTTTACAACGATCATTAGTGAATGCGGATTTATTGCATGCTGATTTTCATCATCCCATGATGTTTGAAGAATTAAAAAGTCGTTTTTATCATCTTTCGGCGACTAGTAACTCTTTGAAGTGTATGGAGCTTATCTCCTTACTGAAGTCTACGAGTCGCATGCTTCTCTATGCGGAACTCGATGAGCTAAAAAACTATCCAGTTGCAAAATTGAATGAAAAAATTATTGCAAACAGACCACAAGAAATCGAAAAGCTGCAAGACATAATCTTTTTGTTAAGGTCAACTTTTTATCTCATGTATCAACATTGCACTTTGGAGCAACTCGCCTTAATGCCTGCATTGATTTATTTTCGAGTCCCTACAACAGATGAAGAGCGGCGTTCTGAATTGGCAATTTTTAATTGGCTTACTAAGGACGTTAATGCGTGTGTGCAATTTTTCAATATTAATGATAGATACATTAATCTGCGCTCAATTAAAGAAGTTGATGCGTTGCATCATGTGGCACATTTACTACCTACCGGCATTATTGGACGTAAGAATTTCCTTAGGGCTACGGATGCGAGCCGTTGGATTTATCCTTTTATTCATAGATTCAGAGGGAATCCAGATTTTTTAGAGGATAAGGAGGCGGCCCTAGAAGAAACACTTCGGCTATTAAAAAAGGATTTTAACCGCCAAAATGATAAATCCCTTATTGGCGTTTGGGATTTTGCCCTATCAGTCAAAATGTATGAGCGAATACTGACAGGTAGCGAAGCAAAAATTGTCCACTCTGCAATTTATGCTTTGTGTATGGAAAAATATATAGGGCAGTTTAACGTGGGTGCCCAACCCCAAGAGCCTTTTTCACTGCGTGCTGAATGGGAGTCAGTGAAGCGTCAAGCCGCAGAAAAAAGCAAAATGGCGGCGGTTTATGGCAAAACGGAACGATTAGGTTTTTTTGAAACTTTAGCCGTAAACCAAGGACGCTTGAAAAAATTAATTAATTTTCTTGAAGAGAATCAAACAGCAAATTTAGAAAGTTATAGGTCTTATCGATTAGCTATGTCCTCAGGTAGTTGATAACTCGTCATAGACCTCATGCATTTTCGCTTTGGCAAGAGGTCTAAAGTAATTTTCTCTTTTTTTTGAATCGTTTACTCGACTTCTGCTTTATAAATTTCAGAGTATTTTCATTGATAATTAAAATAACTATTTATATATAATTTATTCTATTTGAAATTTGATTTTCCATATTGTGTAACATATATTTATTATTATCTTCGGTACCTTAAAATCATTTAAGTTCTTAAGAAAAGGAGTTCTTATGCGTGCCATCAATAAGCTTTCCCTAGCAACGATGTTAGGCGTTTTGGCAGTATCACCCAATATCTATTCTGCGGATACCCCCGATATTTCTGGAGCATATAAATGTTCATATCACGATCCGTTTACTACGCCTAATGATGGAACAGAAACTATAGTATTTAAAAAAAATGGGGATGTTTTTAAAGTTTCTGGTATCCCAACTGGAAGCGTATTTCCCTATTACATAGGCAAGGGAATTTTTAATAAAGATGTCCCTAACGCGATTGGTTATATTTTTTGGCAACCTAAATCGCCAACTGTAACAACGGTTCAAATTTTCACGATTAAACCTGATGGTTCTTTGGATGGTGTTTTTGCAGAAAGTAACAAAGATAAGGGTGGTACGGAAACGTGCACCAAAGCAACACAACAATAGAATTAACTCGTATAAAAGGTGATTATGAGAAAAGGAATTTATTATGAAAACTGTGATTAAGAATGTTTATTTAGTGACTGCGTTATCTTTATCAACGCTAGCAGCTTATGCTGATGACACAAGTACAAGTAATTCCAACACCACGACAAATAGTGCAGGTACTGACACAAGTAATACGACAAGTACGACACCAAATAATACAAGTACCACCACAAGCAATACAGGTAAAGCAACAAATAATAACAGTACTACTTCTGTTTTAGGGAATTATCAATGCCAACGTACTGACGCTGCAAACAATACAGCTTCTTATCCCATGAGTTTAACAAAAACAGGGGATACCTACACTTTAGAATGGGATAATAGTGCGGGGGATCCGGTTCTTTATGGTACAGGCGTGATGCATCCTAATTTAACTAATGTTATTTCTTCTTCATTTTGGGATCCTAGAAAACCGGATACCATTGGTATTCAAATGATTGAGATTAAGCCAGATGGTTCATTGCAATCTAATTGGGTATTGCAATCTGACAGCCAACTGGGAACAGAAACATGTACTAAAGGCAAATAAAGTAGGTAATAGTGTGGGTAGATTAAGTAACCTGGGAGACGGTCCGTAGGCCGAAACCCGGGTTTCACCTCGCTCTACCCAGGCTTCGAGTGCATTTAATGTCGTTGTCATTTCTTTTTTACTGGCCATCAAAGGGTTTCATAATCGATTTTTCATTTTATAAAACATAATAGCTAGTGGTTCTTTGAGAAAATAACGTGATAAATATTTGCTTTTGGTCCAACAAATGCTGTCGATTGCAGGTGAGCTGACTGCATCAAGGCCAAATTTTTGCGCTACTAAAATAGCCCTGGGTGCATGAAAAGCTTCAGTGACTAAAATAATAGTTTTCATCTGATTCGCCTGTAATAATGGCTTAGATAGAAGAAGATTTTCATAAGTTGACGTTGATGCAGGTTCAAGCAGGATGTCATTGGCAGGTACTCCTAATGATAGGGCAATTTCTTTCATTGTCTGTGCTTCATTTATTCCATCTTCTTTATCTGTTCCTCCGGAAAAAAGAAGTTTGGGCGCATAGTGAGCTTTATATAAATCCACTGCATGTTTTACACGTGCAACAAGGCATGGGTTATAGGTGCTATCACGATAAGCTTTTGTACCAAGAACCAAAATAACATCTGCTCGTTTTTTCTCATCGTTCTCTGCGGTTTTACTGACATAAACTGCCAAAAATGAATAAATGACCAGTGATAAGAACAGAAAAAAAATACCTAATTGCATGAATAGTTTCATGAATCACTCAATAATGGGCTCGTGTTATAGAAGAAAAATTTTAGCAGATCTTTGTATGTGGTTTGAATAGCATGTAGAGAATGTATGCAAAAAAATTTGATTGGAGTTTCGTTGGGATCTTCAAACTGTAACACCCAAGTGTAGGCTGGGCTGCTAAGCCCAGCATTACAATGATCGGTTTCATGATGGATATTCTGGGGATTAAGAATTAACCCAGCAAAAGCTGGGCTTAGCAGCCCAGCCTAGGTTTATTTAGTTTTGTTAACAAATGTACAGGGTGGGACAAGCCTCAGGACGTTGTAAGTATCAGTAATGTTGATGGTATCTTGGATTTGGCCCGCCATTTTCTACTACAATATAGTCTCGCGGTGGTGTCCATCGATGGGCATTTTTCCATCTTGAATAATGATTATGGTGGTGGTGACGATAGAATTTGAACCGTGGATAATCATCATGTGAATGATAGTAAGCAAAAGCAGTAGCGGAAAATAAGGTCGCTGCACCTAATACGCCGCACAGCAATAATTTCTTAATCATCTGATTCCCCTCTTATTGTTATCTGCTCTTAGTTTAAAGAAAGAATGTAACAGGGGTATAACAAGATTCTTTGCGATTGTAACAAAGTTGTTACAAAAGATGATGTATCGCTTGCATGCAGTAGAACCCGAATGCCATCCCTTGCTATGCTCGGGATGACGGAAGACCAAACATCTAGACCAACCTTAGGGCGCTATTGAGCGTTGTGATTCAATATCATCTACCTTATCGTTTAAATCAATTTCCTCATTGGGTACCCCAGGGATAACGCAGTTCGCTATTCCTTTCGATAACAAATGGGCAGCACAGGGACTAAAGCAAGTCAGAACGCAGATTGTGGCGGGAATTGTAGCAAGGAATGTAATTGTTGCTGAAGAGGAGGCACCGCTTGCACGCAAAATGTAATAAACGCTAAGATGTACGCCACTGCCTAAGGCTGCCATAGTCAGACCAACGCATTTTCTATAGCAAGTGTCTTTATCAAGCCGAGAAGCACAATAGCCAACATCCTCTTTCCTGCGTTTTACATTGGATTTATAAATTTCTTCATGCTCTTTAACCAACTTCTGCACGGGCGGATTAATATATTGATCCTCTATTTCTGGAGGTAATTTTTTATTTTGGTACAAAGTAAAAAAAAGATTGGGGTTTGTTTTATTGATTGCCTGTGCGGTCAAGGTGAGTAATTTAGGAATTTGTCTGGTTTGTGTTGGTATTTTTTCTGACATATTTTTTTCTGGCATTTATCGACCCTTTTTTATTTAAGAAAATCGCATTATATAACAATAAGTTAATGTGTCATTAGTGTTTGTCTGTATTTCTATTATCTTCACCAAACCGTCATGATTGTTGGCGTTTCGCTGTTTACATATTCCCGTACCAAGTGTAACGAGAGATCTCTTAATGATGGTAAGTTGATCTGAAAATTTGGCCATTTTGACTCGAGTTCGCAATAGGGAAACAGACATTATTTTGTGTAAAATTTTAAAAAGAAATTTTAATAAAAGGATGATGGTTATATCATGGGATTCGGATAAAGTTTTGAGGATAAAAATGAGACGTTTTTTTCTAGGAATGCTCTATATGGTACAAGGGATTCATCATCTTGTTACTCCTGGATTGAAGCGTTTTATTCTATTGCCTTTAGCCATTAATTTTATAATGTTTGCTGGCTTGTTTTATCTTATCGATTACTATTTACTACCTTATGCATATCACTACCTTGATAAATTACCTTCCTGGCTAGGTTTTCTCAGCAGTGTCCTTTTCGTCTTTTTTATATTGAGCTTTATCTTAATGTTTTTGTCACTTTTTACTGTATTTTTCAATCTCATTGCTGCTCCTTTTAATGGCTTATTGGCCGAAAAAACTCAAAATTTACTTTTTGGCAGTACAATTCCATCTTTGCCCTTTTATGAAATGGTACTACGGAGTCTAAAACGTCAAGCTGAGTTTCTTGGCTATTTTTTGCCTCGTTTTTTAGTTATGGGTATTTTATTTTTTGTGCCTTTTCTCCAACCGATTTATCCTATCTTATGGTTTATTTTTAATGCTTGGATACTTAGTATTCAATACCAAGATTTTGCTATGGATAATAATCTTATTCGCTTCAAAGAAATGCGTAAGAAAGTTGCTAGTAATAAAATGCTGTCACTTGGATTTGGTTTTTCTATAAGTTTGGCCAGTTTGATACCTATTCTAAATATATTGGTTATGCCTGCGGCTGTTATAGCAAGCACTATGCTGTTCTGTAAATTGAATCAAGATTTGCTTCAACCGAGCTTAAAACATATTGATTTAAAGACAATACATTAAAGTATCTGTAGCCTTGGTGAAACAAAGTGAAACCCGGGTTTTCAGTTAGACCTGCACCCGGGCTATAAGAGTAAAGAATTAATATGCTTGAACCACAATTTTTCCTACCGCCTTTCCTGACTCCAATAATGAATGAGCCTTTTCAATGTTCTCGAAATAAAAAAGGTGTGGGTCAATAAGTGGTTTTAAATGCTCCTCATCGACTAAGCGTGCGATTTCTTTTAAAATTTTGCCATGCCGTGCACGTTGTTGGTTATGCAATAAAGGCAATAACATAAAAACAGCGTGTAAACTCGCTGATTTGGCATGTAAGGGGGTAATATCATGATTGGACGTTGCCTGGATACTGACGACATTGCCATAGGCAGCAACAGCAGCTAATGATTTTTCAAGATTTTCCCCGCCAATCGTGTCAAATACCACATCAAACCCCACGTCTTTAGTCCATCGATAAACATAATCTTGAACTGACTCATGCCGGTAATTAATTGTCTCTTTGGCGCCCAGTGATTTTGCTATGTCCCCTTTATCTGAAGACGATACGGTAGCATATACTTCAGCCCCAGCCCATTTTGCCAACTGAATTGCAATATGCCCGACTCCACCTGTTCCTGCATGAATTAATACTTTTTGCCCTGGCTTAATTTTAACTTTTTCAAATAATGCTTCCCAAGCAGTGATTGAAACGAGGGGTAATGCAGCAGCCTCCACCATACTCAGCTCTTTGGGTTTTTTTGCAATGAGTTGCGCATCAGCCAGCATAAATTCAGCTAAAGCACCGCTTTCATTGAGAAAGCCACCCGCACATCCATAAACTTCGTCGCCAACAGCAAATTCAACAACATCATCACCTACTTCTTCAATAATGCCTGCTACATCACTGTGCAAAATTGCTGGAAATGGGGGCGAAATATGGGCGTATTTTCCAGATCGAACTTTACAGTCAACAGGATTTACGCTAGTTGCTACAACTCGAATGAGTACATAGCCGGGTTTAACTTGAGGTTTGGGAAGTTCAATCGTTTTAAAGACTGAAGAATCACCAAAAGATGATATCACTTGTGCTTTCATGGCGTCCTCCTAACTGAAAGGCAGAAGATATTTATTAAAAATTCTGAAGAGGGTAAAGTTACCTTCATACATATAAAGTAACATATTAAAAAAATCACAGAATAATTGCTACAGCTGATGATTAAGTCTTTGCGTAAAATATTAATGCGGAAGAACAGATTGGAACTTTTTAGAGCTAAATCTACACTTATAGTATTCATAGAACATCGAGTTTAGGACTAATGAATTTAAAAAAGGATAAATCAACATGTGGCAGACAAGACTAACCGATCAAATTGGTTTAAAATTTCCGCTTATTCAAGCACCTATGGCTGGTGGTCCCACCACCCCGGAATTGGTGGCGGCAGTCTGTAATGCCGGTGGTCTTGGCTCATTGGGCGCTGGATATATGAATCCTCCTGAAATACGAGAAGCCCTAAGAAAAATTCGTGAGTTAACGAATAAACCTTTTGCAGTTAATCTGTTTATTCCCGGGAACCACCATGCCACGCGCGCGCAAATTGAAAAATCATGTAATGATATTGCACAATCCTGCACGGAATTAAATATAGAAATTGAGCCACTTACCGGACCTTACGCCCCATCTTTTGAGGAACAAATAAATGTCCTCATTGAAGAAAAAATTCCTGTGTTTAGTTATGTATTTGGTTTGTTGGATTCTAAGTGGATATCTCAATTTAAAAAAAATGATACCTTTCTAATTGGCACCGCGACAACTTTAGCTGAAGCATGGATACTTGCAGAAAGTGGTATTGATGCACTTGTTGCCCAAGGAAGTGAAGCAGGGGGGCATAGAGGAACTTTTATTGGTAATGATGAAGATGGGTTGATTGGTTTGTTTAGTCTTGTGCCCCAATTAAGGGATCAAATAAAAATCCCTATTATTGCAGCAGGAGGAATTATGGATGGCAGAGGCGTTGTTGCTGCCCTTGATTTGGGTGCTGAGGGGATCCAAATGGGAACTGCATTTCTTAGTTGTTTGGAAGCGGGTATCCCTGATAGCTATCAACACACTTTACTGACTCAGAAGCAAGATAATACGGTACTTACACGTGCTTTTTCTGGGAAACTAGCACGAGGAATACGCAATCAGTTTACTGAACGAATGGATAGAAGGAAAAACAATATTCTGGACTATCCAATTCAAAATGCGTTAACAAGTATGATGAGAAAAAAAGCAAAAGAAAAAAACAATAGTGATTTTATGTCTATGTGGGCAGGGCAATCGGCTCAATTATGTAGAAATATACATGCCGGTGAGTTGATAAGCGCTTTGGTACGTGAAGCAGAAGCGTTGAATTCAAGATCCTAATTTTTCAGTGAGATAGTCGTAAAATGAAGGTAGTGCTGCTTCCATGGTGGGCTGATAGGGGCCAGTTTGATTTTCACCTTGTTCATAAAGCGCTTTTCTTCCTTGCTGAATTTTAATGCATATCTCTTCATCTTCACGTGCTGTTTCTAAGTAAGCTGCTTGTGCAGCGGCGCATAAGGCTGGATTAGATGACCAAATATCCTTGGGATGAAAAAACTCTACGCTGTTGAGGCATTGATTAATGCCTACAGGTGAAATCGTACTAATGATTAACATAAATGGAAAATATTCAATCATAATATTGGGGTAATAAGCGAACCAAGCGGCGCCATACTTAGGCAAATCACCATGTGTCTGGGCCAATAACTCATCTTGATATGCCTTAAAATTATCAGATCCAGATTTTGATAGATCAGGTTGTATGCCTACATATTGGACGGAGTGCCTGTCATTGATTGTCCAACCAAGCTGCCGTACATCGACTAATCGCCTTAAACCGTTATGAACAAAAGGGATATGATAATCATCCAGATATACTTCCATGAATATTTTCCAGTTAAAGGAATAGTATTCATGTTTTGCTTGAGCGAATACGTAATCAGAAAAATCAAATAGGACGCTTGCTGGAGCATCTAAAGCATTCGCTTCTATTTTATTGTTTCCTCTAAATAAAAGTCCATTCCATTCACTCAACTGATCTTTTTTTAAGTTGAAGCATGGCGTGAGTTCAAATTGTGGCGCATGGATCAATTCACCTTGGGTATTGTAGGACCAACTGTGAATTGGACAACGAATTCTTTTTACATTTCCTGCGTCGGATAAGATAATAGCTTGCCTATGCCGGCAAATGTTGGAGAGTACACTGACCCCCTCTTCGTGATGGATCAGCATTTCTTTATCATGACTACGTTTCAAAACATAATAATCATTTAAGTTAGGCACCATGAGCTTATGTCCGACATATTCAGGGCTTTGTTTAAAAATATGTTCTTTTTCAAGTTGATAAATCGATGGATCAAAATACCAATGAACCGGAATGGGATGATATCGATTCATAATAGAATAGCTCCTATACCGAACGAGTAAATAGGCTACTTGTTTATTTTCAATATATTATTTATGTGTTTCGTGCATAACCATAAACATCAGCATATTTAGAATTATAGTCTCATCTCAAAGTATTTTTTTATATTAATTCTAAATGATTTCCATAGATCCTGGGTTAATAAGCCTGTTTTGATAAATCAGCTTAATTTTCATAAAACGAGCAAAAAGGCTTAAGCATTAGAAGAAATAGGCTATAAATATATAAATGGAGCCCGGTTTGGAATCAATTTTTTGGGTAAGCAAAAGAAGGAGCGACTATGTTACAACATCATTATCGTTATAATTATTCACCCATTATTGATAGACCTGTCTTTGATTGGCCTAACAAAACGCGTTTGGCATTTTATATCGGTCTTAATCTAGAACATTTTTCTTTTGGTGAAGGTTTGGGAGCTGAGTTAGCGCCTGGGCCAAGACCACAACCTGATATTTTAAATTACACCTGGCGTGATTATGGCAACCGTGTGGGGGTGTGGTATTTACTTGAGTTATTTAATCAACTTAATTTACCTACGGCATTACTGGTGAATACATCAATATATGATTACTGCCCGCAAGTCGTTACCGCTTTTCGTCAACGCAATGATGAGGTAGTTGCGCATGGTCATTCTAACTCCATTCGACAAGGCAGCTTAAGTAAAGAAGATGAAAAAATAATGATTCAAGAAGTTACAAAGAAAATCAAACAAGAAGAAGGAAAGCTTCCTCAAGGTTGGTTAGGTCCATGGATCTCAGAAAGTCTGGCTACGCCTGATCTTTTGCATGCTGCAGGCTATGAATATGTACTCGATTGGGCGCATGATGATCAACCCACTTGGCTTAAAACAGAAAGCGGGAAAATTTTATCGATTCCTTATTCACAAGAAATCGATGATATCCCAGCGATTGTCCCTAATCGAATGAGCGCCTCAGTGTTCGCCGATATGATGATAGACCACTTTGATGAAATGCTCGAACAATCTAAGTTAAGGCCGTTAGTTTTTGGGGTTGCCCTCCATCCTTATATTATTGGTCAACCTTTTCGCTTAAAGCATCTACGACGCGCGTTAACCTATATTGCAAAGCATCGTGATCAAATCTGGATAACTCATCCTGGAGCAATTGCTGAACACTATAAAAGTCTTTTTCCCTAAAATGATATAGGACAATTTGTAAAAACTCTTATAATTGTTCAATTATTCCACTGTAATCAATGTCGATAATTCGCGTAGTGCAATAAAGAAAATAGTGTAATCGATGCTGGAGCTGCTCAGGAGCATTTCCATTAACTTTTCCCAACGCTGCTGGATAAAACTGTTTTTTGCGAACCAATAGGCAATTAATTTATCAGACTCCAATTTTTTTTGATCATTCATTAAAATGACTATAGTTAAGCGGCGTTGTAAGTTGTCCAGTTCATCACGTAAAGATAGCCGTGCCAAACTGTTCCAATGTCCTTCTCGAGAGTCGTTACCAATTTGATCACGGAACCAAACCAAACTAAAAGTACTGCCTACTTTAAAGTAAACTTCTGCTGTTCTTCCTAGGTCAAATTTATTTTGTGTCGCCACTTCTACTACATTTAACACCGTATACATAGCGCGAGTTGCGGCAATTTTTTTTGCGGCTTTTTCGGATAAACCGATTCCTACAAACTGTGTGACTATCTTATCAAGGTATTCTTTAGTCACACCCGCCATGAGATCAGGAATTGATTTTTCAAGTTTGCTTATCGATTGACTGTAATGGGCAATGTTCTTCGCAATGTCACCTTCCAGACGTCGATGATGTAAAAACCAACGTGTTGCTAAGTTCATTAGTTGTCTGACGTGATGCAACAACTCATATTGAGTTTGTACGGTTACTTTATAGTTCAGCGAGTCAATTAGTTGATGTAAATCATCTATTTGATAAGCCTTTGCTGCAATAGTATAGGCACGAGCAATATCGGCCACTGGCTGTCCGGTTTCGATTTGCATACGATACATGAAGGTGATGCCCATACTATTAACGATTTGATTACTAAGCTGTGTTGCGATGATTTCCCGTCGTAATCGGTGTGCCTGCATTGCATTGGCATAAGACTTTATGAGTAATGAAGGAAATCCGGTATCGAGTATGGTTGCAAAATAGGGATCATCGGGTAAATCCGATTTTAATAACTCTCCAGTGATATAAATTTTTGTATAAGCCATAATAATAGACAATTCGGGGCGCGTCAGTCCCTGGCTTGCTGCTTTACGTTCTAAAAGATGCTTATCATCAGGAAGAAACTCAACACTTCTATCTAAATCGGCTACTGTTTCCAGTTCCTTAATATACGTTTGATATAAACCGCTATAGCTTAGGGAATTCATGGCAGAAAAGCCTAAAACTAACGCTTGATTGTAATTATCTTGTAACACCAGCTGCGCAACTTCCTCGGTCATTTTGGTCAGCAATTGATTGCGTTTTTTCTCAGTAAGTGTTCCTTGATTTATTTCCTTATTGAGCAGAATTTTGATATTTACTTCATGGTCAGAGCAATTTACACCTGCTGAGTTGTCGATTGAATCAGTATTAATCAGACCACCTTCTAAGGCATATTCTATTCTTCCAAGTTGCGTAAATCCGAGATTGCCACCTTCACCAACTATTTTGCAACGCAATTCATTGCCGTTAATACGGCAAAATTCATTGGTTTTGTCGCCAACATCTGCATGCGATTCAGTTGATGCTTTAACATAAGTGCCAATTCCGCCATTAAATAACAAATCTACGGGGGCTTTTAAGATTGCTCGAATCAATTCGTTTGGAGTTAATGAATTGTCGGTAATTGCCAGTATTTTTTTTACTTCTGGGGTGATGGCAATGGATTTACTTGAGCGTTTGTAAATGCCGCCACCTTTGGAAATGAGTTGAGGGTTAAAATCCTCCCATGATGAGGTGGGTAAATTAAATAAGCGCTGACGCTCTTCAAAGGATTTACGCCCGTCAGGATTAGGATCAAGAAATATGTGACGATGATCAAATGCTGCGAGCAAAAGACCGTGGGGGGTATAGGTTAGGCCATTACCAAATACATCCCCGCTCATATCGCCAACACCAACGACTGTAAAATCTTGTTGCTCGATATTGATATCCAATTCGCGGAAATGACGTTTAATCGATTCCCATGCACCACGCGCAGTAATACCCATTTTTTTATGATCATAGCCCGCAGATCCTCCAGAGGCAAAAGCATCTCCAAGCCAGAACTTGAATTCTTTAGAAATCGCATTCGCAATATCAGAAAAGGTTGCTGTTCCTTTATCAGCTGCTACAACAAGATAAGGATCGGCATCGTCGTAACACACGGTTTTCGGGGGAGAAATAACACGGTCGTTTTCAAAATTATCTGTAAGATCAAGTAACCCTCTGATAAATGATTGATAACAATGGGTTACTTCTTGTTTTATTTGCTCACGATCAAGCAGGTTGAGTGATTTTTTTAAAATAAAACCACCTTTAGCTCCAGAAGGTACAATCACTGAGTTTTTTACTTTTTGCGCTTTCATAAGGCCAAGAATTTCCGTACGGAAATCTTCTGGGCGATCAGACCAGCGAATACCGCCACGTGCTACCTTGGCGCTACGTAAATGGATGCCTTCAAACTGTGTTGAATAAACAAAAATTTCGTACAGGGGTTGTCCTGGAGGTAAGTCAGGCACTTTGGTTGTATGAAGCTTAAGTGATAAATATTTTTTGGGCTCACCATGGGAATCTAATTGAAAATAATTGGTGCGCAGTGTCGCTTTAATTAAAGACCAGAAATAGCGGATGATATGATCTTCGTCCAGACTGGTAATGGCATCGATATCAGCTTGAATTTCAAGCGCCAAATCCGCCATTTTATCTTTGCTGGCGGTATTTTGTTTTAGACCAAATTTTAAATAGAACAGCTGAATTAGTTTTTTTGCAATCACCGCATAGGCTGCGATCGTTTTTTCTATATACTGTTGGCTAAAGCGAAAGCCAATTTGTTGCATGTACTTAGCATAAGCTCGAATGATGGTTATTTCGCGCCAGGATAATCCTGCCCCTAAAACCAGCTTATTAAAGCCGTCATTTTCACAATCCCCAACATGTATTTTGATTAAAGCTTCATTAAAAATGTCTTTTACCTGGTCCAAAGTGAATAAATGGGAATGAGCATAGGACACATTAAAATCACCAATCCAAATAAATTGATTGGGATCGATAGCGATGCGATACGGTCTCTCGGTATAAGTTCTTAATCCCATGTTTTCAATCATAGGTAAGATGTCCGATAAGGGAATGGAGCTCCCGTATCGATACAGCGTAATATGTAATGGATGTTCCCCACGAGGAGATTCGTAAAAAACAATCGCTAATGGATTGTCTGGCGATAGTTTGTCAATTTGTACGAGATCAGCTATTGCCTCCTCAACAGTATGTTGCTCGCAATAGCTCATTGACAATGCAGGGAGATATTTTTTGGCTAATTGTTTCCCTTTTTTCGTACCCAACTGCTTGATTAGTGCTTGATCTAACTGATCTTTCCATGAGTTTTCCATTTTTAAATCTCACAAAGGTGCAGTGTTATTATTCAATAAGTATAGGTCATGAAATGGGTTGCAGATAATGGAGGCCTTTCGAAGTGCTACTGCAGCGGCATCTTTGTAAGAAAGAATATGGATTAGCTGCTTTCTCGAAAAGTGAAAAATTTGTGTCCCAGAAAACTTGTAAACATAGGAGTGGTTAACCCCAATAGATGCGCTATTACTCGAGTGTGCGATTGCACATTGAGTGCAGGTAAAACATAATAAGCAAGCAGTAAACTGAAAAACCAAGTTTGCAGCATCCCTACCAAGTTGACTAAAATAAAAAAAATAATGGAACGGGTGAGCGTTTGTTGGCTGTTCTTAAATACAAATAATTTTCCAAGAGTAAAAGCGGCAATCATCCCGGTAACATAGGCTAAAATAATGGATGTTGAAAAACTGAATGAATAGTTATAGATAATTCTGCTAAAGAAATTTATTATTAATGATATTAATCCTACCATTAAAAAACCAATAAACTGTTTTGACCTAAAATGATGAATCACAGGTTATCTCACTTCAATTTATAAATAAGTCAGGCTTTATTTAAAACCATGCCAAATTTTTTTTCCTATCCAATAAACAACCAAGAAGATACAAATCCATATTAAAATTAAGGGTAAGAAATACACGAAAAATGTAATTAAACCATAGGTAAAATGACGCAACTCATCGACTAAAGAATGGTAGGCATCAATAAATGTAGCAGAAATGTTCCATTGTTTTTGTTGTTCGGTTTGAATGATTGGATTCATGCTTAAATTAATATTGATTAATGAATAAGCCACTGATTCTTTGTAATATTTTATCTGTCCTTGAAGGACATCGATTTGTCCTTGTATCTCGTTTAATTGTTTGAATACGTTAAGAACATCCGTTGTTTTTGTTGCGCTGGCCATAATTTTTGATAATTGTTCTTTGGCGGTTTGTAAGTTACTTAGTTGACTTTGTAAATCGACAAATTGTTGTGTAATGTCTTCGCCAGTTACCGATTCTTGTACAACGTGTGTTGCAAGTGATTTCAAGGTACTTAATGCATTATTCAAGCCCTGAGCAGGTACTCTGATACTGATATTTGCAGTAGTATTCCCCGCAATATTGTTATCTTGATATAGATTGGAATTGACTACGTATCCTCCAGAACTCTCTGCCAAATGAGTGATTTTTTCCATTGCCGAATTAATGTCATCGACTTGCAAAGCAATATCCGCATTGCGAATAATCATACCTCGCATCACATGTTCTGGAGCTTGGTTTGTATTGGACTGGTTTTGATTACGCATCATGGCTATGGGACCGCTCGCGTAATTAGGATTTCCAACTCCTGCTGGTACGGGTACAGGACTTCCCCCTCCATACATTGTTGTTCCAGTTGTAGTAAACCATTCGGAGATAAAAAATAATATTGCGAGTGTGCCAATAAAAGCTAAAAAATAAAGGATGATTTTCTTCATTATTATTCTGCGCAACACAATAGATCATGTTAAAGTGTGGCAAAAATTTCTTGAATTGTAAAATAATAGATCTAATGGTTTAAATTATGCAACTTGACGTTTTTTTTATGTCAACATAGGGTCTGTTTACATTTAGGCTCAAACTTGCTCAATATAAACAGACCCTATGGCTTTGATGTCACATTATTATTGGCGTTTATCACAAAAAGCGACACATACTTTATGTTCTATGACTTCACCGCCACAGGCAGAATAACATGCTCTATAGGTCGACTCACATCGACAAGAATGGTTGCAGCTACTGCTTCGATCAAAATCAGTTACTGATTTATCGATAGGTAAACCCATTCTTCTTCGCTCTTCTTTATATTGTTTGTATTCAAATAAAGCATTTTGTTGGGCTCTCATACGACAATGGTCATTGTCTACCCTACAACTTTGTTCGCAATCATTTCTGCCTTGAATACACTGGGCAGTACACATTTTTGCAACATCTGATTTAGGCGGAACAAAATTGTATTCGGTATTATAAATAGGACCACAGGCGCTTAGCATGCTCGCTAGAACCATAATTGAAAAAATAAAAAACTTTTTTAGCATATGATCCTCTTTTATGAGTTATAGGGATGCAATTGTTCTGGAATTTTGGCCGTGATACGGTCCAGAACAGACTGGGGTAGTTTAGTAACGCTTAGTTGAAAAATCAAGCATGAAACTCGCGGCTATGCTACAAATTAAAAACGTATTACCCCGGTGTTTTAAAAGTTGATTATTCTCATGCGGCCGATTTGGTTTTGCTGTTCTTAAAAAAATTCATAATTTTAAATTCATTAAATTGTATAAAAAAGACCTTGGCAGTCTACGCAAGTTATTTCTCTTACATCGAATTTCTCGCCAATAAAACAACAATTGGTATGTTTTTAGGTCACATAGATTAATATCCGCACCATTATATGACCTTAACAACAAAACTGGAGCCGAATCAATAAAGGTTATGATTTAAAAATAATCTGCATGCTTAATATTTAGTTAAGATGTTTTATGTAAAATTAGCCCAAGTTATGTATGTTAAGTTAGGAGATGAAACGATGTTGGCTAGAACGCTTATGTATTCAAGAACTTCTTCTCGGGTAGCTAATAGACATATTGCTCTAGGTGGCAATACACATATTGTGCGTTTCTATTCTCAACACAATTGGGGCAAGTACAATGAAGGTTCTTGTGATATTGAGTCAGTTCTTGAGTCCGGGAAAGAATCATTTCCAGAGGTGTTTCGAGATGCTTCTGTCGAATTTACTGCATTAAAAAATTCAGTGCAAAGAACAGATGAATTGTCATTGAAGGTAAAAGGTTTTGGGCGTTACAAAGGTCAACATGGTGAATCTGTTGGTGATTTAATGTTGTTTGAAACGTTTCGTCGCTCCTTACAAATCACTGGCGCTTTAATTCCTTTATTGTTAAAAACTCCTCCTCAAAATAATGATTTTGGGGCATTCGTCCGTAGTTTTCACACACAGCATGTTTTGCCAGTGCTTCCAGAAATATGCATGTTATCTCAACGACAGAAATATTTGAGTTGGGTATATGATGCTTTTAAGGATCCAAGTAAACAGGAGCATCATCAAGTCCATAAGCATTTTAAGAGATTTAAAGCAGAGCTTTTAAAACGAAAAGAAAAGGGAATAATAGATGGATCTGATTCTATGTTAAGCGAGTTAGCGATGACGCACATAGCAGATAAATTACTTAGAAGTGAAGTCGATGAGCGAATGTATACTCTTACAGAGCGTATAATCGAGAGACTTCTTAAACAGTCTCAATATGAAGCATTACCATTAGTTTCAGCAATGGATGCGAATACGTTTGTTGGTGTTCAAGAAAAAGCCCCTAAAAGTTATCCTGACCGTTTCACTGTATTGATGGCAGGGGGACCTGGCAGTGGTAAATCTATTACAACAGAGAGTTTTGCGTTGCAATTGCAACAGCAAACAGGATATGCATTAGATGAGCTTGCGCTTCTTACCGTTGATAGAAAAAGAACAATTTTTTATGAGGATGAATGTGTGAAGGGAGCTCATAAAAAACACATTGGTACATTGACGCATGCAGAAGCAGTAGTGACTTACAATATGAGCGGTGATTTTCTGACACGTCGAATGGATCAACATAAGCGCGTGCCTAATGTATTCAAAGAGATGTGTAATATATGGCCTAAATGGCTGGATATCGGTTTAGAAAAGGATGGGACTTATCTAATAACTGTCTCGACAAGAAAACCTGAGAAAGCGGTTGATGGGGTAATCCAAAGGGGTATTTCTAATAATGATTTTATTACTCCCCCTAAGTATGTATTGGATTCTTATCGTAGTGTGAGTGAACGGTTTCCATCAGTTATTCAAGAAAATCAATCTAAAAAGGTAATTATTAGTGTGGTAAATAATGAGTTGGCGATTGAGAAAAAATTCAGTAAAGGGAAAGAGCAAGAGTCAGGGCAGCCAGAAGATAATAAGCCAGCGGTAGTAGTAGATTGTGAAACCAATACAATTTATGTTGTCAATCTTTTGCAATATGTAGACTTCATTAATCAAAGCCAACTCAATAGCAATGCGACATCTGAAGAGGAGCTTTTTAAGGGGGCAGATATTTCGATTGCCACGAGTATGGCAAGAGTCATTGATCCAAGTAAATTTGGATCGGCTAAAATTGCATTTGTGCGACAAGGAATTACGTCAACTTCAATTAATAATCTTGAGGAAAATATCGTCGCCACGGTTCAAGACGGTGTGCTTGATGTTCAAGCTGAAGCTGATTTTGAGGAATTAAAATCTGCTGCTCCCGAGCATTTTGAGGCATTAGATAGTTTGGTATTGCAAAATCGGCTGAACTTATCATGACAATAAGAGCAGGATTACTGGCAAGAATTCTGCTCTTTTTGCATCAAAATTATTTAAATTTTCTCGCAGGCCCTGAAGCATCTGTTGACGAAGTATTCTCAAGCTCTTTCACAATAGTTTGAACCGATTTGCTTAATTCTGATTTTGCCTCATTTTCTTTGACTCTTGTCCAATTTATATCTTTGAAAAAACGGTTGGTAGCAGGAGTAGGCTTAATTGCTTTAGGGGCAGAGGAGGTAACAAATCTTCTAAATAACATCATTTATAAAATCCTTTTTCAATAAAAAGCGTATTAGTTATGATAAGTTTTTATAAAAAATACGCAAGTTTTATTTTTTGTTGATCAATTAATGTGTATGTTATTGTTTTTTCTTTGGATTTAATTGATCTTTATCCGGGAATGGATTTTTGTCCAATTGCTCGGCAATTGTCCGGGTGTTTTTATTCAGCGAATTTATTTGTTTTTTGTCTGAAGTTACGCTCCAGTCAATCGACTTTCCAAAATTTTTGGGTGTCTTTTTAGTCATTGATTTTCTCCAAATGAACAAAACCATTTTTGTATAAAAAATGATTTATTTGTATATATTAGCAAAATATTTCATGTGGATCAGCCAAAAAAACAAGAGAATTACTCGTGTTCACGTCAAGTTCATCTGGTATAAGATGCGCTTGATGCCTCTACATAGACCTGATAGTAAGAAATTTATAGAGTTTTTAGGGTAGATTACATCGCTAGGGTAATCAAAAAGTCATTATTACGTTTATTTTTATTTTGATATATAATTAACCAATTTATGATCGCTCATACGATCAGCTGTTCAATAATCATTTTAATTTAGAATAAACATCCATGGACATCTCATTTTTATTTGGTTTTTTAGCTGGCGGTCTTACTACTGCTCTAAGTGGGTTGCAAATACAAAAATTCATGAATAATAGGAAAAATGTTGCACGCATAAAGAATAAAAAAATATTAGATTTAGACCGGCTTTTTCATGATTTCCCTCATTTTATGAGTATTATTAAAAATGACATTAATAACCCTAGCCATAAAGATGTAAGGGAGTTTTTTGTAGTCGATAAAGAGGCAATCTTGAATTCGTTTGTTCCTCGATTTCGATATGAATTGTCCACCGAGATTCTTCCCGCCTTAAATCGATTAGAAGAGTTGGGTTATATTGAAAAGTTAAAAAATAATTGCCTTCACTATAAAATTGAAGAAGAGTTTATAATACAACTCCAATCTATGGCGACAACTGCAAAAGAGTAAAAAGCATAGATAAAGTTTAGGGGCTAGCGGCCATAGATTTGCTCCAATTAAATTATAGGGGGAGGTTTTTATGTCACGCAAACTGTTAGCGAAACAATTTTTAAGCCGTGTTATTAAGTATCTTCAGAAACAATCTGATCCATCCATTGCTAAAAAAATTGTAGCAGATTTAAGGTTAGGTTCCGCTGAAATTCGTGATGTAGACTTCAAAGAATTTTTGGCTAAATTTACAAAAGAACCAATTGATTTGGATGGGCTTATCAACGCCATGCAAAAAGGTTTGCTCAGCAACACGCTCTTCTGTGATTTACTTGCTTTTATAGAAAGAAACCAGTTAATTTCAGATGAAGAGTTGCAGGCTATGTCAAAACAGTTGCAAATCCAACTGAATTTATTATGTTTATTCGAAGCGTTCGCAGTGACGATGGTAAACAGTTTCACATTTAATGAGGATGTTTATTGCTTCACAAAAAAACAAAGAAATACGGCTTATCCAGGAAATCCTCTTTTCAATTTCTTTTTTGGTTCTAATAGTAACAATTTTTCTCTTTTTAAAAATTTAAAGTTAATTTCTGTTGATCCTGTCATTGCTGCGGGTGCATTTCTGCGCTCATTAGGCAGTGAGCAACTGGATAAGGCAGAAATTGAGGCAAAGTCAAAAGAGTTTATTAAGAAATATGGACTAGCACTTTGGAATGCACAAATTTGTCCTCCTCCATTAGGTGAAATGTCTGATGATTCAGTTAAAAATGTGAGTTTAAATATCTTAGAGGCAACATGGGAAGAACAGCAAAAGGAGAGTGGGGCGCCTGGTGATAATGCTTATGCTGGTGCTGCTCTTATCCGGATGTTAGAGCATCTTCGACCTCTGCATGCTTATATCTTTCAAAATCTGGTCTTGCCTGATGACAGTTCAATCACTGCAAGTGGCCGATACAGCTTGCTTCCTGATTTAACAGTGAATCAATCACGTAAGCGAGTGAGCCAATTTTATGTTAGTAAGGAATGGATGTATTTATATAATAGCTGGAACTTGTTTTTTGTTGTTCAGAACTTAGATAGCAAATTCTTGCCTATTAAACTCCTAATCCCCTCAGTGTTGAATGCTCTGCCAAGCCAATACATGGAAACACGTGTGTTTGTACTTTATCTTATAGGTAATTTATTTCATTACAATAAGTTAAGTGTTTTTACAGAGGACATTAAGCTTTCTCAAGTACAGGTAATCTTGAATAAATGGGGAGAAATAAATAAAAAATATGCTGACGCGCTACTAAAAACTTCTTGTGCTGATTTAGAGGAAACTTCAGAAATGGTTTATCATGATATTTTTGGGGAGCATACTCATTTTTCATTAGCGTATCATGTTGCAAATTTCATTCGTGATTTTGAGCATTTTAGAATTACCAGTGATCCCGAGACGCGCACACTCCAATTAGCGTGATTCACCCTAATATTTTTTTATCTGGTCGTGAGAAAAGAATATCCGACCAGTTTTTCGTGTTGGTTTTTATTGACCTTCATGATACAACTCCCCATAGCCCCAATTTGTTATTTCTGATCGCGGGACCTGCAGATTTAAAACAAAAGGATTGTGCATGATGAGAAAAGTGGTCTTTAGTCTTTCGCTTATATTGAGCATAATAATTTCCCCTTTATTTGCAAAGGAATACATTAAAAATCCTGAGCTACAAAATAATGAATGTGTCGATACCATTGCATCACGTGTCGCTGATGGTGGTTTATTTTTGGATCAATGCCACATACATGATCGTGATGTACCGCAAATCCTTTCCTTTCTCAATGCACATCCAGAAATTACCCGCTTGAGCATCTCTGACAATCAGATCGGTTATCAAGGTACAGAATTGATTGCTACGAATACCCATATTCGTTATTTGTTCCTTACTGGAAATCGCATTGGTTCACTAGGAGCTGAAGCCTTAGCTAAAAATACTTCTTTGGTTTATCTTCTTTTAGGAGAGAATCATGTTGGTCCCTATGGGGCTGAGGCTTTGGCCAAAAATAGTACCCTGATTTTTCTTTCTCTTGATGGCAACCCTATAGGTACTTCAGGCGCAAAAGCACTAGCAAAAAATAAGACGTTAACGCATCTTTCGCTAAGAAAAAGTCAAATTGGTGTGGCCGGTGCGAAGGCATTGTATGCAAATGAAACATTGAAAAGTTTATATCTAGGCAATAATCGATTAGGAAATGATGGGCTGGAGTTTCTTGATAGAAATCAATCCATCAATTTTATTGATTTGGAGAACAATAATATTGATAAGGATGGCGTCAAAATCATAGCAAGAAAACCTAATTTGTTTTATCTCAATCTTGATAAAAACCCTTTGCAAAATGAAGGGGCTGCTTTTTTAGCGCAAGCGAGCGTTCTGGAGTGGCTGTCAATTGTTGGCTGTGGTGTGGGTGTGGAGGGTGCTCATGCTTTATCTGCATTGAATCATCTCACCATGTTGAATATCGACAATAATTTAATTGGTGATGAAGGCATTATTGCTTTGACGAAAATGAGTACTCTGAATAACTTATATGCCAATAATAATCATATTGGTGACGAGGGAGCAAAAACTTTAGCAAGCGTGCTACAGCTGCACAATTTGAGTTTGAGTCATAATAATATTGGCGATGATGGCGCCTTAGCTTTAGCTGAAACTACGACTCTGTATACTTTAGACGTGGGATTTAATCAAATCAGTGCAATCGGAGTAGAAGCATTAAGAAACAATGAAATTCTGACTTATTTGAATACTTTAGGGAATCCTGGGGATGAATAGCCTTCGACCGTGCACATGATCGAAGGCTATTGGAGAAATTTGATTTTGAACTAAATACTTATTTTAAACTTTATAAAACAAGCGAGGATTGCTTTTCCGGTGAATTGATTGGTTCATGTGGTTGTTCCGATTTTTGCGGAGTTTGTTTGCTTGCAAAAAAAAGAATATCATTTGCAGTGAATTTTTTTTGTTCTTCTACCTCTTTTTTTTCTAAGGACGAGAATGAGTTTATATCTTCCTTATCACATAGGTTTTCTCGAGCATATTTCTCTAGAGTGCTGCGTTCAATGAAATGCCACCTTAAAAAAACACCACTAAGATTCGTTTCACAGAGCCTAAATGAGTCAGATATGGGAAGCTCAAGGCATAAAAAGTGAGGGAGTGCAAACTGCAATGAATGAAAGGATGTACGAAACTCCATGCAATGGCTACCTAGAGCAATTAACTCATTACTGTCTGTGAAATAGGCATTTCCAGCAGTGATACATTGAGCATTATAAAAATCTTCTTCTGCTGCTAAATGTGGATAAGCAGGGATATTATTCTCTGGATGTGAATTTCCGCATGGACCAAAAACCAGTTCATTTTGTATTGTTAATAAAAACTTTACCATTTTTACATTTTTGAAATCAGTAGTCAGATTACATCTGGAACAATCAGAATCATTAAGTAAATCAATCAGTTCGCTGGTATTCCTGGCAATCCATTTAGGCGTTTCTATTATAATTTTAGGAGGTTCGTGTAACGAAGTCATCGAAAGAAAAACAGGTTTTATAGGTTTAAAAATACCCAATACTTTCCCATTTTGGTCGTTTTTAAATCCAGAGGCAGCTTTTTCCTTATGCAGCATATTTGTTCTCCAAGTTATCTTTATTTTTATAATTGATTCATTATGAGGAGGGTCTAAAGTTGGTCGATTCTACATGAAAAATGAATTGAGACAAGTATTGATATACATCATCCTGATTTATAAAAAAGCGGATATTTATCTCGCTAATATCGCATCTCTCGATTTTTTTTGCTTGATTTAATTCTTTAATTACACTTCCTGTTTTTGTTTTTTCTTGTCAGGGGGGAGATACAGGCGATGGGGTGTAATCATTGTGTCGCCCAGATTGGCGAAGCGTAATTTGGTTTTTTTTGTCGTCATCCCGAGTACAACCAGAGATCTCTATCGTAACACAGTGCTACAGTGGAGACCCTTGTTGCGCTCGGGATGATGAGCTAGATATTTATTTTGAAACCATTTGAACCAGAGTATCAATTGCGTAATCTAAGTTTAATTGCTGCATTTCTCCAGTAGCACGATTTTTATACTCTACGCAATTTTGCTCCATATTTCGCTCACTGACGATGATTCGGTGTGGGATGCCAATTAAATCATGATCTGCAAACAATACGCCTGCGCGCTCATTACGATCATCAATTAAGACATCAACTCCCAACTCATTTAAACGTTCATATAAAGCATTCGCTTGCGTTGTGACTGTTTGTGAGCGGTGTCCATTTAAAGGAATGATGACGATTTGGAATGGAGCGATGTTTTGCGGCCAGATGATCCCTTGCTCATCATGATGTTGTTCAATAGCAGCAGCAACTACGCGTGTTATCCCTAAACCGTAACAGCCCATCATCATGGTTTCTAGTTGGCCTTGCTCATTAATTACCGCGGCATTCATGGCTTTGGCATACTTATCACCTAACTGAAAAACATGGCCCACTTCAATACCGCGGCAGGAGCGCAGAGTTCCTTGACCATCTGGACTAATATCACCTTCTTTAACGTTACGTAAGTCATAGGCAAGGTAATCACTAATGTCCTTATCCCAAGCAGCATGTTGATAATGCTTATCGGCTTGATTGGCACCACAGATAAAAGAATCCATTGCCAGTGCATGATAATCTGCGATTACAGGAATCGATAAATGGATTGGTCCTAATGATCCAGTCGGTACATTCAAGCTTTTTAAGACTGTTTCCTCATCTATAAATTGTAAGGGAGAATGGACTAAAGGATGTTTTGTTGCTTTGACTTCATTCAGTTCATCATCACCTCTTAAAACCAAAGCAACCATGGGCTGTTCTCTTCCTTTTACAATCAAAGTTTTGACGGTTTGATTGCTTGCTACACCCATAAATTTTGCTACTTCAGCTATGGTTTTTTGATTTGGCGTATCTACCAGCATCATTTTTTGTTGGGTCGGCGTTGCTTTTTCAGGTCTTAAGCTGGTCGCTTGTTCAATATTTGCTGCATATTCCCCTTTATCACTGTAGAAAATTAAATCTTCGCCGGAGTCAGCCAATACTTGAAACTCATGTGATGCAGAGCCGCCAATAGCGCCTGTATCTGCTTCAACTGCACGATATTTAAGCCCTAGGCGATCGAAGATTCGGCAATAGGCCTGATACATGTCTTTATAGGTCATTTGCAGACTTTCTAAGTTTAAATGAAAGGAATAAGCATCTTTCATAATAAATTCACGTGCGCGCATGACACCAAAACGAGGTCTTATTTCGTCACGAAATTTAGTCTGAATTTGATAAAAACTTGCAGGAAGTTGCTTATAGGATTGCAATTCATTACGCATAATGTCAGTGATGACTTCTTCATGAGTAGGCCCAAAGCAATATTCTCTATCATTAGAATCTTTCATAGTGAGAAGCAGTCCACCAAAGGTATCCCAGCGTCCCGTTTCTTGCCATAGCTCAGCAGGTTGTACTGCGGGCATGAGCACTTCCATCGCATGAATGCGATTCATTTCTTCGCGGACGATTTGCTCTACTTTACGTAATACTTTTAAACCCAGAGGCATCCAGGTATAAAGGCCTGAGCCCAGTTTACGGATCATTCCTGCTCTTAGCATTAATTTATGAGAAACGATCTCCGCATCACTTGGAGTTTCTTTAAGAGTTACTAAAAACCATTGAGATGCACGCATTTCAACTCCTGAAGTAGTATTGTTCTTGATTGGAAAGCATTATACAGAAGTTTTTGTTCAAAAACAGATGAAATAATTTGAGTTTAGAAACGGTAGAAAATCCTGGTTGCAAGCAACCAGGTTATGTCTGGTAGGATGTTATATTTTAATTTTGGATTCTTCTAATAGTGCATTTAATTTAGAAGCTAAATGCGCATTATTTTCCCCTTCAAGTTGACTTAATTCATGTGCGTAATTATTAAAATGCACTTTGCCTGTTTGTACATTATAAACGGCACCAACCATAGCAATGTCATTTTTCTCTATCATTTGATGCAGAATAGGACTACGTTCATAAATTTTTTGCATGGTATTGGCAACGTTCAAGTCAGTGACATTGTTCACGAAGGTAGTATTTTTACTGTGACGGTTCGTTTCCGTTTCGTTCTCAGCATTGATTGCTGGCTTTATTTTGTCTAACAATTCTGTAATATGTCCTGTTTCAACTCCGTCACATGCAGATAAAATGGCACCACAACGGGTGTGACCAAGAATGATAATTAGCTTGACGCCAACGACATGGCACGCATATTCAACACTAGCCAAAACATCATTGTTCACAACATTCCCCGCAACACGAACGCAAAAAACATCACCAAAACTTACGTCGAAAATGGTTTCAACAGGTACGCGTGAATCAATACAGCCAAGAACTATGGCAATGGGATGTTGTGCTTTGGCTGTAAGTTTTATGTCTTGTTGGTTAGAACGATGAATTAAGTTGTCATTTAGGAAACGTTGATTTCCTTCATATAAAATATTTAATACTTGTGCCGGTGACAGATTAGATTGCACATCGTATGTAGTAACGTTGATAAATTCAATATAATTATGAATCTTGTAATGTTCTTTGAAACCAATAAAATTTATGGCGATTTTTTTATTGGGGGCTTGTTCTTCTTTAAATTCTTTTAAAAACTCTGAAATTTCTTTATCAATATATTGAGTATAACGTGCATCAATAATTAGGTGTGATTCTTTGGGTATGGAATCAAGCTCAGCAATTAGTGCGGCTTTATTAAGAAAAGTCATTTGTTGGGGAAGTATCAGACGATTAACCTCACCAGTTGGATGAATTTCCTTCAGAATATTAATTCGCGCCTGACTGTTCGATTTTAAAATATAGAACAAACTGACGGCTAATCCAATTAAAATACCAGTCAATAAGTTAAAGACAATAATTCCAATTACGGTGGAGATGAATGGAATAAAACGATCGCTGCCTTGAGCATAAATGGTACGATAAATGGAAGGTTTATTAAGCTTATAACCAGTATAGATCAGAATAGCAGCGAGTGATGATAAGGGTATTTTATTCAAAGTGCCCGGAATTAACATGACTGCAAAGAAAATAAAAACTCCATGTAAAATAGTAGATAATTTACTTGCCGATCCTGCCTGAATATTAATGGATGTTCTTACGATTACTGAAGTAATGGGAATTCCACCAATTAAACCTGCTGTCATGTTGCCAACTCCTTGCGCCAATAACTCTCGGTTTGATGACGGATGTCGGCGTTTTTTGTCCAGTCTTTCCCCTGCTTTGAAGTTTAATAAGGTTTCAAGGGAGGCAACAATCCCGATGATAAACGCATATAAATAAACTTTGGGGTTCGACAGCGCGGACCAATTTGGGTATTCCAGTTTGCTTAATAGCTCATGAATATCATCTGTTTGCGGAATATTAACAAGTTGGGGGGAATTCTGAACCAGGCTTGAATCGGTCCATAAAAAAAACTCATTAAGCAGTACACCCAAAATCACGACGATAATTGGTGCAGGAATTTCTTTTAATATTTTATTTTTCGTTAAATCAAAATAAATTAAAGTCGATACTGACAGTACCGTAATCAGTATGGCACCTGTATTGAGGTGATGGTACAAAGCAAGAATAGGGCTTAGAGTGATTTCTTCAGTCGTCTCTAATAAATGCGTTTTTAGCTCGTTAAAATCTGCAGACAGTGTGAATGCTAATGGTAATTGTTTGATTATTAACAAAATACCGATTGCACAGAGCAGACCTTGCACTACATTTGATGGGACATAGTCTGCGACAAAGCCGGCTCTTAGGCTTCCTATTATCACCTGCAGAAGCCCCGCAAGTAACAGTGCAACTAAAAAGGTGTTGAAATCTCCAAGATGGGTAATCGCCGCAACAACTACAGCTGCCATACCTGCCGCAGGTCCGCTGACACTGACGTGAGAGCCACTTAAAAACCCAACAACAACGCCGCCAATAACCCCACTTAAAATCCCAGAAAAAAGAGGGGCGCCTGAAGCTAAGGCGATCCCGAGACATAATGGGATGGCTACAAGAAATACAACTATGGCTGCAACAAAATCAAACTTAAGATAGCGTTTGGTATAAATTCGAAACTTACGTGAGTCAACTGGTGCATTTGTAAACATGGAGTTGTTCCTATATTAACAAAGTAAATAAAAGTGTTAAGCGAAATTACCCCTAATTTTAGACTAAAGTGCTGTTTATTAAAACACCACTGTAACAAAATGTTATAAAAATGTTACGGTTTAGTTAAGATGCTGTGCTTTCGTCACTCTAATTGATGAAGTTCAATTCATTGTGTGCGTTTATTGGTATTTAAAAATGACTTAGGGCGTTATTCATTATAAAGATGAGGGGAGCTAGATTCTAATTTCAAGGTAGAGAAATTAAACTCAGCGCGAAAAGTCACATTGGGCATTTTGAGTAAAAATAATTCTCAATTTACGCACGAATGCAACTTTTCACCTATAACATAGAACGGTGGGTTAGGCTTCAATGGGGTCAAATTCTTCGGCATGGAACACTTCGTCCCTATCAGTTGCCTGATTCGTGACTAAGTCATGCTCAAGATTTTTAAAATTCCACATACTTTGATCCATCAGTTGGCTGGGTTTTATACTTTGCAGCGCATGCAGGATATTACTTGGTACTTTGGGGTTTTCGTCAGCAAGTTGATCAATTAAATGCGTTATTTTTTTGCGCATTAAATTTTCCTGAGAACCACAAAGAGTGCATGGAATGATAGGATAAGATTGTTCTTGAGCAAAGGTAATAATATCTTTTTCTTGAACATAACATAATGGTCGGATGACTATATGCTTTTTATTATCGCTAAGTAACTTCGGTGGCATTGAGCGGATATCACCATTGTATAAGATAGACATCATCAGAGTACGAACCAGATCGTCACGATGATGCCCAAGGGCGATTTTATTAAAACCGTGCTCCTCTGCATACCGATAAATAATGCCGCGTCGTAGACGCGAGCATAAAGAACAATATGTTTTACCCTCGGGTATTTTTTCTTTAACGATACTATAGGTATCACGAGTTAGTATTTCATGAGGAATGGAGCGATCCGCAAGCCATTGACGTAGTGCGGCATCATTCCATCCTGGTTGTGCTTGATCCAGGGTAAATGAAAAAAGTTCAAATTTATTGCCGGAGCGTCGACGTAATTGATTCAGAATGGTTAAGAGGGTAAAAGAGTCTTTACCGCCTGATAAACAGACCATAACACGGTCTCCACGCTGGATCATATTAAAATCCGCGATGGCCTTACCGGTGTAATGCAGTAGTTTTTTTTCAACTTGAGAAGGATTGGACATTATTAAAACCTAATAAAAAGTTGTTATGTAGTGGTTTTTTTGGCAGCTTGGGGTAATCCGTTGACCCTGGTTGTTTCTAACCATGAATTGATTAACTCGAGATCGTTTGCATTCAATGTGCCAGCCAAATATTTTAGAGTTAAAACAGCATTAATCAAACTGTATTGGTCATTAGCCAATTGATTCTGGGCTTCAAACAAACGCTGTTGGGCATTGACCACGTCTACCATGGTGCGAGTACCTACCTCAAATTGCGCCTCTGTACTTTCTAATGAGTTTTGTTGTGAAATAACAGTTTGTCTGTCTGCCTTTACTTTGCTAATTCCATCGGTGATTGTATTAAAAGCAATGCGGCTATTTACCACTACATCTCTGTATGACTGCTCCATTCGCTCACTAGTAGCCTGAAAATTATGTTGGGCTTGTCGTGTTTGTGAACGTACTAATCCTCCTTGGAATGCAGGAAAATTCAAGGCCACACCAACCGTCGATAGTTTTTGATTGGCCGGGAGTAAGGGATTCGAGCTATTTAATTGGTTTGTTGTTTCTGTTGAGTTGCCCTGAAGCGCAAGAGTAGGCCAATTCCCAGCAGAAAGTGCTTTCATGTTTTGACGTGCGACTTCAAGATTGAATTTTGCAGACAGTAACTTGAAATTTTGTTTCAGGCCGGTATCTATCCATTGATCTACAATATTAGGTTCTGGCTTGATTAAGGGAATTTTGCCTTCACGTAGAGGAGCTATTACTTCATAAACATGATTGGTCAGCTTTCTTAAATTTTCACTTTGATTGATTTGGTTATTACGCGATGCAATAACGGTAGCAACAGATTGATCATATGCAGCTTTTGCTTCATAAACAGACGTAATTGGATCAAGACCTACTTCAAAGCGTTGTTTGGCTTGTTCATACTGGCGCATGTTTGCGCGTTTTTTTGCTTCAGCGAAATTTAAAGTATCTTGAGCAAACAATATGTCAAAATAGGCCTTGGCTGTCCTAAGAATTAAATCCTGGGCTGCATCGTTGAATGTTGCTTGCGCTGCTTTAACGGATGCTTTTGCTTGTTGCACTTTTGCCCAGGCTTGGTAATTGAAAATAGCTTGCGATGCTGAAACTTGCCAGGTTCTCGAGTTGTAATAGCTATCTTGAATAGTAAAAAGACCATCGTTAACGTGCAAAACGTTTCGAGTTGCCTGAGCGGTAAGACCAACTTGAGGAAGCAACGCGGCACGTGCTTGGGGAAGTGCTTCTGTGTTGGCCATGTACGTATCATATGCATTCTTGAAGATAGGGTCATTTTCAAGGGCTTGATGATAGATATCCATAAGGTCTGTTGCCGCAAAGACGTGCGAAGACAGACCCAAAGTCATGAGATAGCAGACCAACAATTTTTTCATTAAACTAATTCCTAAAATACAAATTCTTTGGGTTTTGATTTATCGATCAGTAGTGGGACATCTGTTTCAAAAATGAGTTCATTGTGCCAATGCTCTCCATGGTCCAATTCATAGAGTCGACCTTGCATCACAGGAGAGTTTCCTTCAATAACAAATAGCTTGCCTCCAGGAAGAATCTGTAATCTTTGAGTCTCATTTATTTTTTCTATTGCTCCAGTGAATATGACCACATCGTAAGGAGCACTCTCTAACCAACCTTGGCTGGCATCGCCGGTTATTAACTCTACATTGTTACAATGATGTTTTTTTAATTGATGGGCTGCATGAGCTGTAAAATCGGCATAATAATCGACACTGATTACTTTTTTACATAATTTACTTAACAAAGCGGTAAAAAATCCACTGCCTGTGCCTATTTCCAAAACGGTTTCATGACCTTGCAAATCAAGCGCTTGCAAAATTTGTCCTTCTTCCAAAGGAGTCAGCATGCGTTGACCATGATTGAGCGGTATTTGCATATCTGAATAAGCAAAATGTGTAAATTGTTCGGGAACGAATTCATGTCTGAATATCGTATCATACAAATTAAGTATGGATTCGTTTAAAACATCGCCAGTTCGAAGTTGTTGCTTGACCATATTAATACGCGCGCTTTGATAACTCATTTGTTCTACCGTGTTGATTGTTTTAGGTTAAGATTGACGATTCATTTGCTAAAGCCGTTGCTTCGCGACTTATTCGCGGTGATCCACATTTGGAGATTTTAGAATTCCACAGACATGCTGCGAAACGAGGTGGCAGAAGCGAATTGTCAACACACTTTTAAAACTTTGGCACAATCTTAGCAAAAAAATAGCGCATGTGCTAAGAAATAATGTTTGAATCCGGAATTTCATGGTGACTCTGTTTAAAGTTTGTTATGATCTGCAATTTTTAACCTAGAGAAAGCAGTTGCGACCATAGAGCCAGTTAAAGCGACCAACTGACTTTTTAGGTTGAATGGTTTTCTAAAATAGATTGGCCCATATTTCGATGTCGCACTTAAAGAGCGTGCCGAGATATTGTTCCAATTGTAACTTATAGGAGAATACAGTGCTTGAGCAATATACTGAATATTTGCAAACTGAAATAGCGACGCTTAAGAGTGAAGGCTTATATAAAGGCGAACGTGTTATTTCCAGCCAGCAACAAGCTGCTGTCACAGTAAATCATAAAGAGGTCATTAATCTTTGTGCTAACAATTACTTAGGTTTAGCGAATGATCAGCAATTAATTGCTGAAGGGCAAAAAGCACTCGATGAATATGGCTATGGTATGGCTTCAGTACGCTTTATTTGTGGTACACAAACGCCTCATAAACAACTTGAGCAGAAAATCAGTCAATTTTTAAGTAAAGAAGATACTATATTATATTCTTCATGTTTTGATGCGAATACAGGTCTTTTTGAAACTTTATTGGGTGAAGAAGATGCGATTATTAGCGATGCATTAAATCATGCCAGTATTATTGATGGGGTACGACTTTGTAAAGCGGCACGTTATCGATATGCAAATAACGATATGAAGGCTTTAGAAGAGCAATTGATTGCTGCTAAAAACGCGCGTTTTCGTTTGATTGCTACGGATGGTGTTTTTTCAATGGATGGAATTTTGGCAAATCTTCCAGCAATTTGCGAATTAGCCGATAAATATGATGCTATGGTTATGGTTGATGACTCTCATGCTGTTGGTTTTATGGGAGAAACTGGTCGTGGAACGCCTGAGCATTTTGGTGTCAGTGATCGTATTGATATCATTACAGGCACTCTAGGTAAGGCTCTAGGAGGGGCTTCAGGTGGTTATACTGCATCAAATCAGACTGTCGTTGAGTGGTTGCGCCAACGGTCCAGACCTTACTTATTCTCAAATACCTTGGCTCCAGTGATCGCACATACTTCTTGTGTTGTTCTCGATAACTTGATGAAAAATAATCATTGGGCAGAAAAATTAAAGCGTAACAGCCGTTATTTCCGTGAAGGTATGACCAAACTTGGATTCAAATTAATTCCTGGAGAACATCCAATTATTCCAGTTATGTTAGGGGATGCAAGCCTTGCAGGACGCATGGCGAACCGTTTACTCGAGCTAGGTATCTATGTAGTGGGTTTTTCGTACCCTGTGGTACCTAAGGGTTTAGCTCGAATTCGTACTCAAATGTCCGCAGCACATGAATTGCATCATTTGGATAAAGCCATTGAGGCATTTGAAACGGTAGGTAAGGAATTTTCTGTTATTTAAAGCAAAGCCATCATCACTGAACGTTACAGAGATGATCTTATTTAGAGGTACTTTTATGAAATCATTAGTCAAAGCGAAAAAGGAACCTGGAATCTGGATGGAAGAGGTCGCTATACCTGAATATGGCGTCAATGATGTATTAATTAAAATTAAAAAAACAGCGATTTGTGGTACTGACATTCATATTTATTCTTGGGATGAATGGGCGCAAGCGACTATCCCTGTCCCCATGACGGTAGGCCACGAGTTTTGTGGTGAAATTGTTGCAGTAGGACAGGAAGTACAAGGATTTCATGTAGGACAGCGAGTTTCTGGCGAAGGGCATATAACTTGTGGGGTTTGCCGAAACTGTCGTGCTGGTAAACGCCATCTTTGCCGCAATACTTTGGGTGTAGGTGTCAATAGACCTGGATGTTTTGCAGAGTATTTAGCGATACCTGCCAGCAACGTTATAGCGCTTCCTGATAACATTACTGAAGAACAAGCTTCAATTTTTGACCCTTTTGGGAATGCAACCCACTGTGCTTTGGCTTTTGATGTCGTCGGGGAAGATGTGTTGATTACTGGTGCAGGGCCTATTGGTATCATGGCAGCGGCTATAGTCAAGCATATAGGTGCGCGTCATGTTGTCATTACCGATGTGAATGATTACCGTTTGGATTTGGCTCGCAAAATGGGGGGCATTCGTACTGTAAATATTAAGTCTGAAAAGTTGTCCGATGTTGCTGCGGAGTTAGGGATGCTCGAAGGTTTTGACGTAGGTCTGGAAATGTCCGGAAATCCTACAGCCTTAAATGACATGATGAAAGCAATGAATCATGGTGGGCATGTGGCCATGTTAGGTATTCCTCCTAACGAAACATCGATTGATTGGAATCAGGTTATTTTTAAGGGATTAGTGATTAAAGGTATTTATGGTCGTGAAATGTTTGAAACATGGTATAAAATGATCGCCATGTTACAAAGTGGATTAGATATTTCACCGGTAATAACACATCGTTTTCCAGTTGATGACTACCAACATGCATTTCAAATTATGGCATCAGGTCAATCAGGCAAAGTAATTCTTGATTGGTAAAAAATCCCCTCCCATTTATGGGAGAGGGGAGGGGTGAGGGGAATATTTAATGACAGTGCGACTGTTTCTACCCAAGCCACAAAAAACAGTTTTAAAAAGACGGAGTAGTTATGTCACAATATATTTTTACCATGAATCGTGTCAGCAAAATTGTTGAGAATCAGCGGTTTATTTTAAAAGACATTTCATTGAGTTTTTTCCCTGGTGCCAAAATCGGTGTTTTAGGATTGAATGGATCAGGTAAGTCCACTTTATTACGTATCATGGCGGGTGTTGATACTCACTATGAAGGGGAAGCAAGACCACAACCAGGAATTAAAATCGGTTATCTCGAGCAAGAACCCCAATTGGATCTCAATAAAACCGTACGCGAAGTTGTCGAAGAAGGCGTGAAGGAAATGAAAGAAAAACTCGCGCACTTTGACGAAATTAGTATGCGTTTTGCAGAGCCAATGAGCGATGATGAAATGAATACGTTACTTGCCGAGCAGGGTGAATTACAAAACGCTATCGAAGCTGGCGGTGGCTGGGATCTTGACAGGAAACTGGATGTGGCTGCTGATGCATTGCGCTTACCTGATTGGGATGCAATTGTGGGCAAATTATCAGGAGGAGAACGACGCCGAGTCGCTTTATGCCGTTTGCTACTCTCTAATCCTGATATGTTGTTGCTTGATGAACCAACAAACCATTTAGATGCAGAATCTGTTGCATGGTTAGAACATTATCTTGAAGGTTTTCCTGGTACAGTAGTTGCGATTACTCACGATCGCTATTTCTTGGACAACGCTGCGGAATGGATATTAGAACTGGATCGTGGCGAAGGAATTCCTTACAAAGGAAACTACACTTCATGGCTTGAGCAGAAAGAAGAACGCTTGGAGATGGAGCAGAAACAAGAAGATGCACATCAACGTGCGATTAAAGCAGAACTAGAGTGGGTACGCACTTCACCTAAAGGGCGTCATGCTAAAAATAAGGCACGTCTGGCTCGATTCGAAGAAATGAATTCGAAGGAATTCCAAAAGCGCAATGAGACGAATGAAATATACATTCCACCAGGTGAGCGCTTAGGTGACTTGGTTCTTGAAGGCGAAAAAATCAAAAAATCATTTGGTGATCGAATCCTGATTGATAATTTAGATTTTAAACTTCCTAAAGGAGGTATTTTAGGAATTATTGGTCCCAACGGAGCAGGTAAGTCTACATTTTTGAAAATGATTACTGGTCAGGAAGAGCCTGATGATGGTGTTATTCGTGTTGGTGAAACTGTGCAATTGGCATACGTAGACCAGATGCGTGATGAATTAGACTCTAATAAGACAGTATGGCAAGAGATTTCCGATGGCCATGACATCATGCAAGTAGGTAGTTTTCAAATGCCTTCACGCGCTTATGTAGGACGTTTTAATTTTAAAGGCTCCGATCAACAAAAGAAAATGGGACAACTTTCTGGAGGAGAGCGTAATCGTGTCCATCTGGCAAAATTACTCAAAAGTGGCGGGAATGTGTTGTTACTTGACGAGCCCAGTAATGATTTGGATGTAGAAACTTTACGTGCTTTGGAAGATGCTGTTCTCAATTTCCCGGGATGTGTGATTGTGATTTCGCATGATCGCTGGTTTTTAGATAGAATTTGTACGCATCTGATGGCTTTTGAAGGCGACTCACAAATAACCTTCATTGAAGGAAATTACAGCGACTATGAAGCAGATAGAAAACGTCGTTTAGGAGATGCAGCAGATAGGCCATCTCGTATTAAATATCGAAAACTAGAGTCATAAGGTATCAATGTACACTGAATATGTTGCAGGATTTTTGAATCCTGCAGTACATGAGTGAATCAGTTAAAGGAATAGAAGGTTAAGGAATACGTGAGCAGTTATAAAAACGTTTAATTAAGCGGAGATAAAATTTAAATGAATAAGTTGTTTTGGGCAGGTTTGTTATTGTGTGTTGGAGGGTTAACATCCTGTGTTGAGAATGATCCATCTACTTTAATTACTGATGATGCAGGCTATGTGCATCGAACAATTCACTATACAAAAGACAAACGTGGTCGTGATTATTATCCTCAGAAGATTCAAGCAACAGGCGAGAAGCGCTTTATTTTTGATCCTAAGGTTTCTGCATGGGCTGCTTATGATGAGGAAGGGAACCGTTTATTGACTGGCGGTGGGTCAGCAGGTATTGATGCATGTGAAGAAAATTCAAATCAATCATGCAGAACCGTTACTGGAACGTTTAAAGTTTATAATCGAAGAGGGTTTGACTGTAAATCAGGAGAATATCCTGTAGATACTAAAGGTGGCGCAAAAATGCCTTATTGTACCTACTTCTACCAAGGATATACTATTCATGCCGCCTATGAGGTTCCTGAGCATCCCTCAAGCCATGGCTGCGTGCGTATTTTCCCAAGTGCTGCTAAATGGTTAAGTGAAAACTTTTTCCATATAGGTACAAAGGTGATTGTATTGGAATATCCTAATGAATCGGGTGTCAATAAACCCACTGAACCCAATAAATTAGGGTGAAAGCGTTCGCGCTTTATTCGCTGAACAGTTGTATTTGGCGCATCTTGCGTGAAAATCCAACTGTTCTCCAAGACTCAAGTATGCCCCTTGAACGGTTACCGTTTTTAATCTAATTTTTATTTTAACCCGGGTTTTGCTTGCGCGCCACCCAGGTTACAACAAGCGATTAAGGATTATTGTTTGGTAGTGAAGGTTGTGTAGAGCGATTTTCAGGCAAAGTAGGCTGTCCAGGAGTTGCTGGAGTTGGAGTTGCTGCAGGCTTTGCTGGGAAAGTTGGCTGTGTTGTTGTCGTTGGCGACGTAGTTGTAGTTGGTGGTGTTGTTGCCGGTGTCGCTGTTGGTGTGGTCGTAGTCGTCGGTGCATTGGTTGGATTTTCAGCAGCTCCGGTACTTGGATTAGGATTAGTACTTTGTGGTTTTTCTTGGGTGACCGTGCCTCTTGGCGCAGCAATCATTTGTGTAATTCCTAAATCTCCAGTCATCTTACGGCCTATAGTTAAGTCAACACTGAGTAATTGTGTTACTTTTTCTTTATCATTTTGATAAACAACTTGCAGCGGTAAATTAATTTTCCATTGATTGTCTTTTGCTTCGGTGATTACAACTTGTCCATCTACTTGACTGCTCACAGTGAGTTTTTGAGATTTAATGGCTTCCAAATTACCTGACTTCTGCAATGCAGTATTAAAACCAGTCCAGCCTTGCTCAGTAAAACAAGCTTGTAATTTTTGCAATTGGGTGTCTAAGTTGTTGGGATTAAAGTCAAAAGCTTGGGTAACAGCTTTTGTAGCCCATTTCATTACCAATGTTTGATCGATTGTTTTGGTTTCAGGTGAGATTTTGTATTCACAGTTGATGGGGGCTGCTGGTGCTGCTGCGGCTGGATGTACCGATGGTATATTTTGTCCGGGTGGTGTTGGTGTAGCAGGAACTTGTTTCAGAGCACTTGGAGTTTGAGGTGGTGTTACTGGCTGAGTATTTTCAGCATGAACTTGAGTACCAAGTACAGCAAAAAGGGTACTCCATAGTAATGTGTTCTTCATGAAATTGGCTCCTTAAATAGTATGTAGCAATTCTGCGATAATCAAAGCTGCTAGTCTAGCAGTTTTTTGCTCTTGATCCAAAGGCGGCGACAGTTCAGCAACGTCAAAACTAACTACTTTGCCACTTTGAATAATGTATTTCAAGAGTGGTAAAATTTGCCAAGGTGTTAGCCCTAGTGGTTGTGGTGCACTGACGCCAGGGGCAAAAGATTCTGCCAAAACATCTAGGCAAAGAGTCAAATAAATGTGATCCAAATTCAGCATAAAATCATCGAGAAAAGCTAAATGCCATGCCAAACTGTTTGTGTACAACTCTTCAGCGGTTAGATAATTAACATTAAGCTCATTGGCGCGATCAAAAAGAGAGGAAGTATTTCCCATTTTTTGGATTCCGAGGCAGCAGTAATTAAAGGGTTGATTGTTTTCTTTACAATATGCTGCAATTTGTGAAAAAGGAGTCCCTGATGTGCCCGGTTGATTTTTTTGATGTGGTCTTAAGTCGAAATGTGCATCAAAATTAATAATACCCAATTTGCTATAATGAGGTGCCAAACCTTGATAATGTGCCCAAGCAATTTCATGTCCGCCTCCCAAGGCAACAGTTTGATGACCTTGCTGATGACAAAAACTAATTAAATTCGCAAATTGAGCTTGGGCTGTTTCCAACTCATCTTCATTACAAAAAATGGTACCCAGGTCAAAAAGTTGCTTATCTATAGAACAAGGTAGTTTGGCTAATTGTGTTTTGATTTGATCAGGTCCTAATTTTGCACCCGGCCTTCCCATATTTCGACGTACTCCGGCATCACTGGCAAAACCCAGAAAAACTGTTTTTTTCTCTTTAGTGATAAGCTCAGTTTGTTGCACAGGAAAAATAATTTTTTGAAAAAACCGTTCTGCATTAACCGTATCTTTTCTACCCTGCCAGATTGAGGGATTAGCACGTTGGTAATTGGAAAGATGTTCAAACATTAAATTCTCCCTATGTTCCTATTGGTGATGCGTTTCAAGTGAGTACGTTGAAGTACCGTGCTAACATCGACTTAAACACAATTGATGCCAAGTACTTTAGAAAAATCTTTATCATAACTCACAGTACAGCTTTTTGTTCCATTAGGAATTTTTTGAATCAATTGAATTTTAGTATGTGTATACCCACAGGCTATCCAGGTTTCTTGTTTATCAAATGACCAAGTTAGTTTTTTTACTTTTGATGTTTCATTGTCAGGGACTAGGCTTGCATGTTCTTTAGGAGGTCCTGAATAAAATGTGATGCGATCAAAATGATGGGTACTATTCCAATCATCCTGGAATACATCCCATGTTTTTATTTCCTGTTGTAACGACTGATTTGTTTGAATGGTCTCGGGACAGTGTATTTCAGTTGCAGATACTGAGCCACACAAGACCACAAACCCTAAAAAGAAGTTGATGCGAATAAAAATGCTCATTCATGCTCCTCAGATATTTTACTTAGTATAACATGATGATTTTTGTGCCCAAAGATCGCCACTTCTAGCCCAATTGCCTTTGTGCCATCTGCCGTAATGTGTTGCGGTCAATCTTTCCAGTAAAACCATAAGGGAGCTGGCCTATAATAATGATTTGATATGGACGTTTGCTGATGGGGAGTGCCGCTGCAAAATCCATTAATTTTTGCGAGGTCACCTGCTTGTCTTTAATTTTAAGTACGACGTAAACGATAATTTTGTCATCATTGACGGTGTTTTTATTGGGTAATGCAATTGCAGCAGCCTCCTTAACTGCATAATGCTGATAAAAAATGTTTTCTATCTCCATAGGAGAAATGAGCTCTTCGCCGCGACGAATAATATCTACCTTTCGACTTACGAACCAGTAATATCCCTCTTCATCTCGATAAGCCAAATCGCCTGTATGTAACCAACCGCTTTGGATTGTTTTTGCTGTTAAAGCAGGGTCTTGCCAATAACCGGAACACATGCTCTCTCCATGAACAATAATTTCTCCCGTTTTATGTGCATTTAAAATGAGCTCGCCATGTTCATCGATTAAGCGCATTTTCATACCTTCTATAGGAAATCCAATCGAACCAGTTTTCTTTTTTCCATAAGGAGGATTCATAGAATAGATTTGTAATTCAGACATGCCGCAGCCTTCAGTAATTTCTGTATGAAACAATAGATTAAATTTTTTCTGCAGCGAAATTGGTGTTGCATCTCCAGCGGAAAAACAAAAATCAAGTGTGTTGATTTCATATCCTAAAGATTCAGCATGATTAATAAGCTCAAGATAAAGCTTAGGAAATCCATAGATTTTTGTAATTCCATATGAGTGTAGTTTTGCCAACGCATGTTCTGGAGAAAAACTAGGTAAGAGCACGACAGTAGCACCTACCGCGTGAAAAGGTAATATTTGTGAACCTAAACCAATCAAATAACATATTGGAAACATCACAAGTGTTTGATCGGTATGATTTATTTGGATTTGCCGTAGCTGATTTTGTGTGCCTTGCATGAGACTATAATGACTATGGACAACTACCTTAGGTAGTCCAGTGGTTCCAGATGTAAAAAAGATCAAGGCGGGTTCTTTCGATGCAATTGTCTCATTGGGCGTTGTGGAAACTACTCTAGGTATGAGTAACTCTTGGAAGTTCTTAACTTCGGAATAGTTGGCCGATTCTGAGGTAAGATAACATTCATTAATTTCTTTTAATATTTTCTTATCGTCTAAGAATTGTTTATAGTAATTACCTGTAGTTATAAAAATACGGGCATTACTTTGTTCCAGTACATAGTGAATCAGTTCATTGTTAAATTGAATGTTAACAGGAACGGCTATAGCTCCTATCATAAAACAGGCGTAGTAGCATAAAACGATTTCAATGCTGTTGGGCAAAAGAAACGCAACGCGGTCTCCTTGCGAAATCCCTTTTTCTAAAAATGAAGTAGCCAAATGCTGCGTTAATTCATACAATTTCTTATAACTGTAACTCTGTTGTTCGATAATTAATGCAATTTTATCTGGAAACTGTTTCGCTGATTGAGCGAGTAATGTGCTTAATTGGTGCATAGAAAATCCTCACGGTTGGTAGGTTATGAGGATCTCCAGAGTTTCTAAGGGTTTGAGATCCGAGCCTACTCAGTTCTATTGCCTACAATCTATAATAGAGTCTGTTCATCGAGCAATGCTTTTTTAAAGAAATGATTTTTTTCTATATGGATTGCAAGAAACCAGTCCATATCCGGCATCACTTATTCAAGACAATAAATTGATAAAGTTCTTTTTACCTCCATTGACTTCTTTACTCAGCATCAAATACGCATAAAATTATGCCAAGTTTGTTCAATGTCTGGTATTATCAGCGCATGGCAATAAAAAGAATAAGAGGGTATTGTGATTGTTATTACCGGTGGAGGTAGTGGGATAGGAAGAGCATTAGCTTTGTCTTTGGCAAAACGAGCGCAAACTGTCTTAATCGTAGGTAGAAGAGAGAAGTTATTACAAGAAACAGCCGCTTTTTCTTCAAACATCCAATATTTTTGTGCTGATGTCTCAACCCTCGAAGGTTTAGAGGCCATTAAAAATCATTTACATGATGTGAGCCATGTTCGCGCGTTAGTTAATAATGCAGGAACTTTGAATCCCTTGACTCCGATGAAAGATATTGATTCTAAAGACTGGCATCATGCGCTCAATACAAATTTAAATGCGGCTCTTTTCCTCCCGCAAAAAATGTACGACAAATTGGCTAACGGCCGTGTTTTAAATATAGGTTCCGGAGCTGCTCATTACGCAATCAGGGGCTGGACTGCATATTGTGTGACCAAAGCTGCTTTATCCATGTTGACCAAATGTTGGCAATTAGAATCGGATACAATTGCGTTTGCTAATGTCATGCCAGGAATCATTGATACCAATATGCAAGCTATTGCTCGCAGTAATGATAATCCTGATTACGAACGGATTAATTTTTATAAACGTTTAAAAGAGGAACATCGCTTGGTGTCACCAGATACAGTCGCAGAATTCTTGACCTGGCTTTTATTAGATGTGGATAAGAAAACTTATGTCTCTAAAGAATGGGATATTTATGACACCAAACATCATAAAGAGTGGCTCAAACCCCCTCATCAAGTTCTTCATTGGGATTTTTAATGTTCGCTTGTGACAAATTATTATTAAATGCAACAATTATTGATGCACAGGGAAATCAATTGCAGCAGCAAGCAATTGCAATTAAAAATGGTCTCATTGCTTGGTGTGGCCCGCAAACACAACTCCCTACACAATTTCATGAGTCAGGATACAAAGAAGACTGTCAAGGGCAATTGATTACTCCAGGTCTTATCGATTGCCATACGCATTTGGTCTATGCAGGAAATCGATCCACCGAATTTCAAATGAAATTGGCTGGAGTCAGCTATGCTGAAATTGCTAAGGCGGGTGGCGGTATATTATCTACGGTACAGCAAACTCGCGCTGCTTCAGAAGAAGAGTTACTCAAACAATCCTTGCCAAGAATTCTTGCTTTATGTGCAGATGGAGTGAGCACAGTAGAGATAAAATCAGGTTATGGATTGGATTTGGCGACTGAGTTGAAAATGTTGCGCGTAGCCAAACGTTTGGGTGAGCTGACTGGTTTAAGGGTTAGAAAAACTTTTCTTGGTGCGCATGCAATAGGTCCTGAGTTTAAAGGAAACAGCCAGGCATATGTTGATGTTCTTTGCCAAGAAATGCTACCTGCATTATGCGAAGAAAATTTAGTAGATGCAGTGGATGTATTTTGTGAGTCGATTGCTTTTTCACTGAAGCAAACAGAGCAAATTTTTATTACTGCGCGTCAATTCAATTTACCTATAAAATGTCATGCCGAACAATTATCCAGCCTCGGAGCAAGTCAGCTTGCAGCAGAGCTTGGTGCCTTGTCTTGTGATCATTTGGAGTTCCTAGATGAGGAAGGGGCAAATGCTATGGCCAAAGCAAATACAGTTGCTGTCTTGCTTCCTGGTGCTTATTACTTTCTGCGTGAAAAGCAAAAGCCTCCCATAGACTTATTGCGTCACTCAGGCGTAAGAATGGCAATTGCTACTGATTGTAATCCTGGCTCATCGCCAACAACTTCATTACGGTTGATGATGAGTATGGCGTGCCAATTTTTTTCATTAACTGTTCCTGAAGCATTAATGGCGGTGACAAGCCATGCTGCAAGAGCATTAGGTCTACAAAACGAACTTGGCTCAATTGATAAAGGCATGAAGGCCGATTTGGTATGGTGGTCTGTTGGAGACAGTACCGCTCTTTGTTATTATTTTGCTTATCCCTTACCTCATCGGATGATGATTGCAGGGGAGTGGGTTTCTCCAAAGGATAACTATTAGGAATGTATATGCTGAAATCACTAAAAACAATTCTGGCTTTAGGCATTATTGCCTGTTCTTCTGCTGTTTGGGCAGTGAATCCTGTATCAGTAAAAAAGGAAACACCTGCTTATATTATTGATGTTAAATATCCACAGGGATTTAATGATCCTCGTATCAATGCTGCAGTGCAAGCGTTTATTGAAAAAACGAAAAAAAGCTTTCTAAAAGAAATTGCTGATGATGCGGATATTCCCGCTGATGCACCAGGAAAAACAGGTTTAAATGTCACATATACCCTGCCTTATAAAACAAAAAATGCCATCAGCGTCTCTTTTAATATTTCTATTTACCATCGAGGTGCTGCACATCCCTCAAATACTATAGCCGTATTGAATTTTATCAATGGTCGCCAGGTTCAATTGTCTGATTTATTTCGTCCCGAAGTAAATTATTTAAATCCTATTGCCAGTTTCAGTAATAAAAAAATCAATGAGAAAGATTTTTCGGACAAAAAATGGATTGAAGATGGAACAAAGCCCATAGACAAAAACTATAAGATTTGGTCTTTTTCACCCCAAGGAATAAATATTATTTTTGATACGTATCAGGTCGCTGCATATGTATATGGACCACAGACTGTAAAAATACCTTTATCGCAAATTTCTTCTTTAATTAAGCCTGAAATAATGCGCAGTGTTTGGGGTCGTTAATGGTTGATATACCTTTAATAGCTGCCGATAAAAAGGTGGCTGAGCTTACTTTTCGAGTTGTTCTACTTGCCATAATATTGACCATCTTGTTGGCAATGTCTAATGCATATCTTGCATTGAAGTTAGGGATATTAACTTCAGCATCAATTCCGGCCGCTATTATTTCTATGGGGATTTTACGATTTTTTAAAAACTCCACCATTCTCGAAAATAATGCAGTACAAACTGCAGCCTCTGCTGGTGAGGCTGTGGCTGGTGGGATTGTTTATACTATTCCGGCATTGATTATTATTGGTTATTGGAATCATTTTGATTACATAACTAATTTCTTTATTGCAGTTAGTGGAGGGATTCTAGGGGTATTATTTTCCATTCCACTTCGTCGTATTTTGGTCCACGACCAATCTTTAAAGTTTCCAGAAGGTCGCGCCATAGCAGAGGTATTAAAATCTTCTGTTGAAAAAACAGGCCTTAAAGACATTTTAATTGGAGGAGCCGTAGGAGGGCTTATCGAATTATTCCAAACTGGATTTAAAGTCATAGCGAATAGCTGGGGTTATTGGTTTGTGATAAAGCGCTCTCTCTTCGGTCTTGGTGCTGGCTTTTCTGCTACGATGATAGGTGCTGGTTATCTAGTTGGCCATGATATGGCAATCAGTATTTTTTTTGGTGCAGTGATATCTTGGCTCATTGCCTTACCTGTAGTTAGTCAATTCTATCCTGAATTTGTTAATCAATATCCTGCTGAGCAAGCTGCAACTTTTCTATGGAACAGTGAGATGCGTTACCTGGGAATAGGGGCTATGTTGTTTGCTGGTGTATGGACTTTTTTAAAATTAGTTAAGCCACTATCTAGAAATATTCAAGCGTCCTTGAAATCCTTTATGTCTAAAGGTAAAAACGAAATTCAACCTCTGCGGACTGATAAGGACATACCTTTACCTTATATTTTGATGGGTGTTGCTGCATTAGCTGCAATTTTGTTTCTTTTTTTCCAGCTTGTTCTACCTTTACAGCAAGTAGGATTAAATAACCAATATTCACCAACCCTAGTTTTCCTTGCTGTGGTTTATGTCTTGTTTATAGGGTTCATTTTCTCGGTTATTACTGCCTATTTTTCGGGTATGGTTGGTGTTACAGCCAGCCCTGGTAGTTCCGTTGTTATTTCAGGGATGCTTTTTGCTGCATGGTTGTTATTGGTCGCTATTGATCATCTTTTGCCTTTACCTTTAAAAACGGAACAAATCCAGGCAGCAGAGGCGATAACCATTATGATTGGAGCAGTTGTAACCGGTATTGCGGCGATTGCCAATGATAACACTCAAGATCTCAAAGTGGGCCAACTGGTTGGGGCGACTCCGTGGAAACAACAATTGATGTTGTTGCTTGGGGTCCTGATTTCTTCATTGGTTATCCCACCTGTAATGCAATTGTTGTTTAATGTGTATGGAATTGCAGGAGTGATGCCGCATGAGGGCATGGATATAAGTCAGTCTTTACCTGCGCCAACCGCAGCGTTAATGGCAGCGATTACAGAGGCAGTGTTTAGAAATTCATTACCCTGGACTATGATGCTCATTGGTTCTGTAATTATTTTGCTTATCGTGTTCCTCAATTATTTTTTCCGATTAAGACGCTTTTTAAATTTATCCATTTTAGGCGTTGCTATAGGAATGTATTTACCACTTTCTTCTTCGTTCCCACTGTTTGTTGGTGGTATGATTGCATTGTTTGTAAAAATACGTTTAAAACGGGCGGTGCCTGTTAAAGAAGAAGCAACTCTCTGCAAACAAAAAGGGACTCTTATTGCCTGTGGGTTAGTTGCAGGTTCCGCAATTATAGATGTAATGCTTGCAATTCCTTTTTCGATTTTTCAAAGCCCCGATGCGTTACAAATAGTCGGCCCAGATTGGAAAAATACCGGCGTTTATTTAGGTGTTTTAACTACTTTATTACTTGCGTGGTGGATCAACCATAGGGTTGTTGGGAAAGGAAGTGATACAACCGCGTAATTTCGTAGCCTGGATGAAGCGTAGCGGAACCCGGCTATAGTATGTTTAAGAAAATCCCGGGTTACGCTGTGCTTCACCCAGACTACGCTTAGTGTCGCCCCCTCTCCAGTGGGAGAGGGGAGAAATGTGAGTATTGATTACAGTGACTCAACTCTAGCCTTATGCTGTAACAGTTTCTCTTTAGTTTGCTGAGCTTGTGCCAATTTTTCCTGTTCTTTAGCGATAATTTCTGCGGGAGCCTTATCGGTAAATTTAGGATTATTTAGTTTGCCTTCAGCAAGACTAATGTCTTTATCCAGTTTGGCTAATTCTTTAGTTAAACGTGCCAGTTCGGCTTCTTTATCAATTAAATCAGCCATTGGAATGAGTAACTCGATTTCACCTAATACAGCAGTCGCTGAGACAGGAACCTTTTCATCTGAGCCTAAGAACTGAACATGGGTTAATTTACTTAGTGCCTTTAACGTATGTTGATATTTCTCTACTCTATCCTTGAGTTCTGGTGTCACGTTACGAATATAAAGTGGAATCAACTTCGCTGGAGAAATGGACATTTCACTGCGTATGGTGCGTACGGCTTGAATTGCTGATTTTAACCATTCTAATTCTTCTTCAACTACAGTATTGATAAACTCAGAATTCACTTGTGGATAAGCGCTGGTCATAATGCTTGCACCATTCTCACTTGTAAGCTTTGCTGTACGTTGCCAGATTTCTTCTGTAATAAACGGCATTAAAGGATGCAGTAGTTTCAGAATTTGGTCGAGAACATGAATTAAGGTTCTGCGTGTCCCTCGTTTCAAAGCACTCAATGCCTGTTCGTCTTGTAACACAGGCTTGGATAACTCCAAATACCAGTCACAATATTCATGCCATACAAACTCATAGATTGTGTTTGCTAATAAGTCGAATCTGTAGGTTTCAAAATAATGATGTACTTTGCTGATCGTGTGTTGTAAGCGCGATAAAATCCACTGATCTGCTGGAGTATACTGAAATGCCCCATCATCGAAATCCATATGTTCTTCGTCCAGGTTAAGCAATACATAACGAGCAGCATTCCATAATTTGTTACAAAAATTGCGATAACCCTCAACTCGCCCTATATCAAAGCGTACATTGCGTCCTGTAGATGCAAGAGAGCAATATGTAAAGCGAAGAGCATCTGTCCCATAAGCGTTAATCCCTTCAGGGAATTCTTTACGGGTGTTTTTAATGATGCGGTCGCGAACTGATGGCAACATTAAATTTGAAGTTCTTTTTGCAATTAAGGATTCGAGATCAATACCATCAACTATATCCAGAGGATCAAGCACATTGCCTTTAGATTTGGACATTTTATGCCCTTCACTGTCGCGGATTAAGCCAGTGATAAAGATTTCTTTAAAGGGGATTTTTCCAGTAAATTTCAAGCCCATCATGATCATGCGAGCAACCCAGAAAAAGATAATATCAAAACCCGTAACCAGAACCGATGTGGGGTAGAATTGCTCTAATTCTGGGGTTCTGTCGGGCCAACCTAGAGTGGAAAAAGGCCAAAGCGCCGAAGAAAACCAAGTATCCAGAACGTCTTCATCTTGTTTTAATACAGTTGAATCTTTAATTTTATATTTAAAACGAACATCATTTTCACTATAGCCTACATAGACATTGCCATTATTGTCATACCATGCAGGTATGCGATGTCCCCACCATAATTGGCGACTAATACACCAGTCTTCAATGTTATCCATCCATTGAAAATAGGTTTTACTCCAGTTCTCTGGAATAAATCGAATTTCACCACTTTTCACTGCAGCTATTGCTGGTTCAGCCAACGGTTGGGTTTTGACATACCATTGATCGGTTAACAGTGGTTCTATAATCACATTCGATTTTTCACCACGAGGTACTTTTAACTTATGCGGTTCTGTTTTAACTAATAACCCTGCCTCATCAAGATCTTTAACAATTTGCTCTCGGGCTACAAATCGGTCCATACCTTGGTATTTTAAAGGCGCATTTTTATTGATCGAAGCTTTTTTAGTTAAGATATTGATAACTGGAAGCTTATGGCGTTTGCCAACTTCATGGTCGTTGAAGTCATGGGCCGGAGTAATTTTAACGCAGCCACTGCCAAATTCTTTATCAACGTACTCATCAGCGATAATGGGGATGGTTCGCTCACAAAGTGGGAGATAAACTTGTTGTCCAATAAGATGTTGGAAACGTGGATCTTCGGGATGTACAGCAACTGCAGTGTCGCCTAACATGGTTTCAGGTCGAGTAGTAGCAACAATAAGCGACTCAGTTGAGTTTACAACTGGATAGCGAATATGCCAGAGGAAACCATCTTCTTCTTCAGAAAGCACTTCAAGATCAGATACAGCAGTACCTAACTTAGGATCCCAATTCACTAAACGGGTCCCACGATAGATAAGGCCTTCATCATAAAGTTGTACAAATACTTTTTGTACGGCAGCTGATAGTCCTTCATCCATAGTAAATCGTTCGCGATTCCAGTCTACTGAAGCACCCAAGCGTCGCATTTGTTGGGTTATGGTATTCCCTGATTCACTTTTCCATTGCCAAACCCGTTCTAAAAATTGCTCACGGGTCAGATCTTTTCTAGAAATACCTGAAGCTTCAAGCTGACGTTCAACAACAAGTTGCGTTGAAATACCGGCATGATCAGTGCCAGGTTGCCATAAAGTTTTATCACCTAACATGCGGTGATAGCGGGTTAACGCATCCATAATAGTATGCTGAAAACCATGCCCCATATGCAGGCTGCCCGTGACGTTAGGAGGAGGGAGCATAATACAGTATTTTTTACCGTCACCCTGAGGTTGGAAATAATGATGATTTTCCCAATTTTTATAGCATGCTTTTTCAATTGCTTCGGGAGAATAGATTTTATCCATGATTAAACCTGTACTGATAAAAGCGAGATACTACCATAAATTCAGTGATAAGTTGAGTTAGAAAATATACGTCTAAAATTAATTGTAGCTTGGAATGAAGCACAGCTGTACAATGAAGAATCTCCACAGTGTAGCACAGCGTACAAAGGGAGAACCATTGTAAGTGTTAGGTAATTCGTTGCCCAAAAAGCTCTATAAACGTAGGCTGGGCAGTTACCAGTACCAATGTGTAAAGCCTCTTTTCTATTCTTCCCACTGTGTCGCAGAGCAGATGTTTTGCTGCCTATTGTAAATACGGCCGTATTTATGGTTTTTTGTCATTATTTTTAAAAAATTCATTTTGCCCAGCATCTGTTGAGTTAATTCGTACTTTCCAAAATTCCATTATGAAGCCAAATTAACACGTATCTTATCCATGGTGTTTCTAAGAAGGAAATACTATAGCGCAGTGTTACATGCTGGGCTTAACAGTGTATAGACCGGGGACATCCCTGACATATGTTCGGGGACATAGTTGACACTTTACAATGGCATATTGATTAGAAGTAGGAGGATCAATATGCCCTGGAAAGAGGCAACAATTATGTCCCAAAAAGAAGAATTTATAAAAAGAGCATTAAAAAAAGAAGTTACGTTCAAAGAGCTATGCGCGCAATATAAAATTAGTCGAGAAACAGGCTATAAAGTATTACATCGCTATGAAAAAGAAGGATTAAGGGGTTTAGAAGAACAATCCCGAGCGCCCCGTCACAGCCCCAATAAAACGTCCAGAGCACTTGAAGAACAGATATTAAAAATCAGAGTTCAGTATCCTACCTGGGGGGGAAGAAAGATTCACAATCATTTAATGAACAAAGGAATAAGAGTTCAGTATCCTACCTGGGGGGGAAGAAAGATTCACAATCATTTAATGAACAAAGGAATACAGGATTTACCTGCCCCAAGTACTATAAGTGATATTTTGAAAAGGAATGGCTATATCTCTGAAGAAGAGTCACTAAAGCGGCAAGCTCTATGCCGGTTCGAAAGAGAACACGCTAATGAGCTATGGCAAATGGATTTTAAAGGGAAATTTCAGCTCGCTACCAAAGAATCATGTTTTCCGCTTACCATCATAGATGATCATTCCCGATTCTCACCCTGTATTCAAGCCTGTGTTAATGAACAATATCTAACAGTAAAAGAGCAGCTCATCCAAATTTTTGAGCAATATGGCCTACCAAAACAGTTTAATGTAGATAATGGGAATCCTTGGGGGAACTCACAACTATTTAAACATACTCAACTGACCGTTTGGTTAATGCGTTTAGACATACGAGTGACTCATTCACGTCCGAGACATCCTCAAACCAATGGGAAACTAGAACGATTTCATCGTACTTTAAAAAAAGATGTTTTATCACAACATCTCATTAATGATTTTAAACATGCCCAGCTTCTTTTTGATGAGTGGCGTGAGATCTATAATTATCAGAGACCTCATCAAGCAATTGATATGCAGGTCCCAGCAAACCGGTACCAACCCAGCCAACGCTCTATGCCCAATACTCTACGGACTATTGAATATAGCGATGATGCTTTAGTAAGGAAAGTTAGAGGCAATGGACGTGTCAGTTACAAAGGGAATGAATATCTTGTGGGGGAGGCGTTTTCAGGCCATGACGTCGAACTCAAACTAAATCCATTAGGAGAGGAGTTCGACATCTATTTTGATCGATTTAAAATTTATACTTATAATCTGAATACTTGAGATTTTTTCTCAACTCATGTGTCAAGGATGTCCCCGAACAGTGTCAGGGATGTCCCCGGCTATACAGCAGCCCAGCCTACGCTTGCTTAAAATAAACTTTCCTCGCTAGTTGGCAATTGTTGTTGATCATTACTCGCATTATAGACAGGAGTTGGATCTTCTTCAGCAGGAACTTCTTTATTGCGAAAATACTCGATAATTCCATTTGCCTGATTAGGGCGCGCCAGCAAGCCGCTATTTGGATCAATGCGAGCCGCGACTACATCTTCGGGTTGTTTCATTTCGCTTTCGGGTTTTCCTTTCAAAGCAACTTTCATAAAATCTATCCATAAAGGCAGGGCGAGTCCTGCTGCATATTCATGTAAAGATTTGGGATTGTCAAAGCCGACCCAGGTTGTTACAACAAGATCAGAATTAAACCCTGCAAACCAGGAATCCACTTGATCATTGGTTGTCCCAGTTTTACCTGCTATATCTTGACGATTAAGCACTCGAGCTGCACGCGCGGTACCATGCTGAACCACGTCTTTTAATGCGGTATACATTAAAAATGTAATATCCTCAGGAATGACACGAGGAGCTAGTGTTGAATGGTCCACATTATTTTTGCAATTATTACAAACAACAGTTGGTTTGGCTTGTAACAAAATTTTGCCATCTGTATCAGTAATATGATCAATAAGATACGGCTCAATTTTATAACCGCCATTTGCGAAAATAGCGTAAGCAGCGGTAAGATCCATAGGACTAATCGACAAACTACCTAAAGCTAAAGATAATCCTTTAGGAAGGGTTTTCTTATTAAATCCAAATCGAGTTAGAAAATCGATGGTGTAATTGATGCCAATGTCATCAAGAATACGTATGGACACCAAGTTTTTAGATTGAACTAAAGCTTGTTTTAAACGCGTTGGTCCATTGAATTTCAAATTTACATTATGTGGACGCCATAGGTTTGGTTGACTTGGGTCATCAACAACAATAGGCGCGTCATTAATCAATGTTGCTAGGGTATAACCATTGTTTAATGCTGCAGCATAGACAAAAGGTTTAAAACTGGATCCTGGTTGTCTGCTTGATTGCGTTGCACGGTTAAATTTGCTTTTTTGAAAATTGAATCCACCAACCAAAACTTCTATGGCACCATTTTTAGGATTGAGTGCTACCATCGCTGACTCAGCCTCAGGAATTTGCGCTAACTCCCAATGGTCTTTGGTTGAGTGAACATAAATAATATCCCCAACCGCAACAATTTGCATGGCTTTGGATGGAGATTTTCCTACCCAACCATTTTTAAGCGCTGGTCTAGCCCAAGACATACCGCTCCAAGGGATAAGAATCGTTCGACCACTTTGTAGCGTAACTGTCGCCTCTTTTTCGCGAACTTCCGTAACAACTGCAGGAATAAGGTGGTTGAGCTCTGGATATTTCTCTAGATTCTTTTGAATTGAATCTAAGGATTTACTGTCATGTTCACCAATGGTCGCAACAGGTCCTCGATAACCATGTCGGTGATCATAGGCTATTAAGTTCTTTTCAACTACATCATTGGCTGTATTTTGTAGTTTTCCATCAATAGTTGTGTACACTTTGTAGCCCTTTGTATATGCATCAGGGCCGAAATTGTCATATAGGGATTGTCGAATCATTTCCGCAACATAAGGGGCTTTTACTTCAATATGAGTGCCATGATACTTCGCGGTGATGGGCTGATTAATGGCATTTTGATACTGTTCTTCATTGATATAACGTTCTTCAAGTAAGCGCTCTAATACGTGGTCACGACGCTTTTTGGCAGCAAGTGGATTTGCAATGGGATTTTGTGTTGAAGGGGCCTGAGGAAGACCTGCGATCATTGCTAATTCAGCCAGATTTAATTCTTTGAGTGGTTTGCCAAAATAGACCATTGCCGCAGCACCAACTCCATAAGCACGATTACCTAAATAGATTCTATTAAGATAGAGCTCGAGAATTTTTTCTTTACTTAATTCTCTGTCTATTTTTATGGCGAGCATAATCTCATTAAATTTACGTAGAAAGGTTTTTTTGCGGCTTAAGAAAAAATTACGCGCGACTTGCATGGTAATGGTACTACCACCTTGGGATTTAGTTCCTGTTTTCACCATACGCACGGCAGCACGGCCAAGACCCATAATATCGACACCAGGATGTTCAAAAAAGCGTTGATCTTCAGTGGCTATCAACGCATGAACCAACATTGGTGGTATTTCATCATAAGTGACTGGAATTCGTTTTTTCTCGCCATATTCTTGAATAAGCAAACCTTCTTTACTGAAAATTTGTAAAGGCACTTGCAGTTGCACTGTTTTTAACGAATCAACATTGGGGAGTTGGCTTTCAAGATAGAGGTATATGAAGCTACCTGCTACTATTAAAACAAAAGACAGGCTCATCAGCGCCCATAGACCTTTACGCCAGAAGTATGCCATTTTCATAGAGTCATGTGTTTTTTAATGAAATTTGGCCGGTATTATACAGTGTTTCTCTGTAAAATTGCGAGTTTTGTGCAAAAAATAGGGAAATTTTGTACTAATTTTCATTGTTTCATTGAGTTTATGGAGAAAAAACCGATGAAACAATAAAAAGCAAACTTGAAGATAAAGAGCGATGCGCTCTTTATCTTCATTCTATAGCTAACTTCGTAGACGCATCAGCATCCAACTGAGATGATGTATCTGGAGTTTGAGAAGGTTGTAATTGTGGGAAAAAGCGGGGATTAGTTCTGTTTTGATTTAGCATTAATCCTGCAAAACCCGTATAAAAATAAGGACTTGTGCGTACTTTTAATGTGAGGATTTCACCCTGAGCTTTTTGTAAGTCTACTTTGGTTTTTTCCAATTCACGCTGTAATTCCTCAATGACTTGTTGTGATTGATTTTTGTCTACGGATTCGGATGATGGTTTTGGTGCTTCTTTTGCTTTCTGCAATTCACTTTTTAATTGCTCAACGACAAGTTGATGTGCTTTGTCTTTTTCTGACATTGCTAAGCTATGGGCCGCGCCTAACTCAGATTTTTGTGCTTCTAACGAGGATGATATTTGTTTTTCGTGTTCCAATTCTTGAGCTACTTTTTTTTGTTTTTCGCTTTGATGCTCTAGCTGTGTTTGATGTTCACTACAAATGTTTGCGGCAATTTGTTTGAGCTCAGCATCTGAGTCCTCTGTAGTCATATGCAGTACAAACAAAACTTCATCGATCAGTAATTGACCTGAATTACAATATTTGCCGCCTACATATCGAGTATTCAATAAACCAGATAGCTCCTTAGGCTCATTACCTTTGGAGCTGTTTTCGGTGGCTTTATGTATTACTCCATTTTTTAGATTTAATAATTGTCGAAAATCAATGAACAGTTGGGTTAATTGTCCCTGAAATGTTTGCAACTCTAGGTGTTCAAATGGAGTTTTTCTATTTAATTGCTCTTTTAGAAAAGAGATTTCCTTTAAAAGGAATAGAAGGTATTGTTCACGAGCATGATAACCCTTTGTACACGCAGTAATCTTTCCTTCTAGGTATGAAACATAATCAGTCTCTTTATTTTGAATTATTTCTACTGCGCGCTCGTGAGATTTTTTTCTAAGTGCTGTGGCTGTGAGTTCAGCCGGAACAACAAGTTTAGGTTCAATGGCTTGGCTGTCGTGATAACGAACGATAACTGTTGCGAGTGAATAAATTAATTCTTCTAACCTAGTCATGCAAATCTCCTTTTAAAGCATAAATGTGAAATCCCCTTACAAGATGCTCTTTCACTATATTAAATGTTTTTGATGAGCGCAAGTTGTTATGACGAAATGGGAAAAATGACAAAATCAAGTCATTTATGATGCGTTAACGAACAGAAAACAGTGTAATTTTTTAAGAGCTTACGTTAACATCAATAAATGGTCCTAAAGGAGTTTTTTTGAATGCATGGAAGATTCAAGGGAATAAGAGACATACTCAAAGTGTTTCAGCCCAAGCATCGTTCAATTCTTGGAATAGACATTACATCAACGGCAGTTAAAGTATTGGAAGTTTCAGGGCAAGAAGACGCGCTTGTTGTTGAAAACTATGGCCGTGAAGTATTACCATCAAATGCAATGGATGGGAACATAATTAAGGATATTGATGCAGTTTCCCGTTGTATTAAGAAAGTAATTGATCGCTTGCACACAACATGTAAACAGGCCGCTTTGGCTGTTCCTGATGCTTCAATCATTAGCAAGATAATACAAATCAATGAGGGGTTAAATGATGAGGAAATGGAAGAGCTAATTGTTACTGAGGCTGATAAATACATTCCTTACCCAATCGATGAAATCAACCTTGATTTTGAAATTTTAGGCCATTCTGAAAAAAATCCACATATGTTAGATGTACTTATTGTTGCCTCACGGGCGGAAAATGTGAATCAACGTGTTGAGACCGCAGTTCGCGCGGGCTTGGATGCGATGGTGATTGATGTAGAATCTTATGCTGTGGAGCGAGCGGCACGGCAACTTGCTAAAGATTTACCCGCATCTGGACAAGATAAAACAATTGCCATTATTGATATTGGTGCAAGTTATACGCATTTATTTGTATTACAAGAAATGAAATTAGTGTATTCCAGAGAAGAAAAATTTGGCGGCAAGCAATTAATAGAGGCACTTGCTGAACATAATAAAATGACTTTAGAACAAGCGGCACTTGCTAAAGATAATGGGGAACTACCCGAAGATTATGAAAAGGAAGTTTTAGGGCCTTTCAAAGAAGATATTTTGTTGCAAATCAAACGTACCTTACAATTTTTCTATTCCACAAGTCAGGATGGAGAGGTGGATCATATTTTACTGGCTGGAGGATTAGCCAAACTACCAGGTTTAGTTTCATTAGTTCAAGAGCGATTAGGAATGAGTACTACTATTGCTAACCCATTTTCGTATATGACTCCAGGTAAAATGGTGCATCTGGATTCTATAAATAATGATGCTCCAACACTTATGGTCGCTTGTGGCCTGGCATTAAGGGATATTAAGTGAGGCTATATGACGCAGATTAACCTTCTTCCCTGGCGAGAATTAAAACGGGAGCAGGATAAAAAACTGTTTACGACCATGCTGCTTGTGTGCGTTGTGGTTGCTGCCTTTATCGTATTTTTAATTAACTCTTATGCTTCAGGTTTAGTGAGTAATCAAATTACGCGCAATCAAATGTTGCAAAAAGAAATTAATACTATGAATGCACAACTAAATGAATTAAAAAACTTACAAAAAGCTAGAGAAGTGCTTATTTCCAGGATGTCTATAGTCCAACATTTACAATCCACCAGAACATTAATGGTCCATTTATTTGATGAGCTAATTAATATTATGCCATCTGGAGTCTATCTGACTCAGGTCGAGGGCAAGAATGATGTTATCACGGTATTAGGGTATACTGAGTCAAATACATTTGTCTCCATGTTAATGAGAAACATAGAAAACAATGATTGGCTTCATGACCCTCGGCTTACTGAAATCAAAAGAGAAGAGAACAATAAAGATAAGGATAAAGAAAAACAGCAATCCACAGAAAATGAATTTAAATTAACTTTTTTATTGGCTCCTCAATTCCAGATTGGAATTATACTATGAACAGCATTAACCTGAATGAGTTAACTCTGGACAATGTAGGGCAATGGCCACCTGTGGTCAAAATGTGTGTTTTTTTAGGGGTTAGTATTTTAATTATTGCTCTAGGATATTGGCTGATCATACAGGACAATTTTACCCAGTTTAATAAATTGAAAGGTCAAGAGGCGACTTTAAAAACAGATTTTGAAAGCAAGCAGCGACAACTGTATAATCTACCTGCCTATCGTGAGCAGTTAGAGGTTATGCGTGAACGTTTTGTATTAATGCTCAAGCAGCTTCCTGAAAAAAATGAGATGCCTGGCTTGTTGGAGGAGATTTCTAAAACAGGTGTGGCCTCAGGTTTAAGGTTTGAGTTATTTGCCCCGCAACCAGAAGTTATGCATGATTTTTATGTTGAATTGCCTATAAAAATTTCAGTAGTAGGAACTTATTTTCAATTGGCTATGTTTATAAGTCGAGTAGCTCAAATGAATCGTATTGTAACGTTGCATGATTTTAGTATTGAAGGGGTGTCTTCTAAAGACCATAAAGAAGTCTCGGAAGATGAATTGGACATGAGCATTACTGCTAAAATATATCGATATCGCACACAATGATGAGCCGAAAACAAGGGATTGGTTATAAACTCAAGTATTTTGGGTATATTTGTACTTTATCTTTATTACTGGGGTCTTGTTCCGGTAATAATGATGATTTGAGGCGATATATTGATGAAGTAAAACATAGAAAAACACGAGAGATTGAACCTATTCCTTCATTTTCACCTTTACCTACTTTTAAATTTCCTGATAATGGTAACCGGCGTAATCCATTTAAGCCTATAACGCACAAAAAAGAGCAAGTCGATATGAACGCGCCAGATAAAAACAGGCCTAAAGAACCTTTAGAGGCTTACCCTTTGGATGCATTAAAATTTGTGGGGACTTTAAGGCAAGGAAATGATACGTGGGCATTGATTAAATTGCCTAGCTCAGATATTACCCATGTTCGAGTTGGTAATTATATGGGACAAAATTATGGTCGTATCGTGTCGATTAAAAATAATGCAATTCAATTAATAGAAACAACACAAACCTCTGGAAAGTGGGATAAACATAAAACCACGATTGAGTTATATACTGGGAAGTAGGAGCAAAAGTGCGGAGAATAGTTGCTTTATTCGTTTTCATTGGTATGAGCTTTAGTATGATGGCTCTTGCCCAAAATAATCCTCTTGTTGCCGTAAAGGTAATTCCTTTACCTGAGGCAAAGTTGCGTATGGATTTCGAATTTGCGAAACCACTTAAGCAAGAACCCGCAAGTTTTGTGACCCAAAGTCCGGCGCGTATAGTCCTTGATTTCATTGACGCCAATCTGCAATTGCCTCCTGAACAGAAAACGAAAGAAGTTAAAATAGGTTCTCTGAATACGTATACAGTTGTGGCTGTAGGTACACGTGTTAGGGCTATACTGGATTTAAATTATCCAGTACCTTATTCAGGCTCAATTTCTGGCGCAATTTATACGCTTATCTTAAATGGCAAAAGCAATGACATCTTTCAACCCCCAAAAGAACTTTTAATCACGCATCGACCAGTCAAAACCAGTTATGAAATCAATCATTTTGATTTTCGTGGTATTGAGCACCAAGGGGGGCGCGCAATCGTTAATGTTTCCAGCACCAATGTTCCAATTGAGGTTGAGGAACATGGTAAAGAAATTCTCGTTAAATTTTTAAATACTAAAATTCCACAAAATTTAATGAAGCGTTTTGATGTTTCAGATTTTCGTAGTCCCGTACAGCTGGTAAGTTTTCGACAAGTAGGTAAAAATGCACACATGACTTTGTCAAACAAAGGTAGCTTTGGTCAGTACGTTTATCAAGTGAATAAACAGTTTATGATCGATGTACTTTCCTTAACTCCAGAAGAAGCACAACAGGCCAAATTGAAAAAGAAAGTCTTTTCTGGAAGAAGAATTTCTTTGAATTTTCAGAACATTAGCATACGCGCTGTATTACAGTTATTGGCTGATTTTACTGGAATTAATATTGTAGTAAGCGATAAAGTTCAAGGTAATATAACCCTTAGATTAAATAATATTCCATGGGACCAAGCGTTGGATATTATTTTAACGACACAAGGTTTAGCGAAACGCCAGACTGGTAATGTAATTTTGATCGATTATAAAGCTGCTTTTGATAAAATGGAGGCAGAAGAACTTAAGAGCCGACATGCCATTCAAAGACTTGAACCGGTACGTTCTGAACTGATTCAGATTAATTATGCCAAAGCCACTGATCTGGCGATTTTAATTAAAGACAAGCAAAACTCACTTTTATCTGAAAAAGGTAAAGTAAGCGTTGATACACGTACAAATACCATCTGGATTCAAGATAGTGGTACCAAAATCGACGAAGTCAGGGATTTAATCAAACAGTTGGACGTTCCCGTCAAGCAAGTGCTTATTGAAGCGCGCATCGTTGAAGTCACTAAAGATTTTGCGCAAGACTTAGGAATACGTTGGGGGGTTTCTAGGCCACCAACTTTAAGTGGTACATTGGCTGGAGCCAACCAGATGCAACAAGGGGTTACCCCTGCAAATGTCGTGCCGTTTACAGACCGATTAAATCTGGATTTAGTTGCTGCTCCTGTCACAGGAGCTGTGCCTGCGTCTCTTGGTATCGCATTGGCACAACTTGGCGATAATATTTTACTTGATCTCGAACTGTCAGCTCTGGAAAGCGAGGGGCTTGCTGAATTGATATCCAGCCCTAGACTTATCACTGCAAATCAACAACCCGCAGTGATTGATTCAGGACAGGAGATTCCTTATCAGGAGGCGACTTCCAGTGGTGCAACTGCTGTGGCTTTCAAAAAAGCAGTATTGAGTCTAAAAGTCACACCACAGATTACTCCTGATAGTAAGATACTTATGGAATTAAAGATTAATCAGGATACTGCTTCACCGCAATTATTTAATGGGGTACCTTCGATATTAACCAAGGAAATTCAAACTAATGTCCTTGTCAGTAATGGACAAACTATTGTTCTTGGGGGTATTTTCCAGCAGGACAAAAGTAAGACTATTACGCGAGTACCTTTTTTTGGGCAGCTGCCAGTAGTTGGAAATTTGTTTAAGAATACGCAAATTGCTCTTAAAAATGATGAGCTGCTAATTTTCATTACACCCAAAATCATTACAAACTCATTATCGATTACAACAATTGAGGGTAGAAAACCGATTCGTTTTGATGAAAAATAAGATTTAGATACCCCTCTCCCCTAAGGGGTAGTGGAAAATAAAAAAGTGATGATCCCTTAGGCTTAATAACCCAGCCTACGTTTACTTTTTCGGGTATATTCCTGGATATGCATACGTTTAAGCACGATGTAGGGAGAAAAAATTTGTGGGGATTCTCTGGAATAAATTGTGACAATGTACTATTTATGAAGGTACCAAATATGATGTGTTTTGCCCCACTTAAATACATTTTATGAAGCACTTACCTCCAACAAGGACATTAAGAAGTGATATAATAGAAATGATTAAGAGTAAATAGTTATAAAATATGCTCATTTGTTGTAGAATAATGAGCGGGAATTTCTAACTGCGAAAAATACAGTTAGGGTTGAGCCCCAAATACTCCCCACTTTCGGCTACTTATAATATTTTAGTTTGACGCTAAAATGGGAGGTTATTTCGGACTCGATCTTTAATTAATGACATTTCAGTTAAAGAGGTATGTAATAAAAAATGAGCATAGTTAAAGTACGAAATATTTTTCTCATCGGACCCATGGGTGCAGGTAAAAGCACTATAGGTCGTGCTTTGGCAAAGGAGCTCAAGTTAGAATTTTTTGATTCAGATGAAGTGATTGAAGAACGTGCTGGTGCGGACATATCTTGGATTTTTGATATTGAAGGCGAAGAAGGGTTCAGACGACGTGAGCAAAAAGTTATCGAAGAGTTAACTCAAAAGACCAACATTGTTTTGGCCACTGGTGGTGGAGTCGTAATCACTCCTGAAAACAGAAATGCATTAGCGGGGCGTGGAACCGTAATCTATCTAAAAACCTCATTACAACAACAGTTCGAAAGAACGAAGCGCGATACAAAACGTCCTTTACTACAGACAAATGATCTTGAGGGCCGATTGGAGTTATTGAGAGACGAGCGCGAGCCATTCTACAATGAATTAGCTGATGTTAGTTTTGAAACAGATAAATTAACGGTCAAAGCAGTTGCAAATAATATAATAAAATATATTTATGGCGAACTTTGAGGTTTATGATCAGGTTGATGTCTCTTTAACTGAACATCAATATCCCATTATTATTTGTCGCAATGGTTTGCAAAATCTAGATTTTCTGCGAACCATTGCCACGTCTCCACAGATTCTAATTGTTACCAACCAAACAATAGCTCCTCTTTATTTAAAACAGGTGCAAGCTGCATTTGGGGATACTCAGTGTGATGTGTTGATTTTAAAAGATGGAGAGCAATATAAAAATCAGCAAAGTTTATTTACCATCTATGATGCATTAATCCAACACAAACACCATAGAGACACAACGTTAATCGCTTTGGGCGGAGGTGTGATTGGCGATATGACGGGATTTGCAGCATCAACGTATCAGCGCGGAGTGAAGTTTATTCAAATGCCTACCACGTTATTAGCGCAGATCGATGCTGCTATTGGTGGGAAAACTGGTATTAATCATGCTTTGGGTAAAAATATGATTGGTAGTTTTTATCAACCCCAAGCAGTAATTATTGATTTGGCTACATTAAGCACTCTGCCTGAAAGAGAGTTTCGTGCGGGTTTAGCAGAAATGATCAAATACGCGCTACTGGCTGGAGGTGATTTTTTCAAATTTTTAAGTGAAACGCTTCAACAAGGGTTAACTGCTGAGAGTCCTCAGCTGCCTGAATTAATTGCTGAATGCTGCCGTATTAAAGCGCAATTTGTTGAAACTGATGAAAAGGAAGCGGGGCAGCGTGCGCTACTCAACCTGGGCCATACTTTTGCACATGCCTTGGAAACTTATACTCAATATCAGCAATGGTTGCATGGTGAAGCGGTGGCAATTGGTTTGTATTGTGCAACAGTTTTGTCACATAAAATGCATTTGGTTGATAAGCAATTGGTGGAACAAGTTGAACAAATTTTACATCAAGCAGGTTTGCCACATAAAATCCCAAGTATGATAAATTTGAAAAAGCTCAAAGAGCTAATGCAATCGGATAAAAAAATTAAAAATAACTGTTTACGCTTTGTACTACTTAAGAAACCCGGTGATTGTTATCTTGAAGCTGGAGTAACAGAGGATTGTTTGTATAATGCACTTGTTGCAGCTGTAAGAGGAGAATAAAAATGAAAGAGGGAATGATTCAGTCTGATATAGCGGCTGTAATTCAACCAAGAGTATTGTTTAAACCAGGATCTTGGCTTGCTAAAATTGATTTCATTAATCATTTGATTCTTTTTAACAACGTGCTCATTACGGTTTTATCTGAGAAAGAGGGCGGTAAAACTTCTTTTAGTACTTTGTTACAAAGTAATTTAGATCAACAAATCAAAGCGGTGCCTATGACGGTTAAGGCTCCTTGCAATAGAGAGAGCTTAATTCAGGAAATTGCAACTCAACTACATCTGAATCATGATGAAAATACAGACATTAGTTCATTAGTCGCGCAAATTAATGAGCGCAAAGCTCATGTATTACTCTTAATTGATGATGCGCAACATTTGCCAGAATCTTTAATTAAAGAAGCGATGCTAGCAATCAAGAATCAGGAGAATTTTAGTTTCTTTCATCTCTGTTTGATATCAGATTATTCAATTGTTGCAACGCTTAACAACTTAGTCGCTTCGTTTTTTGATAATTTGGTACATACTATAGAATTGGGTTCATTGAATGAAAGTGAAACAAGAACCTATGTTTTACAACGTGCCATGGCTGCCCATTTGATCAGTAAACCATTAACTGATGCTCAGTTTAAGCAATTTTATCAACTGACCAAAGGAAATGTGGCAAAAATTAACAGCAATCTTGAAGCATTTGTATTTAAATGTGCGGCACAAAAGAAAAAAGAGCCACTAAAATGGGTAAAGAAAGCTGGTATCGCAGGCAGCGTCGCTTTAATTGCAGGGCTTGTTGGTTTTTATTTTGCGCAACACTATGATTTTTCATCATTTCATTTAGAGACAATGAGCAATGAAAATACAATAAATCGGCAAGCACAATCTGAAGTATTAGTAAGTCAAATTGCTTCTTGGCAGGATTCTTCAACACGACAATTGGTATATGCTTCTTTGCCTAAAAAACAAGTATTAGATGACTTTAGTGATGAAATACCTAGTGATACAGTTGCAATTGTTGATAAGGTTGTTGTGATTCCTAAACTACAAATGAAAAACCTGGCAGAACAGGATGTTAGAATTCCTGAGTCTGAGTTTAAGCGTGAGAGCCCTGAATCTGATCTCACTCGCGAATCAAAATTAGTCGAAATTCCAACTGCAAAACAAAATAAACAAGAACAGCTTCCTAGCTCAAAAAATAATTCTAATTTGTATACCATACAAGTTGCAGCCAGTCATAATAAAAAAGATATAGAACGGTTTCAGCAGAATAATAAACTACTCACGCAAGATGCCAAAATAATGCATTTTACGAATGCAAAGGGAGTTTGGTATGTGCTGGCTGTTGGTGAGTATGAAAGCAGGGCTGAAGCACAACGTCACATAAGCAAATTACCCGCACGTTTAGCTAAATTAAATCCGTGGGTAAGACCCATGTCGAGTCTTGGTTAAATAGCAAGGGTAAATCCTGTACATGCTGATAGCCGAAAGTAGCCAGGGTGAAGACGACGTCCTAACCCGGGTCACTTCGCTTCACCTAGGCTACAATATAACCGGTAAAGTTGCTCTGTATACACGGCCAGTCCTAATGCTAGATTAAATTTTAGGATTTAATGATTGCGTTATTTGCTCAATGCGCTCTTCCGCATCTGCATAAATTTGCTTAAAGATATCAAAAAAATCAGTAAAAGACAGATTCTCTAAAGAATGAGCGGTCACACCGTGAGGAGTAGTTACACCTGCACGCAATTGCGCGAAAGAGCGCCCTGATTTTTTTGCTAGCTCTGCAGCACCCAATACAGATTCCAAAGCAATTTTTTCCGCAAGGTCCTCAGGAATTCCTCTACTTATTGCTGCTTTTTGTAACGCTTCAAGGAATAGAAAGACATAAGCTGGTGCACAGCCAACGGGAGCGGTAAGTGAGTCGATCATAGATTCTTGGTCTACCCAGAAAGTATATCCGACTTCATTAAAAAGCGTTTCAGCCAACCGCTTTTGTTCAGCGGTCGTCGAGGTACATGCGAACAACGCAGATGTTCCTTTACAAAATTCAATGGGAGTATTTGTCATTACTCGCATAATTCCCTGCTCATTTTTGTTAAGCCAACGCTTCATGCTGGAAATGTCTATTACACCCGCCAAAGAAATAATAAGAGGTTGCCGTAACTGGATGGTAGGTGCAATTTCCATACATACATCCTGCATAAATTGAGGTTTTACAGCAAGAATTAGAACCTCTGCATTCATAGTTGCTTGAATATTAGTGTTAGCTGACTGAACCCTGAGTTCTTTAACCAAACGCTCCAATTTGCTGGGATCTCGATTGCTGAATGTTATAGCATTTGCCGGATGTCCACTTTTAATAAGTCCCCGAGCCAAAGCACTACCTAAATGACCTGCTCCAATAATGGAAATAGATTTATTTTCAAACATATTGTCTTATATTTCAAATTTTATACAAAAATACCAAGATGAGGAGGTTTATGTCAAGAAACACGTAGAGATAGAGCCAATGAAAAATAATTTTTTTACATTGAATATCCTATGTATCCTGTTACACTAAAAAAAACCAAAAGATCGATCCTCTTCACCAATGTGGTATTGATGCTCAGAGAGGTATGTTAATTTTGATGATTATGGACAAAGAATAATAATGATGGAAACGGTACAAATACAACAAAAAACACATGCCGTGTGGCGTGATATCAATGGATGGAATTATTATTTTTTGTTGAAATTTGCACTTTTATGGGCCGGATATTTAAACTTTCATCCTTTCATTAATCTGGTTTTTTTGTCTTTTTTGCTTTTTCCTTTACGATCAATGGTTCTTCATCGTTGTCGCAATTGGCTCGCTATTCCAATAGGTATTGTACTGTTTTATCATGATACTTGGTTACCCGGGTTTAGTACCATTACGAGTCAAGGAACAAATCTTTTTGCTTTTAGTTCTAGCTATATTCTCGAGCTATTACAGCGATTTATTAATTGGGAGCTACTCGGTCTGGCTTTTGTGTTATTAGTTGCTTATCTGTTCTTTTCTCAATGGATTCGTATTACGACGCTTACAGTGATCGCACTTATTTGGTTAAACCTTATTACTCTTACAGGTCCTGCCATTAATCTGTTGCCTGTACAAAACAAAATTGTTGCAACTACGGAAGAAACTAAAGCGGAGGCTAGTCCAAGTGGAGGGGGGCTCAACGATAGCTTACCGCCAACGAATGAGAATCTGAATGCTTATCTGAATCAATTTTATGCACAACAAAAAGGGTTGCATACGGATTTTCCAAATGCTCTTTCTGCTGATGCTCAACCTTTTGATATAATTCTTATTCAGATTTGTTCCCTTGCTTGGGCAGATATAGATGCGGTGCATCTAAGAAATCACCCCATATGGGGCAAATTTGATATTCTGTTTAATGAGTTCAATTCAGCTGCGTCCTATAGTGGCCCTGCAGCAATCCGTTTATTACGCGCAAGCTGTGGTGAAACAACGCATGCTGACCTTTATAAACCTGTTCCGCAAAATTGTTATATTTTGGATAATCTGGCTAAACTGGGCTTTTCTCCAGAGTTTATGCTTGACCATGGGGGGGTATTTGGTAATTTCCTCGATGAGCTTAAAGAGTATGGTGGCTTAGCAAATATGCCCATGATACCAAGAACAGGAGTTTCTCCAGATCTCGTTTCATTTGATGGAAAACTGCTTTCAGATGATGGGCAAATGTTTGACCGTTGGCTTAAACAACATGATGCGTCACAACAAAAACGTAATGTTACTTATTTCAATGAAATCTCTCTCCATGATGGCAATACATATATTGGTGATAATAAACCCGCACCTTATGGACCGCGGGCACAAAGGCTTTTAGATCAAACAATGAACTTCTTTGCCGCATTAGAGAAGGCAGGACGTAAAGCAGTTGTTGTTTTTATTCCTGAACATGGAGCTAATCTTGTTGGCGATAAATTACAAATGCCAGGTTTACGCGATATCCCCAGCCCGAGTATTACGCATATTCCTGTTGGAGTTAAATTTATTGGTTTGAAAACCGGCCCTACCCCAATACAAATAAATGCCCCCAGTAGTTATTTGGCTATTTCAGAATTAATGGCTCGTTTAGCTGATGGAAAGATATATAGTCAGGATAATGTAGACTTAAAAGCGCTCACCAAAAATTTACCCAAAACGCCATTTGTTTCATCCAATGAGGGCGTTACCGTAATGAAGTATCAGGATAAATTTTATATTTTATTAAAAGGTGATACTAACTGGGTGCCTTATCCTTCTTGATTACTCGTATAACTTGTATTACGTGAACGTAGGCGTCCTCAGCCGAATTGTCATCAAATTTCATGTAGAAAAAACACCTTTATCTCCTATAAGTAAAGAATTTGTTTCATAAACAAAATGTATTATAGACCTATATTAGGCGCTGCTAAAATTGCGAAATACTATAAAACTACTAAAGAAAAAAGCAGTTAAATTGTTGCAGAATCGTCTCGTAATACGTAATAGTAACCGAAGCAACTAGTAATTAACGGTATTAATGTGGGGGTTTTAAATGTTAGAAATGATATCATTAATGTTTATCTGAAATTAATAGTGCTAAATATTAAAATGACCACTCTAAACTCCAATAGAGAGAATAACTTGGATAGTAAAGTTAACGAATTTATTCAAGCGATTCAGAAGTATTTAGGCCATAGAAGGTATAAGTTTTTTGAAACTATTGTGTCATTCTTAATCATTACACTACAAGCAATTACGTTATTTAATTTAATTTATACCTATGAAAACAGTTCTTTTTTTTATTTAATTCTGGTTTTGGTTATTGCGTATGTCGCTACAGATTTGGTTAATGGTTTAGTCCATATGTACATGGATAATAATACTTATTACTCATGTTTAGTTGGGCCTTATATTGCTGCATTTCACTTACATCATGCAAAATCCATTTATCAAATAAGGCACCCACTAAAGGTCTATTTTGATGAGTCGGGAACTAAATTTTGGTTGTTGGTGTATTTGTTTATTTTGGTGAGCATTCAGTCAAATGTTCACTTAGGTGTTTTCTTAAATGTTGGACTGGTCGCTTTTGGTATTTTTTCATCTGTTGCTGAGGTGTCGCATTATTGGTGTCATAATGCAACTGAAAAAAATCGACTCATCTTATGGTTACAGAATAATCACGTATTACTTTCTAAAGAGCATCATAAAGCACATCATTGTTCTGATAATACGCAGTATGCATTTTTAAATGGAGTAACTGATCCGCTATTAAATTTAATTGCTGGTTACCACTATAAGGGTTATAAAAATTATGCAGACAAACATACTCGCATTTATATACAACGAACGTTGCACTCAAGAGCAAAATAATGAATGTTTCGTTTTTTAAGTAGCCCAAATTACTTTAGTGAAATTCTCGAATGGATTGATTGAGATGTAGCGACATGGTCACTTGCCGGTTTTTCTTTTACTTTGTGGGCAATAGCCAATTTAGCCCACGGACGATTACTCATCATCGTTGGTATCGCTTACATTTTTCCAATTATCCTAAAGAAAGAAAAGCGCTCATCCCGTTTCTTCTTTGAAGAAATTCCCTTGCCTAACAGTTGGCCCTGAGCAATGATAAATAAATCCTGATCCTAGAAGATTTCTCATACCTGTTCAATGCTCAATGAGACATTTTGCACAAGTGGCTACCCTTTACCATATGATAGTATCGAGCTCTATCAAAACATATTTTTAAGACACAAGGCTTGGCTTAACAGTCCAAGCCTACGTCTATCTAAAGTTAGAATAGGGTACTAAGGGGATAATAGGCATGTCCATATCGCCCTGCCAGCCTTCGAATGAATAGCGTAGGAAAAGAGAGACATGGCTTGGGGTATAATCTGTTGATTGCTGAATATCTACCAGCCCGCCAACAATGAAATGTGAACCCAATCGACGTTCTAGCAAGGCAAGTATAGAATAACCATAACCTGTACTATTACCCCCAGTTTGCAGGGAGTTTTGTGTATTATCAAAATTCGGAATAAGGTTTGGCAGTGGGAAGTTTTGAATATTTTTAGTTGTTGCGTAGGACCAGGTTATAGTGCCGCCTAACTCATAAGACCAGTTTGCAGTTCGTCTGCGATAATCAATTGGCACTGTGAACGACAAATAGAAGTCTGGACTGTAATATCCGCCTTGTCCAAGATTGAAGCCGTATAAGTTTTTATCATAGTGCCAAACCATATTGGTGAGCCCAACGATAAACCGGCGATTGTCTTCGTTGATTAGTTTGTAATAATAACCATCCATTAGGAGAATACGCTGATTCGATTCTACATTTTTCCCTGTTAATTCACTGCCAATGATATTAGCCCAGAAACCGTTTGCTTCACCTCGATCGTAACTAAGTGACAAAGTAAGTCCGGTGGCTACGACCCCACCCCATACAATTCCTGTATTTGGATCTTTTGCACCAGCAAAAGAAAGTAATGAGTTAGTCATGGGGCGCTGTGATGCTGTGATTGTCCAGCCAATATGGCGTATTTCACCGCTATAATTGATGCCGCCAATAAAATTAGTTACAGGAAATCCTATAGGTGTTTCACCGACATCAAATCCCCAAACTGGATTTTGCCATCCACCATCCCAGCTGAGCCCATTTGCGCGTTGGGCTATATCTGTAGTACACCCATTAATATTACAGGTACCAAAGTCACTAAAATATACGCCATCAATTGTCGAAAAGCTTCCGGCACTTATACTCACTGCATCAGTTCGTAAAAATGCGCGTCCGTTTGCATAACCCCAATCTGCTTGTGTTATAGTGTCTTCGGCACGCATATCAGAAGTTCCAGCAGTGCCTGTTAGACGCCAGTAATCTTGATCGACAGTAATGCGCGTTTCTCGTTGCTGATACAGTGAGCCTGCTTCAGCGCGGATGCTGCGTTTAAGCCAATCATCTCCTGTATGATTACGGGTCAACAAAGTATAATAGTCATTGTTGGCAGGCCAAATGGGTGTAATCTCACTTTCGACCATGGCTTTTTTGTAATCTTCTTGCGCCAGTTTAGGCATGCGAAGTTGCGTTTCTAAACGAGCTGCGTCGCGAAATATAAGCGCACTATCTTGACTAGGAGCAGCATTGGCGTTTTCTCGTTTGATACGGTTGAAAATGGCTAACGCTTTTTGTGAGTTGCCTACAGCGTTCCATGCATTTGCTAATCTTCTTTGCATGTTGCTATTGAACGTTAATTTCATTGTTTGCTGCTCTTCCAGCAATTGCTGGGCTTTTTTCTTGTTTCCTAAGGCGATAAGCGACTCTATAACACCTAAGTTGGCATCCGCATTAAGTGGCTCCTGGGTTTTCACCTCTTGATAGTAATTCAATGCTGTTGCAAACTCAGCATCGTTAAAAGCCCAATCGGCCAAAGTAAGCTTGATGGGTATTGTTTGTGCTTGCTGCATTAAATAGGCTGTTGCACCTTGCGTATCTCCACTATCTCGCAATTGTTGCGCGTGTTGCAAAATCAATTCAGCAGTGATGCGTTGCGCCAGTTGGCGCATGCCTTCATTCCATAGTTTTTGTGGAATGCTATGGAGTTGATTCAGAGCTTGTTGTAATTTTTCTATACTTGATAAGTAAAGTGCATAAGCATACGCTTGAGTTGGCTCTTTTTTTTGTTTTGAGAGTAACTTCTGAAATAGTTCATTTGCTTTTTTAGCGTTGCCTACATGATTTAAAGCAAGTGCATAATGATAAGTTAGCCAGACATCATCGGGATCGAGCCTCTCTGCTTGGCTGTACTTTTCTATTGCTTTCCCCCATTGGTTGCCTTTTTCAAATTGTGCCGCTTGCTCTTGTAGCAAGGAACTTTCCAAACTACGCCGAGCATCACTAAATTTGCTTTTCACATCGTCAGGCAAACTATTTAGATAATCTAATGCTTTCTTCAATGACTGACGTTTATAGATGCCTACAAGTCCATAAACTGCACTACTCTTACCTGGACTTACGAGTAACGCTTGTTTATATGCTTTTTCTGCTTCGACAAAATTTTTACGAGCAAATGCTACCTCTGCTAGTCCAACCCAAGCATAATAATTTGCATGATCTAGAAGGAGAGATTGCTGATATCTTTTTTGGGCTAAGTCCATATTACCAGTGCGAAATGCATCATCTCCGCTGGCTACCCATAATCCTGCAAGTCTTTCTTTAAGTCCATAAGTCCAATTATCTTGATTGCTGTTGATGGAGTAAATTTTATGTGCATTTAAAAAATTGTAGAGCACCTGCAAATGATTGAATGCATTTTGACGCTGCTTCGGAATATAAGATACGAGACGCCAATATTCAGAACTTAATTCTCGGCTAGGGAAATCCCCATGAAAAAGGGCATCATATTGGGCTTTAGCTGCATCGAGATGTCCAGATATTGCCATTATTCTTGCTTGTTGCAGTTTTTGTATGGCTTCAGGTTCAGTAAGAAATAAACTCATTGCAGCCTGTTTGTATTGATCAGAATTAGGTGCTTTTTGTTTTAACTCAGCAAGCAGTTCTTTTGCTAAAACCAAGTTTTTTTGTCGTATGGCAAGCTTAATTCGAGCAGCAAGAACGTCGGGATCATTGGGGGCGATTAATTGCAGACGATCTAGTGAGTTCTTCACAAAATCATCTCGATAATAAGTTTCGCCCCAAATGACTTGATCCAATAAAAGTTGCTTCGGGTCAAAATTGTCAGCCGAAGCCTTTAGCGCCAAGAAGCCAAGCAATAATAAACCGAATATAGCTCTGGACATCAGTTAATCCAATTATTTTGTCGAGCTATTTCTTTAGAGCTCTCGACTCCAGGTTGGTCAAATGAGTTGATATTCCAAATTACACCTTGAACAAAAATTTTATGTTCGTATAAAGCAATCAATGCACCAAGAGTTTTAGGGGAACAATCGGTCAAGCAGAGAAGATTTACGGGTGTTTCTCCGCCAATGTAACTGTAAGGGTTCTCGCTGTGCTTGCTACCTTTGGTTAAAACCTCCTTGTGGGTACGACATATTTTATTAATTGCATCGCCATCGAAAGTACGAACACAAATTAAATCAGCGGCTACTTTATGAGTTCCTTGGCACAACAGCTGATAGTAACTGTGTTGCGCGTGGTTACCTAGACCACCCCAGATAATGGGGCCTGTTGCATAATCTACTTTACGTCCTTGTCTGTTTATCGATTTCCCATTACTTTCCATATCAAGTTGTTGCAGATAAGGAACAAAATTTTGTAAGTCTTGGGAATAAGTCATGACGAGTAAGTTATTAATGTTTAAAAAATTGATGTTCCATATACCGAATAATGCCATAAGAACAGGTAAGTTTTTTGCAAAAGGCTCATTGCAAAAATGCATATCCATTTCGTATGCTCCGGTCAAAATTTCTGTAAAATTGTCAAAACCAATAGCAATACAGGAAATCAAATTAATCGCTGAGCAGAAGGAATAACGTCCGCCAACCCAATCCCATATTGGAAGAATCGTTTCAAAACCCATTTCTTGTGCTTTCTTTACCTGTGCGGTGACTGCAATAAAATGTCGATTAAAATCGTGTTTTTGGTTAATCCACGATAAGGCTTTTTGGAAGTGAGATAAGGTTTCGGGCGTAGTGAATGATTTAGAGGAAATAATAAATAAAGTCGTTTCTGGGTTTAGTTTCGCAGTAGTCCGTGAAAATGCTTTAGGATCAATATCCGAGATAAAATGAAACCCTAATTTGTCTGTTACCAAATCACTTAATGCATCAATGCAAAAGAAAGGACCAAGCATGGAGCCACCAATCCCTATATTAACCACATCAGTGATGGGTTTTCCTGAGTAACCAAGCCATTCTCCACTTCTTATTTTTGTAGCAATGAGCTTCATGGTGTTACGAACATTAACTACTTCAGGCATAATGTTCTGTTCGTTAACCCAGATGGCTTTATTTTCTGGAGCACGAAGAGCTGTATGGAGGACAGGTCTATTTTCTGTATTGTTAATAGGCTTACCACTCATCATGGCATTAATGTGATCATGCAGATTACACTCATTAGCAAGTTCAATGAGTGAATCCATAATCTGAGAATCAACATGTTGTCCGGTATAATCCAGAGTAATATGGTCATAGGATATAAAATAATTTTTTGTTTCTGGATTATGACTAACGTATGTTTTGGCGTATTTTTCGAGTGTTTTCCACGAATTCATTTTTGTAAGCTGTTCCATATATCATCTCAATCTAATTAGGGGCTGTTTCCATTTCTATTATCCCATTTCTACTATCTTGGCCAAGCTGCCCTGATTTTCTGCGCTCCGATGCGCACATACTGCATGTATACTGCGCTTTGGTACTCTAAAATCAAGCCGTTTTGGCTCAAGCTAACGAAATGAAAATTGGCCAAATTGACCTGATTTTCTGCGCTCCGTTGCACACATACTGCGTATATGCTGTGCTTCGGTACTTGAAAATCAGGTCATTTTGGCTAAAGTTAGCGAAATGTCAACAAGTCTGTCTAAGCTAAAAGCCACTTGGAAAATTTCTCTCCCTCAGTTGGGTGCTCTTTTCCTAAATCTACATTAGCTTTTAGAAAACCAAGAACACTTCCACAGTCATAGCGTTTCCCATCATAAGGCTGTGCTAAAACGGTTTCTTTTTTTACTAAACCATTAATTGCATCAGTTAATTGAATTTCTTTATGCTCCTCATGAGGTAATATCCTGATTTGTTCAAAAATACCTGGAGTAAGGACGTAACGGCCTACTATTGCAATATTTGATGCGGCAAGATGTGGTTTAGGTTTTTCCACCAGATGGTGTATGCTTAAAAGGTTTTTATCCCACGGTGCACCTTGAATAATACCATAACACTCTGTTAACTCTTGAGGGACGCTTTCTACTGCAATAATACTATGACCGTATTGTTCATACATTTGGGTTAATTGCCGAATCACAGGCGTCGTACTTGTCATTAAGTCATCAGCAAGTATTACAGCAAATGCCTCATTACAAACAATTTTTTCAGCACATAAAACTGCATGCCCCAATCCTAGCGGTTTTGCCTGACGCACATAAAAACATTCCATATCGTTAGGTGTTACTGATTTGACTATAGATAACAGTTCATTTTTATCATGAAGTTGCAGTTCATTTTCAAGCTGATAGGCGAGGTCAAAATGATCTTCAATGATGTGTTTGTTATGGCAGGTTACAAAGATCATTTGCCGTATACCAGCCGCATAAGCTTCTTCTACTGCATATTGAATCAAGGGTTTATTAACCACAGTTAACATTTCTTTGGGGGCTGTTTTTGTTGCAGGTAGAAATCGAGTCCCTAAACCAGCAACAGGAAATACTGCTTTACGTATTGGTGGAAATGTTTCATTCATTGATAATCTATCCGTTTAGTAACACTATATAATACATATAGATTTTACAAATTACTTTTAAGTATGCACGTAAAATTTTTTGATTTATATAGTTTTTTATCAGATTTTTAATAAAAAGTAAGCGGTTATTTTAGAAAAAGGTTGATGTATGTATTCTATAGATTGGGCATATGCGTATGGACTTCCAAAATCTACGGCATTTTTTAAATGCACTCCTGAAGATTTCCAGGTAAATGAGTTTTTTGATAGTCCATTTTCTGGAGCGGGGGAACATATTCTTCTTAAAATTGAAAAAAAAGGGCTAACAACTTTAGAGGTAGTTAAAGTACTGGCGAAGTTATTGAAAAAACCAATCAAGTCAATCGGTTACGCAGGATTAAAAGACCGACAGGCATTGACGACACAATGGTTGAGTATTCATGCTCCTGGTGAAGAAATTCCAGGCGTTGCGCAACTTGCAGGACCTGGTTGGCGAGTTTTAGAGTGCACCCGACATTATAAAAAATTAAGGCCTGGATTTCTAACTGGAAATCATTTCCTTGTCCGCTTGCGCGAAATTTCCCATAAAGAAGATTTGTTGGCGCGTATTGAACGCATTAAAGAGCATGGCGTACCTAATTATTTTGGAGAACAGCGATTTGGTCGAGATACGGGTAATTTAATAAAAGCAGAAGAAATGCTCGTTAAAGGGCATAAAGTTAAAGACCGATTTTTAAAAGGGATGTATTGTTCTGCTGCACGTTCATGGATTTATAATCTAATTTTATCACATCGTGTTATGGAACAATGTTGGGATATAGCATTGCCTGGAGATGTAATGCAGCTTCAAGGTTCAAACAGTATTTTTGTTATTGATCATGTTGACAATGAAGTATTACAAAGGATTAAAAATAAAGATATTTCCCCTGCAAGTCCCTTACCTGGAAAAAGCAAGCACAAAGTAAAAGATGAGGCGTTACAATTGGTTCATAAAATTTATCACGACTGGCAATTATGGCTAGATGGTTTAGAACTTTATGGTTTAGAGGAAGACTGGCGTGCCAATATCCTACATGTGGAACAATTTACCTGTTTTATTCAAGGAAATGTGGCTGAGCTAACTTTTAGTCTACCTGCAGGATCTTATGCTACGGCGGTTTTACGCGAGCTAAGTGTCTATCAAAACGAATAATTAGCCCCTAAATCAGGTTTTTTCCATTAAACTCCCCAAGCTTTACTATACTGAACATTAAATGGATGGCTTGGGTGTTTTTGATGCGAAATGAACAATTGAATGCTGCGATAAAACAGGGAAATCTAGAGAAGTTTAAAAGGCTCATGTCAGGGGTAGACGAAGAAAATTTTTTAATGGATGATGAAAATGGTAATACCCTGGCACATCTTGCTGTTATATACGATCAACCTGAAATTCTGCAAATACTTATAGATAAAGCAAAGGAGTTCGATAGGCCATTATTTGAAATTTCTAATGCCAATGGATTCACGCCTTTGGAATGTTGCTATATCTATTCCTCATCAAAGACGATGTCATTATTAGAATCTAATCCTCAATTAAGTGCTTCAAGTAAGCTGGTTGTTTCTCAAGATTATGAAAAGATAAAGAAATTGTCTCCAAGTGGCTTTCGTAGAGAAGGATTGGGTAAAATTACCGTAGTTGCGAGTGCATTAGGAGATGTAACTGCCTTAAATATTCTTTGGGGGATCACAAGAAACCGGGAAAATTTACTTCGTCATAAAACTCCAGATGGTTGGTCCTGTGTTCACTTCGCTGCATACAATAATCGATTAGAAACAATCCAATTATTCCCTGAACAATTTGCAGCTGAGGTCACTGACAATGAAGGCAATACTCCTTTGATGATTGCTGCGGGTAGAGGACATTTAAAAATTATTGAGTATTTGCGGGAAAAAGGTGGTGATCTGCATCAAAAAAATAATCATGGCGAAAATGCAATTTTTCTTGCTGCTGCGCAGGGACAGTTAAATGTACTTAAATTTTTAGATAAAGAAGGTGTTGCTTTGTCGGTCATTAATGCTCAAGGTGAGAATGCTTTAATGACTGCTGCTCGAAATGGACACTTCGATTGTGTACATTATCTCCTTACGCGAGATGTGCCTGTTGATTTGCAAAATAAGCAAGGTAAAACAGCGTTCCAAATTGCATTGGAAGCAAAGAAATTCGATATCGCCGATTTACTTGTGACTAAAAGTACTACAAAAGAAAAAGATCAGGCTTTGCTTGATGCCGTAAAGAAGGGTGATTTAGTAGCGGTAAAATGGTTAGTAGCGCATGGCTCCTCTTTATCCGCAACGGATAAATCTAAAATGACGCCAATGTTGTTAGCAGCAAGTTCGGGGAATATACAATTAATCGATTATTTTCTAATCCAGGAGCCTTCTCCCATTCATGATAAGGACAGTGAGGAAGATAACCTCTTGTTTGTTGCAATAAAAAACCGCCAGACGGATCTTGTGAAACATCTTCTTGCTAGTGGTCTTTTTGCGCTTGAAGATAAAAATTCGAAAGGAAAGACTCCTTTATTAGTAGCTGCTGAAGTGAATTCCGATGAACTTGTCGAGTTTTTCCACCAACAAGGTTGTCCATTGGAGGCTCGAGATGAAGAGGGTAATACTGCTTTTCATTTGTTAGTAGCCAAAGGGAATTTGGGAAATGCGATGAGTTATCTACATACTCACAGCCCTACTTTGATTTTAGAAAAGAATAATAAAAATGAAACTCCTTTACATACAGCAATTATGCTTAAACGAGCCGAAGAAACAGAAGCAATGCTACGTTTGGTTGCGGCAGATCCACAAACAAAAACTAAGTTACTTGAAGCAAAAAATGAGCAAGGCAACACTGCGTTGTTATCGGCAATTCAAGGTCAAAATTCGGAAGCAATACCTTTGCTTTTGGCCGCAGGGGCTGATGTTTTGGCCAAAAACAATAAAGGTCAATCAGTTATTACTATCGCATACTTGAATGTGTTTTCTCAGAATACCTTAAAATGCTTTTTTGATGCATACCATATTGATTACAGAGAATATTACAATCGACGAAGACTTTACTTTATCTTTGGTGGAGAAAAGTTGAACGAAGTTCTTAAATTTCCTAATGCGGAGGTTCAATTTGGTTCGGGTTTATTTGATGAAGGTGTATCGGTTCTGAATCATTATTTAAAAGCGTTTATTCAGGAAAAACATCCAGAGTACTCTTCACAGTTCGCAAACTTATTATCTGCATTAGCGCAACTGCAATCAGACTCCTCAGTGGGGAATATATTAAATCGTTTGGATAGAGAAGGTATGGCTTTTCAGGCAACAGGGTTTAGTGGACATGGTGTTCTCGCTACTTTAAGAAATATGGCAGATGGAAGTATGAAATTATCAATTGCTGAACGAGGTGCACGGGTAGGGGGAGCTCCTTTTTTAAATGATGAAAATAGGAAATTTGCGGCCACCCGCTCACTTATCGTCCCAGAAGACAAACGTCAACGGGTGGTTGAGCTTTTGTATCAAGCAAAAAATGAACCCCAGGCAAAAGGTGCCGATATCCTATTTAATCAAATACCTGACTTTGTGGGGGAACCCTATCAGTTTTCTACGGTCTATCAGAAGAAATTTTTAGATATTTGTTTTTATAGCAATCCCAAAACAGGTTTATATGAACAATTTATTGAGATTCTTGGGAAGGAGGCAGGGAAGACCTTTTACAAAGAGTTCGAGCTTTATATGCGTGAACAAGAGTTAGAGAAATATAAAGAATTCTGTCAGCGTAGTCATCCTGATGAACATATAGAAGCAAATCCAATTATTGCTGCAGCACAAGAACTCATTGAAAAAAGACATGCGTCGCTAGACACTTTACCAAAACTCATCTAAGAAAAGCAGATATGTCACCACCCGCTAAACTTGATACTGTAGTGCAAGCTCACTAGGCTTCAGTCATGTATTATTTATGCGTTTCATTGACAAAAAAAATGAATTACCTAATACATACCAGAATGCTAGGCCAAATTGGGGGCATTATTTTATTCTTTCTGCAGAATACAAAATAAGATGATGAATCAGAGTGTTACAGGCTAGATAAAATTGATTTTTTTAATAAAGCGAGCTATGTTTTAAATGGGTAAGTCCTATTTATACACAGTTTGTAAAAGGTGTACTATGAATAATCAGATATCAGATCCTCATGGACTGAGATCCCTTGGGCTTCAGGATGATTTGCTTATGCTGAGTAAAATATATTCTTTAACTCAGTTCGTTTATGTTGATATTGCACAACAAGAAATGATCACAGAAATAATGAAACGTTGGATTATATTGAAAGAGTTTAGTGACATTAGCTCAAAAAGATAATAGGAAAAGAGCATGCCAGTCATTGCACTACAAGGAATCCGTGGTGGTGTCGGTGTAACTTCGATTACTGCGGGATTAGCTTGGGCTTTACAAGAGCTAAATGAATCAGTATTAGTTATTGATTTTACAGCTGATAATTTGTTGCGCTTGCATTTTAATATGCCATTTGAGCAGACAGAGGGCTGGGCGCGTTCTTATCAAGACAAACAAGATTGGAAGGAAAATATTCGCGCTTATAATGACCAGCTGAGTTATGTGCCTTTTGGAAAAATAACTCAGGCCGAACGCGAGTATTTGGAAAAAGAACATCAGGAGGCTCCAGATTTTTGGCAAAAAAATCTGGAGGATTTATTGACAAAAAATGAGTACCAGTGGATTTTACTTGATCTACCATCAGACAGTACATTAGTGACACAACAGGGATTGGATATAGCCGATATTGTATTCTTAGTATTAAATCCAGATATTAATAGTCATATTCGTTTGCACCAGCAAAAAATTCCGAAACATTGCTATTTTTTAATGAATCATTATTCTCCTGCTAAGTCATTACAAAAAGATTTGAATGAATTGTGGCATCGGTTATTGCCAAATTTTTTACCAATAATACTGCATAGTGATGAAGCAATCGCAGAGTCACTCGCTATCAAAAAGCCAATCGGTGAATATCAAGCTCATAGTCTTATAGCAAAAGATATCAGTGCATTGGCCAATTACTGCTTGAATCATGGTTTTAGGAATCATAATGAGTAAAATCTTGCGTTTGCTCTTATCTCATCATGCATATAAAAAAGTTGAAAAAATTTATTATCATTTTCATCAGCATAACACCTCATTTTTCACTACAATGTGTATTATTTTATTCCGAGCAGCAGGCTGGACTTTTTTTAGATTGGAGTCCCCCAGTTGGCAATGGGTACGTGAAAATCATCAATTTTGGTTCCCCCATATTTCAAGGAAACATCCTCGCCCGGGAGACTCATTTCGCTACTTAATTCAAGGCTTATGGCTTATTCTGTTTTATCCAGAACGAAGAAGAAGAGCAACTCATTTTTTACAGCATGGCCTTAATTACTATTATTTTTTGGTAGAAAAACTTCCAGATAAGATAGAAAGCAATAGGGTAGCCAAAGAAACTCTCAAGCATTTTGCACAGGCAAGCAATATTGTACGGCGTATTTTGTTCATTATATTAGGTATTTTTTCAGCCGTATTGTTGCTGATTTGTATTACCCAGCCATTTAAACCAATTGCACAATTTATTTTCGTTATACTGCTATGGGTAATGGCGATGAGCATTCGTAAAGCTCCTGGACACGTATGCACGATTATGCTGATTGTTCTTTCTGTAATTGTTTCATGTCGTTATCTATGGTGGCGGTATACATATACCTTAGTATGGGATGACGTACCCAGCACCATATTCGGAAGCTTACTTATTTTTGCCGAAACATACATTTGGTTGGTTATGATCCTAGGCTATTTTCAAAGTATTTGGCCATTACACCGTAAGCCAGTGCCGTTGCCCGCTGATCAGTCTTTGTGGCCAAGTGTCGATATCATGATAACCACTTACGATGAGGACTTGAGTATATTAAAGCCAGGTATCTATTCGGCTTTGGGTTTGGATTGGCCAAAAGAAAAGCTGAATATATACATTTTGGATGATGGTGATCGCCCGGCATGTAAAGCATTTGCCGAGGAGGTGGGTGTACACTATATAGCACGTCCTACCCATGAACACGCAAAAGCAGGCAATATTAACTATGCCTTAAAACACTCAAGTAGTGATTTAGTGGCAATTTTTGACTGCGATTTTGTCATTAGCCATACTTTTCTACAGTTAACGGTGGGCTGGTTTTTAAAAGATCCCAATCTCGCTATTTTACAAACACCACATCATTTTTTCTCACCCGATCCTTTTGAGCGCAATTTAAAATCGTTTCGAAAAACTCCCAATGAAAGTTCCTTATTTTATGGTGTAGTTCAAGATGGAAATGATACATGGAACGCAACTTATTTTTGTGGTTCATGTGGCATTATACGTCGTACAGCTTTAGAGAAAATCGGTGGTTTGGCGGTAGAAAGTGTTACGGAAGATGCCCATACTTCATTGCGACTACAACGCCTTGGCTATAATTCTGCTTATATTCGCATACCATTAGCCGCAGGCTTAGCAACAGAAAGTCTTGCAGGCCACGTAGGCCAGCGTATTCGTTGGGCACGTGGCATGGTCCAGATTTTACGGTTAGATAATCCTTTATTAGGTAAAGGATTAGCCTTTGGACAACGCCTTTGTTATTTTAATGCGATGTTACATTTCCTTTCTGGAATTCCCCGTTTAATTTTTTTCATTACCCCTGCGGCATTTTTGGTCTTGAATGCATACGTAGTCTATGCTTCTGGGGTGATGATCATGCTTTATGCCATACCTCATATTGTTCATGCAGTATTAACGAATGACCGCATTCAAGGTCGATTCCGTCATTTTTTATGGAATGAAATCTATGAAACAGTAATGGCTTGGTATATTGCAGTGCCTACAACCATAGCTTTAATTAACCCACGTAAGGGGAAATTTAATGTGACACGAAAAGGGGATATTGTTGCAGAAGAGCATGTAGATTGGATGACGGCACGCCCTTATATCGTTTTATTATGTATTAATATAGCAGGCTTAATCGCAGCGGCCTTTCGTGTGACCGTTGATCCAGCTGCAACAATTCTCGCGGTGCTCATTACCTCAATCTGGTCTTTATATAATATTGCTATTCTTGGCGGGGCGCTGGGTGTCAGTATCGAAGCCAGACAAAGACGCAGAGCACCTCGTGTCACTTTTGTGATGCCAGCAGCAATTATGCGTTCTGATGGCCATATCTATGAGTGCACCATAAGAGATTATTCTGATAAAGGGGTCGGGATACAAATGGAAGCTCAGGATTTGTTCAAAGAAGGAGATGAGATAACTCTTTTATTGAAGCGTGGATACAATGAATTTGTTTTCCCAGGAGTTATTGCTTATACATTTCATCGCCATGCAGGGATTCGTTTACATGAGCTTTCTCTGAAACAAAACATCGATTTTATCCAGTGCACATTCGCTCGCGCAGATGTTTGGTCATTATGGCAGGAATCGTTTGGTCAGGATAAACCTCTAAAAAGTATGCGGGATGTATTTGTTCTGGACTTGCGTGGTTATTACGATATCATAGAATATACGCCAAAAAGAATTCGTAAGATGCTCATAGGCTTTACCAATGCAGTTATCTGGATAGGGACATTTCTTCCTCACAGGCCTAAACCAAGAGGGCATCTTTAATCACGGATTACCTGAGTTGGAATAAAATTTAAAACTAATGGATGAGATAATGATAAGAAAAATAATCTGGATTGCGTTGCTGGTTTTAGGGGGGGCTAGTGTTTCTATACCGGCTATCTCTGCCACATCAGCAAACTCCACTCAAACACAACCTATATTATCAGCTTCTGCCAATGCGCCAACGCGAACAATCCAATTATATTTTAATAATTTAAACCAGCAGCAAGGTAACTTTACTTTAGGTAATTTTACTAGTGGAAGAAATATAGAATTCACTGTACGTAAAGATGAGCTAATATCTCAGGCTGTATTACATTTGCAATTTATTCCTTCACCTGCACTTGTTCCTTTACTGTCACAGCTTAAAATTTATTTAAATGATGAGTTGGTCAATGTTATTGCAATTAGTGCAGAACAACTAGGGAAATTAAATGCTGTTGATGTACCTATAGACCCGCGTTATGTCAGTGATTTTAATCGTCTTAGACTTGAATTTATTGGCCACTATAAATCAATTTGTGAAAACCCGGCACACAGCTCGATATGGATGGATATTGATAAGCTCAGTTACCTTGAATTGACGTTTCAAACCTTACCTGTGAAAAATGATCTGGCACATTTTCCAGAACCTTTCTTTGATTCACTAGATAGAAATCAATTAACCCTTCCAATAGTGTTTGTCGACCAACCTAGTTTAATGCAACAACGAACGGCAGCAATTTTAGCGTCGTGGTTTGGGAGTAAGGCCTTATGGCATGGAGTGTCTTTTCCGGCCTTATTGAATCAACTACCAACAAGAAATGCTGTTGTATTTGTCACAAATGAGCAAAGGCCTGATTTCTTGAAAAACTATAAGACTGTCAATGCTCCCACTGTCGAAATGATAAGCCATCCCAATAACCCATATATCAAATTATTGCTTATTTCAGGGCGTGATGATCATGATTTACTTACTGCTGTTCAAGGCATCACGCAGGGGAGTGTTCTTTTTCGAGGACCAAGTGTTACTGTCAATAATGTACAGATGTTTAAACCACGCAAGCCCTACGACGCGCCAAACTGGATACGCACTGATAAACCAATAACTTTTGCAAAATTAGTAGAGTATGAAGGGCAATTGCAAACAAAAGGGTATACTCCTTATCCAGTTTCCCTACGGTTTAATTTACCTCCTGATTTGTATCTTGATCAAAGCAGAGGTATTGATTTACGTTTAAAATACCGTTACTCGATACCTCCAGAGGCGAGTATTTCACGACTGGATATTAGCTTGAATAATTCTTTTGTAAAAAGTTATAAACTGGAGCCGCACCAGGAACATCTTTTTGCTGAAAATATGGCAGAAACAAGTACGAAACTCTATATTCCAGCAAAATTAGGAGCACGCAATCAATTCACGTTCGATTTTTCATATGGAACTCAAATTGCTGGAGGAATGCAAAATGATCAATGTATTACCTATCAAGTCATTAACAATGTAGCGGCTATTGATCCTACTTCAACGCTGAATTTGTCCAATTATTATCATTTTATTACAATGCCCAATTTAAATGCATTCATGAGTTCTGGTTATCCTTTCAGTATATTGGCCGACCTCTCACAAACAATAGTGTATATAGCTCCTCAATCACAGCCTGAAGCCATAAGTACTTTATTAAATGTTATGGGTAATATTGGTGCCGCAACGGGTTATCCTGTATTGTCAATGACCTTGACTGATGATTGGTCGCAAGTTGAAAATAAAGATGTGGATCTTTTAATCATCGGGGCGTTACCTAAAGCGCTTCATGATAATGAGGATCTCAATTTGTTGATTAGTAAAACACAAGATTGGGTTAAAAAACCTATAAATCAAAATCAGATACCTGATATACATCCTCTAACTTCTTTCGGACCAGCTGAAAGTAAAGCCACTATTAGTGCTACAGGCTCTTTGGCCGCAATTTTAGGCATTCAATCACCTTATTACAGCAAACGTAGTATTATTATTCTATTGGCAGAAAATCAGCAGAATTTTGAATTACTCAACAAGGCATTAACTAACAATAAAAATATTGATAAAGTCTTTGGTTCTCTCTCTGTGATTCGTAATTCTGGAATTGACAGCTTCAGAGTAGGTGAGACCTACCAGCTGGGTTATCTACCATGGTGGGAGCGGTTTTGGTTCGCATTGCAAAAACATCCCATTAATTTAGCACTTTTATCTCTTTTGGCTGCAATAATAGTCACATTCTTGATTTGGAATGGCTTATCAATAATTAATAATCGTCGTTTAAAAGGAACTCAACGGGATAAGACGTGATTTTTAAATCAAAGAATAAAAAATCTTTGTTGATATTATTCCTGGTTGTGTTGGGTATTCCTAACACTTTTGCAAGTACACAATGGCCAATTTGGGAGAAATTTAAGCAGTATTATATCAGTGATGATGGACGAGTTATTGATCCACAGCTTTCAGAAAGAAAAACAACTTCAGAAGGTCAAAGTTATGGATTATTCTTTGCTTTGATTGCCCATGATCAACCTATGTTTGACAAATTATTACGTTGGACTGAAAGCAATCTTGCTGGAGGTGATTTGACAAAACATTTACCTGCATGGGAATGGGGGCAAAATGCTCAAAAAAAATGGGTTGTGTTAGACAGCAACTCTGCTGCCGATTCCGATTTATGGATTGCTTATGATTTACTTGAAGCAGGGCGATTGTGGAACAATAAGCATTATGATTTTCTTGGTAAAAAGCTTCTCCAACGTATCCTCAAAGAGGAGGTGACACAAGTTCCAGGTTTGGGACTCATGTTGTTGCCAGGAAAGTTCGGATTTAATTTTAAAAACAGTTGGCGTTTTAATCCCAGTTATTTACCACCTCAATTACTGATTCGTTTTGCGACACTTAATAATAAGTGGGGTATTCTTGAACGTAATAGTAGACGCTTGCTATTAGAAACGTCTCCAAAAGGATTTGCTCCAGATTGGGTTATTTGGAAAAAGAATGTTGGTTGGCAACCGGATCTGAAGAATCCTAATTTGGGGAGTTATAATGCTATTCGTGTGTATCTTTGGGTAGGGATGTTAGCCCAGAATGCATCTGGCGCAGCAGAATTGACACAGCACTTTTCGCCTATTATTACTCTGACGCAACAATTGGGGAGTCCTCCAGAGAAAATTGATATTATCAGCGGTAAAACACAAGGTACTGGTTCTATTGGTTTTGCTGCTGCTCTATTACCATTATTAGCAAATAACCCTTCAGAACTTGCCAAACAAAGACAGCGTATTGATGCAGTGGAATTGAGTGCTGATAGTTATTACAACGCGGTACTAAGACTTTTCGGGCAAGGATGGGATCAAAACCGATATCGTTTTAATGCTCAAGGCGAACTTGTATTACCTTAGTCAGAGTACTTTTGTAGCTTTGGATAAGTGCAGCGCAATCCGAGTTTATTTATAACGCCTAAGAACAAACTATTTTACCCTCACCCTAGTAACTTATTCTTCTCTATATTCGTTCAATACTTTAAGGAACTGGCTTCCGTAATGAGACAACTTGTGTTGACCAACTCCAGGTACTGCAAGTAACTGTTCCAAGTTTTCGGGCTTGTCTTCAGTCATTGCATGTAAGGTTGCATCGCTGAAGATCATAAAAGGTGGTTTGTTTTCTTCATCGGCCAATTTGCGTCTTAGCGCACGAAGCAATTCGAATAAGGGACTGTCTTTCTCTTGAATTAAATGTCGTGTTTTACCTTTCTTTTTACTGCTTTGAAGATCACCATTCGGAATGGTCAATGATATTTTTTCTTCACCTTTAAGCAAAGGAATCGCTTTAGGTGTTAACTTAAGAACATTAAACTGGTTAATATCCTGCACACAATACTCTTTATGAATGAGTTGCCAGGCCAGTTGTTTCCAGTAATGGGCAGATTTGTCTTTACCAATGCCAAAGGTGCTGAGTTGCTCATGACCGTATTGTTTTATTCTATCTGAAGAGCTGCCACGTAAGACATCTATAGTATGGGTTAAACCATAATTTTGTCGTAAGCGATAAATACAAGACAAGAATTTTTGTGCATCTTCTGTCGCATCGGCAGTTATGGGTGGATTATCGCATACATCACAATATTGGCATTCTGTATCACAAACTTCATCAAAGTAGCGCAATAAAATTTGGCGACGGCAATGTGATGCTTCAGCAAAAGCCAGCATATGATTGAGTTTATTGGTTTCAACTCGTCTTTGTTCATCGAGTGGCGTGTTAATAATCCAGGAGCGTAAGCGAGCACTATCTGCTGCATCATAAAGTAACAGAGCTTGTGCGGCTAATCCATCACGCCCTGCACGTCCGGTTTCTTGATAGTATCCTTCAATATTTTTAGGTAAATCGTGATGTACGACAAAACGTACATTAGATTTATCAATCCCCATTCCAAAAGCGATGGTAGCAACAACAATGTCGATACGATCATGCCTGAATGCAGTTTGTACTTCTCGACGTTCTTTATGGGGAAGTCCGGCATGATAAGCACGTGCTTTGAAGCCTATGTCTTGTAATTTTTTAGCAAGATTTTCTACACCAGTACGGGTTCCACAATAAATAATTCCGGATTGTTGTTCCACTGTTTGTAAAAATTGATTTAATTGTTTCACTGCGTTCGTTTTGTATACCACTTTATAATGGATATTTGGTCTATTAAATGAAGCAATGTATTTTTTAGGCGTGTAATTTAATTGTTTAATAATATCCTGACGTGTTTGTTTATCAGCTGTTGCAGTTAAAGCAATAATTGGGATATTGGGAAAATGGTTTTTTAAGATCCCTAAAGCAGCATATTCAGGACGAAAATCATGCCCCCATTGAGAGATACAATGAGCTTCATCAATTGCAAAAAGTGCGAGGGGACATTCTTGTAATCGTTCTAAAAACGAGGTACTAATTAAGCGTTCAGGAGCAATATACAACAAATCCAATTCATCATTGTGTAATTGCATTAATACGTTTTTTGCCTCTTCGCTAGTTAAAGAGGAGTTATAATAAGCGGCGCGAATTCCTTGTAATCTTAAGGCAGCTACCTGGTCTTCCATTAATGCAATTAATGGAGAAACAACAATGCCTACTCCTGGCCTGACGATGGCGGGTATCTGATAGCATAGAGATTTTCCACCGCCAGTGGGCATTAAGACAAGAACATCATGTCCCGCAATAACATCATTAATGATGTCTTCCTGAGGTGTTCTAAACGAGTCAAAACCAAAATACTCTTTGAGTACAGCAAGTGAGTTTTTATTGCGAGTTATGGGCGCTGTAAGAGTTTCCATGTAATTATTCTTATTCTTTTTCATGAACGATGAAAGTCTGCGATCATATCATCATGGTTTGGAAATAAAAGCATTATCTTTTATATAAAAACGCAGTAATTCTTCTGCCCATTCCTTGGCATAATGAACGCCAATCCTCGGTTTTTCCACAATAGAGAATGCACATTGATTTTCTTCTTCGGCAATGTATAAGATATCGCTAGTGAGATCATGCTGATTCAGCTCTTTATCTATATGCATTGCTTTTGAAAGCAACCCAGGCCCTTGAGTTCTTCCTTGAATGTTTTTGACAGGCTCAATAGCGCGTAGCAAAATTGCAGAACCGGTGCCTTCTGTTTCTGTAACAATATTGGTACAGTAATGCATTCCATAGATTAAATAGATATAGGCGTAACCAGCAGGTCCAAACATTACTTTGGTTCTTTGGGTAAGTCCTTTAGAGGAATGTGATGCAAGATCATGTGGTCCTAAGTACGCTTCGACTTCGACGATTCGTCCTATGTATTCCAGGCCGTGTTGATTGTGAATAAGATATTTGCCGAGAAGATCCTTGGCAACAGTAATCGTATCGCGTTCATAAAAAGTTCTGGGTAATTTTCGAAGCATATCTCTTTCATGGATGCTAAAAATTCGCAATAATAATACATTTAAACGAATTTTCTAAGGACAGTTTATGGATTTCGAATTTACATCAGAACATATAGCCATTCGTGAGATGGCAGCTGATTTTGCACGTACTAAGTTAGCTCCTATGGCCGACAGTTGGGATGAGGCGGGTTATTTTCCTATAGAGACTATACGTGAAGCAGCTGCATTAGGGATGGCTGGGATGATGGCACGTGAGGATATTGGCGGAGCACAATTAACACGTTTAGATTCCGCGCTATTGTTCGAGCAGCTGGCAACAGGTTGTGTCAGTACCAGTGCATATCTTTCGATTCATAATATGGTTACTTCCTTAATTGACCGATACGGTCATTCTGAGCTACGCATGAAATGGGGACCTAAATTAACTGCTATGGAGGTCTTGGGTAGCTATTGTTTAACTGAGCCTGAATCAGGTTCCGATGCCGCTTCTTTGAAAACTAAGGCTGTAAAAGATGGAGATTATTATGTTCTAAATGGCTCTAAAGCCTTTATTTCAGGAGGCTCTGTGAGCGATGTCTACCTGTGTATGGTACGGACAGGCGATTTGTCACATCATGGAATTAGTTGCTTATTAATTGAAAAGAATACGCCAGGTTTAAATTTTGGCAAATTAGAGAAAAAAATGGGTTGGCACAGCCAGCCTACCAGCATGGTTTATTTTGAAAATTGTCGCGTACCTGTTGCCAATCGTGTGGGCGATGAAGGCATGGGATTTAAAATTGCACTGAATGCTTTAAATGGTGGACGGATTAACATTGCTTCGTGTTCATTAGGAGGCGCGCTTGCTTGCTTGCGGTTGACCCAGAGCTATATGCATGAGCGGAAACAGTTTGGTAAACCACTCACCGAGATGCAAGCATTACGTTTTTATTTTGCTGATATGTTAACGGATTATGAGGCAGCACGCTTAATGGTTTATCGAGCAGCAAGTGCTATGGATAAAAATGATCCTAATGTCCCAATATATTGTGCGATGGCAAAGCGCTTGGCTACGGATGTTGCTTTCCGCATTTGTGATAAGGCGATGCAAATCCATGGTGGTTATGGATATTTACGTGATTATCAGATTGAGCGAATTTTTAGAGACTTGAGAGTGCATCAAATTCTTGAGGGTACTAATGAAATCATGAGAGAAATTGTTGCTAAAGCAACTTTGGATGAAGAGCACTTTTTGTGCTAGTTAATGTATTTGCTTGAGTGCATTGTAGCCTGGGTGCCGCGAAGCGAAACCCCAGGATAGCAGTCCATTCAAGTCCAGAAAACCCGGGTTCTGCTTCGCTGCACCTAGGCTACAGTACTACGATACGTACTTTAATAGGAAAAGGAGTCAATGAATGAATTTAATTGAGCAAGATTTGGATAGCCAAGGGATTTTGACTTTAACTTTAAATAGACCTGAAAAGTTAAATGCTTTAAGCTCAGAAGTATTAGATGCTTTGGAGGAGTCGTTCCATTATGCAAAAGTAACACCTAAAGTTAAGGCACTAATGATTACTGGGAGTGGCAAAGCTTTTTGCGCTGGTGCGGATATTAATCGATTGGCTGAATGTAGTGCGCAAACAGGATATGAGTTTGCTTGCCGTGGACAGGAAGTATTCCGACTTCTGGAAACTTTGGGTAAGCCATCATTAGCAGCCGTGAACGGCTTTGCTTTTGGCGGTGGTTGCGAATTGGCTATTTCTGCAACATTACGAATTGCTTCAGCTAAAGCTCAATTTGGTCAGCCTGAAGTAAAACTGGGCGTTATTCCTGGTTATGGTGGCACACAACGACTCGCTCGCTTAATTGGCAAGGGACGTGCTCTAGACTTGTGTTTGACCGGACGATTTATTAATGCAGAAACTGCATTACATTGGGGACTCGTTAGTGAGGTTGTTGAACCAGAAATGATGTTGGAGCAGGGAAAAAAGTTATTGCAAGGAATTTTAAGTATGGCACCACTTGCTGTAGCCGGTGTTATGGAAGTCATAGATCATGGTTATGATTTGTCTTTGACTGATGCGTTGCATCTTGAGGCCATCCACTTTGCTAAAGTATGCGCTTCTGAAGACAAGCAAGAGGGAGTTAGAGCGTTTTTAGATAAACGAGCTGCGCAGTTCAAAGGAAAATAATTATGACTGATGAGGTACTTTTTAATCAAGAAGGTTCATTGGGGGTCATCACATTAAATAGGCCCAAGGCATTAAATGCACTGACTTTGAATATGATTCTTACTTTGCAAAGACAATTAAGTCTTTGGAAAGAAGATGACTCGATTCATGCAGTGATCGTGCAAGCTGTTCCCGGGAATGCATTTTGTGCGGGTGGCGATATACGTTCGCTTTATTTATCAGGTCAGGTCAATGACGCAGAGCAAATGCAGTTTTTTTGGCACGAATATCGTTTAAATCACTTTATTCATCATTTTGGCAAACCCTATATTTCTTTGATTGATGGTATGGTTATGGGAGGAGGGGTGGGCATTTCTATGCACGGTAGCCACCCAATAGCTAGCGAACGTTTTGTATTTGCTATGCCCGAGACAGGTATCGGTTTCTTTCCTGATATCGGTGCCAGTTACTTATTAGCACGATGTCCAGGACATTTAGGCATATATTTGGGTTTAACTGGTAATCGTTTAGGTCCTCAGGATGCAGTAAAAGCCGGACTGGTTAAAAAAATAGTGTCATCAGAGCAAATGTCTGCTTTATATGATGCGTTAATGAACCAAGATTTATCAACAGATGCGTTTGAGCAAGTCAATCAATGTTTGCAGCGCTTTTCTTTTGTATCCCCTACTGAAGAGATTAGCCAGATTAAACCTTTGATTAATGTTTGTTTTGCGCATCCAACAATTGAACTGATTCGAGGGTCGTTACAAAGTGCTAATACAGTATGGGCTGAGGCGGTTGATAATACTTTGGCGCAAAAGTCTCCTTTGAGTCTTAAAGTGACTTTGGCTCAATTACAAAAAGCGAAGGGATTATCTTTAGCACAATGTTTGCAAATGGATTATGACATGGTCAGTCATTTCATGCATGATCATGATTTTTATGAGGGAGTCAGAGCTTTGTTGATTGATAAAGATAAAAATCCTCAATGGCATCCAGCACGTATGGATTTGGTTTCAGAACAAATAGTTCAGAAGTACTTTGAACGCACTCATCCCGGTCTTGAATGGATATAAAGGCGCTTCGTGTTTCTTAAATTTTGGACTGGTGTTTGTCAAGCAACTTGACTACACCATCCATCAATTATATTAGCATCCACTAAATGACATACCAGGTCTACCTGAATTTTCTCGATCTTCATGATTAGGTTGATTGATATGAGTTTTAATTTGTTCTGGTGCAGGGGGTTGTTTGTCAGTCCCAAAGAGTGTATCACCAGCATAATTTCCAGCACGATAAATACTAGAGCCTATTGCTGTTGCACCCAGTGTATAAAGAGTTGTTTCAGCAACAGCTCTGGCAGGTTTAGCAAAAAATCCAACAATATTGCGTGACATCATATTTCATCCTTAATAATTTAAATACTGTAACGTATGACTCAAAATTGCACATCACAGTACTATCATACACTATTTTTGTACATAACAAACCATTTTAGAAAATAAAATGGTTTGTTATGTGGATTTTTTACTTCATTAACTCACGTTAATTACTTGCCACCTGTTGGACCATTAGACGTTGGTGTTTGTGTATGCTCATTGGTCTCATCAATCTCTTCAATTCGAGGTGTTTGAGGCTGTGCAAACATACCATGTCTGGATTTACCTACAGAGGGTCGGTAATCTTCTGAAACTACACGTGTCAGTGGTTCTGGTCCCACCACTTCACCAACACCAGCAACCAGAGCAAAGATAACACCAGTTAAGCCCATTCGCAGAGGCGCTTGCTTCAGAAACATTTCTCCAAAAGCTTTTGCTGAAGCTTGGGGACTACTCATAAAGGCATAAAATAACTCTTGTGTTAATTTAAGCGAGCTGGCACTTTTCAGATTTCCTTCTGGTGTAATAGTAGATTTCACCAGAGTATAATCCTTAAACGCAGTGAATGGGTACGAGACAACCGCAGCAGCCATACCGCTGAGCATACCCGCTGTGAAATGCGCTGCGTTATGATTTTGAATTGGCAAACCTTTTGCTATTCTCTCTTCAAGAACACACAATGCACCAAAATTAACCATTCCTGATGCATATCTAGGGCCAAAGCCGCCTAGCATCAACTCTTTGGCATTAACAGCTGTTTTCCATGTAAACCCTTTGGGAAGGAAGTTGGGTATTTTTTTCAACGTGGATAATGATTCCGGTATTTGTGTTACCAGAACATCACCTAATGCCATGGCCATAACATACCCATAGCTAGCAGCATATTTTCTACCATCCTCTCGAGCCTCATCTTTTACGATCCCTTCTTCTACAGGTCTGCTGCCACCTTTAGCACCGGTAACATAACCTGTTCTTATTACTGAGCCAGAAATAGACGCTGAAGTTCCTGCATACATTGCTCTAGCAAAGCCCAACATGCCACCTTGATATACGGGGATCGCGCAACCGTTCTTGGTTAAATTAACCAACATCGTTTTGATAGGACTTTGTACGCTGACGATGCTCAAACTAGTTAGCATTGCGACAACTGCAAAATTGGCGCCATTCCACGCTTGTTGATGCATTTGCTCCGTTGATGGCATCCACGCTGGATAACTAGGTTTTTTCGGCGGTGTTGGTGGTACTGAACCATCAGGTGTAGCTCCAGATGGTGTATGACCTTGAGCTAATCTTTGTTGTACTGCATCCATTGGTGTTGAGAACCATAGCGCACTGCTAAAGTCTGGAAACCAAGGTGTACTTGCTGGTTTGCTGCCAGTTTTTGTGGCCTGTGCTTTTTGCTTCACCATTTCTATTGGTGCTGAGAGCCATGGCATAGTGCTAAAGCTTGGAAACCAAGGTGTGGTTACTGGTTGGTGTTGTGCTTTTGGTGCTTTCAGTTTTTGTTTTGCCACATCCATTGGTGTTGTAACCACTGGCATAGTGAATAAACTTGAAAACCATGGTGTAGTTCCAGAGCCATCACTAGTTTTTGCAGCTTGCATTCTTTGCTTTACTATAGTCATTGGTCCTGGGAGCGATGGCATACTGCTAAAGTCTGGAAGCCAACTTGGTCTTACAGGTGTGTCACCAGTTTTTGCAGCTTGCAGTCTTTGCTTCATCATTTCCATTGGTGGTGAAAAAACCGGCATGGTGGATAAATCTGGAAACCATGACGGAGCTACAGTGTGTTGACCACTTTTTAGTTTTGGCGCTTCTGTTTTATTCTGCATAGCTATTTCTTATATTGATTGTTGAATTTAATCCCTATTATACGGCTCAAAAATTAACTCAACATTAAGAAGTAGAACAAATTTGAATCTTAGGGTTTATTTTGTGGTCATGTTGGCGATTGGGTTGAAAGAACCCTTCGGTAGTTCATTTATTTAAAAAGTAAAAATGCTTTATTTATAACGAGTTATAATGAAATTTATCTGAGAGGAAGCGAACTAAAATCTGGAGGTTGGGAGGTATTTATTTTAGTTCAATTATAAAAAAATGTTTTATTATGTAACATTACTTCAGCCAATCATTAAGAATATCAATGATTTTCTGTGCTTGTTCTGCACTAGAAATGTTAAATTTGGATTTTTGCCAGTATTGATTATTACGTTTTTGATAACGTCGGATTGAAAATTTAACTGGACCATAATCATTTTGAGCATTATCCCAATCCTGATATTTAAACATAATGGTTGTCCACGCTCCTTTGGTTAATACTTTCTTATCCAGCTCTTTAACGGTTTCGGTCCCATTCTCATTATATGCAATGGTGATTTCATCTATACTTTCGCTCATGTCGGGTCTTACCTCAATAAATATTCAAAGAAAAAAGGTACATCAATCATGATGTATCTCTACGCCAAAATTTTGAGAGTTTATCTTATTTTTTTAACTTACCATAGTATTGAACTGTGATTTGTCAAAAATAGATGCTGTAATGAAATAACTCTGTCATCCCTGCATGCGTTGGGTAATTCGTTGACAAAAATAACTCAATAAACGTAGGCTGGCTGCTAAGCCCAGCATGTAACAATGCTAATGTATGCACCATAGATAAGTTTTTTGCTAATTGAGATTATCGTGATGGTTTTCATAATGGGCATTTTGAAGAATAAGAATCAACTCAGCAAATGCTTGGCTTAGCAGCAGCCCAGCCTACACTTACTTCACCCCGTGCGGCGAGGGAAGGGATACAATTATTGAATGGATTGCAGTTTACCATTAACAAAAGTCATAGATACGGGGGGCTGATATTCCCCAGGTTGGTAGAGCCAAATTTTAGGTTTTTCTGCCGTTGGCACAATTTCATTGATGAACGTATTGTTTACTATAGAAGGCGAACCACATGCATAATATACTTTTTGTACGGGATCTCCTGCTTGAATGTTCGCGCCTTGGCAAACCGAAACTGCATTACTATCAGAACCATTCATTTTAATAGAGCGTACCTTTTGGTTCACAATATTTATTTCAAGCTGTACACCACCATTACCTGTGGGCACGTTCCACACACCATAAAAAGCAGTACTTGTTCCCATGTTATTGTAAATAAGTTGTTGTACAGGAATTTTTTGTAGTACGGGTTGATTTGATTCTTGTTGGCTCACGGGTTGGCCGCATGCGGCAATAACCTGATCGGGCGTCATCCCGATATTAATGTATCCGTGATTTTGTGGACAATAATATGATTGCGTATCAGCGAAGAGGCTAAAAGGCAAAATGATTAGTACTAAGCCGGTACTACTGAGGAACGTCAATTTCATAATTCAATCCTGATAATCCTCTGCTTAAAATTAAGTATAGTCGCTTTTATAATAATCTCCAGGGTAGGTTGGCCCTGATAAATAGGGTGATTATTTTTAATAAGACTATGATGATAAAAGGAGAAAAATCAAAGCCAGAAATGTCAGGAACAATTTTTCTACCAAGTTTTAACAAAGGTTCGGTCAACAAACGTAAGAAATCAGCAATTGGGCCTTGCCAATTTGGATTGATAAAACTCATGACAACACGTATGAGTATGGCAAAAAACAAAATATCACAAGGCTGAATGATTAAGTCAGCAATTATATAAAGGAATATGTATACAATCGGGATTAATCCCTGTAGGGAAAGAAGGCTAATGCAGATGATTTTTAATAGTTCAACCAAAATTAAGGTAATGAACGCAGGGATATCATATTTTTGTCCTGGCTTATAGGGTTGTTTTGATAACAGTTGAATTGGATTGACTATAGGATTTGTGATTTTATAAATGAGTTGGTTTACAGGATGAAGTGCACTAACGCGTAAATAGCGTAACGCTATGCGCAGCCACAAACTGAGAATAACCAGTGAAAAAAGTAAAGAAACAACAAAGAGTGTCACTGCGATAATACCTGACATATTTTCCCCTATACCTCATTGATACTGCTGATGTTGCACGATTATATCGTGTTGCATTATTTTTGTCGCTCACCAAATAGTGCTTGGCCGACTCGGATTATGGTAGCGCCGGCTTTTATTGCAGGGACAATATCATGACTCATTCCCATGGATAATGTATCCATATTTAGATTAAGCTCTTGATTGAGTGAATGCATGAGTTGGTGAAGCTGATTAAATAACTCATATTGTGCTTGTATTTCTTTTTGTGGTGGAGGAATAGTCATCAAGCCCCTTAGCTTGAGATTAGGGAGTTGGCTCACTGTCCTGGCTAATTCAGCGATATGTTCAGGAGCGATTCCTGATTTAGTTTTTTCATCGACAAGATTAACTTGTAAACAGATATTGAGTGGATCTAAAGTGCTTGGACGATATTCATTGAGATAGTGGGCGATCTTAAGGCGACTAATGCTGTGAACCCATTGAAACAACGAAGCAATTCCTTTTGTTTTATTACTTTGAATTGGGCCAATAAAATGCCAACATACAGGCGTATCTTTTAATGCATTGATTTTGGGTTGTGCTTCTTGAAAATAGCTTTCTCCAAAGTGAGTGATTCCCAGCTGAAATAATTCACGAATTGCCTCGATGCTTTGTTGTTTGCTCACTGCCAGCAATAGGACACTACCTGGTTTTCTACCACATTCCAGCTCAGTTTGTGTGATTAATTGTTTTATTTGCGTTAAATTTTGATGAAGACTCATGATCATTTAAATGCATTTGGAAAACCCCAACAATAGCAAAAGAAACTATGTTTGCCGAGTGTTAGTTGATTCGTTAAGCGAGGGATTTCCAGAATAGGGTACTTATTAAAATAATTTAGAAAATTGACTTGTGGAATTATTTAATTAAGATCTAATTAGTAGATTAACAATATTACCCGATCTGTTATTGATAAATAATCAGGATGAACCAAGCAATGGATATAGCAGAACTATTAGCCTTCTCTGTAAAAAATAAATCATCAGACTTACATCTCTCTGCAGGATTGCCTCCCTTGATTCGTGTAGATGGAGATTTACGTAAAATCAATTTGCCGGCCATGGAGCACAAAGAAGTAATAAAAATTATCTATGATGTGATGAATGATAGGCAAAGGAAAGAGTTTGAGGAGAGTTTGGAAACCGATTTTTCTTTTGAAATACCAAATTTGGCTCGTTTTAGGGTGAACGTATTCAATCAATTGCGTGGCGCTGCGGCTGTTTTTCGTACTATTCCTTCTGAAATTTTAAGCATGCATGATTTGGGACTACCGTCTATTTTTGAAGAAATGTGCAGTTATCCTAAAGGATTAGTACTCGTTACTGGCCCAACAGGATCAGGAAAAAGTACGACTTTGGCAGCCATGATCGATTACATTAATGCCAGCCGTTATGATCATATTTTGACGGTTGAAGATCCCATAGAGTTTGTACATCAAAGTAAAAAATGTTTGTTGAATCAGCGTGAAGTTCATAAAGACACACTCAGTTTCAATGCCGCCTTGCGTTCTGCATTACGTGAAGATCCTGATGTGATTTTGGTGGGGGAGTTGCGTGATCTGGAAACAATCCGTTTAGCAATGACAGCTGCTGAAACAGGACATTTAGTATTTGGTACCTTGCATACTAATTCTGCAACTAAAACCATCAATAGGATTATTGATGTGTTTCCCGCTGAAGAAAAATCGATGATCCGCTCGATGTTGTCTGAGTCATTGCAAGCTGTTATCGCACAAACATTATTGAAAAAAAATGGTGGCGGTCGAGTTGCTGCTTTAGAAGTTATGATTTGTACTGGTGCCATACGAAACTTAATTCGCGAAGACAAAGTAGCTCAAATGTATTCTTCCATCCAAACAGGCCAAGGTAAAGGAATGCAAACCTTAGATCAGCATTTAACCGAGCTGGTGAAGAAAAATATTATTTCCACCCATATCGCACGCGACGTGGCTATTGATAAATCTATATTTTAGAAAGAGGACTTGTCATTCTGAGGAGCTTGGGATGACGTACGCGTAGGCTCTTAAGTCCGGCGTTTGTCGAATTAATGTGTCCTCTCATCATTGTGAACTAAAATGCTGGGCTTAACAGCCCAGCCTACGATTATTGCTACGTTCGGGATGAGGGCTTTTATGCGTTTTTCTGTACTTCAATGAGTTGAGGAATAGCTAGTTCAGCTAGTGCAAGCATACTATTTAATTCATCACGATTAAAATGTCGGTCTTCGGCAGTTCCTTGAATTTCAATGAAATGTCCTGCTTCGTTCATAACAACGTTCATATCGGTTTCAGCCAGAACATCTTCTGCATAATCCAAGTCAAGTACCGCTTGGCCTCGATAGAGTCCTACAGACACTGCAGCAATGTAATGAAACGCAGGCATTTTACGTATTTTTTCTCGTTCTACCATCCAATTGATTGCATCTCTCATGGCCACACAAGAGCCAGTAATCGCTGCTGTTCTTGTACCCCCATCCGCTTGAATGACATCGCAATCTAGAGTAATTGTATTTTCACCTAAGAATTTTAAATCAACACATGCTCTTAGAGAGCGACCAATAAGGCGTTGGATTTCCATAGTTCTGCCGCCTTGCTTTCCTTTGCTCGCTTCGCGTTCAGTGCGGCTATGTGTGGCACGAGGAAGCATTCCATATTCAGCGGTAACCCAACCTTGATTTTTCCCTTTAATAAAACGAGGAACACCGTCAATTACGGATGCATTACACAATACTTTAGTTTGCCCAAATTCAACTAAGACAGAACCCTCGGCGTGCTTTGTATAGTTTCTGGTTATTTTAATCGGACGTAGTTGATCTGCTTCACGGTTACTTGGGCGCATTAGATAATCCTCGCAAAATTGGGAATTATAACGCTTAACTCCCTGAGTTGCATCTTAAAGTGTGCGAGATGTAAATAAAGTGCATGATTATTGCTTTAGGACTAAGAGATACAAGGTCCTCTAAACATAAAAACACATAGAGAAATAAGTGGATAATCTTATAAACATATAGATATATTTTAGGGTCAAAAAATTTTTTAAACGCATGTTGATTAATGATGGTTCATCATGCTATGTTTGAAGTCGAACTTTAAAAAAATATTTCATTATGAGCTATCGTAGTCAAGAAATCAGCGTTGCACTTTGTGCGGATTTATCTGCCAGCGCGCTATTTGTCTGCGATTTAGTCTCTTCTCAAAACGCTATTTCTTCTTTAGTGATCTTTTTCTTACCCTCCTTGCCCTAGGGCGGTCTTTCATTATCCGCGCCTCTCTAGGGAGGCGGGGACCAGCGGGTAATAAATTCATTTGATTTAACTATTGGAGAATATTATGACCCAAGCTAAATTTGAGGCACATAAAGAAGAATCATCCCCTAAAGAAAAGAAAAATAATCTAAGTGTATTTCAAAGTATTCTTTCTGGAAGTGTTACGGGAGCCTTTGAAGTATTGGTCGATCATCCTTTGTGGTCGATAAAAACCCGTATGCAAAAAGGAGAGCCTTTTACTCTAAACCCACAAGTATTGTATCGAGGCATATTGCCCAATGCAGCCAGTATGGTTCCCATAACTGCGGTGCAAGTGGGTTTGAATCGCTTTTTCCAAAATTGGTTTTTTGGGAATCGATATGAGTTGACTGATAGACAAAGGTTGGTGAGTGCTTTTGCTGCTGGGGTTGGTTCTGCGGCGATAAGTTGTCCTACAGAAATGATCATGACACACCAAAAAAAAAGTTTCTTCGCAGCCGGCACTCACTTGGTGCAGCAAGGTGGTTGGCCTCGTCTTTACACAGGAATGTTGGCAACGATGTTGAGGGAAGGAATGTTTTCTACATTTTTTCTGGCGGTGACTCCGGCATTAAAAACTAAAATAAAAGAGCATTATCCAAACGACTATTTTGCATCAATGCTTGCGGGCTTAATGGCTGGAGTAGGGGCAACATTGGCTTCGCAAACGTTTGACGTGATAAAGACAGCCCAACAGGCATCAGTTGCTGCAAACCCAGTTGGTTTTTTTAAGACAGCCAAGAATCTTTATGCAGCACAAGGTGCTGCTGTCTTTTTCAAAGGCGGCTTGCCACGAGGTCTGCGTGTGATGTCTGCAGTAACACTCATGAGTTGGATGAACGAGAGAATGGGCGAATTATTGTCTCAAAGTCAGCCAACGGAGTCGGTAACACCGTCATCAGTAAGCAAATAATTTTTATACCCGAGTCAAGTTCATTAACTCGGGTATATTCTTGAGCTGTCACCATCTTGTAGTGCTTTTCTCTGTCCAATTGCTTTAAATTGGGGTATATTCGCGCAAGGTTTATTCATTGGTGTCTATAATGCTTCAAAGTATGACGGCTTTCTCACGAGTGCAAAAGCAGATTGAAGAAGGTCATTTTTGTTGGGAAATCAAATCAGTTAATCATCGATATCTTGATGTTTCGTTTCGGTTGCCCGAGTCGTTTCGCTTTATAGAACCACAATTACGTCATTTATTGCGAGATACGATACATCGTGGAAAATTAGAGTGCCAGCTGAAATACCAAGACACAAGTTCCAATAATCAGTCTATGCTTATAAATATAGGCATGGTAAATGCATTAGTGAATTTAGGTGAAAAACTTTCCATATCACATAATTTGCCAAATGATTTAGGAGTTAGTCGTGTTCTTTCTTGGCCTGGTGTTGTCCAAGCCAGTGTACCCGATGCCGATGTATTAGGGGAGAATGCGCTGTCACTATTTAAAGAAGCAATTGACCAATTAAAGCAGATGCGCACCACCGAGGGTGCTGCATTAAAAGTACATGTGGAAACACGGTTAAGTGAATTGGGTCAAGAAATTAAGCGTGCACGTTCTATAGTATCAACGCAAACAGAACAAGTTAAAGATAAACTGTTGACCCGATTGCATTCAGTGAGAATGGAGGTTCAGGATTCACGAGTGGATCAAGAAATTGCGTTAATTTTGACCCGTATTGATGTGAGTGAGGAACTAGATAGATTGAATACTCATCTTAATGAGGTGAGTCGGACGTTAAATTGCGATAAAATAGCAGGAAGGCGCCTTGATTTTTTGATGCAAGAATTAAATAGGGAGGCGAACACGCTAAGTTCAAAGTCTGACTCTGTGGAATTGACCCAGAGTGCAGTGCAAATGAAAGTTTTAATTGAGCAAATGCGTGAGCAAATTCAAAACATTGAGTGAGTATTATTGTGGGTGACTATTCGGGTAATTTATTTATTGTTGCAGCACCTTCTGGGGGAGGCAAAACAAGTTTAGTAAAAAAGTTAGTGGAGACTCTGGAAAATGTTGAAGTATCCGTTTCGCATACAACACGAGCGATGCGACCAGGGGAACGACATGAGGTAGATTACTTTTTTATTGATGAAAATGAATTTGTACGTATGATTGAAGATAGTGCTTTTTTAGAGCACGCCCGAGTCTTTAATCATTTATATGGAACATCGATGGAGCAAATTACCACACGTTTGCAGCAGGGTATCGATGTAGTTCTGGATATAGATTGGCAAGGAGCGGAGCAGATTAGACGTTCTTTTCCTGGCGCGGTGAGTATTTTTATTATACCTCCGTCTTTAGATGTATTAAAACAACGATTGTTGAATCGTCGACAAGATAAAGATGATGTAGTAAGTGATAGGATGAAAAAAGCACAAGATGAATTGAGCCATTATTCTGAGTTTGATTATTTGATCGTTAATGATAACTTTGAAAAGGCGGCTATGGAATTGAGGGCAATTGTGATTGCAGACCGCTTACGTATTGAGCGGCAGACAAATAAACAATCAAAATTGCTTTCTTTCCTGTTGTCATCGCAGTAAAATACGAAGTTTTGTTACTGGAGAATGAGTTATGGCCCGAGTTACAGTTGAAGATTGTTTAAAAAATGTTGCAAATCGATTTGAACTGGTTATGGTGGCTACTAAACGTGCGCGCCAAATTGCAGTTCGAGGTGATCAACCTATGGTTGAATGGGAAAATGATAAACCTACAGTTGTGGCTTTGCGTGAAATAGCAGAAGGTTTGATTACTCCAGAAATTTTGGATAAAGAGTAATTTTTTAGATAAAAAAAATATTCATATAGCTTGGGTGAAGTGAAACGGAACCCAGGCTTGTGTCCGTCAGCGAATTGGGCGTAAGTGAGTGCCAAAATTTTTCGGGTTCCGTTTCGCTTCACCCAGGTTAAGAATCATGACGGATTGTGATTTATTCGGGACATCATAAACGGTGTGAATTAGGGGTATAGGGGTACGGTCATGTTAGATACTAGGGAGTACTGCGTGAGCTACTTTAAGGAGCTCGATGAAGAGCTGAAATGCTATCTTGAGCAGTCGCAAATAGAAAAATGTTACCAAGCCTATTTGGTCGCTGAAAAAGCGCATCAAGGCCAGATGCGTCGTTCTGGCGAGCCCTATATTACCCATCCTGTTGCTGCAGCATTAATTCTTGCACGCATGCGCTTAGATTATCAAACTATTATGGCGACTTTACTCCACGATGTCGTTGAAGACACATCAGTGAGTAAAGATGATTTAACACGTCAATTCGGTGAAGAAATTACCTCCCTTGTTGATGGTGTTACCAAGCTGACAAAAATCAAATTTGAATCAAAAGCTGAAGCCCAGGCAGAAAATTTTCGTAAGATGGTCTTGGCTATGGTCAAGGACATCCGAGTAATTATCGTTAAGTTGGCCGATCGTTTGCATAATATGAAAACTCTAGGTTCAATGCCTTATGCAAAGCGCAGACGCATTGCCATTGAAACTCTGGAGATTTATGCCCCGATTGCGAATCGTTTAGGTATGCACTCGATTTATGTAGGCCTTGAAGATTTGGGATTTCAGGCCTTATATCCTATGCGCTATAGAGCAATTAAATCAGCAGTTGAAAAATCTCGTGGCAACCGACGTGAATTGACTCAGACGATTGAACGTGATTTGCAATTGGCTTTAGCGCAATTGAATATTCCATATGAACAAGTATTCGGTAGACAAAAGCACTTATACAGCATTTATAAGAAAATGCGTCAGAAAAAAGCCTCCTTTACTGAGATTACTGATGTTTTTGCGTTTCGTGTAATCACTGAAGATATTGATTCTTGTTACCGTATCTTAGGCGCGTTACATTGCACCTATAAACCTGTTCCACAACGGTTCAAAGACTATATTGGTATTCCTAAAGCAAATGGATACCAATCCTTGCATACTACTTTGTTTGGACCATTTGGCGTTCCACTGGAAGTGCAGATTCGTACTCGCGATATGGATAAAGTTGCTGATAATGGGGTTGCTGCACATTGGATTTATAAATCATCTGGTCTTGAAGTAAATGAGGCGCAACTGCGCGCAAGAGAATGGGTGCAAAGTCTTTTGGAAATGCAGCGCAGCACGGGTAGTTCGTTGGAATTTATTGAAAACGTCAAAATCGATTTATTCCCAGATGAAGTATACGTTTTTACCCCTAAAGGGCATATTATGGAGTTGCCTAAAGGGGCAACACCCGTAGATTTTGCTTATTCAGTACACTCCGGAGTAGGTAATAGTTGTGTGGCAGCGAAAGTAAATAGAAAATTAGTTCCGCTCAGTATCCCTTTATCTAACGGACAAACAGTTGAGATTATTACCGCAGCGGGCGCGCATCCTAATCCGGCATGGTTAAATTTTGTAGTCACAGGGAAAGCTCGTTCTAACATACGTCACTTTCTAAAAAGCCAACAAAATACTGAATCAATTAGTTTAGGAAAACGCCTTCTTGAACAATCATTCAATGAACTATCTAGCGATTACGCTAAAATCCCGCCTGAATCGTTACAGGCTTTATTAAGTGACCTGCATTATAAAGCGATAGATGATTTGCTCTATGCAATAGGTATAGGCAACCAAATGGCGATGGTCATTGCCAAAAGATTGGTAGTGACTCAAGATTCTAATGAGTTGGATAAAGGAACTAAAGCGCATCCATTGGCAATTAAAGGAACAGAGGGCATGGTGGTTCATTTTGGCGAATGTTGCCAGCCTATTCCTGGTGATAATATTGTTGGAAAATTCCAACAAGGCCGAGGAATTATTGTTCATAGCAGCGATTGTGCTACTTTAAAAAATTCACGAAGCAATCCAGAACAATTCATTGCCTTGCGTTGGGATGAAAAAGTTGAGGGAGAATACTGGGTTGATATTACTGTTGATGTAGTGAATGAGCGTGGCGTTTTGGCTGCCCTGGCAACTGCTATTGCTGAGGCAGGATCCAATATCGGTAACATCAATGTAGATCCACGTGATGGTCGGCATAATGCGGTTACTTTTTCAATTAGTGTTGTTGATAGAACGCATTTGGCTCGTGTAATGCGTAGGTTGCGGGCAAATAAAGTGGTGATGCGTCTTTATAGAAAAAAACAAGGGGATAATTAATGCGACCTATAAATACAAAATTGGCTCCAGAAGCGATTGGAACCTATTCACAAGCCATTCAATGTGGTGACACAGTTTATCTTTCAGGACAAATACCACTTGATCCTGCAACGATGCAACTTTGTAGTGAAGATATTAAACTGCAAATTACTCAGGTTTTGGAAAATTTGTCAGCTGTTTGTGAAGCTGCAGGTGGCAGTTTGGCACATATAGTAAAATTGAATGTTTATCTAACTGATTTACATCATTTTCCTTTAATTAATGAAGCGATGAGTCGTTACTTTGCAGCACCTTATCCAGCAAGAGCAGCAATAGAGGTCTCTGCATTACCTCGTGGTTCTCAGGTCGAAATGGATGGTATAATGGTTGTATCTTCGAAGTAATTCATTAAAAAGGTGGTTTGCACATTGTAGCCTGGGTGGAGCGAAGCGTAAGCCGGGTTTCTAGTTATAAACTTCCCGGGTTACGCTTCGCTCCACCCAGGCTACAATACACTAAGGCTACAAATTTATAGTTAGAGTTCATATATGAGTATTATTTCCCTTCATGGAGTGTCCCTCAACATTGCGGGTAATCAATTATTAGATAATGCCGACTGGCAGATCCAACCACAAGAACGTATTGCATTAGTTGGACGAAATGGAGCAGGTAAGTCGACGCTTTTAAAGCTTTTGCAAGGTGAGCTGATCCCAGACAGTGGCCAAATCAATCAGCTTTCTGGATTACGTGTTGCAGGTTTGACTCAAGAAGTTCCCATGACTGGGGACGAATCGGTTTATCATTTCCTGGTGAAAAGTCTTGGTGAGGTGGGTGAGGTTTTATCACGCTTTAATGAACTCTCCCAATTGGGTGACATGGATAAATTGGCCTCATGCCAGCAACAAATGGATAATTTACATGCATGGGATAAATTGCCACAAATCGAGACTATGGCCAGTCGTTTAGGTATCACCACTCATGAACGGATGAATAATCTATCAGGAGGGATGAAACGTCGTGTATTACTGGGGGCAGCATTAATTGCGACTCCGGATTTGTTACTTTTAGATGAACCGACAAACCATTTGGATATTGCAGCAATTGAATGGTTAGAGTCTTATTTGAAAAGTTTCAAGGGATCTGTGTTATTGGTTACCCATGATAGAGAGTTTTTAAGCCAAGTATCCAATCGGATTGTCGAAATCGACAGAGGCAAGCTCTATCAGCATGATTGTGATTATGAAACGTATCTGGATAGAAGAGAATCTATTCGTCTAAGCGAACAAAAGCAAAATGATTTATTTGATAAAAAACTGGCTGAGGAAGAAGTCTGGATTCGCACAGGAATCAAAGCGCGACGAACACGAAATGAAGGTCGGGTTCGTGCATTAAAGGCATTGCGGGAAGAATATAAGGCACGGCGTAATCAATTGGGTAAAGTCAAATCATTTTCTCTCGAAGTAACGCGTTCTGGCTCAATGGTGATTGAAGCAAACCAAGTGAATTATACGCTAGGGGATAAAACAATTTTACGTGATTTTTCCTTATTACTGTCTCGCGGCGATAAATTTGGAATAATTGGTCCTAATGGCTGTGGCAAAACGACTTTAGTACGTTTATTGCTTGGGGAATTACAGCCTGATTCTGGACAGATAAAGCTGGGGACGTCTTTGAGTGTCGCCTATTTTGATCAATTGCGTCGGCAATTGCACGAAGATCAAACCGTCATGTTTAATGTGGGTGATGGTGCGGATTATGTGACAATTAATGGTAAACAAAAGCATGTTGCTAGCTATTTACGCGAATTCTTATTTTCATCAGAACGGTTTAATCAGCCTGTTTCAGTGCTTTCTGGCGGGGAAAGAAACAGATTATTATTAGCCAAGCTGTTTGCTAAACCAGTAAATCTCTTGGTGATGGATGAGCCCACAAATGATTTAGATATTGAAACATTAGAGCTTCTTGAGGGCATGCTAGTTGACTATCCTGGAACTTTAATATTAATTAGTCATGATAGGGCTTTTATTAATCAGGTGGTGACCAGCGTTTTGGTTTATGAAGAAGCAGGGCAGTTCAATGAGTTTGTTGGTGGTTACGATGAATATAAAATGCATAAGAAGCAGCAACAACGTGAGCAGGTGACAAAGGCACCTGTTGTGAAACGCAATGTGGCAGCAAATAAATTAAGCTTTAATGAGCAACGAGAGCTTGCTCAGTTACCGCAGAAAATTGAGCAATTGGAAGGAAAAATAGCTGAATTGCAATTACAAATGGCTGATCCCAAGTTTTACCAACAGGATGCTCAAATCATTGCAAAAATAAATCAGGGTTTGGCTGAAGATGAAGAGTTATTAACACAGTTTTATGCTCGATGGGAAGCGCTAGAAGATATTGAGAAAAGGAACACATGAATGTTATTGACGCTTGCTTTAGTTATTCTTTTTGGTGCGATTTTGGTTTTCTTTTCCGAGGAATTTGGCAAAACCATTAAGAAACTTTTTGCTATAAAAGGAGCCAAATTAATAATACCTCTGTTTCTTGTTTCCTGGCTAATCTTTTCTTTTGATTTTTGGGTTTTATGGGCAATCTTGTATCTTCGTGACATGCTGCATGCCGTATTGAATTTTTTAGTACAAATTATGCCTTTTCAGAAGTGGGCTGTCCAAGTGGTACAGGTGTTTATGTTGACCTTTCTGTCAGTAGTCCCAGTACTTATTCTTAATTTTATTTCGCAAAAGAAAACTTTTAAAAGCTACAAGCATCCATACTTAACAAGCGGTATAATTTGGATTCTATCTGTTGTTTTAATAATCATAATATGATCGTTATGTAAAGAAATGTAATTATTTTGTAAAGAACTCTTCTTATTCTTAATAAAACCTTAAGTTTTCTTTTCTATACTTCTCGCGTCTAGTTTGGAATTTAATAAAAATAAAGGAGACTAAAGTGGCTTATAACAAACATCATGGTCATGAACAACATACTGGTGCTCATCATGGCCACCAACCCTCTGGCTATAATCCCCATGCTCATGTTTATCCCTCTACCTATACCCCTCATGTACAGGTTTCAACACCCTATGTTCCTCCCGTTTCTCATGTTACTGTAGTTCCCACAAGAAGAAGTTATGGTACTTATCGAAGTTATTCTACAGGTACAGGCGCAGGAGCTGGGGTATTGCTCGTAGGTGCTTTGATTGTTATTCCACTATTCATTTTTGCGTTAGTACTCAAACTTACTCTTGGTGCGGTTGGGTTAGCTGCTACATCAATGGCCTCTGCTGGGGTTGCTGCTGCAGGTGCCGGCGCTTTTGCTTTGAGTGCTGGAACTTTTGGTATCGGTGCACTCGCCTTATATGCTGCTTTGGGTCTTGGATATCTGTACTCCAGTGCTAAAGAATGCTATAGCAGCGATAAGAACGTATTTGCAATGATTAAATCTCGTGTTGTTCATGAAGACAAACCGAGTTTTACCGGCGTGATAAAATCTATAGGCGCTGCGCTGTGGTCTCCATTTTTACTTATCGGTGGTTTGGCTGGCATGGGCGCTAAAGCAGTTGCGAACGCAATTTGTGCAAAGCCTTCGACTGTAAAGACAGAGGAGCCTGGAGTGCAATTTGGTACATCTCCCTTTTCAAAACTTAGTGAGCCCTCGAAGAAACAAGAGCAGCGTCGGAGTCAAGATGTAGTGCCAGGTCAATTTGACAGTCCCTTACAGACTGATACCTCTCAAGCTACTGGAAAAGGTTCCCATCTTTTAGACTCTCAGATTGATTTTCCTACTTCTGGCTTATATCCTAGTTTAAACGGATACTAGTTTTTCATTTAGTTGTTGGTTTGGGGGGTATTTGAGCCTCCAAACCAACGAATCAAACAGCACTTTAATCTAAGTTCTAATTTAAGCCTCTAAACATGGTTCTATAACCCAAAACTAAGGGATGTTTAGCACATTCTCTTCGGCCGCATCTAAGCTTTTTTATCCATAAATAGACTATAATTTAATCAGGATGCTTTATGGAGTATCAAAAGTGGCTTATAGCAGATCGGTTATTTCAGCAAAAGAAACAACTACTCCAGTATGGCAAGATTTAAGTCCAACAGATCAAAAAAATATCGCAGATCGCATGCAGCAATGGTTTGCAGATATAGAAAGACGTAATCAACCTCATAATACCGAAACAGATCCCTATTTAGCGACTCAATTTTTGTCACGTTTTGGATTAAAAAATGCTTCCGAAGTGTTTGATTTTCTGAAAACAACAGGTGGCAATATGGTATTGACCATGATTGCCCGAGAAATCATGCATGAACAATCACGAGTGCAAGAGCTTAGGGAACGAAATGCAGAAGAAATGCTCAGACAACAACATGTGCTTTTTATTCTTATGGGTTTAATCGCAAAACGAGAAGAACTGGCTAAAAATGTAGACCATCTGCTCCAACTAGAAATCGACAAACATTTTTTGAAGGAACATGCTGAACACAGTCATCCAAAAACTTCTGAGTATCATCCGATTAGAATTATAGATGAGATGATCGATTATTACGTTGAGACCATTAAAGCATTAGATAAGGAGTTGGATGATTTAGAACAACAACTGGATCAGGTTGAAGACGAGTTGGAGGCTATTGAAGCAGAAGAGCAATGGATAGAGGCCTATCATGAGGCGCTTCATGCACATATCGATATACTGGATACGTATTTACGGATACCTCTTTTAAACCATCCCCAAGAAAGTCCTACTGCTTTTTCTGAACGAAGAATCACTGTTTTGACGCAAAATCTAGAACGCTATAAAGAACAAGAGGCGCTATTTAAAAACACCACTCCTGATAGTACTAACACTCAGAATATTGTAAGAAATCGTCTTAACAGCCACATCAGAACAATTGAGCATGAACTTAATTTTCATAAAGTTCATCTAAGTCAAACAGCAACAAACTTTGAAGAGTTATTTCGCCTGACTTTGGAACAAACGCGATCTCAAATACAAGAGCTTCAGCTACAACAATCGACTCCTGGAGAATTGGATGCACAAATTGAGGGTTTAAAATTACGTGAACAAGGATTGTCTTCTGCATTAAAAGTAATGAGAAACAAGAAAATACTTCTTAACGATCAATTAGAACAAGTGTTTGATTTTTCTCAAGCCCGTTTTATTATCAAACCTGAAGAGGCAAAACGCCTTGTACAAAAAGATGATGGTTCCTATGCTTTAATTCCTAAAGATGCAGATCCTGATAATTTGAGTGAAGAGGAGTGGTTGCAAGCGAAGCGTGACTTTGAGCAAGCGAAAGAAAGTATTCAAACGCCACGTGTTAATTGTCTTGAAAAAATACAAGAAAACTTGCAGAAACATATGCACCGCAAAGAACACCATCTCAGCTTAAGAGAAGTATTAAGAACCCAAAAGTTAGAGATGCAACGTGCCAGAATGGAAATGGGGGAAACATTGAGAGAAGCTGAGGATCGAAGAACATTCTTATTAAGTAGGCGGCCTAGTGTGCAACAGACATCTAGTGCAAAATCTGAACCTCCTGCAAGTTATGCACAAATGATAGAAAAATTTGAATCTTTAGTATTAAAAGCACCTAAAAAGGACGATATAGAAAACGCACGCGGTATTGTCGAGCGCTCATCAATCTCTCCTAAAAATAAAGGCGAGCTTAATAAATTAATCGAACAAGTCGCACCAGAGAAGACTATGGGGTCACAGCAAAGGCTTCAATGGCTCTACAGCGCCAAACGATTGATAAAAGATACATCGCCCACACCCGAAGCCGATCCGACTTTGCGAAAAAAAGATTAAACAAACCTGATGCCACAGGGATGATGAATCGGCGTATTCCGTGTATAATGCCGACAATTTATTTTTCAGGTTGCTTCATGAATAAACAGGACTTTTACTTCGATTTACCTCCAGAATTAATTGCGCAGTATCCTTTAGCTAATCGTAGCGATTCACGCCTTTTAACTTATAATCGCCAAAAAGGTGAATATGGTCACTATCAGTTTCGCGAAATTGCTGATTTTTTAAATCCTGGCGATTTACTGGTAATGAATGATTCCAAAGTGATCCCGGCCAGACTTTATGGCCATAAAACCACTGGAGGAAAAGTTGAGCTATTAGTTGAACGGATTACGGGGGAATTGACTTTTCTAGCTCATATTAAAGCCAGTAAAGCGCTGAAATCTGGCTCAATAATTAAGTTGGATCAAAATAAAGAAATCGAAATTCTTGATAGGCAAGATGATTTATTCATTTGTAAAGCGGATATGGAGGTCTTGAAATTATTGAATGGAATAGGGCATATTCCTTTACCTCCATACATTACCCGAAATGATGAAACTCTGGATCTGGATCGTTATCAAACCGTGTATGCAAAATATGAAGGATCTGTGGCAGCACCCACAGCGGGCTTGCATTTTGATGAGTCAGTTTTATCGAGCATCCAGTCACGGGGGGTTACAGTAGCCTATCTTACTTTGCATGTTGGGGCAGGGACATTCAGGCCTGTGCGCAGTGATAACATAAAAGATCATAAAATGCATAGTGAGCGATTTACAATTAGTCCCGAATTATGCGCTGCGGTACATGCCACAAAGGCTGCAGGAAATAGGGTAATCGCCATAGGGACAACTGCTTTGCGTAGTCTCGAGAGTGCAGCACAAGATGGCGTGCTTACCGCATGCAGCAGAGATACGGATATCTTTATTTACCCAGGATATCAGTTTAAGATTTGCGATGGATTAATGACTAATTTTCACTTACCTGAATCTACTTTGTTAATGCTGGTTTCCGCTTTTATTGGTCATGAACGAGCAATGATGCTTTATCAAGAAGCAATCGAAAAGAGGTATAGGTTCTTTAGTTATGGTGACACCAGTTTATTGCTATAAATCAGGAGTTCAGGAATGTTGACCGCCGTACAGAATTTTTTACCCGTCCTCACTTCGGAAGCAGGTTTGTGTCTTACAACAGCAAATTGGCAAGAGGCAAAAGTAACAGCAGCATCTTACTCTTTAGAGAGTTTGTTGTATAAACCTGGTCAGGATGTACTCAAAAAAATAACTGATTTATCACATTATCTTGTTTGGCCTGAGGTAATCGTGCTCAATGCAGCATCATTGGTGGCGAATAAAGAAGGAATTTATACGCTTAAATCACCCTATGATGGTTCGAGAATAAAATTTACATCAGAGGAACTTTTTCATCTTATTCAGCATTTAAAGCCCGATGCAGTTGTTTTGCCGCAAAACATAATGCAAGATTTTCCACAAATTTGGGATAATTGGAATGATGTAATTGTTCCATTTATACATGTTAATGATCTTAAAAAGCATGTGGTGGCTAAATCGCATGGAGTGTATTTTAATGTTGTACATGAGTTGGATTGGGAGCAATTAAATCGCTGGTCTCATGTACCGCGCTACGTCATGGGCTGCTTTGATTCCGAGTTAATTTGGCGCCTGTATGACAAAGGTATAGAGTTTATTGAGACTAACGAACCAGCGCAAGCAGCATTACAAGGAAAAGTCTATAGTCGCGCAGGGGATGTGGATTTAATGGATGCAAAAACAGAGATGCAATTTGAACTGATTGATTCTGATTGCGTTTGTCCCACCTGTTCGCAGCAATTTACTCGTGCCTATCTTCATCATTTATTACAACATACGCCTTTATTATGTCAGCGATTTTTGATTCAGCATAATGTGTTTTATGTGCAGAATGGTAAACAACCTGTTTGATTGTATTTTACCCTCACCCTACCCCCTTTCCCGATAGCAGGAGAGGGAATTATTTTAACTTTAGGTGTTTAGCCAAAAATCCCATCTCCCCATGGGGGAGAAGGTGTTTTTCAGGGCGGATGAGGGTTGTTATTTATGATAATGTTTGACAGTTTTTTTCATAACAGCTAGCATTACCAACAATTGATGGCGCGGGGTGTCGTGATAAACGTCTGAGAAATACCCGTTGAACTTGATCTGGTTCATACCAGCGTAAGAACGCCTTAAATCTGAATTTTATTTTAGAGCAATTTGAACTTTTAGAATGGCCTTGCCATGATATATTGGCTCTTGTTTAGAGTTATTATCAACAGTTCTAATGCAGGTTAATTTCTTCAATTAAGTCTTTACGCGATATCTGTAGCCATCCTTTATTTTATCTATTAATCCAAGGAGCTATGGCATGAGTGCGTTATCTACACGAACAACTTTATTACTCAATTGGTATGCAAATCCTTACCATACCCCAATTTTTGTTGCCCATGCATTAGGTTATTATCAACAAGAAGGCATAAAATTGGCAATTTTGGAGCCTAGTGATCCCAGTGATGTGACTGAAATTGTAGGTATGGGACATGTTGATTTTGGGGTTAAGGCTATGATTCATACCTTAGCGGCTCGTGCAAAAGGTTATCCTGTCACATCAATTGGGACCTTATTGGATGAACCTCCTACAGGGCTTATCGCACTTAAATCCAGTGGTATTACCTCATTTCAAGACATCGTTGGTAAACGAGTAGGGTACATTGGTGAATTTGGCAAAATCATTATTGATAATTTGGCACAGTTGGCGGGTATTGATCCCACAAGTTATGAAACTGTGCGTATTGGTATGAATGTTACGGACGCAATTTGTCGTGACCTTATTGACACGGGTATTGGTTTTATTAATTTTCAAAAAGTTGAATTGGAACACTTACGTGGTGAAACGGTATTTTTACGCATAGACCAGCTTGCGGGTCTTGGGTGCTGCTGTTTTTGCTCCATTCAGTTTATTGTGCCAGAAAGAATGTTAAAAAATCCTGAAACTATTAAAGGATTTCTCAAGGCCACGCAACGTGGCGCTGCATTTACTACTGAAAATCCAGATGAAGCTTATGAGCTTTTATGCAGAGCAAAACCTCAATTACGAACTCCAATGTATCAGACCATTTTCATTCGAAGCCTGCCCTTTTTCTCACGTAATCTTTTAAATGTAGCTCGCGATTGGAATAAGGTCGGTAGTTTTGGCAAGCATTTGGGGGTAATTGATGACGCTTTCTCAGTGAACTCTTGTTATACAAATGAGATGTTACCCAAAATGCCTTATTCTGATCTGGAGCCTATCGCGTGTTGTGTGAGTGAATAAAAATTAAATCATTGCCTGGATTTGTAGCCTGGTTGCTTGCAACCAGGATTGGCCCAACTGAGATAGGTTAAGTTTGAGTGATTATAAATGAAAAATGCTGCTGTGGTTGGTGCTGGAGTTATGGGATGTTTGCTGGCCTTGCGTTTACAAAAAGAGGGATGGCAGGTGACCCTCTTTGAGGCGGAAACCTCATTCAATAACTGTAGTTTTGCTGCAGCAGGTTTATTGGCACCTTTGTCTGAGCTTGATAAAGCGGAGCAAGTAATTTTTAGTTTAGGAATGGAGTCAGTTGATACATTATGGAAGCTTATTTTGAATCAATTAACTGATCCTATTTATTTTCGCCAAGAAGGTTCGCTTGTAGTTCACCACCCTCAAGATAAAGCAGAATGGCAGCAGTTCAGTACTCGAATTGTCAATAAATTAAGTGATTCATGTTATCAGTTGCTGACTCAAGATACATTGAGTCAGCTTGAACCAGAGCTGAATCAATTCAAAGTGGGATATTATTTCCCCAAAGAGGCTCAACTTGATAATCAGGCTTTGTTGTTGGCACTAAAAAAACATCTGTGCCAGCAAGGAGTTATTTGGCGAGAGCAAACTTTTGTTGCTCACCTACATTCAGGCCAAGTAGCAACAGCAAAAGAGTCTTATGTATTTGATTTTGTTTTTGACTGCCGAGGTATTGGTGCAAAAAGCACTTTTGCTAATTTACGTGGACTGCGAGGAGAGCTTATTTGGCTACATGCACCTGAAGTTCGCTTACAAAGACCAATACGGTTCTTGCATCCACGATATAATATTTATATTGTTCCTCGTCCTAACTCCTATTATCTTGTTGGTGCCAGTGAATTAGAGACAGAAGACCCCAGTCCAATTTCAGTACGTACCACGCTTGAATTATTAACGGCGGTTTACTATGTACATCGAGGTTTTGCCGAAGCACGGATAATTAAAACGGTGACGCATAGTCGTCCAACATTGGTGCATCATCAACCTCGGATAAAATATGCAAAACAATTGATTGCTGTTAATGGACTTTATCGTCATGGATTTTTAATTGCTCCGGCTTTGGTAGAGGAAATTATACGTGGATTAAAAAGTAATCAAAAAGATATCTGTTACCCTGAGCTTTGGGAGGCTTATTCGTGATTATTTATATAAATGATAAACCACTAAATTTAGATGCATCCTGTACGTTACAGGAAATGCTTGCGCAGAAAACGGGCGTTGCTGTACATGTTGCAATTGCAATTAATAATCAATTTATCCCCAAATCCATGTTTGCTGATACAGTCTTGCGTGAGGGTGATCGTATTGATCTCATCGTGCCGATGCAAGGAGGTTAGGGGATGTGGCATTTAGCAGATAAGCCTTTAACGAGCCGTTTGCTTTTGGGAACAGCAGGTTATCCATCCCTTGAGGTAATGACCGATGCGATTCGCTCCTCTAAAACGAACGTAATTACCGTTTCTTTGAAACGCCAAATGGCAAATGGGGTGGGTAGTGATTTATTTTGGCAAACCATCCAATCTTTGGATTGTCATGTACTTCCCAATACTGCTGGTTGTCGCGATGCGCAAACTGCGATTACTACTGCTGAAATAGCGCGTGAACTGTTTCAAACATCATGGATTAAATTAGAAGTGATTGGCGATGATTTCAGTTTACAGCCGGATCCTTTTGAATTGCTGCGTGCGGCTACTGAATTAGTAAAACGGGGATTTGAAGTCTTTCCTTACTGTACCGATGACTTGGTTTTATGCCAACGTTTAATTGATTGTGGTTGTAGGATCTTGATGCCCTGGGCAGCGCCTATTGGTTCAGGAAAAGGATTACTCAATCCTTTTGCTTTGGAAACATTACGCCATCGACTGGCAGATGTAACCTTGATAGTCGACGCAGGGATTGGCAAGCCATCTCATGCAACACGTATTTTGGAGTTAGGTTTTGATGCAGTTTTACTGAATAGCGCGGTTGCTTCAGCGATTCATCCTGTAGCAATGGCTGCAGCTTTTTCGCATGCAGTTATTGCTGGACGAGGTGCTTTCGAGGCAGGGCTTATGCCAGAGCGGCTTGCGGCACAATCATGTACCCCTTTGATCGATACCCCTTTTTGGCATCAGGAGGTGATATAATGAGTACTGTGTGGACTAATACGAAACATGAGGGTGAGCTACACACTTTTCGTGGATTGGGTCTTGAGATTCAACTACCATGTTTTAATGAAACTATTCAGCCTAATGCAATTAAAATTAGCGAGAGCTTTTCTCCTGAAAACCTAAAAATGCTACAACAGTATTCTGGAGCGGTTGTTCTAGATTTTACTTTACCTGTATCTCCAGATATGAATAAAAATGCCAAGCATTTAACCACGGGATTTTCTTTTGCAGATGTTTTGATACTGAATACACATGAAGCCGAATTTATTTTAAAGCGAAGGATTAGGACGCATCAAGCCATGCAGGAGGCGGCTCATGAATTAATAACTTGGGGTGCAAACAGTATATTTCTTTTGGGGCAAGATCTACAGGATAACTCATGGGAGCATGATTATTGGACAAATGGTGTTACTTCATTTTGGCTGACGCAAAATCGCTTCGCTGATGCAAAATCCCCAGAGCTGCGTTCAGTTCTATCCGCAGCGATTACTGGGGCATTGGCTCTTGGGCATTCTCTGGAGGACGCGCTCATTATCGCAAAAATGTACACACACCAAGCAGTACGTCTGGCACAATCCAATTTATATTATGGTAATTTTTCAGAGCATGAAATGGATTTGCCCTATCTTTCGTCCAAGCCTTTGTATGCAAAACCCAAGCCATTTAAACCATGCCATCGATTAGGCCTTTATCCAGTAGTTGATAGTTACTCATGGGTCGAAATGCTGTTAAAGCTAGGGGTAAAAACCATTCAATTGCGCATTAAAGAAAGAACTGAGACTCTTGAAGAAGAGATGAGACGCAGCATCGCGTTGGCTAAAAAGTATGGTGCTACATTGTTTATTAATGATTATTGGGAAATGGCTTTAAAATTGAATGCAGAAGCGGTTCATTTAGGACAATCGGATTTGGATGCTGCGGATCTTGAGGCGATTAGAAATCAGGGCTTATTGCTGGGAGTAAGTACGCATTGTTATTTTGAGGTTGCACGGGCACATGCGATTTGCCCCTCATACATTGCGATCGGACCGATCTATCCAACGACCAGCAAAGAGATGCCTTTTTTAGCCCAGGGCATTGAGCATTTGCAACGTTGGCAACGTACTTTAAATTATCCCTTGGTGGCAATAGGGGGGATCAATCTGGAGCGAATGCCTGATGTAGTTGCTACAGGTGTTCAAGGCATTGCTCTAATTTCTGCGATTACGCAAGCGAATGATCCACAAAAAGCGACGGCGCAACTGTTGAGTTTTATTGACTGATAGCACTGTGAGGCAAAATCTAGGTTAAGGAACTTAATATGGCTGTTTTATCTGAGTTTGAACGTTATTCCCAGCAAATTAAATTAGCAGAAATTGGTATTCAGGGGCAAAAAAAACTGCAACAGGCAAAGGTATTGTGCATCGGTGCGGGCGGTATTGGTGCGACATTACTTCCTTATCTTGCTGGAGCAGGAGTGGGAACAATAGGGATTATTGATAATGATTTCATTGAAGAAGGCAATCTGCATCGGCAAATTCTTTACCAAGAAATAGATATTAGCAAAGCAAAGGCTGCTGTGGCAAAGATGAAGCTGAACACGCTCAACTCTAATATCCACATCGAAGATTATGCATTTCGATTAACTGCAGATAATGTAGAAGAGCTTATTGTTCAATATGATCTTGTAGCAGATTGTTCCGATAATTTTTATACACGTTATTTGGCTCACGATGTTTGTTATCGTTTAGGAAAACCCTATGTTTATGCGAGCGCATACCAGTTCCAAGGACATTGTTCTTTATTTTATGGACAGCAAAATCCATGTTTACATTGTTTGTTTCCGATTATTCCTGATACTAACGCCAATTGCCAAAATGGGGGTGTTATCGGTACGTTGCCAGGATTGTTAGGGATCGTGCAAGCAACTGAAATGATTAAATGGATTACTGGTAGTGGTACTTCATTATTGAATCGATTACTGTGTATCGATTTGCTCTCCATGGAAATAAAAAATATTCGGCTGACTAAAAATCAGCAGTGTCCGTTTTGTGTTTATGGCCATGCTCTAGAAGAAGATGCTTTTGGATTGTGTTCGTCTTCGGAGAATATGCAATCTATTGCGATTTCGACGGAAAATTTACCCAATTTTTTGCAAGAAAATCCTCAGGTGCTTTTATTGGATGTAAGAACGGCTGACGAACATCACGATAAAAACTTAGGTGGAGCGTTCATACCATTAGCTGAGCTACCCATGCGCCTCAATGAGCTTAATCCCTTAGAACCCATCCTTATCTATTGTCAGTCAGGTCAAAGAAGTCAGCGGGCTGTAACGTTATTAAGAAAATCGGGGTTTCCTAGAGTATATCATTTGGCCAATGGGATCGATTCATTGTAATTGTCTGTGCCCTATTCACCGAACGGCTGTATGGCAGAGGAATTTTTTTCTATCGCTGAATATCCTGATATGAAGTAGATCATTATAAGTAAAAGAATAAAAACCTTTACTTGATTCATTTAGATTCCCTTTTAAACTGCTCTTGCAAATTATAGTTCAAAAAATGAACTGATATTATGAAAAACTGTTTTAAATTCCTTATTGATTCATTTACCTTAAGAACAATTCCCTATATGATGTCACGCGGTTATCAATAGTAGATTAAAGGAGACAGTATGAGTTTTTTTATTAGCGATGCTCTGGCTGCAGCGGGGACTACAGCAGCGCCTCAAGCAGATGGAACTTTTTCGCTCGTTATGATCGCTGCTATTTTTGTGTTGTTCTATTTTATGCTTATCAGACCTCAAAACAAAAGAGCAAAAGAGCATCGTGAATTAATAGGCCGTTTAAAGAAAGGTGATGAGATCGTTACCTCAGGTGGTATTTTAGCTAAAGTAGTTAGTCTGGATGACCAATACATTAAGATCAGCCTTGCAGAAGGTGTAGAGATTAATATACAAAGAGGCGCAGTAAGTACTGTATTGCCCAAAGGCACTTTAAAATCGCTTTAAAAAAAGTCATAGGGACACACGGAAATGCAAAATAAATATCCTCTATGGAAAAACCTAATGCTGATTGTTATTGCAGTTATTGGGTTTGTTTACGCCATACCCAATTTGTACACAGAAAACCCTGTAGTACAAATTTCGTCTGAAACACCTGTAGATTATGATGAATTAAAAAATCAGATAGAAGCTATCTTAACAAAAGATAACATACCTCATAAAGCAGTCATCGTGCAAAATGAAGATGTGGAAGTTGTTTTTTCATCTACTGATTCCCAGTTATTAGCGCGTGATGCGATTAAAAATGCTCTGGGAACCCAATATACTGTAGCTCTAAATCTGGCGCCGTCTACACCAAATTGGTTGGATTCCATTCGTGCCGCTCCAATGAAGCAAGGTCTGGATTTACGAGGCGGGGTACACTTCCTGTTAGAAGTTGATGTTGACAGTGTGATTAGCCGTCGTTACGAAGGAATCATGAAAAACATTAGCCAAGAACTCCGTGAGCTTGGTATTCGTTATACAGGTATTCGTTATGTAGTAGATAAGGGAGTTAATTTAAATTTCCGTGATAGTGAATCGATGAATAATGCCTATCTTGGCTTAAAGGAAAAAATTCCTGAACTCGTTTTCGTAAAAAGTAAAACAGATAATGGAATTCTAGCCTCGATTTCTCCCGTCGAATTGAATAGTATGCGTCAAAACACCATTGAGCAAACAATGAGTATTTTACGCAATAGGGTTAATGAATTAGGTGTTGGTGAAGCGGTTGTACAACAACAAGGAGCAACCCGTGTTGCTGTTGACTTACCAGGAATTCAAGATGCGGCACGTGCGAAGCAAATTCTTGGTGGTACTGCAACCCTGCAATTTTATTTAGTCGATCAGGATAATGATCCACAAATTGCAAAACAAACAGGAGCTATTCCCGTTAATGATAAATTGCTCATGATGGATGGGCATCCTATTTTGTTAAAAAGACAAGTAGTATTGAGTGGTGATTCAATTACCTCTGCAGTTTCCAGTTATGATCAGCAAACAGCAACTCCAGCAGTACAAATACAACTTGGTGGGGGCGGTGAAAGTCTATTTACTAAAGTGACTCGCGAGAATATTGGCAAACGTATGGCTATTGTTTATGTTGAAACCAAAAATAACATACAAATTGTCAATGGAGAGGAAAAAAGGATTACTCATAGAGAGGAGCGTGTTATTAGTGCTCCAGTAATCCAAAATGCCTTAGGTAATAATTTCCAGATTACAGGTCTTGCTGACAGCAAAGAAGCAAGTAATTTGGCTTTATTACTCAGAGCTGGAGCGTTACCTGCGGCCATCTATCCAGTCGAAGAGCGCACAGTAGGTCCTTCCTTAGGTAAAGAAAATATTCGTAGAGGTATTGTTTCTTTACAAGTCGGTATGGGCTTAATTCTGATTTTGATGTTGGTCTATTATCGACTTTTTGGTCTCATTGCTAATATTGCGCTGTTGCTTAACTTGATATTGCTCTGTGCTTTATTGTCGGTTATCGATGCAACGCTCACGCTACCGGGTATCGCGGGAATTGTATTGACGGTAGGTATGGCTGTAGATGCTAACGTGCTGATTTATGAACGCATTCGAGAGGAGTTGCGCCATGGATTATCACCACAAGCCGCGATTTACGCAGGGTATGAGCGTGCATTTTCTACCATTCTTGATGCGAACATCACTACATTAATCGTCGCCATCATTTTATTTGCTGTGGGTACAGGACCTGTACGTGGATTTGCGATAACCCTTTCTTTAGGGTTGCTCACCTCCATGCTCACAGGGATCACATATACCCGAGCAATTGTAAATTGGTATTATGGTGGTAGGGCTGTTAAAAAATTATCTATTGGTATTTAAGGCGAGGCTCAGATGGAATTTTTTAATCCAAATTCAAATGTGGACTTTATGGGTGCTCGTCGTTGGACGGCAATATTCTCCATATTGATCTTTGTGGTTTCTATAGGTGCTTTAGCAATTCATGGCTTAAAGTGGGGGCTTGATTTTACTGGTGGAACTCAAATTGAAGTTTCTTATTCTACTGCTGCAGATTTACCCTTAATCAGAGAAAGTCTGAGTAAGGCAGGATTCAAAGAAGCGCAAGTTGTGAGCTATGGAACTTCTAAAGATGTATTAATCAGTATTGCTCCTCGAGAAGATAAAGAGCAAGCACGTTTGGTAGACCAAGTCATGGAAGCTCTTCCAGGTGCTACAAAACAAAGAGTTGATTTTGTTGGACCACAAGTTGGACAAGAGTTAGCAACTAAGGGTGCTTTGGCCGTTATTGTTTCTTTGTTAGCAACGATGATTTATATTGCCATGCGTTTTGAGTACCGACTCGCAGTAAGTTCTGCGGTGGCATTAGTTCATGACCCTGTCTTGATATTAGGTATTTTTGCTTTTTTCGGCATTGAATTTGATTTGAAAGCACTGGCAGGATTATTGGCAGTAATTGGTTATTCTCTAAATGATACCATCGTAGTTTTTGATAGGGTACGTGAAAATTTTGTTAAGATACGTCGTGCCAATTCAATTGAAATTATGAATGTTTCGATTAACCAAACTTTATCACGAACGATTATGACCTCAACATTGACGCTTTTTGTCGTACTTGCATTGTTTATCTATGGAGGCGAAGCAATACATGGATTTTCTTTGGCATTGATCATTGGTATTCTGATCGGTACATATTCTTCTATCTATGTTGCTGGCGCTTTAGCTGTAGCAATGGGACTTGATAGAAAAGACTTTATGCCAAGCCAACGCAAAGAAGTGGATAGCCGTCCATAATCGGTAGTTTGTACCTAGCCGAGCACAGCTACATGCGACAACGTAGGCTGGGCTGCTAAGTCCAGCATATAGCAATAATTCAGCAAACGCTGGGCTTAACAGCCCAGCCTACACATGCGACACACTGCTTTTTCCAAGACAATGGTTCTATATTGTTAATGCGCCACTTTCAACTTGTTCTGCCTCAGGATTATCTTGCTTTGGGGCTGAATCAGCTGATTCGTGATTTTTTGTACGTGCTGCCTGTTGTTTCTTTAATTCTTCAATTACTTCTATAGAAACTTGTATAGGTTTTTGGGGTGTCTTTACTGCTACTTCGTCGTCAATTTCAATGCGAGCTTCACCTTCATGATCTTTTGTACGTGTTGCCAGTTGCTTCTTTAATTCCTCAATCACTTCTGCAGGAATTTGCATTGGTTTTTGGGGTTTTTGCACTTCTTCTCCTTCAATGCGTATTTCACCTGCCTCTGTTATTTCAAGAATTTTTTTAGTACATCCGTCAGGTAAGGTATTCTCTGGAACTAACTGAATCGGTATGCCAGCAATTATTGGTGCTCCATCAGCAATACGTATTCCATCGATCGGAGCAAGTACAGGTGTTTTACTGTAATAATTACTTATTAAGGAACAAACAGACCAAAGTAAATTGTATGCGGCATCGAAAGGGAAACCCACACCGATACCTACACCTTGACCTAAATATCCCGCTGCTGTTCCCATAAGATGTGCCAAGCTGATTGTACAGAATGAAGTGAGAAGTCTTGTTGCAATGACCGGTGCGAAAAGGGCGACTCCGGTTGTGCCAGCAGGACTAAAAATTAATAACGTACTGCCTACTAGAGCAGTTAATTGGACTCTAGGAGATATTGCTGTGGTCGAGTTACTTACTCCCTCTGCTAATACCACCCCAACGGTTGCTCCTACATAGGTAAAAGCTGCGCCAAATAAAGGTTGTGTGAATGAAATAACAGGAAAGTTATTAATCTGATCTTTAGCTTCCTTTTTATGGCACATCTCTTTTAAAAACTCTGCAAACAGCTTCCACTCCTTTTCAGTAAATGGTTTACGACCATCTTTCTCTAATGCCACATTAGCATGATCAAATGCATGCGGTGTCTTAAGAAGCCGCTCAGCGGTCAAATAACAAGTTTCTTTGTCCTCATCGTCCATGTAATTTTCAGCAGTGACCCCCAAATTGTCTTCAATGATTCGGTATAAAGCGGAGTTTCGTTTTGAACTACCAATTTGAGATTGCACATGCAGGCATGCTGCAATCATAAAACGTTCTGCAATAATATACGCTTGTCGCTGGTATGGTGTTTTGATGTCTTCTTCGTGGAGTAAGTGTACTTTAAGTACGGCTTTTACTTTTTCTAAAAATGAAATTTGCTTGTTACGACTGACAACATCAGTTCCTCCAAAAAAAACAGGTGTCCCTATGATTGAAGGTTTTGCATTTAAATCTACTTTGCGTTCTTTTTCGTAATCTGAACGTACATGATCAAATTTTGCAATACATTTAGGTGCAAGAATAAAGTGCATAATATCCCCCGTCCATTGGCATATTTTTTTACGTGAATCACGTGAAATTCCTTTTTTGTATATTTTATCTTACTTCGTAATTGTATAAATGCAATGTTATTTGATTATTTTTTACTAAATTGTTTCAATATGTTGAAGGTTTTTACTATATTTAGCGATTAACCTGTTGAAATGATGCATTTTTTCAGGATTGTGATACTTTTAACTTAATGACGAGAGTTATTGTATGTTGTGGGTAGTACATAGTGGTGTAACTTGGATGAGGCGAGGTCATAACTTTGGTTCTGGCAGATGCAACGTTTCAGGACTATGCTTTACTTCACCCAGGCTGCATTTTTATGGGAACAGATAAGGTGAATGAATTGATGAATGATGTGAGGAATGTGAGCTTCATGGAAAGACTGAAACATTTATTTCTGCTTCTGCGAGTGTCTCACTGGGCCAAAGCAGCCTTCGTGATGTTGGGATTTTGCTATACACCTACGCCTGGATATTTTATACCTGCGCTCCTTGCTTCTTTAGCTTTTTGTCTGATTGCGAGTGCTGTTTATATATATAATGATATTGAAGATAGAGACGAAGACAGTTTACATCCCCATAAGCGACATAGGCCTTTAGCTAGTGAGAAAGTTTCTGTATCTGAAGCGATTTTTATGCTGTTTTTATTGTTACTCACAGGCCTTACTTTGGGATGGTTGATTTCTAAGAACCTGGCTATTATTCTCTGCATATACTTAGTGATTAATGTCGCATATAACCATGTATTCAAACTCATCCCTATTGTCGATGTGCTTTGTATTGCTGCGGGATTTATGCTGCGAGTATTGGCGGGAACTTTAGGCATTGGTTTATCTATTTCTACTTGGTTAATTGTTGCCGCAACCTTACTTAGCCTCTTTATTGCTTTAAATAAACGACGAATGGAAATGCAGTTAGGATTAAAACATGCTACGCGCAAGGTATTGAAGAAATATAATCCTTTAGCACTTCATTGGTTGATTGTAGTGATTGGTTTTAGCAGTTTCATTACTTATGTTTTCTATATTATTTACGCGCAAGATGAGTCATTTTATTTTATGCTCACAGTACCTTTTGCAGCAATTGCATTGTGGCGTTTCGCTTGGTTGGCAATGCGAGATATCGAAAATGATGATCCAGTAATTGTTTTTCTAAGTGATCGGCTGTCACGAATTAATCTTTGGTGTTTTGTCGTCTTGACCTTTATGGCTTTAGCTCAATGAAACCTGGGTTTCGCTGGTATGATGGCATTCTGATTTTATTGTTTTTCTATCTACTTGTTTTGCAAGTACAAGCGATCTGGCCGTTGACCATTGATGATATGTATATCTCACTGCGTTATGCCAAACATTGGGCGGCTGGAGAGGGGATTTTGTGGAATTTAGATGCACCTCCAGTGGAGGGTTATTCTAATTTTAGCTTTGTTGCCCTAGGGGCTTTAACGCTTCTCTTTAATGGTAATCCCGTTGTTGTTTTAAAAATGGCAGGATTTTTAGGCCTTCTTATTACCTGTTTTTTTATTTACTTAATTAGTCGTTTTTGGTTTTCTCAGCGTGAATCACTTTTGCCTTGTGTTGGACTGCTACTCTATAAAGGACAAATTATATGGGCAACCAGTGGTTTGGAAACAACGGTATACGAAGCACTTCTGTGTGGCGCCGTATATTGTTGTTTTAGAGGAATGGGATACCGTTTTTTTCCTAATCCACGAGGGGCTGCAGTAAATACGTATTTTATATGTGCTGGGGCTTTGCTCACACTTGCAGGAATGACGCGACCAGAGGCTCCTGCATTTATGATTTTGTTTTTTATTTTAATGTGTTGGGACAGACCTCAGAAAGAGATAAAACGCTATCGATATGGGATTTTGCTTTTTTGTGTCACGCTTGTAGTATTCTATGGGCCTTATTTTTTTTGGCGCCTGATTTATTTTGGATTCCTGTTCCCCAATTCAGTGTATTGCAAAGGATTATCCAAAACATTTACCTTTTCTTTGGGGCTTCATTATTTCAAATTGATTTGGCCTTTAGCGCTTTTAGCTTTGCCGGCTTGTGTTAAGGCAAAAGATAAACGGCATTATTTTTTATGGTTACCCAGTCTTATCTATCTTATTCTGTTGCTTGATTCTGATCCTGTTGTCGCTTTTGAAAATCGACTTTTTTTACCTGCTTTTGCTTTACTTCTTCCTTTGGTTGTTCAAGGAATTAACATATTAGGGTATGTGCTCCGACAAAAAAGAGATTCTATTTTTGCATTATTTTTTTATTTAGGCACGTTGACCATTCTATTTCTTTTAATTCCCAAAATGAGCTTGGCAGATTATCGCTATTTTAGCCAAAACCCAGTTAAGGGTGAGCTGTTGCGCAGTAGGGTAGTGGGTTGGTTAAATAGCCATGCTTCTAGCAGAGATTGGGTGGTTTTAGCGGATAGCGGGTTGATTCCTTATGCCAGTGATTTGAATTTTATTGATTCATATTGCCTCAATAATTTAGCAATGGCCCACTACCCTACGCAGCAGATGTATAAGCACTTTTGTGAAGAAATTTGGCAGGAAAAGCCAAAAATTATCATTTTAACCTCGCTGATTAAACAAGGAAAGGTAATCTACACGCCAAGTGATGCGTGTTTGAAAACAATGTTGGATAAATATAACTATAAATTAAGTACAACTTTTATAAGTAACAATATCGATTCGACTTATCGCTATGAGGTCTATGAAAAGCCATTTATTTTTCCATCAGAAATTAGGTAGTTTTAGGCTAAGGTTTTCCAGTTGTTATGCTTTTTTGTGTGATATACGCAAAATATAGTGTACTATTCCTATAGTAATAAAAAATGGGTGAAGGACTCTCGTATGATACAAAAGATGTCAGTATTTTTTCAAAAATTGTATAAAAAACTACCTGTTCTTTTGTGTGATTTATTTGCTATTCCCGTAGCATGGTTTGCTGCATATTGGTTGCGATATAATATGCAACCCTTTCCTAAAATGTTGAGTTCGACTCATCCGATTATTGCTTTAACTCTATTAACCGCAATTCAAATGGTTTGTTTTTTTTATTTTAAAACATATCGTGGCTTGTGGCGCTTTTTTTCATTAAACGATGTAGTGCGAATTTTAAAGGCGACATTGACGGCGACCGTGTTAGGAATTCCTCTTTTATATGTGGTGTCCATACTTCACGAAGTTCCCCGCTCTGTATTTCCCTTATATTGCCTGATTTTAACAACTATTCTTTGTAGCTGTAGAATGTTTCGAAGAATTTATTGGGATAAGCAAGCGAGTGGTAATAAAACAACTGAAATAAAACGAGTACTTATCATCGGAGCAGGTATGGCTGGCGAGAGCCTTGCACGTGATTTAAAACGCTCCAAGCAATACACTCCTGTGGGTTTTATTGATGATAACCTAGCAAAACGTGGTTTGGACGTTCATGGAGTACCTGTTTTAGGTACTACGAGTCAAATTGCTAAACGCGTCAATGATTATACGATTGATTTGATCTTTATTGCTATTCCATCAGCCAGTTCGTCTGTTATGCGACGCATTGTAACGTGTTGTGAAGAAAGCAAAACTCCATTTAGAACACTTCCAAGTCTTAATGCTTTAGCTTCTGGACGAGTGGAGGTCAACGCGCTAAGACCGGTTAATATAGAAGATTTGTTAGGGAGAGACCAAGTTAGCTTGCAATGGGATAAGTTAACGGCTGGTATTGTTGGCAAACGAGTATTGGTTACTGGTGGGGGCGGATCAATTGGATCGGAGCTGTGTCGACAGATTTTAGCTCTTAAGCCCAAGTGTCTGGCAATCATCGAAAACAGTGAATTCAATCTGTATCAAATTGAACTTGAATTAACGCAAAGTTTTCCAGATATTCCTATGGAATTCATATTGATGAGTGTTACTGATGAAGTCGCAATCAATCATTTTTTTGTGAATTTTCAACCAGAAATTGTATTTCATGCTGCTGCTTATAAGCATGTTCCTCTTTTACAGAATCAAATTCGTATCGCGGTTATGAATAATGTACTCGGAACTCAAATTGTTGCGAAAGCGAGTGTGTCTGTTAATGTCGGAAAATTTATTCTGATTTCAACTGATAAAGCAGTCAATCCAACCAACATTATGGGGACTACCAAGCGTGTGGCTGAGATTTATTGTCAGAACTTAGACGGTAGGACTCAGACTCAATTCATTACGGTTCGCTTTGGAAATGTTTTAGGCTCAGCTGGAAGTGTGGTTCCATTATTTCAAAAGCAATTACAAAGCGGTGGTCCGATCAAAGTAACGCATCCAGACATGCAGCGGTACTTTATGACAATACCCGAAGCAAGTCAGCTAATTTTACAAGCTATGGTTAATGGAAAAGGCGGAGAAATTTTTGTTTTGGATATGGGAGAGCCTGTTAAAATCAGTTATTTAGCAGAGCAAATGATTCGCTTGGCTGGGAAAGAACCTGGAAAAGACATTATGATCGAATATACAGGACTACGCCCAGGAGAAAAATTATATGAAGAATTGTTTCATGAATCAGAGCAATTGGCTTCAACAGAACATGAAAAATTATTCAAGGCGAAATTCCGCGAGCTTAATTGGGAAGAATTAATCCAAACAATGCGCTTGTTGCATTCAGCATGTGAGGAAAATCAGGATGATGAGTTATTCATTTTATTGAAAAGTTTAGTTCCTGAATTAAATACAACGAGTGCTGTGCCCATATCCTAATTGGCTTATGGGTTTAGTTGTGTTTCATTGTACTCATTTATTGAAGAAGAGGTTTTTCAAGATGATTGTTACTTATGATGATTTTGCCAAAATAGAGTTGCGATCCGGTACAGTGGTTAAGGTTGAAGAGTTTCCTCGAGCAAAGAAACCTGCCTATAAAGTTTGGGTGGATTTTGGTCAGGATATCGGTATATTGCAAACCTCAGCTCAAGTTACTGTACATTATACGCCAGAAACATTATTAGGCCGTTCCGTGGTTGGATGTGTCAACTTAGGCGAAAAAAATATCGCAGGCTTCACTTCTCAATTTTTATTAGTTGGATTCTCTGATGCTAATGGCGCCATCTGTCTCATAACAACTGATCTTAAAGTTCCCAATGGGGAAAAGTTGCATTAATTTCAGATCAATGGCATTTGTAGAGATATAAACATGTAGCCTGGGTGAAGCACAGCGTAACCTGGGATAGAGAGCTTGTTCATGCTTCTTATAATCCTGGGTTACGCTGCGCTTCACCCAGGCTACATACTACTATTAAACTGGTGGAAAGAGGTCCTGAAACTTAACGCGAGTTTTCAGATGAAGCGCTTTTTTCCTTTTCTTCGATAAATCAAAAACCTTATAGATTATTATGGGAATGATAAAGCTAACCATGCCTATATAAAAAGCAAGCTTATAGGTGGGGTCTTTATTTAATACCAAGAAAAACAAGGCAATACACATGAGTATAATGGCTAAAATCCCGGTATAGGGTGAATAGGGCGTCACATAGCGAAGATTCGCTGTAGTATACCCAGCTTGATATAGTCTATTTCTAAAACGAATTTGTGATGTGCATAAAGAAATCCATGCTAATGTACCCGTAAATCCAGACACTAAAAGCAGAGCGATATAAAGTTGTGTTTGCCCAAAAAAGTAACCTACACCTAAAAGTATCCAGATGGTAATTAGGGTTGCGATGATTGCATTTTGAGGTACTGAGTTGTGATTGAATTTAGCAAAAGTGTGTGGTGCCATGCCATCACGTGCTAAAGCATTTAACGCACGTACCGTGCCGTAAAATCCAGAGTTAGCGCAAGATAAAGTAGCACTTAGGGTTACAAAGCTCGTTACAGCCCCTGCCCATTTTAGATTGTAATAGTTCAAAGCATCAGCAAATACTGAGTTGGATAGTCCGGCTTTTTGCCAAGGAAAAATTAATACCAAACAAAACACTGGAATAATATAGATGAAAAGAATCCTAAACGTCACATTTCGAATTGCGTGCGGGATCATTCGTGCCGGATTTTCTGATTCTCCAGCAGCAAGACCAATGATTTCAGAACCTTGATAGTTAACCAATAAAAGAACCATAGCCGTCAATAAGGACATCGTACCATTAGGAAGAAGTCCTCCATCACCAAAGATGTACTTAGAACCAATAAATCCATTAGATTCAGGGCCTTGGATTAGACCAAAGAAAATTAAAACGGCTAAAATAACAAAGCCAAACAACGCTAAGATCTTGATTAAAGCAAGCCAAAATTCGATTTCACCAAAAGTGTCTACTTTGGCAAGATTGATGTATGTAATAAGAAAACCAAAGCAAACAGCCCATACATAACCATTTACTCCGGTAAACATCTCCATGATTATTCCCCCTGCGACACATTCGGCAGGGATGTATGCCACCCAACTGATCCAATAGGACCATCCTACGCCACATGCAACTGACGGAGAAATAAAATCAGCGGTGTAGGTTACAAAGGAACCAGAGATAGGAATTGCTACTGCAAGTTCACCCATGCAAAGCATGGTTAAAAAAATGATCAACCCGCCTAATATGTAGGCTAGAAACACAGCAGGGCCAACAAGGTTGATTACTTCCCCTGTGCCTAAAAAATAACCCGAGCCGATAATTCCCCCCAAGGCAATAAGCTGCACATGGCGGTCTTTCAATCTTCGGCTATAACCACTGTCTTTTATGGGTTTATCTATTTCCATCTTGCTCTTTTTCACGGACTGTTTGTTACTCACAAGTTGTCATATTTTTGGGTGACGCTATGTTATATTCATCTTTAATAATTTAAAACTAAATTTTTTCTATTTACACTATATTTTTTGTTAAATGGATATAAAAAATTTATCCGGACGACATTATAAAACATTTTTCAACTATTTGAATATTTTTTTACTAAATTAATGAAAATTATTACAGGGCAAGCCTCAGTTTGAGAATTAATTGAAGATTAAGCTGATAAAAAAGAATATAATTGTCTGTTTTTTTGTAAAAAAATAATTGATTTAATTCGTTCCGATATGATTAATCAATCATAGAGAAGTTGCATCATCACCTAACTTAAGTATACTTTTTCATACGCCGCTGTAGCTCAGTCGGTAGAGCAGTTGATTCGTAATCAAAAGGTCGTGTGTTCGATTCACATCAGCGGCATTGTAAAATCAAGGAGTTACGTAATTCCATCATTGTAGTAAGTTTTATGTGTCGCACATGTGTCGCAGTTTGAATATATTTCTTTTCTAAATTTAATGACACAATTGCGTAACCACTAGAGTTTTTTGGATTAAAATTACTGTTCTGGTATTAATTCAAGAATCAATTTCTGAGTATATTCATTCCATTTATCGGCGCCTTCAAGAGTGTCAAAAATGGCATCACATTTTTTATTGATATCAAAAATACATTTTTGTAATGCAGCAACTCTTAATTTTCTTGGTTCATGGGGCTTAAAGTTCTTATGGTAAAATACTAGGGGAAAGCAGGTGTGAGTATGATCTACACAAAATACTCCCGCCACAGCATCATGATCATAAAATCTAAAAATGCTGTAATATTCGCAAGAAAAGCTATTTAATGGGAGATTTTTTACGTACTCATATGTGTTATTTAATATTTCTTTAAAAGCACTCTTATCTAGTTGATTCTTTTTAATAGCCTCATAGAAACAGTATATGATTACTAATTTATAAGATATTGGATATTTACTGTGTAGAAACCATGTTTCATTATTTGCATATCGGCTTAAAATCTTCAGTTTGTGACTCATGAGATTTCCATATCTAGAGTTTATTGTATAAATTATAGACAAAAATCCTATTTTTATACTATTTTGATATGGTTGTTATTAGAGATTTAATATTCATATTAATTTTAATAAATCCTATTATCTGTAATACCTTTCAGGCTGCTGTTTTGAGTTGTTCAATACAATTGCTTGAGCGAAATCGCGGGGCTGGTACTCTTTTGCTTAAATCTTGATCTATAATATATAAATGCGCCTTAATGGAAGATGGGCATGTCTAAGAATCAGGATGTGGTTTATGTTTTTGTCAAAGGGTATAAAGGTAGATTTGCTTATGAAATTACAGATTATAAGTTTAAGGATATATATCAATCTGTAAAAGCTGATATTTTAAATGATAAAAATGAAAAAATGTATCCGATTAACACAGATATGCAGGCAATGTTAGAAAGCTTGAATTATGTGAAGGATAATAGAGGAAAAAACAAAATACCAATACATCCTGTAGTTTTTCTTTTTACTACATTTGAACTTAATTTTCATGTAGCTAATGCTTTAAAAAATCCCGATAAAAATAAAGAAAATGTAAAAGAATTAGAGGGCATCAAAAAAGAACTGGCCAGGAGTCTTATTGATAGAGATCAGATTAAAATTTATTGGATTCCAAAAGATTTTGAAAATAGAATGGAATATGTAGAAAAGTTATTAGAGGAAGAGGCACTAAGCTCTAATCCACCTCGCTTATAAAATTGTAGCTAGACCCAACAGCAAGCACGTATTAGGTGCGGCCCGTAATACGGGATTATTGGACCATTAATCTTGGCAATTGGATAAAGCCTGTTTGACTTTAGTTAACATTTTAGGTGTAGCTTTCTCTTGATTCTCAATTTTACTAATATAAACCTGAGTGACGCCCATCAGAGTGGCTAATTCTTCTTGAGTTAACCCAGATTGAATACGAGCCAAAGCTACAGGATTATCAACGTAATCAGCAGGATTAAAGATCTCATAATCCTCATTTTCTTGAGTATGCTTTAATTGCTCAGTAATTTGATGACGTAAAGCATTGTAAGTAGTTACAGGTAATAAAACATATTCTACTTTGCCATCAAGAGATTTAATTGTTTGTAAATTCATTTATAAGCACCTCCACGATGTTTAATTTTCTCAATAGAGATAATTCTCATAAAAAATTAATTCCATTATTTATCTACTAGGGCTTTAATAGTCGCAGCATGTCGCTCTTTTAATTTGGCAATAGCTTGGGCACGTTTTTTATGTTTTGCTTCTTCAAGTTGGGCTTCAGTAGGTGAGCCAACTTTAGCTATGATAAAAGGTTCTTGTCCTTTGCGAGTAAAGCAGATTTGTTCGCCATTGGCGATTTTTTCCATGATTTCACATAAATGTTTGCGCATATAAGTATAAGATACTGTTTGCATGGTTTTTCCCATATTTTCTGTACAAGTAGGTATCTAATTATCTTTTAACTAGCAATATCTGATAGCTTTAATGTTCTTAATATTCTGTTAAATAATGGGATTCCTTCATCAGCGGTTGAGTTAGCATGGTCTGATTCGATCTTATTTCGTGCCTCTCCATAATCCTTCCAGTTAATTGATGCAGTATAAGCTTGCGCTTGATCCATGACCTTTACATAAGTTTTGAAATTTTTATCCCGAGAAGCAAGCCTTAACCCATTAAGATAATTATCTCGATGAACAGTAGGAATCATTATTTTATAATCTTCATGACTGACCAGTTCCGCATTCATCATAATTCTTGATAAACGGCCATTGCCATCATCAAATGGATGTACTTCGCTAATCAAAAAATGCATAAATAGAGCTCTCTCAAAACCAGGATTAAGAATATTATAACGTTCAAATCCTTGATATAAAGTGCCCAGTGATTCTTTGGGGGAAACAAAATACGTATTACCAGCTTTGTTTTGTTCAATCTTAAATTCACCCGGTCTTTTTTCTGGTCTTTCTTTCATTAAGATTGAATGTCTTCGTTGGAGAATTTCAATCAATTCTTTTGGAGTTCTGGGAGTTATACTCATCTCGTATAAATCATTAGTTATCGTGAAATTAGATAACACATCATGACTATCAGCATGACGATTGTTAATTTCTTCACCTTTAAAAACGATGTCTTCCGCCTCATCAATTAAAAACTCAGTTCCCTCTATGAAATTAGAAAAATAAGATTCGTAGAAACTTAAGTTTTTGAAGGAATTTTTTTCGTATTGATATTGGCGAAAAATGAATTCACATTTTTTTAAATAAATAATTAACTCGTCAAATAGTTGGACTCGATAGTCATCATATGGTTTATTTTGAGCAATTGCTTTAGCGTAGGGTGAGACTAATGTATTTTTATCATGATGGGTTGAAAGTAGCGCGCTAATAATTTTCGTTAATTTTTCATATTCATTATTAAAATTGAGTTCTTTCGCTATTATTCTAGCCTCATCCCGTATAGCGTTTAATTTTTCTTCGCCTCTCAAATGTAATTCTTTACTAAGAATTTTTTCAATACCTTCTATTCCTACAGTTTTGGTGCCTATATAAGATGCGCCCCTGACTGTTGTCAGATTTTCTAATAGTGACCTAGGCAAATTACTCCGTGCTAAATCAGGCGTAATTTGTTCAAAGAATTTATCGGGTTCCCCCTGATAAACTTTTATAACAAGACCAGGAAGATTGATTGTTTTTTCATATGTACTGACGACAAAAACAATTGATGATTTTGAGTCAAATCGGACAGGTTTTAACACCAGGGCGGAACTGTATCCAAGAATGCCTTGGGAAACTATGTAAGGAATAATTTTCATCCATTCTTGTAATACAATATGTTCAATGCTGGTAGTTAAATCATCAGTATAAATACCCTGATAGATTCTTCTAAGTTTTTTATCCCTATATCGTCTGGATAAATTTTTTGCTGTCTTATTATCAGTTGCGAATTCTAGCATAGTCTAACCTTGGATAAATATATAATATAAGCATGTTATACCACAGCTTAGCGAATTATAGCATGTTTTGTTGTTTAAATTGCGAACTTTAGAATAATTTGATAGTTATTTTGCGAATATTAGACTGTTTTAATTGTCTATCAATGAGAATATAAGGGAGTTTTGATTGCTCTTATGTGAATTCTAGCATGGCTTAGAGATATTGTTAGTTACTTGAAAAAGGTGAATAAGAAAACACATATATTTAAATTATAAAATAAAATATGTCGTTGTTTACTCCGAAAAATCCAATGTGTTATCACCTAATTTCCCTTAATATTAAATCAAAATATTATTCTTATTTAATTGTAGGTATCTATTCTTTCTCAATTGATTAGTAATTTATTAAAAAAATTAGTGGGACATTCGGAACAATTGGGACAGTCGCATGAACACTAGGTTTTAAATGTCCCAATATAAAATATTCACTTGGGACAAATGGGACAGACTCTGACAGTAAAAATTTTTTTAGTAACAATGAATATCATTGAATAACAATGAGATCACAGGCCTTGAAAGCACTTGACTCCCTTTTAAATTCCAAGCAATACTTCTCGCGAGCTGTAAACTTTTGCGGGTCCACGGTCCTGTAAAAGTCACGGAAAATGAAATATCAAGACTATTATCCGGCCGGACAGTCAACTGATATTCATCGAGCAGGACGCATACCGTCGGCATTAAGCTGAATGAATAATCATTTGATGAGGTTCCATATGAATAAAAAACTATCTCGTTTACAACTGTTAAACGAATTTGAATCTGCACCAACTTCTGCGTTGTTTAATCAACACACTTTGGCCGCTGTTTTGGATTGTTCCACCCAACTTTTGGAGCGCAATCGCTGGGAAGGAAAGGGCGTTCCCTATCTTAAAATAGGCCGTAAGGTTTTGTATCGCAAAAGTGACGTGTTGTCTTTTCTCCAACAACAAAAAATCTATCGCTCTACTGGTGACGAAGGGGAACTCCTTTCCCCGATCAACGAATAAATTCCAATCCCATAGAAATAGATTGTTCATGGAAGGATAGGGTTTCTATCTTCTATGAACTCTGCTGGAGAAAGAGTGATGCTGCAAAATCAACTTATTACATTAAAAAACAAAAACGACCATAAGCCTATAATCTGTGAATATGCTGGCGGTTGTTTTAAATTAAATGAGCAAGGCGTGTCTTTCCTTGGAAAAGACAAAGACGGTAATCCAATGGCGCCACGCTGGATTTGTTCTCCTTTGTATGTGGTAGCTAAAACGCGTGATGCCAAAAGTGGGGAGTGGGGTCGATTACTTGAATGGCAGGATGATGATGGGGTACTCCATCAATGGGCAATGCCCTGGCTTTGTTACAGGGTGATGCTTCTGAGGTCAGAAGGGAATTGGCGCGTCTGGGTTTGAGCATCTCGCCTCATAAAATTTCCCGAGATTTACTGACTACCTATTTACAGGTCTTTCCTGTAGAGGACCGAGTGCGTTGTGTCGATAAACTGGGTTGGCATGAACACCTCTTTGTTACTGCCTCACAAACTCTTGGTCATTCGTCCGAAAAAATTGTTTTTCAAAATAGTCATGCGGTCGAATCAGCCATGTCTGTATCGGGTACTGTAGAAGATTGGCGAGAATCAATTGGACGTCTTGCCTCGGGTAATTCTCGATTGATTTTTGCCATTTCTGCTGCTTTTGCTCCTGCTTTGGCAAAAATTGCTGGTGAAGACTCCGGTGGGTTTCATTTCCGAGGTGCGTCTTCAAGCGGTAAAAGTACTGCGTTAAAAGTAGCGGCTTCGGTTTGGGGGAATCCGCAAGTTTATTGCCGATTATGGCGCAGTACGACTAATGGTCTTGAGGGACTGGCTGCTTTGTATAACGATGGCTTACTGATTCTGGATGAGCTAAGTCAAATAGATCCTAAGGAAGCAGGGGAGGCGGCTTACTTGTTGGCCAATGGTCAAGGCAAAACGCGCGCCTCACGCCATGGAACAGTCAAGCTATCTTCTCGATGGTCCTTATTCTTTCTCTCTGCTGGGGAAGAATCCTTAATGTCTTTGATGTCGAGAGCTGGGCAGAAACCCAATGCAGGACAAGAAATACGGTTAGCCGATATTGAAGCCGATGCTGGGTTTCACATGGGGATTTTTGAAAAAATTCATAATCAGCTCAGCCCGGCTACCATGGCTTTATCCTTAAAGGAATATTCCAGCAAGTATTATGGTGCTGTGGGTATGGCATGGCTGCAAAAAGTGGTGGCAAACCAACAAAGCATTGCAACACACATTACTGATGGAATACAAGAATTTGTAAGTAGTGTTATTTTACCGGATTCAACGGGACAAATTATCCGCGTGGCGAGACGTTTTGCATTGGTCGCTGTTGCTGGTGAAGTAGCTAGCCAATATGGATTAACTGGGTGGAAAGAGGGCGAGTCTACTTATGCAGCTTATAAATGTTATCGAGCATGGTTGGAACATTTTGGCATGGAGGGTAATCGGGAAGATAGGGCAATTTTAGCCCAAGTTAGGGCCTTTTTTGAGTCCCATGGCGCCAGTCGGTTTGATAATGTAAGAACGCCAAACAACGAACGGATTCAAAATCGTGCAGGGTTTTATTCTACCGATGATGCGGGATTTCGCATCTATATGGTATTAACGGAAGTGTTTAAAAAAGAATTATGTCAGGGATTTGAACCACGAACAGTTGCTCGTGTGTTAATGAATGAAGGGTGGTTAAAGCCGGCAACAGATGGAATGCCTACTCATAAGCCAAGAGTCAAAGGAGTAGGAACACCCAGAGTTTATGTATTTACGGATAAAATTTGGGGCGGGGAATAATATCCTAGAAATTTGTCCCATTATTTTTAAGTTATGGGACATATTGGGGCGGCTCGACCCCAGTGTTTATGCGCTGTCCCGCATGTCCCAATTGTCCCAGCTAGTTTTTAAGATATAACCACAAAGTATTACGCGATTTAATCCCCATCTCATCACGAATATGCCAACACGTCTTGTAATTTTCATATTTAGGTAGTAGGTACGCATACATTTGTTTTGCATATAAATAACGCCAGCTTTTAGTGCTGGATAAACGGTGCTTGGCCAATGTACTGCGCCAGATGATACGGATTTCTTCATAAGATTTTAATTGGAGCAGATTACCGTATTGTTTTGTGAGCCAGTTAAAAAGATTGAGTACCGCTTTCTGGCTTTCAGTTCGTATCGGTATGGTGCGGTCGGTGGAGTTAAAAGCAATGTCTCGGGTTATCCAGAGAGAACACTCACGGACTTGGATACGTGGTTGAATCAGAATCGCTTCTTTGAACGTGAGCCCAAACTCGGTTTGTAATCCCATAATGACCCTTGCTAGAGGGTCATTAAGTGACCTCCAAAAATCTGGAGGGATTATTTTCTTCCTCTTTTTTCTTGCTTTAGGTCTTGAGAGTTCAAGCGATTGATTATCGATATCGGCAACAGAACAATCGTTCATCTGTAAAAAACGGCGGATGATGGTCATATAACGCATGATGGTGACTGGGTTAACATTTTGTTTTTTCCAGTAACGCACCAGCTTGTGAACCTGCTCAGACTGCAAAGCCAGCCATGAAGGTGGAACCTGTCGGATAACAAACAAATCATCAATCATCTTACGAATGACATAAGCACGGTGCTTCCGGTACAAGTATTTACCTTGCCTGTCCAGTTTAATAAACCGATTAGCGAATTGTCTTAAGGATTGTGTACGCATCTTCCCATCTGCAAAAATTAGTAAAAAAAAAAGAATTTGCCCTGTGTATTGTTTAGTGTTGGTCGAGCGGTTCACTCTCTGTTGAAACCCGGTAAAAACCGTAAAGCTCGAAGAAGGGGGCAAATCAATCGTTATAAGGCAAACGATCTCGCCATTACAACTTGGTTTTTCTGGTTTTTTTCTCCTCAATAAATAAAGTAAATGAAAGCGATAAAGCAGGGCTTTATCCCTAATCCATGGTCAAATTAACGATGACTTAGAGTTCCAAAGAACTCCCTTTACTGAACAGTAAAGGTTCCTGAAGGTTTCCCGACTATACGTCCAGCCACAAGGTTAGGAATGAGAGTGGCTTAGCATAAGACGCCTAAGCGTTTCATCGGATTTTCACCGATTCATCAGTCATGCTTCATTTAGAAAATATCAAAGTGCAGATCTGGGAGCAAGAGCATTAAAAGGAATATTTTGTCCTATCTTATCTGGTGCGTCAGGACAAATGGGGATTCGATGCTTGATGTGGGAGGGTTAAATAAGGTGAATGTTGCTGCGTCACTGCTGGGATTTTGCAGTGAAGCAGAACAAAAAATCATTTTAGCTTATAATTTAAACCGTAGACTACACTATGGATAAAACGCTATGAGTTCTACAACTTAAGCCAAAATTTATATCAAAGAGAAAGAATGAAAAAATAATAATTATGGAGTGTTTTTCTTAGTGATGGTTTGGTACTAGTATGTTAATTATTGATGAGGTTAGAGAGTATTGTAAATAAAGTAATCTGTAGTGCTGTCCGATTGTTCTGTTCAAAAAAATTACCAAAGCTTTATTTTTCTATTAAACAGCGCCTCTTTCTGCAAGCGTTAACATAATCCATTCTATATGTTTAATTGATTAAAAAAAGACCTTCTGATAATATTTTGACTGGTTGTTTAATTAATCTATATTTTGGATAGGAAGAAATTAAAAAATGGGTAAAAGTTAATGAGCGAGATGAATCAGACTGGTACCCTTGAGGCAAATGAAGACCGCGCGAAATTGATCGCTGATCGTATTAATACATTACGGCCAAAATTACTTGATTTAACAAGAAGAAACCCTCTAATTTCTACGAAATTTTCTGAACGTTCAAACTCATTGATAAGAATAGTAGATGAAGTTCCCGAGTTATTACTTAAATCTATTATATCTTGTGAAATGCGAATTGTGCCATTACCTGATTTAGGCACTGATCCTAGTGATGAACAGACTTCAATATTTCAGAGTTCTCTAGCAGATGCTAGGCTCAATGATGAAATTTACTTAAGTAAATTAGATGAAATAGATTCTGAAAGTGATGAGGCGCCAAATCTTTTAGCTCAAGCAGAACGTCAATTAAAAGATAGAATTAGAGAGCAATTAAACTTACCAACGAGACAAACAAAAAATAATCTATCTTTACAACAGCATGCAAAAAATCATGGAATTTCTCCTAATTACGAATTGTTTTTAGAGGGGCACCAAGCTGAGGATGGACGGCACGGTGATCAAGATATTCAGACTCTTCTGTTACCTGAGATATTAGAAAGACGGTTAAATGCACTGTGTTCAAAAGAAAAAACTTGGAAAGAAGAGACAGGAATTAGTGTATTACATGTTGCATTTGGGTTTCTTGAATGGGAGGACGGAAATAATAGCTCTACGCAGTTTTCTCCATTAGTGTTAATTCCTGTTTATATCGATAAAAAACGAACTAGGAATGGCCAAGAGTTTTGGGTTATCGGTGATGAGACAGAGGTGCATGAGAATAAAATTCTTGCAGAGAAATTGCGCCTAGAGTTCAATATTATACTACCAGAATATACAAATCAGGGTTTAGAAAAATACTTTCAAGAGGTTGCCGAGCAACGTCCAAAAAATATGACATGGCGAATTAGGCGATGGGCTACGATAGGTGTTTTCCCTTCAGCTAGATTAGCGATGTATCACGATCTTGATCCTGAGGGGTGGGATTTCGCGTCTAATGAAGTTGTTTCTCTTTTATTTGGCGGTACAGACACGGGACATGATGCGTTGCCTTTTGGAGAGGAGTATCATGTAGATGAGCCTGAAATTGAAAGCAAAGTGCCTTTCATTATTGCTGATGTAGATTCTTCGCAATTTAGTACTATAGTTGATATAGCTAGTGGAAAAAATTTAGCAGTTGAGGGACCACCAGGAACAGGAAAATCGCAAACAATTGTAAATACTATTGCAGCTTCGCTTTCCTTGGGATTGAAAGTTCTTTTTGTAGCTGAAAAGTCAGCGGCACTCGAAGTTGTTGGATCAAGATTAGAAGCATATGGAATTGGTAAATTTTTATTACCATTACAAGCAAACCGTTCCGGAAAAGAACAAGTAATATCCTCAATTAGGAATAGGCTTGAAATGAAGACATGTGCCAATCCTTCAGAGTTAGAACATGCAGTTAGACAATTTAAAGATACAAGACAAAAATTAAAATTATATGTAGATATTTTATCCTCCACCTATGGAAAAACAGATCTTACTATTTATGAAGTTCTAGGGAGAAGTATTAAATTTTCAGATTTAATTAACAATCTACCCGAAAAAATAAAAAAACTAACCATTCCTGAAACAAAAATTATCACATCAGATAAATTAAATGATATTTTATCTCGTTGTAAGCAGGTTGAAGAAGCATGGGAAGCTACATTACTGTATCCAGATTCTTGGAATATTATTCAAATAGCTAACATTGATCCTTTTCTTGCTGATGAGTTAGTTGATTTGGCTTTTGATATCTCTGCTTTTTTTGTTGAGGCAGATAAACAACGACAATCATTAATAGAATTTCGACTTTCACCTCTAATTGAGAGTGAAAGGCTCAGCAAAATTAGTACCACTATTAAAAATACTCCAGAGATCTCAAATCAAGATCTTGATATAGTCACTAAGCTAACTTCTAACGAAATTATAGGGATTATAAAAAATTATCTAAATGAAGCGCGTTTGTGGAGAGATAAAAGAGACAGCATTATTGATCTATTCAAGACTGATCTAGATTCGGTTGTCATAGAAGAATTATATCTTCTCAAAGAACTATGTTTAAAATACCGAATAGAGTCATTCAAAGAACTGGTCTTAGATTCGATTATCCCAAAATATAAAAAATCTCTTGAATACAACATACAATCAGTGGAAATTTGTAATAAGGTAATTAATATCTCAGAAAGTCTTGGCAAGATAACAGTTCATGATTTTATTAAAATGCTTGAGATTATCTCTGGCATATCAAAGCAGGTATTATCAGTTAGAAAGAGCGACTTTGATGATCCGATAACTCATGTATTGATAGAGAAACAGGCATCACATGCTCAGGCTTTAAAGAAAACTCGATCTTTACTTGATGAAGAGTTTATTTTATCGATGCTTCAGGAAGGTGATATTACAAATCATCATGCTGAAACATTACGTCACTCAGGCTTTTTTTCTTTTCTCTCAAAGAAATATAGGCAAGCAAAGAAATATTATAAGTTAGTGTCTAAAAATAAAAAATTTAATAAATTATATGCTACTCAAAAACTTAGCCAATTAGGGCAATGGCAAATAGACGTAAAAGTTTTTTGTGAAAATGTAGTCATGAAAAGTATTCTTGGCTCGCATTTTTTTGGTATAGAGACAGATTTTTCTCCTTTTGAGGAAGTAATATCATTATTTAATAATATTGATCATGAATTTTCAGGATCTGATTATGTTGACTTGAGGACTTTTCTAAAATTTGCGGATAGTGAAAAAATTCAATCAATTCCCATAATCGAAAAAAATCATCCTCTCTATGAAATAGAAGATACTACTTTGGCGAATGTAGCCGAACGAATTACCGTTTTGCAAGATCAAGTTAAGGATTGTGAGAGTGATCTCATACAGCTTAAAAAAATTATCAAGGTATTTAAAGAACCTGAAAAAATATCAAAAGAGCAAATTATTGAGCTTCCATTAATATTTGAGCAATTATTAAAAACAAGGGAACACTTAAGACATAATGATGATATCAAAGGTATTCTTGGAGTAGCTTATAAAGCTGAACTCACTGATGAACATGAGTTAGAGAGATGCTTTATATTGGCTATGAATCTCATAGAGTTAAATGAGAATGAGCGACAGGCACTTTTGTATAGTGCAAAGCAAGGTTTTATAAAAAAATTGGAAACACAAGTATCGTGTGTTATGGATTGTGATGCTCAGGCCTTAACTAGTTTAGAAAAAATTGCTGCCATGACAAATACATTGCCAGAAAGATGGTTAGATAATATGACCTATTTGGCTTTTTCAAAATGGATGGAACAGGCATCTAAAAATAAAGATGGTTTGGTTGCATATTCGCGATTTATTTCAGCTAAAAATAATGTAAAGCAAGATGGATACATGGAGCATATTGAAATTATCTTGTCTGAAAAATATGGTAATTTATGCGAAATAATTGAGGCATTAATAATACGTGAAATGGCTCGTGAGATCTATAAATCTCATGGTGAAATATTAGCATCATATAATGGTAGTAATTTGAATACATTAAGAAAGCGTTTGCAGGAAGCTGATAGAGCAGTAATAAAGCTTTCTCGCAAACATTTGCAAGCTGAACTTTTTAATAAGGCTTGTCCACCACTTGGAATAGGTTTTGGGCGAAAAAGTGAATTTACAGAACTTGCATTACTTAAAAATGAAATATCTAAAAAACAACGCCATATCCCAATTCGCAATCTTACAAAAAGAGCAGCGAGAGCACTGTTAGAGATTAAACCTTGCTGGATGATGTCTCCTTTAGCTGTAGCTCAATATTTACCTCGAGGAGGAGTTGAATTTGATCTTGTAATTATTGATGAAGCATCCCAAATGACTCCAGAGGATTCAGTTGGTGCATTGATACGAGCCAAACAGGCGATGATCGTTGGTGATACTAATCAATTACCTCCTACGGGATTTTTCCGCAAGATGCTAGAAGATGAAAGTGCAGATGAAGATGAAAAAGTAACTGAGGAATCTATTTTAGAAATGGCCAATGCTTCTTTTACACCTGCAAGACGGCTTCGTTGGCATTATAGGTCTAGACATTCGGGATTAATATCATTTTCTAATAAACATGTTTATAACAATGATCTAGTGGTGTTCCCTTCTGCGCAGGAAGATCATCCACATATGGGAATATCTTATATCAAAGTTAATGGAACATATTCCTCGGGTACTAATCCTAAAGAAGCTATGATCATGATAGACGCGATTATCGATTTTATGAGAGTACATACCGATAAATCTTTAGGTGTAGTTCTTATGAATCAGAAGCAGCGAGATCTATTACTCGATGAAATGAACTATGCTTTGGAGCAACATCCGCAAGCAAGAGAGTATATAGAGAGGTGGGATGTAGCTAATGATGGATTGGAATCATTTTTCATAAAAAACCTAGAGAATGTCCAGGGCGATGAGCGGGATGTTATTTTCATTGGTACTGTTTATGGAGCAGAAAAAGAAGGAGCTCCCGTAATGCAACGTTTTGGACCGATAAATGGAATAGCTGGAAAACGAAGGTTAAATGTTCTTTTTTCTAGAGCTAAAGAGCGAATCGTTACGTTTTCCTCTATGACTTCGGCAGATATTCGTGCGGAAGAGGAGTCCAACCCTGGTGTGTATATGCTTAAATGTTGGTTGGAATACTCTAGCTCTGGGATTCTGGAGACTGGACAATACACTGAAAAAGAACCTGATTCTGATTTTGAAGAGCATGTTATTAAGCAAATAATATCAATTGGTTGTGTAGCAATCCCGCAAGTTGGCGTTAAAGGATACTCTATTGATATAGGTATTAAGCATCCAGATTGGCCTCATGGCTTTATTATGGGAGTAGAGTGCGATGGCGCATCTTATCACTCTTCTCGCTCCGCCCGAGATCGTGATCGTTTAAGACAAGAGGTTTTGGAGGGGCTCGGGTGGAATCTTTATCGTATCTGGTCAACAGATTGGTTTGAGGATCCGCGACGTGAAACAGAAAAACTAAGAAGAGCAATTCATGCGAGATTGTCACAGTTGTTGAACTATCCGGAATTTCCAGATGATTGAGTTTTGTATAAAATCGTTTTCAAGAAGGATATTTTGAAAGTCCCTCGTGTTCCCCATCTTCAGTTGAATGCCTGGGTCAAGTCTTGCTTTTTGCCTAGAGCCTAGAAATTAGCAAAAAGCAAGACTTGACCTAAATTATTTTGGGAGTTTTACTACAGCAAATATTAGTTGTAAAAAATTAGACTATTATTTTAGATAAAGATAATGGAATAATCTAAATGAAATTATCTAAATCTAAATGGATTTTGTTTTTTTTATTTTCTTGGATAAGTATTTGTCATGCAGAAGTGTATAAATGGACTGATCCGAATGGAGTGATACATTTTAGCGATCAACCAAATGACTCTTCCAACACAGAAAAGATTAAAATTATTAATAATCATTCAAGTTATGATAGTAACTCTGTACCTATAACTGATGACACCATAGTTGGATATATGGACGATTTGATGGAAAAAGCGAAGGAAATAAAAAATGAAGCTGATGAATGTTATTATATTGCGGACAATAAAAAAGAACTAGATATTAGTTGCAAAAACTACAGCACTTTGCTTAATAGAGATTTTAATCCTTTAATAAAAAAGATAAAAGATTATCTCAGTGATAATCCTAAAATAAAAATTTCTCAAAAAGAATTAGATGAAATACACGATATAGTTAAAGATGCCAACGAGAAATATCTCCAAGCTATTAATTACATGTTGTATGTACTACAAGAAAAGGCAAATGAAACGAAACGCCAGGCATACTCTTGCTATTCCTATGCAATTGAAAATAATGCGTTAGACACAAGTTGTCAAATTTATCAACGCATCTTAAATCAAGAGTTCAATCCATTGTTAGAAAAAGTAAAAGATTATGTTCTAGAAAACCCAGAAATAGATATTTCGAAGAAAGAAAAAGCACTTGATGAATTGAACAATATAATTTTTGAAGCTGATGATTATTACAAGCGGGCAATGACTTATATAGCTGCACACCAAGGAAAGATCTGACCCTATTGGTTCTATCTTTGTTAATAACAGTATCTTGAACTTTGAATTATTTTCTTTTGATTAACATAATCATATTTTATTAATCATTAATATGCTATATTTTGATTAATAAAATGCGAGGTTATTAATCATGAAATGGAATTGGCAGCTTGAAAATTGGCCTAATTTTACTTGGGACTCCGATAAATTAGTTGTGTTTGAACAGTCTTTTACTGAGGGTGCGGGTATTATTATTGGTTCTTCGCAACACATTTCTCAAGAAGGTAAGCAAAATTTATTTATTGATTTAATGTGTACGGATGCTTTGGATAGCTCTGAAATTGAAGGGGAGCATTTAAACAGGGATAGTGTTCAATCATCTATTCAAAAAGAGTTAGGTTTGTCTACTGTAGCTCCAAGAGCTAGTATGGCAGAGCGTGGGATCGCTAAAATGATGGTTAATTTATATCAAACGATTTCTAGTCCGCTAACACATCAGGTTTTATTTGAATGGCATCAATTTTTAATGGGTAATAGCCATCATTTAGAACATATTGGTCAATATCGTAAGCATGAAGAAGCAATGCAGATTGTTTCTGGGCCTGATTATGATCGAAAAATCCATTTTGAAGCGCCTCCTTCAAAATGTGTTCGGGCTGAAATGGATCAATTTATTAATTGGTTTGAACGGAGTTCTCTCACCGGTTCAGCTCCTTTACCCACATTAACCCGAGCGGGAATAGCCCATTTATGGTTTGAGAGTATCCATCCTTTTGAAGATGGGAATGGAAGAATAGGGCGGGCTATCGCAGAAAAAGCTTTATCGCAAGGATTTTCAAAACCAGTAATGACAGTATTGGCAAAAATATTATTAAAAAAGAGAAAGGAATATTATCAACAGTTAGGTTTAGCAAGCAAAACCTTGGATCTCACCTCTTGGTTGATATGGTTCGCTAACATCGCTCTAGAAGCGCAACAAAGCACTTATTTGTATATAGATTTTATTATTAAGAAATCTGTTATTTTAAGGGAAGCGGAAGGGAAAATTAATCCAAGGCAAGAAAAGGTTTTATTAAAATTATTTCATGCTGGACCAGATGGATTTGTAGGTGGTTTGAGCGCTAAAAATTATATGAGCATAACAGGCGCACCGATCGCTACAACAACTAGAGATTTGAATGACTTGGTGAAAAAAAATATTCTCAAACGAACTGGCGAACTTAAAGCGACTCGTTATTTTTTAAATCTTGATAAGGCTTAAATGTAATTTTTTAGATTTGGTACGCAGTGAGTACCAAATTAAAGTGTCTAGCAGTGAGTTCCAAAATGGAACTTACTGAAGTGTATCATTTGGCCGACATTGTCCGCCAAATTGAACATAAGGAATACAAATTTATTTTCTATGTCTAATTTGGATCTCAATGCGATCCAAATTGAAGAGGTTGGATACCAATAATATCAGCAGATCTAATAACGCCCATACACTTTAAAAAATAATCGGTAATCAATTGCATTGGTTTTCTCAACCGCTCCACATCTGTAATAATATACCCAGCGGTCACATCATTACTCATTTTATGATTCATTAGCCGTTTAAGCGCATAAACAGAAATATCCAAGCTTTCAGCAATAGTGATAAAGGTACGTCTTAAATCATGAACGGTAAAGTGGACACCAGATGCTTTGGTTACATTAGCCATTTGTTTACGTGGCTCAATAATATGACCAGCAGCACCAGTTCCTGGGAATACATAATCGTTTATCTTCTTCTCATGACGAGCTACCAATAAATCATAGAGAAAATCAGAAAGGGGTAGGGTGTGGGATTCATTGTTTTTCGTTTTAACCACTATAAAGGTTTTTGCTGCCAGATCGACATTTTCCCATTTTAAGGTTGCAGCTTCTTCTCTACGTAAGCCTGTTAGTAAAACGAATAATAAGTAATCGCGTAGGGTTTCATTTTCAATATTTTTAAGAGCAGTATACCAAAATGTTTATCATCAAGTGAGTATTGAGTAAAACAAGCGTAGATTGAGTCTTTCTACGCTTGTTTGCAAATCACACTGAGGGTGGTGCAGCAATCCCTATAAATACCACCATCCCATCACCACCAGGATTAAAGTAATTATCACTAAAAGGAAGTGGTTTCCAATTATTTGCAGCCCAAACATTTCCTGCTCGATCTGAAATAGCATGAGTTAGACGCATTAAAGGACTAAAACTGGGAGGTCCGCCTGCACCATTAAGCGGTGTACCATCAGCAAGCAACACTTGGCTTCCGGCACTGGGTAAAGTATATCCAGTCGAAGGAGATATTGCATCACCTGTAGATAGCCCTGTCGGACACTTAGCTGTGTTAATGCCACAGAGTTTAGAAATTGAAAATTGAGGTGGTAAGCCATTGCCCTCAAAATTAGCTACCCAGATATTATCATCACCATCAACAGTAACCCCCCAGGGTCCAGATACTCCGCCTTGGCCGCTATATGCAACAAAAGTTCCATTGGGAGCAATTTTATAGATTGTGGAGTCATTTACCGATGCTACCCAAGCATTACCTTGCGAATCTAAAGAAACCTCTCTTGTTGAACTACCGGCTGGTAATTGAACGTCTAAAGTTTTGATGAGTTGGGTTCCGGAAATCACATATTTATTAATTACCGAACCTGGGTTGCCAGCAGAAGTTTTGCTATTACTCACCCATGCAGAACCATCTTGAGCAATAGCTATATCAAAAGGCCCACTATTTGTAGGCTCTTGATAATAAATTGCAGAATTAGGATCTCCATTTAAATAAACAACAACCCTGTCGTTACCATAACTGGCCATCCAAATATTGTTATTTTTATCTGAAACGGTACCTTGAACCCGATATAAAGCGGATATATAGCCTAGAGGACCTGAAATTGGAATACCCGTTGCAGAAAACTGAGAAACGCTCCCCTCTCCTCCCGGAGGCAAACAGGTATCGCAACTACCCCATCCAAAATTGCCGGTCCATATAGATCCTTGCGTATCAATAGTTATTCCAAAAGCATTCCCTAAAAGACCACCACCAAATAAGGGCGATGTAGGGGTACCATTCACTCCATCCGCAGGCTGGCCGTTTGGCTTTAAAACAATAAGCCAGTTCGATGAATTGGGAGTGCCTTGAATCACATTATTCGTTATCCAAGCATAACCATTCTTATCAAAAACTGTTTTGGCGGGTCCACCAAATGGAGCTGACAAACTGCCTGAGTTATTAAATTTTACCGCTAAAGTCCACGCATCGGGTTTAATTTGTAAAGAAGGTTGATAAGCAGAAAATTGATTCGATAGGACATAAATACCTAATACATTATTCGCTGGATTATGCGCTATATTTAACAACGCATCTAAGGTATTAGTCGGTGCAAAACCATTGATTGTTGTTAATCCAAAAAGAGAAGTACAAGCACCTGGCGAATTCCGTACGCAAGTTGCAATTAAATTAGATAAATTATTGAGGGATCGCATCGTATTCGTTTGATCCGCATTCGGTGATGTTGTAATCACTTGCGATAAAGTACCTTGGACAGGAGAAACTAAATTATCATTCATCCCTGCTGCAATTTTTAATCCTAGTGACGCACCATTAATTTGTCCATTATTAAAAAATTGCGCCATTGCAAAAGCTGCACCTACCGTCGTCAATTCGTTAATCGTAATCACCGGAAGAAGACTTTCGCCTATTATTGTCACCAGTTTGGTGTTATTTCCCTGACGCGCGACAGCATAAAATGAGGATGTTTTGGGTATTTGTTCAGGCGGAATGTAAATAAAAAATTGTCCCGAACTATTGGTTGTCGCATTACCAATCGGTATTGCTGAGGTTGAACCGGCGCTGTAAATTGTAACATTTGCATTCGCAAGTGGGATTGCAGAAGCATTCCCAGATTGCACCACGCCTTTTACTGTAGGTTCGAATGCTCTCACATTCAAGGGATCATTCGTTCCTGCACATGCTGGAACATTAGGACTACAAACAAAAAGATGATTATGGGGATTAGGATCATGTGGATTAACAGCCCCCGAAACGGTAAGTTCCAATGTGCAACTGGCACCAGGCGATAAGGTAAAATTTGCACCACATAAATCAGGATAATTTGGATCAGCGAGTACCTGGATTACGTTGGGTGGTAAATATTTAACAAATCCGCCGGGTAGAGTACGACGAGTAGCATTAGTTACGGTGTAGAATGCTGTTGCAGTGTTTCCTAAAACAAGTTGACTGGGTAACACTGTACCTGCTTTGGGGACGACATTGTAGGCAACCCCATAGCTCATCGTGCTTAATGAGGTTGCGCCAATAAACAGAAATAAAGAGGACATCCTTTTATTCTTTTTCATTTTTCTATTCCTAAATTAAATAGCTTATTTGTACTATACCTTCCTGCATATAAAGATGTGGCAGTGTCAAAGTACTTGTGAAAGGTATCACATCAAGCATTCCTTCATCCAAATTCGCTTCACCTAAGCCTACATAACGATACCCTACCCCTAAGCGCCAGTTTTTACATAGATCCATATCGATGCCTACACCAAGACTGTAAGCAAAGTTCGTTGTTTTATGATCCTCAAATTCTGGAGTAAAGGTTAGAAAAGGTGGAACACTCGTTTGATAATTTGAAGCCTTATTGAACGCTGCTCCAAGACCTAAAGATACATAGGGATGAAAAATATTTTTAAAAGAATGTAATAACTTGCCTTCAAAAAAAAGTTGGCTGCTTTTTATTTTATAGTTGTAGGTGAACTCGTCAGCTGATTGCTCATCAACCCCTTGGATTAAAATACCACTGCTAGAAAAATTATTAGGCCTATAATAGCTAATACCAAGCTGCAAAGCCCATTGTGAATTGACAGGGACTTCAGTTCCAATAGTCCCTCCCCATAACATCCGATTTGAATGGGTATGCTGGGGCGTATATTGGTACGTTGTGAAATCACCGTCCATATTTAAAGTTTGTGCATGTCCTGTTTTGGCGACAGCTACACCACCTGAGAAGGTAAAAAAGGGATGGAACCAACTTAAGTTTCTTGGATTGGATTGGGGAGTTATTGCAGCAGGATCAGCATACCCTACGTTTGCAGTCATCATCACTGAACTACAAATTATAAAAAAAGAACGTATGGAAAAAGATGGTAAAAAACAATCCGTTTTTGTTCGTTTATGCATAAAATATTCTTCCTTTTCTCCCCTCAATAAAAGGGTATTTAAAATCCTTTCTGACTAAGTCGATTAAGTAATCATTTTAGTTTGCCACAAGATAGCTGATTTCGTTCTTTTTCTCAATGACAAAGAACCTGAATCAAGCTATTCTGGCTCAGGATCTGCTTTGACGATCAAAATAAGATAGAGAGAGTAGAGAGAGCATTTATTATTTTTCGTAGAAAAAAATAGCTATCGTTCAAACATTAAGTATCATGACCTAGATCCCTGCTTTAAGAAAAAGAGGACTCTGTTAACTTTAGTAAATCACGCATTGATCTCATTATGGGATCTTTTGATGTGAATTTTTCCACGTCGCCTTGAGTAACTTTATGTACATAAAAACCATAATTGTAAAAACTAACACAATGACTAAAATCGATGGGGAGGATACTATTTGAGTTTTTTTGACTAAAATCAATGACAGTTCCATGTCCATAACTATCCGTTTCTTTTTCAATGCGTTTTGAGATGATTTAATAGATTCTAGTTTCTTTTGAAGCAACCTATGAGTGAGTAATTTTTACACCTTTTACTATACTGTAAATTATACATAGAGCATATAGTATAGTAGGTAATTATGAGACAACGTACAGAGCCTCAAGAAAAAGAAAAGAAGCGTCAAAAGGTAATAATTGAATCTCACAAAGAAATGACTCATGTTTTAGGGCTACAAAAAAATCCTTTCTTGAGCAACATTGAAAATACAGGTTGGTACATCGAGGACACAGCGCCTAGTACAAAAAAAAGATACGATCATTTTAAAGAAAATCCAAATTCTAATTTAAATTTCGATCTATTGCCCGCTTCATTTTCTGCAGACGCTCTCCAAAAAATTACGAATCTTCCACCTAATGGTTATGTTGGATTTTCTTGTCGATGGCCACGTCATGCCTTTACCCTTAATGCAGTCAAAGAAGGAAATCAAACTCATTTTATTTATGTAAATCGAGGAAAACGCCATTTTGATTTAGAAACAGGACAGGATAAAAATGATGCGCCAACAGTGATGGTTTTTTCTGTTGAAAATCAACACGCGAGGAGCTTTGCTAAGCTCATGTTGGGCGCTGCTATGACTCCAGATCCTCGCAAAGGAATGTCTCAATTTTTAGAAAGGCATAAAAAGCAATTCAACCAAGAGCTGTCCGAACTCATGGAAAAGAAGAATCAAAAAACAGGAAATTGTAGCATTGCAAATTCGAACATCGCCTGGCATTTTCAATTAGCAGCCGAAGAAATGCAAAAGAGCAATAAAAGTTTTGCGCAGGCTTATGAAGATACAGAGCAAAAATATAGAGAAATGAGGATTAAAGATAGAGTTCAAGCGTTCAAATACCTTTTAAATGATCGAGGCTGTTATATTTCTGACAATGCATTTCTTTATAATTATTTTCAAGCAATTGAAAAGTTTGCAAGAAAAGACATTAAAGTGCAAGGACAGCACACAATAGAGCATATTAAAACGTTACTTGAGGAACTTGATCCTAAGGGACTATCCAAATTAGTAGAACCATTAATTAATGATAATTTTACCATCAAAGTAGATGAATATATCGATGCTAGGATACAACAACTCAAAGAGGAGCATCCAAATTTATCAGAGCAGTACTGTAAAGATTTTGCAGCCATGACACGAGATGGCTTACAGTCAGCAAAAACTAGAGTGTTAATGCATGCTTTCAATAGATTATCCCCAGGCGAACAAATGAAATTAATAGCTAAAGATATTTCATTATTATGTTATGCGGATCAGCAATTGCAATTGAACTTACTTAAACAAGATTACAACAAGTATGCTTTGTATGCAGATAAAGAATTAAACAAAAGATTCCCTGAGCATCCTTTAAATCGATTTCGTAAGGAGCATGCAAAAGAACTTGATTCAGTAGGTGATAGTATGAAAGAAATGATTGAGACAGTCATGGAGGGTAAAGAGGAGGAATATCTTAGAAAAAGTAAAATAATTACTACAGAAAGAAAAACCAAAGATGCTGGTTTCTTCTCACAAGATGCAGCACAAAAAGAAGTGGTGATTAATAATACATTGAAGACTTTATATTCATCTCTCTGGACCGAAGACAAGAAGCATACCGCTAAAACATTTGAAGAGCTTTGTCGAGTTTGCTGTGAACGTAGATTTTATCTAGGCGGAGATAAATATTCAGTACATACTGAATCTGCAAAATGGTTAATTAATCGAATCTGTGCAAATGATGAAATAGGAGAAGACTTTAGGAAATTTTTAAAAGTCCAAGATGTTAAGGCCGAGAAGCTAACCTCAACAGTAACCAATATGATTCAAAATACGCTCTCTGGAAAAAACATAACGTTCAACAGCTATAAAGAACGGTATACTCAGCAAATCGAAACACCAACACCACTTGAACCCACTCAAAAATCCCTATCGTGCCAGTAGTTTAAGCCTTTCATGTTGAGTTTAAGCCCTCCTACCAAAGTGGGACACTATTTTCTCCCCAAAGACCTAGATACTTTAAATTGAATTTTTGTTATGGTTAATCGGACAATTACAGTAAATTCCTTTTCAAATAGGAGCATAAAAATACTTGGAATAGTTAAAATCCTATTTAGCATTTCTGAGTTGATTACTCATCCAATTTGAACTTCATCTTGCTGCACATTTTGCGTATGCTCCTTAAGACGTACTTCAGAAAATACTTTTAAAATAATCCATTGAGAATTCAAATAAATTATTCATTATTGGTTTAAATTAAATCAACAAGGAAAATTACTGGACTTATTAATGAAAAGAAAATTAGAAATTCCTTTTGAAGAACCACCTTCGAAACGTTTTGAAGAAGCTACGAATTCCTTAGTCAAAAAGGGTGAACAGCTTTATAAAAAAAATCAACTTAATGAAGCGTTACCTTTTTTAAATCAGGCCATTGCGCAGCAACCTAATGAGCCTTTGGCTTTGGCAATTCGTGGAGATATTCACAGTCAGTTGGATAATATGCAACTTGCCTTTGCGGATTTCAATACCTTGTTAACACTCCAACCCAATCATGTGTTTGCCTTATCACGACGTGGCGCATTATGGCATAGATTCGGTAGCATCAATGAAGCCTTCAACGATTTAAATGCTGCACTTGCTATTGAACCTACCCATTCGCATGCCTTAGCAAATCGAGGCGCAGTTTATTGTACACAAAGTCAATATAATCTCGCGTTAAAAGATTTCAATGCAGCTCTAGAAAGCGATAACAAGAATATTTTTGCTTTAAAAGAACGAAGCTGGGTTTATAGTATATTAAATTTTCCTGAAGCAGCTGAGCATGATCTTAATTCTGTACGCTCTATTCCCGCTGTCACTATGATTGACTTAGTGTACCAAGCAGATATTTATATACAAAAAAAGCTATATGAGAGCGCTTTAGATATTATAAATCCTTTACTTGCCAACGCGCCAAATTGTTCACGCCTTTTAGCAATTCGTGGAGATATCTATCATAAAATGGGCAAGACTGACGAAGCGTTAAATGATTTTAATAACATTTTGCTGATACAGCCTTACTCATTGGCTGTTCGAGGCCTTCGCTTCAATATTTATTATCAACAACAAAAGTTCGATCTTGCATTAAATGAATTAAATCAGATGCTTGCCATTAACCCCAATTATGACTATGTTTTGATGGTTCGTAGCATCATTTATAGTCAACAAGGAAATCATGTTCAGTCTTTAAATGACGTTAATGCTGCGCTTGCTATAAATCCCCATAATCTACAAGCTTTAGCGATGCGTGGTGCGGCATATTATCAGCAAGGCAATTTCGCACAAGCCTTAAGTGATTTTAATGGTATCCTTGCTATTACCCCTACTAACGTAAATGCGTTGCTATCTCGTGGAGACATTTATCGACAGCAAGGAAACCTTACCCAAGCCTTAAGCGATTACAATGCCGTTCTTGCTCTAGACCCCACTCATGCGTTTGCGTTAGGGGGGCGTGGAAAGGTTTATCAGTTACAAGGGAATTATGAAAAGGCTTTATGCGATTTTAATGCAGCACTAGCTATAAACCCTAGTTACTGGTTTGGTTTAATGTCACGCGGTGAAATTAATTGGAAACTAGGTAATTTCGACTTGGCTTTAAATGACTTGAACCAAGCTCTTACTTTGAATACCAATAATTCGAATATCTGGTATTTATTAAGAGTACGCGGAGATATTTATCGTCAGCAAGGTGAGCTTAGTCTTGCATTAAACGACTTGAATCAAGCAATTAAAGAACAACCAAATGATCTTTTAATATTGGCCATGCGTGGCGATGTGTATTGCAAACAAAAGAAATTTAAGCGCGCTTTGGCTGATTTAAATCAAGTATTAAACACCCTACCACGACACCACATGGCCTTAGAAGCGCGAGGAGATCTTTACCGCAAACAAGAAAAATTTGCTGAAGCACTCACTGACTATGAAAAAATTAAAGATCCTAGTCCTTCAGTCTTATTCAAAAAGGCTAAAATTTATCGTATGCAAGAACATTTTGATGAAGCTATTCTACTCGAATATCAAGCCCATCAATTGCAATTAAAGAAAGGAAAACGGAGCGACGTTCCTTCCTTACGTGCATTCTGCAAATGGGCCTTTTTTGCAAATGAAGCAACTCTATATGCTAATAAAAAAGTATTGAAACGAGATGATCCCCATCAAGTTGATCATGTTTTACAAGCAAATCATATTAACCGTCAGACCTTAACTACGATGCGTCGCACACTACATACTGCACCACCAGAGTTCCCAACGGTTTTCGACCAATTAGATTTGCTTACAAATCAATTAAAACCCTAAGAACAAGTCATTGCTTCAGTATGTTCAAAATGAATTTGAGGCCTATCTGAAATGCGGGCGACTAGAGCATGGAATTTACGTGTTCAATGCGAATCTTGTCATAATGAGCGGCTGGTTAATCAAAATTAATTTGAGTGAATGAATTATTCGTTTTTAATTGGTGAAGTCTATAAAGGTTAATACTGCTCGTCTTTTTTATAGTATGATGGAACAGCAATTGAATGGTATGATTTTTATCTTTTTGGTGCCGCCTCACCAGCATTAGTAGAGGGAACTCACAAAGTCATTGCTAGAGGGGGTTGTAAATCATTTAAGCGGTTTATCACGTTACTAATCGAGTTTTCATCAGTAGGGACAATATCTGCTAAGATATCGTATAGTTCATTTGTAAAATCATCCCTTCCTCTCAGTTTGGAAATAAAAACATCGAAATTGGAATGGGCATGTGTCGCACTACATATTTTTTGTATGCGCTCTAATTTTTGACAGGATGTCATCTCTGCATTAAGAACTTCTTCAATTTCTATGATGCTTTTGGGCTTACTTCCTAATAGTGTAAGGGAACCCCAATCTTTATTTTGAATAATTCTATCAATCACAATCAACAATTCATCCGCTTTTGATGCTGAATCAATCTCTCTGAGCTCCACTAATGTACTTTTAAAGTGTTTCGTTTTATGAGAATGATCGTGTTCCATTTTATTTTGTAATACGGGATCATTTAAACATTTTAAATAATCTTGAAAAGCATAAAAAACTTTTTTATTTATGGGACTTGAAGCTTTTCCATTAAAAAAATCCATATTATTTTCTTTTTCACAAACAGATTTAAAATTTTGATGTGCTTTTATTAATGCATTGGGAATTTGATATTCTCCTGATGAGGAAAGTTTCATCGCTTTTTTAAAAAGGTTATGCGCTTCATTGACCAGCTCTGGAAATACATCTTTATATATTTGCATTTGTCGTTTCATTTGCTCGTCAGGGACATCACCATAACCATCTGCACGGTAAATATCTGCGCCTGCAGAAATGAGAGTTTTTACAATTTCTATTTTCCTATCATTTAACGCTGCGGATAACGGGGTTTCCTTAGTAGAACTTTTCCCAAAAGAATTAGCATCTAAATAATTTAATAGAACTCTAACAACCTCAATGGAGTCGCTATTTCTTTGGGTGATCGCCTGAAATAGTAAATTTTCGGGAGCGTTAATATGATTAGCTAATAAAAAATTTAATACCTTAGCATCATTCAGAGAAACATAATTGACAAATGAGCTATTCTGATACTTTTCTAACACCTGTGTTGTCATTGTAAAATCGAATAACTTTGCTTTTGTTGAAGTGCCTAATTGTTGGAGGTAGGTAGAAAAATTAGAATAGAAACTCCGTAGTTCTTTTACGAAAGAAGGTGCTTTTCCTCCTAAAACCAATTGATTGATAAAATCATGAAACAAATTATGTTGGTATTCACAAAGCTTTCTGGCGTCACGATATAATAATCTATCTGTTCTGCGTATCGTATGTGTTTCTACTGGGCTAGGGCGACCATTATCCTGATCTTCAGGTTGGTGGGCAAACACCATTGTGAGAGGAGCTGTTGTGATTGCATCTTTTACTACATCAACCAGAGGCACATTTCTATCGGATTTTATTTTTTTAACATAGATATCAATAATATTTAGACTATCTTCAATCATGGTAGGTTCATCATTATCTGAAGATACAAAAAAGCTGGTGCCTTCTAAAAGCTCACGTTGTGTGCTTTCTCGTAGTTGATCTACTACTTTTCCACCAAAACAAGAAGTCAAAACTATATTTTTTGCTCCAGTCTGTTTTTGAACTTTTTTAATTACATCGAGTGAATCTTTATCTGGATGACCTCCAAGAGCAATTTCATGCCTATTGGCTGATGGATTTATATGGCCATGCCCTGCGATTGCAACATGTTTTGCTTTAGGAAGTTGTTGTATATCATCTAAATTAATTGGTGATTTTCCATCACCCAAAATGGCATATTTTAGATTGTTTCTGTCACAATAGTCTTTAAATTGCTTGAAAAATTGGTGGGATTTCTCCTCGGGGCCTAAAACAAGGACAATATCTACTTCTTCATTTGCTCTTATATTTTTACTAAAGGACATTTTATTCGTCTCTTGTCTTCTGCATTCTTAGATAAACATTAGAAAGATTGATTAGTGATCGATTTGAATAATATTATAGCGCTTTGGTTGTGAATGATTGAGTTTTTGCCTACTACTTGCCGCTACAACCAACGTTATTGATTCGTCATGTTGTTTTCTAATTGAGAGGTATAGTCGGTGTTTTTATCAGAGAAGTGGATTTAAAGATTTGCTACATCTCAGCTGCAGTCCCATATATTGAATTGTATGGCATCAATTTTTAATGGTAATAGCCATATCATTTAGAGCATATTGGTCAATATCGTAAGCATGAAGAAGCAATGCAAATTGGTTCCGGGCCTGATTACGATCGAAAAATCTATTTTGAAGCACCTCCCTCATTATCTGTTTCGGCAGACGGTCTTGGCAAAAATATTATTAAAAAAGAGAAAGGAATATTATCAACAATTGGGTTTAGCAAGTAAAAGCTTAATCAGTAGCAAGTATGTTCAAGGAAAAATTATTAGAAAAAGACACAATGTTGGCTACCATAGACACCTTTATGAAACCCTGCGATTACTTGTTTATCTACCAAAATTTCGTAGATAGAATCCATAAGCCATTCAAGAAAATGAGCATTAAAGGTGATATTCATTGTAGATAAGTGACTTTTTAAAATATCAGGTAATAATTTTTCATTCTGGTCATATTCAGATCTTTTGCTGAATGGAACAAAATCTCTTCCAAAAATACTTTTTCTTATATTTAGTAATGATTTTGTTTTTAAATTATTTTCTTTCGCAAGAGCATATTGACATCTTTTTTTATTAAAAGCTAAAGACTCTTTAACTGCAATAGGAAAAAATTTGAATTTTAATAGCTCGACATTTTGAACACTATTATTCGCGACAAATTCATGGTCATCATCAGTTGTCTTTGGTGAAAAGGTATCGGTTGAATCGTTATATTTATTTTTCAAAAGATTAATAATTTCTTCTTCTAGAACAGGATTTGTATCGATTAACACATTAGCATTATTTGCGGTGATGTTATGGTAGTGTAGAAATCGTGCATGGGCTCCATAAATTTTATCAAAAAAAACAAGCATTTTTTCTTGGATATTTTCCAGCTCTTTTCTTTTTTTAAAATATTCTTATCAAATCTCTCTATTTGCGCAATGATTTGGTTTAAATGATAAGGGAAAAATATCACGGCTCGTTTCCATCGTTCAAAAATCTGTTCATTGTTTTCGCAACTCAGCTCACTCTCAGAGTTGATGTAAAGAGATTTGACATCAATGAGACCAATTTTTCCGTAACCATGATCCAAATAAAGAAGTGCATTATCATATCGTGGAATTGCTGTAGAAGATAAACTACTCCAATACCCCCCTAATAGATCAGTAAAAGAGACAATTAATAGGAGCCGAGTGAATTCTTCGGCAGCTGCAGTAAAATTATCAATATGTTTAGTGTAAAGTTCAATTTGTTCCCGGATATCAAAAGCATTAACGGGCAATTTATCTTCAATTAGGTAATCTTCTTCTACCTTTGTTTGGGGAACAACTATATACTTAAATTTTTCTCTTTTTATAAATTGTTTAATCTGTTGTTGATGATTATGTCGGAACAGAGGTGACCATCGAGCGCACACGCCAGGATGTTTAATTAGGATTTTTGGCATATCAGGATTTACAAATATTAAAGACTTACCATCTGTTTCTTTTATAAAAAACCCTTTTGTAATAAATTTTTCTTCTAATTTTTTTAATTCGGGTGATTTGTTATTACTAATATCATTAGTGTAATAATTTGTGTTTAACTGTCTTAAATAACGATTAATTACATAGTCAACTAAAACAACTAATCCTATGGCTCCAATTGCAATAGCAATAAATGATGGAAAAGAATCCGCATCTTTAGGCTCAGACTCTTTTCGTAAAAAATTAGATATAAAATCAAACAATGATGCGATATTAATGAACACTTGGGAATATAAATTTACAAATTTTTCTGAAAATTACCCTTTATTTTCAATAATGTCAAAGAATAATTTAAAGATACAAGAGCGAGCTTCTGTTGTCATTGTAAAATCGAATTACTGTATCGTTTGCATTTCAATTAAAAAAGCACAATTAAATCATCTCCAAATGCACTCGCGCTAGGTATAGAAAAAGCATACCCGGGGTTACGCTTCGCTGCACCCCGGCTACGTCAGCCTCTTTACGTTAAGCATCTTTATTAATGCTGTTCAAAATAATCGGGTGTTACACCATAAATAGAACAGGCCAGAGCCTTATTCGATTTTTTTTCCCAGTCAGGTTTTTTAAGAACTTCCATTGCATTTTTATAACCTGTTTTCATCCGATAATTAATTGCTGAACGAACAAAATTGTAATCTTTAAACGAATGGGAAAAAGGCGTGCCGCGATAAATGATATGTACCACACTGAAATGTTTGCTATGTCCCAGCTCCAGTATTTGCTGAACAATAGGATCTTTTTTGGCTTCCGGACTTAATTTTTCACCTAAAAACTGTATCGCGCCCTGCAGGTTTTGACGACTGGTGTAAATATTAGTGAGCCGGCGTGAATGGCTGGCATAACGAATGTCTTTTTGCCGTTCGTCAAGTTCCTCCATGGTTTGTGGTAATCGTCCTTGTAGGCTGAAACAATCCACCACAAAACATAAAGTATCTTGTTCAGGCAATGCATCTAGCACGGTCACCAGAGGCGTATTGGCATAGATGCCACCATCCCAATAATAATCATCACCAATTTTAACTGCTGGAAAGCCTGGAGGAAGCGCTCCACTTGCCATCACATGCTCTGGCGTAATGGTAATTTTTTGATTATTAAAAAATTCCATTTCGCCAGACGACAAATTGACCGCACCCAGACATAGGGTGGTTTTTTTGTCATTGATACGGTCAAAATCAATCAAACTTTCCAATGTTGTTTTGAGATGGGAGGTATCATAATAACTTAGTTTATCCGGTGTATCATAAGTCATGGGCGTGGGAGGAATTAGGCGGGGTTTAAAAAAACCGTCCAGACCGTAAAAGACTGCATGCATAGCGCCCATTTGATTATGTAAATGATGTAAAAAATTTGAAACGTCGCTATCAAAAAGTGTATCGTTCCATATTTTTGGTACGATGGTATCCCAAAAAGAGGTTAATTTTTCAATTTGTTTGTCTCTTGAATTACCAGCAATAATCGCACAGTTAATGGAGCCGATAGAGACTCCCGCTAGGAAATTGGGATTGTATCCTTTTTCATGAATTGCACGAAATGCGCCTACTTGGTATGCCCCCAATGCACCACCGCCCTGAAATACACATGCAATTCGTTCATAAGTTTGTTTGCCATGGGAATGATCTGCAGGTTTGTTAATACGGCATAAAGGATTTTTATGACAAGTTGATGATTTGCTAATTTTCTTACCCATTTGATGACTCCTACAGTCCTTTTTAATAATTATAATCTATAGCCGCAGAGTTTATGTAAGTAACTCGTTTGCTTGCAAACAGACACTTATAGACTCATTATTATTGATGTTAGATCACCTATGCAAGCAAATGGGGTATTTGCATACTAAGGGGCTAATTTTGGAAGACTATAAAAAATAATAACTGCTGTGATGTAGATTAAAGGAATAACATGCTTACAAAAATTGAGCGAATCAAACAGAACGAAGATGCAATAATAAGTGCAATTAAAGGCTTAGAAAATATAACTTACCATACAGTTTCAACCAGTTTACCAAGAAGGCTCGCAGAGGGCTCATTAAAACTAGATCATAGTGTTTATAATCCTGCTGATTTCAATACGGTGATGCCAAATGGTATTGGCCGGTATCTTATTTATGATCATACTGATACATCTAATCCTTTCTCAATATGGGTATTTGCATTTGCACCAGGACAAAAAACAACAATTCATGATCATAAATATAAGGGTACAGTTACAGTCTTAGAGGGACCAATATCTGAGAAATACTATCAACCAACAGGTGAGCATACTGCTCGGTTAGTAGAGCGTGTTAACCGTTATCGGTTTCATAGCAATCATGATGATTTAAATGGAGTTTTTGTTCATCAGCTCAAGCGAAGAAAAGTTTTAGGGGCAGGGGTTAGTGTGACTTTGCATATATACAATATGGAAGCTTATTTAGTAAATTTTCAAGGTGAAAAAACAGATCAAAGAAATTTAAATATCATCTATTCCAAGGATAAAACAATAGATAAGGAGAATATCCCACCTTATTCAGATGCTTATCCTGAGCGAACTTGTGGTATGTAGCCATTTTTACTGTAGTTTAACTTTTGAATCTAAGGGCTTTACTAATGACAACAATGATAATTGCCTATTTAATGTCTGGTATTGTAGCCGGTGTGTTAGCAACCATGTTTGGTTTCGGCGGCGGTTTTGTTGTTGTTCCATTATTATTCTGGTTACTTCCTCTCCATGGGGAGCATATTTGGTGCAAAAATTGGTATGTATTTCACAAACAAAGTACCTGACCAGTTATACGGTAAAATTTATGCGTTATTATTAGTCGTTGTGATTGTCAGTATGGCAGCAAATTAGACCGTTGCAAGCAAACAGCGCTACGCTAAATTAATTGCATTTTCATAGTTTATAGAATGGTACAATTTCGACTTTTTTTCTGGGGGATTCCTATTTCCATATCGTCATCACCACGATTTTTCTTCACTTCAAAAAATCGAAGAACTCCGCCAGTTGAAAATGTATCTTCTATCAGGGAAAAACGCTCTGTTGCATCTTCAAACTCATAGGGATGAATGACTTCTTCTTGGTTCGTGCACGCACTTAAGTTATGCGCTAGTCCATTAATGTATTTAATACTGTCGCCGACTAATATAATTGGTTTATTTTTAAGGGACTTATAACAAACGACTACACCATAAGAAGCGATATGATCTTGAATTTGAATATTTATAGCTGGTTGTGGCAGCTTGTTATTTTGGAAGTATTTTATAACGTTTTCAGTGAAGGCTTTCACCTTTTTGGAGTTCAACTGATGCCCTTTTTCAAATAATTCGATTTCTACAAGATCATCTCTGTTGAGCAAACTTTCAACTTTTGATATGTCTGCAGAGTTCCCATGCAACAATCCTATGTCACCATTTCTAAATTTAAAAATAACTGGAAAACAAGATTGCAAATCCGCAGTCCAAAGGCAACTTGTATCCGCAGCCCTTAAAATTTCCACCGCACCTATTCCAACTCGGATGGAATCGTTGCGTGCTTTTTTACTAAGAGCGATAGCCGAAGAATAATAAGTTCCTGGTTTTTTCACACTTGATGTAGGAGCTCCAGCGGCAGATAATTTGATATGTGGCATAAACACCTCAACAACATAAGTTTCATTTCCCGGGGTAATTTAAAAAATAACCACCCCGTGTAATTATAATACATATAAGTTAAGCCAATATTAGATGTAGCTAGATAAAAGTTAATGCCGATATCAATTAATTTATATTGATTGAGTCAGAGGAAATCATTTAGCAAACGTGAGTCTGGTTTTGGTCTGACCATTTATTGAGAGTTACTTAGCTCGTATTAGACAAAGCCGTAATATGGGATTTAACTTCAATCAGCAAATGCTATGAGACTGTTCAAGTTCTTGTTTGCAAGCAAACAGGCTATACAGAACATCCTCTTGCTACGTTTCATCTCTTTGCCTGTATATTAGGTGTTTCCCAAGCTATTTTGAGTTTGTTCAGTTTCGGTTTTGTCGATTTTTATTCTTTTATTAGATGTATTAGTGGCCTCTGCTTTTCTTTTTGAAAATAAAGTATTTGCATTTTCAGAGGGATGTACAAAAACATTTTCATCTATTTCCAAAGGTTGTTCAGTAACGTTTATATTCATTTCTTCTTCAGCAGGCGGGGGTACTAATTCAGTTTGCTCTGGCATATTGATTTGTGCGCAGTATTCTTTATAGTCCTTTAACGTATTGGCACATTGAGAAAAAAGTGCGATCTTATTTCTTAATCCGTTTAGAAGGATTTCTATTTTATCATTGTATTTTTTATCAATGCAGCTTCTCAAAATTAATTCATATTCTTCTAGCGGGGTATTAATAATTTTATAAATTATTGCGAACTTTTCTAGATTGGCTGCTTCGGTGCTCATAAAACCGTTTACTACATCCCAATTGCATTCATCAATTTCCTCTATGCAAAAATTATCTGTAAAATTATCTAAAAAATCACGTGAATGATTACGAGCTATATCATTAAATGCCATAACTATACTTGTTGCATCTTGAGAAAAGAACCAATGATTAAAGCAGCATTCTGGATCAAGCTTAATCATATAATAATCATTTCCATATTTGACCAAACCAAAGTTTCCTGGGTTTGTGTCAATATCATTCAAAAAGAAACTGACAATAGCTGTACTAACGATTCTCTTTATTTCGCCTTTTTGTCCTCCTAATTCAAAGGTATTTGTACCTGTAACTAATTTGTTGCCTAGTACAGTATACTGCTTTGTTGTGTCTTCGCTGTCATCTCCATCTGAATCTTCAATTTCGTGGGTTGCATTTATGGCTTCGCTTTCTTTAATACAATTACCCCAAGTGGTGAACTCAGAAACTTTTTTTGATAGGCGATAATAAACTCCGTTTTCATCAATCCCACTATAAAATTTCGGTTGAGGCTCACCTAATAACATATGGTAAATATTGCCGGAAGCTACTGCCAGCTCAATATTAAATTGCTGATCTTTAGGGAGGTCTGCATAACTAATATCCATCAGGCCTAAAACGCCTCCTCCAATTAAATTACACACTGAATCGCTGCAATACCATATATCACCACCAGTAGTAGCGGTTAATGGTGGAGGGCTTGTCTCTAATATTAATTCCTCTCCATTTTTATCATTAGGTTTCTCAATTTTAATACGCATAGTTAAACCAAAAACAATTGATTTGTGTATATATATTATACAAAATTTATTGCTGTGGTTCAAAAAAGGAGCGGTCATTATGGTGCATTGTTTGGGTTTCGGTAGCCGTTTACAACTCTATTATGTAGTCCAAATTGAATATCATTGCATTACCTGAGCGAATCAAGTTATAAAATATAAAAACACAAGGAGCGTGTTATGCCTAAAAAAATTTCTGAAACCGAATTTGCAGTCTTTAGTGCTGCATTATCGTTATTGGAGCATCTTGATAATCAAGACTCAGAGCATTTTCATTCTGCACAAAAGAAATTAGTACAATTGTGTTGTCCAGGAAAACTGGAAGGCAATGAACAAGAAGCGAATAATAAGGTCAATCAATTGATTGAAAAGTTTCGTCGAAAAAGCTCAAAACGTTATGGCGAAGAAGGTTTTGACTTGCGTGTAATATCTGAATCATTGAGAGGTGAGACAGCGCGACGGAGCTACTTATTACATAGCCGAAAATTTACGTACTTGAATCAGCGCCAATTAATTAATATCGTTACCAAAGTGATTAATCATTTTCAATTAGAAGAGCTTGCTGCACTTTTTCGAGAAAAATATTTTTCTGAAGTTGATTGCATTGCGGTGACGCAGTTTCTTGATCCTGAATACAAAAAGGGCGAACCCCATTTTCCTGCAACACGTTATCCCTCTTTATTAACTACAATGCACGATATAAAAATAGAGCAGGATAGTCCTCAGCCAAGCGAAAAATTGTTTCATACGAAAAAGGGATTTCGTTTAGTGCCAAAAAACAAAATGAATCCAAGATTACCTTTACTTCTTTCCGAAATAAGCGAAGAAACGCCGGCAGAGCTGAAGTATCACATTGGGGAAGAGGAGCGATTAATTACCGAAGGCGAAATCATTGGAACAGAACTAACACTGAAAAAGAATAAAAGTAAACACGCAAGCCTAGTACCAGGACCTTTATATTTAAGCTCATTTCCTGTAGTTAGCTCCATTAATAAAAATGCTGATAAGACAGAGACGGTCGACGATTTAGTCTTTAAAGGTGTTTGCTCTGTTCTTACTATTGAGGCAAGCAATGTGCCACAAAGAATTTATAATGAAGAAAAAAAAGCGCTTCCTAGTGATTGGATTCAGCGTGGCGTGAGTGTTGCTCTGATTCAATGTCCTGATTTACACGCTATGAGAACATTTCATACATTATTAGCGGCACAATATTTATTTAGTGAAGTGTTAGGCTGTCTACCAGGACGCAAAAATTCCGAATGTAAGAATCTAATCGATAAATTGATGGGTAAAAAATTTGAAAAAACGGATGTTACCCTTGCGATAAATGAAAAATCGAAGCTTAAAGTAGTATACGATAACGTTATTTCCTTTTTTGCTTCTAGCAAAGAACATGATGAGGCAAAATATTGCCGCAGTTTTATCAGTCAATGTCAATCTGATAAGCAAACAGATAGTTCAGGCAGTGCATCGGAACAGAATCAAGGTCGGGTACTCGTCCATTGCAAAGCAGGAATGAGTCGAAGTGCTACGGCATTACTTTCAATGTATATTGTTTTTATTGACGTTATTTTACGTTGGTATGCTAAAGATTTTATTCAATCGGAGCAGGATGAAACATTTTTTGGGGCGATCATTAAAGCCATATATCATCCTAGTAAAGACCCCATAGAGGATGTAAACAATATTGCGCATATTTTTTCTAAAAATTATAGACACATTACTCCTCTTAATGAGCAAATTTTGGTATTAGCACAGCTCATTGAATATAAGCGTCAAATGCTAAAAACTTCAGACTTTCACTATGATGGTGTGCTATTAAAAGATGAAGCACAGGAAACAAGAATTTTGTCACCTGTTCTTAGTTGATCAGATAATTTATAGGTCGAGCTAAAGCCCGATCTATAAATTATCTGTCTTCTCTTAAAAACGCACTTAAACTTTTTTTATGTTCTTTTTCCAGTAAGATTTTAAGCGTTTCGTCTGAGCCATAATTTGGAGCGAAGTTCTTGCCATATAGATTGCGCAATGTTTTGATTTTTGTATCACTACGCTTTTTTCTGATGACTCCGCTCTTATCTCGACTTCGATTATCTAATCCTTTGTCCATGATTTTTTGCCCATTTTTAAATAAAAATAGTTCTTTATATTATAGTACTTTGAATTGTACTTGATTAATTAATGATCAATTCTGTTTGCAAGTCTTTAGTTGCTTCAAAAATAAACTTAGAAAAATTCCTCACCCAAAAGGGATAGGGGGGGATCGAGTTGGTAGGTCGGGCCTTCAGGGAGGGGGCTTGGTGCGACAATTTCTTAAGTGTTAACTTAAAAGCAAATGTTTATGGAAATAAAAGATAGGTATTATGCTAGTCTTTACAATAATCAATAGAAAAAAATGAGTGAGCTATTACTCAAAATAGGTTTGTAGGAGGTAAGCATTATGGAATATAAAAGGTCAAATTTAGGTGATTTCGAGCAAGTAATTGCTCTGCAAAATAAAAATTTAGTTACTGCTTTAACCCCCTCAGAAAAAGCGGATGGCTTTCTTTCTGAAGGTTTATCCATCGAACAATTCAAATCGATGGATAAAGATATTTGTGTCTTTATTTGTAAAGATGAACAGGGCGTTTGTGGATATATTTGTGTCGGTTCCGTTGAATACAATAAAAATATACCCTTAGTCTCAGCCATGCTGGATTGTTTCCCAGATATTTCTTATCGAGGCAAGCAATTATCTAGGTATAATATTGCAATTTCTGGTCCAGTTTGTATTGATAGGAACCATAGAGGACAAGGATTATTTTTTAAACTTTATGAAAAACTCTCTGCGTTTTTATTGAATGAACGTCCAGAGTTAGATTTATATGTGGTCTTGGTTTCTACTCAAAATGAACGCTCTATAAATGCCCATAAAAAAGTTGGTATGGAAATTGTCGGAACATTTTCTTTTAATAATAATGATTTTTTAATCATGGTAGTTCCCATCAATAAACGTAAAGATGATAATTTATAATGTAGGTCGGGCCTTGGCCCGATGTCGATTGGCTATTCCTAAAATAATATTTTATCGCCAAGGCTTAATAATTAATCTGGCCGAAACATAAATAACCCGCTGTTAGCATCAATAACAGTCCCATAATGAAATTAAACTGTCGTAGACGCGCGTGATCTTTTAATAAATAAGATACCTTATCACCCAAAACTGCCCAAATACCCAGCGAAAGATAACATACGATAAAATAAATAAGGGTAAACGTTAAAAACGGATCATGATTGTTTGCACTGGAAAAAATTGAGGCTCCAGATACGCAGGCAATCCATGCTTTAGGATTTATCCATTGTAGTAAAAAACCTTCATAAAATTTAGGGGTATCCTTTTTAGTTACTTCCAACTCTGGTTTAGAAAAAGCTATTTTATATCCCATATAAATAATATATGACGAGCCTGCAATTGCTAAATAGGTTAGAAAAAATGGGTATGCATTAATAAATTGCGCGAATCCAAAGCCAATGAATATCAATAAGAAGGTAAACCCTATAGTCGCTCCTGATACATAAGGAATCGTTCTCTTGACTCCATAATTAATGCCAGAGGAAAGTATAATCATATTCACAGGTCCTGGTGTAATGGACATGACCAAAGAAAATGAAAACATTGCTAATAAAAGTGTCATCGTTATTCTCCTCTGAGAAAATTATCCTAATAATTCTATGTTGCCAGTCAATTTTATTACTTGTTTAATAGCTTACCATCTGTGTGATGATTTTATTAGATGATATAATTGGAATTTACTGTTTGATTTGATGGTACAATGATTGATGAATTAAGAGCCTTGGCAATCTTCGCAAAAGTGGTTGAGGCGGGCTCATTTCGTTCCGCAGCGAAGACGTTAAAACTTTCACCTTCGGTTGTTAGTCACCATGTGGCACAGCTGGAGGAGCGACTGGGAGTGGCTTTGCTTTATCGTTCCACACGACGACTTTCTCTTACTTATGAAGGTGAAAAATTATTTATAAGTGCGAAAGCAATGTTATCGGCAGCAGAAAAAGGGCTTAATGGTATTGCATATCACGCTCCTGAACCAACTGGCAAATTAAATCTGACCCTCCCTGCAATGCTCACAAAAAGTCCGCTTGTTGATGATATTGCTGCATTTGCCAAGGCTTTTCCAAAAGTAGCGCTTTCAATCAGTTTTAGCGACATACAACTGGATTTAATTCGAGAAAGCATCGATTTGGCGATTCGAATCGGTAATTTGCAAGACAGCACTTTAAAATCTAAACGGCTTTTTACGATGAAACGTAAAATTGTTATTGCTCCATCGGTAATGAATCGTCATAAGTCTCCACGCAAGCTTAAGGACTTACTCAAATGGGATTGGATTGGGCTCAAAATGCGTCCCAATACTAAGACGTTAATCAATCAAAAAGGACAAACTTATATAATTGATTTCGAGCCAAGAATTATCGTCGATAGCATGGATGCTGCTTGTCAATTGGCAATTGCTGGGCTAGGACTAGTGACCCCTCCTGTGTTTTTTGTGGCAGAGGATATCAATCAGGGGCGTCTTGTTGAACCTCTACCTGAATGGCAAGCAGAATCTCTTCCTATTTATGCTGTATGGCCACCTAATGCATCTAAAGAATCTCTGACGTATCGATTAATCACATTCCTAGAGATGAGAAAAAAGGCATACTTTGAATGAGCTTGATGCGATTAAAATGATGGCAATGACATCAATATTGTCCTACGTAGATCACATGTTGGGCCTTGGCCGCTCTCTTCCTAACCCTCTCCCCTTAGGGGTGAGGAGAACAAAAAAGTGAGAATATCTGCCCATTCATTCTCGTAAAAAAATAGTAAAACTTTTCACCATGTAGGCAGGAAAATTAAATTTTCACATATAATTGTTCCATTATTTATAAATTTTAAATTGGTTATTTCTCATGAAAAAAGACAATCATCAGCCAGATTCTGAACCAACAGGTGAACCGATAACCTCTTCTATGAGATTGGTTTTACAACAATTAAATAAAGAAGCAGAAAAAAAAGAAGCTGCTGCTGAATCAGCAAAAATACGTTGTCGAATTTGTTTTAAAGAAACTGCTCCAACTCCTCGTTGTTTTGGACATGGAGGTGGTGGCGGTGGCGGTGACGGAAGTGGTTCTGATAACTCATCAGAGGACAACGCTGGCCATGGCGATGATAAATCTCTGATTAAGACAGATCATTTAGTCGATGATTCTGAAGAGTTGATAGGGGAGTTCAGTTTCATGGAAGATAGTGAAGAACTCATGGAAGATGGTGAAGAGCTTGACCCAGAGTCTCAGTCTGAGGAAAGAAGCTTTGATCCAGACGTAATTGCTGAGCTAGTTGCTGAAGAACTATTGGTTATTAATAATGACCGCAAATCCATGACTCTGACGATTGATTTACAGTGTGAGCCTGATTCATTATCCGAAAAACAAAGAGAAGAGTTAGAAAAATTCATGCAGGCTATTCTCCAAGAGTTCAATGCGCTTAAAGAAAAGCATCATTTATCCGATGATTGCCTCAGCATGACTCGAGATGAAAAAGGCAATATAGTGTCACTTCGCGTTAGCCTACCCACATTAAAGCTATATGATGAATTTATCCAGAGGTTAGCAAATAATTTACAGCCCACACCAACTCCGAAATTACAAACAGAGGATAAGGACACTAAAAATTTAGCCCCAACCCCTTTGTCAATGAAGCCAAAGCCGACTGCCAAAAACAAGCCTATTGAGCAAGATGTAACTACTCAAGACGAAGAACTTTCTAAGGAAACTGCAGCTGAAGATGAGCAAGGAATCTTTAAGCTATCTCCTTTTTCAATCAAAATGGACCCGTGGTAAGAATGGATGTAAATAAGTCATGTAACTCTTTTATTCATACACATTAAAAACACCCTTATAGGTCGGGCTTTGGCCCGAAAATTCCCTCGAGAAGCTAACTTAAAAATGTACCCTGTACCATTCATTTTTTTGATTTAACGCCTCTCTTTAATCAAATTACTTACTATTTGAAGCATAAAAATCAAGAAAAGCGCTTATCTTTGGTAATTCACAACCATAGGGCTGGTAAAAGGTAAAAATTTCATATCGCTTAAATTTTATTTCTGGAAGAACGTGTATTAGTGTTTCGTCCTTAAGTGCCTGTTCAACCAATCTATCACCAGTTAAAAAGAGACCTATTCCATTTTTACATGCTTGATTTAGGGCATTAAAATCATTCATAAAAAGTATTGGTTTGGGACATGGTAGAAATGTTCCATTTTCTAGTGGTAGTTCTGTAGCCGGTTTTCTTAGACTATGAGAAATAAAAGGAAATGACATGAGATCGGATGCTTGAGTAGGCATGCCGTATTGATTCATTAAGCTTGGTGCCCCACAAAGAATATTGGCCACAGAGGGCATCTTTCTATATTTTAATTGATCGGTAAAAGGTGGAACTTCAGGAAAGCCGACCATTACATCGATGTCTTTACGTGCCAAATCGTTATCATGTTCTGAGAATAAAAACTCACATTCAATCAATGGATATTGAGCAACAAAGTCAACAAGTCTATTTAAAATAAGTTCTCGAGCAAGAATGTTTGAAACCAAAATAGTGATTTGACCTTGAGGATGAATTTGTCTTGATTCAATAAATTGCTCGATTTGTTGTGTCTCATGGAATAAGTTTCGGCATTTTTCGAGCAACATGAAACCAAAAGCAGTCAGCTGAACTTTGCGTGTATCCCGAATAAAGAGTTGTTCACCAAATTGTTGTTCCAGATTTTTAATTTGTTTGCTTACTGCAGTTGCAGTAACACTCAATTCTTCTGCCGCACGATTGTAATTGAGAAGTTCAGCAACTTTTATAAAACATCTTAATTGAGAAAAATTCAACATAATAAAGTTATATTCATCAGATATTCCATTAATTATAAACTAAAAGTTGATAATCAAGGAAATAATGTTGATTAATATCAGAGCAACCAGTAGGTACAATGTAAATAAATAAAAACATTTTTAAGGTCTATTATGAACTATCAATATCATCATGTTGGCATCCCGATAACAGAACCTCGCCCGGGCGAGCGTTATAGTCCTGTTATGGATATGTATACTTCAGAAGGGGAGCTACCTGGACGCATTCAATATCATCGATTTGGTCCTAATTGTCCGCTACATCCGCTGATTCAAACTCAACCGCATGTAGCCTATAAAGTGACCTGTATTGATGAAGCCATACAAGGAAAACATGTTCTTCTCGAACCTTATTTTCCTTTAAAAAACTTTAGAGTTGCTATCATTGAGGAATACGGTGCTGTAATCGAGTTTATAGAAACGAGTTTATCTGAAGATGAAATATGGAATGAATCAAAACATCAAGACTCAATGCTATATCCTCAAAGATAACTCTCTTCTCACAAGAGCTATGTTGAAAAAAATCGTATGTCATTCCCGCGCGGGCGAGAATCTATTCACAAACTTATCATTGTTCCTAATTTATAGATGGATTCCGCCTGCGCGGGAATGACATGAATATATAAATGTATTCTTACTAGTTTAATGTAAAGCTAAGGGATAAAGCCTCCGTTACCTGCTTGGGTATGCTGTAGGCTAGAAGGATTTGGGTTTGTTTCACTAGTTTGCTGTTCGAAAAAACCATTTTCTCTGCGTTGTTCTATGGATGTTAACATTAAACTGTCTTGTTCTTTACTTGCTTGAGCATGCTGTGGGCTAAAAGGGGCTGTTTTCCCAATTTTTTGCTCGAAAAAACCACTTTCTTTGCCTTGTTTTATTGAGGTTAAAGTTAAGCTTTCTTGCTTTTTTTGTTCCAGTAACAGATGCACCACTTGTTCGAGGCGCGCAACCATTTTATGTATATCAGTAAATTGAGTATATCCATAATGTGCAGTAACACGAATATTATTAGGAGGACGGACGTCTATTTCAAACGCTCCTAATTCATTTGCTGTTTTTAGTAAAGTTTCTATTTGTCTGACATCACTAATACCCTTAACGCGAAAAACCAACATAGCTCCGCATTTTTTAGGGGCGTCAGGGGTAATCCATTCAATTTTATCGCCTAAATGTTGTTGGATTAGAGCATGCATATAGCGAGTAAGACATTCTGATTTGGCATTTAATTTATCCCAGCCTATCTGACTCATTGTTTTGATATAAGTTTTTACTGGTGCAAGCGCAACAGGGGAGGGGTTGCTGCATCTAAAAGCCCATGCTCCTTTTTGCATCATAATCTCAGAAGCGTACCCATCAATTAAGTCAAAAACTTTGTCAGAAGCAGCTGCTTTCCATCCTTGAATGGGTGGATATTTTTCCAAATCTGTATTTTTGTTAACATAAATACCAAAGCCGCTGCCTGCAGAACCACAAATGTGTTTATAGCCACAACCCACCGCGTAGGTGACGGGTAATTCACATAGATTTAAAGTTCTATTTCCTACGGTATGCGCTAAATCCAAGCCAACAATAATATGATGTTGCTCTATCGTATCCTTTAATTCAGTTAAGATTCGCGTGATGTCAAGACGTTGTCCGGTACTAAATACAATGTCAGATAAGTGCAGGATTTGCATTTGCGCGGCATGCTCTTTGACAAAATGAATAATGACCTCTTCACTATAGAGTCCTTTTTCATCAGGTAGGATCTTTAGGGCAAGGGAGGAGGGGCTAGGAGCTGGCATCGACGCACTGAAAACACCAAAACCCTTGGCTGTTTGTATCCCTCTTTTTAATACAGATTCTATGACTGCTTGATCGGAAAAAAACTCTTTTCCTAAATGACAAAAACCAGTTTTTCCTGATTGCCAATCCATGAGTGTTGGTCGATAAAAGGTATCCACCAAACGACCTAAATTTGAAGATAAGCCTTCTTGAGTATAGAGAAATTCACAAGGATCAGAAAAGCCTAGCATTGCTTGCATGGCTTTGATGGCTTCTTCTTCAATATCACAATCAAACCAATTACCGCCATGTTCACGAGTTTCGGGGAAATGTCCTTCATGTAACTGTGATGCTTGTAACTCATTAATTCGCTCTATTTCTTTCACAGCAGGTTTGAATACAGGTCCTAAGGAATGGCCGGCAAAAGGAGTCAAACCCTTAAGTTCAAATAGCTCATGTAAGTCTTTTAACGGATCAATAGAATCTAAAAAGGCGGCATATTCTTGGGAAAAACCATCAGATTTTTCTGAAATTAAGTGGATAAATTCATCTGGATTAGATGTCATTGCGTCAATCAGTTCTTTCATCGTTCCCTCTAAAGTCAATACGGTTAGGCGGCTATAGTAAGCCTTTCTCTGAGATGATTCTATGGCTGTTATTAAAGAATTTTTTGGGAAAAAAATCCGCATTTTATTCAAATAATTGTCGGGCCTAGACCCGACCTACCAATGCCATTAAATTCCCTTTTTTGGGGAGAGGGGATTATTTGTGTTGTTTGAGTCAGGCATAGGTCTTGTAAGTAATTAAATTGTCAGTAATCTCAAATAGTTTACAAAAAGGTAGAATAATTGTATTTTCCGTTGGGATTCTTACGATACTTAAATTGAATCGAATTGTCCTATACGTTTCATGGAAAAGTTGACCGCAGAGCGTATCCTTTTATTTTACATTTCAAGAGGTTTTTAATATGAAATTGTTTCGAATGACGTTGCTTGGATTTTTATTTTCTACCACGCTGAGCGCCCAAGCTTTGGCTGCACCAGGAGCGGATACCGCTGCGGTTGTCCCAGTAGATGATTATGAGTTCCAACAAGAGCGAATGAAGCTTACTCCTGATTCTGTGATGGTTCTTTCAACATTTGATAGCGAAGATCATGTTACCGCGTACACATATGCTGGAGTACGTTTATGGAATGCGCCGTTCCATGCGAAAATATTATCATGGCAATTTGCAGGTGATTTTGTTTTTGTTTTTTCTAAAGACCGTAAAGGGACAAAAACTTATATTACCTGTCTTAACAGACATACAGGGTCTCTGGTTTGGCAAAAACCTTAAGTGCTTTCATCGAACAATCGTAGGTTGGACCTTGGGCCGACCTACGTCAAAATGTGTATCATCGTTCGCTATAGCTCACCCTGCCAAGAGTATTTCTTTAAATCAACATAACCCTTAATAATGGCAATGCCTTCTTTTTCTAATAGTTCTTTTTGTACTAAATACTGAGGGGTATCGGCAGGAAAAGAAAGTTTTCCTCCAGATTTTAACACCCGTTGCCAGGGAAGATTATGACTTCCAGTACACGAGTGCAGAAGCCATCCGACACCACGTGCTCCTTGTGGGTGACCTGCTAGTCTGGCAATATCCCCATAGGTTGCAACCTTACCTCGTGGTATTGATTTAATTAACTTTAGCACTTCCTTTGAAAACTCAGTTTGTGTGTTCATTTTGCGAAAAGTCAGTTCGGTTATTTTTCTATTATAGGCCTTTTACTTAATGTCTCAATTTTCTTAAGATAAGCATTAAATTGATTAGTATTTTTAGCGAAATATAATTTTATGCAAAACTCTCGAACATTTATCCTAATTCACGGAGCTTGGCATGCCTCTTGGTGTTGGAAACGTATTGCAAAAGCGCTTTCCTTGAAAGGACATAAAGTGTATACGCCAGATTTGCCAGGCCATGGGAGCTTAAATAATCAAATCAGCGGGTCAATAGGTCTTGCTGATTATGTACATCGTGTTGTGACATTAATTCAACAGCAACAAGAACAAGTGACACTGGTTGGCCATAGTATGGCAGGGTTAGTTATTTCAGGGGTTGCTGAAATAGTTCCTGATGCTATTCGCGAACTCATTTTTGTCGCGGGTTATGTGCCACAAGATCAGACGTCGTTGTTTTCATTAGCGCAAGAATCCGAATCACATAAACTCACACCTTTTTTAATTATTGATGAGCCTTTACAAGAAATTCGCCTGCAATGTTCACCTCTGTTAGTCGATATTCTTTTTAACTGCTGCAGTAGCGAGGATGTTGAAAAAGCGCTGACTCAATTGCAAGCGCAACCTTTGCGGCCATTTACTGAGTCAGTTCATCTTGGCGAACAATTTACTCGTATTGCTAAACGCTCTTTGGTTTGCCGATATGATCACGCGCTATTCCTAAGTGATCAATTACGTATGAGTAGAGAAGTTACTGACAATATTATATATTTAGATGCCGACCATGCCGCCTATTATTCAGGTGCAGGGCAGATTGTAGATGAATTATTAAAATAAGAGAATCGTGTTTATGCAAGAAAAAATTTTAAAAGAGCATAATGTTGCTACTACTTCCTTATTAGCAAACTATTGGAAAAATCAGGCTAAATCTAAAGAGAATTGGCCCACATTAACACAAAAACAAGGCACAAGAGAAAAAGATTTATTTAAAGATCCCCTGATGCAAAATTTTGTTAGTGAACAGGTAAAAGAAGAAGCAGAACAAAGATTAGATAAAAGAATGTGGCTGCCTTTAGCGACGAGAACACGCTTTTTTAGACGAACCGTATCCGATGCGGTGAAAAACAAAGAAGTAAAGCAAGTCATCATTTTAGGCAGTGGCTTTGATACCTTACCTGCTCGCAAAATGAAATATACACAGCAATTGGGTGTGCGCTTTTTTGAAATTGACCAGCCGCAAATTTTAAAATGTAAAGAACAAATTTATGCGGAGCAACAGGTTAACAAAAATGCTACTTATATCGGGCTGGATTATGTTAAAGGCGATTTAATTGCAGAATTAACAAAAAATGATATTGATTTCACAAAACCAACGTTAATTTTATGGGAAGGCAATACATTCTATCTTGAAAAAGAAGAGGTCATTAGAATCTTACGTGATTTATCTAGTAAATTTAGCCACTTAATTATTACCTTCGACTATATGCATGCTTTGATGCAAACAGGAAAACAACAATTGGACTCATCTGCTAAAGAAAAAAGTCTAGAAACCACATTAGATGAGTTTGCCAGTAAAAAATCGCCCTTCAAAACATTTTTTGAACCCAATGAAATTGTTTCTCTTTGCAAAGAGCTGGGAATACAATGCGTGGATCATAAACCAGCCGCAGAGTTAGCTAAAGAATATCAAGTGGATCAAGCTCCATACTATACAGCTGAAACTTATTCGATGGTAACGTTTCAGGGCAAGTAGAAAAATGTAGCCTGGTTGCTTGCAACCAGGAGCTGCTAAATTCCATAAATTGATAAAGTCCAAATGAAGTCCTGGTCCCAGCTGCAAGCAGCCAGGCCAGGTTACTTATTTAATTCAACAAACATGCCTCTCATGAGACTATACTAATAATAAATCAGCGATGTTTTTAAAATGGAATATGCTATGAAAGTTTTTAATAATATGAAGATGTATACTTCTTATCTAGAAAGCCTCTACAAGCATATTTTTGCAAATACGCCTATCTATAGCTGGGGATATTTCTATTATGATTTAAACGGACGTTGTCTGCAGTTGATGTCAGATAATTCGCTTCTCGATGTGTTCCTTAAAAAGGAGTTATTTACTGATCAGATTATCAATTCGCTTCAAAGAGAGAGTGACTTTTATGCGTCAGATGTTATGAATGACGGGATGTTAGCAGATTCACTCAAAGAAACATTGGTTGAGCAACGATATGTTTATTTTTTTGATATGGTTCATGAGCATGCGGACTATACAGAAATTTATACTTTTGCATCAACTTCCAGTGCGCAAAAGTCGAATAATTTTATTCTTAATAACATCGATATTTTAAAGGTAATCAGTCAGGATCTTGCTACTCGTGGTAGGCGGTTATTAACTAAGGACAATACCCTAATTTTACCGAATGATTTTAATATTGAAATGAATGCCCTCGCAGAGTCATATGAACCCGACCATTCCCTAAATTTAAAAAAAATCATTTTGGGGCAAAAAGAGAATTCCCCAAAACTGCATGAAATGGTCAATGATACAGTGTTCGATTTTAATACTCTGCCGTTTAACTTTATGTCTGCAAGACAACTGACCTTAAAAGAAAAAGAGATTATTTACCTTTATTACTATGGTTTTAATGTGCAACGTATTGCAAATATTTTAGAAGTATCCAAACGCACTGTGGATAAGCACCTCGAAAATATCAAGAAAAAACTTGATTGTGACAGTACAGGTCAGATAATTCCTACCTTATTACGATCGAATATTTCTATCAATCAATTTATCCAAAAAGCCTAAGTTATTAGAGGAAGTGAGGTATCTCTTAGGTCTGAGGTGACTTAGGTGGTTTCGATGGATCAGGAGCGGCTTGGTTATCTTGGGGATCTGCTGGTTTACTAAAAAAACTATTCGCTGCATGAGACTTAGCGTGTCGTTCTATCCTTGGTTCCTCAAGAGGTGTGTTAGGAGGCGTCGCGTTGATGGGAGAATCAGAAAAACTATGTGAGTCTGGAGATATTGATCGTCTTATTACGGGAGATCTTGCTGCAATTCTGCGTAATCCTATATGCATAGCATCTTGGATAGAATATAACTCTTCAAGCAATTTTATATCATGGCGCAGGGCACTAAAGTCTCTTATCCACGCTGATGCATCTTTCGCTATCTGAGCACTACTTATTCTTATTTCTTTAAGATCAGCAATAATTTGATCAAGCTCAGCTGATGTTATTGATGCAGGAGTATCTCTTAACTTTTCAACAAGGTGAATGCTTTTAAAATCTTTTTTCTTTGGAAGCGCTTCGTTAAATGCATTGACTTCTATGAGTATCCACGTCGCTGTTTGTTTGCAATTTTCTATATGTGCTTCTATAGATGCTTTGGCACATTGACAGGTAATATAATGTTTTGCCTGCTTCTTAAGTTCGACGATTCGTTCAGCACTGACTTCCGGTACGGTTGATTCGAGGAGTTTAATTAATTCATCCAATGTTGCGTTTAACCTTTTGCTGTCTGCCTTTTGATCTTTAATATTGGGGTCGGTCAGACATTTTAAAATAAAATTATCTTCTGTCATGAGTTTGGCCAAAAGACGTTTAAGAGAAGGCCTTTGTGTGATTAAATCCATAAAATGGGGGTCGTGATTAAAGACACATAAAGGCGTAACAAGAGGCACTCCCTTATTCTCTGGATGAGTTGCAAAGAATGCATTAGCTTCCATAAGTGTCTTTAGAATAGACAGAATTTCGGTATCTTCTTTAAAAACAGGAATGGAGGATTGAGGTGTCCCATGATGTGCTGCCCCTTCCATTAACGTTGCGATTATTGAGTATGAACGCAGCATATCTTCTATAGTACCTTTTTGATTTTTTGCAATCTCTCCGGCATCACTACGTTTTACTGTTTTCTTAAAACCATAGATGTTTTCATGTCCTTTGATTCCGCTAATTTTGGTAGCCAAAAATCGACGCAATTTATCTCCACCTTTATGCATTGCTTGATCAAAATGCCCCGTTCCAGTCAAAACTACGGGTTCAAATAACATTAATAATTTGGGCTCATGTTTTAAAAACTCTGGGAAATTTTTGATTTGTCCCTTTCTTTGCATTGGTTCGTAGCCATCATATTTGCTGCTTACATCTACAGGTTGATAGCCAAGCCTTAATGCGGAAGGTTTGCGATATTCTCGACTTAAAACGGAGCATATAAAATGTATTTGAAAATATTCATTAATAGGGCTCATTTTTTTATCAAATCTTTTTTCATAATCAGGCCCTTCTTCCAATGCAGCGAATTCAATGACTTTTTTGATAGGTTGCGATAATTGACTGTATTCCAATACAGCTATTTTTTCCCTTGCTTGCAAAGTTTTTAACTGCATTTCATGTCTTACTTCGCTTACAATAGAATCTAAATTATTGGGATTCATACTTAATAGCTTCGCTTGATTTGCAGCATCAAGTGCGCTCCGCCATTCTTCCGGCGTTAGTGTGGCAGTCCCAACTTTTTCTACTGCTTTAGTTATAGTTCCACAAGATCTGTTCTTTAGAATAGATAAATATTGTGTCATCTGATCTTGGAATTTTGAACTAATGCGGCTACTCGTGCTCTGTACCACTTTGTTCATATGGATCAACATTTCGTCGGTAATGGTGTCAAGTGTTTCTTGAGCAAACTCTTTAGCTAACTCCCTACGTATTTCTGCTAATGATATTTCTCCAGCAGCACCTGTTATCACCTCGACACTTTCAGGGTTTATATTTCGTAAAACTTGTCCAATGACATCGCCGACAGCCCCAGCCCCAACAACTCCCAGAGCAACTTTGAACAGGGCGGCGACTAATTCTGTTCTCGCCTCTTTGCTTTTACTGTCTTTTTCAAATTCTTCATTGATCGTGCTTACAGTAGAAGCTATAGAATGTTGAATCGAATCAAGTCCACTTACTAAGTTAATATGAGCGTTCGATAATTTAGATATGGCAACTGGGACGCCAGCAGCTGCCTCAGCATCTTTTTTTATATTTCTTTCTGTCTCTATTAGAGTAAGCTCGGTTAATAAATATTTTTTATATTCATCTAACATGTCAATTTGAGCTTTCAAAAACTCTCTTGCTGCAAGCTCTTTTTCACCAGCTCCAGTTTTGATTTGAGGATCTTCTCTAAGCAATTTCAAGAATTGTTCTAATTGACCAATATTGCGAAACTGACCATCCTCTACACCAAATAATCTGCCCATTTGTTTATGATTTTTTATACCAAGTTCAGAAATTATTTTGCGGAAATCATCTACTTTCCCTAAATTAGATGGGACTACTTCTTGATGTTCAGCAGCCATAATTCTACCTTCACCAACGTGATAGTTAGCTTCAAGTGTTGTTGTCTATATTATAGACAACTTATAAAAAAATAATTCAATTAAAAGGTCTATGTAGCGCGAGTTGTCGGCGGTATCCAGTTGTTTAGGGATATGAATGAGCACCTTATGGATGACGCGGACAAGCACTGTCGAGTTTAAGGCTAACTGGAAGTTCCCGTTTGCGTAGGAATGACATATGTACCTACCAGCTTAGAGGTGATTTACGGAAATAATTAAAGGGCAGTATATACTTAATTTATCGATCTAAATTATTAGGCTAAATATATGCCATTGCCACCAAGAAAAGCTGTAATGAATCGGTTTGCATTGTTGGACAGGATATATAATGTGGGAGCACTTGATGCTCATTTTCAGTCATTAATTGCCCCTCCTACTCCTCCAGTTTTGCATGATTACTTCACATTACTTAGGGAAGGAAATAAAGATAAATTTAAGGGGTTTTTGGATAAATATGGAAAGGAAGAACCTTTAATGGCCAAAGTGTGTCAGGCCCATTTTCTGATCAATACTGAAGCGGATAGCCCCTTGATCTTGTCGTTAATTGACGAATTAAAACAGGCACATCTTGGCATAGGCTATAGGTTTGAAGCTGAAGTTTCCAAAGATGAGAATAAGAAACTTCAAGATTTACAAGCGGCACATGAACTAGGTGATGAATGGGCAGCTGGACTCATAGGCAACAAATATCTTAATTATTTGCACGAAAACTTAGTCAATAACAAATACTATAATTTTCCTAGGTTAGGTATTAATCCAGCGCGGGAACTGAAGTTAGCAGGAGAGAGGGGAGACCCACAGGCGATACAGCAATCATTATCATTTCTTGAAAATGTACCGCAAATGATTAAGGACTTAAATCCTGTTAATGCAGCTAAAACATCAGGCTATGAATTGAGTTTGTTGCCTGATGATGCAGCCAGAGAAAAAAATAAAATCTATCTAAAAATTACTGATGATGACTTGACTTATGAGTTACTTGATCAACAAGGTCAATTACAGACAGCGAAGATTCCATGGACAGATTTAAATTTCAGGATGAGGAACAATCTGTTCCAAGCTCAAAAAGATATTCTTTTACCCTTAGTATTAAAGGTTGTTGCAGATAAAGGCCATGTGTCTTTTGACCAATCATTTTTTGATGATAAATTAAACTCTGTATTGAAAGGTGCAAAAGAATTAGCGACAGATGATGAGGAATTATCTATGCATCTTGAACAGGCTCGCGATGCACTTGGTAGAAAAGATTATGTAGAGTTAACCAAACTTGGCGAACAAATGCATGGATATATCAATGCAACTTATAAAGAAAAACAAAATAATAAAATGAATGAGGCTTTAGTTCAAGCAAGGTCCTGGAGTCTACCTGTAGGTGTTTATCTTAGAAAGGATTTAAACATCCTTTTCGATCATTATCAGGAAGAAACGAGTAGAATACGTAATGGAAATGCTGGCAAGGTATCAAAAATTGACGAAATAAATATAGAGTCATTACAGCGAGCGCAAAAGGACTTATTGCGAATTAATGAAGAACCTGATGATGAAAAAATGCATGAGCTTTTAAATAGCCATATCCAATCTACAGATACAGAAATCTCCAAGCTTCCTCATCCTAATGCATTTGTACGAGGATTGGAGGCTCTAATTAATAAAATAAGATCAAATTCTTCAGAAGAAGGACGTTTTAGTTTTAATCATAAACAAAAATTTGACTTCATGAACCGCTTTGCGACGATTAAACAAAAACTGGAAGTTTTAAAACAAGCAGATCAACCAGAACCGAAAAATGACCCTTCGGACAGAAAAGGCTTAGGCTTAAATTAGTACCCTTAAAAGTGAAGAACTATCCCTGGCCATGTGTTTTGCATAAGTATCATGATGGTATATATTTAATTAAAGTGCTTTTTTAGAAGTCAATAATGTCTCAGCTCAAAATAGATGGCTATAATTTTTCAACAGAAGGTGATACCAAAAAACGCAATGGTCCTTCTATCGGGCTTGCAAAAATGCAAGGAGCATTTGGTGAACCTCCCAATATGATACTCATGCAACATCAAGAAGATGATGTGTCTGGAGAGATGATGCCTGGGTTTAATCTCTTATCCGAGGTGGAACAAGAGTTTGCGTTAAAAGAAACGGCTAGGCTCATGCAAGAAAAGTATGGAGACAAACAAGCCGTTGGTTCGACTCTAACTTCATTGGTTGCATGGAAGGATCCGCAGACCAATCAACTGCATGGGGTGACCAGTAATGTTGGCGATAGTCTTGCGATTTTTGTCATTGTTGGCGCCGATGGACAAGTGCGTGTCGCCAAGCAACTCAATGAATTGCATGAGAATAACGATAGAAATGCTACAGGAATAGATATAGGGGTTACTCGCTCCATAGGGGACAGGGCGCAAGAAAAAAATAAACTAAGGCATGATCCTGATATCACCCGTGATGTCATTCCGCTACAAGAAGGGGATAGGATATTTGCAATCGCAGCAACGGATGGGATTTCCTCATACAATAAGTTTTTCAAAACAGACGCGTTAACAACCGCTGAAATTGCGGAGACTGTAAGTCAATTTATCGCGCAACATCCTGGTTCAGGTCCAGACGATATTGCAGAAGCTTTAATATCCAGAGCTTATGCGGGAGGAAAGGGCTCAACAGATAATATTTCTTTAGTTGTCGCCGAAGTGGGTACCGAGCCTGTTTCACTTGTGGCCGCAGATGGGCATCAAGTTAAAATGGATGCTGTTAACCTTGGGGAAAAAGGAGACGATGTTTCCAAAGCTATTGCAGAAAACTTTCATTCCCAATTACAAAGCCAAATAAAATTCAAGCCACAAGATTATATTGATGCCTTAAGAGAGGGAAATTATCCATTGGCAGCAGGTTTGGGACGGTTTCTATATACGAAGTATATGCCATTAAATGATGGAGAGGTCTTAGGCGCTGACGAGGTTACTCCTTTAATGGCAAGTTTACTTGCGGAAACAGACATTACTTCTGCCGACATAGCAAATATTCAACATGGAGTCTTAAGCCTGCCTTTTGGGCTCGAGTCGCAGTATTATATGACTCAAATAATGTCTGGAGCTATAACGTTATTAAGCAATGAAGCAGCGTTAATGAAGCAAGAAGGGAATCAAGGCAAATCAGCAAAAGATATTCGCCAAATGGTCCGGGATGAAATTAATGTTGCAATTACAGGACCTACATATAAGGAAAAAAATAGAGCCCAAGAAGTAATAGCAAATATAACTAATGCAAAAAGCAGTAAAGAGCTGGAAGCTTTGCTGGCTAAAGAAATGACTATCCAGAAAGTATTTGCTTTTGTTGTTGACCATTTAATAAAAGAAAATGTTGGGCAAATACGAGCAAAGGGAACGCGACTTATTCATCATCTCAATAATATAGAAAATCATGTAGCAGAATTAAATAGGGAGGCAGATAAATTAGAAGCTGAGATAGAGGTCCTAAAAAAAGACTTGGAAAATCTGTATAATAAAATTGGCAAGCTTCCTAAAGATGACTTCATGGCGCAAAAAAAGGCATTAGATGACAATATTGCATTAAAGAAAGTCCATCTAAGAGAAACGATAAAATTAATAAGTATAGCCAACGGGCATAAGCATATGGCCGAGGATCAGCTTTTGATATTGTGTAATAAACCAGAAGAGTTTAATAACGACCATATTTTGCACCATTTAAAAGGAATCACGAACAAGCGTGGAGAGGTTTCAGCAAAAAAAGCTTTGGAAGGACTACCCGTTGAAGCGTTTTTGCAAGAAGTACAGCAACAAATCGAATCCTATTTAGACTTTTTAGATAAAAAACCTGTCGAAAATCCTGATAAAAATCCAAGGTTATTAGATGCTTATCATGCCCGTAAAAATGCTGCTGAAAATATGCTTATCTTTATTAAAACGGCTAGTTTAAGAACACCTCAAGAGACAATCATCAATTTACAACATCAGGCTAAAACTATTGAAAGTAACCGTCCTGGTATACGAGAATTAGGCTTTCTTGGCTGGTTGAAAGATTTTTTTATATTTTGGAAAAAATCGGAGATGACAAAAATAACCGATGACACGTTAAAAAATGTCAATTCAGTTTTAGCATCTAAAAAAACTGAATTCAAAGAGCAGCCAGAGAAGCAAGTCCCAGAGGAACCAGCGCCTGTGGAGCAAACGAGTTCCGGTCCTGAGCCTGACGAAGAGGATATCGAGCTAACTACGTTTAAAACCCATCATAATATGTAGCTGTTTGACGTTATCAACTATTTGCGACAAAAGTAAATAATTCATGATCTTCATTAGCCCTCATGTTTTGTAACTCTTCTTTGAGATGCGCTTGCTGATCGAATCGATGTAGCTCTTTAAGCTCAGCGTCGTTATACATACGAAATCCAATAAAGGGGGCGCGCAGCAGTCGTAGTATTACATTCATGATATTTTGAGGGGGATTTACTTTTAATACATTTTTATTCACGTTTTCCACAAAATAACCAACGGCTAACTGATATTCTGTAAGCAGGGTGTTTTTTTTAGTTGTTTCAGAAACCTGACTCAATTGTATTGCAAGGTCCTTTGTTCTTTGTAATTGCGCTATTAATTCTTTTACCGCATCAAATGGTTCTTGTAGCTGAGGAGGAAGCTTCGCATAAAGTTTGTGTTGCCTTTTAAGATATTTATTATTTTGTTGCTTTAATTCATTTAAACCAGCTTGAGCTAATTGGTAAAAATCTTCTATGTTCGCTAGGACATCTTTTAAAGTGAGTGTTGTTTCAAATTCTGCCTTTTCACCACGAAGTTTTTTTTGTAGCGCGAGAGCAAGGGTACGCAATTCTTTAATGCCCTTTTCACCTTGAGTCGCACTGATGCCAATGGTGTCGCCTGTAATTCCATGGTACTGCTTAAGCCACTGAATTTCTGCGTCAGATACCTGCCATGGCAGTTCTTTATCCAATTGTGTCAAGGCAATAATAATGGGTGCTTTGGTATCCGTTTTGCGGATCTCTTTCGCATAGTACCAAGCCTCTTTATATGAGTCCCTCACAGATGGATCAATGCATATGATGTTGGTATCTGAGCCTTTTACAGTGCTAGGTATCATATTCTGTATAAATCCCATAAATTGATACCTTTTTTCTCCTGGAAGAGTGCACATTTCAAAATCAAGTCCAGACTGAAATTTTGAAACCTCCATGCCCATCGAAGGGAACGAATCTGGATGGTATTTTTTGCCTGCTAATACGGTACAGAGTTGCGTCTTACCAGAACCTGAGCTACCTAAAAGAGAAATTTTAATAGGTCGATTATTACTTTTCTCAATATTTTGTCGGGGCATAGTAAGTAAATTGATTCTTTATGATTTATTATTAGTATAATAATTTGCTTAAAAAAAAATCACAATGATTTTTGTTGTCCAATAAAACTTGAATGTGATTGTTGTGTTTTTTTGAAAAACATTGTTGCAATGGAGCAAATGAAACCAAACAGTTAAATTGATGAGGATTAGTACCTTCAAGGAGGAGCAAATGCCAACATTTACTGTCAAGCTATTAGACCGAGAAGAGGTCGCTGAAAATACAATGGCATTTACCTTTGAAAAACCGGAGGGTTTTATATTCAAAGCAGGGCAATGTGGCGACTTTACATTAAATAATCCTGCGGAGACTGATGCGGAAGGAAATACCCGCGCATTTTCGCTAACAAGCCCCCCTTATGGAAAAGAGTTAACGATAACGACCCGAGTGCGTGATACGGCATTCAAGCGTGTTTTGAAAACGCTTCCTTTAGGCTCTGTCCTGCAACTTGTTGGTCCTAGTGGCTCTTTTACCTTACATCATAACAAGTTGATTCCTGCAGTGTTTGTTACGGGCGGTATAGGGATTACTCCGGTTAGGAGCATTGTGATGCAGGCGGCTCAAGATCAGTTGCCTCAGCAAATTTTTCTGTTTTATTCAAATCGCAAGCCTGAAGAGGCTGCTTTTCTGGATGAATTGAAGTCTTTGGAGCACGACAATCCTAATTATTACTTTATTCCTACTATGACAAAAATGGCTGAATCAAGTAAAGAATGGGATGGTGAGCAAGGATATATCGATAAAAAAATGCTGCAAAAATACATCGATGATTTATCTAAGCCTATTTATTATCTATCAGGGCCTGCAGCCATGGTTACGGCAACGCGAAGTATGCTTAATGACGCAGGTGTTGATGACGACAATATTCGTGCAGAAGAGTTTCCTGGTTATTAATTGGAGCTCATTCTAGCCAGTGCTTAATAATTTATCTTTTGTCTCATCTTGTGGTATGATTGCCACTTTTTGTAGCGAGAGAACAACATGCCTTCGAGTCAATTGTCTTCTTTATGTGATCTGATTGAAAAGCAAAATACCGATCATTTCGCCAAATTTTATATGTATGCCAGTTTATTGAATACTCTGACAGCAAAAAATAAAACCTTTGCTGGTGGTTTACCTCAATATACTGGATTTTGGGGCGGAACTACGGAGTTGAATCTTGGAGGGCCTTTACCTGTTCAATTTACTAAACAGTTAGCCTTTTATGCTCGAGAGTTTGAAAATACACAACCACACTGGTCGAAAACCCTACATAATGTTGTTATGACCTATCTTCGTAAAGGAAAAATCTCCGATCTAGCCCATATTATTGATATGATGTTATTCCATCTTGCCGCGATACATGGGCGTCAAAGTCATAATAATGATATCTATAAGGACATTTCTTTTGATAAAAATAAGGAAGGGCTAACTCAATTTATTGAAAAGATTTCAGCATTGAATCACCAATTACTATCTACAGCTGATAGTGGCTGTAATACTGCACTTTCTTTATTGGCAGTTACCGCGGGATTCGTGTTGGTTTTAGCTTCTATTGCTTCTGTTTGGCCACTTGTTGTGGGTTTACCTCTCTTATTGGGTGGTGCCTATGCGACGTATCATTATGCAACTAAAGCGAAGGACCAATTCGAGCAATTGATAGCACAAGGCGATCAGATAGAAAAAATGGTGAAGGGACTAGCAGACGATGGAAAACTCAGCGTTGGTGATAAAAATCAGCTTACTTTTTTTGCTGCAGCGGTCAAACCATTACCTTACGCACTAGTGACTGCTGGTGATCAATTAGTGATGGATCAGTCTCAAAAGCAAAAAGTAACTGAGTATCGTGAAAAATTGGATAGAGCGTTTAGTATTCTCCCTAGCTAACTGCTCTCCATTTTAACGATCCTGTAGGTTGCTTGGATTACACACACTCATTCAAAATGAGTTTGTGTAATCCAAGCAAAGTACTTTTATATTGTTCTGTTTGCCTATATTTCATTGTATGAATTAGGTATGATTGGTTTACTAATAAAAAAAATACCTGGGGCAATGATGAAAAAATTAGTTCTTATTATGGCATTATTTTCATTAAACGCATTTGCTGCTGATGAAGTAAATCCTAACTCTTATGCAAACAATAATTGTGAGCGCATAAAAGATCCTGCAGAGAGAAAAGATTGTTTGGATATTGAAAAGAACAATCAAGCACAAGAAAACTTTAGAAATTTCGAAGAAAACAGTCCAGAGTCTTACCAAGGAACGTTCTAAATTGAACGGGTAGTATTTCTCCTCTCCCGCGAAGAGTCTTCATCATATTTGTAAACTCCTTTTGCGGAAGAGGCTTGCTCTCAATTCAAATCCCTAAGTTTCCCAACTATCTAAAGAAATATTTCTTCAAATCCCTAACAAATGGTTAATTTATGAACTATATATACATATAGCAATCATTGTGTTCAGCTTCAAGGAGAGAAATATGAAACGAATAATAACATATTCAGCTTTGCTTATGTCTGTAAGCTTAGTTGGATGTAATACAATGAATAACGTCAGCCAGTACAGCAATCAAACCGTAGGAGCAGGTGTAAATTATGGTGCTCACGTAGTAGGTACTGGGGTTGGTTATGTAGCCAATACAGGGGCATTTATAGGTAATGGAGTTGGTAAGGTAGTTGATACTGGCGTTGGTGTTGTAACTGGTCATCGAGCTACTTATCACCAAGTAGGCTATACTAATAAGCATGTTGTTTATCATAATGGCCATCGCTATGTACTTAAAAATGGTCGCTATGTTCTCGTACGTTAACCCTCAATGGCTCTTTCTTAATTGATTTAAGGAGAGCCACCATTAAACCTTATAGTTTATTGAGGTTTAGACATCTAATTTCAGTTATTGTAAGGTAGTACCCTGTTCTTAGGGACACTGCGTTAAGTTAAGCTTCTAATCTTTAACTGAATAGCAGTGGCTCTTAGGCAGGTCACTTCTTTTAAGTGATAAGTAAAGATTTCTCCCTTGTAATAAATTGGAAGAACATATGTCAGAGTTGAATCAGTGTTCAGTTAAGACATTATCACAATTAATTCGTGGCCGTGAATTGACGGTTTCTGAGTTACTTGATTCTTTTATTTGCGAAATAGAAAGGGTAAATCCTAAAATAAATGCTTTGATTCACACTGATTTTAGGGCTGCGCGTCAAGCTGCATTTGCTGCGGATCAGAAGCTTAAAGATTCTAATTTCGTACCTGGTGAATTATTTGGTATCCCATTTACGGCGAAAGATTTATATGCTGTTCCAAACCATATTGTTACTTTTGGTACAAAAGGATTAATGAATACTTTGTGCCATCAGGAAACGACGGTTATTTCTCGTTTAATTCAGCAAGGAAGTATTTTTTTAGGTTTGACGAATACGCCGGAATTAGGACTCTCATTAGAAACCGATAATTTGGTTTATGGGCGTACCAATCATCCTATGAAACCTAATTATTCAAGTGGTGGCAGCAGTGGGGGAGAGGCTGCATTAATCGCAAGCCATGCTTCGCCAATGGGGTTGGCTGGAGATCATGGTGGTGGCGCCAGATATCCGGCTCATTGTTGTGGTGTATATACTTTACGTCCTTCATTAGGACGTTTACCTCAAACAGGCTGTGTGGTGCCGAAACGTGGTTGGGTGGCTTTAACCAGTCGCATTGCTCCCATGACCAATTGCATTGACGATTTAGACATTTTATTCCATGCGATTCAAGGAGGGGATGGTCTTGATCCTTATGCAGAACGACATGTGTCATCTAAAAAAATGAACTTTGCAAAGAATATGCGTATTGTGTATTTAGTCGACCAAAATTGTTCTGATCTGGATCCGGCAATGCCTATTGCATTCGCAGCAATATGCAAGCAATTTGCCGCGGATGGAATGCAGATTGATACGATAGAAACAAAACTTTTTGAAGAGGGGATTGGTATTGCAACTCAATTGTTTCAGGCAGATGCAGGCGAAGGTTTAAATAATCTTCTGCAGACATTGGGAACAAAAGAAGTGTCTCATCAAGTACAAGCATGGTTGAATCAGCTGCCAGAAAGTCCAATGACGCTTGATCAATATTTAAAGCTTTGGGCAAAATGGGATGAATATAAGATCAAATTTTTGCAGCTGTTTCAAACGTACGATGTATTACTATGCCCCGTTTCACCCCAATGTGCGCTGCCGCATGGAGAAACACTTAAACCCAATGCGATTTGGCCGCTTATCCGTTATACAGCCAGTATTACTTTAACTGAGTGTCCAGTAGTTGTTATTCCTTGCGGCACGAATCAGCAACAGTTTCCTATAGGTATGCAAGTTGTAACCAGGCCGTGGGAAGATGAATTGGCGTTGGCAGTGGCCAAATATTGCTCATCATGGAAATAAGCTATAATAACCATTAACAATCATAGAGTGAGGAGTCTGTCATGGCTAATTATTCCCATGAGGTTATTGCTCGTATCGATACCATTTGTACTATGCCTGAGTTTTCACAAGCCGATCCCTTTATACAAGTTATTGCCACTGGAATACGCGAAAGCATTCATAATCATAAAGATATAGATACCAACACTACGATTCAAGAGTTACAACCCGGTTTAAAGCAACAGCATAAGCCATCAACAGTGATGATTGGCTCTCTTGTTGCACTGCTACAAAAAGTTAAGGATGAACGATTCCAACATGCTTTGTCTCAGCATAGTGTTTTTCATCACGAAGAGGAACAACCAAAGGAAAGACTCAGTAATGAGTCATTAAAAGTAATTACGGACAATCTAAGGACCCTGTTGGGAGATAAAGCTGAAATTACACTCATGCCCGGATATATGCATCAAATGGCTCGAAAACCACTATATTTTCTCAGTATTAATTCAAATGATGTGGATACCGTCAAAGGGCTTTTAGAACTTTATATTCCCCACTTTGATCAATCGAAAAATTTTGATGCTCAGAGCAATACTTTTTCTGTGGCATTTAAAGATAATGAGTTACTAGAATTTAATGCTGAGATGCAAAAGTTAGTCAATACAGCGACACAAGGACCTAGATGACAAAGCATCCCACGGTATTGCAGCATCATCCGACAATTATTTCAAAGATTACGTTTTTAATGATGTGGCGGAGGTTAATGTTGCTCCCGAGCTCTCCTTTGTTTCAAAAAAGTCTTTAGACTGTTCTAAAGCAGCGAGCTGTTCTTTTAAGGAAGGCGTTAAATTATCTTCACTAATGATTGCAGGTAATTTGATGTCATATTCGCTTCCAGGACGATCCTTGGATAATGCATTATACAACTCCTGTGCTTCTTGAAATGATAAAACGTACGGATTTTTCGAACCGTCTTTTTTTTGCACAATAATCAAATATTCAGTGTCCCAATTTTGTTCATTAAAAGCACTTTCACATAACTGGCGCACCATAGAGCCTTTGACACCCATGCCTAAATATTGGATTAGTTTACGTTCTTTTTCATATTTGTCGTCCTGTGTTATTTTGTTGAATAGTTCCTGGAATTCTTTAAATAACTGTTCTGGAATTTGATTTAGTTTACTTAGGTGTTTGCTGGCTTTATAGGCTTCAATTTCTTTATATTTTTGCATTAATTCCTTGGGAATATCTCCATTAAATAAGGTATCAATAATTGCAACTTTCAATGAAAAACCAATAAATTGGTTGCAAGATACCCCTTTATTTTTACTTAAAGGAACATGCTCCTGGTTGCGCATAAAAGAACGAAATGCACGATAGAGTTCATGTTGTTCTGATAGTTTTTCAACTGCTGCCAATTCATCATCATCCAATAGATGTTGTTTGTCAGTTTCTTCTTCCATGAAAAACATCATTGCAGCGGTACTGTCAGTCTTTATCGAAGGCTCTTCCGCTTTTGCCAATTCCTCTTTAGCAGTTTCCTTTTGTTTTTTAATACGTGCATAATCTGATTGGCGTCGCTCATCAGCTAAAGTGGCATAAGGTGTTGGAAGTTTAACCTTATGTGTTTCAAACTGCTCTAAGAAGGGTGGTAATTCGATTTTAGGTAATTCAGTTTTACCTTGAGCCACCGCATCAAGTAACTGCATTATTTGCTTTTCTTGAGCAAGTAGTGCACGTAGCGCATTATTAATGGGATCGAATGTGGTTTTGTCTAAATTGGCTCTTTTTAGAATGTCTTCATATTGTTCCTTTATCATTTTGATGCTTTTGGAAATTGCTTGACTAGCCAATTGCTTATTCTCAGTGGTTTTGATATCCATTAAAAAATCGCGAGTATTATTAAACACAGAAATCAAGTGATTTAGCTCCATTTGTGCCCGGTACTCTACTGTTTTTTGTTTCAATTGAGCATATACAGTCGGATCTGCGGTTGGATCCCATTGTTGCAGCGCTTTGGCTAAATTCCTTGAGACTTTAGGGTGAGAACAATGAAACACTGCGGTTGTGCCTAAAACACCACGAGTACTCATATCCTTAATTAATTCGTGACTCCTCACTCCCTCTTGATTTTCGCCGGAGCTTGAATGATAAATTCTATTGTTATTGTAGGCCATTACATGCGAACCACTGCTATCTATGTGCTGCATGACAACTGCTCTTTGAGCTGTGTTAGTAATTTTTAAAGGATCGCTATTTTTCTTTAAACTTCCTTTATCAAGTTCTACTAATACATCACCATTTGATAAGGGCCGCATCATAAAATCCTAATGAAGAATGCTTCTAATAAGTATAGCATCTGCATGATTGATTAGGCTTTTGCGGCCGCTTAATTCCTTTTACCTGATGTTAGAATAACTTATAAAGAATATGTGCTTCTGTGCACAATTTCCTCTAGTTTTTGAGTGCTTCTAATTTCAGCGACAATGTATTCAATTAGCGATCCTTTGCATCCCAAAGGAATGTCTTTATGTACTTTTAAAACTCGATGAGTCTCATTGGTACGGTGACGTGCGTTTAATACCTCTAACTCTTCAGAATTGACTACACTACGTGCATCAGCAAGTGTTAGTAAGCGTTCATCATTTCCTATTAATCCTAATTTTCGAGCTCTGTCATTCATTTTGTCATAGTGTTTCGGAGCAGTTCCTTCCGAGAAGACCACTTCAAGGGACCAGACTCTTTTTTTGAATTCAGGATTTGTCCAGTCTTGGACATGCACGATTTCCTTTGAGGACATAAATTTACCCAGTAAGCGGCCTGGCCCCCTTACTTGAATTATTTTCGCGACATCCTCAGAAACTCTAAGTGCCCAATTATCTTCGTTGCTCGCGCCAACAATGACGGTTATTTCATTATTATTTGCCGCAGTTGCCTTAATCGGATGATATTTTTCTCCTTCCTCTAACTGCTGGATCTGTCTTCTTGTATAGCTATCAAACATTTCTTCATTTAAGAATAAATGTTTTTGCGGGACTGTATACACTTTAGGTAATCCTGTTACCCAAATGTACCCTTTACATGGAATAATCGATATTCCTGCAGCATAAGGTCTTACTGTGAACTTACAGGGAGAAGTAGAAAAAAAGAATCTACTGTTATTGCTCACGAGGTAATCCACCAAATCATGGCTTGATGCTTTTTTTCTTTGTACAGAAGACATTCCCAGAAAGTCGGTAGTCATTGCCTCATGTACTTCTTTAGTTCCTTCTGTTCCTCTAAAAATAAAGTCTGTTCCTGATGGGAGGCTTTCGTGTAATTGAGAAATACCCTCATTTATTTCTATTGCTGTTAACTTAGGATAAGTTGTATCTAACTTATCAGGATAAAAAAGCGAAGTATTCATTTTGTTCAAAGATGCTAAAACACTTCTATTAAAAGTTTTTAGCGGATTTAAGTGTGATAATCGTGCCAACATTGCTAGGTACCCCGATGTAATTCTATATTTTTAATTAAGCAGACTTATTGATGGTCTTAGTGTTTTAAAAAGGATCATACCAAATAAAGTTTGTTTTGTTGACTTAAAAATGGGATTTTTAAAGGCATTTTGTAGCTTTAATGCGATCCATGTTTCTTTTGAATGCATTTTTATTTTATAAATGAGCTTTTTGCGCAAGTTGTATGCGCTCATTGAAGCAGGGAAAATACACCCTTTAGTTAAAGGGTGTTGTTGTTAAATTGAAGGAGTCTGAGATAGCCCTTCGTTAGTTGTGGGTTTTGTGTCTCGTGGTGCATACAGGCCATAAGGAGATAATGCGGATTTACTGGCTCCAAGCTTTAGACCATCTAAATGCTTTTTGAATATTTCGAAGTTTGCTTCATGTTCTGTATCGATTATAGGAAAGACAATATGTTGAAAATTTCCTGCTCGCTTTTCAATTTCTTCACGATAGACCTGAGCAACAATATCAGGATAATTTTTAAAACTTCCACATCCCCATGCACCCAAAATAGCGTCAGTTTTTCCTTTAAGTATCAAGGTATCCAGTTGAGCGCCTACTCTACGACTCAAATCTTCAGCATATAGCTTATCACTGGGTTCGATTGTTTTTCCTATGAGCTCAGGAGCAGCTGATCTGAGTTCATAAAAAGGGAATATTCTGTTTTTGGGAAGGAATTGGTAGCTCAAATCAGCATCAGCAACAAATGCGTGTTTTGATGAGAATCCTTCTTCAGCTCCTGTTGGCACAAACACTTCTGCACCACGAAAACAAATCTGAGGTTGATCCCCCATAAAGACTTTATAGGCTTCCGGAACTTTTACTCCTCGTCGTATACCCAAAGCCTGCAGTTCTTCAGGCGTCATTTTTTCTTGTGCGCTTAAGAGTTTTCTGGTGTTCTCATCATAGAGGAAGCATTTTCGTGCTGCATCATAATAAACTCCCTTAGACAGTAATGTTTGGGCACAAGTTGAACGATGCCATATATTTTCTTCCTGAGCATCCCCTCCTTCTAGAACAGCACCACCAGGAAAGAAAGAACTAGCCATGTTCAGTACAGGATATATTTTTCCATGTTTCATGGTGGCATCTAGGGCAGCATCTCCGAAGTCTTGGTGAACCACCTCAACTTTTTGAGGAGGGGTTTCTTTACTTTTTTCCCATAGTTTTAAATTATCTGATGCATGGAGTTGCAGTTCAGCCAGTTTCTCTTGATCGATAATATGGTCCAATGTTAAGCCCATACTTTGATGACGCCAGCGAGATCCAGAAAGCGTGCCCACAATAAAACCCGGTTTGTTGTCGTAATGTGCTTCTTTTATTCTCATGAGTGGAAGGGGCTGGGGCTTGCCTGTATGACGTAATTCTCGTAATGCTCTCATAGATAGCTTCCTTTGTTTTTTGTCGCTTCCAGGTGTTTGGGAGACAGATAATCCTAAAATTGTGGATAAAAATTAAACAATATGAGCTATATTTTACGGTATTTCTTTTTTTGTGTCATCATTTTTGTTTCAAATGTGATGTTATTGATTAAAATGCCTTTAGAAAAAAAGCAAGTAGAAGATGTAGAGCCCATTGGCATACTGTTGCTATGACACTCAAGTTTGTGTCATAGCAACATGATCGAATTTTAAAAACGCCTGTGTTTTTTCCTCTGTTTAATGCTGATTTAGCCTGTTTATTATCGATGATGCCGATAATAGCGATGATGCCTGTAATGATATTTTGCTGGGCGTACTTTATGATAATGCCGATAGTGATGACCGTAGTGTCTATAGTGGTGCCCATAATGATGACCATAATGATAGCCGTAGTGATATCCATTATTGGCTAGGGCAATGGTACTGGCACTCATTAATAATCCGCCTAAGAGGATTGTTCTTATTTTCGTCATGTAAAACCCCTTTTTAATAATCCATGTATTTATTTTAGCTTAATTTAAACTTTGTGCTTAAATATTGATCTCTTGAGGCGCTATTCATGAATTAAAAAAAATGCATTGAATAAAACAACCAGCCATGTGAAAGGATTAAATGATGCAATTTGAGGGGTAAAAATCTGTTCAAAGGGAAAATTGAATTAATTTATAAAACAACGATTATATGGTACTTTGGGACATCTCCAATTTTGAGATTTAATGGCGAGAGCCTCGTGACATTAAGATATCTCATTTAAAAAGGAATCTGATTTGGAAAAAATCCTTAGATGTGTTCCGCTTCTTTTATTACTGCTACCACTTATTTTTTGTGAGAGAGGATGGACTACTCAAAGAGCGCCGCTTTTGAGTGATTTTATGCGAATTAAGACAGTCAACGAACCTGATTTATCGCAAGATGGGAAATGGGTGGTCTACACAGTAGAGGAAAATGTTAGTAAAAAGGAGTCAATACGAAACATCTGGTTGGTGTCGTACGATGGGAATGTTTCAAAACAACTTACGAACAGCAAAAAAGAAAGTAATTATTTGCCTAAGTGGAGCCCTAATGGTCAATGGATTGCTTTTGTATCCGAGCAAGGTGATACAAAGAGCCTTAAATTATTCAATAGAAAAAGTGGCCAAATTATCCAATTAACAAATAACCAGTATGAGGTAAGTGATTTCACTTGGGCTCCCGACTCCCAAAATATTGCGTTTATTGGACATAAAATACAAGGTGAAAAAGAATCTAAAACCAATCCTATAGTGATTACGCGATTTCTCTTTAAAAAAGATAGGGAAGGGTATCTTGGTGAAAAGCGAACACATCTTTATCGTATCGCAATCCAAAGTAAACACATTGAATTGTTGACTCCAGGTTCTTATGATGAATGGGCTCCAACTTGGTCTCCAGATGGGAATTATATTGCTTTTGCGTCGCAAAGAGCAGCGGAATCGGATAGAAGTTTTAGTTCGGATGTGTATGTGATCAATACAAAATCCAGAAGTAGCGCGGTGCAACTAACGCATTCCCCTGGGGCTGAAATGGATCCGGAGTGGGAATCTGTGCCTTCATGGAGTCCTGATAGCGGTCAAATTGTTTATTTAAGTAATAGTAATCATTCCCACATTTATGCTCCGACACAATTAGCTGTTGTTGATTTAACGAATCATCGAGAGAAGATTGTTGCTCCTGAGGATCGTTGGTTTACCAAACCCAAATGGTCTGCAGATGGTAAAAAAATATATGCATTAGTTGAAATAAGTAGAAATACACATCTCAGTGAAATTGATGTGCGTACTGGTACTGTTAACGCATTAACTCATGGAGCGGGTGTGGATAGTAATTTTTCAGTGGCAAATCAACGCATCGTAGTCATTTCTTCGAATGATCAACATCCACCAGAACTTTTTGCTGTAGAAAATATCCTAAGGCCGCTTACTCACCATAATCAAAAACTTTTAGAGCAAGTAAAATTTTTGCCGGTAGATGATATTGAGTTTAAGAGTACTGATGGAACTGTGATTGAAGGGTTATTACTAAAGCCAGCGCATTACAGAGCAGGCAATCAATATCCTGCAATTTTAAATTTACACGGAGGGCCAGTATATCAGTTCAGCCATGATTTTAATTTTGATTGGCAATGGCTCGCCGCTCAGGGATATGCAATTATAGCTCCTAATCCGCGAGGAAGTTCTGGAAGGGGATATGATTTTTCTAGAGCGATAAATGCAGATTGGGGTGACTTAGATGTCAAAGATGTTTTAGCTGCGGTTGATTATGTAATTAACAAAGGTATTGTGGACCCTAATAAATTGGCCGTAGGTGGTTGGAGTTATGGTGGTATGCTTACTGATTATGTTATTGCCAGTACATCACGTTTTAAGGCAGCAGTCAGTGGGGCAGGTACCGGCAATATCTTGGGAAATTATGGTGTAGATCAATATACGCTAGAATATGAAACGGAGCTGGGGAAACCTTGGCTAAATGCCCAAGCTTATTTAAAAGTAAGCTACCCATTGATGAAAGCAGATAAAATCAAAACACCTACTTTATTCATGTGTGCCAGTTTGGATTTTAATATGCCATGCATTGGTTCCGAACAATTGTATCAAGCCTTAAAATCACAAAATATACCAACCCAACTCATCATTTATCCCGATCAATATCACACCCTTGATAGGCCCGACTTTCAAATGGATCGTTTAAAACGATTTAAGGAGTGGATAGATACCTATCTTAAGAATGTAGAAAGATTCAAAACACACAGCAAATAAATTTTATAATGATGATTGTGATTGGCTTGAGTTTAATTAGTGCCAAAATTTTGAAGTTTATAAATGAGCACTATTAATCAATTCAAAGGAAAGAGCCTCACGCACCCTTATCTTTTAGTGCATTCGTGGCCTGTATGACTCCTCCTCTTGAAGATTGTCTAATATTTGTTCAGCCTGTTCTGCATTAATCAGTCCTTTCTTCTGTATTTCCTTAATAAATTCCATGGCTTGCTCAGTAGTATCAAATACAAAAATAACTAGATTTTTTCCCTTATATTGTTTTAGATGCTCTTTTTCTTCTTCAGACATGTCTTGATAATGTTGGCTTTTTTTAAACTCATCTAAACTATCATAAGCTTGAGGCTGAGCGTTTTGTTGCTCCATAAATTGGTTATAGAACTCGGCAAGCTTCTGTCTTTTTTCATCATCGTCAAGGCTAAGAACTATAGGTTTAGTCATAATAAAATCTCCAAGTTTAAATAGTATAAATATTAACTTCATTATGTATTAATAATGCCCATAAAGAGTCAAATTTACTTGTTTTTTACGAAAATAATTCAAATACAAAAGAATATTTAAACCTCTTTATATCAACATCAAAACTGGTCAAAGTGATTCTCTATAGGCTATAAATATCTATAGGGCGTTTAATTTGTCTCTGAAAAAGAGAAAGAGTTCTTATGGGCAAAGAAAAACGGAATATTCTTTACGTTGATGATGAAGTGAATAATCTTACGGCCTTTGTCGCTACATTTCGCCGCAATTTCAACGTATACACTGCTACTTCTGGACGCGAAGGTATGGAGATTATGCGTCGCAATAACATTCAAATTGTTATTACTGACCAAAGAATGCCAGAAATGACGGGAGTGCAGTTTTTAGAGTCGATTATTCCTGAATATCCCAATACGATTCGGATGATTTTAACCGGTTTTACTGATATTGAGGCAATTATTAAGGCCATTAATACCGGTCGGGTATTTCGTTATATTACCAAGCCATGGGATCCGGTGGAATTAAAGATTAATATTGATACCGGTTTGAAAATGCTAAATCTGGAAGAAGAGCGCTTGTCTTTAATTGAACAATTGAATCAGGAAGTGTTATATCAAAAACGAATTATGGACTTATTTCAAAAATATGTGCCTAAAGATATAGTCAATGAAATTTTAAATGGTCAGGGGGAAGACTCCCTAACTCGTGGCGAATACCGTATTATTTCCGTCATGTTTGCCGACATTCGTCAATTTACCTCATTATCAGATAAATTGGGTTCAGTTAAAACCGTTGAACTTCTTAACGCTTATTTTGAATTAATGACGGAAAAAGTTCGAGCGCATCATGGATGTGTTAATAAATTAATTGGCGATGGAATCTTAGCTTTATTCGGTGCACCGGTGTCTCATATTGATAATCAGCTCAATGCGGTCTTCGCAGGATTAGCAATGATTGATGCCTTAAAAGAGTTCAACGATACCTATCGTAGTGAAATAGGTCATGATATTACTATGGGAATCGGTATTAATACGGGCGAAGTAATCACTGGAAATATAGGCACTAGTGAGCATATGGAGTATACCGCTATTGGCGATACGGTGAATACTGCATCACGAATAGAGGCGCTGACTAAAGATAAACCCAATACTTTGTTGATTAGTGAAACGACGTATAAGCCCATTTCTAATGAAATTCTGGTTGAAGAGTTAGAGCTACAAGTGATACGAGGCAAGGATGAAAAAATCAAACTCTATAGAGTACTTGGAAAGAAAACATGAGCCTCAATACCATAAAAACTTGGCGGTTCTGGTACCAGAATATAATCACCGCTTTTCTTTATACATTAGGGGGGCTTGCAAGTAATATTTGGACTGTTCCAAACACCATGGTGACACCACTTTGGCTCCCTTCGGGTATCGCTCTAGCGATGGTGCTTTGGTATGGAAATCATGTTGTTCTTGGTATTGTGATCTCCGAGACCATCGTGACCGCCGTGTTAGGCAATATAGTGTCCTGGCAAAATTGGTCTGCATCGATCATCATCGGGTTTGGGGCAGGACTTCAGGCCATTTGGGCTGGCAAGTTCATTCAATACTATACCCATACCAAAACCCCATTCTATACCGTTCACGATATCCTGTTATTTATATTCAGGGCTAACTTTTTGATATCTCTTACGAGCAGTACTATAGGCTTAGCGGCGCTCTTTGTATTTGAGCTTATTAAACCAGATTTCGATTTAATTTTAGACAATTGGTTTGTTTGGTGGATTGGTGATGTTGTTGGTATTATTGTGATGACGCCACTTATCATGACGTGGTACCAAAAAAAATTCACATTTCATTTAAAACGCTTTATTGAATATATCATTTTAGTTATTTTGCTAGGTTGTACTATCAGCATGATTTATATGTTGCATTATCCTTTAGCCTATATCTTAATTCCTTTTAGCGTATGGTCTGCAGTACGGTTTAGTACACGGTATGCAACAATCATTGCTTTTTTAATATCAATTTCGATCATTTGGCTTGAAATACATGGTTATAAGGAGTTTCATACAGCGGACATTTCAACCAGCTTGTTATTTTTGCAAGCGTTTGTTGCGGTGATATTTTTTACTACTTTAGTTTTATCTGCGCTAATTACCGAACGTAGAAAAGCACAAAACGATCTCCTGCTGGCAAATATGGAGTTGGAATCACGTGTAGAACAACGCACCCAAGATTTAAATGAAAAAAACCTGCAGCTCAATCATGCGTTAGATACATTAAAGCAGGCAGAGTCTCAATTAATTCAAGCAGAAAAAATGTCTTCCTTAGGGGTGTTAACTGCAGGAATTGCACATGAAATTAACAACCCAGTTAATTTTATTTCCGCTAATATCGGTCCCTTAAAAAATGATATTGCAGAAATTATGCAACTATTAAATAAATATGCAGAAATTACCTCTGACACCTCAATAAAAGAGAAATTACGCGGGATTAATCAATATAAACAGGAAATCGATCTACCATTTACCTTGCAAGAGACGCATGATTTACTTGATGGTATTGAGGAAGGTGCACGACGCACAGCAAATATCGTGAAAGATCTGCGTACTTTTTCTCGGCTTGATGAAGGTGCATTGAAGCGAGTTAATATTCACGAAAATATCGATTCCACTTTAACCTTGTTGCACAATCAATTTCGTGACCGAATCATTATCAAGAAAAACTATGGCGATATTCCTGAAATCGAATGTTTTTCTGGAAAAATTAATCAAGTATTTATGAATATTCTTATCAATGCGGCACATGCAATTTCTGATCAAGGTGAAATTACAATTACCACGAGCCAAGAAAATGAGCATATTTTGATTCGAATTCGCGACACAGGTACTGGTATGAGTAAAGAAACAATAGCTAAGATTTTTGAACCTTTTTTTACGACTAAGCCTGTTGGAAAAGGGACTGGTTTAGGTTTATCCATTTCATATAGCATTATTCACGAACATCATGGAACTATTTCAATTAATAGTACTCTTGGAGAGGGAAGTGAATTTATTATCACTTTGCCTATCAAGCATACCCCTGGAGGTTAGTTAGGTAGTTTTTCCTGAAGGGAACGACCGAAATATTTTTGATAAAGAGTTAAATATGTTCCATCAGTTTCTATTGCTAATAGCGCCTTATTAATTTTATCAATTATGGCGGCATTTTTTTTAAGGGCAATGATTCCATATCCGTTTCCCAAAGTAATAGGTTTCCCCACTAGTTGAAAGCCTTTAAGCGTGTTGTTGAGTAGGTATTTGGCAACATTTTCATTTAACAAGGCTGCATCAATATCACGATTATTGAGTGCTAATATTAGTGTTGTAATTTTAGGATACACCTTAATATTTTTTTGGGAAGTATATTGTGGCAGAACATTATATTGCAGTAAGGTTGCTTGCATTACGCCAATTTTCTTGTTTTTAATATCATCGATTGAATTGATATTTGAGTTCTTTAGTGACACAAATTGTCCATTGCTTGTTATATAAGGCATACTGAACTGATATTGTTCTGAGACATCAGGAGGTATTGGGCTTGCCAAAAAAGTAACGTCAATAGTACCTGTCTGCAAATCATTTAATTGTGTTTCAAAATCAGTTGCTTTGTAGACACATGGTTCATTAATGCGTTTGCATATCTCATTCATCAGGTCAACAGCAAAACCAAAATAATGATTATTAGTATCGACTGATGAAAAAGGTGGGGCAAATTTTAAAATACCTATGGTGAATGGATTGGCGTAAGTAAAGAGGCTCGTCACTAAGAGGGTTATAAAAACAAGATACTTAATAAGCTTCATGTTGTGTGCCCATCCCTTTATTTATTTAAACTCTAGATGGTTAGAATCGGGTTGTCAATCAAGTAGTTAATGGATTCCCATTTATTCACAAGAACATTTTATGTGCAATAATTGTACTATAATCAAATCATCAAGAGCATTATCAGATAAAGATTGTTTATCTGAACTTCTCATGCGTCTTGTAGAACGGTGCTGGCTGATTGAGAAGCACGTATAAATTTTTCAATTGAACGATATCGGAATATTAATCCAACGGGCATTATGGCCGTTTTTATTTCGTTGTAACTCAGTTACTCTATGAGAATTTTTCCTGATGATTGATTTATCAGAAAAATCTTGATTTTTGCCTTCACACTCATCATAGTGCCTACGTCCTGTACTTGAGACTTGAATATGAGGTTGGGTCCTTGGCCCAACAGAGCCAGTATCATGTGACTCAGTGGTGTTGGCCAAAGTCTAAGTTACCTGCAGACAACTCTAATCCAATAGATAACTAATACATTCTGACAAGGAGTATCATAAATGGGTTACAAATTTCGCCTAAGTTGTGTGTTGTTATTGAGTGTGCCATCACTCTTATTTGCAGATGATACACTTGTTTTTGCGGTTGATATCATTCGCCATGGTGATAGAACACCAATTATTCCACTTCCAGCATCAAATTATCACTGGCGGGAAGGTTTAGGCCAGCTAACTGCTGAAGGCATGCAGCAAGAATATAAGATGGGGATGGAGTTCCGTAAAAAATACGTGGAACAAGCCCATTTGTTACCTGAGCATTATGAACAAGGAAGTATGTATGTTCGCTCTACGGATTATGAACGGACGTTGATGAGCGCCGAGTCTTTATTAATGGGATTATATCCACTGGGGACAGGACCGAATACTACGGGATCTTCCTCTCCCGCTTTACCTAATGCATTTCAACCTATTCCAATTTTTAGTGCACCATCCAAATATGATGAGGTGATTATCCAGCAAGTAAACCCTGCAGAGCGCGCAAGACTAATGGAACAATATGTGTACTCAACGAAAGAGTGGCAGCAAAAAAATGCAGAACTCCAAGATAAGTATCCAGTTTGGAGCGCACTTTTAGGCGCACACATTAGGAGCTTGAATGATCTCCAATTACTTGGTGATACTTTGTATATTCATCAAATACATAATGCACCAATGCCGGTTGGCTTGAGTGCTCAAGACGTTGAAACAATTATCAATGCCAGTAACTGGGCTTTTATGGCACAAGAAAAACCACAACAAGTAGCAACGGCTTATAGCACGAAGCTCATGACTAATATTGCTAATTATCTCAATAGCGGTAGTCAGAAAAAAACGAAGCTTAAGTATGTTTTATTATCTGCTCATGATACAACCATTGCTGGTGCATTGAGCTTTATGGGGGCTCCTTTGGAAATCGCTCCGCCGTATGCTTCAAATCTTAATTTCTCGCTTTATGAACGCGATGCCAATTATTACCTTGTAAAAATTACGTATAATGGACAGCCTGTTTCTATTCCTGCTTGTGGGGGAGATACGTGTGAACTACAACAATTTATAAATTTGGTGAACAGTCCTAGAAATACTTCCATTTAATTTCAGGCTAGCTTGGGTTGCGCTTCGCGAAAGATCTCCTCTCGTAAACATGGTGCACAAATGGGGATCCTGCGCTTTACTCGGGATGACGGTAGGCTGGGCTGTTAAGCCCAGCGTTTGTTGAGTTCAATGTCCATCATGAAAACCATCACTGTACTCTCAATTAACAAGTAACAACTTTCATGCATTAGCATTGTTACATGCTGGGCTTATGCAGCCCAGCCTACGTTATTGAGTTATTTTTTGTCGGCGAATTACCTAGAACATACAGGGATGACGGTATCGGCGCGTTTAATCTCATCATTTTACAAATATCGTTCTTTAATATGTGTAAAATAATAATCTGGATTTAATGCTTCACCTGTTGCTTGACGTAATAATTCCTGATAAGGCAATAGTTTCCCATTTTGATGAACATGTTCCCTTAGCCAACGCAGCAACGATTTGAAATCACCTTGCTGTAATTGCTCTTTAATATCAGGAGTTGATTTTTTTACGGCAGAGAATAATTGGGCGGCAATTAATGCGCCAAATGTATAGGCTGGAAAGTATCCAAAAATTCCTGAAGGCCAATGAACATCTTGCATTACTCCATTTTTATTATCGCCTTTTGTGGATAAGCCTAAATATTTTTGCATGGATGAATCCCATACTTCTGGCAAGTCAGCAATAGTAATTTCAGAGGCAAACAGTTGTTGTTCTATTTCATAACGAAGGATCACATGTAAGGGATAAGTGACTTCATCCGCATCAACACGAATCAAACCCGGCTGTACTTTTGTAGCATGATAAAAGATATTTTCTGCAGTGATATTCTCTACACCCTGGAAATATTTTTGCGCCATAGGCACTAAATAATGAATGTACTCCAAACTTCTGCAAATTTGCATTTCAATAAATAAGGATTGACTCTCATGAACCGCCATTCCTAAGGAGTGTCCAACAGGTTGTATATTCCATTCTTTGGGCAAACCTTGCTCATAGAGGGCGTGTCCTGTTTCGTGGGTAATTGCCATTAAGGAGGATAAAAACTCATGCTCTTTATAGCGTGTTGTAATGCGAACATCACTTGCAATACCACCACAAAACGGATGATGACTTACATCCAGTCGACCATGATTAAAATCAAATCCTAGACGGCTCATGATTTCCATGCCCAGTTGCTTTTGCTTTTCTATTGGAAAATCGCCAGTGATTGTTTTTATCTGTCGAGTTTTTTGCTTTTCGATAATATTGGGAATCAGTTTGGGCAGCTCGGTTTTCAAGGAATTAAAAATAGGGGTGATTGTTTTACAGTCTAAATCTGGGGAATATTCATCAATTAACACATCCAGAGTCGATTTATTAAATGTTTGTGATTTAATCTCTGCTATTGTCTTTACTTTTTGAAATAATTGCTCCAGATGCGGTTTAAATGATTTCCAATCATTTTTCGCGCGTAATTCTCGCCATGCTTGGCCGCACGTTAACGATTCATTAGTGAACTCTTCAACTAAGTTTACCGGGATACATGTTGCCTGGAGATACTCTTTTTCCATCCAATAAAGGTTTCTTTGCTGCCAGGATGATAAATTGTCAATATCCTTTGCTTGTTTTATTAAGTCGCCTACTTTTTTATGAGTTAGCCAATCATGTTGGACAGCACTTAATGTGGCTAATGCTTCTGCTCGCGCTTTACCCCCGCCAGCAGGCATCATAGATGCCTCATCCCAGGAAACAATGGCTGCTAGATTTTCAAAGTCATAATATTTTTTAAAATGCTGTTCTAATTGTTGGTATGCATTCATGGGGGCTCTCAGTAAAATTGTCAACAGATCCTAATTTAGGTATTTATTATCATTCATAAGCTATAGCCTAAATTGGTTGTTGGGTCAAAATAGTTTTGCTTATTTTAGGAGCAATTTTTTATTAAAATCAATTATATCCGTTGCAATTAGTGATTCAAAAAAATAATGCAAAAAATAAATAAAATTGTACATTTGACCTACCAAAATTTGTAAATTAACTGTAAACTTGCTCCCAGAAAAGACATGGTTGGAACAAAACGAACTTCTTTTCTAGAGGTACTTTTTATCGGAATTTTAATTATTTTAATTTTTAAGGAGCAATGACATGCCTCATACCCCCCCAAGCTCACCTAAAGTTGAAAAAAAGACTGAAGACGAAAAAAGTTTGCACAGCTCACAAGAAAGTGAAGAGCTAGGAAGCGAACAGGACAGCTTAGAGCAAGAAACCGTAGAAGACAGTTTAGAAGAAAGTGTAGAAAACGGTTTAGAAGAAAGTGCAGAACAAAGTTCACAAACTGAATCTGTTTCTGACGAAGCAAAGAATCAAGCTCCCCAAGAAAATCCCCAACCAAGAGGTCCCTCTTTATTTGGTTTTAATCCTAGAGTCCAACGCGTACCAGGATTTATTTGTCCAGAAGGCCATCTTCATGTTCTGTGCCCAGAAGGTCATATGCATGTACTGCCAGTATCTGAAGAGTTAAGAATGGCACTTACACTAGCGAGCCTGTTAAATGCTCTAGAAGCAGCGAATTTAGACGATGAGAATGAACTGGATACAAATGCTACTCCAGATGCTCAACCTCAACAAGGTGTGACTCATGATGCAACATCCGACGCATCTGAGGATGAAGAGGAAGACGAGAACGAAAATAGCAGAGAACGTTGCGTTACTATGTAATTTCGAATTCCGCAGCTTCGCGCTGCGGATCTATCTTAGAAGTAGTCCCCATTTTGTAAATACATCATTCTAATACGCTAAACGATTATCGCGATTGATAAGTGACATCAACATCTTATATCATCGCACTAAAAAGCATCTCTAAAATTTAAATCAAACTAAGTGCTCATGATATTATTAATAAAAGCGATTAAAAAACTTTTTCTTTTCTTTCCGCTGATGGCTGTGATGTTTTTTTTCAAAACCATCGCTGTCAATGGAGCCCCTGAATCGAAAAAAATTCAGGAAGAGATCAATAAGCTGGCTGCAATAAATAAAATAGGTATCAAAGTGAGTTCCGCGCAATTGCCTAGCCCTTACAATGAGCTATTAACTCAACCGTTAATGACACAAGGCATTGAAAAACATTATGGGCGTCGAGCAATTATAAAAACAATTTTTGCAAACCAGAACTCGGAGAATAATACGTATCGTCGCTCAATAGTCATGCTTGTTGATAGCAATAAAGAACGCAATGAGCCCAATTTTGCACAAACAAAAAAAGAAGCCATGGTCGTCGAGCTTGCTTTCATTACGATGAACTTTAATGAATTACCCAAAAATATGAAGGAAGAGGTGCTACAGACGAATATTCCATTTGGAAAACTGTTGATCAAACATCATATCCAAGCGCTGTCACAGAATCGAAACTACTATAAACTCCAGTGCGGCAGAGCGTTGGCATCATTAATTAATTGCAATTTAAATGCTTCAATCTATGGACGCACAAACACTCTTATTCGGGCAGATAATAAAAAATGGTTAGCCCATGTTGTGGAAATTTTACCTAATCCTGTCGAAACCATTCCCACCATTAATAATAAGGCTGATTTGGACTAAGTAGCCACTTGTTTTAGTGTGTATTAAATGTTTATTGTGATATTATCCGCTCCAATATAAAACAAGGGCTGTTTCTATGCCATCCCTGTATGTGTTAGATAATTCGTTGATAAAAATAGCTTAATAAACGTAGGCTAGGCTGCTAAGCCCAGCCTACACTTGCTTTTTTCGTCAATGAATTGCCTAACACATATAATCCTGAGCATAACAAGGGATTACCGGAAGCAGGTCTATTAAAATTAAGCAAAAGGAACTTGGTGATTATGTGGAATGAAAAAGCAACAAAACCTTTCCTAATTATTTATATAAGCTTTTTGTTTCTCGCAACTTTTTTCATAGTTCCTACCATTACTAGCTTTTATTATTACGCTTGGGGAAAACACCTGGCTTGGTCCTATTTTGATGGACCACCCATGATTGCTTATTTTTTCCATATTTCTCAAGCAATTTTTGGAAATACATATTTTTCTATAAATAGTGTGGGTTTTTTATGCTTGATTGTGGGCGCCTATTATATATACAAGTTAGGTTGCCTCTTGGGCGATCAGCGAACTGGATTAATTAGTGCATTAATATGGGTTGCTTTGCCCACGACTACGGAAAGCATTTTTGTTCGTGTTCTATACGATGCCCCCTTAAATTTATTTACAATTCTGTCCTTCTACTATTTTGCTTGTTATATTTCATCCAAACGTATTCTTAATCTCTATCTTTGCGCTTTATTTATTGGCGCTATGATTTTATCTAAATATACTGCAGTTGTTAGTGTACTAGGACTGTTGCTGTATGTTCTGTTTTCAAAACAGAGACAGCTTTTTAAAAGCGTGCATTTTTACCTGGCGAGTTTTATCATTATTTTAATGGTTTCTCCGGTTATTTATTGGAATATCAATCATAATTGGATATCCATTACTTATTTATTAAACTTTCATAGTCAAACCCAAAGTAATACGACGATCGCTCATTGTCTCTTTGAATTGCTAGGGGCATTGGTGCTTAATTACTCTGTTTTTCTACTATTGGCTGTTTTTGGGTGGTTTAAGTATCAACAGGCTAAAAATACATCCAAAAATTTAGTTTTGGAGTTGACTTATGCTGTGTTGCTTGCTGGTCTGGCATTTTGGATTACAGCAACTTTATTAGGGGGCGATGCCCGGGTGGTTTATTTGACCCCGCTTGGAATGAACCTTGCCTTGATAACTGGGTACCTCATTACACAATATCATTATGATCGATTGTTTCGGATCATTTATCCAATTTTTCTGTCGTTTAGCATCATTATGATTGTTGCTAATTCATGGCCTATAGCATCCTATTTGAAAAAGGGCAGGGCCTATACGGTACTTAATAAAGCACTCCACACACCCGGAATTATAAAAAAGGGACAGCCTTTGGTGACTGGTTATTATACTAATTCTGCGGCATTGAGTTTCTTTATGCCCAATGAGCCGGTATATGCAATTCCTTGTGGCGATATTAATCAATACAACTATTGGGGCGCGGATTTTTTAAATTCATTATCAAAAGGGAAAATTGATAAAATCACATACGTAGATTTTAGAGACACAAAACAATGTGCTGAGCGATTTTTTAATCAGTGTCAATCGTTGGCTACATTATCGCACCATAAAATAATTCCTGTGCTTCACAAACAAACTAAGCCCATACATTTATTTGTATATGAATGTTCATCACCTCGTATTCAAGTTTCTCCTGCATAGTAAGGGCATGGGTTAGAACTTACCAAGCGTGCGCATAACCATCTCTGAGGCCTATTCAATTGGCGTGGGATTTATTTTTTCATTCTGCTTTTTTTCGATTGCACTTGTAATTCTATAACGTAATAATAAGCTCCGAATTTAACCAGTCACAAACATGTTGTGTTTGTATTAGGCTATTTATTCTTTAAGGAAGAAAAATGAAACAAAAATTGCTCATTGGATTTACAGCGGTTGCACTGTCTTTGGCCCACATGGCGCATGCTGACTTTACTTTTTATTCTGGTGCAAATAATTGCGATGAGATTCCTGGAAATTGGGCAGGATCAGGTAAAGCGACCAATTGGTTAATCGGTGAATGTGCTTATAATGGCTCAGGAACTCTTGGTGAGCTAGATACAAATGGTAGTTTTGATATAGAAGTCAGTGCGGACAAAAGTTCAGGAAGTTTTGTATGCCCAGACCATAATACGACGAAACTGAAGGGAGTTTGTGTTAATGGTAAGGTTACTATCAAGACGGAATACGGCAATTTGAGTGGTATTTTTTCAAAAACTTCAGGTAGTGCTAAAGGCACTCTAAGCGTTTCGCCTGGTATGGACGTCGATGTATCCATTCAATTTAAACGAGTGGGCTAAAAATAATTTATTGCCTGGGTCTTTGGTCTGCACCCAGGCTACATTGCATCAACTTTAGTTTAACGATTTTTTTAAAGCCAATATATGCTGATAGGCTTCATTGATTCGCTCTTGGCGGATTTCGCCTGATTGTACTTTCGCTTCAATTATATCAATGACTTGTGCTGGATTTTGTTCTGGAACAGATAAATTGTTTCCAAACATCAGCATGTCGGCACCAGCATTGATGGCTAATACTAATGCTTGTTCAAGTCCATAATTGTCGCTAATGGCTTTCATTTGCATATCATCAGTAATAATGACGCCCTGAAAATGGAGTTGATTACGCAGAAGCTCAGTTAATATTTTGTGCGATAGAGTTGCTGGTAATCCCGATGGATCGAGTTGAAGATTCACAATATGAGCGGTCATGACTACGCCACAAGCTTCATTGGAATGTAACATGTCTTTAAAAGGATCTAATTCATAAGTGTGCCAGGTGTCAGTGACGTCTACAAAACCTAAGTGTGAGTCTTTGGTGGCGCTACCATGACCTGGAAAGTGCTTATAAGCACATTGAATTTTTTGATTTAGGAAATAGTGTGTGTAAATACGGGCATAGAGCGTAACCTGTTTGGGATCGTAAGAGAAGCTGCGCTCTTTTTTCCCAATAACTGGATTGTCTGGATTGACGTTTACATCCAGTTCAGGAGCAAAATCTAAATTAAATTCCGCTTTTTTTAAAGTTTGCGACATAATCTGCGCTGTGTATTCGGCTTCCTTTAAGCCTCTTTTGCCAACTTCTGCGGCAGATAATGTTGAAGGAAATCCATATTGCGCACCTAAGCGACTTACCTGACCGCCCTCATAATCTACGGAAATTAATAGTGGTAATTGTATTCGATGATGTTGCAAATTACTTTGCTTAGCAAAATATTGCAGATCATGGTTCAGTTGTTTTACTTGATCCGGGTTTGCAATATTTTTATCGAATGTTTTTGTATGATAGTTGTAGTCGAATAAAATGACACCACCGATGTTATTTTTTTCAATTGTTTTTACTATTGGAGATTGGTCATTAATTTTTTTTCCGTCAAAACCAATGAGAAGCATTTGACCAATTTTATCGCGCAAACTCACTTCGGATACAGTCGTCGCAAGACAACTTGTAGAAAAGAAGAAAGCGAACAGCAGTGAAAAAAAATAGTTCATAAGTGGCCTATGTATTTACCAAATGGAACAAATTTTATCATTTAGTGTGATTTTGCGCAATCTGTGCCTTGTTATACCTATAATAGCTGAAAGTATACCTCAGAGATAAGAGTTGCTATTATTTCTTTACTCTAAGACTGGATATTGAAGGAAGGTATAAACTATGACTACTGCGAGTGAGTACTTTAATAAAAATTGGCAACGTTACCAAAGCGCGCTCAAAAACAATACATTATATCATCGTGAAATGCTGCAGGCATTGCAACAGTTTCTTGCGGGTCAAATAGGAAGTCGTCCTTTTTCCTTTGTGGATGTGGGCTGTGGGGATAGCAGCATGGTTGCTCCCGTACTTGCTGCAACCTCAATAAAAAAATATATTGGTATTGATGCCGCACAAGATGTTTTAAAAATAGCAGAAAATACATTGGCAGCATTTACTTGCGAAAAAGAGCTGATTGCCGACAATATGATTTCTGCGCTTCCACGTTTATCTGGTCCATTTGATGTTATCTATACCAGCTATGCAGTTCACCATTTAGCTCGACAAGAAAAAGAAAATTTTATTGCTACGTGCAAAGAGAAACTAAGCCCTAATGGTTTTTTATTAATGGTGGATGGTGTGCTGAAGCAGAATCAAACACGCAATGAATGGCTGGATGCGTTGAAATCACGAATGTTGGAAAGTAATCCTGAGATCGATGGGGATGAGATTAATGCACGTATGGAGCATCCGCATGCGGATGATTATCCTGAAGAAATTGAGACCTTCGCACAAATTGCTCGCTATCAATCGTGGAATAACTTTCAAGTTCTTGTAGACAAGGGAATATTTGCCTTCATGGCATTTACGAAATAGTTTTATTTTCATGTAACTAGGCTTAAGGAGCATTAGGCTAAACTCTCATTACCCTAACCCTTTCCGAAAAATGGGGAGAGGGGAATAAAAAATAAATACAGTCAACAAAAATCCCCTTTTTTGTTTTGCGGAGGAGGGCTAGGGAGAGGGTGATAAATAGTCCTCCACAGTAGAAGCTTGGCACTTCATTTCACCCAAGATACAAGGTGTCTACAAATCTATGTAAACAGCTGTGCCTTCGCTGCATTAATATAGATTTGATCGATGATTCCAATAATCAGTGATGCTGGGCCGGAAGCTGCTGATGATATTGGACCAACGCATCCAGCATAAAAATGTACTGCGTTATTAGCAGCGGAAAATGAGTCTTCGGTGACTGAATTAAAAACACTAATAATTGCTGACAGTAAATTGCCTATCCCTGCTACTTTTTGTACCAGGGCTGAATCAAAATTAAACTGAGTGCTTTGCTCTGAATTGACAACCAGATGTCTTTTCCCACTCACAACTACAGTAAGCTTATGCTTTTTGGCCAATGATTTAGCGTTTTCTATGATTGTTTTTTCCTCGATAAGATGATTATTATCTTGGATTACTAATTCTTCGGTCAGTAAACTCGCAATTTCATTGGGGTAGCCGCGAATAATGGAAATTTGGTGCTTTTTTATTATGTTTGTTGCAACGTCTGTTCTGTAGCGACTAGCTCCTGTTCCTACTGGATCTAAAATAATGGGAATATTCATTTGGTTTGCTATCGTGCAAATGTGATTGCTCAATTTAACAAATGCCTTATCTAATTTGCCTAAATTGATTACAACTGCTTTGGCAAGGTTTAGTAATTCCGCAACCTCTTCTTCTGCACCACACATTATGGGGAATCCACCGATACTGCGAACGCCGCCACCTATATAACCCATAGGAAAATAATTAGTAATAACTAATATCAAAGGTTTTTGGTTTCTTATTTTCCTTAAGGTTTCATTTACTTCCGGTGTCATTAAAAGTCCATTTTTAGAGTAATTTAAATTTAAAATTACTTTAACGTACTTTTTGAGTTACAACCACTGAATTGATGAATTAGATAAGTGGCAATTATGATAAAGAGTGGTTTGCTTTTTTAAACAAGTCGGACTAAGTTTAAATTCTATGGAAGAAATTTTAACCTCAAGGAGAGTCTAAATGTCAAAGCACAATAAATTTAAAAATGAGTCACAAGATGCACGCCGTCATGATCAACAGCATTCTTCTCATCCCGATAAAATGAAACACACTCATGAAAAATCTAAATTAGAATCTCATCCTAATAAAAAGAAATGAAATAAATTATAAATGATGAGAGATGGCCTTAGCTTTTGGAAAAGCTAAGGCCAGTTTACTAATTATCTGTAGCAACGTAATTGACCCCAAGCATTTCTCCAGCAACCTCGATGATATGGAGCGGGTCGAGCATTGGGTCCTGGGGCATTTAATACACATCCACCATACGCATTTCTATGATATCCATGACCACATCCTTGAGCTGCAGTTGCAATGGATGTATAGCCTACTGCGAAGAATAAAGAACCTAATATAATCCCTGTACGTAACACTTTTGAAATGCATGAACTTGTATTCATTACATCCTCCTTCGGTTTACTTTTTTTTTTCACTCAGCTTAAGTATAGAATTGATTTTTTAATTTGCATAAATTTAGATCTAAAAAAATAATTTTAAATCCAAGTGATTGTAAAATAATCAAAACCATTTTAAATAAGATGATGGTTTTGGCTATGAAGACTATTTATCTTCCCATAAGCTCAGTTGTTTGAAGGATAGATTTTCTTTTTTACAAAATGTTTCTGTTTCTAAAGAAGGGTTGGGTTCAGTATTTAACTTAAATCGTTTACACGCGATCTGAAATCGAGTTTTTAAAAGGTTGGCATATTTTCCTTCACCTCGCATGCGAGTACCGAACTGCGCATCGTATTCTTTACCTCCACGCATTTGACGAATAAGGCTCATCACATGTTCCGCGCGCTCAGGAAAATGGTTTGTGAGCCATTCTTTAAATAGCTCTTTTACTTCATGAGGCAATCGGATTAACACATAATTGGCATGCTCAGGTAATAAAAAAGTCTCTAGAGGAGGTAGCGCTTCTTCTTCAATATCCTAGCCATCAGCAAAATGCTCACGAGTTTGGGACTCGAATCGACCGTCTGGATTGCTAAGCGCACCACGATTTTTAAGCGTCTGATTAGGTTTCATAACAGCGGAGGAAAAATTAAAAAGCTGCTTATCTTGCACAATCTCCTAAGAAACAGGTCCATATTCACAATGGGCTTACCCTTTGGGGTGATTGATTACGGAAGCAGTCATTCTGGAAATGCAGGTTAGTTTTTGCTCCTCATTAAAAATCTTAACTTCCCAAACATGTGTAGAGCGCCCTATATGGATAGGTGAGGTGATGGCAGTAACAATGCCTTGTTTTACGGAATGGATGTGATTGGCATTAATTTCCAAACCGACACAAAAAAATTGGCTTATATCGATTACTGCGTTTGCTGCAGTGCTGGCGACCGTTTCTGATAGGGCGACATTCGCACCACCATGAAGAATGCCTATAGGTTGTTTGGTGCGTTCATTTACGGGCATGGTTGCTTTTAAAAAATTGTCACCAATCTCAATGAACTGAATACCAAGAAATTCAGACATGGTATTTTTTCCAAATTGATTTAGCCCTTCGAGAGAAATTTTTTTAAACCATATAGCCATTTTTATCTCCTTGTTCTTAAAATAAGATAAACTTTATTTCTCCAAAAACCAATAAGAAATTTTTATGTCGAATCAAGCATGCATGAGATGTTATGTCTCTGGAAAAGTTCAAGGCGTATGGTATCGCGCTTCAGCACAAAGAGAGGCGCGGAAATTAGATATTACAGGCTGGGCACGAAATCTGGATGATGGGCGTGTCGAAGTCTTAGCCTGTGGGGTAGTTGACAATCTGGAGCGATTTTATGAATGGTTAAAGGAAGGTCCACAGCTCGCTGTTGTCGAAGAATGCACTCACGAACTGCTTGTTTGGCAAAAATATGAAGGGTTTGATACTTTTTAAGTGGATTAGGTGCTTTGTAGCCTGGGTGAAGCGAAGCGTAACCCGGGTTTTGGGATATGAATAAAATTCCTAATCCCGCTTCGCTTCACCCAGGCTCCATCATTGATTATTTATTTGTATGAGACTTGATAAAATGTTTTATGGATTCAATTAATCGAAAAACCTCATTGGGTACAAATACTTCAAGTTGCGCAAAAACATGGATCATTCCCTGAAATTCTTCTAATGTTACGGAAACTCCCAAGTGTTCTATTTTTTTTGCAAACGCCAGCGCTTCATCGTGTAAGGGATCATACTCAGCAGCAGCGATATAACAAGGAGGTAATAATTCTAAATGCTGGAAATTCATGGGTGATGCTTGTACGCGATCGCCACCATGTTGAAAATAATTGTCAAAATACCATTTAATTTTTTCTCGCGTGAGTAAAAAACCTTCTCCATTGCGCTGGTACGAATCATAGTTCATAGAGAAATCAACAGATGGATAGATTAACACTAATCCCTTAATCGAGTTATCGCCTAGTTCGTTTATGTGATGACAGACAGAAAGTGCTAAATTTCCCCCGGCACTATCACCTGCTAAAAAGATGTGGTCTGTATCGACCTGGTACTCTTTAAGCAACTCAGCTTGATGTTCAAAAACCGCGATACAATCTTGTAATCCAGCTGGATAGGGAAATTCTGGAGCCAAACGATAACCAACAGAAAGAACGATAGATTGACTGCTCACAGCAATCCGCCGGCAAAGCGCGTCATGGGTATCTATACTTCCTGATAGATGTCCGCCACCATGGAAATAAATAATTAAGGGTAATTTTTTTTGCGGCGCGGGATGATAAATTCGTGTTGGTATGACACGATCTGCCAGTTGTAGTGCCAGGTTGTGTATCAGGGGGACAAATAACTTAGGGAGGATGAAAGCCTCTGCTGTTTTTTCCGCAAACTCACGTACCTCTATGGGTATAAAAACAGCCGGTTTTGTATTGGTAAAATTCAAAAAATTTTGCAGCGATTGCGGGATATGGCTATGGCTCCGTGACATTGATTGCCTCCTATTCCTCACTATAGAGCGAGGATATTTTTAATCGGGATCACCAGATAAAACCAACGTATTTTTTATTTTTATAACCTTTACTATTAATAGCCCAACAGCAAGTAACCAAACAATACTTGAGATAATAATAAAACTTAATAAAGGATTAACCCTTAAATAGCCCATCAATATCACACTAAGTGTTGCAAAACACATGTTCACAAAACTCATCATGGCTGCAGCACTGGCTTTGTCCTGAATGGCGTTAGAGGCAACAAAGGATCCACCTGAAAATAGAAAACTCCCAAATAAATACAAGCTGGCTGTAATTAGGAAAAACCATAATGTTGATGTAATTGCAAAATGCCATATCAGCAATAAATTGAGTATGCCTACGGCAAGACCAAGAAAACCAACGAAAATCAGCTGATTCGCTGAAAAACGAGTCAGTAATTGTTTGCCAAATAATCCACCCAAAAGCATGCCAATAATGTTGAGTATATTCCAATAGCCGTATTCAGCTGCTGATAGTTTCAATAGCTCTTCTGCAATTTGTGGCCCTGCAGCAGAAAAGCAATAAGATATTGCAGAACAACATCCTACAACTAATGAAAAAATCACCAATTTTGAAGAAGCAAGTGCAGCATAATAATCTCGTACAATGGTTAAGACATGAATTGGCTTAGGATGAACTAATGTTTCGCTAAACACACAAGTTCCGCCGAGCATCACCAAACCATGCACCAGTAAAATCCAAAAACATACTTGCCAGTGAAGATATTCAGTAATCAGACCACCAACTACGACAGCGATCCCAATTCCAAGTGCAAAGGATAATACGGAATAGGCCATAGCAGCTTTACGTTGTGATTCAGGTAACCACTCATTAATTAACATGAAAGTACAGGCAAGACCACTGGCGGAGCCGAGGGCTGTAATTAACCGTCCGCTGACAAGCAACTCATAGCTTCCCTGTAGGGCAGCAATCAAACAAATAACAATCCCGAACAGATTAATCACAAGCCCAGTGCGTAGTGCTTTTAAACGGCCAAATCGGTTAGCCAGCGGGCCATAAATCAATTGGCCAACCACATAACCAATCAAAAAAGCAGAGACTATCCATTCAATAGTCCCTGGGCCTAAAGCATATTCTGACTGAATTTTGGGTAAAGCAGGGGTGATAATCGCTGCTGAAACCGATGCAATAGAAATGTAGTTGAGCAACCAAAACAGGTTAAATGAGGAAGCTTTTTCACTAACGCTCATGACTGTCCTTAAAGTAAAAAGATTCATTGTAAGTGCTTCTTTATCTTAGTCAACATTCTTTTTGCCGTCATCCCAAGTGTAACGCGGGATCTCCACGCGTTAGCACAGTGTTTCGATGAGAGCCCTTGTTGAACTCGGGATTACCTAATACATTCAGGGATGACGGGACAAAGTGGATAAAGTGTTCAATAAAAGTTGGTATTATTCTATAGGTGCTTTGCAAAATGTGCGGATGGTTTCATTGGTTTGATTATCAATAATTTCACCATGAATCTCATCAAAATAGCCGTTGACTTGAATTAACATCCAAGCGTAAAGCCTATCGATATCATTGCCAGTTTGGGTCGCGATTCTTTCTTCTTTACAGTAAACATTTGCGGTAAATTGCGTATTCATTGAAGAATCCTTTGATCCAAACATATATATATAAGTTTAGCTTTTTTTCCCTAATTCACCACGTTATCGAAGGGTATATTGAACTATAATTTATATAGGGGAATTCTTTTGAGGAGATTGTTATGGGTACCAATTTCTTAGCTGCAGTCCTGGGCTGGTATTTGGTCATTGTAAGCCTACTTTTACTACTAAGACGTGACATTGTAGTCACCGCAATGAAAGAATTAATGGGGCAGCGCGCTGTAATGTTGGTTGTCGGCATAATCACATTAATTGTTGGTTTATTAATGGTTATTAGCCATAACGTATGGGTAATAGGCTGGCCTGTCATAGTTACTATTTTTGCCTGGTTGATACTCATTGGCGGTTTATTTAGACTCTATTGTCCAGATACTGTGTATAAAATTTGGAATAAAATGATCGGTAAAACGGAGCTGTTTCTTACTACGGGAGTAATCACATTAGTTATTGGTCTGTTTTTGTTGTATAAAGTTTATTTTCATTGAAAGGACTTATTCGGTGGGTCAACGTCAATGTAGCCTGAGTGAAACAAAGTGATATCCGGGTACGGTCTGTCAGATTTTCACCTAGGCTACAATTTATTATTCTTTCATTAGCTCTTTGAACGTAACCGATAGACTGGTATAAAAAATGGTAGTCGTACTTTCAAATCCAGAATCAGTACCGAGTACTAGCCATGCTTCACCTTTATCATTGGCAGTTACGGTATAATTAGCGAGCTTGGCTTGCATTTCTTCATTGGGTAAATAGGGTAGCGTTTTCAATCGATATGTAACGTTTTGCGTGTCAACACCAATAGTGCCAATCAGGATCATGTCTTTTCCATCAAGTGCCTGATTCCCTTTATCCAAATCAATCATGTAATAGCCATCATCAGCCACATAGCGTTGAGGTTCGTTGGAGACAGCCCCAATTTTTACATAAACAGAATCACCTGCTGAGCCCCCTGTACCCACAGAGCCCTCAGGAGCATTAGAGGCAAATTCCAAAGTAAAACCGGTGTGGTAGGTTGTATTAGGCTTTAATCCCTTTACTTTTGTATAAGCATACATGAACAAATCATCACTGTGATTATTGCCTGATATTTTTAATCCTTGTAGTGGCGTATTAATTTCATGAGGTAGTTTAACGCCATTTTTAAATTCAAGCTCAAAGAACTCTTCTTGGCCTTTAGGATAATCAGCAAATGAAACCTTAAAATGTTCTTTTTTAGAAAAAGTATATTTATACGATTTTAGATCAGGATTATTTAAAGCAAATGCTGAAATCGAGGAAATTAATAAAGAGCAGAACAAGGCGGTGCGTTTCAAGGCGTCATCCGATTGGTTGATAATCGCGCATTTTAAAATTAAACCGCCAATAGAGCAAGAGAACACTAATAAAAGCAGCCAAGGACATGCCCCACCAGAGACCAACACCACCCCATTGGAGAGGAATTGCCAATAAATAACCTATGGGTAATGCGATTCCCCAAAAACTGATTATGGAAATAATTAGGGTATACCGTGTATCTTTGAGAGCGCGTAACGCGCCAAATAGGGAGATTCGAGCTGATTCGAATATTTGAAAAATTGCGCTGACCGCTAGAAGTTGAATAGCAAAATGCACCACGCTCTGATTGTCGGGGTTATGTATGTCAAAATCGATGCCAATAAGTAGCTTAGGGAAAAACCAATAAATAAGGGCCGCAACAAACATAAAAATAACTGAAGTCATCGTACCAATATAACCCGCATGTTTTGCGGTGAGTATATCACCCTTTCCCAATAAATAGCCTATGCGTACCGTGATTGCTTGGGCTATAGAAAAAATAACGGAGGTTAAAATGCACAGATATTGTAAGGTGATTTGATTGGCAGCCAATAATTGATTTCCTAGTGACCCCATAATTAAAATTAATACAAAGAAAAAGCCAATTTCGATGCAGTACATTATTCCTAAAGGAGCACCAATTTTAAGTAGTTCAATTAAGTAGAATGGTTTGATGTAGGTAAAAAGATGTCGCGTATAGGGTTTATAGTTTTTATTTGTAAAAATATACCCGGTGAAAAATAAGGCGGTTATCCAAAAACCTATTGTTGTACCCCAACCTGCACCAGCAACACCTAAAGCAGGCAAGCCAAACTTTCCAAAAATCAGTACGAAACTAAATAAGATATTCAAGGAAACATTCAGCGCACTAAAGAGCAATGCCAATTGTGTCTTGCCAAGCCCTATAACAAATTCTAATAACACGACAGTAATAAAATTTGCAAATAATCCCCATGTTAGTGCGTGTAAATAGGATTCAGTCAGCTTAACTAAAGCTTGGTCTTGTCCAAGATATAAGAGTAACGGCGCAATATGCCAAAAGAAATAACACGTAGGAAGGGTCAAAATACAGGCCAGCCAAACCCCATCTCGAAAAACCAAGGAAATCCCGTGCTCATCTTGAGCCCCATGTCGATGAGCTACCAAAACATTAATTGAATTTAAAATACCAATAATGATGACGTTAAATGTTCCAAATAACCAAGCAACCAGCGAACCTGCTGCCAATGCATCTTGACTTACATGTGCTAAAAAGATAGTCACAAAAAAGTAGACTGAAGATTGTAATAATCCAGTGAGAATTAGTGGAATAGCTAATCTTAGTAACGCTTGAAAATTATTTTTAGTTGTTCGCACAAAAATTCTCTATCAATGCTGTTTAACTTTTTTCGAAATGACAAGAGGGCAGGGTTTACTTACAATTCTCTTGGCCAATGTTGTCCCCATCATCCCTCGCCACGCTCGGGATGATGAGTGAGCATATGCTGTGCGGCGCTCTAAAACCACAGCATTTTGCCCACACTAGCGAATTGTAACCAGTCTCTGAATCACTCATTATAGTTTAAATCAAATTATTTGTGATTCATTAATTTGGTACAAATCGATTTTATCGTTCGATTAAGAAACGAATGGTTTCGATACCGGCGCAGAACGGTTCTCCTGATAGAAGTATTTTATGTCACCATGAAGCTCTTTTAGTTCCTCTATATCATAAATTCCCTCTCTAGCTTGTTTGTTTAGCTGATCGTATGTGTCAACGAACACTTCGAACTCATCTTTTATTTGGGTGTTATTCATAATTCCATCGCGTTGAATTTCTATAATTAAATCATCTAATTCAGTTTTTATTTTCTCATATTCATTCTTATCGCCTGGAATTTTCGCTTTAACCTCTGGTTTATTCATTGCTTGATATAAAAAATAAATCGCAAGTATTCCGATAGGGAGCAAAATAGCTAACCCAATGTAAAGATTTGCAGCAGATGTCTCTTGTTCCTGCACACGGCATACAGGCATATCACGACATGCAGGCAAATCTTGATCAGCACATGCTGTGATGGCAGGAGGTTGTTCAGCTGGGCGAGGACATGTTGATGTTTCATAGGTCCAGTTGGGGCGGCGACACTCATCAACTAGGGAAGTTTTTTTAGGTAGTTCGAAGAAGGTTGAACTGGATTGATGAACAGATTTCTGGGGTTTTGGCGGGGGGAGTAATTCCAGTTGATCTGGCTTTTGAGGTGGCTCTAGACCTTTGAGTTCGTATTGGACTTTGATCCACCCATGCATCGAAATCATCAATGTATTTAATTCTTGAGCTTGTTCTGCAAGCATTGCAAAATTAGATCCTGCTATTTTAGGACCGTTCAATTGCCCAATAACATGGTTTACTTGTTGTTTGAGCGCTTGATTCGTTTTTGTAAGCTCTGACGTTGTAGAGGGAAAATGGGCTAAAGTGTCTTGATTATCTATGAACGTATTTAATTTTTGTCGTTCTGACGTGAGCCATTTTTTTATATTAGATAAACTGATATACGATAAATTTTGTTCCTCTTGAATTACTTTATGATATTCCTGTGTATTCGCCTGGATTATTTTTTCGATGTGAACAGCGGATTCATCAATAAAGGGTTCAACTTGTTTTAATAGTAAAGATAATTGTTCCTTAAATTGCGCTACTGTAAACACCTCACCAGCTTGCTCTAATAATCCCATGGTTTGAGTAACGACTTTTTGAAAACGCTCGAGTTCATTTAAATCCGTTATTGCCTTAGCATAATGATCGAGTACTTCTTCCTGCATTGTGATTAATTGGAAATCAGGGCAATCTTTAAGCTGCTCTCCTGTTAATTGCAGTCCAGGCGTAGAATGCTTTACGACAGCCGTTGAACTTTTACCACACCCTTTTGCTGCAAGCGTAGGATAGGCTTTAAGATTGGTTTGACCAATTGCGGGAGTAGCGGTGTGGGGATTCACTTGGTTTGTACTCAGGGCAAAATGCAATACTCTATTGCGCTCACTTGATAATTGTTCAAGAGTTTTTGATAACTCACTCAGTCGATCTCTTAATAATTGTGATTCCATTCGATGCGTTAATTGAGGTTGAATTGTATCATCAATGGTACTGCGCAAATTAGCTAAAAATAATTTATCAGAACCTACAAAAGGAGAAATGTCTTTTTCTATAGTACGTACATAACGAGTGACATGCTCCAGTTGTTCTCTTGTTTGTTTGAGATTGGGATTTTGACTGATTTCTTTCAGAATACGATTCAGATCTAGTAGGAAGAAATTCATGGGCTGATTTAAATGATCTTTGGGTAGCTCCTGATTTCTAAGTAATAAATAATCTCCGGTTTTTTGCATTAACTCATACAAAGCAGGCCATTGTAGGCGTTGGCTATCAATGGGGTGGACGTAAAAATCATCTCGGGTTAAGACGTGACGCGTCTTAAATGCATTGGAGTAAAACCATGAGCGTTCATAAACATTCACCAAGGCTTGTGAGTCCTCTGCGAACCAAGAACTTGGATTGGCCAAATAATCAGGATGAATTCCTGAGTTGGCGCGAGTTTTAATTATCCATTCTCTTTGGGCTAATTCTTCTTCGGTATAGCAGGACTCTGAATACAGCGAGTAGAATGCAAAACGAGAGCTACGTGGTTGGGGATTATATGAGGTAAAATACTCTTTCTTTGCTTTTGTCATACTTCTCACTCCTTGAGATAGAACAACTAGAAAGTTATTGTGCGGTTGCTAACTAAATAGAATATTTTTGAACCAATTTAATTTGATAACATGCTTTACCCGAATATGCAACTGTATGCTATCGATCAATGGAGTTGTGGTTTAACCTTCTCTTTTTTGTTAAATTATATTTTTTAACCTGAATGAGTCGCTTATGCCTTCTTTTGATATTGTCTCCGAAACCAATATGGTTGAATTACGTCATGCAGTTGATAATGCAGTGCGTGAAATGGGTACCCGCTTTGATTTTCGTGGCGTTGAGTCTAGCATAGAACTTAAAGAACTTACGGTGACGTTGCGAGCCGAATCAGATTTTCAAGTCAGACAATTAGAGGATTTGTTCCGCAATCATTGCAGTAAACGTAATCTTGATGCCTCTGGGGTGGATATAGAAGATAAACCGGTGCACAGCGGAAAGTTTTTTTCCTTGAATATGACGTTTAAACAAGGAATAGATCAGCCAACAGCCAAAGACATTGTGAAATACATTAAAGACTCTAAGGCTAAGGTACAAGCATCCATTCAAGGAGACAAAGTCCGTGTTACCGGTAAAAAGCGCGATGATTTACAAGAAACAATTGCGCTTTTAAAAAACTCAGATATTAAATTGCCATTACAATATGAGAATTTTCGTGATTAGTTCTCTTTGAGCTTCATCACTTAGTTTTCCCTCTTCCGCCCGGGCGGAAGAGCGTGATTTTTTTAATTCACAATTTCATCAATTTTGGCAGAAATTCTTGCTGATAAGTAAGGATCTTTCTTCGCTAGGCTACGAGCAACTTTAAGCTGAGCGACTGCAGCTCTTTTTTGTCCTTCAAGAAGTAAACATTGAGCTTGAGTAAAATAGGCGTAGCCTTTTTGATGCGATTTCGCTTGTGCTCGCGCTAACTCACGGCATAAAGGAAGATCTTGTCGGTACTTTCTGCTTCCTTTAAGTAAGATGCTTGTTGCTTTTGCGTTTTGATTTGCAGCCAATAAGCCCTGAGCATAGGCCATCAGTGCTGCATAATTATCTGGATAATTTTTTTGCATTTCTTCCAGCCGAGCGAGCGCTGCTTTATGTTGGGACAATCCTGTTTCAGTTTGTGCCATCGCAATTTGAAAATAAAGATTATTATTTTCTACTAATAAAGGGCTCAAAATTGCCGCTGCCTTTGTAAAATTATTGGTATTGATTAAAGTAAGCGCATGACCATATTGGCAGGCATAGGCGGGGGCTTTTTTGTTGCATTGATGCTCATAATAATCGAGTAAAGTTTTAGGTTCTCGGGTAACTGAAGTACGGATCAACTCTTTAACTAATGAATAATCAGGAGAATCTGCATATTGTTTGCGTGAAAATTGTGTCGTTCGGTTTTCTGCTTCGGAAATCCTATCCCCGTCTAAAGGATGGGTGCGCAGAATGGCAGGGACGTTTGCAGTGTAGTAATAACGAGAGTTTTCCTGCATTTTTTTAAAAAATGCAGCCATGCTGTGGGGATTATATCCCGCTTTAATTAGCATATCGATGCCGATTCTATCTGCCTCTTTTTCTTTGGAACGAGTAAAATTGATATTGTCTTGAGAGAATCCAGACAAAGAGCCCATCATGCCTGCCATTCCAACTGTAGGATTGATGATACCTAAAGCTGCAGATGCCAGTAAGGATGCGAGCATGGGAATACGCATTTGTTTTTGATGTTCGATAGCTCTGTACAGGTGATGTAAACGTACGTGTGCAATCTCGTGGGCCATTACTCCGGCTAGTTCACTTTCACTATCAGTGGTTAAAATAAGTTGCGAATTAATACCTATATGCCCACCAGGACCTGCAAAGGCATTGATTTCATTTGATTTAACGATAAAGAAATCAGGAGGTTTGATACGGCCAGCACGCGCAAGATTTTTTCCAATACGATTAATGTATTGGCTTGCTAACGGATTTCGCTCTACGCTCTCCGATTGATTGATCTGCTGCACAAACTCTTTTTCTAATTGTTCCAGCTCGCTTGTAGAGTACGGAGACAATCCTTCAGCGAAAGATGGCTGGACAAAAATACTTGCTAACAGTATCCAACAGAAGTTTCTCTTAATTTTCAATTTAATCATTAGGCTACTCAAAAATTGAATAATTTGTTATCATTCACGCATCGTAACTACTTATACTCTCTCGTTATCCCGCGGTTTGTCCGTGCCGTAACGTTCTATATAGTGCATGAGTGGTTACATGCATCTTTAGAAAGGTACTAAAACAATGCACAAAAAGTTTTTGCTCGCAGCTCTTGAACAGGCCCGTCTTGGACAAGGCCATTGCGCCCCTAATCCTTGTGTTGGCGCTGTTGCTGTGCAAAATGGAACTATTATAGCACAAGCTTGTCATAGAGGTGCAGGAACTCCGCATGCAGAACAATTATTGTTAACACAGATTCCTCCTAAAATGCCAGGGGTCAGCCTATATATTTCTCTTGAACCTTGTAATCATTGGGGGAGAACGCCGCCTTGTGTCGATGCGATTATCCAACATGGAGTAGAAGAAGTTGTTTTTGCTTATGTGGATCCTAATCCAGTTGTAGCTAAGAATAATTCCACAGAAAAATTACGTGCCCATGGAATAAAGGTGACGCATTATCCGGTAGACGAGGTTACAGAATTTTATAAAAGTTATTCTCATTGGACTTTGACTAAAAAGCCTAGAGTAACGGTGAAAATGGCACAAACACTCAATGGTAAGATTGGTCGCACAGTAGGAGAGCGTGTTATTTTGTCTAATACCTTATGTGGTGAGTTTACGCAGCAAATGCGTGCTGCGACTGATGTAATTCTGACAACAGCTAGAACAGTGCAACTGGATAATCCCAAGATGAATGCGCGTTTAGGTCAGGAAGAGCAGGCAAAACCTGTAGCAATTATCGATAGACAGCTGAGCCTTGATAAAGAGTCTAAAGTTTTTTCAACGGCCGCTCATTGCCATATATATCATTGTAGTGATCGAGAGACTTCCTATCCTAATAGTACGTTGCATTTTATGCCTATGAACGATCAGGCAATGAATTTAAGTGCTATAATCAGCCACTTGGGAGAATTGGGATTTCACGATGTTTGGGTAGAGGCAGGGGGTGCTCTTTTTAGTGCACTACATCAAGAGGGGTTAGTTCATCGGACTTATTTATATATTGCACCAAGTATTTTGGAGCACAATGCAGTTTCAGCATACCAGCAGAGTGGGATATTTAACCGAGCGCATACAGTTTCTTGGCATCCTATGGGCAACAATGTGATAGCATGTCTGGATTGGCAGGAAGATTAAATGAACACTGGATCAAATGAGGTCGCGTTATGAAGTATTCATTAGCTACAATAGAACACGCAGTGGAAACACTCAAAGCCGGTAAAATGGTTATTTTAATGGATGATGAAGATAGGGAAAATGAAGGAGATCTGGTTGTGGCGGCAGAGTACGCAACTCCGGAGGTAATTAATTTCATGTCTCGTCATGGTTGTGGATTGATCTGCTTGTCTATGGCTGATGAACTGATTGATAAATTACAATTGCCCATGATGGCGCAAAATAATAAATCACCTTATGGTACGGCATTTACTGTATCCATAGAAGCAGCACAAGGCGTGTCGACAGGTATTTCAGCTCAAGATAGAGCTCAGACTATTCAAGTTGCCATTAATCCTGAAAGTGGGCCAGCAGATGTGATTTCTCCTGGACATGTTTTTCCTTTACGCGCTAGGAAAAAGGGTGTGTTAGAACGACCAGGACAAACAGAAGGTAGTGTCGATTTGGCAAAGCTTGCCGGCTTAGCTCCTGCGGCAGTGATTTGTGAAATTATCAATGAAGATGGAACCATGAGCAGACGTGATGAGTTGGTTTTATTTTCTCAAAAACATAATATCCCTCTGGTTACTATCAAAGATTTGATAGAATACCGAATTCGTCATGAAGTGCTAGTCAATGCTGATGCGTCAACACGCATTCCTTTGCAAAACAAAGGTGATTTTAATATGACCGTGTTTGCAAATGAACTTGATTGTGCGGAGCATTTTGCTTTAGTGAAGCCACCGGCATTTGCCAATCGAGTACCTTTAGTGCGTATTCATTCAGAATGCATTACTGGCGATGTTTTCGGTTCTTGTAAGTGTGATTGTGGCAAACAATTGGAGCAGTCTCTATCGCTGATTGCAGCTGAAGGGGGCATTTTAATCTATTTACGCCAAGAAGGGCGAGGAATTGGTTTAGCGAATAAACTAAAAGCTTATGCCTTGCAGGAGCAAGGTTTGGATACGGTTGATGCCAATCATCAACTGGGTCTTCCTGTTGACGGCAGGGATTATGCGATTGCCTATCAAATATTAAAATATTTTGGTATTGATGCAATAAGGTTATTAACGAATAACCCATCAAAAATTGCTGCTGTTGATCGTTATGGAATAAAGGTTATGGAGAGAGTGCCTTTAGAAATAGAGCCTACTAAGGAAAGTCACAGATATTTAAAAACTAAAAAAGAGAAAATGGGGCATTTGCTGGCAATAGATTAGTTGGTTTTCTGATTTATTGTTGCCTAGATGTATTGTAGCCTGGGTGAAGCGAAGCGGAACCATAGTAAGAATCCTGGGTTCCGCTTCGCTTCACCCAGGCTACAATAGAACCTGAATTTTCTTTTTTCTTTGAACCAGTACTAAATTAGCAGGATATAGGTCAATTATGACAAATTTTATTTTTATTACAGGTGGTGTGGTCTCCTCCTTAGGAAAGGGCATCGCAGCTGCGTCTCTCGCGGCTGTTCTTGAGGCACGTGGTCTTAAAGTAACAATGATTAAGCTTGATCCTTATATTAACGTTGATCCTGGAACCATGAGTCCATTCCAACATGGTGAGGTTTTTGTCACCAATGATGGTGCAGAAACCGATCTGGATTTGGGACACTATGAACGTTTCGTAAATACAACCATGACCAAACGCAACAATTTTACCTCTGGGAAAATTTATGAAAACGTCATTAAAAAAGAAAGAAAAGGTGATTATTTAGGGGGGACTGTTCAGGTTATTCCTCATATCACTAATGAGATCAAGCGATGCATCAAATTAGGCGCTGATGGTTTTGATGTGGCAATGGTTGAAATTGGTGGAACCGTTGGCGATATTGAATCATTACCGTTTCTTGAAGCAATTCGTCAAATGCGTATGGAATTAGGTTCGCAAAGAACCTTATTTATACATCTGACTTTAGTGCCCTATATTGCTACTTCAGGTGAAACGAAAACAAAACCAACTCAGCATTCAGTGAAGGAGTTGCGTTCTATAGGTATCCAACCGGATATTTTGATTTGCCGTTCAGAAAAAGCGTTACCTATGTCAGACCGCGCTAAAATTGCATTGTTTACTAATGTGGAGAAAGATGGGGTTATTTCTCTTGAAGATGCGCCAAGCATTTATCAAATTCCAAGAATATTACATGAGCATGGGCTTGATGACATTGTTGTGAAGAAGCTTGGACTTGATGCCAAACCCGCTGATTTAAGTGAGTGGGATCGTGTTGTGGCGATGCAAACAACACAAACCGCAACTGTAAAAATTGCTATGGTCGGTAAGTATATTGAGTTGAACGATGCATATAAATCAATTAATGAAGCATTGTTGCATGCCGGACTTCATACTCAAACTAAAGTCGAAATTGTCTATTTAGATGCGGAATTGATCGAAAAACATGGTGCCGCAATTTTGGAAGGTATAGACGCTATTCTTGTTCCAGGTGGTTTTGGGGAACGTGGCGTAGAAGGTAAAATTAAAGCAATCCAATATGCGAGAGAGTACAAAGTGCCTTTCTTGGGAATTTGTTTGGGGATGCAAACCGCTGTGATTGAGTTTGCTAGAAACGTTGTTGGCTTAAAAGACGCGAATTCTACCGAGTTTAATAAGCATACTGCCTATCCTGTACTGGGATTAATCAGTGAGTGGATGGATGTGGATGGTTCAAAACAACTTCGTGATGAACATGGTGATTTAGGCGGCACGATGCGTTTGGGTGCCCAGTTGTGTCAATTGGCAGAAGGTACGCTAGCACGTAAGGTTTATGGAGCACCACAAGTAATTGAACGCCATCGTCATCGTTATGAAGTAAATAATAAATATGTTGAAAGTCTGGTTGAGCATGGATTAATTATCTCTGGGCGCTCAGCAGATAATTCTTTGGTTGAAATGGTGGAGCTAGCAGACCATCCTTGGTTTTTAGCCTGTCAATTTCATCCAGAATTTACATCAACTCCTAGAGCAAGCCATCCGCTGTTTAAACAGTTTGTGCTTGCTGCTCGCGAAAAACATCAAGGGAAAAATTAAGAATGAAATTATGTGGATTTGAAGTAGGCTTAGATAAACCTTTATTTTTAATTGCTGGGCCTTGTGTCATTGAAAGTGAAGAGTTAGCAATGGAAACGGCTGGATATTTAAAAGAACTATGTAGCCAATTACAAATTCCTTTTATCTATAAATCTTCATTCGATAAAGCAAACCGCTCTTCTCTATCTAGTTATAGAGGCCCTGGTTTTGAAAAGGGATTGTCGATTTTGGAAAAAGTAAAAAAAGAGGTAGGCGTTCCTGTTTTAACAGATGTACATGAAGACACACCATTACTGGAAGTATCTAGTGTTGTTGATGTATTACAAACCCCAGCATTTTTATGCAGACAAACCAATTTTATTCAAAAAGTAGCATCAATGAATAAACCCGTTAATATCAAAAAAGGGCAGTTTCTTGCTCCTTGGGAAATGAAACATGTGATTACCAAAGCGAAAGCATGTGGTAATGAACAAATTATGGCATGTGAACGTGGTGTGAGTTTTGGATATAATAATCTAGTTTCAGACATGCGTTCATTAGCGATTATGCGCGAAACAGGATGTCCAATTGTTTATGATGCAACACATTCTGTGCAATTGCCTGGAGGCAATAACGGTGTTTCTGGAGGGCAACGCGAGTTTGTTCCTGTGCTTGCTCGTGCTGCAGTCGCAGCAGGTATTTCAGGATTGTTTATGGAAACTCATCCTGATCCTGATAAAGCTTTAAGTGACGGTCCTAACAGTTGGCCTTTAACTAAAATGAAATCTTTACTTGAATCATTAAAAGCACTGGATGCGGTATATAAAAGTACGGGAGAAATTGAGTGATCAATTTCTTCCTCATAAAGTCTATGAATTAATCATCTATACTAAACATAGATACTTAAATAGATTCTCGAGAACATTATGAGTCACTCTAAATGGCATAGAATTAAAGCGGAAGCCGCAAAAGAAACGGATGCAGAGAAGGAATTAAAGAATCAGACTGATGCAGTCGATAAGCCCGCCGAATTGGCAGCGCTTCTGAACACGCGCATTGGCGCAACAGATTTACCTGAAGAAATAGATGCTCAAAAACATAATTTAGGCCCAAAAGATACGTCTTTGGAGGTTGAAGAGCTTGAGCCCAATTCCCCCAAAATTTAGTTAAAAATAATTTGAGCATTTTAATTCTTAGTCGGTTTTAATTTTTCGCTATTCTTTAAGTTCTTTAGCCATTTTTGTCTGTTTTTATCTCCCATATCTGCTTTTTTAATCACATAGTGCAACAGATATATACCTTTATCGTCTTCGGTCAACATAACCAGCTCATCTTGAACTTGACTTTTAGGTTGCTCAATTCTCATTTCAAGAATCACCCGGTTTTCCGTATCTTCATAAAATGTAATAATAGGTTGGTAGCCCAATGATTTGATATTCTCTATCAGAGAGTTCGCAAACTGTTTCAAAGTGTATTTTTTTTGCAATTCTGGAAAAGACTGGCTTGTGACTAATTCTTGCCAATGATTAATATCGTCGCCTGCAGGAATATATTCAATTGTTGTTCCAATGGAGTTTTTATTTCCCCAAGCCATTTGCCAAGGACGTTCATCAAATGCAATTTTAAAATGTTCATAGTTCTTTATCTGAGGGTCTATAGCTTGAGACTCAGTCTTCGTTGAATCACAATAAAGAGTGCCCTTATAAAGGTAGTATTGTACACATTGAGTGTCATTTTTTGGGTTTACTTTAACTAAATTATCCAAAGAAAATGGATCTGCAATTACGTCTGAACTCATCATGACGAAAGTCCATGTAAATAAAATCGCTCTGATAATCTGATACATGATGTTTTTTTTAGGATACGTATATTAAAGAATAGCTTAGAAATATGAGTTAGTTCATCTTTCGATGTAAATTGGGGATTGGGGTAATGATTGACCTCTCCTAACGAATAGGAGAGGTTAAAAAAGATTAACTCAGATCACTCATCGATGATACTGCATGATAACCTGCATCAACGTGAACTACTTCACCTGTAATTCCCGAGGCTAAGTTAGAGCACAAAAACGCAGCAGTATTTCCAACTTCTTCAACAGTCACGTTTCTATGAAGTGGTGTGATGTTGGCATAAGCAGTTTGGATTTTACGGAAGTCTTTAATTCCAGCAGCAGCGAGCGTTTTGATTGGTCCCGCTGATATGGCATTAATGCGGATACCTTTTTGTCCCAAACTTGCAGCTAAATAACGTACAGAAGCTTCAAGACTTGCCTTGGCAACACCCATGACATTGTAGTTAGGAACTGCTTTTTCTGCGCCATAATAAGATAAGGTTAACAAAGAACCTTCGGTACCTTCCATCATAGGTAAAGCAGCTTGTGCTAGACCTATTAGACTGTATGCACTGATATCATGAGCAATTCTAAAACCTTCACGTGTACAAGATGTGACAAAATCACCACTAATCTGATCCGCTGGGGCATAAGCAACTGAATGAATTAAGACATCTAAGTGATCCCAATGTTTGTGGAGATTAGAAAAAAGTGCTTTAATTTCTTCATCGTGAGCGACATCGCAAGGAAAAGTCAAGGTGGAATTGAATTCAGCTGCCATTGATTCCACACGCTCTTTTAAACGTTCATTTTGATAAGTAAACGCTAATTCAGCTCCTTGCTCATGAAATGCTTTGGCAATACCATAAGCAATAGATCTATTGCTAGCCAGACCAATAATGAGTGCCTTTTTACCTGCTAAAAATCCCACTATTCTCTCCTAAATTAAGTAGTGTGTGATGCTAACAATTCACGCATCTTCGCTTGAATCATTTCAATAGCAATCCTATTTTCTCCTCCACGAGGAACAATGATGTCAGCATAGCGACTGGATGGTTCAATAAACTGCAGGTACATGGGACGTACCGTTGTTTCATATTGATGTACTACCGACTCAAAAGTTCGATGTCGTTCAACTACATCTCTTTTTAAACGTCGAGTCAAACATACATCTAAAGGGGTAGACATAAAAATTCGTATATCCATTATTTCTCGTAACTCTTTATCACTGAAGAGTAAAATGCCTTCAAGAATAACAATAGCATGTTGACCAATAGTTCTGGTTTCGGGCAAGCGCATGTGCTTGGAATGAGAATAAATTGGAATTTCAACTGGCCTACCGTCTCTTAATTGCCTTAAATGTTCGCAAAGTAATGCATGATCAAAAGAATCGGGGTGATCGTAGTTTATTTTTTCTCTTTCACTGAAAGGCAAATGGCCATTATCTTTGTAGTAGGCATCTTCAGAAATAACTACTACCTGTTCTGAGCCAAGCTCATTAACAATAGTATTTGCTAAAAGACTTTTACCTGATGCAGAAGGGCCTGAAATCCCAATAATTATCGCTTGTTTATTCATGATGATATCGTAAGAAATTTCGTGCGAATACTAAAGGTTTTTTGTGTTAAATTCAATCTTTAATTAAGGATTACTTGTTAATCTGCCTGGTTTTTCACGTCATAAAAACACATAGAACGTAGCCCGGGTGAAGATGCAGTCTTAACCTGGACTTCCGGTCATAAATAAACCTTTAATCCCGGGTTACGGCTGCGCCTTCACCCAGGCTACGTTTTAATTAAAAGCAGATACGACTTCTGGCAAAGGCTGCCCAACAGCGGCAGAGGGATTTTTCATGACGAGCACAGCTGATAAGGTGGGGGCAATGTCGGTTGTATACGTTGGTCGAAAAATACGTTGGGCTTTAAAATCTGGGTGGACAAAGAGTAAAGGAACGTAGCTATCATATTGCCAAGGACTACCATGTGCGACTCGGTCTGGGCTTTTTTTCCCATACGATTGGTTGGGTGGTGGAATGAGGTAAATATCACCAGATCGCTCTGGATAATACATTGTGTTAACTTTGCTGCTTAGCCAATCTTTTTCAATGTCAGTAATAGGTAATGCATATGCTTTGAATATCCCTGGCCTCAAAGTTAAAGCTTGTGCAAGGGCATGTTTCACTTCACTCAGTTTCAATTTATGCTGATTTATTAGTTTATGATCAAGATAGATATAAGGTGGGGTAATGGACATCAATGTTTGTTCTGGAAGTTTATATTGTTTTTTCAGTACAGTGCGGATGTATTGCTCCATTTTAGGGATATCAATAGGATTAATTTCAATTATATGATGCGCTTTGAGATAGGTTGGCCCATCGTTTACACCATGATCAGCAGTAAGCACAATAAGGGTGTTGTTTAGACCCACTTGTTTGTCAATGGTTGCCAAAAGATGTGCAAGGGTTTTATCTAATTCCAATAAATTATCTTCTGACTCAAGACTATTGGGGCCGAATTGATGACCGATTGCATCAACACCAGAAAAACTAATACCTAAGTAATCTGTTTTTCCAACAAATTGACCTAATCGTTCTTCAGTTAAAAGTTGCTCTGCAAACTCTGCAGTTAACTGATCAGCCTTAGGGCTTCGCGACAGTGCTTTAAAGTATTCAGGATTTGGGGATTGCGTTATATGGTGTGGGAATGTTTGACCAAAAAGTTCATCTTCATGGTGGAAAACTGGTGAGTTGGCGTTTTGATACTCAATCTTGAAACGACTAAGATTCCAATCGTAGTCTTGAGGATGGTAGTTTTTGTTCCAATTTTTAACCCATTGAGGATATTGGGAATAGTAATAAGTACTGGTGATAAAACCGCCATTGGTTGTATCAAACCAAAACGCTTTGCCAGCATGCCCCGCAAGGGTTATCGCTGAACGATCTTTTAATGATACAGCAAATGATCGTCCTTTTTGAGAGAGTATTATTTCGTCGCTTAAAGTAGAGGCATATAAATTTTTAGGAGAACGTCCTGGAGCTGGGATGCGTGTATGTGGCGTATTTAATATATAGGTTTTCAAATCTTCCATGCAGTAAACCATTTGCTGTGATTTTCGGTCATACCATTCATTATTAATGACACCATGCAAAGCAGGGAAGCTACCTGTGGCAACAGTTGCGTGTCCAGCACAGGTTGTTGTGTTGGCATGTGGATGGTGGGTATTGTGGTAATCAATGGCATGACTTAATAAATAATTAAATCCGCCATTAGCAAATTGTTGTTGATGTTGATAAATTAAATCACCGCGTAATTGATCGATTACCAGTTGAACAACTAATTTAGGTTGATTGATTTGTGCATAGGCATTCAGATAACCTAGAAAAAGAAAAATGGAACAGATGTATTTTTTCATAACTATCCTGGTGGTGACGAAAGCGCTAAATTAATCAACAGCACATAAAAAAGCAATCTAAAAAGGGGCTGGAGCTTATTTTCTTCAACTCATTTGGCCTTATTTACTCAATGAAAATTGGGTCTTAAACTCGTTCTACTTCTCCTAACTTAGGCTGGTTTCTTTTGTTATCTTATTGACTTTAAAAGATAAAAATTAATTAAGTAGTAAAAAGAAAATGCATGACTGGCATTATGAATTAGTTTAAACTGCGATTGGAGTAAATATTACTAATCCCGATTCATGGAGTTAAGGAGAGCAGAAATGGGTTTTAAGTATGTTGAATATGATACATTATCAAAATACATCAGGGAGAGTATTGCAACTGAAGTAAAAAGCCATAAATTGGATGCAAACAATTTACCGCAGGCACTAAAATCTCTTTCTATTAGCCATCCTGAGCGAGCAATTCAATGTAAATACCTACTTGCAGTTCTAGCTTGTCTTGATAAACCTGATAGCACAGATAAAACATGTGTGCTCTATGCTGCAGCGTTCTATATTCGTAATCAAATTTTCACGAGTTATCAAGGAACGATAACTGCATTTTTTTTATCTCCTGAGAACAGCACTTTATATAATGCATTAACAACCTCTCTTAATCTTGATAAAGAAAATTACCCAGAATCCAAAGACTTGCTTGAAATGTATAAGGCTTTAAGCCGTTTTATGAACGGACATGTATATGTAGAAGGGGAGCCGAGTAAAGGGTATCTACACCCAAGTAAACAAGTGTTTTCAGGTCGAAAAATTAAGAATTATAAGGTAGAAAAGATGCTGCAAGATTTGGTTGAAAAAAAAGCGAAGCTTGAGTTGGAGCAGATTGATAAGGCCGCAGAAGAACAAGCGAAAGACTCTGAAAAAACTAACAAAAAACGAATGGGATTATTTGCCTCTAGTGAGATAAGTCCATCTGCATCCGGAGTTGTTGATACTGTTGATGAGATTATTAAAGAGTCTACAGATGATGAGATTATTAAAGAGTCTACAGAGCAGAGGCAATGTCACTAGAGTTTGTAGCCTGGGTTCTGCTGCACTGCACCCAGGCTAGGAGTAAGAGCTTAGAATTATAATTGTGGTTCTGAGATTTTTTGCTCAATAGGATAGCCTGATACAGCCCAGTCAATAATACCACCATCTACTGAATAAACTTCTTGATATCCCAAATCCATTAAAACCTGAGCTGCGAATAAAGATCTTACGCCTCCTTTGCAGTGCAAATAGATTGAATGATTTTTATTTGGAATTTGAGCTGCAATAGATGCAATATTATCTTTAGGTATATGCAATGCTCCAGCGATATGAAACTCTTGCCACTCATCTAATTCACGAACATCAATTAAACAAAGGTTGGAATTATTTGCCATCATTTCTTTTAGCTGATGTACATCAATAGTTTTAATGCTAGGGTTGGTCATAACGAACCTCTCTTATCGTTGGTCGTGTAAATGTAGAATGGTGTAGCAACCAATAAATTGTTGCTGTGAAAACACCACCTATTAAAGTGGCAAATGCCCAGGTCGCTGCAGAAACTAAAACAGTTTTTTGTCCTGTTCGATTCATATTCCCAGCATCGTGGGCTACTGCACCAGCAAAAATCAAATGCAAAATGCCATTAATAAGCGTCATGATAAATAAAAAAGTTTGTATCTGAGTAGAAAATTGTTGTACTAGCTCGCTGACCATGAATTAGTTCCTTTTTGTATGCAAGAATTCTAACGTTTGTTGGCTTTTAAGTCTAACAAATCCATTTTCTAGCAGTATCATCTGCAATTAAAGGATTACGTCGGACATAAAAATCTAACGTACAATATAATAACAGAAAATGAATAAGATCTTTTATTTCTGTGTTAACCCCGGTAACATCGTCGAAAATATAAAAAAGAGAAGAAAATCATGAATGTACATGAAATCCCTGTTCCTCATTTGACCACAGCACATTCCGGACCATTGTTTCATGTGGAAAAAATTGTTTTAAATCAAATAGCTGCTATTGAGGCGTGGTTTCGGCATCAATGGAAAGAAACACCGCCACCATTAACCTCCTCTGTTGATTTGCGGCATGCAGGCTTTAAACTGGCGCCTGTAGATACTAATTTGTTTCCCGCAGGGTTTAATAATTTAAATCCAGATTTTTTTCCGCTTTGTGTCCAAGCTGCGCAGTCGGTATTAATCGATTACGTTCCTGATTGTACTCGAATTTTACTGATTCCAGAAAGTCACACGCGAAATAAGTTCTATCTGCAAAGCCTCAATGTATTACGAACCATTTTTGTAAAAGCTGGATTTGTTGTGCGTATTGGTAGTTTGGATCCTGAGATTAAAGAACCGACTGAAGTTTTTCTTGAAAGTGGAGAAAGCCTATTATTAGAGCCTATTGATCGTCAGGGAGATCGCGTAGGGCTAACTAATTTTAATCCATGTTTTCTCATGCTCAATAATGATTTGTCGCAAGGAATTCCTGAGATTTTGCAAGGAATAAAGCAAAAAATAAGACCTACAGCACAATTAGGTTGGTTCTCGCGCTTAAAATCCAGTCATTTTAATTTTTATGATGAGGTAGCTACAGAGTTTGCTGAATTTGCAGGTATGGACTCTTGGCTAATTAATCCTTATTTTAGTGCTCTGGAAGGTGTGGATTTTATGGCACAGGAAGGTATCGATAGATTAGCAATCGAAGTAGATAAAATTCTCACTTTAATGAATGATAAATATGCAACTTATGGGATAAAAGAGAAACCGTTTGTTGTGATTAAAGCGGATAATGGCACTTACGGCATGAGTGTCATGATGGTGCATGAAGCAGAAGAGGTACGCCAATTAAATAGAAAACAACGTACGCGCATGTCGACTAGCAAAGGCGGTCGTAAAGTAGATAGGGTAATTATTCAAGAAGGTGTATATACTTTTGAAACTATGCCGAACGGCTCTGTTGCTGAGCCTGTTGTTTATATGATTGGCCAGTTTGTAGTGGGTGGGTTTTACCGAGTTCATAAAGAACGAGGGATCGATGAAAATCTAAACGCACCTGGAATGCATTTTGAACCTTTAGCTTTTGCACAAGCGTGTAACATGCCTTGTGATGATTTAACTGAAGTGGATGAGTCAAATCGTTTCTATGTTTATGGGGTTATTGCTCGCTTGGCTGCACTTGCAGCAGCAAGGGAAATAGCAGCTATTGGAGGTGAGTAATGAAACTTGGTGTGTTGTTGGATCCTTTAGAACACCTCAAACCCTATAAAGACACGACAGTTGCCATGATCAAAAGAGCACAAGAGATGGGCTGGTCTTGTGTTGTGTTTACCCAAGAAGATATGTTTTCTAAGGAAGGGCAAGTTTATGCCCAAGTTTATGATTTAAGCATTGGCGATGTACACAGTAAGGATTGGGCTACAGTTAAAGAATTAGATGAGCAGCCTTTGAGTGAACTGGATATCATTCTGATGCGCAAAGACCCGCCTTTTAACATAGAATACGTTTACACTACCTATTTCTTGGAGCTTGCAGAACGCGAGGGGGTTCTGGTCGCGAACAAACCACAAAGTTTGCGCGATGCCAATGAGAAATTTTTCACCTTAAACTTTCCTCAGTGCTGCCCAACTACACTTGTCTCACGACATATTAAAAGATTGAAATCTTTTTGGGAGGAGCACAAACAGGTTATTTTCAAACCCTTGGAAGGGATGGGCGGGAACTCTGTATTTCATGTTGAAGAACACGGAAACAATTTGTCAGTTATTTTAGAGGTCTTAACTAAAAATCAAACACAAACAATTATTGCCCAACGTTATATTCCTGAGATAAAAAATTTGGGTGATAAACGCATTTTATTAATTAACGGAGAACCGGTTCCTTATGCCTTAGCTCGTATCCCTGCAGAAGGTGATTTGCGAGGTAATTTGGCTGCTGGTGCCCGTGGTGAAGTAGTTCCCATTACGGCACGGGATAGATGGCTTTGTGAGCAAATAGGGCCTACGCTTAAGGCCAAAGGTTTATATTTTGTTGGTATTGATGTCATTGGTGATTATTTAACGGAAATCAATGTCACTAGCCCAACGTGTTTGCGGGAAATCGAAGCAGAAACTCAGCTCGATATTGCGGGTGATTTTTTGCGTTGCCTTGAGAAGATCTGTCGTGCATGAGCATGAAGAGCCTCTCACAAAGGGCTATATTGGCACATCTTGTGAGAAAAGCTCTCTAAAACTGTAAATAAACCCCTCACCCCAAAAGGACGAGGGAATAAAAAACAAATCCTCTTTCTTTAAACCGAAATTATGCGATTGCCGCAGTTAAATTCGTTGATTCTACTGGGGTAGGAGTAGATTTTCTATTAAAGAAACCAAAGAGAGGACTTCTTTTCAATGTTTGAATGGTGCTGCTTGAAAATACGTCTTTAGGCTCTTCAGGATGACTTACTACAGGCGGTACAGGTGACGCGGGTGCTGTTACCGCTACCGTAGGGGTAGTAGGTCGCGTCAAAACCTGGCACGTTGGATTCAGCGGAATATACCCAAAATGATTTCGCATAAACGTCTCCATTTGTTCTGGAGACAAGCCAAAATCGGTTTTAGATCGTTCTGCAATTAAATCTTTTACTGCTTTATTGACAAAATTTGCGGGGGCACTGGGGTAAGAAGCTGTAAAGTAAACTGCTAACTGTGTTGCATTCATAACTTGCAGGTTTAGACTGCACGCAACTGTATAACCAGTTTTTGGATCTTGTTTAAATGGCATATAGTTAGTCAAGGCACAGACTGAAGAGACTACACCACCAATAGTAATTGGTACTTGGCCACTGAAAGGTATATATTCTGAAACCGCTTTTGGACGCTTAAGCTTATTATTATCATCATAATAAGTCCCTTGAGCTGCCCCAATAATAATGAAATCACCACACTTGCTGCTCCAACCCAGCATGCAACGTTCTTCAGTTCCCGTTACAATGTTTTTATCCATATGCGGCATTAATTCACTCTTAATGGTTGGGCATATTATTCCGGGAAGACCACCAGGCTCATAAGGTTCTTGGCCAATGCAATTGAATAGATAGTCAACAAGATATTCTTTTTTTCCATCAGGACCTGTGATTTTAATTAGAAGTTTGCCTTCTTCGGAATCACTACCTGGTACATAAGTAATCGATTCGATAGTGCCAGCTACTTGTACTTCACGACTTTTCATGATGATTTCATTGACCCTGGGGCCAGCACTTACCGCGAGCTGAAAACCACTGCGTCCAACCCAGGCCAATGGCTGCGCACTTTTTGCTGCAACTTCCATTGCCCAGGCTGCTGTGGCACCTCCACCATAGATTAGTACCTTTTTACCACTACATTTTTCAACATTGGGCATGAGTATATCGGTATAGGTTAAAATTCTTTCATTTACTTCTGCAGAAGTTTTTATACCTCCCAATGATGATCTAAGGCATTCTTGCAAATGAGGCTCAAGTCTTCTTTCTGGTCCTGCTCCTGTTGCAACGACAACTTTATTTGCAATAATTGGCTTATTGCATTCAGTATTTAGTGTAAAAGTTGAGGAAGTTGAGCGTTCAATCGTTTTTACGCGTTCTCTCATAACAAATACATGTTTCCCTTTTTTTTGCAGAGCGCTTATAGTAGCCTCTTCTAATTCAAGAACCCTGTCTTGATAATCGTGTGAATGCACATAGGCTGAATGAGAATCCAAGGGGGTAATTCCCCGTTCTTTATCACGTTTTGCTGGATCAACAAACTCGTCAGATGGAGCATGTGGAAGCGCGAAAATATGGTGAGGCTGTGCTAATCGATGAGCGGCCATTCCCCAATAACCACGATCTCCTACTATGAGGACATGAGTGTATTGCTCTTCTATTTCTGCAGTATAGAGATAGGTCAGCGCTGCGGTTCCACCACCTACAACGACTAATACTTTTCCTGAGGGTGGAATAGATTCATAAAACTTTTGTAAATCAGCCTGTTTTGTTTTATCAGCGGCAATATGGTCAGAGATAGATTTAGATGAGAGCAATTTATGTTCCTATTTCAAGCATCATGGTCAAAATAGATTATAAATGGTTAATATTAAGGAACTATTAAGACAGGCGGATGGTTTATGGGAAAAGTGCTCTCTGTAGTTGCCAGGTAAATTGATGGGTTAATTCAATTAATGCCAGAAAAATGATTTAGGACAGGTAGTTACAATAAGTGGCGTTTTAAGCCTATAAAAAATAGCTTAATAAAGTGATGAAGTTTTTTGGAGATGGGATGAAATCCGTTTGGTGAGTAACGCGTGAATGTAGCCTGGGAGCAGCGCAGTGGAACCCGGGTTCATAGATATAATCCCCAGGTTCTGCTGCGCTGCAGGCTATACATCTAATATTTATTCATCTACGTAGTCACTACCAATTTCAGCAACAACTTTTTGATCGGCTTTTTTATCATCAACATAAAGAGTGCCAGTATCTGCCTGGTTGTCTGCAATGAGATTATTACGATATTGAAGGTATGCATCCCTCATGAAGGAATATTTATCTAAAGCCTCATCCATGATGCGATCTGTATCTAACAGTTGTGAGCGCAAATCGACATAACGCAGGGCCAGCAAACTATAAACTACGGTATCGTTATGAATGTAAACATAAGGGCTGTATAGCGCAAATTGGAATAGCCATCCTGCTCCATCTCTAAGGGTACTTGGTCCGAGTAGGGGAATAACTAGATAGGGCGAATTTTTATCTCCCCATTTAGCGAGTGTAAGACCTAAATCATTTGAATGTGGTGGTAAACCGAAGGTTTTAGCCACATCAAATAAACCACCCACACCTAAAGAAGAGTTGATAATAAAGCGCCATGAGTCTCTAATTGCCCATTTTCCTTTTGCCTGTAAAAGATCATTACCTACGGTTGGAATAAGATCTAGGTTGTTGTAAAAATTATTAACACTTTTACGGACAGGTGCGGGCACTACCGCTCGATACACTTTTGCTGGAGGTTTTAAAAATACATTGTCAAAGGCCGTATTAAACTTATATACCTTTCGGTTAAAGGGTTCAAAAGGATCGACAGGGTTGGTTCCCTTGCAGGCACAACCAGCTAAAACGAGACTACTGGTAAAACTGATAACTATTGAAATTAATCGCATGATTTTTTTAATTATTTTAAATGCATGAAACGATGTTACACGAGTTTAGTGTTCTTGAAAATAACCATAGATTGCAGTTGATCTTTTTTTAAAAATATATTGTAGTCTGGGGGAAGGCGAAGCCGTAACCCGGGTTTCGCTGTGCTGCACCCAGGCTACAAAAAAGTAATTTACTTTGTAATTTTTAATGTGGTGGAGGTATCAGAACTTTAACAAGAATGTTACCGGGCCGTCATTGCATAAATGAACCTGCATGTCAGCACCAAAACATCCATTTTGTGTGTTTGGGTATAGTTGAGCTGCTTGCGTCAATAGCTTATCAAACAGTTGTCGACCAAGCTCTGGTGGTGCTGCATTTGAAAAACTAGGACGCAGCCCTTTTTGAGTTTCGGCCATTAAAGTAAATTGTGGCACTAATAATAAACCACCTTGAACCTCTTTAAGGCTTAAATTCATTTTACCTTGGCTGTCACTGAAAATGCGATAGTTGATGCATTTATCTAACATTTTACTGATGTTTTGCTCGGTATCACCAGGTTCAAAACCACAAAGAATCATCAGACCCTGATCGATTTTACCAACAGTTTCACCATCAATATCGACTCGGGCGTGTGTCACCCTTTGAATTACAATCAACATGCATCAAGCCCTTGTTTGGAAATTTCTTTACTTGCATAAATTAGGGCGTCGATTATACCTGATTCTCTATCTGAATGTCCTGCATCACGAACTATTCTTAAATTGGATGCCGGTATGGCCTGATGCAGTTCGAAAGCGCCAGCCAATGGAGAGATTAAATCAAAACGACCATGTACGATATAAGTTGGGATGTGTCTTATTTTATTTACATTAGCCAGCACCTGATTTTCCTCAATGAAAAAATGATTGTTGATATAATGGGATTCCAATGTTGCAAGAGCCAGAGCGAAATGTGGGTCGCTGAATTGATCAATCACATATAAATGAGGGTGCAAACTGCTGCAACGTGCTTCCCATAAGGCCCAAGATTTTGCCGCACTCATACGTGCCAGTTCGTTTGGTCCTTGTAAACAGTTGGCATAATATTTTGGAATTTGATCCAACATATCTTCAGGAACACTACCAATAAATTCATTCCAATAATCAGGGTAAACTAGGTTTGCTCCATGTTTATAAAACCAATCAAAATCCTGTTGTCTTCCTAAAAAAATTTGATGAAGTTGCAGCGCTTTAATTTGTTGTGGGAATTTTTGTGCGTAAAGTAAAGCCAATAAAGAACCCCAACCGCCGCCAGACAATACAAATTCGGATAGCCCTAAGAAATCTCGGATGGCATCAATGTCATCTAGCAATAAACTGGTTGTATTGTCACGCACTTCCAAATGCGGTGTAGAACGCCCACAGCCGCGTTGATCAAAAATGATGATCCTATAGTGTTGTGGATCAAAAAAGCGTCTAAGATAACCATCCCCGGATGAAGCACCAGGGCCTGGATGCAACACTACAACAGGCAGCCCCTCAGGATTTCCTGTTTCTTCAATATAAAGTGTATGCAGGGCACTAACTTTTAATTCATGTTGCGCATAGGGTTTGATTGATGGATAGAGCGAGTGCATTTTAGTCCTTTAGGAAGTTTGGTTTTACCTCATTGCATTATTTTGCGCTGTGACGCGCTTGAAAGCAATAAGTATTCACTTTAACCTGGCAAAAACAAGTTTATACTTTAGTTAGTATAGCTTCTATTTTCTTTTGCTTGCGAGAGACTAGGATCTATTAATAGAATACACCATCTTTTTTTCCTGGAATTTTATTTATGACTCTTGCTGCAATTCTTAAAGGACTGAATGAGCGACAACGCGAAGCAGTTACCTCGCCGCTTGGTAATACGCTGGTTCTGGCTGGAGCAGGGAGCGGCAAAACGAAAGTTTTAGTCAGCCGTATTGCTTGGCTCATTGAAGAAGAGCATCTCTCGCCTCATGGTATTTTAGCCGTAACCTTTACCAACAAAGCTGCTGGTGAAATGAAAGCACGGTTAAATGGTATGTTAAGTACTCCAGTGCTGGGATTATGGGTAGGAACTTTCCATGGGTTGTGCCATCGTTTATTACGTCGACACTATAAAGAGGCTAATTTACCTGAATTATTTCATATTCTGGACTCTGATGATCAGGCTCGTATGATTAAGCGAGTTATTGCTTTATTAAATCTTGATCCAGAGCAATGGCCAGTGAAACAAGCTCAGTCTTTTATTAACGGGCGAAAAGATGAAGGAATACGACCTCAACACGTACACACCTTGCCTTATGGGCCTGGTAAAACGTTGCTCAACATTTATAGTGCGTATGAACAAGCATGTCAGACCGCAGGGGTAATTGATTTTGCGGAGTTGTTGTTGCGAACTCATGAGTTATTGCGCGATAGCCCCGAGATTCTTAATCATTACCGCCAACGATTTCAAGCTATATTAGTCGATGAGTTTCAAGATACTAATACGATTCAGTACGCATGGATACGTCTTCTTGCTGGTGAGCATGCGGCCGTTTTGGCAGTTGGTGATGATGATCAGTCCATTTATGGATGGCGTGGCGCCAAAGTTGAAAACATTCAGCAATTTTCTCAAGATTTTAAAAACACGCAGATTATTCGTTTAGAACAAAACTATCGTTCCACAGCAACCATACTCAATGCTGCAAACGCACTTATTACTCATAATAATTCACGAATGGGAAAAGATTTGTGGACAGATGGGGCAACTGGAGAAAAAATTCTGGTTTACGGTGCGTTTAATGAGTTGGAAGAGGCGCGCTTTGTCTGTGAACGGATTATGATGGAAATTAATCAGGGTGGCAGTGCTGATGAAATTGCTATTTTATATCGCTCCAATGCGCAATCTAGGGTCTTAGAGGAGGCGTTATTGCGCGCAGGAATTGCCTATCGTATTTACGGTGGAGTACGTTTCTTTGATCGGGCGGAAGTAAAAGATGTTTTAGCTTATTTGCGTTTATTGGTTAACCACAACGATGATACAGCTTTTGAGCGGGTAGTGAATTTCCCCACCCGAGGTATTGGTGAAAAGACACTCGACGATTTGCGTCATTATGCAAAATCAGAACAGTGCTCCTTGTGGCATGCTGCTAAAACCTTATTACAATCGGGTGAGATGGCACAAAGGGCTGGTTCTGCGTTATCGAAATTCATTGAATTAATTGAACAGCTTTATCAAAACACCCAATCAATGGAATTAGACGAGCAGTTATCTGTAGTGATTCAGCTGAGTGGATTGCATGCACATTTTAGCAAAATCAAAGGAGATAAATCAGAATCTCGCCTTGATAACATACAAGAATTAATCAATGCCGCAAAACAATTTCGTTATGAACAAGAAGAAGATGAAGAAATTCCTTTAATCAACGCATTTTTAGCACATGCTTCTTTGGAGGCCGGAGAAATGCAGGCGGGAGAACATGAGCGCTACGTCCATTTAATGACCTTACATGCGGCTAAAGGCCTTGAATTCCCCATAGTATTTTTAGTCGGGATGGAAGAAGGGGTGTTTCCAGGAAAGCAGTCTTTGGAAGAGCCTGGGCGTTTAGAAGAAGAGCGTCGTTTATGTTATGTGGGTATGACGCGTGCAATGCGTAAACTGGTTTTATCTTATGCCGAAATAAGACGGCAATATGGGCGAGAAGAATATCATCGGTCTTCGCGCTTTTTAAGAGAGTTGCCTCATGAGTTACTAGATGAAGTCCGTGTCAAAGCAAAATTTCAAGCACCTGTTATCTCTCGAAATAAGCCAGCTGCCATCCCAGAAACTTCCGGATTGTCTTTAGGGCAAAGTGTATCCCACGCGAAGTTTGGTCAGGGTGTGGTATTGGCTGTTGAGGGAAGCGGGGCACATACTCGTGTGCAAGTAAAATTCCGCGAGCACGGTGTTAAATGGCTGGTTTTAGCCTACGCGAATTTAGCTGTTGAGCTGTAATGAACTAGCTTGCAACAAAGTCCTCGTCATCCCTCACGGCATTCGGGATGACGATTTAAGAGCGACTTAGTAGGTGTAGGCTGGGCTGTTAATCCCAGCATCTGCTGAGTTAATTCGACCCTCCAAAATTCTATTATGAAGTCCGATTAACACGTATCTTATCCATGCGGTTTCTATGAAAGAAATACTTCAGCGCATTGTTACATGCTGGGCTTAGCAGCCCAGCCTACGGTTATTTAGCTGTTTTTGTCAACGAATTACCTAACAGGCATGACGTTTTAAAAACGACTTAGTATGGTACTGATGTGGGACTAATAATCAACGCACCCGTAATGTCTCCTGCCAGGAAGCGAAAGGCATTGAGATCGGATGAGACACCGCCAAAGGAAACAGTGAATGGATAATTAACCGTTTCTGTTGTTTGCGTTAATCGCCAAACCGAATTTACTTGCGCATAACTGCGAATGCGGAACGAACTGTCTGGACTTAAAGGAATGATTTTTGCCGCAGTATTACTGCTACCAATACCACTTTGGAACCCAACGACTTGAAATTGATTTTGTTGATTTAGTAGGACATTGAGATAGCCATCTGTAGTACTGCCTTCCTGAATTTGTGTGACCGGAATTAGGAAGTTGGTTTCACCTGGATTACTTGGCGTTGCATCATCTGGGATAAACAACACAGGTAGCCCATTAAGTAATGGCCAGCTATTCAAGTAAGGCGCTTTAGGAAAGCTAATATTCCAATCTGTTCCAGCCTGTGTTGCCGCAATTCCTTGGTATTGAATACTGGAATAACAAGGATTGGCAGGCAGTGGATTATTGTTCGCATCGAGCAAATTGGTACAATTTTCATTACCTACCGCAGCATAGAGCTCATTATAATCATTACTCAACGTCGCCGTATAATTTGTTCCATCAAATGCCAGGTTTGAAAGTATAGCGACTAATGAGCTGATATTATTTTGGTAGAAGGTGTGATAATTACCTACTAAATTAACATACAACTGTGAGAAGAAATTAACCCCATTGATTGCTGTTACTTGAGGATATTGAGTTTCATATTGCGCTAAAATTGATGGGAAATAAACAGTTAATCCAAAAGAATCTGCGCGATCGAAACTATTTTTATAATACAGAACGGCTTGATTTACTGCAGAAACTACAGCTTGTGACGCGGCACTTAAGTTGATATCGGCAGGGAATTGGTTACTGATTCGTTGCGCAAACTCAACAAGATCCACTAAATCAGTGCTACGATTATCCCAAACTGAAGTGGAATAATCCGCCGCTTTAAAACGACTTTTTGCAATTAACTTCCAGTTCGTAGTAGTTGTTGTATAAGGACTAAGAGCAGTAGCAAAATTCGTCATTGCCATGTTCAGATTGGACAATTGACTCGCATCTATTAATGACAAAGTAGTTGCCTCTCCCTCATTTTGCTGAGTATATCCATCAATAATAACTCGCCCAATTTCATTTCCACCCGCATTAGGATATGTATTTAGATAAGATAGAAAAGTATCGTATTGCCAGCCTTTTCCTGGCTCCAAGTCTTCTGAACCAATAAAATAATGCATATTGGAGGCAAAACCAGCCGCTGTTTCGGCACTACCCATCAGACACGCATCAAACCCAATGATTTCAAAAAGATTCCCTGTTGTTGCCCTTACATTATTAATGACAGAGGCTAAATTATTGATGGCTATTGCCTGTGGTGGATTATTTTCATCGCCACCAAATCCGCCGTTAGGTCCACCACCATGGTTCCAAAAAATAGTGATGTATCGTTCTGCCGGGTAATTTGCTATGCCCCATTCTAAAAAATCTTGGATTGTATTCGGCGCTGCCATTGGTACACTGCCTAGGTCTGCTAATTCAAACAGAGAACCAGGGTAAACTATTTGTCGTTTTACAGTTAAATAACCAGGAGAGTTTGCTCCTCCCGTTTGCAATACAACATTAATATTTTCAGTTGAGCCCACTTTTTTCATTTGATCTATGTTGAACGTAGCCAACTGATGCTTACTTTGTAAGTCTGCGCCAATAATGTAAACAAAAACGCTATATTTGGCCTTACTTACTTTTAATTTTATTGGGCTAGTTAAAGGACTACGACCACCATAATTGATACTTAAACGACGATTTATATTGCCAGTAGCGTTTTGGATCGTGACGCTAATTTCACAACTACCATTGGGAGGTAAACTATTGCCACATGTTGTAGTTGATTGAGTGACGGATGAGGATTGCGTGTCTCCATCATTAATTATTTGAATACTGCGAATAGGTAAACTACGTCGAACTACATTATTATGAATCACATAGTTTAATGTCTGTTGCTGACCAATCGCAATATTATTAATTGTTGGGACGGAAGTAAATGAAACAGGAAGTTCAGCCCAACTCGCAGTAGAATAAAGTAATAGTAAACTTATAGGACTATAAATTCGCATCATGCACCTTTATATGAAATTAAGTTAAATTAAATAATGGATTCCCATCAACAAGGCATGGGATTCAATAGAGAAAGTCGGTGCACTAAGCGTAACTGCCTCACCGTTTAAAATACCCTCATTACTGGCGGTTATATGTCCGTAATCGGTATAAAGGTAACCTAATGAAAAAGACAGATGCTCCGTATAATGATAGTTAATACCAGTCCCCACATTAGCAACAAAATGCGAGGTATTTTTTTTGGGTAAAGATAAGCCACCGCCCAAATCTTCTTCATTAGGAAAATCGTGATAGCGTAAGCGTGACCACCCTTCGCCAATTCCTCCTATGAGGTACAATGAAACTTGCTTATAAGTTAGAACATCCAACGACAACTGGGCCAAAAGCCGTGTATTTTCAAAATAAACTTGATATTGGTAATTATCTAGGTTGGTTTGTTCAAATTGATCAACATTCCCATCTGTAATGTTGTCTAGAAATCCACTGTAACGAACTGCCAGTCCAACTGCTAAGGTATTAAACCAAACGGCATCATTAACCAACAAGGGTCGCTTATAATAAACCCCAAAGCCTAGCTCACCAGTAGTATTCGCATGTCCACGACTTAAATTATCTGTTTCAATATCTGTAGGTGAGATAGTTGTCTGAGGAACATGAAACCAGCTAGGCCCACCTTCCAATACTACTTCAATGCCTGCTTGTGTATTACTGATACCTGTGCATGCTAAAAGACATGCTAAAATCGTTTTCTTATGAAATCTATACTGCCTATCCATGTTCGTCCCTGGAGCTCCGTAAATAAAAAAACAACACTTTATTCCATTTCTTTGAAAATTAATACTTTTTTATAGCTTCAAGATGCTACATGTCGTTCGGGATGTGCGAATGGCGGATTTTTTACTGAGTCATTTCTATATGAAATGCTGGATGAAACTCAAGTTAAACTAGAGTATAATTCCTGAGCTCAACTACTACATCCTGGTTGTAGTAAATCCATTATGAATCAGGCAGTTTCTTTTGATATGAAAATTAATGTGATAATACCCTAACTATTGAATTTTCTTGATGTGGATGCTAGGGTGCCGGTTGGAAAGTTGTTGGTATATGATAACTATTAAATAAGGGGAATTGTGTGAAATTTACAAATTTATTAACAGTAGGAGCGCTGGCAGCATCTTTAGTATCACCTGCACTTATGGCAGCAGATACCAATACAACTCCTATGTCTGATGCACAAAAAAAAGAAATTGAAAAAGTGGTGCATGACTATTTAGTAGCTAATCCAGAGGTACTTTTGGAAGCGTCACAAGCACTGCAACAAAAACAACAACAAAATATGCAACAGCAAGCACAATCTGCAATTAAAGAAAATACAGATCAATTGTTCCTAGGGAAAACTACCATTGCAGGGAATCCAAAAGGTAATGTGACTATCGTAGAATTCTTTGATTATCAATGTATCCATTGCAAAAAAATGTCACCAATTATTGACAGTTTGATTAAGAAAGACAGTGACTTACGCGTTGTTTATAAAGAGTTCCCAATTTTTGGTAAGAGTTCTGAGTTAGCATCAAGAGCTGCTTTGGCTGCTGGTATGCAAGGTAAATACAAAGAAATGCATAATGCATTGATTTCTATTGATAAACGCTTAAACGATCAAATCGTTATGGCTACTGCCAAGTCTTTAGGTTTAGATATGAAAAAACTAAAGACTGATATGCAAAGCAAAGAAGTTACTGCTATTTTAGATGCAAACCGTGAATTAGCAGAAAAACTACACTTGATGGGTACACCTGCGTTTATTGTTGCTTCAACGCCAAATGGACAATTTAAAGCAGGCACTGAGCCATCATTTATACCTGGTGCTGCGAGTGAAGAGTCACTGCAAGAGTTAATTAAGAAAGCAGCAGGTAATTCGTAAGTCATCATAGTATGTAAAAAAGAACCTGGGTGAAGCGAAGCGGAGCCCAGGTTATGCGTGGTACAAATTTCCCGGGTTCCACTTCGCTTCACCCTGGCTACATTGAGATTTTCATGACAAAACCATCTACTTTTCAGGACATTATTCTCACTTTGCAGCAATATTGGGCTGCTCAAGGATGTGTAATTTTACAACCTTTTGATATGGAAGTTGGTGCGGGTACTTTTCATCCGGCTACTTTCTTAAGGGCAATAGGACCTGAGCCATGGTCGGCTGCTTATGTACAGCCATCTCGAAGACCGACTGATGGTCGTTATGGAGACAACCCTAATCGGGTACAACATTATTATCAATTTCAAGTGGTACTTAAGCCATCTCCTTTAGACATACAAGATAAATATCTGGATTCGTTACGTGCTCTAGGTGTTGATCCTTTGGCTGATGACATTCGTTTTGTTGAGGACAACTGGGAATCACCAACTTTAGGTGCTTGGGGTCTCGGTTGGGAAGTCTGGCAAAACGGTATGGAGGTATCTCAGTTTACTTATTTCCAGCAAGCAGGTGGTTTGGCATGTAAGCCAGTAACTGGTGAGTTGACTTACGGTTTAGAGCGTTTGGCTATGTATATATTGGGAGTCGATAATTTATTCGATCTTCCCTGGAGTAATACAGCAAATGGTGTAATCACTTATGGGAATGTGTTTCATCAAAATGAAGTAGAGATGTCTGCTTATAATTTCGAACATGCTAATGTCGAGGAATTATTTAAGCAGTTTGATTATTATGAGGCTGAGGCACAAAAATTAATTGCGTTACAATTACCATTACCAGCTTATGAAATGGTAATCAAAGCATCGCATTCATTTAATTTACTTGATGCACGTAAAGCGATCTCCGTGACTGAAAGACAGCGATATATTTTACGCGTACGACATTTATCAAGAGCAGTAGCGCAAGCATATTATCAAGTGCGCGAAGCTTTAGGCTTCCCTATGCTTAACCAAAAGGTGTGTGATGGTCAATGATTTTATTTTTGAATTAGGTTGTGAAGAGTTACCTTCTGGTTCGGTTTGGCCTCTAGCTGATGAGTTTGCGAATCAATTATTAGCTGCATTAGATAAAGCACAATTAGGGTATGGAGCTGTAAAGCGTTTTGCATCACCGAGACGTATCGCGGTCGCTATTTTTGATTTGCAAGCAGAACAAAAAAGCCAAAGCGTGACACGCCGAGGTCCTGCATTCGCTGCAGCATATGACAAGGAAGGCAAGCCTACTCCGGCGTTACTTGGCTTTGCGAAATCATGTGGTGTGGACGTAGAGAAACTTTCACGAATCGAAACAGACAAAGGCGATTGGATTGTCTATGAAACACTAAGCCAGGGTAATAAAACAAAAGATTTATTACCTGCATTAATTAGCCAATCTCTAGCTGCGTTGCCGATTGCTAAGCCCATGCGTTGGGGAGCAGGGGACGAGGAGTTTGCTCGACCTGTTCATTGGGCGGTGATGCTTTACGGTGATATCGTAATTGAGCATTCTATTTTGGGAATCAACAGTGCTCGCAACAGTAGAGGGCACCGTTTTCACCATCCACAATCTATTGTAATTAATTCGGCACAAAGCTATGAGTCACAAATGAGAGAAGCCTTTGTTATTGCTGATTTTGCCATCAGAAAACAAATGATTAAACAACAGGTAGAAGACTTGGCTGCGTCCATTCAAGCGACAGCAATTATGCCTGTAGATTTGCTTGACGAAGTTACTTCAATTGTTGAATGGCCTCAGGCTTTAATGGCGAATTTTGAAAAAGAGTTCCTTGAGGTTCCAGCCGAATCATTAATTGCTTCGATGCAATCACATCAAAAATGCTTTGCACTGAAGGATAAGCAAGGGAAGTTACTGCCCCATTTTATCACCGTTTCTAATATTGCCAGTTCTAATCCCAAGCAAGTTATTTTAGGAAATGAAAAAGTGATGCGTGCTCGTTTAAGTGATGCTGCATTCTTTTTTAGACAGGATAAAAAGCTGCCTTTAAGTCAGCATATTGCAGGCACAGAACAAGTAGTTTTCCAAGCAAAATTGGGAAGCTTACAGGATAAAGCATTACGAGTTGAAGCGTTGATGACGTATTTAAGTCCAGCGCTGCATTTAAATATAAACCAGGCTCAACGTGCCGCACAGTTAAGCAAGTGCGATTTGTTGACAGGAATGGTTGGTGAGTTTCCTGAGTTGCAGGGGTTAATGGGATATTATTACGCACTGAACGATGGGGAAGAACCAACTGTTGCACATGCTTTAAATGAGCAATACATGCCACGTTTTGCTGCAGATGATCTGCCTGAATCTGATTTAGGGCTGGCCTTATCTTTAGCCGACAGAATTGATACTTTGGTTGGTATTTTTGCCATAGGCCAAAAACCTTCTGGGGTAAAAGATCCATTTAAATTGCGTCGTCATGCTTTGGCTGTAGTGCGTCTATTGATTGCAACGCCAGCTCAGCTCAATTTAAGTACATTGATTGAGCAAGCAATTGTTCACTATGGAGCACGAATATCTGTTGAACCCCATTTACTGGATGAATTGAAAACTTTTATTCTGGAGCGTTTACAATCTTATTATCAAGGCCAAGGCTTAAGTGTCGATTTGGTTCATGCCGTACGAGCACGTCAAGATGACTGGTTGTATGATTTAGACAAGCGTTTGGCTGCCTTACAGTTATTTGTTAAACTGCCGGAAGCCTCTTCGCTTTCTGCTGCGTGCAAACGGGTGAACAATTTGCTTTCTCAAGCAGGAAGACACTCTTTGTCGTCGGTCAATGAACAACTTCTTGAAGAAGGCCCGGAGAAGTTTTTATATGTCCACATCAATCAAATTGCGCAAGCAGTAGAACCTCTATACCGTTCTGCTGACTATGGAGCGCTGCTGAAATTACTTGCTAGTCTTAAGGAACCAGTAGATCTTTTCTTTGATAAAGTCATGGTAATGGTTGAGGATCAAACAATAAAAGCCAACCGCTTAGCTCTTCTGGCGTCTTTACAGGATTTATTGCAAGGAGTTGCTGATATTTCATTGTTACAGATTGGATAATGGATTTTTTGTAGCCTGGGTGTAGCGTAGCGGAACCCGTTTCTGGATTAAAAATAAAATTTCCTAATCCTGGGTTCCGCTTCGCTGCACCCAGGCTACAAAACTAATTTAGGCTGTAACTTACTGTCATTCCTGTACAGGCGGGAATCCATTATAAATCTTGTTGGCTATCAATATGATCACTATTTCAGCTGTAGGCTACGAACATGAAGCCTTGCACGATAAGGCAAAAGCTTTAGCAGAAGAATTGAATTTTGCTTTAGATAAAGATGCTGGTCTTTGCCTTTTTGTCGCTGAAGAAAGACTGTCCTTGAAAATACCTGGTTTTTCTCCCATCTTTGCTGAATTCGGTGCCGCTTTTTGGAGTAAAAGAAAATCTGAAGGAAAAAAGCAAGGGTTAGTACGTGCCTGTAAACCGTCTGCTGGGCTTAAGATTATTGATGCAACTGCTGGTTGGGGGCGTGATTCTGCTGTTTTGGCCAGCTTTGGCGCTGAGGTATTGATGCTTGAACGCCATCCAGTGATGGCATCCCTATTATTAGATGCTTTATTACATAGAAGTGAGTTAGACCAACAACAATTGAATTTGCAGTTTCATGCGGAAGATGCCTATTCTTATTTAAATTCATTAGATGCAGCGAACTATCCCGACGTTATTTATATTGATCCTATGCATCCTGAGCGCAATAAATCGGCATTAGTAAAAAAGGAAATGCAAGCGTTACAACAAATAATTGGCCCAGATGACGATGCACTAAGGTTAATTCAATTGGCGATAAATCGTACGAAACAAAAAGTGGTTGTAAAATGGCCGCAAAAAACAAAACCTTTATTGCCTGCAAACGCCACTGTAGAAGGTAAAACGGTTCGCTTTGATATTTATGTTCCAAATATCTAGGATAGATTAACTAACGTAGCCTGGGTGCAGCGCAGCGGAACCCGGGATTAAGGGATTCATTCATATTTAGAAAACCCGGGTTTTGCTGCGCCGCACCCAGGCTACGACTGGCCAAAGCCTACAATTTTAAGCGTAGTCCTCAAGCTCTTCTCGTAGACGTTTTTCTTCAAACAAATCTTCTATTTTTCGTCTTCTTTCTAATTTGGTCGAAGGATTTGTTTCTGGAGCCAAGACTGTATCGACGCCAAACTCTTCCATTTCGTTTACATCTTCATCAAATTCGCGAGTATTCATAGCTATCTCCTTAGCCTAACCCGTGGCGAATTTAATAAAATAACAGAAATTAGGTTGAAGGAGTAGTGGAATTTTTTGAGCACTGCATAGAGGGGCTATAAAAAAAAGCAAATATCTGGTTTGAATTTTAAGAAAAATAAAAACCAGACTGGTATTTTAATTAAGTCTAAGAGAGACGATTTTTTACTTGAGTATCATAGGTGTCTTCTTGGGCTCTATCAACTGCCGCTTGTCCTGCTTTAGTCCTTATTGCATCCCTAGTGTCATTTATTTGTTTACGATAGTCCTGAGCAAGTTCAGGCGAAGGTTTTTTTGCAGGTTCCTCCACTATTGCTTTAAGTTTTTCACGACGTTTTGCAGCATCCTCATGAAGTATTCTCAGCTCATTAGGGGTGAAGAGCGTTGCGGGATCAATCTCTTTACCTGCTCCATCTTTTAGAACAATGCCTTTAAGTGGTTTTTCTTTTCCTTCTTGTCCTGCAAGTGGGGCTGGATCAAAACCACATTCAAGAGCTGCTTCATAGGCTTGTCTGGCTCTTTGTTTTTGAGTTGCAGGATCATCAAAATTAATGGTCATTGTGATTGAGTCAAATCCTGATGCTCTCACTGCCTGAGCCATCGTTAGCATCTCTGTCTTGGGATTTTGCTTATTACTAAAATAGTAAAATGGAGAAAGTATTCGCGCACTCAGTTGAACAGTCCAAACACCTGGTTCGCCATCTTTACCCTTACTGTGCTGTATCTTGGCTCCAGTCGCAGAAACGATAAAATTCAAGTCTTCTGGATTTACAGCAGATATCTGATTTTCGCCAACATTTATCTCCGCACCTGTAAGCTGGTCACCCGGAGCCAGGCCTCTTTTTTTACGATTTTCTTCTCTTGCCCGCTCCAGTTCATCGATCATTTCTTGTTTTTGTCTCGAACTGAGTTGCCCTGCCCAGCCTTCTAGTTGGGCTGTGAAGATGAGGCGTTTTCGTTCAAGTGCGGAAGCCTTATCGAGTATCGTTACGTTTTCTTGAGCAGATTTATTAAATTCTGCAAGTTGGTCTTTATGGTTTTTTTCTAAATCGGCGATTAAATTATTTTTTATTGCAGCGAGATCAGTATTACCTGAAAGAGTTCCAATTTTCTGTGCTAAATCATCAGCCTTAGCTTTTAATGCTTCTAGTTCCGTTTTTTGTTGTGCTAGTAAGGCATCTCTAGCTCTCTTATTAATTACCTCATGCATTCCTCGCAGTGACTCTATGGAGACGTCAGGAACTTCCTTAATTCGTTGTTGGAAGGCTTCTATTGATTCTTTATAAGTTTTTTGAGCAGCAGTATAAAATGCTTGGGGAGTTAATATTCCTTTAAGCTCATCTTTGATTGCTTTTTTATTCGGATCGGGAGTATCCTCTTTGAGTAACTTCTCTAGAGTGTCCTCTTTATTTGAGCCAATTGGCGTTTTAAAACCCGCATGATCTTTAATGCGCTTCTCGGCATGGGTATCAAACGCTTGAGCTCCAAACTTAAGGTCTTGAGTTAACCCAACGGAGTCACGATATTGTTGATACATCGCTTCTTGTTTTTCAGGCTTAAATTGGCCTGTTAATTTTTGAGAAGTGAGTAAATTAAAAAACGCTTGTCTAAATGAAGGCATAGATAAGTACCTCAGGAGCCATCTTTTCTAAAAGTATAACACTTTTTCATTAAGATAGAATTAAAAGCCCTAAATAGCCAGGAATTGTCAATCATTTTATTCCATTATGAGCTTTGCGACCCGGATTAGAATTGTAGCCTGGGTGAAGGTGTAAGCCGTAACCCGGGATCCGCTGCGCTTCACCCAGGCTACAAAACACACACTCTTAAAAGTTTACCAGGCGGGGATAGCTGAATCGCCAAATAAAGTTTTAGCTTTTTCTTTAACTTCTTCAGAGTTTAATGCTTTCACAAATAGTTCTAATTGTGCTTTTTTGGGGGAGTCGCTACGAATCACTATAATGTTAGCATAGGGTGAGGTCTTATCTTCAGTAAATATAGCATCATGTGCAGGACTTAAACCTGCTGGCAAAGCAAAAGTTGTATTGATTATTGCGGCATCCACGTCAGGCAAAACTCTTGGTAGTTGTGCTGCATCCATTTCTTTGAATTGTAGATCATGTGGATTGGTCGCAATATCTTTTAAGCCAGTCGTATCCTGGTCCGTTTTTAATGTAATAAGTTGTGCTTTTTCTAATAATTGCAGGGCACGCATTTCATTGCTTGGATCATTCGGTAGGGCAATGACTGCTTTTTCAGGTAATTGCTTTAATGAGGTATGTTTTTTGGAGTAAATTCCCATAGGATAAACAAATGTTCTGCCTATAGGCTCTAGAGTGTAGCCATGTGCCTTAACTGCTGCGTTAAGATAGGGTAAATGTTGGTAGACATTCGCATCTAAACTCCCATCCTGTAATGCTTCATTAGGTAAGTTATAGTCATTAAACGTTACAATTTTTATGTCTAAATCGTATTTGTCCTTGGCTATTTTTTTTGCTGTCTCAACCAATTCAGTTTCTGGCCCAGCAATGGTTCCTATGACTAAAGTATTGGGTGAGGGTTTGTTGCATGCAACAAGACTCAATAATAAAACACAATAAGCTAAAATCCGCATGAAAACTCCAAATCAGTTATGTAAAAAACGTTTTGCTAAATGATCGCCGAGCATTTGGGTCAGTTGAACCATCACAATCAAAATGATTACCGTTGAAATCATAATTCCAGCATCAAAACGTTGATAACCATAGTTAATTGCTAAAGTACCCAAACCACCAGCACCAACGGTTCCTGCCATAGCAGAATAATTGACTAAAGTAATGGCTGTAACCGTAATAGCATGGATTAAAGCAGGTTTTGCTTCGGGTAATAAAATATGCAAAATAATTTGTCTCGTGTTAGCCCCCATCGCATAACCAGTTTCGATGAGGCCTGACGGTAAACTACGATAGACATTATCTACCAATCGCGCAAAAAAGGGTGTAGCACCTAGAGTAAGCGGTACTATAGCGGCATTCATTCCTATGGAAGTGCCTACTATAAGGCGGGTAAACGGAATAATTGCTACCAATAAAATAATGAATGGTATGGAGCGTGCCATATTAATAAAAGCGGATAATGTTTTGTACACTTTAGGCTTAGGTTTAATTTGGCTTGAAGAATAAAGCCAAGTTCCTAAAGGTAAACCGAGTATCACTGCAAATACAGTACTCGTGACGACCATATACAATGTTTCGCTTGTCGCGAGTAATAAATCATATGCCATCGGGAAGGACATAACCTAAAACCTCCACAGTTAATTTGGCTTGTTCACAACGCTCAATGAATGCCTCGAGCAAAAATTGATGTGCGGTTAATTCAACCACTAATACACCGCAGGTTACTGTATCATAACGGTCTATATTAGCGAGTAAGATGTTAATATCCAGATTTAATTCACGGCTTGTTTGACTGATAAAAGGTACGGTTGCCTCTTCGCCCTGGAAAAACAGGCGGAGTAACGGCTTATCCGTCACGTAGTTTGCAAGCCTGTTAGTAAGGCATTCAGGTAATTGGGGACTCAGTTGAGCATAGAGCATGCTGCGAGCCAAGCTGTCTTTTTTATTAAATACATTAGCTAAGGCAGCTGTTTCAGCCAATTCGCCATCAACCATTACTGCCAATCGGTTACAAATACGCTTTACTACATCCATTTCATGAGTAATAAGGACTATGGTGATTCCATAAAGCGCATTAATTTTTTTGAGTAATGCCAAAATAGAATCTGTTGTTCCTGGATCCAATGCAGAAGTTGCCTCATCGCAAAGCAGAATTTTAGGTGAGCAGCTTAAGGCACGAGCTATCGCTACTCTTTGTTTCTGGCCACCACTGAGTTGTGCGGGATAGGCTAGTTTTTTATCAGTCAGTTCGACTATTGGCAGTAGCTCTTCAATTTTATTACGAATAGATTGCTCATCTATTCCTTGAATTCGCATCGGAAGTGCAATGTTGTCGTATACATTTTTTGAGTTGAGCAAGTTGAATTGTTGAAAAATCATTGCCATTTTATGACGAGCTAAAGCCAAATCTTTTCTTGAAAGAGTTGTTAAATCTTGTCCATCAACCAAAACATCACCTTTATCAGGTCGTTCTAGAAGATTTATGCATCTTAATAGGGTGGACTTTCCTGCGCCACTTTTACCAATAATTCCAAAAATTTCACCTTCTTGGATAAATAAATTAATATCACGCAGGACGGGTTTGCCCGAAAAGGATTTAGATAATCCAGTTAATTCAATCATTATTTATAAGCCTGAGATTATGCGTGCGGGCAGAAGACTTAGAGGAAATGCAATTCATATCCGCTTTAGCCGTATTTTCAAAAAAGAAAGCTTTTTTGAGCGTCCGCAAGCTGAATTTCAAATCGACGCCATTGCAATATTATACACAAATTGTTTACTTAAACAAAGCATAACCATGCTAATTTTGATGGTATTTTGTGAGGAAACATGCAATTTTCTATCAATGGTGGGGCCAAATGATTTTTGTTTTTCCTGAAAGTCACATTGAAATGTTGTTTATGAATTTATTGCATTGTAATATGTTTGTCTTTAATAAACATTTACTTACTGCACCATTATGAGCATTGAGTCATTCGCCATATTTTAGTTAGATTTTTTAGTGGATGCACAATACGATGAAGCAGTGATAGAGAAATACAAGGATGTCTGATGCTTTTTGATAAATCCGGATATAGAGGATTAGCCCTCATACTTTTTTCCTCCATGAGCGCCACTGCTTCTTTTGCAGATGGTCAGCCAGCAAATAATTTCTTTTTTGATTACACTAAAGGCCATTTGCTTCTTGAGTTTGGCGGTTTTTATGCGACTCAAGGAAAAGCTCAAGATATTCAAATAGAATCCTTAATTGGAAATCGATATACGGTTAAAAGTCGTAGCCAAGGGAATGGTCTTGTCGGAGTGGGGTACTTTTTGGATGGACCAGAACGAGATCGGTTTAAATTTTCTTATGGCGCAAATGTGTTTTTCTTTGGTAGAACCTCTGTTAAGGGCTACATTATTGAAGAACACTTAGATACGAATCTTTCTTATACCTATAAAACACGAAATATTCCGCTCATGTTTATGGCAAAAAGTATTGTGCAAACTCCGAGTGATAAAATAAATCTAGCCATTGATGTTGGTATTGGTCCAAATTTTATTGAAGCCAGCCATTATAATGAAATACCACTTACGACATTTACCGTTCCTGATCATGGCTTTTCTGATCATAATACTACGGCATTCGCAGCTACAGTTGGCGCAGGTCTTCGATTTAATAATGTAGCGAATAAAATTCCTCTTGAATGCGGTTATCGCTTTTTTTATTTGGGACAAGGGCAATTTGCAAAAAATAATGATCTCATTATTAATACCCTTAAAACTGGTAATAACTATGCTAACGCCATTCTTTGTGCCGTTACACTTTAATTAAGGAATTTCGGTATGATAAAACAGATGCTCCTTATTGGGATAACGCTATTGTTCTCCTCAGTGCAAGTAGCTTTTACCAAAAGCAATGACTTTCTTCCTGGAGCAGGGCCGCATTTTATTGCTACAATTCCGCTTGCTTCATCAACGCTATCAGTTACAACGACAACCCCAAAAAAAACTTATCCTACGGCTGGAGTAAAAATTCTTACCCCAGGGTATAGTATTGTGGGTAAATCACCAGCTCTTAATGGATTTGTCCTATTTTCCGTGAGTAATACCACGCCTGTACACCTCACTGTAGATGGCCCAAGAGGCTCAATAAATATCAGGCTATGCCTGAATGCTACCGGTAATACGTATTCTTGTGAGGAATATACTGTATCTGTATTAGGTTCTGTTTTCTAACCAACTGCGTCTTGGTAGATATGGTTGGTGAAATCTCTTTAGCTTTCGGAATTGCTCCTGAGGGAATTTTTAGTGCTATCTGAGTAGCATTTTACCAAAATTCCCTCGTTCCCCTAGATAACAGCAACTGCTTCGCTAATCGGTGCTAACAAAATACCAGAGCTATTTTATTTCTGTAACTCGTCACGGTTTTTAAAATGATCCAATGCTTCAGGGTTAGCCAGGGACTGTAAATTATTTACTGGTAAACCATGAACAACTTGCCGAACAGCAATTTCGACTATTTTGCCACTGATCGTGCGCGGAATATCTGCAACTTGTAAAATTTTTGCTGGAATGTGTCTTGGTGAGGCATTCTCACGAATCGTCAGACGTATTTTGTTGATTAATTCTTCTGTGAGTTCCATGTTATTACGTAATTTAACAAACAAAACAATACGCACGTCGTCTTGCCAGTCTTGGCCAATGACAATACTATCAACTACTTCATCAATTTTTTCTACTTGCCGGTATATCTCTGCAGTACCGATACGTACTCCTCCAGGATTTAAAACAGCGTCTGATCGCCCATAAATGATTAATCCATGATGTGCTGTAATTTCTGCAAAATCACCATGCGCCCATACTCCGCTGAAACGCTCGAAATAAGCACGTTGATACGCTATTCGTTCAGGGTCATTCCAAAAACCAACAGGCATAGACGGGAAGGGAGCAGTACAAACTAACTCCCCACGTTCTTTATGCACAGAATGCCCTTGCTCATCAAATACATCAACAGCCATACCAAGACCGAGGCATTGCAATTCGCCTCTATAGATAGGAAGTATTGGATTCCCTAAGGCAAAACAAGAAATAATATCTGTTCCTCCAGAGATAGAGCTAAGCTGCACATCTGCTTTAATTTGCTCATAAACGTAATCATAATTTTTAGGTAAAAGCGGTGAGCCGGTGGAAAGTATGCAGCGTAAATGTGATAAGTCAAACTCATCTTTGGGTTTAACACCCGCTTTTTCTATGGAAGAGATGAACTTAGCACTGGTTCCAAAAACAGTAACGTGTTCTTCTTCAATTATTTTGAATAAACGATTGCTCTCAGGATAGGTAGGAGAGCCTTCATATAAAGTGAGCGTAACGCCTAAAGCTAATGCAGAAACCGTCCAATTCCACATCATCCAACCGCAGGTGGTATAGAAACATAAGTTGTCCTTATCGCATAGATCGGTATGTAATCCTAATTCTTTAAGATGTTGCAGTAGCGTTCCACCGGCCCCATGAACAATACATTTGGGTTTGCCTGTTGTTCCTGACGAGAACATAATGTAAACGGGGTGTTCAAAAGACAATGAAACAAAGTCACAATGTGTTGCTGGTTGAAGAAAATCACTCCAATATTGTGCTTTAGGTAGCGCAGAAATATCTACAAGCTCATTGAGATTAGGGCAAATGACGATTTTTTGGAGTGAGCTAATGGCGTCATTAAGTTGTTTGATTTTTTCGGCACCACTGTGTTTCTTACCTTGATACTGGTGCCCATCACAAATAAATAAGACTTTAGGATCAATTTGCCCCAGTCTATCGATTGCGGCTTGTGCGCCAAAATCAGGAGAGCAAGAAGACCAGATTGCCCCTAAAGAGGTCGTAGCAAGCATGGCAATAATTGTAGTTGCGGTATTTGGCATTAGAGCAGCTACTCTGTCTCCTGTAGTTACGCCAATTGATTTTAGACCTGCGGCGCATTGTGCAACTAATGCATATAATTGTTCATAGCTAATTACTTCTTTGGTATTGTCTTCATTAAGACTAATTAAAGCTGGATGCTTATCTTTACGTGATAAAAGTTTTTCAGCAAAGTTAAATTGAGCTCCAGCGAACCAGCGTGCATTTATCATTTCATTATTATGGCTTAGAATTTGATAAGGCTCGGTATCAAATTGTATATGAAAGAAATCACAAAGTGTGGGCCAAAATGAGTCAGGATGTTTGATGGACCAGGTATGTAAGTCTTGGTAGCTTGCAAAAATTTGGCTGTTCTTTTTTGCAGCGAATTCCATAAATTGCCACATTCTGCTTTCTTTAGGATGTTTGGGCTTCCATACTTTTTCACTCATGTTTCATTCTCTCTTATATATTGAAACGACTGCATACTAGATTTTTGCATTTCCTTTTAGCCAGATTCTATGAAAATGGATGAATCTGAGAAAAATAGGGTACCTTTAGGTAATATATGTTCTAAGCACAGGGGTTTGCTAACATAGCATTTGCAACTTTGGATTGATTTTTACGCCCTAAAATCTTACAGATGATGTCGCCCGCAGTTACAATTTTAAATATATCCACACCGGTGTTTATTCCTAAGCCATGCATTAAATATAGAACGTCTTCAGTGGCTACATTGCCACTTGCTCCACGCGCATAAGGACAGCCTCCTAGCCCAGCAACTGAACTGTCAAAACGATGTACTCCATGTTGTAGTGAAGTATAAATATTCGCTATGGCTTGACCATAAGTATCATGAAAATGCATTGCTAATTGATTTAGTGGTAATAACTTAAGTATTTGTTCGAGTAATAAGTGAGTTTGATGTGGAGTGCCAACGCCTATTGTATCCCCTAATGAGATTTCATCTACATTCAAGTCCAAAAGTTTTTGAGTCACTTCTACAACCTTCTCTGGTGCTACACGTCCCTCATAAGGACAACCAAGGACGCAGGAAATATATCCTCGTACCTTAATGTTTCTTTCTTTTGCTAAAGCAAGGACTGGCTTAAAACGTGAGATACTTTCATCAATTGAACAATTAATATTCCGTTGATTAAATTGTTCACTGGCAGCGGTAAATACTGCAATTTCTTTCACACCGGCTTCTAATGCTTTGAGCATGCCTTGCTCATTAGGAACTAGGGCGGAATAGTGTACGGATGAGGCTTTATCTATAGCACGAAATACTTCATGATGATCTGCCAGTTGTGGAATTGCTTTTGCAGAGACGAAACTAGTTACTTCAATATGTTGTAGACCAGATTCACTTAGCAAATTGATTAGTTCAATCTTGTGCTTGCTGGACACAAAAGAAGACTCATTTTGTAAGCCATCACGTGGGCCTACCTCTATAATGGTTACGTTTTGTGGATAGTCCATAGTTATCTCTTTTAATATTCCCAAGGTAGGTCATACTGATTGGGGAACGACAATAAACTAACCTCAGTTATAGGCCGTTTCCCTACAGATCTAAAAATGACCGGTACCTCTATTTAAGAATCTTCTTCACTTAATGACAGCAATTCCTCTCCTTCATTCACCTGGGCACCTACCTTATAGAATATATCTTGTAAAATGCCATCAGCAGGGGCATGAATGGTATGTTCCATTTTCATTGCTTCGAGTACGATTAAACGTTCACCCGCTTTAACTCGTTCTCCAATATTTTTTAAAATGGCCACCACAGTAGCTGGCATTGGCGCTGTAAGCTGTCCTTTATGTGCTGCGGTTTGTGTACCCAGTGTTCCCCAGTTGAACCGTTCAATAGTAATTTGCCATTGACTTGTATACAAGGCTAGAGATTGATTTTTATTTTCAATGGTTACGTGATAATTTTGTCCATTGATTTCGATGCGAAGTTGATTGTTGGTTAAATGACCATGAATCAAATAGTCTTGGGTTTTTAATCGTACTTTAAATTGATTTTTATTAATTGGCGTTATAAATACCTCGACCATGTCGTCTTGATCTTTATAGCGCCATATCCAATGACTTAAGATTTGAGATTGCCAAGCGAATGCTTCTTGCAATAATGGGTCCTGGATTGTATTGGTATTGTTTAAATAATCAAAACTCGCGGCCATGAGTAAAGCCATTTCTTTATCAGCTGTAGGTAGTTTAATTTCTTCCTGACTTAAAAAATCAGTACTCAAATCAGCTTTTCTGAATTTAGAATGGCGACAAATTGTTTGTAAAAAGGGGATGTTAGTTTTTACTCCACCAATATAATAATGGGATAACGCTTGTTCTAATCGATGTAGTGCTTCATCACGAGTGGCTCCCCATACAATCAGCTTGGCGATCATCGGATCATAGTACATGGTAATTTGTGAGGATACTTGGACCCCGGTATCAATACGTACGCCATCACCGCAAGGTTCTTGCAAAAAATGGATTTGCCCTATTGATGGAATAAAATCATGATGTGGGTCTTCAGCATAGATACGACATTCTATGGCATGACCATGTGCTTTAATCTTCTCTTGCGGCAAGGGGAGGGGTTCATTGGCGGCAATTTTCAATTGCCAAGCGACTAAATCAAGCCCGGTAACCATTTCAGTTACTGGATGTTCTACCTGTAACCGTGTATTCATTTCCATAAAATAGAACTGTTCAGAATTATCAACTAAAAATTCAACAGTGCCTGCACCGCTGTATTTTATAGAGCGCGCTACTTCGCATGCTGCCTCAGCAAGTTTTTGCCGTAGTGATGTTGATAAATTAGGTGCCGGTGCCTCTTCAATAATTTTCTGGTGTCTGCGTTGAATGGAACAATCTCGTTCAAATATATGAACTACATTCCCATGATTGTCTGCCATAATTTGTAATTCAACGTGACGTGGATGCAGAACTAGTTTTTCAATAATTACTGTATCATCAGCAAAGCTTGCCATCGATTCGCGTTTTGCTCCAGCTAAGGCGGCGTTAAATTCTTCTTCATGATGAACTGCGCGCATTCCTTTACCGCCACCACCATTGGCTGCCTTAATTAAGACAGGAAATCCTATTTTTTTAGCTTCGGCGAGTAATACATCTTCTGCCTGCTCTCTGCCATGATAGCCTGGTGTTAAAGGAACCTTCGTTTTTTCAAGCAATTGTTTGGCCAATTGCTTGGAAGCCATTGCTTCCATAGCCTCTACGGAAGGGCCAATAAAAACGATACCTGCTTCTTTACATGCTTGCGCAAACTCAGGATTTTCAGACAAGAAACCATAACCTGGATGAATCGCTTGTGCTCCACTTGCCTTAGCTATATGGATAATACTAGCTATGTTCAGATAGCTTTCTTTAGCAGGCGCATCACCAACTAAATATGCACTGTCCGCGCTGCGTACATGCAGACTGTTTTTATCAACCGAGGAATAAATCGCTACGGTGTGTATTCCCATGGAACGAGCCGTTTTGATGATTCTGCATGCAATTTCACCACGGTTGGCAATAAGAATTTTATTAAACATTAGTGCCTCATTAATTTTTACTTTTATAATTACTTACACATTATTCACTGCGGTTTAAGTTCCTTGCAATTTAGTAGTCTGGGTACAGTGTAACGGAACCTGGGAATGTAGCATTACTATTCTCCAGTTTCGCTATGCTGCACCCCAGACTACTAATCAAAGTCTCTAGTTCCAGTTTGGTGTTTCTTTTTTTAAAAATGCATTTAGTCCTTGTTGCCCTTCTGCTGACACTCTTTTTTGAGCAATCAATGAAGCCGTGTAATAAACGAGTTCTTCATTTATTTTTTTATCTGCTACATAGCGTGCTAACCACTTTGATGCTCGGACTGCTTCAGGTGCATTGTTACTGATTTGCGTCGCATAATTGAGCGTGAAATCCCATAAATTTTCTTCAGGAACGCAGTGTTGCACTAAATTTAATGACAATGCTTTAACTGCATCAAAAACTTCTGCACTTATAAATAAAGCCTTCGCATTGCGTTCACCTATGGCTTGAACAATATAAGGGCTAATGACTGCAGGTATCAGACCCAATTTAACTTCCGAAAAACAAAAGCGTGCTGATTGTGACGCTATAGTAATATCACATGCTGCGGCAAGACCAGCTCCCCCACCAAAAGCGGAGCCATGTACCATCGCAACCGTAGGTTTAGAGCTCATATTTAAAGTGTACATTAGATTACCAAGTACCATGGCATCTTTTTGATTTTCTTCTTCATTATAATGAGCCATGTTTTGCATCCAGGCTAAATCAGCACCTGCAGAAAAATGTTTACCGTTTGCTTTTAGCACTATAACGCGGACATCAGAGTCAGCAATCGCCACATCAAGCTGATGTTGCATTTCACTTAAAAGCAGATTATCAAAAGCATTATGTTTATTCACGCGATTGAGTGTGAGTAAAGCCAAATGTTCATGAATTTCGTACAACAAATCGCTCACGAGGTGCTCCTTACATGCGAAATACGCCAAAACGTGTTGGCCCAATAGGGGCATTTAATGCGGCTGATAGGCCCAGGCCTAATACTTTACGTGTATCCTGTGGGGCGATAACGCCATCATCCCATAAGCGAGCACTGGCATAATAAGGGTGTCCTTGAGTCTCATATTGAGAACGTAATTGGTCTTTAAAACGTTCTTCTTCTTCCATAGGCCAATTGCTTCCTTGCTTTGCTAATTTGTCTCGGTTTACTTGTGCCAAAACATTAGCAGCCTGTTCGCCGCCCATTACGGAAATACGTGAGTTGGGCCAGGTCCATAAAAAATTAGGGCTATAGGCACGTCCACACATGGCATAGTTTCCTGCGCCAAAACTACCGCCAACAATGACGGTAAATTTAGGAACATTGGCATTGGCGACCGCAGTTACCATTTTAGCGCCATGTTTGGCAATGCCGGAGGCTTCGTATTTTGAGCCAACCATAAAGCCAGTGATATTTTGTAGAAATATTAATGGGATTTTACGCTGGCAGCAAAGTTCTATAAAGTGGGTTCCTTTAAGGGCACTTTCACCAAAAAGAATACCGTTATTCGCGATAATTCCTACAGGATAACCGTATAAGTGGGCAAAGCCACAAACTAATGTGGTACCAAATAGCGTTTTAAATTCATCAAATTCTGAGCCATCAACAATACGCGCAATGATTTCGCGAATATCAAAGGGCTTTCTGGGATCAGTCGGTACGATACCATTAAGTTCTTTACTGTCATAAAGGGGTTCAACTGTTTCTATCCGCTTTAATTGCTGCGGTTTTTTGCGGTTTAGATTGCTAATGGTAGTTCGTGCCAGATGAAGTGCATGGGCATCGTGTTCCGCATAATGATCGGCCACACCTGATTGCCTACAATGAACTTCTGCACCACCCAACTCTTCGGCACTAATAACTTCACCTGTTGCTGCTTTGACAAGAGGTGGTCCGCCAAGAAAAATTGTGGCTTGGTTTTTGACCATAATTGATTCATCAGCCATGGCTGGTACATAAGCACCACCAGCAGTACAAGAACCCATCACGACTGCAATTTGTGGGATGTTTTGTGCAGACATTTGCACTTGATTAAAAAAAACCCGTCCGAAATGATCGCGATCAGGAAAAACTTCATCTTGAAGCGGTAAAAAAGCGCCTCCTGAATCGACTAAATAAATGCAGGGTAAATGATTTGTCAGTGCGATTTCTTGTGCTCTTAAATGTTTTTTGACGGTTATTGGATAGTAAGTTCCGCCTTTTACTGTAGCGTCATTGACTACAATCATGCATTCAGTACCTGCGACCCATCCAATTCCTGTGATAATTCCAGCAGCAGGAACAACATCATCATAAACTTGGTAGGCAGCAAGTTGGGAAAGTTCAAGAAAGGGACTCCCAGGATCAAGTAATTGCTGTAATCGTTCCCTTGGTAGTAATTTACCATGTTTTAAATGTCGGGCTCGAGCTTTCTCATCGCCACCTAAAGCAATATGCTGAATTCGATTTTGTAATTCATCTACCAACGTCTGCATGGCAGTTTGATTTGCTTTGAATTCTTGACTGCTTGTATTGATTTGACTGACTAATTTTGTCATGCAGGATTCCTTATCGTACTAAAATGTCACTTAAAACGATGATTGTCCAAATAATCCAGGTAGCCGCAATAAAGTGTGGCATCTCACCACCTTTTATGAGTCTATAAATAAGTGCTGGAATGGCAGTAATAACTACTGGTAATACGACAAGGACAAGAATTTTGCGAACCACAAGTCCCCAACCAGTTTGACTGAATATGGGCGTTAATTTCAAATTAACGTAAGTAAAAAACATATCAACATAGACAATAAGGAGATGAGCGTATTTCGCAAAGAGCACTACTAAAATACTGAGTAACAGGTAGATAAGACTGTGTCGTAGCATGAACATCCTTTTTATATATAAAATCCCCGGTCTTTTTGTGGAGCGGGGATACATTTGTTTTTAAATTAACTCAATTGCCATAGCTGTTGCTTCGCCACCACCAATACATAATGCAGCGATACCACGTTTTTTTCCTTGATGTTTCAAGGCATGTATTAGAGTAACTAAAATACGAGCACCAGATGCACCGATAGGGTGACCTAAGGCACAAGCTCCGCCGTGAATATTAACTTGTTCTGGATTTAATTCAAGCTGTGTCATTGCTGCCATTGTAACTACAGCAAATGCTTCATTAATTTCATAGAGGTCAACATCATTTTGTTTCCAGGACGCTTTATTCATCACTTTGCGAATGGCATCTACCGGTGCTGTAGTAAACCACTCAGGTGCTTGAGAATGGCTAGCATGAGCTACAATACGAGCAATAGGTCTAATGCCACGTTTTTCTGCTTGGCCTGCACTCATTAAAATGAGACTTGCTGCACCATCAGAAATGGAACTTGAATTGGCTGCCGTAACGGTTCCATCTGCTTTAAAAGCAGGTTTTAGCTGAGCAATTTTTGCCAGTTTTGCAGCATCAGGACCTTCATCTACAGATACGGTCATGTCACCTTTGCGTGTGTTGATCGTTACTGGTGCAATTTCTTCTTTAAACGCACCACTCTCTATTGCTTGCAATGCCTTGGTCATGGAGCGAATCGCGAACTCATCTTGCTGATCTCTGCTAAAATTAAAATGACTTGCAGTAGCTTCTGCAAAAACGCCCATTAATTTCCCTTTGTCGTAAGCATCTTCTAATCCGTCAAGGAACATGTGATCTTTTAATTCACCATGCCCAAGTCGATATCCTGAACGTGCTTTACTCAATAAATAAGGCGCATTACTCATGCTTTCTATACCGCCAGCAAGGATAATATTTGCAGTGCCTGCTCGAATTAAGTCGTGAGCCAGCATCACCGCCTTCATTCCTGAACCGCACATTTTATTTACTGTGGTCGCTCCTGAAGAATTAGGTAATCCTGCTTTAATTGCTGCCTGGCGCGCAGGGGCTTGACCAATGCCAGCTGATAAAACGCAACCTGTAATTACTTCATCGATTTCTGCTGGACTAATGCCTGATTGAGATAATGCAGCTATGTGTGCAATTGCTCCTAGCTCTGGGGCTGTAAGAGAAGATAAATTTCCTAACATGCCCCCCATAGGAGTTCTTCTTGCTGCAACGATTACTATATCATTCTGTTCCATTTTCATTTTTCCTTATGCTGTTTCTTTAAAAAGTTCTCGTCCAATAAGCATTCTTCTAATTTCAGAAGTACCGGCCCCTATTTCATAGAGTTTTGCATCACGTAGTAAACGTCCTGTAGGATATTCATTGATATATCCATTACCGCCAAGGATTTGAATGGCTTGTAATGCCATTTGTGTTGCTCGTTCAGCTGTATACAAAATAACACTTGCAGCATCTTTACGACTGACTATACCTTGATCACAAGCTCGGGCAATAGCATATAAGTAGGCTCTTGAAGCACCTAGATCCGTATACATATCTGCTAATTTGCCTTGGATGAATTGAAATTCGCCAATGGCTTGTTCAAATTGCTTGCGCTCATGCACATAAGGTAAAACAACATCCATACAGGCTTGCATAATTCCTACAGGACCTGCAGCCAAAATGGTCCGTTCATAATCAAGACCACTCATTAATACTTTAACACCTCGATTTACTTCACCCAAAACTTGCTCTGCAGAGACTTCACATTGTTCAAACACCAATTCACAGGTATTTGAGCCACGCATCCCTAGTTTGTCGAGTTTTTGAGCTGTTTTGAAGCCAGGCATTCCTTTTTCAATTAGGAACGCAGTGATTCCTTTACTCGCAGCCTGTTTGTCCGTTTTTGCATAAACTACTAACACATCGGCATCAGGTCCATTGGTGATCCACATTTTTGTACCGTTGAGAATATATTTGTTGCCTTCTGGACGAGCATGTAATTGCATACTGACTACATCGGAGCCCGAGTTGGATTCACTCATAGCCAGAGCACCAACATATTCTCCACTAATAAGTTTAGGCAGATATTTTTGTTTTTGCGAATGATTACCATTTAAGTGGATCTGGTTAACGCATAAATTGGAATGAGCGCCGTAGCTTAGGCCGATTGAGGCAGATGCTCGCGAGATTTCCTCCATTGCAATGGCATGAGCAAGATATCCCATATTGGCACCGCCATATTCTTCACTGACAGTAATTCCTAATAATCCCATGTCGCCTAATTTTCGCCATAAATGATTGGGGAAGGTATTGCTTTCGTCAATTTGGGCAGCGAGTGGGGCAATTTCAGCACGAGCAAATTGATGAACACTGTCGCGCAACATGTCGTAAGTTTCACCGAGTCGATAGTTCGGTCCTGTGTACATAGCTGACTTCCTGTTGTTATAACCATTCATCTGATGCACGAGTTTTTTGTGAACGCTCCAATTCAGCGTCTCTTGATAAATGAATAGTCAGTTGATTTTTATAAATGTGTTAAACTATACCCAATCAAGTTGAAGATGCAAATAGAATTTCTCAGATCTTTTTTCTTATTAAACAAGTTGAGGAAATGATTCGGTATTTGCCAGAATTGTTTTTGATTTTATAGACTTTTTAGGGAATGGGATTGCTTAGCTTGAGTAAAAAGAGAGAAATGAAGTAAATGGTTGCTTGTTTCTTTATTGGGTTTGTTAAGGAAGTAGTGTTTTAAAATGTTCCTTTACCTGATTTAAAAAATCGCCTAATCTTAAGCCAAAGGAAACTGCCAGTCCTTGGTTAAGGAATTTAAGCACCTTGTTGACCTCTCTGCACTTGGCTGCAGGCGGTAGGCTAAGGTTAAAAGCAATTCGCTTTGTAGAATTACCTTGGGAAGGTAGTTGCCAAAGTTTCAGCGTTCAGATTTATCTACTTAGGAGAGTCATTCATGCGTAAATTAGTCCTCTGGGGACATAGTGTTGATGAGTATCGTGAAATGTTTGATTTGTCTCAAGAGGACATGGATTCCAGGATTTTAGAATATGGATGTGGCCCGAGTGCAGTAAACGCACAACAATTTCAAGAGGCGCATCAAGCGGTGAGTTGCGATCCCTTGTTTGTTTTGGATAAAGATACTTTGTCTTCTAAGGCGATTATGATTTTTGCACAAATGGCAGACGAAGTGCACAAAGAGCAAGAGCAGTTCGACTTCGGTCGCAGTGGGGGGTTGGAGCAATTGCTTGAGCATCGTCGCAATGGAATGAAAAAGTTTTTTGCTGATTACGAACAAGGTAAGGCTGAAGGGCGATATTATGGAGCAGCGGATTATCATTTACCTTATCCTGACTTCTCTTTTGATATTGCACTAAGTGCAAATTATTTATTTGCTGATTTGGAAGATCAAACGGTTGAGTTTCATTTAAATGTAATTCGTGAACTAGCTAGAGTAGCTAAAGAAGTGCGAATTTTCCCGTTAAATGATATGGACGGAAAAACTTCTGAATTTTTAGGTCCCGTATTGCTGGAACTGCAAAAAGAGGGCTATGGTGTAGAAATTAGACAAGTGGATTATCATTTGCATAAGTCTGAAAACGCAATGTTGCGGGTTTGGGCGCAGAAGTGTGATATTTAATTAAAGTGGCCTGGGTGAAGCGAGGCATAACCCAGGAATTCTTGAGTTAGCACTCCCGGGTTATGCTTCGCTTCACCCAGGCTACAAGGTTCTTGTATGTATTCAATGTTACGTCCTTTGCTTTTTAGCATGGCTCCTGAAAGTGCCCATGCTTTTAGTTTATCTGCATTACATTACGCGCCTGGTTTTTGTTTTAAAAAGACAAAATCAAAACCCATAGAAGCTTTTGGGCTTCAATTTCCCCATGCTGTTGGTTTGGCAGCAGGCTTGGATAAAAATGGCGAGCATCTCGATGCATTAGCCAAGCTGGGATTTTCCTTTATTGAACTAGGGACAGTCACTGCTCGGCCACAAATTGGTAATCCTCAGCCGCGATTATTTCGTTTGCCAGATGCGCATGCAATTATCAATCGCATGGGATTTAATAATCAGGGTGTTGATGCTTTGGTGAGCCACGTGAAAAAAGCACGTTATAAAGGAATCCTAGGAATCAATATTGGTAAAAATAAAGATACTCCACTAGAACATGCTGCCGAGGATTACATTCAATGTTTGGCTAAAGTGTATGAGCATGCGTCATATGTCACCATCAATATATCCTCTCCCAATACTCCAGATTTACGCCAATTACAGCAAAAAGAATATTTTGCCAATTTGTTATCACAAATACACACGGAGCAAATTAAATTATCCGATAAATTTCACCGTCATGTGCCTTTAGTGGTTAAAGTATCACCCGATGAAGATATAGAAACATTAAAACAAATGACCGAAGTGATTTTGAATTACGGTATTGAGGGAATTATTGCGACGAACACAACATGTTCTCGTACGGGAGTGGCTCATTTACCTTATGCTGAGGAAACTGGGGGCTTAAGTGGTAGACCTGTATTTGATTTGTCGACCCAATGCTTACGTTTGCTGAAACAATATGTAGGCGATGCTATAACTTTGATTGGAGTAGGTGGCATTGACAGTTGCGAAACAGCTCGGGCTAAGTTGGATGCAGGTGCTTCATTAATCCAAGTGTACACGGGTCTGATTTATCGTGGTCCTGGCTTAGTCTATGAGCTTGCAAACGGATTACAATAAAGGACCGCGAATTTTAATCGTTCTGTTTGTTTCGATAGGAATAATATTAGATGAAATGTATCACTAAAGATCTAGCAGCACAGATGGAGTCTTGCATCAAACAAACCCATATAGAGGTAACCAAACAGTATCCACAAGGACGGATTTTGGAAATCAATGGGGGGGCTGCTTGTTTTTCAGGATTTGATTCGTATTTATCGCAGGTGGTTGGCTGGGGCTTTGCTACAAAATTGGCACATTTTCAGTCTGAAATTGAACGGATAGAACATTTTTACAGAACCTTGAATCATGAGCGCATCGATATTGAGTTGTGTCCCTTTGTGGGGAGTGAGCTCTCTATATTTTTAAGCCAACGTGGCTACCACATCAGTGAATTAAATAATGTGTCGCTATTGGATTTAAAATCATATCAGCCAGTTGATTATACTGCAGAGTCATTGCACATCAGAGAAATAAAGTCTCATGAAAAGAAGGAGTGGGCCAAAAAAACAGCTTTAGGCTTTGATGCGCCTGAAGCGGAAGATCAGTTTTTTCGTTACGCCCAATCTCAGGGAGTCAGAGCCTATGCTGTGTATGATAATGATGTGATTGTAGCTGGCGCTACAATTGCTATGCATGGAGATTTTTGTGACTTGGGTGTTACCAGTACTTTGCCAGCCTATAGAGGAAAAGGGCTGCAAAAGAAACTATTAAAGGCTCGATTAAATAGTGCAAAGCAACTGGGATTGTCTTGGGCAACGGTTACGACAGAACCCGGAAGCGTTTCAGATTGTAACGTGCAAAAAATAGGATTTCATTGTGCTTATACACGCATCAAAATGACTTTAGAATGACCATGGGGGACGGTCCGGGACGGCCCCCTGCAAAATAATTTAAACAATCTGCATGCCTCCTGATGGGGTCCGTCCCGGACCGTCCCCCTACATAATATTAGCACTTCCATGTAATAACAGTTACAATGGCCCATTTTTCGATTGAACTATTTGAGTCATGAAAAAGAAACTCTCAGTTAAGACCAGCATTTTATACAAACGTTTGTTAACTTATGTGAAACCATTTTGGCCTATCCTGGTATTAGGTATTTTTGCCAACATTTTATATTCCCTGATTGATGCGGGCTTCACATATATGATGCGGCCTTTTTTTGATAAAAGTTTTATTAATGTGGACATGGATTTTATCAAGAAAATTCCTTATATGGTTTTAATAGGGATTACTTTGAGGGGACTTGTCAGTTCACTGGGTAGTTATTGCATGACCTGGGTTGCTCGCTCTGTAGTTAAGGTCTTAAGAGAAAAAGTTTTTAAGCATATTCTTCATTTACCAGCTGATTTTTATGATGAAGCAACTTCAGGACAAATGCTTTCTAAAATTCTTTATGATGTGGAGCAAGTAGCGCAGGTTAGTGCGGATGCATTAACAGATATAGTCCAAAATACCTGTTTAATTATCGGTTTTCTCACTGTAATGATGGTGATCTGTTGGCAGTTGTCACTGATGTTCCTGTTAACTATTCCCTTTGTTGGTTTGATTGTGAACTACACAAACAAACGTGTCAGACGAATCAGCCATAAAGTACAAAAAACTATGGGGGAAGTAACCGAAATTGCGAGTGAAGCAATTGAGGGGTATAAAGTAGTTCGTATTTTCGGGGGCATTACTTATGAGTCTGGAAAGTTTAGTAATGCTGTAGAACTCTCTCGTCAAAATGATATGAAAGTTGCTGCGAGCAAGGCTCTGAACGTCTCTGGAGTGCAAATTGTCATAGCAATAGGCATTGCAGCAATTATTGCGGCAGCAATTCAATTATCTACAGTGGTCATTATTTCTGCTGGTTCTTTTCTAGCAATTATTGCTGCGATGATACAGCTAATCAAACCCATGAAAACCCTCACTACGTTGAATGCGGTAATACAAAAGGGTTTGGCTGGTGCAGAAAGCGTATTTAATCTGTTAGATCTGCCTATAGAGCAAGGACAAGGGACCATTTTATCGCAAAGAGCGCGCGGTGATCTTGAGTTTAAACAGGTATCTTATGCTTACAGAAAAGGAGAGAAGGTATTACATGATGTGAGTTTTACCATCGAAGCCGGTAAAACGGTTGCATTGGTAGGACACTCAGGAAGTGGTAAGACCACTATAGCCAGCTTATTACCTCGTTTTTATGAAGTAAATCAAGGCACTATTACTCTAGATAATACCCCGATTAATCAAATAAGTTTAACCAGCTTGCGTGAGCAAATGGCTTTGGTGAGCCAAAACGTAACGCTTTTTAATGATTCTTTGGCTAATAATATTGCCTATGGTCGTTCAGATGTTAGTCGCCAGCAAATTATACATGCTGCTAAAATGGCTTTTGCTGATGAATTTATCAGTCGTTTCCCAGAAGGTTATGACACGCATGTAGGCGAAAATGGCGTATTACTCTCTGGTGGTCAGCGACAAAGAATTGCGATCGCACGTGCTATATTGAAAGATGCACCTATTTTAATTCTTGATGAAGCAACATCTGCTTTAGATAGTGAGTCTGAGCGATATATACAAATTGCCTTAGAAGCGGTGATGAAAAACCGCACTACTTTAGTCATTGCACATCGCTTATCAACTATTAAACATGCGGATAAAATTATCGTGATGCAACATGGACGCATTGTAGAACAAGGTAGTCATCAGGAATTACTTGATTTACAAGGATACTACGCACAGCTTCAGGGAATACAACACTCAGATACATTTTATAAGGATGCAATAGCCTGATGTCTTTTTCCCTCGAGAACATATGGTATGGTAATCACCCAATACAATGGGTATTGCGGCCGTTGTCTTGGGGATATTCACTTATTGTGTCAGTAAGACGCTATTTTTTGCAACGTTTTCATCAATTTGATTGCCCAGTCCCTCTAATTGTTGTTGGTAATATAACTGTTGGAGGAGTAGGTAAGACCCCATTGGTGATCGAGCTGGCTAAGAGGGTACAACAAAAAGGATTAAGAGTTGGTATAGTCAGTCGGGGGTATGGTGCAAAACTCAAATCATTTCCCTATGAAGTGCATGTTAATGATTCTGCACTAAAAGTCGGTGATGAGCCTTTATTGTTAGCACAAAAAACCGAATGTCCTGTAGTGATTGCGCCCAACCGTACGGAGGCTGTGCGCTATCTTTTAGAAAAACATCAAAGTCAAATTATTATTAGCGACGATGGATTACAACATTACCGTATGGGGCGAGCCATTGAAATCGCTGTGGTTGATGGAACCCGCGGATTAGGTAATGGCCTTTGTTTGCCAGCTGGTCCGTTAAGAGAGCCCTCTAAACGCTTGGGGCAAGTTGATTTTATTGTGGTGAATGAAGGGAAGTGGGATAATGCATATTCTATGGTATTAAAACCTGGGAAAATTAAGAAGTTAAGTACGGATGAAGAAATTGATCCGCATACATTAAATGGAACATGGGAAGCGATTGCTGCAATTGGTAACCCCCAACGTTTTTATTCCACTTTGCTGCAATTAGGGATAGAATTCGACACCTGCTCTTATCCTGATCATTATCAGTTTAAGCCAGATGATTTGAATTATTGCAAATCGCTTATTATTATGACGGAAAAAGATGCCGTGAAATGTCGATCCTTTAGTTCGGACGCAATGCATTATTTGCCCGTGGACGCTGTATTGGATGATGCTTTTTGGGACGCATTGTGGTTACATCAACAGTTAAAAGGTTATTGCTGATTATGTTTGCTTGGATTCGCTGTTTTTTATTTTTAATCATATCCCACATAAGTACTGGAGTACTTGCAACTGAAATAAAACCAGCGGCATTGCAACCGGTACAATCTATCGATCCAACTGTAGGAAGTTGGACTTTTTCTGGTATGGTAGAGAATGAAAGTGGTGATAAGTACGGATATTTTTTTGAAATGCAGCGCCAAGGAGCAGATTTTCATACTAAAGCTGCTTTAATTGATGGTGAAACAAATAAGCTGGTTTTTTTCTACGAAGATAAAGAAAAAATAGGGCAAACAACACCACTTGATTGGCATGTTGGTTATTCGTTTATTCGTTACAATCCCATCAATGACAGTTGGATCTTCGGTGTAAAAGCAGCGGATAAAAAAGGTTTTAACTTTAAAGTAGATATGCTGAAACAAGCAAATAACAATGAAACCTTAGTTTTGCGACCCGGAGTAAAATTCCAAGTGTTACAGACAAGTCAGCTCAATGGACATTTACGCATTGATGATAAAGAGCAGTTTGTTACTGGCAATAAAGCATGGTTTGGCAAATTGGCATTGAATGATGAGCAAAAAGATGACCATGAAATCAACACTACATTTTGTCGTTTAAACGATGATAATGGGTTTTATTCTGCAAATCTTAAAGAAAAAGATGCAACCAGCGCAGCAGTTGCGGGTTGGCTTGATCCTTCAGGCAACAAAGTAAAAATGTCTCAATTTATTTCATTAAAACCTTTAGAGAATGATCAGTGTATGCTGAGGATTGGCTTACCTAAGCTGAATTTAAAATTGATTAACTCTCTGAAAGCGAACGACTCACTATCCCACACAGTTGCAGGGTTCTCTAAAGACAGTCGAGGTGGCTTTTGTTTTGTTACTCAACAATCATTTTTAAAGAATACAACAACCGAATTGGCTATACAGGACGTTAAGAAGTTAAATACTTGAAGAGAGCTTTTAACCTTGAATTGATAGTGTAGCCTGGATTAGCAGAGCGCAATCTGGGGTTATATATAAATTGAAAGTATCCAACGAAGAAAAAATTATTTAACACCCACTCCCGTAAGCGGGAGTGGGGATTTTTGTTGATTGTGTTTTTTTATTCTCCCGAGCCCCATTTTTTATCCTCTCGCCTCTTTGGGGAGATAGTTAGGGTGAGGGGCATATGTGGAAGTCAGCGGATTACACTGTGCGAATCTGGACTAAAAAACGCTCAGGGTCAAAGGCTCTGTTACAGGCTCTTGTTTTTTTAATACAGTGGTTTCTGGCTCCGTAATTCCAGGTTTTTTCTCCAGCTTTTTTAATCGCTCCACTACTACAGGATCCAAAGCTAAATCCGCAGTGATTCTTTTGAACTGCGGTTTCTTACCTACCGGTTCTCCACTTAATGCACCAAGCATCATTTTATGTGAGCTGGTTTCAGCTAAATGTGGATCTAATTCCGCATCTAACTTTTGTGCATCAATTGGATTCAAAATCCACATAGCATCTGCTAAGGCGGGGATGCACATGTTGGGTTTGTCATTTACCCACCACCCTAAGTCGGTCATCGCGTCACGTAAACAATCACCGTCATTACTTTCTTCATTAAGTGCGTAACGTAAGATAGAGATAAGTGCTTTTTCTGGCTCTTTGTAATTAATCCGAAGTTCGCTACAAAAACTCAAGGGACCAAATGTAAGCTCATCTATTTTTTCATGGTACTTTCGATTAAAGATTTTACATAAATATTCTGGACTCTGTTCCGCTGGTGCTGAAATTTTATATTGACTCAGATTGTTTTTGTAATACTCCGACATCAATAAAGCATGCATGGTTTCAGTTGGATGAACATCATCCCAAAACATGTGCTTTTTACCTGGAGCGACGCCGCCAGGGGTTGTTGGGATATTATGTGCTTTTGCGTACTCTAGGTAAGGTTCTTTTAGTGCTTTTGGGTCAAAGTATTGAGCATATTTGGAGTGTTCGCCGTTATCACGTACATCATCATAAATTTTAGTGAAAACAGTTTCGATATCAAAAAGTTCAATTGAGCACTCAGGATTGGCGTCTTTTAAGATTTTCAGTTTTTCTGCTAGTTTTTTATTAAATTCCTTTGATATCTTTTGCGCATTCTTTCGCTCTTCATCTGATTTATGTTGGTAGCGTGGTGTTAATGATAAATCAGGCAAGTTGCATAGAACAAAATTACTGTAGCCTTGTTTAATTAATGATTCGATATTATCTATGTTACTTTGGGCAGCAAGTTCCGCAGCTTCTTCGGTGGGTTCTGAATTAACGGTAATTAAATCATTAGCACCAGAAAATACCGTAATAAGGGTCTTCTTTTTTTGCTCTGTAGAAATTTCTTCTTTCTCATTGTCTTCCAAAAATTGCACTACCTGTTTCGACAAGTTGGATACCATTAAACGAGTAAAGAACAGCTTGATTGACGTAAAAGGGGAAAGGAGCGAAAGAAAAATACTGTTCCAGCTGTAATCATAAGAGGTTGAACCGCCTTGGCTGTAGTTTCTATAGAAATTCCGGCCATTATATTGAGCTATACGACCATCATCGAGTGAATAATATTCTCGAACGTATTTGCTATAGCGAGGATCTGTTATTAGTTGGTCCGCAATATCATCAGAAGATTCGCGTAAAGTGGCTTTTGGGAGCCCCGCTTTTTTAATTGCAGTCACACGGTGCGTTTTTTGGGGCTGGTGACGGGGGAGCGGATCGGTTTTTGGGGTATTTTCTAGTCCAGAAGTGAACAAATGACCTTCTTCTCTAGCCGCTACTCTTTTTTTGCGTCTCACCCTTCTTATTTCTGCTCGTATTTCGTCTTCAGTGTATTGTTTTTCGGATGATCGAGAAAGAATATCATCACCGATATCGGCATTATTTAAATTATGGTTTCGACGCGCAGAATCTTCCTTTATTTTATCTTCATTAAGGAATTTACTGATAAGGGTTGATTTAAGCGAGTCCGCCCAAGTATAACCATTGGTAAATCGTTCTTTAGGTGATTTATCGAGCCCAGTTATTGCTAGCCACAACTTTCTTGCTAACGGTCCGAGAAAGGATGCTTTTTCACCCATGTTTTTGCCATCAGAAAGACTATCGCCAAATACGACAAAGTAGCTTATTTCTTTTTGAGGCTGAGAGGGGGAAATGGGTTTTCGTTCCTTTTTAGAAGTTGTCATATAAAATAACTACACACTGGCTAAATATTGTTATTTTATAGATGTATTATTAAGGTTTTATTAATTTTTTCCTTAGAGAGCACTAAATCTCTTTCTCTGGAAGAAATTGTGATAAAACACTGGCTATAACTAAAGCCGCAGGAATGATTAAAAGGGTTCGTTGATAATCAGCCACAACATGGAGGTGGGTATCGCCTTTGGAATAATCCAACAAATAACCGATTAATGGTTGTAGAAGGGGAGCTGTAGCCATTGCTAAGGTGTTGGTGAAACCTGTACAGGCGGAGAGTGATTCTTCTGGCGCCAATTCATTCGCAATAGTAAATGCGAGCATATAAGCCCCACAACACAGTCCAATTGCGAACAACAAGATGCCTGTTAGGAGCAGATTATGTATAGGTAAGTACAGAACAAGAATGAACAAAATTGCAGTAGAGAAGCATGAAATATGGATTAGTGGTTTGCGTTTAGGCAAATGGATGGACAACCAGCCATATATGGGGCAACTTAATCCAGCGCCCAATAAAATCATGGAGGTGAGAATACTGGCTGTTTCTATAGAACATTCCAATTTTAGCTGGAGAAAAGGAACTGCCCACATTGCAGCAAAAACGGTAATCACCGAAAATTCCAAGCCTACAAACCATCCATTAATCCATACTAATTTATTTTTCAGCATCAGCAACAAATGTTTTTTGTATTGATGATGATTATCAATAATCGGCTTGTTGCTGGGAATGAAATTCGCACATAAAAACGCAATTAAAATACCGATGACACCAGCGCCAGCAAGGAAATAATGCCAGCTAATGTGGCTTATTTGTGAGCCCATGCCAATCATGCTCGCCACTGTCACCGTAAAACCTAGGGTTTCTGTGAGGCCAATCATAAATGCATATTGTTTTAGGGGATAATGTTGGCGCAATACACGAGTCATGCCAACAAAAGCAAATGCGGAGCCACCGCCAATAATTAGGCGGCCAAGAAATAATACAAATAAGTTATATCCAGTAGAAAACAAAAAGCAGCCTAATGCACATATCAGCGCGTTTAAGGACAATAAAGTTCGGGTATTGTATCGATCAAAAAGAAGGCCAACGGGAATTTGCATTGTGGTATAAACATAATAAAAGGCGCTACTTAATAAACCTGCAGTAAATGCAGTTAATTGTTTCTCATGCATGATTGCGCCAATAATAATTCCCGAAGAGAGTTGCAAGAAAAATTGAAATAATAGAAAAAATACACTGACCAACCAGATGATGGTTCTTTTGGGGCTAGATGAAGGTGTCGAGTCTGATAAATTCATTAATTTTGTTTTGAGAAAAAGGCGGAATATATAGCATCATGGCGAAAGTGTAAATTTATTTTAAAAAATGTCTCCCTGAATGCAGTCTGGATTACAGCCTCACTTTTACCCAGGCTATGCATTATAAATACAACCAAGCATTAATCGTATCTAACGGAAAAGAGTGATAGGAGCACCAACGTTGAATCATACTATTATCTAATTCTGATGATATTCCATGGACTTGATAAGATAGCTTTTCTTTTAGAAAAGTTAATGCGACAAGATTATGGATGTAAAATTCTGGATCAATATACTTCATAGGCGTAGGGTCATTAAGTACAAAATTAACCGGCATTTTATGATTTAAGACTTCATCATCACTAAATTGAGGGCCAAATTCATCATAAACCCCTAAATTTGCAAGTATCTTGCCACTAAACCAGGAGTGAGGATAAGCATCCATAATCGCTTTTCCTCCGGTTGCGGTAATAACAACATTGGCTTCGATTAATGCACATTCAAGCTTACTGAAATCTTGCGGCGCAATTGCGGTAATACCTAACTTCTGAGCCAGATTTCGCTGCTTTTCACTTGGATCTACAATTACGACAGGAACTTTATTTTGCGCACAAAAATAGGCGAGTCCACGGCCAATTTTACCAAAACCAAAAATAACCCATGATGTTTCGGTCGGATTAACTCCTGTTAATTGAGTGAGAGCCATTTGGCTGCTTTCAGCACATCCAAAAACTGTTTCCAGTTGTTTGGTCAACGTACGGTCAATACTAATTACTGGAAAATCAAGAACTTGTTGTCGATATAGTTGATCGCCTGATCCGGTTAATTCGATTGCACCAATTTTGGGCTTTCCCAAAAATTGGTAAAGCTGTGCACCACAATCAAAATACAGATCAAAAGTTTCCCCAATAAGGGAGCGCGGATTTTCCACATAACGAATTTTTGCTTCGTTTAAACACGAAATCGCCTGTGGATGAGCATGACAAAAGTCTGACGGATTGGTGACGGTAACATCAGCTCCTGCCTCAAGTAAGCAGGTTATTTTTAATAAAGTATTCGTTACTAAAGGAACATGATGAACAACTCGTAATCCAGATAAAGGGCGTGTGTCACTCCATTGGGCAAGTTGTTCGTGCATAAAAGGAGCTTCAGATTTGGGATATTTTTGAAAGAATTTTTTAAAGGCGTCCTGCATCATGTATGACATATAGTAGAAAATGTTTCATCCTAGCATAATTTATTCATGCAGAATATTATTTATAGCTAGAGGCTTTTGTAATTTGGGCCAGCGAAGTGTAGCCTGGGTTTTGCTGCGCTGCCCCCAGGCTACAATAACTTTATAAAGCCAATTTGTTTTCTTCTGCAGAGGAATTGTCATAGCCAAGCCAGCTTGCAATCCATCGTAAAAATTGGTCAATTGGATCGTGTTGTTTCGGTTGGAAAAAAGAAAGAGGGCTCAACGTGCTTTGATGGTTACGGATTTGTCTGAAATAGCCTAACTCTTCCTTAAATAAGCTTCTTGTAGCGACTTGTTCGTCGGCATTAATTTTTTGATTAATTGAATCAATCAGGTTGTCTAATTGTGTTAAATCGTGTTTCGTAAAGGAATAGGATTTTTGAATTGTTGTTTTGAGGTGTTCTCGAGCAGCATATTCATCTTTGAATTTCAGTTGTGATGCCAGGTCATTCTTTAATTGTGTTCCGTCATCATTTGCCAAAATAGCATATTCTAAAAGATACAATTCTTGTTCAGTTTGAGCCGATTGGATTAAGTTTTTATAATGTTGGGCGCGTATTTTTCCTCGTGAATAATCAAAAAAATAAGAAAAAACACTTAAGTTGTCATCACGATGTTCCAAGTAATAACTTAAGGCGTTAGTACATTGTATTTTCAAGTCTTTTAAATGAGATTGTTTCACAACCGACATAGAAAGTGCCGGTTCTCCGTTCTTTGGTTGTGGACTTGCTATCACCGCCTGTTGCTGAACTTCGCTATTTTGAGATTGTTCCACCTCAGGTTTAGTGGGCTCTTTTCTCCCCTCTAGCAGTTGTGGCAAATCAGACTGGATAGTATGTTCCTGAATGTCACTACCCAAAACCTCTGCTGATTGAGACGGGGCGAAATACTTTAGAATTCCTGGTAAAACAAAATTAGGAGGCAAGTTTGTTTGCGCTAAAGCTTCCTGGAGTGACTGCACTGCCGTATTGAATTCTTTTTGAATCTCAGCACTTTGTTCTAAAAGCGGTTTTTTAAACTGTCTAAGTAAACAATAGAGCTTAAACTCCAATTGGCAAACCTCTTTAAATCGAGGGTTTTCTATTAATTTCTCCAAGAGATCGTAATGATTTTCCTCCAGGTAATGAGGAGCAATATCTTGTCCTGCCATGATGAGTTTTATTCGTGCCAGATGATTCACTAGTTCAGGATTTTCAATGATTTGATCCAGATCAATCTTTCCCTCGTGAATAACTGTCTGACATTCTTCGAAGATTTTGCTAAGCTCCGCAAGCGCTCTCTTAAATGGCAAACTATTAAAGGTATAACGATAAATTTGATTATTTAAATCAAGTTGATTTTGCAGCATATTCAGTTCAATGCCTGCGAGTACTTTTTGAATTTCCTCTCGATACGGAATTGCCAATTGAGCAAGAGCATGTGGATTTGTACTTTCTAGGAGTTTAAATAGCTGGGGGCGAACGTCAGTTTTATCATAATGTGCTTTGAGATTCTCTACATAAGCATTAACGATGACTAGAGCATGCTCTTGTACAGACTTTTGAAACTCTGCGTCCAAATCTTCCAATTTTTTCTTTTCAATAAGATTAGCTAAGGTTGCCCATTCTTTTTGTTTTAGCGCCTCATCCAGTAATTTTTTTAGGCCGTATTTTTTCTCAAATAAGGGGAATATATCTGCAAAAAGGACAGGATCTTTTAAAAAATCTAAAACACTTTTACTAGGCTCTCCTGGAAGATCGCTTTGAGTAAACAATGCATTAAATACAGTTTCGTTTTTTTCTTTTACGGCTCGTTTTAAAGGACTTAAAAACAACGAGCTTGAATACAGTTCTGTATTTTGGAATAAAGGGTCATTCTCTGGAGCTTTAATAGAGCTCATTAAAGGTGTTCTTGGATTTTGTACGTTGGCTCTTACTAACAATTGATAAAGTCTACCGTACCCTTGAGCATAGACTTTTTCAAACTGAGCAGAGGCGGGTTGCTCAGCAAATAATTGTTGGATTGCGTATTGTCGCTCCGTAGCGTTAAGTGTAAATTCTCGGGCAAGTAGTTGGTTGGCAATTTTTTCTTGTTTGTGGGCGCAGCTAAAAAGAAATAGTTCTTTAAAATCCAGCCCGAAATTAAGATCGGGTTCAATGAATGGTTCTAAAACAGAACCATTTCCTTTTTCTATGGCCTCTTGCAGTAATTCTAAAAGAGGTCTTTTTAATGGAGTTTTGGGAGTTATTCTTCCTTGGCTCAAAAATCGTGCAACTAAATTTTTATGGTTATTGGCTAGGGCAGAAGTGAAAATTTGCTCCGTTAACTCTGGATCAAGAACGGTTTCTTTATCCAGTAAAAAATCCAGGGCGATTAATAGGCTATTTTGTGCCAGCAGAGGAATAAGTTTTGGATTTTGCTTTAATGCGGGGTAGAGTTGCAGCAGTAATTTGATCCCGTTTTCATTTTTATCCAGAATTAACTCATTAATGAACTCTTCAAGCTCGGCTTCTTCCCAAGCTACTTTTTTACATAATGTCCTGGCAAGATATGCAAGCTTATTTTTGAAAAAGCCTTTGATTTGTTTTTTTTGTTCCTGTGATGTCAGTGTTTCTAATGTCAGTGTATCGGCTGGAATTTTGGCGCCAACTCGATTCAGTTTAGCCAGTTTGCCAGGGCTTGTGGTTGATGCATTGAGGTAGTCATTAAAGAGTCGGGGGGCTTGTTGAGCACATGCTGTTATGACTGGCACGATATTCCAATTTAAACTGCTTTCTAGTACGAGTTGTTTTATCCTAGGGCTTGCTGTTGTAAAAGATTTTTCGATGATTGAAAAGTCATCGTAATCAGAACACAACTCGAACAATGCGCGTATATCCTGAGTATTATGTACCACATGGTAATTTAACTGATCCAATGTGGATAAAATGGATAAGTCCTCTTCTACCAATCCTCTTTGATAGAGAAACTCCATGGTTTCTGGGTCAAGATGGCTTTTCTTTGCTTTCAGTTTTTCTTGTAAAAACTGGCTCATTTCTTTATTGCCATTCAAGATGGCCAGGGTAAGCGCACTTTTAATTGTTTCCTCAGAAATATTATCTTTCCATGAGTTTTTTACATGCTCATTTTTTCTTAAGAAAATCAGTACATTGAGTAGCGTTGTTGCGCCTAGCGGAGTGTTTAAATCAATTAAACGATATTCATGATCATCAATGTTTTTCCAAAGTGTTGGATTTGTTTGTTCTGCCCATGCACGTGCATACGTTTCAAAAATGGTTATATTATTGCGTTCCATGCACAAGGTGAGTAAATCTGGCTCATCAATGTTTACTGCAAAACCATTTATAAGGAGTTTTTCCAAAGTAATCGCATCAATATTTTGGATGACTTCTTTGGTGAAAATGCAAGGAAATGATTTGGGAGCAATTTTCGCCGTTGTTAAATGAGGAATTAACAGATTTAAAACATGATGTTGGTTGGTAATCGCAGCATATTGAATTTGTTTGATGATTTGTTCTGGGGTTAACTCATTTAAAAACTGATTTATTTGCGCGGATTTTGCTTCCTCTTTAATAAAAGTTAGGAGTTGCAGATGATTATAGGTAGTTTGATTTCTAGGTTCTTGAGAAAGATTTAATTGATCGAATACCTTCATTAAATTACTGTTATCTGCTTCTTTTTTCATTAACAACAGGTGTTCTGCTGCTGGTTGGTCAAGAAACATTTGCAGTTGGTTTTTTAATGCACTTTGTTCTTCAGCTGTAGTATATGTCTTGAGATAATGGTCAAGGAGCTTTTCCGCTTCTTTGTGCTTGCCTGCATATAGGGTGGCATTAATTCCTTTCAAAATAGCATTTTTTAAAATAGGTGATTTAGGCTGTTGCAGTAAAAGATCATTAAACTCGGGACGAAGATATTCTTTTGACAAGTTGTCGTAGTTGATTTTATTGTGTTTAAATAAGTACTTAAGTGTATTCATGTCTCCTGCCAGAGCAGCAAAGAAACTTGAACGTGTATCGGTTTGACTTGCGAAGGCAATTTGATGTAATTCATCGTGAGAAGGGTAGGACACAGGTGTTGCCTTGGGCGGGGCAAATGTACGAATATTGAGTCCAAAAGAGTCTTCTTTATAATCAAAGCACTCCTTAATTTCTTTGACTAACTCATCAACCGTTCCCAACTCCTTTATTCTTTTATTGTAGTTTGAATCATAAACAACATATTTTCCGTTTTCAAAAGATAAATTAATGGCATGGTTATAACTGCAAATTAGATAGGAACGGTTCTCACGGCTAATTTTTTTGAATATTTCTTCCCAGTGCGCTTCATCTGTTGTTAGCCCTAAATTAAATTCATTTTTTAGTGGCTTATTGCCAATTTCCAAGATTTTTTCGATATCAGATTGCAGGATTTCATAATAACTGTATGCCTCAACGCGAAATGTTTTCTCGATTTTGATAATGAAACCATCAATAGCAGGGTTATCACCAATACGATAAGTGCTAGGTAGGGTTGCTAACTGTTCGAGTAAATCAAAAAAAAGCGGTCTTTTATTTTCTAATGTGTATTTAATGCATAAAGCAGAAAGTGCGGCGCAAATCCCTTTTTTATTTAGTACCAAATCGATATTTTTTTTTTGCTTCAGACACGCGTTGACTGCAGTAATAATTTTGCCTTGATTTGGCATGGGTAAGACTCTCGCTATTTTAATTTTTGCGATTATAAGGGGCATTTTTATTTGTTTCAATTCATAATGTATAAAATAAATCCATGTCAAATAAGCTGAAAATTTTCAAGAGAAGAGTAGATAAAAAGCTCAATTATGATTCTAATATAATTTCTTGTGCGGGAGGTCTTAAATTGTAATAAGAGCTCATGCAGTGTCCATAGGCTCCGGTCTGCGCAATTAGAAGGACATCTCCCTCTTGAGTCGTAGGTAATATACGGTCATACCCTAATGTATCGCCCGATTCACAAATCGGACCTACAATGTGTGATACTCCCGATGGTTCTGAATGCAATCGAGTTAAGTTGACAATTTCATGATAAGCGCCATATAAAGAAGGCCTAATTAAGGAGTTCATTCCGGTTTCAATTCCTATAAATTGTACTTCTCCTTTTTCTTTACATTGAGTAACTCGAGCCAAAATGATGCCACTTTCTGCCACAAAAAAGCGTCCAGGCTCCATCCAGAATTGTACATGAGAGAAGTTTGATTTAATTGCCAGTAATGTTGAATCGAGTTGCTTTAGATCTAAATGTTTTTGCCCTGGGTTTTCAACAATACCCAAACCACCACCCAAATTAATAAATTGTGCCCGCGGGAATTGTTTCAGAAGTGATGTGAGCATTAATGCGGTTTGTTCCCAAAGCTCCGGAGTAAGAATTCCGCTACCAGAATGTGAATGGAGACCAATAACATGAATATGATGCTCCTGGGTCAAGGTTTTAAGTTGCTCTATATCATTTTGGGCAATTCCAAATTTTGACTCATTGCCTCCAGTCACGACGTGTTTATGATGGCCAGCACCAACTCCAGGGTCAATACGCACGATGATCTCACGGTTTTTAAATAATTCCGGCCAATTTGTTAACGGATATAAATTGTCTATGGTCACATAACATCCTAAATCCATAGCCGCAGCATATTCTATTTTGGGGGCAAAATTTGGTGTAAATAAAATGCGTTTTTTGTCTATATGAGGAAACAGACTCGATATTTGTTGTAACTCTTGAATGGAAACGCATTCAAAGCCAATACCTTCTTTTTCCAATGTTTTTAAAATGGATGGATGTGGATTGGCTTTGATCGCATAAAATAGGGTATCAATTGATTGCATGCTTAATAATTTTTGCGCTTGGGCTGTTTGTGTGGGACTGTGATATACATAACAGGGCGCATGATCCTCTGCCAGAGCAAGCAAACGAGAGCGTTCAATTTCCCACCATGGGGTAGGTCGGATAAAGGGTTTTTCCTTTTTTTGGGGATGAAAAACCTTTTCCAGTTGAATAATAAAACTATCCAACATTGGATTATCGCCAATAAGGTAATCATTGGGGATAGTGCACAATTGCTCAAATGCCTCAAAAAATTGCTCTGTTTTATTTTCCAGGGCATAGTATTCATATAAGTCGCTAAGCCCAGCATAGGCAGTAGCTTTATTGAATTTAAAATCCTTAGTGGACTTTTGTTTGAGACAGAAAGTGAGCGCCTCAATAATTCGGCTTTTGGGAGACATTATGAGCTCATGATTCCATTTTTGTCATATGAAATTATAATTTACATATTGATTAAATTCAATTCACTGTGTATTTGGTTTCATATTATGCACTATGGCGCAATAAATTTATGCTTGCAATTTTATTGGCACTCAAATAGTCTGTTAAAAATAATTATCATAAGGAATTGATATGTCACAAGCTAAAATCAATATAGATGATGCTGGAAAGACTGGTGCATTAGTCGCAGTTGGAAATACACTTTTAGCGCCGCTGTATTGGCTTGATGCCAAGCTCGGTTTGACTGTAGCAATTGCTGCGACGAGTGCATTTTTATATGGTGCGCATGAGATAGGTAAGAATAGAAGAGTTGTAGAAAATGGTAAAAATAATCTGAATACTTTTTTTGGTGGTGTAACAGGCGACAAAAGTACTGAGGTTCAGAATGCCCTGGCAAATATTGCAGTTGGAGGTGCGGCGATATTTGATGAAATTATGCCAAGCGATAATCACAGTCCTACGCCGAGCGATAATCACAGTCCTACGCCGAGCGATAGTCGCCGACCTAAATAGATTTTCAAATTATGTATCAAGGAAGTGAAGTATGCCTAGAGATCAAGTAAATCCCGAAAAAGCGTTAAAGACTGGTGCATTAATCAGCTTTGGAAATTTATTTATGTCGCCTTTTTATGCCAGGCTAGGTCCATTCACCTCATTAACGCTAACAGCCGCTGCGTTATTTAGCTTGCATGAGATAGGTAGAGCCAAACAAGCAGGAAATGGTTTTTGGGGCTTTTTTTCAAGCAAGCCTAATCCTACGTTTTCCGATGCGAATACTTCGATGAAGCATGTCACGGAGGGTGGGGCAACGGTTTTTGATCGAATTTTTCCACCTGGTAACAAATAAAAATTTGTAGCCTGGGAGCCGCGTAGCGAAATCCGGGTTACGGTTTCGCCTAGGTTACAATTATCATCCTAATTGATGAACTTTAACCAACATGCCAATCTGCGCATTATCTAGATAATAAACAACATCACCCTTAAGACGTTGTTTTTGTGAAATAGTGAATGACGATTGTGGGTTGTTGGGCGGTGATACTTGAAGTTTTGCATCAAAAGAGTAATAACTCGCCTGCGTTATATTTAAAGTTCCTTGCATTTGCCAGCCATTATGCTCCACTACAGGTAAAGAGACACTGCTTTGATTATTGGCTGGCTGTCTCCATGAATAATGTCCCAGTACTTGATAACGAGATTTACGAGTGAGTAGGTAGTACTCATCACGTAAGCTGGAAGAAGATGGGGGTAACAACCGATAAGGCTTTCCTGATTTGTCTGCATCCGCTTTCAAAGATATAGCATTTGTATTCATTGGAATGAGAGGGGCGTCGATAGCTAGTCCTGTGTTTTGATTTGGGTGTGCAAATATAATTAAATCAATTTGATAGGGAGATTTGGCTACAGCCAGACAGGTATACAGAATGCTTATTACAAATATTATTAATCGTTCCATGGCTAATTTATTTTTATTGTTATTATTATTTAGGATCGTAGCCAGGCTACGATGCTCCTATGTTAGTTGAGCAAGTATACCCCCTATGGAAGAACTCACTCAACAACAATTTTTGGAAACTTATCTGCATAATTGATTGGTTTTTTGGCCAGCTCAATCGTGCTCCTCATCGCTGTTTTAATCAATGTATCTGTTAACGCATCACGAGCTTGAGTGGCAGTAGGAGCTCCTTCATCGCAATTTTCTCGTATACGTCCATCCAGGGGTAGTTGTCCGAGTAATGTCGTATGATGCGTGGCACAAAGTGTTTCTGCGCCACCTGCACCAAAAATTGTTTCTTGATGCCCACATTGACTGCAAATATGGGTGGACATATTTTCAATAATGCCGAGTACATCAATTCCTGTTTTAGAAAACATATGTATTGCTTTTTGTGCATCAAGTGTCGCTACGTTTTGTGGGGTAGTTACTACAATGGCTGCAGTCAGTGGAATTTTTTGTACCAAAGTCAATTGAATGTCGCCTGTTCCAGGCGGTAAATCAATGAACAAATAATCGAGATCGTCCCAAAGGGTAATATCCAGCATTTGAATTAGGGATTTTGCAAGCATGGGGCCACGCCAGATTATCGCTTGTTCGCTGTTTGTTAGATAGCCAATGGACATGCTTTCTATACCATGTGCTTTTGCAGGAAGGTAATGTTCGCCACTCACTTGCACCGGTTCGGTTTTACCAAGCATTAATGGCATACTTGGGCCATAAATGTCTGCATCTAAAATACCTACTCGTGCCCCTACTCGAGCTAATGCGGTTGCTAAGTTCACTGTTATGGTAGACTTTCCTACTCCTCCTTTACCAGACGCTACAGCAATAGTATTTTTTACCCCACGTAAGCCCTTGCCTACGAGTTGTGTTCTATGCGGTTTAATCCATTGATTGATGTGTATGACTATTTTTTGATTAGGAAATGCTGATTGTAAAGCCGCAAGTAAGAGAGGTTTATAATTTTCTTCAAGTAAGTTACAAGGAAATCCAGCTGTGAGATTGATGAGCAGCTGATTATCAGTTATTTCAAGGCTACATTGTAGATTCATTTCCTTGCCTGTAAGGCCAAGAAATGGATCTTTCAGAGTATTCATCAAGTGAATTACAGTATTTTCAGTGGTCATGGATTAGCCTTGAATGAAAAAGACGAATGATAACGCAGCGGTCTATTATTTCATAGTGTTAGGAGCTGTTTACTAGCCCACGTCAATACCTAGGCGATAAGCAGTTCAGAGGGCTCATATTGCCAATAGACCCAATGATTGCTGGGGAGGTAATAAATTCCACAATAGATTGGTAGATGGGTTTGCCTTACTAGATAAGAGCCGTATTCATTCAATTGTTGTCGATGCTTCAGCAAGGATGCTTCATCTTCTTTTCCGGTTTTGAAATCAATAATCCAACGTTTGCCTTGCTCTTCAAAAGTGCGATCAATGATCCGCGTAATCGGCCTATTTTGTTGTTCTACCAATAATTCGTATTCGTTCTGTTCCTGATGGTGTTCGCTAATAATCCATAATCCCGTTTGATCTTCAAACATACGCATGATTTGTTCTTGCATACTGAGTAATGCCTCATGCTGCATTATTTCATCGAAACCTAGCTTTCTTAATTCATAACTGGCTAAACTCCAGGGAACCTCAACGAACGCTCTTGGATGATTATCACAAATCCATTGTAGTAATTGATGGGTTACTATACCGGTGAGTCGAGGAATAGTTGTTGATAAAGAGGATGTTGTCTTGATATGAGTACGGGTATCAAGAATTTCAGATGTTTTATTTTGATAGTAATCAAGGGGGAGGCGTCCAAGTTTGGGTAAAGACTGCTTTGTTTCCTCAATAATGGATAATGATTCTTCCTCAATAAATTCTATGCTTTTTAAAAGATGTCGAAATGAAGTTTTGGACGATTTTTCTGAATGGTCCATTAAATACAAGCGTGATTTTGCCCGGGTTATGGCGACATACAATAATCGTTGTGCTTCATAGCGGCTTTTTACTTCATCTAACTGACTTAAGTAATCATACAATGCACAATGATCTTGATGAGCAGCGTGTATAGGTGACATCAGCAACAAATTACCATGTTTTTGAGTCGGTAAATTGAGCCAGCGTAACATTGGATTGTCTCCACGATTAGGTTGGGTGCCTAATCCAGGTAAAAATACGGTATCGAATTCCAGTCCTTTAGATTTATGAATCGTCATCACGTGTAAGCGTGAAGGGTTTGCTTGTTGTGAATAGAGCTTATTGAGTTCTGAGAGAAATTCATTCATATCCGGTAAGCGACCGTCTTGTTCATAACGATCAAGCAAAGTCCAGAATTGTTCTAAGTCATTAAGTTGCTCGGTTTTTAGAATACTATCGACATGCAATTCTTTTAAGGTGCGGATGACCCAGACTGAGAGTTGGTTTTCATACCTTTGACTTAGTGATTGATGCATGACTTGGATCAAATAATCTGCACGAAGTCTGCCTTCGTCACTTATGCCTGGTATTTTGTTTAAATGCAATAAAGCGAAGTAAATCGATTTTTTCTTATTGAATTGAGCTATGGCATGAATATCACTTAATGACAAGCCACAATAAGGACTATGAAGAACTGCGAGCCATGCGAGGCGATTTGCGGGCATCAATAAAGCCTGGGTTAATGACCACACATCGCGTAAGTGGCCTAGATTGGCTAATAAAGTAATATCAGTTCCTTGATAAGGGATCTGATGTTGGCGTAAGAGACGAATGATTTCGCTTAGTTGTGTTCTTGAGCGCACCAGAATGGCCATGGTGTGATCAGGATGAGTTTGCAATTCATATTGGATGGTTTCTATGAGTTTTTTTGCTTCCTGCTCACGGTTTTTAAATTGCATCGCTTGAACAGCACTGCATTCTTTATTCTGAATGACATTGACACTGGGATGAAATGAAACAGCCCCAGACTCTATATCAACTTGTTTGGGAAATATGCTGGTAAACTGCTTATTTACCCAATCAACAATAGTTTGTGTTGAGCGAAAATTACAGCTTAACTCCAAAGGCTGAAGGGTAACAGGCCCTATGCCTTGTTCTTTAGCACGAAAAAATAATCCTACTTCTGCTTGTCTGAAACGATAGATGGATTGCATGGGATCGCCAACGATAAATAGGGTTCGCCCATCGCCTTTCTCCCATCCAAGAGCGAGTTTTGTTAACAGTTCAAATTGAGTAATCGAAGTATCCTGAAACTCATCAACCAGAATATGTTGCAGAGCGTGATCAAGATATAAAGCTAAATCGGTTGGATTTTCTTCGTGGCCTAAGGCATTCAGTGCTTGCTGAGATATGGCGGTAAAATCAATCTCATTGTGCTCGCTAAATAAAACATGCAAATGACCTACAAGAAGAGGGAGCAATAAAAACAGTGCTTGCAAGACTTCCCATTGCTCAGGATCGTATTCTGGCGCAGGTAAATTACTGACTTGGATTAGTGCCTCAAGAAAATCAGGATACTCACTCAATTCATTGAGAAGTTCTTTACTGGCATTTTTGAGCCTTTTGTATTCGTCTGGAGCGCAGGAGCTACTAAGTAAACCGACATGATGATCAAAACTTTTACGGAAATTTGCATCACCTGTAAGTAATAGTTTACTTAAGGCTGTTGCAAGCTCTTGATTGACCTGTTGGAAATCATACCAATCCTTAAGTGGATAGCGTGGTGAACTAGGGTTATTTTCTATATCCGCTAACTCACGCGCACATCGAGTTAACTCAACAGCCACGTGTGTGGGTAGACTTTGTTTGAATCGCTTTAACTCATGTTGTTCTATAAGTTGGAGTGCGCGTTCAAAAGTTGATTTTTCCTGGGCACTTGCTTGAAATAGGGGAGCCAACCACTGATCTCTTTGAGAGAGAAGTGAAGTAAAGAGCTCAAGTAGTCGGTCTTGGCGATTATCAACATGCAGCAAAAGTGTTTTTATTGCATTCTGATATTCAGGTGTTGTTAGAGCAAATTGAATACAACGTCGCCCAGCATTTAAATAATGGCTATTAACTCTTTCAGTAATTTGTGAATAAGCAATTTGTTTTTCCAACAACGGAATTGCTTGATTTATGCTTTGGCATAAAGAATCAATTGTAATGACTCTTAATCGATTCGGCTGTTGCAATAAATTCCATTGAAAATGAGCGTCACGCTGCAGTGCTTCACCAGCAAAGGTAAGTGTCATGTGTTGATGTGGTGTGTCGGCCTTCTTTTTACTTGCTGCTTGCTGCAATGCATGCACAATACGTTCACGCATTTCGCTTGCAGCTTTACGTGTGAATGTTAGCGCAATAATTTGTTCGGGAGCAGTGACTGTGCTTAATAGTCGCAAATAGCGCTGGGTAAGAATTTCGGTTTTACCGGAACCTGCAGGAGCTTGAACGATAAATGATAAGGAAGGATCGGTAGCTTGGCTTCGTTGATCACTGTCGACTAGCATTGTGTTTGTCCCTGTATGTTTTTATTAAATATTTTTTGCCCCACCATATACGTTGGTCCTTGGCCCAACATCACTGAATTATATGGAAGCGGTTTTGTTGGGCCAAGGCCCAACCTACAAAAACGCTTTAATCTACAATGATTTCTTGTGCAGGAGGACGCAAATTGTAATGTGAGCTCATGCAACGGCCGTAGGCGCCTGCGTTGGCAATTAATAACACATCACCTTCTTCAGTCACAGGCAATAACCGATCATAGCCAAGAGTGTCTCCTGACTCACAGATTGGGCCTACTATATGTGAAAATCCTGCTTTTTCTTCATATAACCTGCTTAAGTTCACAATTTCGTGATAAGCACCGTATAAAGAAGGACGGATTAGAGAGTTCATCCCTGTTTCGATACCCACAAATTTGACCTTGCCTTTTTCTTTACATTGAGTCACTTTGGCAAGAATAACTCCACTTTCTGCAACAAAAAATCGCCCTGGTTCAAGCCAAATTTTAATGTGCGGGTAACGTGATTTGACTGCCATTAACAAGGCATCCAAGCTTGCAAAATCTAAGGGTTGTTGCCCTGGTTTTTCGACTATGCCTAATCCACCACCTAAATTAATCGATTGAACATGCGGGAATTGCTCTGTTAATGATGCAAGCATTAAGGCCGTTTGTTGCCACAACTCTGGGGTAAGAATGCCACTTCCAGAATGGGCATGTAAACCCACTACTTGGATATTCTGTTTTTGGGTTAATGTGACAACCTGCTCAAGGTCATTTTGAGTAATACCAAATTTTGACTCATTCCCCCCAGTTGAAACATGTTTGTGATGGCCAGCACCAGTGCCGGGATCAATACGAATAATGACGTCACGATTTTTAAACAACTCAGGCCAATGTTCCAAAGGATATAAGCTGTCTATGGTGACGTAACAACCAATATTTAGAGCGTATTCATATTCTGCTCTTGGTGCAAAATTGGGCGTAAACAGAATGCGTTTTCTATCGATGTTAGGGAATAGTTCTAATACTCTGTCCAGCTCTTGAATAGAAACACATTCAAGACCGATACCTTCTTTTTCCATGGTTTTTAAAATCGATGGATGAGGATTAGCTTTAATCGCATAAAACAATGTATCAATTGATTTTAAGGCAAGTAGTTGCTTGGCTCTGTCAGCTTGGGTTCGGCTGTGATAAACATAGCAAGGTGAATTGAGCGAGGCAATAGTTAATAAACGATCACGTTCTTTTTCCCACCACGGAATACAGCGAGCAGTCGGTGTACCGAACTCTTCATGCCAGCTTTTTGAGTAATAGAAAATTTGCGGATTATTTTCTATCAGTAAATGATGCAGTTTTTGGCATAATTGATTTGCTTGTGATTCATCTACAACGAACGTGAGGTTCAAATCATTGGATGCAAGCGACATTAAATAAACTTGTTTTGCTTCAAACACCTCTAAAGCTGGACCAAGTTGTGGCAATACAGTTCGGATATGATGGCCAACAAGGCTTACTGCACTACAGGGCTCGATGAGTTTTGCACGCCCAAATTGATTTAATTCAGCCAATAAAGCGTTAATTGCTGGTCGGTCATGTATTTTACTGTTGATATCAAGTGATAAAGTGACGTTAAACTCAGAGGAGGAGAGTAAGTCTACCGAGAATCCATGATGTTTAAATGCAGTAAACACATCAGATAAAAATCCAACTTGTTGCCACATATGCAACGTATCTATAGAGATTAATAAGATACTGTTTTTAATCTGAATGGATTTAATAAGTGGTGCTGTTTCATCAATATCTTTAGTAATGAGTGTTCCTGAATGTTCCGGCATTTGTGTAAATTTGACGGACATTGGGATATTGGCACGACGAACAGGAGGTATGCAATTGGGGTGTAATACTTTAGCACCCATTGACGCAATTTCCTGTGCCTCATCATAATTTAATTTCTTTAATAAACGTGCCTGTGGCAGCTGATGCGGATTGGCTGTATAAATTCCGGGAACATCAGTCCAAATTTCACACGATGCGGCCTGGAGTTTGCCTGCGAGCAGGGCAGCGGAAGTATCAGAGCCTCCTCGTCCAAGCAAAACGGTTTCTCCTTGTGGATTGGCGGCAAAAAAACCTTGAGTAATAATCGCTTGCGAACCGCTGGAGATAAATCGTTCGACTAACTCAGGATCATACTCACTCTCACAACGAGCCGATAGATAATTCGCAGGCCCTCCATCAGGGAAAGGGGTGCTGGTTAACAGTTCACGAGCATCATACCAAGTGCAATCAATTCCTTGTTTTTTGAGAAAAGCATGGCCTAGGCGAGTCATCATGAGCTCACCCATGCTTAAAACTTCCGCATGAGTTTTTGCAGGAGCTTGTTTTAATAGGGCAATGCCAGTGAGCCATTGTTCTAATTGAAGTAAATCTTTGGCAATTAATTCAGGATCAACTTCAAGTTGTTCGGCAAGATTGAGATGGCCATTACGAATATCAGTTAAAATGCTCTGATGTTCATTGAGTAAAGCAGCCTCAATAGCCTTTTCAAGCTTATTAGAAATTTGCGTCAGTGCGGAGCAGACAATAACAGGTTGTACCCCTGAATTTATATGTTTTTTAGTAGTGGACGCAATATTATTCCACGTGTTGCGAGTTGAAACGCTGGTACCACCAAATTTAGTTACTATTTGTTGCATGATTCATTTCCGCACAAAAATAATACACATTACCATGGAGGAGAGGAGCAGCACAAGCCTCCAGGACACTAATTGAAAGATTCAGGGATAATTTTATTCATTAATTGCCCATGATGGGCTTAATTATTTCACTATGGATTAATATTCATTACTTGTTGAATATAAATAGAAAAAAGTATTTTGAAGGTGTTTTTAAAGATTTCAAAACAGGGTACACTCGCTGTTTAGCGGACGTATTTATATTCAAATTTTGAAGTATGATATCTAAGGAGTAAAAGGAGTGAAAAATATGCACAAACCTTTAAGAACACTAGTGAATGCTGCTGTTATTAGCGTTTTATTTGCTAGTGGAGCTCATGCAGCTGGATTCTCTTTGTATGGAGAAGGTGCTGGATATGCAGTTGGTAACTACGCCGCAGGTTCTGCAGCAGAAGCAGCCGACGCATCAACAGGTTGGTATAATCCTGCTGGTTTAGCTTTACTTCGTGAGCAGCAACTGGTTTTTGGTGGTATTGGCATATTTCCCACTTTGAAGATGAATGGTTCAAGTAATTTTATTACCACAACTGGTCTTCCTGCACCGTTCCCTGCAGTTGTTGACTATGAACAAAATTTCACTGGAGTAGATGGTAGTTATAATGCGTTTGTGCCTTCATTCCATTATGCTTTGCCTTTAGGTGAGCGCACTACGTTTGGCTTAAGTGTGACTGCTCCATTTGGGTTGGCCACTGATTGGGCTCCTGATTCTCCAGTACGATATTCAGCGACGTACACAGAAATTTTAACCACTAATATTTCGCCAGAATTAGGTACTCGACTTACTGAACATTTTGCATTGGGAGCAGGTCTTGATCTGCAATGGGCTCGTGCTAAATTTAATCAAATGATTGGTGCTCCCACGCTTTTCCTGCTTTTGCAAGAGGATCCTGCTTCAGTTGACTCTTTAAGCTATAACAAAGCGTCTTCATGGGGTGTTGGATTTCATGTTGGGGTGATGGGCATGTTTAATGACAACCACACACGCATCGGTCTTAATTATCAATCTCGCATGCGACATGTTTTTTATGGACATAGCCGCTTATCTGGAATATTGGCTAATAACAATTTTGAGTTGGTTTTCCCAATCTTACCTCCATCGGCATCCCGAACAAATAATGACTTATTTAGCAATCCACAAGAATTCCCCGATGTCCTTACATTAAGTGGTTATCAAGACATCAACGAGCGGTTGGCTTTATTAGGATCAGTTGTTTATACCGGTTGGCACGTATTTAATGATATCCAATTGAATAACGTTGCTGTTCCCAATATCGGGGGCGCGCCATTTTTTAACGTGACTCAAGCAAATATTAATAGTAATGTAGTGCAAGACTATCATGATTCTTGGCGTGTTGCTCTTGGTGCCAATTATCGTGTAAATCCAAAATTAATGTTTCGTGTAGGTGGTGGTTATGATCAGACTCCAACACCTGATGCATTTAGAAATGTTCGTTTACCTGACGTAGATCGCTGGGCAATTGCTGTTGGCGCACATTATCAATGGCGACCCAATGTTGGTATTGACGTTGGATATACTCATTTGTTTGCTGGATCTAACCCGGATGTTGATACAGTCCAAGCTCTTTCACAAACTTCTGAATATAGTGTAGATATTAATGGCGGTAATTTTGCTGCTGATCTAGTCGGTGCACAATTGACATGGATTATTGATAAAATCCCTGAGGCACCAACAAAATAAGTATTTGTACACTGAATCGGTAAAAAGCCACTTAAAGTGGCTTTTTTTATTTCTGGTTAGTGTGTATCACAGAGATACGTTATCTTCGTATACACTAACATCTACAATCATGAGAGTAGGGTGAGCTGTTAAACCCAGCATTTACTGTTAATTTCTTACTCTCCAAAAAGTTCATCATGAACCCATCAATATACTAATTAACAAGTATTATTCATGGTTCTTTTGTTGCTTTGTAAACCTTGGGCTTATCAGCCCAGCCTACGTTCATTGCGCTATTTTTTTCAACAAATTACCTAATATACAAATCCAAACGTAGCGAAGATATCGTTAGTCTATATTCAATTTGATACTTCAATCAGAGGATCTATCGTTGTAAAACGCACAGGATGATGGTGTTGTCGCTTTGACAGATAAATTTGGCTTTGCGCTTTCTAATTTACTGCTTTATTGATATGTGCCTGATAAGCTCTGAGATGGAGGCGAGAATGCGCCTCCTGATATCCATATAAAAAATTATCTTTTCTCAATAGTCGCTTCACCAGCACCATTTACAGTTAGAGTATATCCGTTCTTTGATAAAAATTTTGGAGAGATATCACCCGTATCAAGATTCATTTTGACTTCACCTACTTCTATAGGATTAGAAGTATTAGTAGCCATTTTAATTATTGCAGAGCATTCTTTGCCCGTTGTGTGTCCATAGCAAGCTAATTTTACGAGATTCCAATAAACTTTTTGTGTTGAATTGCCAGCCGTTGGGTATGCAGAAGGGACGCCTGCTATATAGGCATTAGATTCTTCTGGAGTTTTATTATGAGTGATTAAATAGGCTGGACTTGCAAAAGCTGTTACAGCACTTAAACTTAAAGCAATTGCTGAAAAACCTTTAAATATTAAATTCATTATATCTTTTTCTCCGTTTAATTATAAATGATTGGTACAAGTTATCATCCTCAATAAGTCTGAAGAAAACGCACGGTTCTATACCAATCGGCTGTTCTACATCGTTAAAACGCCCCAAGAGTATATCGTAAAATAGCCTAGTGTCTATCAACATTAGTTTTAGACAACAAATGATTGACTCAAATTAAGATGATTTATTCTGGCTTAATAAGCGTGCGATATCTTTGGCAAAGTAAGAGATTATAAAATCTGCACCAGCACGTTTTATCGCTGTTAGACTTTCTATTATGGCGTGTTCTTCATTGATAAGTCTGTTTTGAGCGGCTATTTTGATCATCGAATATTCACCGCTTACCTGATAGGCACAAAGAGGCACTTCAGGGAAATGTTGTTTTAGTTTTGCAATCACATCCAAGTAAAATCCGGCAGGCTTAACCATCATCATATCGGCTCCTTCTTCAAGATCTAATGCTGTTTCTCTAAGGGCTTCGGCACCATTTGCAGGGTCCATTTGATACGCCTTACGATTGCCAAACTTTGGTGCTCCCTGTGCAGCTTCTCTAAAAGGTCCATATAGGCAAGAGCAATATTTTGCACTGTAGCTTAGGATGGGAATATGTTGATATCCTTGGATATCCAATGCGTTACGAATCGCATGGACCATTCCATCAGTCATTCCGCTAGGTGCTACCCAATCAGCGCCAGCTTTTGCATGGCTCACCGCTTGTTTTGCAAGGAAAGCCAAAGTCTTATCGGTATCAATGCATTCACCATTAAGTACACCACAATGTCCATGATCTGTGTATTCACAAAAACAAAGATCAGTAATAATTAAGATGTCTTTATTCACTGCGCGAATTTTTGCTATCGCCTGTTGAATAATTCCTTCATCATTGAATGATTCGCTACCATATGCATCTTTATGTTTAGGAATACCAAACAGAAGGACTGCGGGAATTCCCAAAGAAGTCAGTAATTCAATTTCTCTAGGGATGCAATCGAGGCTCAATTGAAACTGACCAGGCATTGCGCTTATTTCCTGAGGCTCATTAAGTAGTTCACTAATAAATAAAGGAGCGATAAATTGCTGGGGATGCAGGCGTGTTTCTTTAACCAATGCACGCGACATTGCGCTACTTCTTAAACGAGTCAATCTTAAGGGTATGTTGTAATCGGTCATGGAGTTAATCCTGTTATTAATTCATTAGACAAGCAGTCTATTTTTTGTGGCATAAAAATCCGAGATATATTAACACAATTACTGTAGCCTAGGTGCAGCGTAGCGGAACTCGGCTTGTAATTCATGCTCATAATTCTCGCGTTCCGCTATGCTGCACCCAGGCCACAAAACATTCAGATCTAAATTTCAGAGAGTTTGACAAAAAATTCAGCGTTTTCTTTTTTTAATTTTCTTATTCGAGGTATACAGAAAATCAATCGCGCTGCTGGTGTCACTGTTGCTTATTTGAATACTAAAAAATCGATTAAGTAAGTATCTGAGTGTCAACATATTGGTGTCTGTTTGTGAAAGCCCAATGTTATAGCTTAAATAGAAACGTTTCGAAAGGGATTTTCCTACCACAAAAGAAGTGGTGTCACTTGAGGTATTGGTGGCTTGATTATAGTTAGTATTGGTTTGTACATTAAAATCAATACCTGCGGATTGTTTGAGCTGTTCTAAAAGGCGAAGACTGTTTGTGTTGCTTCCCAAGTTCATGGAAGATATCGCTGTGAGAAGTAATTGTCCTCCAGCTTTATTTGCCTGGTTTGCTGGACGCCCAAGAACAAGCATGGAAAGAATGTCTGCTTGTGAAAGAACAGCAGGCTCAGAAAACAATTGAATTTTGGGACGAGCTAATCGACCAGTTACTTCAACTCCTAAAATCATGGTTTCCCCATAATTAATATTTTGCAGATTCGTGCTATTGAAGTCTAAAAGTTGGCTTGAGCTGGCAAAGGTTGTAGGGGTAGTGCTAATTTTTTTTGCTGCACGAACATTAATACCTGGATTAGAAATAGGCCCGCCAGTAAAAATGAGTTGTCCTTGTTGTATCGCTAAATCTTGCCCATAGGCCTTATACGTACCATCTCTAACGGATAATTCTCCATATGCATTGATCGAGTTTTGTTGTGATTGCTTTACATGCAGTGTTCCATTCAAATGGCCTTTTAACCCTTTTACATCGATGGCTACTTCTTTTCCCATTACAAGATCAATATCCATACTGTTAATCGGACTAAAGGATGGTGCTGGTTTTTCCTTACGCTTATAAACTATATCATCTGGCAAAGAGATGCTGTTATGAAATGAGCGAGGTTTGATTTCAGCATAAGGAACCAAAACAGTACCAGAAAGAGTTTGCGTTGTTGGTGTGACATGCAGATTGAGTTTAGGGGAAATATGAATTTTGTATTCGCTGGTTTGAACCAATGGAAAATTATCTCCTTCCAAGGTGAAATCCCCTGTAAATTGAGCGCTTAGATTTCCTTTGCCAGTCAGTGATAAATGATGACCTGCAGATATGGCCGAACCTGTTGCTTCCCAGGATCGCTCTTTGCCGTGGATATTTACCTCGAGAGTATCAAGATTAAGTCCTAGCTTAGGTAAGGAAAGACTTGTTTTGCTGAGCATAAGATGACTTGTGACTTTTCTTTTCTTCATCGTGCCGCTTACTTTGAATGACGCAACCAATTGTCCTTTGAGCTTATTAATTTCTGGACTGATTTTTTGTAAAAAGTCCAATGAGTTTATTTCCAATGATAATTCACTCTTTATGGGCTGGTCATCTTTTAAGCCAGTATCAAGAGCAAATTGAGGAAGTTTAAATTTTAGTTTTAAATTTTTATGTTCATCAATGGTCAAGATTCCAGAACCGTTAAGTTGCTCAGGTGAAAGGGTCACTTTCAGAGAGCCACCTTTAAATTGAACCCGAGATATAGTGTCATTATCAGGTAGCTGATAAAAACCGGGATGTATGGTGAGCAATAAATTTCCCTGATTTTTAGCAGTGATCACACCTTTGGTAGAGAAACTGGTATATAAACGCGTGTGTTGTGCTGATATATTTGGGGGTTGGGTCAGATGCGCATCAAATGTCCAGGTCCATGGCAGTGTTCCCCGAATTGTTGCATCCATCAACCAATGAGCTTCTGGTTCGGTGGTTACTTGTGAGTTTAGATTAATTTGCATGTTGGGGAGGACACCTGTAGCCGTGACTGTTCCTTTTTTACTGCTCATGATTTTATCTTGTGCCGATTTCCACTGCATGCCATGCCATTGAGCAGTGACTAATTGGCTTTCTCTTAACGCATGAGGACGCCATTGAACGTCTAGTTGTTCTATTCTTAATTTAAGCGATTCATTTTGATATTCAACACCACTCAAGACAAAGTGATTGAATAAGCTGCCTTCAATTTGTTGAATTTTAATAGTGCCTGGTAAGTATAAATGACTGAATTGAATAAGAGTGCGTAAACCGGGCTTTGTTTCTAGTAAAAACAAAGCCATCCCACCCAATAAAATAAGAAGTAGGCAACTAAAATAAAGTATTTTAACTAAAACACGGAGAGTTTTTCTTAAAAAACGTCTCATAAGTCTGGTCCCATACTGATGACCAAACGTGGACCATTGCTATCTCGCCGCCATCGACCATTAATTGCTTGTGCTAATCCTACTTTAATTGGACCTATAGGTGAAACCCACATTAAACCACCGCCTGCATCATAATAACTTTTTAAAGGAGTTGGATTGTAAATCGCTCCTGCATCATAAAATGCAATCAAGTACCAATTTTTTTTGGTTTCTTTTTGAATTTCAAAACCAGCATAACTTATTATTCTGCTTGGACCTATTGAATTAAAACTAAATGCTTTTAAATTATCCGTTCCTCCTAAAAGTAATGCAAGTGATACAGGCTGCTGGTTAATATTATTAATTGCTGTAAATCCTTGAATTGCATGCCCGTAAAGACGTAAACGGAGAGGCTCAATTCGCATTGCTACTTTCATATCTAAAGAGGCTTGAGCCAAATTAATGGTAGATAAGAGTGCTTGACTTGCTGCAAGACCATTAAACGTAATGTTATATCCCGAGGGAGAAAAGAGCAGGCCTTGGGTTTTGCTCCACGTGAACGTTGCCTTAGGATAGAGTAGAAACTGTTTTGTATTTTCCTGAAATGCGTAATGAAATCCCTCATAAAGCGTGTTTAAGGACAAAGTGCGTTGGTAATCGGTGATTCGATGTTGTTGTGCCAATGAGATAAGAAACGAGTTACTATATCCTGCACTATAATTTAAATTCGAAAAATTACCTGTAAGCGTGTATTGATCCTGAATAGGATTTTTACCTGGAATAACATACTGGGCTTGTAATGCGTTTTGCACAAAAGAACCTTGTGCCATAAGATTGAATTTATGTCCCTGACGATTGACAGGTACCACATGTAATGCAGCGCGACCACGAACGCCAGTGTCAGTTCCATAACCCGCACCTAAAGTATAAGAGTATTTGGATACAGGTTCCGTGTAGATTTGTACAGGTACTGTTGTGTTTTCTGTAATTTGTGGCTTTACAAGTACGGAACTGAAATAACCGCTATTTGATAGAACATTATTTAATTGCAGTACTTTATCGCCTGAATAGACTTGTCCTGGGTGAAAAGGAACAAAACGATGCAATAACTTAGGATCAATATATGTGGGACTAAACTGTATCTGTCCAAAATAATAAAGAGGGCCTGTGTCAAGAACTAATGTGATTTCTGCTGTGTAACTATCTTCATCAATTAAAATTTCACTTTTTTTAAAGCCTGCGTGCATATATCCTTGGGTTTCAGCCGCTTCGAGCAGTTTTAATTTGGCTTGCTCGTATTGTTCAGTAAAAAGGGGCGTCTTTGGGGTTAATGCCACATTTTTTACTGTATCGCGGAGAATAGGATTACGTGCTCCCTCACCAATTACTTCAATTGTAATTCGAGAAATCATGATTTGCGGGCCGGGATGGATAATAACTGACAGCTCGCGTGTATTAGTTCTTCGCAGTTTGGCTTCTGCCTTAAAATAACCAAAAGGCTGCACAGCTTGAACTACTTGCTCTTGTAATTCTTCCAAGGTGAATTGGTCAAGGGGTTTTAATTTTTGTAATTCACTTAAACGTTTTTCAACATTCGCTTCGACTTTTCCAGAAACCCCATAAATTGTAATGGCTTCGGAGTCATTGCTTTTTGCAAATAGTGCAAAACAGGTAATGAGCAGTATCAGATAGATGAGTTTTTTCATGATAGTCTCAGTAGGTGTTTCACCAAAAATATCCCTGCTTGTATCAGAAAATACCTAAGTATTTGCGCTGCATTATTAGAAATGCTATATCGAGAGTAGGTTGAACGAAAAATAAGTTGGCAAATACTTATCTACTGATGTATGCTGCATTCGCTTAGTTTATTTTTAACTCAACTTGGTCTCAAATATTGCTTTCCACCAGATTTAAGTATACCTCTTGATTGGTTACGAATATACCCTTAATCGAGAGGGTGGACTAAGGTAGCGGTATGAACACGTTAGAAGGCACAGCTTATTCTAACCTGGACTAAGGTTCAAAATAAAGATTCATAAGAGTTTGATAGATCTTCAATCTTTCTTGAGTCTAATACTGTGGATAAATTTTGAAGGAACTAACGTATGGGCTTACCTATTACACAAAGTGAATTTGAAAAAATTTTAGATGATATTTTGCTATACAAAAAAGGGCTACCTCCAGGTGCTAAACTTCCTCTTGCTGCTTATTTAAAGGAAAAAGGCTACGCCTCCATTTTACAGAATCTTAATTTTGCAGTTCCAGGTAAAACAGTCAATACGATGCAGATGCAACGAGCAGATGGTTCTTTGGTGAGTGCAACTAAATTACCTCGTAGAACGGATTTATTGAATAATATTGATTTTACCGGTTGTGAAATAAAAAACTGTCAGTTTGATACATGTGATTTATCAGGATCGATTTGGCGTGAGCAAGAGATCCGTGATTCTTCTTTTAATAATACGGTGATTAATTATGCTTCATTCCATGGTGTTCGCTTTATTAGCAATCAGTTTACACAGACTTCCTTCGATTACAGCACGTTAAATGATTTGCTTTTCTTGGGAAATCATTTTCTACGTACTCGTTTTAATTATTTAAAGCAATTGTGTAAGCTAACGTTTACAGATTGTATTATGCAGCAAGCTTCCATATTGGGTGGCGCTCGAGCTGTAGACGTGATTATAAATAACTCTCCTGGAGCGAGTTTGTCTCATGTAAGTGAGTTGTTAACTGATAAAGAGATTGCAATGCATCAGGTTAAAAAAACAAATACTAAGCCTGCTGTATTGGTGTCTTGGAATAATGTGACCCCATTGCTGACTGCAACATTGGCTGAGAAAATGTTATTGGCGCAAGGGATATATCCAGTGCGCATGGATGTAATGCCAGAAGTAGATGCTGCATTATTAGATAAAGAAATCAATACGCTAAATGCATTAACCCAACACAGGTTGCAACAATTAAAAGATGACGTGCTTGCAAAAGCTAAAAAGCTAGCGACTAAGTCTTCAAAAGAATTAAGCTATGAGGCGCAAAGTAAAAGCGATATAGCCGAGCAATGTTCTGTGAAAGCAAGCGCAGACGATATATCAACTATTTTTACAGCAGAATGGAAAAAACAAGGTATTAGTTTTCCTTTGCTAATGATTCAAATCATGCGTGAAGAAAACACTAAAAAACCATCTGCATTTCCACAAATGTCGACTCTTTATAGCCATGCGAAAGCAATCTTCAATCAGGTGGATGGTGTCCTGTTAACAGGGGGACAAGATATGGATCCGCGTATTTACGGAGAAAAATGTCATCCTAAAACTGGTTTACCAACATATACTGAGCATCCAGAATTGAGTGATCCACGCCGTGATATTCTTGAATTTAGTTTAGTCTATATGCAACAACGTGAGTCAGCACCTAAACCCCTATGCGGTATTTGTCGCGGGTCACAAGTGATTGCTGCGTCATACGGTGCAACAATTTATCAAGAGCTTGATTCACCGGAAAGACGTCAATATTTAGTTGAACCTATTCAACTGAAAAGTATAAAAACAACAGCCCCTTTATATTCGACGGGTAGAACTTTGGCATCTGTAGCAGATAAGGAAGCGCTTAATGTGATATTCATGCATCACCAAGGCTATGATTTAGGGCAAGCTTTTGGTGTGGAAGCTACTGCTTCAACGCAAACCTCGGGGGGTAAGATAATTGATATTGTTGGAGAAAACTTGCAGCAGAATATTACTTTGACCCAAGCACATATTGAATATTACATGGACCAAGAGGAAGGGGGGACGGGTGGATTTGCCCCACATGTTAGTGCGAGTACAGCTGGGAGTATATTGCAGCAATTTCAAATGAGAGTTTTGGCTTACTGTCAAAATCAACGATTATTATCTCATGTAATTCCTAATATGTTTTTCACAAAAAGTGCCTCTGTATTAAAGGAGAGGTCAGAGCATAGCGCTTCAATTTCATTAAGTACTTAAAGTTGAATAAGGACATCTTAGACTTATTAGATATCAAAAGTAGGTTGAGTCTTGGCCCAACTTACTTTTGATTGCATTTTGACTTTACTACATAAAGCTTACAGATCAGCTGTCTCCATGTTTTTGAACCTATAAATTAAGTCAAGTGCTTCTCTTGCTGTTAAACGATCCGGATCAACTTGCGCTAGCTCTCGTAAAATAGGTGAGAGGGGTTTTACTTGAACTATAGACTGCGTTTGAGTTATTGGAGGTGCCTGATTTTGCATATGATTTAAGTGCGTATGCGCAATTTTTAAAACCTCAGGAGGTATCCCTGCAAGCTCGGCTACTTCAAGTCCGTAACTTCGATTCGCATGGCCTGGTTCGACACGATATAAAAAAATGATACGGCCGGTCTCCAATGATGCTTGCAAATGAACATTGCGGATGCAGGACCATTGTTGAGGAAGATTAGTTAACTCAAAGTAGTGCGTAGAAAATAAAGTGTATGCTTTAATGCTCGTAGCCAGATAAGCACAGCTGGCATAGGCCAATGCCATACCATCATAAGTACTGGTACCGCGACCAATTTCATCAATTAAGACCAGGCTCTTATGGGTTGCTTGCCTTAAAATTTGAGCGGTTTCTGTCATTTCCACCATAAAAGTGGAGCGTCCGGAGGCTAAATCATCACTGGCGCCAATACGGGTAAAAATTCTATCGATAGGTCCTAAAGTTGCCGATTTAGCGGGTACAAAACTGCCAATATGTGCTAGAAGTACAATCAAAGCAGTTTGTCTCATGTAGGTTGATTTACCTCCCATGTTGGGCCCGGTAATGAGCAATATATTTTGTGATGGTTTGAGTTGTAAGTCATTAGCAATAAAACGCTCTTGCAGCAAATGTTCAATTACTGGATGACGACCTGCCTCAATGGAGATTTGTGATTCAGGCACCAGATTAGGGCAACACCAATTGAAACTTTGAGCTCGTTCCGCAAGAGTGGCTAACACATCTAATTTGGCCAATGCTTGTGCCAAAAGCGTTAATTCGTTGATGTTGTTTTGGATTTCTAGTAGCAGGTTTTCATACAACCACTTTTCACGTGCCAAAGCCTTAACTTGTGCTGATAATACTTTCTCCTCAAACTGCTTTAATTCCGGCGTAATATAGCGCTCCACGTTTTTTAAGGTTTGTTTTCTGTGGTAATGAGTAGGTGCTTTTTCTGATTGGGCTTTAGAAAGCTCAATGTAATAACCTTGTACATTATTAAAGCCAAACTTCAGAGAAGAGAGGCCAGTCTTTTGCTTTTCTTCTTGCTCCAAATGCAGGAGTTTGTCATTAGCACGTGTACTGAGCATCCTAAGCTCATCAAGCTCTTCGTCAAAACCTGGTGCGATAACCCCGCCATCGCGAATTAACACGGGTGGATTTTCTATAATTGCTGCAGCAAGCAATTGTTGTAGTGTCGGTAATGGTTTAATGTCTTTTTTTAATTGTACTATGAGCTCGCTTGAGTGATGGGCCAGTATGGAATTCAATTCTGGAAGTAACGCTAAAGTATGAGTTAAAGCGACTAAATCACGTGGGCGAGCCGATTTTAAAGCAATGCGTGAGACAATTCGTTCTACATCACATGTTTGTCTTAGTAATTCATAGACAGACATGTTGCATTGAAGACGCATGATTTCCATTATGGCATTCTGGCGTGCCATAATTTGCTCATGTTGTATGAGAGGTCTTCCTAACCAACGCTTGAGCAAACGACTGCCCATGGAGCATGCAGTTTTATCCAACAGCGATAACAGGCTGTTTTCATGACTGCCATTCATATTTTCAAATATTTCGAGATGTTTTTGTGTCGATGCATCCAGTTGCAAGTAATCATTGCTATGTTCAAGTGTCATTGTTGTTAAATGAGGAAGAGCTTGTTTTTGTGTCGCATGCAAATAGGTTAATAATGCCCCTGCTGCAACAAGTGCTGTAGCATTCTCTTCCTCACCAAATACTCTAAGGTCATTTACTGCAAATTGCTCACATAAGAGTTTTTTAGCATTGTCAAAGTGAAACTCCCAACCTGGCCGAAGTTTAATTGGGAAATTCAGACAGTACTCTTCCAAGGGAGATTCTTCTTGTAACAGTAATTCAGCAGGCTGCAAGCGTGTGAGCTCCGCACTGAGTTGATTTGTTTCTGTTAATTGCTGAATGTGAAAACGTCCGCTGCTGAGTTCAACCCAAGCTAAGCCAATTTTTTGTTTTTGGTGGTGAATGGCCAGTAATAAATTATCTTTTTTAGCATCCAAAAGTGCTTCATCGGTTACTGTCCCTGGGGTGATAATGCGAGTTACTTGTCGTTCAACGGGACCTTTACTGGTTGCGGGATCTCCTATTTGTTCACAAATAGCTACTGATTCACCTTTTTTGATCAGTCGTGCGAGATAATTTTCCACAGCATGATAAGGAACACCAGCCATGGGAATTGGCTTGTCCGCAGATTGACCGCGATGAGTTAACGTGAGATCCAATAATTGTGACGCCCGTTTGGCATCATCAAAAAATAACTCATAAAAATCACCCATACGATAGAGCAAGAGCATATCAGGATATTCTGATTTAATGCGTAAATATTGTTGCATCATTGGAGTATGGGAAGTAGTCATGAAGGCTGTTATCTCGAGTTGAAAGTGCGGCGATTTTAGCAAAATCATTAAAGGTAGAGTAGAGGTCATTTATATTCATCAAAATGAGCAGAGATGTGATGATAGAAATCCTTAATGTGGGGCAGATGAAACCGCAATTATTTTTGCATGATTGTCTTTTTAAGTGTCAATAAATAACCCTAGCTTCAAGAATAGAATCTGAGATATTATCATTTAGTTACAATGAACTGGCAAAGGAAAGGCTATGTTAACTGCAAAGGATGTTAAAACTGTTGAGGCCGCAAAACAAATTATTGAGGAGCGTAATCTAAGCCATGTCAAGGTTGGTTTATTTGACGTGGATGGAGTGATGCTTGGAAAGTATATGAGCCGTAATAAATTCTTCTCGGCTTTGGATAATGGTTTTGCTTTCTGTGATGTGATCTTAGGTTGGGACTCCAAAGATAAGCTCTATGATAATGGAAAATATACAGGCTGGCACACAGGTTATCCTGATGCTTTAGTGCGCATTTTGCCAGAAACATGTCGCGATCTTGTTTTTGAAGAGAATCAGCTGTTATTTATGGCTGAATTTGCTGGGGAAGCTGAAAATCTATGTCCACGAGCATTACTACGCCGCATGGTTAATAAAGCAGATGCGATGGGGTTTGATGCTTATGCGGCATTAGAATATGAATTCTTTATGTTTGATGAAACGCCAGACAGTATACGCGCTAAAGGCTTTCGTGATTTAAAACCCATGACCCCCGATTTTTTTGGTTACTCGATGATTCGCAACACGGTTCATGCCGACTTATATCATCAAATCCTCAATATGAGCGAGATCATGGATTTTCCTATTGAAGGTTTGCATGCAGAAACAGGTCCTGGGGTAATTGAAGCAGCTATTGCTGTAGATAACGCCACAGAAGCAGGCGATAAGGCGGCATTATTTAAAACATTTATGAAGGTTTTAGCGCAACGAAACGATAAAATGGCAACCTTTATGGCCAAATGGTCACCGAACTATCCCGGGCAAAGTGGGCACATCCATCTCTCTTTACGACATAAAAATAATCGAGGCAGTGCTTTTTACGATCCTGCGATGCAACATAATATGAGTAAAATTCAAAGACATTTCGTAGCAGGACAACAAAAACTAATGCCTGAGTTTTTAGCAATGGTTGCTCCTACTGTGAACAGTTTTTCTCGACTGATTCCAGGCTTCTGGGCACCAACGGATGCGACATGGGGGGTAGAGAATCGTACAACCGCATTACGCGTTATCCCTGGAAGTGATAAGTCACAACGTGTCGAGTATCGCCTAGGTTCTGCTGATTCAAATCCTTATTTGGCCTTGGCTGCGGCCTTAGGTTCTGGATTGTACGGCATTGAGCATGAACTGGAGCCATACCCAGAAATTAAAGGTAATTCTTATACACAACACCATCAAGCGGAACTCGCTTTGCCAAGAACTTTGTGGGAAGCTGCTTCTCGCCTTAGAGAGTCAAAGGCTGCCAAAACTTTATTTGGCCAACCCTTTGTCGAGCATTTTGCAGCTTCTCGCGAATGGGAGGAACGTGAGTTTCGTCGTCATATTACTGATTGGGAATTAGATCGCTATTTTGAAATTATTTAACTTGGATTTTCGAAATTATGAACGATACATTGAAAACTTATTCGCCTATAGATAATTCGCTTTATGTAGAGCGTGCTTTTGCTAAAGATGATGAAATCCAATTCGCTTTGGACCGCTCATTAAGTGCCAAAAAGCTGTGGGCTAATACCACTTTGAGCGAGCGTGAGCGCTATTGCAGCGCAGCTGTAGATGCCTTAGTTGCTAATAAGGACGAGATTGCCTGGGAAATTTGCTGGCAAATGGGACGCCCAATCCGCTCTGCTGCAGGAGAGATTAATGGTTTTGAGGAGCGTGCACGTTATATGATTGCTGCCGCAAGTGCCGCACTTGCGCCGATTATGCTGCCTGAAAAAACAGGTTTTATTCGTTACATCAAACGAGAACCACTAGGAGTGACCTTTGTTATTGCTCCATGGAATTATCCTTACCTTACCGCAGTGAATGCGATTATCCCGGCTATTATGGCCGGAAATGTTGTCTTACTGAAGCATTCAGCGCAAACACCACTTGTTGCGGAACGATTTGCCCAAGCATTTAGAGAGGCAAATCTCCCTGAAGGGGTATTTCAGTATTTGCATCTAACTCATGCAGATACAGAAAAGGTTTTGTATCACCCTGCAATAAATAATGTTGCTTTTACGGGTTCGGTTGCTGGTGGCGAGATGGTGGAGCGTGTTACGGCAGGACGTTTTTTGAATATTGGCTTAGAACTTGGGGGAAAAGATCCTGGATATGTACGTTTCGATGCTGATATTGATCACGCGGTAGAAACACTTGTGGATGGTGCATTTTTTAATTCAGGCCAATCGTGTTGTGGTATTGAGCGTATCTACGTCCACCGAGATGTTTATGAGCAGTTTGTTAATAAAGCAGTAGCGTTGACGATGCAGTATCGACTTGGACGTCCTGATGATCCGAATACAACTTTAGGACCACTCGTGCGCTCCTCTGCCGCAGAGTTTGTTCGTGGCCAGATTCGAGAAGCGTTGGCACAAGGTGCTGTAGCCCATATCGATAGCCAAAAATTTGTTATGGATCAACCCGGATCTGCGTACATGGCTCCGCAGATTTTAACGGAAGTAAACCATAAAATGCGGATAATGACTGAAGAAACATTTGGACCCGTAGTAGGTATTATGCCTGTTGATAGCGACGATGAAGCGATTGCACTAATGAATGACAGTGATTATGGTTTAACAGCCGCTGTTTTTACTCAAGATATAGAGCAGGGAATTGCCATTGGCGAACAGCTCCAAACAGGAACATTTTTTATCAATCGTTGTGATTATTTGGATCCTGCGTTGGCTTGGACTGGAGTCAAAAATTCTGGACGTGGGTGTACGCTTTCTTCTATAGGATATGAGGTATTAACCAGACCTAAGTCTTTTCATATAAAAACAAACAATTAGGGGTTATTTTACAATTCCCTCGGACTTGAACTGGGGGAATTGTAAACAGACTCCAGAAAAGGATCTATAAATGAGTACATCATCATTAAAGGCTAACTGGAATTATCCCACCTCAATAAAGGTGGGGGCAGGGCGTGCATGCGAACTTGTCGATGCGTGCCATACTCTGGGGATGAAATCCCCTTTGTTAGTCACAGACAGCAATCTTGCAAAATTACCTATGATTGAATCAGCATTAGCGAACTGTCGTAATGCGGGTTTGCATGGTGCTTTATTTTCGGATGTAAAAGCAAACCCAACAGGTGAAAATGTCTTTGCTGGCGTGGAAGCTTATCGAAGTGGCCAACATGATGGAATTATTGCTTTTGGAGGCGGTTCTGCTTTAGACGCAGGCAAAGCAATTGCATTAATGATTGGACAAAACCGTCCCCTATGGGACTTTGAAGACATTGGAGATAATTGGCAACGAGTGAATGTTGCAGGTATCGCCCCTATTATAGCACTACCAACCACGGCAGGTACTGGTTCGGAAGTTGGGCGTGCTTCGGTGATAACCGATATGCAGCACCAACGCAAGAAGATTATTTTTCATCCAAAGATGTTACCTTCCATCGTTATTTTAGATCCTGAATTAACGGTCGCTTTACCACCGAAGATTACTGCAGCAACGGGTATGGATGCATTATCTCATTGTCTAGAGGCCTATTGTGCACCCAATTATCATCCCATGGCAGAGGGGATTGCTCTTGAAGGGATACGTTTAATAAAAGAACATTTGCCGCAAGTCATGCGTAATGGCAATGATTTAGATTCCAGAACACAAATGCTTGTTGCTTCGATGATGGGAGCAACAGCGTTTCAGCGTGGGTTAGGTGCAATGCATGCGCTCGCTCATCCATTGGGTGCAATCTATGATGCGCATCATGGCCGATTAAATGCAATTTTAATGCCGTATGTAGTGCAAGCCAATCGTTCCGTAATTGAACAAAAAATAGTGCGCTTAGCGAATTACTTAGCAATTGATAATGGATTTGCTGGATTTCTGGAATGGATATTACATTTACGTCGTGAATTAGGTATCGAGCACAGTTTGCTTGAAATTGGTATTGATGCGCATGATGTGGCTCGTATTGCGACAATGGCGACAGAAGATCCTTCCGCACAAAGTAATCCAATTCTTTTTGATGATTTGCAATATAAAAATATTCTTACGGCAGCTATCCATGGGGATCCATATCCTTTGTAGACTAGTGATTAGATTGGCAGAAGCACCTTAAAGGAGCGACATGAATATTGGAATCTTGCAATGTGATCAAGTCGAGACAGAATTGGTTGCGACTTATGGCACTTATCAAGACATGTATATCAAGCTACTACAGCAAGTAGCGTCGAATTTGACATTCACTGTTTATGATGTGCGTTGTGATGAATTACCAAGTCATCTCGATGCTGCTGATGCTTATATTATTACTGGTAGCCGTCATGGTGTTAACGATGGTTTCCCTTGGATTACAGGTCTTGAAGAGTTTGTATTGCGGCTTCATGAAGCAAACAAAAAGGTTATAGGGATTTGTTTTGGTCATCAGCTTATTGCGAAAGCCTTAGGAGGTCAGGTTATAAAATCGCCTAAGGGTTGGGGGGTAGGAATGTCCGTTAATAAAATGACCCAACGCAAAGCATGGATGTCTCCATCCCTTAATCAGCTTAACTTGATTGTGAGCCATCAGGATCAAGTTTTAGTTCTTCCTTCTGAAGCAGAGGTTCTGGCTGCAAGTGATTTTTGTCCGTTTTATATGCTGCAAATTCGTGACAACCTGCTTACTGTGCAAGGTCATCCTGAATTTAGTAAAGTTTATTCCCAAGCATTGATTGAAATGCGGAAAAACAGACTTGGTGAGGAGTTAGTCGAGTGTGGATTAAAATCACTACAGCAACCATGTGATGATGCCGTATTTGCCCAATGGATTGTTAATTTTTTAGACTATTAAAATAAGATAGTGCTACAGGCTTTGACTTTTTTGTTGAAATATCAACAGGTCATGGTTGAATTTAAATTTATTTGCTAGAATCTAAAGGGATTTAAAAAAAATATTAATCTATAGGGAGAATGTAATGAATCGTTTCGCAATAATTGCAGCAACTGGGTTTTTAGCGCTTGCTTTAACTGCATGCGGTCAGCAAGGTAATAAGCAACCGACTGCTGGAACTGAAAATAATACCACTACAACAACACAACCAGCTCAACCTGCTGGTGGAACCCAAAACCAAACACAACACTAAGATTTTAACCTGGGTGACGGCGTAAGCCATAACCCAGGAATATTTCTGGTATATTTATGAATCCTTTTGACAATCTCATCAAAGAAATTGCTGCTATTTTAAAGAAAAAGAACTGGCAATTAGTTACTGCTGAATCATGTACTGGCGGACTTGTTGCAAGCTATCTCACAGACATTCCTGGAAGTTCAGTTTGGTTTGAGCGTGGATTTGTTACGTACAGTAATCTTGCTAAAGAAGAGTTATTGTCTATTCCTAAACAATTAATCGAAGAATATGGTGCAGTGAGTGAGCCTGTTGCTCAAGCTATGGCGACTGGTGCCTTACAACATAGTGCGGGACATGTGGCTGTCTCAGTTACTGGTATTGCTGGTCCAGATGGAGGCAGTCTTGAAAAGCCAGTAGGAACTGTGTGTTTTGGGTGGGCAGCTAAAGACATAAATTCTAAAGTAGTAAGAAAACAATTCACTGGAAACCGACAAGATATACGCTTGGCTGCATGCGAAGTCGTGTTATCAGGCCTTCTGTCCTATATTAAAAATGGATAAAAATTTTTACTAGGTACTTTATTTTCGTGGAACGATGCTGGTTAAATCATTAGCTATCTCGAATCCTTTTTGTTTCAGTTCAACTTGAGTACGATCTATAAAGCTTACTCTTGATTCATCTGCTGTAGGAAAAAATAGATGCTTAGCAGAACGAGTAATATTCATTACCGCGCGCTCAGCGCATAATGCCGTGGATGCGACATTAGAAATTAGTGACGGTTGTTCATGTTTACTTTGCATAGTTGCCACCCTTCGTTTGTTTTAAAATTATACCATTTAATGAAATTTAGATCAATAATTGTGATATTGACTTGGAAGAAATGCTTCTTAACAAAAGAATTAAAGATAATATTTTCTGGGGTGATTAATTTTATAATTTCTGTGTCCTGCTTAGGTTACCAGTTAAATGAAGTAGTAGGGCAAAAAGATGATTTTCTATACAACTTTGCGTGGCTCGGGCTTGAGTGAAAAAACTCATTTTAAACCTGTGAATCAATTTGCTGCTTGTTCCTATCTGTGTGATAATTTTACCCTTGCAAACTACCTGGAAAATATTATGGAAGAAAATAAACAAAAAGCATTATCAGCCGCTCTCTCGCAAATTGAACGTCAATTTGGTAAAGGATCAGTGATGCGTATGGGCGACAGCACCGTATCCCGAGACATCGAAGCCATTTCAACAGGATCGTTAGGCTTGGACATTGCATTGGGAATTGGTGGCTTACCCAAAGGACGTGTCGTTGAAATTTATGGACCAGAGTCTTCTGGTAAAACCACGCTAACTTTACAAGTTATTGCCGAGTGTCAAAAAATGGGTGGTACGGCCGCATTTATTGACGCAGAACATGCATTAGATCCAAGCTATGCACAAAAGCTGGGTGTTAATGTGGATGAGTTATTGGTTTCTCAGCCTGATACTGGAGAACAAGCTCTAGAAATTACCGACATGTTGGTACGTTCAGCAGCTGTGGATGTAATTATTGTTGACTCTGTTGCTGCATTGACTCCCAAAGCGGAAATCGAAGGAGAAATGGGGGATTCACATGTTGGTTTACAAGCTCGACTCATGTCACAAGCGTTACGTAAATTAACTGCTAATATTAAACGGTCTAATACCCTAGTTATTTTTATTAACCAGATTCGTATGAAAATTGGTGTCATGTTTGGCAGCCCTGAAACAACTACTGGTGGTAACGCATTGAAGTTCTATGCTTCTGTTCGCTTAGATATTCGCCGCATTGGGTCAATTAAGAAAGGTGAGGAAATCTTAGGAAGCGAAACACGAGTTAAAGTAGTGAAGAATAAAGTGGCCCCACCATTCAAGATGACAGAATTTGATATTCTCTATAACGAAGGTATTTCTCGTGAAAGTGAAATCATCAATTTGGGTGTTCAACTCAATCTGATTGAAAAATCTGGTGCTTGGTACAGTTATAAAGGAGAGAAAATTGGCCAAGGCAAAGATAATGTTCGCTTGTATTTGAAGGAGAATCCTCAAGTTGCAGTAACTCTTGAGCAGCTCATTCGTACTGAGCTCTTAGAGAAGAAATTACCTATGCTTGCGGCAGCCAGTGCGGAAGAATTTGAGACCGCCGATGACTAAAGCATTTGATAGTGCTGTGCGCCTGTTGTCTAGGCGCGAGCACGGTGCACTAGAACTGTATGAGAAGTTAAAACAAAAAGGATATAGTGTAGTTGAAGTAAACAACGCATTGGATGAATGCCGGCGCTTGGATTTACAAAGTGATCGACGTTTTGTAGAAATATACAGTCGTTCACGTATACGGCAGGGTTATGGACCTTTAAAAATAAGCCAGGAATTGAGCAGTAAAGGAATTGATAAGGAATTAATTCAGCAGTTCATGCGACAAGAAGAAGATAATTGGTTGACTTATGCATTAGATGTTTGGCATAAAAAAAGTAAAGGACAACTTGATCTTTCTTTTGATGAATTGCAAAAACAACAGCGTTTTTTGCTGTATCGTGGATTTGGAATGGATACCATTGTTCAAGTGAAAAAAGAATTGAAAAGATAAAAATGAGATCGTAGTCTTTGGGGAATGAAAAAAATAGCTTTGTAGCCTGGGTGCAGCGTAGCGAAACCTGGGACGTTATCCCTTGCTGTGCTTGGGATGATGAAGAGTACTGCACCCAGGCTACAGATAAAAATTAACTCAAATTGGTATTGAATTAGAAAATGAAAAGTTCTGAAATTAGACAAGCATTCTTTGATTATTTCACACAACGTGGCCATCAACTCGTGGAGTCCAGCTCTTTAGTTCCTGCTAATGATCCTACTTTATTATTTACCAATGCAGGTATGGTGCAATTTAAGGATTTATTTTTAGGACTTGAAACCCGCTCTTATCAACGGGCAGTCACTGCACAACGTTGTGTGCGTGCAGGCGGTAAGCACAACGATTTGGAAAACGTGGGTTATACAGCAAGACACCATACCTTTTTTGAAATGTTAGGTAATTTTAGTTTTGGTGATTATTTCAAGCGTGAGGCCATAAAATTTGCTTGGGAATTTTTGACTCAAGTTCTGCGTTTACCTGAAGAACGTTTGTGGGTGACTGTTTATAAAGACGATCAGGAAGCAGAAGATATTTGGCTAAAAGAAATGAACGTTTCAGCCACACGTTTCTCACGGTGTGGTGAAAAAGATAATTTTTGGTCTATGGGCGATACCGGTCCTTGCGGCCCTTGCACTGAAATTTTTTATGATCATGGTCCTCAAATCCCAGGTGGTCCTCCAGGAAGCCCTGATGAAGATGGCGACCGGTATATAGAAATCTGGAATCTAGTTTTTATGCAGTTTAATCGCGATAAAGATGGGAATCTGCATCCTCTACCTAAACCATCCGTGGATACAGGTATGGGACTTGAGCGACTTGCTGCAGTAGTTCAAGGCGTACACAGCAATTATGAAACCGATATATTCCAATATTTGATTCAATCTACTGCGCAACTTGGAAATAATATCGATTTAAACCATACCTCGCTAAAAGTCATCGCCGATCATATTCGATCATGTGCGTTTCTAATTGCTGATGGAGTGATTCCTGGCAATGAAGGACGAGGGTATGTGCTGAGAAGAATTATTAGAAGAGCAATAAGACATGGTAATAAGTTAGGTTTACCAACACCGTTTTTTTCAAAGTTAGTTGAGCCCTTAATTAAAGTCATGGGTGATGCTTATCCTGAATTGATAAAATATAAGAGCCATGTAGAGAAAATTCTTACTCAAGAAGAGAATCAGTTTGCTCGTACGCTTGATCAGGGTTTGCGTTTATTACAAGAGCAAATGCATTCTCTGGGTGGCCACGAAATATCTGGGGAAATCGCGTTTAAACTGTATGATACTTATGGTTTCCCTGTTGATTTGACAGCGGATATAGCCAGAGAACAAAATCTTTATGTAGATATGGATGGCTTTAATCAATTGATGCGACAACAACGAGAGCAATCTCAGGCAGCCAGCCAATTCAGTGTTGATTATAGTACTAGTGCACAATTAGATTACCAATCTGATTTTCATGGGTATGAAAAAAAGGAAATGGAATCAAAAATTATTGCCTTACTTCAGGAAGGAAAAGAAGTAAACACCTTAAATAAAGGTATGAAAGGGGCTGTGGTCCTTGACCATACACCGTTTTATGCGGAAAGTGGAGGGCAGGTAGGTGATAAGGGCATTTTAACTGGTGCAGGTTTACGTTTTCGTGTCGATGACACACAAAAGAAAGGCCAAGCCATAGTGCATTATGGAGAAGTAGTTGAAGGCACTGGTACTTTAGATCTGTTGGTTAAAGCACAAATTGATAATGAACGCCGCGAGGCTATTCGTTTAAATCATACCGCAACGCACTTATTGCACGCCGCACTTAAAACAGTCATCGGGCCACAAGTACAGCAAAAAGGATCTTTGGTAGATGCAGAGCGTGCGCGTTTTGACTTTTCTCATTTTGAATCATTAACTGCAGAGCAAATACAAGAAGTTGAACTATTAGTTAATGATCAAATTCGTGCGAATCATGAAGTTGTAACCCGAGTTATGGATATTGAATCGGCTAAAGAAAGTGGTGCTGTTGCTCTTTTCGGAGAAAAATATACAGATGAAGTACGTGTATTATCCATGGGAGAGTTTTCTAAAGAACTTTGTGGTGGGACACATGCACGAAGGACTGGTGATATCGGTCTATTTAAAATTGTTGCGGAATATGGGATTGCCAGTGGTGTAAGACGTATCGAGCTGGTGACTGGTCGTTATGCTTTAACCTGGGTTAATGAGCAACAATTTTTGTTGAGCGAATTAGCCTCTTTATTAAAAACCACAACAAATAATTTAGCGGATAAAATCGCACAACTCATCACTGAAAATAAAGGTTTGGAAAAAGAAATTGCCAAATTACAAAGTGAGAAAGCACAAAAATCAGGTGCTGATCTGGCAAATGAGGTGGAAAAAATCAATGGAATCAATTTGCTTGTGAAACAATTGGAAGGCGCAGACAGCCAAACCATGCGTACTACCTTGGATCAATTGAAATCAAGACTTGATTCTGCAGTGATTGTTTTATTTACCCTCGATCAAAGTAAAATGAATGTGATTGCTGGGGTGAGTAAAAATATTTTAGGCAAAGCACCTACAGCAGCTACTTTGGTAAGACATCTTTGTGGAAAGGGTGGTGGTCGAGATGATATGGCTCAGGGCGGCGGCGTTGCTCCGGATGACTTGGAGAAAAAGATAGAAGAAATTAGAGAAATGGTTCGCCACCATTCATAAATCGATTTGATGTAGCCTGGCTTTTCCCCGTAACCGTTTGGTGAATAAGATGTGGACTCTAGGCTACTTTTTGTAAAATAACCATCTATAAGGAGATGACATGAGTTTTTTACAAGAGTTTAAACAATTTGCTGTTAAAGGAAATGCAATTGATCTCGCTGTTGCAGTAGTGATTGGCGCTGCATTTGGCAAAATCATTAGTTCTTTAGTTAGTGGTATTGTCATGCCTTTAATTGGTCTATTATTAGGTGGTGTCAATGTCGCCAATAAAACGTTTACACTCGGAGATGCAGTTGTGAAGTGGGGCGAGTTTCTCCAAGCAGTGATTGACTTTACCATCATTTCTTTCTCAATTTTTATAGCAGTCAAAGGGATTTCTTTATTAAGAAAAAAAGAAGAAAAAAAAGAAACACCACCATCAAGGGAAGAAACTTTATTAGCGGAAATTCGTGATCTATTGAAGGAAAAAACAGGTACACAAAGCGAATAATGTTACCGGATTAGCACAGTGTAATTCGGAGTTCTCTGCAAACATCTTTTTCCCTTATTTTGACTGTGGAAAAGTAGGCTGGGCTGTTGTTAAGCCCAGCGTTTTTCTTGCTTACCCACTTATCATTATATATACAATTAGCAAGTGTCTATCCATGGTTGTTCCCAAGAGGGAAATATTTAGAGCGATGTTAAAACGCTAGGCTTAACAACAGCCCAGCCTACGGTTGTTTTGCGTGTTTTTGTCAACGAATTATTTAATACATGCAGGGATAATAGCGATACGAATCATCACTACAATTACATTATGCTCTAATTGGATATTAAAAAAGCTAAGTATTTGTAAATCTGCTATAATTTCATACAGAAAACCATCTTAATAAGGATAATTATGAGCGGGTTGCTGAATTTGATCGCTGTAATTGTTGTTTTTGGGTTAGTATTATGGCTAATAGATACTTTTATTCCTATGCCCCCATCAATTAAAAGCCTGTTAAATGTGCTGGTACTTATTGTACTCGTCATCTACATTTTACAATTTTTTGGATTGATAAAAACAATCTTACCTATGGTTAAGATCTTTAAATAATTACTTATGTAGGGGAAATATATATAGTTGCAGTGACATTAAAATACAACTGCTGCTTGCAGCAGTTGTATTTAATTGGTTAATTTTAATTTACTCTGTTATCTCAAACAGTGAGAGATTCTACCATACCGCAAAGACTCCTCACTCGCATCAGAATGACGAATGGCGATGTAGCTAAAAATGTATTTGCATAATAAAATACAGAAAAAATGAAATTGCATCTCTTGTTCAATATAGAATAGGAGATGCATTAATAAATAAGACTAATACTTTTGCTCTGTGCGGAGCGCTTTAAAAACTCAAAAGATACGATCAAACCTTACCCATTTTCTTATAAAGAAAGAATGGCAAACGAGTGATTATCGCCATAATCATTCGCCAGAAATAAGGATAATAAAACATTTTTTTTCGACGCATTAATCCATTCCAACATGCTTTTGCACAAGCGTCTGCAGGTGCCGCATAAAAAACTCCAGGTACGCCATAAGTTTGCTTGGTGTCAATAAAACCCAAGCGGGCGATTGTAATGTGTTGGTTGTCGCTGGCGGATTGTTGTAAGCCTTGGAGATAAATTTCAATACTTGCTTTGCTTGCGCCATAAAGACTGTTTTTGGAGCGTCCTCTACATGCTGCAACGGAACTTAGAAATAGTAAATTATATTCTTTTTGTTGACGACTCAAGTAGGTATGGATGATTAAAGATGTACTTAGAATATTGAGTTTAATGAGGTGTGTAATTGTTTCATAATTCAGATGATCGTTATTAGTGAAATCACTGTGGGCAATGAACAAATCCAATTCACGATCATTTGTTTTTAATACAGTGAGTAGTTCATCCACCTGCTCAAGCAGATCCACAATCAGCACATCACAGCTTGTTTTATATCTCAGTTTGATATCGTTCGCAATGATTTGCAGCGGGGTTTGTTGGCGGCCTACCAAGAGCAATTGATGTCCTTCATGAGCAACAATATGTGCAAATTTTTCTGCAATAATGGAGGTTGCACCAAGTATTACCCAAGTTCTTTGCGTCATTTTTTTATCCCTAATCGTTTTGCCAGATCAGAGTGCATTGTACATCCATAGTGCTCCAGTGTCTGAGAAAATTGCTGATGGTTCTCATACATACTGTGGAATTGTTCTTGATTCAAAAGCAAATCCTTCGCTAAATAAACTCGACCATTAAGCTCAGTGATTAATTGATTCATTGCACGTATCGCTTGTTTCGCCTGATTGTTATGAACAAAATCAACCGCTAAGGTAAATCCTGGTTCACAAAAAGAAAGTAATCCTTCTCCTGCTTGTGTGCATAACTTGAGGACTGCAAGAGTAGGTGTTGCTTTATTAATCCGCATTAATTGAATCAGTTTATCCAAAGTAGTTCTAACCTGCTCAGCACTAAATACTGCTTGGAATTGGATCAATCCTTTAGGACCATAAAGTCTATTCCAGTGCATGAGCTTATCAAGCGGATTATTAAATTGTTCAAGCGATAGTTTTTCATGCCCTTTTTTATTGTTAAAAAAATGCTGATTAAATAATTTCATGCTCCATGCTTTGATTAAAGAAAAGGGCACTTTAGGTACGGTATGAACTTTGGGTTTTTTATCGTTAATTGGCTCACAATAATCCGCTACCGAAAGAATCGCTCGTGGTGTTGGGTTAAGAAGATCAAGCCAGGATACTTGATAATCATGATGAATACCTTCAGTGGCCATATATTCTGTTAGTGCTTGCATGGATGCAAATGGTTTGTGTTCTGCTTGCACAAAACGAGATGCTTTTTTAAGACGGATCGCGGTACGAGTAATAACGCCTGTAAGGCCTAATCCTGCAAGCGTGGCATAAAATAAGTCACTGTTTTTTTCACGGCTGCAATGGAATTTTTTACTACCAATCAATAAATCAAACTCAATGAGATGGTGGCCAAAACTACCAGCCTGGTGATTATTTTTTCCATGTACATCGTGAGCAATTGCACCTGCCACTGTAATGTGGACTGTGCCAGGAAGAACGGGTGGAATGAAATCAGGATGTACTAAAAATAACTCTTTAAGTGATACACCACCTTGACAATGCACAATCCCTGTCTCGTGATTAAAATCGATAAAATGATTCAAGCGTCTGCTGTCGATAATAAATCCATTGGTATTAAAACAACTGTCGTTATAACTTAAACCTGAGCCTCGCACGAGTAGATTTTGTTGCGGGTTATGTGCCAGATAATCAACGAGTTGCGCTTCATCATCTGGACGTAGACAGGATGACTGACTAAAGTGTGCACGGCTAAAATTGCTGAGCGTTTGTGTTTTGCTGTGCATTTTTTTCGTGATTCAATTATTTTCAATATTAAGACTATAATTCATTTAGAAACATAATTAAAAGGAATTATGATGAAAACTTTTTTAAGCTTTTTGAGCTTCTTTTTTTCTCTTTCACTTTTCGCGGCGGATATTCCTCAGGATAATATAGGCGCACAGAAGTATGACAAATCGCAGTGCATCAACAATACGAGCCAGGATTGTATTAATTCTCAATGCTTAAACTCAGAGCAAATTGATTGCCAGGATAATTGCCGAAGAATGGCACAGGCAAAATGCCAGCAAGAGACGAATGAGTAAAATTACCTGCATTGTTTCTCGTTAATTTGAATACATTGTCAAATGATTGGCATAAAATTTTTTTGACTGTCAAATCGCCTGCATCACGGTTATTTCCATTTAAATTGTAGCCTGGGTGCAGCACCTAGGATAATACTGCCACTTAGTCTCCTCTCCCTATGAGTAGAAGGGAAACGCGCTTCATCTAATAGCAATGTAATAAAACCTTTTTTCACAAATGGCATACAGTTTGCATATCGTAGTCATTCAATAGAAAAATCATGATACTTGCTTGAATTTAATGAGTGAATTCAAGCTTAAAAATTAGTATGGATTGCTTATATGGCTGATAAAAACGTTTTATCACAAGAAGAAATAGATGCGCTGCTGAAAACTGTAGGCGAAACTCCTGAAGAAGTGCATAAAGACTCAACAGAGACTACAGGGGCTCCTGAAAAAGCTGGGCATAAAAAAGCAAAAGGTCAAAAAAAACAGGTAGCAGAAGCTGTATTTGAGACAGTAGAAACAAAAGAAAATGATGTAAAAACTCTTAACTTTACTGCTCAAGAACGCATCGTCAAAGGCAAGTTACCAGTATTAGATAGAATTTATGATCGCGCTGCGCGCTTATTTGCATCGGATGTCTATAATGTCACCGCCAAAGATTTTGAGATTAAACAAGATCCATTACTCATTATAAAGCATCGCGACTTTATGGAGAGCTTACCCAATCCAAGCTTAATGTGTATTTCTAAATTCAAACCATTACGAGGTAAAGGTATTATTCTTTTTGATAGTACTTTCGTCTACGATCTGGTCGACTATTATTTTGGTGGAAGCTCGCAATTTTTTGCTCAAAAAGACAGAACTGATTTTACTGCGACTGAGTTGCGTGTGATGGATGTCATTACCAAAAAACTCATTGCCAATCTGACTCAGGCGTGGAAGCCAATTATCCAGCTTGATATTACCAAATTTAATGATGAAACAAACCCACAGTTGGTCAATATTGCAGAACCTGATGAAATGCTGTTGGTAGCCCGTTTTTCTATGGATTTTGGCAAAGAAATTGGAACGTTCTATTTCATTTTACCTTACTCCATGGTTGAGCCGATTAAAGAGCAATTGGAGCTTGGTGCATCTCGACCTGATGATGAAATTGATCCCAACTGGGTTAAATCACTGAAAGAAGAGTTAATGAATGTTGAGTTAACTGTCAGTTCGGCAATGGCTGAAACAAAAAGTACTCTGGGGGCAGTGATGTCATGGCAAGTAGGTGACTTCATCCCTATGGACATGAAAGAAATAGTTACTTTAGATATTGAAGGGACTCCAGGTTTTACGGCAACTCAAGGTACTGCAAATGACAAACGCGCAGTAAAAATAATAAAAAATATTAGTTATTAGGGAGATAAATAATGTCTCAAGAAGCAATAGAACAACCAAAACCAGCCAATAATCTTCCTCAGGATGCAGACAGTGAGAAAATGGATTTGATTTTGGATATACCGGTATCCGTGACGGTAGAAATTGGTCGTACCAAAATGACCATTCGTAATTTACTGCAATTAAACCAAGGAGGTATTGTTGCTCTGGATCGTTTAGCGGGTGATCCACTGGATGTTTTGGTTAATGGCACTCTGGTTGCGCATGGCGAGGTTGTTGTGGTGAATGATAAATTTGGTGTGCGATTAACTGATATTGTTAGTACAGCAGAACGAATTAAGCGATTAAGATAATGCAAAGTGTACTCAGTCAAGGAGAGCTCATGCGTGTTGTGATGGGCTTATTATTGGTTTTATTGCTCATCCTTGTATTGTCTTGGGTAGTGAAGCGTTTACATGGTATGCAAATGGGGTCGGCAAAAGGATTTCAATCTGTGGCCTCTATGCTTTTGGGACCAAAGGAAAAAATCACTTTGTTAAAAGTAGGAACACGTTATTTGTTGGTTGGCTCAGGTGCTGGAAATGTCACGTTACTCCATGATTTTGGTGAACAATTGCCACCAGGCTTTGATACTACAAATAAATCTTCATTTGCAGATCTGCTTAAATCGGTTGTGAAATCATAAGATGAATAGAATGAATTTATACGTACGGAACTGGTTATCCTCTGTATGGGACTTAATGGAAATAGTAATGAGTGCTTTTAAATCCCGGGTTTCGCTGCGCCGCACCCAGGTTACATTGTTTGTTATTTTATTTTGTTGTGTTCCTGTGGCTTTGCAGGCGGCACCTTTATCCTTACCAGCAATGACAGTACAACCTGGAGCAAACGGAGAACAAACCTACAGCGTTAACCTCCAAATTTTGATTTTTATGACTTTGTTAACTGTTTTGCCTGGAATGTTGATGGCAATGACAGCTTTTACACGAATCATTATAGTGCTTTCTATTTTGCGCCAGGCTATAGGCATGGCCCAAACTCCAACCAATCAAATTTTAATTGGCATTGCTTTATTTATGACTTATTTTGTGATGTCACCCGTATTTAATAAAATTAATGATACTGCAGTACAACCTTATCTTGCAGAGACCATAAAATTTCCTCAGGCTTTAGCCAATGCACAAGTGCCTCTACGTGAATTTATGCTCAATCAGACACGCAAAAATGATTTATCCATGTTTGAAAAATTTGCGCAAAAAAATCCAGCTACGCTTGATGAAGTCCCCATGAGTGTGGTGATTCCTGCGTTCATCACCAGTGAATTAAAAACAGCATTCCAGATTGGCTTTATTTTATTTTTACCTTTTTTGATTATTGATATGGTGGTATCCAGTGTTCTGATGGCTATGGGTATGATGATGTTATCGCCTTTAATTATTTCATTACCCTTTAAGATCATGCTTTTTGTTATGGTTGATGGCTGGACACTTGTTTTAGGATCAGTGGCATCAAGTTTTGCCATGAGTTAAAGGCATGATGAAGTGAATTAAAAAGAAAGAAGAGTCTGTAAAAAGGCTATAAAATTATAGGGAAATAATATGACCCCAGAGTCTGTAGTTTCTATATTCAGTGAAGGTGTGTATTTGATGCTGTTATTGATCACCGTACTCATTCTGCCTGGTTTGATTGTTGGAGTTATCGTGTCCATGTTTCAAGCGGCAACACAAATTAATGAAACGAGTCTGAGTTTTATACCCAAATTATTTATTACTTTTTTGATGCTCGTATTTGCTGGCCCTTGGTTATTGAAGACGATGGTGAATTACACGGATTCGTTAATTACCAATATTCCTTATTTAATAGGCTAACCCCAAGATGAAGCTGGATTATCCAACAATAATAAGCATGGTAAGTCAGGTTATATGGCCCATGGGACGTATTGGTGGTTTATTGCTTACAGTACCTGTATTTTCCTCTATGTTAATACCTGGTCGCATTAAAATTATTTTGCTTTTCTTTTTAAGTTGTGTCTGCGCTTTTATGGTTCCTAAAGAGCTTTCATTCCTGAATTTCAAAGGTGTTTTTTTGGGATACATTATCCAGGAATTGCTTTTTGGATTGTTAATGGGATTTGTCTTACAACTTGTTTTTCAGGTTTTTATTTTGGGTGGACAAATTATTGCAATGCAGGCTGGACTTAGTTTTGCGGTGATGATGGACCCTACCAGCAGAGCCAGTGTTCCATTGGTTAGTCAGCTTTATTCAATGATGATGACCTTAATTTTTTTAGCGCTTAATGGACATTTGGCGGTTTTTGAGACCTTATTAGATAGTTTCAGAATGATGCCTATAGGACAGCTTTCAGTTACTCAATCTATGGTATGGAATGTTATTTTATTTTCAGGTTGGATGTTTAAACAATCATTATTGATTTCAATTCCTGCTTTATTGTCTTTACTTATTGTGAGCCTTGCCTTCGGGATTATGGCTCGGGCGGCACCGCAATTAAATATTTTTTCTTTAGGATTCCCTATAACGTTAATCATGGGAATGGTTGTGATTAAGGTGGGTTTGCCGAGTGTTGCTGCACAAATGGCTGATCTTATCAATGATGGGGTGCGTTTTATGATAGGGATGTTGCGCTGATGGCGGATCAAGAACAAGCACAAGAAAAAACCGAACAGCCCTCGGCCAAACGGCTCAGAGAAGCGCGACAAAAGGGGCAGGTTGCTCGCTCGAAAGATTTCAATACTACAGTGACCTTACTCTTTACTGCTTTGGGCTTTCTTATTTTTGGAAAGCAATTAGCACATCAAATGGCAACTATGATGCACCATGCTTTTGAGTTTGATACACGAGTTCTTATTACGCCAACAAAGAGTTTTGAGCGTTTGTTTTTTTTAGCTAAGATGGGGTTTTGGTCTTTAGTGCCCTTATTGGTTGTGATTTTTTTTATTACCTTATTGGCTCCGTTGCTTATGGGCGGTTGGGTTTTTAGTGGACAAGTCCTACAGCCCAAATTCTCACGACTCAATCTATTTCAAGGGCTTAAACGGATGGTTTCGGTGAAAGGTTTTGCCGAAATGATCAAATCGTTTTTTAAGTTCCTCATTGTTGCAGTTGTCGCCATAGCAGTACTTAAAACACAAGTTCCTGCATTATTAGCTTTAGCCCATGTTCCTGTAGAAACAGCGATTGGGAGTGGTTCTTTAATTGTTGTGAAATCATTTGTATTGATTTCCGCCAGTTTAATTTTGATTGCTGCTTTTGATGTACCTTTTCAATGGTATGAGCATCAAAAAAATATGAAAATGACGATGCAAGAATTGAGGGATGAATATAAAGAAACAGAAGGTAAGCCAGAGGTAAAAAGTGCTATTCGGCGTGCGCAACAAGAAATTTCACGCCGACGTATGATGAATGAAATATCTAAAGCAAATGTGGTGTTAACGAACCCCACGCATTATGCGGTGGCAATTAGCTACAAAGATAAGAGTCATAAAGCACCAATAGTGGTGGCAAAGGGTAAGGACTTGATTGCTTTCCAAATTAGTAATGTTGCAAAGTCACATCAAATTCCTATTATTACAGTGCCACCGTTAGCTCGCGCCCTCTATTTTTCTACCAAATTAAATGCAGAAATACCAAGGGGACTCTACGTCGCTGTAGCCCAGGTTTTAGCCTACGTGTTTCAACTGCGTGATAAGGAGCGTTATGATTATAAGCCTACTGTGTTACAGGATGTTCCTATTCCACCAGAATTAGCACGCGAAGCAGAGGAGACTGCTAATGAATAAAGCATTGCACTATATTCAATATTGGATGCGTCAAGGTTTAGGCACACCTTTGGCGCTCATCATGATGCTTGGCATGATGATGTTGCCTTTGCCGCCTTTTTTATTGGATGTGTTTTTTACTTTTAATATTGCTCTCTCTTTAGTCGTGCTGTTAGCGGTGATATACAGTGAAAGGCCTCTGGATTTTGCCGTATTTCCAACCGTCATATTGCTTGCAACCTTATTGCGATTGTCTTTAAACGTAGCCTCAACTCGTGTGGTTTTATTAAATGGTTATAAAGGAACTGATGCTGCTGGACATGTGATTCAATCATTTGGTGAAGTGGTTATTGGGGGAAACTATGCGGTAGGTCTTGTCGTATTTATTATTCTGGTTGTTATAAATTTTGTTGTGGTTACCAAGGGTGCTGGCCGTGTATCTGAAGTCAGTGCGCGCTTCACTTTGGATTCTTTGCCTGGGAAGCAAATGGCTATCGATGCTGATCTGAATGCGGGTCTAATTAATCAAGAACAGGCGATAAAACGTCGATTAGAGGTAGCGCAGGAAGCCGATTTTTACGGCTCTATGGATGGTGCCAGCAAATTCGTTCGTGGTGATGCAATTGCTGGGATTTTAATTTTGGTTGTGAACATTATTGGTGGGTTGATTATTGGTGTTTTTCAGCATGGGATGACAGTTGCAGATGCATTGCATAATTATATTCTATTAACCATTGGTGATGGCTTGGTTGCGCAAGTTCCTTCTTTAGTTTTATCAACTGCCGCAGCCATTATTGTTACGCGAGTTTCCAGTGCACAGAATATGGGGCATGCAGTTATTTCTCAATTACTGGCAAATCCACGCTCATTAGTTATTGCTGCAGCGATTATCGGGCTGATTGGTATTATTCCTGGAATGCCTCATGTAGCATTTATTTTACTTGCTGCTGGTCTGGCGGGAATTGCTTATTTGTTTCAACAACAAGAAAAAGTAAAACGTAAGGAACAACTCAGTCAGGAAAGTGAGTCGCTGGCGGTGCAAGGTCCCAATATTTCATCAGAACTATCATGGGATGATGTGAACCCTGTTGACGTGATTAGTCTTGAAGTAGGATATCGTCTGATTCCTTTAGTGGATCAGTCACAAGGAGGGGTTTTACTTTCTCGTATAAAAGGGGTGCGCAAGAAAATATCTCAAGAGCTGGGTTTTTTAATTCCTTCGGTACATGTACGTGATAATTTAGATTTAAAGCCTAACCATTACCGAATTAGTTTGGCCGGAGTTGTAATGGGCGAGGCCGCAATTCATTTGGACCGTTGCTTGGCTATAAACCCCGGACAAGTTTTTGGTGACATTGAAGGAATAAAAACCCATGATCCGGCATTTGGTATGGAAGCAGTCTGGATTAATGAGAGTCAAAAAGAACAGGCACATACCTTAGGTTATACCGTCGTTGATACCTCAACAGTTGTTGCGACCCACATAAGCCAAATATTAGAGCAAAACAGTCAGCAATTATTAGGTTATGAAGAAACACAACAGCTCTTAGATAAGCTTGCAATAAACTCACCTAAATTAGTGAAAGAGTTGGTTCCAGATGGTCTTTCCTTAGGAATGGTCAGTAAAGTATTACAAGGATTATTAGTTGAGCATATTCCACTAACGGATATACGCACTATAGTCGAAACTTTGGCGGAGTTAGCGCCAAAATCTAAGGATACTGAGTTTTTAATCAGTCAGGTACGGATTGCCTTATCGCGATTAATCACACAAAAAATCAGTGGAATTCACGAGGAACTGCCAATTATTACGTTAAAACCCGAGTTGGAACAATTATTGCAAAACATTATTCAGAGCAGTGGGACTGGAGGCGTAAACTTTGAGCCAGGAATGGCGGATAAAATGCAACATTCTTTGACACAATTAGCAATGCAGCAGCAGGCAAAACAAGAGAGTTCTGTATTAGTGGTACAACCAGGCATACGTGCAGTATTGGCACGATTTGTGCGTAATATCTCTCATGACTTTCATGTTTTGTCGTATCAGGAGATTCCTGATAACAAACAAATAAGAATAGTAGGTACAGTAGGATAGAAATGGCCACTGGGTCTGTAATATGGAACAGTAGCCTTGGAAAGAAAAAAGAAACTTAGAACATAAATTTCTCAGTTTTCCTACAATCAGACTACAATTTCTATAGAGGCATTGCGTGAATAGTAACAAATTTCTTCATAAGCAGGAGGCTTTATGAAATTAAAACGTTTTGTTGCGACCGATACACGCAGCGCTATGAAACAAATTAAAGAGACACTTGGTGACGATGCAGTCATTTTGTCCAGTCACCATGTAGAAGGTGGCGTGGAAGTTGTTGCTGCGATTGATTTTGATGAAACAATTCTTTCAACTTCAGCCGCAGTAGCTTGCGCTGAACCACCAAGCCAGGCTAATAAATTTCAAATGCAAACTCCTCTTGATGATATGCGTCAAGAAATTCAAACACTAAGGGGCATGCTTGAGGCCCAATTAAGAGGAAATGTCGGTGTTCATGAGCCTTTGCATACCATTTTGCTTCAGAAGCTCCTGTATCTGGGGGTAAGTCACACTACAGCTGCGACTTGGGCATGTTCTGTGCGGTCTGATTTGAATCAGCAAAAAGGCTGGGAAGCAGTACTGAATCTTATTTCTGAGCAATTGACCATACGTGATACCCATAGGATAGAAGAAGGTGGCGTTTACGCTTTTGTAGGGCCAACTGGTGTCGGAAAAACGACGACATTAGCCAAAATTGCGGCGAGATTTACATTGAGATTTGGGGCCGATAAGTTAGGACTAGTCACTATGGATACTTATCGCATTGCCGCACAAGAACAACTTATGATGTATGGAAAAATCTTGGGTGTTAAGGTTTGTGTTGCTCAGGATGAAGTTTCCTTAGCACGAGTATTACGACAATTAAGCGACAAAAAATTAATTTTGATTGATACCGCGGGAATGAATCCGGCAGATGAGCGAGTTGCAAAACAAATGCATGTATTAGGCACTTATTTGCAATCGATTTCTAAGGTTTTGGTTCTACCTGCAACCAGCCACTATCAAGTATTAGTGGATGCCATAAGACGTTATGAGGCAAATCAAGTTGATCAGTGTATTTTAACCAAACTGGATGAGTCATTAGCAGTAGGTGGTGCACTAAGCGCACTCATTGAGTCAGGTTTAGCAGTGAGCTATCTCACACACGGACAACGTGTACCCGAAGACATTAAAATGGCAACACGTCACCAACTAATTGAGTTGTTTGCAGAGCAGGAAGCACAGCTATTCCAGACAAACAAGGTTGGAAAAGGGCACCAAGGTGCTGGGAGAGAATATCATGTCTAAAGTAAAGAAAAATATACGTGATCAGGCTTCAGGTCTGAGGAATCTGTCACGTGCTAAACCAATTAAGGTAATTGCTGTCTCTGCCGGGAAAGGCGGAGTAGGCAAGAGCAATGTTTCCGTTAATTTGGCAGTTGGTTTGGCCCAGCTTAACAAAAGAGTGATGATACTCGATGCCGATTTAGGATTGGCAAATATCGATATTATGCTGGGATTACATACAAAGTATAATTTATCTCATGTAATACAGGGCGCCTGTCATTTAAGTGACATTATTTTGCCAGGACCAAATGGCATTAGTGTCATTCCCGCAGCTTCAGGGACAGAATTTATGACCCAACTTTCTCCACCGGAGCTTGCAGGAATCATCGATGCCTTCAATGAGCTCACCGATGATTTAGATTACATGATTATAGATACTGCAGCTGGGATTTCAGACACGGTTTTAAGTTTTGCCCGTTCATCGCAAGAATTAATTGTTGTTGTATGTGATGAACCCACTTCATTAACTGATGCATATGCTTTAATTAAAGTAATGAGTAAACGTTATGAATGGACGCGTTTTCATATTTTGGCCAATATGGTGAGAAATGAAAGAGATGGACGGGAATTATTTAACAAATTATTCAAAGTTTCCGAGCAATTTCTTGAGGTTCAGCTAGACTATTTAGGAGCGGTACCTTTTGATGAACACATACACAGGGCAGTAAAAATGCAAAAACCTGTATTAATTGCTTATCCAGATTCTGCTGCTGCTTTGGCACTTAGACAGTTAGCAGATGAAGTATCTGAATGGCCTTCCAGCTCTTTACTGGGTGGTAATACCAGTTTCTTTTTAGAGCGATTAGTAGCAGGTGAATTTTAAGGAGAATATTGTGGATGCTTTGGCTGCCTATAGCAAAGTTAATCAGCAAATCCAAGAAACGCTGGTAAAAAACCATGCCTTGTTGGTTAAGCGTATAGCGCATCATTTATTAGGACGTTTACCGCAAAGCGTGCAATTGGATGATTTAATACAAGCAGGAATGCTTGGATTGCTGGAAGCAACAAAACATTACGACTCTTCCAAAGGTGCTTCCTTTGAAACCTATGCAGGAATTCGAATTAGAGGATATATGCTCGATGAAGTAAGACGTAATGATTGGGTGCCTCGGTCAGTATATCGTAATTCAAGAATGATTTCTGAAGCAGTAAAACATGTTGAGCATCGATTAGGAAGAGAAGCTAAGGACTCAGAAATTGCAACGGAACTTGGTATTTCACTTGATGAGTATCATGAAATGTTACAAGACTCAGTGAGCAGTCATCTGTACGGTTTTGAAGACCTGGGTGTCACCGATGATGTGTTGCAAGTTCAAGATGGATATGCTGAACCTCATGTTAATGTATTTCATAATGATTTGATGAGTCGTTTATCGGAAGTCATCCGAGGATTGCCCCATAAGGAGCGAATGGTACTTTCTTTATACTACGAACAGGATCTGAATTTAAAAGAAATTGGGGACGTTATCGGCGTTAGTGAATCACGCGTATCACAGATTCTTAGCCAGGCAACACATCGGATTAAATCACGTTTACCGGAATAAAAAACAATGGATGTTTTAACTTTAATAGGGATGTTAACCAGCTTTTTAGCTATTATAATCGGCCAGGTGTTTGAAGGCGGAAGCATGCAGGCTTTAATGAATGTGTCTGCACTGCTTATCGTGCTAGGAGGAACAATTGGTGCCGTTATGGTGCAAACACCACTGAGTACCTTTAAGAGAGCATTTAATATTCTACCTTGGGTCATAAAACCCCCAAAACTCGATTTTGAACCTTGCCGTAATAAAATGTTTGAGTTGGCACGAAAAGCACGCCAACTGGGATTACTTTCTCTGGAAGAGCATTTGGAAGTTGAAAGGAACCCGCTGATTAATAAAGGATTAGAGCTATTGGTTATAGGTGTAGACAAACTCACGATTAGACAAGTTTTGGAAGATGAGATTGAACGTGTAGAAAATCATGACATGCATGCAGCACAAGTTTTTGAAAGTATGGGCGGATACAGCCCAACTATCGGAATTATCGGTGCAGTATTAGGATTGATTCAAGTGATGCGTCATTTATCTGAGCCGAGTGAATTGGGATTAGGTATCGCGGTTGCTTTCGTAGCGACTATTTACGGAGTTGGAATGGCGAATCTCATTTTTTTGCCTGTGGCGAATAAATTAAAAAGTTGTATTGCTCATAAAGTGCACTATGACGAAATGATTGTAGAAGGTTTAGTCGCCATCGCCTCAGGGGAAAGTCCAGGGATCTTGCTGTTAAAACTCAATAACTTTGGTCAGCATAAGAAAAATGAAATCACGAAAAAAAAGAAATGAACAACATAATGACCATCATCGCTGGGTTGTCTCTTATGCAGATTTTATTACCTTGCTTTTTGCATTCTTTGTTGTGATGTACGCTATTTCTTCCGTGAATGTTTCAAAATACCACTCACTTTCAGAGGGGATGAAATCAGCTTTTAATAAAAAAGATGAGGCTCGTGCGCTCAAATCAACGGATAATAAAAAAGATGGACCGCAAACCAAACAAGTTCATGGACTCTATAATGATGGACTTGATGAGTTGAATCAATCGCTATCCGAATTGGAAGATGGAAATTATAAGATTAACCGTCAAGAAGGTTGGATAGAGTTGGACATTAAATCAGGTGCTTTGTTTGAGTCCGGTGAGGCTGATTTAAAACCAGGCGCTTTTGTTAAATTAATGCGCCTGGCGAGTAAAATTAAAAAATCGTCTTCTATTATTGCTGTAGAAGGGTATACGGATAATATTCCTATAGAAACCCCACAGTTTCCATCAAACTGGGAGCTTTCAGCCATGCGTGCAGCGGCCGTTGGTCGAATTTTAAATTCATTTGGGATTTCAACACAACGTATTTTAGTAACGGGTTATGGGGAACAATTTCCAATTGCAGATAACATTACAGAACAAGGGAGAGCGGCAAATCGCAGGGTGAGTATCGTTATTGCCCCGAGTCGAAATGTTCCTCGTCTTTTTAATCCTGCATTAAGTGAGCCAACCCATCGTGTAGTCATTGGGAATAAGGAAATAAAATGATAATTTTTCTTTCATGTTTAAATGTGATTATTTTTTCATTGGTAGTAAATTACTTATTAAATCAACGCAAAAAATTAATTGATATTCAGGAAAAACTAGAGACACAACAAAAATTGATCGATCAAATTATCAAAGATCATCCCATGTTAGTGCATGCTGATTTATTGTTTTCCAAACAGTTAAAGGAAATTAATACGCAATTAATTAGTATGGATAACCAAATTCAGGATTTAGAAAATAAAAGAGAGAATGATGGCGGTTATCGGCATGCTTTACGTATTTTGGAAATGGGGGGCAATCGAGATGAAATTGTCGATAGTTGTCATTTATCCCCTGCGGAAGCTGATTTATTAATGAACTTGCAAGCCTATCGAACAGCAATGAAGACTCCATAAAGTTGTTTTTTTAACTGTATTCACGGTAAAATCCCAAGCTTATTTTTTTTGTAGCCTGGGCGAAACGAAGGGTTACCCGGGTTACGCTTCGTTTCGCCCAGGCTACATTGACTCAATTTATTATTTTTTAAAGAGACACTTATGTTAGAAGTTAACCAAATTAATCTTAATCTGGTGGATCTTGAGCAGCGAGTACACGCGCTTAGGGGGTATCTTTGACTTTGACGCTAAAAGTGAGCGTTTGGAAGAGGTTATTCGCGAACTAGAATCGTCCACAGTTTGGGATAATCCTGAAGTAGCTCAGGCATTAGGGCGTGAAAGAACGCAACTCGAAGTGGTAGTTTCAACTTTAACGCAATTAAGTCAATCCATTAATGATTTTCATGAATTATTTGAGATTGCACGCGAAGAAAATGACGAGCAAACGATAAATGAAATTGGTGAAGAATTATCCTCTATTGAACAAAAAGTCGCTGATCTAGAGTTTCGCCGCATGTTTTCGGGAGCAATGGACAATTCAAATGCGTACCTGGATATTCAATCTGGCTCAGGGGGAACGGAGGCTCAAGATTGGGCAGAAATGTTATTGCGCATGTATCTACGTTGGGGAGAACAGCACGGATTTATTACCGAATTAATTGAATGTTCACCAGGAGAGGTTGCAGGTATTAAAAGTGCTACTATCTATTTTAAGGGTGAGTATGCTTTTGGTTGGCTGCGTACAGAAAGTGGGGTACACCGGCTAGTACGAAAATCTCCTTTCGATTCTGGCAATAGACGACATACTTCTTTTGCAGCAGTCTTCCTTTCGCCCGAGGTTGATGATGATATTGATATAGAAATTAACCCGGCTGACTTACGCATTGATACGTACCGAGCATCCGGAGCCGGAGGCCAGCACGTTAACCGAACTGACTCGGCTGTACGTATTACTCATGCTCCAAGTGGGATTGTAGTACAATGTCAGAATGATAGAAGCCAGCATCGGAATAAAGATCAGGCAATGAAGCAGCTGCGCGCTAAGTTGTATGAATTGGAAATGCAAAAGAAAAATGCAGAGCAGCAGGCATTGGAAGCCAGTAAATCAGATATAGGATGGGGATCTCAAATCCGTTCTTACGTATTAGATCAATCTCGTATTAAAGATCTACGCACTGGTGTTGAAACGAGCAACACTCAGGCAGTATTGGATGGTGCATTGGATCAATTTATTGAAGCCAGTTTAAAGGCAGGAGTAGGGCAGCATGAGTGACGAACAAATAGAACATATTGATGAGAGTGAAGTTTATCTTATTCGCAAACAAAAATTAGCTGAATTACGTACAAAGGGCTTTAGCTTTCCAAATCAATTCCGTCGTGAAGATTTAGCCAAAGAACTTATAAATGATTATGATTCATTAGATAAGGAAACGTTAGCACAACAGCATGTTAAAGTAACTGTAGCTGGCCGTATTGTATTAAGACGTATTATGGGTAAGGCCAGTTTCTTCCATATTCAAGATGTTTCCGGACGCATGCAAGTCTACATTCGTGCTAATGATCTCCCTGAGCAGTATGAAGAATTTAAGCATTGGGACTTAGGCGATATAGTGGGTGTTCAAGGTGAGTTGTTCAAAACAAACACCGGTGAGCTTACGGTACAGACAGAACGTGTAGAATTATTAACGAAGTCATTACGACCCTTGCCTGATAAGTTCCATGGCTTAGCCGATCAAGAGGTGAAATATCGTAAGCGATATGTTGATTTAATTGCTAATGATGAAAGCCGTCATACGTTTTTAACGCGTTCACGACTAATTCAAGCGTTTAGACAATTTATGGATAAAAATTACTTTCTGGAAGTGGAAACACCCATGATGCATCCTATTCCAGGGGGAGCTATGGCTCGACCTTTTGTGACGCATCATCATACATTGGATATGACCATGTATTTGCGTATTGCACCTGAGCTTTACTTAAAACGTCTCGTTGTAGGTGGATTTGAGCGAGTTTATGAAATTAATCGTAATTTTCGTAATGAAGGCATTTCAACACGCCATAATCCAGAGTTTACAATGGTCGAGTTTTATCAAGCCTATGCTGATTACAAAGATTTGATGAATTTTACTGAGGAATTATTGCGTTATCTCTGTGATACAGTACTAGAAAAACGCCAGATTGAATATCAAGGTCAAATCATCGACTTTAATAAGCCATTTACACGCATGACTGTAAAAGAGTCAATTTTATATTACCACCCTGAAATCGAGGCACAACAACTTGAGAGTATTGTGAGTTGTCGGGCAATTTTGCAGAAAAAGGGCTTTGCTTTTAAAGAAACAGACGGTTTAGGCAAGTTGCAAATTATATTGTTTGAAGAAACTGTTGAACATCAGTTATTTCAGCCTACTTTTATTACGGGATATCCTACGGAAATATCACCTTTGGCACGTCGTAGCGATAATGATCCAGAAGTGACAGATCGTTTTGAATTTTTTATTGCTGGTCGAGAAATCGCCAATGGTTTTTCTGAATTAAATGATGCAGAAGATCAAGCAGAACGTTTTCGTAAGCAAGTTGAAGAAAAGGATGCGGGTGATCTAGAAGCGATGCATTTTGATAGTGATTATATTGAGGCTCTGGAATATGGATTACCACCTACGGCAGGAGAGGGTATCGGTATTGATCGATTGGTCATGTTATTTACCAACTCCCAGTCAATCCGAGATGTTATTTTGTTCCCTCATTTGCGACAATAAAATAAAATCGCTCCTCCACAAGTGGGGGTGCGATAGAGAGGAAAAGGTATATCTCTCTGATAGGCACCGCTGTCTCTTTGTTACAAAAAAAGAATCTTAGAAAAAAGTGGCCTAGTTGCTTGCACCAGGATCTTTAGATCACACTAGAAAATCCTGGTTGCAAGGAACTAGGCTACAAGTTAAGAGTTTTATAGGTCTCCCAAGTACTAAGAATAATAATAATAATCAGGAGGTTTATGTTTGTTACTCACATCCAGAAAGCAATTACATACCTTAGAGAAGCGCAGGAAATAGCCCTTTTTACTACAATGGCTGACGCTGGATTATCAGCGGCATTTCGTGCATCCCCTTTATTTTACGTCATGTTACCTTTTATAGGTTTATTATTGACTGCAAATGCTCTAATTAATGGATATCGGTTGGCAAAAGCCAGCAACCGCAATTTTGATCGCTGGTTTCTTTTCATCACTTCAGCAGCGTGTGCCGCTTTAGCAAGTATATCGCTTTATGGTGCAGCCCTATCTGTACTACTTAATTTTAGTTTTGCGGCAGGTCCTTGGTTTTTTTTCAGTAGCTTAATTGTGGCATCCAGCCATCAGTTGATGATGTTTGGACTCAATTTATTTCGAGCTTATGAATCTCCAAAAAATAGCATTCAGCGTATGCACTACATTCAAGCGGCATTTAGTAACCTGTTTGCTACGGCTTTTTTAGCTTCTGCTTTGGGGGCCGTTGTGTTTGTATTGCTCTTTCCTATTATTCCCGCTGTAGGTAGTGCCTTTTCAATTACAGCGGTGTTGTTTACTGCTTTTGATATATTGTGGCGGATGACTCCCTATGATGTAAAAAAGTTAATCAAAGGATGGCTGCATTTGAGTAAGCCGGATGCCAACCAGGATGCAATGGCACATCAGCAGGAGATTTTAAAACTCGAAAACGCTCAAGAAATGGAGCCGAAACATCATAGAATGTTTACATGTTGCGATTATAGTGCATTGATTCGCACAATGGATTTGGATGAGGCAAAACCTTATCTTCTCAGGCTTATTCAACAAAGATTACACATTTTAAGACAAAATGAGGCGCCAGAGGATGGGGCAATAAAAGATAAAATTAAACTATTAACAGCAATGTCAAAAGTAATGCACCATCCTACAGAAATATCTAAGAAAGATATGTTAAGAAAATACCCCTTAGCATTTCAAAGTTTTTGGGCTGAAAAAGGCGATGTAGAGCAGATAGTTGATGCGGTAATCGTTTTTAAGAGTAGATATCGCACTCCCGAGGTAAATCGCTCGTTGCTGAATGTGATTGGATAAAAATCTATCAAATTATGCTTCGAAAGTGGCGATTGATGAGCAAAGTCTTAATGTCTACTGCGCGATACCTAAGCGATAGTCTATATTTGTAATATAGGTCAATGAAATTATGGATCGGTAGTGAGAGGGTTCCATGGCTTTTAAATATCGGGCAATTACAGCGAATTGTGGTAATGATGCTATTGGGATGGTAGCCGGTGGAGAAATTGCGCGATTACTTGCAGAAGACAATGCCGATTTTTATGTGATCAATTGTCAAGAAGTCCACTTTGAAAATACCCAAAAACAACTTGAAGCCCTGGTTAGCGAGGGTTATAAGGTAGAGTGTTTGGGGCAAATGGCTACCCACACTAAATTGGATACACAATTTCATTCGAATACGGGAATAGCATCTTTTATTATTTATAAGAATGACTTAGTGCTAAGTAAGAAAACCCCAAGAGAAGCACGACGTAGTCCAGGCGATGGACTTTTTGAGAGACTCAGTAGTGGTCCAGGATATAACAAAGGTGGATTGGTCACTGATTTTTCCATAACTCGAAACGGAGAGTGTATCCATGCGCAAGCAGTAAGTGGTCATTTAGATGCAAGTAATATTCTGAAACGCAATCGAGATTGGCATGTTCTTCATAAAGAAACAATAAAAGAGGTGACGAATTGGGATGACCTTGTAGCGGCCTGTCCTAATTTATTGCTTTCGGGATATGATGTGAATACTCGTCATAGAGTTGATGAGCAGGGTCAAGAGGTTAATATGTGGGATGATCCGAGTAAGTATCCCGAAATACATGGCATTCATCGTGTTTCTCTTGCGGCAGCCCAGTACAGTGGCGAATCCACCTACAATCATATACGCGGTCCGGATCCAAAGCGAGTGGGCTATACAGGATATGGTATGCTTGATTTTGTGGCGATTCATGATGGTACGATATCTAAAAATGGAATTGTAGCAGATGAGCGAGTAACTCAGATTGAGCCTGAACCTGATTCTGAGCGAGATCATACTGTGGTTATCAGTCCACCTCATACTAGTTTAAAAATTAATCCTTTTGAGCAAGTTAAAAATTTAATGGCCTCTCGCTTGTATGGTGTTGCCCCTCTCTTAGCCGAGCAAATTCAAAAAATGCAGGAAAGTGATGTTGACGTTAAAGAACAACTAATAAAAATTTATCAAGATTATTTAGGCCCTGAAGGGTTTTTAGATAAAGCGATTGCTTTACATCAAAGTAAGCTGGAGTGTTTTCAGCGGCTGCATGTTTCATTGGATGAACCTTTGAAAAAAGAACTTTCAACGGTTTTATTTGGCGAGCTTGAGTGGTGTGCTGGAGATCCAAAACAATTAGCAGCAAAGCAAGAGTTAATGCAGGCATTATTGGATTCACTGGCTCAATGTGAGCATGGGGAAGGCGTCAGAGCCCGTTTAGATTGTTATAGTAAACTCAAAGAAAAAATTGATAATAAAGAAGAAATAAAAGACATAGATAACCTTTTTAAAGATGCAGCAGTAAAAGCATATCAGGACCTTTATACTTCCTTTGCAGAAAAGCAGGCGAGTAGGCCTCTTAAACATGCAATGAATAAGATATTAAAACGGCTGGATGCAATTGCGGACCATAATGATGAGGGTGTATTGAAAAACATGGATCCCAAAAAATTGGATACGCTGACTCATATTATTGCACAATGTAATAATAACTTGAGTTTATTGCAGAAGGGTGAGATGGTGGAAATGCATAAGGTTAATGAGGATTTAGTTAACCTTTCTCATAAGGCAATGGGAAGTTCCTCTTCATTATGGCGTGCTTTAGCGAGTGCTGTGAAGTTTTTTGCGTCTGTAATTGATGCAATGTCATCCGATTCAGAGCTTGCTACAAAGATAGACATTGTTCAGGATCATAATCTATCGGATTCTATAATGAAATATAAATCTGCTTTGCAAGACATGCGCCCTAAAGAAGATACCGATGACGAAAATAGAATGGACTTTGGTGGATAAGTAAAAGATAAAAAATCAGCGGTAAAGTAGCTCTTAAAGTCGCTTCACAAGTAGATTAACCTGACAGTTGATAGCATTGGCCCCCATATTTCAATTTAAAATTATGAAGATAAAGTGATGAAAAAATCAAACAAAAATAAAGTGTATGAAGCTTATGATCACATCATTGATTGGTATGATGTTCATCGTAATAAAGAGCTGGATATGGAACAATTTTATTTGGAAAAAGTCAGAGAGCATTTTCCTTGTGGTGGACGTGTTTTGGACGTTGGATGTGGTACTGGTGAGCCCATTGCAAAATTTTTTATTGAAGCAGGTTATGAGTTAACTGGTGTTGATGCGAGCAAAAAAATGATCGCGCGTTGCAAAAAAATGTTCCCAGATGCCCAATGGATTTTAACAGACATGCGTGCGATGAAATTTAATGAGCAATTTGATGTTGTCATTGCATGGCATAGTTTTTTTCATTTAACTCAAGCGGATCAAAGAAGTACGTTGAGTTTATTTTCATCCTTAGTAAAACCCAAAGGCCTATTACTTTTTACTTCAGGTCCTGAGGCAGGAGAAGTTTGGGGTGATAATGGTGGTTATGATTTATATCATGCATCACTGGATAGCAATGAGTATGAAGCAATTTTACATAAGAATAACCTACATGTAATAGTACATAAAATTCGCGATCCAGATTGTGGCGATGCAACGGTATGGGTTGCTCAAAAGAATTCATAGAGCTCTGAGTGAAGCAATGCAGAGACTGGGGAAAGTAATCACGTCGATCCCGAGTTCCGCTGCGCTGCACCCAGGCTACGGAGGGTGTTATGGTAATGATACTTGGTGTGAGTGGGGTATCAGGTGCTGGTAAATCAACACTTGCGGCTGCTTTAGCACAGGGTTTAAATGCAGTGTTAATCAGTTGGGATGAGTTTGATGAGATTTCAATTGCACCAGAAGATTACGTGGATTGGTATCAACGAGGACAAGATTATCACGAATGGAATTACTGTGAACTAGCACAGGTACTACAGACACTTAAATCAGGAGCTTCTATTGTACATCCGGTAACTCATAATGTATTGAGACCGACTGAGCTTATTATTTTTGATGCGCCTTTAGGGCGTTTGCATCACCAGACTGGGCAATATATTGATTTATGTTTTCATATTGACGTTCCTTTAGATATTTCTTTATGCCGAAGGGTGTTACGCGATTTTAAAGAGAATAACAAAGGGAAAGCTGAGCTTTTGGAGGAGTTGGTATTTTATGTAAATGAGGCAAGAGCTTTATTTTTTGATGAAGATCTGAAAAGAAAGGCCAATTTGATTGTCGATGGTATGCTGAAAACAGAGTTGCAAGTACAATTAATAAAACACTTTTTAAGTCGTAGGAAAATAGGCAATGCAAGCAAATCCTATTATTGAATTGAGTCTTTGGTTGGAACGTGAACGAGAGGCAGGAGCACCTAATCCAAATCACGCTGTTTTGTCATCTACAGCGATAGATGGTGCTGCACATAGTCGAGTTGTTGCGGTTCGTGAGATTTCAGACGAAGGAATTTTATTCTTTACCCAAAAAGGTACTCGCAAGGTAATGGAATTAAAAAGTAACCCCCGTGTAAGCCTTGTTTTCTGGTTGGAACTTTTGCAAAGAGAAGTTATTATTGAAGGTAATGCGCAATTTTTAAATGATGCAGAGAATAAAAAATATTGGGAAACGTACCCGCAATGGGCGCAAATTCGTTTTTTAAGCTACGCAGCCACTTCAATGCATGCAATTGAGAGCAAAGAGGTCCTTGAAGGAAAACGCCAAAAGATTGAGGACTCGTTTCATGGTGAATCAATCCCTCTAAGTCCCGAGTATTGTGGTTTTCGTATACAACCTCAACGTTTTGTGTTCTATGCATATCGACAGGATGAATTATCGGATGTTTGGGAATATGGTTTAAAACAAAATCAATGGTATTTACAACGCTTATCGCCTTAAAAAATAACCGTGAACTATTACTCAAAAAATATTGTTTACTAAACTTTTCTAGTTGGCATGCTGCTTAAAGTGAGGTAGTCACTAGTGACTGCCTCACTAAATTTCAATGCTTTTATTTATGTGATGGTAAAGAGTTATGCTCTAACCTCATATGAGCTTGTGTGACACAATCGAGGCAACATTGTGTTACTTTTTCATAATCATCAGCAGTTAATACGGTTTCCAAATGTTTAAATAATTGCTCAACAAGTTCTTGAGGTTCTAAACCTAGAAAGGAAACATTCGTTTGACTTATGGCCATAAATTGATTTCTTAGATGGCTAATGAATTTTTCAGGTGATGTCTTATGGAAAAATGAACGTACGAACGGTCTTAAAAGAGGTGCGTAGGTCTTTGATAATTGGCCTAATTTTTCTGTCGCTTCAGAAGTTGTTTTTGCCTCTTTGACACATGCCAATGAAAATAACTGTACCGCGATTTGAATGGCTGGATTAAATTGTTGATCTTTAAAAATTGAACTTTCTTTCTGTAACTTTATTGCTGCAAATAACAAAGCATGAGCAATTTTTTCGAGAGCTTTTTTAGTTTTTTTGGCATCTGAATAGTCGCTGCGTGTATGGAAGTATGCACTAGACCATTGATTAAATTCAGTTAAAAACTTCCTACTGTCTGTTGTAGATTTGGATGGTGGTTGGGTCCAAAAAATTTGCGGTGTAAAATTAGGTTCTGACATAGGTGGAACCATAGTGTTTTCGTCATTAAGTTCCATAGGGGCTACCTCAGCGACATAAGCACTTAAAAGGTCTAAACCAGTCAACTCAGAGCTTGGATTGCTATTCTCAGTGTTTGAAGTACTTGTTTGATTGTCACTTGTATCTTTTTTGTTTCTCTTTGCTTGGGATAAATCTTCTGTGTTTTCATCTGCTTTGCCATCATCCACAGGGACAGCCTCAAGTTGACGACGCTTTGTTGTTTGTGGAGGTAAGTTATCTAATAAATTTTTTGCTAATGTAAACCCTTCATCGATAGAATGTAAGAGTGTATCATTGATTGAAAGTTGACTTCTAAGCGTAGAGTCTTTGTAATACTTCGCCAAAGTCCTTTTAAAGTAAGTATATTCATTAAGAATCTCTCTTAACTCTCTACGCACCCAGGCTATATTTTGCGAATTATTCTTTATTTCTTTCTCAATAAAAAAGAGTCGCATTTCAGCTTCAAGAAATTTGATTTTATGTAGTTGAAATTTGGCGATAAGTAACTGTTCTGAGTGTTCCTGATTTAATAGAGCAGGAGGAAGTGACTCATTGGCATTAATAATTCTCTGAAAGCAGCCTGCCGCCTTATTTAAAAGAATAAGTAGGTCATTCAGGTTGGTTGTATTTTTATTTTCAAGTGCATATTGAATGTAGCTGTCTGCAACAATTAAGAGAACCTGGTTATTTTGCAGCAAATCAAAAGCAGAGATTCTTTTAAAAAGTTTTTTTAAATAGGAGTCAGGTATCTCTTCAAATAGGCTAATATTTGCAGCCAATAACTTTATCTGTTCTGCATCAGATATATAAGTATTAAAATTAGTAAGTATTTTTTTATGTAGTTTCGTTAATCTGGACATAAATAGCCTTTGTTTTAGACAGTCAACAGTTCAATGCTGCACTCGTTTATTTGGAGTGGGTGGATTTTAATTGATAATGGTGAAAAAAACATCGGCAAAATGAGTTTTTTTTGCAAAATAGCTCGTTAAGTGGATTTTAATTCAGGTTGATCTTTTAAAGCCCAACCTGTTTGAGCGTTACATTCCAGAGTAATTAGGACCACCACCTCCTTCAGGCGCATTCCAGACAATATTTTGTCGAGGGTCTTTGATATCGCAGGTCTTACAATGAATGCAATTTTGAGCATTAATTTGTAATCTGGGACCATGTTCTTCTTCAACAATTTCATATACTCCTGCAGGACAATAACGACCTTCAGGGAATGCATAGGTTTTTAAATTGACTTCTATTGCCAATTGAGGTTTTTTTAATACGAGATGGCAGGGTTGATTTTCCTCATGATAGGTATTGGATAAAAAGACAGATGAAAGCCTATCAAAGGTAAGAACTCCATCAGGTTTAGGGTAGTCGATTTTCTTGGCTTTGTTGGCTGGAATCAACGTATTGTGATCGGCATGATTGGTTAGGGTCCATGGTGAGTGGCCACGTGTAATATAAGTTTCAAGTGCTGCATTGAGCAAACCTGGAATTAAGCCGTATTTAAATCCTGGTCTGATGTTGCGTACAGAACGAAGCTCACCATGCAGCCAAGAGTTTTTGACTTTTTGAGGGTAAGTAGTTAGTTCAAATTGGGGCGTGTTTTCTTGCTGCAATGCCTCGAAACATGCTTCAGCTGCAAGCATGCCCGATTGCATTGCGGTGTGTATTCCTTTTATTTTAGGAACATTAAGAAAACCAGCCGCATCACCAATTAATGCACCACCTGGAAAAGTAAGTTTCGGTAAAGATTGCCACCCACCTTCATTCAGTGCACGTGCACCATAGCTGATTCGTTCGCCTCCAGTTAAAACAGGCTGAATTAATGGATGTGTTTTGAGCCGCTGAAATTCCGCGAAAGGATTTAGCCAGGGATTTTTATAATCCAAACCCACAACAAAACCAATGGCAACACGATGATTCGATAAATGATACATAAATGAACCGCCGTAGGTTGCGTGGTCCATTGGCCAACCTATAGTATGAATGACTTTTCCGGGTTGATGTTGTTCTGGTTTGACCTGCCAAATTTCTTTTATACCCAAACCGTACGTTTGTGGGTTGGTTTTGTCTCTAAGATGATAGCGCGCCATTAGGCCTTGGCTAAGTTGCCCACGACATCCCTCAGCAAGCAACGTCTGTTTCGCAAGTAAATGCATACCTGGTTGGTAATTATTGGTTTTTTCTTTATTTTTATCGAGGCCCACGTTCCCAGTTGCCACACCAATAACTTGGTTTTGATCATTATAAAGCGCTTGCACGGCAGCAAAACCAGGGTAGATCTCACAACCCAGAGATTCAGCTTGTTGCGCAAGAAACATGCAAAGCTCACCCAGGCTAATAATATAATTGCCTTCATTATGCATTGGTTTGGGCGTAGGTAGTTTGTAGGCACTTTTTTTAGATAGAAAGTAAAACAGATCTTCAGTTACTGGAGTATCTAAAGGCGCATCCTGCCAGGTTTCTGGGAGAAGCTCTTTAAGGCTTCTAGGCTCTAAAACTGCTCCAGAAAGAATATGAGCTCCAACTTGAGCGCCTTTTTCCAAGATGCACACCGATAATTCTTTTTGGGCGGCTAAGGCCAATTGTTTCAATTTAATCGCGGCAGATAACCCCGCCGGTCCTGCACCGACGATGATTACATCAAATTCCATGGTTTCGTGTTCCACACGCGCTCCTAACTGTGATTACAAAGGATAAAATAATCGCTTTTCTATGCCTTAAGATCAAGATTTATATTGAAAATTAGTGAGTCGATGTAATAAATTAAAAATACACAACTAAGGGCAGTATCATGAGTGTTTGTAGCTTGGATGCAGCGAAGCGGAACCCGGGGATTAGTGCCCGACTTTTTATCTGCAACCTGGGTTACGGCTTTGCCCTAAGCCTGGCCTCATTGATTATCTAAATATATAAAATCTAGGGGCTAGAAAATGAAGTAACAGAATGTTGCAAAATAAGCTAAACTCATGTGTAGAAAATCCAAAAGGAGCTTGTGCATGAAAACAATACTTGGTCTCTTGCTTCTCAGTTGTTCCATGATGGCCTCCGCAAATGATAATTCAACCATGGACGTGAGTGTAAATAATCCCAATTTTGTAGTGACTTTACCAGCAAATCCAACGACAGGATTTCAGTGGAAGGTTGTCCGTTATGATAAAAATCTATTAATTCTTAGCAACAGTGCTTATGAAGGAACGAAGACTAATCTTATTGGTGCTGGTGGGCAAATGCATTTCACTTTTGAATTAAAGAAAGGGAAAAGTTACCCTGAAAGTACTGTGCTTGTTTTTAAATATGCGCGCTCCTGGGAGCCTAAAACTGCAACAATTAAAAAAATTAAAGTGAACTTTGTAAAAAAAGATGGAAACTAATGGTGGGTGGCACCTGGGTGCTCAGCACCCAGGCTACAAGACATCATCATGCTTTTTTAAAAGGCAAATATCTTGGTTCCCAAAACATATCTGCTACTAATTTTTCCAAATCGGCATCATGATTTTTTTGCGCAAGTCCGGAATCTATAGCACAACGTGCTACGGCTACTGCAATTTCTTTAGCAACAGTTTGCGCATCATCTAATGAAGGCAATAATGGTAAGTAGCTTTCTTTTTTGCTTGGTGCAAACTTACACAAAGCATGGGCCGCAGCCAAGATCATGTCTTTTGTTAATTTTGTTGCATTAACAGCAAGAACACCTAATCCTATTCCTGGGAAAACCAGTGCATTATTGCATTGGGCAATTTGCACCATGCGATTATGGTATTCAACTGCAGGGAAGGCTGTTCCCGTAGCAATTAATGCTCTTCCTTGGCTCCATATTAAGATATCAGCCGGTTTTGCTTCACACTTTTCATCAGGATTAGATAACGGAAAAATGATAGGACGTTCACAGTTGACGGACATGGTTTCAATGATGTCTTGAGAGAATGCTCCTGGCTGAGCGGAACAACCAATAAGAATAGTGGGTTTCACATGTCTTACTGTGTCAGTAAGTGATGGGTGTTGTTTTTCATTAATCGCCCATGCTTCTATTTCTTTAGGGGTACGTGCGTAGTATTTTTGTGCTTCGGTAAGGTCTGGGTCTGTGTTGAGTAATAATCCTTGGCGGTCAATTAACCAGAAGCGTTGATAAGCTTCTTCGGGACTAATCCCTTCGCGAACCATCGCATCAACAATTTGATCACTAATCCCTGTTCCTGCTGAACCTGCACCAAAGACAACAATGCGTTGTTCATGTAATTTTGAACCTGTTACATCACAGGCTGCTAATAATGCCGCTAAGGTAACTGCACCAGTACCTTGAATATCATCATTGAAGGTACATAATTGATCTTGGAATTTTTCCAGAATGCGTCGCGCATTACCACGACCAAAATCTTCCCAGTGTAAAAATGCATTGGGAAATTGTTTGTGGATTTCATGAACAAAGGTGGAAATGAAGTCATCATATGCTGCGGGATTGATGCGTGGATGACGACATCCTAGATACATAGGATCATTGAGCAGTTCCTGATTGTTCGTACCGACATCAAGGAAAACGGGGAGGGTACGAGTGGGCTCAATTCCACCACATAAACAATAAACCATGAGCTTAGCAACAGGAATATCCATTCCTCCGATTCCTTGATCACCAATACCTAAAACTCCTTCACCATCTGTTACGACGATCACATCAATTTCAGGATTAGAGCGATTCTTTAATATTTCTTCTATTTGATTTTTATCTGAATGAGAAATATACAATCCTCGAGGTTGTCTGTATTCATGGCTGAAACGTTTCACCGCGGTGCCTACTATAGGCGTATATATTGTAGGCAGCATTTCGCCTAAATGTCGGTTAATCAATTTATAGAAAAGAATCTGATTTTTATCATGTAAATTGTTTAAATAAATATTTTGTTGTAAGCGAGTGGTATAACTTGAATATTGCAAATAGGCGCGTTTGACTTGTTCATCCAGTGTTTCAACTCGATGAGGAAGTTTCCCTAACAGTCCGAACTCTTTTCTTTCCTCATTTGTGAAAGCTGTCCCTTTATTTAATTGGGGCGTAGTGAGGAGCGGTTTCCCACAAAGAGAGGTTTCAATATATTGCTCTCCTGTTTGTGGATCACGTAGCAATTTAAAATCAAGCATGGTTATCTCATAAGATGGCGTTAGCAGTTGTCTAATGATAATATCGCTTTTTCGTCGTTTATAATAGGTTGAGTATGAATAAATATTTGGCAGTGCTACTCGTAATTTTAGGGCTAGCATCGTGTTCGACTAAAGATGAACATTATTACAAATCGCACCCCAATGAATTGCAGCAAGCGATAAAAAGCTGCCCACAAAGACAGCCGCAGGGATTGACCTGTGAGCAGCTAGAAACTCTTGCTAGCCGCATGAATAAACTAGCATATCAATTACAACTTAGTCCTCAAGGTTTTGGGAAAAAAATCATGGCCTTGCAAGAGACAATTGCGAAACAACGAGCACAATTAAAAGCCGAAACCACTAATGAAAATTTACAAGCCGATTTAACTCAAAATGAACGTGACTTAGCTGATTATTTAGCTGTAGTTAGATGGTTTGAATCACCGACGAGTTAAAAATGAACGTATTGATAAGCAATGATGATGGGGTTTTTGCACCTGGAATTAACATATTAGCTAAAGAATTATCTACTTTTGTAAACATAGATGTCGTTGCTCCAGACAGAAATAGAAGTGGTGCAAGTAATTCTTTGACTTTATCTCAGCCAATAAAAGTCAAAAAATTGGATAATGGTTATTATAGTGTTGAAGGTACTCCAACTGATTGTGTGCATTTGGCAGTCACTGGTTTTTTAAGTACTGAATTTGACATGGTTGTGTCTGGAATTAATGAGGGAGCTAACTTAGGCGATGATATCCTCTATTCGGGCACTGTAGCTGCCGCAATGGAAGGACGTTATTTGGGCTTGCCTGCTCTTGCAATTTCTATGGTAGGAGATAACATCCAGCATTATGAAACAGCAGCAGTTATCGCCAAGCAATTGGTGATGAAGTTGGGTCAACACAGTCTTCCTTCTCAAACCATTTTAAATATTAATATTCCTGATGTGCCCTTGGATAAATTAAAAGGATTGCAAGTGACTCGATTAGGAACGCGGCATGGTGCTGAACCTGTTGTAAAAGATCAAGATCCTAGAGGGCGGCCTATTTACTGGATCGGTTTGCCTGGACCGCAAGCAGACGCAGGTCCTGGAACAGATTTTTATGCGATAAGTGAAGGGTATGTTTCAATCACACCACTTCATTTGGATATGACGAATTACAAAATGTTTGATCAACTGGCTAATTGGCTCGATGGGGTTTGCATTGAATAAAACAATTTGTTTGAGGTAATAAATGATAGTTACACTGTGCAAAAGATTTTTATGTCTTTTCCTTGTCATGACCTTAGTGGGTTGTGGGAGTAATTTAGCTCCAGTTACTGAGTTGAAGTGGAATCCTTGGCGACAAAAAGTTTATATTGTGAAGCGTGGCGACACACTTTTTTCCATCGCTTTCCGGTATGATACTGATTTTAGAACTCTGGCTCGCTTGAATCATATTTATCCTCCTTATGCCTTAAGAGTCGGGCAGGTAATCAACTTGCAAGGTATTGTTCCTCGGCACAGACAAACAGCACGTCGGCCAGTGCCAATAAGGCATTATTATGTTGCTCCTAAAGCAAGACCTTCAGTAATTTATTCGCCTGCAAATAGATATGCCCGTTCCTCCTCTGGATGGTTGTGGCCTGTGAGCGGACGTGTGATCACATCATTTGTTCCAGAGCAGGGCAAAAAAGGCATAAATATTGCTTGTAAAAAAGGTGAGAAAGTCATTGCCGCAGCAGGAGGAGTAGTTGCCTATGCTGGAAGTGGTTTGGCTGGCTATGGTAACTTAATTATTATTAAGCATAATCATGAATATTTAACTGCTTATGGTAATAACGCGCGAATTATGGTTTCCGAGGGACAGCATGTAAACGCAGGGCAAATAATCGCAGAAGCAGGGGTTATTGACCGCAAGTATACGGGTGTTCATTTTGAAATCAGGAGATCAGGTGTACCAGTCAATCCTTTGAATTATCTACAAAAAGGTTGACAGATAGCTTATAGTTATAGCAACAATAATCTTTGTTTTGAAGTATAATGTAGTTATGGAATAAATTTGGCAACATGACTAACACTATGGTGAAAAAGAATGCACGAAGACGATGAGTCAATTAAAGAACCAGAAATTAAGGACGGAGATTGGCCTGAGCCAGATGATGAATCGCTCTTAGCGGAAGAGGAGATTGATTCGCTTCTTGAAAAAGATGGTGAGGATGAAGAGCTTCATGATTTTACGGATGATATCGCCTTCCCAACTTTTCGTGGCAAAGCTGCACTTAAAATGATGGATGCGACTCAACTGTATTTGAGTGAAATTGGATTTTCTCCTTTACTCAGTGCTGAAGAAGAAGTGCACTATGCAACTCTTGCTTTGAAAGGGGATGTTGCTGCTCGCAAAAAGATGATTGAATCCAATTTACGTCTCGTTGTTAAAATTTCACGTCGTTATCTGAATCGTGGTTTGCCTCTTCTTGATTTAATTGAAGAGGGAAATTTAGGGTTAATGAAGTCTGTTGAAAAGTTTGATCCTAAACGTGGTTTTCGTTTTTCCACTTACGCCACATGGTGGATTAGACAAACGATTGAACGCGCGATTATGAATCAAACGCGAACAATTCGTTTACCTATCCATGTAGTTAAAGAACTGAATGTATATCTTAGAGCGGCAAGACAACTCACACAAAAATTAGATCATGAACCTTCACCTGAAGAAATTGCAGAAATGGTTGATAAACCTCTGGAAGATGTGCAGAAGTTGTTGGGGTTAAACGATAAAGTGACTTCTGTAGATACTCCAATAGGTTTTGATGAAAATAAATCACTATTGGATACTATTGCTGATGAAAACAGTGTAAATCCTGCAGAACTCTTAACTAATGAAAACTTGCGATTGCATATAGAGTCTCTACTAGATAAATTGACTGAAAATCAACAACAGGTTATTGCAAGAAGATTTGGCTTAAGAGGGTTTGAAAAAGCAACTCTTGAGGATGTGGGTAAAGAAATAGACTTAACGCGAGAGCGTGTTCGACAAATTCAAGTCGAAGCATTAAAGACATTGCGGGGCTTGTTGGAAAAAATGGGATTAACACAGGAAGATTTGTTCTAAACGTCCAATTACAAAAGTATGCCAGTGAACTGTTTATTGTAGCCTGAGTAAAACGATGGTTCAAATTTCGTTTTGTCCAGGCTATTTCTATTATTAAAACCTGAAAATAAGGAGTGTGGTTGTAATGAAAAAAATGATTTTATCTGCATTGATTGTTTTATCATCAGCGGCTCATGCAGAACAATTAGCAACATTTACCGACATTGCTGATTCAATATCTCAAGGAAAAAAAATTACACTGGTAATGAATATTCAAGAATGCAATGCTCAAAAAGCACCTGCGAATTCTATTGTTGCCTCAGTTCAACCTACTGCTTTTCTTGTTATTGATAATAATCGAATTGCTACTTCGCTGAAGCATTTTACACTGGATAATCCTCTTGCTCGCAACAATCCTGTATTTGAATTTGTTAAATACAATATAAATGCGGATGGAAGTGTTTCTATAAAAAATACAGTAATGAATGCTCGCAATTATCAGCAACTTGCAAGCTTTCAAATTGACTGTGCTTTAAATAAAGGATTTAAGGTTTTTGGTTAAACATTTTTAATGTAGCCTGGGTGTAGCGAAGCGAAACCCGGGCTAAAAATCAGAAGGACAATGTTTAAGAACATTCAAAATTTGCTTTAAGTCCTTGCCAGCAGTGCGCATAATCTTTTTGCAGCTGAGGAATGCGCATTGCCTGCTCTGTAACCAGCCATACATCTCTAGTTTCAAACATGAAGGCCAAAGTATTTAAATAAGGTTCAGGTGTAAGTTTTTGCGCTACCGCATTTTCATAACTTATTTGATCTGGTCCATGCGGGGTCATGCAATTGTGGATACTTACTCCTCCCGGTGAGAATCCTTCTTTTTTCGCATCATATTCACCACGTACAAGCCCCATAAGTTCATTCATGTAATTTCGGTGGTAATAAGGCGGTCTAAATGTATGCTCAGAAACCATCCATCGAGGTGGGAAAATGACGAAGTCTAAATTGGCAACGCCGGGTGTGTCACTTTCTGAAGTTAATACGGTAAAAATACATGGATCAGGATGATCAAAACTTACTGTATTTATTGTATTAAATAAGCTTAGATCATAACAATAGGGCGCATAATTACCATGCCATGCGACTACATTAAGAGGGGAATGATTGCATTTTGCCATCCATAATTTATTTTGATACTTACATATAAGAGTGGCTTCGGTAATACCTTGTTCAAATGCTGCAACTGGGTATTGAAAATGTCGAGGGTTCGCCAATCCATTTGCGCCTATAGTCCCTAATTGAGGTAGAGTAAGCGGGCTACCGCTGTTTTCACAAAGATATCCTTTGGTTTCCGCATCAACAAGCTCCATTTTAAATTTAACACCGCGAGGAATGACGGCTATCATACCAGGGCATACATTAAGTTTCCCAAACTCAGTATGTAAATTGATTTCACCGGAGTAAGGAACAAAAAGCATTTCTCCATCATTATTTGCAAAGTATTTATTTTGCATGGAACGAGTGCAATGATAAATGTACGCATTCACATTAATACTTCCAGCAAGATGAAACATTCCTTCTACAAAATCAAAGTTCTCTTCTTTAAATAGGTCTATAGGGGACCAACGCAAGGGATTGGGGGACTGTTCCGCATGATACGGTTTAAACAGTTCCATTTCGTGGGCTTGATAAGTGCCTTGAACTACAGAAGGTAATATTCGGTAAAGCCAACTATGTAAGTTATTCTGTCTTGGACGTGTAAAAGCCGTGCCACTTAATTGTTCAGCATAAAGTCCTAAGTTACAGTGTTGTGGTGAATTTTGGCCGCTGGGTAAAGCACCTGGAACTGCTTCAGTTTGATGATGATTACCAAATCCTTGCAAATACACTGTTGATCTCCTTTAGCGTTATGATTCACTGAGTAGTCTGCTGTCTTGTAGTGCGGAATAACACCGTGTAATCCGCGAGACTATGCCCTTATCCCAAGCATAGCGAGGGATCTCCATAATGTACCACCGCGTTATTTTGGAGATCCTCGTTGCACTTGGGATGACGACAAGACAAAATTAAAAACTTAATGCTGGTGGCTACTATAGTCTAAAAAAGTTAAAAATGTCGAGTCCAAATGTACGTTAAGTTATTCTTTTTAACAAAAGAGCATGTATAATTTATGCAAAATTAAATAAGGTTTTGGGGTAACATTATGGCAGGTCATAGTAAGTGGGCAAATATTAAATTCCGTAAAGGAGTGCAAGACGCAAAACGTGGAAAAATATTCACTAAATTAATTCGTGAAATTACTGTCGCAGCTCGTATGGGAGGAGGTGATGAGTCTTCCAACCCACGATTAAGAGACGCAGTAAAAAAAGCGCTGGCTGCGAATATGAAGCGCGATACAATTGATAATGCCATCAAACGAGGTGTTGGTGGACTCGATGGCGACGCAATGAGTGCTATGCGTTATGAGGGGTATGGACCTGGCGGGGTTGCAGTACTTGTAGATTGTTTATCAGATAATAAAAACCGAACTGTATCCGACGTACGCCATGCATTCACGAAAAACGGTGGAAATTTAGGGACAGATGGTTCAGTATCTTATCTCTTTACCAATCAGGGAGAGATTCTTATGACTTCTGGACAGTCTGAAGAGCAGGTTATGGAAATTGCCATAGATGCAGGAGCAAATGATGTTTCTGTAGATGAAGGACAAATTGAAGTGATTACACCAGTTGAGGCATATCATAGTGTATTAAATGCACTTACTGAGGCGGGTCTAGAAATTGAGCAATCACATTTAACTATGCGAGCTCAAACTTTGGTTTCTATCGATGATGAGTCAGCAGAAACCCTATTGAAATTAATTGACATGCTGGAAGACTTAGATGATGTTCAAGAAGTATACAGTAATGCTGAGTTCTCAGAAAAATTATTAGAATCAATAAATTAATGACCATCATTTTAGGGATAGATCCCGGATCACGGATTACCGGATACGGTTTGATAAAAGAATCAAACCGTAAAATCGAATACATTGATAGTGGCTGTATACGTACTAACCCAGATGGTGAATTAAGCCAAAAATTATTGCAAATATATGATGGTATTTGCCAATTAATGGACCATTATTCGCCTGCCGAAGTAGCGATCGAACAAGTATTTATGCATGAGAATCCCAATTCAGCTTTAAAGTTAGGACATGCTCGTGGTGTTGCTATGGTTGCAGCAGCATCCCACCGTGTGAAAGTCAGTGAATATTCAGCGCGTGCAATTAAACAAATGATTGTGGGTTATGGTGCTGCAGAAAAAGCTCAAGTAAGTCATATGGTAGTGCATCTGCTTGCATTGAATAAGGCACCCCAAAAAGATGCTGCGGATGCATTAGCTATAGCGATATGTCATAGTCATATGCGTCATAACGTATCATCTATGATAGGCAGGCAAGGATTAAGGAGAAGAAAAAGATGATTGGTTGGTTGGATGGGCATATTATTGATAAGCATCAACCAGGAAAATTGGTTCTTAATGTCCAAGGTGTTGGATACGATGTGGAAACATCATTAAATACCTTTTTTCAGTTGGAGAGCATTAATAGTTCGGTAGGATTGCACATACATACGGTAGTTCGTGAGGATGCTTTATTACTGTATGGTTTTCTGGAGCGACAAGAAAGAGAGTTGTTCAGAGCTTTAATAAAAGTAAATGGCATTGGTCCAAAAGTTGCCATGTCAATACTTTCTAGTACTACACCAAATGAGTTTATTCAATGTATTCAACAAGAAAATGCTTCCTTTTTAATGAAATTGCCTGGTATAGGTAAAAAAACTGCAGAGCGTTTAGTTATTGAAATGCGTGATAGTATAAAACAATTTTCTGTGTCCGTTGCTAACTCGCTCAGCAAAGCAATTCCAATGATGAGCGGGCCGGATGAAGCAGTGAGTGCTTTGGAAGCTTTAGGCTATAAACCTCAAGAGGCATTAAAGGCCGTCAATAAAATAAATGATGGTTCTAAAAGTTGTGAGCAGCTAATTCGTGATGCACTACAAGTTTTAGCGATTCGATAATTGTAGCCTGGTAACAGCGCAGTGGAACTCCGGATGATTAATGCTAAATTCCCGGGTTCCGCTGCGCTGCACCCAGGCTTCAATGAACAAAAAAAGATTCACTATTATTCTTTAATAGGTAAAAAGAATCGTACAATTAAACCTGTGCCTTCTTTTGGCGTATCCATCATCAGTCTTCCACCATGCAACTCGGCAATTTGTTGAACTATTGCCAAGCCAAGACCGCTTCCTGGACTCTTATTTCCGAGGACACGGAAAAAACGTTCGAAAACACGTGGTTGTAATTCTGAAGGAATACCTGGGCCATTATCACTAACTTCTAGCATTATTTCGTTCTGCCGCTTGGCTAAACGCACTATAATCCGACCATGTTCATTACAGTAACGTATGGCGTTATCTACAAGATTGCGAATTAATATTCCTAGAGCAGTTGAATTGCCATAAATAGTTAAGTTTTCCTCATCGCTTTCAAATTCAAGGTCAATTTGTTTTTCCACAGCAGCTGGTGCAAGCATGGCCAGTATTTCTCGGGTTAGCCTACTTAGATTGACCTCATCCTTTTCTTCCATGTGAGCTGCTTCAGGCACAAGACGGCTCATAGTCAGTAACTGCTGGACTATATGTGTACTACGGTTAACGCTGGCAATAAGCTTTTGTAATGCCTGATTTTTTTCTTCTATATCATTAGAATGTAAGGCAACTTGTGCTTGTGTTTTAAGTGCAGCAAGTGGGGTGCGCAGCTCATGTGCCGCATCTGCAGCAAAACGCTTTTCGCGTTCAAATCCTTCTTTCAGTCTAAAGAATAATTTATTCAATTCATCGATGACAGGTTTAATTTCTTCGGGCACTTCGTGTAAATCGACTGGTTCAAGATGGCTGGGAGCACGGTTGGCAACTTCTTCGGCAACTTTATCCAGGCTATCTAATCCTCGACCAATAATAATCCAAATTAACAAGCCAGATAACGGAAAGGTTAAAAGCATGATATAAAGATCATCTTGAGCAATTCGATGGCCAAGCTCATTTCGCGTATCATAGCGCTCAGCTAAAACAGTGCGGATTCCTGCTTTATCATTGTATGTAGTAAATACACGCCAATCCTGGTTTGATATTTTTTTATCACTAAATCCATCAACTTCCGAGGTTAAAGGAATTTTTGGTGCTGAAGATGAGTGTAACAGTAATTTTCCGCCATTGGTCCAAACCTGAAAATTAAATTTATCGAGATAATTTTCTGGGGGTTCTTCATTTAAAAATCTTTTCTGATAGTAGGTATCAATTTTTTGCGGGATTGTTTCGAGTGCTTCTTGAATTTTAGCAAGAGGACGCTGGTGGAGGTCCTCTCCCAATAAAGCTTGATATGAAAGCGCAGAAACTGCCATTAGACTATCCAAATGTTCCTGAATATCCTTTTGATCAAGGTAATAGTTACCTATAGCAGTTAATGTGGTCGTTATCGTAATGGCCAACAACAGATTGATGAGAAGAAATTTTCTTATAGATGATTTCACGATACAGCGATACCATCATTTTTTTCTGCCATATATCCAACGCCTCTAATGGTTCTAATAAAGTTGGCATTAAGCTTTTTGCGTAAATTATGTATATGAACTTCTAATGCATTACTGTCTACATCCTCTTCCCAGCCATAGATGCTTTGCATGAGTTGTTCGCGTGATAAAACTTGGCCGCTGTTTTCTAGAAGTTTCTGTAACAGTGCGAATTCTCGGCGTGGAACATTAACTAAAACATCATCAACAAATACCGAATGAGCAGCGGGATCTAGGGTAATATTTCTATATTGCAGAACTGAATCAGCTCGTCCCTGTGAGCGCCTGACTAAAGCTCTGATGCGTGCACTGAGTTCATTGAGATCGAAGGGTTTTATTAGATAATCATCTGCGCCACTATCCAAACCTTTTACACGGTCTTCAACTGATTCTCGGGCAGTTAAAATAATAACGGGAGTAGGATTGCCGTCATGGCGTACACTTTGTAGTAATGCGAGCCCAGAGAGTTTAGGTAAACCTAAATCCAAGATAATTAGTTCAAATGATTCTGATTTTAGAGCAGCGCGGGCGGCTTCACCATCTTTGAGCCAATCTACAATATAACCGAACTGGGTTAATCCTGTTTTGACCGCATCACCAAGTAATTCGTCATCTTCAACTAGCAATAGTCTCATTCTTGCTCCTATTGTTTTTCAAGGCCGGTTTCATCCATATGTTTTGTAAGATAAAAAGCTTGAATTAACACAAAAAGCAGAGTAAAACCAACCCCACCGAATAACTTAAAGTTAACCCAGGCGTCAGTATTATAATTGTAGGCAACGTAAATATTTACTGCACCCATTAGTAGGAAAAACAATACCCATGCCATATTAAGTCTATGCCAAATTTTTCCAGGTAGCGTTACATTGGCCTCCATCATTTTTTGGATCAACGGCTTACTGCCAATGTAACCTGAACTGAAAAAGACTAAAGCAGAGAGCCAATAAATACCTGTTGGTTTCCATTTAATAAACCAGGGGTTATGGAAGAAGAGTGTCGCGCCCCCCAAGACCATGATTATTGCAAGGCTAATTAAATGCATTTTTTCATAATGTTGGAATTTTAATCGATAAAAAGCGACCTGGCTTAAGGACGCAATCATAGCTATAGCAGTTGCAGTATAGATACCGAAAAATTTGTATACTATAAAAAATAAAACTATAGGAAAAAAATCAAATAGTAATTTCATATATTTTAATACTATAAAATAAGTTACTTTGAGTATAACACAAGTTTTTGTGCTCTCCTCCTTGCTTTATGCCAGAAATGTAAAATAATTGCTAATAACGGGTAATTATGTGGTTCGTAAAAACGATTAGCTAATTTCTGGAGCAGAATGATTAAGAGCTAAAATCAATAATAGTTTCTAGTTGCTTAAAAGACAAAGTTACCCAACAAATAATTTTTGTCCACTGTAGAGTGGATCATTCCGTTTAAGGCTAGGGTTTAATGCGATGATACGCTCTATTTTAGTTTGATGTTGTTGCGCTATGCTACTAAGACTGTCACCCTTTTTTACAATATATTGGATAGGTTGATTTACTTTTTTCCAGATTACAAGTTGTTGTCCTGTTTTTAAAGGTTGATTGTTTGCTAATCTATTCCATCTCTGAATATCTTGAATACTGACGTTATAAGTTTTTATCAGTTTTTGATAAGTATCATTTTCTTGAACAATGTGAATGACACGATGATTTCGTGCTGCAATGATATGATGCTCTAAAGGGATGGTTGCAGCGGCGGGTTCTTGTTTCACAACAACAGGAGTATTTTTGGTACTCGGAATTAAAATAGATTGATTGAGTCTAATTTGATTACTTGTTAGCTGATTTAGCTGTTTAATAAAACTAACTGTTGTGTGATAACGAACAGCAATATTGTCTAGGCTATCTCCTGGTTTTACTGTATGTATTTCCCAGCTTACTCGTCGTTCTTCAGGAAGGTTGGCAAGATTAAAATTGAATTGTTGTACTTTCTCAGCGGGAATAAGCAATTTAATTGGTTTATGAGGATCTGTGGTCCAGCGGTTAAATCCTGGATTTAATTTAATTAACTCTTTATAACTAATTCCCGCCATTTTTGCGGCGTGGTTTAAGTCTATTGGGCTTCCTATACTGACTTCCTCGAAATATGGAATATAGGGAATTTCGGGCAGTGTTAATTTATAGCGTCCCGGATCTCTAATGATTTCTGCTAAGGCGAGCAATCGAGGAACATAAGCTTGGGTTTCTTTGGGAACAGTTAATTCCCAAAAATTTGTTGTGCGAGCTCCTGTGGCTTTGATTGCCCGATCAATCGTTCCCTCTCCAGCATCATAGGCTGCTATGGCTAAAGTCCAGTTGCCATTAAAGAATTTATTGAGATAAAGCAGATAGCTTAGCGCGGCATCAGTGGACGATCTGACACTGCGTCTGGCGTCAAACCACCAATCTTGTTTTAGACCTAAACCAGCCCCCGTTCGTGGCATTAATTGCCATAATCCTGCTGCACCGGCCACAGAGTAAGCAAAAGGGTCAAACGCACTTTCAATCATAGGGAGGAGAGCCAGTTCACCAGGAATCCTTCTTTTTTTAACTTCATCAATAATATGATAAATGTAGGGTTCTGCTTGGCGGCATACTTTATGAATATAGCTAGGATGGGCTACTAACCATCGGATTTGTTCTTGCACTTCAGGACGTGAGGTTTCGTGATTTAAAGTGAATTCGGCACGCAATACTTCCCATACGTCAGGAGCTGCATATGCTAACTCATTAGAAATGCCAAAAAAAATGAGTAACCAGAATAAAAATAGTTTTATTTTGAAAAACTTAAATTTCAATGGCAATTACCTATGAATATTATTAGCTACTGAGTTTACTAAAATTAGTTATAGGATTAAACCCTATTTGCATTCGATTAATCCATAAAGGATTAAATCAGCTCTTTCTGCTTAATTATTTAAACAGGTTTTTTTCTTCTCTTAGAACTCTAAATATTTCTAATGAGTTATTTGATGATGCTCTATGCGCCAATGCGTATTTTTGTACTTCAGAATTATCAGTGCGTAAAAAAGGATTAATTAATAATTCTTGTTCTAAAGTTGATGGAAGGGTACACGAGCTGGGTGCGCTATGTATTTTCTGCAAGTATTTTTGAATAACAGAATTATTGGGCTCCACAGTTTGTGCAAAGCGTAAATTTTGTTGGGTGTATTCATGAGCACAAAAGATTTTTGTAGTAATGGGTAATGTTTTGAAAAGATTTAGTGACTGATGCAGTTGCTCTAAAGTTCCATCAAAAACACGTCCACAACCGGCAGAAAAAAGTGTGTCACCACAAAACAATAATTCGTGTTGGGGCTCATAATAACTAATATGACTTGAGGTATGTCCTGGATTGAATAAAATTTTAAAAATACAGCGCCCAACTTGGATGGTTTGATGTTCTTGCACGGTATGAGTTATATTGGAGATGCGAGAATCATTTGGACCATACACGATGCATGTAGGATAGGTTTTGAGTAATTGACCCACACCGCCAATATGATCTTGGTGATGATGAGTTAATAAAATGGCTCGTAGTTTCAGCTGATGTGCATGTGCAAATTGCAATACTGGCTCAGCGTCACCAGGGTCCACACAGTCAAATACCCCTGTGGTTTTATCAATAATTGCCCAGATATAATTATCTGAAAAAGCAGGAATGGGGAAAATAGTCATGAATAGCTCTCAATAATATAAGAGGAGACACCTGGGTTAAAATAAATTTTAAGTGAATTTAATATTGTTTGCATTTCTTCTGCCAAAGTGAATGGTGGATTTATAACCCACAAACCACAACCGGACATTCCTCCCATCGGAGCTGACGTCAGGCTAAATTCAATGTGTAAGGCATTTTTGGCGTTGATTTCTTTCATATATCTATTGAGTCTTTCCGTTAGTTTTTTATCGACCAATGGATACCAAAGACAATATACTCCTGTAGCAAAACGAGAGTAAGCGTGTTTTATGGCAAGGGGGATTTCCTTGTATTCTTCTTTTATTTCAAACGATGGGTCAATGAAAATCAGCCCTCTTTTTTCAGGTGGCGGCAGTAATGCTTTCATTGCAGCTACGCCATCCGTCCTACTAAAATGTACTTTTTTATTGAAGCACGGCAGTTGGCTCAGTGCTTCAAACTCTCTAGGATGAAGCTCGCAAAAATACATTCTATCTTGCATGCGTAACTTGTTTATTGTGAAAAACGGAGAGCCGGGATAGCTTCGTAATGCATCAGTAAGGTTGAGTTCTTTAATGACCTGAATGTAGTCTTGAAACACAGCGGGTAGGGCGCTTTTTTCAGACCAAATCAGTTTTATGCCTTGTTTGTATTCCTGGGTTTTTTCCGCTTGTTTATTTTTTAAATCATATAAGCCTTTTCCTGAATGAGTCTCAAGATAAAATAGAGGCTTTTCTTTACGTGTTAAGTAGTCCAGAAGACGTGTTAAAGCGAGGTGTTTGATGACATCTGCAAAATTTCCTGCATGATATCCATGTTGATAACTGAGCATGTGGTTCCTAAAACATTTTTGTGATTGTCTACTATACTCCTTTTAAGAGAGTATAAAAGGGGAAAGCTATGGCGCTTCACGAAGATTATGATGACCAATCGTTCTCTGATTATAATTATGATGAGGATATAGACTCTTCCGCGCATCGAAAAAACGTTAGACGTATGCTCGAAGAAAAGCTCGAGCGTAAGCGTTTAAAAGAAGAGTTTAAAGATGATTTTGATGAATTGAGTGGTGATTTTGATTGGGATGTTTTAGATAAATAATTTATTTTTATCCTGGGCGTAGCGTATGCGGGCCCAGGAAATAAAATGTTTTGCTTTTCTATTTATTTCTTAGCATTGCAGCCTTTAATGTATTTTCAAGCAGTGTAACTATAGTCATAGGTCCTACCCCCCCAGGTACGGGCGTAATCCATGCGACTCTGTTTACAGCATTTTTAAAATCTATATCTCCTCGTATGCTGCCATCTGCCAATCGATGAATGCCAACGTCTATAATGATTTGCTCTTTCTGAAGCCAAGAGGTATCTAGAACATCCATTTTACCTGTTGCTACTATGACAATATCCGCGATACGGACAAATTTTTCTAATTGTTGGGTGAACTTGTGGGCAATAGTGACTGTTGCTCCTGCGAGGAGTAGTTCTAGGCTCATAGGCCGCCCAACAATATTCGATGCACCAATCACAAGCGCGTGTTTTCTTTTAACGTCGATCTGATAGTGTTGCAATAAGTGCATGATGCCCAGCGGGGTACATGGGCGCAATAATGGATTACGTTGAGCAAGTCGTCCTAAATTATAAGGGTGGAAGCCATCAACATCCTTTTCTGGTTTAATGTGCTCAATGATGACGCGCTCATTAATGTGCTTAGGCAATGGTAGTTGAATGAGAATCCCATCAATTTGATCCGCGCGATTTAAATCATCGATCAGCTTCAGTAGTTCTTCTTGTGTTGTTTCTTCAGGTAAATCAAAAGAGTGAGAGGTAATACCCACATCCGCGCACGCTTTACGCTTATTCGCTACATAAACAGAAGAGGCAGGATCATTGCCAATGAGAACAACGGCAAGACCCGGGGCGCGCTGAGTTTTTTCTATGTGCTCACGCACGTGGTCTTTTAATGTATCTCGACGAAGAGAGGAGACGACTTTTCCATCAATTAAAGATGCTGACATAGTTACCCAGAAGAAAAGCAAGGTAATAAATTATGAATTAGAGGGGGTGGTAATGCAATAGGACAAACGATACTGGTAATTCATAAAATGTCATAACCTCTGGTGTAACCTGGTCGTATTAGCTGTTTAATTTGTTTCTCAATAGATTGTAGATCCAGGCAATAATATAACTGCCAATGAATGTACTTACAGCTACGGCTGCGCCACCTAACAAACATTGAAGCAAAGTAAAGTCGTAAGTAATGTATAGAGCTCCCATCGTGCCATTAAAGGGCTTTCCAGTATTAAAAATTAAAAGAATCAAGCCCATAAAAATAGTGGATACTCCAGATAAAATACCAAGAGATACTCCTAAAGACATGGGATCTATTTTGCCAAATGTCATGATAATTGCCTTATGATTCATAATAACGATTCCATTATTAATCATTATCATAGTCATTGGAAGTAGTTCATCATGTGCCATAAATTGAAAACTTGTATTCGATAGCATGTAATTTTTATCATGGCAAAAAAAGATGCGTTATATTACCAAAAAAGGTTTGCAGCAGAGTACGATTGACTCATGAGCCTGCTATGTCTATACTGGAAAATCTTTGATTTTATGGTAAATATCGTGGATGAACTTACTGAATTACTTAGGCCATCTTGGGGTGCTGAAAAATGGATTTTAGAAGGGTGGAACAAGATTACTGCGGATGAGAAACAACTCATTAAAAATAGGATAAATGAGTTATTTTGCGATGGTTTACCTTTTGAGCTTAAATCTGACAAACTTTTTTACATTTACACGTTTTCACTTTTAGCGCAGCTTGAAGTTTTAGCGGTTCAAATTCCTCTTAAGTTTGAATCAAAAATGTCGACTGCTGAATACAGAGAGCGTATGCGTCAACAATTGCTTGACGAAATATTTCATGGTTTGGTGTTTACTAAAATTGTTTATATGCTGTGTGCTCCCTACGCATCGCCACCTCCGTATAGTCCGCATATTGAACTTATTTGTAACTTTATCCGTAATGAAACGTGTCCCAAAGTAGCAATTATGTTACTTAACCTTATTGGTGAAGGATGGATCGAGGAAATTTTTGAAAGTTTACATCGTTATGGTGTCGCCCCAAAAGTATTCACAACAATTCTAGAAGATGAACATCGCCATGTGTGTGAAGCGGATTTATATCGTGATATTGGAATGCCCAATGTTGAAGAAATAAAGCCAAAAATCGCTTACCTAGAAGACCAATTGATAACTAATATTTTTATGCAATATAAATATATGTCATCAGTTAGCGCGCTGCTAGGTGTTGATGGTGTTATTCATTTTAAAGAGTCACTCAATAAAAAACATACTCAGCAACTCAGTAAAGTAAATCTCCAACCTACTGAAAATTGGAAAAATTTCATGGAGTTTACAGATGAGTTATTGCCTAGAGTTCAAATTTATACTGATGCAAATCGGGAAGTTGAAATGACTCCCATTCGTAAAGTATTTATGACTCAGTGGGATGGACCAAGTGATCCAACCATGACTGGGCAGTTTAGTATTGATATCTCATGCCTTGATTTTTTTAATAAAAAATTTGCTTCAGAAACTTTGACTACTTTGATGTTGCAGGCGGTTAGTTCATGGATGACATTATCTGATCATCATAGAAATTACTTAAGCTTTAGAAAAATCTTTCAAACCAAAGAAGCCTATGTTGGTCTGGTCGTCATGTTGCCAGGATGTGGCGATCATTTAGGTACGATTGTTTTTGAAAATTGCCATAATCTTAGTTTTTATGAGTTGTCCGCAAAAATTCGAGTCATTGTGAATATGATGGCTTATTGTTATAAAAAACGTGAACAACTTGAAAAAACAAATCCACGTGTGCAGCAACTTATGAAAGATATGGTTTATGAATATGCTTATAACACGTATCCATATCCTCTCGCTGGAACTCCTTATATCACATTAAGTAATATTGGTATTTTTGGTTATACCCAATCGGTAGCGCCTCTCCGTAAAACGGAAGCCATGAGATTTACTATAACGGAAGTTGACCGCAAACTTGTTTGGCAAAAAGATACCCAATCATTTGAGCCTAAAGATATGTTGCCAGTATCCATCAGTGCAGATCATCGTATTTTTGATGGTAATTCGACAGTTCCTAAAATGGTAGAAGAGCGGTTTCAGGCTATGTTTGCCAAAATGTCTAAAGAAAAGCCGAAATCAAAACAATTATTGCATCAGCATGAACAATTAGAATTACTTATCGAGCAATTAATTGCAACGAACATTGAAATGGGATATAAGACCTTGATGTTGCTGCAGACCTGCTGGTTTGATTTCATTTCGCTTGAAGAATGTTATGCTGTGTCTAATTATCATGATGCTGCAAAAAACCAAGATCCAACTCGAGAAACGACGCTTATCTAATGTAATCAAGTAGAAAGTTGTATATCCATGCAGCAATATAAGTACTGATGAATGTATTCATGAGTACTATTGCTGCACCAAGGCCAGCATTGGCCAAAGAGGGGTTATATGATAAATACATATTTCCAACCATGCCTACAATGGGTTTATCAGCAAAAAAAACATATGCTGCTAATCCCATAAGGAATGCAGCGATTGCCGATGGGACACTAATAGATATTCCCAAAGCAAGTGGGTTTATTTTGGTGAACTCCATGATTTTTATCCCTATTTTTAATAGTCTTAAATTGATTTCTATTATTAATCATTCTGCTTGAGATGGGAAGCTCATTTTGGCCAGAAATTTTAAAGAAATAGGTTGATGATTTCTGTGAATAATAGGAAATGATAAAGGATGATTCGAATTGGAATTCACAATTGAAATATTTCTAGATTAAATGTGTATTAAAGCGCTAATTGCTTGAATACGTAAGTAAATGATGTTAGTTTTTTTAAAACTAATTCTTATGTTCAACCCCCTAAGGGCATGGAGCGCTGATTGAAAAAAACGGCTTTATTTTCATCTTTATTTGCGCTGAGTTTACCTATGTGTGTTTATGCACTTGGTTTGGGTAAAATGAAAGTGGAGTCAGCCTTAGACCAGCCTTTTCTTGCTGAGATTGAACTCATTGATGCACGCAATGCTTCTTTAACCAATATGAGAGTGGCGCTTGCTGATCCACAAAGCTATCAAAGTTTAGGTGTTGCACGTTCCGAGATAGTCGGCTCTCTTTTTTTTGATATGAAACAAAATAAACAAGGAAAATTCGTTATAGAAGTACACTCCTCAGCGCGAATGACAGAGCCTTATATGCAACTTATTGTGGAGTTAACTTGGCCTAAAGGACAAATCTATAAAGTTTACACCGTATTGTTAGACCCACCGGGTTATAAATTAACTAATACAACGGCACAAAGCGGGTTAACTTATCAGCGAAAATTCACTAATTATCACCAAAATACAGCAGTTTCTGCTGGTGAACCGAGTGGGAAAAAGAAAAAACCAATTTATGGTCCTACCTCATCCAATGAAAATGTATGGCAAATCGCTCAAAGATATAAAACTACAGAGGCAATTTTACCGCAAATTGTTTTAGCTATTGTGGGAACAAATCCTGATGCTTTTGTTGATGGCAACTTGAATGGATTGAAAATGGGTGTCCGCCTTAAAATTCCTTCTGATAAAAAGTTCCTTGAGGTACCAGCTGATCTAGCTACTGTTGAAGTAATGGCCCATGATAAGGCCTGGAACGAAAAAACATCGATTAATCATGTGTTGGCTCCACCTTATATTACTGGGCAAGCTTCTAACGCGGTGGTTGAGTATTCACAAATACCTCCTGTGCCAAAGTTTTCTGAGCCCGAAGCTTCTATGCCAGATCGTATTTTGTCTTCAATACCATCTTTGGAAACATCAAAGCAAGTAAGCCCAGAACAAAGTAGGACACTTAAGGCTGAAATATCAATAACCAGTGCCGCGGTAGATTCTTTACGAGAGTCTAATGCTCAGATGACAGAACAATTGAGTTTTTTACACGCGCAAAATAAAAAACTGCAAGAACAATTAGATGCGCGCGATAAAGAACTTCAATTACTTCATAATCAAATTCAAACTATGATGAAAGAGCGCATGGCAATTGCAGGACAAGCCAGCTCTAGCTCGCCTAACAACCCATCTTCTGATTTTTGGTTTTTATTTATGTTATTACTTATTGGTGGTGGAGGCGTTGGTGTTGCTACTTATTATTATTTTAAACGTTCTGATCAAGCAAAAAAAGCCAGATCTACAGCGACTAACTCTTCTACCTTAGCAACATCTTCAATGCTACCTGTTATTAGCCCGAAAGAAGCGGACGGTATGCAGGAGCCACTACAGGAAGTAAAATCAGAGCCTAAATTAGAAGCGTCTGAGTCTGAGTCAAAGCCCGAACCAGAGTTAAAGACTGGGCTTGAGCTACAATCTAAACCCAAATTAAAACCAGAAAGTAAGCTAAAACCTAAACCCGAGCCTGAGATAAAACCCGAGCCTGAGATAAAACCTGAGCCTGAGATAAAACCCGAGCCTGAGATAAAACCCGAGCCTGAGATAAAACCTGAGCCTCAGATAAAACCTGAGCCTGAGATAAAACCTGAGCCTGAGATAAAACCTGAGCCTGAGATAAAACCTGAGCCTCAGATAAAACCTGAGCCTGAGATAAAACCTGAGCCTGAGATAAAACCTGAACCTGAGATAAAACCTGAACCTGAGATAAAACCTGAACCTGAGATAAAACCTGAACCTGAGATAGAGCTTGAACCCGGATTAAATATGGAGACTGAGACTAAGCCGGAGATAGTTCCTGATCTTGCATCAAGTAGCTCTGAGCAATTAGTTGAGCTTGAAGAAAAGAAGTATTTAGAGTCAACGGGTATGTCTCCAGAACATAGTTCACTTGCTATTGAGGCTGAGCCCACAGCTACAGATGAAGAGCAATTATTGGAAATGATTCCAACTGAGAATGAAAATAAACCATCTTCTCAGTCTGATGGAAACCAAAACGCGACAAGTGATGCCTCCCAGGAAGATAATCTACTGGAGTTTGAATCAGGTCTACATCACTTACTTACAGAAAACCCAACCCCCAAAGAAAATACTCAAGAACAAATTAGCGAGGATGAAAATAGTTTGGATTTTGTTCCTTCTGCATCTGCCGATGTACATACACAAGAGGATGAGCAGGGTAAAAATCTGGCTAATTTAAAGAATAAAAAAGCATTAGACACACTATTAGCTTTAGCAAGAACCTATATAGGAATGGAAGATATAGAATCAGCATTACATTCCTTGAATGAAGTCATGGAACATGGAAGTAAATCACAAAAAGAAGACGCACAACGTTTAATTGATGAGATTAAAGGGAAGTCCTAATATTTTAGTACTTTGTAGTTTTGTAGTCTGGGGGAAGGCGTAAGCCTAAGCCGGGGAGTCTGCAGAAAGTCCCAGGGTTGGCTGTGCTTTACCCTGGTTACACCGCGAAATATAAATTCAGCTTAATAAGGTTCCCATTCACAAGGACTAATTGATTGAGCATATCTAATATTAATTAGCTTGATTATAAAGTAAGCAATTTCAGTGATGAATGTACTATAGTTATAAGATGACTTTAACTTTATGGTCAAGGAATATCAAGAGAGAGAAAAGAACTCGTAGGTCATAAAATATTTCGATTTAGGGTAGGGGGCTCATTAAATTGCAGGAATGGTTGTTTCTATTAGAAGATAGAAGACTGAACTTTTTGAGAAAATTTTTTATATTCACGCGACCATGATTAAAATTACAAATTTCTACGCCATTGCATTTTTAGGATTATAGGGTATAGACAAAACATATACTGTATTATAAATTGATCCTTTTTTTCAGGAATAATCAATGCGTATCGCCTTAGTGCTTGAGTACGATGGTAGCCAGTATCATGGCTGGCAAGCACAAACAGGCTTGCATACTGTGCAACAAGCCGTAGAACATGCTTTATCAAGAGTAGCTGATTGCCCTATTTCTGTTGTGTGCGCAGGTAGGACAGATACTGGCGTGCACGCTACAAATCAAGTAATTCATTTTGACTGCGATAAAGTTCGCAGCATTCGTGCCTGGATTCATGGTGCGAATTCTTTTTTGCCTAAAGATGTTTGTGTTAAGTGGGGAAAAGAATTATCAGAAGAGTTCCACGCACGATATTCCGCTACCGCAAGACGATATCGTTATGTGATTTATAATTGTGCCATTAGACCTGCTTTATTACGAAGTAATGTAACTTGGCAATACAGGCAACTAGATCACCGCTTGATGCATCAAGCAGCCCAAGTTTTACTAGGAGAAAATGATTTTACTTCATTTCGTTCCGTTGAGTGTCAATCGAATACACCTATGCGAAATATCCACAAATTACAGGTTAGTCGCATGGGGGATTTGGTGGTAATCGATATTACTGCCAATGCTTTTTTGCATCATATGGTACGAAACATTGCTGGTGTGTTAATTGCAGTAGGATCAGGTAAGCATCCTGTGGCTTGGGTCGATGAAGTACTTAAAGCAAAAGACAGACGATTAGGTGCTGAAACAGCACCTGCTTATGGTTTGTATTTGGTGCAAGTAACTTATCCTCAGGAGTTTTCTATATTACAAAGTGGTCCGGGGCCTACTTTTCTTTTGGAGAAATAATTGAATCTGGCACGTGTACGAGTCAAAATGTGTGGTATGACACGTAACGAAGATATCGCACATGCGGTTAATCTAGGTGTTGATGCTATAGGTTTGATCTTTTATCCAAAAAGTGCTCGTTGTGTCTCAGTCGCGCAGGCAAAAATTTTATTAAGAGACCTTCCTGCACTTGTAGATGCAGTTGCTGTTTTGGTTAATCCTGAGCGAGATTTTGTCTATGAAATAGTAGAGGAATTACCAATTCAGTTATTGCAATTTCATGGAGATGAATCAGCTGAGTTTTGCCAGCAATTTAATAAACCTTTTATTAAAGCCATTCATTGTGATTCGACAGAACATATTCATCAGGCGGCACGGGATTTTATGACCGCACGCGCATTGTTACTGGATACTCCTTCTAATGTGGCACGAGGTGGTACTGGGTGTGTTTTTGACTGGAATATTATTCCCCAAAAAGTAGAAAAGCCTTACCTGCTGGCTGGTGGATTAGATGAGTTTAATGTACTAGAAGCAATTAAATCATGCCATCCTTATGCTGTAGATCTGTGTAGTGGCATTGAGATGTCGCCTGGAGTTAAAGATCATGGCAAAATGAGTCGATTTATGCAGAAATTAATACATAGATAATGTAGTAGTAGCCTGGGTGAAGCGCAGCATAGCCCAGGGTTAGTAATCCAATATTCCCGGGTTACGCTGCGCTTCACCCAGGCTACGTTTATAAGAAGTAATAAGGTAGATAATGAGCAAAAAAGAGCTTCCTGATGAGCGCGGGCACTTTGGCCCCTACGGCGGTATTTTTGTTGCAGATACTTTGATGTACGCATTGAAGCAATTGGAAGAGGCTTATGCAAAATATCGAAAAGATCCTGAGTTTTTAGCTGAGCTGAATGTTGAATTAAAAGATTATGTGGGACGTCCCAATCCACTGTATCATGCACGACGTTTAAGTCTGGAGCTTGGTGGTGCACAAATCTACTTAAAGCGAGAGGATTTGAATCATACCGGTGCACATAAAATTAATAATACTGTAGGACAAGCGTTACTTGCCAAGCGCATGGGAAAAACGCGAGTCATTGCTGAAACGGGTGCAGGTCAACATGGAGTTGCCTCAGCAACAGTAGCTGCTAAATTAGGTTTAGAATGTGTCGTATATATGGGTGCTGAAGACATAAAACGTCAATCATCAAATGTTTATCGCATGAAATTGTTGGGAGCAGAGGTTGTTCCGGTCACTGCGGGATCACGCACGTTAAAAGATGCATTAAATGAAGCCATGCGCGATTGGGTAAGTCATATTGATGATACTTTTTATATTATTGGCACAGTTGCCGGTCCACATCCATATCCGCAAATGGTTCGCGATTTTCAAGCAATTATTGGTATTGAAGCGCGCGCCCAGTTTTTGGAAAAAACAGGACACTTGCCTGATGCCCTGGTGGCCTGTGTCGGTGGTGGTTCCAATGCAATCGGTTTATTTTATCCTTTCCTGAATGATTCAACAGTGGCTATCTATGGTGTTGAAGCTGGAGGAAAAGGGCTAGAAAGTGGTGAACATTCTGCGTCGCTGATTGCTGGAAAACCGGGTGTTTTACATGGCAACCGGACTTATTTGCTGTGTGATGAATACGGTCAGATTAAAGATACCCATTCAGTTTCAGCTGGCCTTGATTATCCTGGTGTAGGCCCAGAACATGCCTACTTAAAAGATACCGGACGTGTCGTTTATGAAGCAATTAATGACGATGAAGCCTTGCATGCATTCCGTACTTTAACACGCGTTGAGGGGATTATTCCTGCTCTTGAATCCAGTCATGCAATTGCTTATGCAATGAAACTTGCTAAGAACATGTCAGCGGAGCAAAGCATTATCGTGAATTTATCTGGTCGTGGTGATAAAGACATGCATACTGTTGCTCAAATTGATGGAATTACTGTATGAATCGAATTGATAAAACTTTGATGCGCCTGCAATCTCAAGGCAAAAAAATGCTTAGCCCTTATATTACTGCTGGGGATCCATATCCAGAAGTCACGGTCAAACTCATGCATGAATTGGTTAGAGCAGGGGCTGATATTTTAGAATTAGGCATCCCTTTTTCTGATCCTATGGCAGAAGGCCCTGTTATCCAAAGAGCAATGGAGCGTGCACTTGCTCAAGATGTACATTGCCATACCGTATTGAATATGGTGAAGGAGTTTCGTGTACAGGATCAAGAGACACCCATTGTTCTCATGGGCTATCTAAATCCTATCGAACATTTTGGTTATGAACTGTTTGCACAACAGGCTGTGGAAGCGGGTGTGGATGGAACGATTTTGGTAGACTTACCACCAGAAGAAAGTGAGGATGTAGCAAAAGTCTGGCAAAAACATGGTTTATACAGTATCTTTCTTTGTTCGCCTACGACCTCTGATGAGCGAATGGCATTAATTAACCAATTCGCGAAGGGCTATTTGTACTACGTGTCTTTAAAGGGTGTTACTGGATCGAATGCGTTGGATGTTTCATCTTTAAAATCGCAATATCAACACCGGAAAGCACAAACCACACTTCCTTTAATGGTGGGTTTTGGTATAAAAACACCAGAAATGGCTGCAGAGGTTGCTGGTTTTGCTGATGGTGTCATTGTGGGAGCAGCCCTTATTACGCAAATTCTGGATGCGTACAATACGAATAATGATATATTGCAAGCGGGAGCAGATTTAATTTATTCCATGCGACATGCGATGGATAATTAAAATAATGGCTTCATAGTAGAATTGTCAAAAGCCCATAATAGACGGAAAAATCTAATGATAGAATTAACTGAAAAACGAGCTCATTTTATAAGACAACTGATTACTGATGAATTAGCGAGTGGCAAACATAAGTCTGTAGTGACTCGTTTTCCTCCTGAGCCTAATGGATATTTGCATGTAGGGCATGCTAAGTCTATATGCCTGAATTTTGGTTTGGCACAAGAATTTAAAGGTATTTGTTTTTTACGTTTTGATGATACCAATCCAATGAAAGAAGAAGAGGAGTACGTCAATGCGATTATTGAAGACGTACGTTGGCTAGGTTTTGAATGGCATGCAATGACTCATTCTTCAGACTACTATCATGAACTCTATGACTTTGCAGTATTATTAATCAAAAAAGACTTGGCTTATGTTGATAGCTTAAGCATGGATGAAATTCGTGCTTATCGAGGAACTTTGCAAGAGCCTGGACGTGAAAGCCCTTACAGAAATAGACCTATAGAGGAAAGTTTGGATTTATTTACTCGTATGAAAGCTGGAGAGTTTCCTGATGGAACGCATGTGCTAAGAGCAAAGATTGATATGCAATCTGGTAACCTAAATATGCGTGATCCAGTAATCTATCGTATTCGACATGCGCATCATCAACGCACTGGGGATGAATGGTGTATTTATCCTATGTACGACTATGCTCACCCTATTTCTGATGCGCTAGAAAAAATTACTCATTCTCTATGTACTTTAGAGTTTCAAGACCATCGTCCTCTTTATGACTGGTGTGTTGATAATTTACCTTTACCGGCAAAGCCAATACAAACTGAGTTTGCGCGCTTGAATTTATCGCATACGGTCACATCAAAACGTAAATTACGTACTCTAGTTGAAAAAAATGCTGTTTCAGGATGGGATGATCCGCGAATGCCTACGTTACGCGGAATGCGTAAACGTGGTTATCCACCGGCTGCAATTCGGCAATTTTGTGAAATAATAGGGATATCACGGAGTGATTCCGTAATCGATATGTCTATTCTTGAGGAATGCGTCCGTAACGAATTGAATAGGACTGCCAAACGTGCTTTATGTGTTATGGATCCTGTAAAAGTAGTTATAGAAAATTACCCTGAAGGCAAAGTAGACATGTTAAAGCCTGCTTATAATCAGCAGGACCCAGATTCAGAAAAGCGGGAATTACCTTTTACTCGCGAACTCTTCATTGAGCGTTCTGATTTCATGGAAGAACCACCTAAAAAATATTTCCGTTTATCTCCTGGGGCTGAAGTACGTTTACGTCATGCCTATGTGATTAAATGTCATGATGTGGTTCATGATGAGCAGGGTAATATCGTCGAGTTACGTTGTACCTATGATGAAAAAACTTTAGGAAAGAATCCAGAAGATAGAAAAGTAAAAGGTGTCATTCATTGGGTATCATGTGAACACGCTTATCCTGTGAGTGTACTGGAGTATGACCGTTTATTTAATGATCCGAATCCTGGTCGAGAGGAGGATTTTTTCCAGTTTTTAAATCATGATTCGTTGCAAGTAAAACAAGCCTATTGTGAGCCGGCTCTAGCCCATCAGCCATTAGGTGAGGTATTCCAATTTGAGCGTCTAGGGTACTATTGTGTTAATGAGTCAAAAGATGGACGAGTTAGTGTATTTCATCGTGTTGTTGACTTAAAAGATACTTGGACAAAAGGATAGAGTAACCTAAAGGGGTAGATATGTTGCATTTATATAATTCTCTAACCAGAACAAAAGAACCATTTGTTTCCATTTCTCCTGGAAAAATTGGTATCTATGTTTGTGGTATTACCGTATATGATCGTTGTCATATAGGCCATGCCCGCTCTATGGTATCTTTTGACGTCATTGTTCGATACCTTCGTTCTCAAGGTTATGAAGTAAAATACGTACGTAATATTACAGATATTGACGATAAAATTATTGCACGTGCGCATGAACGTGCAATACCGATCGATGAGTTGACTGCTCAGTATATCGCGGCAATGAATGGGGATACGCAAGCTCTAAATATTTTATCTCCGGATGTAGAGCCACGTGCTACAGAACATATCAATAGCATTATTCGCCTAATTGAGCGATTGCTAGAAAAGGGGAATGCATATCTTAGTGATAATGGCGATGTATGTTATCAAGTAGATTCTTTCGCTGACTACGGCAAATTATCGCACAAAGATTTAGAGGGATTAGTTGCAGGAGCACGAGTAGAGATTGTCAAAGAAAAACGCTCTCCCTTAGATTTTGTTCTATGGAAAAAGGCAAAGCAAGGGGAACCAAGTTGGCCTTCCCCATGGGGCGAAGGACGCCCTGGCTGGCATATTGAATGTTCTGCGATGGCTATGAGTGAATTAGGTGAACAATTTGATATTCATGGAGGTGGACTGGATTTACAATTCCCACATCATGAAAATGAAATTGCTCAAAGTGAAGCTGCTACTGCAAAGCCTTTTGCAAATTATTGGTTGCATGTAGGAATGCTACAAGTCAATAATGAAAAGATGTCCAAATCATTGGGTAATTTTTTTACAATAGCTGATGTTTTGGCCAAGCATCACCCAGAGGTTGTACGCTATTTTCTTTTAAGTAGCCATTATCGTAGTCCATTAAATTATTCCGAAGAAAATTTAGCAAATACTAAGAAAGCGTTAACGCGCTTATACCAGACAATAAAAGACAGCTATACTGCTGCAGATGGTGAGTTAGATAATCATTGGATTAATGAATTTAATCAAGCAATGAATGATGATTTTAATACGCCTGTAGCGCTCTCTGTTTTGTTCCAACTAAGCCATGAAGTCAATAAGAATCGTTCATCTATTTTAGCGAATACATTGAAGCACTTAGCCGGGATCCTGGGTCTATTACAAGAAGATCCAGCATCTTTTTTACAATCAGGTTTTGCTGAAGAAGATAAGACTGAAATAGAACAATTAATTGCTGAGAGACTTCAAGCTCGTGCTGATCGAAATTGGCAGCGGGCTGACCAAATAAGAGCAGATTTGTTACATCGTGGGATTGAGTTGGAAGATGGACCCAATGGTACCACTTGGCGTAGGATGGAATAAGCAATTTTCTGTAGCCTGGGCACAGCACAGCGTACCCCGGGTTTCTATGCAAAGATAGCCGTCATCCCGAGTACAACGAGAGATCCCACCGTAACAAGTTGTTACAACGCGGGGATCTCTCGTTGCACTCGGGATGATGCTTGCTTTTTATTACGAAATAAAAGAATAACAACTAAAAAACAGAGTAAACTGAGAGCCATCCAGCCCATAAGATAAAAGCAATCGTCCAATGCCAAAGCAGTGGCTTGTCGCGTAAGATAAACATTTAATTGGGCAGCAGTCTGTTTTCCTTGCAGATGAAATAGTTTTGCTCGCTCGAGAAACTGTTGTGTTTCCTGGGAAAATGCAGTTAATCTGCTTCCTAAACGAAGATGAAAAAATACTTCACGTCTGTGCCATAAAATAGAAAATAAAGCAACTCCTAATCCGCTACCAAGCAATCGAGAGACATGAAAGAAGCATATGCTTTCGGCAAGCTTTGTTTCAGGAAAAGCTTGTACTGACAATTGAAAGAGTGGCGATAAGAACAATGCGAGACCTATACCGGCTAATACACGTGAAAAAGCAATTCGATTAAAATCAATATCTACATTAAAGGAAGTGGTATAGAAACAGGAAATGGCAAAAAAAAGTAAGGCAATGATTAATGGGAAAAACGGATCATATTGTTTCTTATTGAAAAGAACTGGAATCCATCCACAAAATGCCATAGTACCTATAATGAGTGCGATCCAATTGGGGGTATAATTGACATAAAGTTTTAACCATAAAGACAATAAAATCACCATACCAAAATAGAGTGCAAAAAATAAGATGATATAGAGCATTGCAAGTGAAAAATAAAAATTCTTAAGTAATTTTAATTCAATGACAGGATGCTGTGCTGACCAACTACGTAAAATAAAAAAGATAAGACTGATTACCCCAGAAACAAGCAAAAAAGTAATTAAAGGAGAGCGAAACCAATCTAGCTCCTGGCCTATTGTTAACGCGCTGACAATAAAGATCATGCTGACGCAGTAATAAAGATATCCGAGTTTGTCAAAATATGCCTTTTTAACAGGTTCATGATATTTTCTATAGCCATAACCTACATAAACAATAAAAAACAAACAAATAGGTATATTAGAATAGAAAAGGAAACGCCAATCATAGATGTAAGCAATCCAAGCGCCATATGAAGCACCAAGTACCGGAACTATTGAAAGACAAATCAATACTAAAGAAACAATATAGACTTTATCCTTATTTGATGAAAGTAACGGAATCAGTGTACACGTAATAAGAAGAAACATTGGTCCTGAAGCCAATCCTTCTAAGAATCTGAATAAGATAAAAGTAAAAAAATTGTTGGCTATAGCGCATTGCCACGAGAATAATGCGGTAAGGCTAAGACATACTACATAAAGCTGAATGGGGCTTAAGCGTGTTGCCGTAGGTTTGCCTAGAGGAACGCCGAGGAGATTTCCAATGCAAAAAAAACTGACTGTATACGACGTCATATAAGGGCTGCCACCCAGATCACTGACAATATATAGACCAGCCATTATAGTTAAGGTCAGGTTGAAAATGATTGCAGCAAGTGAGAACAGTAAAATATAAAGAATCATTACTTACTCATTTTATTTAGCGCAATTTTATTGTGCCTAAGTGGAGTATGGGCAAACTCCTGAAGATTAGGGTCTAAATTGTTCTTAATAATATTTGCAATGAGCTTCTCATTACCTGCCTCTTCTTTTTGAAAAATTTCAGTAACGTAACTTGGTGAGTTTGATGTTGAGGTGGGCACTAAAAGTCCGTTTTGATCGGACAAATCAGTAGTTAACTCTAAAGAGAGACCAATTCGCAGAGGATATTTTTTTAATTCATCCTGTTCTATTGCTACACGAACCGGTAATCTTTGGACAATTTTAATCCAATTCCCACTGAGATTTTCGGGGGGTAATAATGAAAAAACATTACCTGCACCACCTGGTAAACCGACAATCTTCCCATGAAATACAACATTGGAACCGTACAGATCAGAAGTAAACCTAACGTTTTGGCCGATACGCATTCTTTTCATTTGAGTTTCCTTATAATTGGCATTGACCCAAATTTGATCGAGCGGAATAATGGCCATTAGTGGATCATTGGGAGAAACCCACATGCCTACTTGAATTGTTCTTTGTGCGATCAATCCCTCTACAGGAGCATAAATTTTACATCGATATAATTGTACCCATGCATCGCGCACCTCTTGTGCTGCTGCTTGTACCCATGGATGCTCTGTAATGGAGGTACCTTGTACAAAAGCAAGCTTTTTTTGATAAGTGTTTTTAGTACTTCTTAAGGTGGCAGACGCGGCTTTGAGATCATCTTGTGCATTTTGGTACTCTTCTAAAGAAATCGCATTGGCACCAATGACATCATGACGATGCTTTAGATTTTGTTTTGTTTTTAAGAGCTCTGCACTTCTAACTTCAATATCTGCGGCCAAAATAAACACATCATGAAATGCTTGGCATACATCACGTACTGTTTTGGCAAGTTTCTTTTTTGCTTTTTCCAGCGCGATCAGTGAATCAGTTTCATTTAAAGAAACAATGAGCTGTCCTTTTTTTACTAGAAAACTATCATCGGTATAAATGCCTGTAACAAATCCTGGCCGTAAGGATTTGATGTAAACCTGATTCCCTTGTACATAAGCATTATTGGTATAAGCTTGGTTTCTCCATACAAAAAACCAATACAAGAAAATAAAAATAAATAAGACTATAAGAATAAGTGTAAAATAAAAAGAAGGAGATCTTTTTTTCATGAGTTTTTCACCAATGGGATGGTATTTTGATGGTAACCGCCACCTAACGCCTTAGTTAATTTTATAGAGGCTAAGTATTGATTATAAAGCAGCGTAACATCTTCAAGTTTTCTTTGGATGACCTCTTCTTGTATAAGATAAAGATCAAATAAGTTATCTAAACCTTTTTTATGGCGTAAAAAACTTAATTCATAACGTTGTTTCGCATATTCTACTATCTTTTTTTGTTCTATTTTTTGTTGATAAATGTCTTCAGAAAAAGCCAAAACATCAAGAACTTCCTGGGTGCTGTATAAGAGTAAACTATTGTATGAATCGATTGCCGCATCAAATTGTGCTTTAGTTGCCTTAATATTAGCGCGTATCGCGCCTGCAGTAAAAATGGGTAACTGTAATGCGGGCCTAATCGCTGCGGTGCCGCTTGAAATATCAAGAAACTTTCTCCAACTGGTACTTTCTAAGCCAATTAAGCCAGCAAGGTTTACGTCAGGATAATATTCTGCCATCGCTGCCCCTGTTTTGTAGGCTAAGGCTTTAGCTCGCCAAATTTGTGCCATAAGATCAGGTCGGCGTGCTAAAAAATCGAGTGGTAGTATTTGAGGGATATTCAGAGTTTTAGGCAATGCAGGAAGGGATGAATTAATCATAAGAGGAGTGTCTGGTCCACGACCTGCTAACGTATTAATTAAGTGTTTATTTGCAGTCAATTCATCAGTAATACTTGAGAGTAATTTTTGGGATTCAAGTAGGTTTGCTGAAGTTTCTAATGCGGGCAATTTTGAGGAAAGTCCTTTTTGTACTAGTAAACGCTGCAATTTTGCAATTTTTTGTCGTACATCAATTAACTGTGTGAACAATTGTTTTCTTATAAGATTCGTTTTATAAGCAAAATAAGCTTGCGCGATTGCTGTGCTTGTAATCAAAACTACTTCAGCAGCTTCTGCTTCTTGTGCTTTTGCTTCGCCTAATGCAGCGTGAAAAAGATTACGGTTTTTTCCCCAGAAATCAAACTCATAATTAAAGGAAAGCGAAAGGTCTAAGAGTGTGGCATTCAAGGGGAATTTATGATTGAACGCACGATATAAACCGTTTTTGCTTATATATTGTCGATTTTCATCTGCATTGAAGAAAACTAAAGGGAATAATACAGAGCGCGTAACAATTGCTTGTTGCTTGGCAACTTCAATACGATTTCTGACCTCATGAATTGATGGATTATTCGTTAACGCTTCTACAACTAAGGTATTGAGCTCGGGGTTATTATAAGATAACCACCATTGTTCTCTGGGCCATTTGCCTTTAGAATAAATGGCTTTTTTTTGTAAGCTCTTTTTAATGGTGTGTTCCATATTCGGAATGGCTTTTATATTTTTAACTTGGCTTTGTTGGGGCAGAGATACAGTGCAGGATGTTAATGCGTACAAACTAAAACAAATACATCCTACTATCCAAAGCCGCATAATTGATCCCTTTTTATTTGGCAGCACCACTCAATCCTAAAAAATTATCCCATTCCATGCATTCGTGACTTTATGGTCCTAAGGACAGACTGCTAATTCCTTAACTTAATGAGCCCAGCCACTGATATAGCAAATATCCTATATAGTAACCATTAACATTTGATTTTCATAGGAATTTTCTATCGATTAATAGGAAACAATTTTTTGAATAATTGAAGGTGTTGTTATCCCAAGTGCAATAGGGTACATATGTTACGAAGTGAAGAACCTTCTCTACACTCAGGATCTGATGTATTTCCATGAATTTGTTGTCACTCCTGCAAGGCATGGATCCATTACTATTTTGGCATTGTACCATCTTGATGGATGGATCCCTTGCCTTCGCGGGGATGATGGCTTGCTCATAAGTAAGAGCAATTAATTCAAATTTATGTTCAAAAAACCAGGTATACGTCAGCTCGGGATGACGAGAGTATGATATTTTGCAATACTCAGTTACCTTTTATCATGGGCTGTAGTTCTATTTCTTTGTCATCTTTAGGCAATAACTCTGATATTTTATATATTATTGAACCTAATACCTCGAGACAAAAGCTCGCAACGGGAGCAACTTGAGAAGCTTGATCACTGACTTTAAGAGCATTATAAAAACCAGCTTCTGCAGAATATAATATGCTATTAAACACATTACTTAAATTATCTAAGTAAGTCTCTAACGAGTCAACTTTCTTTGTTTTAGGTATTGGTATTGCCAAAGCTTCATTAAAAATGGGATCACGAAAAAAATGAAGGGTACCTACTTTTTGTAAGTTTTGAAGCGCTTCTTGAGTCTTTTTGTGAAAATATTCTCTTTGTTTCCCAGATGGCATGGTTATTCTCCCAGCGATTAACTATAAAAAATCGAATACTTTTTAAACACTTTTTTGTGCTAAAAATATAAAAGTAATTCAAATTATATAAGAAAAAGCTTAAAGAAATATTAATATGAACAAAGTGTATTAATTTATTCCATGTTTTTTCTGTTTTTTGTGCAACACTTCGATGTGATGCTTAATCAATTAACCCTGTGTTGTTACGCGAAGGATTTCAGCAAGTGAGGTATCGCCGGCCAGCACTCGCTGAAATCCATCATCGCGAATACTGGGAGTAGTGGGGCGTAAATGATTTTCCATTGTTTGTAAATTTTCATGACGATGAATCATTCCTCTTAATACCTCATCTATAGTAATCAGCTCATAAATCCCTGTTCTCCCCTTATAGCCTAAGTGATTACAGGCGTCACAGCCGTTGGGCTCAAAAACATTAGAAGTATCTGCGTCAGGAGCAAGTCCCATAAGCTCTTTTTCATCATCTCTCAATTGATGTGGTGTTTTACACTGATGGCATAATTTTCTGACCAGTCGTTGGGCGATGAGTCCAACAATACTTGAGGAGAGAAGGAATGATTCTACTCCCATATCGCGTAAACGGGTTAACGCGCCTAGTGCACTGTTTGTATGCAAAGTTGACAGTACTAAATGCCCGGTAAGACTCGCCTGCACGGCAATGTCAGCGGTTTCCAAATCACGGATTTCCCCAATCATAACGACATCGGGATCTTGCCTAAGAATTGCTCTCAAGCCTTTAGCAAAGGTCATCTGTACTTTAGTATTTACCTGCGTTTGTCCTATACCTTCAAGATCATATTCTATGGGATCCTCAATGGTTAGAATATTACGTGTGACTTCATTTAACTCGGTTAACATGGCATATAAGGACGTAGTCTTTCCAGAACCAGTTGGCCCAGTAACTAAAATAATGCCATGAGGCTCGGCAATCATTCGTCGCATGGCTTTCACAGTTGGCTCAGGCATACCGAGCAAATTTAAATCTAATTGAGCAGCCTGTTTGTCTAGAATCCTTAAAACGACACGTTCACCATGGTTAGAGGGGAGTGTTGAAACCCGGACGTCAATATTATGTCCACCAATACGCAGGGAAATACGGCCATCTTGTGGAATACGTTTTTCTGCAATATCTAATTTGGCCATAACTTTGACCCTGGAAATTACTAGGGGAGCTATAGCCCGTTGAATTTCTAAAACTTCATGTAAAACCCCATCAATTCGATTACGTACTAAGACCCGATCTTCATAAGTTTCAATATGAATATCAGAAGCTTTTTGCTTTATCGCCTGAGTAAATAATGCATTCAATAAGCGGATAATTGGTGCATCATCCTGATTTTCCAACAAATCTTCACTTACAGGTAGTTGGCTTGCAAGTAATGAAAGATCCATATCATCCTCCATTCCTCCAGCAGCTTCCAATATTGATGATTTTGATTGATACACATGAGCTAAATGTTGCTGAAACGCGGATTCATCAACTTGTTTTAAAGTAAATTCACATTGTAATAATCGTTTGATTTCGGCAAGTGCTTGTAAGGGCGTGTTAGATAAATAATAAACAAGAACATGACCATCACTCATTTCACTGGCAACAACAATCCCATGGTTTTTTGCAAAACTGTATGGGATTTTCAGTGATGTTTCTTCATGTTCCATAGTTTAGTTCGTTACTAATAAAGGTGGACGATTAAACGGTTTAGGTAATTCTGCTTGTTTTAAAGCAGGCATTACCGTTGCGTTATTACTTTGTAAAAATGCATCTTGTGATCTTATCCAATCCAGTTGGTATTGACGTACGCTATTATACTTTTCGCCAGTCATATGCATCGCATCTCGTTCATTACGTAAAATAATGGGTTTAATAAAGACCATCAGTACACGTTTTTCGCGAGAATTTACGTTACGTTTGAAAATGCGACCTATGCCTGGTATATCTCCCAACACAGGTATACGATTATCGTCATTACCCAGACTGTCTTGAGTTAATCCCCCTAGAACAACAATGTCACCACTGTCAACATGAACAGAAGTAACGATACTGCTAATTCTAAATGTTGGCGTGGTTGTATTTGGTGCAACAACTGGTGGGTCTAAAGTATCATTGCCCTGATCGATTTGCATTTGAATGCCTTGGCCACGCGTAATTTGAGGTCTGACATAAAGATGTAATGCAACGTTAACCCGATCAAAAGTGGTAAATGGTACGCCATTATTTGTTGTACCTCCCGCATTGGCAGGCTGAGTAGTGGATGCAATCGAAACCTGTTTACCTACCAGTATCTTAGCTTGACGATTATCAAGAACTACAACCGAAGGTGTTGATAAAATATTCGCTTTATTTTCTCTTGCCAAGGCATATATTTGCGCTTGAAAATCATCAAGTCTGGTCTTGCTATTAATTATAGCAAACCCAGGCCTAAAGCTGGCTGGTTTTCCTGTTTGTTGATTACTACCCCATTCTATACCTAGGTCATTAATGTCTGATTGATTTATCTCAGCGACAATGGCCTCAATGAGAATTTGCGCAGGCTTAATATCCAATTGGCTAATTACTTTTTTCAGAATTCGTATTACAGACGCTGGGGCATTAAGAATAATAGAATTTGTATTGGGCTCAGCAATAATTTGTACTGTTGGTTTTGTGGAGCCTTCATTTTGTGAGGTTGCTGACGTAGTATTTGCAGTCGCCCCAGGTGATGCCAATGGAGAGCCTCCTGCTGGATAAGGAGAAGTCGAACTCGGACTAGAGCTAGAGTTATTACTGTTGCTTACAAGATTGGAAGCAGGGTTAGTGCTGTCTAAAACGGGACGCGTGACTGTGCCAATAGTTGTTCCAACATTACCACTGAAGTTTGCTTGAGCAATACCGGCAAGAATGGGGACTAGGTCTTCTGCGCGGAGATAGTTCAGATAAACAACTTGAGTATTGGTGTTAAGACCCTCAGAGCTTTCTTTATCTAACTTTAATATTAACATTCTAAGACGTATTCTATCTGTTTTGGATCCGCTGATTAATAGAGAATTTGAGCGGTCATCAGCCGCTACAGTTAACTGAGTTCGAGCTCCTCCCATACTGGGTTGGGTTTTTACTAGATCTTTTAGAGTTGCGGCAATGTCCATTGCTAAAGAATGTCTTAAATGGACCATATCAATACCATTTGCGGTTGAGTTATCTACTTGTTTGATAATGTCTGCAAGACTATGAACATTGTTTGCTCTTCCTGAGAGGATGAGCATGTTTGAAGGGGCATATGCGGAGATACTACTCCATTGGGGCATTAACGGACGTAAAACAGGGACTAATTGTTCTGCTGGAACATAATGAACAGGCACAACAGCGACCATCATATCATCGCCTTGAGGCGGATGTTTTATTTCGTTCAGCAGATCAGGTGATTGGGTTTTCGCATCAATATTCGGAATAATTTTAATCACTGCACCACTGGGTATGGCAGCATAGCCCGATACTTGCAAAACGGAAAGGAAAACTTGATAGAGTTCGTTATTATTCATTGGTGTTGACGATACAATCGATATTTTCCCTTGAACACGAGGATCAATGACAAAGTTTTTTCCTGTAACGCGCGATACTTCAGCGATGACAGCTCGGATATCCGCGTTTCTTAAATTCCATATTTGACTATTTGGTGGCAGTGTTTCTGTTGGCTCACTTGAATTTTCAGATTGATTTGTTTGTACCGAGGGAGGTGTTTGATTTTGCTCATTATTTTTTTGATTTTTTTGAGCACTGATTTGTTGGGTTAGTTTATTCTGCAAATCACGCGCTTTAAGATAATCACTAATAGGACCGATTTGTACAAGATAAAGTTTTTTATCTGATAGATTCTTAATTGTTACATGTTCACTAACAAGACCAGATAGCTCTTTTTCACGTTGCTTTGCATCTTTTTCTAAATTAAATGCTCCTGCTTGCAGGTAAAAAATAGTATTCCCGTTCTTGGTTGTGGTGGAAATATTAATTTCGTTTGCATGAATTAATGCAGAGCAGATAAATGTTAAAATTATAATTACTATCGAGCGCATTGAAAAACCGCAAAATCATAAGTAAATAACATAATAACTAAATTTATAAACTTACCATAGCTTTTTTGACGAGTAACTGAAGGTATTTTGAAGCATTTTTCTATTTTGCTTCAAGATTATATTAATTGTTAAGAAATTAATGAAATACGATGCATAGTGCTTCTTTTTTTCTTCAAATTGATTTCTGAGTGTTCATATTTTATACAGAAAAAAAACTGCAGTCCCGGATCACTTAATGTTGATCCGGGACTCTCTCTTAACTAAGGATGGTGGGTATGTGTATGTGAATCATGCTGCTGATGATGTTGTTGTTGATGATGTTGTTGTTGATGATGGTGATTATTTTGGTATGGATTATGTACATGATGATGTGGCTGAAAGAAACCGTTATGATGGGCGCCTTGTACTACCGGAGTCGTAACAACTACTGTAGTGTGTGGTTGGGTAGTTGATTGATGGGCGTTTGGCTGATGTCCATGTGTTGTTCTTGAAGTCATATTATTTCACCCTAATTAAATTAAGAATTGAATTTTATTTATTGACGTGTACTGATGATAAAGAATATAAGTGTACATTTTAAGTATCATCCAAACGCATTATATGCAGAGAGTTTGGCAAATGTATATGGCTTTTCGAACACTATAAAATTTAAACACTATCAATGCATTAGCATAATGATGAGAAAAAGCCTTCTACATTTATATGTAGAAAGCTTTTGCAAATTTTAGGAAAAGGTTAAGGGCAATAAATTGTATCAATTACTTCTTCGAGATCGGCATTACTCGGATCATTTAAATCAAAGTTGCCATGAAGCTCTTCACCTGCTGAACTGATGTAGCACTTTTCAAAAAATCTTGATATCACTGCATTTTGTCTTCGAAGTACGAGTGATGGGAGGATTTCATCGGGATTAGGTAATAGAACCAAATGATTTTCTGATAAATCACCTGTACTTGTTTGGCCTCTGGTCACGAACAACGTTTTTGTATCTCTATCAAAAAATTTGGGCATGCGAATCTCCAGATGGATGAGTTGGTGATTACATACAACAATTTCAGTTGAACTTATAGTGCCGATTAAGCTCAATCAACTTTTGTACACGAATGTGATTACCCCGTCAACTGCATTAAGTTGAATGCGTTTTATTATGCAAATAATTGGGGTCTGGAAGACGATATTTTAATTGTACAATACCACAGCCAATATTCTTTGTATCCAAAAGCTCCAGTTCGACATCATTTTTTAGAGGGCCAAATAATGACCTGCCAGAACCGAGTAAAACGGGAATTAATGTAATGGTTAATTCATTAATGAGGCGCTCTGCAATGAACCTTTGAATGGTGAGTCCTCCATCAATGTAAAGGTGTTTCATTCCTTTTTTTACTAAGCGTTGCACGAGGGCAGTGGGCGTTTCAGACGATGAGGTAACGTAGTTTTGTAAGTGCTGAGGAATATTTATTGCTGTACTACTCATGACAATTACTGGAAGTGTTCCATATGGCCATTCAGCAAATGATAGGATTTGTTCAAAGGAATGCCTGCCCATGACCAATCCATCAACTGTCGAAATAAAGGCCTTATAACCACCATCCTCACCTTCAGGGACAATGGAGTTAACTTTCATCAGCCAATCAATAGAGCCGTCGTTTCGAGCAATAAATCCATCGACACTGGTAGCAATAAATACGGAACATTTGATGGACATTGTAGAATATCCTTGTGATTAATTTTGCAAAATATGCAGTAAAAAACGGATTCAATTCTGTTTAACTAACCAGAAAGAATATTACAAAAACAATGCTTAATATGCAGAGTAAAAAATTAATTTTTTGCCGTGTTAATAGTTTCAACAAAGTATAAAGAATAATACCGCCGCCAATCCCATCCGCAATAGATGCAGTAAAGGGGATCATCATAATTGTAACCATGCAGGGTGCTGTTTCACTAATATCATTTAATTTCATATCAGTAAGGTGTTTCATCATACAACATGCGACATAAAGAAGAGCGGGACCTACAGCAAAATTAGGGATCATTCGCGCTAAAGGTGAGAAAAATAACATGAGAATAAAACCGAGAGCAATGACGATTGCGGTAATACCACCACGTCCACCCGCTTCAATACCTGCCGCTGATTCAATATAAGGAGATGTACTTGCTGAGCCCAATAATCCCGCTACAGCTGAAGCTGCTGCATCCGCTATTAAGCAGTTACTCAGACGTTTCCCATAGTTTTTTTGTTGTTTGAATACTGATGGATTCAATAATCCGATCAATGTACCTGTTGCATCAAATACAGCAATTAAAAAAAAGGTGAAAGTGGCTTTTATGGCAAGCGCAGTATTTAGACCAGAAAAATCAAGTTTTAAAAAAGTAGCTTGCATGGAAGGGGGCATGGAAATTAATCCCTGCCAGGTGGACAAGCCCATTAACAAACTTAAAGCGGTAATACTCAGTATCCCAAGAATAATAGCTCCTGGTATTTGAAAATAATCCAAAGTCAGAATGAGAAGAAAACCTAAGAAAAATAATCCTGCTTCAGGCCGATTGATTTCACCTAGACGCATTAAATTATGGTTATCCGCTATAATAATTTGATTATTTTGTAAGGTAATTAACGCAATGAGCAGACTAATCCCTATCAAGATAGCAATTTGTAAATTATAGGGGATTGCTTCAATTAAAAGACGTCGCAGGCTGGTGAGCGACATAAAAAAGAATAAGACGCCCGAAAGAAAAACAATAGCTAAAGCCTGCTCCCAACGTATACCCATTCCTTGTACGACCGTGTAGGAAAAGAAGATATTTAAAGCCATACCCGGAGCAATACCGATGGGGGTGTTAGCAAAGAGGCCTGCGAGTAAACAGGCAAAAGCAGTAATAAGACAAGTAGCTGTAAATACTGCACCTTGATCCATCCCTGCATCATGCAGAATACTTGGGTTAATAAAGGCAATATACACCATTGTTAAAAAAGTGGTGATCCCTGCAATGATTTCAGTTCTTAGTGTCGTGTCTTTAAGAAAATAGGATTTTAACCGCTCCATAGTGTTTTATACTCTTATTTAAAAGTGAATTTAAAGACACTGGTTATCGCAATGTCATTAGTGAGTGATTTCTACTAAACATAACAAAAATTCAGTTTAAAGTATCTAGGGCTTGTTGTAATTTATATGCAAAAAACGCATCTTGAAAGCCTCACTGAAAACAATGAAGCAATGTTTCGCTAATCATCTTTTGCGTTTGTTTGCATAGACATTTTATTTAGTAGATGACGTCAACTTTTTTATCATGCGATAGTTTGTAAACATTGTGCCACGCAGTTCTTTAGTTTGTTTTGCTTTCGTAATGTACCCGCGACGCTCAAAAAATGGTTTAGCAGTGATACTGACATCTGAAAAGAGTGTAACAATTCCTAAGGTAATTGCTTTATGTTCACGTGCTTCTAATAATGCTTTTCCGATTCCTTGATTTTGATAGTCTTTATGAACATACCCTCGATTGAGATGGCCATTTTCTTCTAAGTCTGCAAATCCAATGATTTTATTATTTTCTAGAGCAATAGCTACAAAGGTGTAGTTTTTAGTAAGAGATTTTTGCCACTCGAACACATTCGGATTTTTAGGTGCCCATGCGTCAAGTTGCTCTTGGGTATAATCGGTGCAGTTAATATTGTGGACTGTATCATAAAAGAGTTGGCAGATTTCTTGTGTGTCGTTTGCTTCAAAAGCTCTAATATAAAATTTTTGATCTAGTGTCCTAAAGGCAGGATAAAACTCTAGGGGTTTTGCATCAGCCCAGAGTTTGTTCATTTCACAGAGTATATTCTCCGCCATTTGTTTTAAATGGGGTAATAAGTTAGTTTTGGATGCAACATGAATAAATGCCTGTAAACGTGATAAAACTCTCGGCCTTACCCAATTTTCTTTGATATCCCATAATGAGTTTTGAGGAGTAGGCCCTGAAGGGCCTACTCTGTCTTTTTCCAGAGTCGAATTAAGAAAGTGGAGGGTTTGTTGCAATAACCAGAAACCACAGGCCTCAGTATAGGCTTTAGCATAAGCTAAATCATCAGATGCTGCGGGAATAGTTCGTTTGAGTTCTTCTCGATAAATCATTTCAAGAGGGGCTATGACCTCCTCGGGTATGGCTTTGGCACACCAACACGTAGGCATGCTCATTCTAAGATAAGTTCCATCCAATAGGGCATTGCGTACAAAGGCCCATTCAAAATCAATGAGTTGCAAATCACGTGTTTCTTCGTGGTCAAAAACATTATCCGGGCAAATATCCCCATGAGTTAAAACAGTAAATGGACCTGGTGTGAGTAACGACTCAATCAGTGCAGTGGACTCATTAATGCATTCAGTTGTTAAAGTCAGATTGAGTTTTTTATTAATTGTGTGCAATTTTTCGAGTAAATCTGTACGAGTGAACTCCAAATCCTCTTGCAATGTTTCCGCACTCCCATGAATTTTATTTAGAATGGCTTCATACAGTTCTGTTTTAGCAAAACTTGCTGCATGGAAGCTCCCTAATGCGTGCATGAAGCGACCTAAAGCCCGAATCGCTTTATCACGGTAGGGGAGTGTCAATGCATCAACCAAACTTATATGTGGTGCTCCTAAATCTTCGATGAGAATAAATCGATACTCTTTATCACCGCCATAAAAGCGTGGGACATTATGCATGCTTTGATGAATTTCGTTTGCAAACTCAAGACCAGCCCAATCGCGGGCAAATCGTGCGTATGCCTCTTTATCATCGGCTTCTGATTCTTCAGGTAATGATTGTTTGAAAATAATGCTTTGGGGAATAGAGCTCAATGTACTTTGGAGCATAATTCGTAACACAACATTTCGGCGCTCTGGCTCGCTTAAAAACTTTAAAGAAACAATTTCAACTTCTACTTTAAAAAGTTGTTGTAGTATTTGAGTAACCTTTTCCAGTATCACTGGATTGATTGTTTGTTGTGTACCCATATTATTTAAGCCTTAGCGTAACGTTTTCAGCAGGATCAGATAATCTTTATCTTCACTATATTCAGTGTGTTCAAATCCGGCTTTTTCATAACAGTGAATTGCTTGGTAATTATTAATTGCAGGATCAACGACAACAGCACGAAACGTGTTAGGTAGATTCTCTGTAAAAATATCCAACATGTGTTTGCCTAATCCTTTACCGCGATTATCGCCTGCTGCAATAAAGAGATCCACTCCTGCCAATTCATTCGGTTGATACTTTTGAAATAAAGCATTCTTGGTATGTGAAATACCTTCAGGGAGATGATCTTTGAAACAATAATATTGAATAAAGCCTATTGCTTGTTTATCCAAGTAAACAATAAAACTAGGAACATTATCTTGACCATAAATTCTTGGTAAGTACTTCTTCGTTACCATGTCAAGGGACCAAACCATACCTCGAGCATACCATCGATTAATGTTCGGCTCCTGAAACCAGTGGTAAAGAAGGTTGATATCCTGTTCATGTAATGGTTTAAAATTGAAGGAGCTTTGATGATTCATAGGGATATTACTTTTTAATAGTTTTTTTCTTCTTAGGCATGGGTACTTCGGATGCCGTAATTTGAAAGAGATGAGTCAACCATTCATTTTCATCCCATAATTCAGCTGAGATGAATAAATAGGGCTTTGCACCTGGATAGGGAATGCCTTCAATGTAGTTATTAATAAATGTTTTACCCGCATGAGTGGGTTTAACAAATAATTGATCATCACAAACTAAAGCAATGACTTTGTTGTCGCAATAAATGGCATACTCACCAAACATTTTTTTCGCATATACGATTCCTGCTGTTGCAGTTTGGTCAATGATAAAATCAACGGTACTTTGTTTGGAGGCCATGACTCATTCCTGTGCTTATCTCGTTTTACAATGATGCCAGATATTTGATGTTGCTACTACAAAATCTAAGCTTACTGGTAGTCAAAAAAATAGCCTGGGTGAAGGCTTATGGATAGAGACGGATTGAGGAAATCCTCCAAATGCAAATGGCTAAAGTTTAAGAGATAGGTATCCTTAGAATATTTATGGGGAGGTCCGGGACGGATCCCTGTATAAAAGAAACAGATTGGCGTTTATCACTACAATAAATGGTTGGCTTATTATTTGCGAGTGGGGTTTTTCTAAGAGCCTTATCAGATAGAATCGTTGTAAATAAGCTTTCGTGGTCCAGCTGCTTTCCACAGTGGCAAGTAGGTTGGGTATTTTGACCCAACCATCGATGGTGAGTTTAGATTTGAGGTCGCGGCTACTACTTAACTAGCTCAGTGACTCGCGTTCATTGATGTTAAAGCAGTTTTTTCCAGTTCGGCTCTTTCTGTTTCTAAAGTTGCGAGCTCCTTGACTAAGCCATCACGTTTGAGTTTTTTAGCCCAAATTAGGTGATGCGTTTTATCAGAAATATCAACAACTTCTTTTTCAATAGCACGAATTTGTTTCACAGTAAGGTTCTCTGGACGACGGTAGAATGCATAAAGTTGCATACAGATCTTCTCAATTTTCTCCACCTCACTTAGGTTTTCACTACCAGGCTTGGTGTGGAAATCAATGACACAACACTCGGTGACGCGTACGTTGTTCATATGAAGAAAAGATCCTAATGCACGATAAATAGAGTTGTTACGAATAAATACAGGAATGAGCGGGTTATCCACACTCCAGAAACCATCTAGTCGAAGAACACGAATAGCTGCATTATTCTTCACTGCAAGCTTGGCTGCTCCGTCATAGACTCTGTGTGGCTCTTGGCCTATTTTTGCAAGATTACCTTGAGGGAAGAGTGCTAAGCAGCCTTTTTCTCTAAGTATTTGCCCAGCTTTTTCTAGTGCTTCGGCATTAGCCGATCGCCCATCACTACTTTTACTTGCTTTAGATTTTATTGTTATCGCTTGAAACATATCCAGAAAAGTACGGACTCCGGGTATCTTATCATAGTCATCTGTGGCAAAAACATGAGGTGGTATGCCTTCCATTTTTGAGGCAACAACAGCTCCGTCCACTAGACCAGTTCGATGTGGTCCTACTGCAATGATTTGACCTTCATAGTCGGTAATCTTTATATCGTCGCTTTTGGTATGCAACAAGTCCGTCGTAGTCTTTATTAAACCGGATATTATACGAGCAGAGCGGCTTTCATAGTTAAGGCGATTACGAGACTCAAAGTATCTTGCAAGTAAATACGTGAGTGTAGCGAGCGCAAAAAGTAGGTACAAAAGATTATAAGCACTCGATGAAGTGTCATTATCATTATGTAGATCTAAATGAGAACCAAGTCCAGGCATGTTTATTACTCCTTTAATAACTATATATCAGCCAGAAGATTGCATTTTAAGTAGGTTGAGTTATTTTGACCCAACATTTTATCTTATATATCTTGTTGCAGAGTTTCAACAGTTACAGAGTTGGTGTTAGGCGCTTTTTCTTTAAAGGTGTTTCCCAAGATTGGGAAGATGCATGTTTTCGGGATAAATTTGATTTTGATGGTGGCTATGGGTGGACTCGAACCACCGACCTCAGCATTATGAGTGCCGCGCTCTAACCGGCTGAGCTACATAGCCACAAGAGGCGTGATTTTGTCGTTTTAATGGAAAGTTGTCAAGTCTGTTAATCTATTTTTTTTGATTTTTTTCTGATTATAAGTAAAGTGGGCTTTTATCGTGCTTTTTTATAATTTTTTTATACAACCCATTAAGACAAAAGGGCTAGCCCAAGTGTTGTGCCTGGGGCGGGATTGTAGGCGTTAGGTAATTCGTTGACAAAACTAAATAACCGTAGGCTGGACTGCTAAGCCCTGCATTAACAACACCAATATCTTTCTTAAGAACAATGGATAAGTATTTGTTAATTGGTCTTACAGAGATGGATTTTGTGAATAGACATTTTGGAGAATTAATTCAGCGCGTGCTGGGCTTAACAGCCCAGCCTACACTTGCTGACGTAGCCGGATTATGTTGCGCTAATCCGGGGCTACAAAGTACTTAAAATTAGATAATCAATAAGTACATAGCGCCTGGTCCACGTAATATTTGAACCAACAATTCTTGTTTTTTCTGTTGCGCAACTTGTTGTAGCGATTTAACGTCTTTAACTGGAGTTTTATTAGCAGAGATAATAATGTCCCCAGGTCTTAAACCTGCACGCCATCCTGCACTTGTTTCTGAAGCGCCGACGACTTGTACGCCGATCACATTACCGTGAGGAGGGGTTTCTTGTTCAAAGCTTTTTAATGCCAGTCCGTAAAGGAAAGGATTTTCTGATTGAAGCTTTTGTTCATGAGATTTAATGTCGGTTACGACTGCATCCAAGGTGATTGTCTTGCCATCACGTTGTACCATCATTTTAACATTGGAGCCGACGCGTAAGAGACTAATGGTTGTTTTGACCTGAGTCGCTTGCGTGATTTTTGTATTGTTAATTTGGGTAATGATATCGCCCGCTTTTAAACCAGCACGTTCAGCAGGCGAGTTTGGATTAACCTGTGATACCAACGCACCTTGAAAATCTTCAGCATATCCTAATGAATGGGCAAGTTCTGGCGTGAGATGTTGAACAAATATACCCATTAAGCCACGATGAATTGAGCCAAATTTAATTATTTGTTGGGCAACATCTTTTGCCATGTTGATGGGTATGGCAAAACCAATTCCCACGTTACCGCCATAAGGAGAAAGAATTGCAGTATTAATTCCGATCAACTCCCCTTTTGTATTAACCAGCGCACCACCAGAATTACCTGGGTTAATTGCTGCGTCAGTTTGAATAAAGTTTTCTACGCCTTCAATATTTAAATCACTGCGTTTTAATGCGCTGACAATACCAAATGTTGCAGACTGGCTGTTGCCAAAACTGTTTAAACCGAAAGGATTACCAATAGCCACTACAAAATCACCAACTTGCAGTTGATCCGAATCACCTATAGGCAGGGATTTTAAATTGGTAGCAGTAATTTTTAATATGGCTAAATCAGTTTCACTATCACTACCGATCAGTTTTGCTTTTAAACGTCGACCATCTTGTAACGTAATGGTAACAAGATTCGCATTACGAATTACGTGATCATTAGTTATGATGATCCCGTTTTGCGCATCAACAATGACACCAGAGCCTATGCTTTCAAATTTACGTCCTTTTTCAGAATTTGGTCCTTGCTTTTTGTTGTTTTGAGCTTCACTAGGAGGTAAATAGCCTTGTACTGCAACATTGACAATCGCAGGCATAATGTTTTTTAGAGCCGGAGCCAAACTGGGCATAGGCGTAGGGGAAGGGGCTGCTGCTTCGTTTGCCGCATAAGTTGATGAGGCTGTTACAAGAAGCAGGGTACTTATAATGAATTTGATATGTTTTATCATAATTATTAGTCCTGAGGTTGATCATTAAACCAGATTAAGGTAGCTATTCTACCTGTTTGTGATGTTCTTCGATAGGAATACAACTCATTTTTTAACTCAAAAGTACATAATCCAGACTGATATACAGCTTTAATGCCTCTTTTAGTTAAAACAATTTCAGCGATAAGGGGTAAATTAGCCAACCATTTTCCATTTACAGGTTTGAATGCTTGTTTACTTAAAGGATAAGTATCGGTAAACGTTTGGTATACCTCTTCGCCAACTTCATAACATTTTTGACAAATTGATGGGCCTATCCAGGCTATTATATCAGATGTCAGACTGTTCATTTTATCAAGGGTATGTTCAATAATTCCATGAGCTAATCCTTTCCAGCCAGCATGAACCGCTGCAATTTCAGTGCCTTGTACATTAGAAAGCATGATGGGCAGGCAGTCGGCAGTAAGAATAACTAAAGGGTGATTCATAGAGCGGGATATGGAAGCATCCGCATTTCGATTCGGATCCTCTTCGGCAATAACACAATGAGTACCATGTGTTTGATGTAACCATTGGGGCTCGCCAGGCAGGTGCAACACCTCTATAAGCTGCTGTCGGTTTTGCAACACGTGCTGATCGTTATCACCCACATTCAAACCCATATTATTGCTGTCATAAGGTGCTTGGCTATACCCTGATAGACGAGTTGTGCTCAAGGCGGTGATATTTTTTGGCGCAGGCCAATTTGCTAGGTTATTCTTCATAATGCTCGTCCAATGTGTTAAGAAGAAGTTGAAAGTCATCAGGCATTGGTGCTGTAAACGTCAACTCATTTTCTGTTTGTGGATGATAAAATGAGAGTGTACGTGCATGCAGTGCCTGTCTTTTAAAATCTTGGATTAGAGTGCGTAACTGCTCCGTCGCATGAGCTGGAACACGCATCCGACCACCATAAAGCGAGTCTCCAACAACAGGATGATTGATATAAGACAAATGAACTCTGATTTGATGAGTGCGTCCAGTCATCAGCTGGACATCCAGTAAAGTAAAATCTTGATATTGTTTTTTTACTGCATAATGAGTTACTGCTTGTCTACCGTGCTCTTGCACGGCCATTTTTAACCGATTTCGTGGGTGTCGACCAAAACCAGTATCAATCGTACCACCTGAAATAATATGCCCTTGTACCAAAGTAATATAATGACGTTGAATATCGCGTGCCTGCATTTGGCGTATTAGAGCAGTATGTGCCGGTAATGTTTTTGCCACGACTAAAAGACCGGTTGTATCTTTATCTAAGCGATGAATAATGCCTGCTCTAGGTAAATGGTGTAAGGAAGGGGCATGGTGTAACAAAGCATTTACTAAAGTATGCTCTCTATTTCCCGCGCCTGGATGAACGACCATGTTTGCAGGTTTGTTGAGTACTAAAATGTCGTCATCTTCATAAACAATACTTAAAGGAATTTGTTCAGGGGCACAATGATTAAAATCATTATCTATTAACGTGAAATTGACATTGACCTCAATGTAATCCCCGTCCAACGCCTTGTCTTTAGGCTTACATGGTTTCTGATTGAGTGTTATTGTACCGCTTTTAATCCAATTGCTAATTTGTGAACGCGAATAATCAGGGAGTAGGTGGGCGAGTACACTGTCAATACGTTGATTATGGTACTCGCGTGGAACCGTTAATTGTTTGTGAATATGCTCTATCATTAAATTGTTTCAATCTCAACTTCGCTGAGACGCCCTCGTAATGAATTAGGTAAGGCATCATTGATTTGCACATTGACGAATTGACCTATTAAATGAGCTGGGCCATCAAAATTCACAACTCGATTGCATTCAGTGCGCCCGGACAGTTGTTGGGAGTCTTTTTTAGAATGGCCAGTAACTAATATTTTTTGTGTACTGCCAACCATCGATTGGCTATAACGAGAAGCGTTTAGTACTAGTCTATTTTGTAATATCTGCAGCCGTTGTTTTTTCACTTCCAATGGGGTGTCATCAGGCAAATTCGCTGCTGGTGTACCCGGTCTTGGACTATAAATAAAACTAAAAGAGGTATCGAAACCAATTTCATGAACCAAATCCATAGTGTCTTGAAAATCTTTATCTGTTTCTCCAGGGAAACCAACGATAATGTCTGTAGATAAACGAATATCAGGGCGTACTTTACGTAATTTTCTAATCTTGGATTTGAATTCCAACGCTGTATAGCCTCGTTTCATCAAACCTAAAATGCGGTCAGAACCGCTTTGTACCGGCAGATGTAAATGATTTGCCAATTCCGGTACTTCTGCATAAGCGTTAATTAAATTATCTGAGAATGCCAAAGGATGTGAGGTTGTAAAACGAATTCTATCTATACCTTCTATAGCAGCAAGATAATGAATTAAAAGTGCCAGGTCAGCGATATCACCATGTTCCATCACGCCTCGGTAATCATTAACATTTTGTCCTAATAAATTGATTTCTCTAACACCTTGTGTGGCCAATTGATAACACTCAGCAAGTACATCATCAAAAGGGCGACTAATTTCAGTACCACGGGTATAAGGGACAACACAGAAACTGCAGTATTTACTACAACCTTCCATAATCGAGACAAATGCAGTTGGACCTTCGGCTCTTGGTGGCGGTAAATGGTCAAATTTTTCAATTTCAGGGAAGCTGATATCAACCACGGGTTTTTTCTTTTCTGCACGCTCATTGAGCAATGCTGGAAGTCTGTGTAGGGTTTGAGGGCCAAAAACGATATCGACAAATGGGGCTCTTTTAATGATTGCCTCACCTTCTTGGCTTGCAACGCAGCCACCGACACCAATAACCACATGTGGGTTTTTTGCTTTATATTCACGCCATTGTCCCAATTGGGAAAAAACTTTTTCTTGTGCTTTTTCACGAATAGAGCATGTATTAAGCAATATTACATCTGCCTCTTCTAGATGCTCCGTTTTGACTAAGCCATGTGATTGCTGCAAAACTTCTGCCATTTTAGTTGAATCGTATTCATTCATTTGGCAGCCGTTGGTCTTGATGTATAGTTTTTTAGCCATATCAAATCTACTTTAAAAAATGTATTTGAGTGCATGCATAATCTGCGACAGGAAAACCTGAGTTTCGCTTTGCTGCACCCAGGTTATTATACCCCAGGAAGTCACGTATTATTCCATTAATGTACACTTTGGCAATAAGTTTCTTTAATTTTTGGTAAAATAATTAGCGCAATAAGCATTCCTATAGGAAGAATAGCAAGTCCGGTATAGTACGCTTCTAATGGATATATTCGAACATTTCCATTCAGTTCTCCTTGCCACATCCTATCCAGGACGAAACCAATAAGTGGCTGTGCTAATGCAATGCCTATCATATTCATCATGTTCATAAAGCTTAAACCGGTAGCGACATATTTTTTATTGCATAATTCTTTGGCTACAGTAAATGCAGGTAAAAAACCTGCGGAAAATATACCAAATGCAAACAACAAAATTTCCATATATATTGCATTATTAATTGGGGCAAAAATAAAAATCGTAGAGCAGATAAGCGCACCAATGCATCCAATGTACATAGGTGGTTTGCGTAAGCCAATACGATTCGAAAATATTCCCCATAATGGACTAGCAATTGCCCAGCCGATGAAAACTAAGGAAATATAGTTTGCTGCAGTTGTTTTGGTGATCATCATTTTAGTCATTAGGAAAGGAACACCCCACAGCCCACAGAAAACAGGAGTGGCCATATACATTAACCCCCCATAGCAAGCAACCAACCAAAGTTGCTTATTTTTTATTAGCGTTAATAAACTGGGGATTAGGTGTTCTTCTTCGATAGGATGTTGATGGGCAATTTCATGATTCTTAGGAGTATCTTTAGCAATGATGCTAATTAAAACAGCAAGAACAAGACCAATAGTCCCCATAATGAGCATGCTATGGCGCCAGCCAAAACTATCAACTAATAATGCTAACGGTGCTTCACCACCAATTGCTCCTAACATTCCTATGGTAACCATAAGACCCGTCAGCAGAGCAAAACGTTGAGCAGGGAACCAATTTGCAGCGAGTTTCATCGTACCTACAGCTGCAAAGGCTGAACCAAAACCTATCATCAAGCGTGCGACACACGCCATAAAAAAGTTATTGGTCATTCCAAAGGCGATAGTGCTTATTGCACAAACAATAGTCGCTAGTGTTAACAATCGTTGTGGACCAAAATAGTCCATTAATACGCCACCAGGTAATTGCATCGCTGCATAAGAATAAAAATAGACACCAGATAGAATTCCTAATGTTTGACTGGTAACTGAGAAATCTCTCATTAATTCGTTACTCATAACACTAGGGGATACTTGTAAAAGACATTCATAAAAGTAAAATAAACAACCCAAGCCCCATACCATCCAAGGCATTATCGACTGCATCCCAAAGCTAACTGCTGATTCGGATCGTGTATTGTAATGTGCCATGCTTTTATCATTCTCCAAATTCATCTACATGGATTGATTTTGTATTACTACTTTGGCATAAAATAAGCGCTTAGCATTATTTTGACCAATTATTCTGAAACATTCTTCAATCGAAAAAGATGTCCAGATGTAGCCTACTCAACCCGCACTTTTTTGTAAGAGCTCAAGCCCTATTCATTGAGTAGCTGTAATTTGGCGCAATCTGCGCTCAAATCCAACTGTTTCCCGAGATTCAAGCAAACGGTTACTTTTTTCTGACCATAGCGTACTCTATGCAGTTTTTTAAATCACGAAGTCAACGGGCAACGTTATCATACAAATATATAAATTTCACCATGTAAAATATTAACAGTTTGTCTATAATTTGTCTATTGCTCGTTTGGGTCATCAGTAGGATCAATGATAACACGAGTACCTTTCATGCCATCACCGGGTAGATCAACAAACTCTTCATTTAGCCAACGTGCGTCTTCAATGAACATTCTAATGCAACCATGACTTGCTCTAAAACCTGGCACATCATAACTTCCATGTAATGCATAACCTCTAAAGAAATGCATGCAATAGGGCATTAGCGCACCTCCATCATTGCCATCAGCTCTTCTCGGGAATACCGTAGATACGCAATCTATATCTTGTTTACGCACAATACGAAATGAACCTGTAGGTGTACCACAACCACCTATGACCCCTGGACACTTTCCTATCCCCGAAGAAATTGGCCCCCACCAAAGTAATTCTCCATCTTGATCATAGGCAGCCCAAGCCAATTTTTTTTGGCTTACATAAATTGTTTTCTCTCCTTCAGAGTCAATATACCGTGGAAAGGGAGAAACGTCATAGATAGTTAAGCGATCGATATTTTTAGGTACAGCAATCGTCATTCCGGAGCGCAATGAAATATTCATGCGATTAATTCGTCGAACCATATCTCGTTCTTCAGTATTAGGAAATAGTTTTTCCCAGCTTTCACCATTTTTAACTTTCATACAAAAATAATCAGGTGAATTACATAAAGTTTCACCATATCGCGTATAGGAAAAAGCGAATTGGCTGGCCGTTAGTAAGGCAATTGAGACGGTCATTGATATCATAATTTTCATAACATGATCTCAATTTGAGTCGTTGTACTCTCTATAGCGACACTTTTAAAAATAACTTTAAATTTGATGAGCTCTATTTTTATGCTAGTTCTTGATAATGCGAGTTGGAATGAAAACCAGCATTTCGATGTTAATTAATGTTAAGTAAAAAAGGATATTGAGTAAAAAGCTAGCATTTATAGGGAGAAATAATAAGGATAATCCTTAGTGAAAAAATGAGAAAACAACGATAAGATTAAAAAAATTCAGGAGAAACTCATCTGGTGTTAGCTGCCTTTAGATAAAAAACACAAACCCTTGTAAATTGGGGGCAATGAGTTGAAGCATTTGGCCTAACAACTCAAGGATCTGTGTTTTTTAATTAATTGTTAACCCAGAAACGGCATAATTGCAAAATGTCTCATAATTTCTTCTGCTCTGATTCCATATAGACCTGTAGCACCTGGAATACCTACAGTAGTTAGAGCACCATTAGCTGTGTCAAAAACTGGAGCTGCTGCTGCACCTACACCCCATGCTGTAGCAGATGCTGTAACAGCTGAAGCTGGAGTTCCAGCTCCAGTAACAAGAAGTGCTATGTTAGCATAAGCTGTAGTAGGAGGAGTGAAGGATACTGCTGTTGCTGTAGTTGCAGGAACTGTTGTGGTAGTCACACTGTCATAAACTACAGTTGAAACAGTACCGATTGATGTTTTAAGAGGTGTTACTGCTACTGAAGTAATACCAGTACAAGAAGTTGAACTATGGGTATTTGAAGCAGACCATTTGACAGTTACTGTACCATAATAAGCAACTGTTGCAGTAGTTGAGCATGGTCCTGTACTGTCTGATACTACTACAGAAATACTCGAAGCTGTACTTCCTGGGTAGCCTGAAGAGGAGTCGGCATTCCCGAGACCATTAATTATGACGAGTTGTCCACTTGTAACACCAGCTGCAAAAACAGAGCTTGATGCGAATAAGGCAACTACAAGGGTGGATTTTAAAAAGGTTTGTTTTAATTGTTCCATTTAAATAGTCTTCCTTTGATTGATGTTTAAACAACAAAACGTGGAATATACAGCAACCACTCGTGGTAAAGTCTAGCATAAAATTGCAAATCTGCAGTAATTTTTAAAATAAAGTTTTGTAGTTATTTCAGTGAGTTGACCCTATTGATTTAAATGATGGTAGGCTTATGTTGACTCAATGCCAATAATGACGGTTAAGGGATACTAGGTGGTGTTTTTGTAGCCTGGGTGCAGTGCAGCGGAACCCTGGAATGATGTAATACGGCACCCGGGTTCCGCTGCGCTGCACCCAGGTACAATGCTTATTAAGTTTCAGTATCTATAATTAAGAGAGCGATGAGTCAGACTCTAGATTATCGGGGCTTATTCTTTGCCATGCCTCATGCAACTGTGCAAGCAATGAATTAGATTGTGTCAGCAGCTCTTTGTCATTATTAAGGTTGGCTTTTAATAACAAAAACTCAATATGTCCGTATAATTGGAGTAAATTTTCCGCTATTTCCCCGCCTTGTTCACGGTTTAGGCTGGTTTTTAAACCTTCAATAATACTTAATGCTTTACTAATGTGCTCTCCTTTTTCTTGAATTTCATTGCGATCAATATTGCCTTGAGCTGTAGCAATATGAGTTCGTGCACCTTGCAGCAATAAATTAATTAATTCATGTGGAGAGGCTGTATCAATACGAGTCTGTAGTTCAATGGTTTTATATTGATTTATAACTTGTTGATAGGGTTTTTTCATTAATGATGCTCCAATTATTTGGTTTTCAATTTGGGTAGGTTCGACAAGATTTGAGTCAGTGTATTGCTGGTGTTTTGCATCTGTGAAATTAAGAGATCCACAGCATTCCATTGCTTATAGTATCTTTTTTCTAGAGTAATGCTGCGTTCGTTAATGCGTATTTGCATTTCATCTAATTGTTTTGCTTGATCGTTTAAACGGTCTATTCGTTCTTCAATTTCGCCATCATCATCCACCAAGGAGTCTAAATAGCCATCGATCAATGAGGCTAAACCATCGCTAACGATAATTTGGCCTCGATTTCCCACTAATCCTGAAAGCACGTCGATCGATAATGTACTGAAATCGCCTGTACCATTTAGAGTAACTCCATCTGGGGAGTTGGCTAAAATGCCACCTATAGTCCCTGACATACTTACCCCAGGAGTATATTCGCTCAATATAACATCATATGAACCTGCAGCGACCTCAGTGTCTAAAGAGTTGAGTTTAATATTAGGATCAGTCGCTGTAATTTGTTTTGCAAATAAGTTACCTATAGCTTGATAATTATTATCAATGGCCTCATTCAACATATCCGGGTCAATTTGTAATAAACCATGTTTATCGGAGGTAATACCTAAGTCAGCGAGACTTTGGATTGGTCCAACAGAAGTTAATGGGCTGGTGGCCAAGTTATATAAGTTGGTTTTTAACTCTCTAAGCTTACTGTCACCTTGTAACACGCCTTTTTTTCTGGTCTGCATATCGAAACCAGTTAAGTTGGTGATGAATTTCATAAAATCATTATATTTTTTGACGAAATCATTAATTAAGCCTTTGGCATGCTCTACATCTTTTTTTACAGTTAAAGTTACTGTTGTTGCTGGATCAGCTTGTTGTAGATCAAGAGTGATTCCTGATATCGCTCCTTCAATTTGATTGCTGTTTTCATTTAGAACTAATCCATTAATTTTTACTAGGCTGTTTTGCGCGGCCATGGTTTGAGTTAACTGAGTATTGCTTGTTGTTGGGTCATAATTTAAAGCAGTCAAGCTGCCTGTAATTTGCATCGCATAATTCTCACCTGTTTCTGATGAGGTTAGGGTTAATCTTGAGCCAAGGCTATCTTGCACAATCGATGCCGTAACACCTGCGTTCGCAGCGTTAATTGCATCGCAAACCGCAGTGAGACTGTCATTTCCTGAAGCTATATTAATTGTTACAGGAGGAACTGTTGTATTTTGCGTGAACGTTGTATTGCTGTTGCTGTATGTGCCAAAGTTAATGGTGATACTGCCACTACCCACAGCAGTAGTGCTGTTGGCGAAATAAGCACTGGCAAGGCTTTGTGCTTGAGCTAATTGTTGAACTTGTATTTGATATAAACCATCAACTGCAACCCCTGTTCCTGTAACTGATGCAGCAACATATCCGGTTTCATTGATTGTACAATTCATTTGATTAAATTCACTAGCAAAAGATAGGGAGTTAAGACTCGTTTGAAAGGTTGATATGGCACTTTTTAATTGCCCAAATGCAGACAATTCAGTAGCGACTGAATTAAGTTTTTTATCATGTTTTAGCTGAATTGACATGAGATCTGCTTTCACCATCCCTTCAACCATTGCTTTAATGTCTAAACCTGATCCAATACCTGGCGTTGATAGACCCATAGCATTCCCTTTTCTGTTTTAATAATTTCCTCTGAAATTACATTTTATCCATAAATTGCATCAAACATGTTTATCTATAGAACCACTAATTATCCCATCAAGCAAGTGTAGTAAATGCAAATATTCGTCTGAGGGTATTTTGCGAATTATCTTTGCCGAGATTTTGTCAGTGACAATAGTTTGCAGAAGACCAGTGGCATTATCTATGGCTTGTTTCGAATCAATATCCAAATTAAGATCCGATGTGGCGCATTTGGTCACAGGCTTAATGTTTTTGTCCTTTAATTTGGCTGAATCTGTCTGTAGCAATTTATTATTTGCTGGAGGAATCGATTCCATAGTCATTTTTTACTCCTTTCCCTTGATTTGTATCTTTAATCATTGGGATACAAATAAGCCGAAAGCGGCAAATGCCGCATTTCGGTTTTTTACTTCTTTTGTTACAACTATCCTAACAAGGAAAGAACAGATTGTGGCATTGAATTTGCTTGCGCCAACATTGCTGTTCCAGCTTGTTGCAGGATTTGGTTTTTAGTTAAACTAGCCATTTCTGCTGCATAATCGGTATCTTGAATACGGCTACGCGCAGCAGACATATTATCAGATACGTTTTGCAGATTATTTACTGTTGCATCAAGTCGGTTTTGCATCGCACCTAATGATGAACGGTTAGTCGTAATACTGTCCAAAGCAGCACCAATTCTCAATATGGCTTTTTCTGCACCAGCTTGAGTAGTGATATCAATTATATTAACCCCACTAGTGTCCACGCTCACACTAGATAAGCCAATATCTGTTGCTGTTCCGCCGACAGTAATGGCTTCTGCCGCACTCATAGTGATATTTCCACGTAAAGTTGTAGCAAATGCACCGCCAGTAACACTTAGTCCGTTTGTACCAGCTGTAAATCCAGTACCAGTTTCTGTTACGTCAATATTTCTTCCATCTGCTGCAGTTAAGGTCATACTACCGCCATTAAGTGTGGCTACCACACCAGTTTGTTGGCTTGAAGCATTAATTGCGTCTAAAAGCGAGTTGTTGCTTAATGCAGTAGACACGTCTTGGTTAATAAATATGTTAACTCCATTAATACTCAGGTTATAAGTATCGCCGGCTGCACCACCAATAGCCCCGACGGTTGCGCTGCCACTTGTTGAAGCAGTTACAGTTAGACCAGAAATACCTGCCGCGTTAAGTGCTGCTGCTTTAGCAAAAGCTGAAGTGCTGTCCTGGCTAGCTGCTGCACCGATATAGTTTGCAGAAGATCCAATGCTGACTGCTGCACTAGAGCCAAGAGCAATCGTAATATCACTTGCAGCATTACCGCTTACTGTAGTTCCTGTTTGGTAAGCAATATGACCTATATCAGCAGATGCAACACTGTTGATAGAAAATGTAATGGTCTCACCAGAGTTAGCACCGATTTGCAGTGAAGCATTGGTGTATGATCCGTTCAATATTGTTTGACCGTTGAATTGAGTATTGTGGGCAATATCGTCCATTTCACTCAAAAGGTTGTTCACTTCATTTTGTAACGCGTCACGGTTTGCTTGGCTGTAGGTTCCGTTTGCAGATTGAAGTGCTAATTCTCTCATGCGTTGTAAGAGGTCAGTTGACTCTTGCATTGCACCTTCAGCTACCTGTGCCAATGAAATACCGTCATTTGCGTTTTTCACTGCTTGGTCCATACCGCGAATCTGTGATGTCATATTTGTTGCAATTGCAAGACCTGCCGCATCATCTTTCGCACTATTAATTTTTAGACCAGATGATAATCTTTGTATCGCAGTAGCCATCGCGTCACTGGATTTAGATAAGTTACGCTGTGCAAGTAACGACGGTACGTTGGTATTAATAATTTGAGCCATAATTATAGTCTCCTCAGACCTGAATCCCTGGTTTGGGACATTTGTAATTGGCAAATTCCTTTTTACGCGTGAATTTACCGTACGCAAAAATGTTATCGGACAGAATGCGGAAAACTTTAGGCTTATCACTATTTTTTTTCAAAAATAGGGGAAATTTATTTATTAGAATTAATGAGTTGTATTTTTGTGCAATTTGGTATTTGGATGTCATCTTCTGTATGAGTTTACTAATGATTTAGCTAAAAATATGGGAAGGATTGAGCGTTAATCTGTTGTTTCTATGAATTTCTACTTTGTTGCTCTATAGGATTACTAAAAAAATACTTGGTCGATGCATAGCGAAAAAGTCCAACCATCTCAAATACAACTGGGAACTCTACGCGGTAGTGCTTTGTAGATCCCTCGTTGTGGTGGGAATTATGGCAAAGATATGGGTTAATCCGGGCTACCTAATGAGAAAAGCAGCAAGCCATCCTTGATATAGATTTAAGAATATTTTTTTCTGTGTATAATATTGTGATTCTATAATATTAGGTTCCAATTATGAGTTGGTTTAAAAAACTATTGCCTTCGAGAGTAAGTACTGATTCTTCCCAAAAAAAGGGAGTTCCTGAAGGTTTATGGCTTAAATGTTTAGGGTGTAATGAAGTTCTTTACAGTACTGAATTAGAAAGAAATTTAATGGTCTGCCCATCCTGTAATTTTCATCACAGGATATCAGCGCGTGTTCGAATTCAGCAATTTCTTGATGAAGGTGGTCAAGAAGAGATCGCTGCATCATTAGAACCCCAAGACCGATTAAAGTTTAGAGATTCAAAAAAATATAAAGACAGAATTTCACAAGCTCAAAAAGCAACTGGCGAGAAAGAGGCTTTGGTTATTGTCAAAGGAACTTTGTTGCAGCAGCCTGTGGTTGTTGGTTCTTTTGAATTCAATTTCATGGGTGGCTCCATGGGAGCGACAGTGGGGGAGAAATTTGTTCGGGCAGTTGAAACTGCGACAAAAGAACAACGTCCATATATTTGTTTTACTGCGAGTGGTGGTGCACGTATGCAAGAAGGATTGTTTTCCTTAATGCAAATGGCTAAAACTTCTGCAGCTCTTGCAAAATTTGCAAAGACAGGAATGCCCTTTATTGTTGTTCTAACTGATCCAACAATGGGTGGTGTTTCTGCAAGCTTTGCAAGCCTTGGTGACGTAATTATTGCTGAACCGAATGCATTAATTGGTTTTGCTGGTCCAAGAGTTATTGAGCAAACGGTAAGACAAACCTTACCCGAAGGCTTTCAGCGAAGTGAGTTTTTATTGGAACATGGACATATTGACATGATTCTCGAACGCAAAGATATCCGCCCAGTTGTTGCAGAGTTGATATCTAAATTAACGCGTAAAGGCTCAGGGGATTCAGTTGTCAAAACCGCATCCTATTAACCCACTTACAAAACGCACTGAAGAGAGCGAAGCACAAGACGATGCGGAGCGCAAAGACGGAATGTACGCTACAGTACATGAGGATTTGGGCAACGAATCGACGCAGCAGTTTTCCTCTTCAGTTGCGAATCAAAAGAAGTCTCTTGATGAATGGTTACATGATTTAGAAACTAGAAATACTCAAGAAATACAGCTTGGTTTGACTCGTATCTCGGAAGTTGCGAAAAAATTAGGCTTACATCATCCAGATTGTCCAGTGATTACGGTTGCTGGCACTAATGGAAAAGGTTCAACCGTAACTTCTCTTGAAACGATTTATCATGTTGCGGGATATAAGGTAGGTGCTTACACTTCACCACATCTTATTCAGTTTAATGAACGTATTCGTGTGAATTTATCTCCTATTGCTGATGATGATTTATGCCAGGCTTTTAGTATTATTGATGCAGCGCGCGAAAAAACCTCCCTGACTTATTTTGAAATGACTACTTTGGCCGCATTGTGGTATTTCAAAAAAATGGACTTAGATATTATTATTCTTGAAGTGGGACTGGGCGGGCGCTTGGATGCTACTAATATTGTTGATGCAGAATTATCTATAATTACTACGATTGATTTTGATCATCAGGACTATTTAGGTACTACGCTTGATGCGATTGGTTATGAGAAAGCAGGGATTCTCCGTCCTGGAAAGCCTTTTATTTATGCTGATATTAATCCGCCCTCGTCAATCACTAACGCTGCAATGCAACTTTCTGCACCTGCTTATTTTTACGGGCAGGGGTTTGTGATTCAGGAGCAAGACTCTGTCTGGAGTCTCCATTACAACGAACAGCTTACACTTACTTCAGTTTCTGGATTGCCTAAACCTTCAATACAATTGAAGTCAGCAGCTGCAGCAATTACTGCATGTCTGTTATTAGCGGATGTGCTACCGGTGGCGCATACTCATTTTCAAACTGCAATGCAGCGTATTTTTATTCCAGGTCGTTTGCAATTACATGAGGACACAGTAAGTATATTATTTGATGTATCTCATAATCCTCAATCAGTAAAGCTGCTCGCTGATACTTTACACAGATTGCAAAAAGCAAAAGTACATGCGGTATTTTCTGCTTTAAAAGATAAAGATATTTTGGGTTTGATTTTGCCATTAAAAGATTGCGTCGATTGTTGGTATCCTGCACAATTGGATGGCAAACGTGCTGCTACTGCAGATTGCTTGCTTACATTTTTTAAGGATGCAGAAATTCCTGTGGAAATTTGTTATAATAATCCACTTGTAGCTTTTGAAACTGCATTGAAACAAGCTAAACCTGGTGACTTAATTGTTATTTACGGGTCTTTTTTTACTGTGAGCCATGTTATGGCTAATAGGAGATTCAATGAAATTAGTAATTGATGAGAAGCTAAAGCATCGTTTAGTTGGTGTGGCTGTTGTTTTATCATTAGGAGCAATTTTCCTACCTGCGATGATGAAAAAGTCGAGTCAACGTCTTGAAAATAATTTTAGTGTCAACGTGCAGTTACCTCCCAAACCAACAACTCCTAATGTAGTGATGACTAATGAGAAGGAGATGTTTAAAACTATAAAAGTAGCTAAGATTGACACTCCTGATTTGAAACAGAAAAATTCTGATCTTGGTAAGGAAGATTTTATTCAATCCATTCAGGTAGCTGATAATGCAGTTGTGGATGCAGCTGTCCCTGTTGCTAAGGTAGTGTCAGCGCCTAAAGTTGACGCAATAGCAAAACCAATTGAGTTGGCTCTAAGTAATGCTGCAAATAACGTTGTAAAAAAACAAGCCAAAACTGTGGCTAAACCAGTTCAAGCGATTGCTCAAGTAAAAGCGAAGCCGATAAGCAAGCCAAATGTAGCCAAGGCAAATGTATCTACAATACGAAGTTTGAATAAAAAGGATATTTATGCTGTGCAACTGGCTTCATTTTCAAAGTTGACTAATGCCCAAGCTTTGGTTAATAAATTACACAGCAAAGGTTATAAAGCAAGTTATACCAAAATCGCTGGAAGACAAGGTACTATTTATAAGGTTTATGCAGGTCATTCACCGGTTAAAAGTGATGTGATGAAATTAAAAACTCAATTGGCAAGCGCCATGCAGTTGAATGGTTTTGTAGTCAATACCGGAGTTAGCTAATGCAATATCAATGGATTGATATCATTTTAGTCATAGTAATAGGGCTATCCACTATTACTGGTTTGCTCCGGGGATTTATTAAAGAGTTTATTGCCTTAGGAGTATGGATATTAGCTGTATGGGCTGGTTACCACTACTCGGGCGCTCTTAGCCCTTATCTGCAACCTTATATTCAAGATCCGACGGCTCGTAGCATAGCGGGTTTTGTTATTGTTGTTCTGGGCGTTTTAATTACTGGTGGTATTGCCAATGCGATACTCGGCCTCTTTTTAAGGGGAAGTGGCCTAGGGGCTATGGATAAAGTCTTAGGCGGCTTTTTTGGTTTCGCTCGTGGAGTTTTTATTATTTCCCTGGTCTTCTCAGTACTCAGTATGACTTCTTTGCCATATACTCAATATGTGCAAGGTTCCAGAGTTTATAATCAGCTACTACCGGTCATAAACTGGGTTTCGGGGTACTTACCGGGAATTATTAATAAAGCAAAACAAACAGTATCAGTCAACGAATCTTTTAAACTGATTGATATAGTCCCTGAGACTTAATGTATTCATAGACAATATATGGGAGCTTGTTTTTTACATCAGCTCCCTTTTTTATTTCTTCACGAACTGAAGTGGATGAAATTTCGTAAGTACCTGCATTAAATAAAAAAATACATCCAGCCTGAGTGCTTAAGAGTTCAATTTTACTCTTAATTTTATATTTTTCTAAAAAATTGTTCATTGTTTCTGGAAGGGAATGATTGTGGAACTCATCTCTATTGATTACCAACAAATTAGCTAAAGTAATAATTTTTTCCCATTGATACCATTGAGGTAGTGAGAGAAAAGCATCATACCCAATAATTAATGTTATGGATGAGTTAGGATATTCCATTCGGAAACTTTTTAATGTTTCAGCCATATAGGATGGAGTGTTACGCTCTATCTCGCGTAAATCGATCTTAAAGTCTGGTATGTTCTTTATTGCCAGCTTGACCATTTCTACTCTCTGTTCATTGCTGGCAAGCGTAGGAGGCTTTATCGTTGGTGTTTTGCAAGGAAGAAAAATATAAGAATCAAATTTAAAATGTGTTTGTATTGTTATACTGGTTTGTAAATGACCATTGTGTATGGGATCAAATGTACCGCCAAAAATAGCTATGCTGTGCATGCGTCACCTATTAAATTCCCCAAACATAGTGAAAGAGCTGCATTTTCTAAGGCGCCCCATACTTGAGTATTTAGATTCGATTTAATCCGTTCATCAATAGAATAACAGTATCGATGTAAGTGTTGTAAGGTGGCTTTATTGAGTCGGTTACAACATATTTTATAAAGGTTAACACGTTGAGGCCAAATTTTTAACTGGTTACACGCAGTCTGAAAATTTACTTGTTGCTCCATTAAATAGAGCAATTGCATAATTAATCTTATTTCTTGACTGATCATCCACAAGACTAGTGTTGCTTCAGTCTTATTATTTGCAGCATGACGTAAAATCTGAATCGTTTTATCTCCTTGGCCTAGCAAGCAGGCATCTATTAATTCAAAAAGATCATGATCACATTGATTGGATAAGTGCTCTAATACTTCTTGCGTATCTACTTTACAGCCAGAGGTTGAGGATAAAGCTATTTTTTCAATGACTTGAGAGCAAGCCAACATATTCCCTTGGGTGTATTGATGAATTAAATTGGGAACTTGCGGATCATAGCTCATCGAGTTTTTCTTTAACTGTGCAGCGATCCAACTGATGATTGCATCCGAATTAAGTGGATAGGCCAAAATAAGCGCGGCATGCTCCTGTGAAGACAACCATTGCAATTGCCTTGCCGGTATGTTGGGTGCTCGAATAACAATAAAACAGCGTGAATTTATCGAGCCAAGGTATTCAGTTAAAATCTTTTTTCCAGTAGCATCGATTGATTTTTTATCATAAAAAATATTTAAGAGTACTATCTCTGAAAATAAAGAATAACTGTTTGCTTCTTCTTTTACAGTATTCCAATCTTCTACTGATTGGATGGATATGATTTTTTCATCATAATGATGATTTTTTTTTATTGCTGATTTTATGGTAGTTAAAGAATCTTCCAGCAAGTAATTATCTTGTCCGATAATCATATAGAGCGGCGCAATTTTTTTTTGTACGTGCTGGGCAAGTAATTGTTGTTTGATTTGCATGATAATTTAACTTAAGTGTGTTCATATAAGATTGGATGAAGAGAAGCACGTAATCTAGTATCCATTGATACTAGTATGCCAATATCTCCTAAGTTACTTACTTTTCCCTCTTTAAGCTATCTTTTTTTCTCTAGTGGAGGAGGGGACAAATGACTCAGTCGATAAATCATTTGGGTTACTGCATCTTGCTTCATTTCTCCAATTAAAATACTTTCCTCGTCTTTAGAGCCAAGGATTCGGTCATTATTTAATGTAAGTTCACGAGAAATACTTATTTGACCAGGAACTCCTATAACTTGACCTGCACGTGTTTTCAGTGCAAATACTACAGTGAGGGTTAAAGTATATTGTCTGGGATTCGTGCTTGCTCCCACACTGATAATCTGTTGTTGTAGGCTCACTTCATTCACAATGAGCCAATATTGTGCATGAGAAGGATCTGAGTTAACTTGAATTTTTGCTCCATCGAGCCGGGATTCTAATATTGAGACAAACTGCTTGTCATTATTTTCAGAAATGATGGCCACGTTATTAAGCCAACTAGGTATACTGCTTACACCTCGCAGATGAAAACCACAAGCTGACAGTAATAATATGAGCAAAAAAGAAACGGTACCTCGTAATATTGAAAATAAATGGGTTTGTTGCTGTCCCGCAGCTTTTTTTTGTAGCAGATACGGGACATTAGATGAGCCAGAGCAATAATCCTTCATTAGCCAACAACCAAATTGATCAATTGTCTGTGTGCAACAACAATTGCTTTTTTTACTGTTTTATCGACAAGAAAATCTTTGGCATGTTGTTTTGCTGCAGCAACTAAAGTTTCCTCTGTAGCATCAACACTGGCGGTAAATTGGGCTCTTAATTTTCCATTAACCTGAACCACATAATCTACTTCATCAGTTTTTAAAGCACCTTTATCTACTCTCGGCCAATTAGCATCAATAATTGCTTTTTCAAAGCCTAATTGTTGCCATATGTGGTGTGCGATATGAGGTGTTATAGGCGCTAATAATCGCAACAGGATACTTAGGCTGGAATGAATAAAGAATTTATCTTCTTCCGTTTCTATAGCGTAATTAGATATTTCATTGAACAGTTTCATGCATCCTGAAACCACGGTATTGAACTGGTTCCGATCATAATCGTGAGTTGCTTGTGCAAGGATTTGATGTACAACATGACGTGATTTCTTTAAACGACTTTCAGCTTGTTGCCAGTTCACATGTCCATTACCACTTAGAATGATATCATTTACTTCCATGAACATATTTTGATGTTGATGAGCAAAAGTCCAAATTCGTTTTAGAAAGCGATGAGCACCTTCTACTGCTGCATCTGACCATTCTAAAGATTGTTCAGGAGGGGCCGCAAACATAACAAATAATCGGGCTGTATCCGCACCATAGGTATCAATCAGATGATTGGGGTCGACAACATTACCTACGGATTTTGACATTTTATGTCCGTCTTTTAAAACCATGCCTTGTGTTAATAGAGCTTTAAATGGTTCGTCTGAATTTACTAAACCTTCATCACGCATTAATTTATGGAAAAAGCGGGCATAAAGTAAATGCATTACTGCATGTTCAATACCACCAACATATTGGTCTACAGGAGTCCAATATTTTGCGCGGTCATCAAGCATTGCATTTTCCTGCCCTTTACATGCAAAACGAGCATAATACCAAGAGGATTCAACAAAAGTATCAAACGTATCTGTTTCACGAGTTGCATCCTGGCCACATTTCGGACAGCTAACATTGACGAATTCTGGGCATTGAGCTAATGGTGAGCCGGCTCCAGTAAATATTACGTTTTCTGGAAGGACTACGGGGAGCTCTTCATCAGGAACGGGCACGGTACCACATTGTTCACATAAAATCATGGGAATAGGAGTACCCCAGTATCGTTGTCTCGATACACCCCAGTCACGTAACCTATAGTTAATTGTTGCTTTACCTGCTTCGTGTTCTTCAAGGAAATTGGTTATAGTCTCTATTGCTTGAGTAGAGCTTAATCCATCAAACTGGCCTGAATGAATCAGTGTACCTTCCCCAGTGTAGGCAGATGCATTGAAGTCGTGTTTTACGTCATTTGCAGGCTTAATGACTTCTTTAATAGGTAATTGGTATTTGTGTGCAAATTCCCAGTCTCTTTGATCGTGTGCAGGTACTGACATTACAGCACCTGAGCCGTATTGCATGAGTACAAAATTTGCAACCCATATAGGCAGCTCTTCGCCGGTCACGGGATGGATTGCTGTCATGCCTGTAGCTACACCTCGTTTTTCCATGGTAGCTAGTTCTGCTTCAGCCATTTTGGTGCCTTGACAGCTGTCAATAAATTCTTTGACATCCTGACGATTACTTGCTGCTTCTTTAGCGATGGGGTGATCTGTTGCTACTGCAAGATAGGTTGCGCCCATTAAAGTATCAGGTCGTGTTGTGTATATTTTTAATCGTTTAGGATAATTATTGACGTTAAAATGAATTTCAGTACCGGTGGAACGACCAATCCAATTGCGTTGCATTTGTTTTACTTGCGCGGGCCATTCGTCCAAAGTATCCAGTGAGCTAAGTAATTCATCCGCATAAGCAGTAATTTTAATAAACCATTGAGAAATTTCTTTGCGCTCAACAAGTGCACCCGAGCGCCAGCCACGCCCATCAACGACTTGTTCATTTGCTAAAACAGTTTGATCTACAGGATCCCAATTTACTACGGCATTTTTTTTGTAGACTAAACCTTTCTCGAATAAGCGAATGAAAAACCACTGTTCCCATCGATAATATTCAGGTGCACAAGTACAAATTTCACGTCTCCAATCATAAGCATTGCCTAGACGTAAAAATTGCTTTTTCATAGACTCTATATTTTTTTTAGTCCATTCAGCGGGTGGAATTCCGTTTTTGATGGCCGCATTTTCAGCGGGCAAACCAAATGCATCCCAACCTATTGGTTGAAGCACATTTTTGCCCAAAGCACGTTGATAACGAGCAATAACGTCTCCAATGGTATAGTTGCGAACATGCCCCATGTGTAATGTTCCACTTGGGTAGGGGAACATGGATAAACAATAAAATTTCTCTCTGTTTAAATCTTCTGAAACATTAAATGATTGTTTTTTATGCCAATACTGTTGAGCTTGTTCCTCAACTTCTTGTGGTATATAGGTATTATCCATAGTCCAATTTTTTTAAGTGACTCTAAATCGCTAAGGATAACTCCTCTTGTGTCTGCCAGCAATAGATTATTACCGGAATAAGCGACGAAGTTGAATAAAAAGTATAAAAACAAGGAAAATTGTGCAAAAAATGAGGGATGGGTACTCATGCCAAATAATCCATGGGGTCAAACCTTCTGCCGGAAAGACACTGCTTTCTAGGAGGCCAGGACTAAAAGGAGGAAGGCTTTCTATTATGTCCCCATTGGCATCAATGACTGATGATAGACCATCGTTATTAACGACTACTTGATATCTCCCTGTAAGTAGAGAAAGAATTTGCGCCATTTGTAATTGTTGGTAACTAGCCAGTGAATGCCCAAACCAGCCATTGTCACTGATTGAAACGATCCATTGGGCTTGGGGCATTTGTTCACGCAATATATTGGGATATGCAATCTCATAACAAATGAGGCTTGCTATTGGATGGTTTTCAATGCGAATTAGAGATTGTTTTCTTTTTCCTGGCAACAAATTAGGTTCTGGTAAGTTCAACCAATGATTAATCGTCACCAGAGGTTTGGGAATGTATTCTCCAAAAGGAACTAGATGACGTTTGAGTTTTTTCCCTTTTGCTTGCCCGAGTGTAATGACTGAGTTGTAGTAATTTGTTTCTGAATCATTTGTAGGTTGTAAAATACCTAACATAAGCGCACTTTTTGCCTTTAATGCTTTGTTATTCAGTTTAAGTAAATATTTATCCAAATAGCTTGCGGGTAGCGGTATGGCTGACTCAGGCAAAATAATTAATTGTTTTCCCAAAAGTTTATTAATTGAGTTTTCATAATATTTTAGTAAGTTCCAAAATAAGGCTTCATCCCATTTATCGCGCATGGATAAATTGGCTTGTACGGCACCAATACTAATTGGTTCTTTTTTGACTCGTGACCATGAAATGTTTTTGCACAACATCGGGCCGATAAGAATCAGTACAATGGTGATTAAATAATAGTAACGATTGGCTGAGTTTTGTGTCACGGCTAAAGTGAGTAATGCCGCAATAAGGACACATACTAAACTTAATCCATAAACTCCTAGAATAGGTGCGATGTATTTTATTGGTGTATCAATGAGTGGTGTGCCTACTGATAGCCAGGGAAATCCAGTAAATAATGTAGCACGACAATATTCACTCAAACACCATAAGACACAAAATAGAGTTAAAGACACCAGTTTGCGATTTTTGAACTCTAGTAATTTATATAGATAAGCTACTAGAGCAGGGAAGAGTGCAAGGTACATAATGAAAATTAATGTAATTAACCCGGCAAGAAAATAATTGAGTTGTCCATAGTCATGGATACTGACTATGACCCAAGAAACCCCAAATCCAAAATAACCCATCCCATAAAAAAATCCTAAAGAAAAACCTTGTTTTCTAGAGCAATTTTGGAGGCTTGAATAGAGAAATGCCAAACTTAAAAGTATCAACCCTGGTATGTGAAAAGGTGCAAAACCAAAAGGCGCTATCAGTCCTGCCATGAACACAAAAAAATATTTAATATAGCCAAGATGAATGGAGGAATTCAATGAAATAGGATTGGCTAAAGCGGTTGGCTTCATGGGTTATGAATAAATTATAAAACGATAAGATAATGGAGTCCTCTATTTAGGTCAAGAATTAGTGAGTTATTTTAGCAATTAATCCTTATCGTTCAATGAAAAGCCATATTTGCTGTATATTGAACGATACTCAATAGTATGCATCTCAAGTAAGTTATTTTATTTTTTCAGCACATAAGTCCCTGGAGCATCGCAAATTACGCTTATATTTTTTTCAGGGTTACCTAGCTTAGGTGGTTTCTTTTTGGAGCCTGAGTAATCTGCAAGCCATTTTTCCCATGTGGGCCACCAAGAATCTTTAAAGTGAGGGGCTCTTTCTAACCAAATGTCAGGGGCCAAATGTTTCTCATTTCTTTTATGAGTTAGTATTTGATAACTTCGTCCAGGCTCACCGGGCACATTAACAATCCCAGTATTATGGCCTGCGTTAGTTAACACAAAAGTAATCTCGCTATCAGTAAAGTAATGAATTTTATAAACGGACTTCCATGGCGCAATGTGATCCTTTATGGTACTTACTGAAAAAATTGGGAGCTGTATGTCAGCAAGATTTATATTATTATTAAGAATCTTAAAACGTCCTTCAACTAAGTCATTGTTTAAAAACAAATGGCGCAAATACTCACTATGCATTTTATAGGGCATTCTTGTGGTATCATAATCCCATGCCATCAAATCATTTACTGTTTGTCGTTTGCCCAGCAAATAATCATAAACAGCGCGCGACCAAATCAAATCTATGGACCGTAACATACTAAATGCACCGGCCATTTGCGATCCGTCTAAATAACCTTTTTCCCACATGATGTCTTCAATGTAGGTAAGCTGGTTTTCGTCAATAAATAGCTGCAGTTCGCCGGCATCCTCAAAGTCGGTTTGTGAGGCAAACAGCGTCATTGTTTTTAATCGATTATCATTATTAGCGGCCATTTGTGCAGCAACCATAGTTAATAAGGTTCCTCCAATACAATAGCCTACAGTATGAATTTTTTGTTGTGGAATAATTTGGTTTATTGTTTTTAAAGCATCCATCACTCCAAGTTGTGCATAATCAGAAAAATCCAAGTCTCTATCTTCAGAGGTTGGGTTTTTCCAGGAGATTATAAATACGGTATGTCCTTTATCTACTAAGTATTTAACCATGGAATTATTTGGCGAAAGATCAAGTATGTAATACTTCATGATCCATGCAGGAACGATCAAAATAGGCTCTGGATGAACGGTAGGTGTTGTTGGTTCGTATTGGATAAGTTCAATTAAACGATTCCTGTAAATAACTTTTCCTGGAGTTACCGCAATATTCTCTCCAACTTTATATTTTTCACTGCCTGCAGGCGGGGTGTTATTCAGTTCCCGAGTAATGTCTTCAAGAAAATTATTCCATCCTTTGATAAAATTCATGCCTCCTTCATTCATTGTTGTCGTGATTACTTCGGGGTTCATTGCAGGAACATTTGAGGGGGCAAAAATATCCAAAACTTGGCGCGTGACAAAATTAACAATATTTTCATGATGTTTGGAAACACCACGAAGATGTGTCGTTGCATCGTTCCACCATTCTTCGGTTAATAAAAATGACTGGGTATAGATATTGAATGGAAACTTTGCCCACAGCTCATTTTGGAAGCGATGATCTGTTTGACGTACCTCAACACAAGGTGCACATTTATCTTGGGTTTGTTGGTGGATGTATTGTAATAAATGCCCAAGTTTTTTGAGTGCGTTTTTATTTAAATCGGCTCGTTTTGCCGGTGAGAAATATAAATAGATTAACCAATCTGCAAAAGACATCAGGAGTGTTCCGGGCGACGTCCAGTTGCTCAATTGACTGATTGTCGCGTGGAATAATCTATCAAAACTAAGTCCTTCGTAGTCCCCTTGTTCTGACTCAGATGATCTGAGGTTCCGTATATTTTCAACGGATTTTGGATGATTTTTTTTTGATTTATTCATGACAAGTTCCTTTTGCCAAATCCAAGAATAGATTAAATGTAACAGTTCCCAACATTATGGATCAAAAATTGGAATAACTCGATTTAAAAAAGCATTTTGAACTTTTTAGGTATGAGATTAGCGAATACTCGGGTTGTATACAAATTGTTAGATTGAACCAGAATGCTGGGTTTTAGAGCACCTAAATGCAGTATACACCTGATATTTACATAGTGGCATGCATAAAAAATCAGCATTTTTTCAAGGTAGTAGAATTGTAAACAGCCACTATCCAATTCCTAATATTTTGTGTAGGATGATCGCGTTTTATAATGGAGAGGGATTAAATGTATAATGTAATGATTACTGGTGCAGGGAAAATTGGTAGCTTAATCGCTTGTTTATTATCAGACAGCGGTTCTTACCAGGTCCATTTAGTTGATATCGATTTTAATGGATCAGATGTAAAAAGGCTGTTGGAAGCGGTACCCCAAATTAAAACAGTAGCCTTAGATGTATGTGATAAACAGTCAACTCAAGCTTACATGGAAAAGCATAATATTGTTGCTGTTATCTCAAGCCTTCCTTATTTTTTAAATACCTATGTTGCTGAAGCTGCAAAAGCTGCAAAAGCACATTATTTTGATCTCACAGAAGATACAGCAGTTACAGAAGCAGTAAAGGCGATAGCTCTTGATGCAGAAACTGCATTTGTGCCTCAATGTGGATTAGCTCCTGGATTTATCAGTATCGCAGCAAATAGTCTCATGCAGGAGTTTGAAGAGAACTACCATGTGAAATTACGTGTAGGCGCACTACCGCAAAATGCAAACAATGCACTCCAATATTCATTAACTTGGTCTACTGATGGGGTGATCAATGAATACGGTAACCCTTGTTATGCAATTAAATACGGAAAAGCAGTCACTTTGGCGCCTTTAGAAGGATTAGAAACGATCCAAATTGATGGTTGTGAATACGAAGCGTTTAATACCTCTGGTGGACTGGGAAGTTTGGCGGAGATGCATGCGGGTAAAGTACAAACCATGAATTATAAAACAATGCGTTATCCAGGCCATTGTTCAAAGATGCGCTTATTAATGAACGACTTGCGATTAAATCAAGACAGGCCTACTTTAAAACGCATTTTGGAAAACGCTATTCCCAAAACTTATCAAGATCTTGTTATTGTTTATGTTTCCGTTGAAGGAATGAAGCGTGGTGAGTTGACGGAAAAAAATTACGTGAAAAAGATTTATCCTGCGGAAATTCGTGGTTTGGAATGGTCTGCAATTCAAATCAGTACTGCCTCCGGTGTTTGTGCTGTGGTGGATTTGGTATTGGGGCAATCTAATGAATATAAAGGCCTGGTCTTACAGGAAAAATTCCACTTGTCTGCCGTGTTAGAAAATCGCTTTGGCCGTTACTACGCGTAACCTGGAATGTCGTTTACTGTTCCCGGGTTCGTAGAGTTCCCGGGTTACTATGGAGATAATGAATGGACATATTAAAACGTTTGAAAATTCATGCAGTTAATCCAGGTGCCTATAGTGGTCAGGGTTGGCAAAGTGGAGTTCATGAACATAAATTAATCTCTTGTAATCCTGCAAATGGTGAAAAGCTTGCCGAAATAGCAACCTGCACTATGAAAGATTATGAAGAGGTAATGACTCGTGCTCAGCATGCAGCCCATGAATGGAGAAAAGTTCCTGCTCCTAAAAGAGGTGAAATAATAAGACAAATTGGTCAAGCCTTACGTGAGCATAAAGATGCCTTAGGTAGTTTGGTTTCTTTAGAAATGGGTAAGTCCAAGCAAGAAGGGGATGGTGAAGTTCAGGAAATGATTGATATAGCTGATTTTGCAGTAGGTCAATCACGAATGTTGTATGGTAACACAATGCATTCTGAGCGTCCCCAGCACAGAATGTATGAGCAATGGCATCCATATGGCATTGTCGGGGTTATTTCAGCATTTAATTTCCCAGTTGCAGTTTGGTCTTGGAATGCTTTTCTTGCTGCGATTTGTGGTAACGTCACTGTGTGGAAACCTTCAGCAAAGACGCCTTTGTGTGCTGTAGCAGTGCAACATATTTGCAATGATGTGTTACGAGCGAATGATTGTCCTGAAATATTTAGTTTAGTTATTCCATCTGACCATGATGTAGTTGAAGCGCTTGTTAATGATCAACGTATCCCTCTTATTTCTTTTACTGGTTCAACAGCTGTAGGTAAGCAAGTTGCTGCAAAAGTTGCATCCCGATTAGGAAAGACTATTTTAGAGTTAGGGGGCAATAATGCGATAATTCTTGATGAGTCCGCCGATTTCCATTTAGCAATTCCAGGGATTGTTTTTGGAGCAGTAGGTACAGCCGGACAACGATGCACTTCTACACGTCGCTTATTTGTCCACCATGCTAAGTATGATTATGTTGTTGAGCGTTTATGTTTTGCCTATGAGCAAATAACAATTGGTGATCCTTTAGATAAGGTGAATTTGATGGGGCCTCTGATTGATAAACAAGCGGTAGATCAATTTAATCGAGCAATCGTTCGCATCAAAGAAGCAGGGGGACGAATCGTCTTTGGTGGTGAAACAGTGCCTCAACCAGGCTTTTTTGTACAACCTACTTTAGTATGTGATGTGAAAAATCATTGGGATATTGTGCAAGAAGAAACATTTGCGCCTATTTTATATGTTATGCCTTTTCAAACAATTGATGAGGCGATTGCTTTACAAAATCATGTACCTCAGGGTTTATCTTCAGCCATGTTTACCCAAAATTTAAAAAATGCAGAACATTTTTTAAGTGCTTGGGGAAGTGATTGTGGTATAGCCAATATTAATATAGGTACTTCAGGTGCTGAAATTGGCGGTGCATTTGGTGGAGAAAAAGAAACAGGCGGTGGTCGTGAATCTGGATCTGACTCTTGGAAAGCATACATGCGTCGACAAACCAATACGATAAACTGGGGAAATGAATTACCTTTAGCCCAAGGCATTCGTTTTGATTTGGTATAGTTGAAATTATAACTGCGCGAAGTATGGAGCTTGTTTCCATTCTGGCTCAAGATGGTAGAAATGTAAACAGGCCTTAAATTGTAGCCTGGGTGAAGCGAAGCGTAACCCGGGTTGTTTTGCACAATAAGAAACCCGGGTTACGCTTCGCTTCACCCAGGCTACTTTTTAATTAACGAGGAAAAAGAAATGCAGGGACCTTTTTTTATAAAAAAAGTTGCAGTTCTGGGAGCCGGTGTTATGGGAGCACAGATTGCTGCGCACTGTGTTAACGCAGGTATTGAAACCTTACTCTATGATTTGGCATCCAAAGAAGGAAACCCAAATGCATTGATCGATAAAGCAATAGCTAACTTGGGTAAGCTAAAACCTGCTCCGCTTGCAACAGCCCAAACTGCGGCGTTATTACAAGCACGTAACTACGAACAAAACCTCGCTGATTTATCTTCATGCGATTTAGTTATCGAAGCAATTGCTGAGCGCCTGGATTGGAAAGAAGACTTATACAAGCGTATTTCTCCATTTTTAGCAGAACACTCTATTTTAGTGAGTAACACATCGGGCTTAAGCATTAACTCTTTATGCTCCGTTTTACCTGAAGTGCATAGGAAAAATTTTTGTGGCGTTCACTTCTTTAATCCTCCGCGCTATATGCATCTTGCCGAGCTTATCCCTGCCAAAACTACGAATAAGGAATTAGTCGATCATTTGGAGACTTGGTTAACACGTTATTTGGGTAAAGGAGTCGTGCGTGCCAAAGATACACCTAATTTTATTGGTAATCGTATAGGTGTATTTTCACTTTTAACAACCCTGCATCATGCTGTTGCTATGGACATGGGATTGGACGAAGTGGATGCATTAACCGGCCCATTGTTGGGAAGACCTAAGTCAGCAACTTTTCGTACTATGGATGTTGTTGGCCTTGACACCATGCAACATGTAATCCATACCATGCAGCAACAGTTGCAAGATGATCCGTGGTATCACAGCTTTAAACTTCCTGAATGGCTTACTACTCTTATTAAAGAGGGGCATTTAGGGCAAAAAACTGGCCAAGGTATTTATAGAAAAAATGGCAAGATTATTGAGGTTTATGATATTAAATCTACAACATATCGGCCAGCACAACCTGTTGTGCATGATGATTTAAAAGCCATTATGGGTGAGTCTAATCCTGCTGTACGCATGCAAAAGCTGATCACTTCGGATAACAAACAAGCGCAATTTTTGGCTGCCTGCTTCAGAGATTTATTTCATTATTGTGCATATCACCTTGAAGCCATTGCGGACAATGTTCGAGACGTTGATTTGGCGATACGTTGGGGTTTTGGTTGGATGCAAGGCCCATTTGAAACATGGCAATTAGCTGACTTAACCAAGATGACACAGTATATTAACCAGGCTATAAAGGAAAAGTCATCACTGAGCACAGCACCATTACCTGGATGGCTTTTCGAAATCGATGCTTTCTATACGGAACAAGGTGCATACTCCCCGCAAATGAGTGCTTATCAGCCTCGAAGTCAATTGCCTGTTTACAAGCGTCAATTTTTTACTGACCGTGTTATTAAAGAAATAGCTCATCCTACGCCAGTAATTTTTGAAAATGAGGGTGTTCGCTTATGGCATTTACAAGATGATGTCGCTGTAGTGAGCTTTAAAAGCAAGGCGAACACAATTGGGCAATCAGTACTTGATGGACTGGAAGCTGCGATTGAAACTGCAGAGAAACAATGCCGAGGATTGATCATTTATCAACAAGACGCGAACAATTTCTGTTCCGGGGCTGATTTACGAGGTGTCTTAAATTTAATCAAAGACAATAAAATGCAAGCTTTGGACGATATGATTGCCCAATTTCAACGTGTGGCTTTACGTTTGAAATACAGTCCTATACCAACAGTAGCAGCTCTGAGAGGACGTGCTCTCGGTGGCGGTTGCGAATTAATGATGCATTGTGATGCGGTAATTGCTGCTTTTGAAGCTTATCCGGGACTGGTTGAGTTTGGGGTTGGATTGATACCCGCTGGTGGCGGATGCAAAGAAATGGCAATGCGAGCCGCACATCTGGCTCCTAAAGGCGATTTGATGACAGTACTTCAGAGTTACTACCAACAAATTGCTACTGCACAAGTTGCAGGTTCCGCTGCTGATGCAATGCAGATGGGGTATTTACGCAGTACAGACAGTTATGTGATGCATGCTGATGAAGTGCTCTATGTTGCCTTGGCCAAGATTAATTTGATGCATGCAGAAAATTATCTGCCTCCTTTAAAGAAACAGTTTCAAATCGCTGGAATTGAAGGTAAAGCACGATTACAAGCTGGTTTAGTGAATTGGTTGGAAGGTGGTTTTATTTCTCAACATGATTATTTCATTGCTACGGAGTTGGCGGCAGTGCTTTGTGGCGGCAATCTCAATCAAAATACTTTTGTTGATGAACATTGGATGCTCAAATTAGAGCGCGAAGCCTTTATAACCCTTGCTGCATCACCATTAACTCAAGCACGGATTAGTCATTTATTAGAGACTGGCAAGCCGTTACGTAATTAAGGGAGATTAAAAAATGACTAATGTATATATAGTTGACGTATTACGTACTCCTGTTGGTAAAGCACCACGTGGTGTATTTAAGAATACTTTACCTGATGATTTATTAGCGCATGTGATCAGAAATTTAATGGAGCGCAATCCATCAGTGGATCAGCAGGAAATAGGAGATATTGCAATAGGTTGTGCAATGCCTGAAGCAGAGCAAGGTATGAATGTGGCACGTATTGCAGCATTACTTGCTGATTTACCGCAATCTGTTCCAGCAATGACAATTAATCGTTTTTGTTCTTCTGGAGTACAAAGTATTGCTACAGCTGCAGAGACCATACGTTGTGGAGATATACACTTAGCACTTGCCGGTGGTGTTGAAAGTATGTCCATGGTACCTTTAGGTGGAAATAAATACACAGCAAACCCTGTTATATTTAATAATGAAGACGTTGCGATCGCATACGGCATGGGGATTACTGCAGAAAATGTTGCAAAACGTTGGGAAATTACCCGAGAGCAACAAGATGAGTTTGCTGCTGAAAGTCATAAAAAAGCTGTAGCGGCACAACAACGTGGTGACTTTAAAGCGGAAATTAGTCCTGTGGAAATTACGATAAGACAGGCTGACTTAGCGAATGCCTCAACTTCAGTAAAGAAAAAATGGGTCAATGATGATGAAGGACCACGGGCAGATACTTCATACGAGGTCATTTCTAAATTAAAACCTGTTTTTGCCATGAAGGGAACAGTTACTGCAGGAAATAGTTCACAAACCAGTGATGGAGCTGGCATTGCTTTACTAGCCAGCGAACACGCTTTGCGCCAATACAATTTAAAACCGCTCGGACGATTGTTGAGCTACGCTGTAGCTGGTGTTCCACCTGAAATTATGGGGATTGGTCCCATCAAGGCGATCCCTATTGCCTTAAAGCGAGCAGGTATTACGTTAGATCAGCTTGATTGGATAGAGCTAAATGAGGCTTTTGCCGCCCAAGCATTAGCAGTGATTAAAGATCTTGATTTACCTCGAAGCAAGGTAAATCCTTTAGGTGGCGCTATTGCCCTGGGACATCCCTTAGGTGCTACAGGAGCGATAAGAACCGCTACTTTATTGCATGGTTTAAGAAGAACTAAAGGACGATATGGTATGGTAACCATGTGTATTGGTACAGGCATGGGAGCTGCTGCAATATTTGAGGCTTTATAGTAGGGTAGTTGTACTACCACTACAAAATTAATATTTAAACGAAGGTTGAGCCAAGGCCCAACCTTCGTTTATTGTCTCGTGAAGGCTATGCAATTTCATGTACAGTTATCAAAGGAGCTTGAAAGACAGCTTGCTCTCTTAAACACACGTTGTAAAGAAAAGATTTTTAAATAAGACGTTGCTTAGTTTTTATCGCGGAATATGATACGGCCTTTAGTTAAGTCATAAGGCGTTAGCTCAACTTTAACTTTATCACCAGTCAAAATTCTAATGTAATTTTTACGCATACGACCAGAAATGTGGGCAGTGATAACATGTCCATTTTCTAATTCAACACGAAACATGGTGTTGGGTAGGGTATCTATAACGGTACCAGCCATTTCTATATGATCTTCTTTTGCCATAGGTCTCTCAGTGATGTACCAGAATTTATAATGATTATTGGGTATAGCGTGTATACTGCACTAAAATGAAGAAAATGGCAATGTAAGCATGTCAAAATTTAACTGTTATATCATTGATCCTTGACATTTTATGGAAACTATTTATTAAGATAAGTTTGAACCTAATGCTTTATTGATATTTAGGTGTCATGGTTGTTATAAATGCATCGCCGACATAGTCCGAAAAGTGCTTCTCTTTACTTGCTTGCGTATGATGCGGCCTAATAAGTCCTCTCAGATCAAAGTGTTCTTCTTCTTTTAAGTAATGACTTAACATCTTAATTTGCTCTGGGGCGGCTTTTTGGTCAAACAGAGTTTTTGCTGTATCGGCAAAACTTTGTATTTCCTTATCAAATTTGGCTTTGTCATGCATATATTTTGCTTTTACCTCTAGTGTATCAGTCAAGGCAGGTTCTTTAGGAGGCTTAGGAACCATTTTCCAACCATCGTGGGTTAAACCAAATCGGAGATTTTTTACCATATCCTGTTCTTGTGAGTAGTAGGAAACTTTCATGAATCCTAGAAAATGATCATCTTCTCTAATTAAAAAAACAGCTTTAGTTTCTTTTTTTTTGGCATCGTTGTTTTCTAAAACTACATGTAATTGATCGTTTTTAATTTTTCTGAAGATAACAGGAACCTTTGACTCTGGTTTTGATTCCATAGGGAAATACTCCGGCTTGTTTAATACAAACATTAACATTCCTTCAGATCATAATAGGCTAGAATGATAATGTACGACTCATATCGTATAATAATAGTACAATGTTATTGCTATTTGAAATATTAGAAGATGTTCCATAAACCGTGTTTTGTAGGATGTTGTAATGACAGGTGCAACATGTGAAGAAATTCTCTGCGCTCAATAATCTTAGCACCCAAACTTTGCAAATGATGTGTGGGAATTTGGCAATCGATAAAATCAAAGTTCCATTCTGCCAGTGTTTTACATAAATAGTAAAAAGCAATTTTTGATGCATCGGTCATCTTATGGAACATGGATTCGCCAAAGAAGGCACGGCCTAAGCTGAGCCCATACAGGCCTCCAACAAGTTCATTTTCATACCACACTTCGAAAGAATGTGCATAACCCATTCTATGCAAATGAGTATATGCCTCAATCATCTCTTGAGTTATCCATGTATTATTAATTCGGCCAGGGTTGGTAGCACATGCCATAATGACTTGACTAAATGCAGTATCCATCGTGAACTTAAAAGGTTTCTTTAATGACTTTTGCAAACTATGCGATATATTGAATTCAGTAGGGAGTAATATAAGTCTTGGATTTGGAGACCACCAAAGAATAGGTGTTCCTGGTTCGTACCAGGGAAAAACTCCTTGGCTATAAGCCTGAAGTATACGTTGAGGAGTTAAATCACCTCCAATGAATAATAAACCTTGATTATCACTAGTTTCAGGATTTGGAAAGGAGTAGTTTTCATTATAACTCAATACAATCTCCTAGATTTATCTGGAATTTTTTCTCTCACAGAGCATTATTCTATTCTACAATTATTATAAACAAGATTTGGAGGAAGCAATTGGATTATTTGTATAGTTTGGGGAATATTTTAATCCTTCTCAGTCTGTGCTTCAGGAAAGTACTGTTTATTCGTACCATATTTGTATTATCTGATTTATCGTTTTTGCTTTATGGGGCATTAGCTAATGTTCCTCCTGTTGCTTATTGGGGAATTGCGTCATTAGTCATTAATTTCGTACAGATTGGTATTTTGTTAAGAGATATGATCCCTAGAGATTTGCCTTATGATTTGCAACAAATAAAAGATTTATTTTTTTCAAGTATGCAAACGAGTGATTTTGTACGTCTGATTAAATTAAGTTATCGAGGGACTTCCAGTAATCAAGAAATACTACTTAAGGGAAGTCCTGTAGAAAACCTAATGTTGATTACTAAAGGGAAGGTCTATATTGAAGTAGAGGGGGGAATTCTTGAGCTAGGTCCCTATCACTTTATTGGTGAGATGAGTTATTTTCGAGATGGGAAAGCAAGTACTACAATCCATGCACATGAGCCTGTAGATTATTTATATTGGCGTTATACTGATTTGCATCGCTTACAAGAAAAAAAACCGCCTTTATTTATGAAAATGGTTGAGGCTATGGGTAAGGATATTATGCTGAAAATGCTTAGCCAACAAAAAGCACCTCCAGAGTCATCGGCATCGCAACCCGAGGGATAAATTTTATTCTTGGCAGAACCTGGGTTTCGCTGTGCTTCACCCAGGCTACATACGTTGTTTCTATACTTTACCTAAATTCAAATCCAAATACTGTTCTGCATCAAGAGCAGCCATGCAACCAAAGCCGGCAGAGGTAATTGCTTGTCGATATACATGGTCAGCCACATCACCACAAGCAAAGACTCCTGGAATGGACGTGCTGGTTGCCATCCCCTCTAGCCCCGATTTAATCGAAATATAACCATTATTCATGAGAAGCTGGTCTTTAAATAAATCGGTATTAGGTGTATGTCCAATAGCAATGAATACGCCATCTACATCTAATAATTCTTTTGTATCATTTTGTACATTGCGAATTAAAGCACCAGTGACTTTTTTATCATCGCCAATCACTTCATCCAGAGTAGAGTTCCATATAACTTTAATGTTGCCATTGCGTGTTTTTTCAAACAGTTTATCCTGAAGGATTTTCTCTGCGCGTAGACTGTCTCGTCGATGTACTAAAGTCACAGTGGAGGCAAGATTTGATAAATAGAGTGCTTCTTCAACTGCAGTATTTCCTCCACCAATAACACAAACTGCTTTATTACGGTAAAAAAAGCCATCGCAGGTGGCACAGGCAGAAACGCCTCGACCTTGATAAGCTGATTCTGATTCCAATCCCAGGTAACGTGCAGAAGCGCCTGTTGCAATGATCAGCGCATCACAAGTATAAGTTTCGGTATCACCGTGAAGAGTAAATGGTGCTTGTTTTAAATTCGCTTTAACAATATGATCAAAAATGATTTGGGTTTCAAAGCGTTCTGCATGTTTTTGCATTCGCTCCATTAGGGCAGGGCCTTGTAACCCCTCAATGTCTCCAGGCCAGTTATCAACATCTGTGGTGGTCGTTAGTTGACCTCCAGGTTGCATTCCAGTAATTAAAACTGGATGAAGATTGGCTCTTGCGGCATAGACCGCAGCGGTGTAACCTGCTGGTCCTGAACCTAATATAATTAAGCGATGATGATTGCTTGAGCTCATTGTCTCTGCCTTCCTTAATATTTTAATATTTTGTGTTAAGATGGCGAATATTATGACAAAAACAAAGATATGAAAATACCTATGGAAAAACAACAGTCAGGAAAAAAAGCGAGAGGTTCTAAAAATCATATGCCTAACTATGTTGTAAAGCGGCTTAGTGAGGGTAGTTTTATACTCATTTTAACAAGTGCTCTTTTTGTGCTCTTGTCATTATTCACTTATAAAATCAGCGATCCTGGATTGTCACATGCTTCAAGAGCTGGGGCCATTATTGCGAATTCAGGGGGGCAAGTAGGTGCTTATATTGCGGATGCACTTTATTTTGTATTTGGATATTTTGCATATTTGGTACCGATGGCTTTTGTTTATATCTCCTGGGCGTTATTACAAGATTTACGTGCTTTAAAGAGCCTTGATCAACGTGTTTTACTGCTTCGTTCCGTTGGTTTAATGCTTATGTTTGCTGGAGGATGTGGCTTACTAAGTCTTGAGGCTGAAATGAATCAATTGGACTCCATCCATGGCGCCGGAGGATTTATTGGGCAAGCTGTTGGTGGGGGTTGGTACCAAATGCTCAATTTGCATGGCGCAAGCTTAGTTTTATTAGCGATGCTTTTGGTGGGTACTACCTGGCTGACTGGTTTGTCATGGATAAAGGCGACCGAGCTGATTGGTTATTATACTCTATTCGTAGTGAATTACATTTCTAAAGCAGTGCAGAAAACGGCCTTTTTGATTAAGGCATTTACTGAGCGAACTAAGTCAAATGAGGTTACACCCCCCCCCAAAATGCCTCGAGAAAAACCTGCCCCTAAATTATTTAAGTCAAGAGCAGAAAAAGAGCAGGAGGTGAGTATAGCCCCTCCTGCGTTAATTACTCATGAGATAAAACCTGAAATTGTCAAACCAGTTCCAGTTAAAGAAGTAAAAGAAATTCGTATTCCTAAAGTAAGCATCTCAGGTGATTTGCCCTCTTTAACTTTGCTAGACAAAGGTGAGCCGGGTAAACCTATGGGGGGATATACACACCAAGAGTTGGAGAATGTATCACGAGAGGTAGAGCAACACTTACTCGATTTTGGTATCCAAGCGGGTGTAGTAGCAGTGCATCCAGGACCTGTAGTAACCCGTTTCGAATTACAATTGGCTGCAGGTATCAAAGTGAGCAAGCTGACTGCTTTGGCTAAAGATCTAGCTCGTTCGTTATCTGTAATTTCAGTACGTGTTGTCGAAGTAATCCCAGGTAAGACTGTAGTGGGTTTGGAGCTGCCAAATCATTCACGAGAAGTTGTTCGACTTTCGGATGTTTTATTGGCCGATGTATATCAGCAGGCTCATTCGCCAATTACTTTGGCTCTGGGTGTGGACATTGCTGGCCATCCTGTAGTTGTTGACTTAGCAAAAATGCCTCATTTATTGGTCGCAGGGACAACTGGATCTGGTAAGTCAGTTGGTATTAATGCCATGATTTTAAGTATTTTGTTTAAGGCAACTCCTGACCAGGTACGCCTAATTATGGTTGACCCTAAGATGTTGGAATTATCTGTTTATGATGGCATTCCACATTTATTAACTCCTGTTGTTACCGATATGAAAGAGGCCGCCAGTGCTTTGCGTTGGTGTGTTGAAGAAATGGAGCGTCGTTATAAATTGATGGCTGCTTTAGGGGTAAGAAACTTGGCAGGTTTTAATAGCAAAATCGCCGAAGGGATCAGTAATGGTCAACCCATCGTTAATCCTTTATGGAAGCCCGTTGATTCAATGGATGAAACAGCTCCAGAGTTGGAACTATTACCATACATTGTCGTCGTCATTGATGAGCTGGCTGATATGATGATGGTTGTGGGCAAGAAGGTAGAGCAGTTAATCGCACGCATCGCTCAAAAGGCACGTGCTGCGGGAATTCATATGATTCTAGCGACCCAAAGACCTTCGGTAGATGTTTTGACTGGGTTAATTAAATCAAATATTCCGACACGAATTTCATTCCAAGTTTCGTCAAAAATTGATTCTCGTACTATATTAGATCAACAAGGTGCTGAACAATTATTAGGGCATGGAGACATGCTGTATTTGGCACCGGGAAGTGGGGCGCCTTTACGAGTTCATGGTGCTTTTGTTGATGATAAAGAAGTGCATCGCATTGCGGATGATTGGCGTGCTCGTGGAGCGCCTGATTATATTGATGATATTTTAAAGCTGACTGGGGATGGAAATGAGGGTGGTTCTGATGAGGATGGACAATCTGCCGAGGATGATGATCCTCTTTATGATCAAGCTGTAGAGTTCGTTATTCAAACACGTAAAGCCAGTATTTCTGCTGTACAGCGACGTCTAAAAATAGGCTACAACCGTGCAGCACGAATGGTTGAAGAAATGGAACGAACAGGAATTGTAGGTCCACTAGATGGTGGTTATCGAGATGTCTTAGTGTCATCTGTGACGGAGGATTAATTATGAAAAAAATATTAATCGCATTACTTTTAAGTGTTTCTACAGCTGTATTTAGTGAAACCCCTGATGTGTTACTGCAGGCTAAATTAAATGGAATTCGTTCCATGACAGCTGTTTTCAAGCAAACAGTAAAAGCAAAGCATCGGGTAATATCTACTTCATCAGGAACCATGGCATTACAAAGACCTGGTCGATTCCGTTGGCAAACTGCACAACCGATGGCGCAATTAATGGTTGCTGATGGTCAGAAAATTTGGGTCTATGATAAAGACTTAGAGCAAGTAACTGTTAAAACACAACGAAAAGGTTTGGGGGGGACGGCTGCTTTATTCTTAAGTGGTTATGATAACACCGTAACCCGAGATTTTAATGTGAGTCAGAGTACTGTAGGTAATAACCTGGTCTTTGATCTGAAGTCAAAATCATCTAAAGCAAATTTTCAACGTATAAAACTGGTATTTCGTCAAAATAATCTCACTGGGTTGGAGTTATACGATCAATTAGGCCAAGTGACTACCGTTCGATTATCAGAAATTAAATTAAACCCGAAATTGGCAACCAGTTTATTTCAATTCAAAACGCCAAAAGGGGTTGATGTGGTACAGCAATGAGTTTGTTTGAGACAATGCCCAATACGCCACTAGCAGAACTTTTAAGACCCAAAAGTCTGGATGAAGTGATTGGGCAAAGTCATTTATTGGGTGATGGTAAATCTTTGCGACTTAGTTTTGCGAGTAAAAAACTTCATTCGATGATTTTATGGGGGCCACCAGGAGTTGGTAAAACAACAATTGCCCGTATTGCTGCTGATGCATTTGATTGCGACTGGATTGCACTTTCTGCAGTTTTCTCAGGAGTTAAAGATATTCGTGCAGCGGTTGAGCAAGCTCAGGATAATTTAACCCACGGTAATCACACAATATTGTTTATCGATGAAATTCATCGTTTTAACAAAGCCCAACAAGATGCGCTATTGCCTTACACCGAATCAGGTTTGGTCACTTTTATAGGGGCTACAACAGAAAATCCTTCTTTTGAAGTGAATTCCGCTTTGTTATCGCGTGCTCAGGTTTATGTTTTAAAATCTTTGACTGATGAAGAGTTGAGACAATTGTTTCAAAAAGCATATCAAGCAGTTTTATCTCCTATTCAATTCGATGATGCTGCACTAGAAATAATCATTGGATTTGCTGATGGTGATGCACGACGATTATTGAATAGCCTTGAACAATTGCATGCTGCGTGTACTGCATTGAATAATGTGCATGTGACTAAAGAATTTGTAATGAATGCTCTGGCGGAACAAGTCAGGCGTTTTGATAAAAGTGGGGAAAATTTTTACGATCAAATTTCGGCGCTGCATAAGTCAGTGCGTGGTTCTAATCCGGATGCTGCACTTTATTGGCTCTGTCGTATGTTCGATGGGGGAGTAGACCCTCGTTATTTGGCGCGACGTATTGTGAGAATGGCTTGGGAAGATATTGGCCTAGCTGATCCCCGTGCCGCCCAAATTGCAAATGATGCAGCAGTGACTTATGAACGATTAGGTTCTCCTGAAGGAGAACTCGCATTGGCACAAGCGGTCATTTATTTGTCAATCGCTGCAAAAAGTAATGCGGGCTATGTTGCTTTTAACCAAGCGATGGATTTTGTAAAGCGAGATAAATCGCGAGAAGTTCCTGTTCATTTGCGCAATGCACCTACACGCTTAATGAAAGAGTTAGGATATGGAAAAAAATATCGTTATGCTCATGATGAGCCGCATGCGTATGCAGCTGGAGAACATTATTTACCAGAAGGAATGCAGGATCCTGGATGGTATAAACCCGTACCACGTGGTTTGGAACTAAAAATAGCAGAGAAACTTGCCTTTTTAAAATCACTGGATGAAAAGAATCAGAAGTCATAATCTGCAATGTAGCCTGGGTGCTTGCAACCGGAGGCGCTATTCATTATCAGTCCTGGCTGCAAGCAACCAGGTTAGCTCAGATCTCGTTTTATAATTTACAATCCACCACATTCCAATTTGACTCAACGATATTTGCTCCTGCTTCATGATATCGACTGTAGTTAAACATCAATGGTTTGTCATGACTAAAAAAAGGTGCGTATGAATTTCTATAGGTTATTGGGTTATCTGTTAGGAAGACAGAGCAAGTATTTGGCAACAATTGTGCAACGCTTTTTATATTTTTATAACGCGAACTCCCACTAATGTATCCGTGATCAAAACCTAAGAAAGCCAGATAAGGTTCTCCGTGACTTTCTTTTTCAATAATTTTTGCTGCAAAACCATTGAAGCTACGAATTCTGAATTGGTCATCTCCATCTAAGTATTTACTCTGAAAGCTTTTAATATAAGATAAAATTGCAGGATAAGAGTCTAGAGCAACTACGCGTATACCTGCTTTTTTGGCTGCCTTTACAATAGCAGTATAACCGGAAAAGCCACAATCACTAGCCAAGTCTTTACAATGTAAATAAGCCGCTAATTCAGTAGGAAGTTCTTCATGGGGGCTATTAAAATACTCATCAAGTAATTTTTGATGACGATCATAAAGGAGAAACTCAAAAAACAAAGTTTTTACACCTAATTGTTTAAAATATTCTAAATTTTCTGCGAGGAATTTTTTGGGAAATTTATGATGATGAATTTCACAAAGATAAATTCCCAAGGAAGTTGCGTTTTTATTTTTTAACTCATTGAATGATTTTTTTAAGGCTTCCTTTCTTTGCGGTACTGATAAATAAGAATGTGATGCTTGGGAGAAGCTCCAACAATTATGGGGATAATTTTTTTGCTGTGATAAGTCAACGGATAATTGACATAAAGATTTAATTTCAGAGACATATTCTTCTGCTGATTTATGATGCCAAAGCACATAGTGATTGCCTTCCCAGCTTGAACTAAAAGGCTGTTGTGTTAGATGGAGTTGCAGCTTGTTATCAAAATTTGTATACGTGATTAAAACATCCAGCTCATCTGGATGGTAATCAAAATGAATTTGTCGTTTCTCATCATCAAAATAAATTTTGATGTGTTCCAACGGAAAGCCTTTTATAACCAATGCAACAATTAAGTCCTGATAGCATTGTTTGATGATCGGATAATCGATTTCATCAATAGACTCGTTGTTTACCCCTTTTAAAATGCATATGCTCATAGATAAGCCCTCTAATGTGTAACAAGGGCGCTTTTTTTTAGAGTATATCCTGAACACTGGTATTGGGAATGCGAGGTTATAGCGCCATATTCGACAGCGCATGCCCAACCTGAAAAACAGTGTTCAGGTTGGGCATGTGCATAGTCATGTTAAGACGCATTAGTGTCATAAAATCACATTTATTGATTAATTTAATATCAATAGGAGTAACATGGTTATTATTTAATGTCAATAAAAAGAGGGAGCAAAGTTTAATATAATTAATTACATGATTTTAAATATATTTTCATTTTATCTTAAATTTGTTACAGTCTTCTTATTAATTATAATAATTTCATCCAGTATGCATTATTCTAATTACCAAACATGTGCTGTAAGACCACATATACCTCTTTCTGAGTGGGATATTTTATCTAGCTTACCAACGGCTTTGGTTATTATTAATTCCCAAGGGCGTATCGTATGGCTAAATCCACCAGCTGAAGCAATGCTAGGATATGGATTACTCGATTCCTTATGGTTAGATGTAATTTTACGCGCTTTTGTTCCTCGCGCAGATGACGGTCATGAAGTATCTCTTGCAGATGGTCGCCGCGCCCATGTAGCTATAGCAACTTTGGACAGTTTACCTGGAATATTAGTCAGTTTAACGGATATAACTGCTACAAGAGATTATGAAAAAGCTAAAGAAAATGAAAAGCGTTTAGTCTCAATTGGTACCATGACTGCACAGCTTGCACATCAAATTAGGACACCCCTGGCTTCGGCAATGTTGTATACAGAACATTTGAATAATCTCCCTGATCTAGATGTACGCACTCAAAGTTGGATTCATCGATTGCAAGAGTGTCATACCAGCATTGAGCAGCAAATTCAGGACTTATTACTGTTTGCACGAGGCACAACAATAGAGCCGACGAGAATGGATATGAGTTATTGGTGTTCTTTACTTGTACAACGTGCGCAACCTTATGTTTTGGCTCGTAATGTAACTTTCAATGTGAACAATCAGTTGTTTACTGGTGAGTCATTAATTCATTCAGAGTCATTAATTGGTGCTGTTTTAAACTTGGTGATCAATTCATTGCAATCTGATGCAACAGAAATTAATTTAACACTTGCATCTATGGATGATTCAGGTATACAAATATTAGTAGAGGACAATGGTAAGGGAATGACAGAAGAGGTGAAGAGCCAAGCGTTTTCACCTTTTTATACTACAAAGGCTCAAGGTAATGGTTTGGGTTTGGCAGTCGTTTATGCAGTAGTAAAAGCGCACGGCGGTCGTGTGAGCCTCGAATCTACAGAAGGAGTAGGTACACAAGTTAATTTGTTTTTGCCGTAATATGTTGAGTCGTCATCCTGAGCATGGCAGAGTACTTCTATTTAAATTCATGAAGCACTTTGTTACGCTCGGGATGATATCCTTTTTATAACACTTAGAAAAAGGACTTTTTTATGAGTCATGTTTTAATCGTTGAAGATGATCCAGTATTAAGGGAAGCGCTGGCTGAAACAATGACTATTGCTGGCCATACATATATTACCGCTAAAGATGGCAAGGAAGCTCTAGCCCTTCTTGAAATTCATAACCCATCTGTTGTTTTAACGGATATTCGCATGGATGAACTTGATGGCAATCAGTTACTCGCAGAGATCCAAAAAAGAAGACTTGGATTGCCTGTGATTTTGATGACGGCTTATGGATCCGTACAAGATGCAGTGAATGCGCTTCATCATGGCGCAGTAGATTATTTACAAAAGCCATTCAGTGCTCAGGTATTAACTGAAAAAATCAATCAATACATTAAAGTAGAGTTTGATGAAGACACTGGAGAACCCATTGCCAAAGATCCTAAAAGTCAGGCTTTACTGACTATGGCATTAAAAGTTGCACAATCGGATGTTGGTGTGATGATTAGTGGTGAAAGTGGGACCGGTAAAGAGGTTTTAGCTCACTTTATTCACGATCATTCGTCGCGTAAAAAGCAGCCTTTCATTGCAATTAATTGTGCAGCAATCCCTGAGCAAATGCTGGAGGCTACTTTATTTGGCTATGAAAAGGGCTCTTTTACTGGGGCTTATAAATCAACTCCTGGAAAGTTTGAGCAAGCACAAGGTGGGACTTTGCTTCTGGATGAAGTTAGTGAAATGCCCTTAAGTTTACAGGCTAAACTGCTTCGTGTTTTGCAAGAGAAAGAAGTGGAGCGAATTGGTGCTAATAAAACAATTAGCTTAGATGTACGCATATTAGCCACCACCAATAGACAACTTAAAGATGAAGTAAAGGCAGGACGTTTTAGGGAGGATTTGTTTTATCGTTTGAATGTTTTTCCCTTACAATGGCACCCCTTACGTGAGCGAAAGAATGATATTATTCCTTTAGCGAATTATTTGATACGTAAACATTGCCAACATAAACAGCCCGTGGTCCCAGTGATTTGTCCTGCTGCTCAGAAACTGATGCTGGCTTATCCTTGGCCAGGAAATGCGAGAGAGTTAGATAATGTGATTCAACGAGCATTAGTGTTACAAACGCAAGGCATTATAGAAGCAGAGCACTTGCAATTGTCATTAACTGCAACATTGATTCCTGAAACAACTCCAGCTGCTCACAGTAAAAATTTGCAAATTCATGAATTTGAATTGATTGAAAAAACTTTATTGGAGAATGAAGGGAATAGACAAAAAGTAGCTGCTTTATTAGGTGTGAGTGAACGAACATTACGTTATAAGCTAGCAAAAATGCGCGAAGAAGGGTATACAGTATAAAAGATTGTGTATGCCTGGGTAGATAGAAGGGACAATAAGCAAACAATTAAGAGGTAAATAGGGATATGAGTGATATTAATACAGTAAACCTGCTAAACCAGATAAAGACAATGTCTGCTAAGGCCGAGGGTGGAGTTATAGAAACAGAGACGAATCAATCTCCCTTTGGTACAGTATTCCAACAAGCATTAAACCAAGTTAATGATTTAAACCAAACCGCCGACGCTTTAAAAACCCGTTTTGAAATGGGCGATCCTAATATTAGTTTAGGGGAAGTGATGATAGCAACCCAAAAGTCCAACTTGGGGCTTGAGGCTACTGTTCGAGTTCGTAACAAAGTGGTACAAGCATATCAAGATATAATGAATATGCCAGTATAATTAGGAGCTTGATATGGCGTTGGCTGATAGTGCATCAACAGTAGCAGCAAAGTTTGCAAATCTATCTATTGCCCGACAAGTAGGCTTGTTAATAGGGATAGCAGCAAGCATAGCAATTGGTTTAGCAGTAGTTTTATGGTCTCGCGATCCAAATTATGTACCTTTATACACACAAATGAATGCACGTGACGCAGCCGAAGTGGTATCTGCACTCGAACGTAATGGTATAGATTTTAAGATTGACAGTAATAACAGCATGGTTATGGTGGCTGCAGAGAATCTGCAACATGTACGCCTCAAATTGGCAATGGAAGGATTACCTCGTGAACCAGCGGGTTCAGATGAACTTTTTTCCAACTCCAACGCATTTAATAGCAGTCAATTTATGGAAAATGCACGTTATAAACAGGCATTGGAAGCGGAGTTGGCACGCACTATAAGTAAATTCAATGATATTAAATCAGCCCGAGTGCATCTTGCAATTCCGCGTGAGTCAGCATTTGTTCGTGATGCACATGAGCCGAGTGCATCGGTTTTTCTTGATGTTTACTCCGGTTTAGAACTTAAAAAGCATACGATTGCTGCTATTGTGAATTTGGTTGCATCCAGTATTCCAAACCTATCAGCAAGTCGTGTTACTGTAGTTGATCAAGATGGGCAGTTATTAAATGAAGGTGGCGGGCAAACTCTTTTTTCAGATACCGAACGCTTTTTAGATTACAGGCAAAATTTAGAACGTCAGTATGCGCAAAAGATTCAAGATATCTTAACGCCAATACTTGGTTATGGTCGTGTTAGAGCAAAAGTTTCTGCTGATGTTGATTTTACAAGTTACGAGCAAACACAAGAACTGTTTAATCCGGAGCAACCTTCTTTGCGTAGTGAACAATCTATGGAAGAAAAGCGCAGCGCTTCAAATGAAGCAGTTGGAGTCCCTGGCACTTTATCCAATATTCCACAAAATAATCCTGCGCTTGCTCCCAAGAATACTCCTCCTAAAAATGCACCGCCACAAGCACAAACGCAAACTACATCCGATACAAATCAAGCCACTGATTCACGTACACAGAGTACTAAAAATTTCGAGTTGGATAAAACAGTAAGCCACACTAAAAATCAACCGGGAACAATTAAACGACTTAGTGTCGCTGTTTTGGTAGACAATCGAGCGGTGATGGATGAAAAAACTAAAAAAATGACTAAAACCCCGTTGACTCCAAAGGAAATAAAGCAAATCCAATTGTTAGTTGCTGATGCCATTGGATTAAATGCGCAGCGAGGCGATAGTTTGAACGTCATCAATACTGATTTTGTTAAGCCTGAACCTATAGCAGCTATTCCTGAGGAGCGTTTTTGGCAGAAAGATATTTTCTGGTCCATAGTCAAGCAAGCAGCAGGTGCCTTATTTGTTTTGGCATTAATTTTTGGTGTGCTAAGACCTATGCTTAAGACGTTGGCAAGTAATCGAAATGTTGGTAATGTTCCGACTGAGGAGCAACCTCTCGGTAATTTAACCTATGATGGGACAATCTCAATCAAAGATGCAAATGATTATGAGTCACAATTAAATTTATTACGCCAGGTTGTTGATAAGGAACCCAAAAGGGTAGCACAGGTTGTTAAAAATTGGGTTGATCGGGGGTAGTTATGGATGGAATAGAGCGCGCAGCCATTTTGCTATTAAGTATGGGTGAAAAAAATGCAGCTGAAGTATTAAGACATCTAGAGCCGAGACAGGTACAGAAGGTTGGTGTTGCAATGACGACACTCAGTAATGTAACTAAGGCGAAAATGGAAAATGTTTTGATCGAGTTTACGAACGCGATTGGAGAGCAGACAAGTTTAACAGTAGATACAGAGCATTATTTGCGTACTGTACTCATTGAAGCATTAGGATTGGAAAAAGCAACTCCATTTATTGACCGGATCTTAGTATCTGATAAAGACAGTGGGCTTAATCGCTTAAAATGGTTGGATGGTCGCTTAATCGCCGATGTTATTCGTAACGAACACCCGCAAATTATTGCAACCATATTAATTCATTTGGATAGTGAGCAAGCTGCTGAAGTAGTACGTTATTTTAGTATGGAAAAACGATCGGAAGTGTTATTGCGTATGTGTAATATCGATACCGTTAAACCAGAGGCCATTTCAGAGCTTGGGCAAGTCATCGAAAAACAACTCAGTGGACAGAAGATAAGTAAAAGCGCCTCCGTAGGAGGAATTAAGAGTGTTGCAGATGTGATTAACTATTTTGATGGCGCTATGGAAGAAGAGGTACTGAATAAAATTAAAGATTGGGATCAAGATCTAAGCGAAAAAATCCGCGACAAAATGTTTGTTTTTGAGAATTTGGTAGATATGGATGATCGAAGCATGCAAACATTATTACGTGATGTGACACCCGAACAATTAAAATTGGCATTAAAAGGTACTACTGAGCCAACTAAAGAAAAAATATTTTCCAATATGTCTAAGCGAGCTGCTGACTTATTGCGTGAGGATATTGAATTACAAGGACCGGTCAAGGTTGTTGATGTGGAGCGTGCACAACGTGATATTCTCGCCGTAGCCAAAAATCTTGCTGAAGATGGCAAAATTGCACTGGGTTCTAAAGGTGGCGATGAGATGATATAGGCTGTAGTCTGGTGTGAATACCTCGCCATCTTGAACGAAGCGAGGGCTCTCTAGGTTGTAGCACTGTGCTATGATAGGAGATTTGTTGTTGTAGCCGGGATGATGGTCAAAAGGCTACTTTTTTATGATGGAATATGATTTCAGGATGATAAGTATATGTCGAATGAATTTGAGCCCTACTTGAAGAAAAAAGGGAATAATCAGGGGTTTAGTGTTTGGGAATACGAATCGATTATTGATAAAGAAGCACAAGTAGAAATTAATGAGGAAGAGCGCTTTCTTGCTGAATGCGAGCGGTTAAAAAATGAAGCGATAGACAAAGGTTATGCAGAAGGGATGCAACGAGCCCAGGCTGAAATTACTGAAAAAAGACAACAGTTTGTACGTTGGTTTGATATATTAAAAAATCCTGTAAAACTTCTTGATGAACAAGTAACCCAAGAAATAATTCAAACTATAATTTGGTTAAGCCAACATTGTATCGGTGTTGAGCTATCTGTTCATCCGGACAAGTTAAAAAATTTATTCGACTCCATCAAATCAGAACTACCCTCCTTAAAAGCGTACAAAGTGCTTGCCATGCATCCAGAAGATGTGAACTGGGTTCAAAGTGAGTTTAATGAAAAGGGGATAGACGGCTTACAGGAAATTTTGGTAGCAGATCCTTCATTAAGTCGAGGTGATTTTTATCTAAAAGGTGAGTATAGTGAATTAGATGGTCGAATATACACCCGTTTAACGACCTTATTCGCGAAACATATAACTCAAGATAATCTGATTACACCTATGAAAGATCAGGATTGATCGATGAAAATTTATGAACCTCATTTGATTAAAATACTTCCTGAAATTCGTGAAAAAGAGCAACTAGGATTATTGCATTGTGGTCGCATAAGTCGTGCTGTAGGTCTCACTCTGGAGGCCAAGGGGTTCAATCAACCTGTTGGAGCACGTTGTTTTATTACCATTGATGCCTCACATACTATTGAAGCTGAGGTAGTTGGGTTTGGCCATGAACGGGCGTATTTGATGTCTATAGGTGCGATCCAGGGACTTGCGCCAGGGATGATTATTACGCCAACAGGACGTGTTGCACAAGTTGAGGTAGGAAGCCAATTATTGGGACGAATTGTAAATGGTTCAGGAACGCTTATAGATGAAGGAGCCCGTCTTGAGCTAAATGAAGCGTACCCTTTAATTAGCCCGGCTATTAATCCTTTAAAAAGAGCGGTTATTGATACTCCTTTAGATGTAGGAATACGTGCAATTAATGGACTACTTACTGTTGGACGTGGTCAGCGAATAGGACTATTTGCAGGTTCAGGAGTGGGGAAATCTGTTTTGTTAGGCATGATGACCCGGTTTACCAAAGCAGATGTTGTGGTTGTTGGATTGATTGGTGAGCGGGGTAGGGAAGTCAAAGAGTTCATTGAATTAAATTTAGGTACAGAGGGCTTAAAACGTGCGGTTGTCGTCGCCGCTCCTGCAGATGAAAGTCCACTAATGCGATTACATGGCGCTAAAGTTGCTACAAGTATTGCTGAATATTTCCGTGATCAAGGCAAACATGTCTTACTCCTTATGGACTCTTTAACTCGTTTTGCGCAGGCACAAAGAGAGATTGCTCTTTCTATAGGTGAAGCACCAGCAACTAAAGGTTATCCGCCCTCAGTTTTTGCTGAACTACCCAAACTCGTTGAACGTGCCGGTAATGGCGAACTAGGAAGTGGTTCGATTACTGCATTTTATACTGTTTTAACTGAGGGGGATGATTTGCAAGATCCCATCGCTGATTCTGCGCGGGCTATTTTGGATGGACATATCGTATTAAGTCGCTCTATTGCTGAAGAAGGACAATACCCTGCTATTGATTTGGAAGCGTCTATCAGTCGTGTAATGCAAACTATAGTATCTAAGCAACAAATGGATGATATGTTATTATTCAAAAAGAATTTATCGCTTTATGAAAAAAATAAAGACTTCATATTGCTTGGTGCTTATGCCAAAGGAAGTGATCCAAATCTTGATAAGGCGATTCAAGCGAGAGATAAAATTCGCGAATATATGGAACAAGGTATTAATGAGCGGTTTGATTATAAGGACAGTGTAGATATGTTAACCCATTTAGCATCATCTTTTGGAGCTAATGGATGAGCCAACGATTAGAACGTTTAAAGCAGCTTCTGCAGATTAAAAAGGATGCGACTCAAGCTGCATATCAAGAACTCTTAAAAGCGCAAGAGCAATTCAAGCAAAATAAAATAAAACATGAGCAATTAGTGATTTATCGTCAGGATTACCTAAAGCAAGTTGAGAAAATTGGTGAACAAGGAACGATAGTTGCCCGACTACGCAACCGCATCGATTTTATTAGCCATTTGGATACAGCTTTAATACAATTGAATGGGCATTTGGCTTATTTAGGAAAGGTAAAGGCTAAGGCCGAACTTAATTATAAGCAAGCGAAAATTTCTGAAGAAGGAGTCAGCCTTTTGATCGAGCGAGTTAATAAGAGCGAACAAGTCAAATTACAGCGCATTGAGCAAAAAGAAAATGATGAGTATGCGCAAAAGCAATGGTATAGTAAACACACCAATGAGTAATCGAACACTAAGCGTGAACAAAGTACTAAAAAGAATTTGGATGCTTTTAGCGGTCTTGATTATTTTTATGGCTGTATTATCCAGCATTTTTCGTTCTCTGACTCCCTGGGCAAAAGAATATAAGGGAGAAGTCGAGCATCATCTGTCAATTTTAATAGGACAACCGGTAACCATTCAAACCATGGAAACTGGATGGCATTGGTTTCAACCGATGCTTAAATTGAATCAAGTCACTTTGGGAGACGATTCAAAACATAACTTTCGTATCAATAAATTGTTAGTTGGCATTAATTTATTTAAATCCCTATGGAGTTGGCAGATACAACCCGGGGTTCTCTATATCGACGATATGCATCTGAATTTGAGAGAAATAGATAATCACTGGGCTATCGATGGTGTTGCAACTGACTCATTAAATACCAGCGATATGACCCCAGAGAAGACCAAGCAAATTTTGATTTGGCTATCACAACAAGAACATTTGATCATTAAACATGTTACCGCATATTTCCATTTTAGTGATGGAGGATTGATTCCTGTTAATGTGTTAAATATATCTGTGGCAAATAGAAGCGGGCATTATAAGTTTAAGGGCGAAGCACGGCTTGAACAAACAAATAGCACTGATTTTCGACTTTTAGGCGATGGATATTTTGATCCGGAACACTTTGAGGACATTGAAGGAAAATTTTATTTCTCAGCTAAAAATATAGTACCTGCTCAGTGGCAAAGTCTATTCCCAAAGACAACGGAGCATTTAGAAGGTGGCAAGGGTAATATTGATTTATGGCTCGATATGCATCATGGTGCAGTTTCTTCAGTACAAGCACAGGTATCATTTAAGCGACTTGCTTGGCGGTTGCTGAATAATCAACAGAGCCAATTGATTCAATCATTCTTTGCTAACCTTTCTTGGAAACCCGATAATTTAGGTTGGCAGCTCCATATTGATCCAATCAAATTACGTATCGGTGGTGTAACATGGCCTGAGAATCAATTATTGCTGAAATACAATAAGGAGCAACAAAGTTATCTATTATTTGTAAAATCAATCATTATTGAATCATTGTTGTCTAACGCCATTAACTGGCCAGAAAGTATCCAGGGCTTATTGGACATGAAACCAAAGGGAGCCTTAAAGGATACCCAGATTCTTGTTACATTGAATAACACTGTTTCAGTCATTCCTCCAATTCCATTTTTCGGTACCGTTGCAAACGAGCACTCACAGACACAATCTACAACTTCTTCAGCCACGGCACAAAACTCTATGGATCTAGTACAAAAAGGCGAGAAGTTTTCCATTAATGATTATTCAATAAATTATGTTTTAACACGATTTGAGCAGCTAGGATGGAATGCTAAAGACAATATACCCCAAGTAAAAAATCTTTCTGGTGTAATTAATTGGCAACCTGACCAGGGGCGTTTGGAGTTTGACTCTGAAAATACATCAATTAAAGTAAAAGGTTATCCAGAGCAAACATTGACATTACTCAATGGTGCTCTTGAGTGGAAAGAGTTGAGTGATGGTTTACGCATTAGTATGGAGCGATTTGTAATAAATCAGCCAGAGCTCACATTAAGTTTACAAGGTGCTGTAGATCAAGTGACTCGCCACTCTGTAGGCCATATTCGTCTTGGCCTAGAGTTTGCTGGTAAAAACTGGCAGCAATGGACTGTGTTTTTGCCTAAAAAATACATGAAACCCAAATTATATTTCTGGCTAAAAAATGATGTGAAACGTATTGCTGAGGCCAGTGGAAAAATAACACTCAATGGTTTAGCCAAAGATTTCCCTTTTGATAATAATACAGGCGAATTCTCTATAGAGAGTTATGCAAGCGGGGGAGAGATTGCGATTAACTCCAAATGGCAGGTCGTAAAAGAGATCGATGGATACATACATTTAAAAAATCGTAACCTCAATATTGATATAGTCCATGCTAATTTTCATGGTGTACCTGCAAAAGATATGCATTTACGTATAGATAGCATAGGGAATAACAAAGAGAATTTATTGGTAAATGGAACAATTGATGCATCAGTACAAAAAATGATGAATTATGTTATGGCTTCTCCTTTAAGGAAAAAGCTATCACTCTTGAAAATGCTTTCGGTGAAAGGTACAGCGTTAGTCAAATTAAGCGTACAAGTCCCTTTATATCCGGAAAATGATGATGTACTTGCGAAAGGTAATGTGACATTAAAAAAAAACACCCTGCTGGTGAATTATGAGTTAGCTCAATTTGCTGCACGAAATTTATCAGGTACGTTGATGTTTGATGAAGCAGGAGTAACAGACAGTTACCTTTTTGCTGATATCTTGGGACACCCAATGAACATCAAGATTCAATCGGTTAAATTACCCAAGCCTGCTACTACGATTGCTATTAATGGAAAATGTTCTGTTGATTCCTTGAAGAATCAATTTAAATTACCTTTGTTTGATTTAGTGGAAGGTTCTTTTAATGCAAATGCTTTATTAAAGTTAAGCGATAAACCTTCTGAAGCGGACAGCATTAGCTTTAATAGTACTTTGGAGGGCTTAGATGTCAACTTGCCTGCACCTTTAGGTAAAAAATCAGATACAAAGGCACCACTGGAGTTAAATCTTGAACTCAAATCAAAAAAATTAATTCGCTTGCGTGGTCGTTATGATAATCGTTTAAGTGCTGATTTGTTATTTAAAAACGCGAAGGAAGGTTATGCCTTTAATTCAGGCCAATTACGTTTAGGTAGCGAAAATGCTGTAAATCAGAATTTACCAGGATTGTCTGTTGTTGGCAGGTTACAAGGATTTGATCTACAAGAATGGAAAGACATATTTGATCAATTTCCTGCAGCGAAAACCAATACCTCTATGCTGTCAAATCTGCGAATTATCAATGTAACCATAGATAAGCTCGATTTTTTGAGGCAACAGTTTAATCAAATGGTTGTTAAAGCAAAAATATTGCCTAATAAAGACTGGTCTTTTAATTTACAACAAAAAAATATTGCAGCTGACTTAACCTATCGTCCTCTTGCGAATGAATTAAGTGGGCATGTGCGTTATTTGCATTTGGACAAGATTGATACCGCAAGTGATGAACTTGCTGAGACGACACAACTGCATCCGGATCAAATACCAAACCTTAATTTACGCATTGACAATTTATCTGTGGGTAAAATACAAGTTGGTGATTTAACTTTGAAAAGTCAATCGACTGCTGAAAAATGGAAAATGGAGTATTGTCAGATTAATTCTCCAGTATATCAGATCAATGCCCAGGGAGAATGGACTCAAAAAGAGAATATAAATCAGACCAATCTTGATGTAAAACTGAACATCACTAATTTAGCTAAAACTTTAGAGCGTTGGAATGTAATGCCTGCTGTTCATGCCAAAAAAGGATATATGGAGTTTCATGGCGGTTGGAAAAAAGGTATATATCAATTTTCTCTTGCCTCGCTGAAAGGTAATATGTATTTACAACTTAAAAATGGAAGAATTACGCATTTAAGCAAGGAAACTGAAGAAAAATTAGATCTTGGTAAGTTATTAAGCATCCTAAGCTTACAGACTATTCCACGACGCTTACAGTTAGATTTTAGTGATTTGGCGCATCAAGGATATAGTTTTGATATTTTTGAAGGTAACTTTGTTGTGAGTAAAGGAATTATGAGTACACAAGACAGTTATCTTGATGGCCCAGTTGCTTATGCAGGCATGAAAGGAGGCCTTGATTTGGTCAAACATACTTATGACCTGAATTTAAAAATATCGCCACATATAACTGCAAGTTTACCGGTCGTCGCGACGATTGCGGGAGGCCCTGTGGCTGGTGTCGCTGCTTGGGTGGCGAACAAAATTATTAATCAAAGCATGCAAAAAATTTCTGGATACAGTTATAAAATTTCAGGGCCATGGAATGAGCCTGTTGTACAGCAACTTAATATTGTAAAGAAGCTAATGAAAAAAGAAGCTCATAACTGAGAGGCCGTAGCTTTGTAGCTTGGGTGCAACGGCAGCCGACCCCGGAAGCTTAGCGTCACCCATTGTTGCGCTCGGAATGATTCCACGGTACCCAAGCTACAAAGTTATAAAAAAATCCGGGTTATAAAGCACTCTGCTACAATTAACAAAAAAAACGAAGACTTGAATGTTACATCTTATATTTGATCGTTATTGGGATATTTGCTTATTAAGAGATAGCCCAGAAAATACGCCTTATTCCGTTACTCGAATGGTTTTGAGCGGCATTTTGTTGGCGTTACTGATGACGGTTGAATGGAATTATTCTTATTTTAACTCTTCCGAAGATATGATAAATAATGCATTTATTTCGATATGCCTGGTCATTTCTTATGTTATTTATACTTATCTAATTTTGTATTTTAAAGGATTGACCACTCGGCTGGTACAAACCGTTACCTCATTATATTGTATCAATATTGTTATCCATATATTGGTCACTCCTTTATTGATCCTTGCACCTTATTTATCGCTTATTCATTTAAGGAATCCTTTATTTTTATTTGTTGGTATTGTCTATTTATTTTTAAGTTTAGGCTTATCTGTTTGGGAATTTGTTATCACTGCACATATTTATAAATTCGCATTAAACATAACAGCAATTCAATCCGTATTAGCGGCATTTGGTTTAATTGCAGTTAATGTTTTAACTGTTTCTTTATTACAATGAGATTAGGATTATTATGCACTTACATATTTTAGGTATAAGCGGAACTTTTATGAGCGCCCTGGCTTTACTGGCGCGTGATGCGGGATATAAGGTAACTGGAAGTGATGCTAATTGTTACCCGCCAGTAAGTGATTTGCTTGCAGCAAAAGGGATAGCTTGGACTGATGGTTATGATGATGCAACCTTAGCACTACAAGCCGATTTAATTATTGTGGGCAATGCAATAAAAAGAGGTATGCCTGTGCTTGAGGCAGTAATAGAAGCTGGAAAACAATACACTTCTGGGCCTCAATGGCTTGCTGAAAATATTCTATCCAAATACCAAGTCATCGCTGTTTCTGGTACCCACGGTAAAACGACGACTACTTCAATGATAGCTTGGATTTTACATCAAGCAGGACTTAATCCTGGTTTTTTAATTGGAGGGGTGTCATCTGATTTTAAAACAAGTGCATGCTTAGGATCAGGCAAATGGTTTGTGATTGAAGCAGACGAATATGATAGTGCTTTTTTCGACAAACGTCCAAAATTTATGCATTACCGACCCAGAATTGCTATTTTAAATAATCTGGAGTTTGACCATGCAGATATTTATCCTGATTTGGCTGCAATTCAATTACAATTTCATTATTTGTTAAGAACTATTCCGGCGAGTGGTGTTGCGATTAAGCCTCGAGATGATAAAGCATTGAATGAGGTCATTGCTCGTGGTCAATATTCCCGAATTGAAGAGCTGGCTTTGGATGGCGATGCCCAATGGTCAGCGCAATTGATAGAAGAAAATGGCTCCGCATTTAAAGTGTTGCATCATGGAAAAGAGGTCGCTGAGGTTAGATGGTCTTTGATCGGGCGTTTTAATGTGGAAAATGGTTTAGCTGCTCTTGCTGCAAGTGTTAATGCTGGCGTCAGTCCAAACGTAGCAGCGGAGGCTTTAGAGCGTTTTACCCCAGTAAAGCGTCGTTTGGAGGTGCGATCAAATCGACATGGCGTAACAGTTTATGATGATTTTGCGCATCATCCTACTGCCATTATGCGAACAGTTGACGCTTTACAACGAAGTAACCGCCATCAACGTATTTTTGCTGTATTAGAGTTTGCATCGTATACCATGCGTACTGGAGTTCATGCAGATGAAATGGCACATGCCTTGAAACCAGTTCAAGGTGCTTATGTTTTAGAACCACATGATTTTAATTTGAACGAAACGTTGGGGAATTGGACTTGTCCCTATAAAATTTGCAAAGACCATGATGAAATAATTCAAGAGGTATCGAATATAGTGCAAGAGGGGGATGCTGTTTTGGTCATGAGTAATCGAGGCTTTAATGGGATCCACCAGAAACTAATTAACTCCATAGATGAGCGTTTTTCTAGATAGATTGTAATCTGAGTGTAGCGCAGCGAACCCCGGAGTTAAAAGCCATCGCTTTCCCTGGGTTGCGCTTTGCTGCACCCAGGATCCAATACATAAAAAAGTACTTTTCCACCTGTTTCTCACTGAATTATCCTCGAGCGCATTGGACATAAAAAATCAGAAAAAGGACTTTCAATTCTTTTTATGCTCAATTAGTTAAATTAATAGTTGCAATATTTTTTATAGGTTGCTATAAAAAATGGAGGCGTTTAAATTTTTGGACGAATGACGCGTTGCAGTTATTGCGGGTCAATATTTGCAGGAGGGACGCAATGACAAAGTTTGCCGAATTTCAGCAAAAAGCAAAACAACTAGCAACGTGTTTAGCAAGAACTTATGGACAACATGTGGGATGCTTAAGTTTATTTTCTCTGTTTATACCTAGCCATGCTGCCATGGATGATGCGACTACAATAAGTACGCTGGCTCACAGTTTGGATGAGACATATGAGTTAATCCAATATGCTAGGCTCGTTAAAAAAGATCCTCTGTTAACCCTAGATGATTTCAATGAATTTAGAAGAAAAATTCTTATTGGAATATATTTGGTAAAGTGGGTTCAATATGATTCTGTAGTAAGTAATTGTCTTCATCAATCTCTGATTGATTTTTTTCGAACTCATTTAGGAGTTCAGTCTATTAAGGAAATAGATCAGGATTTTTTTGATTCATGTTTAAGTGACCTTAGCTATTATTGTACTTTTGTCTATGAACGGCGTGAAGAACAAACATATTTTGATCTTAACAAGCGATTAGGAGCAACAATTCAAAAAGACATTCATGAGTCAAGGCATTTTTTGTTTAACAAAAATGGTTCGTCTTTATCTGAGATTTATAGAGGAATCATGAATTCTTTGGGAAGTGTGTATTAAGGAGGATGTATGACTTTTATCCCACCAACATTTGCAAAACTTAGAGTCAATACGCTTAATTTGGAACCTAAATATTCTACTTTATTAGGACGATATACAATAACAGATAGCCAAGCTAGCAGTGGCTCCTCCCTGGAGGTATTAATCGCTAGAACAAATGATGTAATTCGATGTAAATCGGGCAGGGGGACGCAAATTGATGTATTCAATAAACTAGTAAATTATTTGCGAGATATTCCCAAAGAAAATAAAGAAAAAATCAAAGAAGGCGCGTTGTATTTGTTGGGGGCATTAATTCACCGCTATTTTCGCTTGATTAAAGAATACGAGAATCCTGATGGATATATCTCTTGGTCGCTCTTTGGATGTGATATAACCACTGTAAAGTTATTTTTAGCCATAAGAACTGCATTACAGTTTAAAGCGATGGAGGGGGTTAAGAAGAGATATAAATCGGAAGATTTAAAGATTCTTGATGCGGTTACCGCTGTAAAAGCTCTAGAGGCTTTTCGAAACAATATGTTTGAGAAGGACAAAGAGGATGTTCCTCTTTATAAGAGTTATCCTCATTTTGCTGAGGACAGTAATTTCGAGCAATATTTGTTGGATATTATTGAAGAACAAACAGATCGTGGCGAAGTTCTTCTAGAGCGATTTAAAGCAGTTGACTTTCTTCAATCTTTAGCGGAAAGAATTGATGAAGAACAGAAACAGATTGAAAAAGAAATCGAGAAATGGTGTAAGGGAGTAGCAAAAGATTATAAGGACTTTAATGCTTTTCGAACTTTAGGTGGCAAAGCCATCAATGAAAGTATCGTAAAACACGTTGAATCAGAGAAAGCAAGAAATATAATATTTAGAGTATTTTATACCGGGTTGGTTCAAGAAAATTTAGAATCTATGAATCACGGTATGTTCCAAACAAAAATGAAGGAATGTTATGACTTTACCTGCAGTTTTATTCTTTTTGGTGGCTATGCTTTAGTGTTGCAACATCAACCAAAGATGTTTGACAAACACTTTTCATTTATTATCCAACAAGCTTTAGGACTGGAGCGATCTCTCGAGCAACTGACCAATGAGGATATGTATGATGGGGCGAGGTTTCTCAAACAGTTTCTTGAAGCAGAGCCTAGTGTTGTCTTGGATTGTAGTTTCTTTTATGGAAGAGATATAAGGAATGCTATGGGAAGAGATAAAGTGAATGCCCTGGGCAGAGAGAAAATGAATACTGCACTCGCGAAGATGGAGTCAGAATTACATAGCGCTGTTTTGGCTTCTCAAAAACAGGATGAAGAAAAAGAAAAAGTTGTGGCGCTCGCACATTGATTTGAGGCTGTTTAGCCTGGATAAAGTATTTAATAGAGGGGTTAGTCCTATGTTGAACTCTATGTACTCGTCCAGGCTACACATTATAACTTTTTATTATGAAAAAATTCATTTTCTTGCTGGATGTAATCAAGATCCATGCGAAATAAATTAAATTTTGTTTTTTTATCATAAATATCAATTTGTTCTATTTTTTTAAGTTTATTAACCAAATTTATAGAGAGAGGAAGGCCACATAACTCCATAAATACTTTAATAAACCACATGGTACACATCATCGACACGAATACTGAATCAGGCAGTGTTTTGTAAAATGCAATCGTTGTAAAAATCACACTATCTAGACCTGATGCCAAAAATGAGGAAAGAACAAATCGACCAGCCATATATCGTCCCTGAACTCTAATCTTAGTTTTAGCAATAAGGTATGAGTTAAAGGACTCGGAAATTAGATAACTGATGAATGATGCTAAAATAATTCTGAAGTTAATGGTTAACAATGTATCAAAAATAGCATTATTTGTTGCAAAACTGGGATTGGGCATGTGGATTACGAGTTGACCATACAAAATGAAAAACAAATTAAATATGAACCCACACCAAATAGTACGACGTGCATATTTATAACCATACACCTCAGTGATCAAATCAGAAAGCAAAAAAGATAATGGAAAAATCAATGTTCCAGCATCTGTTGTTAAACCGCAAATACTAATTAGCCGAGGATCAAACCAATTGGCCAATACGATGATCATCGAATAAGTTAAAGTCAGATACCATAAATGATTCGAATGGATAATCACTGCGCTATTTTTAGATGTACTATTTATTACTGTATCCATTATTACAGCTTTAATGAAAACGGATTGAAATTAGTTGTTACATCATAATAATCGACATTATCTTTTCTTTTTAAATAGTTTGAGACTTGATATGTAATGGGCAGAGCACACATTTCATATGCTACTTTGAACAAATACATCGTCCCAATAATTTGCCAAATTGCCGCATAGGGCAGTATGAATAAAAAAGCAATATGAGTAAAAAGTAGGGTGTCAATGCCAACGCCAACCATCGTGCTGGTCATGGCGCGTAGCCAAAGTCGCTTGCCAGATGCCAGTACTTTAAGTTTGGCCAAAATTATCGAATTAGCAAACTCACCAAAAAAATAACTAATTACTGACGCCAAAAATACTCTGAGTGTACCTTGATATATTGTTGCATAGGCTTCTTGATGAGGCCAGTAGGGGGAGGGAGTCAGGTAGATGGTTAGCCATGTCCCTAGAAATATAATTGTATTTGCAAGGAGAGCCATCCATATAATCCGTCGACTTACTTTAAATCCATATACTTCGGTCAGGATATCATCGAAAACATAAGTTAAAGGAAAGAAAATTAAACCAGCAGCAAAATTAATTGGGCCAAAAGAGGCAACTTTAAATGCAGCTAAATTAGATAAAATTAAAAAAGTTGTAAACAGTATTCCTACACTGATGACACTGGATTTGTTTGCAGCTGTTTGTTTGGGAAATCTTTTAATTAAATCCAGGTTATTGGTTTGTTCCGCAGAGTATAATGCAGCGATATGCGCCACATCTTCATGCGAAAAACTATCTAACCATTTTTTTTGATACAGTTCGCTTACCGGTTTGTCAAAGGTTACCGCTTGACCAGTAACTTGGATTTTGACATAAACTTTTGCCGTTTTTTGATAGCTGTCATCAATTGAAATAATCCGGTATGCATTAGAAATAATTTTACCTGCTGGAACCTGAAACAGTTGTTTTATTCGATGAAATAATTTATTGATCATGTTTTTAGATTGGAAAATGTCAGACGACTTTATTATGCCTAAAAATAAAACAAAAGTCAGTAAGCTTATGCCAGAGATACTGATCGGCAAAACCATTCACATGGAACCACTTACCCTAAGTCATTATGAGTATTTACGGCAGCCGGCTAATGATGCACGAATTTGGACCTATATGCCAAATAAAGCGAATGGAGAGTTTTACGAGTCTTGGTTTCAAGATTGTTTACTAAAGCAGATGCAAGGGATACAACTGACATATGTAATAAGAAGAATAAAAGATAATCAATTAATTGGAACCCGTGCTTATTATGAAATCGAACTACAACATAAAAAGTTGGAAGTTGGATACGGTTGGCTTAATCCAGCGGCATGGGGAAAACGATATAATCATGAGTCTTTACTATTACTATTTCAAAACGCTTTTGAAACATGGGATATCAATCGTGTACAAATCGCAACCGATCCGCGTAATGTTAAGAATTACAATACCTTAAAAAAATTAGGGGCAACAAAAGAAGGTATTTTACGCCAACATATGATCCATCATAACGGCCAAGTCACAGACACTGCCTTGTTTAGTATTCTTGCTGAAGAATGGCTTGCAGTAAAAAGGAAGTTGATAGAACGTTTAGAGCATGTAGAAGGATAATGTGTTTGGTTGGTTATTGCACAAGCAGCGGGAATAAATAATTTGCAAAAGAAGCTCTTGTGAAAATAGGCAAATAGACTTATAACTGGATGCCTTTAGTTTTTTAACATATTGCCACGCCTAAAAATATTACAAGCTGATGTTGGTGATGAGTTTTCTAACGGGGTAAAAGCAAATTGGGAAGAGTATCAGGTTAGACTTTAGAGCGGCGAGTTGATAAACAACCATATGTACTAATGGTTTCATGTTGATACCTCACTTATATAGCATAGGATTTGCAATGGAAAAAAATAAATTATTTTTACGCTTGCTGGGTTTTTATTTCTTATTTACTATGGCCTTTGTTCATGCAACTTCAACGCCATTATTTACTCTTGAACCGATTACACCTACTTCAATCCCTGTACCTAGCAATGGAACCGCGGTCGTTCAATATACCGTCACCAATATGTCTTCTAAGCCCCATACATTAAAGATGGTTCCTATCACTGGTATGGCGCAAGTAACTAATGTAGGAAATTGTGCCGATTCTTTTGCCCTGACTTCTAAACAATCATGCACACTCACCTTGCAGGTGAATGGCGCTCAAATGTCACCTCATTATAAGGGAGGCCCTATAGTCTGTCAGCAAGGTCCAAATGGAAAACCCAATCCGAACCAATGTTATCAGCCTAGTGCTGCAAATGTCTTAAATGTCACGGTAGCAACACCGTCTGTACCCACTTTATATGTCGGAACACAAAATGGTGTTTATTATTCAATAGATGATGGTACTACTTGGGTTGGTACAAATCCACCTGCTGGTGGAAGCGCAATCAGTAGCGTTGTTGCGCTGAGCACCATATTGTATGCTGGATCCATCAACGGAACAGTTTATTCTTCATTTAATAACGGTACGACCTGGTCTCCTATTGTGTCTCCAGCACCAGGTTATGCTGTCAATGCCCTGTATGTTTCAGCAAATTATAAACTTTATATAGCAAGTGCTAATGGAAGTATTTTTATTTGCTCGCTTAATGGAAAAAATTGTACTACGACTACTCCACCTGCTACAGGTTTTGCGGTGAACGCCATTTTTGTAGCAACTAATGCGCTATATGCTGCAAGCGCCAACGGATTAGTTTATTACTCCAACAATAATGGAGTGACTTGGGTAGCTATTAATGGCCAACCTGATGGCAGTGCAGTCAGCTCAGTATATGTTGCTGCGAATACTCTATATGTAGGTACTGCAAATGAATATGTATATACAAGCACATCATTAACTGGTGGTGGCGCTTGGACTCCATATGCACAAACTGTCTACAGCTTATTTGTTAATGCAGCGGGTTCAGTAGTATATGCGGGTACACAAGGAGGTTTTATTTACTCATTAATTAGTGGCAATGAGGTCGGATTTGTAACTTATGGTCCGATTAATAGCCTATATCAGTTGGGATAAGAATTGCGAGTTAATCCTAATTTTTACCAGGGAGGTAATAAATGTTTGTAATGCGCCTTATAGTTTGTCTTTTTTCGCTAATGATATTTTTATCTACAGTGTGGGCTGGAGCTGAAATAAAACAAACCAATTTCTATAATATTGAGCTCCCTATCTTAAAGAACGCGAAATTGCTTGGGCCAATGAATCCACAACAAGAAATTACGTTTACAATTTGGCTTAAACTCAGGAATAAAGAGAAGCTTAATCACTTTATAGATGAATTATATGATCCACAAAGTTTTTATTATCAAAAATTTTTAACAAAAGAAGAATACGATGCAAACTATGCTCCAAGCGAAAGAGGGGTAAAAGAGGTTGAGAATTATTTTATTGCACATGGAATGAAGACAAAAAAAGTGTTTACTACAATACAGGTAACCGCGAAAGCAAGTGAAATTGAGAAAGTACTACAGATAAAACTTAATAATTATCTGTATAAAAATAAACTTTTTTATGGGAACGTTTCTAAACCAAAGATAAATTCTGAAATTGCGCAATACATATCAGGGATTAGTGATCTCAGTAATATTCCCAATGGACATCCTAAAATCCATCTGGAATCATCAAAAAAGTTTAAAACGCTTAAGGAGTCACAAGCTAATAAGCACGTTGAAATACTTAATTTCGCTTGGGATACCTTTTCGCCAACAGCAATACCTACAACCACTTCGTTACAAGGGTTTACAGGTTATCAAATGCGAGCGGCTTATAATATAAGTAGTATAGCTCCTGTTAATGGAGTGACCATCGATGGAACAGGACAAACTATCATTATTATCGATGGTTGTGGGACGCAGGGCTCTGCAGGCATTATGGATGACGTAAACACCTATAATATTGCAAACTCTTTGCCACAATTAAGCGCGAGTAACTTCGCTGTGGTCGATTATCACGGTAATCCATACACCCTGGGATCTCTAACGTGTGGCAGTGCTTCCAGCTGGGATGGTGAAATCGCGCTTGATATAGAGGCATCGCACACGATGGCTCCCGGAGCCAACATTGTTTTAGTTATGACAAATGATGTTAATAATGCCCAGGTAGCAACAGCGATTAATACCCTTATCAATAACCAATTTACTCTGGGTGGCTTTACCAATGCTTATGTGGTTTCCAACAGTTGGGGTAGTGCTTATGATTTGCAAAATGAGCCATTAGATGCCACTTTGCAGGTTGCTACGGGAATGGGGGCAAGTATTAATTTTGCAGCAGGCGACTGTGGGGATCAAACCTATCATAGCTCATGGCCTTGCGCTAAGATTGGCAACGATCCGTCGATAGGGTTCCCAGCCAGTTCAGCTTATGTTACATCGGTAGGAGGAAGCAGCTTATTTGTTGATAGTAATTATAATTATGCATTTGAATCCGGTTGGGGTACTTACAAGAATGGTAAACTTTATTCAGGTAGTATGGGAGGAGTTAGTAAATGGCGTTCTTTTCCATCCTGGCAAGCGCCGATAAGTAATTTTACTGCTGGTGGTTATGGCATTGTTGGTAGTACTAATCGAGCAATTCCTGATATAGCCATGGTAGCAGATTATTACACGGGGCTGCTTATTTTTCAGGGGGGGGCTTTTTATAAAACAGGTGGAGCCAGTCAATCTACGCCCTTATTTTCTGGTGTAGTGACCTTAGTGAATCAAGCTCGTGCTATCTTAAACGGCGGAGCGCAAAGACCAATTGGCTTAGTAGCACCTTATTTTTACACCTTTAACAGTCTGTTAACCAACAGCAAAGCGTTAAATCTCATTACACCACCACATCAAATAATAAGTGGTGCTACACCAGTTAACAATGCACCGGCTGGTTCTATTCCACCTGTTTCTGCATTTAATATTTCTGTAAATACGGATGTTATTACATTTAATTGGGATGGCGTTCTTAGCATTATTGAGAGCCAATTTTGGAACGATGTTGTAGGCGTTGGCTCGCCTAATCCGCCTAATTTTGTTAGTGTTATGGCGAGATTATAGTTATAACAGTTGATTTATTACAGTTAGTCCCAAATGTAATTTGTTACATTTGGGACTAACTGTTTCTTTAAAGTTAATGGCTTGTAAATTTCATGTCGCCATCTTTATAAGAGACTTTAATCGTTTCACCTGACTTAAATTTTCCTGTCAAAATATCTTGAGCCAGAGGATTTTCTAACTGTTGTTGAATGGTACGTTTTAAAGGTCTTGCACCATATACCGGATCAAAACCAGCCTCTGCTAAATGCGTTAAGGCTTCTTGAGTTACATCAAGATGCATATCTTGTTGTTTCAGACGTTTTTGCAAATAGGCAATTTGGATTGCAGCAATTTTTGCAATTTGCTCTTTTGCAAGAGAATGGAAGACCACCGTATCATCAATACGATTAATGAATTCAGGACGAAAGTGTTGTCGCACCATCTCCATTACTGCATCTTTAATTTGTTCGTATTTAAATTTATTACCCATTTCTTGAATTAAATTGGATCCAAGATTTGAGGTCATGACAATAATGGTGTTGCGAAAATCAACAGTACGTCCTTGACCATCTGTTAAACGACCATCATCCATAACTTGTAACAGTATATTGAACACATCGGTATGCGCTTTTTCTACTTCATCAAGTAAAATCACAGAATAAGGTCTGCGACGAACCGCTTCTGTTAAATATCCTCCTTCTTCATAACCTACATATCCTGGTGGTGCACCAATCAGACGGGCAACAGAATGTTTCTCCATAAATTCTGACATGTCGATGCGTACCATGGCTTCGTCAGTATCAAAGAGGAATGATGCCAGAGCCTTACATAACTCTGTCTTACCTACACCAGTAGGCCCAAGGAATAGAAATGATCCAATAGGGCGATTGGGGTCAGATAAACCTGCACGTGAACGGCGAATAGCATTAGATACGGCATCGATTGCTTCATTTTGTCCTATAAGACGATTATGTAGCACTTCTTCCATACGCAGTAATTTTTCTTTTTCACCTTCCATCATTTTGGCTACGGGTATACCGGTCCACTTTGAAACGACTTCTGCAACCTCATCTTCTGTCACTTTATTACGTACTAATTTATTCTCATGAGACTCAACTTCAGCTACTTGCGTTAGGCGTTTTTCAAGTTCTGGAATTCGGCCATATTGTAATTCAGACATACGACTCAGATCCCCAGCCCGACGAGCTGTTTCCATTTCAAGTTTGGCTTGCTCCAGGGACTCTTTAATTTGCGTGGCACCTTGCATGGTTGCTTTTTCAGCTTTCCAGACCTCCTCTAAATCAGAATAGTTATGTTCCAATTCATCAATAGTATGTTGTAAATCATCAAGCCGTTTTTTAGATGCCTCATCATGCTCTTTTTTAAGTGCTTCTCGTTCAATTTTTAGTTGAATTAAACGGCGTTCTAATTTATCCATACTTTCAGGTTTTGAATCGATTTCCATACGAATTAAGCTTCCTGCCTCATCAATTAAATCTATTGCTTTATCCGGTAGTTGCCTGTCTGTAATGTATCGATGCGATAGCGTAGCTGCTGCGACTATAGCTGGATCAGTAATTTCAACCCCATGATGTACCTCATAACGTTCTTTTAAACCACGCAGGATAGCAATTGTATCTTCAACGCTTGGTTCATCAACCAAAACTTTTTGGAAACGTCGCTCTAAAGCAGCGTCTTTTTCAATGTATTGTCGGTATTCATCTAAAGTGGTTGCACCGATGCAGTGAAGCTCGCCCCGTGCTAAAGCAGGTTTTAACATGTTGCCCGCATCCATTGCACCTTCAGCTTTTCCTGCACCAACCATGGTATGAATTTCATCAATAAAGAGAATAATCTGTCCTTCTTGTTTTGCTAAATCATTAAGAACGGCCTTGAGGCGCTCTTCGAATTCACCACGATATTTTGCGCCGGCAATTAGGGCGCCCATGTCTAAAGAAAGCAAGCGTTTGTTCTTTAAACCCTCTGGAACTTCACCATTAATAATACGTTGTGCCAATCCTTCAACAATCGCGGTTTTACCTACCCCGGGTTCACCGATTAAGACAGGATTATTTTTAGTGCGTCGTTGCAACACTTGGATGGTTCTACGTATTTCATCGTCACGACCAATTACAGGATCTAATTTACCTTGTTCCGCACGAGCGGTTAAGTCGAGCGTATATTTTTCCAAAGCTTGACGCTGTTCTTCGGCATTAGGATCGTTAATGCTTTCGCCACCACGTAACTCATTAATAGCACTTTCGATTGCTTTAGCCTCACCGCCTGCTTGTTTCAGCATACGAGAAAGACTGCCTTCTTCATTGATCGCCGCTAAAATAAAAAGCTCACTGGAGATAAAATTATCTTTCTTTTGTTGTGCTAATTTATCGGTTAGATTTAATAAACGATTTAAGCCGTTAGAAATGTGTATATCACCTCCAATTCCAGATACTTTAGGAAGTTTATCTAAGGCTTGATCTAAAAGGGTTCTTAATAAAGGGATATTAACACCTGCTTTACTGAGCAAAGGTCGGCAACTCCCTCCTTGTTGATCGAGCAGAGCCTTCATGAGGTGTTCTGGCTCTATAAAGCCATTATCTCTTCCTAAAGCTAATGATTGAGCATCTGCTAAGGCTATTTGAAACTTTGATGTTAGTTTATCCATTCTCATAATATATAACCTTATATATGGGGTTAATTTTCAGCAACTATTACCATGTTCACCGAAAAGCGATATCGGGTACATCTTGAACTTTTAATTCAAAAACATGTTCACATCCTGTTCAATCTATACTCAAATCTGTCTTTTCTCCAAAAGTACTCAAAATCTGGTGAATACTTACAATTTTCTTATATCTACCGTAAAATGAGGTTTAATTAAATTATTTCAAGTGACTCATTATGACAAATGACCATTCTTCTAATTCTACTCCGGATTCTCAAGCTTTGCTGAATCAAGTCATCATTGATTATATAAAAGAAGCAAAGAGGAAACGCAGATGGAAATGGTTTATGCGTGTTATTTATTTGCTAATTATTTTGTTTATAGCCTATCGCGTATTAGTGAGTACTAATGAAGACGTAGGTACTAATATCAAACCTCATGTGGGCGTAATCGATATTATCGGTGAAATGTCTGAAGCGAAAGCCAATGCAGATGATTTCGCCAAGGGCTTGGATTCAGCTTATAAAAACTCTGGGTTAAAGGCATTGATTGTACGTATTAATAGTCCTGGTGGTAGCCCAGTTCAGGCTGAATACATGTATAACATTATCAAATTTTATCAAAAAAAATATCCTGATGTGAAAATTTATTCAGTATGTGTGGATGCGTGTGCTTCTGCTGCTTACTATGTTGCTGTTGCTACAGAGAATATTTATGCTAGCCCTGCGAGTATGGTTGGCTCTATCGGTGTTTTGTATAATGGTTTTGGTTTTGTTGATCTAATGAACAAAATAGGTGTTGCACGTAGATTGCAAACATCAGGTGCAAATAAATCGTTCTTGGATCCATTTTCTCCTGAAACAGATTTTGCAAAACAAAAACTGCAAGTGATGTTGGATCAGGTTCATCAGCAATTTATTAATAGAGTAAAAGAGGGCCGAGGCAGCCGTTTACACATTGATGATGAAACATTCTCTGGACTTTTTTGGACTGGTGAGCAGGCTTTAACTATGGGGCTAATTGATGGTTTGGCGAGCAGCGGGCAAGTCGCTCGTGATGTAATCAAAGTTCCAGAGGTTGTTGATTATACACACAAGCAAAACCTTTTCGATCGTGTGACCAGAAACCTGGGAACTGCGCTGGCTGATGAACTGCCATTGAGTTTTGGAGCGAAACAAGGATTTAAATAATTTGTCGCTTCAATGCTTGATAACTGTATATTCTCACTATGTACCGCGCTTTATGCGTGGTATCTAAGAATCATGTAAAACTCAAGAAATGTGTAGGCTGGGCTGTTAAGCCCAGCATGTAACGCTAAATATCTTCAAAATTTGGATTAACTCAACAAGCGCTGGGCTTAACAGTCTAACCCACACGTTAATGTGGTTTATCTGGATGCATGCGTTCACGTAAAAGTTGTGCTCAAATTGTGTGGCGATTCATTAGCTTAATAAAATTATCTGGCATAGTACTATAATCAATTTAATACAGAGAGTTTGTTTAAAAATTGGGTCGGTGCCAAATGCTAAATAAATCTGCTCCAGAGAAAACAAGCACATTTGGCTTATCATTTGCGGCTCTAGGTGTTGTTTTTGGTGATATAGGTACAAGTCCTCTTTATGCATTCCATCAAGTTGTAGTTTATTTACCTATAACGGATCCTAACATTTATGGTCTTTTGTCACTGATTTTCTGGTCATTACTTATCATCGTTAGCTTTAAGTATCTAGTTGTTATTTTTCGAGCTGATAACGACGGTGAGGGTGGCATTATGGCGCTTGCAGGCATCTTAAGGCAGAAAATGAAAAATCCAGGGCCTTGGCTTTTATTTGTCACCTTTATTGGGATAGGACTTATTATTGGTGATGGTATGTTAACACCAGCAATCTCTATATTAAGCGCCATAGAAGGCCTCGAACCGTTATCGCCACATTTAATCAAGTATATTTTGCCGGCCACATTGATCATTTTATTACTGTTATTTTGGTTGCAACGGGTAGGCACTGGAAAAATTGGTGTTTTATTTGCCCCCATTATGCTTATTTGGTTTATCACCATAGGCATTTTAGGTTTTTTACAGATTATCCAGTATCCCAAAATACTTTTGGCGTTGAGTCCTCACTATGCCATTAATTTTTTTGTGATACATAAGCAATTTGCTGTTTTTCTATTGGGTGGAGTCTTCTTAGTGATGACCGGAGGTGAAGCATTATTCGCTGATTTAGGACACTTTGGCAAAAATCCTATTCGCATAGGGTGGTTTGCTGTAGCGCTTCCTGGATTGCTTCTATGCTATTTTGGACAAGGGGCACTCATATTAATGCATCCAGAAAAAGCAGCATACCCATTTTACAGCCTATCACCACATTGGTTTCTTTCTATTATGATTTTTTTGGCCACGGCGGCAACTATTGTTGCGTCACAAGCAATTATTTCTGCGGCCTTTTCCATTTTAAAACAAGCATCATTGCTTCATTTGACACCACGACTCAAAATTATATACACATCCAAAGTTGAAAAAGGGCAAGTGTATCTGCCTCTTATCAATTTTCTTTTAGCTGTAGGTACCTGTGTACTTGTTGTAACGTTTAAAACATCATCTAATCTTGCAGCTGCTTTTGGTATTGCTGTTAATTTAGATATGCTCATCACCACCACTTTAGTTGGGATCATTGCATATTATTGCTGGGGGTGGGGACTTATTAAGCTGATGATTTTTCCTTTAATATTCATTATTGAGCTTGCATTTTTAGCTGGAAATATTCCCAAATTTTTAACCGGAGGTTGGATTCCTATTTTTATCGCATTTCTTGGAATTATAGTGATGTACACCTGGTATTGTGGCTTTGAAAAATTACGTAAATTGCATCACAGGGATGCTTTGATGGATGCGTTTATCATTGATGAATTAAATCAAAATAAGATTTCAAGACAACCTGGATTGAGGCTGTATATTATTGATCCATATGATGATGAGGGTGAAGGGCTTCTTCATCATCTGCGGATTAACCGTTTTTTTTCTGAAAATATGATTTTTCTCAGTATCAAAATAGACAATAGCCCCTACATTCCCCTTGAAAATAAATTTGAGCTCATCAAAAAAGCGGATGGATTGTACTTAATCCAAATTCATTATGGTTTTACAGAAGATATTAATTTGCCTTGTACTGTAGATGAAATGTTTAAAAGAATACAATTGCCGTTTGCAATAAATAGAAATCAATTAAATTATTTTATTGAAATTGTTTTTGTTGAAATGACTAGAGAAAGAGCAAAAGACATATGGCTTTGGCAAAAGCATTTGTTTTCTCTTATGTTACGTACTGCAGTTCCAGATATTCAGTTTTATCGGTTACCCTATAATAAAACAATTGCACTAGGTACTTATTATCAATTTTAGATTAAATAAAAAAGTTGATGTGGGAGGTTAGTGAGAAACTAAGGATTGTACGATGAGCGAATTTAATTTGCATAATTGCCTGTTATTTACAGGAGTTGACGAACAATATATCGACGAGTTTTTGGCGAGTTGTGAGTTTGTTGAATTGCATCAAGGAGAGTTTCTTTTTCATCAAAATGAAATTGGTGATGCAATGTATGTTGTTGAGTCCGGTGTGCTAGAGGTTATATTAAATCAGGCAGAGTCTCAGGAGAGTCAGGTGATTGGTACGCGTGAAAGTGGTGCGTTGATTGGCGAGTTCTGCGTATTTGGTCAAAGGAAGCGCTCTGCATCAATTCGTGCTTTAGTGGATTCTAGATTATTAAAAATCGAAGGCGAAGATTTTAGAACTCGCATTTACTCAAAAGATCTGGATGCATTGTTAATTTGCTATAATATCGCGAAACTATTGAGTGAACGCTTAATTTCAACAAATGCACTTTTAGCTTTGGATAACCCATTAAAAGTATAGATTTGTGGATGAATCGAAGCGAAGCCCGGGTTACGGCTTTTGCCTTCGCCCAGGCTACACCTAATTTCTATTGCTTTAAAACAGGAGAAATAGTTTGTAATAATGATTTAAATACCTTAGGCGTGCCTGCAACAACGTCTCCGTGGTTGAGAAAATCATCGCCACCTTGTAGATCGCTAATCAATCCACCTGCTTCTCTAATTAATAATGAGCCTGCTGCAATATCCCAAGGACGTAAGCCAAACTCCCAAAATCCGTCAAGTCGTCCGCTGGCAACATAGGCCAAATCAAGTGCCGCTGAACCCGTTCTTCTAACCCCAGCACATTTACCTAATAAGGCTTCGAAAGTAGGTAAGTATTTTTGAGTTATATTGATGTCGCGGGATGAAAAACCAGTACCTAAAAGGGAGGCTAAGAGTTGGGTTTGCTTGGAAACACGTATTCTTCTATCATTTAATCGAGCTCCACGACCTCGACTTGCAGCAAAACATTCATGTCGTAAGGGGTCGTAAATCACGCCATGCTCTATTCTTCCTTTAACCTTCACTGCTATAGAAACAGAGAAAAAAGGAAATCCATGCAAGTAATTGGATGTGCCATCTAAGGGATCAATAATCCAAATTGACTCGCCATCTCCTTCTTGCACACCGCTTTCTTCAGCAAGAATTCCATGCTCTGGATATGCCTTATGAATTGTATGAATAATGGACTGTTCGGCTTTAATGTCTACTTCGCTAAAAAAATCATGGTTGTTCTTAGCGGTAATTTTCAGGCGGTCCACTTGTTCCATATGTCGAATTATAATTTCACCGGCTTGTCGTGCTGCGTTAATTGCTATATTTAAAAGTGGTTCCATGAATATACTCTTTAATCTACAAAACCGGTGATTCTATCATATTTTTTTTGAACAAAGAGAGTGAAATATGAAAAAAGCAAAAATCGTAAAAAAGGGGGTTCAGTGATATGATATATAGCTCGAATGTTTTAATTAAAAGGTTTTATGAATTTAAGTTCAATCCGTATTATTTTAGTAGCAACATCTCATCCCGGCAATATAGGCTCAACGGCCAGAGCAATGAAAACAATGGGATTAAGTTCGCTTTATTTGGTAAAGCCTAAATCTTTTCCTGATTATAAGGCCAAAGAAATGGCGGCTGGTGCCGATGATCTTTTAGACTCTGCCATTGTCACTGAAACTTTAGAGGAAGCCTTAGTTGGTTGTCAGCTTATTTTGGGCACTAGTGCGCGACCTAGAGGACTTTCCTTACCCGGATTGCTTCCTACTTCTTGTGCAGATTTAATTAGTAAACACGCAGATGATACCCAAATTGCTATTGTATTTGGAAGGGAACATGCAGGCCTTACTAATGAAGAACTGCTAAAATGTCATTATCATATCCATATCCCCAGCAATCCAGAATATGGTTCGCTTAATCTGGCACAGGCTGTACAGATTATTGCTTATGAATTGCGTATGAAATTATTAGCGCCTAAAGCAGAGGTGGCATTACGTCAGGATGAATATGCTACTGCAGATGAAATTGAACAATTTTATGAGCATTTAAGAGAAGTCTTTATTGAAATTCAATTTTTAAAAGCGTCAAATCCCCGACGCTTGATGCAGCGAGTGCGACGATTATTTAATCGTGTAAACTTAGAGAAAATGGAAGTTAATTTGTTACGAGGAATGTTGAGTCAGGTACAAAAATCGTTGGAATGGGCAAGTAAAAGAGGCTGAAATGAATGGGATAATTAAAATACCAATTTATTTTGATTATATGGCAACAACGCCTGTTGATCCACGTGTAGTGGAGCGCATGGTCCACTATTTGGGACCAGATGGCGATTTTGCTAATCCTTCCTCTATAACCCACGAATATGGACGAGTTGCAGCTCTGGCTGTGGAGCATGCACGTACACAAGTTGCTGATTCAATTCATGCATCGACACAGGAAATAGTATTTACTTCAGGCGCTACAGAAGCAAATAATTTGGCAATCATCGGCGCAGCGCATTTTTACCAAAATAAAGGCAAGCATTTAGTGACTATGAGTACTGAGCATAAAGCCGTGCTCGATAGTTTTAACCGTTTGGAAAAGGATGGATTTGAGGTCACATACCTGCATCCAGATCCCAATGGCTTACTCGATTTGGAACAATTGGCTCAAGCATTAAGACAGGATACCATTTTGGTTTCCATCATGCATGTAAACAATGAAATTGGCGTGATACAGGATATTGAGTCCATTGGTGCTTTATTACGCAATAAAGGAATCATATTTCATGTGGATGCCGCACAAAGTGCGGGGAGAATACCCATCGATCTGACTTGCCTTTCGGTAGATTTAATGGCGTTTTCTGCGCATAAAAATTATGGCCCCAAGGGTATTGGCGCACTTTATGTCAGGAGCAAACCGCGAATTCGCCTTCAGCCCCAAAGTTTTGGTGGTGGTCATGAAGGAGGGTTACGTTCGGGAACCTTAGCCACGCATCAAATTGTTGGTATGGGGGAGGCCTTTGCCTTAGCAGAAAGTGTGCGAGAAGAAGAGCAATCACGATTTTTAAAATATCGTCAGCATCTGTGGGATGGCATTAAACATTTACCTGGTATTCAACTTAATGGAGATCAACAAAAGCGAATAGCAGGTAATCTGAATATCAGCTTTGCAGGCTTGGATGGAGATTCTTTGTTGTTGGCTTTGAATGAGCTTGCAGTATCAACTACTTCTGCATGCAGTTCTGCCAGTATTCAACCCTCTTATGTGCTGAGAGAAATAGGTCTAAGTGATGATTTAGCACAAAGTACTATACGATTATCAATAGGACGTTTTACTAAGAAAGAAGAAGTGGAGCATGCGATTAACGTTATTTGTACGCAGGTGACTAGATTGCGTGAAATGTCGCCATCATGATGTATAATAGAACTGTGCAGGATTGTTTTTTTTCACCCAGACATGTGGGGGTTGTTGATTTGACCGAGCGTTTTGCAAACGTTGTTAAAAACAACCAAAAAGGTCAGGGCATTATTGAGTTTTATACGCAGTGTAATGCAGATGGTATAATTGTACGAGCTTGCTTTAAAACCAATGGTAATCCTTATGTCATTGCAAGCTTAGAATGGTTATGCAGGCAGTTGGAAGGGCAGACTATAAATACTGTCCCACAAATTGATTATCAGTTGATTGTTAAAGAGTTGAATATCCCTGTTACTCAGTACCCAATAGCGGTAAGGGTTATGGATGTTTATAAAGAAGCATTACTTTTAATAAAAAGAAGATAAATCGAATTGAGAGGTTAATATAATGAGTGTCGTAATGCATCATGTAGAAAGTACAGTGCCTGAAATCAGTTTTACTGAAGCAGCGATAAAACACGTGGTAGCTTATTTACAGAAAAATTCTGAATATACTGGGATTCGTTTATCAGTAAAGAAAACGGGCTGTTCTGGTTTATCTTATGTTGTTGATTATGTGCTCTCCCCTCAGAGTGCTGATTTGATACTCCCTTTGACTGAAAATTATGTTGTATGCATTGATAAGTCCAGTTATCCCTTCTTGAAAAATATAAGTGTTGATTACATAAAACAGGGATTAAATTATAAGTTTGTATTCAATAATCCTAATCAGACAGGGCAATGTGGATGTGGTGAGAGTTTTACAGTGGGTTAGAAATAATATGGGTTTTCGGAGAGCCCAGTAACCGTAGGCTGGGCGGCTAAGCCTGTAACAATGCGCTGAAGTATTTCTTACTAGGATAAGATACGTGTTAATTTGGCTTCATAATGGAATTTTGGAGCGTACGAGTTAACCCAGTAGATGTTGGGCTTAACAGTGTATAGACCGGGGACATCCCTGACATATGTTCGGGGACATAGTTGACACTTTACAATGGCA